>QVIN01000037.1 GCA_003416985.1 Duganella sp. BJB480 | reverse complement strand
CGTGTCCGAATGTCAGACTTCGTATATTGAGCGTACCGCATCTCCATCGGATAATAACGAAGTAAGTGCGGCCGGGCGGAGTGACGCTGATCAGACTTAGTGCCATGGAGCACGTGGGTCAGATAGGTGCCTCTGCCTGTTTCATTTGATAAGTCCGAACGGTATCTTGGGCCATCGCGTCAATGCGTAAGCCTGCATACGAGGAAGGTCAAAAAATGGATGCGATATACGCAGCAGTAGGTATTGATGTCAGTAAGAGAAAATTAGATATTGCACTGCTGGTCAACGGAAAAACCAAGACCAAGGTGCTGGAAAACTCCATCGAAGGTCACCGAGCGCTGCTCGATTGGCTGGGCAAATCCAAGGTGCCGTTATCGGCCTTGCACGTTTGCATGGAGGCGACCGGGGTGTATTCCGAGCCGGTGGCGCTTGCGTTGCACCAGGCCGGCCTGATGGTGAGCGTGGAGAATCCGGCCTGCATCAAAGGCTTTGGCCACAGCGAGAATATTCGCAACAAGAACGATGCCATCGA
>QVIN01000036.1 GCA_003416985.1 Duganella sp. BJB480 | reverse complement strand
GGGTGTATTCCGAGCCGGTGGCGCTTGCGTTGCACCAGGCCGGCCTGATGGTGAGCGTGGAGAATCCGGCCTGCATCAAAGGCTTTGGCCACAGCGAGAATATTCGCAACAAGAACGATGCCATCGACGCCGGCCTGATCGCTCGCTACTGCGCAGCAATGCGGCCTGCGCCCTGGAGTCCGCCGCCGCTGGAGCAGCGCCAGTTGCGGGCATGGACTCAGCGCGTTCAAGCCTTGAAGGATATCCGCCAGCAGGAAGAAAACCGGTTGGAGGCGTTAGCCATCGGTGGAATGGACGAGGTGGTGCAGCACGTGCGGCAGCATATCACCTGGCTCAGCGCAGAAATTGAGAAGCTTGAAAGTGACATCGACGATCACATCGATCGCCATCCTGGCCTGAAGCACGATGCGGATTTGCTCACCACAATCCCCGGCGTAGGGATGACCACGCCGGCCAAGGTATTGGGGAGTTTGGGCGATATCCGCCGCTTTGGCAGTGCGAAAGCCTTCGCCGCCTTCCTTGGCGTAACGCCCAAGCAACGCAGCTCCGGAAGCTCAGTGAGGGGACGAACGACCATCAGTCGAA
>QVIN01000035.1 GCA_003416985.1 Duganella sp. BJB480 | reverse complement strand
CGCAACGAAAGCGTGACGCCGGGCGCGATGGTGCCGTTCACCAGCCCGAACGCCGCCGAGGTTCCCGCGGGTTACACGCCGCTGCAGCGCATCTTCGACAACAACATCTGGACGCCCGGCACCCATGCCGGCTTGCCGACCGCGGCGGGGTCGACGCTGGATTTCAACGGCAAGGCTTATCCGTACTACCTGGCGCGCGACGCCGTTTTCCAGAGCGACCTCAAGGGCGACCGCGAGCGTCCCGCCGCCAACATCGCGCTGCAGTGGAAACCGAACAGCGATTCGGTCTACACCTTCGAATCGATGTACAACGGTTATCGCGACAAGACCTTCAACCAGTTGCTGTTCAGCTTTGTCGACTGGTGGGGTGACCTCGGCAGCAACCCCGCAAGCTCGATCACGACCTTCCCGGGGACGAACATCATCAAGAGCCGCAACGTCAACAACGTCTATGGCTTCAACAGCGGCGACTACACCACGTCGGCGACCGACTCCTACGTGTATGCCCTGAACGGCAAGTGGGACATCAGCGACAAGCTGAAGCTGGAAGGCGACCTGTCGTACCAGACCAGCACCTTCCACTCGGAATTCACCGCCACCCGGATCGATCGCGTCGCGCCGTCCATCTCGGTCGACTTCAATGGCGGCGGCAACAACACGGCCTTCCGTTTCAACAACAACGCCGACCTGACCGACCCGAGCAAGTGGAATGTCGCGCAGTTCTACGACACCGCCAACCGCAACAAGGGCAGCGCCGCGACCGCCAGCCTGGGCGGCGTCTACGATGCCGACTGGGG
>QVIN01000034.1 GCA_003416985.1 Duganella sp. BJB480 | reverse complement strand
AGATCTGCATGTCCACGCTCTTTTCCGGCTGACGCCAGATGCCGATCGGATTGGCGAACAAGGCCGCTTCGTTCCTGGCCAGGAAGCCGGAGCGCCACACATAGGACAGGCGCGCGCTGACCGGACCTTTTTCGTAGGCCAGCGTGGCGTTGTACGAGCTGTGCGACACGCCGAAGAACGGCGTCTCCAGCTGCGAGACGATGACGCCGGCATCGTTGGCGTCGGGCACGTTCTGCGACGAGGTCAGCCGCGTGTAGCTGCCCTGGATGCCCAGGCCGTCCAGCAGGCTCGGCAGCCCTTTCGGGAAGTAGATCAAGCCGAGCTCGCCGCCCTTGATGTCGCCGTTGGAGGCGTTGACCGGCGAGTTGATGACGTAATCGTAGCCGTTCGTATGGTCGCCGCCCGAGGTCGAGTTGCGGAACGGGTCGTTCGCCGGATCGACGTGCACCTTGTGACGCAAGCTCACCACCAGGCCGTCGATCTTGCGCTTGAACAGCGTGCCGTACAGCGCGCTGTCCTTCTGGAAGTACCACTCGCCCGTCAGGTCGAGGTTCTTGGAATGCGTCGGTTTCAGGTCGGGATTGCCGCCGCTGCCCGAGCCATAACCCACCTTCGACACGTCGTCGCCCAGTTGCAGGACGGGATTCAGGTCGCCGAAAGTCGGGCGGCGCAGGGTTTCGCCGTAGTTGAAGCGCACCACGACGTCCTTGGCCGGGTCGTAGATCAGGGTCATGCTGGGCAGGACCTTGCTGGTCGACTTGCTGGCGCCGGACGGCGTGACCGCCTTGGTGGTGGCGTCGACCTTGTAGA
>QVIN01000033.1 GCA_003416985.1 Duganella sp. BJB480 | reverse complement strand
TAGTCGCTGGGTGTAGACCCGAAACCAAGTGATCTACTCATGGCCAGGATGAAGGTGCGGTAACACGCACTGGAGGTCCGAACCCACTAATGTTGAAAAATTAGGGGATGAGCTGTGGGTAGGGGTGAAAGGCTAAACAAACTTGGAAATAGCTGGTTCTCTCCGAAAACTATTTAGGTAGTGCCTCAAGTATCACCATCGGGGGTAGAGCACTGTTATGGCTAGGGGGTCATCGCGACTTACCAAACCATTGCAAACTCCGAATACCGATGAGTGCGAGCTTGGGAGACAGACGTCGGGTGCTAACGTCCGGCGTCAAGAGGGAAACAACCCAGACCGCCAGCTAAGGTCCCAAAGATTGGCTAAGTGGAAAACGAAGTGGGAAGGCTAAAACAGTCAGGATGTTGGCTTAGAAGCAGCCATCATTTAAAGAAAGCGTAATAGCTCACTGATCGAGTCGTCCTGCGCGGAAGATGTAACGGGGCTAAGCCAGTCACCGAAGCTGCGGATATGCGTAAGCATATGGTAGGAGAGCGTTCTGTAAGCCTGCGAAGGTGTCTTGTAAAGGATGCTGGAGGTATCAGAAGTGCGAATGCTGACATGAGTAGCGATAATGGGGGTGAAAAGCCCCCACGCCGTAAGCCCAAGGTTTCCTGTTCAACGTTCATCGGAGCAGGGTGAGTCGGCCCCTAAGGCGAGGCAGAGATGCGTAGCTGATGGGAAGCAGGTTAATATTCCTGCACCGTCGTATGATGCGATGGGGGGACGGATCGCGGAAGGTTGTCTGACTGTTGGAATAGTCAGTTTCTGGTTCATAGAAGGCGCTTAGGCAAATCCGGGCGC
>QVIN01000032.1 GCA_003416985.1 Duganella sp. BJB480 | reverse complement strand
AGATCTGCATGTCCACGCTCTTTTCCGGCTGACGCCAGATGCCGATCGGATTGGCGAACAAGGCCGCTTCGTTCCTGGCCAGGAAGCCGGAGCGCCACACATAGGACAGGCGCGCGCTGACCGGACCCTTTTCGTAGGCCAGCGTGGCGTTGTACGAGCTGTGCGACACGCCGAAGAACGGCGTCTCGAGCTGCGAGACGATGACGCCGGCGTCATTGGCGTCAGGGACGTTCTGCGACGAGGTCAGTCGCGTGTAGCTGCCCTGGATGCCCAGGCCGTCCAGCAGGCTCGGCAGCCCTTTCGGGAAGTAGATCAAGCCGAGCTCGCCGCCCTTGATGTCGCCGTTGGAGGCGTTGACCGGCGAGTTGATGACATAGTCATAGCCGTTCGTATGGTCGCCGCCCGAGGTCGAGTTGCGGAACGGGTCGTTCGCCGGATCGACGTGCACCTTGTGACGCAAGCTCACCACCAGGCCGTCGATCTTGCGCTTGAACAGCGTGCCGTACAGCGCGCTGTCCTTCTGGAAGTACCACTCGCCCGTCAGGTCGAGGTTCTTGGAGTGGGTCGGTTTCAGGTCGGGGTTGCCGCCGCTGCCCGAGCCATAACCCACCTTGGACACGTCGTCGCCCAGTTGCAGGACGGGATTCAGGTCGCCGAAAGTCGGGCGGCGCAGGGTTTCGCCATAGTTGAAGCGCACCACGACGTCCTTGGCCGGGTCGTAGATCAGGGTCATGCTGGGCAGGACCTTGCTGGTCGACTTGCTGGCGCCGGACGGCGTGACCGCCTTGGTGGTGGCGTCGACCTTGTAGAAGTTCATGTCGGTATCGACCTTGACATAGCGCGCGCCGAAATTGCCGCGCAGGCGATGGCCGAACAGCTCGTTCTGGGTGTTCCCCATCACGAACAGGTTCTTCGTCTTTTCATCGACGTCGAAGGTCTTCTGCAGGCTCAGCTTGTCGG
>QVIN01000030.1 GCA_003416985.1 Duganella sp. BJB480 | reverse complement strand
CAGCGTTGGTCGACAGCGCGGCGAAGTCGTTGGTCGACAGCGCGGCGATGGCGTTGGTGGTCAGCGCGGCCACCTGGGCGGTGCTCAGCACGCTGGCCTGGCCGGTGGTCAGGGCGACGATCTGGTTGGTGGTCAGGCCGGACACGGCGGCGGTGGTCAGCGCGACGATCTGGTTGGTCGACAGCGCGCCCACCTGGTCGGTGGTCAGGCCGGCCAGCTGGTTGCTGCGCAGCGCGGCGATGTCATTGGTCGACAGGCCGGCCAGGTCGGCGGTCTGGATCGCGCCGATGGCGTTGCTCGACAGGGCCGCCACTTGCGCGGTGCCCAGGCTGTTGATCTGGTTCGAGCTCAGGGCGACGATCTGGTTGGTGCTCAGCGCGCCGATGGCGGCCGTGCTCAGCGCGGCGATCGAGGCGGTGGCCAGCGAGGCGACCTGGCCGGTGGTCAGGGCCGACACCTGCGCGGTGCTCAGGATGGCGATGGCGGCCACCTTGATGGCCGACAGGTCGGCCGTTTCCAGCGCGGCGATGTCGTTGGTCGACAGCGCGGCCACTTGCGCGGTGCCCAGCGCGGCGGCTTCGTTGGTGGTCAGCGCCACGATCTGGTTGGTGGTCAGGGCCTTGACCTGGTTGGCGCTCAGCGCGGCGATCGCGTTGGTCGACAAGGCGGCGAAGTCGTTGGTCTCCAGCGCGGCCACGCCGTTGGTGGACAGGCCGGCGGCCTGGGCGGCGGTCAGCACGCTGGCCTGGCCGGTGGTCAGGGCGACGATCTGATTGGTGCTCAGGGCGCCGACTTGCGCCGAGCTCAGTGCGCCGAACTGGTTGGTCGACAGCGCGCCCACCTGGTCGGTGGTCAGGCCGGCCAGCTGGCTGGTGCGCAGCGCGGCGATGTCGCCGGTCGACAGGCCCGACAGGTCGGCGGTCTCGATCGCGCCGATGCTGTTGGCGCTCAGCGCGGCCACTTGCGCGGTGCTCAGGCTGGCGATCTGGCCCGAGGTCAGCGCGACGACCTGGTTGGTGCCC
>QVIN01000029.1 GCA_003416985.1 Duganella sp. BJB480 | reverse complement strand
TGAAATAGCCCCCTGATTCACCGGACACAGCCTATGCGCTATTCTTACGGATAGGAATAGGACTGTGCATATGACTAGGAACAAGCAAACAATCGAGGTTGTAACGATAAGCCAGGAGCGCCGCAGGCGCTGGTCAGCCGATGAGAAGGCGGCGCTGGTGCGCGAGACATACGAACCGGGCATGACCGTCTCGCTGGTCGCCCGCAGGCACGGTGTCGGCGCTAGCCAGCTGTTCAACTGGCGCAAGCTGGAGCGCGAAGGCGCGCTCACGGCGGTCTCTGCTGGTGAATCGGTAGTGCCGGCAAGCGAACTGGCTGCGGCCCGCGCCCAGATCGCCCAGCTGCAACGTATGTTGGGCAAGAAGACGATGGAAGCGGAGATCCTGAAGGAGGCAGTCGAGTTCGCTCGCGAAAAAAAGTGGATTGCGCGCTCGCCCTTGTTGGACAAGGACGGCCAGTAAAGGCGGTCTGTTCGGCACTGGGCGTGGCGCGCTCGAATGTGTGCACCAGGGCGGCGCGCCCGACCGACTGGGTTGACGGCCGTACCGTGCAGACGTTCCACCAGCCGGCCGACGCCATCTTGGTCGACGCGGTGCGCGCCGAAATCACGGCACTGCCGACATACGGCTATCGCAGGGCGGGCGCCTTGGTGAATCGAACGCGTGCCTTGATGGGCCTGCAGTCGATCAACCACAAGCGGTTTTATCGGGTAATGAAGGAGCACCGCCTGTTGCTGCCGAAGGCGCCAAAACGCCGCGTCAGCAGCCGCGTTCACGACGGCGTCGTGGCCGTGGCCGAGCCGAATCAGCGCTGGTGTTCGGATGGATTCGAGATTGCTTGCGACAATGGAGAGGTTGTCACTGGCGTGTTCATGAAGGACTGCTGTGATCGCGAAATCATTGCGTGGCGTGCCTGGGCTGAACGTGGTTTGCCTGGTGAGCCAGTACGCGACATGCTGGTGGAAGCGGTCGAGGCTCGGTTTGGCCAGGCCAGCATCGGCTCTGCGAAGCTGGAGTTCTTGAGCGACAATGGCGGCGCCTACCGGGCCCATGAAACGCATGCTCTGGTTCGCGCATTGGGCTTGGAGCCGATTCATACGCCGGTGTGCAGCCCGCAGTCGAACGGGATCGCCGAGAGCTTCGTGAACACATTTAAACGGGACTACGTCAGCCTGATGGACCGCAGCAATGCCAAAGTCGTTCTCGCTCAACTGCCAGACGCTTTTTTGCATTTCAATGAGGTTCATCCGCACTCGTCGTTGAAGTTAAAATCGCCTCGCTTGTTCAGGAGGGAGCTGGCGCGCCGGGCTCAGGAAAGCGGCGCTAACTAAGCGATAAGCTGTGTCCGGTTATACGGGGGCAAGATCA
>QVIN01000002.1 GCA_003416985.1 Duganella sp. BJB480 | reverse complement strand
GTTCATCCGCACTCGTCGTTGAAGTTAAAATCGCCTCGCTTGTTCAGGAGGGAGCTGGCGCGCCGGGCTCAGGAAAGCGGCGCTAACTAAGCGATAAGCTGTGTCCGGTTATACGGGGGCAAGATCACCGGCTACGGATGGAATTTGGATGATTTGGCCAGAGTTTCTTTCTTCCGAAGGTAGTGTACTTCCGGAAGGAGAAGTACCTGAGACTGGGCGAGCGATGATGTACATCGTAAATCTGGACAACGAGTCGTATCACCGGGAACGAATATCAATAGGGACCAAGGGGGCATTCGTAGAAGGGGCAAAACCAGTAGCATTGTGTGAAGTGATTGCCATACATGGCCCTGCTACCGCAGACTGATAGCGGACGGAAGCCGCCGCCCAAAACTATCTATAGGTAATGCATGACAAGTAACCTCCTGATTTTCGACCTTGATGAAACGCTAGTGCATGCGACTACCCAACAACTTGGTCGGACTGCGGATTTCGAATATGCACCATACTTCGTCTACAAAAGGCCATTCCTTTTCGAGCTTCTGAAGGCCGCTGAGCCCTTATACGATTTTGCTGTCTGGTCGTCCTCTTCGCGAGAATATGTCGATGCAGTCGTAGCAGAGATTTTTGTCGGTTTTGATGTGAAGTTTTCTTGGGCCGTGGAGCGTTGTATTCAACGTGTGGATGCGCAGTCCAACGGCTACGTATATATCAAAGACCTTCGTCGCGTGCAAAGTCATGGATATCCAGTGGAACGCATCACCATCCTTGACGATTCGCCGGAAAAGATAGCCCGCCAACCTCGCAATCATCTCAGAGTAAAACCATATCATGGTTTAGACGAGGACTGCGAACTGCTGGCAATTTCTGAAGAGCTGGTGGTTCGCTCAAAAAGATAATGCCGCGCGACCGGCGGCTTCGGGGCGAAAACGGACTCGTCCTTATCGCAGGAATAAGTTAAGTTCGCGCTCTAGATATAATTGTTTATTTTGTCCATGCCGGTGTGTGATCTACCAGCTTGTAATTCGTTCCGTCGTAAACATCGCTGGTCAGTTGACCGTCTTTTTTTCTTACTCGTACGTTGAAAAGACGCGGCCCTGTTTCTGGAAGGCCGCCACATTTTTGCGTATGGCGTTCACGCACCACGATCTCGAAGTACAACGGTTGATCGATCACATCGATTGCTCCGCATTCATCTTTCAGCGTGGTTAAACCATATTTGTGGATCGCGGAAATTGCCAGTCTGCTTGCCTCATCCTTGGTCCGTATTTGGCCCGCGTATGCTAATGTCGATATGAAAAACAGTGCTGCCGTCAGGTAGCGGGGTGTTTTCATGGTTTCACCACATTTTTACTTTTCAGCTGCGGTGCGATGTGCACACGGATGATGGATTTTAACTTCGTCGCATATTGCGGATCCGTGGCGTAACCTCGTCTGGAGACAGCTTCGGCGAATTCTGCCGGATTGGTACGGTGGGCCATGACAGTGGAGTATTTTCGTTGTATTAATGAAGCGTAATCGGCGGCAGCTTCTGCGTAGTTGGCGTATGCGCGAAATTCATCGACCTCACTGATCCGTTTCCCCGATAAGGTCACTTCATGCGTGGCGAAGGTGGTCGAGCACCCGGCTGTCGATTTGCCTTTTATTCCCAAATAAGCATTCTCCTTGACTGACCGGCCCCAGTTACTTTCCAGGGCGGATTGGCAGGCTTCATGCAGGTTACTTGGCCACCAGCGTAAAGCGCAGCTCCATCTGATCCTGCACGGCCAGCGCGCCGGCCATCACGGAAAACGGCGTGATGCCGAAATCACTTTGTTTCAGGTTGACGTTGCCGGTGACGGTCATCACGCCTTTGGCGTCGCGGATCTCCACAGGAATGGCCATGCTGCGGGTAACGCCGTGCAGCGTGATTGCCACCTGCAGCGGCTGGCCGGCCGCGCCGCGTTCGGCGTGCACCTGCACCAGCGGATAACGTTCCGCATCCAGCACCCTGGTCAGCATATTGTTGCGGGTGCCTTCGATGGCGTCGGCGGAGGGTTGCTTCTCCAGCCCGGCGGCGATGCGCAGCTCGGCCTCATCGACCGTGAGCTGGTCCAGGCGGAATTGGAAATCGGCCCGGTTATCGGCCGGCGCGACGGTGCCGGTGATGTGGCGGCTGGCGACCACATGGTCGTGGCCCAGCCGCGCCAGCAGGCCGCCGCGCCGCACGGTGACGGCGATCAGCGATAGTCCGCTATCGATGTTCAGCACGGCGGCGGCAGGCGTCGCCGGGCGCGGCGGATGGGTGATGGAGGCGGCCAGCATCGCGGGCGTCGGTGCATGGGCGGCGGCGGGCGTCTCCTGCGCGGGGCCGGGCAGCTGCGTACACGCGGCCACGCAGCCGCTCAACACGCCCACCTTCAGATATTTATAGAATTTTCTCATCGCTGCGCCGGTAGTCATTTGGCCGTCATAATGCCCGATTATGATGCGTCTCGCTGGTTCCAGCGTGCTCTAGCTGGTCTCCGCGCCCAAGCCGGTGCGGGATTTCACAAAGCATGACTCAGCAGGCTCGCCGGTGGCCTGAAACACCGGCACCATCTCCCTTTAATGAATCCCTAAGCCTATGCCAGTCGATCGCTGGCAAAGTGACACCTGTAGCGCGGTTCAAGCCTCGCGCCCGGTTGCCGGACTCCATCAAGCCCGGCACAAATTTCGTCCAGGCGGCACCATCGCCGCCGGACAAACAGCCATCCCCACGCTTTCGAGCGTTTTCGTAACCAGCATCATCTCGCGATGACGCTGGTTTTTTTTTGCCCAATCAGCCGTGCTTGGCGAGCCAGGCGTCGATTTCCGGCAGGCGCGTGGTGCGCAGCTTCACGCGGTACTGGATCGAGGCGATCGCGGTCCGGGTGTCGCCTTGCGCTTCGGCCGGCAGGTATTGCTTGGCGTAGGCGCGCAGCTTGTCGATCATGGCCGGATCGGCCGAGCGGCCGCCAAGGCCTGGGAAGTAGCGGCTGCGCGAGGTGGCATCGATCTTCTTCTCCAGCTGTCCGTGATGGCCGACGGCGAAGTCGTAGGCCATGTCCGGGTGATGGCCGGCCACGTGGTTCAGGATGGACGCGCCTTCGGTGGCACCGCCTTCGTCGGTCAACGCCAGTTCCAGCGCGCGCTGCGCCAGTGCCTTGTCCTTGACGATGGCAAGCAGGTCATACAGCTCGCTCTTGATCATGGTCGATTTTTCTTCGCGGGCGGCTGCGTGCAGCTGGTCCCAGGTCGCGGCATCGGCATTGGCGGCGATCACGCCCAGGATGGGGCGGCGCAGCGCGGCGGTCATCGCATCCTTGTCGGTGGCCGAGGCGGCATAACGGCGGCGCGCTTCCGCCACCACGCCTTCGTCGCCGACGGCACCCAGCACGTTGATCAGCGTTTCGCGCAGGTTGGCCACCGGCGCGGCTTCATCCGCGGCCTTGGTCCAGCCGACGCGCGCCAGCACCGGCGCCAGGCGCTTGCGCGCGTAGCGGTCCAACGCGGCCTGTTGTTCAGGCTTGCCTTCGTAGCTCTGGTGCAGGGCGGCCAGCGAACCGGCGATCTGCTCCCACACCTGCGGCGCGGCGTCCAGCGGCGCCTTGCTGGCCAGGTCGAGGAAGCTGGAGGCCGGCATCAGGCCCGCCATGCCCAGCGACCAGCTGTCCGACAGCAGGCCCAGTTGATCGATGGCCGGCAGGCCGGCGAAGCTGTCGGTCAGCGCGGCAAACGCCTTCGGTGCGTACAGCGTGCGGTAGTAGCCGCTCTGGCCCGCGTTGACCAGCACCGTACCGCAACCGGGCAGCGTCATGCTGGCCTTGCCGTTGACGAGGGCGCGCACCGGCGCGCCGCCCACGGTCTGGGCGATCACCGGCACGCGCCAGCTCAACGGCTTCTTGTCGGTCCGGTCCTTGCTGAACTCACCCTGCGTCAGCGCGATGGTGGTCTGCCCGTTTTTGCAGACGGCATCGGCCACGCGTATCATCGGCACGCCAGGTTGCAGCGTGAAGTCGTGCGCGATCGCGGTGATCGGCTTGTGCGCGGCTTTTTCCACTTCGCGCCACAGGTCGTCGGACACCGTGTTGCCATACGCGTGCTTGGCCATGTAGCTGCGCACGCCCGCGCGCCAGGCGTCGTCGCCGACGTAGTTCTCCAGCATGCGGATCACCGATTCGCCCTTTTGATAGGTGATGCTGTCGAAGGCCTGGCTGGCCTGTTCCACGGTGGCGATGTGCTGCACCACCGGATGGGTGGTGACCAGCGCGTCGCGGCCCATGGCTTGCTCGCGGGTGCCGACGGCGCGCAGCTCCCAATTCCATTCGGGGTGCAGGCGGGTGGTGGTGCGCGACTCCATCCACGAGGCGAAGCCTTCGTTGAGCCACAGGTCGTCCCACCAGGTCATCGTGACCAGGTCGCCGAACCATTGGTGCGCCATTTCGTGCGCGGCCACCAGGAAGGAGGTCTCCTTGTCCGACTGCGTGGCGACGCGCGGATCGAGCAGGATCGCGGCTTCGAAGGTGAAGATCGCGCCCCAGTTTTCCATCGCGCTGAAGAACTGGCTGCGGCCCGGCGCGGCGATGTTGTCCAGCTTTGGCAGCGGGTACTTGACGCCGAAGTAGTCGTTGTATTCCTTCAGTACGGCCACCGACGAATCCAGCGCGAACTGGGCCTGGCCCAGCGAGCCTTTCTGCGTGACGACGCCCAATTCGGTGCCGCCTTCGACCGCGCTGGCGCGTTCGAATTCGCCCAGGCCGAAGAACAGCAGGTAGGTCGACATCTTCGGCGAGGTGGCGAAGCGCACCAGCTCTCGGCCGTCGGCCAGCTTGCTGGTGGAGGCCACCGGCATGTTCGACACGGCCATCTGGCCGGCTGGCACGGTCGCTTCCAGCGCGAAGGTGGCCTTGTAGAACGGCTCGTCCCACGACGGGATCATGCGGCGCGCTTCGGAGTTCTCAAACTGGGTGTACAGGGCGCGCTTCTTTTCGCCGCCGTTCTGATAGTCCAGCGAGAAGATGCCGGCCGCCTGGGTGCCGATCACGCCGGTGTAGTCCAGCTTGAGCTGGTAGCTGCCCACCGCCAGCGGCTGGGCGAACTCGAAGGTGGCGGTTTGTTTGTCGTTGTCGACGCTGATCTTGCTGGCGGCCAGCGCAGGCTTGCCTGGTCCCGCGCTGATCGCGGCGGCGCTGAATTTCAGGTCGGCGGCGTTGAGGGTGATGCTGTTGCTGGCCTGCTTGATGTCCAGCGCGATGACGACGCTGGCGCTGAAGCTGCTGTTGGCGGCATCCGGCACCAGCGAAACCGCGTAGTGTGTGGGCACGGCGTTGCGGGGAAGCTGGGTGGTGGCCTTGGCGGCCTTGGCGGCCGGCGCGGCGGCCACGGTCAGTGGGGCGAGGCCGGTGGAGAGGCCGAGCAGCGCCATCACGGCGAGCGATATCAAACTGCGTTTCATGCATTATCCTTCAGTAGGGTGAGCCGATAGGCAAACGATATAAACCGTTATTGGCTTCGTGGGCCAACGAGCAATCTACGGCTATCTGGTCACAATGTCAATCTTGGTGGCCGTGGTTCAAGCTATGATGCCGGTATGACCATCCGATGAAAGGAACCACCATGAAGTTCTATACCTCGCCGCGCACCCCCAATCCGCGCCGGGTCGCCATGTTCATGGCCGAGAAGGGACTGGCCGATATCGAGCAGGTGTCGATCGACCTGCTCGGCGGCGCGCACCGCAGCGCCGCGTATCTGGCGAAGAATCCGTTTGGCCGCGTGCCGGCGCTGGAGCTGGACGACGGCCGCATCCTGTGCGAAACGCGCGCCATCTGCACCTGGCTGGAGGGCTACGCGCCGGAGCCCAACCTGATGGGCGACGGCTTCGACGAGCGCGCCTTCATCGAGATGACGGATCGCCGCGTCGAGCTGCATCTGTTCCTGGGCATCGCCAACTGCATACGACATACGCATCCGGGCCTGGCGATACTGGAGCAGCCGCAGTTCGCCGATTTCGGCGCCTCGCAGGGCGAGAAGATGCGCGACACGGCGCGCTGGCTGGATGGCGTGCTGGCGGGCCAGCCGTTCGTGGCGGGGCAGCGCTTCACCATCGCCGACATCACGGCTTTTTGCGCGCTGGAGTTTGCGCGCGGCCTGATGAAGTTCCGGCCGGGCGCGGAGGGCATGGACCATCTGCAGGCTTGGCGCGACCGCGTTGCGGAACGGCCGAGCGCTTCGGCCGTGTACTAGCAACGCTCAGGCCACGCGCTTGTACCAAGGCTGCTGCGGGAACAAGGGTTTGTAGCGGGCGGCCAGCGGATCGCCCGCATCCAGCGGCCGGTCCAGCGCCAGCATGCCGGTCGGTGCCAGGCTGTCGTCGAACAGCCGCAGCACGCGCTGGCGCAGCGCCGGGCCGAAGTCGGGCAGGGCGCGCCGCCCCAGTATCATCTGGAACTCGTTGAACGAGGCGTCCGTGACCAGGTTGTACTGCGCCCACGTGATGCGGTTGCGCAGCTGCGGCCGCAGCGCCGCATGCAGACCGTCGCCGCTGACTTCGAAATAGTCGAGCAGCTTGCCGGTGCCGCCGCTGCGCACGTAATTGGCCTGCAGTTCGCCCAGCCGCGCCATCGGCAGGCTTGCGGCCTGCGCTTCGGCCAGCAGCGCGTCGCTGGAGACGGTCGCGTAGATTTCGGTGCGCGCGCCCAGCTGTTCCTGTTCCAGCAGGATGGCCAGCGTCCACGCCTGCTGGGCGCCGGCGCAGTCGGCCAGCCACACGCGCGGCAGCGCGGCGCCGTGCAGGCACACGCCCAGCGACATGCGCAGCAGTGACGCTTCGGCGGCGTCGTCGAACATCAACGCCGGTTCCACCGAAAGCTCCCGCAGCAGCACATTCCACGCATGCGGCTCGTGCAGCACGCGGGCCTGCAGCGCCGAGATGGTGGACAAGGACAGCTGCGCCATCGCCGCCTGCACGCGGCGCGCGACCACGTCGCGCTGGTAGCCGCGATAGTCGTAGCCATAGACCTGGAACGCGGCCTCCAGCAGCAGCTCCAGTTCCAGCTCCTCCACCGTGGACGGGGAATGCCGGCGCTGGGCGCCTGCATGGAGCTCGCCGAGTGTGGAAGTTGTGGAAGCCACGGACGCCTGCGGATCGCCGGCCGGCCCGCCGGTGTCGGCGGGCCGCAGCGCAGCGCGCAGCGATGCCAATAACGAGTTCATGACGCTCATCAGTGCAGCCACACCCGCATCAGCGACAGCAGCTGGGCCACGTCCACCGGCTTGGTGATGTAGTCCGACGCGCCGGCCGCGATACACTTGTCGCGGTCGCCCTTCATCGCCTTCGCCGTCAGCGTGATGATCGGCAGCGATTTGAACTTGGGGATGCGGCGGATGGCGCGCATGGTGTCGTAGCCGTCCATCTCCGGCATCATGATGTCCATCAGGACGATCTCGATGGTCGGATCCTTTTCCAGCACCTCGATGCCGTCGCGGCCGTTCTCGGCGAACGACACCTGCATCTGCTGGCGCTCCAGCAGCGAAGACAGCGCGAAGATGTTGCGCAAGTCATCGTCGACGATCAGCACCTTGCGGCCGGCCAGGCCGCCGTCGGCCGCGTGGATCTCCTCCAGCATGCGGCGCTGCGCCTCGGGCAGGCTGGCCTGCGAGCGGTGCAGGAACAGCGCGGTTTCGTCCAGCAGGCGTTCCGGCGAGCGGGCGTCCTTGATGACGATGGTCTTGGCGTAGCGCTTCAGCTTTGCCACCTCCTTGCGGTTCAACTCCTTGGCGGTGTTGATCACGATGGGCAGGTCGCGCAGCGATTCGTCCTTGCCGATGATGTCGAGCAGGTCGAAGCCGCTGATGTCCGGCAGCGTCAGGTCCAGCACCATGCAGTCGAAGTGCGCCTCGCGCAGCGCGTCCAGCGCCGCCTGGCCGGTGTCGACGGCGACGATGTGCAGGTCGGCGTCGCCGATCAGGGCGACGATGGCGTCGCGCTGCATTTGTTCGTCGTCCACCACCAGCAGGCTGCGCTTACCGCCCAGCAGGAATTTCTGGATGCGGGTGAACTCCTCCTGCAGGGCGGCTTTGCTGACCGGCTTGTTCAGGTAGGAGATCGCGCCCAGGCGCAGCGCCCGTTCGCGCTCGCGCAGGCTGGACATCACATGCACCGGGATGTGGCGCGTGCTCGGGTCGCGCTTCAGGCGGTCCAGCACAGTGAAGCCATCGATGTCCGGCAGGTCCAGGTCGAGCAGGATGGCGGACGGCAGGTAGTCGCGCGCCAGGCTCAGTGCCGAATCGCCCTGCATCGTCACGATGCCCTTGAAGTTCTTCTCGCGCGCGAAATCGAGCACGATCTTGGAGAAGCGCTCGTCGTCCTCGATGATCAGCACCGACGGGTCGCCCGGCGCCACCAGGCCGCGGTCGTCGCTGCTGCTGTATTCCTCCATGTCGGTGTCGATGTCGGTGATGGCGTTGCCGTTGTCGTGCTCCGGCATCGACAGCTCGCTGTAGTGCGGCGGCGTGTACACCACTTGCGGGGCGGGCGTCGGCAGGCGCACCTGCGGCTGGCGGCCCATGTCGTAGTTGATGAAGCCCGCGCGGTTATAAGGCAAGAACAGTGTGAAGGTGGAGCCGTTGCCGACCGCCGATTCGACGCGGATCTCGCCGCCCAGCAGGCGCGCCAGCTCGCGCGAGATCGACAGGCCCAGGCCCGTGCCGCCGTACTTGCGGGCGGTGGAGCCGTCGGCCTGCTGGAACGCCTCGAAGATCAGCTGCAGCTTGTCGGCGGCGATGCCAACCCCGGTGTCGCTGACGGCGAAGGCCAGCACCGCGTCCGCGTGCAGCAGGTTGGGGTGGTCGCTGGAGAATCCGCTGTTCACCAGGCTGATATTGAGCGACACCTGCCCGTGCGTGGTGAACTTGAACGCGTTCGACAGCAGGTTTTTCAGCACCTGCTGCAGGCGCGTGGTGTCGGTCATCATCGCGGTCGGCAGGTTGTCCTTCAGCTCCACGGAGAAGCCCAGGTGCTTGGCCTCGGCCATGTGGCGGAAGGTGCGGTCGACGTAGTTGCGCAGGTTCTGGAAGCGGTACTCGGAGACGTCCAGCGTCACGGTGCCGGATTCGATCTTCGACAGGTCGAGAATGTCGTTGATCAGCGTGAGCAGGTCGGAGCCGGAGCCGTGGATGGTCTTGGCGAATTCCACCTGTTTGCCGGACAGGTTGCCGTCCGGGTTGTCGCCCAGCTGCTGCGCCAGGATCAGCAGCGAATTCAAAGGCGTGCGCAGCTCGTGCGACATATTCGCCAGGAACTCGGACTTGTACTTGGAGGACAGCGCCAGCTGGGTGGCCTTTTCCTCCAGCGCCAGCTTGGCCTGTTCCACCTCGCGGTTCTTGCGTTCCACCTCGATGTTCTGCTCGGACAGCAGGCGGGCTTTTTCGGCCAGCTCCTGGTTGGTCTGCTGCAGTTCCTGCGCCAGCGACTGCGACTGCGTCAGCAGCGACTCGGTACGGCTGTTCGCCTCGATGGTGTTCAGCACCACGCCGATCGATTCCATCAGCTGGTCGAGGAAGGACAAGTGGGTTTCGGTGAAGCGGTCCAGCGAGGCGATCTCGATCACCGCCTTGACCTGCTGCTCGAACAGGATAGGCAGCACCACGATGTTGGTCGGCGGCGCCGCGCCCAGGCCGGACGAGACGACGATGTAATCGCGCGGCACGTCGGTCAGCCAGATGCGGACCTTCTCCACCGCGCACTGGCCCACCAGGCCTTCGCCCGGCAGGAAGGAGGTCGGCAACTTGCGGCTGGAGCGGTAGCCGTAGCTGGCGATCATGCGCAGGCGGGCGTCCGATTCCTGCGAGTCCATCATGTAGAACACGCCGTGGTGGGCAGACACCAGCGGTGCCAGCTCGGACAGAATCAGCTTGGTCACGGCCTGCAAGTCGCGCTGGCCCTGCAGCAGTCGGGTGAAGCGCGCAAGGTTGGTCTTCAGCCAGTCCTGCTGCGCGTTCTTCAGCGTGGTGTCCTTCAGGTTGCGGATCATCTCGTTGATGTTGTCCTTCAGGTAGGACACCTCGCCGCGCGCCTCCACCTGGATGGAACGGGACAAGTCGCCGCGCGTCACGGCGGTCGCCACCTCGGCGATCGCGCGCACCTGGTTGGTGAGGTTTGCCGCCAGCTGGTTGACGTTCTCGGTCAAGTCCTTCCACGTGCCGGCCACGCCGGACACGTTGGCCTGGCCGCCCAGCTTACCCTCGGTACCCACCTCACGCGCCACCCGCGTCACCTCGGATGCGAAGGAGGACAATTGGTCCACCATCACGTTGATGGTGTCCTTCAGTTCCAGGATCTCGCCCTTCACGTCCACCGTGATCTTCTTCGACAAGTCGCCGCGCGCCACGGCGGTGGTCACCGCCGCGATGTTACGCACCTGGCCCGTCAAGTTGGACGCCATGAAGTTCACGTTGTCGGTCAAGTCCTTCCAGGTGCCGCCGACGCCAGGCACATAAGCCTGTCCGCCCAGCTTACCCTCGGTGCCCACCTCGCGCGCCACCCGCGTCACCTCGGATGCGAAGGAGGACAGTTGGTCCACCATCACGTTGATGGTGTTTTTCAGTTCGAGAATCTCGCCCTTCACGTCCACCGTGATCTTCTTGGACAAGTCGCCGTTCGCCACGGCGGTGGTCACGTCCGCGATGTTGCGCACCTGGCCCGTCAAGTTACCCGCCATCGAGTTCACGCCGTCGGTCAAGTCCTTCCAGGTGCCGGCCACGCCGGGCACGTTGGCCTGGCCGCCCAGCTTACCCTCGGTACCCACCTCGCGCGCCACCCGCGTCACCTCGGATGCGAAGGAGTTCAATTGGTCCACCATCACGTTGATGGTGTTTTTCAGTTCCAGGATCTCGCCCTTCACGTCCACCGTGATCTTCTTGGACAAGTCGCCGTTCGCCACGGCGGTGGTCACGTCGGCGATGTTACGCACCTGGCCCGTCAAGTTACCCGCCATCGAGTTCACCGAGTCGGTCAAGTCCTTCCACGTGCCCGCCACGCCTTTCACCTGCGCCTGGCCGCCCAGCTTACCCTCGGTGCCCACCTCGCGCGCCACCCGCGTCACCTCCGATGCGAAGGAGGACAGTTGGTCCACCATCACGTTGATGGTGTTTTTCAGTTCCAGGATCTCGCCCTTCACGTCCACCGTGATCTTCTTGGACAAGTCGCCGTTCGCCACCGCGGTGGTCACCGCCGCGATGTTACGCACCTGACCCGTCAAGTTGGACGCCATGAAGTTCACGTTGTCGGTCAAGTCCTTCCAGGTGCCGCCCACGCCCGGCACGTAGGCCTGGCCGCCCAGCTTACCCTCGGTGCCCACCTCGCGCGCCACCCGCGTCACCTCGGACGCGAAGGAACGCAGCTGGTCCACCATCACGTTGATGGTGTCCTTCAGCTGCAGGATCTCGCCGCGCACGTCCACCGTGATCTTCTTGGACAAGTCGCCGTTCGCCACGGCGGTGGTCACCTCGGCGATGTTACGCACCTGGGACGTCAGGTTACCCGCCATCGAGTTCACCGAGTCGGTCAAATCCTTCCACGTGCCGGCCACGCCTTTCACCTGCGCCTGGCCGCCCAACTTACCCTCGGTGCCGACCTCCCGCGCCACCCGCGTCACCTCGGACGAGAACGACGACAGCTGCTCCACCATGGTGTTGGCCGTGGTGGCCGCCCGCAGGTACTGGCCCTTCAGCGGCACGCCGTCCACCTCCAGCGCCATGGTCTGCGACAGGTCGCCCTTCGCCACGGCGCCGATCACGCGCGCCATCTCGGTGGTCGGGCGCACAAGGTCGTCGATCAGGGCGTTGACCGCGCTGATGATGGAGGCCCAGCCGCCGGCCATATTGGGCACTTGCGCGCGCTGCGTCAGGCGGCCTTCGCGGCCCACCACGCGGCTGACTTCCGTCACCACCGACACCATTTTTTCCTTGGTCTCGATGATCTCGTTGAGCGTGTCGGCGATCTTGCCCGCCATGCCGGTCCAGTCGGACGGCATGCGTGCGGTGAAGTCGCCTTTCTTCAGCGCCATCAGGGTCGCCAGCAGGCGCTTGGCGTCTACCTGTTCGCCCATGTCGGTCATATTGTTCATCGGCTTAATCCTCGTCGTTTAGGAGGGAATGGGTTTGGATGGCGGTGGCGTGCTGTCTGGCTTCCGCTTGTTCGATCAATGCCGCCGCGGTCAGCGGCGGGAAAAACAGTTCGCCCTGGCAGCTGTCGCAGCCCAGCGCGCGCAGCACGTCGAGCTGCGCGCTTTCGTCCACACCCATCGCCACGATCCGCATGGCGAGCGCGCGGGCCAGGTGGATGACGGCGGCGACGATGTCGGTGCCGCCTTCGTCGTTGCCGATGGCGTGGATGAAGCTTCGGTCTATCTTCAACACATTGAGCTGCCAGCGTTTGCAGGCGGCCAGCGAGGAGCGTGCGCTGCCGAAATCGTCCAGCGCGGCGCGCACGCCACCGGCCTGCAATTGCAGCAGCAACTGGGTCAGCGGCTCGGCAGCGCCTTGCAGCTGCTTCTCGTTGAGCTCCACGCCGATGCTGCCCGGCGGCAGCCGGTGCTTGCGGATCGCCGGCAGCAGCGTTTGCGGCAGGTCGCCGTTGATCTGCGGCGTGGCCAGGTTGATCCAGATGCACGGCGCCGCGCCATAGGCGGCGACAGCCACCGGCTGCCACAACGCGGCCTGCGCGCAGGCCTGCGCGATCACCCAGGTGTCGACGCGGTCCAGCAGCCCGCGCTCCTGCACGAATGGCAGGAACTGCCCGGCCTCCAGCAGGCCCCTGGTGGCATGGCGCCAGTACAGCTGTGCCTCGGCGCCGACGGTGCGGCCGGTGGCGATATCGACCTGCGGCTGATAGCGCAGTTCCAGCTGGCCGGCGGCCAGCGCTTTGCGCAGCTCCAGCGCCCACTGTTCGCGTTCGCGCTCGCGCACATTGAGCTCTTCGTGGAAGAACTGCACCGGCCCGGCGGTGTTCTGCTTGGCGTGGTACATGGCGGTGTCGGCGTTCTTCATCAGCGCCTGCGCGTTGGCGCCGTCCTGCGGATAGATGGCGATGCCGATGCTGGCCGCGGTCTTCAGGCGGTTGCTGCCGATCTCGAAGGGCAGGGCGCAGGCCAGTTCGATCTTGCGCGCCACGCGCGCGGCGTTGGCCGCCGCAGCCCGGCCTTCGATCAACACCACGAATTCGTCGCCTCCCAGCCGCGCCACCACGTCCGCCACGCGCACCGCGGCCGTCAGCCGCGCCGCGACCTGCCGCAGCAGCTCGTCGCCGGCTTCGTGGCCGTAGCTGTCGTTGATCTGCTTGAATTTATCCAGATCGAGGAACAGCAGCGCGAAGCCGGCGCCGCTGCGGTCCGACGTGGCCACGGCGTGCTCCAACTGCTGGATCAGGGCGCGGCGGTTGACCAGGTTGGTCAGCGCATCGCGGGTGGACAGCTCGTGGGCGCGCGACTCGGCCTGCTTGCGGTCCTTGATTTCCTGTTCCAGTTCGGCGTTGATGCGCTCCAGGTCCTGCAGGCGCTGCACGCGCAGGTCCTGGTTCAGGCGCGCCAGCTGTTCGCTCTTCTTGCGCAGCAGGATATTCTTCTTCGTCATCTCGACGAACACCGCCACCTTCGCCTGCAGGATTTGCGGTATCACCGGCGTGAAGAGGTAGTCGGCCGCGCCTTTCTGGTAGGCCTTGAGGCGGTTGATTTCGTCCGCGTAGTGCGCGGTGATGAAGATGATCGGCACGCTGGCCGAGCGGGGATGGGAGTGGATCGCCTCGGCCGTCTCGAAGCCGTCCATGCCGGGCATGCTGACATCGAGCAGGATCACGGCGAATTCGTGCAGCAGCACCTGGCGCAGCGCCTCCTTGCCGGATCCCGCCGTCAATAGTTCATAGACATGCTGGTCGGCCGCCTCCGACAGCAAGCTCTCCAGCGCATACAGGCTGGCCGGGTCGTCGTTGACGAGGAGGACTTTGGGAATAGGCACGGCTAGCTGAACGGTTGAGGTGTCGGGCAATCGCACTGTGTCTGTAAGGTAAAAGATACTCTTGTGTGTCCGGGAGTCAAGCAAAATCAGGCTCTGCCAAAGAATGGTGAAAGCCTCATTTTATCAATCTGACAATCGACTTGTGGAATATTTTTTACCAGAAAAAATATTATCGCAACTCAATTTTCCCCAGCGCACGATTGCGGCCGCGCTGGCTGACCCAGATGGGTGCGCTCCACAGCATTTTGCCATCGTCCTGGGTCACCCTGGCGTAATAAAAATGCTCGCCGATGGCCGGGCGGATCACGCTCCGGGGCTTGTCGCTGAGGGCCGCGACCGTGCCGTTGCGCCCCGGCACGCCCTGGAAAATGGTGACGGCGGCAACGGCGTGGCCGGTCTTGCTGGCGTAGTTCGCCTGCAAGGTCAGCTTGCCGTTGTTGACGATGCGTTCGCCCATCAGGTGGCCGTTGGCGGTGAGCACCAGTTGGGCGTTCTTGTCCATCGTGGCAAATACGCGACGGGCGCGCAGCGCGTCCAGCAGCCCGGCGGCGTCGAGCGGCGCGCCGGGCGGCATCAGCACGCCCGTGCGATTGCTGTAGGCGCTGCCCCAGTTGGCGCAGTGGTTGTCCTGGTCGCTGCTGAAGGCGAGGTGGTAGCCGGCCTCCAGCAGCTTGTTGCAGGCCGGCTCGAAGTTGCTCAGGTGGGTTTCGCCCTCGTCGCTGCGGGACGAGAAGGCGCTGCTGTTCATCACTTCGCACAGCAGCATGGCCTGGTCGCCGTCCGCGTTCCAGGCCAGCGGCTTGCCGCCGATGGTGAACTGGTCGTCTTGCGGATGGTTGAACTGGCCGAACCAGCCGCGTTCGCGCATCAGCCGGTACAGGAAGGCGTAGTCGCTCTTGGGCGTTTCGGTGTCGGCGATCAGTTCGCCCTTTGCGTTGCGTTCCCAGCCCAGCAGTTCGCCGCTGTTGAAGATATTCAGGTGGCCGCCCTTGTTGATGACGCCCCATTCCTGGCCGTAGATGGCGAGGAACGCCGGATGGGCCTGGTTCCACGCTGAGGCCGCCTGTAGGCCGCTCTGGTACAAGGTCTTGGCGGCGGCCGGGTCGGCCGCGCTGTTGGTGCCGTCCGAACCGTCGTACATGTGGTTGTGCTCGGACGTCATCAGGAAATCCAGCCCGTGCTGCTGGGCGTAGGCGTAGGCGTCCGACGGTCCCAGCGCCGTGCTTTGCGGCGGTTGCGCGCCGGTGCAGTGGTCCAGCGCGCCGCCACCGTCGCTGTGGCTGGTCTGGCTGTGCAGGTTGCCAAGGTAGACGGCGTAGGGCAGCGCGTCGCCGGTCGGCGGCGCCAGCGGGGACGCCAGCGGCGCCGAGCCCACCGCCACGTTCCAGCTTTGTTCGATCGTGGGGCCGTCGCCGGCGCTGGCGCGCAAGCGCAGGCTGTAGACCCCCGCGCGCAACGTCGGCGGCGTGCGCCAGCGTAGCGTCACGGGGCCGGCCGGTTCGTCCGGTTGCCGCGTGCCACGCCAGTTGCGCAGCGCGCGTCCGTCCGGTGCCAGCAGGGTGAGGCGCCAGCGCAGCGTGTCGCCGGCTTGCGGGTCGGGCGCGGAAAAATGCAGCGTCAGCGTGCGCGCCCCGAGCGCGTCGGCGCGGAAGGGCGCCTCCAGCCAGGCGTTGAATTCATGGTGGTCGCCAGTCGTCGCATGACTGGCCGCCGGAACACAAAGGATGCTTGCGAATAAAATCGCCGAGATGGATGGCGCGCGCATGATGAGTCTCCCTCAATACCGGCGGATTGCCGGCCTCATCTTTTAGAGCGCGCCTTATCGCATAAGGTTCCCTTTAATTTTGAAAGGCTGCTGGAGCAATTCTCTCCAATTGTTTCACTGGTTCCCAAGCGGCATTAATAGTATGCTGCTGTGATGCAAAATTTTCCGCCAATATATCGACCAAAAGTGATCGCGCATGCTGAAATCGGGTAACGCGACGGAAGCGGTCCGCAGCCCCCGCCTGCTGTTCTGGCTGGCGGGTGGCGTGCTGGCGCTGGCCGTCGGCGCGGCCCTGTATGGCTCCGCTGCCAAGACGGTCGACGACGATGCCCGCCAGCGTTTCGAGAACCTGGCGCGCGGCACGCAGTATGGCATTTCGGCCCGCATCAAATCGTATTCCGATCTGACGCGCGGGCTGGTGGCGCTGTTCCAGACCAGCGATGATTTGACACGCCTGCAGTTTCACCAGTACGTGGCCAGCCTGGAGATTCCGCGCCACTTCCCGGCGATCGAGGCGGTGACCTGGGCGCCGCTGGTCGGCGACGATCAGCGCGACGCCTTCATCGCCCGCGTGCGCGCGGACCGCAGCATGTCGCCGCAGGGCTATCCGGCGTTCGATATCAAGCCGCCCGGCCGCCGCCCGCATTATGCGGTGCTGACCTATCTGGAGCCGGCGCTGATGTTGAGCGAGAAAATGGGCGTCGATGTGACGGCCAATCCGGCGATCGAAAAAATGGTGGCGGCGTCGCGCGACAGCGGCCAGGTGATCGCATCGGGCCAGCCTATCGTGGTCCAGCATCCGACGCCGCACATCGGCCTGGGCATCCGCTTGCCGGTCTACCGCCGCAACATGCCGGTGGCCGACGTGGCGGGCCGGCGCGCCGCCTATCTGGGATCGGTGGGCATCGGCTTCAGCGTGCCGAAGCTGGTGCAGGGCGCGATCGACGAGATGACCGTGCGCCAGGTGCGCCTGATGTTGTACGCCGACGGCAGCAAGGACGTCGAGCAGCGCCGCCTGGTGATCGAGAAGAGCGACCATCTGCTGTTCAACGATAACGGCACGGTGCAGGACTCGCCGATTCCGTCGGCGGCGAAGGGCCAGTTTTACGAATCGGTGCTGCCGATCGATTTCAACGGCAGCCTGTGGAAGGCGCAGTTCCAGGTCAGGAAGACCGATTTGCTGACCGGCTTCGACGTGTATTTTCCGTGGATCGCCGGCCTGACCGGCTTCGCCGGCACCATGCTGTTGTACAGTTACTTCTTCGTGCTGTACACCTCGCGCCGGCGCGCGCTCAAGCAGGGCGTGCTGCTCGACACGGTGCTCAACAACGTCGACGCCCATGTCTACATGAAGGACCAGAAGCGCCGCTACATCTACGTCAACGCCAAGATGGCCGATTCGATGGGGCTACCGGTCGAGCAGATCGTCGGCAAGCTCGATCGCGAGTTGATGCCGACCTCCGTGGCCGACGCGGCGTGGGCGCAGGAGCGGCCTGTATTCGCCGACAACGTCAAGCGCTCCGGCGAAACCCAGTACGTGGGCCGCGACGGCGTGGTGCAGCACCTGTGGACCGTCAAGGTGCCGGTGGAGATCGACCGCGCCGTCACGGCCGTCATCGGCCTGTCGACCGACGTCACCGAGCTGCATCAGCTGAAGGAGGAAGCCGACATCGCCAACCAGGCCAAGAGCGACTTCCTGTCCAATATGAGCCACGAGATCCGCACGCCGATGAACAGCATCATCGGCATGGCCCACCTGGCGCTGAAGTCGGTCACGCATCCCAAGCAGCGCGACTACCTGCAGAAGATCTACCATTCGGGCCAGCACCTGCTGGGCATCATCAACGACATCCTGGACTTCTCCAAGATCGAAGCGGGCAAGATGGACCTGGAGGTGCTGGACTTTTCGCTCGACTCGCTGCTGTCCAACATGTCCAGTCAGCTGGGCGAGAGCGCGGCCGCCAAGGGGTTGGAGCTGGTGTACGAGATCTGGCCGGGATTGTCGCAGCAGTTGCGCGGCGATCCGTTGCGGCTGGAGCAGGTGCTGTTGAACTTCACCAGCAACGCCATCAAGTTCTCCGAAAACGGCAAGGTGTATGTGCGCGCGCGGCCGCTGGAGGAGCGCGACGGCCATATCCTGGTGCGCTTCGAGGTCGAGGACCACGGCATCGGCATGTCGCCCGAGCAGCTGGAGCAGCTGTTCCAGTCCTTCCACCAGGCCGACACGTCGACCACGCGCCGCTACGGCGGCACCGGCCTGGGGCTGGTCATCAGCAAGCAGCTGGCGGAGTTGATGGGCGGTGGCGTGGGTGTCGAGAGCCGGCCGGGCGCCGGCAGCACTTTCTGGTTCACGGCGCGGCTGGCCAAGGGCGTCAGCCTGCTGCAGGCCAGCGACGAATCGGTGCAGCCGGATGTGCTGGACAGCATACGCGGCGCCTCCATCCTGCTGGTCGAGGACAATATCTTCAGCCAGCAGGTGGGCCAGGAACTGCTGGAGGACGCCGGCGCCACCGTCTGCGTGGCCAACAACGGCAAGGAGGCGATCGACCTGCTGCTCAAGGAACGCTTCGATTGCGTGCTGATGGACGTGCAGATGCCGGTCATGGACGGCTACGAAACCACGCGCCTGATCCGCGCCCATCCCAAGTTGTCGGCCACGCTGATCATCGCGATGACCGCCAACGCCGGCCGCGACGACCAGGAGCGCTGCCTGGGCGCGGGCATGGACGAATTTGTCACCAAGCCGATCGCGCCCAAGCTGCTGTTCAACATGCTGTCCAAGTGGATGAGCCAACGGGCGCGCACGGCCAGTTTCGCGCGGCCGCTGGCGCCGCCGCCGCCGTCCTACTTCACCATGGCCGATGGCGCCGCCGCGCCGCTGCAGCCGCCGCTGCGGGCGATGGAGCCGGCCGCCGCGCATGCCGAAGTGGCGCCGTCCACGCCGGAGCCATTGCCGGAGGAGGCGGAGCTGCTGGACGTGGCCGCGCTGGCCCAGACCTTCGGCGGCAAGGCCGACAAGATGCGCAAGTACGCCTTGCTGTTCCTGGAGTCGGCCCGCGACGGCATGCTGGAGGTCGACGCGGCGCTGGCGCAGGAAGACCTGGCGCATTTGTCCGAGCTGGGACACCGCATCAAATCCTCGGCCCGCGCGGTCGGTGCGATGCGCTTCGGGAACCTGTGCCTGGCGCTGGAAAAGGTGCGCCACGACGCCGATTGCGCCAACGCGCGCCAACTGGTGCAGCAGCTGCACGCCATGCTGGCGGTGCTGGACCGGCGCATGGAGCAGGAACTACTGGCCTACGATCCCGGCTAGAGCGATAATACGGGCTTCATTCCCACGAAGAGCCCTATGCGTTCGAGCATCACCCCCGGCCTGCTGATTTTGCACGGTAATCAAATGGAGCAGCTGCGCGCGGCGGTGTTCCAATGGCTGCGCAATCATCCGCTGGGCGCGCTCGAATCGGACATCTTCCTGGTGCAGTCGAACGGCGTGGCCGAATGGCTGAAGATCGCGCTGGCCGAGGAGATGCGGGTTTGCGCGGCCACCCGCGTGGCGCTGCCGGCGCGCTTCCTGTGGGAGACCTATCGCGGCATGCTGGGGCGCGAGCGCGTGCCGGTGCGCTCGGCCTTCGACAAGGGGCCGCTGACCTGGCGCCTGATGCGCCTGTTGCCTACCTTGCTGGCCGATCCCGTGTTCACGCCGCTGCGCCACTTCCTGGCCGACGGCGAGGCGGAACGCCGGCTGCAGCTGGCCGAACGCCTGGCCGACTTGTTCGATCAATACCAGGTCTATCGCGCCGACTGGCTGGACGACTGGGCGCATGGCCGCGACCAGCTGCGCAACGCTCGCAACGAAGCGCAGCCGCTGCCGGAGGACCAGCGCTGGCAGGGCCAGTTGTGGCGCGCCGTGATCGACGACGTCGAACCACACGAGCGGGAGCTGGGCCGCGCCACCGTCCACACCGAATTCGTGCGCGCCAGCGCGGCCGGCGAGGAACCGCTGGGCCGACTGCCGCGCCGCATCGTGATCTTCGGCGTCTCCGCGCTGCCGTATCAAAGCCTGCAGGCGCTGGCCTCACTGGCGCGCTACACGCAGGTGGTGCTGGCGGTGCCCAATCCCTGCCAGTTCTACTGGGGCGACATCATCGAAGGGCGCGACCTGCTGCGCTCCGCGCATCGCCGCCAGCAGCTGCGCAACGGCCAGGACCTGGGCGCGATTCCGCTAGAGGAGCTGCACGCGCACAGCCATCCGCTGCTGGCCAGCTGGGGACGGCAGGGCCGGGACTTTATCCGCATGCTGGACGAATTCGACGAAGCCTCGGCCGCCGCTGCGGCCGAAAACGACGACGTTGCGCCGCTGCGCATCGATCTGTTTAGCGAAGGCGATAACGGCATGCTGTTGTCGCAGGTGCAGGCGGCGATCCGCGACCTGCTGCCCTTGTCGGAGCATCCGCACACGCCGCCGCCGGACGACGACCGCTCCATCGAATTCCACGTCACCCACAGCGTGCAGCGCGAAGTCGAGGTGCTGCACGACCAGCTGCTGGCCATGTTCGCCGACGGCAGCGGGCTGCGTCCGCGCGACGTGGTGGTGATGGTGCCGGACATCGACACCTTCACCGCCGCCATCCACGCGGTGTTCGCGCAGCACCGCCGCAGCGATCCGCGCTACATCCCGTTCGAGATCGGCGACGTCAACGACCGCAGCGTCAATCCGCTGCTGGTGGCGCTGGAGTGGCTGCTGCGATTGCCGCAGCAGCGCTGCCGCCAGAGCGAGGTGCGCGACCTGCTGGACGTGCCGGCGCTGGCCGCGCGCTTCGGCCTGGGCGACGACGACCTGCCCACGCTGGGCGTGTGGATCGAGGGCGCTGGCGTGCGCTGGGGCCTCGATACCGAACACCGCGCCGGCCTTGGCCTGGGTGCGGCGGGCGAGCAGAATTCCTGGCTGTTCGGCGTGCGCCGCATGCTGCTGGGTTACGCCAGCGGTGAAAACGCGGCCTTCGCCGGCATCGAGGCTTATGGTGAAGTGGGCGGGCTGGATGCTGCGCTGGCCGGATCGCTGGCGCAGCTGGTCGAGGCGCTGCTGCACTGGCGCGAGGTGCTGGCACGAGCCCATACGCCGGCCGAGTGGGGCGTGCAGGCGCGCGCGCTGCTGGCGGCCTTCTTCAAGACCGGCGAGGAGGGCGACCGCCTGACGCTGGCGCAACTGGACGATGCGCTCAACAACTGGCTGGAGACTTGCGAAGGCGCGCAATACGACGAAGCCGTGCCGCTGGCGGTGCTGCGCGAGGCCTGGCTGGGCCTTCTGGACGAACCGACGCTGAACCACCAATTCGTCTCCGGCGGCGTGACCTTCTGCACGCTGATGCCGATGCGCGCCGTGCCGTTCCGCGTGGTCTGCCTGTTGGGCATGAACGACGGCGACTTCCCGCGCCGCGCGCCCAAGGCCGACTTCGACCTGCTGGCGCAGCCGGGCATGGCGCGGCCGGGCGACCGCTCGCGCCGCGACGACGACCGCTACCTGATGCTGGAGGCGCTGCTGGCCGCGCGCGACAAGCTGTATATCAGCTGGGTCGGACGCAATGTGCGCGACAACAGCGAGCAGCCGCCGTCAGTGCTGGTGTCGCAGTTGCGCGATTACCTGGTCAACGGGTGGGCACTGGACTCGCATGCGCGCACCACGGAACACGCGCTGCAGCCGTTCAGCCGCCGCTACTTCGAGGACGGCGGTCTGCTGACCTACGCGCGCGAATGGCGCGAGGCGCACGGCGAGGACGCCGGCGATGCCGTCGCCGCCGAGCTGCCGCCGTTCGACATCGACGACAAATTCCGCCTCAAGCTCATAAGCCTGAACAATTTCATGCGCCAGCCGGTGCGTTTCTTCTTCCGTCAGCGCCTGGGCGTGATGTTCGGCGACGCCGCGCTGGTGGGTGAGGACGAGGAACCATTCTCGCTGAATGCGCTGGAACGCTACCTGCTCGAAGATACGATGCTGGACGACGGCGCTGAAGCCGAAGAGCTGCACCAGGTCTACGACAAGATGACCGAACGCGCCGAGCGCCTTGCGCGGGAAGGCGTGCTGCCGATAGGCCTGATCGGCCAGCAGTACCAACACCAGCTGGTGCAGGCGCTGGTGCCGGTGCGCTGCGCGTGGTTGACGCTGCGCGAGCGCTATCCGAAGGCGGCATCCAAGGTGGCGTTGAGCCTCCAGCTGGCCGGCGTGCAGATCGACGACTGGATCGACCAGCTGCGCAGCAACGGCACCGAAACCGTGTGGCTGGCGCAGATGTCGTCCAAGGTCACGGACAAGCAGGGCAAGCCGCGCGGCGATAAATTGATCGCCATGTGGCTGCGCCAGCTTGCGGTGTCGGCGGCCGGCATGCCTGTCGCCGGCTTCCTGGTGGCGCGCGACGCCATCGTCACCATGAAACCACTGGCGCAGGCCGACGCGCTGGAAGCTTTGCGGGAGCTGGTCTGCCTGTGGCGCGACGGCATGAACCGCCCGTTGCCGACCGCCTGCAAGACCGCGCTGGCGCTGGCGCAGGGCGGCGATGCGCGCGCGGTGTACGACGGCGGCTTCGAAATCTCCGGAGAAAACGATGATCTGTGCCTGGCGCGCCTGTGGCCGGACTTCGCGGCCCTCAGCGCCGAGCCGGATTTTGCCGACGTCTCGCAAGCGCTCTACGGCCCGCTGGCGGACTGGCTGGAACAACACATCACGATAGACGCCATCGACGGCGAGGACTCAGCATGAGCAGCAACATCGCCAACTCACTTGATCCGCTGAGCTTCCCGCTGCACGGCTCGCGCCTGATCGAAGCCAGCGCCGGCACGGGCAAGACGTGGACCATCGCCGCGCTGTACGTGCGCCTGGTGCTGGGCCACGGCGGCGAAGAGGCCTATCGGCGTCCCTTGCTGCCGGCCGATATCCTGGTGATGACCTTCACCCGCGCCGCCACGCGCGAGCTGTCGAACCGCGTGCGCGAGCGGCTGGTGGAGGCGGCTGCCTACTTCCGCGGCTATTCGGCCATGGGCCTGGGTGCGGGCAGCGGTATGGCGCGCGACGATTATCTGGATGCGATCCTCGAATCCTATCCAAGCCACAGCGAGCAGCAGCAGGCCGCGCACCGGCTGATGCTGGCGGCGGAGACGATGGACGAGGCGGCGATCTTCACCATCGATGCCTGGTGCCAGCGCATGCTGCGCGAGCACGCCTTCGACAGCGGCAGCCTGTTCGATGAGGAGTTGGTCAGCGACGAGCAGGCCTTGTTCGAGGACGCCGCGCACGACTACTGGCGCCAGCAGGTCTATCCGCTGAACGCGGTCTCGCTGGATGCGCTGCTGTCGTGCTGGGGCGACGTGGGCGCGTTGAAGCGCTCCATACGGGAGCTGGTCAAACGCGCCGACATCATCGGCGACGGCGCGCAAATCGAATCGCTGGGTGAACTGATCGCCGCCGTCCAGCGCGAACAGCAGGCACAGTTGGCGCACCTGAAGACCGGCTGGGTGGAGCGCGCCAACCGCATGGAACAGTGGATCGCGACGGAGCGCGTGCTCTCGCCCAAGTGCTTCAATGGGAACAAGATGCGCGCCGAGTCGCTGGTCAGCTGGTTCAACGGCCTGCGTGCATGGGCCGACGATGCCGCCATGGTCATGCCCGACATCTCGGACACCGCCTGGAAGCGCCTGACGCCGCACGGCCTGGAAGACGCCTACGCGAAAGGCTACACGGCCTCGATCCCGGAGGACTTCGAGGCCATGGAGCCGCTGAAGAAGGCGCTGGACGACATCGAGCCGCTGTCGCACGCGCTGTACCGCCACGCCGCCGGCGCGGTCGCCAGGCGCATGGACGAATTGAAGAAGCGCAGCCGCCAGTTCGGCTTCGCCGACATGCTGGACCGCCTGAACGCCGCGCTGCAAGGCGAGAACGCCGCCGCGCTGCGCAAGCGCATCACCGACCAGTATCCGGTGGCGATGGTCGATGAATTCCAGGACACGGCGCCCAACCAGTACCAGATCTTCAACCTGCTGTACCGCGTGGCGGACAACGATCCCGAGACTGGCCTGTTCCTGATCGGCGATCCCAAACAGTCGATCTACGGCTTCCGTGGCGCCGACATTCACAGCTACCTGTCCGCGCGCAAGGCCACCGCCGGCCGCCATTACCAGCTGGGCACCAACTACCGCTCGACCAAGCCGGTGGTGGACGCGGTCAACCACCTGTTCATGTACGCCGAGGGCCAGCCGGCGGAAGGCGGCTTCGGACGCGGCGCCTTCCGCTTCCGCGATCCCGGCACACGCGAGAATCCGCTGCCGTTCGAAGCGGTCGGCGCCAAGGGACGCAACGAGCGCATGGTCAACACCGACGGCGACGTGCCGGCGCTGGTCATCGCCTGCAGCGCCGCGCAGGACCTGAAGGCGGACAGCTACCGCGAATTCTTCGCCTGGCATTGCGCCGAGCATATCGTCGCACAGCTCAACGACGAACGCGCGGGCTTCGACGGCCCGAAGGGCTTTGTGCGCCTGCAGCCGGCCGACATCGCCGTGCTGGTACGCGACCGCAAGGAGGCCACCGCCATACGCCGCGCGCTGCAGCGGCGCCAGGTCGCCAGCGTCTATTTGTCGGACAAGGATTCCGTCACCGACAGCGAGGAAGCGGCCGACGTGCTGCGCTGGCTGTCGGCGGTCGCCAGTCCGTTGGACGGCGCGCTGGCGCGGGCCGCCTTCGCCACCCGCACCGCCGGCCTGCCGCTGGCGGAACTGGCGTTGTTGTCGTCGGACGAACTGGCGTGGGAGGCGCGCGTCGAGCAGTTGAAGGCGCTGCACATCGTGTGGCAGCGGCAGGGCGTGCTGGCGATGCTGCGCCGTTTCATCCACGAGCTGAAACTGCCGGCGGCCTTGCTGCAGCAGCCGGGCGGCGAACGGCGCCTGACCAACCTGCTGCATCTGGCCGAGCTGCTGCAATCGGCCAGCCGCCAGCTGGATGGCGAACAGGCGCTGATACGCTGGCTCGCCGAGCAGATCGAAGGCGGCGAGGGCGCCGGCGACGAGCGTGTGCTGCGGCTGGAAAGCGATGCGGAGCTGGTCAAGGTCGTCACCGTCCACAAATCGAAAGGCCTGGAGTATCCGCTGGTGTACCTGCCGTTCGCTGTCACGGCGCGCAAGGTGGAGCGGCGCAACCGCAGCTTCTTCGAATTCAGCGATGACGACGGCGTGCGTCAGATCGACATGGCGCTCACCGACACCGCGATGGAACTGGTCGAACGCGCGCGCCTGCAGGAGGACCTGCGCCTGCTGTACGTGGCGCTGACGCGCGCGCGCCACTTCCTGTGGCTGGGCGTGACGGCGCTGGCCGCCCGCAAGGCCGGCGACAACACGCTGCACGAATCGGCGCTGGGCTATCTGCTGACTGGTGGCGAAGCGCTGCCGTCGGACCTGATGATGGAGCGCTGGGGCCACGCCTGCAAAGGCTGCGACGGCATCAGCATCGAGACGCTGGAGATGGCGATGCAGCAGTACACGCGCCTGAGCCGCATCGAAGAACGCCCGCCGTTGCTGGAGCCGCAGCTTTACACCGGCCGTTTCGAACGTGACTGGTCGGTGGGCAGTTTCAGCTCGCTGGCGCGGCGCACCGGGCCGACCGGCACCATCGGCGGCGCCGCGCCGGCCTTGCCCGTGCCGCGCGACGGCCTGCAGGAGAACCTGCTGGAAGGCGCGGACCTGCCGTCCATCGCGCTGCCTGGCCGCGTGGAAGACGCGCCGTGGCACCGCTTCCCGCGCGGCTCGGTGCCGGGTAACTTCCTGCACGAGCAGCTGGAGTGGATGGGGCAGGAGGGCTTTGCCATCGTCGATCACGAGCATTTCGAATCGCGCCTGACGCGCCGGGTGGAGCGCGCCGGCTGGGGCAACCGCCTGGAGGACACGCTGGCGTGGCTGCGCGAGATCGCCGGCACCACCTTGCCGTATCTGGAGGCGCCGCTGAGCGCCATCGATGCGCCGCTGCCGGAGATGGAGTTCTGGTTCCCCAGCGAGCGCCTGAGCACCGGCGCGCTCGATGGCCTGTGCGCCACGCATCTGCTGGGCGGTGCGGCGCGGCCGGCGCTGCCGGAGCGTCAGCTGCACGGCATGTTGAAAGGCTTCGCCGACCTGGTGTTCGAGCACGAGGGCCGCTTCTGGGTGCTGGACTACAAGTCGAACGCGCTGGGCGCGGGGGACGGCGCCTATCACCAACCGGCGCTGGTGGCCGCGATGGCCGAGCACCGCTACGACATCCAGGGCGCGATCTACATGCTGGCGCTGCACCGGCTGCTGCAGAGCCGCTTGGGCGATGAATACGATCCGGCCGAGCACCTGGGCGGCGCGATTTTCCTTTTCCTGCGCGGCATTGCGAATCCGCAAACGCGCGGTTGTTACCTGATAGAACCCGATCCGGCGCTGTTGGACGGGCTGGACCGGTTGCTGGACGAGTCCGGCGCAGCGCAAGCAGAGGCACCGCATGAGTATTGAAACGTCCGCAGCCCTGTTTGAGCAGGTCGACGCGCTGACCGAAAACGGCCAGTTGCGCCGCCTGAGCGGGGCGTTTGCGCGCTTTATCGCGTCGGTTGGCGCCAGTTCGCCGCAGTTGATGGTGGCTTGCGTGCTGTTGTCCGAACTTGAAGGGCGCGGCCATAGCTGTTTGATGCTCGATGAGCTGGCGGGCGATCCCTCGGGCCAGCTCGGCTGGACCAGCGACGAGTGGCGCGCGCTGCGCGATGCCGCCGGCGCCTGGCCCAGGAACGCCGCCGCCTGGCGGGCGCTGCTGGCGGGTTGCGACCAGGTCTGGCCGGTGGGCGACCTGGATTTCCAGCAGCCGCTGGTGCTGGAAGGCGAGCGCCTGTACCTGCGCCGTTATTGGCGCGACGAAACCTTGGTCGCCGAGGCGGTGCGCGGCCGGGCGCTGGGCGGGTTGATCGCCATGGATGCCGAGACCAGCACCTCCGATATCCGTCACTGGCTCGATATATTGTTCCCGCACGCTCCGCGCGGCGGCGCCACGGATTGGCAAAAAATCGCCTGCGCGGTGGCCATGCGCGGCAAGCTGGGCATCATCACCGGCGGCCCGGGCACTGGCAAAACCTACACCGTGGCGCGATTGTTGGCCTTGCTGTTCGCGACGGCCGGCGCGCGCCAGTCCGGTTTGCGCGTGGCGCTGGCCGCGCCGACCGGCAAGGCGGCGGCCAGGCTCAAGCAATCGATCGATTCGGCGCTGGACGATCTGGCCGAAAAAGTCGGCGCCGCCTTGCCTTTGCGCGAACTGGCTGCCCGCATGGGCGCGGCCCGGACGCTGCACAGCCTGCTCGGCGCCCGGCCCGGCACACGCGCGTTCCAGCACAACGCCGGCAATCTGCTGGAAGTCGATGTGTTGATTGTTGACGAGGCGTCAATGATCCACCTGGAGATGATGTCCGCTTTACTGGCCGCCTTGCCGCCGGATGCCACCCTGATCTTGCTTGGAGATAAGGATCAGCTGGCCTCGGTGGAGGCGGGCGCGGTCCTGGGCGACTTGTGCCACAACGCGGAAGCGGGCGCCTACGAGTCCGAAACCTTGTCTTATGTGCAAGCAAGCACAGGTCAACAGATTCCGGACAGCTACGCCGGCGACGGCGGGCCCATTGCTCAGCAGACAGTAATGTTGCGTGAAAGCCGGCGTTTCGGCGGCCCGATCGGCGCGCTGGCGCTGGCCGTGAATGCTGGGAATACTGCTTCTGCGCTACAAGTGTTGCGGGATGGAACTGATGGCAAGGTCGCGTGGATTGATCCGGCGCAGTCTTCCGACCTGCTTCAGCTGGCTTTGGCGGGCCGCGCCGGCGCGCCCGGCGGCTACCAGGCTTACCTCAAAATGGTCAAATCCGGGGCGCCGGAGGGCGAGGAGATCGTACATCTTGCATGGGTGAAATCCGTGCTGACGAGCTTTGAAACCTTCCGGATTTTGTGCGCCGTGCGTGAAGGCGAGTGGGGTGTTACCGGATTGAATGATGTCATCGAACAAAGATTGCAATCGGCCGGATTGCTGCGCAGAAGCGGCGAATGGTACGTCGGCCGGCCGGTCATGGTCACGCGCAACGATTACGGCACCGGCGTTTTCAACGGCGATATCGGCCTGACTTTGCCCGATCCGGCGCGTCCCGGCGCGCTGCGCGTGTACTTCTCGGAGGGCGACAATGTGCGCAGCGTTCTTGCCACACGGCTACGCAATGTCGAAACGGCGTTTGCCATGACGGTGCATAAATCGCAAGGTTCCGAGTTCCAGCACACGGTGCTGGTGTTGCCCAAGGACAGCGGCGGCATGCTGGCGCGCGAGTTGATTTACACCGGCATCACGCGCGCCCGCGACTACTTTACGTTACTCACGCCGAACAGCCAGGTGCTGCTCGACGCCATTGCCCAGCGCACCCAGCGCGCCAGCGGCCTGCGCACGCTCCTCGGCAACTGATTCCCCGCACGATGCCTGTTCCGGGCATCGTCATAGCTGAATCATGCTAAAAATTGGCACATAAACACCAAAAACTGGCTTGTGGAGGGCGAAAAAAAAGCCGGACACCAGGTCCGGCTGTGATTTCGGCGGGCTGAAAGATCAGGCGGCGCGGCGGCGGCGGCCGGCCGACTTGGCTGCCTTTTTGTGACGATGCACCGAAACCTTCATTACTTTTGGTTCCCCATCCGGGCCGGCGACGAAGCGGCGAATATTGAAGGCATCCATCAATCGGGCGGAGTTGGCCTTGGCATTGAGCAACACCAGGGTGGCGTTCTTGCCGGCCGATTTGAAGCGCATGATCAGGCAGCGGCCGGCCTCTTCGGTGTAGCCGGTCTTCGACAAGCCGACGTCCCAACCCTTGGCGCCGACCAGGCGGTTGGTGTTGTGATACTCCACCTGGCGACCCTTGATATTGATCACGTCCTTGGTGTCGGTGGTGATGCGGCGGATGTCCGGGTAGGCCGAGGCGGCGGTTGCCATTTTGACTAGATCGGTCGCGGTGGAGCGGTTGTTGGGCGACAGGCCGGTCGGTTCCTCGATCACGGTCTGGGTCAAACCCAACGCCCGGATCTTGGCGCTGACCGCTTTCTTGAACGCTTCGGGACCGCCCGGATAGGTGCGCGCCAGCGATGCGGCGGCCCGGTTGTCTGACGACATCAGCGCCAACTGCAGCACATCACGACGCGCCAGTTCGGCGCCGACCGGCACGCGCGAGGTGCTGTGCTTGATCATGTCCACGTCGGTTTTATCGATGCTGATGGGCGCATCCATGTCCGGCTTGGAATCGAGCACCACCATCGCGGTCATCAGCTTGGTCAGCGAGGCGATCGGTACTTGAACGTTGGAATTTTTTTCGAGCAGCACTTTGCCGGTACCGTCTTCGACGACCAGCACCGACTGCGAGCCGAGCGGCACCGCGAGCGCAGCCGCAGTAAACGAACTCAGCAATACAGCGACAATTTTCTTGAGCATGTTAGGTAACTTCTAGGGAGAGAGGAGTGTATCGGGCGTCAGAAGTTGACGCGGCGCAAAACTAGTCTAGCTATGCGGCAATATTTCCTGAGGATAGAAGATAACATTAAAGTGGTTTCTCGTCTATTGAATGTAACTCCACGATTCTATTTATTTTGTGCTGCGGATACGTCTTAAGGTGCCTCTAAGCATTTGGGGTCAAGTCTGACATTCGGACACGGGCTCTGCCGTAGCGCTCGCTACGGCAGAGCCCGTGTCCGAATGTCAGACTTGACCCCAAATTTTTGGCCGTAAATATATGGCCTAGTTGCTGCTGACTTTGGCGATGGAGACTTCGGTGGATTTCACGAGGGCAATGACTTCGCTGCCGACTTTCAAATCCAGGTCATGAATCGAGCGCGACGTGATCACCGAGGTGACGATGCCGTGCTGGGTTTCCACGTCGACTTCCGAGACGACCGGCCCAAAGATGATTTCCTTGATCTTGCCGCGGAACTGGTTACGTACGTTAATTTCAGAAATGGCCATCGCGCTTCCTTTATCTGGTTGGTTGCTACGTGTCCAGATTACGGGCCGGCAGGCCATTTGCAAACGAATCGATTCGGATATCCTTATTTGGTCTGGTAAATCTTGTCGAACTCGCCGCCGTCGTCAAAATGCTTCTTCTGCGCCGATCTCCAGCCGCCGAAGACGTCATCCACCGTGAACAGCGTGATTTGACGGAAGTTGGCGTTGTACTTCTTGAACGCCATCTCGGAGCGTGGGCGGAAGTAGTGTTTGGCGATGACTTCCTGCGCCTGCTCGCTGTACAGGAAGTTCAGGTAGCCCGTGGCCTGCTTGCGCACGCCGCGGCGGTCGACCACCTTGTCGACCACCGCCACCGGCGATTCAGCCAGGATCGAGATCGACGGGTAGACCACTTCGAAGTTGTTGCCGAACTCGGCGCGCACCAGGTTCACTTCGTTCTCGAACGTGACCAGAACGTCGCCGATTTCACGCTGGGTGAAGGTGGTTGTCGCGCCGCGCCCGCCTGCGTCCAGCACCGGCACGTTCTTGAAGATCTTGGTGACCAGCTCGCGCGCCTGCGCTTCCGTGCCGCCCTTTTTCAGTACCGAGCCCCAGGCCGCCAGGTAGGTGTAGCGGCCGTTGCCGGCGGTCTTGGGGTTGGGAATGACCACCTTGACGCCCGGCTTGGCCAGGTCGGCCCAGTCCTTGATCTGCTTGGGATTGCCCTTGCGTACCAGGTAAATCATGGTCGAGTAGTAGGGCGCTGCGTTGTTGGGGAACTTCTTGGCCCAGTCCTGCACCACCAGGCCTTTGTCGGCCAGCATGTCGATGTCGTTTGCCTGGTTCATCGTGACCACGGCCGCTTCCATGCCGTCGGCCACCGAACGGGCCTGCTTGGACGAGCCGCCGTGCGACTGGTTGATGCTCAGGGTTTCGCCGGTGGTCTTCTTCCAGTCGGCGACGAACAGCGGGTTGATGTCCTTGAACAGCTCGCGGGCGACGTCGTAGGACGCGTTCAACAGCACGGTTTCTGCGGCCTGGGCCTGCTGGGGCAGACCCAGCAACACGGCGGAAGCGGCCAGGAACGAGGAAATAATCACGCGGCGAGCAGGTTTTTTGGTGGTCATAATGAGCTTTCGTAATAACAGACGCCCATGGTGTAAAATTTCGCCCGGAAAAGATACGAATTTTTCGTAATATGCTTAGTAGGTATGGTTAACACGAGGTTTTCAGTAAAAACCGCATAACGATTTTTGAAAACATTCGTGGGCAAAAGCAGGGCCAGCCACTAGGCTGCATGAGTCAATCGGGTGCTCCCGCAACGGCTTTTGCTGCTTGGTGTATAGTCGGTTTCAGGCACTGAAGAAGGCGCGCGGTACAACGGCGAAGCGCTTCATTTTTGCTAATGGGAATATTTGTGAGCGTACATGAGTCTTGAAATTCGGAGTCTTGAAATTCGTATTGCTGCTTCGACAGATGCGGATGCGGCCTGCACGGTGTTGCGCCGCTCGATCACGGAGTGCTGCGATCTGGATCATAAGAACGATCCCGCCATCCTGGATGCCTGGCTGGGCAACAAAACCCCGCAGATGGTGGCCAACTGGTTTAACTCGCCGACGAATTTTTCGCTGGTCGCGCTCAGCGGGGGCGTGGTCGTCGGCGTCGCGCTGCTGACCGGCGCCGGCAAGCTGGCCTTGTGCTATCTGCTGCCGGAGGCGCGCGGACAGGGCGTCGGCAAGGCGCTGCTGGCGCGCATGGAGGAGCAGGCGTGCAGCTGGGGCGTGAAGGCGCTGCAATTGCACAGCACGGCCACCGGTCAGGAGTTTTTTGCCAAGCGCGGCTATGTCGACGCGGGCAAGGTGCGCTCGCCGTATGGCGTGGAAACCGTATTCTTCTGGAAGCAGCTGGACGCCGGAGCCGAGGCCCCGGACGGCGGCAAGCGCAAGCGCTTCTGCAACTGCAACCCGGTCTAGCAGCAGATCTCCAACTCCCACTCCTGGCGCCGCACCGGCGCCGATCCCACTTCCAATCCGTTGACAAACAGCTTCAGCTCGCCCGGCGCGAATCGGGTCCAGGCCTCGTTCGACGTCAGCGGCTGGGTCGCGATGACGGCGATGCGGTCGTCCAGATGGTTGTGCTTGCTGAAGTCGATGCTGAGGTCGCAATCGACCAGCTGCGCCACCGAGAACGGGTATTCGCGCACCACCACGTGCAGGTCCGTGCTGCAATGGGCGAACAGCAGCTCGCCGTTGGACAGGATGAAGTTGAAGCTGCCGTAGGCGGCGATTTCGCCGGCCAGCGTCTCCAGCGCGCCGAACAGCACGTGGCGCGGCGGCCGCGTTTCAAAGCGCAGCGCCAGGCCGGACAGCAGGTGGCAGAAGGCGCGCTCGCTGTCGGTGTCGCCGTGCGGCGAGTACAGGCTGGGATTCGGATCGAACAGCTTCAGGTCGCCGTTGTGCGCGAAGGACCAGGTCTGGCCCCACAGCTCGCGCGTGAACGGATGGCTGTTTTCCAGCGAGATGCGGCCCTGCGTGGCCTTGCGGATATGGGCGACCACGTTCCTGGCCTTGATCGGATGGTTGCGGATCTGCGCGGCCAGCGGCGAATGCGTCGAGGCCAGCGAATCGGTGTAGAGCTTGCAGCCGCTGGGCGTATGCAATGCGATGCCCCAGCCGTCGCGGTGCTCGCTGCCGCGCAGCGCGAAGCCGGCGAAGGAAAAGTCGACAGCGGCGGGCTTGCTGCTGCTCATGGCGAGTAGTTGGCACATGGTGTACGGGCGGAGAGTGGCGATGGCCAACGATAGCGGCGCCATGCCGCCGGTGGAACGAATGTTTTGGCATATGCATAGCTGAAAGCATTCGTTCGCCTGCGCCGCGCGCGGGCTTACGCTGTCGGTATTGTCAGCGTTCGTCGAGGAGTTCCATGTCATTTCCCATCTTGAAAAAATACCTGGCGCGCTTGTCCGACGCCAGCGGCGCGGCTTCCAGCATCTGGCTCGATCACGAGGGCAAGGCCCACGGACGCTTCTTCAACTGCACGCTCAGCAGCGCCTTCCAGCCGATCCGCCAGCTGGCGTCGGGCGAGGTGCGCGCCTACGAGGGCCTGGCGCGCAGCGTGTCGGCGCAGGACCAGGGCTTGTCGCTGTGGCGGCTGCTGGACCACGCGGCCAGCGACGACGAGTCGATCGAGCTCGATCGCTTGTGCCGCATGCTACATGCGATTAATTTCTTCCGCCAGGCGGGCGACGGGCCGCAGGACTTGTACCTGAACGTGCATGACCGCCTGCTGAGCGCGGTCAGTAGCAATCACGGCCACGCCTTCCGCCGCATCCTCGACGCGCTGGAACTGCCGCTGCAACGCGTGGTGCTGCAATTGCCGGCGGCCTCGCCGCAGCAGGGCTGGCTGTTGAACTATGTGTCCGACAACTACCGCCGCAACGGTTTCCGGTTCGCGGTCAACGTGCCGAGCGCGCGCGAGGGCCTGCTGTTGCTGGACCGCTTGCGGCCCGATGTGCTCAAGCTCGATGCGCGCGAGCTGCAGGACAGCGAGGCGCTGCTGGCCCTGTTGAAGCGCAGCGCGCAAGACCATGTGGCGCTGGTGTTCAAGCGGCTGGAATCGACGCCGGCGTTGACCGTGCTGCGGCAGCTGGGCGAGGCAGCGGATGTGCCGTTGCTGGTGCAAGGCTATATGCTGGACGAGCCGCGCGCGGACTTGCTGTCCACGGAACGCGAGGTGGTGGCGGCCTGATGAGCCATTTCAAATATGTATCCGCCGTCATTCATGATAGCCACAATGAATTTGTTTTTTGCGCGGCGACTGCTTAAATGGAATCTCCAACACGGGGGATGTCATCATGAAAACAATCTACATCGCAGTGGTTGTGGGGGGACTTGCGTTGTCGTCGGCTTTGCAAGCGCAGCAGTCCGAAGAGACCTTGCGGGTGCCGGTTCCGGCCAATCAGGCCCGCATCGAGTTGCCCGATTCGTATGCCAAGATGTGGCCGCAGGACTACCGCGATCTCGTGGCCAACTACACGCTGTCGAACGGCCAGACCCTGTCGATCGTCAGTCGCGGCCTGAATATGTATGCCTACGTGGACCAGGGGCCGGAGCACAAGATCGTCGCCACCGGCCGCGACAACTACGTCGCGCTGGATCGCCAGCTGAAAATGGAAATCCATCTGGACGACGACAACGGCGCGCACGGCTGGTTGACGATGGTGGTGCCGGCGCGGAACCTGTCCGATGGCAGTGTCGTTCCGGAGCAGGTGATGCATCTGGCGATGCGCTAGCGGCGGGCTGCGCCTGATTTTTTTGCCGGAAATCGGGCGCGTTCCCTTTTTCATTTCCCCCTGCATACGCTATAGTATCCATATCGTTTTTCACGGGTGGGCTATGGCATCGCGCAGAAAGTTTTTACAGCAGGGGTTGGGTGTGGCGGGAGCGAGTTTTTTATCGGTGCCGCTGATTGGATGCGCTTCCCGCGGCACGGTTCAACATAGCGCGGCCGCCGCGCCGAAACCGGCGCCGCATCCGGCCGCAAGCGGCGCCAGCGCGCCGGGCGCCGTGGCGCAGGTCAAACCGGCCGCCAGCATGCCGCGCGCCAGCGCGCCTTCCGGCTTCGGCGAACTGGCGCCGCCGCCCGATATCTTCGACGCGCAGGCATTGGACTTGGAGTTCTGGCTCAAGCCGCGCACGATCGATGTGGTGCGGCCGGCTTCCGGCGAGCGCGCCAAGCTGCTGTACTGGCGCGACGGCGAGATCATCGAATCGGCCTACCAGGACTTGTGCCACTTGCTGCGCGACGTCAACGGCAAGGAAACCGCGCGCATCGATCCCAAGCTGTTCGAGACGCTGTGGGGCACGCAGGCCTTCGTGGCGCGCTACGGCATCGACACGCCGCTGGAGATCCTGTCCGGCTACCGCACCCAGGCGTCGAACCAGAAGCTGCGCGAGGCGGGCGTGCCGGCCGCGCGCCAGTCGCTGCACATCGAGGGCCGCGCCGCCGACATCCGGCTGGCCAGCCTGAATTCCGAGGTGCTGGGCGGCCTGGTGAAGAGCTTCCGCCAGGGCGGCGTCGGCTTCTATTACCGCTCCGGGCCGCGCGGCGGCTGGATCCACGCGGACACCGGCCTCAACCGCACCTGGAAGGGTTGAGCGCCTATTCGTAGAAGTACGAGTGGTAGACGGTCGGCTTCAACTCGGCCTCGCGTTCGCGGTCCACGCTTTGCGGATCGACCGGACGCTCCCAAAAAATGCGCCATCCCAGCACCTGGTCGCGTTGCACCTCGGGGTGCTGGCGCAGGTAGCCGTTCAGGAACTGCGTGAATTCGGACTCGTATTCGCGGCGTCCGGGGCCGTAGGGGTATTTATATTTCATGGCTGATGTCCTTCCATCGATTACACTGGCGGCTGCTTAAAGACTAACTCAGCAGACTAACTCAGCAGGAAAATATGCAAGACGATAACAAGCCGCGCTTCCGTCCGGTGCCGTGGAGCGGGCTGGAAACCCCGGCCGATGTGGAACTGTGGATAGCCGAGCACGACCTCAGCCTGCAGGAACATATCGCCAAGAACGAAACCGGCTATGGCGTGTGTTTCACCCTGGCCGAAGGCGGCGAGATCTATATGCAGACCACGCAGGACGGCGCCTTGATCCTGGATGTTACGCCGGAAGCGGAATGGGTGTCGCCACTGATCATGGCCGCCGCGCGCATCGACGAGGCGCCGCAGGGCCGGCTGTGGGTGCTGCCGGACGATAAGCTGGTACAGTTGATGATCGGTCTGAGCGGACTGATCGCCAGTTCCATCCTGGTGGTCGGCCACGATTTCGGCCTGCGCCGCCGCATGGGCGCGTGGTAGCGCCCGTCACTTACAAGGAATTTCATGCATAAACGCGATTTCACTTTCAAGCTGGCGCAAGGCGCGCTGCTGGCCCTGGCGCTGACGTCTGCGGCCTTGCCGGCGTCGGCGGCCGACCTGCTGGCCACGGTCAAGGCGCGCGGCACGCTCAAGGTGGCGCTGGAGGGCACTTATCCGCCGTTCAACTACAAGGACCAGAAGAGCGGCGAACTGGCCGGCTACGACGTCGACGTCGCGCGCCTGCTGGCCGGCAAGCTGGGCGTGAAAGTGGAGTTCGTCAGCAGCGAATGGGCCGGCATCCTGGCCGGGCTGTCGGCCAATAAATACGATGTGATCATTTCGCAGGTGGGCATCAATCCCAAGCGCGAGCAGGCGTTCGATTTCTCGGCGCCGTATATCTACTCGATGCCGCAGCTGATTGTGCGCAAGGACGAGAAGGCGGTCTACAAGGCGCTGGCCGACCTCAAGGGCAAGAAGCTGGGTGTGGGGCAGGGCAGCGTCTACGAGCAGCAGGCCAAGGCGGTGCCGGGCATCGAGGTGCGCAGCTACGCGGCCGCGCCGGACACCATGTCCGACCTGGCCTTCGGCCGCATCGACGCGGCGCTCAACGACAGCCTGATGTCCGCTTATTTATTGAAGATATCCAAGCTGCCGATCAAGGCCGGCGCGCAGGTGGGCGCGGTCGAGCGCATGGGCATCCCGTTCCAGAAGGGCAATCCGCAATTCAAGGAGGCGCTGAACAAGGCGCTGGCCGAGGCCGCCGCCGACGGCAGCCTGAAGGCGATTTCGCTGAAGTGGTTCGGCACCGACGTCAGCAAGGCGCCCTGAGCATGGATAGTCAGGGGCTGCTGGAGCTGCTGCGCGAGGCCGCGCCGGTCATGCTGCGCGGCGCCGGCTACACGGTGGTGTTCGCGCTGGCGTCGATGCTGGGCGGGCTGCTGATCGGCTTTCCGGTGGCGGTGATGCGTATCCTGCCGTACCGCGCGCTGCGCTGGCCGGCCGGCGTGTACGTCAGCCTGATGCGCGGCACGCCGCTGCTGGTGCAGATGTTCGTCATCTACTACGGCCTGCCGAGCGTCGGTATCGAATTCACGCCGGTGACCGCCGGCATCCTGGCGCTGAGCCTGAACGCGGGCGCCTTCCTGTCCGAGAGCCTGCGCGGCGCCATCGCGGCGGTCAGCAAGGGCCAGTGGGCGGCCAGCTACAGCCTGGGCCTGGGCTATTGGCGCACGCTGCGTTTCGTGGTGCTGCCGCAGGCGCTGCGCATCGCGGTGCCGGCCATGAGCAACACGCTGATAAGCCTGATCAAGGACACCTCGCTGGTGTCGGTCATCACCATGACCGAGCTGATGTTGTCGACCAAGGAGGTGATCGCGACCACCTTCCGGCCGCTGCCGCTGTACCTGGCCGCCGCCGGCATCTATTGGATGCTCAGTTTGCTGTTCGAGGCGCTGCAACGGCGCGCGGAACAACGCTTGAACCGCGCGCATCGCTGAGGCGTCGCCGCGCGCTCGACAGTGCGCGGCTTAAATGCTAGTCTGGATACCTACCGACGCAAAGGGGTGGTATGCAGAAGCCTACACACACTACCGAACTGCATGGCGGCCGGCAGCCGATCTCCACGGCGCGCATCGACGGGCTGACCAGCATGGCTATTGTCGACGAAGGCGCGGCCGCGCTGGCGTTCACGGCGCCGCCCGCCGCGTCCCCGCTCAGCGCCGAGCAAGCCTGCTTCAACGACGTGTACCTGCTGGCGCCGGTCGGCTATTTCGTGCTCGGCTTCGACACCACCATCCTGCAAATGAACGTGGTCGGCTCCGACCTGCTCGGCGTGCCGCGCAACAATCCGGCCAAGCTGCCGCTGCGTCAGTTCATCGCCCCGCGCTTCCACGACGATTTCGACCGTTTCGTGCGGCTGGCGCTCAACAGCGCGCACCCCGAGGAATGCTCGCTGCAGATGACGCGGGCGCGCAACCAGCAGGGCTTCCCGGTCACGCTGCGCGCCAGCGCCGACAGCAGCGGCCAGGCCATCCGCGTGGTGCTGGAGCTGGCCGAGGGCAAGCTGGCGGCGCTCGAGCGCAGCGAGGAGCGCTTCCGCCGCATCGTCCACAGCGCCGAGGAGGGCATCTGGGAAATCGACGGTTCCGCCCGCACCAGCTTTGTCAATCCGAAGATGGCGGCCATGCTGGGCTACACCATCGAGGAGATGCTGGACCAGCCGCTGGTGGCCTTCATGGACGACGAGGGCCGCGCCATCCTGGAGCGCAACATCGCGCGGCGCCAGCAGGGCGTGGCCGAGCGCCACGAGTTCAAGTTCCTGCGCAAGGACGGCAGTGAGCTGTGGGCCACGCTGGCCACCAACCCGATCTTCGACGCCGAGGGCGCCTACCTGGGCGCGCTGGCGCTGGTGAGCGACATCACCGACAGCCGCGCGACCACCGAACGCATCTGGCACCAGGCCAATTTCGACCAGCTGACGTCGCTGCCCAACCGCCACATGTTCCAGGACCGGCTGGGCCACGAGGTCAAGAAGGCGCAGCGCGAGGGCATGCAGCTGGCGCTGCTGTTCATCGACCTGGACGGCTTCAAGCAGGTCAACGACACGCTCGGCCACGCGCACGGCGACACCCTGCTGGTGGAGGCGGCGCGCCGCATCGGCGCCTGCGTGCGCGCCTCGGACACGGTGGCGCGGCTGGGCGGCGACGAGTTCACCGTGATCCTGTCCGGCATCGAGCAGACCGCCGGCATCGAGCGCATCACGCAGACCATGCTGGCGCTGCTGAACCGGCCGTTCGCGCTGGGCGCGGCCCAGCCGTCGATCTCGGCCAGCATCGGCATCGCGCTGTACCCGTCGGACGCGGTGGCGCCGGAGGACCTGCTGCGCCAGGCCGACCAGGCCATGTACGCGGCCAAGGAATCGGGCCGCAACCGCTACAGCTATTTCACGGCCGACCTGCAGCGGGCGGCGCAGGCGCGCCAGCAGGTGGCGCAGGACCTGCGCTCGGCCTTGTCGGAGCGGCAGTTCGAGCTGTACTTCCAGCCCATCGTCAACCTGCGCAGCGGCGCGATCGAGCGGGCCGAGGCGCTGCTGCGCTGGCGCCATCCGCAGCGCGGCCTGCTGGCGCCGGCCGATTTTCTGCCGCATGCGGAAGCGGGCGGGCTGATGATGGAGATCGGCGACTGGGTGTTTCGCCAGGCGGCGCTGCAGGCGCGCCGCTGGCAGGACGAGCTGGGGCCGGGTTTCCAGGTCAGCATCAACCAGTCGGCCGCGCAGTTCCGCGGCGACACCGCGCTGTACGTGGGCTGGCTCAACTATGTGGCCGAGCTGCAACTGGCGCCGCGCAGCATCGTCATTGAGATCACCGAGGGCGTGCTGATGGACGGCATCGCCAAGATCGCCGACCGGCTGCGTGAGCTGCGCGAGATGGGCGTGCAGGTGGCGCTGGACAATTTCGGCACCGGCTATTCGTCGCTGTCGCACCTCAAGCACTTCGGCATCGACCTGCTCAAGCTGGACCGCAGCTTCATCCAGCACCTGGCCAGCGACAGCGGCGACCTGGCGATGTGCGAGGCGCTGATCGTCATGGCGCACAAGCTGGGCTTGCGGGTGGTGGCGGAGGGCGTGGAGACGGCGGCCCAGAGCGCCTTGCTGGCGCTGGCCGGCTGCGATTTCGCGCAGGGCTATGTGTATGCGGAGGCGATGCCGGCCGCGCAGTTCGGCGAGCTGGCCAGGCGCGGGCTGCCGCGCGTGGCAGTAGAGTAAGGCGGGGCGCCTAGCGCAGGCTGAGCAGCGAGATCACGCGCTCGCGGCTGATGCCGGCCAGCGCCGAGGTGATCGACAGCAGCGACTGGTAGCCGGGCTGCTTGGCGGTCGAGACGAAATTCCGCGCCACCTGGTCCATGCCGTCGGTGGTGTCGCTGGGCGTGGCGTCCTGCACGCGGGCGCTCACCTGGTTGAGCGCGGTGTGCACCGAGGCGATCGCCTGTTCCACCTGCGCCAGCGCCTGCACCACTTGCTGCAGCGTGGCGCGGATGCCGTCCACGTCCGCGGTCTGCCAGCTGTCGGGATCGACGGCCGGCGCTTCGGCCTCGGCCTTCACGCGGTTCAGCTGGCCGGTCGGGAAGCGGATGCCGCCGCCCTGCACGGCGATGGTGTCGCGCACATTGGTCCACGACGATTCGGGCGTGGAGAACTCCATCTGGCCGTCCTCGTTGAGTTCGGCGCGCACGCCGCTCGGGGCCAGCGCGTCGTCGAAGCGCTGGGCGATTTCCTCGTCCGACAGGCCCGGTTCCAGCACCACCGAACGCAGGTTCTGGCCGCCGCCCAGCGAGATCGCCAGCACCTCGCGGCCGCCGGTGCGCAGGTTGCCGATGGTCATGCCGCGCACCGTGAAGCGGGTGGTGCTGGTCTTGTTGCTGAATTTGAGGCGGGCGTCCAGCGTGCCGCCGGAGGCCGTGCTGCGGCTGCGCCAGGTGTTGCTGAACTGGCGCACGCGCGCGTCCAGCGTGCCGTCGGCGCGCTGGCGGTTGGCCAGTCGCGCGCTGAGGTCGGCCTTCAGGTTGCGCAGCTGGGCCGCGCTCTGCTCCAGGAAGTCGAGCGCCTGCTGGGCGCCGGAGATGTCGCCCTGCAGCGGCTGGTCCCAGTTGTTCAGGCCGCGGCGCAGCGGTGCGGCCGAGGTCGGCGTCGGCGTGACCGGCGTGGCGGTGGCGGCGTTCTCGCCGTGCAGCCCCAGCGCGGTGCCGTCCACCGCGCTGGCATTGCTGGCGTTGCCAGGAACAATGACGCTCGGGTTGGTGTTGGGCGAAATTTGCATAGGGTGCTCGGCTCGGGATTACAGGATGTTGAACAGCGACAGGTTGCTGATCTTGGAATACGCTTTGTACGACGATTGCAAGGCCAGATTATAGCCGTTCAGTTCGGTCGCGGCCTCGCCGTAGTCCAATTGGCCCAGGTCCAGGATCGCGGTCTGGTTCGACAGGCTGACGTTGGCGTGGTTGCCGTCCAGCGTCTCGAGCACGTTCTGGGCGCCGCCGAAGTCGGCGATCTTGCCGGCGACCAGGTCCAGCGTGGCGCTGGCGCCGTCCATGTTGGCGCCCAGCGCGGCCGTCAGCGAGGGCGAGCCCACCGTCAGCGTCGGCGACGACAGCTGGTCGATGGTCGTGTCCATCTGGTTGAGCAGGTCTTCCAGGCCCTTGACGTCGACGTTGGTGGTCTGCGTGATGCCGTTGCCGACCACGGTCTTCTGCTCGTTCTGGTTGCCTTCGAAGGTGTAGCGGGAACCCATCGGGGCCGTCGCATCGAACTTGATGGGCGCGGTGTTGGTCGCGGTGCCGGAGAAGATGTAGCGGCCTTCCTGGTCTTTCTCGTTGGCGCTGTAGAACAGGCTGTCGCGCAGCGAGGTCATCGGGTTGACCATCGACTTCAGGTCGGCGGCGGTGTTGCTGCCGTCCGAGGCCCAGACCAGCAGGTCGTGGGTCTGGGTGATGTCGTTGGTCATACTCTGCAGATACGTCTCGTTGGTCGACAGGCGGATCTTGACGGCCGCGATGTTGTCGCGGTACTGGCCGACGATGGCTTCCTCGCGCTCCAGGCGCGACAGGCGGACGTTGCCGACCGGGTCGTCGGACGGCAGCTGGATCCGGTCGCCGGAGGCCATCTGCGAGGTGATCTGGGCCAGGTGGCTCTGGTTGTCCTGCAGGCCGCGGTTCATGGTGGACTGGAACTGGCTGGTGGCGATACGCATGCGGGCTCTCCTTAACCGAACATTTTCATGGTGGCGTCGAACAGGGTGTTGGCCACCGCGATCACCTTCATGTTGGCTTGGTACATATTCTGGAACTCGACCAGGTTGATCGCTTCCTCGTCGGTGTTGACCGCGCTGGTCGACTTCCAGTCGTCCTCGGACTGCTGGCGGACCGTGGTGGCGGTGTTGAGCTGCGCCTGGTTCTGCCGGCTGTCGATGCCCAGCTTGCCGACCAGCTGGGTATCGGCGTCGCCCAGCAACACGCTGCCCAGCGAGGTCAGCGTGATCGGCTGGCCCTTGATGGCGACCAGCTGTTGCAGGTTGCCGGTGTCGCCCGGCTGGCCGTCGCCGGAGAAGGCCAGGTCGGCGGTCTGGAAGCCGTCGACCACCTGCAGCAGGCCGGTGGCGCTGGCGGGATTGAAGACCAGCAAGTCCGTGCCCGGCACGCCGGGGCTGGTGAAGCCGGCCTTGAGCTGGTCGTTGACCTTGGTCGACATCTGCTCGGCGATCTCGGAGATCGATTTTTGCAGCGGCTTCAGGGTGTTTTCCTGGTAGTCCGCCAGGCCGCCCAGCTGGCCGCCGACCTTGGTGTCGTCCAGTTTGAAGGTGGTGTTGGCGAAGGTCAGGTTCAGCTGCTCGACGCCGCTGCTGGTATCGAAGGCCATGCTGGCCGACAGGTTGCCGACCACCAGCGGCTGTCCGCTCTTGAGCGAGACGCTGGCGGTGCCGTCCGGGTTGTTGACGACCTCGACGCCCACCTGCGAGGCCACGCTGTCGATCAGCTGTTCGCGCTGGTCGATCAAGGCCGAGGTGTTGGTGCCGTTGGCGCCGACCGCGATGATCCTCTGGTTCAGCGCGGCGATGCCGGCGACCGATTCATTGAGCCCCGGCAGGATGGCGGAGCGCTGCTGCTGCACCGAGATCAGCTGGTTGGCGGTGACGTTGTAGATGCTGTTGAACTGCTGCGACATGGAGTTGGCCGCGGTGATCACCTGCTGGCGCAGCGGGGTCGAGGTCGGGTCGACGCCGGCCGCGTTGAGCGCCTTGAAGAAGGTGTCGATGCCGTAGCTCAGGCTCGACTTGCTGTCGCTCATGACCTTTTCCATCTGGGTCAGGTAGGGCTGGACCTGGGTGTGCTGGCCCAGGTCGGAGGCGGCGCGCCACATCTGCTGGGACTTGTAGGAATCGCTGAAACGCAGCAGGGAACCCACTTGCACGCCGTTGCCGGGGCTCAGGCCGGAGCCGTCGCCGGCGTTCGCCTGCAGCAGCACGCCCTGGCGGGTGTAGCCCTTGGTTTGTGCGTTGGCGATGTTCTGGCTGACCGTGTTCAGGGCAGCCTGGGCGGCCAGGGCGCCGGACAGTGCGTTGTAAGAGATGCTCATATTGCAAGGGTCTTTCCTGGTGAAGGCCGGAGGACCAGTCGCTTGCAGTGTTTAAATAGCGCTCACTGGTCCGTTAACAGTTAAGGGCGACGGTTTACCGCGCCGGATTAAGCGTTGAGGAAATATTTTGCGGTTGGGCAATATTCGACGCCGGCGCGGCGGTGCGGCCCGGCAGGCTGGCCTGCATGGTCGACGGCCCGCCGGCCGCCGGCAGCAGCTGGCGCAGGATGCAGTCGGCCACGCCGAAGGCGCGCTGGCCGGCCAGCTGGTCGGCCACCAGGTTGTCGGCCATGTCCAGCATGTCCTCGTTGATCTTGTCCTTGAACACGCTGTCCTCGGCCGCCAGCTCGCGCGTGCCGGAACGCATCTGGTGCAGCATGTGGCCGATGAAGAAGCTCTCGAACTTGACCGCCGCCTCGGTGGCCTTGGCGCGGTACTTGGGGTCGACGCCGTCCTCGACCGCCGGGGCGGCCACGGCGGGCGTTTCGCTGAGCTTGTCGGCCACGCCGATGCGCATGGTGCTGCCGTCGAATTTGCTGGGATCGAAGTTCATGGTGTTCCTTAGATGACGACCAGTTCGCCTTCGATGGCGCCGGCCTGGTCCAGCGCCTGCAGGATGGCCATGATGTCGTCCGGCGAGGCACCCAGGCTGTTGACCACGTCGATGATCGATTGCAGCTTGGCGCCGGCCGGCCACTTGAACATCTGGCCCGAGCCCTGGTCGACGCTGACCTGCGATTGCGGCGTGGCCACGGTGTTGCCCTGGGCCAGGGCGTTCGGCTGGCTGACCTTGGTCGATTCGGAGATCACCACCTTCAGCGAGCCATGGGTGACGGCGGCCGCGCGCACGCGCAGGCCCTCGGCGATCACCACGGTGCCGGTGCGCGAATTGAACACCACCTTGGGCGAATCGTCGCCGACGTCGATCGACAGCGCCTCCAGCTTGGCCATGAAGGCCACGCGCTGGGTCGGGTTGGCCGGGGCCACCACGTCGATGCTGGTGGCGTCGGTGGTGGTGGCGATGTCGCCGAAGCGCTTGTTGATCGAGTCGACGATGTTGATCGCGGTCTGGAAGTGCGGGTGGCGCAGCGACAGGCGCACGGTGGGCTTGGTGGCGAAGTCGGTGGCGATCTCGCGCTCGATCGCCGCGCCGCTCGGGATGCGGCCGGAGGTCGGGGTGTTGACCGTGACCGAGGAGCCGCTCTTGCCGGCGGCGCTGAAGCCGCCGACCACCACGTTGCCCTGGGCCAGCGCGTAGACCTCGTTGTCGGCCGCGCGCAGCGGCGTCAGCAGCAGGGCGCCGCCGCGCAGGCTCTTGGCGTCGCCCATCGACGATACCACCACGTCGATGTTCTGGCCCTTGCGGTAGCCGGGTGGGAACACCGCCGACACCATCACGGTGGCCACGTTCTTGGACTTGGCGTCGGTGCCGTCCGGCACCTTGACGCCGAACTGCTTGAGCATGTTGATCACCGACTGGCTGGCGAACTTGACCTGGGTCGAATCGCCGCTGCCGTTCAGGCCGACCACCAGGCCGTAGCCGACCAGCGGGTTGTCGCGCATGCCTTCGACGGCCACCAGGTTGCGCAGCACCTGCGCGGCCTGGACCGGCCCGGCGCCGCCCAAGGCGACGCAGAAGGCCAGCGGCAGGGCCAGCAGGCGGTGGAGGGAACTGAGGCGCTTGCGGAAATTCATGGGTTCACCTATCAAAGACTACGGTCGTTCAGAACGGCATCAACGGACCGTTGAAGAAGCGCGACAGCCAGCCGGCCGATTGCGTGTCGGCCAGCGTGCCCTGGGCCGAGTAGGCGATGCGGGCGTTGGCGATGCGCAGCGACGACACCTGGTTGTCGGCGTCGATGTCGGCCGCGCGCAGGTAGCCGCGCAGGCGGACGAATTCCTCGCCCTGGTTCAGGGTCAGGGTCTTTTCGCCGGACACGCGCAGCAGGCCGTTGGGCAGCACTTCCTGCACGATCACGGTGATGGCGCCGGTCAGGGCGTTCTGCTGGGTGCTGGTGGCGTCGCCGGCGAAGGTGTTGGAGGCGCCCAGGCCGATGGCGGCCTTGCCGAAGGTCTTGCCCAGCAGGTTGGGGGCGGTGATGTTGTCGGCCGAATTCTTGGAATAGCTGGTGCCGGCCTTCTTGCTGGCCTGCGTGGTTTCCTGCAGGTTGACGGTGACCACGTCGCCGACGCGGAAGGCGCGGCTGTCCGAGGTCAGCGACAGGCCCAGGTCGGGGCTGTAGACGCCGCCCGAGGTGCCTTTCGGGCCGATCACGCGCGACACGGTGGGCGGCTCGTCGGACGGGCCGGGCCGCACCGGCGGCGGCTGCAGCGCGGCGCAGCCGGTCAGCAGCGCGGCCAGCGCGCACAGCGCGCCGGCCTGGGTGGAACGGACGGCTTTCATTATCGCGCGGCCTGCGACAGATACTGCAGCATGTTGTCGGCGGCCGACAGCACCTTGGTGTTCATCTCGTAGGTGCGCTGGGCGGCGATCATGTCGACCATCTCCTCGACCACCTGGACGTTCGAACCCTCCAGCGTGCCCTGCTTGAGCTTGCCCCACTGGGCGTCGCCCGGCTTGCCGTCGGTCGGCGTGCCGCTCGACGGGGTCTCGGCGAACAGGTTCTCGCCCAGGGCCAAGAGGCCGGTCGGGTTGATGAAGCTGGTCAGGGTCAGCTGGCCCAGCTGGCTGGCGGTGGTGTTGCCGGCCAGCGTGGCCGAGACCACGCCGTCCTCGCCGATGGTCAGCGAGGTGGCGTTGGCCGGGATGGTGATCTGCGGGATCAGCGGCAGGCCGTGGGCGTTGACCAGGATGCCGTTGGCGTCGACCTGCAGCTGGCCGGCGCGGGTGTAGGCGGTCTCGCCGTTGGGCTGGCGCACCGACAGGAAGCCGTTGCCCATCACCGCCACGTCGAGCTGGTTGCCGGTGGTCTGCAGCGAGCCCTGGCTGAAGACTTTTTGCGTGCCCACCATGTGCACGCCGTTGCCCAGCTGGACGCCCGACGGCGCCAGCGTGTTGTTGTCGGCGCGCTGGGTGCCGGGCTGCTGCTCGATCGAGTAGAACAGGTCCTCGAACACCACGCGGTCGCGCTTGAAGCCGACGGTGTTGGCGTTGGCCAGGTTGTTGGCGATGGCCTGCAGTTTTTCGTCCTGCGCCTGCACGCCGGTTTTGCTGATCCACATTGCTGGATTCATGATTTCTCCCTTGGGTGTAACGTGGACCGGCTCAGCCGCCGATCAGGCGGTTACCGGTTTCGGCCATCGAATCGCTGGCCTTGAACAATTTCATCTGGATCTCGAACGTGCGGTTCAAGCTCATGGTGGCGACCATTTCCTCGACCGCCGACACATTGCTGCCCTCCAGGTGGCCGGGCTTGACCACCACGGTGGCGTCGGTGGCCAGCGGCTGGCCGCTGCGCGCCACCAGCAGGCCGGCCTCGTTCTTGGTCAGCTCCGAGGCCTCGGCCTTGACCAGCTTGAGCTTGTCGATGGTCTGCATGGTGGTGGTGCCGGGGCTCTGGATCGACACCGTGCCGTCCGCGCCCACCGCGATCTTGCTGTACTGGGGCAGGGTGATCGGGCCGCCTTCGCCCAGCACCACGTTGCCGTTGATCTTCAGCGTGCCGGTCTCGTCGAGCGTCATCGCGCCGGCGCGGGTGTAGGCCTCGCCGGTCGGGCCCTGCACCGCCAGGAAGCCGTCGCCGGAGATGGCGACGTCCAGCTCGCGGCCGGTGGCCTTGAGCGTGCCCTGGCGGGTCGAGACCGCGTTGGCCTGCAGCTGCGACATGTGGCGGTCGTCGTAGCCGTAGCCGTTGACGGTCTGCGCCGACGACAGCTCCATATTGGCGCGGAAGCCGCCGGTTTCGATGTTGGCCAGGTTGTTGGCGTGTACCTGCTGGCCGCGCAGGGCCCGCTCGGCCCCGCTCATGGCGGTGTAGATCAGCGCATCCATGGGTCGGCTTGTCCTTAGATCGCTTGCATCAGCGATTGCATCATCTGGCTCTCGGTCTGGATGACCTTGGAGTTCGCCTGGTAGTTGCGCTGCGAGGTCATCAGGCCGACCAGTTCGGACGTGATGTCCACGTTCGACTGTTCCAGCGAGCTGGTGTTGAGCGTGCCGGTGGTGCCGACGCCGGCGTAGTTGACCAGTGGCGTGCCCGAGCCGAGCGACTGCACCCAGCTGGTGTCGTCGACCTGGGTCAGCGCGCCCTCGTCGGGGAAGGTGGCCAGCGTCAGCTTGCCGACCGCCTGCTTCTGGCCGTTGCTGTACTTGGCGATCACCGAGCCGTCCTTGGCCAGGTCGACGCCGGCGAAGGTGCCGGAGGCGTAGCCGTTGGCGGCGTTGGTCGAGGTGGTGGCCTCGCCGGCGAAGTAGGTGGTGCCGGTGTAGTCGACCTTGAAATCGCTGGTCAGCTTGGCGCCGCTGGTGAAGCCCGGCCACAGTGCCGCGTCGCTGGTGTCGATCCCGCTCAGGTCGCCCATGTCGAAGACGCCCTTGACGGCCGGGTCGGTCGGATCCGGCACCGTCATCTGGCCGGAGGTCAGGTTGAATTCCAGCGTGGTGGTCTTGCCGATGGAATTGCCGTCGACGACGTAGTTGACGTCCACCTTGCCCTGCGCGGAGGCGCCGAAGTACTGGGTCAGCGTGTGCTGGCCGCCCAGCGTGTCGTAGATGATGCTGGTCTTCGACATGCTGAAGGTCGACGGGTCGGGCGGCGTGGTCGGCGTCACGGTGGCCGGGAAGGTGGTCACCTTCCAGTCGGCCGACAGGTTGCCGACGTAGTTGAGCTTGTCGCTGATGACGGCCGGGATCTGGCCGGTCGGGATCGTGATATCGCCCTGGGCGCCCGGCGTGGTGCTCGGCGGCGTGATGGTGGCGCCCTGCACGCGGCGGCCGCTGGCGTCGGTCAGGAAGCCGTCCTTGGACGTGTCGAAGATGCCGACCCGGGTGTAGTTGATGGTGTTGCTGCTGTCCTTGACCATGAAGAAGCCGGCGCCGTTGATCGAGGCGTCCAGCGAGCGGCCGGTGTTGAGGATGCCGCCGGACAGGCCGATGTTCTGGGTCTTGGAACCGATGTTGACGCCGGTCGGCTGGTCGCCCGCGACCAGCGACGAGAAGTTGGCGCGCGACGACTTGTAGCCGTAGGTGCCGGCGTTGGCGATGTTGTGGCTGGTAACGTCCAGCGCTTCGTTGATGGCCTGGATGCCAGACAATGCGATACCGAAACTCATGATGGATACCTTCCTTAGAGACTAGATTGGGTGGCAGAAGCGGTGGATTTACCGTTGAAAGCGGTGATGGCGGTCGGCGCGACCTCGCCGATGTTGCCGATGTTCAGGACGACGCTGCCGGCCGAGGACAGGCGCACGCTGTTCAGGCGGCCCTGCAGGTCGACCGGCGGGTTTTCCTTGGTGCTGGTTTCCACCGTCATGGTGTAGGTGCCGGCGGGCAGGCCCAGCGCGGTCGGGTCGATGGTGAACGGCACGGTGCCGGCCGCCGCCACGCCCAGGTTGACGTTGTGCTTGGCGCCGTCGATGCCGGTCAGCACCACGCGGGTGCTCGAGCTGGTCGCCGACAGCGTGGTCTGGGCGTGCACCTTGGTGCTGCCGTCGGTCGTCAGCGTGCCGGTCTCGGCCATGACGTCGGAGCCGACCTGGGCGCCGAGCGCCAGCACCTGCATGCTTTGCAGCACGCTGGCGTTGGCGCTGGTCAGGCTCGACAGGTTCTGCAGCGACTCGGTCTGCGACAGCTGGGTCAGCTGCTGGACGAACTGGGCCGGGTCGCTGGGCGACAGCGGGTCCTGGTTCTTGATCTGCGCCACCAGCAGCTTGGTGAACATGTCCGAGGTCGCGCTGGCGCTGTTGCCGGTGATGCTGCCGCCGGTGGCCGGCGCGTTGGCGCTGGCGCCGTTGTTGAGGAGACTGACTGTCATGGCTTAACCTTCACCGAGTTTGAGGAGGGATTGTTGCATCGTGCGGATACGGCCGAGTACTTCGACATTGGTCTCGAAGGCGCGCGAGGCCGACATCATGTCGGTCATCTCGGCCACCTGGTTGACGTTGGGGTAGAACACCATGCCGTCGGCGTTGGCCATCGGATGGCCCGGCTCGTAGACCTTGCGCAGCGGCTCGGCCGACTCGACCACGTCCAGCACCTGGACCTTGCCGCCGGTGTTGCCCATGTCGCCGATGCTGTCGGTCATGACGGCGGCGAACACCGGCTTGCGGGCGCGGTAGGTGTCGGCCTCGGTGCCGGCCACGGAATCGGCGTTGGCCAGGTTGCTGGCGATGGTATTGAGGCGCACCGACTGCGCGGCCATGGCCGAACCGGCGATTTCGGAGATATTCTTGAACGACATTTGGCGCTCCTTATTGGCCGTTGATGGCCTTGGCCAGGCCCTTGAGGCTCATGTTGACGAAGGTCAGGCTGGTCTGGAAGTCCGAGGCGTTCTGCGAGAACGCCGCCTGCTCGACGCCGATCTCGACGGTGTTGCCGTCGCGGGTCGGGTGGAAGGGCACGCGGTACATCATGGCGGCGTCGTCGTCGCCGCCGATGTCGCCGGTGGCCTCGGCCTGGGTGCTGGCCAGCGTGGCGGCGAAGTCCATGTCGCGCGCCTGGAAGCCGGGCGTGTTCTCGTTGGCGATGTTGGAGGCCAGGATGCGGGTGCGCTCGGCCCGCAGGTGCAGCGCGTCGGCATGCAGGCCCACCGCGTCTTTGAAATTAATCGCCATGTTCATCCCCTGTGTAAGCATTGCTGTAAAACGATGTTGCATGAGTGAAAACCGCCGGCGCCGGGGTAGAATGGCGCCCGGGCGCATCATGCGCCCGAGACGTTACGGCTCCCGGCATCATAGTAGAGGTATTGCCCATGTTCAACAAAAGTATTGTAACCGCTTTGCGTGCAATGTTGCTGTTTTGCACTTCATTTTCCGCGGCTTTTTCCGCGACCGGTCCGATCGGCGCCGAACAGGTGCCGCTGGCGGTGGAGGCGGCGGCGCGCGCCCATGTGCAGCGCTGGGCCGACAGCAGCGGGCTGGTGGAGCCGAAATTCGAGCTGACCGTGGTGCGCGGCAGCAGGCCGCTGGCCGCATGCAGCCAAGCTGTGACGGTCGAGGCGCTCGACACGCGGCTGCCCAGCCGCATGCGTTTCGCCGCCGTCTGCGCCGGCGCCGACGGCTGGCGGTACGAGTTCGTGGTGCGCGCGCAGGTCTCGGCGCGCATTGCGATCATGGCAAGCGATGTGCCATCAGGAAAAATTCTGACAGATGAAGATGTGTTGCTGGAGCGCCACGACATCTCCGGTTTGGCCGACAGCGTGTCCGATCCGCAGGACGTGGTGGGGCTGGCCGGCCGGCGCGCGCTGCGCAGCGGCGAGGTGCTGCGGATGGCCTTGCTGAGCGCGCCGACCCTGGTCAAGCGCGGCGACGCGGTACGCATCGTGGCCAGGCGCGAGCAGATCGAGGTCAGCATGGCGGGCGAGGCGCTCGACAACGGCGCGCGCGGCACCATGGTGCGGGTGCGCAACGCCAACGGTACCGTGATCCGCGCCAGGGTGACGGGCGCGGCGACGGTGGAACCTGTCGATATGCCCGTGTCCACTAGTTCCCCGACGCAGTGAGCTTGCCGCCGGCGCGTTGCAGCTGCGCCGCCAGCTTGCTGAGTTTGTCCGCGTAGTTCGGATCGGTGGCGTAGCCGCCTTGCGCCAGCCCGTGCGCGAAGGCGCGGGCGTCGCTGCCGGTGTTGAGCGCGCCCTGGTAGCGCGGGTTGCCGGTCAATAGCTCGGCGTAGTCGCGGAAGGCGCTGGCGGTGTCGGGATAGCTGCGGAAGCGCTCGACCTTTTTCAGCATGGCGCCGTGTTCGAATTCGGTGGTGGCGGCGGCCGCCACCGCGCCCTGCCAGCCGCCGCCGGCCTTGATGCCGAACAGGTTGTTGCTGTCGGCGCCGCCCTGGCGCAGCGGATTGCGGCCCCAGCCCGATTCCAGCGCCGCGTGGGCGGCGACGATGTCGGGCGAGACGCCCAGCTTGCCGGCGGTCTCCTCGGCCCAGGGCTTGATCGCGGCCAGGAATTGCTGTTGCGTGTCGGTGTCGGCGCCGCCGTCGATCGCGCCGGCGCCCTGGTGGCGCAGGGCCATCGCCTGCAGGTTCATGGCCGGGGTGGCGCCGTTGGCGGCCGGGGCGGGGGAGCTGAAGCCGCCGCCCTGCGCGATGAAGGCGCCGACGTCGTGCTGCACTTGCGCGAAGGTGGAGGCGAACGCCCCCGCCGACGCCATGCCGCCCAGCGCCGCGGTGGGGCGGCTGGGCGTCATGTTCGATACGGTGGCAGCCGTGGGTGCGGTCGATGGCATCCGGTCAAGCTGGTGCATAGATCTGCTCCTCGCCATGCAGCACGCGCTGCATGATGCTGTACTGTTCTACCAGCAAGTCGCTATTGCGCTTGCCCAAACGCTTGCATTCGATAACCATCTGTTCCAGCGTGTTCCAGTCGTTCGCCATTCTCTCCCGTGCCGAATTTTTCAGCAAGGCAAAAGCCTGCAACATGGTGCCGGCCGGGCCCAGTAGGCGTTGTACCAGCGCAACGCGCTGCGTGCGGCGCGCCTGCATCACGTCCACCAGCGCGGAAATGGCCTCGGCCACGGCGGTCAGCTGCGGGCCCTTGTGGCGCACGGCGGCGTCGAATTGCTGCTCCAGCAGGCCGCGCAGCTCGGCGTAGGCCAGCAGGTCGTCGGCGACGCCGGCCAGCAGCTGGCGCATGGCGTCCTGGCGCGAGGTCGGGCTGGACTGCAAGCTTGCCGCGTCGCTCACTTCTCGCTCCCGTGGAAGCGCTGGATCAGGCCGGCCAGCTTGGCCGGGTCGAACGGCAGCTCGCCCTTGGCCAGCGCGTCGCGCAGCATGTCGACCTTTTCCTGGTCGATTTCCGGCATCTCGCGCATCGCCTGCAGCGCCGGCTGCATCACCGCCGACTGCAGCGGCGCCTGCGCGGGCGCCGGCGCGAGCGCCTCGGCGGCTTCGGCCGGGGCCGCCTCCGCCACGCGCTGGACGGCGACGCCGTCCGGACTTCCTGTGGAGATTCTCATACGTGTGCCTCGGGTTGGCTTGGTTTCCATACGTCGTATTATTTGTTGCGGCGCGGGTCGCGCAGCGGGCTGGCGCCGCCGAGCTTGCTGCGCAGTTTTTCCAGCAGGGTGGCGTCGGGCAGCGCCGTGTCGACATCCTCGGTCAGCGCGCTGCTGCCCTCCGGCATGCCGAACATGGTGGCGATCGACTTGGCCTGCGCCGTGGTCAAAATCAGCAATTCGATGCGGCGGTTGACGCCGGCGTCGGCGCGCTTGGTGTCGAGCGGCGCGCGGTCGGCCATGCCCACCACCTGCAGCACCGATTCCGGGTTCATGGTGCCGGCCAGCAGCTGCGAGCGGGCCGACATGGCGCGGTTGGCCGACAGCGTCCAGTTGGAGAAGGCCGCGTAGCTGCGGTCGGCGTACTGCAGCGAGTCGGTGTGGCCGACGATCAGCATCTGGTTCTCCATCTGCCGGAACAGCGGGCCCATCTTGCGCAGCAGCGCGCGGAACTTGTCGGTCGGCACGGCCGAGCCGCGCATGAACATGCCCTGGTGGTCGGTGTCGTGCAGCATCACGCGCAAGCCGTAGGGCGTGATCACCGACTCCAGGTTGCTGGTCAGGCCGGCCTCGGCGCTCATCTTGGTCAGCGCCTTCGACAGCGCCGCCAGGTCGCTCGGGCTGTCGTACTTGATCTTGGGCGTCTCGACCACCGGCTCGGCCTCGCCGGTGACCTTGGTGTGGGCCTCGCCCTTGGCCTTGAAGTCGCCCGGCTCCTCGGTGCTGCCGGTGTGCGGCATCGGGAAGCGGTCGATCAGGCTGCCGCGCGGGCCGCCCACCTGCTCGGGCATGACGCCCTTGCCCTGGTCGGTCTTGGCGCCGTCGGCCTCGGTCAGGATCTGCTCGAGCGACTCGAAGTTGCGGGCCGCCATCAGCCACAGCACCAGGAACAAGCACATCAGCGCCAGGCAGAAGTCCGCGAAGGCTACCTTCCAGGCGCCGCCGTGGTCGTCGTGCTTGTGCTTGCCACCGCCGCGCTTGACGATGGTTTGCTCATGGCCCTTGTCATGCGACTTTAGCACCGCGGCCTCCTCTGCGCGAGCTGTCCTCGGCCGGCGCGCTGTCGCGGCCTTCCAGGTCGTTGATCCAGCGTTCCAGCTGGGCGAAGCTCGGCTTGATGTTCAGCTGCACCAGGCGGCGGCCGGCGTCGATCGCCAGCAGCGGCGGCTTGCCGGCCACGTGCGTCACCAGCACCACCTTGACGGTTTCCTTGTTCGACGCCTCCTGGTTGACCAGCTGCTTCATCATGCTGGAGATCGGATCGAGGATGCCGTAGCAGAAGAAGATGCCGATGAAGGTGCCGACCATGGCCGCGCCGACGTGCTCGGCGATCTCGCCCGAGGTCGCGCCCTCGCTGACCGTGTTCATGGTGATCACGATGCCCAGCACGGCGGCCAGAATACCGAAGCCCGGCATCGCCTCGCCGATCTTGGCCAGCGACTTGGCCGGCTGTTCGAGCTCGGTGTGGATGGCCTCCAGCTCCTGCTCCAGCACGCCTTCGAGCTCGTGGGCGTTGATCTTGCCCATGGCCATCAGGCGGAAGTTGTCGACGATGAAGGCCAGCAGCTTGGGCTCCTCCAGCACGCGCGGGTAGCGTTGGAACAGCGGGCTGTCCTTGGGCGCCTCGACGTGGGCGTCGAGCGCCTTGAGGCCGCCGGCGGCCAGCTGCAGCAGCTCGTACATCAGCAGCAGCAACTGGCGCTGGAATTCGGAGTCGTATTTTTTGCGGAACACGATCTTCTTGATCTGGGTGACCGCCTCCTTCAGCACGTGGCTGGGGTTGCCGATCACCAGCGCGCCGAAGCCGGCGCCGGCAATCACGATCAGCTCGATCGGCTGCCAGATCTGATGGAAGGCGCCGCCCATCATGAAGAAGCCGCCGAAGACGCTGCCTAAAACTATGAGTATGCCGACTATTTGCTGCATGATGATTCGCCTTTCCGCGTCATTTTTCTAATCTTGCCTTGCGCCCGCTCTGGATCAGGCGCTTTGCAATACTGCCTTCATCTTGCCCAGCGCCGCCTTGTTGAGCTGACAGACGCGGGCGTCGGTCAGGTCCAGCACGGCGGCGATTTCTTTGTAGCTGAGCTCGAATTCGTAATACATCTGGACCACCCGCTGCTCGCGCTCGTCGAGGCCGCGCAGCGCCTGCTCCAGGCTGCGCCGCACCATCAGCTGGTCCTCGGGGCTGGGCGCGCTGTCGTTGCTGACGCTGTCCTGCAGCACTTCGTCGAAGCTGGCGATCAGCTCGGCGTTCTCGTCCATCTGGTAGGCCTGGTAGGCCTCGGGCGTGAGCTTCAGGCCGCTCATGATCTCCTGCTCGCTCGGCTCGTGGCCCAGCGTGCGGGTCAACGCGCGCACGGCGTCGCGCAGCTTGTGGCTTTGCTGGCGCACCGCGCGCGGGCGCCAGTCCTGGCGGCGCAGCTCGTCGAGGATGGCGCCGCGCACCCGCAGGCTGGCGTAGCTGCCGAAGGCGCCGTCCGGCTCGCCGTAGCGGCGCAGCGCCTCCAGCAAGCCCATCAGGCCGATCTGTTCCATGTCGTCGCGGTCGATGGCGCCGGCGATCTGCGAATTGAGCTGGCGCACGATGCGCTTGACCAGCGGCGCGTAGGCCAGCAGGTGTTTTTGCTCGTCGGCCACGCTGTGCGCGACCGGCGCGACGCCGGGCTCGCCATAACTTTCGGCGTAAGCGTCCGCGAATTGCTCTACATAGGCCATGCCCGCTCCAGTGGTCGCTTCACTCGTTTTCATGCTGGCCGCAAGCTACTCAATGATCAGCTTGCCGATCATGACTTCGTTGAAAGGCTTTTCCCGGCCTTCGTGCTCGTAGGTGGCGTCGAAGGCCTTGTTCAGCTCGGCCGCGAACTGGTCGATGGTCATCACCTGCGCGGTGGCCATCGGCAGGTTGGACAGCGTGCGTACCGCCACGCTGCGCAGCAGCGGCAACTGTTCCTTGGCTTCCTTTTCCTTCTTCTCGGTGGTGGTGATCACCAGGTCGGCCGACATGTAGTGCGACAGCGTGTCGCCGGGCTGGCGCTTGAGCATGATGACCACCTTGTCCACCGTCAGGTATTTGGGCGCCGACTTGTCTTCCTTTTTCTCTTCCTTCTTGACCGGCTTCTTGGCGCCCTTGCCGTCGGCCTCGGCCACCGTCTCGTCCTTGCCCTTCGACATATACCAGACTGCGCCGCCGGCCACCGCCGCGCCCACCACCGCGACCAGCGCCAGCGTTATGATCATTTTCATGTTCTTCATCTACTGATTACTCCCGCTCGGACGTCATGGCAAAGGTGGTGGTGTCGTCGTCGGCCAGGGCGCGGCCCGGCGCGCGGCCCTGGTCCTGCTCGCGCTGCTGGCCGTTGCGCCCGCCGCTGTCGGCCTGGGCCTGGGCGCGCGAGGACGACACCGTGACCGAGACGTCGGCGTACTGGCGGGTCGACAGATCCTGGCGCACGCTGTCGCCGATGGTGTTCAGCTGGCGCAGCACCTCGCTGTGGTTGGCGCTCAGGTTCACCTGCAGCGAACCGGCGCTGTGGCGGATCGAAATTTCGATGCTGCCCATATTGGGCGGTTCCAGCCGGATCACGGCGTGGTCGTTGTTGCGTTGCAGCTGCACCTGCAGGCGGTCGCCCAGCGCCTCGCGCAGCGGCTGCTGCCACTGGTCCGGCGCGCCGGCCAGCTTGACCACGGCGGCAGGCGCCGGCGCGGCGGTCTGCGGCGCCTGGCTGAAGCCGACGCTGTTGCCGACCGGGGCGGGCGCGGGCGCGCTGGCGCGGCCCAGGCTGTCGTCCTTGGCGGCCGCCGCCGTGACGGCGGCGGTGGTGGCGGTGGCGTTGTAATCGGGGGTGTCGGCGGCGGACGCGTCGGCGCCGCGCGGCGCCACGCGCGGCAGCGCCGGCGTGAAGGCGGCGCTCAGCAGCGGCGCGGCGGCGGGTGCCGGGCTGGCGGCGGACGCGGCCGGAGCAGGGCCGGCGTTGGCGGCCGGCGCATCCGCCTGGTTCTGCTGGGCCTGCGCGCCGAGCGCGGCGCTGTTGGCCATGGCGTAGATGTTTTGCGGCGTGACGACCTGCGCGGCGGCGACCGGCGCCGGGGCGGCGACGGGCGCGTCGCCGGCGGCCGGGGCGGGCGTCAGCGGCAGTGGCGCGGCGGTGACCGCCACGCTGGCCGCGGACAGGTTCAGCCGGGTGGCGGCGTTGTTGAGCGTCGAGGTGGCGCCGACGGCCTCGGTGCGCGCCGGCGCCGGCGTGCCGCTGGCGGCCGCCGGCACGGGCGCCGGCATGGCGCTGTTCAGCAGCGCGCCGACCATGGCGGGCACCAGCGCGTCGGTGGCGGCGGTGGCGCCGGCATCGGTGGCGTCGTCGCTGCTTGCCGGACTGTCGGCGGCGGCCGCGCCCGCTGCGGCGTCGAGCGCCAGCGGATCGGTCAGCTGCAGCAGCTGGGCGAACAGCGGCGTGCGGTCCTGCGTCTCGTCGGCGGGGTCGGCGGCGTCGCGGGCCGGATGGCTGACCGGGTCGTTCTGGCCGGCCGGGACGGCGCCCCGTGGGCCGGGGGCCGGCCTGGCGCTGGCCTGCGGGTTCTTGCCGTTGCCGGTCAGCGGCGGCGACTTGGCCGGCACCCGGTCGACCGTGGCGCCGCCTTCATGAGCGGCCTGGCGCGTCGGCATGCTGTCGAGCCCGCCATGGTTGGCGGCCACCGGAGCGGTCAGTTCGGCTTTCGCGGCTTTGGCCGCGGCGGTGGCGTTCGAGAGTGTCATGCTCATGCTTGGATTCCGGTTTCTAACTGTTCGCTGTCCAGCGCGTACGCCAGCCAGCCTTCTTTGTTGGCCTGCATGTCGTGCAAGCGCCGCCCGAGGTCCTCGGTGGCGGCGTTGCATGCTTGTACCGCTTGTTCGTGCAGCCCGCGCAGCGCCGCCAGGGCGGCCCGTTCGCTGCTGCTCCACTGGCCCTGCGCCGCCATCTGCGGCAGCGCGGTGGCCATTAACGTGTTAATCGCCGCCAGCGTCTTCCAGTCCTGGGACGCGATGGCGGCGCTCATCTTCTGCGCCAGCTGCAGCAAGGTGCGTTGCCTATCCATTTTTGGCCTGTACACCCAGCCAGCCCTTTTTGATGGTGGTCAGCAACGTCGTCACTTCGTCGATGATGGTCGGGTCCAGGCTGACGCCGGCCGTGTACAGGCGGCCGGCGCAGTAGTCGTACAGGCGGCCGAGGTTTTCCACCACCTCGCCGCCGTTGTCGAAGTCCAGCGAGCTCGACAGACCGTTGATGATGTCGGTGCACTTGTTCAGGCTGTTGGCCTTGAGCTCGTAGCGCTTGCCGACGATGTGGCCGCGCGCGCGCGCCAGCTCTTCGAGCAAGCCGTCGGTCAGCACCAGCACCAGTTCGATCGGCGACGCCCGTGCCACCTGGGCGTCCAGATTGGTGGAGTGATAACTGCTGTAAGCTTCGTGGTTCAACATGGTGTTCACCGTACTGGTTGTGGTTCGTTAACTTAGTTGCTGCTGTTGGGTGAGAACATCGCCGTGAACATGTTCGACGTGCTGGTCATCGACGACTGCAGCTGCTGCAGCGCGCTGAACTGCGCCAGATAGCGCTTGTAGGAATTGTCGAACTGGGTCTGCAGCGCGATCTGGCGCTTGGCGACGTCGTCCTGCACCTTGGTGGCGGCGGTCTTGCGGCTGCCGATCAGGCCGGTCGCGGAATTGGTCCAGGTCGTCACCAGCTTGTTCATCTTGCCCAGCACGCCGGCATCGGCCGCCAGGCCGGCGCGGCCGAACAGCGTGTCGATCTTGCCCGGATCGGCCGCCACGGTTTTCTGCAGGCGGGCGGTGTCCAGCGACAGGCTGCCGTCGCGCGCGGCGGTGATGCCAAAGCTGATCAGCGACTTGCCGCCGGTGACGGCGCGCAGCGCCGAGCCCAGCGCGGCCTGCAGCGCGGTCACGCCGGAATCGCCGTGCAGCGCGGCGTCGGACGAGCGCGGCGAGCTGTCGGTGGGCGAGGTCGGCGTGTGGTCGCCCGCCGCGGTGACGGTCTTGAACACGCCCAGCAGCTTGTTGTAGGCGTCGACGAAGGCCTGCACGTTGGCGGCGGTGGTGGTGTTGTCGGGACCGACGGTCAGCTGCACCGGCGTGGCGCCCGCCGTCTGCGCCTGCTTGACGGTGAACTTGACGTTGTCGATGGTGCTGAAGGTGTTGGAGGCCTGGGTCACCTTGGTGCCGGTGTTCTGGTCGCCCATCCAGACGATGGCGTCCTTCGCGGCCGACTCGACCTTCTGGGTCGACAGGTCCGACTGCAGGCCGGCGTCGGCCAGGCCGGACACGTCGATCGAGGACACCGCGTTGTTGGCGCCGGTCTGGGTCGAGGTCATCACCAGCTTGGTCTGGCCGTTGATCGTCATGGTCGAGGCGGTGACGCGGGAATTGTTGGTGGCGGCCACGTTGATCGCGGCGGCGATTTCCTTGGCCGACAGCTTGCCGTCCATATTGCTGTCGGCGTTGGCCAGGTCGACCTGGAAGTTGGAGCCGTCGGCCAGCATCACCTTCAGCGAGCCGGCGTTGGTGGCGGCGCTGTCGTTGACGTTGTACGACACCTGGCCGGCCGTGGCCAGCTGCTCGACGTAGAACGAGTACGTGCCGGCCACGGCGTTGGCGCCGGCGGTGCCGGTGGCGATCGCTGTGTTGCTGCTGGCGGCGGCCGCCGCGCTGACGCTGGCCGTGCCGGTCACCAGCGACTGGATCGAGGACTGGAACGCGCTCAGCGCGCTGCCCAGCGTGGTGAGGGCGGAGACGGTGGCGGTCGCCTGGGCGTTGCGGGCGTCCAGATTGGCCTTGGTCGGCGCCACATAGGCGTTGGCCAGGTTGGTCGCCGTGGTTTGCGGGTCGTAGGTTGGACTGCTGATGACTGCCATGATCGTGCTCCCGGTAAGGATGATTGAAGTGTACCCTGATATAAGGCGACCTTAATCGTTTCCCTATGAAAATATTCCTAACTATTTTTTTTCGCCACAGCGCTATTTTTGGCCGCGTATCCAGAGTTGCGTTGCCAGTTCGTCATGTTGCTTGCGTTCCTGGACATTTTGCTGGGCCAGCACCACTTTTTGCTGCTTGCTGAGCACCTTGCCCAGCACCTCGCGCTTGGCCCAGGCCGCGTTGAGCGCCTGCTGCGACACCGCCATGTCGGCCTCGTGCATGTGCAGGTCGAGCCGGTGGCTGTCGGCCATCTGCATCACGGCCTGCTTGTAGTCGCCGCAGTTGCCGGCCAGCGCGGGATGCAGGTTGCCGCTGGGGCCGCTGTTGGTGTACAAGCCGGTCAGGCGTTCCAGGTTTTTCTGATAACGTTCGCGCAGGCTTTCCTTCTCCGCCAGCTCGGTCTGCAGGCGCTCCACCTCGGTGTTGCGCAGGGCAACGAGGGTGGTCAGGTTGCGGATGTTGTGTTGGCTCATGTCATCAGCTTTTCAAGTTGGTGGACGCACGGCGCGAACGGCGCCTCTTCCTTGGTGCCCTGGCACAGGAAATCCTCGACCTTGGGGTGCAGCTGCACCGCCTTGTCGGTGACCGGGTCGGCGCCCGGCACGTAGGCGCCCAGCGGGATCAGGTCGCGCACGCGGTCGTGGCGCGCCATGCTGGCCTTGAGCGCGCGCGCCGCCAGCATGTGTTCGTGGGTGATGACCTGGGTCATGCAGCGGCTGATCGAGGCGGCGATGTCGATCGCCGGGTAGTGGCCGCGCTCGGCCAGCTCGCGGGTCAGCACGATGTGGCCGTCGAGCACGGCGCGGGCGGTGTCGACCACCGGATCCTGCTGGTCGTCGCCCTCGGCCAGCACGGTGTAGATCGCGCTCATGCTGCCGTTCTGGTTTTCGCCGTTGCCGGCCGATTCGATCAGTTGCGGCAGCGCCGAGAACACCGACGGCGGATAGCCCTTGGTGGCCGGCGGCTCGCCCAGCGCCAGCGCCACCTCGCGCAGCGCCATCGCGTAGCGGGTCAGCGAATCGACCAGCAGCAGCACGTTCTTGCCCTGGTCGCGGTAGTGGGCCGCGATCGAGTGGCACAGTTCGGTGGCCATGATGCGCATCAGCGGGCTCTCGTCGGCCGGCGCGATCACCAGCACGGCCTTGGACAGGCCTTCCTTGCCGAGCGACATTTCAACGAATTCGCGCACCTCGCGCGAGCGCTCGCCGATCAGGCCGACCACGACCACGTCGGCCACGGTCTGCCGGGTCATCAGGCCCAGCAGCACGGACTTGCCGACGCCGGAGCCGGCCATCAGGCCCACGCGCTGGCCCTTGCCCAGGGTCAGCATGGCGTTGATGGCGCGCACGCCGACGTCGAGCGCCTCGGTGACCGGTTTTTTCTTCAGCGGATGGATGCGCGGCGGCAGCGGTTCGAGCGGGAAGTCGCCGGACAGCTTGCCCAGGCCGTCGATGGGTTCGCCCAGGCCGTTGACCATGCGGCCCAGCCAGCCGGAGCCGATCTGCAGGTTCACTTTTTCGGGGGAGGGCAGCACGCGCGCGCCGGTGGTCAGGCCGATGGCCTTCTTGAACGGCATCAGGAACGACAGCTTGTCGCGGAAACCCACCACTTGCGCGTCCAGCCACTCGCCGCCGACTGTCTCAATCTGGCAACGCTGGCCGGTGTGCAAGGGACAACCCACGGCCTCGAGCAACAAACCGGACGCCCCCACCAGGCGACCGGTCGGGGTCGCCATGGGCACGGAACCCAGTTCGAGATTGCGTAAGGCGTCGGCGATCACTCTTCGCTCTCCGGTTCATCGCCGCCGTCGGCAGCTTGAAGTTGATTATCGACCTGTTCCATGACAGCCGCAAGACGTTGATGACATCCGGCATCGACTTCATTGTCGCCGGCCTTGATGCGGCATTCGCCGGCGTCGAGGCGGGCGTCCGGGATCAGGTTCCAGCGCTTGGAACGTTTCGGGTCCAGCTCGGCGATGCGCTTGAGCTCTTCCGGATTGAGGAACACGTCGATCTCCTCGCGGGTGGGCGGCATCGACGCCAGCGTTTCCTCGACCAGGGCCATCAGCTGCACCGGCTGCAGCGCCAGCTCGGCGCGGATCACCTGGCGCGCCACCTTGGCCACGAGGTCGACCACTTCCTTGCGCTGGGCGGCGCGGTAGTCGGAGCGCAGCTTTTTGAGGCTTTTCAGCATGGCGTCGACCGGGCGCGCCATCTGGTCGTAGGCCACCAGGGTTTCGTGGCGGCCTTCCTCGCGGCCCTGTTCCTGGCCGGACGCGCGGCCGGCCTCGAAGCCGTCCTCCTGGCCGCGGGCCAGGCCGATCTCGTAGCCGTCGCGCTGGCCCTGTTCGAAGCCCTCGCTGACCGAGGCGGCCCACTGGGCGCCGCCGTCGCCGCTCTGGCTGTGGCTCTGCGCCACCGCGCGCTGGTGCGCGAGGTTGGTGAACTGGGCCAGCGGCGGGAAGCGGTAGGCGCGGAACTGCTTCATTCGATCACCTGTTCGGCGAACAGCTGGATCTCGATCTCGCCGACGTCGGCCAGCGCCTTGACGGTGGCCATGATTTCCTGGCGGGTTTGCTCGATGCGCGACAGCGGCATCGGACCGGCGCGCCGCATCATGTCCTCGAAGGCCTGGGCCTGGCGTTTCGGCATGGTCTTGAGGATGGCGTCGCGGATCGACACTTCGGCGCCCTTGAGCGCGATCGCCCACTGCTCCAGCGGCACTTCCTCGATGATGCGGGTGATCGCCACCTCGGACTGGTTGCCGAGGATGAAGAAGTCGTACATCGACAGCTCGATCTTGGACACCACGTCCGGGTCGTGCGCGCGCAGCAGCTCGACCATCTGCGCGCGGTTGCTCGGCAGGCGGTTGAGGATCTCGGCGGCCTGGCGGATGCCTTCCACGCTGGTGCTCTGCGAATCGAACGAGGACAGGCAGCGCATCACCAGCTCGTCGAGTTCGAGCAGCAGGTCGCGGTCGACTTCCTCCATGCGGGCCAGGTTCAGCAGCACCAGGTCGCGGCCGTCGGCCGGCAGCGCGTCGATGATCTGGCCGGCCAGCGCCGGCGGCAGGAAGGCCAGGAACACCGCCTGCATCTGCACGTGCTCGTTGGAGATGTACTCGGCCAGCCATTTCGGCGAGGCCCACTGCAGGCGCGCCATCTTGGGCCGCAGCTCGTCGCCGTAGATGTTGTTGAGCACGGTATTCGCGAGGTCGCCGCCCAGCGCCAGGTCCAGCGAGCGCTTCAGGTAGCTGCGCGAGGCGCCGTGCACGCCGGACTGCTGGCGGTAGTCGTCGAAGAAGGTCTGCATCGCGGTCTTGACGGACTCGACCTTGATGCCGCTCATGCGCGACATGACCTGGGTCACCTCCAGCAATTCCTCGCGCGTCAGGCAGCGCAGCACGGCTGCGGCCGGCTCCTCGCCTATGCTCAGCAGCACGATGGCCGCCTGTTCCACCGGCGACAGCTGGGCGTTGTGGACCGCGTTGCCGTAGTCCTCGTCGTTCTGCATGTTATTGAGTTCGGCCATTTTTCTGCATCCATTGTTTGACGACTTCGGCGACACGTTCCGGTTCTTTGGCGGCCAGTACTTTCAGGTGGTCGACCATGACGTCGACGGCCGAGCCTGGCGGCGGCAGATCGTAGTTTTCCAGCAGCGGCACCACCGGCATGCCCGGCTGGATCGCGGCGCCCGGCAGGGCGGGGGCGGCGCCCGGCGTGCCCGGCGCGCCTTGGCCGGCCAGGGCCGGCGCGGCTGCGGCGGCCGCCTCCTTGGCCTCCTTGGCGGCCGCCACGGCGGCCTGCTCGGCGGCGCGGCGCTCGGCGGCGATGCGCGCCAGTTCCTGCGGCGCCGGGGTGAAGCGCACGGTGGCCAGGCGCATCAGCGGACGCAGCAGCAGGAAGTAGCCGAGGATGATGCCGACCCCGTACATCACGTAGGAGCTGATGTCGACCACGGTGTCGCGTTCCTGCCACCATGGGGTGACGGCGGCCTTGGGCGGGAAGTTCATGGCCGACACCACCAGCTGGTCGCCGCGTTCGGTGTTGATGCCCAGGCCGTTGCGCAGGATCTTGTCGATGTTGGCGATCTCGTTGGCGCTCCAGCCGGTCTTGGGTGTGGGCGAGGCGGCCTGCGCCAGCACCACGGCCACGCTCAGCTTCTCGAGGCGGCCACGGCTGCGCTTGGTCTGGGTGATGCTGCGGTCGTAGGCGTACTGGCGGGTGGTGGCGTTCTTGCGCGCGGTGCCGTCGGCCGGATTGTTGGGATCGTTGGCGGCGGCCGGCTTGGCGGCGTCGGCCGGGTTGGCGTTGGCCGGCGGCGGCCGGTTCGACAGCGTGCCCGGCACGCCCTGCGCCACGCGGTTGCGGTCCATCTCCTCGCGCATGGCCTCGCTGGTGACCTTGGGATCGGCGCCGTATTTCTCCACCGTTTCCTCGACCTTGTCGTTGTCGACCATGGCCATCACGCTCATGCGGAAGTTGTCGTCGCCGATGACCGGGCCCAGCAGGTTGCGCACATTGGCCTTGACCTCGTCCTGGATGCGCTTGCCGTTCTCGTTGCTGGCAGCGCCGGCGTCGAAGCCGTCGGCCAGGTCGACGTGCGAGGACAGCAGGTTGCCGGCCTGGTCGACCACGCTCACGCGCTGCGGGCTCAGGCTGGCGACGCTGCCGGCCACCATGTTCACGACTGCGGCGATCGCCTCGGGCGCCATGGTGTGGCCCGGTTTCAAGGCCAGCACCACCGAGGCCGACGATTTCTCGCCGTCGGAGGACACGAAGGAGGTCGACTTGGCGATCGACAGGTGCACGCGCGCGTGGGCGATCGCGTCCAGCGTCATGATCGATTGCGCCAGCTCGCCTTCCAGGCCGCGGCGGAAGCGCACGTCCTGCACGAACTGGGAGACGCCCAGCGGGTCGTTCTTGTCCATCAGCTCCAGGCCGGCCGGCAGCTGCGCGGTCACGCCCTTGGCGGCCAGCAGCATGCGTACCTTGCCCAGCATCGAGTTGGGCACCAGCACCTGGCCGCTGTCGGGATGCAGGCGGTAGGGGATGTGGTCGGCGTCGAGCACCGTCATCATGTCGGCGGCGGCGACCTTCTCGTGCGCGCCGAACACCGGCTTATAGCCCGCCTGGACGTTCCACAGGTACATCAGCACCATGGCGGTCACGCCGATCGCCAGCAACAGCAGCGGGTACAGGTTTTTCAGCAGGTTGGGCGGCAGGGACAGCGCGACGGGGCTGGCGCGCCAGCGCTCGAAGGCGGACTTGATGGGGTTGATCACGTTGATGGCTTTCGCGAAGACTTACAGCGGTAATTTGATGAGCTCGTCCACGGCGCCCATCACTTTGTTGCGCACTTGCATCAACATCGAGAAGGACAGGCTGGCTTCCTGGCTGGACAGCATGGCGCCGACCAGGTCGTCGCTCTTGCCGGAATCGACGTCGGACATTTGCTGGGCCGCGTTGGCGTCGGCGTCGTTGACTTTGTGGACCGCGTCCTTCATCGACTGGGCGAAGGAGAAGGCGGGCTGGGCGTCGCCGGCGCCGAACTGCGCGGCCGGGGCCACGGTCTGGGTGGCCAGGTTTTGCGCCGCGTTGGTGAGCGACGCGAGGTCGGCTTGTATCAGGTTAGAGATTCCGTTACTCATCTTGCTATCTCCCGTTTATGCGACGTTAGTCCCATCCATCTACCATATCCAGATTGCCAGAAAGCAGCAAGTCCCGCGTTGTTTATCTGTCGGTAGCTGTTCTCAATCAAACGACATAACGATATGTATGTCACAGTCTTGTAAGAAAGGCAGTGTAGGAATGCCGGCCTGGAGTGTGACCAGGTCGCCGCGTTGGGGCCGATGTCACAATTGCCGACTCATAGGGGGAAAATGGGGCGCCAGACGGCTGGTAGCTCGTACGGACTGTTTTCCTACGGCAAATATCGTTATAAATCATTCACTAAGCGCCATTTATTCAAGTGTGTTGCACAGCAGCGTCAAACGACTGGAGCGGGTTAAGCTTACTGGCTGGCAATACTCTTGTAAAGGCTTATTTGCCACACGGAATTACGGTCAAATATTGTTGGATGGAAATAATGTGAATTTTGATGTATCCTGTGCTACCGACATCGCATGACTTTAAGTTACGATAGGTAATATTCCCCAAATAGTGCGCTGGAAGTAACCAGTTTTTAGCTGGATAGTGCGATGATGGTGATGTAGCGAAGAATTTCCGACATGGCGAAAACATGACAACGACAAAACAGACAGCGCCACCCCTCGTGCTGGATCCCTGCCTGCTGGGGCGGCCTGTGCACCTGCTGCACATCTTCGCCGCCCAATTGCGCGACGACCTGTCCCAGTCGATGCGGCTGAACATGAACCGCCGCTACTGGGGCGGCTTCCAGGTCGAGGACGTCGCGTTCAGCCGGCTCGAGGGCGACGAGATCCGCAGCCGCTGGCTCAGCTTTGCCGCGCCGGCCGGCCACATCGCCTTCTCGCTGGAGCGCAAGGTGCTGCTGAGCGTGCTGAACTACCGCTACGGCAGCGGCAAGGCCGACGCCGCCGCGCTGGACGAGAACGCGGTGCGGGTGACCGCCACCGAGGAGCGCCTGGCGGTGGTGCTGGGGCAACAGTTGGCCGGCACGCTGGCCGGCCGCATCGAACTGAACCTGCCGGTGCCGGACAAGGCCCCCGCCGCCGAAGGCGAGCCGGAAGCGGCCGACAGCGAATTCAAGCCGGCCCCCGGCTCGCATCCGCCCAAGGGCAGCTGGATCATCACCGTCACCCTGGCCGACATCGCCAGCGGCGCCACCGGCAAGTACTGGTTCGCGCTGGACAAGACGCTGATGACCAGCGTGCTGCGCGGCCTGCTGCGCGACCGCGACGCCGGCAAAAAGCCCAAGGCGGTCGCGCCGCTGGCCCAGCGCCTGCAGGTGGGCCTGGTCGGCCGCCTGGCCAGCAAGGAGGTGCCGTTGGGCAGCCTCTACGATTTACAGGTCGGCGACGTGATCCCGATCAGCCTGAACAGAGCGGATGTGCTGCTGGAGGATTCCCGCATCTTCACCGCCGCCGTGACCGAACACAAAGGCAAACTCTGTTTAACCTCTTTTGAAGACGCCGAATAACATGATGAACATGAACGTAGCCAACCCTAGCGACGCCCTGCTGGAAGACCTGTCCGAAGAGATGATCATCGACCAGGTCGGCACCGAGCTGACCGACGTGCCGGCCACGCCGGTGCGGCGCGACCTGCCGGCCATGATGCGCAAGATCCCCGTGACGCTGACGCTGGAGGTGGGCTCGGCCCGCATCTCGCTGCAGGACCTGATGGCGATCGGCCCGGACAGCGTGGTCGAGCTCGACGTGCTGGCCGGCGAGCCGCTGGTGATCAAGGTCAACGGCACCGCCATCGGCCGCGCCGAGGTGGTGGTGGCGGGCGAGAACTACGGCCTCAAAGTCATCGACCTGGACGGCCTCAATCTCGACATGATGACTCCATGACCTGGAGCATGACGCCGCGCCGCCTGGCCGGCCTGGCTGGCTTGGCCGGCCTGGCCCTGTGCGCCGCCGGGCCCGCCCACGCGGTCGACCTGCTGGCCAACGTGGTGCCCGGCGCGAAAACCGAGCTGACGGTCAAGACTCAGATCCTGATCATCATGACCTTGCTGGGCTTGCTCCCGGTGATGGTGATGATGATGACCAGCTTCACCCGCTTCGTCATCGTGCTGTCGCTGCTGCGTCAGGCGCTGGGGCTGCAGCAGGGCCTGCCCAACCGCATCATCACCGGCGTGGCGCTGATCCTGACCCTGCTGGTGATGCGCCCGATCGGCGACCAGATCTGGAAGGACGCCTTCGTGCCCTACGACCAGGACAAGATCGGCCTGGAGACCGCGCTGCAGATCGCCGAGAAGCCGGTGGCGCGCTTCATGCTCGCCCAGACCAGCAAGGCCGCGCTGCAGCAGATCGCCCACCTGGCCGGCGAGGACAAGATCACCGAGCCGTCGCAGCACGCCTTCACCGTCAAGCTGGCCGCGTTCGTGCTGTCGGAGTTGAAGACCGCGTTCCAGATCGGCTGCATGCTGTTCATTCCCTTCCTGGTGATCGACCTGGTGGTGTCGTCGGTGCTGATGGCGATGGGTATGATGATGCTGTCGCCGCTGGTGATTTCATTGCCGTTCAAGCTGCTGCTGTTTGTGCTGGTGGACGGCTGGACCCTGACCGTCAACACGCTCGTGACCAGCGTGCAGGCGTACTGACAAGATAGGCGGCCACGATGCTCACTCCCGAAGTTGCCGTCGACCTGGTGGTCGAATCGCTGCACATCGTCATGCTGCTGGTGGTGATCCTGGTCGTGCCCGGCCTGATCACCGGCCTGGTGGTGGCGCTGGTGCAGGCCGCCACGCAGATCAACGAGCAGACGCTGAGCTTTTTGCCCAGGCTGCTGGTGACGCTGCTGGCCATCATCCTGATGGGGCGCTGGATGGCCGGCTACCTGATGGATTTCTGCGTCTCCATCTTCACCCGCGCGGCCACGCTGGTCGGTTAGCTTCCCCGCCGTCATGGAACCGATACTGAGCCAGCTGCTGCCCCTGCTCACCGCCTTGTGGTGGCCGTTCTGCCGCATTCTGGCGATGTTCATCGGCGCCCCGGTGCTGGGCGAGGCGGTCACGCCGGTCACGGTACGCATCCTGATCGCGCTGGTGCTGGCCATCCTGATGCTGCCGCTGACCACCGGCGCCGGCGCCGCCACCATCGATCCCTTCTCCATGGGCGGCATCGCCGCCAGCGCCGAGCAGGCCTTGATCGGCTTCGTGCTGGGCCTGGCCTTCCACTTCGCCATGTCGGTGATCAGCGTGCTGGGCTTCATGGTGTCGTCGCAGATGGGCTTTTCGATGGCGGTGATGAACGACCCGGTCAACGGCCAGTCGTCGGACGTGGTGTCGGCGCTGCTGTCGGTGCTGTCGATCATCGTGTTCTTCGCCATCGACGGCCACCTGGTGATCGCCAACGTCATCGGCCAGAGCTTCAAGGCCTGGCCGCTGGGCCACGGCTACCAGCCGCTGCTGCTCAACGCGATCGCCTACAACGTCGCCTGGATCTTTTCCGCCGCCATGCTGCTGGCCATCCCGGTGGTGTTTTCCACGCTGGTGGTGCAGCTGGGCTTCGGCCTGCTCAACCGCGTGGCGCCGGCGCTCAACCTGTTCGCGCTGGGCTTCTCGGTGATCACCATCTTCGGCCTGATGATGCTGGCCCAGGTGGTGCGCTTCATTCCCGACCACTATGTGCGGATGACCAATATGGTGCTGGAGCTGATCCGCCAGCAGATGCAGGCGGCGGTCCATGGCTGAGCAGGACAGCGCCGACAAGACAGAGAAGGCTTCACAACAGAAGCTCAAGAAATCGCGCCAGGAAGGGCAGGTGGTGCGCTCGCGCGACCTGTCGACCGCGATCGGCATCCTGGTCAGCCTGAAGCTGTTCGTCTACCTGCTGCCCGACTACCTGGCCGAGTTCCTGGAGATCTTCCACCAGAGCTACGCGCCGCTGGGCGCCACCGGCTCGATCGACAACGCCATGTCCACCGTGTTCAGCTCGTCGATGTGGTTGCTGATCAAGATGGTGCTGCCGTTGTTCGTGGTGCCGTTCTTTATCGTGCTGGGCGCGATGGTGCCGGGCGGCTGGGTGATCACCACCAAGCACTGGGAGCCCAAGATGGAACGGCTGAGCCCGGCCGCCAACCTGGGCCGGCTGTTCAGCGCCAAGCACGGCACGGAATTCCTGATCTCGCTGGCCAAGGCCGGCGTGCTGATCGCCGTGCTGATCCACGTGGCCCGCTCGACCGTGCAGAACTACACGCAGTTGCAGCACATGCCGATGGGCCAGGCCATGATGTCGGGCTCGAATTTGATGCTGGACGGCTTGATGTCGCTGATCGCGGTGTTTATCATCTTCGCTTTGATCGACGTGCCGGCGCAGGCGTATTTCTTCGCCAAGAACCAGCGCATGTCCAAGCAGGACCAGAAGGAGGAACACAAGTCGACCGAGGGCAGGCCCGAGGTCAAGAGCCGCATCCGCCAGCTGCAGCGGGCGATGGCGCGGCGCAGCGCGCGCAAGACCGTGCCGACCGCCGACGTGGTGATCGTCAACCCGGAGCACTACGCGGTGGCGCTCAAGTACGACCAGGGCCGTGCCGAAGCACCGTATGTGGTGGCCAAGGGCATCGACGAGATGGCCTTGTACATCCGCCAGCTGGCGGCCGAGTTCAAGATCGAGGTGATGCCGCTGGCGCCGCTGGCGCGCGCCATCTACAACACCAGCCAGGTCAACCAGCAGATCCCGGTCCAGCTGTACCAGGCGGTGTCGCAGGTGCTGAACTATGTATTGCAATTGCAGGCATTCCGTACCGGACGGCGCAGCGCCGAGCCGGTGTATCCGAAAGAAGTCGATGTCCCAACATCCATGAGTGAGGCAAGCAAGTCATGAATTTTTTGAACAGGCTGGTCGCAGAAGCGCGTCGCCACAAGTTCGCCACGCCGGCATTCCTGCTGGTGATCCTGGCGATGATCATCCTGCCGTTGCCGCCGATATTGCTGGACGTGATGTTCACGTTCAATATCGTGCTGGCGCTGATCGTGATCCTGGTGTCGGTCTCGGCCCGCCGGCCGCTGGACTTCTCGGTGTTCCCGACGGTGATCCTGGCCACCACCATGATGCGCTTGACGCTGAACGTGGCCTCGACCCGGGTGGTGCTGCTGCACGGCCATGAGGGCACGGCCGCGGCCGGCCAGGTGATCGAGGCCTTCGGCAAGGTCGTCATCGGCGGCAATTATGTCGTTGGTATCGTCGTGTTCGTGATCCTGATGATCATCAACTTCATGGTGGTGACCAAGGGCGCCGAGCGCATCTCCGAGGTGTCGGCGCGCTTCACGCTGGACGCCTTGCCCGGCAAGCAGATGGCGATCGACGCCGACCTCAACGCCGGCCTGATCAACCAGGAAAAAGCCCAGGCCCGCCGCCTCGACGTGGCGGCCGAGGCCGACTTCTACGGCGCCATGGACGGCGCCTCCAAGTTCGTGCGCGGCGACGCCGTCGCCAGCATCCTGATCCTGATCATCAACATGGTCGGCGGCGTGGCCATCGGCGCGCTGATGCAGGACATGTCCTTCGGCGACGCCTTCCGCCAGTACGCGCTGCTGACCATCGGTGACGGCCTGGTGGCGCAGATCCCGGCGCTGCTGCTGTCGGCCGCGGCCGCGATCCTGGTGACCCGCATCTCCGACTCCGGCGACTTCGAGCAGCAGGTCGGCGGCCAGTTGCTGGCCTCGCCGCAGGTGATGCTGAGCGCCTCGGGCATGCTGCTGATCCTGGCGATGGTGCCGGGCATGCCGTGGCCGATGTTCGTCCCGTTCGCGCTGGTGCTGGCCTATGTCGGCTGGCGGCTGATGCAGCGGGTCAAGGCGCCCGACACCAGCAACCTCGACGCCATCGAGGCGGCGCTGCGCGACGACCGCGCGCCCGAGCTCGACTGGCACAGCCTGCCGGCCGTGCAGCAGCTGCAGGTGGCGCTGGGCTACAAGCTGGTCAGCCTGATCGACAAGGCCCATGGCGAGCCGCTGACCAAGCGCGTCAAGGGCGTGCGCCAGAGCCTGTCCGAAGCGATGGGCCTGCTGCTGCCGCCGATCGTCGTGCGTGACGACCTGGGCCTGAAGCCCTCGCAGTATTCGGTGATGTTGTCGGGCAGCGTGGTGGCCCAGGCCGAGGTGTTCGCCGACCGCCTGATGGCGATCCCGTCGCCCAACGTCTATGGTCAGATCGACGGCATCCCCGGCATCGAGCCGGCCTACGGCATGCCGGTGACCTGGATCGAGACCAGCGAGAAGGCCAACGCGCTGGGCCTGGGCTACCAGGTGGTGGAGGCGCCGAGCGCGATCGCCACCCACCTGTCCAAGCTGATCCGCGAATACCTGCCCGAGCTGTTCCGCCACGAGGACGTGCCGGCGCTGATGGACCGCTTGTCGGCGCTGTCGCCCAAGCTGGCCGCCTCGCTGGACAAGGCGCTGACGCACACGCAGATGCTGCGCGTGTTCCGCGTGCTGCTGGCGGAGAATGTGTCGCTCAAGGACATCGTGCCGATCGCCACCACGCTGGTCGACAGCTCCGAGACCACCAAGGACCCGATCCTGTTGGCGGCCGAGGTGCGCTGCGCGCTGCGGCGCCAGATCGTCACCGGCCTGTTCGGGCAGAGGACCGAGATGCAGGCCTTCAACCTGGGCGGCGACCTGGAGAACATGCTGCTCGGTTCGCTGAACCAGGCGCGCCAGAGTGGCAAGGTGGTGCTGGACAACTATCCGATCGATCCGCACCTGCTGGCCCAGCTGCAGGTCAACATGCCGGTGGCGCGCGAGCAGATGAAGCAGCAGGCCACGCCGCCGCTGCTGCTGGTGCTGCCGCAGATCCGTCCGCTGCTGGCGCGCTACGCGCGGCTGTTCGCGCCCGGCCTGCACGTGCTGTCCTACAACGAGATCCCGGAAAACCGCGAGGTCAGCATCATTGGCACGGTCGGCTGATCCCGGCCGCGCCCGGCACGATGCCGCCCCGTCCACGGACCGGGCGGCATTTTTTATGCGTTGACGCTCAGGCGGATTCGGACAGCAGGTCGTCCGGCGGCAGCGGCTGCGACAGCAGCACCGCCAGTTCCGCCATGGCCTTGAAGATGGCTTGCGTGAGCGCCGCCGTGTGGGCGCGGGTGGGGTGGGTGTGTTCGCCGCTGATGACTGGCAGCTCGCGCCGCAGGCGGCAGCGCAGTATCGTCAGGCCGCAGCGGCTGACGGTGGCCGCCAGCTGCGGCAGCATTTCGCGCATGTGCTGCATGGCCGAGGTCTGGGCCGCGCCCACCTCCAGCGCCACGCCGTTGCCGGTGGCCGGTTCCATCTGGATCACCACCCGGCCCACGCCGGGCAGCATCAATTCCAGCCGCAGCGCCACGCGCGCGCGGCGGCGGCGGTTGCTGCGGTCCTGCTCCTCGTCCTCCTTGACGATCACCTTCAGCACCAGGCGCTCGGCGCCCCAGGCGTAGACGGCGAAGCGCCACGGTTCCATCTCGGTCACCAGCGGCAGGCCGGGGCGGCCCTCGCGCATGGCGGCCGGCGTGTGGTCGGCCATGAACAGGCTGGACGGCATGTGCTGGCCGGTGGCCTGTTCCAGCCAGGCGGCGCGCTGTTCGGCGTAGGTCCGCACCATGACTTGCCACGAGGCGGCCATCATCTGGGTGTCGGGCGGCTGCCAGACCAGCTGGCGCGATAAAAAGACTTGATTGGGGCGCATCGCGGCCGGATCGCCGGCGTTCGGCACCTCGGCCGCCAGCGCCTCGACGCCGGATTGCGGCAGCGGCAGGCCCTCGGGGCCGTCGAGCAGCACGCCGACCGCGCCGGGACCATCGGGCGCCAGCGGGCCGACCGGATAGTCGGCGTCCAGCGGCGTGGCGCCGGGCGCGCGCGCGACCGGTCCCGGCTGCGTGGACTGCCGGTCCGGGATGCCCAGCGGGCGCGTTGTGGGTCCGATGCGGTCTAAAGCCATCAGGCTCGCTCTCGAAAAAAACCGGTGAAAAAAAAGCCAACCGAACTTCCGGTTGGCTCCTTGTGTTCCCGACCCGCGAGCAGGTCAGGAAGGCGCTACGATTACTGCAGCAAGGACATAACCAGGGACGACGTGCTGTTCGACTGCTTCAGCATGGCGGTGCCGGCCTGCAGCAGCATCTGGCTGGAGGTCATGTTCGACGATTCCGAAGCGAAGTCGGTGTCCATGATACGGCCAGTTGCAGCTTTGGTGTTGGTCGAAATGTTCGACAGGTTGTTGTACACGTGGTCCAGACGGTTGGCGGCCGCACCCAGCGACGAACGCACGCCGCCGACCAGGTCGATGGCGGTGCTGATGGTGTCGATGGTGGCGTTCGCTGCGGTCTGGCCGGCGGCGTTGCTGGCCGATGCGGTACCGTCGGTGCCGTCGGAGATTTCGGAGCCGACGGCCGCGCCGCCTGCTGCGTAACGTGCCGAAACACCGCCCAGGCCGCCTGCGCCGGTCAGGGTGGTCATGGCGGCCGACAGGTCGATCGACATGGTTTCAGCCTTGGTGGCGCCGATCTGGAAGGTCATCGAGGCCGACAGGGTGCCGCCGTCCATCAGCTTGGCGCCGCCGAAGGTGGTGTTTTTCATTACGTTGTTCAGTTCGCTACCCAGCGCGTCGAACTCGGACTGCAGAGCAGCCTGGTCTTTTGCGGTCGACGAGGCATCGGCTGCCTGGGTGGCCAGATCTTTCATGCGGGTCAGCATGGTGGTGACTTCGTCAAACGCGCCTTCGGCGGTTTGCAGCATCGAGATCGAGTTCTGGGTGTTGCGCATGGCCATGGCCATACCGCTCGATTGTGCTTTCAGACGGGTTGCAATCTGCAGGCCGGCAGCATCGTCCATGGCCGAATTGACACGGAAACCGGTGCTCAGGCGGGTCTGCGAAGTCGACAGGGACATCTGGGTGCGGGAGATCGAGTTCTGTGCGGAAAGGGCCGCAGCGTTAGTGTGAAGGCTCAGCATGAAATAACTCCTGGTAGGTGGATTCAGTTCGGAGCAACGGATCCTTTGTGCTCTCCCAAGTACAAGACGACCGTATCTGGAAGGACATTAAATGCTTCGTGGAAATTTCTAAAATATTTTTCCATGAAGGGTGAATTCGCGCGGTTGCGGCCTGCGGCGCCGGCCCTCCATCGTTCGATTATGAGACGGTTTTGCCGGGGGAGGTGCAATAAATCGTTCCCGGAATAAAAAACAGCGCGCCACCAAGGACGCGCCGCTTCAGCATTGTTGCTTTTTTGGCTTACATGTTCGGATAGTTCGGGCCGCCGCCGCCTTCCGGCGTTATCCAGACGATGTTCTGGGTCGGATCCTTGATATCGCAGGTTTTGCAGTGCACGCAGTTCTGGGCGTTGATCTGCAGGCGGTCCGCGCCCTCGTCGGTCTTGACGAATTCATACACGCCGGCCGGGCAGTAGCGCGCCTCCGGACCCGCGTACTGGGCCAGGTTGACGTCCACCGGCACGCTCGGGTTCTTCAGGGTCAGGTGGATCGGCTGGTCTTCGGCGTGGTTGGTGTTGGAGATGAACACCGACGACAGGCGGTCGAAGGTCAGCTTGCCGTCCGGCTTGGGATAGCTGATCGGCGTGCACTGCGAGGCCGGCTTCAGGCATTCGTGGTCGGCGTGGGTGTGGTGCAGCGTCCACGGCGCCTTGCCGCGGAACACCAGTTGGTCGATGCCGGTCATCAGCGAGCCCAGGTACAGGCCCTTGTTCAGCCAAGGCTTGACGTTGCGCGCCACGTGCAGTTCCTCGTGCAGCCAGGATTTCTCGAACGCGACCGGGTAGGAGGCCAGCTCGTCGTGCTGGCGGCTGGCGCCCAGCGCCTCGAACACGGATTCGGCGGCCAGCATGCCGGACTTGATGGCGGCGTGGCTGCCCTTGATGCGGCTCATGTTGAGGAAGCCGGCGTCGCAGCCGATCAGCGCGCCGCCCGGGAACACCAGCTTGGGCAGCGACTGCAGGCCGCCGGCCGTGATCGCGCGGGCGCCGTAGGAAATGCGCTTGCCGCCTTCGAAGAAGGTCTTGATGGCCGGGTGGGTCTTGTAGCGCTGGAATTCCTCGTACGGCGACAGGTAGGGGTTCTCGTAGTTCAGGCCGACCACGTAGCCGACCATGACCTGGTTGTTTTCCAGGTGGTACAGGAAGGAGCCGCCGTAGGTCTTGCTGTCGAGCGGCCAGCCGGTGGTGTGCACCACCAGGCCCGGCTGGTGCTTGGCCGGGTCGATTTCCCACAGTTCCTTGATGCCGATGCCGTACGATTGCGGGTCCTTGCCCTTGTTCAGGTCGTACTTGGTCATCAACTGCTTGCCCAGGTGGCCGCGCGCGCCTTCGGCGAACAGCGTGTACTTGCCGTGCAATTCCATGCCCAGCTGGAAGTCCGAACCGGCCTCGCCGTCGCGCTTGACGCCCATGTTGCCGGTCGCCACGCCCTTGACCGAGCCGTCGTCGTTGTACAGGATCTCGGCGGCGGGGAAGCCGGGGAAGATCTCCACGCCCAGCGCCTCTGCCTGCTGGCCCAGCCAGCGCACCACGTTACCCAGCGAAATCACGTAGTTGCCATGGTTCTCGAAGCAGGCCGGCAGCAGGAAGTTCGGGGTCTTGATGGCCTTGGTTTCGGTCAGGAACAGCACGCGGTCCTCGGTGACGGCGGTGTTCAGCGGCGCGCCTTTTTCCTTCCAGTCGGGGATCAGTTCGGTCAGCGCCTTCGGGTCCATCACGGCGCCGGACAGGATGTGGGCGCCCAGCTCGCCGCCTTTTTCCAGCACGACGACCGACACTTCCTGGCCTTTTTCGGCGGCCAGCTGCTTGATCTTGATGGCCGCCGACAAGCCCGCAGGGCCGCCGCCGACGATCACGACGTCATACTCCATCGCATCGCGCGGGCCGTACTGTTCTACTAGATTTTGTGGCTGTGTCATGGTCTGTTCTTATAGTGGTCAAATGGGTGGAGGAAAATTTAAGCACGAGTGTGCTTCTTTTTCGTCCGGATTGCAATGTGGGCGCCATTTTGAGGGACATTATTAGACACTGCAATCTAATACTGGCGATTTGTGTAATCATAACGATTCGACAGTCTACGCTGTCGGAAATTCATCACCATTACCAAATACTAGGAGTAGCTCGTGGGCATAGAAGTCAACTTTGAGGGAAAAATTGCGCTGATCACCGGCGCCTCCAGCGGTCTCGGAGCCCGGTTTGCCAAAGTGCTGGCCCAGGCCGGCGCCCAGGTGGTGCTGGCCTCGCGCCGCACCGAGCGCCTGAAGGAGCTGCGCGCCGAAATCGAGGCGGACGGCGGCGCCGCCCATGTGGTCAGCCTGGACGTGACCGACTACGCCAGCATCAAGTCGGCCATCGCCCATGCCGAGACCGAGGCCGGGCCGATCGACATCCTGGTCAACAACTCGGGCGTGTCGACCACCCAGCGGCTGGTCGACGTGACGCCGGAGGATTACGCCTTCGTCATGGACACCAACCTGCGCGGCGCCTTCTTCGTGGCCCAGCAGACGGCCAAGCGCATGATCGCGCGCGCCAAGGGGGATCCGACCAAGAAGCACCGCATCATCAACATCGCCTCGGTGGCGGGGCTGCGGGTGATGCCGCAGATCGGCGTGTATTGCATGAGCAAGGCCGGCGTGGTGCAGATGACCAAGGCCATGGCGGTGGAGTGGGGCAAGTACGGCATCAACACCAACGCCATCTGCCCCGGCTACATCTCGACCGAGATCAACGAGGAATACTTCGCCAGCGAGCAGGGGCAGAAGCTGATCAACATGCTGCCGCGCAAGCGCCCCGGCAAGCCGGAGGACCTGGACGGGCTGCTGTTGCTGCTGGCCGGGGAGGACTCCAACTTCATCAACGGCGCGATTATTTCCGCCGACGACGGCATGACGGCAACGTAATCAGAGCTGCAGGCCGACCAGCTTGTGGACCAGTTCCGACGAGGTGGCGGCCGAGAATTTGCGCATCAGCTTGGCGCGGTGCATTTCCACCGTGCGCGGGCTGAGGTCGATCTGGCGGGCGATGGTCTTGCTGGTCTTGCCCTCGACCAGCAGGGCGGCGATTTCCCGCTCGCGCGGCGTCAGCTCGGCCGTCACCGGGCGCTTTTCGCTGACGTCCTCGAAGGTCCAGATGCCGGGCCCCAGCGGCTCGGACGCCTTCATCGAATGCCCGGTGACGTGGCACCAGAACAGTTCGCCGTTCGCGCGGCGCATGATGCGCTCGTCCGAATAGCGGCCCCTGGCGTTCATGATGGGGATGATGCGGTCGCCGGTGCGCAGGAACTCGTCCATGGTCGGATACAGCACCACGAAGGACTGGCCCTGCAGCTGCTCGCGGGGGTGGCCGAACATCGCCGCCAGCGCCTCGTTGCAGGACTGGATGACGCGGTTTTCCGAGATGCACATGCCGACCGGCGCGTGCAGGAAAATGGATTCGTAGTCGATGACCGGAGCGTTGTTCATGTGTGGGGGCGGCAGGTAGTTCTACGGTATTGTGCTTTTGATGTGCGTATTCTATGCTGAGACGCCTCGTCGCTAGCGCATTTAACAATGTTAGCAACGGATTTAGCAACACGTGTTGAGCAAATAAGATAAGGGACACCCATGAACAAGATCTATCCTGACGCCGCCGCCGCGCTGGCCGGCGTCGTACAAAACGGTCAAACCATCGCCGTCGGCGGGTTCGGACTGTGCGGCATCCCTGAGGCGCTGATCGCCGCGCTGCGCGATTCCGGCGTCACCGGCCTGACCGCGATCTCCAACAACGCCGGCGTGGACGGCTTCGGCCTCGGCCAGCTGCTGGAAACCCGGCAGATCAAGAAGATGATCGCCTCCTACGTGGGTGAAAACAAGGAGTTCGCGCGCCAGTACCTGGCCGGCGAGCTGGAGCTGGAATTCACGCCGCAGGGCACGCTGGCCGAGAAGCTGCGCGCCGGCGGCGCCGGCATTCCGGCCTTCTTCACCAAGACCGGCGTCGGCACCATCGTCGCCGAGGGCAAGGAAATCCGCGAATTCGACGGCGAGCAGTACGTGATGGAACGCAGCCTGGTGGCCGACGTGGCGCTGGTCAAGGCCTGGAAGGCCGACAAGGCCGGCAACCTGGTGTTCCGCAAGACCGCCCGCAACTTCAACCCGAACGCCGCGATGGCCGGCAAGATCACCATCGTCGAAGTCGAGCAGCTGGTGGAAATCGGCGAGATCGACCCGGACGCCGTGCACCTGCCGAGCATTTTCGTGCACCGCATCGTGGTCAACGCCACGCCGGAAAAACGCATCGAGCAGCGCACCGTGCGCGCCAACCAAGAATAACGGAGAGAACAAATCATGGCATGGACTCGTGACGAAATGGCCGCGCGCGCGGCGAAGGAATTGCAGGACGGTTACTACGTCAACCTCGGCATCGGCTTGCCGACGCTGGTGGCGAACTACGTCCCGGCGGGCATGGAAGTGTTCCTGCAATCGGAAAACGGCTTGCTGGGCATCGGCCCGTTCCCGACCGACGACGAGGTCGACGCCGACCTGATCAACGCCGGCAAGCAGACCGTGACGGCGCTGCCGGGCGCGGCGTACTTCAGCTCGGCCGACTCGTTCGGCATGATCCGGGGCGGCAAGATCAACCTCGCGATCCTGGGCGCGATGCAGGTGTCGGAGCAGGGCGACCTGGCCAACTGGATGATCCCGGGCAAAATGGTCAAGGGCATGGGCGGCGCGATGGACCTGGTGGCCGGCGTCAAGCGCGTGGTGGTGCTGATGGAGCACGTCGCCACCGCCAAGGACGGCTCGACCTCGCACAAGCTGCTGAAGAAATGCGATCTGCCGCTGACAGGCGTCGGCGTGGTCGACCTGATCGTGACCGACCTCGGCGTGATGGAGGTGACCGCCAAGGGCTTGAAGCTGACCGAACTGGCGCCCGGCGTCAGCAAGGAGCAGATCCAGGCCGCCACCGGCGTGCCGCTGGACATGTCGGCCGTCTAAGCGCCGCCGGCACACAGCAAGGCACGCTTCGGCGTGCCTTTTTTTATGCTCCGCCGCGCCGGCATAAACTTGCATTTGAGAAATCCAACGGATAGACTGTTAGAAAAATAGCTATCTTATTTCTCAATGAAATCGATCCGATGCGCGGTACTGTACTTTTTGGCCTGCCTGGTCTGTGTCCAGGCCTGGGCCAAACCAGCCGACTACAAGACCGGCGCCGCCGCGGCATGGGTGGTGCCGGTATCGCCGCTGCACCCGCCGGCCGCGACCTCGCTGCCCCCGCGCGGCGGCGTGGCCTATCTGCTGCAAGATTACCAAACCCGCGTCGACCAGCGCGGAAAGGTGACGTATTTGCACGTGGCCAAGCGGGCGCTCGATAGCAGCGGGGTGGAGAAGGTCGCCTCGATCAGCATCAGCTATGACCCCACCTACCAGAGTTTGACGCTGCATGCGATCAACGTGATCCGCGACGGCAAGCTGGCGCCCCGGCTGGCCAGCGCCAAGGTGCACGTATTGCAGCGCGAGACCGAACTGGACTCCCAGATCTACGACGGCAGCATGACCGCCAGCGTCATGCTGGACGACGTCCGCATCGGCGACATCGTCGAATACGCGTACAGCGTGGACGGCAGCAACCCGGTGTTCCAGAACAAGGTGACGGGCAAGGCCGACCTGGAGTGGGCTGTGCCGGTGGAGCACGCCTTCGTGCGGCTGCTGGTGCCGTCCAGCCGTCCGGTCTGGATCGCACCGCACCACAGCAAGCTGAAACCGCAGTTGCGCGAAGCGGACGACTACCGCGACTACCGCTGGGAATTGCACAACGTGCCGGAATTGCGCGTCGACAGCGGCGCGCCCGAGTGGTACGACCCCTATGCTTCGGTGCAATGGACCGAGTTCCGCGACTGGGCCGAGGTGGTGCGATGGGCCCTGCCTTTGTACCGGCCGCAGCGCGACATGGGCGAGGCGTTGCGTCGCGAAGTCGAGCGGATCGCCCGTGAACACGCGGACCCGGCCGGCCGCGTGGCCGCGGTGCTCAAGCTGGTGCAGCGCGACATCCGCTACCTGGGCATCGAGGTCGGGCCCGGATCGCATGCGCCGACCGCGCCGTCCACCGTGTTCGAACGCCGCTTCGGCGACTGCAAGGACAAGGCGCTGCTGGTGGTGACGATGCTGGACGCGCTCGGCATCGACGCCGCGCCGGCGCTGGTCAACACCGCCATCGCGCGCGAGGTGGCGACCTGGGCGCCGACGCCGACCGCGTTCAACCATGTGCTGGTGCGGGTGCGTACGGGCGGCAAGCTGTACTGGCTGGACCCGACGCGGTCGCTGCAGCAAGGCGACCTGGAGCACTTGTATCAGCCGGACTACGGCTATGCGCTGGTGCTGGAGCAGGGCGCCGCAGGCTTGTCGCCGATGGCGGGCCGGGCCGCCCCGCGCAAGACCGTGCACGCGCTGTTCGACGCCAGCGCCGGTCTCGCGCAGCCGGTTGGCTACACGGTGACGACCACATTCGAGGGGCGCGGCGCCGACAGCCTGCGCGACCAGCTGGTGAGCAACAAGGCCGAGCTGGTCACGCAGTACCGGAATTTTTATGCGCGCAGCTATGCCGGCCTCCGCGCCGACGGCGAGCTGAAGGTGCAGGACAATACGCCCGCCAACGCGCTGACGCTGGTGGAGTCCTACCGCATCGCCGGTTTCTGGGAACGCAGCGGAAAGCGCGGCCGGCTGGAGGCCAATATCGAGGCGTCGGACGTCACGGGACCGCTGAAGGCGCCGGATGCGATCGGCCGCAACGCGCCGCTGCGTCTGGAATATCCGAACAACATCAGCGAAGTGACCGAGGTGCGCCTGCCCGAACGCTGGAATTTGAAAAGCGAGAAAGCCGAGGTGCACGATGCGGCCTTCGAGTTCTCCTACGAGGTGGCGCCAGCCGCCGATGGAAAGAGCGTGCGTATCACGGCGAACTACCGCGCGCTGAGCGATCACGTCGATCCTGGCGACATGGGCAATTACGCCGCCCACTTGAAGAAGGCGCGTGAGATGGTGGGCTATCAGCTTTACACCGACGCCCCGGGCGATCGCGTGGCCGGTGAGGCGCCAGCCGCATCCGGCAGCGGTCTGGGCGTGCCTGGGTGGCTGTTGGGGCTGGCCGCACTGAGCGTGGTAGGGCTGCGGCGGGTGCTGCTGCCTGCGGGGCGCGGCGCCGCCCCCGAGCACCGCGAAGTGAACCGGCGCCTGGCGCTGGCAGGAAGTCTGCTGGGGGCGATGTTCGCGTTGATCGGCCTGACGGCGATCCCGCTGCGGTATTCGTTGCCGGTGTCGGCCGTCGTGCTGGCCATGCTGGCGAAATATCTGTGGGAGGGCGTGCCGCTGGTGCCGGCCACCCACCCGCTCTATCGCTGGGCCCGCCGCTGCTACGGCTTGAGGAGCGATCCCGTGACGATGGCCTTGTGGTCGCTGGCCCGCAAGCTGCCGCCGTTGCTGGGCTGGCTCATGCTGGGCAGCTACGCGGCCCAGGTGCTGAGCCGCTAGCCAGGCCCGGCGTTAATCGTGGTGGTGCACCACGGTTTTCCAGACCGCGTCCATATGCTTCTTGTAGGCGGCGTTGATTGGTTGCAGCAGGGCGGCGTCGTATTGGCGCTTGCCTTGCAGCGCAGGTCCGGTGTCGTGGAACTCCAGCTCGCCGCGTATGGCCAGCTTGGTCGCCCCTTCGCGCAGGATCACCTTGACGGTCGAGTAGTCCACGCCGCCGCTGCAAAACAATCGATACGGTATGGTGACTTCGCTGCGGCCGTCGTGGTTCAGGTCGGTGATGCGGACGGCGGAGGGGAAGAATTCCGCCACATGGTCCAGGATCGGGCAGTCGACCGAGTCGCGCACCGTCCACTCGGTCACCCAGCGACCATCCCTGCGGCCGTAGTAGGTGGCGGCCAGTTCGAGGTAGTCTTCATCGCTGTCGGAATTGGCCATCTGCGAGCGGCTGGCCTTGCGGCTCAGCACCAGCAGGTGCTCGCCCTCGCGGTCCTCGACGCGCTTGGCGCCGACCAGCGTGCCGGCGTAGCCGATGTGGCGCGCGGCCAGGTACACCGCGTCGATCTTGGGGGCGGGTTCGGCGATGGCGCCGGTGGAGGCCAGCCACAACGCGATGGCCATGGCGTATTTAGATGAGGTAATGGTCATGCCCGGAATATATATGAAAAACGCCCCGCAGGCCGTCATGCAGCGTGCGGGGCGCGGCCGGGCAAGGCTGATCAGTGCGCGTGGCGGGTCAGCGGTTGCAGGTCCGGGTCGGTCACGGTCGAGCCGGGATTGTTCAGTTCCTTGTGCAGCGTGTCGTGGTTCAACTCTTTTTCCCAGTGCGACACGACCACCGATGCGACGCCGTTGCCGACGAAGTTGGTCAGCGCGCGGCATTCGCTCATGAAGCGGTCGATGCCCAGGATCAGCGCCATGCCGGCCACCGGAATGGTCGGCACCACGGCCAGCGTCGCCGCCAGCGTGATGAAGCCGGCGCCGGTGATGCCGGACGCGCCTTTCGAGGTCAGCATCGCCACGCCGAGGATGGTCAGTTCCTGCATCAGCGTCAGGTCGGTGTTGGTGGCCTGCGCCACGAACAGGGCGGCCATGGTCATGTAGATGTTGGTGCCGTCCAGGTTGAACGAGTAGCCGGTGGGAACCACCAGGCCCACCACGGACTTGGAGCAGCCCAGGCGTTCGAGCTTGGTCATCAGCGAAGGCAGGGCGCTTTCCGACGAGCTGGTGCCCAGCACGATCAGCAGTTCTTCCTTGATGTAGTTGATGAACTTGAAGATCGAGAAGCCGGTCAGGCGCGCCACGGTGCCCAGCACCACCACCACGAACAGGAAGCAGGTCAGGTAGAAGCAGCCCATCAGCTTGGCCAGCGGCATCAGCGAGGCGATGCCGTATTTGCCGATGGTGAAGGCCATCGCGCCGAACGCGCCCAGCGGGGCGACCTTCATCACGATGCCGACCACGCCGAAGATGGCCGACGACAGTTCGTCGATCAGCTTGGTGACCGGCTTGCCGCGCTCGCCGAGCAGCGACAGCGAGAAGCCGAACAGGATGGCGATCAGCAGCACTTGCAGGATGTCGCCCTTGGCGAAGGCGTCCACCACGGTGTTCGGGATGATGTTCATCAGGAAGTCGATGGTCGACTGGTGCTTGGCTTTTTCGGTGAACTCGGCGATGGCCTTGGTGTCGAGCGTGGCGGGGTCGGCGTTGAAGCCGGCGCCCGGGCGCATGATGTTGGCCACGAACAGGCCGATCACCAGCGCGAAGGTGGAGATGACCTCGAAATACAACAGCGCCTTGCCGCCGACGCGGCCGATTTTCTTGATGTCCTGCATGCCGGCGATGCCGGAGACCACGGTGCAGAAGATCACCGGTGCGATGATCATCTTGATCAATTTGATAAAGCCGTCGCCGAGCGGTTTCATGGCGACCGCGTCGGATGGGTAGAAGGCGCCCAGCAGGATGCCGCATGCGATGGCGAACAATACCTGGACGTATAGAACTTTATAAAACGGCTTTTTCACGGGGTCTCCTCGCGTTCTTGTGAGGAGACCATCATCCGACAAAATAGGAGACATCACCATTGTGGTTAACCGCATTCACAACAGTGATATCCCTTATGCAAGGTTATTGTGCCACCCAACCACCATCCATATTCCACGCCACGCCGCGCACCTGCTTGGCCGCGTCGCTGCACAGGAACACGGCCAGCGCGCCCAGTTCCTCCGGCGTGACGAACTCGCCGGACGGCTGCTTGTCCGCCAGCAGGGCCTTCTTGGCGTCCTCGTTGCTGATGCTGTCCTTGGCGGCGCGGGCGTCGACCTGCTTCTGCACCAGCGGCGTCAGCACGAAGCCGGGGCAGATCGCGTTGACGGTCACGCCGGTGGTGGCGGTCTCCAGCGCGCTGGCCTTGGTCAGTCCGAGCAGGCCGTGCTTGGCTGCGACGTAGGCCGACTTGCCGGCCGACGCCACCAGCCCGTGCGTGGAGGCCAGGTTGATGATGCGGCCCCAGTTGTTGGCGCGCATGCGCGGCAGCACCAGGCGCGAGGTGTGGAAGGCCGAGGTCAGGTTGATGGCGATGATGGCATCCCACTTCTCGACCGGGAAGTCCTCGACGTTGGCCACGTGCTGGATGCCGGCGTTGTTGACCAGGATATCGACGCCGCCGAACTTGTCGCCGGCGAAGGCGATCATGTTTTCGATCTCGGCCGGCTTGGACATGTCGGCATTGTGGTACGCCACCTGGACGCCGAATTCCGCGGCCAGGCCGATCTGCAGCCGGGCGATCTCGGCGGCGTCGCCGAAGCCGTTCAACAGCACGTTGGCGCCTTCCGCCGCCAGCGTGCGGGCGATGCCCAGGCCGATGCCGGAGGTGGAGCCGGTCACCAATGCCGTCTTGCCGCTCAAAGTCTTGTTTGCCATAGTGTCCTCAGTGGGGTTGGAGATTAAAGTCGTGCTGCGCTACACTTCGGTAGGATTTTAAGCGTAACGCCCGGTAAAATGGTATTTCTAAACAGCATTGCACAAATCACTATAAAAACCACCAAGGAAGTCGCATGTTCGAAGCAAAAATAAAGTCTGTTCAATGTCTGTCTCTGGCTGGTTTGCACCGCATGTCGTACAAGGAATGGGGCGATGAGAGCAACCCGAACGTGCTGCTGTGCGTGCACGGCGTCACCCGCGTGGGCGACGACTTCGACAACATGGCGCGCGCGCTGGCCAACGACTACCGCGTGATCTGTCCCGACATCGTCGGCCGCGGCCGCTCCGGCTGGTTGAAAAATCCGCAGCTGTACCGTATTCCGCAGTATGTCAGCGACATCGTCACCCTGCTGGCGCGCGTGCTGCCGGCCGGCGAGCAATCGCGCGTCGACTGGTTCGGCACCTCGATGGGCGGCTTGATCGGCCTGGGCCTGGCCTCGCTGCCGGACAACCCGGTGCGCAAGCTGATCCTCAACGACATCGGCCCGGTGCTGGCGCCGGCGGCGCTGCAGCGCATCGGCGACTACATCGGCCAGGACCTGCGCTTCGACACCTTCGACGAGGCCGCCAAGTTCATCCGTGACGTCTCGCTGACCTTCGGCCAGCACACCGAGGCCGAATGGCATAAACTGGCGAGCGACGTGCTGCGTCAGGATAAGGACGGCAAATGGATACGCCACTACGATATGGGCCTGGCGCTGCCGTTCCGCTCGGCCACGCCGGAGTCGGCCGCCGCCGACGAGGCGATGTTGTGGGCGGCCTACGACGCGATCCGCTGCCCGACGCTGCTGGTGCGCGGCGCCGAGTCCGACCTGCTGACCGCCGAGACCGCGGCGCTGATGACGCAGCGCGGCCCGAAACCGGCGCTGGTGGAAATCCCTGGCGTCGGCCACGCGCCGACCTTCATCCACGACGACCAGATCGCCATCGTCAAGCAATTCCTGTTGGGTTAATGTAAAGAAGAAGAGTATGGAAATCAAACGACTGCATGTAGGCAAACGCTTGTCCGAAGCGGCCATCCACAACGGCACCGTGTATCTGGCGGGCCAGATCGCCGACGACAAGACACAGGACATCCGCGGCCAGACCCGCGAAGTGCTGGGCCACATCGACCGCCTGCTGGCCGAAGCCGGCAGCGACAAGACCTGTATCCTCAGCACCACCATCTACATCGCCGACCTGGCCGACTTCGCCGGCATGAACGAGGAGTGGGACGCCTGGGTGCCGAGCGGCCACACGCCGCCGCGCGCCACCGTGGAAGCCAAGCTGGCCGATCCGGCATGGCGCGTGGAGATTATCGTCGTCGCGGCGCAGCGCTAGGGGCATCATGGTTTCCATCACCGCGCTCACCAGCGCAACGTCGGAGCAACTGGTCCAGGGCCTGTCGCCGGACGACAGCGCGCGCATGCTGGCGGCGCTGGACTTCGCCAGCGACGCCTACGGCGACAAGGTCTGCGCCAGCGGCCAGGCCGCCATCGACTTCGCGGTCGGCGTGGCCGGCACGCTGGCCTTCATGCGTACCGACGTCGAGACCCGCATCGCCGGCCTGATGTTCGAGCTGACGCTGCTCGACACGGCGCAGGCGCCCATCATCGAACCGCGCTTCGGCCAGGAGGTCAGCGACCTGGTGGCCGGCGTGCGTCAGCTGATCCGCCTGCGCGAACTGACGCAGACCCAGGGGCCGCAGGGCGCCGTCGCGCGCGGCCGCAACGCCGCGCAGATGGCGGTGGCGCAGGTCGAAACGCTGCGCAAGATGCTGCTGGCCATGGCCTCGGACATGCGCGTGGTGCTGGTGCGGCTGGCGTCCTGCGTGACGACCCTGCGCTACTTCGCCGACATCAAGCTGTTCAACGACATGACCTGCGCCTACGGCCGCGAGACGCTGGACCTGTACGCGCCGCTGGCCAACCGGCTGGGGATCTGGCAGCTCAAGTGGGAGCTGGAGGACCTGTCGTTCCGCTTCATCGAGCCGGAGGCGTACAAGCGCATCGCCAAGATGCTCGAGGAAAAGCGCATGATGCGCGAAGGCTTCGTCACCTCGTCGATCGCTCGGCTGCAGTCGGAGATGTCGGCGGCCGGCATCCAGGCCGAAGTGTTCGGGCGGCCCAAGCACATCTACTCCATCTGGAGCAAGATGAAGGGCAAGGAGCTCGACTTCACCGACCTGTACGACGTGCGCGCCTTCCGCGTGATCGTGGCCGACGTCAAGACCTGCTACACGGTGCTGGGCGTGGTGCACAACATCTGGACCCCGATTCCGAAGGAATTCGACGACTACATCTCGCGGCCGAAATCGAACGGCTACCAGTCGCTGCACACGGTGGTGACGGCCGAGGACGGCCGGCCGCTGGAGGTGCAGATCCGCACGCAGGAGATGCATAGCTTCGCCGAGTACGGCGTGGCGGCGCACTGGCGTTACAAGGAGGAGGGCGGCTCCAACTTCGCCGGCCAGAAGTACGACGAGAAAATCGCCTGGTTGCGCCAGCTGCTGGCGTGGAAGACCGACGTGGCCGACGCCGTGGTCGGGCAAGAGGAGCAGCAGCGCGAGTGGGTGGAGAAGCTCAAGTCCGCCGCGCTGGACGACCGCATCTTCGTGCTGACGCCGCAGGCGCGCGTGCTGGAACTGCCGGTCGGCGCCACGCCGGTGGACTTCGCCTATCACCTGCACAGCGACGTCGGCCACCGTTGCCGTGGCGCGCGCGTGGATGGCGTCATGGTGCCGCTGAACACGCCGTTGAAGAACGGCCAGACCTGCGAGATCATCACCGCCAAGGGCGCGCCCGGCACGGCCGGTCCGTCGCGCGACTGGCTCAGCGACGAATACACGGTGTCCACGCGCACGCGCTCCAAGATCCGCGCCTGGTTCCACGCCATCGACATGCAGGAAACGCTGTCGCACGGCCGGGCGATGGTGGAGAAATCCCTGCAGCGCGAAGGCAAGACGGCGGTCAACCTGGAAGCGCTGGCCAACAAGCTGGGCTTCGCCAAGGTGGACGACCTGTTCCTGTCGGTGGGCAAGGACGAGTTCAGCCTGCGCCACGTCGAGCAGGCGCTGCACGACACCGGCGAGCCGGCCGAGCCGGAAGACGCCGTGGTGCTGGGCAAGAGCAAGGCGTCCAGCGTGGACCAGGGCGCCAAGTCGGGCGTGCTGGTGGTCGGCACCGACGGCTTGATGACGCAGCTGGCCAAGTGCTGCAAGCCGGCGCCGCCGGACGGCATCGTCGGCTTCGTCACGCGCGGCAAGGGCGTGTCGATCCACCGCGCCACGTGCAAGAACTTCGCCGAGATGCGCGCCAAGGCGCCGGAGCGGGTGATCGTGACCGAGTGGGGGCGGGCCGGGTCGGACACCGTCTACCCGGTCGACATCTTCATTCTGGCGGGCGACCGCCAGGGCTTGCTGCGCGATATTTCCGAGATCTTCTCGCGCGAGAAGATCAACGTCATCGGCGTCAACACGCAGAGCGCCAAGGGCTTCGCGCGCATGACCTTCACGGCCGAGATCGGCGCCACCGCGCAATTGCAGAAAGCCCTGAACGCCATCGCCGAAGTGACCGGCGTCCAGGAAGCGCGGCGCGCCTAGGCTTCGGCTTGCATCGCAGCCTGCACCGAGGGGCGGGCTGCGATGCGGTTTGAATAGGCCGCCACGGCCGGCCAGTTGTCCAGGCTGATATCGAAGAAGGCAAACCATCCCAGCACCGTGTACAGGTAGGCATCGGCCACGGTGAACTTGTCGCCCATCAGATAGTCCTGCTGTTGCAGCGTGTGCTGCAGGAACGTCATGCGCTTCTGCAGCTTGTCGCGGAAGATGGCGGTGGCGGCTTCGGGCATCGCGCGATTGAACAGCGGCGCGGCGCCGGCGTGGATTTCGCTGCCGATGAAATTCAACCACTCCTGCAAGCGCACGCGTTGCCAACTGCCTGGCGGCGGCGCCAGTCCGGCCGACGGCTTCAAGTCCGCCAGATATTGAACGATGGCCACGCCTTCGGTCAGCACCTCTCCATTCTCCAATTCCAATGCCGCGACATACCCTTTCGGGTTGATGCCGCGGAAGTCCCTGCCGTCGGCGGTCAGCTTGGTTTGATTGTCGACGCGTACCAGCTCGTAAGGCAGGCCCAGCTCCCGCAATACGATGTGCGGCGAGAACGAGCAGGTATGCGGTGCGAAATATAGCTTCATATCGGATTCCATAAGAAAGATGAGGCTTCACTGTAGGCATCCTGGTGTTGGCTGTAAAATTAATGCTTCATAAGCTAGGTATTAGGTTTTCTAATGATGAATTTGGCCCATTGGCGCCTGCTGCTCGTGGCCGCCGATACACGCAACATCTCGCGGGCGGCGGAGCAGGTCGGCATCACGCAATCCGGCGCCAGCCAGGCGATTGCGCAGATGGAGGCGTCGCTCGGCGCGCAGTTGTTGATACGCGAGCGGCGTGAGGTCAGCGTCACCGCATTCGGGGAGCAGGTCGTCGCGCATGCGCGCGCGATGCTGGTGGAGTTCGATGCGATCCGTTCGCTGGCCCATGCCGCGCAAGGCTTGCATGCCGGCCGCATCCGGGTGGCCGGCTTCCCGTCCGTGATGACCACCGTGCTGTCGCCGTTGCTGCAAGCGTTCAAGCGCCGCCATCCGGGCATCGACGTCGTGGCGCTGGAGGGGACGGACGACGAGGTGGAGCAGTGGCTGGCGGATGACACGGTCGAGTTGGGCGTGGTGCTGAATCCCGCGCCGGGGCGGGAGGCGGCCATCATCGGCCGAGATGCCTGGGTGGCGGTGGTGCCGACCCATCATCCGCTGGGGCGGCGTTCGAGCGAGCAAGGCATCGCATTGGCCGAGTTGGCCAATGAGCCGTTCGTGCTGGCGACCGGCGGCTGCACGGTGCATGCGCAGAGTCTGGCAGAGGAAGCCGGCGTCACGCTGACCGATATCCGCGTCACGGTGCGCGACCTGGCCAGCGCCGCCGTGCTGGTGAGGGAAGGGCTGGGCGTGGCGATCATTCCCGAATCGGCGTTGCCGGAAGACCGGCGCGGACTGCGCATCATGCAACTACAGCCGCGCCTGTATCGCGAGTTCGGCCTGCTCCGTTCGCAAGCCGGCCGCGCCTCCGCTGCCGCCCAAAAACTTTGGGGTCAAGTCTGACATTCGGACACGAGCTCTTCCGTAGCGGGCATGCTACGGAAGAGCTCGTGTCCGAATGTCAGACTTGACCCCACCGGTTTTAAGCGATGATTTTCGTGACGCGCGCTTCGATGGCCTTGGCCAGCAGGTTGATGTGGTAGCCGTCGACGAAGCCGTGGTGGGCCAGCACGGACATGGTCATCGTCAGCTTGCCGTCGGCGCGCGGGTCGCTGAAGCGCCCCCAGGCCAGGGAGGGGATGTCGTAATTCTTGTGGCAGTAAATCGGATGCTCGATCGCCACCAGCTTCAGCCACGGCATGCAGGTAATGTGGACGTTGCGCTTCTTGTCGAGCGGGCTCAGCGCTTCGGTGGTGTTGACCAGCGCGTCGCTGGCCTCGGCGATCTTCTTCGCCGCTACGCTGCGCTCAACGAACTCATGCAGGTCCGACGAGCGCGTGAAGCGCGCGAAGTTCAGGTTGTTGTCACGGTTGAGCACAGTGTACGACGCCATGAAATCGTCGATCTTGATGACCTCACCTTCGTGGACGCGGTACATGAAGTTGTCGTTCTCCTTGAGCGAATTCAGCACGCAATACAGGAAGACGTGGAACGGCGGCAGTTTGTGTTCTTTGCAGAAGGGGCGGAAGTCCGCCACCTCCAGTTCGAAGCTCAGGTTGACCAGCGGGTTTTCAAATGAGGCAAAGGCGTTGTATCGGTCGCGGCGTTTTTCAAAATTATGCATCGTGGGCTACTTCTGCTTGTAAGGTGATGTGGTCGATGCCATGCTTTTCCAGCAGCATGGACTTGATGTTGAGCAGGATCTCGGGCCAGCAGGCGAGGTCGGTGATTTCGACGTGGCCGATCAGCGCCGGATGGCCGGGCGACATGTCCCACACATGCAGGTCATGCACCGAGCAGACGCCGTCTATCTTGCCCAGGTCGGCGCCGACGTTCAGGTAATCGATCTGTTCCGGCACGCCGCCCATCAGGAAGTGATACGACTCGCGCAGCACGTCGATGGTGGATTTCAAAATCAGCAGTGCGACAAAGATCGACAACAGCGGATCGATCTGCATCCAGCCGGTGTAGTAGATGACGGCGCCGGCGATCAGCGCGGCCACCGAGCCCAGCAGATCGCCGATCACGTTGACCAGCGCGGCGCGCGTGTTCATATTGCTGTCGCCGCGCGACAGCATGTAGGCCAGCACCAGGTTGATCAGCAGGCCGATGCCCGCCACCACAAACACGGTGCCGCCTTGCACCTGCTCTGGCTTGGAGAAGCGCTGCACCGCCTCGAACACAATCCAACCGACCAGCAGCAGCAACACCAGGCTGTTGACGAAAGCCGCCAGCGCCTCGGCGCGGCCGAATCCGAACGAGTGCCGCGCCGACGGCGGACGCTTGGCGATCAGCTGCGCCAGCAAGGCCAGGCCCAGCGCGGCGGCGTCGGTGACCATGTGGCCGGCGTCGGAAATCAACGCCAGCGAGTTGGACATGAAGCCGGTGACGACTTCGACCACGGCGAATCCCAATGTCAGCGCCAGCGACCACGCCAGCACCGACTGGCTACGCTGCACGTTGAAGTGTGCATGTTGGGCGTCGCCGTCGCGGTGCTCGTGCAGGTGGGCGGACGGGGAGGGTGGCAGCTCTATGCTAGTGTTGGCGCGGGTTTCGGCTTGCATCGGCTTCTTGTTGTAGTGGGAACCCCCATAGTTTAAAGGATGTCGATGACCCGCGTATGGCATCCTCATAGTGCAATTTGTAAATGTTTCCGAATAATGCCCTTGTTTTTCTCCGGATCGCTCTCTATAATGCTGGTCTTCGGGCGGTTAGTTCAGCTGGTTAGAATACTTGGTCGACATCCAAGGGGTCGCAGATTCGAATTCTGCACCGCCCACCAGATTACGTAGTAAAGCAGTAAAAGCGCAGTAAAATAGCAGTACCACGGGCGGTTAGTTCAGCTGGTTAGAATACTTGGTCGACATCCAAGGGGTCGCAGATTCGAATTCTGCACCGCCCACCAGAACATGTAAGAGCGAGAAAGGCAATCCGGTTATGACACCGCGAACTACTACCAAGCTTTGGGAGTGACGCTAGTCGATCGGGATTCTTTTGCTCAAAAAAAGAGAAAACGCGGCTAGTCCGCGTTTTTTTTCGTCCGCGTTTTTTATTATTCGTTGTACCACTACCTGGCCCGTGTGCCGAAAATGGAGATCACTATGCTTTCAGTTCGCCTTCCCGATGGTTCTGCCCGTGAGTTCGACGGCCCAGTCACCGTTGCACAAGTGGCGTCCAGCATTGCAACCAGCCTGGGCAAGGCCGCGCTGGCCGGCAAGGTGGATGGCAAAGTGGTGGATACCTCTTTCCTGATCGAGAAAGATTCCGACCTGGCCATCATCACCGACAAGGACCCCGAAGGCCTGGACGTGATCCGCCACTCGACCGCCCACTTGCTGGCCTACGCGGTGAAGGAGCTGTTCCCCGATGCGCAAGTGACCATCGGCCCGGTCATTGAAAACGGTTTCTACTACGACTTCTCGTACAAGCGTCCATTCACGCCCGACGACCTGGTCGCCATCGAAAAGAAAATGGCCGAGCTGGCCAAGAAGGACGAGCCGGTCACCCGCAAGGTGCTGCCGCGCGACGAGGCCGTGGCCTACTTCAAGTCCATCGGCGAAGCCTACAAGGCCGAGATCATCTCGTCGATTCCCGCCGACCAGGATGTGTCGCTGTACACCGAGGGCAGCTTCACCGACCTGTGCCGCGGCCCGCACGTGCCGTCGACCGGCAAGCTGAAAGTGTTCAAGCTGATGAAGCTGGCCGGCGCCTACTGGCGCGGCGACAGCAAGAACGAGATGCTGCAGCGTGTCTACGGCACCGCCTGGACCAAGAAGGAAGACCAGGAGCAGTACCTGTTCCAACTGGAAGAGGCGGAAAAGCGCGACCACCGCAAGCTGGGCAAGCAGCTGGACTTCTTCCACTTCCAGGACGAGGCGCCGGGCCTGGTGTTCTGGCATCCGAAGGGCTGGACCATCTGGCAGCAGGTTGAGCAATACATGCGCAACAAGTACCAGGTCAACGGCTATCAGGAAGTGAAGGCGCCGCAGATCCTGGACTCCAGCCTGTGGGGCAAGACCGGCCACTGGGACAACTACCGCGAAAACATGTTCGTGACGGAGTCGGAAAACCGCTCCTACGCGCTGAAGCCGATGAACTGCCCGGGCCACGTGCAGATCTTCAACAGCAACATGCGCTCGTACCGCGACCTGCCGCTGCGCTACGGCGAGTTCGGCCAGTGTCACCGCAACGAGCCTTCGGGCGCGCTGCACGGCATCATGCGCGTGCGCGGCTTCACCCAGGATGACGGCCACATCTTCTGCACCGAAGAGCAGATCGAGCCGGAAGTGGTGGCCTTCCACACGCAGGCGATGGAAGTCTACAAGGACTTCGACTTCAACAACATCGAAGTCAAGCTGGCGCTGCGTCCGGACAACCGCATCGGCACCGACGAAGTGTGGGACGAGGCCGAGGACGCATTGCGTTCGGGTCTGCGCGCCTGCGGCGTGACCTGGACCGAATTGCCGGGCGAGGGCGCGTTCTACGGTCCGAAGATCGAGTACCACCTGAAGGATTCGCTGGGCCGCCCATGGCAGGTCGGCACGATGCAGGTCGACTTCTTCATGCCGGAGCGCCTGGGCGCCGAGTATGTGGCGGCCGACAACAGCCGCCAGGTGCCGGTCATGCTGCACCGTGCGATCGTCGGCTCGATGGAGCGCTTCATCGGCATCCTGATCGAGAACTACGCGGGCGCCTTGCCGGCATGGCTGGCACCGGTGCAAGTATCGGTGCTGAACATCTCCGACGCGCAGGCCGAATATGTGGCACAAGTGGCTGAAAAGCTGCGCCGGAGCGGGTTCCGCGTGCAGACCGATTTGCGCAACGAGAAAATAACCTATAAAATACGCGAACATTCCGTCCAAAAACTGCCCTACATTCTTGTGGTTGGCGATAAAGAGCGGGATGCCAATACCGTGGCTGTGCGGGCACGGGGCAATGTCGATCTGGGCGTCATGTCCGTCGATGCCCTGATCGAGCGACTTCAGCAAGACGTCGCCAACAAAGCCTGATCGCGCAGTCCTTCATTAGATTTTAAAAGGAATCACCATAGCTACTGACAAGTCGCATCGCATCAATGGCGAAATCACTGCCCCTGAAATGCGTTTAAGTGGGGTCGATAACGAGCCTCTCGGTATCGTGAGTTTGGCCGAAGCCTTCCGCCTGGCGGAAGAAGCAAACGTCGACCTGGTCGAGATCGCGCCTACCGCGGTCCCGCCGGTCTGCCGTTTGATGGACTACGGTAAATTCAAGTATTCGGAGCAGAAGAAGGCTCACGAAGCGAAATTGAAGCAGAAAATCATCGCCGTGAAGGAAGTCAAATTCCGTCCGGGCACCGATGACGGCGACTACAATATCAAGCTGCGTAACCTCATCAAGTTCCTGGATGAAGGCGACAAAACCAAGATCACGCTGCGTTTCCGCGGCCGTGAAATGGCGCACCAGGATATTGGCTTCCGTATGCTGGAGCGCCTGAAGGCCGACCTGGAGCCGTACGGCCAGGTCGAGCAGTTCCCGAAGATGGAAGGCCGCCAGATGATCATGGTCCTTTCGCCTAAGAAAAAGAAGTAATCTTGTTGTAACCGCAAGCATAAGAGGCGCTCCGGCGCCTCTTATAATTTGTGGTGCAGAATTGCAGCATCTGGTCTATAATTGCCGGCTGTTGTAAATGTAGTGGACTCGCATCCGCTGCAAAAACAAGTGAAAGCAGGCATCTAAGTGTGACGTAGTGTCGCCACCTGCAATCCTGTTTGATATGGAGCTACCCAAGAGGGTAGATTGCTATGCCAAAAATGAAAACCAAAAGCTCCGCGAAAAAACGTTTTCGCGTGCGTCCGGGTGGTACTGTTAAATCGGGTATGGCCTTCAAACGCCACATCCTGACCAAGAAGACCACCAAGAACAAGCGTCAGCTGCGCGGCACCCGTAACATCAACGCTTCGGACGTCACGTCCGTCATGCGTATGATGCCAACCGCTTAATCTCACAACTAAGGAGTTACTATGCCTAGAGTAAAACGTGGGGTTACAGCTCGTGCCCGTCATAAAAAAGTATTAAACCTGGCCAAGGGTTACCGCGGTCGTCGCAGCAAGGTATACCGTATTGCCAAGCAAGCAGTGATGCGCGCTGGCCAGTACGCTTACCGCGACCGTCGTAACAAGAAGCGCGTCTTCCGCCGTCTGTGGATCGCTCGTATCAACGCCGCTTCCCGTGAGCATGGCGTTACCTACAGCGTCTTCATGAATGGTCTGAAGAAAGCTTCGATCGAACTGGACCGTAAAGTCCTGGCCGATATGGCAGTGATGGACAAGCCAGCGTTCGCTGCGATTGTCAACGCTGTGAAAGCAAAAATCGCTGCTTAATACGCATTGATTTGGACGCGCGATCCCGGCAACGGGTCCGCGACTGAGAACGGGGCAAAGGTTGAAACCTGTGCCCCGTTTTTGATTGAGGATAAGAAAAACGCATGGACTCCCTGGAACAACTCGTCGCCTCAGCAGTGCAGGATTTCGACGCGGTCAAAGATGACGCCGCCGCACTGGAAAATGCCAAAGCCAAATATCTGGGCAAGACCGGCCAGATCACCGAATTGATGAAGGGGTTGGGCAAGCTCGACCCTGAAGCGCGCAAGGCGCAGGGCGCCCTGATCAATGCCGCCAAGGGGCGGATTGAAGCGGCGCTGACGGCCCGGCGCGACGCGCTGGCCGACGCCCAGATGCAAGCCCGTTTGAACGCCGAGGCCATCGATGTCTCGCTGCCTGGCCGCGGACGCGCCGGCGGCGGCATCCACCCGGTGATGCGGACCTGGGAACGTGTGGAAGAAATCTTCCGCTCCATCGGTTTCGACGTGGCCGACGGCCCCGAAATCGAAAACGACTGGACCAACTTCACGGCGCTCAACAGCCCGGAAAACCATCCCGCCCGCTCGATGCAGGACACCTTCTACATCGAGGGCAACGACAGCGAAGGCAAGCCGCTGCTGCTGCGCACGCACACCAGCCCGATGCAGGTGCGCTACGCCCGCAGCCACACGCCGCCGATCAAGGTGATCGCGCCCGGCCGCACCTACCGCGTCGACAGCGACGCCACCCACTCGCCGATGTTCCACCAGGTCGAGGGCCTGTGGATCGCCGAGAACATCAGCTTCGCCGACCTCAAGGGCGTGTACCTGAACTTCGTCAAGGCCTTCTTCGAGACCGACGACCTGCAGGTGCGCTTCCGTCCATCGTACTTCCCGTTCACCGAGCCGTCGGCAGAGATCGATATCGCCTTCGGTTCCGGTCCATTGAAGGGCCGCTGGCTGGAGATTTCCGGCTCGGGCCAGGTGCATCCATCGGTGGTGCGCAACTTCGGCCTCGACCCGGAAAAGTACATCGGCTTCGCGTTCGGCTCCGGCCTGGAACGCCTGACGATGCTGCGTTACGGCGTCAACGACCTGCGCCTGTTCTACGAAGGCGACCTGCGCTTCCTGAAGCAGTTCAACTAACAATAACGAAACGGTCGAGCGCCGCCGAGGTGCGCGCTCCCGTCGGACTATCTTTGAAGGCTTGATTATGCAATTCTCCGAAAACTGGCTCCGTACCATGGTCGATCCGAAGATGACTTCGGACGAACTGGCCCATCTGCTGACGATGTCCGGCCTGGAAGTGGAAGAAGTCGAAGCGGTGGCGCCGCCGTTCTCCAACGTGGTCGTCGGCCACGTGCGCGAGATGGCCAAGCATCCGAACGCGGACCGCCTGAACGTCTGCCAGGTCGATGTCGGCACCGGCACCTTGCTCAACATCGTGTGCGGCGCGCCCAACGTGCGTCCCGGGCTGAAGGTCGTGTGCGCGATGGCCGGCGCCATCCTGCCGCCCGGCGCCGACGGCAAGCCGTTTGAAATCAAGGTCGGCCAGCTGCGCGGCGTCGAGTCGCAGGGCATGCTGTGCTCGGCCAAGGAACTGAAATTGTCGGAAGAGGGCAGCGGCCTGCTGGAACTGCCGGACGACGCGCCGGTCGGCCAGAACTTCCGCGACTACTACGCGCTCAACGACCTCAAGTTCACCATCAAGCTGACCCCGAACAAGGCGGACTGCCTGTCGGTGCTGGGCGTGGCGCGCGAAGTGTCGGCGCTGACCGGCGTGGCGCTGCATGTGCCGGCCTTCCGTCCGGTCGCCGTCAACAGCGCCGAGGTGCTGCCGGTGAAGATCTCCGCGCCGGACCTGTGCGGCCGCTTCTCCGGCCGCGTGATCCGCAACCTGAACGCCAAGGCCGCCACGCCGGACTGGATGAAGCAGCGCCTCGAGCGCAGCGGCCAGCGCTCGGTGTCGGCGCTGGTGGATATCTCCAACTACGTGATGCTCGAGCTGGGCCGTCCCACCCACGTGTTCGACCTGGCCAAGATCCACGGCGGCCTGAACGTCCGCTGGGGCAAGGCCGGCGAAACGCTCAAGCTCCTGAACGGCAACACGGTCACGGTCGACGAATGGGTCGGCGTGATCTCGGACGACAAGGAAATCGAATCGCTGGCCGGCATCATGGGCGGCGACGCCACCGCCGTCTCGCTGGAGACCGAATCGATCTATCTGGAAGCGGCGTTCTGGTGGCCGAACGCCATCCAGGGCCGCGCCCGCAAGTACAACTTCTCGACCGACGCGGCGCACCGCTTCGAGCGCGGCGTCGACTACGCGACCACGGTCGAGCACATCGAGCGCATCACCTCGCTGCTGATCGAGATCTGCGGCACGGCGACCACGCAGGTGGGTCCGGTCGACGACCAGATCGTCAACGTGCCGCAGCGCGCGCCGGTGCAACTGCGCACCGCCCGCGCCCAGAAAGTGATCGGCGTCGCGCTGGACGATAAAACCATCGCCGACATCTTCACCCGCCTGGCGCTGCCGTTCACGCTGGCCGATGGCGTGTTCTCGGTGACCGCCCCGTCGTACCGCTTCGACATCGAAATCGAGGAAGACCTGATCGAGGAAGTCGCGCGCGTCTACGGTTTCGAGAACATCCCGACCGTGGCGCCGGTGGCCGCCAACACCATGATCATCGCGCCGGAAAACACCCGCTCGCTGTTCGCCGTGCGCCACCAGTTGGCGGACCTGGGCTTCCAGGAAGTGGTCAACATGAGCTTTGTGGACGCGGCCTGGGAGCAGGACTTCGGCGGCAACGCCAATCCGATCAAGCTGCAGAACCCGATCGCCAGCCAGATGAACGTGATGCGCTCGACGCTGATCGGCAGCCTGGTGGCCAACGTGCGCTACAACCTGAACCGCAAGACCAGCCGCGTGCGCCTGTTCGAGATCGGCGCGGTCTACCTGCGCGACGACAGCGTGGCCGACGGCCCGCTGACGGTGGCCGGCTACCACCAGCCCAAGCGCGTGGCCGCCATGGCCTACGGCAACGTGGCCGACGAGCAGTGGGGCCAGGACAACCGCGCGGTCGATTTCTTCGACCTCAAGGCCGACCTGGAGCACCTGTTCGCGCCGCTGCCGCTGCGCTTCGTCAAGGCAGAACACCCGGCGCTGCATCCGGGCCGCTCGGCGCACGTGCTGCTGGACGGCAAAGTGGTCGGCTTCATCGGCGAACTGCATCCGCGCTGGTTGCAAAAGTACGAGCTGCCGCACGCGCCGGTGGTGTTCGAGGTCGATGCTGTTGCTTTGCAGCAACGAACTGTGCCAGAATACGCCGAGATCTCCAAGTTCCCGGGCGCCACGCGCGACCTGGCCGTGGTGGTCAAGCAGCATGTTCCAGCGCAAGATCTGCTGGACGCGTTTAATGCAGCAGTGCAAGTAAGTCCGCATGGCAAGATCGTGCAAGCCATTGTTTTGTTTGATGAATATCGTGGCAAAGGACTGGAGGCGGACGAAAAATCGCTTGCTTTCCGCTTTAGCTTGCAAGATACTCAAAATACGCTGCAGGACGATGTGGTGGAAGCGGTGATGAGCGCGGTCGGCGAAGCCGCCACGCAAAAACACGGCGCCCGTCTGCGTACTTGATAGCGACTTTTTTGATCATCTGGGAGTCCGGCCTGTGCCGGACTCATTCGTTCTTAGATAAGGCAGGGCAGGAAAATTAATAATAACGACGTCGATTCCGCCGTACTCCAATCCGCATTGGCTGCCGATTTGCATCGGGCCATGCAGGTGGCCAAGGTACGCCAGGATGCAGAGAAAGATTTGCCTACGCTGACCAAGGCGGAGCTGGCCGAGCTGTTGTTCGAACAGGTCGGCCTGAACAAGCGCGAGGCCAAGGACATGGTGGAGACCTTCTTCGACGAGATTCGCAACGCGCTCGAGCGCGGCGAGGCCGTCAAGCTGTCCGGTTTCGGCAATTTCCAGCTGCGCGACAAACCGCAGCGTCCGGGCCGCAACCCCAAGACCGGCGAGGAAATCCCGATCACCGCGCGCCGCGTGGTGACCTTCCATGCCAGCCAAAAACTCAAGGGCATGGTCGAAGAGAGCAATCCTATGGCGCGCGCCGCCTGAGCTGGGACTGAGCCGTGATGAATGACCGCCTCGCCAAATCCGAACTGGTTGTGCTGCCGCCGATCCCGGCCAAGCGCTATTTCACGATCGGTGAAGTGAGCGAGCTGTGCGGCGTGAAGCCGCACGTGCTGCGCTACTGGGAGCAGGAGTTCACGCAGCTCAAGCCGGTCAAACGGCGCGGCAACCGCCGCTACTACCAGCACCACGAGGTGCTGTTGATACGCCGCATCCGTGAACTCCTGTACGAGCAGGGCTTCACCATCAGCGGCGCCCGCAATAAGCTCGACAGCCGCGCGTACGATGCCGCCGCGGCGGAGTATGATGGTGGCTTGGCTGTCAACGGCCAGCCGTCGGCGGACGTTCCTGCTCCGCTGGACCGCGACATGATACGCGGCGAACTGCTGGCGATACTGACGTTGCTCAAGCAGTCCTAGCGCACTACTGCCGTGAAGTGCGGCTGGCGGAATGATTGCTGCTATAATTTCAACATTATTCACATCAGCGACGCTGATAGACGGTGGCGTGAAGTCCGTTGGGGCCCATGGCGCAACAGCCGGACAAGACGAGGGGAAACAATGATACGCGTTGCCATTTGTGACGACCATCAGATAGTAAGAGCAGGATTCAAACAGATTTTTTCGTCCGCGGACGATTTCGACGTGGTGGCGGAAGCCGGTACCGGGCGTGAGGCGCTGGAAATCGCGCGGCGCGAGATTTGCGACGTGCTGCTGCTCGATATCGCCATGCCCGACCAGAGCGGCATCGACACCTTGCGCACCATCCGCCAGGGCCAACCGGACCTGCCGGTGCTGATCCTGTCCGGCTATCCGGCGCAGCAGTACGCGCTGAACCTGTTCAAGATGGGCGCCAACGGCTACCTGAACAAGGAATGCGAGGCCGACGAGCTGATTTCCGCCGTGCGTACCGTGTACCAGGGCCGCCGCTATGTCAGCTCGACCGTCGGCGAACTGCTGGCGCAGAGCTTCGACCGCGATCCGAACACCGCGCTGCATACCGAGTTGTCGGATCGCGAGTTCCAGGTTTTCCTGCGCCTGGCGCGCGGCGCCACCGTGTCCGACATCGGCGTGGCGCTGTCGCTGAGCATCAAGACCGTCAGCACCTACCGCACCCGCATCATGGAAAAAATGGGCATGCAGTCGAATTCCGACCTGACCTACTACGCCATGAAGAACAACCTCCTCGATTAGCAAGCTACTTGCTGGGGCGCGCACTGTTGCCGCTGCCCCATTCAGCATGCCTTCCCCCATCGGACTATAATCCGGCTAGTGTGGCGTATGTCCGCCCCGGATTAACCCTTGTGAAGGAAACTCGTCAGGATGTATTTCACCGTCGAAACAGCGCCGCATCACCGCCTGCCGCTGTACAAGACCGTCTTGTGCGTGACCTGTGCGCTCCTGCTGATCGTTAACGGATTCAGCCTGTTCCACAATTTGCAAGCGTTGCGCGGGGCGCAGGTGCAGCTGGGCCAGACCGCCCGGGTGGCCGATCGCCTGCAATACCTCAACGTGCTGGTGCTCGACGCCGAGAGCAGCATGCGCGGCTATTTCTTGTCCGGGCGCGACGCCTACCTGGGGCCGACCAAGACCGCGCTGGCCGAGACCGAAATCGAATTCAAGGAACTGGAAAAGCTGCTGGCCGACAGCCCGTCGCAGCTGAAGAACCTGGCGCAACTGCACACGTTGGTGCGCCGCCGCCTCTCCATCATGAGCCAGGCCATCGACGTCTACCGCGAGGGCGGGCTGGAGGAGATCGTCAAGATCGCCAAGCTCAGCGACGGTCGCGCCAGCATGGACGAGATCCGCCTGCAGGTGGTCATCATGGAGCAGGAGCAGAACGAGACGCTGGTCACGCGCAGCGCCACCTTTTATCAGGAATACCAGAAAGCCGTGTTGCTGGGCATGGGGATCAACGCGCTGGCCATCTTTGTGCTGGTCATGTTCTACCAGCTGGTGCGGCGCAGTTTTGCCAACCGCGCGCAGGTCGAGCACGCGCTGCAAAGCGCCAATGAAAACCTGGAATCGCAGGTCGAGCAGCGTACCGAGCAGTTGTCGGTGTTGTCGCGCCACCTGATCAGCATCAGCGAGGAGGAAAAGGTGCGGCTGTCGCGCGAACTGCACGACGAAATGGGCGCCAACCTGACCTCGATCAGCATGGATATCGCCGCCGTTACCCAGCAATTGCAAAAGACCGATCCCGAATTGGCGACCCAGCTCAAGCGCGCCCGCGCCACGCTGGTGGAAACAGTGGAAATGAAGCGCCGCATCGTCGAGAACCTGCGCCCGAGCCTGCTCGACAACCTGGGCCTGTGCGCCGCCATCGAAAGCTATTGCAGCGAGTTCAGCCGCCTGGCCCAGGTCCGTTGCGACTGCGATGTGGCCGCCGAAATCGAAAGCGCCGCGCGCCAGTCGGGCGATTTGTCGATCGCCTTGTTCCGCATCGTGCAGGAATCGCTGACCAATATCCGCAAGTACGCCAAGGCCAGCCGCGTAACCGTCACCCTGGGCCGCAACCAGGGCGGACTGATGCTGCGCATTATCGACGACGGTATCGGCATCGCCGCCAACAACATCGTTAAGCCCATGTCGCATGGACTGCTGGGCATGCGCGAACGCGCCTTGCTGTTGGGCGGTACGCTAACCATCCGCCGTGGCCGCAACGACGCCGGCACTTGTATTGAAGTCTCTATTCCCTTGCGCAACCGCCCGCCGGCGGAGGAGCGCCGCGCCGACATGACGACGCTGCCGCCGGCCATCAGCGATGTGCTTAGCAGCGTGCTACATCCACCAGCAGACGTTCATATTCCGTCCGGGCCACCTTGTAGCACTCACCCGCATACGCCTCCAAGCCTGACCGATCAAGCACAGTGATGTTGCCGCGGCGGTAGGCGATCAAGCCTTCGTCCTGCAGCTTGCCGGCGGCGGCGGTGATGCTTTCGCGGCGCACGCCCAGCATGATGGAAATCATTTCCTGCGTCACCTTCAGTTCGTTCGATGGCGAGCGGTCCAGGCGGTCCAGCAGCCAGCGGCACAGCTTTTGTTCGATCGAGCTGTGGCGGCCGCCGACGGCGTTCTGCGCCATCTGCGCGAACAGCGCGGTGTTGTAGCGCATCAGCAGCGCGGGCAGGGCGCCGCCCTGGTTGAAAGCGTCGCGCAGGTGCTGGGCCTTCATGCGGTAGCCGTAGCCGGCCGCCTGCACCACGGCGCTGCACATGGCGCGCTCACCCTCGAACAGCGAGACGCCGACCACGCCTTCATGGCCGACCACGGCGATCTCGGTGGTGGCGCCGTCTTCCATCACGTACAGCAGCGAGACGATGGCGGTGGTGGGGAAGTGGACGTAGTCCATCGCGCCGCCGAACTCGAACAATTCTTTGCCGAAGGGCAGGGTCACCAATTCCAGGTGCTCAAACAACGATTCCAGCACGTCGCGGGGCAGCACGGCCAGCAACTCGTTCTGCTGGGCGCCGCTGATGCTGACAACAGGCCGTGACGCAACGTTGAATTCTTTCGAGTTCACCGTCATGCGTGGCGCTGCGGTTTTGTCGGTTGCGTTAAGTTGGGTGTTGTTCATTTTGTTCCTCACAATCTGGCTATACAAGAGCACCAAAGGCGTGCTTCAGTGTTGGCATAATTTTGAGGGCTTTGTTAAATTGCGAACATAAGAGGAGGGGACGCACCCGTGTAGGCTTGCAACATGGCACTTTGTAGTCCTGGTCCTACACGAGCTCTATTTTTCTCCGCGGCGCGCGTGCATAATGCACAAATTCAAATCAAGTGGCGCACAGATCATGCATGTACTTGTGGTGGAGGACGACGCGGTGCTGGCCGATGGCCTGAGCCGCGTGTTGAGCGGCCACGGCATGGCGGTCGAGGTGGTCGGCAACGGCACCCAGGCCGACGCGCTGCTGCAGCGGGCCGAGCATACCGAGGTGGTGGTGCTCGACATCGGCCTGCCCGGCATCGACGGTTTCGAGGTGGTGCGCCGCCTGCGCGCGCGCGGCAGCCAGGTGCCGGTGCTGTTGTTGACGGCGCGCGACGCCATCGAGGACCGGGTGCGCGGCCTGGAGCTGGGCGCCGACGACTACCTGGTCAAGCCCTTCGCCACCGCCGAGCTGGTGGCGCGGCTGCGGGCGCTGGCGCGGCGCAACACGCCCAAGCCGGCCGTGCTGGCGCTGGGCGACCTGGCGCTGGACCTGTCGGCCAAGCGCGCCCGCGTGCGCGACAAGACCATCGAGCTGTCGGTGCGCGAGTGGGCGGTGTTGGAATACCTGCTGCAGCACGGCGCGCGCGTGGTGTCCAAGCAGCAGATCATCGACGCCATTCTGCCCTGGGGCGACGACCTGACCCTGAACGCGGTGGAAGTCTACATCTCGCGCCTGCGCCTGAAGATCGCCGACGCCGGCGTCTCGATCCGCACCATCCGCGGCTTCGGCTACATGCTGGAGCAGGCCCCGGCCGCGCACGCGGAATGAACAGCATCCGGCTGCGGCTGCTGAAATGGCTGATCGGGCCCATCCTGCTGATCAACCTGGCCGGCGGCGCGCTGACCTACATGCTGGCCTGGTTGCCGGCCCAGCAAGCGTTCGACCAGAGCCTGTCCGACGCCGCCGCCGCGCTGGGCGCGCGCCTGAGCGCCGACGGCGGCCAATTGCGCATCGACCTGCCGCGCCAGGCCGAGCAGGTGCTGCGCACCGACGACGCCGACGCCGTCTACTTCGTGGTGCGCGACGCGGCCGGCCGCGCCATCGCCGGCGACGCCGATTTTCCAGCGCTGCCGGGCGCCGCGCCGCAGCACGCGGTCGGGCGCGCCGTGCCCTTCGACGCCAGCCAGCGCGGCGAGGCGGTGCGCGGCGTGGCGCTGCGCCTGAGCCTGCCTTCGGCCTCGGGCCCGCCGGTCCAGGCCGACATCGGCGTGGCCAAGACGCTGCGCAAGCGCACCCAGATCCGCCACGCCGTGGTGCGCGCGCTGGTGCTGCTGGAATCGCTGTTCGCGCTGGCCTGCGTCGGTCTGATCTGGTTCTCGGTCAGCAACGGCCTGCTGCCGCTGAACCGCCTGCGCGCCGGCCTCAACGCCCGCGACGGCGATGACCTCGAACCGATCGCGGCCACCCAGGTGCCGTACGAGCTGGAGCCGGTGGTGTCGGCCTTCAACGGCTTGCTGGACAAGGTCGGCGAGGGCGCGCGGGCGCGCCAGGAGTTCCTGGCCAACGTCGCGCACCAGCTGCGCACGCCGCTGGCCGGCCTCAAGACCCAGCTCGAATGGCTGGGCGCGCGCCACGCCGAGCCGGAGACCGCGCAGTCGGTCAAGCTGATGCTGTCGGCCACCGAGCGCATGATACGGCAGACCAACCAGCTGCTGGCATTGGCCCGCGCCGAGCCCGGCCATTTCGAGAAGACCCGGCTCGAACCGGTGGCGCTGAACGCGCTGGTGGAGGAGGCGGTGCAGTCCTTTGTCGACCGCGCCACGCTCAAGTCCATCGACCTCGGCTTCGACCTGCGGCCGCTCACCGTCATGGGCGACCGCTTCCTGCTGCGCGACCTGATCGACAACCTGATCGACAACGCCATCCGCTACACGCCGCCCCACGGCACGGTGACGGTGGCCTGCCGGCCGGACGGCGAAGGCGGCTGGCTGACGGTCGAGGACAACGGCCCCGGCATCCCGCCTGCCCGGCGCGAGCAGGTGTTCAGCCGCTACGTGCGGCTGGACGATAAGACCACCGGCAGCGGCCTGGGCCTGGCCATCGTGCGCGACATCGCCGTCGTGCACGGCGCCGCGCTGACCATCGCCGACGGCGCCGGCGGCCGGGGCGCGCTGTTTTCCGTGCACTTTCCCTGAATAGTTGCCCTTGTCAGGAATTTGTCAGCATTTCCTCAGGGTAATGCAAGCTGGGCCCGCTACACTCCAGGCATGTGAACAGTCAGCGGGAGCGGGCCATGAAGCGTGTCCAACAGGGCTTTACCTTGATCGAGATTATGGTGTCGGTGGCCATCGTCGGCATCCTGATGGCGGTGGCGATCCCGGCCTACAGCGACTACGTGACCCGGGGCCGCCTCAGCGAAGCGTTCACCGCGCTGGGCGGCGCCCAGCCGGCGGCCGAGCAGTTCTGGTCCAACAACCGCACCTATGTCGGCTTTGACGGCGTCAGCACCTTCCCGGCCGCCACCGCCAACTTCCGCTACGCGCTCAGCGCGGCCACCGCCTCCAGCTACACGCTGACGGCCACCGGCATCGGCAAGATGAACGGCTTCGTCTACACCATCGACCAGAACGGCACCCACGCCACCACCGGCAGCCCGACCGGCTGGGGCGTGAGCACCTCGTGCTGGGTGGACCACAAGGGTGGCGCATGTTCCAACTGACGCCGCCGGCTCGGCGCCCCCAGCGTGGCCTCACGCTGCTGGAGCTGCTGCTGACGCTGACCATCTTCGCGTTCATGCTGGCGATCGGCATCCCGAACGCCAGCAACTGGCTGCTGAGCAACCGCGCGCGCAGCGCCAGCGAGTTCTACGCCGACGGCTTCAGCCTGGCGCGCCGCCAGGCCGTCATGCACAACAGCTTCAGCCGGATTTCGCTGTCGCCCAACGTCAACAGCGGGCAGATGGACTGGCAGGTCGACATCTGCTTCGTCTCGCCGGCCACCCAGTGCGGCGCGGCCGAAACCGGCTGGTCGACGGTCAACGCCCCGGCCGCCAACGATCCCGAGGGCGCGGCCGGCTACAAGTCGGTGTACCGCGCGGCCGACTCGCTGCCGAACTCGGAGGTGCTGCTGCCGAGCACTCAGCCGGAAGGCAGCTCGCAGGTCTACTACACCCCGATCGGCTGGGTCGACACCCGCTTCGCCCAGCGCCTGACCAGCCTGCGCCTGGATCCGGCCGCCAAATACGCCAACGAAGTGCCGGTGGTGGCGCTGGTGGTCACGCTGGCCGGCATGGCCAGCAAGTGCGACCCGCGCCTTCCCGCCAGCGACACCAGGGCCTGTCCACCATGAAACCGTCCATGCATCCCCGTCCCTCCCGCCGCCAGGGCGGCATCGCGCTGCTGGAGGCGATGCTGGCCATCGTCATCCTCGGCATCGGCCTGCTCGGCACCATCGGCCTGCAGGCGCGCGCCTACTCGGCGCTGTCGGACGCCAGCCTGCGCGCCGAGGCCACGCTGGCCGGCGAAAAACTGCTGGGCGTGATGAACGCCGACAGCAACAACGTGCTGAACTACGGCGTCATCGAGGGCGGCGCCGTCACCGCCGCCACCCAGCCGTGGGTGGACGAGACCCAGGCCGCGATCCCGGGCGCCATCATCGCCGTCACCGTCACGCCGCAGCAGCTGCGGGTCCAGGTCGACATTTCCATCAAGTGGAAGCGCAAGGCCGGCGGCGTCACCAACCAGCATCTGGTCACCTCCTATATTGCGATCTGAACCATGAACCTCTCCCTGTCCCGCCGCCGTGGCGGCTTCTCGCTGGTGGAACTGATGGTCAGCGTGGTGATCGGCCTGCTGGCGCTGCTGTTCGCCACCCGCCTGGTGGTCAGCGGCGAGCAGAACAAGGATGCCGCCGTGGGCGGTTCGGACAGCATGCAGAACGGCATGCTGGCGCTGTTCTCGCTCAGCAGCGACGCCACCGAGGCGGGCTGGGGCCTGAACGATCCGATGCTGGCCGGCTGCGACACCGTGTTCTCCGACGCCAACGGCTACGTGCTGCCGACCATGCAGCGCAACGGCGCCAACTTCACGCCGCTGGCGGCGGCGGTGATCCAGTCCAACGGCCCCGACCCGGACGTGATCTCCTTCAACAGCGGCACCTCGCAGGCGGGCGCCGGCTCGGTCAAGCTGTTCGCCGACTACACGGTCGGCAACACGCTCACCATCGACAACCGCAACCCCTACGCCTTCAACGACGGCGATGTGATGGTGATGGCGCCGTTGACGCCGGGCAGCGGCCAGTGCACGCTGTTCCAGCTGTCCGGCTTCGGCGCCGGGACCAACAGCACCATCCTGGTCAGCAGCGGCGGGCGCTACCGCTTCAACCCGATCGACGGCCTGCCCTTGCCCTACAAGCAGAACCTGGCCTACATCTACAACCTCGGCGCGCCGACGCAGCTGCATTTCCACACCTGGACGGTGGCCAACGGCGTGCTGCTGCTGCGCGCCGCCGAGCTGGCCGGCGCCGAGCAGGCCGGCGTGTCGGTGACCGACAACGTGGTCAGCATCAAGGCCCAGTACGGCTTCGACGCGCGCCTGCCCGGCCCCAAGGCCTACGACCCCAACCCCGGCGCCGACGGCATGCAGGTCACCAAGTGGAGCGCCACCATGGTGGACGCCGACAGCGACGGCGTGGTCGGCAGCCCCGGCGACTACCAGCGCATCGCGGCGGTGCGGATCGCCGTGGTGGCGCGCAGCAAGAACACCGAGAAGCCGAACTCGGCGGGGCAGTGCGGCGCCACCACGGTGCTGCCGACCGTGTTCGCCACCAGCGTGCCGACCGGCGTGGCGGCGGCGCCGGTGCAGGTCAACGTGGCGGTGGCGGGCGACGTGGTGCCGTGGCAGTGCTACCGCTACCGCGTGTTCGAGACCATCGTGCAGATCCGTAATTCCCAATGGAGGCCATGATGCGCCTGCCTTCCCGACAGCGCGGCATCGCGCTGCCCATCATGCTGATCATGCTGACGGTGATGCTGGTCAGCAGCATCTACCTGCTCAAGTCCAGCACCTCGACCACGCTGACCACGGCCAACCTGGCCTACGACGCGGCGCTGAGCAAGTCGGCCGACCTCGGCATCCACACGGCCTTCGCCTACCTGCGCTCGATACCGACCTCGTCTCAGCTGGAAAACAACCAGCCGGCCAACGGCTACGTCGCCACGCTGACGCCGACCTGGACCGTCAGCACCCCGGCCTTCTGGATCGGCTCGGTCACCTTGCCGGCCGACGCGGCCGGCAACCGGGTCGAGTACGTGATCCACCGGCTGTGCGACTTCGCCGGCCCCGTCAACCCGCCCGGCAACCGCTGCCTGCTGACCTCGGCGCGGCCGAACTCCAAGTCGCCCACGTCATACGGCAAGAGCAACCGCGCCGACAGCCCCAACTACCAGGACCAGCCGCAGCTGCACTACGTGGTCACGGCGCGCATCGTCGGCGCGCGCGGCGGCAACGTGGTCACGCAGGCGGTCGTCATGAAAGGGCCGTGAGGCCGCAGTCTTTTTGAATGGAAGCCATCATGAACAAGTTCTCTTCGACGCTGGCCGGCCTGCTGTTCGGCGCCGCGCTGTGCGCGCCGCAGGCGGCCATGGCCGCGGCCACCCAGATCGCCCAGGTGCCGCTGCTCAACATCACCGGCACCGGCACCGTCAAGCCCAACCTGATGCTGCTGTTCGATAACTCCGGCTCGATGGACCAGACCTACACGCCGGACTACGTCAACGACAACCTGTGCCGCAGCGCCGCCACGCTGCAGGCCGGCATCACCGCGTGCGCGGTCGGCCACCCGCCGTTCATGAGCCCGGACTTCAACAAGCAGTACTACAACCCCAAGATCCGCTACCTGGTGCCGATCAAGTCCGACGGCAGCTACTATCCCGAGCAGAACGCCGCCAACACCAGCAACTGGACCTCGGTCAGCGGCGACGGCTTCGGCGCCCACAAGGCCGACATGTTCGGCAACACGGTGTCGTCCAACATCAACCTGGTGACCGGTTTCCCCGACCTGAAGTGGTGCAACGGCAGCGGCGTGTGCCAGTTCAACACCGCCAGCTACACCTACCCGGACGCCACCTACCAGAGCGCCACCGCCATCACCACCGGCCCGTACTACTACACCATCGGCGTTGGCCAGTACTGCACCGACGACACCATGAAGACCTGCGTCTCGACCGCCGTCGGCGCGGCGGCCCCGGCCGGTTATCCGGTGCCGGTCAAGGTGCGCTGGTGCAGCGACAAGCTGCTGACCCAGTGCCAGGGCAAGCGGGTGGGGGCCTTCATCTACCCCGGCTATTCGATGCCGGCCGGCGCCACCGCGTCCTACGGCACCATCGCCATCGGCGCCTCGGCCACCGCCAGCGCGCTCAGCATCAGCAGCGTGGTGGTCAACGGCAGCACCACCATCACCAACGCCGCCGTCAATGCCGCCACCGGCACCAACAGCCTGATCAAGCAACAGACGCTGGCCAGCGCGCTGGCCGCCAACATCATCGCCACCTCGGTGGGCAAGGGCGCCGCCTCCACCAGCCTGTACTACGCCTGCGTCAAGACCCCGACCGGCCAGGCCACGGTGCCCGCCTGCAGCGTGTTCGGCATCGCCCTCAGCTCCGACAATTTGGTGGCGGTGCTGCCGGTCAGCTGCACCGGCAGCGTCACCGTCAGCAACTGCGTGACCGTGTCGGACAGCTCGCGCGCCGGCTGGGGCATCGCGGTCACCTCGCCAACGACCGTGGTGACGGCCTACGCGCCGGCCAGGGCGGTGGTCACCTTCGCCGGCACGGCCACCTCGTCGTCGCAGACCGCCATCCTGAAGAACCTGAGCTACGCCGGCACCACGCTGGTGGGCGGCGCGTCTAATAGCTCGCCCACCTACCTGAGCCTGGGCAAGAGCCAGACACCGTCGCAGATCGCCTCGGCGCTGGTCGGCAAGATCGGCACCACCGGCACCATCAAGGCCTACCTGGGCAACAACAGCAACTGCCCGGCCGGCTACACCGCCACCAGCGTCTGCCTGCTGAACTGGGCCTCCACCGACAACACCGCCACCATCAGCGCCTTCACGATGGACAACCAGGGCTCGATCAGCTGGGCCAGCACCGGTTCCAGCGGCTATGTGGCGGCCGTCAACGACACCATCCCGACCAGCACCACGGCGCTGTCGGCCGGCTCCGGCGCGCCCAATCCCTTCGTGCGGGTCAACATCGTCAGCGGCCAGACCTATCCGAAGGCCGCCGACCGCACCGACTGCGCCGGCACCACCTGCACCTACGCCGAGGAGATGAACAACTTCGCCAACTGGTATGTCTACTACAAGAGCCGGCTGCAAATGATGAAGAGCTCGATCGGCATCGCGTTCTCGGCCATCACCGCCAACTACAAGGTCGGCTACGTCAGGCTGTCGGTCGCGGGCATTGGCGGCGCCATCGACCTCAAGCCGGCCGACTTCACCGGCAGCGCCCGCGCCAGCTGGTACACCACGCTGTACAACACCACCACCTCGGGCTCGACGCCGATCCGCACCGCGATGGACAACGTCGGCCGCATGTTCTCCAACCTCACGCCGTACAACTACGCGGCCGGGCAGGAGGTGGTGCAGTACCCGTGCCAGCAGAACTTCATGATACTGACCACCGACGGCTACTGGAACGGCAGCTCCACCGCCAACGTGGTCAACAACGACAACGTCGAGAACCCGGCGCGCTTCTGCACCCAGGCGCGCGGCTGCGTCGACACGCGGGCGCAGTCGCAGCCGTCGATCTCGGACGTGGCGCTGCACTGGTACAACGGCGGCTCCAGCACCACCACGGTGTCGCTGCGGCCGTCGCTGGAGCCGGACATGAGCAAGCCCGGCTCGGTGCCGGCGGCCGGCGGCGAGAACACCCACCTGCACATGAACACCTACACGCTGGGCCTGGGCGTGGACGGCGTGATGACCTACGAGCCCAACTACGACACCGCGCCCAAGACCGGCGGCGACTTCTACAACCTGATCACCGCCGCCACCAGCGGCTGCCCGTGGAACGGCAGCGGCGCCTATGTGTGGCCGGATCCGGACGTCACCAACACCGCCAGCACGGTGCAGGAGCGGGTCGACGATTTGTGGCACGCGGCCATCAACGGCCACGGCAAGTACTTCAGCGCCCAGGATCCGAAGGACGTGGTGGGCGGCCTGAGCGAGGCGCTGTCGAACATGCAGGTGCACGTGGGCGCGGCCGCGGCGGCCGCCACCTCGACCCCGAACATCACGCTGACCGACAACGACATCTTCTCCGACACCTTCACCACCGTGAAGTGGTACGGCGAGCTGTCGGACAAGAAGATCGACAGCACCGACGGCAGCGTCGGCAACAGCGCCACCTGGACCACCAGCGACACGCTGGGCAAGAAGGTCGGCAACAGCAGCGACACCCGCACCATCTACATGTTCGACACGGCCGGCGGCAACGCCAGCACGCCGAGCGACTTCCGCTACGCTAACATGACCGGGCCGGCGGCCGGCTGGTTCGCCAACAAGTGCGCGTCGCTGTCGCAATGCGTGCTGCTGTCGGCGTCGGACAAGGCCATCGTCAACGACGGCAACAACATGGTCAACTACCTGCGCGGCCAGCAGCAGTACGCCGACGACAGCCTGTTCCGCGCCTACACGCTCACGCTCAACACGCCGGCCGGCGCCACCGGGCCTATCCCCATCGTGCTGGGCGACATCGCCTCGTCCAAGCCGGCCTTCGTGCGCGACCCGCGCAACGACTATCCGGACCCGGACTACGCCACCTTCAAGGACACCTACGGCAACCCGAACAACCCCACGCACCGCAGCGGCGCGGTGTTCACCGCCGCCAACGACGGCATGCTGCACGCCTTCGACTCGGCCACCGGCGGCGAGCTGTGGGCCTACGTGCCGCGCATCACGATGAAAAAGCTGTACGCGCTGGCCGGCACCACCTACGGCACCAACCACCAGTTCACCACCGACGGCTCGCCCGAGGTGGCCGACATCAAGGCCGGCGCGCTGGGCTGGCGCACCGTGCTGGTGGCCGGCCTGAACGGCGGCGGCCGCGGCTACTACGCGCTCGACATCACCGACACCTCCCATCCCAAGCAGCTGTGGGAATTCTGCGCCGACTCCGCCGTCTGCGCGCTCAGCGACGGCGACCTCGGCCTGACCTTCGGCAACCCGCAGTTCGGCACCCTGGCCAACGGCCGCTGGGTGGTGTTCCTGACCTCGGGCTACAACAACGTGCCCGGCACCGACGGCGTCGGCACCGGCACCGGCAAGGGCTTCCTGTACGTGCTGGACGCCTACACCGGCGAGCTGCTCAACAAGATCGGCAACAACTCGGGCGACACCACCACGCCGTCCGGCCTGGCCAAGATCTCGGCCATCAGCAACGACCCCGGCGCCGACCCGCGCATCCAGTACGTGTACGGCGGCGACAACCAGGGCCAGATGTGGCGCTTCGACCTGACCGCGGCCTCGGGCGCGATCACGGTCAACCTGATGGGCAACGCCGGCACCTCCAAGCCGATCACCACGCGGCCGGACGTGACCACCTGCGCGGTGCAGGTCACCACCCTGGTCGCCGGCGTGCCGACCGTCACCACGGGCGGCGTGCGGGTGGTGCTGTTCGGCACCGGCCGCCTGCTGGACGTGCCGGACACCACCGACACCTCGGTGCAGAGCCTGTACCTGCTCAAGGACAGCGGCACCCTGATCGGCGACATCCGGGGCGCGACCATGGTCAAGCAGACCTTGAGCCTGCTGGGCTCCAGCAGCAACGTCAACACCTACCAGATCACCGCCAACCCGGTCGATCTGTCGCAGAAGGACGGCTGGTACTTCGACTGGTCGGTCAACGCCGGCGAGCGCATGAACCTGGACCCGCAGATCGTCAGCGGCGTGGCCAACGTAGTGACCAACCTGCCGACCTCGTCGTCGTCGTGCTCGGTGGGCGGCTCCAGCAACCTGTACCAGGTCAACGTCTGCAACGGCCAGGCGATCGGCACCCATCCGGCCGGCGCGACCTTGTCGAACACCTCGGCGGCGGTCGGCTTCATCATCATCCGCCTGCCGAACGGCCAGCTGAAGATGATCACCACGCTGGCCGACGGCACTAACAAGACCTCGCCGCTGGCCGAGCAGACCTCGCCCGAGGCCCACCGCACGGGCTGGCGCAGGGTGAAAGGGGAATAGCCGGGGGCAAACAGTTCACACGGCGGGGCCAACTATCGGTAAAATCGAGGGTTTTGCAGCCCCGCCTCAGATCGCGAACAAATGGTCAACGATATCGAAAACGCAACACCCGAGAATAACGACGACGCCCCGGCCACCGCCAGCGCCCGCACGCCAGCGCTGATAGCGCGCGAAGTCCAGCGCCGCCGCACCTTCGGCATCATTTCCCACCCCGATGCAGGTAAGACCACGCTGACGGAAAAACTGCTGCTGTTCTCGGGCGCGATCCAGATGGCCGGCACGGTCAAGGCGCGCAAGAGCGGCCGCCACGCCACCTCCGACTGGATGGAGATCGAGAAGCAGCGCGGCATTTCGGTGGCCTCGTCGGTGATGCAGTTCGAGTTCCGCGACCACGTGGTCAACCTGCTCGACACCCCGGGCCACCAGGACTTTTCTGAAGACACCTACCGCGTGCTGACGGCGGTCGACTCGGCGCTGATGGTGATCGACGCCGCCAAGGGCGTGGAAGCGCAGACCATCAAGCTGCTCGACGTCTGCCGCATGCGCAACACGCCGATCGTCACCTTCATGAACAAGATGGACCGCGAGACCCGCGATCCGCTGGAACTGCTGGATGAACTGGAATCGGTGCTGAAGATCCAGTGCGCGCCGGTGACCTGGCCTATCGGCATGGGCAAGAACTTCCGCGGCGTGTACCACCTGCTCAACGACACCATCATGCTGTTCAAGGCCGGCGAGGAAAAGGCCGACGGCGCCTTCGAGATCATCAAGGGCATCGACAATCCGCGCCTGATGGAGATGTTCCCGCTGGAGATGGACCAGCTGAAGATGGAAGTGGAGCTGGTGCACGGCGCCTCGCATCCGTTCGACCTGGAGCAGTTCCTGGCCGGCGTGCAGACGCCGGTGTTCTTCGGCTCCGCGATCAACAACTTCGGCGTGCGCGAGATCCTGTCGGCGCTGGTGGACTGGGCCCCGGCCCCGCGCGCGCGCGACGCCACCGTGCGTTCGGTCGATCCGACCGAAGAGCCGTTCACCGGCTTCGTGTTCAAGATCCAGGCCAATATGGACCCGGCCCACCGCGACCGCATCGCATTCCTGCGCGTGTGCTCCGGCCGTTTCGAGCGCGGCATGAAGGTCAAGCACCTGCGCCTGGGGCGCGAGATCAAGGTGTCGTCGGTGGTGACGTTCATGGCGTCCTCGCGCGAGCAGGTGGAGGAGGCGTACGCCGGCGACATCATCGGCCTGCCCAACCACGGCAACATGCAGATCGGCGATTCCTTCTCCGAGGGCGAGATGCTGACCTTCACCGGCATTCCGTACTTCGCGCCGGACTTCTTCCGCTCGGTGCGTATCCGCAATCCGTTGAAGATCAAGCAGCTGCACAAGGGCTTGCAGCAGCTGGGCGAGGAGGGCGCGGTGCAGGTCTTCAAGCCGGTGCAGGGCGGCGAGCTGGTACTGGGCGCGGTCGGCGTGCTGCAGTTCGAGGTGGTCGCCAGCCGGCTGATGAACGAGTACGGCGTCGACGCCGTGTTCGAAGGCACCAGCATCAGCAGCGCGCGCTGGGTCTCCAGCGACGACAAGAAAGCGCTGTCGGACTTCGAGGACGCGCTGGGCCACAACGTCGCCTACGACGCCGCCGGCAACCTGGCCTACCTGGCCACGTCCAGCGTCAACCTGCGCCTGACGCAGGAACGCTGGCCGAAGCTGCAGTTCCACGCCACCCGCGAGCACTCGGCCAAACTGGTCTAACACCGTTGGGGTTCTATGCTCGCCCCTCCAGGTCCAGTTCTATCCACACCGGTGCATGGTCGCTGGGCTTGTCGCGGCCGCGCACGTCGCGGTCCACCTCGGCCGCCTTCAGCGCCGGCGCCAGGCCGGGGCTGAGCAGCAGGTGGTCGATCCGCAGGCCGGCGTTGCGGCCATAGGCGTTGCGGAAGTAATCCCAAAAGGTATAAATCGTTTCGCCCGGATGCATGGTGCGCAGCGCGTCGCACCAGCCCTGCGCCAGCAGCCGGTGGAAGGCGGCGCGCACCTCGGGCCGGAACAGCGCGTCGTCCACCCAGCGCTCCGGCTTGTAGACATCGAGCTCGGTCGGCATGACGTTGAAATCGCCCGCCAGCACGGTGTCGGCTCCGCTCTCGATCAGCTCCGCCGCGTGGGCGATCAACCGCTCGAACCATTTCAGCTTGTAGTCGAACTTGGGACCGGGCGCCGGATTGCCGTTCGGTAGATACAGGCCGGCCACCAGCACACCCTCCACCATCGCCTCGATGTAGCGGCTTTGCGCGTCTTCCGGATCGCCGGGCAGGCCGCGTCCCGTTTCGATCGGCAGCCGCCCGCGCGCCAGGATGGCGACGCCGTTCCAGCTTTTCTGTCCGTGCCAGATCGCCTGGTAGCCCGCCGCGTTGATGGCCGGTTCGGGGAATTTTTCCTGCGGCGCCTTCAACTCCTGCAGGCAAACGACGTCCGGCCGGGTCTCGTCCAGCCATTGCAGCAGGGCGGGCAGGCGGCTCGTGATGCCGTTGACGTTGAAAGTGGCGATACGCATGCCGCCAGTATGCGCAGCCCGGCCGGCGCCTACCGTGCGGCTGCGCACATAGCCCATCGCGATTTTGTTTGACAAGCCGCGTTTTCAGGATTAATGTATTAGTCAACTAATACACCGATACAAAAAAATGACCTCCCATACAGCCTCCCTGTTCTCGATCGCGACCGGCTCGTCCGAGCCGATCTACCGGCAGCTGATCGAGCAGACCCGCCGCCTGCTGGCCGCCCGCGTGCTGGCGCCGGGCGACGTGCTGCCGTCCGTGCGCGACGTCGCGCTGGCGCTGGCCGTCAATCCGATGACCGTCTCCAAGGCCTACAACATGATGGAGACCGAGGGCCTGCTCACGCGCAGCCGCGGCATCGGCATGCTGGTGGCCGAACGCAAGGCCAACGCGCACAACACCCGCGAACGCGAGGCCCTGCTGCGGCCCACGCTGGAGCGGGCCGCCGAGGAGGCGCGCCAGCTGGAACTCGATCCCGATGCCGTACTTGCCCTGTTCAATAAAATCCTCAAGGAAGAACCATGAAACCATCCGTCGTCAATGTCGCCAACCTGCATAAATCGTTCGGCGGCCAACAGGTGCTGCAGGGCGTGAACTGGGACATCGCGCCCGGCCAGGTGGTCGGCCTGCTGGGCCGCAACGGCGCCGGCAAATCGACGCTGCTCGAATGCCTGCTCGGCCTGCGCGAAGCCAATGCCGGTGGCTGCACGCTGTTCGGCCAGCCGTCCACGCAGCTGGGCGACGAGGTGCGCGCCTGGATCGGCTACGTGCCGCAGAAGTCCGACCTGTTCGAGTGGCTCACGCCGGTGCAGATGCTGGACTACTTCAAGGCGCTGTACCCGCGCTGGAACGCCGGCAAGGTGGACGGCCTGCTGGAGCGCTGGGGCTTCGCCGGCGACGCGCGCCACAAGCAGATCGGCCGCTTGTCCGGCGGCGAGAAGCAGCGCCTGTCGATCATCCGCGCGCTGGCGCACGACCCGAAATTGCTGGTGCTGGACGAACCGGTCGCCAGCCTCGATCCGGTCGGCCGCCGCGACTTCCTGCACGAGCTGGTGGACGACGTGATCGAGCGCGACACCACGGTGATCTTTTCCACCCACATCCTGTCGGACCTGGAGCGGGTGGCGCTGGACGTGGCCTTCCTCCAGGGCGGCAAGATCACGCTGCAGGCGCCGCTGGACGAGCTGCTGGAAAGCGCGCACCGCATCACCGGCACGGCGGCGGCGCTGGCGCGCCTGCAGCTGCGCGACGAGATCCGCCGCCAGCAGGACCGCAGCGGCGGCGTCAGCATCGTGGCGCGCCTGAACGGGCAGGAGGCGGCCGACCTGCGCGCCGGCCCGGACCTGCGGGTGGAAACCCTGAGCCTGGAAGACCTGTTCGTCGAGGTGACCAAATGAACGCGGCCTATTCGCAATTGCTGCTGCAAGTGGTGCGCGACCGCTGCGCCAGCCGCACGCTGGTGCGCATCAGCTGGCTGGCTCTGGTGGTGGGCGTGGCGGCACTGGTGTTCGCGCGCTACATCGACCGCGCGGAGCTGGGCTGGGGCATGCTGACCGGCGCGTGGTCGTTCCTGATCCTGATCTGGGGCGGCGCCTTGCTGAAGAGCGCCGTGCAGCAGAACCAGCCGGCCTACGCCTGCCTGGTGCCGAAGCTGCGCCACCGGCTGATCGTGCTGACCTTGATGCTGTACGGGACCATGACTTTGCTGATCGCTGCGATGATCGGCGCGGTGTTCGGACACTTCGGCTATGCGCTGGTCGGCGCCTGCTTGTTCTACAGCTTCATCCTGTACGCGCAGCGCTACACGGTGCTGGCGTTCCTGCCGTCGCTGCTGATCCTCCTGTCGGTGTCGGTGCTCAAGGCGCCCTTGCACGCGATGTGGGACGCGATAGGCTGGATGGGCGAGCCGGCATTGACCGGCATCGGCATGATCGTGGCGTCGGTGCTGGGTGGCTTCGGCATGCGGGCGGCGTTCCCGCGCGGGGGCGACAGCCACTGGAGCTGGCATGCGCGCCGCATGGCGACCGTGCGCAGGGTGCAGGGCGACGCGCCCAAGCCCGGCGACGCCGCCAGCTGGAGTCGCTGGACCATGCGCCTGCGGATCGGCTATCGCACCAGCTTGCGGCGCGACAGCCGTGGCGGCGCCGCGCCGGGCCGCATGCTGCCGTACACCTTCGGCCCGGCCGCGCATGAAGGCGGCTACCATGGGGGCGCGCTGCTGATTTTGCTGGCGCTGCTGGTGTTGCACGGCTTCGACGACTCCGAACTGCTGCGGCAGATGGCGCGCACCTCGCTGCTGCAGGCCTGCGTGCTGGCGAGCGTGGTGATCTACGCGGCCGAGTTGCAGAAGAGCGTCGTGCGGCACGGCGCCGAGCAGGCCTTGTACCTGCTGACGCCGGGCGCTCCGGCGGCTGCGCAGCTCAACCGCCTGCTGGGCGCGGCGCTGTTGAAGCGGTTCCTGCGCGTGTGGCTGGTGACGGTGGCGTGCGCGGCCACCATCGACATGGTGATGCACGGCGCGCCGCAGCTGTATGCTTCGACCTGCGTGTTGTCGGCGCTGATGCTGCCGCTCGCCTGCACGCTGCTGTGCGATTACGCGAAGATGCCGGCGTCCACCAATCAGACCGCCACCTTGATAGCGACCTTCCTGACCATCGTCGCTTACCTGATGATGCTGGGCGTCGAGCGCACGTGGCCGGCGTTCCCCGTGTTCTGGGTCTGCGCGGCCATCGTGCTGGCGTCCCTGCTGGCGCTGGGCTGGCGGTGGCGGCGCCTGATGGCGCTGCCCGCCGTGCTGCCCGCCGGCCGCCTGCTGGAATAAGCGGCGTTATTTGCCCGGCGTGGCCAGCGGCTTGCCCTTGTCGACCACGTACACGCCGACCAGCTTGAGCGGCACCTTGCCGACATTGAGCGCGTCGTGGACGACGCCGGCCGGGATCACAAAGGCCTCGCCGGCCTTGACGCGGCGCGGGTCCTCGCCGTCGACGCGCAATTCGCCTTCGCCCTCCAGCACGTAGCTGATCTCGTCGCCCGGATGCGAGTGCCGGCCGGCGACGCCGCCCACATCCACCTCGACCCTGGCGACCACTGCCTCGCGGCCCGGCACCGAAACGTCGGCCTTGGTGACCACGGTGCGGTGGATGGCGGAGGCCTGGGCGTGCACGGCGCCGGCCGACACGGCAAGCAGCAGGGCGGCGACGGCGGGCAGTAGTTGGAGGACAGGCTGGCGGGCAGGCATGGCGGATCCTTTCAGGTGGGGGGATCGGGCGATTGTACGCCGCCGCGCGCCGCTAGCGGTGTCGCCCCAGCCACAGCGCGTCGGCCACCGCGCCTATCCAGCAAACGATGCAGACCAGCGCCGCGCCGTTGGTGAGCGGGTTGTCGATGCCCGAACTGTGCACGCGCTCCAGCACCAGCAATGGATCGGGCGGCAGCCTGCCGCTGTTGACTTCATCCATCAGCGTGCCGGCCAAAGTCAGCGTGGCGCGCAGCAGGTAGCCGCCCGCCAGCAGCGTCGGCACAATGAACAGCAGCCCGCGCGCGCCGCGCCGCAGCACCAGGTGGCCGAGGCCGGGAAATACCAACGCCGAAATCAGGGCGGCCTTGATCGATGCTTTCATGTTGCTCCTGAGGAGGACTTTGACCAAACGCAAAATTGCGCCGCAGCAAGCGGCTTAGAGTACAACATCTTACATGCAGGAGAGAATCATGCGCGCTATATTCGGTATCGCCCTGTTGCTGTGCTCCATGTGCGTCCACGCCGCCCCCAACGAGAAAGACGCGGTCGCCCTGGCCGAGAAGGGCGCGCAGTTCGTGCGCGCGCACGGCAAGGCCGAGATGATCGCCCGCATCAACCGCAAGGACCCGGAATTCAACCAGGGCGCCCTGTACCTGGCCATGCGCGACCTGAACGGCATCACCATCGCCCACCCGACCAACGCGCTGATCGGCAAGAACCTGCTGGATGTGCCGGACGCCGACGGCAAGCCCTTCCGCCAGGAGATGCTGGCGCTGGCCAAGGGCAAGGGCTCGGGCTGGGTCGACTACAAGTTCCGCAATCCGCAGACCGGCAAGGTCGAGGCCAAGAGCACCTACGTGCTGCGGGTGGAGGATGTGACGCTGGAAGCCGGTATCTACAAACACTGAGCCACGGACATGCTCAGCAAACTGCGAATAGGGCCCAAGCTGCTGCTGGCGCCGGGCGTGGTGCTGATCCTGCTGATCGTGCTGTCGGTCGGCGCCTTCGCCGGGCTGGTGCGGCAGAACCACCGGCTGGAGGACATGGTGCAGCAGCGCGCCGTGCGGCTCAAGGCGGCGGCCGACCTGGTGGCCGGCGCCAACCGCGCGCATACCGAGATCTACCAGCTGCTCACCTGGATCAACGCCAGCTTCTCGCCGGCGCGCATCGACGCGCTGGTGCGCGACATCCACGCCCGCCAGGCCGCGCTGGACCGCCAGTACGCGCAGCTGGAGATGGCGACCCAGGCGGATCCGGCCGAACGCCGTTTCGTCGCCCAGTCGCAGGCGGCGCACGCGTTGTACGTCAAGGCCATCGGCGACGTCGTCGAATTGAGCATGGTCGACCAGTCGATGGCGGTCAACGCCATGTCGACGGCCGAGCGGGCGTTCGACGTGGTGGCGCGCCGGCTCGATGAGTTGTCGCGGCTGGAGGCGGCGCTCAGCACGCGCGCCTACAACGACGCCGAGGCGGAGTTCAGGACCTTGTCGATCTTGATGCCGGCGCTGGTGGTGCTGTCGATCACGCTGTCGCTGCTGGTGACGATGGCCGTGCGGCGGGCCATGTTGAAGGACGTGAGCGAAATCGGCGCGGCCGCGATCGACCTGGCCGAGGGCAACCTGACGGTGAAGAACCGCGTCTACGGCAAGGACGAAATCGCCGAAACCTCGCGCGCGCTCGACACCAGCATCCGCAACCTGAACACCACCTTGAAGACCATCCTGGCGTCGGCGCAGTCGATCGACACGGCCTCGCGCGAGATCGCCAAGGGCAATGTCGACCTGACGCAGCGCACCGAGGCCCAGGCCTCCACGCTGGAAGAGGCCAGCAGCTCGATGAAGGAGCTCAGCGACACCGTCACGCAGACCGCCAACAACGCGCAACTGGCCAATCATCTGGCGCGCTGCGCCACCAACTTCGCGGTGCGCGGCGGCAGCGTGGTGCAGCGGCTGGTGGTGACGATGGCGGCCATCCGCGGCAGCTCGCGCAAGGTGGTGGAGATCGTCGGCGTCATCGACGGCATCGCCTTCCAGACCAATCTGCTGGCCCTGAACGCGGCGGTGGAGGCGGCGCGCGCGGGCGCGCATGGCGAGGGCTTCGCGGTGGTGGCGGGCGAGGTACGCACGCTGGCGCAGCGCTCGGCCACGGCGGCGCACGAGATCAAGCAGCTGATCGCCGAGTCGGTGGCCGAGATCGAGGGCGGCAGCCGCTCGGTGGAGGAGGCCGGCGCCAGCATGGCGGAGATCGTGGCGTCGGTGCAGCAGGTGGGGGATATCATCGACCAGGTCAGCGCCGCCAGCGTGGTGCAGGCGCAGGGCTTGCAGGGCATGCACCAGGCCATCGTCGAGATGGATCAGGTGACGCAGCAGAAGCTGGCGCTGGTCGAACAAGCCGCCAGCGCGGCATCGAGCTTGCAGCGGCAGGCGGTCAATCTATCGGAGGCGGTGGCGATGTTCAAACTGGACGAGGGGATGGAACCGCCGCCATCCAGGCTGCCCGCCGGCTCGCCCCGCGTGGTCCGCCTGCGCCTGGCGTCGGTGCGCAACTGAGCGGATCAGGCGCCCTGGCGGCTGGGCGGCGCGGCGCGGGACCAGCGGTCGCCCGATTGCTGCAGGTACTTCCTGAAGACGTAACCCCAGGGCATGGCGATCGGGATGATCACCACCACCGTGCACTGCACCAGGATCTCCATCGTGCCCGCGTCCATCGTGCCGGAGCGCCATGCCGGCACGACGACCACCAGCATCCAGATGATTTTCCACGTCAGCTCCCACAGCAGCACGGGCAGCATCTGCAGCGGATAGCGCACGCCGATCGCGCACAACAGGCCGAACGCCGCCAGCATGCAATTGACCACGCCACCCATCAGGCTCCACGGCTTGTCGTGATGGAGCACGCCAGGCCACACCACCAGGCCCAGTCCCACCGCGATAATCAGATATACGGCTCTCAGCATATACAGACGCACTAACGACACTTCGTTCATTTGGTGGCTCCTGGTGGTGATTGGGACTACTCGACTTCCTTCAAGATCTTCTCGATCGCCGACACGCGCGCCTTCAGGTCCGCCAGCGAGGCGTCCATGGACGTGAGCGCGGCGGCGGCCTCGGTATGCGCGGCGACGGCCTTCTCGGCGATCGCGCGGTAGGCCTCCTCATGGGAGAAGCGCAGCTTGGCCTGCTGGATGGCGGAGAAATGCCGCATCGCCGCGATGACCACGATGGCCAGCAGCGGCAGGCCTATCGTCAAAAGATATACATGCTCAGCCATAATTGCCTCTATTGTTCAGGGTTGGTGGACAACGACTTGACCGCCTCGGCGATCGAGGCCGGTGTCAGCTCGAAGTCGAAATTGCTGACGTCAAAATAGTTCAGCGCCTTGCCGTCCTGCGACAGCTCCATCTGGCTGACGACCAGGCCGGCATCCTCCAGCTTTTGCAGATGCAGGTGCAGCAAGGGCCGGCTGATGCCCAGCTCGCGCGCCAGCTGGCTCACATAGTTGCGGCCGCCCGACCGCAGCATCGCGATGATGCGCAAGCGGTGCGGGTTGGACAGCGCCGCAAGCATACTCAGCAGCTGATCCCCGCCAGGAGTAGGCGTTTTCGATTTCATGTGTAAAGAATATCTGACATGTGAAAAGGAGTCAACCAAATATGATAAAAATTTAGCTGGCATAAAAAAACGCAGGCCGGGCCGGGTGGCTCGCCTGCGTCGTGCGGTTGGCGCGGCGAACCGCGCTTCCCTGAATTACTCGTAGTCGCTCATCGGCGCGCAGCCGCAGAACAGGTTGCGGTCGCCGTAGACGTTGTCGGCGCGGCCGACCGGCGGCCAGTACTTCTGCTTGCGCAGCGACGGCACTGGGTAGGCCGCCACTTCGCGGCTGTACTTGCGTTCCCATTTGTCGGCGGTCAGCACCTCGGCGGTGTGCGGCGCGAACTTGAGCGGGTTGTCCAGCTTGTCGAACTCGCCGCTTTCAACCTTGGCGATCTCGCCGCGGATGGCGATCATCGCGTCGATGAAGCGGTCCATCTCGGCCTTCGATTCGCTCTCGGTCGGCTCGATCATCAGCGTGCCCGGCACCGGGAAGCTCATGGTCGGCGCGTGGAAGCCGAAGTCCATCAGGCGCTTGGCCACGTCTTCGTTGCTGATGCCGGTGGCATCCTGCAGTGGACGCAGGTCGATGATGCACTCGTGCGCCACCAGGCCGTCGTGGCCCGAGTACAGCACAGGGAAGTGCGGCGACAAACGGCGCGCGATGTAGTTGGCGTTCAGGATCGCGGTCTCGGTGGCGGCGGTCAGGCCTTCCGCACCCATCATCGCGATGTACATCCACGAAATCGGCAGGATGCTGGCCGAACCGAACGGCGCGGCGCTGACCGAACCGATGCCGGCGTTGTCGCGGATGTAGCCGTTCGAACGCTGGTTGGGCAGGAACTTGGCCAGGTGCGCGCCCACGCCGATCGGGCCGACGCCTGGGCCGCCACCGCCGTGCGGAATGCAGAAGGTCTTGTGCAGGTTCAGGTGCGAGACGTCGCCGCCGAACGAGCCCGGAGCCGCCACGCCGACCAGCGCGTTCATGTTGGCGCCGTCGATGTACACCTGGCCGCCGTGGCCATGAACGATCTCGCACAGTTCCTGGATGCCTTCCTCGAACACGCCGTGCGTCGATGGATAGGTCACCATCACGCAAGCCAGGTTCTTGGAGTGCAGTTCAGCCTTGGCCTTCAGGTCGGCCAGGTCGACGTTGCCGCTGGCGTCGCAGGCGGTGACCACCACCTGCATGCCGACCATGTTGGCCGACGCCGGGTTGGTGCCGTGCGCCGACGATGGAATCAGGCAGATGTTGCGGTGGCCTTCGCCACGCGACTCGTGGTAGGCCTTGATCACCAGCAGGCCGGCGTACTCGCCCTGCGAGCCGGCGTTCGGCTGCAGCGACACGGCGGCGTAGCCGGTCAGCGCGCACAGCATCTCTTCCAGCTGCGAGATCATCTCGCGGTAGCCGACCGTCTGCGCGTCCGGCGCGAACGGGTGGATGTTCGAGAACTCGGGCCAGGTGACCGGGATCATCTCCGAGGTCGCGTTCAGCTTCATGGTGCACGAACCCAGCGGGATCATGGTGCGGTCCAGCGCCAGGTCCTTGTCCGCCAGGCTGCGCAGGTAGCGCAGCATTTCGGTTTCGGAGTGGTAGCGGTTGAAGACCGGGTGGGTCAGGTAGTCGCTGGTGCGCGACAGCGACGCCGGGAACGACAGCGCGACGGCCGCTTCCACGGTGTCGAAGTCCGGGCCGTGGGCCGGGCCGCCGACAGGGTGCGCGAACACGGTCCACAGCAGCGCGATGTCTTCGCGGCTGGTGGTCTCGTCCAGCGACACGCCGACGTGGGTGGCGTCGATCACGCGCAGGTTCACGCCGTGCGAATGGGCCGACGCGTGCAGCTGCTCGGCGCTCTTGACGGCGACGGTCAGCGTGTCGAAGAAGGTGTCGTTGGTGACGGTGTAACCCAGCGTCTTCAGGTTGGCGGCCAGCACACCGGTGTAGCGGTGCACGCGCTGGGCGATCTGCTGCAGGCCTTTCGGGCCGTGGTAGACGGCGTACATCGACGCCATCACCGCCAGCAGCACCTGCGCGGTGCAGATGTTGGAGGTGGCTTTTTCGCGGCGGATGTGCTGCTCGCGGGTTTGCAGCGCCAGGCGGTAGGCCTTGTTGCCCTGGGCGTCGATGGTGACGCCGACCAGGCGGCCGGACATGCTGCGCTTGAATTCGTCGCGGGTCGACAGGTAGCCCGCGTGCGGGCCGCCGAAGCCCAGCGGCACGCCGAAGCGCTGGCTGTTACCGACCACCACGTCCGCGCCCCATTCGCCCGGAGGCGTGAGCATGGTCAGCGCCAGCAGGTCGGCGGCGACCACCACCATCGCGCCCTTGGCCTTGACCGTTTCCACGTCGGCCTTGTAGTCGCGCACCGCGCCGTTCACGCCAGGGTATTGCAGCAGCACGCCGAAGCAATCGCCCACCGCCGACAGTTCGGCCGGGTGGAAGGTCTTCACCTCGATGCCCAGCGGCTTGGCGCGGGTCTCGACCACTTCGCGGGTTTGCGGCAGCACGTCTTCGGCGACATAGAACACGGTCGATTTCGACTTGCCCACGCGCTGGATCAGCGTCATCGCTTCGGCGGCGGCCGTGCCTTCGTCCAGCATCGACGCGTTGGCGATGCCCATGCCGGTCAGGTCGGTGATGGTCTGCTGGAAGTTCAGGATCGCTTCCAGGCGGCCCTGCGAGATCTCCGGCTGGTACGGGGTGTAGGCGGTGTACCAGGCCGGGTTTTCGAAGATGTTACGCAGTACCACGCCAGGCGTGACGCTGTTGTAGTAGCCCTGGCCGATCAGCGACTTGAGCACCTTGTTCTTGGAGGCGATCTTCTTCAGCTTGGACAGCGCTTCCTGTTCCGGCATCGGCTGCGCGTACGCGCCCAGCGGCAGGGCGCCTTTGTTGCGGATGTTGGCGGGGACCAGGGCGTCGATCAGGGCTGCGCGCGAGGCGTAGCCGAGTACCGACAGCATGGCTTCCTGTTCTGCGGCGTCAGGGCCGATGTGGCGGGCGATGAAGGCGTCGCGGGCTTCGAGTTGGGTCAGGCTGGTGCGGGTCATGATTTGTCAGGGCCAAAAAGGATGCGGATTGCCGGCGCGGCGCGCGGGCTAAGATGGGTAAAAACGCGAAGGGCCAGCGTGCTGCTGGCCCTCTGGCGGAATTACGCTTCGGTGGTCTTGCCGTAAGCGGCGGCGTCCAGCAGGCCGTTGATCGCTGCGGCGTCGGCCGGCTTGATCTTGAACAGCCAGGCGGCGTAGGCGTCGCTGTTGATCGACTCGGGCGCGTTGACCACGTCGTCGTTGACGGCGATGACTTCGCCGGCGACCGGCGCGTAGATGTCGCTGGCGGCCTTGACCGACTCCACCACGGCGGCGTCGTCGCCGGCGCCGTAGGTCGCGCCGACTTTCGGCAGTTCGACGAAGACGATATCGCCCAGCGCATCCTGCGCGAACTCGGTGATGCCGACGGTGACGGTGCCGTCAGCTTCAGCGCGTACCCATTCGTGGGATTCGGTGTACTTCAGGTCTGCAGGGATGTTCATGTAAAGCTCCAGATGGTGGGTGTCAGGGTACTAATTTAAACAGCGAGGATTTTACCGTTGCGCACGAACGGCAGCTTGACCACCGACGCGGCCAGTTTCTTGTCGCGGATCTCGACGTGCACGGTGTCGCCGACGGCCACGCCGTTGGGCACGCGCGCCAGCGCGATCGCCTGCTGCATGGTCGGGCTGAAGGTGCCGCTGGTGATCTCGCCGGTAGCGTCGGTGCCGGCCACGACCACCTTCTGGTGGGCGCGCAGCACGCCGCCTTTTTCGCGCAGGATCAGGCCGACGAACTGGGCGTTCTGGCCCATCGCCTGCAGCGCCGCCTTGCCGATGAAGTCGCGCTCGGAGACCAGGTCGATGGTCCATGCCAGGCCGGCGTCCAGCGGGTTGACGGTTTCGTCCATGTCCTGGCCGTACAGGTTCATGCCGGCTTCCAGGCGCAGCGTGTCGCGCGCGCCCAGGCCGGCCGGCTTGACGCCCGCCGCGGCCAGCGCGTTCCACAGGTTTTCCGCCTGCTCGGCGGCGACGCCGATTTCAAAGCCGTCCTCGCCGGTGTAGCCGGTGCGGGCGATCATCGCCTCGCCGAAGGCCGCGCTCTGGGCGAAGGCGACGTTGAACGGCTTCATGTCGGCCGTGCCTTCCTTCGATTCGGGGATGACTTGCCACACCTTGGCGCGCGCGTTCGGGCCCTGCACGGCGATCAGCGCCATGGCGTTGGCGCCATCGCGGCGCTGGGTGATGGTCAGGCCGCTGTTGGTGGCGGTGTTTTGTTGCTGCATCCAGGCCACGTCTTTTTCGGCGGTGCCGGCGTTGACCACCAGGCGGAACCAGCTCTCGTTGATGAAGTAGACGATCAGGTCGTCGATGACGAAGCCTTGCGGGTTCAGCATGCACGAGTACAGCGCCTTGCCCGACACCTGCAACTTGTCGACGTTGTTGGCCAGCAGGCCGCGCAGGAAGGCGCGCACATTGTCGCCCTTGATGTCGACCACGCACATGTGGGCCACGTCGAACATGCCGACGTCGGAGCGCACGGCGTTGTGCTCTTCGATCTGGGAGCCGTAGTTGACCGGCATGTCCCAGCCGCCGAAGTCGACCATCTTGGCGCCGGCGGCGCGGTGGGCATTGTTGAGTGGGGTGGCTTTGAGCGTCATAATTCCTCGGTCCAAATCGAATAGGGGTTAACAGAACATACAAGGAAACGCCAAAAAGAAGCTGATTCCACAATGATCGCAGACCCCTCTGTCCTTGGTACCTGAGAGATTACGGGAGGAGGGTGACTCCTGATTCCCGTGCGCCCCTTCGGTGGGTCGCCGGCTTGCGCCGCGACCGCTCTCCAGAGTTGGTCCAGTTGGCGTCCCGTCGATACGGTCGCGCTGGTCCCTTGATCGGTCCTTTTGCCTGAGAGTTTTTGGGTAGTGCCCCTTCGGCGGCAACGCTGGTTTGCCCTCTCCCGATCAAGACTCGGGAATATATGTCAGAAGTACCGTGTTGTCAATCTGAACCCTGTTTTCCCTGCGCACGAATGAAGTGCCATAATGAAGCTTGAAAAACAACTATTTGCTAGAATAGGCCACACCTATTCGAGAGCCCAGCCATGAGCCAAGATTCCACTACTTACGAGGGCCACGCGTGGTTCACCCTGTCCGGAGACGTCAATAGCGACATGGTGCGCCGCGTCTTCGATGCCGTTGCCGACATGACGGAAGACCGCATCACCACCGCCCACATCCTGATCCAGTCCAACGGCGGCTACGTCAGCGACGGCATCTGCCTGTACAACTACCTGAGCAAGCTGCCGATCAAGATCGTCACCTACAACGCCGGCGCGGTGGCGTCGATCGCGGTGATCCTGTTCCTGGCCGGCGCCGAGCGCTACGCCAGCGAGACGGCGCGCTTCATGGTGCACAAGTCGCACGCCAGCGCGCCGCACGGCGCCCGGCCGGACGCGCTGCGCATCATCGTCGAGGGCCTGCAGGCCGACGACGCGCGCACCGAGCAGATCCTGCGCGACCATGTCCAGCTGACGGACGAACACTGGCGCACGCACGAGTACTCGGACCTGCACCTGACGGCGACCGAAGGCTTGAAAGTGGGGATGATCAATGCGGTGAAGGATTTCGTGCCGCCGCGCGGACAGCGGGTGGCGAACATCTGACGAGGTATGCGGCGCCTGTGGCGGCGCCGCATCGACCGCGCTGGCCTACTCAACGGTCTTTCTTGCCGGACTGCTTGTTGGCGTCGTTCTTGTGGCTTTGACGGCCGGCCTCCACATGCTGCTCATGGGTGCCGCCCTGGGTGCCGCTGCCACGCGACCCGCTGGACGAACCCTGGTCGCCCGACTGCTTGTTGCTGCCCGAGGTCGAGCCCTGCTTGCTACCACTGCCTTTTTGATTCGAGTTCATGTCAATTCCTTTGCGAAAGTGAAAGAGCGTACTCGCCAGAACCACGCCGACGCTTGCATTCCGGCGTGTTTTTGGTATCGCAATGATGCGGGCTCGATCCGGTGATCGCTATCGGAATTTCTCTTGGTGGCATGTAGGAGCATGCCTTGCTGCCTGCCTAAAATTCTTCCCACTCGACTTCCTTGCTGCTGTGTCCGCCTGATGCGGGCGCGGGCTTGCGACGTGCCGGGTTGGGCGGCGGCGTCCGCGCTGGCCGCGCGGTCGACGCCGCGGGCTTGACGGAGCGGCCGCTGGCCGGTGCGGCCTTGACGGCGCGGATGGCGGCGGGCGCGGCGCCGATGGCCTGCGGCGCGAGCCCGGCCGCGAGGGCAGGGGACGCCGCCGGCTCGCCGCGCGCGACGGAGAACACGCCGATCGCCTCGTTCAGCTTGCCTGTCTCGTCCTGCATCGCGGCGGTCGCGGCGGCGGCCTGCTCGACCAGCGCCGCGTTCTGCTGCGTGGCCTGGTCCATTTCCGCCACGGCCTGGTTCACTTGCTCCAGGCCGGCGGTCTGCTCGGCGCTGGCGTCGGCGATCTCGCCGATCAGGCCGGTAACGCGCTGGACGCTGCCCACCACCTCGTCCATCGTGGTGCGCGCCTGGTCGGCCAGCTGCGTGCCGCGCGCCACCTTGTCGACCGAGTCGGCGATCAGTTCCTTGATCTCCCTGGCGGCCGCCGCGCTGCGTTGCGCCAGGTTGCGCACCTCCGACGCCACCACCGCGAAACCGCGTCCCTGTTCGCCGGCACGGGCCGCCTCCACGGCGGCGTTGAGCGCCAGGATATTGGTCTGGAACGCGATGCCGTCGATGACGCCGATGATTTCGGCGATCTTTTTCGAGCTGTCGTCGATCGACGCCATCGTGCCCACCACCTGTTCGACGTCGGCGCCGCCGCGCTGCGCCACGGCCGACGCCGACAGCGCCAGCTTGTTGGCCTGCATCGCGTGGTCGGCGTTTTGCTTGACGGTGGCGGTCAGCTGCTCCATCGAGGACGCGGTCTCCTCCAGCGATGCGGCCTGCTGCTCGGTGCGGGTCGACAGGTTCAGGTTGCCCTCGGCGATCTCGCGCGCGGCGCCGTCGATGGCGCGCGCGCCTTGCTGCACCTGGCCGATGATGGACAGCAGACTGTCGTTCATGTGCTGCATCGCCTGCAGCAGCCGGCCGGTGTCGTTGTTGGCGGTCTCGCCGATGCGTGTGCTCAGGTCGCCGTTGGCGATGCGCTGCGCCACCTGCATCGCCCGCTGCAGCGGCGCCGAGATCGAACGGGCCAGCCACAGCGCCAGCAAGGCGCCGCCGAAGACGGCCATGGCCAGCGTGCTCATCGCGACGATGCGCGCGCCGTCGTACAGGTCGTCGGCGACGTGCGCCGCCTGCTGGCTGCCGGCCTTTTGCGCCGCCAGCAGCTTGTCGAGCTGGCCGTTCAGCGCGTCCATCGTCTGCTGCGAGCGGCCCTTCAGCGCGGCGGCGGCCTCGTCCTTTTTGCCCTCGGCGGCCAGGGCCATCATGCGCTCGTGCTCGGCGCCATAGTCGGCGGCCAGGCGCAGCATCTCGGCGGCCAGCAGCTTCACCGGGGTCTCTGCCAGCACCTGCGCCAGCTGCCCGGTGTGGCCGCGCAGCGCCGTGTAGGCGGCGCCCAGCTTGCGGTCGGCATCGGCGATGCTGTCCTTGTCGCCCACCACCACGTGCTCCAGCTTGCGCACCTCCAGCAAATCGTTGCGCAGAGACAGCACAGCTATGGTCTGCGGCAGCCATTTGTCGGACAATTCGGAGGAGGCGTCGTCGATGCGGGCCATGCGCGACAGGTCGCTCACGCCCATCAGCAAAGTCAGGCCGAGCAGGACGGCGAAGGAGGCCAGCAGCTTGCTGGACGTTTCCAGGTTATGCAGGAATTTCATGACGGGTCCTCGATGGCGACGGCAGGAAATTGTTATGTTAGGGAAACTTCAACCTTGTCCTTTGCGCCCCGTCAATGCTGGGTTTCATGGCCTTAAACTTGTGGGAAAACACAAAAATACGCGAAATATTGCACAGTCTTTCCTTTTGGGTATTGCCATGTGGAAAGAATGTGCAAGAATGTGGTAAATCGATATTCCACGTTACGCAGGTCACACCATGGTTGCATCTTCCACAACGCCCCCGGTGCCGAAAAAGACGGTCTCGCCGCGGCATGCCTTGTTGGAGGAATTGATCGGCATCGCCACCAGGCATGCCGGCGACCAGTACCTGGACCTGGCGACCCGCCTGGCCGGCGCACTGATCGACGCCACCGGTGGCGATCCGCGCACCATGCAGCAGCGCATCCGGGCCGGCAACCAGCTGCGCAACCGGAATTTCGCCTTCCTGCACCTGGCTTCCAGCACGCTGGAGAAGGCGCTGCGGCGCGAGATCGCCGAGCTGTCGCCGGCGGCCAAGGGCAAGCCGCGCGCGAGCGAACAGCCGTTGTCGCTGGTGCCGTTCGAGGAGATGGATAACAAGGTGGCGCTGAGCGGCGTCAGCAAGCCGTTCGAGAGCTTGTATTCGGACCAGCTGCAGACCTTGAACGTGCGGCTGGCGTTCCTGCTGGACCGCGATATCCTGCGTGTCAGCCAGAACCCGTTCCGTCCGGAGGTGTTCCTGGTCGCCTTGCAGCAGGCCTGGACCGAATTCGATACCGAGGCCGACGCCGCGCCGCTGTTGCAGCCCTTGATCAAGCCGGGCATGTTCATCGAGCTGGGGCCGATGCTGGATGCGCTGAACCTGGCCTTGCAGAGCAAGGGCGTGCTGCCGGGCTCGGTGGACGGTTTCAAGGGCCGGAAGACCGACAAGCCCAAGGCGGCCGCGCCGTCGCGCGTGCGCGGCAACCAGGCGGCGCTGGCGCAGCAGCTGCGGCAGTTCTTCGCGTCGAGCGACGTGGCCGGTTCGGCTGCGGGCGAGATCGTCGACAACATCGCCGACGGTTTGATGCAGGGTGTGGACCTCAGCATTCCCGACCTGCCGATGTCGGCGTTGAATTCCGGCGCCGTGTGGGTGCCGAATGTCGCCGCCGGGCAGGCCGCCGTGGGTGCGGCTGGAGCGGCAGGCGCTGTCGCGCATGGTGCGGCGCTGCCGGTGGGATCGCGTGATGCTGCGCAGGGTTTCGTGCCCGCCGCGGTCGGCACGCCGGGTAGCGTGTTGATGGCTCCCGGCTTTGCCGTCGGCATGGCGGGCGCACCGGCCGCCGCTGGCGGCGGCTTCCTGCCGGCGGGCGCAGGGCAGGGCGGCGCCTGGGTGCAAGGTCCGGCACAAGGCCTCGTCGCCGGCGCCTTGAGCAACGAAGACGCGCAACGCCTGTCGCAGATCGGCGCCAAGCAGCCGCTGCTGGCGTATCTCGCGCAATTGCAAAAAGCGGTGCCGTACGAATCCATCGGCACGCTGGGCGCGGTGGCCGGCATGGCCGCCGTGCCATCGCCGTCCGCGCCCGCCGACGTTGGCGCAGGCGCAGTCCCAGGCGCGGCAGCGGCCGGCGGCAACGTCTTCTACCTGCCGAACATCAAGGCCAGCATGCCGCAGGGCAGCCTGTCGCGCACCGACGAAAGCACCATCGACCTGCTGTCGGCAATCTTCGACACCGTCTTCCGCGACCAGAACATCTCGCAGGAAATCCGCGACCTGATCCGCTTCCTGCAAATCCCGGTGCTGAAGGCGGCGCTGGTCGACAAGAACTTCTTCTTCCAGGAAGCCCATCCGGCGCGCCGCCTGATCGACCTGCTGTCGCGCATGGGCTGGGAGCAGCGCAAGGGACCGGAAGACCCGCTGTTCCAGGCGATGCAGCGCAGCGTGGACCGCGTCGGCCGCGACTACGATCATGAACTGTCGGTCTTCACCGAAGCCGTCAACGAACTGGAAGCGTCGATCCAGGCCGAGGAGCGCGCAGCCGCGGCCGCCATCGCCGAGCCCATCGCGGCCGCGCTGAAGCAGGAGAAGATGGCCGAGTCGAGCAAGCTGGCCAGGAATGCGGTCGCACTGCGCATCGGCACCGGCGAAGTGATCGCCGTGGTGGAAGCCTTCCTCGAACAACGCTGGGTGTCGGTGCTGACCATCGCCTACAGCATCGAGGACGACAAGCCGGGCGCCGTCAACAACGCCACCAAAACCATGGACGACCTGATCTGGAGCGTGCGTCCCAAGCTCAACGCGGAGGACCGCAAGCAGCTGATCGCCAAGCTGCCGGTGCTGCTGTCCACGCTGAACAAATGGCTGGACATCATCAAGTGGCAGGACGCCGACCGTCTGCAATTCTTTGCCGAGCTGGCCGAATGCCACGCCTCCATCGTGCGCGCGCCGCTGGAGATTTCGCCGGAACGCCAACTGGAGATTTCCATGCAGGTGGCGCAGCAGGCCGCCGAACGGCGCCTGGAGCTGCAAGCCAAAGCGGAGGCCGCGGCCAAGGCGGAGGCCGAAGCGCGCGCCGCGCAGCAGCCCGCGCCCGAAGAGGAGGACGCCGCCATCGAAGTGGACAGCCTGACGCGCGGCATGTGGCTGGAGTTCGAGCAGGAGGACGGCGGCAGCCGCAAGGTCAAGCTGGCGTGGATCAGTCCCTTGCGCACCTTGTACATCTTCTCGACGGCGGCGCGGCAGGAAGCGTTCTCGATGTCCGGCGAGCAGCTGGCCAAGCGCTTCCTTGAGCAGACGGTGCAAGTGGTGCGCAGCGAAGGCGTGGTCGCCGTCGCCTTGTCGCAAGCCTTGGCCCGCAATGCCGACAACGACGCCAACATCGATCCGCCCGCTTCGGCCTTCGGCTAAATCTTCGTGTTTCGGCCGCGCAAATAAAGATTATTGCGGACTTGAGCCAGCGCTTGGGCCATTGGAATGGTTTGCTCGATGCCGCTTTCTATATCGGCGATGCGCTGTGCAATCTCGGCAGTCCAGGCCTCGTCGAGCTCGGCGCCTTCGTGCAGGCTGGCCGGAAGCACTTGAACAAATTCCATACGCTCGTGCGTATCGAGTTTAAGTGCTTCGGCGACCAAAGTTTTGAGGGCGGCATTCATGGAACAATTGTACCGCCATCTGTCGTCGGCTTACTTCGAGTTCGTCAACGTCAGCAAAGCGCCGCCCATGCCGACGAAGATCACGCCGGTGGTGCGCTTGGCCAGGCGCGTGCGGGCGATGCTCTGCTTGACGCTGCGCTTCAACCACGACGCGCACGCCACATAGAAGAAGTGCGACAGCAGCGTGCAGCTGGTGAAGGTCGACGTCAACAGCAGGAAGCGCACCGGGTCCACATGGTCGGGCGGCATGAACTGCGGGAACACGGCGGTGAAGAACAGGATCGCCTTGGGATTGCTGACCGCGACCAGCAGGCCGCTGCGGAACGTGCTCAGGCGGCTGGCCCCGGCCGCATTCGCCGCCGGGGCCGCCGTTGCGGCGCTCTCCGTCGTTTCAGTCACCTGGCCGGCGTGGCGCCACGCCTTGATGCCCAGGTAGATCAGGTAGGCGGCACCGGCCACCTTCAACGCGCCGAACGCCAGCGCGGACGTCTTCAGCAACAGGCCCAGGCCGGCCACCGCCGTGGTCGCCACGATAAACACGCCCAGCGCATTGCCCGCCGAACTGTAGAACGCGCGCCGCGCACCCATGGTGGTCGCGGTCGAGATGGCCATCAGCACGCCCGGGCCAGGACTGAACGCCGCCGCCAGCGAAACCGATAAGAACAACAGCCAGGTCGATAAAGTCATTGCTAAACTCCAGAAAAATAAATGTCAGGGCAGGCCGTTGCAGCCATGGATGCGAAAACCTTCACGTTCGTTCAAGCGGGCAAACCAGGCATCGACGGAGGCCAGCGCGGGGCGCGCCATCGGCATCGAGCGCCAGCGGTTGGCCGACAGCCCGAGCACGATATCGGCCAGGGTCAAGGCGCCGCCGCAGACGTACGGGCCGCCGGCGGCCAGATGCGTGTCCAGCAGGCCCATCATCCGGTTCCATTCGGACACGCTGGCGGCCAGCGCCGCCGCATCGCCATGTGCAGGACTCTGCCGTATCATGGCCATGAAGGCATAGCGCCAGGCGCTGTTCAATTCGGTGGCTTGCCAGTCCATCCATTTCTCCACCTGCGCGCGCGCCATCGGCTCGGCCGGCAACAGATCGGTGCGGCCGTGCTTGCCGGCCAGGTAGCGGCAGATGGTGTTCGATTCCCACAGGCTGTGCCCGTCGTCGATGATGACCGGCACCATGCCGTTCGGATTCATGCGCAGGAATTCCGGCGTGGTGGTGGGCGGGAAGCCGCTGCCGTATTGCTCCAAGCGGTAATCGAGGCCGATTTCCGCGCACGTCCACAGCACTTTGCGGACGTTGATGGAGGAGGATTTTCCGAGAATGGTGAGCATGGATGGCAGTATGCCACGCCCCGCCGGAGCACGTCGGACAGCGCCGGATTTCGCCGCGCACTGTTGCCGCCCAGTAATTTTCGATACAATGCGCGCGCATGTGTTTAAATGACGCGGTGCAAAAGACAACGATAGGGCTTTTTAGATGATGATGTGGTGGCATGGTTTGAGTGTGGCGGGGAGCTTGGCGGTGACCGGGCCGATCGGCGTGGCGATTGCGGTGTGGCTGCTTGCCGGCAAATCCTGGCGCCTGACGGCGGCCTGGTGCGTCCTGTTCGGCGTCGGCATGGCCCTGGTCGTCGCCACCAAGATGGCTTTCGTTGGTTGGGGCATCGGCGTCGAATCGGTGGAATTCGCCGGCTTCAGCGGTCACGCGATGCGCGCCGCCGCCGTGTTCCCGGTGGCGTTCTTCCTGGTGTTCCGCTCGGCGCCGCCGCCGTTGCGAGTATTGGGCACCTTGCTGGGCGTGCTGCTGGCCGTGTTGATCTCCATTTCCCGCGTTTATGTGCAAGCCCATTCAGTGTCCGAGTCGGTGACCGGTAGCCTGCTTGGCCTGGTGGTGGCGGCCATTTTCATCTGGTACGCCAGCACCGAACACCACATGGCGCTGGGCCGGCTGCTGATGGTGTTGTGTCTTCCCATCATGCTGATCGCGCCGCGCGTGGAGCCGATTCCGGCCGAAACCTGGATCACCGAGGCGGCGCTGTGGTTGTCGGGCCACGACAAACCGTACACGCGTGCCATTTGGCGTGAGCCCCAATCCCCGCTACGATAGGTGAACTCGCCCTCCATGACGCGTTTTCGGCCTGATTTGATGCGCAAAATGGTATTATTGTGAACTTTTCCAGCCCTCTGCCCAGATAACAACGTGCGTCTATCTTCCATCAAATTGTCGGGATTTAAGTCTTTCGTTGATCCCACCAATTTCCAGGTGCCGGGTCAGTTGGTTGGCGTGGTGGGTCCCAACGGTTGCGGCAAGTCGAATATCATCGATGCCGTGCGCTGGGTGCTGGGCGAATCCAAGGCTTCCGAGCTGCGCGGCGAGTCCATGCAGGACGTCATCTTCAACGGCTCGACCCACCGCAAGCCGGCCGGACGCGCGTCGGTCGAGCTGGTGTTCGACAACAACGAGGGCAAGGCCTCCGGCCAGTGGGGCCAGTACGCCGAAATCGCCGTCAAGCGCACGCTCACGCGCGACGGCACCTCGACCTACTACATCAACGGCCAGCCGGTGCGCCGGCGCGACATCCAGGACATCTTCCTCGGCACCGGCCTCGGTCCGCGCGCCTACGCGATCATCGGCCAGGGCATGATCAGCCGCATCATCGAATCGCGGCCGGAAGAACTGCGCGTGTTCCTGGAGGAGGCGGCCGGCGTCTCGAAGTACAAGGAGCGCCGCCGCGAAACCGAGAACCGCCTGCACGACACCCGCGAGAACCTGCTGCGGGTGGAGGACATCCTGCGCGAACTGAATTCGAACCTGGAAAAGCTCGAGGGCCAGGCCGCCGTCGCCACCAAGTTCCATCAGCTGCAATCGGACCAGGAGGAGAAGCAAAAGCTGCTTTGGCTGCTGCGCAAGATCGAAGCCGAGAACGAGCAGAAAAAATACTTCCGCGAGATGGAGCAGGCGCAGAACGACCTGGAAGAGCAGACCGCCAAGCTGCGCAACGTCGAGCTGTCGCTGGAGCAGATGCGCCAGGCGCACTTCGCCGCCGGCGACCGCCTGCACACCGCGCAGGGCAGCCTGTATCAGACCAACGCCGAAATCGGCAGCCTGGAAGCGCAGATCAAGTTCGTCATCGAATCGCGCAGCCGCCTGCAGGCGCAGCTGGCCGCGTTGACCGCGCAGCGCGACCAGTGGCAGCAGCAGGCCAGCGAATACGGCGGCCAGATCGAGGAAGCCGAGTTCACGCTGGAAGAGCTGTCGGCCAAGGTCGAACAATCGCAGATGATGGCCGAGCAAAAGGCCGAGTCGCTGCCGATGCTGGAGCAGGTCTGGCGCGAGGCGCAGACCAAGAGCACCGAATCGCGCGCCCGCATCATGCAGGCGCAGCAGCAGTTGGAGCTGGAGTCGGCGCACCAGCGCAACGCCAACAACATCCTCAACGGCCTGGCCGTGCGGCGCGAGCGGCTGCAGCAGGAAAAGAGCGGCCTCAATCTGCCGGACAGCGCGCACCTGAGCAACCTGCGCATGCAGCTGGAAGAAAAGCAGCAAGCGCTTGAAGAGCAAGGCTTCCTGCTCGAAGAGGCGCTGGAACAGCAGCCCAAGCTGGAAGAGGAACGCCAGGCCGCGCAGCAGCAGGTCAACACCGAGACCGCCGCCAACGCCCAGCTGGAAGCGCGCCTGAACGCGCTGCGCCAGTTGCAGGAACGCGTGCAGACGCAGGGCAAAGTCACGCCATGGCTGCAGAAGCACGAGCTGGATACGCTGCCGCGCCTGTGGCAAAAGCTGAACATCGAATCCGGCTGGGAGACCGCGCTGGAATCCGTGCTGCGCGAGCGCACCTCGGCGCTGCAGATGTCGAACATTGAATGGGCCAAGGCCTTCTTCGGCGACGCGCCGCCTGCCAAGCTGGCGCTGTTCGCGCCGTCGACCGCCGTGCCGCCGGCGCCGGTGGAAGTGCCCGGCCTGAAGCCGTTCCTCAACCTGCTCAAGCTGAACGACCCGGGCCTGCGCGGCCTGCTGCAGGACTGGCTGCACAACGTCTACATCGCCGAGGACACGGCCGAAGCCTTCGCCGAACGCGCCAAGCTGCCGGCCGGCGGTTGCTTCGTCACGCGCCAGGGCCACGCCGTCACACAGGGCAGCGTGCGGTTCTATGCCGCCGACTCGGAGCAGGACGGCATGCTGGGCCGCCAGCAGGAAATCGACAACATCACCAAGCAGCTGCGCGCGCAGCAGATGCTGGCCGATGAAGCGCGCGCCCGTTCGGTGCGCGCCGATGCCGCGGTCTCCGAGCTCACGCGCCGGCTGACCGAGTACCGCGCGAAGCTGCAAAGCCTGCAGCAGTCGGTGCATACCTTGCAGCTGGACGTGGTCAAGTTGTCGGAGATCGAGGCGCGCTTCAACCAGCGCAGCAACCAGATCGAAACCGACCTGGCCGAAATCGCCGCGCAGGAAGAGGAACAAACCCAGGTCAAGATGGAGTCCGAGGAGAAGTTCGAGCAGCTCGATATGGAGCTCGGCAACCTGCAGGGCGACCACGAGGAAGGCCAGACCCTGTTCCTCGAAAAAGAGCAGCGCCTGGCCGACGCCCGCGAAGCCCTGCGCGACCTGGAACGCGCCGCGCAGGAAGCGCAGTTCGCGGAGAAGTCCCAGCGCAGCAAGATCGAGGAGTTCCGCCGCTCCATCGCCACCGCGAACGCGCAGGTGGTGCAGGTCACGCAAAGCCTGGAGGCGGGCCAGAACGAACTGGCCAGCCTGGAATCCGGCCAGGCCAACGACGGCCTGCAGGAGCTGCTGGACCGCCGCACCAGCCAGGAGAAGGCGCTGTCCGACGCCCGCCATGAACTCGACCAGATCGCGCAGCAGCTGCGCATGTTCGAGGAAGGCCGCATGTCGACCGAGCGCGCGCTGCAGCCGCAGCGCGACAAGATCATGGAGATGCAGCTGAAGGAGCAGGCCGCGCGCCTGAACCAGGAGCAGTTCGCGGCGCAGCTGGCCGAGGTGCAGGCCGACGAGGCGGCGCTGGCCGAGAAGCTGCATCCCGACATGAAGGCCTCCTACCTGCAGGGCGAGGTCACGCGCCTGACCAACGCGATCTCGATGCTGGGCGCGGTCAACCTGGCGGCGCTGGACGAACTGGCGACGGCCTCCGAACGCAAGAACTTCCTCGACGCGCAGAACGCCGACTTGAACGAGGCGATCAACACGCTGGAAGACGCGATCGCGCGCATCGACAAGGAGACGCGCGATCTGCTGCAAGACACCTTCGACCGCGTCAACGGCCACTTCTCCGAACTGTTCCCGATCCTGTTCGGCGGCGGCCAGGCAAAGCTGATCATGACCGGCGACGAAATCCTCGACTCCGGCGTGCAGGTCATGGCCCAGCCGCCGGGCAAAAAGAACGCCACCATTCACCTGTTGTCCGGCGGTGAAAAAGCGCTGACCGCAACGGCGCTGGTGTTCTCGATGTTCCGGCTCAACCCGGCGCCGTTCTGCCTGCTCGACGAGGTCGACGCGCCGCTGGACGACGCCAATACCGAACGATTCTGCCGGATGGTCAAACGCATGTCTGACCACACCCAATTCCTCTTCATCTCGCACAACAAGATTGCGATGGAGATGGCCAATCAACTGATCGGTGTGACGATGCAAGAGCAGGGCGTATCGCGCATCGTGGCGGTGGATATGGAATCCGCCGCAAACTTCGCTTCCGAGGCACAAGCAGCATGACAGACCTTCAAATGAGTTTGATCGGGATCGCCGGCGTATTCGTCGCCGGCGTTTTCGGCTACAACAAGATCCAGGAATACAAAGCCAAGAAGAGCGTGGAACGCGCCTTCTCGACCGACCATGACGATGTGCTGATGCGAACCGGCGATGCGCCGCCGTCGTCCGGCGCGCGCCACGAGCCTAGCTTCTCGCTCGACAGCGCGGCACCCGGCGTGGCCGGCGGCGAAGCCTCCGCCGCAGCGGCGGCGCTGGCCGCCGTCGCCGCCGAATTCGAAAGCGATCCCGCCGATCCGACGGCGCCACCGGCCGCGCCGCACGCCGGCGGCGTGACCCCGGCCGCCGAACAGGCCACCGCGCTGGTCGACCCGCTGATCGATTGCCTGCTGCCGCTGGCGCTGGAAGGCCCGGCGCGCGGCGACAAGCTGCTGCCGGTGCTGCAAACGCTGCGCATGGTCGGCAACAAGCCTGTGCACTACATCGGCCTGGCCGTCAGCGGCGAATGGGAGCCCATCGTCCACGGCGGCGTCTACACCAAGCTGCAGGGCGGCGTGCAGCTGGCCAGCCGCAGCACCGCGTTGAACGAACTGGAATACTCGGAGCTGGTCACGCGCCTGCGCGCGATGGCCGACGAAATCGGCGCCGAGCCGGAAATCCCGGACATGATCGAAGTGATGGCCGAGGCGCGCAACCTGCACCGCTTCGTCGCCGGCCACGATGCGCAACTGGGCGTCAATCTGCAGACCAACGGCGCGCCGTGGGCCATCACCACGCTGCTGGGCGCATTGGAGAAGCAGGGCTTTGACGTGCGTCCCGACGGCCGCTACGTGATGCCGGACGGCGAGGGCGGCCATCTGTTCTCGCTGTCGACCAACGTCACGCTGGCCGAGGAAACCACGCCTCGTTTGACGCTGCTGCTGGACGTACCATGCGTGGCGCCGTCCCGCGACGGCTTCGGCGCCATGGTCGCCTGCGCCAAGTCGCTGGTGGGCCGCCTGGACGCGACCATCGTCGACGACTACAACCAGCCGTTGTCGGACGCCTCGCTGGCGGAGATCGCAGGCCAGGTACAGGATTTCTACGCCGAGATGAACGACGCCGATATTCCGGCAGGTTCGATCCGCGCGTTGCGTTTGTTTAGCTAGCAGGAAGCGGTAATGACTGAAGTGGATTACAAGGCGCGCATCGAATCGTTGAGCGCAGAACTCAACAAGCACCTGCACGCCTATCACGTTGAAGACGCGCCCACCATCCCGGACGCGGAGTACGACAAGCTGTTCATCGAACTGCAAAAGCTGGAAGAAGCCCACCCGCAGTTCGCGCTGCCCGACTCGCCCACCAAGCGCGTGGGCGCGGCGCCGCTGCCGCAGTTCGACCAGGTCACGCACACGGTGCCGATGCTGTCGCTGAATAACGGCTTCACCGACGAGGATATCGAGAACTTCGACCGCCGCGTGCGCGAAGGCCTGGACGCGGCGGCCGCCGTCGAATACGCGGCCGAAGTCAAATACGACGGCCTGGCCATCAACCTGCGCTACGTCGACGGACTGCTGGTGCAAGCCGCCACGCGCGGCGACGGCTACACCGGCGAGGACGTCACCACCAACATCCGCACCATCCGCTCGATTCCGCTGCGCCTGAACACTCCGACGCCGCCGGCTGTCCTCGATGTGCGCGGCGAAGTGTTGATGTTCAAGAGCGATTTCGAAGCGATGAATGCCCGCCAGCGCGAGGCCGGCCTGAAGGAGTTCGTCAACCCGCGCAACGCGGCTGCGGGCAGTTTGCGCCAGCTCGATTCGCGCATCACCGCATCGCGCAAGCTGAGTTTCTTCGCCTACGGCGTCGGCGCGCTGGAAGGCGCTGAGATGCCGCTATCGCACTCCGCTCTGCTGGAGTGGTATCGTGGCATGGGCCTGCCGGTGGCGAAAGAAGCGGACGTGGTGCGCGGCTACGACGGCCTGATGGCCTACTACAAACGGATCGGCGAAGCCCGCCCGACCATGCCATACGAAATCGACGGCGTGGTCTACAAGGCCAACCTGCTGCAGGACCAGCGCACACTGGGCTTCGTCTCGCGCGCGCCGCGTTTCGCGCTGGCGCACAAGTTCCCGGCCGAGGAAGCGCTGACCACCGTGCAGGCGATTGAAGTGCAGGTCGGCCGCACCGGCGCCATCACGCCGGTGGCGCGGCTGGCCTCCGTGTTCGTCGGCGGCGTCAACGTCACCAACGCCACGCTGCACAACGAGGATGAGGTACGCCGCAAGGACGTGCGCGTCGGCGACACGGTGATCGTGCGCCGCGCCGGCGACGTCATCCCCGAGGTGCTGTCCGTGGTGCTGGAGCGCAGGCCGTCGCCGGAGCCGGAAGCCTACGTGCTGCCGAAGACCTGCCCCGTGTGCGGCTCGCACGTCGTGCGCGAAGAGGGCGAAGCGATTGCCCGCTGCTCCGGCGGCTTGTTCTGCTCCGCCCAGCGCAAGGAGGCGATCCGCCACTTCGCCGGCCGCCGCATGATGGACATCGAAGGCCTGGGCGACCGCTACATCGACAACCTGGTCGAACATGGCCTGGTGCAGCGGGTCGCGGACCTGTATGCGTTGAAGCTTGAAGACCTGCTCGAAATGAAGCGCCTCGCCGACGAGCGCGAAGGCACCACGCCGGAGACTGTCGCGCAGGGCAAGATCGCCACCAAGTGGGCGGACAATCTGCTGGAAGCCATCGCCGCCAGCAAGAACCCGCCGTTGGAGCGCATGCTGTTCGCGCTCGGCATCCGCCATGTGGGCGAGTCGACCGCCAAGACACTGGCCGAATGGCTGGGCCGCTTCGACCTGGTGCGCCGCGTGCCGGCCGCGCTGCTGCGCGTGCTGCCCGATATCGGCGGCATCGTCGCCGAATCGATCGCCGACTTCTTCGCCGAACCGAAAAACCAGGAAGCCATCGACGCCTTGCTCGCCGCCGGCGTCGCGCCGACCGGCGAGCATGCTCCCAGCGCCAAGCTGCGCGAAAAGCTCGACCCCGTCAAGCTGCTGGCCGCGATGGGCATTCCGAAGTTGACCGAACCGCGCAGCAAGCAGCTGGTCGAACAGGAGATAACGCTGGAAGTGCTGGCGCACCTGCAGGTGTTCACGGTGTTCGGCCTGCCGGCTGGCGTGGCCGAAGCGCTGGAAGCGTGGATGGCCGAACCAGGCCACCGCGACCAACTGCTGGCGCTGGACCAACTGCGCAAGGATCTGCTGGCGCAGCTGCCCGAGCAGGCGGCAGAAGGCCCGCTGACCGGCAAGACCTTTGTATTGACGGGCACTCTGCCGAATCTGAGCCGCGACCAGGCTGGCGCCATGATCGAGGCGCAGGGCGGCAAGGTATCCGGTTCGGTATCCAAGAAAACGCACTACCTGGTAGCAGGGGCCGACGCCGGCAGCAAGCTGGCCAAGGCCCAGGAACTTGAAGTCACTATACTGGACGAAGCAGGCCTGCTGGCACTGCTGGAAGCCGGATAAAAACAGATCGATATCATGTCCAAAATCAGAAAAGCAGTATTCCCGGTCGCCGGTCTTGGCAGCCGCTTTCTTCCCGCGACCAAGGCGCAGCCGAAGGAGATGCTGCCCATCGTCGACAAGCCGCTGATCCAGTACGCGGTGGAGGAGGCGGTCGCCGCCGGCATCACGGAAATGGTGTTCATCACCGGCCGTAACAAGCGCGCCATCGAGGACCACTTCGACAAGGCCTACGAACTGGAAGCGGAACTGGAGGCGGCCAACAAGAAAGCCTTGCTGGAGCTGGTCCAAAACGTCATTCCGAAAAACGTCAACTGCATCTACATCCGCCAGTCCGAGCCGCTGGGCCTGGGGCACGCGGTGCTGTGCGCGCGCCCCGTCGTCGGCGACGAACCGTTCGCCGTGCTGCTGGCGGACGATTTCATGGACACCGCCGACGGCGTCAAGCCGGTGCTGGCACAGATGACCGACCTGTATGCCTATGAACGCTGCAGCATCCTGGCGGTGCAGGAAGTGGCGCGCCAGGCCACGCGCCAGTACGGCATCGTCAGCGCCTCGGCCTACCAGCCCAAGCTGGAGCTGGTGCACGGCATCGTCGAGAAGCCGTCGCCGGACGTGGCGCCGTCCACGCTGGCGGTGGTGGGCCGCTATGTGCTGTCGGGCCGTATCTTCCAGTACCTGGAGAACCTCGGCACCGGCACCGGCGGCGAGATCCAGCTGACCGACGGCATCGCCGCGCTGATGAAGGACGAACGCGTGCTGGCCTACCGCTACGACGGCCAGCGCTACGACTGCGGCTCCAAGCTGGGCTACCTGAAGGCGATGACCGCCATGGGCCTCAAGCACCCGGAGACCGGCGCCGAATACTGCAAGTTCCTGCGCGAGATGCAGTGCGAGATCAACGGAGGCGGCAAATGACGGTGCGCGAAATCCTGAAGATGGGCGACCCGCGCCTGCTGCGCGTGGCCGAACCGGTGACCGAGTTCGATACCCCGGCCATGCGCGAGCTGATCGCCGACATGTTCGACACCATGCACGCGGCCAATGGCGCCGGCCTGGCTGCGCCGCAGATCGGCGTCAACCTGCAGCTGGTGATCTTCGGCTTCAAGCAGAACGCCCGCTATCCCGACGCGCCGCAGGTGCCGGAAACGGTATTGATCAATCCCGTCCTCACGCCGCTGTCGGACGAAAAGGAAGAGGGCTTCGAAGGCTGCCTTTCGGTGCCCGGCCTGCGCGGCAGCGTGCCGCGCTTCACCCAGCTGCGCTACGAGGGCGTGGACCAGTTCCAGCAGCCGATCAGCCGCGACGTCGACGGCTTCCACGCGCGCGTGGTGCAGCATGAAGTCGACCACCTGCTCGGCGTGCTGTACCCGATGCGCATCGCCGACTTCTCCAAATTCGGCTACACCGAGGTGATGTTCCCCGGCATCGATCCCAACGACGACGACTAAGGCAGGTCTATCATGAGTGAAGGTCCGGTGCGCCAACCGGCGCAAAAGGTTATCCGTCCACGGGTGGGCAACGACCGCGGTGTGTTCAGGATGGGGACTTCGCAGATCAAGCGCGTGGGCCTCGGGCCCAGGTACTGGGGCGACATCTACCACTGGATGCTGACCCTGAGTTGGCCGCGCTTCTTCCTGCTGGTCGGTGTGCTGTACATGGTCACCAACGTGGGCTTCGCGCTGGCGTTCTACCTGGTGCCAGGCTCGGTCTCCAATGCGCGGCCCGGCTCCTTCCTCGACACCTTCTTCTTCTCGATCGAGACGCTGGCCACGGTCGGTTACGGCTACATGAACCCCGGCTCCACCTACGGCCACGTTGTCGCCTCGACCGAGATCCTGCTCGGCATGGTGGAGGTGGCGACGGTAACGGGCCTGCTGTTCGCGCGCTTCTCGCGGCCCACGTCGCGCATCATGTTCTCCGACGTCGCCGTGATCACGCCATTCAACGGCGTGCCGACGCTGATGCTCAGGTCCGGGAACGAACGCGGCAACCTGATACTGGAAGCCTCCGTGCGCGCCACGCTGATCCGCCGCGAGATGACGCTGGAAGGACAGATCTTCACCCGGTTCTACGACCTGCAGCTGGAGCGCGAGCGTTCCGGCGTGTTCGCGCTGACCTGGACCATCCTGCACAAGATCGACGAATCGAGCCCGTTCTGGGGCAAGACCAAGGAAGACCTGCAGAAGGAGGGCGCCACGCTGTCGGTGGCCGTCTCCGGCACCGACGATACGCTCAACGATTTCGTCCACGCCCGCCAGACCTACTCGGCCGAGCATATCTTCTTCAACCACCACTTCGCCGACATCATGTCGGACAAGCAGGACGGCAACGTGCGGATACTGGACTACAGCAAATTCCACGACATCTACCCGGACGGATCGACCGGCGGCAGCATGCCCGGCGCGGCGCTGGCGCACCCCGGCTAACCGGCGCCCAGCAGGTCGCGCGCGTTCAGCAGCGCGTAGACGATATCGGGATGTTTGTTCAGGCAGCGGCGCACCGCCGCCGGCACCTGTTCGCGGGTGCGGCGGCACAGGCCTGGCTGCTCCGCCAGGCGGATCTGCAGGCCCATCACGGTGCGTACGCCATTCGCGCTGGGCGTGATCGTCAGGCGGATGCCCAGCTGTTCCTGCATGCGTTGTTCTATGCGGCCCAGTTCTTCGTAGCTGGCGATGCTCTCGATGCGGGCGATCAGCACCTTCTCCTGTTCGCGGGTGAGGCGCAGGATGCGGATGTCGGTATCGTCGGGCGCCTTGTCCCATTGTTCCAGCAGCTCGTCGCGCCGGCATTCGCAGGCGCCCGGCGGGCATTCTTTTCGAATCTGGAAGGGCAATGCTTCAGGCATGGCGAAACGGCTCGGCGACAACACGCGGAAGCTAAATTCTACTCCGAACCCCCACGTCGTGCGGCACCAAATTATTATTGTATATATAATATTTTTTTAAATTCAAACTGACGCCTCATGAAAAACACGTACTCGATGCTGCCGCTGTTCGCCGCGCTGTGGGTGACGCTGCCCGCCGTCGCCGGCCCGGAAACGCTGGAGCGCTGCCCGCCGACGGTCAAGCCATGGCTGCCCCCTGGCGCCAGCCAGAACGCCTGTTCGCAATACGCGTCCAATGGCGGCGTTGGCGCCATCAATTACGGTGGCTCGTACAAGATGGCGGCGTTCAGCAAGGACGGTAAACTGGCCGGTCTTCGCAATCCCGATCTGGGCCGCGAAGATCCGACGCCCAAAGACACCTACGATCCCGCCGCATGGGAGCAGTCCGGCAGCAGTGGCCCGGTTGGCGAGTTGTGGTGGGGGCGGCGCGACAATATGCATTTGTTTGTCGGCCAGGAGTCGAAGGTGCGCCTGACTGTGGAGGCAAGCCGCGGGCCTGTGCCTGGTCCGGCGGAACGGCAGGCGCGCATGCTGGCGATAGTGGCTCAGGCCCAGGCGATGGCGGCCAACAAGCCGGTTCCGCAATCGGCCTATGACAATCTGCTATTCATACACCGCAGCATGGAGTACCGCCAGATCGGCGGTACCGACGCGACGTTCCGTGGCGGGTTGGGTGGCGACGGCTTTATCCCGCCCGGAAAAATATCGGACGCAAAACTCAAACTGGACAACCTGCCTGCCTACAAGGGCGTGCTCAGTTTCGAGATGAAGGTGGACGGGGTTGCGCGCCGCTTCAGTTTTCCCGTGATGCTGGATCAGCCCACCGACCATCTGATCGCCGCCGCCGTCAACGGCGACAGCTACACCCGGTGCGAAAAGCGTCCGAACCGCGGGAAGAATGAATCGACGGCCTGTCCGCTGAATAACGAGAACTTCCCGGAGCGCTACGATGCGGAGGGTGCGTTTTTCGGCGACCACGCTTCGCTGGCGGCGGTGAAGGTTTACATGACCGTCAATTCGCCGGCGCGCAATCGCCATGAGGATATCGCCACCGCCGTGATCATCCTGCGCGCCGAGGCGTCACCGCCGGTCGCTGGCCGCTGAGGCCTGCAGGCGGTGCTGCAACAACGCCAGCACCGCCGCCTCTTCCGGTCGCAGCGCGTGCAGGCCATCCTGTAGCTGCTGCTTCGCGCGGCTGCGCGCCGCCTTCAACATCGTGCCGTCCAGGTAGCACTCGATCACGCTCGGATGCACATAGCATTTGCGGCAGATGGTGGGCGTATTGCCCAGCTTTTTCGCCACCGCTTCGATGGCCTGCACCACGTTCCGTTTGGCCTGGGCTTCGGAATCGAACTTTTCATATTCGCGCAGCGCCACCGCCGCCAGCACCGTGCCGGACCAGGTGCGGAAGTCCTTGGCGGTGTAGTCCTCGCCGGCGATGGCCTGCAGGTACTCGTTCACGTCCGACGATCCGATGGCGTGAGGAAGGCCGTCGTCGCCGATGTACTGGAACAGCTCCTGGCCGGGCAGGTCGCGGATGCGGCGGATGATGCTGGCCAGCCGGCGGTCCTCGACCGCGACGGCATGATGCACGCCGCTCTTGCCCCGGAAGCGGAATTCAATCTTGCCGCCGTCCAGCCGTACATGGCGGTCGTGCAGCGTGGTCAGACCGAAGGATTTGTTCGTGCGCGCGTATTCCTCGTTCCCGATCCTCATCATGGTCGCCTCCAGCAGGTAGACGACGGTGGCCAGCACTTTCTCGCGCGGCAGGCCTGGCAGCTGGAGCGCGGCGCCGACCGCGCGGCGTATCGCCGGCAGGGCCTTGCCGAAGCCTAGGATGCGGTCGTACTTGGATTCGTCGCGGTGGCTGCGCCAGCGCGGGTGGTAGCGGTACTGCTTGCGGCCGCGCGCATCGCGCCCCGTCGCTTGCAAGTGGCCGCGTGGATGAACGCAGATCCAGACGTCGGCCCAGGCGGGAGGAATCGCCAGCGATTTGATGCGGGCCAGCGTGTCGGCATCCTGGATGGCGTGGCCGTCGGCGTCAACGTAGTGAAAGTGCTTGCCGCGCTTGCGGCGGGCGATGCCGGGCTGATAGTCGTGCACGTAGCGCAGGCCCGCCGACTTGGCGGCGGCGGTGGATTCAGACAGGGCGGCTTCGCCGGGCGCTGCGGGCGTATCGCGTTTCATCGCTATCCTTGGTGGGCAGATTATCGGAAATCGTACCCGGCAAGGATTGGCGATGTTGTGCGCTAACGCACGCTTTAGTCCATGCGCTTGAGACGCTGGCCGACGATACTCCACTTGCAGGCTTCGCCGTCGACGGTGCCGGTCAGTACCCAGCCGGTGCCGATCTTCTCGACGCCAATCTCGCATTCCAGTTCCTTCGCCAGCTTTTCGGCCCAGCCGCGCGCCGCGCCCTGACCCTTGAAGAGTTCATTGCCTTCGTAGATCACGGTGGCGTCGAAAACGGAGGCGGAAAAAATAGTCATGGTGGTACTCCCAAAAATGAAGCCGTTATTGTGCCACCAAATCCGGCCAGCCGGCGATTGCGGTGGGCGTGCTTTTATGTCAACATCGCGCGTACTTTCGCAACCAACCCGGGACACCATGCAAATCAAACCCCTAGCCATGCTGATGACGTTCGCGTTGGCCGCGCAGCTGGCCGATGCCGCCGATGTGCCGCGCTTCAAAGCCGCACCGCAGACATCGCCGTTGTCGGAACGGTTGTACAAGGCGCCCGCCATCGCCACGCCGTACAAGCCGGTATTGACGGTGGAGGAAAAAGTCGCCGGCCTGTCCTTGTTCTGGGCCGAGGCGCGCAGCAGCTTCGTTCATTTCGATCACGTGCCCGACTTGGCGTGGGACCAGGTCTACATGGAATACTTGACCAAGGTGATCGCCGCGCCGACCACGCGCGACTACTATCGGATTATGATGCAGCTGGCGCCTATGCTGCAGGATGGCCACACCAATATTTATCCGCCCAGGGAGCTGGGTAACGAATTTTTTGCGCGCCCGCCCATGCGCACCGCGCTGGTCGAGGGCAAGGTGCTGGTCGAGTGGGTGGGCAATCCGGCGCTGCAGGCGCGCCTGCATGTCGGCGAGGAGGTCGTCGCCATCGACGGCGAACCGGCGCTGGAATATGGGCGGCGGCATATCGAGCCTTTCGTCAGCGCGTCCTCGCCGCAGGATCGGGAGATGCGCACGTACTCCTATCAACTGCTGACGGGCCCCGCTGGTAAGCCGGTCACGCTGCGCTTGCGCACTGCGGACGGCGCCGAGCGCGATGAGGTGGTGGACCGCTCCGGCAGCTATCAGGGCCCCCCGCGCTTTGTCTTCAAGACGCTGCCGGGCGATATCGCCTATATCTCCATCGACCATTTCGAAAGCGACGAAAGCGTGGCGATGTTCGAGATCGTCGTCCCTGAGATCCTGAAGGCCAAGGGACTGGTGATCGACGTGCGCCGCAACGGTGGAGGTTCCAGCGAATACGGCTTGCGGATCTTGTCCTGGCTTACCCGCCAGCCTATCGGCAGCGCCTACGCGTACCGGCGCGACGACGATGCCTACCGGCGCGCGCAAGGCACTTCCGCCATCCGCTGGACGCCGATGAGTTTAAATGGCGAGACGTACAAGGCGCAGCATAAGGATGTATTCAACGGCCCGGTCGCGGTGCTCACCAGCGCGCAAAGCTTCTCTGCGGCGGAGGACTTCGCGGTCTCCTTCAGGATGCTGAAGCGCGGGATCATCGTCGGCGAGCCCACCGGCGGCAGCACCGGCCAGCCTTTGTTCCTCGACCTGCCGGGCGGTGGCAAGGCGCGCATCTGCATCAAGCGCGACGTTTTCCCGGACGGCACCGAGTTTGTCGGCAAGGGCGTAACGCCCGACGTCGAGGTACACCCCACCGTGGCCTCGCTGCGCTCCGGCGCCGATCCGGTGCTCGACCGCGCCGTCGCCGAACTGCGCAAACAGTAAGCCTTCCGGCGCCGCCCGCGGGGCGGCGCTTCCTCCTGTCCCTCCGATACCACTACGTCATTCGACGTATTCCTCACGGCTTGTCTGCTGGCTAACCTTGCAGCATCCAAAACCGAAAAGGGGAACAAGATGGGTGTGAAACGGGGAATGCTGCTGGCGGCGGCAGTGGCGGTGGCAGGTAATGCGTGCGCTGGCGCCACGATCAATTTTGGCGACGACAAGTCGGTCAGCGTCGGCTTCGGCATGCGCGAGAGCTACACCAGCGCCAAGAACGGCGCGCCCGACGGCACCGACCGTTCCAGCGATTTCAACCTGGATTCGGCCCGGCTGTTCTTCGGCGCTTCGCTCAACAAGAATATCAAGGGCATGCTGAACACCGAGTGGGACGGCGACAAGATCCGCATCCTGGACGCCGCCGGCCAGTTCGCCATTTCGCCTGAGCTGAACATCTGGGCGGGCCGCCTGCTGTCGCCGAGCGACCGCGCCAACATGGCCGGGCCTTACTACTCGCTTGGCGGCGGCTACTGGGCCGGCGTGGCCTCGCGCTACGGCTACAACGGCGGCATCTTCCGCGGCCGCGACGACGGCGTGGTCGTATGGGGCAATGCCGCCGAGGGCAAGCTGGGTTACTCGTTCGGCGCCTTCGAAGGCCACACCTTCGGCATCGGCTCGATGACGCAGTCGCAGGCCAAGGCGGCCGGTATCAAGGCCGACGATTCGCTGATGTACGCGGGGCGCCTGCAATACGATTTCTGGGACGCGGAGCCGGGCTACTACGGCACCGGCAACTACCTCGGCGCCGCCGACATCCTCTCCATCGGCGTGGCGGGACGCTACCAGAAGGACGGCATCCTCACCGTTGCCAAGAGCGGCAAGTACAGCTCCTACAACGTCGACTTCCTGATGGAGAAGCGGGTCAAGGGCTCCGGCGCCTTCGCGCTGGAAGCGGCCTGGTACGACTACAACACCGACGACATCATCAAGTCCGAACAGGGCAAGGCCTATTCGGCCGGCGCTTCCTGGATCTTCGATCAGAAGGCCGGCTGGGGCAAGTTCCAGCCCTTCGTGCGCTGGCAGAAGTTCGCCGCCGACACCGACATCGACACCAAACAGTACGACGCGGGCGTGAACTACATCATCGACGGCTACAACGCGCAGGTCAGCGCCGTGTACTCGAAGACCAAGATCACCAACGCCGCCGATACGGACAAGTTCTCTGTCACCTTGCAGCTGCAATTCTAATTCCACCACACGGAGCTATCTCATGCAAAATCGCCGCAATTTCATCGCCTCCCTGAGCCGCATCGCCGCAGCCACCGCCATGCTGGCCGCCGGGGCGCAAGCTTATGCCGCCGACACCATCAAGGTCGGCATCCTGCACTCGCTGTCCGGCACGATGGCCATTTCCGAAACGTCGTTGAAGGACGTGGCCCTGATGACGATCGACGAAATCAACGCCAAGGGCGGCGTGATGGGCAAGAAGCTGGAGGCGGTGGTGGTCGATCCGGCCTCCAACTGGCCGCTGTTCGCCGAGAAGGCGCGTGGCCTGATCGCGCAGGACAAGGTGTCCGTGGTATTCGGCTGCTGGACGTCGGTGTCGCGCAAGTCGGTGCTGCCGGTGTTCAAGGAGTTGAATAGCCTGCTGTTCTACCCGGTGCAGTACGAGGGCGAGGAGCTGGAGAAGAATGTGTTCTACACCGGCGCGGCGCCCAACCAGCAGGCCATACCCGCCGTGGAATACCTGATGAGCAAGGAGGGCGGTGGCGCCAAGCGCTTCGTGCTGCTGGGGACCGACTACGTTTATCCACGCACCACCAACAAGATCCTGCGCGCCTACCTGAAGAGCAAGGGCGTGAAGGATAGCGACATCGACGAGGTGTACACGCCGTTCGGCCACTCGGATTACCAGACCATCGTCGCCAACATCAAGAAGTTCTCGGCCGGCGGCAAGACGGCGGTGATCTCCACCATCAACGGCGATTCGAATGTGCCGTTCTACAAAGAGCTGGGCAACGCCGGCCTGAAGGCGACCGACGTGCCGGTGGTGGCGTTCTCGGTGGGCGAGGAGGAGCTGCGCGGCGTGGACACCAAGCCGCTGCTGGGCCACCTGGCGGCATGGAACTACTTCGAGTCGGTGAAGAATCCGGTGAATACGGAATTCATCAAGAAGTGGAAGGCCTACGCGGTCGCGAAGAAGCTGCCGAACGCGAACACGGTCGTGACCAACGATCCGATGGAAGCCACCTACGTCGGCATCCATATGTGGGCGCAGGCGGTGGAGAAGGCCAAGTCGACCGACACCGACAAGGTGATCGCGGCGATGGCCGGCCAGACCTTCAAGGCGCCGTCGGGCTTTACGCTGACGATGGATCCGACCAACCACCACTTGCACAAGCCGGTGTTCATCGGCGAGATCCGCCCTGACGGCCAGTTCAGCGTCGTGTGGAAAACGCCAGGCCCAGTGCGCGCGAATCCATGGAGCCCGTACATTCCGGGTAACGAGGGTAAGCAGAAGCTGTAAGCCGTGCGGCACGGCCCCGGTCGGTGCGACGGGGCCGCGCGCCAAACCTGCATCACCTGAGGACACTATTTTGAAAAAACTCCTGCTCCTGGCTTGCCTGCTGCTGTCCTGCGCCGCACATGCCGCCATCGACAGCGCTTTGCTGGCGCCCCTGGCCGGTGGCGATCCCGACGCCCGTGTCGACGCCATCGTCAAGATCGGCGCGCTGGCCAACGACGACGCCACCCGCCTGCTGACGGCCCTCAAGACCGACGCGCTGTACGCCACGCCGGACGGCCACGTCTTCATCGTCACCGACGACAAGGCCTACAACCCGGCCACCGGCGAAACCGGCCCTCTGCCCGAAGGCTTGGACGGCGTGATGGTCAACAACCGCCTGCGCGGTGCCGTCGACGACGCGCTGTCCGCGCTCAAGCTGTTTTCGCCGGATCGCGCGCAACGCCTTGCCGCCGCCACCGAGCTGCAAAAGAGCGTGACGCTGGCACAGGCGCCGCTGATCGAAAAAGCGCTGGCGAAGGAGCAGGACCCGGACATCCGCACCATGCTGCAACTGGTCGCCGGCACCGCCAACCTGCAATCGCCGGACGCCGCCAGGCGCAAGGCCGCCGTCGAAGCGCTGTCCGACAGCAGCAACGCCAATCTGCGCCCGCTGCTGCAAGCGATGCAGGGCGAGAAGGAGCCCGACCAGGCCGTGCGCGTGGCCGCCGCCCACACCTTGCAGGCGCTGGACAGCCGCCTCGGGCGCACCGAATTTATCGGTAACGTCTTCTACGGCATCTCGCTGGCCAGCGTGCTGCTGCTGACGGCACTGGGCCTGGCCATCACCTTCGGTCTGATGGGCATCATCAACATGGCCCACGGAGAGCTGCTGATGATCGGCGCCTACACCACCTACCTGTGCCAGCTCGCCTTCCGCAACTACTTTCCCTCGGCTGTGGACTGCTATCTGATCGCCGCGCTGCCCGCCGCCTTCCTGGTCACGGCCGCTGTCGGTATCGCGCTGGAGCGCACGGTGATCCGCTGGCTGTACGGGCGTCCGCTCGAAACCCTGCTTGCCACCTGGGGCATCAGCCTGATACTGATGCAGGCGGTACGCACCATCTTCGGCGCGCAGAACGTCGAGGTGGCGAATCCGTCGTGGATGTCCGGCGGCGTGACGGTGCTTGGCTCGCTGGTGCTGGCCTACAACCGCATCGTCATCATCGTCTTCGCGCTGCTGGTGGTGGCCGGCGTCTGGCTGATACTGAACAAGACGCGGCTTGGCCTGTTCGTCCGCGCCGTAATGCAGAACCGCCGCATGGCCGGCTGCGTCGGCGTGTCCACCGCGAAGATCGACATGATGACCTTCGGTTTGGGCTCCGGCATCGCGGGGCTGGGCGGAGTGGCCTTGTCACAGCTGGGTAACGTGGGTCCGGACCTGGGCCAGAGCTACATCGTCGATTCCTTCATGGTGGTGGTGTTGGGCGGCGTCGGCCAACTGGCGGGCACCATCATCGCCGCGCTGGGACTGGGCGAAGCGAACAAATTCCTGGAACCGGTGGCGGGCGCGGTGCTGGCCAAGATCGCCATCCTGGTCTTCATCATCATGTTTATCCAGAAGCGGCCGCAGGGCCTGTTCGCCATGAAAGGCAGGAGCGCGGAATGAATCAACCCTCTCTCTTTTCCCATCGGGCGTGGAGCGGCATCGCCGCCTGCTGCCTTGTGCTGGCCGCGCTGCCGGTGCTGAACCTGGCCTTTGCGGACGGCCATCCGCTGCATGTGCCGAGCTACATGGTCAGCCTGGTCGGCAAATTCATGTGCTACGCGCTGGCCGCGCTGGCGCTCGACATGGTGTGGGGCTACGCTGGCATCCTGTCGCTGGGCCACGGCGTGTTCTTCGCGCTGGGCGCCTACGCGCACGGCATGTACCTGATGCGCGCCATCGGCAGGGAAGGCGTGTACCAGAGCGACCTGCCGGATTTCATGGTCTTCCTCGACTGGAAAACCTATCCCTGGTACTGGACCGCCACCGACAGTTTCTGGTACTGCCTTGCGCTGGTGGTGCTGGTGCCGGGCGTGCTGGCGTTCGTGTTCGGCTTCTTCGCCTTCCGCTCGCGCATCAAGGGCGTGTACTTCTCGATCATCACGCAAGCCATGACGTATGCGTTCATGCTGCTGTTCTTCCGGAATAACACCGGCTTTGGCGGGAACAACGGCTTCACGGACTTCAAGCGGATACTGGGCTACTCCATCAGCGCACCCGCCACCAAGGCCACGCTGTACCTGGTCACGCTGGCGATGCTGGCCGGCTCGCTGCTGCTGTGCCGCTGGATCGTCAAGTCCAAGCTGGGGCGCGTGCTGCAGGCGGTACGCGATTCGGAATCGCGGCTGATGTTCATCGGCTATAACCCGCTGTGGTTCAAGCTGTTCGTATGGACGCTGTCGGCGGTGCTGTGCGGGATCGCCGGCGCGCTGTACGTGCCGCAGGTCGGCATCATCAATCCGTCCGAGATGTCGCCGGCGAATTCGATCGAGATGGTGATCTGGGCGGCGGTGGGCGGACGCGGCACGCTGCTGGGCCCCATCATCGGCGCGTTCTCGGTCAATGGTTTGAAAAGCTGGTTCACCGGCGCCTTCCCGAACCTGTGGCTGTTCGCGCTTGGCCTGATTTTTATCCTGGTGACGCGCTATCTGCCGCAGGGCATAGCCGGACTGGCCGCGCGCTTGCGCAAGGAGCAGCCATGAGCGCCAACGAACATTTGAACATCTCGTCGGGGCGCGTGGCGGAGCCGGGGCTGGACACCACGCACGGCGCCATCCTGTACCTGGAAGAGATCACGGTGTCGTTCGACGGCTTCCGCGCCTTGAATAAACTGAGTCTGGATATTTCGGTGGGCGAGCTGCGGTGCGTCATCGGGCCTAACGGCGCGGGCAAGACCACGATGATGGACGTCATCACCGGCAAGACGCGGCCCACATCCGGCACGGCGTTCTTCGGCCAGACCATGGACCTGAGCCGCATGATGGAATACCAGATCGCCCACGCCGGCATCGGCCGCAAGTTCCAGCGCCCGACCATCTTCGAACAGCACACGGTGTTTGAAAACCTCGAACTGGCGATGAAGACCGACAAGCGCGTGCGGCCCTCCTTGTTCGCGCGCCTGTCGTCCGAACAGCACGGCAAGATCGACGAGATCCTCAAGCTGATACGCCTGAACGGCAGCGAGCGGCGGCTGGCGGGCCTGCTGTCGCATGGGCAGAAGCAGTGGCTGGAGATCGGCATGCTGCTGATGCAGGAGCCGCAACTGATCCTGCTCGATGAACCGGTGGCCGGCATGTCCGACGCCGAAACGGCGCGCACGGCGGAACTGCTTAACGAATTGCGCGGCAAGCATTCGATCATGGTGGTGGAGCACGACATGGCGTTCGTGACGGAGATCGCGCAGCAGGGCGTGGTGACGGTGCTGCACGAGGGCTCGGTACTGGCGCAGGGGACGATGGCGCAAGTGCAGTCCGACGAGCGGGTGATTGAAGTTTATCTGGGGCGCTGACGAATATGCTGCAAGTCGAAAAAATCAACCAGTACTACGGCTCCTCGCACACGCTGCGCGGCGTGTCACTGGAGCTGGAGCGGGGCAAGTGCATGGCGCTGTTGGGCCGCAATGGCGTCGGCAAGACCACGCTGCTCAAATGCCTGATGGGCGTGCTGCCGGTATCGGCCGGCACGGTGAGGCTGGAAGGGCGCGACATCACGCGCATGGCGCCGCACCAGCGCGCGCGGGCCGGCATCGCCTACGTGCCGCAGGGACGGGAGATCTTCGCCCGCCTGACGGTGGAGGAGAACCTGCTGATGGGCCTCGCCACGCACAGCGGCAGGAAGGCCTCCACCATCAAGGGCGAGGTGTACGAACTGTTCCCGGTGTTGAAGGACATGCTGCACCGGCGCGGCGGCGACCTGTCCGGCGGCCAGCAGCAGCAGCTGGCGATCGCCCGGGCGCTGCTGGCGGAGCCCAAGCTGATCATCCTCGACGAGCCGACCGAAGGCATCCAGCCCTCCATCATCAAGGACATCGGCAACGTGATCCGGCTGCTGCGCCAGCGCGGCGACATGGCCATCCTGTTGTGCGAGCAGTACTTCGATTTTGCCCATGAACTGGCCGACCAGTTCATCGTGCTGTCGCGCGGCGAGGTGGTGGCATCCGGCGCGCAGGCGGCGATGAACGACCCGGAGGTCAAGCGCCATCTGGCCGTCTAGGCGGGCGCCGGCTGCACGGCAGTGACAAAGCGTGCATTTCGCACTTAAATTTCATGCTACATTGTCCTTCTTGTCACTTTGTAGTCATCATGAATCCACGATTGTCACGTTATGTATTTTTGCTGGTGCCGTTTGTGCTGTTGGTGCTTTACTGGATATCGAGCCGCCCCGGCGATGGCCCGGCGGTGACGGCGCGCCGGGACGCTGCCCACGACGACGTCAGGCTGGCGCGTAGCTGTTCGGACTTCCAACGCACCGGCAATCTGAGCGTGCCGGATGGCGACCATGTACGGCCGGCGACCGATGCCGAGAAATCCGCGGAAGAGTCGCGGTGCGCCGGCTCGGCCGAATCGTCGGAGTAGACGTCGCGCCCGCGCGCCATGCGCCCGGAAGTTGGCCGCTTCCACGATAACTGATAAAGTATCGGTCCTTTTTTATTTGTCAGGTTCCCCGTGGAGTTGCGTTTGCTTTTTTATATCCTCGATCTGATCGGCGTTGCCGTCTTCGCCGCCAGTGGCACGCTGGCGGCGATGGCTTCCCATCTGGATCTGTTGGGAGTGATGGTGCTGGCCGCGATGACCGCCATCGGCGGCGGCACCGTGCGCGACTTGCTGCTGAACCGCCATCCGGTGTTCTGGATCGAAGACCCCAAGCCGCTGCTGGTGATCGTCGGCTCGGCGCTCTTTACGATCCTGTGGGTGCAGGTCCTGCCGATACCGACCGACGCCTTGCTGATCGCCGACGCATTGGGGCTGGCGCTGTTCGCCATGTCCGGCGCCAAGGTGGCGGAGGCGCAGGGCTGCCGCGCGCTGATCGTCATCCTGATGGGCACACTGACCGGCGTTGGCGGTGGCCTGGTGCGCGATATCCTGTCGGCCAAGGTGCCGCTGATACTGCGCAAGGATATCTACGCGACCGCCGCCATCGCCGGCATCCTGTTGTACATCCTGCTGAAGAAGGCCGGCATGCCGCAGCGCTGGGCGTTCGGCGCCGGCCTGGTTTCTATCGTGGTGGTGCGCCTGCTGGCGATTCAACTGGGCTTGCGTCTGCCGTCGTTCTGATCCGCAGCTTGCCCATCGCGACCGCCGCGGCCGAGGTGCGCGTTTCCACGCCCAGCTTGACGAACACGTGTTCCAGGTGCTTGTTCACGGTGCGCGGGCTGGTGCCGAGGATGTCGCCGATGTCGCGGTTGGTCTTGCCCTTGATGACCCAGTTCAGCACCTCCGATTCGCGCTGCGTCAGTTTGAAGGACGCCATCAGCTTCTCGATCTGCGCGCTGTCCGATTCCTCGCGCAGCACGATCATCCACTGCTCGTTTTCGCTGAACTCCGCCGCCGAGAAGATCAGGCGGCGGCTGGCCCGCTGCAGCGTCAGCGGCGGATGCGACTGGCCCTGGCTGTGCGCCAGCTGCGTCGCCGCCAGCCACGCCGTCAACTCCGTATCGACTGCGTAGCCCTGCATCAGCGTGCGCGCCAGCGGCGTTTGCCAGACGATCTTGCCATCGCCCGGCGTCATCGCGATCACCGCGTTGCCGAAGGCGTCCAATGCGCTGCGGGCCTGGTCCATCAGGCGCGCCGTCTGCATGTGGGCGGCGATCCGCACCAGCACCTCGCTGGTGCGCAGCGGCTTGCTGACGTAGTCGTTGCCGCCGGCCGCGAAGGCCGCCACCACATGCTCCGCTTCCGTCAGCCCGGTCATGAACACCACCGGAATGTGGCGCGTGGCCAGGCTGGCTTTTAGATGGCGGCAGGTTTCGAAGCCGTCCATGCCAGGCATGACGGCGTCCAGCAGGATGACGTCCGGCTGCGCCTCGGCGGCGCGCTGCAAGGCGGTTGCGCCGTTGTTCGCCACCAGTACGGTGTAGCCCGATTCGTCCAGCGCATCGTGCAGCACGGCCAGGTTTTCCGGCACGTCGTCCACCACCAGGACCACGGCGCGGTCAGTGTTGAAGTTCATTGTCTTGGTTCTTTCGGAGGAAGTCGGCCATCGCGTCCAATTGGAAGCGGGCGGCGTAGTTGCGCATGGTCTGCGTGAAGTGCAGGTAGCGCGCATCGAGCGCGCTGATTTCATCGAGCTTGTTCTGGATGCCGCGCACATAGCCGATGCGGACCAGTTCATTCAAGGCTTCCAGGTACGCGGTGGGCGGCAGTATCAATTGCTTCAGCTCCGGCGCGGCCGCAGCCACCTCGATGCTGATGGCGGGCTGCGTGATCCACTCCAGCGCCAGGCGCTGGCCTATCCAGTCCAGCAGCTCGGCCACGTTGACCGGCTTGACGATGAAGTCCGCCGCCGTGATGCCGGCCGCGTTTTCCATGCCCTTGTCGAAGGCGTTGGCGGAGACGATGGCGATCGGCACCTGCGACAGCTGGCGGCGGCGCAGGATGTAGCTGGCTTCCCAGCCATCCATGGCCGGCATGGCCAGGTCCATCAGGATCAGGTCCGGCTGGAAGGAGGCGTGCAGGTCCAGGCATTCCAGGCCGGATTCGGCCAGCGCCACTTCGAAGCCCAGCGGCTGGAGGATGTTGAGCAGCATCTCGCGGTCCACCCGCTCGTTGTCCACCACCAGGATGCGGCGCCGCGTGCCGTGGTAGCCGGTGCGCTGCGCCGAGGGCTGCTCCAGCCGTTGCAGCTCGCGCGCTGAGGCGTGCACGCTGGGCAGGAACAGGCGGATGTGGAACACGCTGCCTTGCTGCGGCGTGCTGCGGATATTCAGTTCGCCGCCCATCAGCTGCGTCAGCATCTTGGAGATCGGCAGGCCAAGGCCGGTGCCGCTGGCGTTGGCGTGCGCGCTGGCGCTGCCGCGCGAGAAGGGCTCGAAGATATGGTCGATCTCCTCCTGCAGGATGCCGGGGCCGGTGTCCTCGATTTCGAACGAGGCCATCTCGCGCGCATACTGCAGCCGCAGCACGATGCCGCCGCTGCTGGTGAACTTGACCGCGTTGCCGAGGATGTTGATGAGGATTTGCCCCAGCCGCTTGCGGTCGGCGCGCACGATGCGCGGCAGCACGCCGGTCAGCTCGTAGCGGAAGGCCAGGCCCTTGTTGGCCGCCTGCAGTTCGAACATACGCACGATCTGGCCGATGAAGTCGGGGAAGTTCAGCTCCTTCATGTCGAAGTTGAATTTGCCGCCCTCGATGCGGGCGATGTCCAGCGTGCCCTCGATCAGCGACAGCAGGTGCTCGCCGCTGCCACGGATCACACGGATCGCCTGCTGGCGGTGCTCCGGTATCGACGGGTCGTTGTCCAGCAGCTGCGCGTAGCCGAGGATGGAGTTGAGCGGCGTGCGGATCTCGTGGCTGATGCCGGCGATGTAGCGGCTCTTGGCCTGGTTGGCCAGGTCGGCGGTCTTCTTGGCTTGCTGGAGCTGGGCGTCGGTCTGGCTGTGCAGTTCGATCTCGCGCGTCAGCAGGCCGGTCTGGCGGTTCGATTCCTCCTGCGCCACGCGCCGGCTTTCGCTGGTCAGCACGAGCCACCAGGCGACGATGCCGCTGGTGAGCAGCAGCGCCGCGAAGATCTTGAAGAACACCAGCCGCAGTTGCGGCAGCAGCGCGGCGTCGCCGGCCGGCAGCACCGATTGTTCGTGGTAGTAGATCAGGCCAAGCAGCGCGCCGAAGAACAGCACCGTGACGATCATCAGCAGCAGGTAGTGTCCCAGTCCGCTGCTCAGGTAGCGCCACAGGGACTTGGGCAGCAGCGCCTGCATCGCCGCCTGCCATTGCGACGACACCTTCGCGTGCGGCTTGCAGACGTCGTTGCAGCGCGCGTCCAGGCAGCAGCACAGGGAGCAGATCGAGCCTTGGTAGGCGGGGCAGTGCGCCATGTCCTCGGACTCGTATTCCTTTTCGCAGATCACGCAGGTCTTGCTGTGCACGTGTACCGGCTTGCGGGCGGTGTAGTACTTGCCCCTGGTGGCGATGGCGATCAGCGGCGCGGCCACGAAGGCCGTCAGCAGCGCGATGAAGGCGGAGAAGGCCTGCGCCTGGTGGCCGAACAATCCCATGAACGCCGCCACCGACAGGGCCGACGCCAGCAGCATGGCGCCGACGCCGACCGGGTTGATGTCGTACAGGTAGGCGCGGCGGAACTCGATGCCCTTGGGGCTCAGGCCCAGCGGCTTGTTGACCACCAGGTCCGCCACCACCGCCGTGATCCACGAGATGGCGATGTTGGAGTACAGGCCGAGCACCTGGTCGAGCGCCTGGAACACGTCCAGCTCCATCAGCAGCACGGCGATCAGCGCGTTGAACACGGCCCACACCACGCGCCCCGGATGGCTGTGCGTGAGCCGCGCGAAGAAGTTGGACCAGGCCAGCGAGCCGGCATAGGCGTTGGTCATGTTGATCTTGACCTGCGAGATCACCACCAGCAGCGCGGTCGCCAGCAGCGCCGTCGAAGGGTTGGCGAACACCTGGCCGAAGCCGGCCAGGTACATCTGCGTCGGGTTGACGGCCTGCGCCAGCGGCACCGCGCTGCTGACCGCCAGGAAGGCCAGCAGCGCGCCGCCCAGCATCTTGGCGATGCCGAGCAGGATCCAGCCCGGCCCCGCGATCAACACGCCCATGTGCCAGCGGAAGCGGTTGGCGGCGGTCTTCTGGGGCATGAAGCGCAGGAAGTCGACCTGCTCGCCGATCTGCGTGATCAGCGCCACGCCGACCGCCGTGGCGGCGCCGAACATCAGCACGTTGAAGTGGCCGTTCTCGCCGGAGCGGCCGGCGTAGTGCAGCAGTTGCGGCAGCAATTCCGGCTGCTTGCGCAGGATGGCGATGAAGGGCAGGGCCATGAGCACCAGCCACACCGGCTGCGTCAGCATCTGGATGCGGCTGATCAGCGTGACGCCGTGCGTCACCAGCGGGATCACGATCAGGGCGCTGACCATGTAACCCAGGTAGAGCGGCAGGTGGAAGTACAGCTCCAGCGCGTAGGCCATGATGGCTGCCTCCAGCGCGAACAGGATGAAGGTGAACGAGGCGTAGACGAAGGACGATATCGTCGAGCCGATGTAGCCGAAGCCGGCGCCGCGCGTCAGCAGGTCCATGTCGACGCCGTAGGTGGCGGCGTAGTAGCTGATCGGCAGGCCGGTGAGGAAGATGATCAGGCCCACCGCCATGATGGCCCACAGCGCGTTGATGAAGCCGTAGTTGACGGTGATGGTGCCGCCGATCGCCTCCAGCACCAGGAAGGAGATCGCGCCGAACGCCGTGTTGGAGACCCGGAACACCGACCATTTGCGGAACGCGCGCGGCGTGTAGCGCAGCGCGTAGTCCTCGATGGTTTCGCTGGCCACCCAGGTGTTGTAGTCGCGGCGGATCTTGACGATGCGCTGCGTCGGTTCGGTCTCTGTGCTTGTCATGCCGGGCCCATAAAAAAAGCAGCTATTAAGCTGCTTTTTTTAAGCAAGTTGCATGCCCGGCAAGTTCAGCGTTGCTTGCCGCTGTTGAGTTTGTCCAGCAGGCGGGACAGTTCTTCCTGCATCGACGGCGACAGGTTGAGGAACTGGCAGCCGATCTGCACCTGCTCGCCCAGCAGGAAGGAGCGGAAGGTGCGCGACAGGCGGATCTCCAGGTCGGCGATCATCACCGAATCCGGGCCCAGCTCCAGCCGCACGCGCTGCAGCTTGCGGCCCACGTACAGGCCGACGCAGTCGCGCGGCGGCGCCCGCATGCCGACGCCGCCGGCCGAGAAGTCGTACAGCTGCAGTTCGTAGGGCTTGCCGTTCAGGACAAACGAGGCCATGTAGTAGATGCCGAGCGGGGTTTCCAGCCGGGTCGAGGCGCGGCGGTTCAGCACCTGGCACTTGAGCGGGAATTCCAGCGGGATCAGCGTCGGCTCGCCGGGCTTGCATGCCCAGTCCGCCGAGGTGAGCTTGAACTGGATCTTGGCCGAGCGCAGCCAGGCCACGAAGATGGCGTCGCCGGGCGGCAGGAACTCGCCCTCGTTGAGCTCCAGCACAAAGTACGGATTCTCGGGATCGACCGACTTGATGCGCGCCATCACCACATTGGTGGTGCTGGACGGATAAATCGAGATCGGGTCGCCGTTGTCGGCGAGCAGGGTCAGCGAATCGCCGATGTCATGCTCATCGGTCATGTCATGCGGCTTCGAACCCGCCGGTATGGGTTCCACAGCGTCTTTTAGGCTGGGCGGGCCGCGGCGAAATTCATTTGGTATAGGATCGTTCACGACGGCATATCTCTTTGGTAATGACTCTACGATGCGAGGTCGATCCACACAGTTTACAATCTATTCGCGCTCTTGGCTTGCTAAATGGCAAGAATATTTCGGTCACTGTGCGTTCTGGTCCACGCCTGCCTGATCAGAACTGTTCTTCGGGGCGCAGATAGCGCCATTGACCCACCGGCAGGTCGCCCAGCTTGACCTTGCCGATACGTACACGTTTCAAACCGACTACCTTGAGTCCGACCATGTCGCACATGCGACGGATCTGGCGTTTCTTGCCTTCGCGCAGCGTGAAGCTGAGCTGGTCGTCGTTCTGCCAGCGCACCTTGGCCGGCAGCAGCGGCTTGCCGTCCATCCACAGGCCGTGGTTGAGTTTTTTCAGGTCGCTATCGGGCAGCTTGCCCGGTTTGGTGTATTCGACCCGCACCAGGTATTCCTTGTCGACGTCGGTGGTTTCGCCGATCAGGTGCTTGGCCACGCGGCCGTCCTGGGTCAGCACCAGCAGGCCGACCGAGTCGATGTCCAGGCGGCCGGCCGGCACCAGCGAGCGCAGCTGGGTGGGGTGGAAGATCTCCGGCGACGGATCGTCCGGCCAGCGGTTCTCCGGCTTGACCAGCACCACGGCCGGCTGGTAGCCGTCCTCGGCCTGGCCGCTGACGTAGCCCATCGGCTTGTTGATCAGCACGGTCACGCGCTTGGACTGCTCGGCGGCGGCCTGGCGCTCGACCGTGACGCGCTGGCTCGGGTAGATCTTGGTGCCGAGTTCGGAGACGACCTGGCCGTCCACCCGTACCCAGCCGCGCGCTATCCACTCGTCGGCCTCACGGCGCGAGCACAGGCCCAGTTCGGACATGCGTTTGGACAGGCGTAATAATTCTTCGGACATGATGCGTTTTCTATGAAAGGTGAAGCTAAGTTTATACCTTGATCGCGTCCAGCAGGTCGGTTTCGAGCTGGATCTGGCTGCGGGCGTTGTTGAGTGTGGCGCCGTCGATGAGGAACACGTCCTCCACGCGCTCGCCCAGCGTCATCACCTTGGCGGTGTGCAGGTTGATCTTGTACTTGGTGAGCACGTTGGCGATCGAGTACAGCAGGCCGGTGCGGTCGTTGGCGGCCACCGACAGCAGGTAGTACTGGCCGCGCTCGTCCGGGCGCAGGTCCACCGTCGGCTGGATCGGGAAGGTGCGCGACAGCCGCGACAGCCGGCCCTTGCCCGGCGCCGGCAGCGGTTCCGGGTTGGTCAGCAGCGCGCACAGCTCGTGCTCGATCAGGCTGATGATGTCGCGGTAGCTCTTGGCGAAGTTCTGCTCGGTCACCAGGAAGGTGTCGAGCGCGTAGCCGTGGCGCGTGGTGTGGATCTTGGCGTCCAGGATGCTGAAGTTCTTGCGGTCGAAGTAGCTGCAGATGCGCGCGAACAGGTCCGGCTGGTCCTTGATGTAGACCGCGATCTGCAAGCCCTCTCCAATTGGCGCCAGGCGGCACTTGACCACCGGCCGGTCGCTGGTGAAGCGGTCGTACAGCGCGCGCGTCTGCCAGGCGATGTCGGAGGCGTCGTGGCGCAGGAAGTAGGCGACGTCGAGCTGCTTCCAGAACGGCTCGTGCGCGTCCGGCGGCAGGCCGTACAGGCGCAAGGTGGCCAGCGCCTCCTGCTGGCGGTTCTTCAGTTCGTGGTCGGCGCTGTGCGGCTCGCCGCCCAGCACGCGCAGCGTGATGCGGTACAGGTCTTCGAGCAGCTTGGCCTTCCACGCGTTCCACACCTTGGGGCTGGTGCCGCGGATGTCGGCCACCGTCAGCAGGTACAGCGCGGTCAGGTGGCGCTCGTCCTTGACCACTTTGGCGAAGGCGGCGATGACGTCCGGGTCCGACAGGTCCTGCTTCTGCGCCACCTGCGACATGGTCAGGTGGTTCTCGACCAGGAACACCACCAGCTCGGTATCCTCGGCGCTCAGGCCGTGCTCGACGCAGAACTGCTCGGCGTCGACCGTGCCCAGCTTGGAGTGGTCGCCGCCGCGGCCCTTGGCGATGTCGTGGAACAGCGCGCCCAGGTACAGCAGCCACGGCTGCGGGAAGTTGGCCATCAGCTGGCTGCAGAACGGGTATTCGTGCGCGTGCTCGGCCATCGTGAAGCGGCGCATGTTACGCACCACCATCAGGATGTGCTGGTCCACCGTGTAGACGTGGAACAGGTCGTGCTGCATCTGGCCGACGATCTTGCGGAAGTTGGGCAGGTAGCGGCCCAGGATGGACAGGTCGTTCATGCGGCGCAGCGCGTGGATGATGCCCACCGGCGCCTGCATGATGCGCAGGAACAGCGCGCGGTTGACCGGATCGGCGCGGAAGGCGGCGTCGATCTTGAAGCGCTCGTGCCACAGCGCGCGCATGGTGCGCGAGGTCATCCCTTGCAGCGAGGGGCGCTCGGTCATCAGCACGAAGATCTCCAGCATCGCCGACGGCGTGGTGGCGAAGGTGTCGTCGTCGCTGATGTCGATCAGGCCGTTGACGTCGTTGAAGCGTTCGTTGATGCGTACCGCCTCGCCCGACTTGGGGAACAGCCGCTCCTCGATGTTCTGCAGCAGGATGGTGTTCAGCTGCGTGACGGTCTTGGCGGCCCAGTAGTAGCGCTGCATCAGGTACTCGCTGGCGCGGCGCATGTTGACGCCGCTGCCGGTGGCCTGCAGGCCCAGCGATTCGGCGATGGCGGTCTGGACGTCGAACACCAGCCGGTCCTCGCGGCGGCCGGCGTGCAGGTGCAGGCGCACGCGGATGTCCTTGAAGGCGCGCTCCTTCTCCATCAGCTGCTTGGCCTCGGTCTGCGTGATCAGGCCGCTGGTGGCCAGGGTGCGCCACGAGCTGGCCAGGCCGGCGGCCTTGACCATCCACAGGATCACCTGCAGGTCGCGCAGGCCGCCCGGGCTTTCCTTGCAGTTCGGCTCCAGGCTGAAGGCGGTGTCCTCGTACTTGGCGTGGCGTTGGCGCATCTCCAGCACCTTGGCGTGGTAGAAGGCGCGCGGGTCCATCGCCGCCTGGTAGCGCTGCTGCAGTTGCTGGAACAGCGGCTCGTCGCCGACGATCAGGCGTGCTTCCAGCAGGCTGGTCTGCACGGTGATGTCGGCCGCCGATTCGCTCAGGCACTCGTCCACGGTGCGGATGCTGTGGCCGATCTCCAGGCCCAGGTCCCACAGCAGCTGCACCAGCTCCTCCAGCTTGGCGGTGGTGGCGGCGTCCGGCGCTGTTTCGAGCAGGATCAGCAGGTCGACATCGGAATAGGGGAACAGCTCGCCGCGGCCGTAGCCGCCCACGCCGACCAGCGCGGTGTTGGCCGGCAGCCGGGCCTCGTGCCAGGCCGTGGTCAGCACCGCGTCCACGCTCTGGCGCAGGCTGCGCAGCAGCTTCTCCGGCATGCCGTCCGCCTGGAAGCCGGCGATGACGACTTGGCGGTCGGCCTTCAGCTGGCGCTTGAGTTGTTCGCGCAGTTCCTTCTTCATCGCCGCGGCTGGCATCCCGGACCTATGCCGCGACGGCAGCGGCGTTGGCGATAAACGCCGGCGGCGGCGGGCTGCCGGCCGACAGCGTCAGCACCTCGTAGCCGGTCTCGGTGACCAGGATGGTGTGTTCCCACTGGGCCGACAGGCTGCGGTCCTTGGTTTTGATGGTCCAGCCGTCGCCCATTTCGCGGATCTCGCGCTTGCCGGCGTTGATCATCGGCTCGATGGTGAAGATCATGCCCGGCTGCAGCTCGTCGAGCGTGCCGGGGCGGCCGTAGTGCAGCACCTGCGGTTCCTCGTGGAAGATCTTGCCGATGCCGTGGCCGCAGAACTCGCGCACCACGCTGTAGCCGGCTTTTTCCGCGTGCTGCTGGATCACGTGGCCGATGTCGCCCAGGTGGGCGCCCGGCTTGACCTTGGAAATGCCCAGCCACATGCACTCGTAGGTGATGTCGGACAGGCGCTTGGCCAGGATCGACGGTTCGCCGATGAAGAACATGCGGCTGTTGTCGCCGTGGTAGCCGTCCTTGATGACGGTGATGTCGAGGTTGACCACGTCGCCGTTCTTGAGCACCTTGTCGCCGGGGATGCCGTGGCAGATGACGTCGTTGACCGAGGTGCAGATGGCCTTGGGGTAGGGCGTGTAGCCGGGCGGGCAGTAGTTCAGCGGCGCCGGGATGGTGCCCTGCACGTTGACCATGTATTCGTGGCAGAGGCGATCCAGTTCGCCGGTGGTCACACCGGCCTTGACGAAGGGCGTGATGTAGTCCAGCACTTCGGAGCCCAGGCGGCCGGCCACGCGCATGCCGGCGATATCTTCGGCGGATTTAATGGAAATAGACATAGTGGATCGCAATCAGCAAAGTAAACGGTAAAAACGCAGGCGGCGAGCGGATCGGATCGGCTCGCGGCGTGCAAATATGTTGAAATTATAAACGACGCGGGGCGGCCCCGCTCGGGAATGCAAGGATGGTGCCCGCTGTGGCGCGCGGGCGCCACAGCCGGGTGCGGGGGACTCAGCCCGGCTGGCGGCGCTGGCGGCGGCGCGCGGCCACGCCCAGGATGCCCAGGCCGGCCAGCAGCATGGCCCAGGTGTCGGCTTCCGGCACGGCGCTGGGGCCGGGCGAGATGCCGTCGTCGCCGCCGTGCGGCAGGAAGGGCGTCAGCGGATGCGGGTCGATCACCACCAGATTGCCGTCTGGGTCGGTCTCGAATTCAAACTTCTCCGGCAGGTTGAATTCTTCGACGCCCGGCGGATTGATTTGCTTGAAGGCGTCCAGGGCGGCCTGGCGTTGCTGGCTGGTGCGATCCGCCGGTTCCGCTTCTTCCGGCTCGACGGGCTCGGCATCGACCAGGCCCAGGTCCTTGTTGCCCACCTTGTTCCCCAGTTTGGCGACCGGAGGCGGCGCGACCGGCGCCTTGGCGACCGTGTCCGGCTTGCGGGTGATGCGGCTGACGTTGCCGCAGATTTTCGGTACCAGGATGCAGTGCTCGCCGACGCAGTAGACCGCGCCCGGCTCCTGGCGCTGCGGGCTCCATTTGCCGCGGGTGACGGTGGTGCACACCGAGGCGGCGCCGAAGTGCATGTCGCGGATGGTCGGGTCGTACTGGTTCTTGCCGGCGATGCCGTCACGGGTGATGGTGACCTTGTCGTCGGACTGACCTTCCTCCATGCGGCGCTTGAGCGTGCTGCGCACGGCGTCCGGGATATCGGTGTAGCGGTCGATCGCGGCCGAGGTCTTGCCGGTGTAGGGATTGACGCCCGGATGATCCCAGGAACAGCTGGGCTGGACAGTGGAGGCTGCAGCAAGCGTCATGGCTAACAGGATGGACATAAGGTTGTGCCTTTACCAAGGATTTGTGTCTTGCAAATCAATATCTATTGTTGAGATGTAATTTTAATTTACGCAATGGTATTACAAAATCGCTACTCATGCCTAAAAAAATAACTTTTTATTTGATGCGCAACAATTGGGTGCGAAAATCCGGGGCGGCGCACCAGGTTGGGGCGTCGGCTGGTTGGCGGTGTGCGGTGCTTGCCTAAGTGGCTGTTTTCAGGGTAGAATCTCGGGTTGCTTGAATTCGGTTTGAGCAATGTTGCAAAATCAAGTTGTTAATTTCTATTAATAAACGCGAATCCGGTCGACAAGGGTGCCTCTATGGTGACTGATCGGATTCCAGACCCAACCCTGGAGTTTAATATGTCCGTAACTATGCGCGAAATGCTGGAAGCCGGTGTCCACTTCGGTCACCAAACCCGTTTCTGGAACCCAAAGATGGCTCCGTTCATCTTCGGTCACCGCAACAAGATCCATATCATCAACTTGGAAAAGACGATGGGTATGTATCAAGAAGCGATGAAGCACGTGAAACAGGTCGCTTCGAACCGTGGCACCATCCTGATGGTCGGCACCAAGCGTCAAGCCCGCGAGATCATCGCTGCTGAAGCGGCACGCGCAGGCGTTCCTTTCGTCGACCAGCGTTGGCTGGGCGGCATGCTGACCAACTTCAAGACCATCAAGACCTCGATCAAGCGCCTGAAAGACATGGAAGCCTCGATCGAAGACGGTTCGGTTGAAAAGCTGTCGAAAAAAGAAGCGCTGATGTTCCAACGCGAAATGATCAAGCTGCAAAAATCGATCGGCGGCATCAAGGACATGGGCGGCGTTCCTGACGCAATCTTCGTCGTTGACGTTGGCTACCATAAAGGCGCCATCACCGAAGCCGCAAAACTGGGCATCCCAGTTATCGGCGTGGTCGATACCAACCACTCGCCAGAAGGCGTTCAGTTCGTCATTCCAGGCAACGACGACTCGTCGAAAGCCATCACTCTGTACGCCCGCGGCGTCGCAGATGCGATCCTGGAAGGCCGTGCTGCTGCCGGTAACGAAGTAGTTGAAATGGTTAAAGCTGCAGCTGGCGACGAATTCGTCGAAGTTTCCGAACAGGCTTAATCGTTCGCAACAAGCTGTAAGGAAAAAGGGGTGGCCAACAGCTCCCCCTTTTTTTTAACGTAAATGGTTAGAGCTGCGCTCACCATCCCACCCGAACACCGAATACAGGAGAATCACATGGCAGCTATTACTGCAGCAATGGTAGGCGAACTGCGCGCGAAGACTGACGCGCCTATGATGGAATGCAAAAAGGCACTGACCGAAGCCGAAGGCGACATGGGTCGTGCGGAAGAGATCCTGCGCGTCAAGCTGGGCGGCAAGGCATCGAAAGCATCGGCACGCATCACCGCCGAAGGCGTGGTGGCCACCTTCATCGCCGGCGGCGTAGGCGCGCTGGTTGAAGTCAACTCCGAAACCGACTTCGTCGCCAAGAACGACGACTTCCTGGCCCTGGCGAACAACGCCGCGCGCCTGGTCGTGGAACACAACCCAGCCGACGTCGCCGCCCTGCTGGCGCTGCCGCTGGACGGCAAGACCCTGGACGAAGTGCGCGCTGCACTGATCGGCAAAATCGGCGAAAACATGTCGATCCGCCGCTTCCAGCGTTTCGAAACCACCGGCAAGCTGGCTTCCTACCTGCACGGCTCGCGCATCGGCGTGATCGTCGACTTCGAAGGCGCCGACGAGCAAGTTGGTAAAGACGTGGCCATGCACATCGCCGCGATGAAGCCGGTGTCGCTGTCGTCCGAGCAGGTTCCAGCGGAACTGATCGAAAAAGAGCGTTCGGTTGCAAAACTGAAGGCCGAGGAAGACGCAGCCAAGGCCGCCGCCGAAGGCAAGCCAGCGCAATCGCCGGAAATCCTGGCCAAGCGCCTGGAAGGCTCGGTACAGAAGTTCCTGAAAGAAGTGTCGCTGCTGAACCAGGCTTTCGTGAAGAACGACAAGCAATCGATCGAGCAGATGCTGAAAGAGAAAGCGACCACCGTCAAAGCCTTCACCATGTACGTGGTGGGCGAGGGCATCGAGAAGAAAGTGGACGACTTCGCCGCAGAGGTAGCCGCACAGATGGCTGCTTCCAAAGGAGCGTAATACCAAAGAAAACGGGCCGAGAGGCCCGTTTTTTTAGCCTGACCAAAGTTTTACCCCGTAGTGCACAGTCGTTCCCGGCGCCGACCAAGGTATCATAGGCGCCGGCAGCCTTACCCGAATAAACCCAACTTAGGAGCCTCGTCTCATGTCAAAACCAGCCTACAAGCGCGTCCTCCTCAAATTGTCCGGCGAAGCCCTGATGGGCGATGATCCTTACGGCATCAACCGCGGCACGATCGAACGGATGGTCGCCGATGTGGCAGAGGTCGCGAAACTGGGCGTGGAACTGGCGATCGTCATTGGCGGCGGCAACATCTTCCGTGGCGTCGCCCCCGGTGCGCAAGGCATGGACCGCGCCACCGCCGACTACATGGGCATGCTGGCCACCGTCATGAACGCGCTGGCGCTGGCCGACGCGATGCGCCATGTCGGCATCACCGCCCGCGTGATGTCGGCGATCGGCATCGAACAGGTGGTCGAGCCGTATGTGCGCCCGAAAGCCTTGCAGTATCTGGAAGAAGGCAAGGTCGTGGTGTTCGCGGCCGGCACCGGCAACCCGTTCTTCACCACCGACACCGCGGCGGCATTGCGCGGCTCGGAGATGAGCGCGGAGATCGTGCTCAAGGCCACCAAGGTCGACGGTGTGTACACCGCCGATCCGAAGAAAGACCCGAACGCCACGCTGTACAGCTCCATCACCTTCGACGAAGCCATCGCCAAGCATCTGCAAGTCATGGACGCCACCGCCTTCGCGCTGTGCCGCGACCAGAAACTGCCGATCAAAGTGTTTTCCATCACCAAGCCGGGCGCGCTGATGCGTGTCATCATGGGCGAGGATGAGGGTACACTGGTTCACGTTTAAACATATCCCGATTACAGGAGAGCAGCAATGTCCGTAGCTGACGTTAAAAAGAGTGCGCAAGAACGCATGATCAAATCGCTGGAAACCTTGCGCGCCGATCTGGCCAAGGTTCGCACCGGCCGCGCCCACACCGGCATCCTGGACCACGTGCAGGTCGAGTACTACGGTTCGCCGACCGCGCTGACCCAGGTCGCCAACGTGACCCTGATCGACGCCCGCACCATCGGTGTGCAGCCGTTCGAGAAGAAGATGGCCGCGACCATCGAGAAGGCCATCCGCGACGCCGACCTGGGCCTGAACCCGTCGTCGCAGGGCGACATGATCCGCGTGCCGACCCCGCCGCTGACCGAGGAGCGCCGCAAGGAAATGGTCAAGCTGGTCAAGAGCGAAGCGGAAGACGCGAAGATCGCCGTCCGCAACATCCGCCGCGACGCCAATGAAGGCATGAAGAAGCTGGTCAAGGACAAGGCGATCTCGGAAGACGACGAGCGCCGCGGCACCGACGAAGTGCAGAAGCTGACCGACAAGTTCATCGTCGACATCGACAAGATGGTCGCCGAGAAGGAAAAAGAAGTTCTGACGGTTTAACACCCGCGGACGCCAGCTGCCGGCCCGCGGACTCGTCCGAGGGTCGCCCTGGCGTCTTGTTTTTTTGCGCCACACCTGCAATACTTTACACTTTGGCACCAAAGTTTTCATGAAATATACGAGTTCGACTACTGAGGTTCCAGACGCGCCGTCCGTGCCGCGCCATGTCGCGATCATCATGGATGGCAACGGCCGCTGGGCGACCAAGCGCTACCTGCCGCGCGTGGCGGGCCACGTCAAGGGCGTGGACGCGGTGCGCACCGTGGTCGAGGCCTGCGCCCGCCGCGGCGTCGAGTACCTGACCCTGTTCGCCTTCAGTTCCGAAAACTGGCGCCGCCCGGAAGAGGAAGTGTCCCTGCTGATGCGCCTGTTCGTGACGGCGCTCGACCGCGAAGTCTCCAAGCTGCACGCCAACAACATCCGCCTCAAGGTGGTCGGCGACCTGTCGCGCTTCGACGAGAAGCTGCAAGGCATGATCGCCAGCGCCGAGCGCAAGACCGCCAACAACACCCGCATGACCGTGACCGTGTGCGCCAACTACGGCGGCCGCTGGGACATCATGCAGGCGGTCGGCCAGATGGTGGCCGCCCATCCCGGCGCCGCCAACTTCACCGAAGAGCAGCTGGCGCCGCACCTGGCGATGGCCTACGCGCCCGAGCCCGACCTGTTCATCCGCACCGGCGGCGAGCAGCGCATCTCCAATTTCCTGCTATGGCAGCTCGCCTACACCGAGCTGTTCTTCACCGACACCTACTGGCCCGATTTTTCGATCGAGAGCCTCGACGAGGCGATCGCCTCCTACCAGCACCGGGAGCGGCGCTTCGGCCGCACCGGCGCGCAACTGGCAGAAAAGAAAAGCTGATGCTGAAAACGAGGATTATTACCGCTGTGGTCTTGCTGGCGGTGCTGCTGCCGGTCCTGTTCTTCAACTATTTCCCAGCGTTTGCCGTCGTCGCCACGCTCTTCCTGGGCGCCGCGATGTGGGAGGCCGCCCGCCTGTTCGGCCTGTCCGCCATGCGCGCGCGCGTGGTCGGCATCGCCGGCGCCGTGCTGTTCGTGTTCCTGCTGCAGCACTCGGGCAAGCCGGGCGCGTTGACCGCGCTGTACGGCGCGGCCTGCCTGCTGTGGCTGATCCGCTATGCGCCGTCGCTGGGCCTGGGCCTGCCGCCGCTGGCCGGCGCGGCCAACTGGTCGCTGGCGATCACGTTCAGCTTCGCCATCTTCGCCTGCTTCTTCGCCATCGTCGGCCTGTACCAGCACTCCGCGCTGTATTTGCTGTCGGTGATGGTGCTGGTGTGGATCGCCGACATCGGCGCCTACTTCTCCGGCAAGGCCTTCGGCAAGCGCAAGCTGGCGCCGTCCATCTCGCCGGGCAAGTCGTGGGAGGGCGCCATCGGCGGCGGCATCGCCGTGCTGGCGATCTCGTCGGCGAGCGTGCTGCTGGCCGCCAGCCAGCCGTGGCTGCGCGACACCTTCGCCGTCCAATTGCAGGCGCGCTTCGGCTGGCCGCTGGCCTTGCTGGTGCTGCTGCTGATCGTCGCCGCGTCGGTGATCGGCGACCTGTTCGAATCCCAACTCAAGCGCCGCGCCGCGATCAAGGACAGCAGCAACCTGCTGCCGGGCCACGGCGGCGTGCTTGACCGTATTGACGCCTTGATCCCGGTCCTGCCGCTGGCCGCGCTGATCGGCTCCTGGTTCTGAAAGAATTGACTATGCAACGCATCACCATCCTTGGCGCCACCGGTTCGATCGGCGTGTCCACGCTGGACGTGCTGGCCCGCCATCCCGAGCGCTACAGCGTCTACGCGCTGTCGGCGCATAGCCGCGTCGAGGAGCTGGCGGCCCAGTGCATCCAGTTCCGTCCCGCGCGCGCGGTGGTCGGCACGGCGGCCGGCGCCAGTCAACTGAGCGCACTGCTGCGCGCCGCCGGCGTCAACACCGAAGTGGAATATGGCGAGGCCGCCCTGTGCAGCATCGCCAGCGCGCCCGAAGTCGACAGCGTGATGGCCGCCATCGTCGGCGCCGCCGGCCTGGCGCCGACGCTGGCCGCGGCCCGCGCCGGCAAGAAGGTCCTGCTGGCCAACAAGGAGGCGCTGGTGATGTCCGGCCAGCTGTTCATCGACGCCGCTCAACAGGCCGGCGCGGTGCTGCTGCCGATCGACAGCGAACACAATGCGATCTTCCAATGCATGCCGCAGTTCGGCGGCCGCATGCCGGCGGTGCGCGACGAGGCGGCCGGCATCGCCAAGATCCTGCTGACCGCTTCCGGCGGCCCGTTCCTGACGCGCGACGTCGCCACGCTGGACGCGGTGACGCCGGAGCAGGCCTGCAAGCACCCCAACTGGTCGATGGGCCGCAAGATCTCGGTCGACTCGGCCACGATGATGAACAAGGGCCTGGAAGTGATCGAGGCGCACTGGCTGTTCGGCGCGCCGGCCGAGCGCATCGAGGTGGTCATCCATCCGCAATCGGTGATCCATTCGATGGTGTCGTACATGGACGGCTCCGTGCTGGCGCAGCTGGGCAACCCCGACATGCGTACGCCGATCGCCCACGCGCTGGCCTACCCGGAGCGCATCGCCTCGGGCGTGGCGCAGCTGGACCTGACGCAGATCGCCACGCTGCGGTTCGAGCGTCCCGACTTCAATCGCTTCCCCTGTCTGGCGCTGGCCTTCGACGCGCTCAAGGCCGGCGGCACCGCGCCGGCGCTGCTGAACGCGGCCAACGAGATCGCGGTGCAGGCCTTCCTCGACCTGAAGATCGGCTTCCGCCAGATCGACCGCGTGATCGCGCACGTGATGGAGGCGCTGCCGCACGGCGCCGCCGACAGCATCGCCGCCGTGATGGCGCAGGATGCCGCCGCCCGCGCCGCCGCTGAAACCTACATCGCCGGACTGGCAAAATGAACTTCCTCCAAACCGCGCTGGCCTTCGCCGTCTGCCTGGGCTCCCTGATCATCTTCCACGAACTGGGGCACTATCTGGTGGCGCGCTGGTGCGGGGTGAAGGTGCTGCGCTTCTCGGTCGGCATGGGCAAGGTGGTGTGGTCGCGCCGATTCGGCCGCGACCAGACCGAATGGGCGGTATCGGCGCTGCCGCTGGGCGGTTACGTGAAAATGCTCGACGCCCGCGAGGGCGACCTGGGCGACCTGCCGGCCGAAGACCTGAAGCGCGAGTTCACGCGCCAGAACGTCTGGAAGCGCATCGCCATCGTGGCCGCCGGCCCGCTGGCCAACTTCCTGCTGGCGATCCTGCTGTATGCGGGCCTGTACCTGCACGGCGTGGAAGAGCCGACCAGCAAGATCAACGTGCGCGCCACCGAGACGGCGACCGCCGCCGCGCCATCGGCCGCATGGAGCGCCGGCTTGCGCAGCGGCGACGTGGTCACCGCCGTCAACGAACAGCCGGTGGCCGTCTGGTCGGAGCTGCGCTGGAACCTGATGCAGGCCGCCATCGACAAGACCGAAGCCCGCATCGCGGTTGAGCGCGCGGGGCAGGGCCGCTTCAGCTTCGTGCTGCCGGCCGCCGTGCTGGCGGCGCAGGACCTGGACGGCGACGTGCCGGGCAAGCTGGGTCTGGGCGTGGCCCGTCCGGCGCCGGTGGTGGTGGAAGTGATCGCCGCCAGTCCCGCCGCGCGCGGCGGCCTGCAGAAGGGCGACCTGCTGCTGTCGGTGGACGGCGCGCCGGTGGCCGACGGCATCGCCTTCATCGAGACGATCGGCAACGCCGCCGGCAAGACGGTGCGGGTGGCGGTGCGCCGCGCCGGCCAGCAACTGGTGCTGGCCATGGTGCCCCGGGCCGAGCAGGCAAAGACCGGTAAGGGAACTGTAACAGTAGGTAAGATCGGCGCTTACATCGCGCTGCAGCCGGATATGATCACCGTGCCATCGTCCCCGCTTGCGGCCGTCGGCAAGGCGGTGGCGCGGGTCTGGGACACCAGCGTCATGTCGGTCAAGATGATCGGCAAAATGATCACCGGCGAGGTCTCGCTCAAGAACGTCACCGGCCCGATCACCATCGCCGATTACGCCGGGCAGACCGCGCGCATGGGCGCGGCCAGCTATCTGAGCTTCATCGCCTTCATCAGCATCAGTTTGGGGGTGATGAATTTGCTACCGATTCCGGTTCTAGATGGGGGGCATTTGCTGTATTATTCGCTGGAAGTTTTAACTGGGCGTTCTGTGCCGGAGCGTTTTGGAGAGATTGCTCAGCGCCTTGGCATAGGCTTGTTGCTGACGCTGATGCTGCTGGCGGTGTTTAACGACGTCGCGCGGCTGCTGTAGCAGGTTCGCTTTGTATATGAGTAGTTCGTTGATTTAGCCATTGAATAACCCCAATGAAATTATATTCTGACCGTATTACTTCATCTTCCTTTCGCCGCAGCCTGATCGGCGCCGCTGTCCTGGCGCTGTGCGCCGGCAGTGCCATGGCCATCGAGCCCTTCGTCATCAAAGATATCCGCGTCGAAGGGATCCAGCGTACGGAAGCCGGTACGGTCTTCAGCTACCTGCCGGTACGTGTGGGCGAGACCTTCAACGACGACAAATCGATCACCGCCATCAAGGCGCTGTACGCCACCGGCTTCTTCAAGGACGTCAAGCTCGAAGCGGACGGCAACGTGCTGGTGGTGCTGGTCGAGGAACGCCCGGCCATCGCCAAGGTGGAGTTCACCGGCACCAAGGAATTTGAAAAAGACACGCTGGTCAAGGCGCTCAAGGACATCGGCGTCGGCGAGACCAAGACCTTCGAGAAGGCCTCGGTCGACCGCGCCGAGCAGGAACTCAAGCGCCAGTACCTGTCGCACGGCCTGTACGGCGTGAAGATCGTCACCACCGTCACGCCGATCGAGCGTAACCGCGTCAACGTCACCTTCTCGGTGGACGAGGGCGAGATCGCCAAGATCAAGCAGATCAACATCGTCGGCAACAAGGTCTTCTCGGACAAGGAACTGAAGGACCAGCTGGCGCTCAACACCGGCGGCTGGTTCAGCTGGTACACCAAGGCCGACCAGTATTCCAAGACCAAGCTGACCGGCGATATCGAGTCGCTCAAGTCCTACTACCTGAACCGCGGCTACATCGAGATGCAGATCGACTCGACCCAGGTGTCGATCACGCCGGACAAGAAGGACATCTACATCACGATCAACATCACCGAGGGCGAGAAGTACAAGGTCTCCGGCATCAAGTTCGAGGGCGAGACCTTCGGCCGCGAGGAGGAACTGCGTTCGCTGGTGCTGCTGCGTCCGGGCGAAACCTATTCCGGCGAGCGCCTGACCGCCACCAACAAGCTGATCTCGGACCGCCTGGGCACCTTCGGCTACGCCTTCGCCAACGTCAACGCCAATCCGGAGATCGACCAGGCGAAGCGCGAAGTGGCGTTCACCTTCTTCATCGATCCGGGCAAGCGCGCCTACGTGCGCCACATGAACATCGCCGGCAACACCACCACCCGCGACGAAGTGATCCGCCGCGAGTTCCGCCAGTTTGAGTCGTCGTGGTACGACGCCAACAAGATCAAGTATTCGCGCGACCGCGTCGACCGCCTGGGCTACTTCAAGGACGTGACCATCGACACGCCGGAAGCGCAGGGCACCTCCGACCAGGTGGACGTCAACCTGACCGTGGTCGAACGCCCGACCGGCAACTTCCAGATCGGCGGCGCGTTCTCGCAGTCCGAGAAGTTCACCTTCCAGGCGGCGATCCAGCAGGCCAACTTCGCCGGTTCGGGCACCACCGTCGGCATCGAGTTCAACACCTCGAAGTACAGCCGCACGCTGTCGTTCTCGCAGACCGACCCTTACTACACCGACGACGGCGTATCGCGCTCGTACGAAGTGTACCTGCGCACGCAGCAGCCGCCGGCGCTCAACATCGGCAGCTACACCATCCGCCAGCAGGGTGGCCGCATCAGCTACGGCGTGCCGTTCTCGGAAGTGGACACGGTGTTCTTCGGCGTGGGCCTGGAGCGTTCGCGCATCACCACCGACGCCACCTCGCCGGTGCGCTTCAAGGACTACGTCACCACCATTACCGGCAACACCAACGGCATCGGCACCGCCACCACCAACGCCGTGCCGCTGACGGCGGCGTGGGCGCGCGACAGCCGCGATTCGGCGCTGACGCCGACCGTGGGCCGCTACCAGCGCGCCAACCTGGAGCTGGACCTGATCGGCCGCCAGAAGTACTACCGCGCGGTGTACGAGCAGCAGTGGTACAAGCCGCTGTTCTCCAAGGTCACGCTGGCGCTGAAGGGCGAGATCGACTACGGCCACGGTCTGCGCGACAGCAGCTACCCGGTCTTCAAGAACTTCTACGGCGGCGGCATCGGTTCGGTGCGCGGCTACCTGAGCTCCTCGCTGGGCGCGGTCGACCAAGTGTACGGCGACGCGCTGGGCGGCGCCTCGCGCCTGCTCGGCACCGCCGAACTGCAGCTGCCGTTCCCCGGCTCGGGCCAGGACCGCAGCCTGCGCTGGTTCGGTTTCCTCGACACCGGCCAGGTCTACCAGGAAGGCCAGAAGATGCGCGCTTCCGAGCTGCGCTATTCGTCGGGCCTGGGCATCAGCTGGATTTCGCCGGTCGGCCCACTCAAGTTGAGTTATGCTAAGCCTTTGAACGCCAAGCCGGGCGACCGCCTGGAACGCTTCCAGTTCCAGATGGGTACCGGCTTCTAAGGCGGGCCTGATGCCATTGAGTATTGATATTTACCTCGGAGAAATAAGTTGAAGACTGTGTCCGCTACCCTGACCAAATCCCTCGCCGTGCTTGCACTGGGCTGGTGTGCATTGGCGCCGGTGCAGGCCCAGACCTCGGCCTCGCGCATCGCCTGGCTCAGTCCTGAGCGCATCTACAATGAGTCCAAGCTGGCCAAGCTGGCCGGCGAAAAGCTGCAGGAGGAGTTCAAGAGCCGCGAGAAAGCCATGCAGGATATGGCCGCGCGCCTGAAGGCGGCGTCGGAAAAGCTGGAGAAGGATGCGCCGACGCTGGCCGAGACCGACCGCGTCAAGCGCCAGCGCGACGTGTTCGAGCTGGATAAGGAATACCAGCGCCGCCAGCGCGAGTTCCGCGAGGACCTGAACCAGCGCACCAACGAGGAACGCCAGGCGATCTCGGAAAAAGCCACCAAGATCATCAAGCAGATGGCGGCGGTGGAAGGCTTCGACATCGTGCTGCAGGATGCGGTCTGGGCCAGCCCGCGCATCGACATCACCGACAAAGTGCTGGCCGCGCTGGACAAAGACAAGTAAAACACATCAAGATTGGATCACCCGATGGGCACTCGACTAGGGGAATTGGTCGAACGCCTCGGCGGGCAGTTGGTGGGGGACGCGAACCTGGAAGTGACCGGGATCGCGCCACTGACGGACGCCGGCGTTTCGCACATCAGCTTTCTCAGCAATAGCAAACTGCGCGCGCAAGCGCTGCAAAGCCAGGCGGCGGCACTGATCGTGTCGGCCGCCGATGACGCTTTTATCGCCGCCGGCTATGGCGGCGCGCGCATCGTCACCAATAATCCGTACGTGTACTTCGCCCGCGCGGCGCAGTATTTCGAATCGTTGACGGCCATCGTGCCGGCGCCCGGCGTGCACGCCAGCGCGGTGGTGGCGGACGACGCCCGCATCGACGCCAGCGCCCATGTGGGCGCGCGCGTGGTGATCGAGAGCGGCGCCACGATCGGTGCGGGCGCGGTGATCGACGCCGGCTGCTACATCGGCCGCGACGCGGTCATCGGCGAGGACACGCATTTGTTCGCCAACGTGACCTTCCAGGCGCGCTGCGTGATCGGCAAGCGCGGCATCATTCATTCGGGCGCCGTGATCGGCACCGACGGCTTCGGATTCGCCAACGAGGGCGGCGTCTACATCAAGATTCCGCAAACCGGGCGGGTGGTGATCGGCGACGATGTGGACATCGGCGCCAACACCACCATCGACCGTGGCGCGCTGGCCGACACCATCCTGGAGGACGGCGTGAAGCTGGACAACCAGATCCAGATCGGCCACAACTGCCACATCGGCGCGCACACGGCGATGGCCGGCTGCGTCGGCGTGGCCGGCAGCGCGAAGATCGGCAAGTACTGCACCTTCGGCGGCGCCGCCATGGTGCTGGGCCACTTGACCATCGCCGACAAGGTGCATGTGGGCTCGGGCAGCATGGTGTCGCGCTCGATCCTGGAACCGGGGCAGTACACGGGCTTTTATCCGCTGGCCAAAAACAGCGAATGGGAAAAATCGGCCGCCATCGTCCGCAATCTGTCGACGATGCGCGATAAAATCCGCGCGCTGGAAAAAACAATTAAAACATTGACGAATCAAGACGAGAACTAAAATCATGACCACAACCACCCCTGTCACCTCCGAATCCACCTGCACCAAGAAGTGCCTGGATATCCACGCCATCAAGCAGTACCTGCCGCACCGCTATCCCATGCTGCTGGTGGACCGCGTGCTGGACTGGGAGTCGGGCAAGACCATCACGGCGATCAAGAACGTCACCGTCAACGAGGAATTCTTCAACGGCCACTTCCCGCACAAGCCGGTGATGCCGGGCGTGCTGATGATCGAGGCGATGGCGCAGACCGCCGCCATCCTGTCCTTCCTGACCATGGACATCAAGCCGGACGAGAACTCGGTGGTGTACTTTGTCGGCATCGACAACGCGCGCTTCAAGCGTCCGGTGGAGCCGGGCGACCAGCTGGTGATGAACGTCGAGATCCTGCGCGTCGCGCGCGGCATCTGGAAGTACAAGGCGGTCGGCACGGTCGACGGCCAGACCGCGGTCGAGGCGGAACTGATGTGCACCATCCGCAGCGCGGCCGACGCCAGCCAGCCAGCCGGGAAGTAAACATGGCCAAGATTCACGCCACCGCCATCGTCGACCCGAAGGCGCAGCTCGACGAATCCGTCGAGGTGGGGCCGTATTCGGTGATCGGCCCGAACGTGGTGATCGGCGCGCGCACCGTGGTCGGTCCGCACGTGGTCATCGAGGGCAACACGACCATCGGCAGCGACAACAAGTTCTTCCAGTTCTCGTCGATCGGCGCCGCGCCGCAGGACAAGAAGTGGAACGGCGAGCCGACCCGCCTGACCATCGGCGACCGCAACACCATCCGCGAGTTCTGCACCTTCAACACCGGCACGGTGCAGGACAAGGGCGTGACCTCGCTGGGCAACGACAACTGGATCTCGGCCTACGTCCACCTGGCGCACGACTGCCAGATCGGCAGCAACACCATCTTCTCGAACAACGCGCAGATCGCCGGCCACGTCGAGATCGGCGACTGGGTGATCATGAGTGGCTTCGCCAATGTGCACCAGTTCTGCAAGATCGGCGCGCACGCTTTCGTCGGCATGAGCACCTCACTGACGCAGGATGTGCCGCCGTTCGTTCTGTTGAACGGCAATCCGGCGCAGGCGCACGGCGTCAACATCGAGGGCCTGAAGCGGCGCGGCTTCACGCGCGAGCAGATCAACGGCATCCGCACCGCGTACAAGCTGATCTACCGCTCCGGCCTGACGCTGGAGGAGGCCAAGGTCGCATTGCAGGCCGAAGAGGATGCGATGCCGGCTGCGGCGGAGCAGATCCGCTCGATGCGCGAATTCCTCAACATCGCCAGCCGTGGCATCGTCCGCTGAGCTGATGGCCGGGTCGCCCATGTCGGTGGCGCTGGTGGCGGGCGAGCCGTCGGGCGACCTGCTGGCGGCGCGCCTGCTGTCCGGCCTGCGCCCGCATCTGCCGGACGCGCGCTTCCACGGCATCGGCGGCGAGCATATGATCGCGCAGGGCTTCGAATCGCACTGGCCGATGGACAAGCTGACCGTGCGCGGCCTGCTGGCCGTGATCCCGCGCTACCGCGAGATCAAGGGCATCCAGAACCAGCTGCGCGACCAGTTGCTGGCCGAGCGGCCGGCGGCCTTCATCGGCGCCGACTATCCGGGCTTTAACCTCGGGCTGGAAGAGCAGCTCAAGGCGGCCGGGATTCCGACCATCCACTACATCGGGCCGCAGATCTGGGCCTGGCGCGGTGGACGCATCAAGAAGATCATCCGGGCGGTGTCGCACATGCTGGTGGTGTTTCCCTTCGAAGAGGAGATTTACCGCCAGGCCGGCGTGCCGGTGAGTTACGTCGGCCATCCGCTGGCGGAAGTGATCCCGATGGCGCCGGACGTGGCGGGCGCGCGGCGCGCGCTGGGCATGCCGGAGGACGCCAACGTGGTGGCCATCATGCCGGGCAGCCGCATGTCCGAGATCAAGTACAACACGGTGGCCTTCATCGGCGCGGCGCGCCTGCTCAAGCAGCGCGACCGCTCGCTGCGTTTCGTGGCGCCGATGGCGGGCGAACGGCAGCGCAAGTACTTCCTCGAACTGGTGGCGCAGGCCGGCCTGCAGGACGTCGAGGTACAGCTGCTCGACGGCCAGTCGCACACGGCGATCGCGGCGGCGGACGCGGTGCTGGTGGCGTCGGGCACGGCGTCGCTGGAGGTGGCGCTGTTCAAGAAGCCGATGGTGATAGCCTATCGGATGGCGGAGCTGGAATGGCAGATTCTGCGCCACTTCAACTACCAGCCGTGGATCGGCTTGCCGAACATCCTGGCGCGCGAGTTCCTCGTGCCGGAGCTGCTGCAGAACGCGGCCAATCCGGCGGCGCTGGCGGAGGCCATGTGGAAGCAGCTGAGCGACGCGCCGCACCGCCTGCGGCTGGTCGAGCGCTTCACCGACATGCATCACAGCCTGCTGCGCAACAGCGCGGTGGAGAGCGCGGCCGCCGTGCTAAAAGTAATCAAAGCTTAAGAGTCTCAACGTGAAAAACCCAACCCCCGGCCTGTTCGACTTCCTGCCCGACTCGCCCGATGAAATCATTTGCGGCGTCGACGAGGCGGGCCGTGGCCCGCTGGCCGGCCCGGTGTACGCGGCGGCCGTGATCCTGGACGTCTCGCGTCCGATCGAAGGCCTGCGCGACTCCAAGAAGCTGACCGAGGCCAAGCGCGACATGCTCGCCCCGCTGATCAAGGCCAACGCGCTGGCGTGGGCCATCGCCGAGGCGTCGGAAGAGGAAATCGACAAGCTCAATATCCTGCAGGCGTCGATGCTGGCGATGCGGCGCGCGGTGGAGGCGCTGAGCACCGTGCCGACGCTGGCCCTGATCGACGGCAACCGCTGCCCGGTGATGAAGATCCAGAGCATCGCCGTGATCGGCGGCGACGACAAGGTCGACGCCATCTCGGCCGCCTCGATCCTGGCCAAGACCGCGCGCGACGCCGCGCTGGTGATGCTGCACGCGCAGTATCCGCAGTACTGCTTCGACCAGCACAAGGGCTACGGCACCGCGCTGCACCTGGAGCGCCTGCGCGAGCACGGCGCCTCGCCGGTGCACCGCCGCTCGTTCGCGCCGGTGCGGGCGGTGCTGGAGGAATTCGCGCTGCGCGCAGGGAGAACCGCATGAAGACCATCACCTCGCGCGACAACGCGCAATACAAGGAGCTGGTCAAGCTGGCCGGCAGTTCGCAGGCGCGCCGCAAGTCCGGCCGCACGCTGCTCGACGGCGTGCATCTGTGCCAGGCCTATTTGCAGCTGCGCGGCCTGCCGGAGCAGTGCATCGTCAGCGAAACCGCGCTGCACAACCCGGAAGTGATGGAGATCGTCGGCCAGCTGGAGGCGCAGCACGCGCATGTGCTGGGATTGCCCGATGCGCTGTACAACGCTGTCAGCCAGGTCGAACACGGCGTCGGCGTGATGTTCATGATCGAGACGCCGGAGCGCGCCGTGACCGAGCCGCTGGCCGTGTCGGCGGTGCTGCTCGATAACGTGCAGGATCCCGGCAACGTCGGCTCCATCCTGCGCAGCGCGGCGGCGGCGGGCATCACCCAGGTGTACTGCAGCGCCGGATCGGCGTTCTGCTGGTCGCCCAAGGTGCTGCGCGCGGCCATGGGCGCGCACTTTGTGCTCGACATTTTCGAGAACGTCGACCTGGCGCAGCTGGTCGCGGCCTCCAAGGTGACCTCGCTGGCCACCAGCGGCTACGCCACCCAGCGCCTGTACGACGTCGACCTGCGTCAGCCGGTGGCGTGGCTGTTTGGCCACGAAGGGCAGGGCGTGGCGGACGACCTGCTGTCCATGGCCACCCATCAGGTGGTGATTCCCCACCTGGGCCAGGTGGAGTCGCTGAACGTCGCCGCATGCGCGGCAGTATGCTTTTTCGAGCAAGTCAGGCAGAATCAAGGGTAATAGCCTTATTGGAGCCGCCGATGGATATCGCGCAGTTGCACTTTCTGGTAGCCGAAGGGGATCAGGTACAACGCCACGCGCTGGCCGATATCCTGGTGCACCTGGGCGTGGGCCGGATCACGCAGGCGCCCGACGGCCATACGGCGCTGCGCCATTTCAGCGCCGGCATCACGCCGGCGGTGGACATCGCCATCATCGACCTGGCGCTGCCGGGCATGGACGCGCTGGAGCTGATACGCCGCCTGTCCGAGGCCAAGTCACGCGTGGGCGTGGTGGTGGTGGGCGCGCAGTCGAACGCGGTGCTGTTCTCCGTGGAGACGATGGCGGCGGCCTACGGCATCAACATGCTGGGCGCGATCGGCAAGCCGGTGATCGGCAGCCGGCTGGAATCGCTCATCGCTGACTACCTGCAGCCCTCGGAGGCGCGCGCCGCCGCCGCGCGCGAGCAGGTGCCGCACATCTCCTTCGCCGAAGTGGGGCAGGGCTTGCAGATGCGCGAGTTCGATCCCTACTTCCAGCCCAAGATCGAGCTGGAGACGGGGCAGGTCAAGGGCCTGGAGATGTTCGCGCGCTGGCGCCATCCGCTGTATGGCGTGCTTGGGCCGGCGTCGTTCATGCAAGCGCTGGAGGATAACCGCCGCATCGATTTCCTCGACTGGAGCATGATCGAAAAATCGGTGGCGGCCTGCCGCACCCTGCACGACCAGGGCATCCCCATTTCGTTTTCCATCAATGTGGACCAGAGCACGCTGGCGCATCCGCAGTTCATGGAGCAGATCGCGGCCTGCCTGGACCGCCATCGCATCATGGCCGACTACATCACCTTCGAGATGACCGAGTCGGCGGTGCTGACCACCGACCCGCATTTCCTCGAACGGCTGCTGCGACTGCGCATGAAGGGCTTCGGCCTTGCCATCGACGACTACGGCACCGGGCGCAGCAACCTGCAGCTGCTGGCGCGCATACCGTTCTCCGAGTTGAAGATAGACCGCAGCTTTGTCGACGGCGCCTCCAAGCGGCAAGCCATCGGCACGGTGCTGCGCTCCTGCCTCGGGCTGGCGCGCAACCTGGACCGGCGCTCGGTCGCTGTCGGCGTCGAGACCAAGCAGGATTGGGACTTTCTGCAAGGTCTGGGCTGCACCTACGCCCAGGGCTACTACATCGCCAAGCCGATGCCGGTCGAGGAGTTCCCGGCTTGGCTGGCCGACTGGCAGCACTTCTTCTGACGCGCGGCGGCTTGCCTCATTTGAGCTATACTTAAGTCTCAAAGGAGAAGGGTATGTCTGCGAAACGCGCGCCAGCCAAAGTTGTCTACCTTTATCAAGTTGATCCGCAAACGCGCATAGCCGCGATACGCAAGGGTATTCCGGCCTCGATGGTCGGTGAACTTTCATCAACCATGGGGATGAGCAAAGAGCTGCTGCTCGGCAGCCTCGGCCTGTCCCGCGCCACCATCAGCCGCAAGGAGAAGGACGGGATGGCATTGTCGAAAGACGAGTCCGAGCGCGTCCTGGGCCTGGCCGCCTTGATCGGCAAGGTGCAGACGATGGTGGAGGAGTCCGGCGATCCGACTGGTTTTGACGCGGCACATTGGCTGGCTGACTGGCTGTCCAAGCCGCTGCCGGCGCTCGGGGGCGCGACGCCGGCGAGCTACATGGACACGTTCGAAGGGCAAAAGCTGGTGGCTGAATTGCTTTCCATGATGCAGAGCGGAGCCTATGCATGACCACGCCCTTGTGGCGTATCGCCGTCGAGGCCCCTGCCTATTCGGCCAATGATCTTACTGGCGCAGGTGCCAAGATTTCAGGAGGGCGTTGGAACAGCATCGGCACGCCGCTCATTTACAGCGCTGCCAACATCGCCTTGGCGACCATTGAAACAGTCCTGCATGTACGCAGCGGCGGCCTGCCGTTCAACCACTTCCTGGTGCGAATCGACGTTCCCGACACCGTTTGGGCTTCGCGCCTGGTGCTCGACCCCTTGCCGGGCGGATGGGATGCGGTTCCATCCGGCATGACGAGCCGGGCGACAGGCGATGCCTGGGCTGCATCGGGCAGTTCGGCGTTGTTGCTGGTGCCGTCGGTGTGCGTGCCTGACGAATACAACGTGCTGATTAATCCGCGCCATCCGGATGTGGCGTCCATTACCGCGACAACGATCAGACGCTGGATCTACGACCCTCGGTTTTTCGCCTGATTGCGGCATGCCGAGCCCGCTTGAGCGCCGTCAAACACCTGCCCACACAAGAATCGCACACTGAATCGCAGCCGTCCATCCGGGCCGGCGCGATACTCAGACGAGGTGCGACATGGCTAATCCCAAAGACAACGGCGGCGCGGTGGACGGCGCCGGTTCCATTCTCAGCACGGTGGCCGGCCCCGCCGAACCGCCGCATCCCTCGCGGCTCGGCCCTCCGAACCCGATCGCCAGCCAACTGCTGGAAAAGGTCACCAGCGACGAGCAGCTGGCCGCCGCGATGCCCTTTAACGAAACCAAGCCGCTGGAATACGGCGACGCCGCCTTCACGCCGCACGCGGGCGAAACGCGTACCCCGTCGAGCAACTTCGCCACCGCCAGCACCAGCACCGAGACGGTGGCCTCGCCCAAGGACGGCGACGGCCATCCCAACATCGGCAACAACCCGCTGGACGGCTCGCTGGACCGCGTGCGGGTGGACGACAGCGGCCGCGAACTGACCACCAACCAGGGCGTGAAGGTGGCCGACAACCAGGACAGCCTGAAAATCGGCCTGCGCGGACCGACCGCGATGGAGGACTTCATCCTGCGCGAGAAGATCACGCACTTCGACCATGAGCGCATCCCCGAGCGCGTGGTGCATGCGCGCGGTTCGGCGGCCCACGGCTACTTTGAAAGCTACGGCGACCATAGCCCCATCACGCGCGCCTCGCTGCTGGCGGCGGCGGGCAAGCGCACGCCGGTGTTCGTGCGCTTCTCGACGGTGGCCGGTGAACGCGGCTCGGCCGACACGGTGCGCGACGTGCGCGGTTTCGCGGTCAAGTTCTACACCGACGAAGGCAACTGGGACCTGGTCGGCAACAACATTCCCGTGTTCTTCATCCAGGACGCGATGAAGTTCCCGGACCTGATCCACGCGGTCAAGCCGGAGCCGCACAACGGCATGCCGCAGGCGGCCAGCGCGCACGACACCTTCTGGGACTTCGCCTCGCTCAGCCCCGAGATCACCCACATGCTGATGTGGCACCTGTCGGACCGCGCCATCCCGCGCAGCTACCGCATGATGCAGGGCTTCGGCGTGCACACGTTCCGGCTGGTGAACGCGCAGGGCGCCTCGGTGTTCTGCAAATTCCACTGGACGCCGATGTCCGGCACGCACTCGCTGGTGTGGGACGAGGCGGCCCGGCTGGCGGGCGCGGACCCGGACTACCACCGCCGCGACCTGTGGGAAGCCATCGAGGCCGGCCAGTTCCCCGAGTGGGAGCTGGGTGTGCAGCTGTTCAGCGCCGAGCAGGCGGCGCAATTCCCCTTCGATATCCTCGACCCGACCAAGATCGTGCCGGAGGAGATGGTGCCGGTGCAGCCCATCGGCCGCATGGTCTTGGACCGCAATCCCGACAACTTCTTCGCCGAGACCGAGCAGGTGGCCTTCTGCGCCGCGCATGTGGTGCCGGGCGTCGACTTCAGCGACGATCCGCTGCTGCAGGGCCGCATCCACTCCTACATCGACACCCAGATATCGCGCCTGGGCGGCGCCAACTTCCATGAGATCCCGATCAACACGCCGCTGGCGCAGATCCACAACAACCAGCGCGACGGCATGCACCGGCAGTCGGTCAACCGTGGCCGCGTGAGTTACGAGCCCAATTCGCTGGCGGGCGGCTGTCCGTTCCAGGCCGGCGCCAAGGGTTTCGTCAGCTTCCCCGAGCCGCAGCAGGCCAGCAAGGTGCGCGGCAAGCCGGAGCTGTTCGCCGACCACTATTCGCAGGCACGCCTGTTCTGGAAGAGCCAAACGCCGGTGGAGCAGAACCACATCATCGCCGGCTTCCGCTTCGAACTGACGCGGGTGCAGACGCCGGCGATCCGGCGCCGCATGCTGGCGGGGCTGGTTAATGTTGACTTGCGGTTAGCCTCCCGCGTTGCCGACGGGTTGGGGATGGAGGTGCCGCCGCCGCTGCCGTTGTCCACCGATTTGCCGATGCACGACTATCCGCCGTCGCCGGCGCTGTCGCTGTTCAGCCGTCCCGGCGCCACCGGCATCCGGACGCTGAAGGTGGCGCTGCTGGTGGCGCCCGGCGTGGACGCTGCCCAGGTGCGGGACCTGTACGCAGCGCTGCTGGACGGCGGCGCCGTGCCGCGCCTGGTCGGGGAGCGCATCGGCAGGCTGCCCGGCACGGACCTGGATGTGGAGATCAGCTTCGAGACCGGGCCGTCGGTGTTGTGGGACGGCGCCATCGTGCCGGATCGCGACGACGCCTACGCCGGCCTGGCGGCTGCCGACGTGCCGGGCAGCGACACGCCGGGCGGCACGCCGCTCAACCGCGATGTGGCGGCGCTGGAGTTCGTCAGGTTGCAATATCGGCATGATAAGCCGCTGCTGGCCGTCGGCAACGGCGCACAGCTGCTGCACGCGGTGGGCATTCCGCAGGTGCTGCCGGACGGCGAGCCGGACCCCGGCGTCATCATCGCCGAACGCGGCGAGGGAGCGGCGGCGCTGGTGTGGTTCGAGGCGGCGCTGGCGCACCATCGTATCTACGCCCGCGAAACCGATCCGCCGTTGGTTTGACGTTATTCCCGCCAATTAACTTGGAAGGAATATAGGGGGGCGAAAATCCCGGAATAGTTTAAAGCTTGAAAAAATCGAAGAAAATAGAAGAGAAAATCGAAGCTTTGCTAGAAGGAGTTGGGCGGAGTATGGGCAGGTGCGGGATATTGTAATCGCCGTGCAATTTTTTAGCCTGTTTGCGCCAATAATTGGCATAAATGCGGGGCAAAGACCGGCCGAAGGCATTGCGATGCCACAGACGGGCGAGCGGAATCCGGGTTTTAACGCCAAGCCGGAATAATCAAGGGGGAAGATGTGCGCAGCGAATAAAAAAACTCCTTCCACCGGCGGCTGGCAATTCATTGCGATTTAATGCGCCGGTGGAAGGAGTTTGGGTTGAGTTAATACCCAGGTTTAATATTCGCGCCGGTTGGGCTTAATCTCTTGCAGAATAGTGGTGGAGATTTCCTCGATCGATTTGGTGGTCGAAGATAACCAGCGGATGCCCTCGCGCTTCATCATCATTTCGGCCTCGTTGACCTCGTAACGGCAGTTTTCCAGCGCCGCGTATTTGCTGCCGGCGCGCCGCTCGTTGCGGATCTCGGACAGGCGCTCCGGCGTGATGGTCAGGCCGAAGATCTTGGACTTGAACTCGTACAGCGACGACGGCAGCTTGCCGCGTTCGAAGTCGTCCGGAATCAGCGGATAGTTGGCCGCCTTGATCCCGTACTGCATCGCCAGGTACAAGCTGGTCGGCGTCTTGCCCGAGCGCGACACGCCCACCAGGATCACATCCGCCGAGGACAGGTTCTTGTGCGACTGGCCATCGTCGTGCGCCAGCGAGAAATTGATCGCCTCGATGCGGTTCTTGTACTCCTCGCTGTCGACGATGTTGTGCGAGCGGCCGATGGTGTGGGTCGACTTGGCGCCCAACTCTTGTTCCAACGGCGCAACAAAAGTCTGGAACATGTCCATGTACATGCCCTTGCACTGGCGGATCACATCCGACAGCTCGGTCTTGACCAAGGTCGAGAAGATGATCGGACGTTGACCGTCGGTTTCAAACGCCTCGTTGATCTTGCGTACCGCGTCGTGCGCTTTATCAAGAGTATCGATGAAAGGCAGGCGGATTTGGCGGAAACGCAACTCGAATTGGGTCAATACCGAGTGACCAAAGGTTTCTGCCGTGATGCCGGTGCCGTCGGAAACAAAGAAGACCGTGCGGGCCACCATGGGCAGGGGAGGACGTTGTTCTAGTGTCATGTAATGTTGGCCTGTCGTTATTGTGAATCGTCAATTTGGGCCGCAGGCTGTAGAATGGGCGCCATAGGTAAGATTGTGCTGCACGACGACCAGAATAACAAGAAACAAAGTCTGCGCCTCGCTGGAAGATTTCTATCATCAAAAAGGTGTCATTATGTCCAACGCAGCATTGAAGGAGCAGAGTAACGGAGCGGTATACGTCGCATCGTTCGAACATTTACGCATGACGGACGTCGAATCCGTCGGCGGTAAAAACGCCTCATTAGGCGAGATGATCAGCCAGCTGGCCGGCGCCGGCGTGCGGGTTCCGGGCGGCTTCGCCACCACGGCCCAGGCTTTCCGCGACTTCCTGTCGCACAGCGTCGACGGCGGCAAGCCGCTGGCCGACCGCATCGCCGACCGCCTCGCCGACCTGAACATCGACGACGTGCGCGCGCTGGCGCAAGCGGGCGCCGAGATCCGTCAATGGATCGTCGAAACCCCGTTCCAGCCACGCCTGCAGGAAGAGATCGAGACTTTCTATAAGCAGCTGGTCGCCGATTCCAGCACCGAGATGTCGTTCGCCGTGCGCTCCTCGGCCACCGCCGAAGACTTGCCGGACGCTTCCTTCGCCGGCCAGCAGGAAACCTTCCTCAACGTGGTCGGCATCGAGAACGTGCTCGACGCGATGAAACATGTGTTCGCGTCGCTGTACAACGACCGCGCCATCTCCTACCGCGTGCACAAGGGCTTCACCCACGCCGAAGTGGCGTTGTCGGCCGGCGTGCAGCGCATGGTCCGCTCCGACCTGGGCGCGGCCGGCGTGATGTTCACCATCGACACCGAGTCCGGCTTCAAGGACGTGGTGTTCGTCACCTCCAGCTATGGCCTGGGCGAGACGGTGGTGCAGGGCGCGGTCAATCCGGACGAATTCTACGTCCACAAGCCGATGCTGGAAAAAGGCAAATCGCCCGTCATCCGCCGCAACATCGGCTCCAAGCTGCTGAAGATGGAGTTCACCAACGAAGCCAAGGCCGGCCGCTCGGTCAAGACCGTGGATGTGCCGGTCGAAATGCGCAACCGCTATTCGCTGAACGACGCCGAAGTGGTGGAACTGGCCAAGTACGCCGTCATCATCGAGAACCACTACGGCCGTCCGATGGACATCGAGTGGGGCAAGGATGGCCGCGACGGCAAGCTGTACATCCTGCAGGCGCGTCCTGAAACCGTGAAGTCGCAGCAGAAGGCGACCGACGTGCAGCAGCGCTTCAAGCTCAAGTCCACCGGCACGGTGCTGGCCTCCGGCCGCGCCATCGGCCAGAAGATCGGCGCCGGTCCGGTGCGCGTGATCCACGACCCGGCCGACATGGAACGCGTGCAGCCGGGCGACGTGCTGGTCGCCGACATGACCGATCCTAACTGGGAACCGGTGATGAAGCGCGCCTCGGCCATCGTCACCAACCGCGGCGGCCGCACGTGCCACGCGGCGATCATCGCCCGCGAACTGGGTGTGCCTGCGGTCGTCGGCTGCGGCGACGCCACCGAGGTGCTGAAGGACGGCACCTTCGTCACCGTGTCCTGCGCCGAAGGCGACGAGGGCAAGATCTACGACGGCCTGCTGGAAACCGAAGTGTCCGAAGTGTCGCGCGGCGAACTGCCCAAGCTGGCCACCAAGATCATGCTCAACGTCGGCAATCCGCAGCTGGCCTTCGACTTCCAGTCGGTGCCGAACGCCGGCGTTGGCCTGGCCCGTCTTGAGTTCATCATCAATAACAACATTGGCGTGCACCCGAAGGCGATCCTGGAATATCCGAACATCGACGCCGACCTGAAAAAGGCCGTGGAGTCGGTCGCGCGCGGCCACGCCTCGCCGAAAGCCTTCTACGTCGACAAGCTGGCCGAAGGCGTGGCGACCATCGCCGCCGCCTTCTGGCCCAAGCCGGTCATCGTGCGCCTGTCGGACTTCAAGTCCAACGAGTACAAGAAGCTGATCGGCGGTTCGCGCTACGAGCCGGACGAGGAAAACCCGATGCTGGGCTTCCGTGGCGCGGCGCGCTACCTGGCGGCCGATTTCGCCGGTGCGTTCGAAATGGAATGCCAGGCCATGAAACGCGTGCGTAACGACATGGGCTTGACCAACGTCGAGATCATGGTGCCGTTCGTGCGTACGCTGGGCCAGGCCGAGAAGGTCGTCGACCTGCTGGCCAAGAACGGCCTGGTGCGCGGCGAGAACGACCTGCGCCTGATCATGATGTGCGAAGTGCCATCGAACGCGCTGCTGGCCGACCAGTTCCTCGATCACTTCGACGGCTTCTCCATCGGTTCCAACGACCTGACCCAGCTGACCCTGGGCCTGGACCGCGATTCCGGCATGGCGCTGCTGGCGGCTGACTTCGACGAGCGCGATCCGGCCGTCAAAGCCCTGCTGTCGCTGGCGATCAAGGCTTGCCGCGCGCGCGGCAAGTACATCGGCATCTGCGGCCAGGGGCCTTCCGACCATCCGGACTTCGCGGTCTGGCTGATGGAGCAGGGCATCGAATCGATGTCGCTGAACCCGGACTCGGTGATCGACACCTGGCAGAAGCTGGCGGCCCTGCAAAAGTAATAAAGTGTTGACGCGGGCGTAAATTGGTTTAGACTGGAGTTATCGAATTGAGTTGTAAATAACACTATCAATACCACGCGCCTTGCAGCAAAAACCCTCGCAGCCCGCACCGGGACGCGGGGGTTTTTGCATTTTCAAACCTGAGAGGAGTGCATCATGGCTGACTGGAGTTTTTGGTTGATGGCCGCCGGCGTTACCGTGATATTGGAACTGTTCAGCGGCACGTTCTATCTGCTGATGATCGCCATCGGCCTGGTGTCCGGCGCGCTGGCGGCGGCGCTGGGCTTTGGCGCCGCCCTGCAGACCTTGTTCGCGGCGCTGGTCGGCGTTGGCGCCACCATGCTGCTGCGGCGCAGCCGCTTCGGCAAGCTGGTCAACCGCACCCGTGCCGAGCACGACCCCAACGTCAACATGGACATCGGCCAGATGGTCCACGTGCCGGCCTGGCACGACGGCGCGGCGCGCGTGATGTACCGCGGCGCGCTGTGGGATGTCGAACTGGCGCCGGGCGCGACGCCGGCGCCGGGACAGTACAAGATACGTGAAGTACGCGGCAGCCGCCTGATCGTGGCGGCTTGAGATTCACCCACTGGAGAATTCTATGGATATCAGTTTCGGCAACGTCACCTTCATCATTTTCATCCTGGCCCTGGTGTTCGTCTTCAAGACCATCAACGTCGTGCCGCAGCAGCATGCGTGGGTGGTCGAGCGGCTCGGCAAATACCACGCCACGCTGGGCCCCGGCCTGAACATTGTGATTCCCTTCGTCGACCGCGTCGCCTACAAGCACGTGCTCAAGGAGATCCCGCTCGACGTGCCGCCGCAGGTCTGCATCACCAAGGACAACACGCAGCTGCAAGTGGACGGCATCCTGTACTTCCAGATCACCGACGCCATGCGCGCCTCGTACGGCTCGTCCAACTACATCTCCGCCATCACGCAGCTGGCGCAGACCACGCTGCGCTCGGTGATCGGCCGCATGGAGCTCGACAAGACCTTCGAGGAGCGCGACCATATCAACACCGCCATCGTCAACGCCATCGACGAATCGGCGGCCAACTGGGGCGTGAAGGTGCTGCGTTACGAGATCAAGGACTTGACGCCGCCGAAGGAGATCCTGCACGCGATGCAGGCGCAGATCACCGCCGAGCGCGAAAAGCGCGCGCTGATCGCCGCCTCCGAGGGCCGCAAGCAGGAGCAGATCAACATCGCCAGCGGCGAGCGCGAGGCGCAGATCGCCCGCTCGGAAGGCGACAAGCAGGCCGCCATCAACCGCGCGCAGGGCCAGGCCGCCGCCATCGTCGCGCTGGCCGAGGCCAACGCCGCCGCGCTGCGCCAGGTGGGCGCGGCGATCCGCGAGCCGGGCGGCGAGGACGCCGTCAACCTGAAGGTGGCCGAGCAGTACGTGGGCGCCTTCTCGCAACTGGCCAAGACCAACAACTCCATCATCATCCCGGCCAACCTGGGCGAGATGAGCGGCTTGATCGCCACCGCCATGCAGGTGGTCAAATCGCAGAAGGACGCGCCGCTGGTCAAGCCGGCCAAGGCATAAGGAGGAGCGGCGATGGGTACATGGGCGGTGGACGCGTTCGGCAACGATTACGCGCAGGATTGGGCGGAAGACCTGGCGCAGACCAGCAGCCTGGAGGCGGTGGAAAACACGCTGGACGTGGCGCTGGAACATCCGGACGAAGTGCTCGAGGCGCCGTTCGCGGCCGAGGCGCTGGTGGCGGTGGAAGTGCTGGCGCGGTTGCAGGGCAAGGGCGGCGAGCGCGGCGAGGACAGCGCGGCCGTCGACGAGTGGGTCGACGCGCGCAAGGCCAAGGCCCGCGTGCGCGCCGATCTGGCCGACAAGGCCGGCCGCGCCATCGAGCGCATCCTGTCGGATCGATCGGAGTTGCGCGAACTGTGGGCCGACAGCGAACACTACGCCGACTGGCGCGCCTCGGTCGAAGCGCTGCGAGCACGGATCAGCGCCTGAAATGAAAAAACGCCCCGAAGGGCGTTTTTTTATGGACGTGCGTCCGGATTACTTGGCGGCCTTGCGGCGGCGCGCCACCACGCCGACCAGGCCCAGGCCCGCCAGCAGCATGGCATAGGTTTCCGGCTCAGGCACGGCGGTGGTCAGCGAGACGTTGTCCAGCGAGCTGCCGTAGCTGTCCGAAGTGCCGGTGGCGATGAACTTCAGCTTCATCGCGCTGCCGTCGCCGATCAGCGAGTAGGTGCGGGTTTCCCAGGCGCCGTTCAGCGAGTTGTTGACGTGGGCGATCTCGGCGCCACCCCAGTCCACCGACAGGCCCTGCGACGAGATCGCCACACCCGGACGGTTCTCGAACTGGAAGGTCAGCGTGTAGTGCTGGCCGAGTACGGTCTGCACGGACTGGAACATGCTGCTGTTTTTGTTGGTGTCCAGCTCGACGAAGTTCACGCCCTGGGCGGCGACGCCGTCGACGTGGTTGCGCAGCTCGATGCCGTGCTCACCGCCGGTCCAGCCGGTCAGGTTGGTGTAATTGGCCCAGGTGCCGGCCGCCTGATGGTTGGCTTCGAAGCTGCCGTTGACCAGCAGTTCGACCGGCGCGGCGAAGGCGTTGGCGCCAGACAGCAGGGCGACGAGCGCGGCGGATTTGATCAGATTCATGATATGCATTCTTGTGATTCCCCGTGATGTTGGTTATTAGAAACTTATATTTCCCGAAAGACAAATGAATTGTAATTCATGAATCTCTTTTTGGCCAGCGTTATTTGTCATGGACGGTTTGAAAGCCGCATGGCTGTGGCGTTAGCGCATATCGATGCGGCCGTATAGCCCGTGCGTTTCATCGCCCGGCCCGGCGGCGAAGAACAGCGTGTTGGTGGGCTGGCTGTTGACGCCCGGCCCGAAGGCGATGCCCCACAAGCCGTCGATGACGATGGCGCTGCCGTCGGCCTTGGACAGCGTGCCGGCCATGGCGCCGCTGGCGGTGTCGTAGGCGTTGATCCTGCCGTCGCCGAAGTTCCCGACCAGCAGCTTGCCGCTGTAGCTGCCGAAGTTGGACGGCGCCAGCGCCATGCCCCAGGGCGCGTTCAGCGCGCCGCCCATCGCCAGCTGCTTGAGCAGGTTGCCGCCGGTGTCGAACACGTCGACCGCGCCCAGGCCGGCGCCGGCCACCTCGTCGTCGCCGCCGCTCTCGCGCTGGGCGTAGGCGATGTAGATGCGGTCGCCGATGGCCTGGATGCCGAACGGCGCATAGTTGGCCGGCAACGCCGGGTCGCGGAAGGCGCCGGCCAGCGTGACCTTGTTGAAGCCGGCGTCGAAGACGTCGACGCGGTTGTTGTGGAAGTCCGCCGCGTACAGGTAGTTGGCGTTGTTCCAGGTGGCGATGGCCAGGCCCTTGTAGACCGCCTGCGCGGCGGCGCCGTCTACCACCGCCGGGGCGTTGGTGCGGTCGGCGGTGGGCGACCAGGCGGCGATCTTGCCGCTCTCGGTGGCGAACAGGAAGGGGCTGGCGCGGAAGTCGGCGCTGCCGTTGTAGACGATGCCGGTCGGCGCCGGCGGCGTGGCGACCACCAGCGATTGCGGCACGCCGTTGCCGTCGTACAGCGTCGACGTCGCGCTGCCGTTGTTGGCGACCCAGACGAAGCCGGCGGGATTGAAGGCGATGCCCCAGGCGTTGACCAGCTTGGCGTCGGTCTGGGCGGCGCTGCCGGCGGTGTCGCCGACCAGCTTGCTGACATTGAACAGGGTGGTGGCCGGCGGCATGACTACCGGGGGTGGGGCCATCGGTGTGTCGTAGTCGCCGCCTCCGCAGGCGGACAGGGCCAGCGCGGCCACGGCGGTGAGTGTGCGGGTATGGGTATGCATGGCGGTTCCTTTCGGGATCAGGGTGGATATCCCGTGGATTCCCGGCCGGCGCCGCGCGGTTCCCTCTTTTTTTAGAAGGCGTAGGTGGTGCTCAGCACCCAGGCCTGGCTGGGCCGCTGCGGGACGTAGGCGTAGCCGACGCCGTCGTCGCGCGTGTACTCGCGCGCCAACTGCACGCTCCAGTTGCCGAACGGGAGGCTGGCGCCCAGCTTGAGGTCGTAGCGCGTGCTGGCCGGCGTGGCCGGCCAATCGTGGCCGCGCAGCGTGCGCAGCAGGCCGGCGTGGGCGATCAGGTTGATGCTGGGATGGAGCGGATAGAACACGTTGACCTCGCCGTACAGCGCGCGCGCCGCGCCGCCGAAATAGCGCGGCGCGTAATACAGCCGCGTGGTCAGCCGCTCGCCCGACGCGCCGGCGTAGCACTCGTTGTAGTCGGCCGAATGCAACTGGGTGTAGGTGGCGCGGCTGCAGCCGGCCTCCACGCTCCAGCCCGAGCGCAGCCGCAGCGCATAGCCGCCGTAGGCCTGCAGCTTGGCGCCGCGCAGGTCGCCGATCGAGGTGCCGGCGGCGAACACGCCGCCGTACCAGCCGCTGGCGCTATCGAGGTTGAGGGTGAGCTGCGGCGACGGCCGGCCGTCGCCCAGCGACTGGCCGCGGTAGCGGTAGTCCGATTGCAGCGCGACGCTGCCGCTGAAGTCGGCTTGTGCGACGGCGGACCGCCACGTCAGGAGGGGCAGCAGGGCTAGACAGGCGAGGGCGGCGGTGCGCAGCGTCACGGCCCCACGCCGCGTTGCGTGAGATTGGCGGTGCAGGAACAGCTGCAATGGTGGAGCAGGCGGGATATGGTTGCGCATGCGTCAATATTAACAGTGTTCAGCGCATCGCCCGGTTGCAGCAGCCGCCGCAACTGCGCCGGCGTGGCCTTGGGCTGCAGCTGCGCCATCAGCGCCAGCATGCCGCTCACGTGCGCGGCCGCGTACGAGCTGCCGCTGACGAAGGACCAGCGCCCGCCGGGCGCCGTGGTCGGGATGTCGTTGCCGGGCGCGAGCAGCGCGGGATCGGCTTCGGCGCCGGCGGCGGGCGCGGCCTTGCCGCCGGCCGGCTGCGAGGCCACCGCCAGCACGCCGCGATGGTTGGCCGGGAAGGCCGGCCCGGCCGCCTTGGCGTCGATCGCGCCCACCACGCCGATGCCGCGTTCCAGCGCCACGTCCAGCAGCCGGTCCAGCAGGCGGTCCGGCGGTCCGGCCAGGCTGAGGTTGATGACCTGGGCGCCGTTGAGGATGGCGTAGTTGATCGCCTTGCCGAGCGTGAAGCTGTTGCAGCGCGTGGCCAGGTCGGGCTGCTGCCAGCAGGCGCGCAGGCCCATCAGCTTGGCCTGCGGCGCCACGCCGACGATGCCGCCGTTGCCGGCGCGCGCCGCGATGATACCGGCCACGGCGGTGCCGTGGTTCTCGGCCGGCGTGGCGCCGCCGTCGACGAAGTTGGCGTTGACCGCCAGCTGCCCCGATAAATCGGGATGGCTGGCGTCGATGCCGCTGTCGATCACGGCCACCTTGATGTCGCGGCCGGTGGTTTCGCGGTGCAGCTCGGCCACGTGCCAGTAGCGGCCGGCGGGCTGCACCGGGTACAGCGCGTCGCCCTCGGTGGCCGGCGCCGGCGGCGCGGAGGCCATGCCGTCGAAGCTGGCCACCGGCTGCGCCCATTCCACCTGCGGGTCGCGCGCCAGGTTGGCGATGATGCGCTCGGGCGACTCCTGGTCCGGATAGCGCATCACATAGCAATCGAGGCCCAGCACCGGCATCGGCCAGTCGTCCACCAGCGTCAGGCCGTGCTGGCGCGCCAGCTCCTCGGCGCGGCGGCGGCGCGAGGCGCGGCCGCTGTCGTCGATGTAGCGCCCGCCGTAGCTGGCGTCCGGGCGGAAGTGCGTGGCGGGCAGGCGCAGCATCACCAGCAGCGTGTGCTCGGCCGGATCGTGGCTGGCGGCCGGCACCGGGCGCAGCGTTTCATCGCCTGCCGGCGGGGCCGCCTGCGCTTCGGCGGCCAGCGGCGCCCCCGCCAGCCAGGCCAGGCAGGCCAGCACCGCGCCGACGCGTGGCCAGAAGGTGTTCAAGGCGGCGTACCTCCATCCAGTGCCTCGGCCAGCTGGACGGCGGGCTCGGCATGCAGGGCCGCCAGCGCGCGCTCGCGGCTGGCGGGCGGCACGTGCAGCAGGTAGGCGTCGGTGACGGTGGGGCCGTCGACCACGCGCGCGCCTTGCGCCTGCAGGATATGGCGCAGCTCGCGCTCGCTGGTGTTGGGCCGGAAGATCACCACCAGGTTGGCGCCGCTGCTGACTGCCGAACCGAGCACGCGGTAGGGCGCCGGGTCGGTGTCCGGGCGCAGCAGCAGGGCGCCCAGGCCGACGATCAGCACCCATTGCGCCGCCACGGTCCAGCGCAGCCACGAAGGCTGGTTGGCCGCCGCCGCGCGCCACCACGACACGCGTTGCGACGTTCCGGCCGCGACAGGCGCCGCTGCCGGCACAGATTGCGCTGCCGTTGTTGGGGCGGCGGCTGGTGCTGTTGTCGCGGCTTCCGGCGTGGCCGGTGTCGTCGTCGCCATTACCGGCGCGGCGTGTTCCTGCGCGCCCAGCGTTGGCATCAGCCGGGCCAGCGCGCTTTCCATGTCCACGCCGTCCGACATGGCGTCCGACGCGGTGGCTTCGGCCCGCATATCGCGTTCCCATTCCAGGTCCTGGCGGCATTGCGCGCAGGTTTGCAGATGTTCTTGCACTCGCCGCGTCTCGTCCGGCGCCAGTTGTTCGCTGGCGTACCAGGGCAGCAGTTCCTGCACCGCCTGGTGGGCCGGGATATCCATTCTGAAGATGCGCCCGTTCATTGGCTGCTCTCTCTTTCGTTCCACAACAAGTCCTTCAATCTGTGCCGCGCATGGAACATGCGGGTCTTCACCGTGTTCAGCGGGCACTCCACCACCTCGGCGATATCGCTGTAGGCCATGTCGTGATAGTAGGTTAGCACCATCACCGCGCGTTGCGCGGCCGGCAGCTGGTCCAGCGCCTCGGCCACGCTCTGCTGCAATTGCTGGCGCTTCATCGTCTGCTCCGGCTGGTTGCCGCTGTCGTCCTCGTACAGCGACGCATCCGATTCCACCGGCTCGTCGCTGGCCTTCAAGCCCTTCAAGGTCTTGCGGTAGGCGATCGCGAAGACCCAGGTCGACACCTTGCACGTGCCGTCGAAAGTAGCGGCCTTTTGCCAGACCACCAACATGGTGTCATTGACCACTTCCTCGATCAGCGCCGCATTGCGCGCCATGCGGCCGATAAAGCGCGACAGGCGCGGAAAATAAATCCGGTACAGCGCCTCGAAGGCGAGCTTGTCCCCGGCCGCTATCCTGGCCACCAGCCGCACCTCTTCCGCTTCCGGGTTCGGGCCGCCGTTCCGGCCCCGTTCTTGCTGCATCCGACATCCTCCATTTCCCCCGTTAATGCCTTGCCCGGCGAAAACGGTTCTACAAATTGGGAAATTTTATGCTCCCATGCTACCACCGCGATTCTCGGCTAACATGGCGCACATGAACCTGAACCAACAAGTTGACCACCTGGCCGGCTTCCTGCAGCGCCACCGGCGCGTGCTGGTGCTCACCGGCGCCGGCCTGAGCACCGCCTCCGGCATTCCCGACTACCGCGACAAGGACGGCGTGCGCCGCGGCCGCACGCCCATCCAGGGCCCGGACTTCCGCAAGTCCGAAGCGGTGCGGCGCCGCTACTGGGCGCGCAGCATGGCCGGCTGGCCGACGCTGGCGCAGGCCGCGCCCAACGCTGGCCACCAGGCGCTGGCCCAGCTGGAGGCGGCCGGCCGCATCGATGCCCTGATCACCCAGAACGTCGACGGCCTGCACCAGCGCGCCGGCACCAGCAAATTGATCGAACTGCACGGCAATATCCACGGCGTGGTCTGCCTGGACTGCCGCGCGCTGCACCGCCGCGCCGACATCCAGGCCTGGCTGACGGCGGCCAATCCCGCGCTGGCCGAGGCCGGCGCAGGGGCGGGCGGCGAGATCGTGCCCGAGGCACGTCCCGACGGCGACGCCGAAATCGAACTCGACGCCTTGCAGGATTTTCGCATGCCCAGCTGCGACGCCTGCGGCGGCACGCTGCAGCCGGACGTGATCTTCTTCGGCGATAACATCCCGCCCGCGCGCACGGCCGCCGCGCTGGACCTGATGGAACAGGCCGACGCCTTGCTGGTGGTGGGCTCGTCGCTGATGGTGTTTTCCGGCTACCGCTTCTGCAAGCTGGCCGCCGCGACCGGCAAGCCGATCGCCGCCGTCAACCTGGGCAAGACCCGGGCGGACGAGCTGATCGGCCTGAAGGTGGAGGCCACGGCCAGCGAAGTGCTGCCGCGCCTGTTGTAGGTCAATTCCGCTGCAGCATCGAGCGGACGATGGCTTCCTTGGCCAGCACATAGTCCTGGCCGGCCAGCACGAAGTTGGTGTTCGGCTGGATCACCTTGATGTTGATGAACACCATGTCCGACGTCTCCGCATACGAGCCGACCACGATGGCCTGCGCGTTGTGGGCGGTGGCCACCTCGCCGATCTCGCGGGTGAGCATCAGCTCACCCTGGTTGCGCTTCAGGTAGACGCTGTTGCGCAGTTTCATCTCCAGCATGCTCAGGCCGCCCTGCGCCAGGCGCGTGGACAGCTGCTCCGACACCAGCCGGCCCAGCGTGGTGGTCTGCTCCAGCGCGTCGATGTTGACGATGGTGGCCATGATCAGCGGCTTGTCGGCCATCAGCTTGCCGTTGAGCTGGTGCATCAGCGCGTCGGCGGCCTTGTAGTTGGCGTCGATGAACTGGTTGGAGGAGATGGTCGAATAATTGCCCTCGTCCTTGGTGGGCGTGGAGGAGCAGGCGCCCAGCAGCAGCGGCAGCGCCAGCACGGAGGCGCGGGCCAGGGTCAGCAGGTGGTTCGGCATTACATGTCTCCGCGGACTTTGAACAGTCGGGTCAGTTTGGGCTCGTCCGGTTCGGGATCGACGATGCCGTACAGGATGCGGTCGCTGTCGGCCACGTAATAGGCCGAGGTGTTGCGCGCCACGTAGCGGAACTGGTCGGACACCGAGACGGTGACGATGATTTCGGTGCGCGGCGTCGCGCCGGGCGCGAACTGGGCGTTGAACCAGTCGTAGGAATCCCAGGCCGCGGCGCCGGCCGCCACGCCGCCCAGCAGCGGCGCCTCGATCTCGCTCAGCACCCAGACCCCGGTGGCCAGCGCGGCGCGCTCGCCGTGGTAGCGGTATTGCGGACGGTTGGCGGTGAAGGTCACGGCCTGCACGTCCATGTCGACCTTGAGCGAGCCGGCGGGCGAACGCGTCACCACGTAGCCGTCGTTGACCAGCGAGGTGGTCAGCTGGGTGGTCAGCGCGCGCTGGAACGGGCTCGGGTCGCGCGGCTCGTTCAGGAACACCGGACGGGGCGGGCTCTTCTTGAGCTCGGCGACGATGCTTTTTTCGATGTTGTTGGAAATGACACCCCAGTGGTAGGCCGCCTGCAGCTTGGCCTGCTTGGTGGTGGGGAAGTTCGCCGCCAGCGGGGTCGGCGTGTAGTGCGACGCACAGCCTGCGAGCACGATACCGGCTGCCAGAGCCATTGCAGTTTTCAGCGCCATCATTGCCTCGTCGTCAAAAGTCTCGTCTGGTTCGCGGCCCTGCGCGCAATCGGCAAGCGCCAGCCACGAATGTAAAATCATTCTTCTCCCAGTTTAGCATGGGTGTTTCTAATTAGAAACTCGTCGGGCAATAAAAAACCCGGTGCGGGACCGGGTTTTGTACAGGGCGCGCAACAGTGCGGCGGGTCAGCGGCGGTTGGTCTTCATGGCGGCCGCCACCTCGCGCTTGCCGTCGCGGTCCTTCTCGGTGGCGCGCTTGTCGTGCATCTTCTTGCCCTTGGCCAGGCCGATTTCACATTTGACGCGGCCGCCCTTGTAGTGCAGGTTCAGCGGCACCAGGGTGTAGCCGGAGCGTTCGACCTTGCTGATCAGCTTGTCCATCTGCTGGCGGTGCAGCAGCAGCTTGCGGGTGCGCACCGCCTCCGGGCTGATGTGGGTGGACGCGGTCGGCAGCGCGCTGATGTGCGCGCCGAACAGGAACAGCTCGTCGCCCTTGATGGTGACGTAGGCTTCCTTGATCTGCACGCGGGCGTCGCGGATGGCCTTGACTTCCCACCCTTCGAGGACGATGCCGGCTTCGTAGCGGTCTTCGATGAAGTAGTCAAAAAAGGCTTTTTTGTTATCGGCTATGGTCATGGGATGGTATCGGTTAAACTACTGCTTCGCGCACAGAAACGCGAATAATTCAACATCATAGCAAATGGTTAGCCTATGGCAGTAGTACACAAATCAGTTTTCCTTGGATACAGCGCCCAGCAGATGTTCGACCTGGTCGCCGCGATCGAGGACTATCCCAAGTTCCTGCCGTGGTGCGGTGGTGTCGAAATACGTGAACGCAGCGGCAATACGGTGACGGCCAGCGTCGGCATCAACTACCACGGGGTCAAGCAAAGCTTCACCACCTCCAACGAGAACACGCCGTCGACTGAGATCAAGATGAGGCTGGTGGACGGTCCTTTCAAGTGCCTCGACGGCGTGTGGACCTTCAAGGCGCTGCGCGAGGACGCCTGCAAGATCGAGCTGGACCTGCACTACGAGTTCTCCAGCGCCTTGCTGGCGCAGCTGGTGGGGCCGGTGTTCGGCATGATCGCCAACAGCATGGTCGATTCCTTCTGCAAACGGGCGGAAACAGTGTATGGCGGCTGAAACCTTCAACATCGAAGTGTGCTACGCCAGCGACGCGGTGCAGTTCCTGCGCGCGCTGCGGGTGCCTGTGGGCACGACCATCGAGCAGGCCATCGCCATCAGCGGCGTGCTGCAGGAGGCGCCGGAAATCGACCTGGCGGTCATGCAGGTCGGCGTCTACGCCAAGAAGAAGACGCTGGACACCGTGCTGCGCGAGCACGACCGCGTTGAGATCTACCGTCCGCTGATCGCCGATCCCAAGAACGCCCGCCGGCGCCGCAAGGTCGCCGTCTGAGGCTCAGGCGCCGCGTTCGATCAGGAATTGGCGCAGCGTCGGATGCTTGAAGAACTCCGTGTGCCAGACCTCGGACTGCTTTTGCTGCGGCGTGCCGAAGCTCAGCATGCTCGCCTCGGCCACCTGCGCCTCGGGCAGCAGCACGCCGTCGTAGGGGACCACCACGTCGTTGTCGGTTTGCAGCAGGATGCGGTTGATCAGCGTGCCCGCTTGCTCCAGCATCGAATGGCCGAAGTCGAAATCCGCGCGCGCATAGTAGGTGCTGGCGCTGGTGAGCAGCGTGTCGCTCCGGTCCAGCTGGGCTATCAGCGCCGAGCCGCTCGCCAGCGCCTCCACGCTGGGCAGCTCGAAGCCCAGCGACACCGCCATCCGCGCCAGCCCGATCACCAGATCCAGCGCCATGCCGCCGCTGAACGAGGCCAGCATGGCGGCCACGTTGAGGAAATGCTGGATCTCTTCCGGCGACGCCAGCGGCGAACCCTGGTTGGCCGCCGCCACAAAGAACACCTTGCCCACGCTGGCGATACGCCCCGCGCGCTGCGCGGCGACGGCGGCCAGCACCGCGTCCTCCGCGTGCGGCACCGTCGACAGCAGCGAGCGCACCAACAGCCCGCCGCGGCTGTGGCAGACGATGTCGACCTCCCATCCGGCATCGGCCGGTAGGTGCGACAGCAAGTCCAGCGCGTTCTGCTGCGGCGTCTTGGCGATGGTCCAGTGATCGTAGCCGAACACCTGGTTGTCGTAGCGCGCCAGCAGCTGCTGCATGGTGCCGTCCGCCGCCAGGTCGTCGAACGCGCCTTCGATGGAGCTGAACACGCCGTGCACCAGCAGCAGCACCTTGCGCCCGCGCGAGGCCGCCAGTTCGGCCGCCGTCGCCGGCTGACGCCAGCCATGGCGCAGGCTGAGCAAGGCCTCCGGCTTGTTGTGGGCTTCGATGGTCTCGGCCATCCGCTGCGTCATGCGCTCGCTCACGCGCAGGGCGGCCTGCTTGAACCAGTCCATGCGGCCGGCGGCGGGATGCATGGGCGCCAGCAGCATCGGCGCGGTCTGGGTCGGGAACACGAACTGGATGCAGCCGCTGTCCTTGTGGCGCACGATGTTGAGGTTCTCATCGGCGATTTCTGCGGCCGGCAACGGCGTTGCGGGCAGCAGCGATAGTGGCGGTATGACGATCTCCGGTGCGGCGTCGGCCAGAGCCCGTTGTAGTTCCGCATGCTTGACGAATTGCATGGCGATCTCCTGATGGTTTTGACATCAGTGTACGATGCGGCGGCCGATCGCCGCGCCGGTTTGCGCAAGTGCACCGCATCGGGCGGTCAACGCGGAATCAGCACCTCCAGCGCCTGGACTTCGCCCGCCACGATGCCGGTCACGCGCGCATCGGCCAGACGTTCGCCATCCCGCCAGACCTGGGTTTCCGCGACGTCCGCCCGTTTTATCGAGACCTTGAACGTCGCGCCGCGGAACTCGCGCGTGACCTTGATGGCATCCCACGCCTTCGGCAGTTGCGGCGCGATGCGCAGGCCGTCGGCGTCGCCCCGCAGGCCGCACAAGCCCTCGATGAAGCAGCGGTAGGCCCACGACACGGTGCCGGTGTTGAACAACTGGCTGGAGCGGCCGGCCGTGCGTGGATACTCGCGCCAGGCACCGCGATAGTAGTTGGGGATGAACACCGGCAGCTGGCCGCGCTGCAGGTAGTCTGCTTCGTCGGGGCCGGGGATCATCTGCCGCAGCAGTTGATAGGCGCGGTCGCCCTCGCCGATGGTGTACAGGCTGTGGATGTAGAACACGGCGGCGTGGTTGTAGACCGCGCCGTTCTCCGCAGAGCCTGGATGCTTCTGCGTGACGCGGCCCACGTCGTCGCGCATGGCGCTGTAAGGCGGCGCGAACATGGCCACGCCGTAGGGCGTCGTCAGCTGCTGATCCACCTGCTTCAGCATGGACGCGCGCTGGCCGGCGTCAGCGGTGCCTCCCAGGATGGCCCACGCCTGCGGGTTGAGCCAGATGCGGCCCTCCACATCCTTGCCGATGCCGAACTTGACGTTGTCGTCGGTGATGCCGCGTGCGTACCAGCCGCCGTCCCACAGGTGCTCGTTGGCGGCCTGGTTGACCGCCACGGCGCCGGCGCGGTAACGGCTGGCGCTTGCCAGCAGCGGCGCGTCGGCGCGCTGCTCGCAGATCTCCGCCCACAGGTTCAGCGCGTACGCGGTGGCCACCGTCAGCCAGCCGGACACGCCGCGCCCCTTGTAGCCGACCATGTTCATCGGATCGCACCAGTCGCCCTGCGCGATGTAGCTCAGGCCGCGCTGGTCGCGCGCCTGCAGCAGCCAGTCCATGGCGCGGTGCATGCGCTGGGCGACGCTGAGCGTGGCGCCGCCCTCATGCCCGGCCACCTCTGCGTCGAGGATGCCGTAGTCGCCGGTCTCGTCGAGATAGACCTTGAGCGCCACCGGCAGCCACACGCAGTGGTCGGTGTGCGGCACCTGGTTGATGTATTTGAGTTCCGCGCCTTCGGCCAGCAGTATCCCGTCCGGCATGGCGCCGCTGGCCTCCTGCTGCGACAGGGCGTGCAGGAAGGCGCCGCGCATCACGCCGGGGCGGATGTAGCTCATGCCCATATTGTCCTGCAGGTAGTTGCGGGTCTGCGGATCGGTGCTGAGGCGGTTGACGTCGCCGTGATAGAACACCTGGCGCGGCAGCCAGTGGTTGACGAAGTTGTCGAGGTCCGGGTCCGGCGTTTCGATCCGCAGGCAGCCGCGCCCGCCGGCGATGTAGGCCGCGTAGTCGGCGCGCGCCGCGTCGAAGGCGGCGGCGCTCAGATATTTGGCGCGCACCGCGCGGATCTCGGCGTCGTCGAAGGCGGGGCCGAAGATGAAGCGGTAGCCGTGCGACGCGCCCGCGTCTAGCGCCAGCCGGTACTGCACCACGGCGGCCGGCGTCTCGTAGCGCGCGTCGCCGTTGGACAGCTGGTCCGCCTGGATCGCCGATGGGCGATGCAGGCCGCCTTCGCCTTCGAACGCCGCCTGCTGCACCTCCCACGCCTGAGGCGCCTCCTCGCACAGGAAGTAGGTCTTGTCCTTGAAGTCCTTCTGCTTGAAGTAGTCGCCCACCTTTTGATACGGCGTGACGCAGCTGGCCACCACGCCGCCCAGGTCCGCGCGGTATTCGCCGGACTGGTTCATCCACGACATGTAGCCGATCGGGAAATAGGGATACACGCTCAGCCGGCGCGGCCGGCCGGAAAGGTCGGTCACGCGCAGCGACCACAGTTCCACCACATCCTCCACCGGCAGGCTTAGTGTCAGCTCGACGCGCACGCCCAGGTGCTCGACGGTCCAGCCGATATCGCTTTTGCCGACCGAGAAGGTGAAGGCGTCCACCGGCGCGCGCACCGGCTCGTACGGCGCCGAGAACAGCTGGCCGCTGTCCTCGTCCTTGATGTAGAAGAAGCGGCCCGGATGATGCGCGTAGTAGTTCTGCTCCGGCTGCATGAAGGTCTTGGCCTCCAGGTTGGGCGCGTAGGCGTACTTGGCCGGCTCCGGCTGCATGAACTGCGCGGTGGCGTAGCCGCGGCAGGTCGCCTGTATCATCATCTTCTGGTTCCACAGGAAGCCCGCCGCGCGCGGCATGGCCGTGGGGCTGGTCAGTTCGTAGCGGTCGCCGTCGTGGGTAGGACGCAGCATCAATCGGTCTCCAAATGTGTTTTGCGCGCCGCCAGGTCCGCCTGGATCCTGGCCAGCATGGCGTTGTCGAGGTTATAGAAGTACATCACGGTGACCGCGCACAGTGCGAACGCCGCCGGTATCAATGACATCAGCCAGACGATGCCGGCCTGCGAGCCGGCCGACTGCGCCACATTGGCCACGTAGCCCAGCCGCGTGAACAGCCAGCCGATGACGGCCACCGCGACGGCGGTGCCCAGCTTTTGCGAGAAGGTGGCGGCGGCGAAGGTCATCGCGGTGGCGCGGCGGCCGGTGCGCCATTCGTTGTAGTCGGCGGTGTCGGCGTACATCGAGAAGGCCAGCGGCGATTTCGGACCGAGCACCAGGCCGGTGGCGATCTGCAGCGCGAACATCAGCGTGACCTGCTCCTTGCCGACGAAGAAGAAGGCCAGCGACAGCAGGGTGGTGGTGCTCATCAAAATCATCATCAGCTTGCGCTTGTCGATGAAGCGCGTCAGGACCGGCGTCAGTGCGGCGCCGGCGGCGGCCGACATCATATAGGCCGGCACGAAGCCCTGCATCAGCTCCGGCCTGCCGACCACGTACTTAAAGTAGTAGGCCGCGCTGGTGGTGCGCAGCGTGATGGTGATCATGATGATCAGCGCCAGGAAGAACAGCGCCACCCACGGCCGGTTGCGCGACAGGTCGCGAATGTCCTGCCAGACGTTGGACCGCTGCGAGGGAACGGGCGCCACGCGTTCGCGCGTGTTGACGAAGGTCGTCACGAACAGCGCGGACGCCAGCGTGCCCCACGCCAGCATCGTCAACTGCCAGCCCAGTTTGTCGTCGCCGTGCCCCAGCCAGCGCACCAGCGCCGGCGTGGCCGCCGTGACCAGCGTGCCGCCGGCGAAGGCGAAGATGAAGCGCAGGCCGTTGACGGTGGAGCGCTCCTGCGGGTCGGCCGAGAGCACGCCGGACAAGGCGTTGTACGGAATGTTGATGCAGGTGTAGCAGACCATCATCAGCAGATAAGTACCGTAGGCCCAGGCGATCTTGCCGCCCTCGGACAGGTCGGGCGTGGTGTAGGTCAGGAAGGCGGCGCCGGCCAGCGGCAGCGGAACCCAGATCAGGTAGGGGCGGAACTTGCCGAAGCGGGTGTTGGTGCGGTCGGCGAGGGCGCCGATCAGCGGATCGGTGAAGGCGTTGACGATCTTGATGGCGAACACCATGGACGCCGCCGCCGCGGCCGAGATGCCGAAGACGTCGGTGTAGAAGATCAGCAGGAAGGTGGCGATATTGGTCCAATAAAAATTGAAGCCCATATCGGCGATGCCGTAGCTGATTTTTTCACGCCAGGTCAGGGAAGTCTTCACATGTTCGTCCACTATGGTAGCGCTAACAAAGGTGATCGCAGTGTAAGCGTTTGGCGAAATTTGTAAACAAGATTTGATGTTGCGGCGCAGCGCCGCCGCACACTACGCGCTCTCGCGCGCCATCAGCGTGAAGCCCAGGTCGATCTGCTTGTTGGCCGGGTCTTCGCCCTTGATCACGGCGCGCAGCAGCTTGGCCGCCTCGTAGCCGATGCGGTAGCGCGGCGTGGCGACCGTGGTCAGCGACGGATTCATCCACGCCGACGCGGGCAGGTCGTTGAAGCCGCAGATGGCCAGCTGCGCCGGCACGTTGATGCCGCGCCGCTGGCACTGGTAGACCGCGCCGTGCGCCAGGTCGTCGTTGCAGCAGAAGATGGCGTCGCAATCGGGCGCCTGCGCCAGCATGCGGCCCAGCAGCTCGGCGCCCAGCGCGATGGTGGACGGTTCGCCCACCATCACTTCCAGCTTGTTGTCGAGCAGGCCGGCTTCCTGCATGGCCTGGCGGTAGCCTTCGGCGCGCCGCAGCGTGCGCTCGTCCAGCTGCGCGGCCAGGAAGCCGATGCGGCGGTGGCCCTTGTCGATCAGGTAGCGCGTCATCGCGTAGCCGGCCTGCACCTGCGAGAAGCCCACCGTCAGCTGCGACGGATCGGTGGACATGTCCATCATCGACACCACCGGCACGCGCGAATTGGTCAGGATCTGCTGCACGCGCGGGCTGTGGCTCAGGCCCGACAGCAGCATGCCGTCGGGGTTGGACTGCAGGTAGGTGCCGATCAGCTTTTCCTCTTCCTTGTCGGAATAGCGGGTATTGCCGATCAGGATCTGGTAATCGTCGGCGTCCAGCGCGTCCTGGATGCCGGCCAGCACCTCGGTGAACACCGCGTTCGACAGCGACGGCACCAGCACCGCGATCACCTTGGACTGCGACGAGGCCAGCGCGCGCGCGGCGCGGTTGGGCACGTAGCCCAGTTCGACGACGGCCTGGTCCACCCGGTCGCGCAGCGCCTGCGACACCATGTCCGGCTGTGTGATGGCGCGCGAGGCGGTCATGGTCGCCACGCCGGCGTGCGCCGCCACCATCGCCAAGGTGATGCGGCCGCTGGCGCGGCTCTTGTTCGCTGCTGGTTTGATCATGTTGGGCCGGGAAGAAATGTTGATAGCGATATCATACGGCAGCAAGGCCGCCCACCGACAGTGGCTATTTGCATCCGGCCAACACTTTTTGATTCTTTTTCGCCATTTCGGTGCGTTCGGCGTCGCCCATGATGCCGCGTTCGCCCTTGCTGTCGTAATTGGTCATGCGTACGCCGTCGGCCAGCGCCTGCAGGTTCTTGCGGGCGGCGTCGCAGTTGGCGGCGATGTCGGCCTTTTGCCGGGCCTCGTCGGCGGCCTTTTGGGCGGCGGCCGCCGCTTCGTCCTTGCGCTTGTTGAAGTCGGCGTTGCGCTCGGCCAGCGTGGGCGGACGCTTGATGGCCGCCTCTGTCGCCGGCTCGGCGGCCAGCGCTTCGGGCTCGGCGTTGGGATTGAACGGCGCCTTGCCGGGCGCCTTCAGGATGCGCTTTTCCGGCACCGACGGCGGTGGCGGACGGTCCGACAACTGCTTGACGCCCTTGTCGTCGATCCAGATGTACTGGGCCATCGCCAGCGAGGAGGCTGCCAGCAGCAGGGCGCCGGCCAGGCCGCGCAGGATACGGTAAGTCATGGTGGGGCTCCAGTAAGGCCAGCCCCGATTTCGCCATGATTCGCCGCCACTGTCAACCGCAAAGAAAAAAGCCCGTCGGCCAAAGGGCGACGGGCTCTCGGTGGCGGATGCCGCCGTGGTGCTTACCAGCCTACATCACGCAGCAGCGGGAAGGACAGGTCGAACGGCGGCGTGACTTCGTGGGTCAGGTCGTTGTTGATCGCCGGCTCCATCAGCAGGTTGGGGAAGGCGCTGACGTCGTAGTGCGACACCGACGAACCGCTCTGGTACGGATTGGGTGCGAACATCTGCAGGCGGCCCGCCGCATCGGCCCCGGCGCGCAGCGCCAGGTTCACGCCGAGGTTGGCGAACACGTTGGAATGCAGGCGGGTGCGCTTGGCCAGGGCCGTCTTCAGGGCGATGCCGTCTTCCTGCGAAATGCGGACCGCCGGAATGGTGACGCTCGGATCGCTGCCGCCCAGGCCTGGCGGTGGCGAGCCGGGGGCGTTGTCGGCCACGATCATGCCGATCGCGCCGGCGTCCTGCACCGCCTTGGCCTTGATCGTGAAGGCGCACACGCCACGGTCCACCAGCGCGATCTTGCCGTTGACCGCGGCGGCGTTGAGCGCCGACAGCGGGCCGCAGGCCAGGCCGAGGTTGGGGGCGGTGTCGACCACCGGCATGATCTCGCCGGTGCGGCCCGGGCTGCTCAGCGCCGGGCCGAAGCTGGCCGTGCCGACCTGCAGGCTGCCGGCGATGTTTGCCGGGCTGATCAGCGTCAGCGCCGGGGCGCCTTGCTGCAGCACGGTGCTGACGTAGCTGTTGGCGATCGGGCCGGTCCAGACCAGCTTGCCCGATTTGAGCGACGAGGCGGCGCGCTCGGCGTCCGTCATGTCCTTCCACAGCTTGTTGGTGGTGCTGTCCTTCAGGTAGAAGTCCCACACGCTGGGCACGCCGCCCAGCTGCGCGCCGGTCGAGCCGTTGGTGTAGGTCTGGAAGCCCAGGCCGTGGCCGAATTCATGGGTCAGCACCGTCACCAGGTCGACGGCGGTGCCGTGGTTGGCGTCCAGGCCCAGGTAGAACGGCGAGCCGGCCAGGCAGTTGGACTTGCCCAGGTTGATGTTGAAGCGGGCGCGGATGTCGGCCACCGACGAATCCGGATCGGAGCCGGTCAGCTTGGCGGTCTGGGCCTTGCCGAACCAGGCGCCGGCCTGCGGCGCGCCGTCGAAGTCGTGGAAGATCTCGGTGGCGCCGGCGCTGCCCAGCACGGCCGAGGTGGCGGTGCAGGTCAGCGCTTCCCACGTGGCCAGCACGCGGATCGGGGTGGTGCTGGTCAGCGTGGCGCCCCATTTGTTGGCGGCGGCCTGGAATGCGTTCAGGCGCTGCACGCCCAGCGTGGTGCCGGCGTTGCCGCCGACGGGAGCGACCACGGTCGGGTCATTGAAGCCGACGTTGGCCGGGTCGCCGTTGACGATCACGATGGTGGCGGCGGCCCAGGCGGACGAGGCGAACAGGCAGGCGGCCGCTGCGGCCGCTGCGTTCAGGGTGAAGCGCTTCATTGTTGTTCTCCTTGTGCGGCAGGCAGGCTGGGGCCGTGCGCCAAATGGCTGGCGACGTCTTCGCCGGGAACGCAGGATTCGACCAGCTGGCCGTTGGCGTCCTTGTGGACGACGGCGTAGCTGGCGGTGGAGTCGTCGAGCTTGCGGCCGACGCCGCCACGCGCGGTGGTCAGCGGGGCGACGCGGGCGGTGGCGGCCTGGCGGCCGGTGGATTGCACGCTGGCGGCGGCGGGCACTGCCGCGGCGGCCAGCTCGGCTGCCTGTTCTGCCGACGGGCCGACCAGCTGGCCGGTGGCGGCGTCTTTATAGGCGACCATGCCGCTGCCGGCTGGCGCGGCGGTCGCGACCAGTTCAGGCTGCACGGCGACGCGCGCGTTCGGGAAGCTCATCAGGCCATTGGCGCCGGTCTGCGGCTCGGCCGCTTGCGCCACCAGGGTGCTGGCGGACAGGCCGGCCAAGGCCAGCAGGCGCAGCTGCTTCTTGCGGCTGAACGCCACCACGCCCAGGCCCAGCAGCAGCATCAGTGCGGTGGTCGGTTCCGGCACGGCGCTGATGTTGACCGAGTCGATGCCGATGTAGTCGCCGTTGACGGACGTATCGTCGACCAGATAGCGGAAGGCGTAGCGGCCGGTGGTGGCGCCGGACAGGCCGGACAGGGCCAGCGTGTTGTTGGTCCAGCCGGTGTCGGCGGACGCGCTGTAGGTGCCCAGCAGCCGGAAGTCGCCGGTGGAGGTGGCGGTGCTGCCGACATTGCTGCTGGCGCCCGCGGTGCTGTAATAGACTTGAACGGTATCGACCGCGCCTTCCCCCAGCAAGCGCAGCGAGAAGTTCAATTGCTCGCCGTTGGTCATCGCCACTTCCGGCGTGATCAGCCAGTTGCTGACGGCGCCACCGAAGACCGCGTTGTTGAAGTTGGCCGCGATGTAGGAGTTGCTGGCGCCGGCAGCGGCGGGGAAGGCGAAGTCCTGCCCCTGGAACCAGTTGGTCGAGCCGACTGCGCCGCTGTTGTTGGTCATGACCCATCCGCTGGCGCCGAGGGTGCTGATGTCGTTGAATCCCTCGGATAACAAGGGACTGGCGAAGGCGGAGCAGGTGGCGACGGAAGCCACGAGTCCGATCAGGTATTTATTCAAGTTCATGGTGCCCCAATGGTATTGAAGTGCCTGCGATGCAGGCGAGCGTGTTGAACATGTCAGATGCGACGTTTGCGCGCATCTGGCCCAAATGACTACGTTTAATAAAGTACAGCAATTTATCTTGGCTATCTATATATATTATTTATAAAATATCCACGAATAGCGGCCTGGAAACGCCGCGACGCCCGATGTTTACGAGCTCGACAGTAGTTTGCGCGCCGGACAATTAGAGTCCACGGTCGAGGCTTTTTTGCAACATGGTCAGGAATGCATGCCTAAGGGAAAGGAATTTTTCAAAGATGAAAGTGGTGTCGTGGCGGGGCGGTCCGGGCCGTTTGTAGAAGTTTCGGACAAACCATGGCTGATTCTGTATAATCTGCTTTTGCGCCTATAGGAAATGCTATGCGTCTACTCCAAAAAGCACTCACGTTTGATGATGTGCTTCTCGTCCCAGCGTACTCGAATGTTCTGCCTGCCGATACGTCCCTCAAAACTCGCCTGACCCGTAACATCAGCCTGAACATCCCGTTGCTGTCCGCAGCGATGGACACGGTCACCGAAGCCCGCCTGGCGATCGCCATGGCACAAGAGGGCGGCATAGGCATCATCCACAAGAACCTGAATCCCAAGGATCAGGCTCGCGAAGTGGCGCGCGTCAAGCGCTTCGAGGCCGGCGTGCTGCGTGATCCGATCACGATTCCGCCGACCATGAAGATCCGCGACGTCATCAAGCTGACCGAGCAATATGGCATTTCCGGCTTCCCTGTCGTCGAAGGCAAGGAAGTGGTGGGCATCATCACCAACCGCGACCTGCGTTTCGAACAGGAGCTCGACGCCGAAGCCCGCGCCAAGATGACCCCGCGCGAAAAACTGGTGTTCGTCAAAGAGGGCGCGGAAGGCGCCGACCGCGACGAAGCCAAGCGCCTGATGAACAAGCACCGCCTCGAGCGCGTGCTGGTCGTCAACGACGCCTTCGAACTGCGCGGCCTGATCACCGTCAAGGACATCCAGAAATCCACCGAGCACCCGCTGGCGTCGAAGGACTCGCAGGGCAAGCTGCTGGTCGGCGCGGCCGTCGGTGTCGGCGCCAAGGATGAAGAGCGGATCGAACTGCTGGTCGCCGCCGGCGTCGACGTGCTGGTGGTCGACACCGCCCACGGCCACTCGCAAGGCATCCTGGACCGCGTGAAATGGATCAAGACCAAGTTCCCGCAAGTGGACGTCATCGGCGGCAACATCGCCACCGCCGCCGCTGCCAAGGCGCTGGTCGCGCACGGCGCGGACGCGGTCAAGGTCGGCATCGGCCCTGGCTCGATCTGCACCACCCGCATCGTCGCCGGCGTCGGCGTGCCGCAGATCACCGCGATCTCCAACGTGGCCGAAGCGCTTGAAGGCACCGGTGTGCCATGCATCGCCGACGGCGGCATCCGCTTCTCGGGCGACATCTCCAAGGCCCTCGCGGCCGGCGCGTCGACCGTGATGATGGGATCCATGTTCGCCGGCACCGAAGAGGCGCCGGGCGAAGTGATCCTGTACCAGGGCCGCTCGTACAAGTCGTATCGCGGCATGGGCTCGCTGGGCGCCATGTCCGACGGCTCGGCCGACCGCTACTTCCAGGACGCCACCATGAAGGCCGACAAGTTCGTGCCCGAAGGGATCGAAGGCCGCGTCGCCTACAAGGGCAGCGTGCTGGCGATCATCTTCCAGCTGGTGGGCGGCGTGCGTCAATCGATGGGCTACTGCGGTTGCGCCACCATCGACGAACTGCGCAGCAAAGCCGAGTTCGTCGAGATCACCTCGGCCGGCATGCGCGAATCGCACGTGCACGACGTGCAGATCACCAAGGAAGCGCCGAACTACCGTTCCGGCGACTAAACCGTCCTTGCAACGCCGGCTTAGCAAAGCCGGCGTTTTTCTATTCTTTACCTCTCCAGTACATTACTCATGCACTCAAAAATCCTCATCCTCGATTTCGGCTCCCAAGTCACCCAGCTGATCGCGCGCCGCGTGCGCGACGCCGGCGTGTTCTCGGAAGTGTACCCGTACGACGTCAGCGACGAATTCGTGCGCAACTACGGCGCCGCCGGCGTGATCCTGTCGGGCAGCCACAGCTCGACGCTGGAAGGCGACGCCCCGCGCGCGCCGGACGCCGTGTTCGAACTGGGCGTGCCGGTGCTGGGGATCTGCTACGGCATGCAAACCATGGCGGCCCAGCTGGGCGGCAAGGTCGAGAACGGCCTGGTGCGTGAATTCGGTTACGCCGAGGTGCGCGCCCGCAGCCACACCAAGCTGCTCGACGGCATCAACGACTTCGTCACCGACGAAGGCCACGGCATGCTGAAAGTGTGGATGAGCCACGGCGACAAGGTGCTGGAGATGCCACCGGGCTTCGTCCTGATGGGCAACACCCCGAGCTGCCCGATCGCCGCCATGGCCCACGAGGAGAAGCGCTTCTACGGCGTGCAGTGGCACCCGGAAGTGACCCACACAGTGCAGGGCAAGGCCATGCTGGGCCGCTTCGTGCACGAGATCTGCGGCTGCAAATCGGACTGGAACATGCCGGACTACATCTCGGAAGCGGTCGAGAAAATCCGCGCCCAGGTCGGCACCGACGAAGTGATCCTGGGCCTGTCCGGCGGCGTCGATTCGTCGGTGGCCGCCGCGCTGATCCACCGCGCCATCGGCGACCAGCTGACCTGCGTGTTCGTCGACCACGGCCTGCTGCGCCTGGACGAGGGCAAGATGGTGATGGACATGTTCGCCAAGAACCTGGGCGTCAAGGTGATCCGCATCGACGCCGAGGACCAGTTCATGGGCCACCTGGCCGGCGTGGCCGATCCCGAGCAGAAGCGCAAGATCATCGGCCGCGAATTCGTCGAGGTGTTCAACGCCGAATCGGGCAAGCTGGTCAACGCCAAGTGGCTGGCGCAGGGCACCATCTACCCGGACGTGATCGAGTCGGCCGGCAAGGGCAAGAAGGGCCAGACCATCAAGAGCCACCACAACGTGGGCGGCCTGCCGGAGCACATGAAACTGTCGCTGCTGGAGCCGCTGCGCGAACTGTTCAAGGACGAAGTGCGCAAGCTGGGCGTGGCGCTGGGCCTGCCGCATGACATGGTCTACCGTCATCCGTTCCCCGGCCCGGGCCTGGGTGTGCGCATCCTCGGCGAAGTGAAGAAGGACTACGCCGACCTGCTGCGCCGCGCCGACGCCATCTTCATCGAAGAGCTGCGCAATACGCCGTACGAGCCGGTGGTGGTGCCAGGCTTCGACCAGGACAGCGTGCCGACCAACTGGTACGAGGCGACGTCGCAGGCGTTCGCCGTGTTCTTGCCGGTGAAGTCGGTGGGCGTGATGGGCGACGGCCGCACCTACGAATACGTGGTGGCGTTGCGCGCCGTGCAGACGCAGGACTTCATGACCGCGCACTGGGCACACCTGCCGCACGCCTTGCTGGGCAAGGTGTCCAACCGCATCATCAACGAAGTGCGCGGCATCAACCGGGTGGTGTACGACATCAGCGGCAAGCCGCCTGCGACCATCGAGTGGGAGTGATTTGAGGTTGTTCGGGGGCTATCGAGCACTATCGATAAAGTGACGTAAGTTGTTGATTTATATGAATTTACGTCTCGGTGGCTATCGGTGGCTATCGACCCCCAGCAAAATAACTTGCCGGTAAAGCTGACGGTAAGGTTTTAACCTCGGATTCAGACCCAGATTTTTACCGTTCTGACTATTTCGGTCTTGACGGTAAAAATCTACCCGAAAAGCTAGGTTTCATGCGGGTTTTCGGGCATCTTTAGGTCTTCTGACCCTTGACGGTAAAAACCGTCTCGAACAGGAGAAAAACCAAGATGCTTACCGACACCGCACTCCGAAACCTCAAGCCTGGAGCGGCTCCCTATAAGCTCGCCGACCGTGACGGTATGTACGTCACGGTATCAACGGCGGGTACGATCGCTTTCCGCTACGACTACCGCCTCAATGGGCGTCGAGAGACGCTGACCATCGGCCGTTATGGGCCGGCGGGGATCTCGCTGGCGATGGCCCGGGAGAAGCTGCTGGATGCCAAGCGCGCAATTGGTAACGGCAAGTCTCCAGCGATGGAGAAGCAGCGCGAAAAACGCCGCCTGACCGAGGCCAAGACTTTCGGCGAATTTACCGTCAAGTGGCTGGCGGGTGCCAAGATGGCCGAGACGACGCGCTCAATGCGCAAGAGCATCATCGACCGCGACATCACACCAGTTTTTAAAAATCGGCTGCTCGGCGAGATCAGCGCCGACGATTTGCGAGCGCTCTGCCAGAAGGTCAAGGCGCGGGGAGCGCCGGCCACCGCCGTTCACGTTCGCGACATCGTCAAACAGATCTACGTCTTTGCGATCCTCCACGGTGAGAAGGTCGCCAATCCTGCGGACGATGTGGGGGCGGCATCCATTGCTACGTTTGTTCCGAAGGACCGGGCGCTTACGCCAACCGAAATCCGGTTGATGCACCGCCAAATGGAGTCAGTGGCGACATACCCTACCATCCGGCTGGCGCTACGGATGATCCTCCTCACCTTAGTGCGTAAGAGCGAGTTGATCCAGGCGACTTGGGATGAGGTCGATTTCGAGGCGGCTCTATGGACCATTCCGAAGTCCCGCATGAAGGGTCGCAATCCGCACAACGTCTATCTTTCCCGGCAAGCACTCGACATCATGGTGGCCCTGCACACTTGTGCTGGCGGCTCCAAGTACGTGTTGCCGTCGCGTTACGACGCCGATCGGTGCATGTCCCAGGCAACGTTGAATCGGGTCACACAGATCGTGGCTGAGAGGGCGAAAACAGCAGGTTTGCCATTGGAACCGTTCACGGTGCACGACCTGAGGCGAACCGGATCGACATTGCTCAACGAAGTTGGCTTCAACCGTGATTGGATCGAGAAGTGCTTGGCGCACGAGGACGGACGTTCGTCGCGAGCCATTTACAACAAAGCGGAATACGGCGAACAGCGTCGGCACATGCTGCAGGAGTGGGCGAATATGGTTGATGCTTGGGTGGAAGGTGGTGCTTATACGGCCACGCTGCTCCCGGCGTCGCTGTCGGTGCCTACGCTGCGGGCGCTTGTTTGACTGGGCGTCGCTTGCGTTGGCGCACGTCAGGTGAAGGGGCGCGTTTCAGCGCGTCTGCATCCGAGGCTTGGCGGCGTGCCGCTAGCCAGGCCTCCACCTCCGCAAGATCCCACACCACGCAACGCGGCGTCAGATTGAAGCGCTTCGGAAATTCGCCGCGACGCTCCATGTCGTAGATTGTCGTATCGGCAAGCGGGACCAACTGATGCAGTTCGGGTCGGCGGATGGTGCGCCGGAAGGGAAGAGGGCGCGCAACGACAAGTTGGTGGCGTTCTTCGTATCCGTCGACGCCGCGAGGCGGTTCGGACGACGTGTAGCGAACGTCGATGCGGTCGAGTTGGCTGGAATCTTGGTTATCCATCTTTTGTCCCCCTCCAAGGGGTTTGCTTGATGAGTCATCGTTCGGAATTGGTTACGTAGAGCAATGGTGACTATTGGCAGGCTTATAGGCAACTCGCTCGGGCGTACCTGAACGAAGTGCTGCCAAGTCAGTTGAAGTTGCATTGACAAGTGTCAGAAATTTATTCATATTTCTGACAGATAGGATATCTCTTCATGCAAACTACTGCCAAGCAGGTGCTGGAATACGCAGCCGGGTTGCCGGAGGGCACTCCCTTGGTTGCGAAAGAGATACTGCATTTGGGGAGGAGAGCGGCCGTTGATCAGGTGCTGTCTCGTTTGGCGAAGCGTGGCGCTTTGTTGCGGGCAGGGCGAGGTATTTATGTGCTGCCGGTCGAAAGTTGTTTTGGGATGCATGCACCATCCGCCCGTAAGATCGTTGAAGGATTGGCCAAGCAGCGCGGGGAAACGATCGTGTCCCATGGTGCGGCGGCTGCCAATGCACTTGGGCTCACCATGCAGGTACCAATGCGGGCCATCTATCTCACATCCGGGCGCAATCGGTGCCTGACAGTTGGCGCGCAAACCGTGGAACTTCGACACGCTCCCATTTGGCAGTTGATTCTTCCGGAGTGCACCGCAGGTGAGGTGATAAGGGCGCTTGCATGGCTGGGTCCAGAAAATACCGGCGAAGCTTTGCGGAAACTGCGCTCGAAATTACCTTATTCTGAACTTGAGAAGGTTGCCTTGGTGCGTGCGCGCCTACCAACGTGGATGGCTCAGGAGCTTGCTATCTTACTGCCGCATGGCTGACGCGTTGTCCGATAGCCATGCTCTTGCCGAGAGCGATAAATTAGGTCCGCTTGTCGTTCGAATTTACTCTCCTGAATGAGTAAAAATAATATCAATTCACTGATCTCTAAGGAGGATGATGAAACATTTGAATGTTCGCGTTGCGTGGCATGACAACCGTTGGAACGGTGCTGTCTGCTTGGACCCTGCGGGAAACTCATTTTGTGTTGATCTGGAACGCATTCGAGAAGGGCGCGACGAAGTGCACGAGGTTAAGTGGGCGGGAAAGCCTTTCTCTGAACTGGGAGCTGATGCGCTGCCGCCCTGTCAGGCCGAGTCGGCCGCGTTCATGAACAGTGCCGAATGGACGAGGACGGTTAATCATCCCTATGCGGGATTGACGAAGACCCGCGAGACGCACGGGAGCCTGCTCGAAACGAGTATACGTATACCGGCATACTCAACGTTCGCAGTGCCGTTCTACTGGATGTTGCGCCAGCACCAAGGTCGGCTGGATGAACAACTGCCAGTGCCTCTTCCACCCGACGATGAGCCGCCTTTCCCATCACCCTGGGTCTTCTCCAGTGAACGTCAGAAGGCAATCGGTGATCACTTCTTCGGCCAAGTAACCGCTGGTAGTTCGTTGGCATTTTTCTATACCAAGAGCGGGCATCCACTGGAAGAGGCTTACTCAAGACTCGTGGTTGCTATAGGTACGGTGGACCATCTTTCGCCGACCTTGCATTACGACACCGCGAAGGTGGAGCAAAAATATCCGCTTTGGGATCGGCTGTTTCAGCATTCGATTCGGCCCGATGGCGCGCGGGGTTTCGTATTGCCGTATCACGACTACCTCGACCCGACAGGGGACTCCAAGGAGGATGCGCGGCGACGTGAGCTGTTGAATGAGATTGCCGTGGTTCCCGAGGCAATCGACGTCATGTCGTTCTCCTATGCCGGCGAACTTGGAACACCAGACGTTGCGCTGTCGGTGCTCGTGAAATGTCTTGCTGCCGTTCGCAAGATCAGGGAGCACGGTATTGCAAAAGGCCCCTGGGCTCAACGTGAAGAATGGCTGAATGAGCAGATCGCAGCCGCCTGGCAAGACCGGGGCGCCTTTCCCGGGGCGGGCTCGGCTTTGGAGGCACTCGGTGTGCGCCTAGGTACGTCGCTGGTGCAAGAACTGATGGCTAAGAGTCTGATTGCTCCCATGAGCGATCCTTGGCCCGTACTCGACGCATTGCTCCTTGGACAGCAGATGCCGCCACAGGCTTCCTACAAGGCCGACTTGCAAGCCAGCCGAGCAACATGGATTGGACTAACCGATGAGCGGAAAGCGCTGTTGCGGCTGCTATCTCGAATGAGCCTGAGTCCATTGCAAGCAAAGCGATGGTTCGATCCGCGCGAACGCACAAAAGCAATACGCTCCCCCGTTTCAGATGCTGAGATATTGGCTAACCCGTACCGCATTGCCGAAACTGATCTGGGCGACTTAAACGAGTACCCCGTCAGCATTGCGACGGTGGAACGCGGCGTGATGCCTGACGACACGGTTGCCGTAGCACATCCCGTCGAACTGCCTTCGCGTATCGATTCGCCGATGGATCCACGTCGAATTCGCGCCGCGCTTGTAGCCGTGCTGCGTCATGCAGCGTCCAATGGTGACTCATTGTTATCAGAGGGCGACGCCGTGATGGGTCTCGCGAAGCTGGACTTGCCGCGCCCATGCGTCATGCCGGCCGACTGGCTCGCTGGGAATGAGGCAAGCCTTGCCTCAGAGGTGGAGCGCCTCAACATCGAGTTCAATGTCGAGAACGGTGACGTGCTTGGTTGCGTTCAGCTCACTGAGCTGAAGTTGCGCGAACAAAAGTTGGGAAAGCTGCTGACAGCGCGAGCTGGCAAACAGCTCGCGTCATTGAATGACTCGTGGCGGCCATTGTTGGTCAAGGCGATTGAGGAAGGCGGCGGTCACATCGATCTTTCCGACCAGCGACACGTAGATGCCTTGGATGAGCAGGCAAACGCATTGGAGCGTTTAACGACACGAAAACTCAGCGTGCTTGTGGGGCGGGCAGGAACTGGCAAGACCACGGTGCTCGGCGCGCTGCTTCAGTCAGCAGCCTTGCGTGCTGGTGGTGTGTTGTTTCTGGCGCCGACCGGAAAGGCCCGCGTGAGGCTGGGCCAAAAGGCCAATGCAAATGCGATGACCGTGGCACAGTTTCTCTACCAGTTGAAACGATATGACGGCGCACGACAACTTCCTCGGTTCAAGGGCGAGGACACCTATCGGAAGGAAAAGACGGTTGTCATCGACGAATGCTCGATGCTGACCATGGACGATCTGCTGGCGACATTGCTGGCGCTTGATCTCGCACACGTCGAACGTATCATCCTGGTGGGAGACCCCAACCAGCTTCCGCCCATCGGCGTAGGCCGCCCATTCGCCGACCTAGTGGCCTATCTAGACGAGTGCTTTGATAACAAGTCACCTGTGGCCCAAGCGTTGGCCAGACTTACGATCGAATTGCGAACTGCAGCAGGCGGGCCGTCCGATACCCTTCGTCTGGCATCCTGGTTCACACGTGAGCAACAGCCGGCCGACGCCGACAAGGTGCTGAGTGATATCGAATCCGGCGGCAAGTTGAATGATCTAGTCGTTTGTACATGGCAGACCCCGACCGAACTGCGACGTCAGTTGGAACAGCAGTTCATTGAGTGCCTTGGTCTGAGCGATCCATCGGATGTTAAAGGCTTCAACAAGGCATTGGGACTGACACCAGAAGGGTGGGTGCCTTTCGATGACCACGACGGCGCGGACCGTTTTCAGATTCTCTCTCCCGTAAGGTTGCACGCCCATGGGGTTCATGACATCAATCGATGGATTCAGCAACGCTACCGAGGTGACCAGCTTAGGACCGCGCGCCAACCATGGGGATTGACTCTCGGTGACGAAGAAGTTGTATGGGGCGATAAAGTCATTCTTAACCGCAACGGCAAGCGTGAAGGCTGGAACGGGAAGACCAAACAGGGCATTGAGGAATACCTTGCCAATGGCGAAATTGGCATTGCTGGCCAAGGCGTGGGAGGAGCGAAGAATAAATTTCTGAACGTGGCATTTGCAAGCCGACCTGATGTTCGGTTTTCGTTCGGGCGCCGGGATTTTTCCGGTGGTACAGGTCCCCTTGAGCTGGCGTATGCCCTCACGGTACATAAAGCTCAGGGCAGCGAGTTTGGTGTCGTCTTTGCGATCATTCCGAAATCGAATCGGTTTCTCTCCCGTGAGTTGCTGTATACGGCGTTGACCAGATCCAAACAGAAGCTGGTTCTACTGGTGGAAGGTGGCGACCCGAGCGTTCTCTATGACTTGTCCAAGCCGTCCAATTCCGAGACGGCGCGCCGCAACACACATCTCTTCGCGCCTGGTGTGCGCAGGGATGCTGACGATTTTCGCTATGCCGCTCACCTTGTGCATCGCACGACCCGTGGTGTCATGGTGCAGAGCAAGTCGGAGCTGGCAATCGCGAACTTTTGCGATACACAAGACATGCCGTCATACCAATACAACAGGCCGCTTGAAGGGACAAAAATGGCCGGAAAACTGAGGCCGGATTTCACGTTTGTTAGCGACTCGGGCGAGCTGGTACTTTGGGAACATCTAGGAATGCTGGATCGCGCGGACTACAGACGGTCGTGGGAATGGAAAAAGGCTTGGTACGAGGCGAACGGCTTCAGTGAAGGCGTCAATCTATTCACGACTACCGAAGGGCCAGGACTGGACATGCAGGCTGTCGAAAAGACGGCAAGAGATGTACAGAATGCTGTCGAATCACTGTAGCGATTACGGTTTCAGACCACGAAGTCGCATATTTCTCTGTCAGCATGCGGGAAAAATAGGGTGGGAATTTTGGAATATCAATTAATAAGATGGATTAAATTCGCGCAGAAAATTGCGGTTCCTATGGAAAACGGGCATCTTCTATCCGACACATTTTCGATTACTCTCGAAACCCTGTGGCGGGGAGATTTGCGCGGGGCCTGTCATAATTCTTCTGCCTGGATGTACATATTGCTTTCTGAGCAAGGATTCACCCCTAGGCTTTGCATAGGTGAAGTAAGAGGTGACGCTGGCTATTTTGATCATTCTTGGATTGAGTTGAATGATGGGATATTCGATGCCGCAGTTTGTCTACCGAACGTTTGCGGTGAAGAAGTCAGTCCTCCGATATTTTCATCTATTAACTTATCTACAGGAGGGAAAACAGATCTAACTTTTGGCACCTATTTTAAGGGCCTAGATGAGGCAGGATTCTGTGTCGCTCAAAGCACCTTGGACAGTTATTCAGAGCTAACGAAAAACTCCCAAGACGATCTGTGGGGCTCCACGCGATATCTTGGAAGTTTAATCGGGCTAGATCTTAGCGTTAAAGAGTTGCGCAATAAATATGGCACGGTAAAGCGGGAAATACGAGATATATCGACACGACGGTAAGCCCTAATGAAGCAGTGTCTTTGCGTAAATGATTTTGTAAGCATTGAACGAAAGTTGATCCAGTGGGTGAATCGGCGTGCACTCAACGTCGAAATAAATGGCCTGACCGTTCGCTGTGCCACTGTAAAAACACATTGGCAAAGAGTGGCTCCGTTGCGCTTAAAAATTCACGATTTGCACCAGTCGATCAAGCCCTTCCTGACCCAGAAGTGGCACCGGCACATCTTCTGCTGATGTATCGATGGCGAAATCGTCGGGCGCCTCCAAAAATCGTACTCAACATCCCAGCGTGGGCGGCGTTCGGGATTCAGCGAAAGCGAAATCTGTACACCGCAGCCGCCTGGACAACTCAGGCATGCCCATTTCTTCACGCCGCCATCCACGACTAACCACAGTTCGCCGACGGGGATCTCAGTCTTGCCGGGATGCCGGCTTACCTGTGCCACAAGAAGATCAAATTTCAGCAACCCTAGGCGGCGCAACGCCAATGCGACGAAACGTTTCATAGACTCATCCGATCACGCCGAGAAAGGGATTCACGTCGCCGCGACCCCAGGTGGCCTCGGTGCTGCAAACAGGGCATGTCGGAACCGGCCGGCACGTCATAGCGCGCTCTTCCATACGATCGAACCGGCGAATACGGTTGTGCGTCATGCCACCGTCGCCACGAAAGCCCGTCAGGCCCTGGATCAACTCATCCACTGCGGCACACGCGATGCCTGTGGTGAACGTCACGACTGCGGGGGCCGGGTCACCACCACCCTCAACATACGCTTCAGCCTTGCGGCGCTCAAATTCCGCCGGATCATTGCGCTTTAAACCTTCAGCCGCTGCACGTTGCGTATTGACGACGCCAAGACACATCAAGCAAGGGGTGCCCGGCCTAATTGTCGTGACGCGACCCGTCATGTCGTAGTCCACACCACTCTTGGCCGACCGCATGCGCAATCCTACATCGATCACCGGAATTCCGTAGTAGTGGGCGAGGCGGTTCAGCGTGAGCCGACCTTGGTTGTCGTCGGTACACCCGAAGAGCACATCGCAAGAGCGCAGAACGTCGCGAAGCGATGGGTCGCCCACCCATGCCCGTCGGGTGATCACCTGGTTTCCTAAGCCGCAGGCCTCGATTTCGCGCGCCAGGATGTCCACTTTTGCCAATTTCGCAGGGACATCGGCGGCGTGCGATCCGTGGACGCGGTTGAGATTAGTCGTGTCGATCGTGTCGTTATCCATCAACGCGATGTGACCAACACCCAGCCGGGTCAGTAGCGAAACCACCGCACTGCCGGTACCGCCGCAACCGATCACTCCGACACGTAGTGCCCGCACGATGGGATTGAATCCCTTGCCGAAAAGTGCTGCCTGCCGAGCGAGAGATTCAGTATCTGCGCGCTCAGCGTCCGCGCGCCAGATCTTGATCATGCTTCCGACAATGGAGATAGACGACGCGTGCGTGGAGGTTTTGGCCGAGGTCCACAGGCGCCCCACGATGGCATCGTGCTGGCCGAAGACCATGCTGACAAGCCCCTGGACACCCTTGTTGAAGGTGGTACGGGCCAACTCAGCTTCGTTGCGATCGTCCTGGTCGGAGAAGAACGCATTCGCGCCAGGATGCGTGTGAACCAGTGCGGGAACAAGGTTGCGGTGCTGCGCCAAGCCTAGCAGCCGCATGAATCCCTGTGTTGACCACGTCACGTGCACTGAGGAGGACGAAACCATCTCGTCGGACGTGATTGGCACCACCTCGTGCGAGATCAGGCGTATGCGCGGTTGGTTGGACCAGGGGTCTGCCGCGATCTCTGCCTTGCCGAACAGCACATAGGCGGCAGCCTCCGAGCCGTTCTCCCTATGAAGCAGCGCGCGCAGCGCCACTTCATGGGATTCCAGCAAGATGATGTCCAGCGCGGCGGCCGGCATCACTTGGCCTCCGCCAGGGCGTGCTCGATGCGCTTGATCATCGTGTGCAGGCCATCGACGCCTGGCCGCCAACTGTTGTTGTGGCGAGACCAGCGCTGCCAGTTGCGGCCCATGAAGGTGTGCGGCTGATCCGCGCATGTGGGGTAGCGGCCGGCGGACACCAACGTTAACCAGGGGTCGCAGAAGAACATGTCTGGCGCCACGTCGGGATAGCCGGGCGGCAGAATCACCAATACGTCGGCAGTGGGGTGATCGAACTTGCCTTTCGGCAGTTGCATCTGCTTCAGAATAACACCCGTGTGCGTGCCGTCGCCGACCACCTCCACGGCGAGGCCGTGGCTGTCAAGATAGCGCTGATCCGCTTCCGGCAGGGTCGCCAGCCCTTCCGTCGTGTCGCGGATAAGTGTGATGAAGCGCTCGATGCCCGGCTTGCTGAGGTCGATCAAGTCAGTGTCACGGATGAGCACATCCTGGCCTCCGCCACGGACTTCGAGGTAGACATCATAGGTGTCGGTGGGGACGCCAGCCAACGCCTTCAAGATCTTGCCACTGATGGACGGCTTGCCCCACTCCATTTGGCGATCATCGATCGTGAACTTGAATGCGCGGTCCGTCTGGAAAATGACGAAACGCTCCGCGCCACGCCCACGCAGATCGTACGTCTCATCGAGACGCAGATCCTCGAACTCGCCGGATGGCAGGATTGCGTAGATGCTGTAGTCTGCGACCGGATGGACTTCGGCAGCCTGAAGAATCTGGCGTCCGGTAGGGACCGGATCGCTCAGATCCAGGTGTCGCTCGTTAAGCTGTTCATCGGCCACCACGATGCGGTAGAGGTGGGCCAGACGAAGATTGCGGCCTTCGCGGACTGCGTCAGCAACATCTTCGAGGGGGATACGGCTGTCATCGCCAGGATTTTGAATTTGCATTTGATTGCCTTTTTGACGGCCGTCTGCGGGATTGCAGGTTTCGTGGCCTTCAGTAAGTCAATCGCAGTCGATTCCAGGACCGGAAAGCCGATCAAACTTTTTTATTGTGATCGCGCCAGCCGGAAGGTCGCCACAGACAAAGAAGCTGGGGCAACGTGGACAGGTGCGGGATTCTTCCTTAACGGGAAAATCACCCGAACGGATGCGCCTGACGATCTCCTGAACCTTTTCGCTTCGCGCCTTGAGCTTTCGCTCGGTGATCGACATCGGCTCCGTCGTTTCGCTGGTCAGGTAGGTCACCTCGACCTGAGCCGACTCTCCATAGGTCTGCACGGTCGCGAGATGGAGCAACGTGTACTCGATGTCATCGAAGGCATTGGATCGCGGTTTGCCGGTCTTTACCCGTCGAATGACGATTTGCCCTTTGTTGCCTTGGGCAACGCTGTCCGGCCTTACCAGAATTTCACCTTCCGCCCATCCGAGTGAAATCGGAGCTATCGGAGCAAGTACACCGCGACTTCGGGCTTCAATGAGGTAGTCCACCAGGCGGCGCGCGATGCGCCGGTAATCTTCCGCATAGCCATGGTCGACCGCGCCCTTGGCTTGCCATGCCTGGTCAAAGTACGCGCGGAGTTCGGCTTCGCTTGGCGCTGTCATCTCATGTGCGGTCTTCAGCCAATTAAACACATCTCCGACAACGTTGTGCATCTTCATAAAGGCCGTCTCCGTACGGCGGCCTCCAAGTTTTAGTACGTGGGTGTACAGAAAGCGACGGGGGCATCGCTCGAATAGATTGATTTGGTTGTCGGTCCAGACCGGCTTTTGTTCCCAGGTGACTTGCAAGCCGGCCGTCGGTCTCGGCATGGCATGCCGCTGCGGTGGATTTGGAGGTTGGGTCAGAAGGTGGCGGATGGAAGGTATGAACTTCGAAGGATTGCGCGTTCTACCGTCGGACTGAACTGACGATGCATAAAGAAATAGACGATTGCGGGCGCGGGACAATGCTACGAAGAACAGGCATTCTTCTTCTTCATCGTGTCCAGCCTTCACCGCTTCCAGTCCGGTGAATCCATCTGAGCCATGAATCAGGCCGTCGGGCGGCACGCAACGCGGCGCCATGTTGTTGCGCGGTAGACCTGAGGTCACCATCCCAGGAATATGCACGGTATGGAACTCCAGTCCCTTGCTGGCGTGGATGGTCATCAAACGGACCGCATCGATGCCATCGACGACCCCTGGCACATGGCGCAGGCCGCGATCTTCCGAAAGCAGGACAAGTCGGCGAATTCGATCAAGAAGACGCGTGCAGGGGGTACCGGCGCCGGACGGTTGTTGGCGACAGAAGTTGAGGAATTGCCACAGCGCCAGGCCCTTCATCCTGCTTTGCGCATCGCCTGCTAAGTACAACGTTTTTGCGAGCCCAAGACGGTCGATCACCCAAATGGACAAGATGGTCCAAGGATTACCTGTCGGGCTCATCCCATCGAAAAGGTCAGCCACGCGGGCCAACGCGGCTTTGCTTGCCCCAATGAGTTCCGGTGGCCAGTTCTCTGAATGCCGCCAGTCGAGAGCCGCAGCTTTACTTTCGCGAAGTTGCTCGATAATCTGCGCGACATCTTGCAGCGGCAGCTTGTACGCAGGCATCGTAGCGGCCCTCATCAGGCCGACAGCATAGGGGTCGCTCAATATGGAAAGCAAGGCGAGGAGATCCTTTATCTCCGGCCGTTCGAATAGACTCCCGAGGTGAAGTACCGGGATGCCTCTAGCCTCCAGGCCTTCGGCAATTTCGCTCAGGCGGGCGTTAGATGCACAAAGAAGCGCCTGTTCGCGGTATGCAGTTCCCGCTTCTTGCTGAGCTTGGATCGCGGCGGCTATCGCCGAAATTTCATCCTCCGTTGAGCCCACAATCCTGAACTCTGGCGTAGCGGTTAAGGCTCCCCGGTTTGCCTTCAGATGCAATGGCAATGCGCCAGTCGACGCCTTCATCGTGCCGGAGAATGCGGTGAAAACGTCGATGATTTCCTGCCCGGAGCGATAGTTGACTCCTAGTTGGTCGACCTGCGCACCGGGAAAATCCAAGGTGAACTGGGCCATGTTGGTAGCCGATGCGCCGCGGAAACGGTAGATGGATTGGCGCGCATCTCCGACGACCCAGAGGTCGCGTCCTTCACCCACGATGGCTTTCAGAAGGCGTACGGACGAGCGATTGACGTCCTGATATTCGTCGACGAGTACATGCTTGTGTCGCGCCTTCAGTGCATTCCTCACCTCGGCATCGCCTTCAACCAGTCGCACTGGCTGGGCGACAAGATCGCCGAAGTCAATCAGCTGCTTTGTCATCATCAGGCGCTCATAGGTCTCATAGACCAAAGCGACTTCCAAGCACTTCTCTGCGCGGATTGCCGCTTCGGCATCACCGGCACAGTTCTGTGCCGTGAACTGGGCCAATGCCCGGTAGCCGGCGGCATCAATCACCTCGTCCTTGGCGCGCGAAATCGCGCTGAGCATGTCGCTGAGATCAAGCGCCGGGTCCCACAGGTTCCGATAGTGCCGTAACGCGAGTCGCGGAAACTCATCTTCAAGCAATTCGATACCTTCGGATCGATCAATGAGACGCGGGTCCGCAGGCAGCCCCAGTTTGTCGTGAAAACGGCGGATGATATCCAGACCGAATGCGTGAAACGTACCGATCCACATAGCCGCAGCAGCTTTGGGGTTGTTCGCGGCCAGCCGCTCGTTTAACTCATTCGCCGCTTTGTTTGAGAACGTGAGAACAAGAATGGATTTGGGGTCCACGCCTTCGGCCAGGAGGTTCTCGATACGCTGCACTAGCGTTCGGGTCTTACCCGTGCCCGGACCAGCCTGCAATTGGAAGGCCGTGTTGCGATGGTTTACTGCTGCAATTTGGGTTGGGTCGGGAGTCAACACCACCGCCGCGCTGGCAGGTTGTACGGACGAAGTTGGCTCCATCGGCAGGAGCAGAGCATCCAGAAGCTGCTGCTGGACCACCTGCAAGGGGGCACCAAGACGTCTAGCGATGTCGGAAGAAGAGCAGCCGTCATCAATGTGGTGACCCCGTACCACTGATCGCGGCAGCAGAAGTTCACGTGCGAAGAGGTCCATCCGGACCTCACGTCGTTCTTTGGCGCCATAGTCGAGCACTTTTTCTATGCCGACCGGTGCATCTTCGGCCGAGCGGTCCGGTTTGACTTCCTCCGTAACTACGTCCTGGGCGCCGCCTTCCAAGACGACATGTCCCAGTTCATGCGCGATTAAAAAGGCGCGGTCGAACAACGAACCGATATCTTCATACAGGATGCTCCCAGCCTGACTGTCGTACACCGCGCGCCCATTCTTCAGTGCGGAGTCGCCCTGTGGTAGGGCATACACATCGAGCTCTCGCCGACCAGCTTCGCGGATGACGAATTCAAGCAGGTTCCAAGGATCGTCGCCTTCTGCGACCGCCGCTTGATGAATGCGTTCTGCTTCACGTCGTGCGGCTTCGGTCGCATCCATGGTTAATCCTTTAATTCCTTCAATGCCTCTCGTTGCTCTGGAGTGAGCTGGGACGTCTCGACAGCCTGCTCGAACGATATCTGATCGGTCACCGAAGGCTTCACGCTTGATCGGAAACTTTGGCCTGCCACCATGGCTGGCGGACTTCGCAAGTAAGCGGATACGGCTTCTACAGTAGCTCCGAGTTCGGCGGCGAGCCGTTGAACGAGACGCCCTGGAATGGTCGCGGCGTCAATCGCCCGATCTCGAAAACGTATCAACAACAAATTGCTGATGTTCAGCCTTTTGGCCACTGCTTTGAAAGCGGTGGGATTCAACTGAGCAAAAGGGCTCTCGACAGCAGCGTTTTGTGTCGAACCAATCGCTGACTGAAACTGTCGCCAAGCCTGCTCGACGACGTGTTCAGATGAAATTTGCACCTCATCACTGCCACGGGAGGCATCAATCATCAGTTCAATCGAACAGTCCACCAGCGCTTGCGCATGCTCAGGGTACTGGTTCAGATAATGTTCCAACATTGCGCGGTCATGCGTGGGCTCAACAGAGAACGCGAGAAGAATCTCTTCTTCATTAAGTCTGGAATGTTCGGTGCTCATAGTTCAGCCTCCTTTTCAAGAACGGCCTTGAGAGCTTTGCAGGCGCGGTCTTTACGGTTACGAACCGTCCTTTCGTCACACTGCAGAATACGTGCAATTGTCATAACATCTTGTTCCTTGGCATCAATCGGAATTCCCTGCAAAAAAAGACCTATGACCTGTTTTTGATCCGGAGGTAAACGGTCAATCGCAGAAAAAAACACCAACCGGAAAGCAGGGTCATCAATTTTTTGCGGATCCCCGCTAAAAAAATCCTCTAGAGCAGTCTCAACTTCGGGTGAAATTTCTGGACCATCACTTTCCTGGCTACCAAGGGGGACTGTTTTAATCTTCTTGGTCGCTGGGCCTATCCTCCGCAGTACGGAAGTGCGAAGCGCAACCATCGCCTTGTCAAAGCGGATTTCATAGAAGTCCAGCAATCCTGCTTGCGAGTTGCAGTCATTAGTCAGTAGTTCAATAAAGAGGCCGCGGACCTCATCACGAATTTCTGCAGCACCGTCCATGCGGGCGTCAGAAATTGCAGAACAAAGCGACTGTTCAACGCGCTTCAGAAGAATGCGAAAGATTTTTTCGAACTGTCCGCGCTCCCCGTCGACCCAAGCCCGTCGTAAAAAATAAACAAGCGCCTCCGTCGGCACATACTCTGGGCGTTTCCGCGACATTCCATCGAACTGTGGGAGCCTCGCTGCAGCATCAACTGCCTCAAGCTTTTCGATCCAGGCATCAATTTCAGGAGGCCGCCGATATGGCGTTCCATCCTTGTCTTTGCTTTTAAGCGCTATCGGCATTCTTCGTTTCCAGTATTTTGGTTATGAAAAATCAGTGGGGACTCAGGTTGTGTCACCGGATGCGGATTGGCAGCGACACTTGCGGCTGGATCGGCACCAGTGTCTTCGCGTAGGCACGCAGGATCTCGTTGTAGAGATCGGCATGTTTGGGGGCTTCGACGGTAATAATTAGCGCATAGCGGATCTTCTCGGCACCGTTCGCTTTGTGTCCGGCTTCGCGCGCGTTGTAGTGGATGTCGAAAACCGGATTCTTCAGGCCGCTACCGCGCATGTTTTTCGCGCCGTGCAATACGGTTTCCCATTTGCCCATGTCTGAGCGGCGTTCTTCCTCGGTCGCGTATTTCTTCATGTCGAAGAAGCCCTTGGTTTCGGCATTGGCCTTGCCATCCTTGATCTTCTCGTCGTTAGGGCGAAAAACCGTCTCCAATCCGGCGCGGGTATAGGCGGCGGCATCCTGGGGGTCGGTCGGCGAGGCGTAACAAAAGGTCGCTTTTAGACGGATGCTGCCGTTCAGGCCACCTGCTGGTAATGGCAGCGAGGCGCGAAGGTATTTGCCAGGCTTCAATTCGCCTTGGTAGACAATGCGCGCCACGCCTGTAGGGCAGGTGATGATGCTCATCAAGTCTTCCGGCACTTTGCCCCAGCCCACTTCCAGCTTGTCGTGCTCCAAGGGGTCTGCGGCATGAACCAGCAGCGCCTTGATAGCGAGGGGTGACAATTCGGCGCCCAGGATGGCGCGAATGCCGACAGCACTGCGCAGTAGATACGGGGAGGCGAAGCTGGTCCCCAGTTGCGGCGAAAGAGCAGCTTTTTTTCCAGGCGAAAGTACGTGAAAATAGTTGCCAGCGTTACCGCCGAAGGCCATCAGGTCCGGCTTAACAACGCCAGGGCTGCGGCCGGGGCCGACTGCGCTGTACGGCGCGCGCGCCCAGTCCGCCTCAGTATCGTTGGCAGCACCGACCGCCAGTGCGTTGACACAGTCCGAAGGCACTTGCACGCGGGCATTGCCGGAGGCGCGGTCCAAGTGGCCGTTGTTGCCGATAGCAACCGTCATTAGCGTGTCGCCGTCGCTCAGTAGATCGTCAATGACCGACGTCCAGGCGTGCACATCGGCATCCTCGATCGGCAAATCCGGGCCGAGACTAAGGTTAATGAACTGGTACTGGCGCGAGAGCAATACCTGTTCAACAAAACCCAAGGTTCGGTACAGCTCCAATGGGTCTTCGGTGTCGGCATCCTTGTCAAGTACCCGCAGATGATCAACATATGCAAATGGCCGGGCGGCCGTCCCGTTTGGCTGGATAGGTCCGAATAGAAATGCGGAGCTAACGGCGAGACCATGTTCTAGGCCTGCCGGATCGTCCTGCGCATCTTCGTCGAGAACGCGATACGAGCGGAGCCACGGGCCAATCGCATGTTGTTTGGGTAATCCGCCGTCGAGGATGGCGACCCTGGGCTCCGACGAAAGCGGCTGTTCGGTCGGCAGGTTGCAGCCCACCGACACTTCGCCGGTGCGTTGTACGGGCCGCATGCCGCGCAGCTTGGGAACCGGGCGGATGACGCGCACGAACACGAATTCGGCGAGCCGTTCGATGTGATCGTGTTTGCCCTCGACTGGCACGAACCACAGGTTGCCTGCCGTGAAGCCTAGGTCACTGTGGACCTTAACGTTCACTTCCTTGGCGTACTTCACGAAAGCTTGTTGGACAAACAGTCGGCTTTCATCGGGCAGCAGATGAATTCCGACTTCGAAGAAGCGATCCTTCGCACTGCCGTAGTCAGCAATACGTTGTTGCGGCGTGAATGTCGAAAACTGCTCGATGTGCGCCAGATCCTGCGCTTCATCGGATTCAGGTTCGATTTGCTGGGTCCAGTCCTGGAGGTGTCGAAACGCCTGGCGCTTTCCTGCGACGAAAAGCTCTGTCGTTGTGCACTCCTGAGGAACCCCTTTTTTGGTCCAACCGCCAGGCGTTACCTTCACGGTACGGCTGCCGACGGATTCCAGGCCAACGGTGCGTAGCATCGCCACCGGGAAGAACGACCGGGCGATGTAACTGGGATTCATCGTCAGCCGGGCGACGCCGAAGTCGCCGGGGCAGGCGTGCGGCGGCAGCGTGTCAAGTGCGGTGGCCGTCGCCGAGAACTGCGGCGTCAACCGCTGCACGGCTTGCGCAAGGGTATAGACCTCTGCCTTGCCCGGCATGCGTTTCGGTCCCTTGATGTCGTGGGTCAGCAGTTCGCCGCGCCCGATCAGAAAATTGGTTTGGCTCATGCGTCAGGCTTCCTTTTTGAGGGTTTCTTGGCGGTGGGCGGTTGCTCGCTCGTGTACTTTCGGATGGTGTCGCGGCTCACCCCGGTGATGTCGGAGATCGTGTGCTGCGAAAGACGAGTCTGCTTGGCCAGCAGCACCGCCAGATCGATGCGCCCCTGACGTTCCAGGACGAGCGCGCGCGATTTGACGAATTCTTCTATCAGGTCGGCGTCCGAGGCTGTACCTAACGCGACGGCACGCCGGAATCGCTGAAGATCCCGCTCGATGTCGCTGAATGATTCACCATTGAAGACGAAGGTCAGAATGTCGATCCAGCGCCCGAACAGTGCGTAGTCCTGGCCCAGAAAGCGTTTGATCGCCTGTTTGACGGCCGGCATTTCTGGTGTCTTGAAATTGATCACAAGATCGAAGCGTCGCCACAACGCTGGATCGATCAGCTCTGCATGATTGGTGGCAGCCAGCAGCAAACCCGTGGCAGGCCACTCATCGACCTCCTGCAGGATGACGGTGACCAGCCGCTTCAACTCGCCGATATCGGTATCGTCACTGCGGCGCTTGGCGATGGCGTCGATTTCATCCAGCAGCAGCACACAGGGAATGCGTTTGGCGTAATCAAGTGCGGCGCGCAGGTTGCTGCCGCTGCGCCCGAGCAGGCTGCTCATAACGGCGGTCAGGTCCAGCACATACAGCGGCACGCCCAATTGAGAAGCCAGCCAGCGCGCTGTCAGCGTCTTGCCGACGCCCGGCGGTCCGACAAAAATGGCGGATCGTGTTGGGCTCAGACCCATTGATGCCAGCCGCTCCGTTTGACGACGCTCTTGGATCAGTTGACTCAAAGTTTCTTCGAGGTCAAGCGAGAGAAGGGGTTGCTCGCGATTGGGTTCGTCCTTGAAAACCTTCAGCAGTGACAGTCTCGATTCGTCGTCGACCGGCAAGGTCTGCGTCGGCAATGCGGGATGCGCGACCTTGCGCATAGGGGCGCTTGAGCGAGGCGCCTTCGCGCGTAGATACAGATCCATCTGTTCAGCCAGCTCTGGATCGGTATTTCGGTACTTGCGTACGAGTCGAGCCACGAACAGTCGCACGTCCTCTGTTTGCTCGGCGAGTGCCAGCCTGATTAGCTGGGCTAAATCAGATTGAACTTCATTCATTTCGTCCAACATTTATATAACTCATTGATTTTTATGGTATTTGTATTTCTACAAAATGGAATAGGTGTATTTTCTCACGTTTTCGTGACGTTGGGAAGAATGATGTGCAGGATCTCAGGATGGAGGGGCTGCTCGAATGCATTCGGTGTGGTCGATCGCCCGCGAGCAAAGGAAAGTCATGGGCATCCCGGCGTGCCGCCGTCGGGCTCGCGGGCGTTGCCCCGCGCCTCGTATCGAGTCGCGGCCATGCGGCTTTGATCCCTGATGCCTCCAGCCATCTCTTCGTTCCTGGCCTGCGCGCTGCGCTTGCCCTCCAGGGGATCGGCTGGTCAGCCCATCCCCGCCGCGCCTTGCTTGGCGCCCCTGCAATGCCGCCGAACAGGTTGCACCTGATCGGCCAACAGCCGTCCAGCTAGGCGTGCCTTCGGCACGCAGGGACGCTCGCCGCGCGGCGTTGGTATCAGCGCATCTCCTGGCCCACCGGCCGCTGTTCGTCTTTCCCCAAGTTCATCGCTTCTTCCCGCGACCTTAGCCCGCGGTGCCTGGCCGTCAAGGCGCGTAGGGCCGAGTCCTCGCTGCGCTGTGGGCCGCACCAACCCTGCGCTTGCTTCCTTGACAGCCAGTCCCTCACTGGCCCGGTTTTTCGCGGGCGATGAACTCAGGAAAGACGGCGGCAAACAGGGACCGGCCCAGGTCTCTGCGCCGAACCAACCGAAGCCACAACGGGCTCCGAATCTTGGAATCCGGTCAGCTTTGAAACCACGACAGCAATTTTTTTGGAGAAAGACCATGCAACTTGCAACCCGCTTCGCATCCCGCTCCCCCGTACTGCGCGCCGACTACCCGTTATCGGATGACCAGATTCGCACCGTAGCCCCGTCCATCTTCGCCGAGGAGAAGCACGCCAGCCGCTCCGACCGCTATGCCTACATCCCGACCGGCGCAGTGTTGTCTGAACTGCGCAAGGAAGGATTCCAACCCTTCATGGTGTGCCAGACCCGCGTGCGCGACGAAGGCAAGCGCGAGCACACCAAGCACATGGTGCGGTTGCGCCATGCCGACCAGATCAATGGCGCGGAAGCCAACGAAATCATTTTGCTGAATTCGCACGATGGCACGAGCAGCTATCAAATGCTGGCGGGCATGTTCCGCTTTGTCTGCAAAAACGGTTTGGTGTGCGGCGATACCGTGGCCGATCTGCGCATCCCGCACAAAGGCGATGTGGTCGGCCAAGTGATCGAAGGCGCGTATGACGTGCTGGATGGCTTCGATCTTGTGCGCGAACGGCGCGACGAGATGCGGGCTATCACGCTGGACCGGGGCGAAGCCGAAGTGTTTGCCCATGCAGCGTTGTCCCTCAAGTACGACGACCCAGCTACACCCGCGCCCATCACCGAATCGCAATTGCTGATGCCGCGCCGCCGCGATGACGACCGGCCCGACCTGTGGAGCGCGTTCAACCGCGTGCAAGAAAACCTGACACAAGGCGGACTGACGGGGCGCAACGCCAACGGACAGCGCCAACGCACCCGCCCCATTCAGGGCATTGACCAGAACGTCAAGATCAATCGCGCCCTGTGGCTGCTGGCCGAAGGCATGAAGCAGCTCAAGGCCTGAGCGAACTCACGCGAAGGGCTGGCCCCCTCGGTCACCCATCCATTTTTTCAAATCTTAACGTCCCGCACGGGACAGGAGCTATCACCATGAATACCGTTACCATGCAAGAAGTCCAAGCCCTCGAAGCCGCCGCACCTTCGCAAAACATGCTGCTGGTGCCGCTGTCGCAGCTTCGCCCATCCAAGCGCAATGTGCGCAAGAGCTTGGGCGCTTCCATTACCGAACTGGCCGCAAGCATCGAGCGCGTAGGCCTGCTGCAAAATCTGACCGTAATTCTTGCCAGCGATGGCGAGCATTACGAAGTGGTTGCCGGTGGCCGTCGCCTTGCGGCATTGAAACTGCTGGCAAAGAAGCGCCGCATTTCCAAAGATTACGCCGTGCCTTGCCTGTTGGTGGCTGATGCGTCGGCGCGTACCGCCAGCCTGACCGAGAACGTACAGCGCGAAGCCATGCACCCCGCCGACCAGTTTGAGGCCTTCGCCGCCTTGATCGAAGAAGGCCGCCCCATCGAAGACATTGCCGCAGACTTTGGTGTGACCCCGCTGGTGGTGCAACGCCGTTTGAAGCTGGCAAATGTCTCGCCGCGTTTGATGGCCGACTACCGCGCAGATATCGTGAACCTTGACCAGTTGATGGCATTGGCAATCACCGACGACCATGCCGCACAGGAAGCGGCGTTCTATGATGCGCCGAATTGGCAGCGCACCCCGAGCGCATTGCGCGAACGGCTGACCGAACGGGAAATCGACGCCCACCGTCATCCGCTGGTGCGCTTTGTCGGGTTGGACGCCTACGAGGCCGCAGGCGGCGGCATCCGGCGCGACCTGTTCGCCGAGGGTGACAACGGCGTGTATTTGTCCGATGCGGCATTGATAGACCGGCTGGCGCAAGACAAGTTGACCTGCATTGCCGACGAGGTGCGACGCGAGGGGTGGGCGTGGGTGGAAGCCGTGCCCGCCGCCACCTATGCCGACCTGCAAGCCTTCCAGCGCGCGCCGAAAGAACGGCGCAAGCCCAATGCCCGCGAAGCCAAGCGCATCGCCAAGTTGCAAGCCAAGGAGCAGGAAATCGGGGAAGCCTTGAATGCCGCCCTTGAATCCGAGGATGAAGAAAAGGCCGAAGCGCTCGACTACGAAGGCCGCCGCGTGGGGGAGCAACTGGAAGCACTGGAAGCCGAATTGCTGGCCTATGGCTCAACCGTTCGCGCTGCTGCCGGTGCCATCGTTATCATTGATCGGCAGGGAGAGCCTGTCATTCATCGCGGCCTGCTGCGCGATGCTGAAGCCAAGGCGTTGCGCACGCTGGCGAGGGTGCAAGGCGGTATTGCCCCGGAAGACACCGAGGACGAGGACAGCCCAGCGCCGAAGAAGGCCGGAATCTCCGAGAAACTGGCACGGCGCTTAAGCGCCCACCGCACGGCGGCACTGCAGATCGAACTGGCGCGGAATCCGCAGGCATCGCTGGCCGCGCTGGTGCATGGCATGGTGCAGCGGGTCTTGCAAAATGGCTATGCGGTGGAATTGCCTATCGGTGTCAGCGTGCGCCCGCAGGACAGGCTGGAAGGCTACGCCCCGGACTGGCCGCAATCGCCTGCCGCTGTCGCCATGTGGGAACTACGGCAGGCATGGGGCGAGCAACTGCCCGACGATGATGCAGAACTGTTCGTTGCGCTGTTGGCAATGTCGCAGGATGAACTGGTGCGGCTGCTGGCTGTGTGCGTGGCTTCGACCGTGGATGTGGTTTCTTCGCGGGAACACGATGCACCGGGCAAAGTGCTGGCGCAGGCGGTCGGGCTGGACATGGCGGTATGGTGGAAGCCGACTGCCGAGGGGTATTTCTCCCACGTCTCCAAGGCGGTGATTCTGGAAGCGGTGCAGCAGTTCGCGCCGCAACATGTCACCCGATTGGCGAAGCTCAAGAAGGCCGACATTGCCAGCGAGGCCGAGCGGCTGGCCGAAGGAACGGGCTGGATGCCTGCCATGTTCAAGAGCGAGGACAGCACTAGCGTGAAGCAGGATGACACACCGGAGGAGACCCCGCAGGATGCCGCCGCCGAGGTGGAGGAAGTGGCCGAAGCGCTGGCCGCATGAGTGTATGAAGTAGCAGCGACAAATGGCCCCGGTGCAGCAATGCGCCGGGGTATCTATTTTTGAAAAAATCGGGCGCGGCAAGTGTGCCGCGCCCGCTCTGACAGCCGACAACCACCCCAAAAAACCAAAAACGCGCCCCGCCTTCATGGCGGGGCGTCGAATCGACAGGCACTCCGGCCCATGCCGGGCCTGCGCGTGCGACGCACTTGCCCAGTTAGAGCCCCCGCCACGGTGGGCGGGGTGCTGGGGTGCGCTGCACCTTGCTGCGGCAAGTTGTGCAAATGCGTGCTGTCCCCGATGCTGATGGTTTGTCGTCTTTGCATCACGAAGGACGGTTCACCGAAACGACGCACAGCCTTGCAATGAAGATTCCACGCCACGCTTCACCCGTTTGCCGTTTGCCGTCTGGCGCAGAGAGCATTCCCGCCAGTCGTTCCGAGCCAGACCTTGCCCGCGTCAAGGCGCATGCCGGCGCTGCCTTCTCGCGCGGATGCCGAGTTGACCATCGCTCCATTCGGGCCAGTTCGACCCCTGCGTCCTTGGCTTGTCGTGAATCCTGGCGAGGGCACGGCTGCGCCTCGGGCTTCATGGCTGCAACCGTCCGGCCCAAACAATTTCCCCGGCGCCATGCGCCTTCCTCGCGCAGCAAATTCTTTGGGCCTCCCGGTCCTCCACGCTGTTGCGGCCTCATCGCTTTGCTCTGCGGTGCGGCCAGCCCGTCCCTCACCGTGTGGATCACCGACAAGGACGCGATGGGCGCGATCTTGCAACCCCGAAAGGAAATTCATCATGGCTAACATCGGCACCTTCACCGCAGACAAAGACGGCTTCACCGGAACGCTTCGCACCCTGACGCTCAACGTCAAGGTCAAGTTCATCCAGAACGACAAGACCAGCGAGAACGCTCCCGACTACCGCATCCAGGCAGCCAACGGGCTGGAAGTCGGTGCGGCGTGGAAGAAAATCAGCCAGGCCGAGCGACCCTACGTATCGGTGAGCCTGGACGATCCTTCGTTCCCGGCTACCGTCTACGCCCGCCTGATCGAAGGCGAGGACGGCACGCACAACCTGATCTGGTCGCGCAGCAAGGGCGACTAATCGCCGCCCCAGCGCCCCACTCACAGTGGTGGGGCGTTCCCTAGCGGTCAGTGCCCCGACCCGGAAGCCGCAAGCCGGCTTTCCGTCTCCGTCATCAAGTCGGCCGCACTGCAACCCAGCGCCCGTGCGATCTTGAGGATGATTGCCAGCGTGGGCATGTGCTCGCCACGCTCAATCTTGCCCATGTGTGAGCGCTCGATGTCGGCCAGGTTGGCCAGCGTCTCCTGGGCGACCCCTTGCTCTGTTCTCAGCGCGCGCACCGCTGCGCCGAAGGCTTGTGCCGGTTCGGCCTCGAAAGTGGTGGCGCCGGCCGGCCGGCCACGCTGGATTGATCGCTTCTGCATGCACAGAAGAGTCAATTAACAACACAATTAAAACCACGTTATCTTTAACTCATTGGCTATTTTGGCCTACCATATCGAGTAACGGTATTGCGCTCTTCATCGTGCTTTTACGCTTTTGCGTAAAGCCGGATTCGTGTTTCTGTGCTTTCGTTGACTTCCATCTGTACGTTTTTACGATCTTTCGCACATCCTTAATGGCGTATTTGAGGCTTTCCGTGCATCCAGCAATACGGTTTCGTGCATCGTCGGCTTTGTGGGCATCCTGGCTACTACCGCTTTTTCCAGGTTCACCCCACGGCGGACAAGTGCGCGAGACTGGCGCACGCCGCTTGCCGTCAACCCCGGCCCGCACCGGACCGTGTTGGGGTATGACGGTTGCGCTTGGCACGTGCGCCCAGTCGCCTCGCTCCGCCATGGAGCGAACCCTTCAAAGGAAGCGACCATGAACCAACCCCTTATCACCGACGAACAACGCGCCCAACTGCTCACCAATGGCCGAGCCAGTGCCGAAGGTCAGGACATTGACCCGGCGCCCGTCGTCAAGTTATTCACCCCAGACGCACACGCGACTTGGCTGCTGACCGAACTCGATCCCGAGGATGGCGATACGGCCTTTGGTCTGTGCGATGTCGGCATTGGCATGCCCGAGCTGGGCAATGTACGGATATCTGATCTGGCATCCATCGTCGGGCCGCTGAAGCTACCCATCGAGCGGGATCTGTATTTCGTTGCGCAGCGCACCTTGTCGGACTATGCGCGGCTAGCCCGCATCAACGGTTCGATCATCGACTGATCGAATGATGGCCCGCTGTGGCGGGCCATCCAGACGCTGCAAAGCTGAGTAAATGGCAGCGCACTGTATCTATTTTAGTCTTAGTTCAGACCCTGTACACATCAATGCGCACTCTGCACCAGGGCGGAGCAAATGTGACCCAAACAGTCACCATCTCCGGCGCCGTTTGCGGCACCGTCTCCGATGCTGCGCACCATCATCAGTTGTGCTGCCGTCGCATTCGGACGATCCCTGCAACGCTTCGGAGCCAAGCAGTCTTGACATTACACGATTATTGAATATCGATATGATTTTTTTGTGAGAACTCCGTAGCTTTGCAAACCCGGCACCCGCGGCGACTGTTCCTGCTATTCGACAGGGGGTTACGCCATGGCAGAACCGAGTTCCGATCATTGGCATCCGAGCGCCGCGTATCTCTACGTCCTGAATCTGGACGGTCCGGCCTTAGCCTGGGAATATCTACGGCGCGACCCGGACTACCGGTGCGATTGGCTGAGCCGCCTTCGCCATCCAGATACGGTGCGGCGCTGGGGCCTGCGCACGCTGGAAGATCCCGGCCAGGATGCGCGGGATGCACACCCGGCTTGGTTCCTCGACCACGATACCGTGGTGCAGCTCTATCCTGATGCCGATCCACCACCCAATGCAAGCCGCTTCGAATTCTGGCGCATTCCTGGACACAAACAACTGATCTATGACGGCCGCCGCCTGGTCCTGGTCGCCCGGCAACCGGGCTGCTGCCTGCGTTTGGCGCTCGCGCCCGAGCTGGAGGACGGCATGGCCTACGTCTACGCCATCCGCGCCTGCCAAGCTCCCTGCGTGCGCTACCGCGCGCTGTCCGGCGAGTTGGACAAGCTGCAGGCGGCCAGCAACCCCACTCCTGCGGGAGCGGTCAAACCGCGCCCATCTCCATCTTCGCTACTGGAGCTGCACACCCTACAAGCGCTCGACGGCACCCTGGCAGGTGCGTCCTTGCGCACTGTAGCCGACGTGCTGTTCGGCCCGGATGCCGTGGCCGAAGGCTGGCACGCCGATGGCGATCTGCGCGCCCGCGTGCGCCGCCTGGTGCAGCGCGGGAAAAAGCTGATGCGCGGCGGCTATCGCCGTCTGGCACAGCTTCCGCCACTTGAGCAGGGACGTTCTGCATCGGACGCAAAACGTCCCTGAGCAGAACGCCGCGCTTTCTTGAGACTGCCTCCATCCGGTCGCGCTATTGCGACCGGCGACCCTGACCGATGGAGGTTCACACCATGAGACCAGTTCCCTTGCGGCCCGCTGCCGCCCCCACAGCTACTGCCACGCAGCCAGCCCGCTACCTGACCAATGACGAGGCCGCCGAGTTTCTGCGGCTTTCGCCTCGCACGTTGGAGAAGCAGCGCGTGATCGGCGGCGGGCCGCGCTTCCGCAAGTTCGGCCGGCGTGTCATGTACGCGGTGGCCGACCTCGAAACCTGGGCGGATGCCCGCAGCTTCGAGGCCACCTCCGACCCTGAATACGCCGAGCACCACTCTGGCGACAGCCGCGATGGTCAACATGGTCGCCGCTGAAATTAGGCAGGCCAGGCGCGCGGGTGGCCCTCACCATGTCCGGCCCATCGCCGCTGCTAGAGCAGACTATGCAGCAGCACGAACAGCTCGATTTGTTCCGTGCGCTGCCAGGCGACATGGCGCCGCGCGACGCCCAGGACCTGATGGCCTATCCGTTCTTCTCGCTGGCCAAATCGCGGCGTATCACACCGATCGACTTTCGTTCCGGTGGCGTGACCGTGCGCGTGGAGGGAACGCAAGAGCATGGCATCGCCACAATCTGGGATGCCGACATCCTGATCTGGGCGGCCAGCCAGATCGTGGAAGCGCGGGATGCTGGCATCCGCAGCTCGCGTCGGATGCAGGCCACCCCCTACGAGATCCTGCGCTTTATCGGGCGCGGCACGTCGCTGCACGACTACCAGCGCCTGAAAGCAGCGCTGGACCGCTTGCAGTCCACCAGCGTTGCGACCTCTATCCGCGAAACCACCGGCAGGCGCCTACATCGCTTCTCGTGGATCAACGAATGGAAGGAGCGGGCCGACAGCAAAGGGGTTCCGCTGGGCCTCGAATTGATCCTGCCGGACTGGTTCTATGCCGGTGTGCTGGACGAAGCCCTGGTACTGACCATCGACCCGGCGTACTTCAAGCTCACGGGCGGCATCGAGCGCTGGCTGTACCGGCTGGTGCGCAAACACGGTGGCAAACAGCCCGGTGGCTGGCAGTTCGACTTTCCGCACCTGCACCGCAAATCGGGCAGCTCGGCGCGCTTCTCGGACTTCGCCTACGACCTGCGTGCCTTGGTGGCACGGCAGTCGTTGCCGGGTTACACCTTGAGCATCGAGCGATTGCCGGGCGAGCCGGAAATTCTGGTTTTCCGGCCGAAGTTATCCACCGAAAACACTTTCCAGGTCGGCAGACCATGATTTTGTGGATAACCAGTGCATTTCCTGTGGATGAGCTCGTGCTATCAGGCGCAAGGTGGCTCGTGCTATCGGGAGTACGGCTCTCGTGCTATCAGGAGTACGAATCGACCGAAAAGCCAGTAACGGCGCGGGTTCCGGCCTCCCTTAACTTACCTAACTTAAAACCTTTAACTTTTAATAAGAGCGCGCTGGTTCGGTGGACAAGTACTGAAAACGGCTTTGAACCCTGCTTTCAAAACCGTTTGCCAGCAGGAGCAAGGCCATGATCATCGCCTTGCTCAACCAAAAAGGCGGGGTCGGCAAGACCACGCTTGCCACTCACATCGCCGGTGAACTGGCGATGCAGGGGCAATCAGTCATCTTGCTGGATGCCGATCCGCAGGGATCATCTCTCGACTGGACACAACGACGCAGCCAGCAAGGACTGCCCCGGTTGTTCAGCGCTGTCGGCTTGGCAAGAGAAACCCTGCATCAGGAAGCGCCAGAACTCGCCAGGCGGGCCGATCACATCGTCATCGACGGCCCGCCCCGAATCGCCGCATTCGCGCGCTCCGCGCTGCTGGCGGCCGATTGTGTGTTGATCCCGGTGCAGCCCAGCCCTTACGACCTGTGGGCCAGTGCCGAAATGGTGGCATTGATCCGTGAGGCCCAGGTCTTTCGGCCTGCGCTGCGCGCGGCCTTTGTCATCAACCGGCGTGTCAGCACCACCGTGATTGGGCGTGAGGCGCGCAGTTCGCTCGCCGATCAACCGCTACCAGCGCTGCGTGCAGAGGTTCGTCAACGCATTGTTTTTGCCGACAGCGTGGCCGCTGGCCGGCTTGCACGCGAACTGGGCGAGGACAGTGCAGCCGCACGGGAAATCACTGCGTTGGTGGACGAACTATTGCGGTGGTCGGCATGAGTAGCGAACGCGGAAAGCGCTTCACCATCGGCGCACGTCCCTCGGCGAATCCGCACGCGGAAGCATGGATTCGCCAGGGCGACGGCGGCGACATCAACAAGGGTGACCTCTATACCGCCCGATTGACTCTCGATGTAACCCCCGCGCTGCGCGCTCGCATCAAGGTTTCTGCCTTCACCCAAACCACCACGGTGGCCGAACTGCTGCGCGCCTTACTGGAACGTGAGTTCCCGGAGAAGTCACCATGACTACAAACACGCAAGCCAAACCATCAACAAGCGCGGCTGCTTCGCCGCCATCGCTGCGCACACTTGCCGTCCAAGTCGGCAATGTGCCGCTGACTCGCGTCGCACTCGCTTTTGTGGACAAGCGCATCAACCTCTATCTGCGCTTCGGCAACCCGGTGCGCACCATTCAGCTCGACCGCTGGCGGCGCAGTGCGGTGTTCCTGCCAGCATCCATCTTCTGCCGCATCCGCTGGGAGTCCAACGACTATGGTACGACACGCTGGCAGCTCATGGTGATGCAGGCCTGCACGCCGCTGGACGGGGTGCAGCGCATCCCCGGCGTGCATCCCGGCGCGCGTCTCCTGCTGCACGCCGAAGGTGAGCAACAGGTACAGGCCGTGCTGTCGTTGACCGATGCCATCGAAACACTGGCCATCGACCCCATTGACGTGTCTCCTGCGTACTGGCGCACGCTAGGCAACCGTCTTTCCGCACACCTGGCGCTGCCGCAATACACCGCCGAGCGCCATGCCGCCTGGCTCGCCGGGAGGGCATTGCAATGACTGCCAAACCTCGCTCACGCATACGCGCTCACCTCGCGTTGGCACTGCTGTCCGCCTGCGGCCTTGCTGCGCTGGCCTGGGCATCCTTCGTGACGCCTACGGCGCACGTCGTCTACAACCCGTCCAACAGCGTACCGGTCGGCTGGTATCGCATCGAGCCGGTCAATTCGCCAGCCGACTCGCTGCACGTCGGCAGCATCGTGCTCGCCCGGCCTCCGGCAGAACCCGCCGCGCTAGCTGCGCAGCGTGGCTACCTGCCGTTACACGTTCCGCTGCTCAAACGTGTCGGTGCGGTTGCACCTCAACACGTCTGCATCGTGAGCGGTGTCGTGCGCATTGACGGCGTGCCGGTGGCCGCCGTGTTGCACGCCGACCGGCTGGGCCGTCCGCTGCAATCCTGGCAGCAGTGCAGGGCGCTCGCCGAAGGTGAACTGTTTCTGCTCAGTGCGACCAATCCGGCGTCATTCGACAGTCGGTATTTCGGGCCGATTGCTTCATCTGCCGTGATCGGTACAGCACAGCCGTTTTACCTGGAGAAGCAACCATGAAATCGGTCGACTGCATGCAGTCTGACTGGGGGCCATCGCGGTCTCGTTTTTGCGTTGACCGGCTATCGGAACTATCGTTTCCAATGCTGACGCAACGTCATTGTGCGTGCAGTTTGAATGCATTTGCACCGCGTTTTGCGCAGTATCCGTCGCTGCATTTGAGGGCCGGTTGTCCGCATTTTTTTGCGCACGTTTGCGTGCGCTCCAACGTGCAGATGGATTGTCCCGAGCGCGGCATACCTCAGGTATGGCTGGCGCTCGTCGGCCGGCAGGCTGCGTGGGACGCAGCGCTGCCGGGGCACCGCAGACCCGTGCCGTCAGGCCGGGGAAAGGTGCAGGGCAAGATTGAAGGGACCGGCACGCTGCCGGCCCATAAGCGAGTCTGCACGTGGGGGTGGCGCGACACGCGCCATCTGACGGCACCGTGCCGCGATGTCGGCCAAAGCCTTGTAGGCATTTACGAAACCGCGTGCATGGCACGCCCGAGTCGGATGGCCTTGGCTGGAGTATCCGCATGAGCAGGCGGGGCGGCTCGGACAGTGAAGACCGTTTTAGCGTCCGGCCTGGTGCACCGAAGCAGCGCGGTCAGGCCTTTGTTTCGCAGGTGCTGCGGCAGGCCAGTAAGGCGGCGAATTCGGCAGGTCGCAAGCCGGGAAAGACACCCGGTTCACGCCTGGGACGCGGCCACGTGGCGGCGCGTTTCACTGGGCAGTCTCTATCTGCGACCTCCCGGCGTGCCACCGTCAAGGTGCGGCTGGTTTATCTCAAGCAGGCTAGTGCGCGTTCGACCATCACGCACCTGCGCTACATCGAGCGCGAAGGTGTCGGCCGTGAGCAGGACACAGGCAAGGCCTACGGGCCAACGACCGATGAAGTGGACTTGCCAGGCTTCGAGGAACGTGGTCGGGAGGATCGACATCAGTTCCGCTTGATCGTCTCACCCGAGGACGCCGAACAGCTCGATGACCTGCGCACCTATACCCGCCATCTGATGGGCCGCATGGAAGCCGATTTGGGTACACGCCTGGACTGGGTGGCGGTGAACCACTGGAACACCGACAACCCGCACACACATATAGTCTTGCGTGGCAAGGACGACACGGGCAAAGATCTCATCATTTCGCAGGCGTACATCACCCGAGGCATGCGTGAGCGCGCAGCGGAACTGTCGAGCGAATGGTTGGGGCCGCGCACTGAACTGGAGATCCAGCGTACGTTGTTGCGCGAGGTCGATCAGGAGCGGTGGACCAGCCTGGACCGCATGCTGCAACGCGAAGCGCGCGACGGGCTGAACCATATCGATCAACCTGCCAGCGATTCGAAGCTGCGACAGCAGCGTGTGCTGCTGGTCGGCCGCCTGCAGCGCTTGCAGCGTATGGGGCTGGCGAGCGAACAACAACTCGGCGTCTGGGTGGTTCATGCCGATGCCGAGCCTGTCCTGCGGGCGATGGGCGAGCGGGGTGACATCATCCGCACGATGCAGCGGGCCATGGGCGGCGCGCAGCGCGACCTAACTGTGTTCCAGCCGGGCGAGGACACCCGTTCCGTCATTGGCCGAGTAGCCGCCAAGGGGCTGGTCGACGAGCTGTACGACAAGGGCTATCTGGTGATCGATGGCATCGATGGTAAGGCGCACTACGTGGCATTGACGGCCAAGACGGAGCTGGCGCAGTTTCCCGTTGGAGCGGTGGTGGAAGCACACGGTTCGACCGAGGTCCGGGCGGCTGACAAAAACATCGTCGCGCTGGCGGTCGATGGCCTATACCGTACCGATCATCACCTTGCCGTTACCAAGGCGCAGGCAACGTCTAAACGCGATCCCCACGAGGTGGTCGAGGCCCATGTTCGGCGGCTAGAAGCATTGCGCCGGGCCGGTATCGTTGAGCGCGTGGCCGAGGGTGTCTGGCGGGTGCCGGACGATCTACCCGAGCATGGTCGACAGTACGACGCGAAGCGCCTGGGTGGAGTAGCGGTGGAACTCCGTTCGCATCTGCCCATCGAGCGGCAAACCCGTGCGATCGGTGCGACTTGGCTGGACCAGCAGTTAATCGATGACGACAAAGGCCTGGGTGAGCTGGGTTTTGGCAGAGAGGTGCGCGATGCGCTTCCGCGGCGTTCAGACTTTCTGATCGACCAGAGTTTGGCCGAACGACACGGGCAGCGCGTAATCCTGGCGCGCAACCTGCTGACAACGCTACGCGGTCGGGAGCTTGCGATTGCTGGCCAGAACATCGCAGCCGAGACTGGCTTGCAGCATCGACCGGTGGCCGACGGCGAGCGCGTTAGCGGTGTCTATCGGCGCAGCGTAATGCTCGCCAGTGGGCGATTCGCCATGCTGGACGATGGCTTGGGATTCAGGCTGGTGCCGTGGAAGCCGGTGATCGAGCAGCGGCTTGGACAGGCTATTGCCGCAACGGTACGAGGTAACAGTGTGTCGTGGGAGATTGGGCGACAGCGTGGACCTTCAATGACTTGAACACCATTAAACGGCGCACTATAAGACGCGTCTACCTGGGAAGTCGGCAGGCGCATCAATTATTGGCTTCCTGGCGCGCGCAATGCGTCCACGACCAGCGCCAAAGCGGGCGAGGCATTACGGCTGGCGTAATACAGGTGGTGACCGGGATAAGTTATCGCCCAGTCATCCAGGACCGACGTCAGGTGCCCCTGAGCAATACTTTCATTGACGATGTCCGCAGGAACCCAGGCCAGACCGTGCCCAGCCAGCGCCGCATCGACAGTCAACGCCGTCGTGTTGAACACGAGCCGCCCTGTCATATGGGCATTCATACTCTTCCCTCGGCGCTTGAACTCCCAGTTCAGCAGCCCGCCGTGGGTCGGCAGGCGCAGGCAAATGCAGTCGTGTTCGGTAAGATCCTGCGGTGTACGAGGTCGAGGTTGCCGTGCGAAATAGTCGGGGCTACCAACAACCGTCATGCGCAGGTCCGACGCCATACGCACCGCAATCATGTCCTTGGCGACATCGACACCGAGGCGTACACCAATGTCGAATCGTTCGGCAACGATGTCGATGAAACGGTTGTCGCTGCTGATCTCAATCTTAATGTCCGGGTACTTCGATAACCACGGACGCAGCCTCGGCCAGACCAGTGTCTGCGCCGCATGTTCCGTCGCCGTGATGCGCACCGTCCCCGCCGGCTTGCCGCGCAGTTCACCCAGCACGGCTAGTTCAGCCTCGATGTCCGCTAGGCGCGGACCCACGGTTAGGTACAGCCGCTCACCCGCTTCGGTGGGCGATACGCTGCGCGTGGTCCGGTTCAATAGTTTCATGTCCAGCTTACGTTCCAGCGCCCGGACTGTTTGGCTAAGCGCGGACTGCGTTACGCCCATTTGTGCGGCCGCGCGAGTGAAGCTGCCTTCGCGGACGACGGCCGCAAAGGCCGCCAAGTCATCGAATCGTGTCATTGATTATTACTCCTTATGAGTTTATGTCGATTAAGTAGTCTAGTCATTTCACAACGATGTGCTTAAAGTTCTTGTCACCCACAACAACCAAGTTGCCAACGCACAAAGAGACAAGATGACACATCACACATCGCGGTCCAGTCGCCCCGTACGGCGCCGGCTCCACCGGCTTCAACACCTCGCCGCCTGCGCTTGCGCCGTTCTGTTGTCGGCCTGTGCGGGCGGACAGCTTGCAGGGACGGGCGTCAGCCGCTCGCTGGATTACACCAACGACACGCGCGGTATATCGCCGATTCCTGCCAGCGAGCGAAACCTAGAGACCGCACTGGCCGAGCCTTACTTCAAGGTCTCCGACAAGCCATTGCCACTGGAAGGGCTCGCATTCGACCGCCAAGGAAATCTGTTGTTCGTTGACATCTTCGGCGGCCGCGTGCTGCACCTGACGCCTGAGCTGGAGCTCACGACGATCTTCATCGACAAAACCCTGACCCCGGTGGGCATCGCCATCCATCGGGATGGCCGTATCTTTGTGGTCGGCGTCGGCAACCTCGCAGCGGGCCGGATGATTGCGCTCGATCCGGATGGCAGCAACCCACGGACCATCGTTCCGGACAGCGCCGGCTACGTTCCGGACGATCTGGTCTTCGACTCGACGGGGGGAATCTACTTCTCCGACGTCAAGGGCACCTCGACTAGCCCGACCGGCGGCGTGTACTACATCGCACCGGATGCGAAGACGATCACGCCCTTGCTGTCGAACATGGCGATGGCTAACGGCGTAACGCTGAGCCCGGATGGCAAAGCACTGTGGGCCACCGAGTTCGCGGCCGGACGACTGCACCGCGTGGACCTGAATGAACATGGCGGGATCGCCCCGTTTGGTTCGACCGTGCCATTTCATTTCACCGGCCGGGCCCCGGATTCGATGCGCACCGATGCAGACGGTAACGTCTACGTCGCGATGTTCAATCAGGCCCGCATCCTGGTCTTCAGTCCCAATGGCGTGCCGATCGGCCAGATACTTCTACCTGGGCGTGAGCAGAACCACTTTCTCACTGTTTCAAGCATGGCATTCCTGCCCGGCAGCCGGGAGATGCTCATCGTCGCCTGGGACGAAATAGGTGGACGCGGCGCGATGATCTTCAAGGCGCAGGGATTTGCCAAGGGCGCCACGCTGTTCTCGCATCGGTAGCGGACAACTACCGCTAGGTCGTTGAACCGACCTATTGATTAGCCATTCTTATGAGTCTATGCCAATCCAGCAGTCTAGTCAATTAACAGGGATATGCGTAAAGTTCCTATCCCGAACAACCGCAAGTTAGGGTTCTGTTGCAGTAAGACGGTTCTGGTAGAGCTGGCGGTTTGATTGAGGGCGAATTTCGATGGCCGACGCATTATGCAAGGTGCTCAAGCGACTGCATATCCGCTGGAAATCATGCTGTCCTGCGTGCGCTGGTACGTCGCCTATTCATGCAACAAAGCCATCGACTTTTGACCGGACTTCGCGCGGACCATCTCGTGGAGAACGCACTGACTTCTTTGACAATGCATGCTCGGCGTTGGCGGGCTACTTCCCCTTCAGTAGATCCGTTTTTGCGAACACCCCGCATGCGTTCGTATGCACTGGGGAAAGATCGACCTCTCAACGAATGCTCGACCAACAGTGAACGACTTGTCTACTACAACCAAGCTGCGAGATAGCTTATAGCAGCGAGCCGCAGTTGCTCGCACACGTCGCCTCTGTCGAGTTTCGCATCCTCAGACATCGCGGTATGCGCCAGCGCTCCGTAAACCAACATGGAAAGCGTCAGCGCCGGTCGTGCGGCATCGCGTCCGATCGGCCAATCCTCGGAAGCTTCCAGCAGAAGCTTCCACTGAGAGGTAAACCGTCCATAGTCCGCACGGTATTGCTTCAGCGCGCTGTGACGGCGCTCAAGCAGGAAGTGTTGGCCCCAACGCGCATGGTCATCCATAACCATGTCCACCAACGTCAGCACCGCCCTCTCGATTCCCTGCACCAACGGCAGCCCAGCAGCTTCTGCTCGGCTTTGCTCCAGCTTCTTCAGTATCCGCTTGGACCGAAAGTGAACGCAGGTTCGTGCCAGTTCCTCCTTGCTGGTGAAGTACTCATAGAAGCTCCCGAGCGCGACTCCGGCCACCATCACGATGTCCCGAATCGTGATCCGATCGTATTCGTCCTCCACCAAAAGCTGAACAAAGGCATCCTGAATTGCCAGCGAGGTCTGCCATGACCGCGACTGCACTGGCTTCCGACGAGGCTTAGCGAGGGCTGTTTTTCGCTCAGTCATGTTTCTCCGAATCCGAACATCAAATATGGCATATGCGCCTATGATTTCTCTAGAGAGAACGCGAATTCCAACTCTAGTAATCACCCCTCACAGCAGTCCATATTAGGAGCCAATCCATGTCCGCCATCAAGAACGTAGTACTGTTACAGAATAGCACAGCCATGCCCGACGCCTACGGCGCGGCGACCCATGTGGTCGAGAATCAGCCAACGGATCTGGTGAACTACAACCTTTTCAAGGCTGACATCGCATTGAGCGAGAGCGTCAATCTCGAAGGCGCCGTTTGGGCCACCGAAGATCTCAACCGCTTTGGCGCACTGATCGGTACCGCCGAGTACCTGGAATTGGGCCATCTCGCCAACAAGTTCCAGCCCGAGTTCGATACTCATGACAGATACGGGCGTCGTGTTGATCAGGTGCGCTTTCACCCTTCCTACCACGCCTTGATGCGGGTAGCTTTCGAGGAAGGCATACATTCCTCTCCCTGGACGGATAAAAGAGCGGGCGCGCACGTGGCGCGGGCCGCGAAGTTTTATCTTCTATCTCAGGTCGAGGCAGGGCATGGCTGTCCAATCGCCATGACATTTGCGGCGGCGCGTGCGATTAAGATGCAACCTGATCTTGCCGCGCAATGGCTGCCAAAGATTACGGCCAGGCACTACGACCCCCGTAACGTGCCTGCAGAGCAGAAGCAAGCTTTGACCATCGGTATGGCAATGACCGAAAAGCAGGGTGGATCGGACGTGCGCGCGAATGCAACGCGCGCCATTCCCGTTGGCATCGAAGGACCAGGTCAAGCTTATGAATTGGTCGGTCACAAGTTTTTCGTGTCGGCGCCGATGTCCGATGCCTTCCTGGTGCTTGCGCAAGCGCCTGGTGGCCTGTCCTGCTTCCTCATGCCGCGTTGGAGGCCGGACGGCAGCAAGAACCCGATGCAAGTGCAGCGACTCAAGAAGAAGATGGGGAACACCTCCAATGCAGCTGGCGAAACGGAATTGCGTGGAGCGCTTGCCTGGATGGTCGGGGCGGAAGGCAGGGGTGTTTCGACCATCATCGAAATGGTTGCAATGACCCGCTTCGACTGCATGATTCTTTCGTCCGGCGGCATGCGGATGGCCCTTACTCAGGCTCTTTACCATTGCCGAAACCGTTCCGCCTTCGGAAAACTCCTCAGTGATCAACCGTTGATGCAGAACGTGCTGGCCGACCTTGCCCTGGAAAGCGAAGCCGCCATGTCGATGACGCTGCGAATCGCGCGCGCCTTGGACCACCGCGACAACGAGCATGAAGACCACATGGCACGCTTGGGCACCGCACTGGGGAAATACTGGATCTGCAAGCGCACGGCGCAGCATGCATGCGAGGCGATGGAATGCGTCGGAGGAAGTGGCTTCATGGAAGACGGCCCGATGCCCCGGCTCTATCGCGAAGCTCCCTTGAATGCCATCTGGGAGGGTTGCGGAAACGTACAGTGCCTCGATGTGGTCCGTGTATTCAGGAAAGAGCCTGAAACGGTGGTCGCATTCTTTAATGAGATCAGCGCGGTCAGGGGCCTCCACGCCCTGCTTGATCGGTATGTCGATGAACTTCAGAATGATCTGATCGATCTGAGTGATATGGAGTACAGGGCTCGGGACATCGTCGACCGCATGGCGCTTTCCTTCCAGGCCGCCCAACTGGTCCGGACAGCGCCGAGTTTCGTGGCCGATGCATTCTGCAGATCTCGCCTTGACAGCCGTAGTCATCACCAATACGGGGCACTGCCGCGTGGAGTCGATGTGGTGGCGATCCTAGACCGAGCGTTGCCATCTCAGTTCGAATGATCCAAATGGCTCGGCGCGGGTCCACGGCACCACTGCCTCGCAGTAGGGCTCGTGCCAGGCTGCTGCCAAGGTACAGGGCCATCATTGTTCCCTGTTTGCGCGCGCAGTCTGTTTGGCCAACGCACTGAGGCGGCCGTCGGCGTTGCCGTGCTTGACCGCATGCTACATGCAGGACAGCCAAATTCCGTCCACCGTTCGCAATGCACCACTTGAAATTACTTCAGGAGGGGATTCCTTCGTCATGAGCGGCATCCATGCAACAGCAACTCGTCGAATGGCACAATTGATTAGTGGTGCTTATAAGTCTATGTTGATCCAACAGTCTAGTCAATTAACAGGGATGTGCGTAAAGTTCCTATCACAAACAACCGCAAGTTAGTCAAACACGGAATGTAAGCATGATCAAACGCACATTGGGAGCAAGCGGCCTGGAAGTCTCCGCCGTCGGACTCGGTTGCATGGGACTGAGCTTCGCGTACGGTCCCGCGCCTGACAAGCAAGATGCAATTAAATTGGTACGCTCGGCGGTCGAGCTTGGCGTGACTTTCTTCGACACGGCTGAGGCTTATGGCCCGTTCACGAACGAGGAGCTCCTTGGCGAGGCCTTGGCCCCGGTCCGAAATGAGGTGGTGATCGCCACCAAGTTTGGCTTCCGGTCCGGCGATGCAACTGCGGGGCTGGACAGCCGGCCTGAGCGCATCAGGGCAGTCGCCGAAGCTGCTCTGAAACGGCTGAAAACAGACCGCATCGATCTCTTCTACCAGCACCGTACCGATCCCGAGGTGCCGATCGAAGACGTGGCCGGCGCCGTGAAGGATTTGATCCTGCAGGGAAAGGTCAAGCACTTCGGGTTGTCCGAAGCGGGCGTGCAGACCATACGCCGCGCACACGCGACACATCCCGTCGCCGCGCTTCAAAGCGAATACTCGCTATGGTGGCGCGAGCCCGAGGCTGAAATCCTGCCGACACTCGAAGAACTGGGGATCGGCTTTGTCCCGTTCAGTCCGCTCGGTAGAGGTTTTCTCACCGGTGCCATTGATGAGAGCACCACTTTCGACAGTACAGACTTTCGCAACACCGCTCCGCGGTTCACGCCGGAGGCCCGGAAGGCAAACCAGGTTTTGGTGGGTTTGCTCGGCAGGATCTCGTTGCAGAAACATGCAACGCCTGCGCAGGTCGCACTTGCCTGGCTGTTGGCTCAGAAGCCCTGGATCGTTCCGATTCCCGGAACGACCAAGTTGCATCGTTTGAAAGAGAACGTCGGGGCTACTGACGTGGACCTGTCCAAGGAGGAGCTTCGCGAAATCAATGATGCCGTCTCAGCCATCACCGTCGAGGGTGCGCGGTACTCGGCCGACCGGCAGCGGCTCGTCGATCGCTGAGCTTTGGAATGATCTCTGTAGCTGCGCGCCTGTTTAATCTTATTTTCAATGAAGGAGTTAGTCATGGATGACAAAGTAATTAACGAGAAACGACGCGATTTTCTCGGCACGTCAGCCGTAGCTATGTGCGGGATTTCGATGGCTGGTGCTGGGTTGCTCGCCTCGAATCAGGCACTTGCTCAACCAAGTACACCAAAGGGCTTGGCAGTGATTGGCTATCCTGACACGAAAGGCGTCAAGGTAGAGCGGGTCACCTACGTTAGCAGAAACACGCAAACCAAGATTGCTGCCAACCTTTTCAAACCCGCCAATTTCGACGCAAGCAAAAAATATGCGGCGATCGTCGTGACGCATCCCATTGGTGGCGTGAAAGAGCAAACTGCTGGCCTCTACGCGCTTAAACTGGCCGAACTGGGCTTCGTTACCTTAGCGTACGATGCTTCCTACCAAGGCGATAGTGGTGGCGAACCGCGCTTGATGGAGCTCCCTGCTGCACGAGTGGACGATATTAGTGGTTCCATAGATTTTCTGAGCACACTTCCGCAGGTGGATGCCAATCGCATTGGCTCTCTTGGTATCTGTGGCGGTGGGGGGTATGTGCTGAATGCCGCCCAGACCGAATCACGAATCAAGGCGGTTGCCACTGTCAGTGCCGCCGACATAGGGGGATTGCGACGGGAAGGCCTAGCCAATTCTCGCACCTACGAAGAACGCGTAAAGCTTTTGCAGGACGCTTCAGCACAAAGGACCCGCGAGGCTCGCGGTGAGGCTATCCGGATTACAGCCACCGTGCCTGAAAGTGAAAAGGATTTCACCGCGAGTACGCCCGTCATGTATCGAGAAGGCTACGAATACTATCGTACGGCGCGAGGTCAGCATCCTAATGCTCCTGCGCGGGCCGTATTCTCTAGTATCCCTTCCCAGATGACGTTCTTCGCTTTTGAGCAGATCGAGACGATTTCACCACGCCCAATACTTTTGATCGCAGGCGCAGAAGCAGATAGCCTGTACTTCAGCGAGAACGCCTATAAGAAAGCGAACGAGCCGAAAGAACTTGTCTTGGTTCCCGGTGCGACCCACATCGACATGTATGACAAACCGCAGTATGTGACGCCGGCGGTTGAAAAATTGAATAAATTCTTCGGTCGACATTTGGTTTAAGTGCGGTGATCAAGTAATTTCGGAAACAACAATAGGTTTGCTTCCTGCCATTTTCCGTTCGTAGGCGGTGGGCAGAAGATTGCCCAATGCTGAATATTTGCGCTTGCAGTTGTAGAAACCGACGATGTAGTCGGCGATGACGGCCTTTGCCTCAGCATGGTTGACATATTGGCGCTGCGAAACATGTTCCATCTTGAGTTTCAGAAAGAAGCGCTCGGCGACAGCATCATCCCAACAATTTGCCTCGTGGCTCATGCAGGTTCTGGCCGCGAGAGCTGCGCCGGAAAAATACTGTTTCAATTTTATGGAGTTAACTATGAAGACACGAAAACTTGGCAAACTCGAAGTCTCTGAAATCGGCTTCGGCACGATGAGCTTCGCTTCGACCTATGGCCCGTCCCCGGACCGCGATGAAGCCATTCGGGTCATTCGCGGAGCCCACGACTTAGGCGTGACATTCTTCGACACGGCCGAAGTCTACGGCCCTTTCACCAACGAGCGGATTGTTGGCGAAGCCTTGGCCCCCTTCCGAAATCAGGTCGTGATCGCTACCAAGTTCGGCTGGGATGTTGATCTGGAGACAGGTGAGCGACGGGGAGGGCTAAACAGCCGTCCGGACCATATCAAGCTCGCCACCGAGGGCATGTTGAAGCGACTGAATATCGATTGCATCGACCTGCTGTATCAGCATCGGGTCGACCCCGACGTGGCGATCGAGGACGTCGCCGGTGCGGTCAAGGACCTGATCGCCCAAGGCAAGGTCAAGCACTTTGGCTTGTCCGAGGCCGGAGCCGACACAATCCGCCGCGCCCATGCAGTACAGCCGGTTGCTGCCATTCAGAGCGAGTATTCGTTGTGGACTCGCGATCCCGAGCCCGAAATTTTGCCGCTGTGTGAGGAACTCGGAATCGGATTCGTACCTTGGAGTCCGCTGGGCGCCGGTTTCCTGACCGGCAAGATCGACAGCAGCACGCCCATCGACCCCAAAGACTTCCGCATCAACTCGCCGCGCTTTACCGCCGAGGCCCGTGAAGCCAATAGCGCCATCGTAGACCTGTTGCGGCGTGTCGCTGCCGAGAAGGGCGCTACGCCTGCTCAAGTCGCCCTGGCCTGGCTGCTGGCGCAAAAGCCCTGGATCGTCCCGATCTTCGGCACGCGCCGACTGGATCGGGTCGAGGAAAACCTAGGCGCGGCCGGTATTGTGCTGACCGCTGCGGATTTGTCTGAAATTGAGGTAATCGGATCCACGGTCGAGGCACAGGGCGCTCGACTGGCGGAGGCGATGCTGCGGCTCTCGTATCGCTGAGCGACATCGATGTCTCAAGGCAGGCCGCCAGAAAAGCGACCGTTGTTGAGCGTCGTTTTCTCTTCATGGCATTCTTCGCTCATCCTCGATCCTACCAATCTGCGGAGAACTGAACATGAGCGCACTTAACGTCAGCGGTCATGACCGGCACGAAAGTTGGTTGTGGTGCAACAGTATGTGGAGCCTGAAATGACTAATGAATGTACACAACGACGCGGCGCTGACCGCATCACAGCGATTCAGGGCTCTTTGGGCGCTTCTCTTGTCATCGCGATGGGTGTCTGTGTGAGCATCGTATGGCCGACCCACGCAGTAGCCAGCCAAGCGCTAGCGCAGAAGTATGCGTGCGTCGCATGCCATCAGCCTACGGTAAAAGTGGTTGGCCCATCCTGGAAAGATATTGGGGCAAGGTACGGCGAGGGAAAAGGAACTACCGCGCAACTGGCGGCAAGCATCAAGGCTGGCAGTTCTGGGAAGTGGGGCCCGATGTCGATGCCAGCGCAAGCTCAAGTTCCTGATGCAGATCTGCAGTTACTTGCGCAATGGCTACTCGATGGCGCCAAGTGATCGCGTAAGGATGCATCGTGGCACAAGGCACATCCCAGATGTCCTGCAATCTTCCAGAACGTCGTCAATACGTCGAGTCACTTCAGCTGCATACCTTCACAAGGTATGCAGCATTAAGCACGTTTTCTTTTTTCTGCCCGTCCCTACAGTCGCACATCAAGTTTAAGGAGCTTTTAAAAAATGAGCAAAGTTGGGTTCATCACCGGCGCAAGCCGTGGCCCGGGCGCTGACATCGCCAAAGCGGCCCTGGCCGTCGGCCACCCAGTCAATGCCACCGGCCGCACCCTCGGAAAAGTCACGGCGACGATCGACGCCGGGGCTGACTCCCACCGCGGCCTGTCGGCCGCTCTTTCCTACTGATTCAGCAGAGAACCCACCCATCATGAACAATCTCAACATCAACGGTCGCGACCACACGGTCGAAGCCGACCCCGGCACCCCCATCCTTTGGGTTCTGCGCGACACGCTGGGCCTGACCGGCACCAAGTTCGGCTGTGGCGCGGCACTATGCGGAGCCTGCACAGTACACCTGGACGGCCAGGCAATCCGTTCGTGCATCACTCCAATATCAGCAGCCGAAGGCAAGAAAATATCCACAGTCGAGGGAATCACTGATGGGGCCGATCGCGTTGGTGCCGCTGTGCATACCGCCTGGGTCAAACACGACGTGGCGCAATGCGGCTATTGCCAGAGCGGCCAGATCATGAGCGCGACCGCGTTCCTGAAATCACTACCGCGCGGCAAGCAGCCCAGCGCTGCCGAAATCGACTCGGCCATGGTTGGCAACATCTGCCGCTGTGGCACCTATGCCCGCATCCGGATCGCGGTTGCCGATGCCGCCAAAACCTTAGCCTGAAGGAGTCGCTATGTTGCGCAATTTAGACCACAGCGAAATGCCCCAAGCCCTGCGGCATCTGCTTGACCGTGATCAACCCGATAAAGCTGCTGCTACACTACCGCGCCGCAGTTTCCTGAAGCTGGCTGGTATCGGTGGCCTAGCGCTCGGTGTTTTTCCCCTCCTAGCAACAGCACAGACCACCGGTGCAGGCCAGGCGAACAGCGCCCTCAGGCCGACGCAACAGCCTTCGGCCTTCGTACAGATCGCGCCTAATGGCGAGGTCACGGTCACCATCAACCGATTGGAGTTCGGTCAGGGTGTGCAGACCGGTTTGCCGATGATCCTAGCCGAGGAACTGGACGCGGACTGGAGCCTAATGCGAAGTCGGAACGGTTCCAGCGACGCCGCCTATCAAGATCCACGCTTCGGCATGCACATCACCGGCGGGTCCAACTCGATCAAGAACAGCTTCACACAGTACCGCGAGCTCGGCGCGCGCGCCAGGGCCATGCTGCTGAGCGCGGCAGCCGCACGCTGGAACGTGGACGTCGCGAGCCTGCGCACGCAGGCTGGTAGCGTGATCGGTCCGGGAGGACGTAAGCTGGGCTACGGCGAGCTGGCCGAAGCCGCCATGGCCTTGCCCGTGCCCGAGAACGTTACACTCAAGGACCCCAAGGACTTTCGGATCATCGGCCGCCCCACCACGCGCATCGATGCACGGGCCAAGAGCAGTGGTCGTCAGGACTTTGGCATCGATGTGCGCCGACCGGGGCAACTTACTGCCGTGGTGGCCCGTCCGCCGGTTTTCGGTGCCAAGCTCTCCGCTGTGGACGACAGCGCGGCGCGCGTTGTCAAGGGCGTGAAGGCCGTGCTGCGCGTGCCGCTGGAACGTGGAGGTGAAGGCGTGGCCGTGGTCGCCGACGGCTACTGGCCGGCCAAGCAAGGGCGCGACGCACTCAAGCTACAGTGGGACACGGCTGCCGTCGAGAAGGTGGACAGCGAACGGCAACTGGTTCAGTACCAGGAGCTAGCTGGCCAGCCTGGTCCGCGCCATTTCGATGCTGACATGGCGTTGCTGGCGACCTCGCCCCGGCAACTGGAAGCCGAGTTCGTGTTCCCTTACCTAGCCCACGCACCAATGGAGCCGTTGAACTGCACAGTGCAGTTTTCGGAGGAGAGCGCCGAGTTGTGGACCGGCACCCAGTTCCCGGGCGTCGACAACGTCGCAGCCGCGCGCGTTCTAGGTCTCAAACCCGAGCAGGTGCAGGTGAACGTGCAGATGGCAGGAGGGGGCTTTGGTCGACGTGGCGTGAGCAGCAGCGATTTCGTCGTCTTGGCTTGCGAAGTTGCCAAGGCTACGCGTGCCGCCGGCCTGAACGCACCAGTGCGCACGCTGTGGAGCCGAGAAGACGATATCAAGGGCGGCTACTACCGTCCCATGCACCTGCACCGCGCACGCATCGGCTTCGACGAACGCGGCCAGGTGCTGGCATGGGACCACGTCATCGTCGGTCAGTCTATCGTTACTGGCACCGTGTTCGGAGGCCGAGTGAAGAACGGTATCGACCCCACTGCGGCGGAGGGCATGCGGGATCCTTATCCGCTGCCGATGCGCCTCACCATGCATCACCCGAAGCTAAACGTGCCAGTGCTGTGGTGGCGCAGCGTGGGCTCCACCCACACTGCTTTCGTGATGGAGAGCTTACTCGACGAGATCGCGCGCGCCACGAAGCAGGATCCAGTGGCTTATCGCATGCAGCTATGGGGCGACAAGCAACCGCGCCACCGCGCCGCGCTGCAACTGGCGGTGGACCAGAGTGGCTATGGCAAGAATCGGCTACCCGCCGGTCGAGCCTGGGGAGTGGCGGTGCACGAGTGCTTCGAAACTGTCGTCGCCTACGTCGTCGAGGCTTCGATCCAGGAAGGCCGCCCAGTGCTGCACCGGGTCACGGCTGGCGTGCACTGCAACCTGGCAGTCAATCCACGCAGTGTGGAGGCGCAAGTGCAGGGCGCGGCGGTGATGGGCCTGTCGATGTGCCTGCCTGGCGCCGCCATTACATTGAAGGACGGCGAGGTGCAGCAGAGCAACTTCGGCGACTACACTGTGGCGCGCATCACCGACATACCGGCGTTCGATGTCCACATTGTGCCCAGCGCCGAGCCGCCCAAAGGAATTGGCGAACCCGGCCTGCCACCGCTGGCGCCGGCTTTCGCCAACGCCATTGCGCAGCTGACCGGCAAGCGGCTGCGCCAGTTGCCGTTCAACCTGGCTTGAGTCCTGAAGGACACCAGCACCATGGAAGATCTCGACACTCTGGTCTTGCGCACCGCACTGAGCTGGCAGGCGGAGGGCTTGCCCGTGGTACTCGTCACTGTCGCGCGGACCTGGGGCTCCTCGCCCCGGCCACCCGGCTCGCTCATGGCCATCAACGGGCGGGGCGAGACGGTCGGTTCGGTGTCGGGTGGCTGCATCGAAGACGATCTGATCCAGCGTATCCGCGAAGGTGGCGTGCAGGCGGCCTGCGCTACTGAAACGCCCGCTGTGCTGCGCTACGGCATCTCGGCCGACGAAGCGCACCGCTTCGGCCTGCCCTGCGGCGGCACGGTGGAACTGGTGCTGGAGCCCGTGTCCGCCTACAGCCGGCTGGACACGCTGCTACAGGCCTGCCAGCAGCGGCGCAGCACCGAGCGGCGGCTGGACTTGCGCACCGGCCGGGTGGAGCTGCGCGAAGGCCGGCGCGACGGCGTGCCGCAGCTTACGGATTCGCACCTCTGCACCTATCTGGGGCCGCAGGCCCGGCTCATCCTGATCGGTGCCGGGGACCTGTCGCGTTTTATGTGCCAGATGGCGCTGAGCCTGGGCTTCGAGGTGATCGTCTGCGACCCGCGCGAGGAACACCGCGCCGGCTGGAGCCTGGACGGCGTAATGGTCAGCCACGAAATGCCCGACGACTTGATCCTGCGGCTGCGGCCTGATGCGCGCACCGCAGTGGTGGCCTTGACGCACGATCCAAAGCTGGACGACCTCGCCCTGATCGACGCGCTGCAGTCCGAGGCCTTCTTTGTGGGCGCCATCGGCTCGCGCCACAACAGCGCACAACGGCGTGAGCGGTTGCGCACGCACTTTGACCTATCGGAACACATGCTGCAGGCCCTTCACGGGCCGGCAGGTCTGTACATTGGCAGCAAGACGCCAGCCGAAATCGCTCTGTCGATCATGGCAGAAGTGGTGGCCGTGAAGAACGGTGTCCAGTTGTCTGCTCCGGTACAGGTCGCGGCGGGTAAGTCCCGACTTAAGCCGACCGGGCACCTGACACTCACTGCTCCGGCATGTGGGGTTTGACATGAATGCGGCCTACCCTGCCAGGGCGCTCAGGCGCAGCAAGTTGACGGAGGTGGGTCAACGGCCGCCATTGAGCTCCACCATTCTGGCGGCTGGCCTGGGCCAGCGCTTGTGTGCTCGCCCCAAGGCGACCCTGCAGACTGGCGGTAGTAGTGCGCTGGAGCGCCTAATACAGCTTCCAAATGGGATCGGGCGGCAACAAACGTTAGGCTATCACCAGCGAGAAGGCGCTGCATCGGTTGAACATTAGAAAGTTTATTAATCAGTCACTTACAGATGCTACTCCAAGAGACTGTATTGTTTTTTGTCAACTTTGCACGTGACCGCAGTTCTAAGGAGACGTGAATAAAAGAGAAAAGGGGATTCACCTTGGAACTACGTCATCTCCGCTATTTCGTCGCCGTCGCTGAGGAGCTGCATTTTGCTCGTGCGGCCGAGCGCTTGCACATTGAGCAGTCGCCGTTGTCGCGGGCTATCAAGGAATTGGAATCCCACTTGGCCGTGCAGTTGTTCGAACGGACGACACGACGCACGCGGTTGACCTGGGCGGGTAAGGTTTTTCTGGAGGAGGCCCACCGCGTCTTCGCAGTTATTGACCAAGCCAAAGCCAGCGTGAAGGCGGCGGCTACCGGTTACCACGGCCGCCTGCGCATCGCGCTGTCCCATGGCATTGCTCAGCCACGACTATCGGCTTTGCTGGCACAGTGCCGCGAAGAAGAACCAGACGTAGAGATTCGCTTGACGGAAACACCGTTATCGCAGCAGATCAAGGGGTTGAACAGTGACCTGTATGACGCTGGGTTTGCGCAATCCGATGAAGTGGGCGAAGGTCTCCTTGCTGAGGCTGTCTGGAGTGAGCCTTTGGTGATCGCTGTACCGGCGCGCCATCCGCTCCTGGTGCACCGTCGCATCCCGCTCGACGAGGTGATGCGCTATCCGTTGGTGTTGTGCCATCCCGAAATCTGCGAGTGCTTCTGGCAGCAGGTCAAACGAGTGCTGCGAACGGTGGATGCCAAGCCCATCGTGGTGGATCGCGTGCCGACGCTGGACTTGATGATGACCTTGGTCGCTGCTGGCTATGGCTTGGGGTTCGCGGCAGAAAGCCAGATCACTGCATGCCGCAATCCCAATGTGATTGCCCGCCCGCTGGCCGGTCGTTCACCGTTGCTGACCACCTACCTGTTGCGCCCAGACACTGACCCTTCCGAGCAGTTGAGCCGCTTCATCGACAGGGTGAGTCCTGTCCATGACCAAGCATCGAATCCCGCCACCGTTCAATGAGAGACCATGTCATGAAGATAATTACTGCCCTGATGCTCGCGGTATTGCTGACATCCTGCGGCCAGTCCGCCTCGACGGAGACTGTTGAATCACTGGCCGCCAACCCTGAACGATTGAAGGAACTGCGTACGCAGTGCAAGGCTGATCGCGCGAAGCTAGGCGATGCGTTGTGCAACGCAGTGGCCGAAGCCACACGCAAACGCTTCATGGGTAACGGCACGCCTTACACCCCCGAGCCGACACCGAAGAACTGATCACCTCGCGTAGATGGCGGTACTGTGAGTGTCAAATGCCAATCGAGTGACCCCGTGCGTACCGATTCTTCGCGTCGGCATAAAAATTTTCAACAAATCACTCTACACGCCGCAATGCGCATCCGCTTGCGGCGTTTTTCTTGTCTACGCCCCTGCTGGAAATCTTTCTTTTTCTCCTTGGATTGTGCCGATAACGGTCTTTGACCGGCGCTGACCCAACACCGAACCTCACGTCTGCGGCACGTCTTTGTGCACGCGACGTGCAGAAGAAATTCGGAGGTCAGGATGCAAGGGACCAGTGTGCTGTTCGGTCAGGTGCTGACGGTGTTCAGCATCGTCATAGCCGGCGTGTGGGGTGCCACACAATGGACCGCCGCTGCCCTGGGTTACCAGCTACGCCTTGGCACTCCTTGGTTCGACTTCTTCGGCACGCCGGTCTATCACCCTTGGCGTCTATTCGAGTGGTGGTTCTTCTTCGACGCTTACGCGCCGCATATCTTCAACACGGGTGGCAGTATCGCCGGTGCCAGTGGCCTGGCTGCCATGGTGGTCGCCATCGGCATGTCGATATGGCGTTCGCGGCAGTCCAAGCTGGTCACGACCTACGGCTCTGCACGCTGGGCCGATGCCGAGGAAATCCGCAGGGCCGGATTGACCGGCCCGGCCGGTGTCTTCCTCGGCCTACATGACCGCCAGTATCTGCGCCATGAAGGCCCCGAACACGTCCTGACCTTTGCGCCTACACGCTCGGGCAAGGGCGTGGGTCTGGTGGTGCCGACGCTGTTGTCATGGCCTGCATCGGCAGTCATCCACGACATCAAGGGCGAGAACTGGAATATCACTGCTGGCTGGCGCTCGCGCTTCTCGCACTGCCTGCTGTTTAACCCCACTGATCCCAAGTCCGCCGCTTATAACCCGCTGCTGGAAGTGCGACGCGGCGCGCATGAAGTGCGCGACGTGCAGAACATCGCTGACATCCTGGTTGATCCGGAAGGTGTGCTGGAACGGCGCAACCACTGGGAGAAGACTTCGCACGCGCTGCTGGTCGGCGCGATCCTGCATGTGCTCTATGCCGGTGAAGACAAGACGCTACGCGGTGTCGCCAACTTTCTGTCCGACCCAGCTTGCCCGTTTGAGGTGACGCTGCATCGGATGATGACGACGCGCCACCTGGGCGAGAGCACCCATCCTGTTGTCGCATCGGCCGCGCGCGAAGTGCTCAACAAGTCGGACAACGAGCGCTCGGGTGTGCTGTCCACGGCCATGTCCTTCCTGGGTCTATACCGCGATCCCACCGTGGCCGAAGTGACCTCGCGCTGCGACTGGCGCATCGCTGATCTGATCTCTGCCGAACATCCGGTGTCGCTGTACCTGGTGGTTCCACCTTCGGATATCAGCCGCACCAAGCCGCTGATCCGCTTGATCCTCAACCAGATCGGGCGGCGGCTCACCGAATCGCTCGACGGCTCCGATGGCATAGAACGCAAGCACAAGCTCCTGCTGATGCTCGACGAATTTCCGGCACTGGGCCGTCTGGACTTCTTCGAGTCGACTTTGGCCTTCATGGCTGGCTACGGCCTGCGTGCCTTCTTGATCTCGCAATCACTCAACCAGATCGACAAGGCCTACGGTCAGAACCATTCCATCCTCGATAACTGCCATGTGCGCGTGACCTTCGCCACCAACGACGAACGCACCGCCAAACGCATCTCCGAGACGCTGGGCACAGCCACCGAGTTGCGCGCACAACGCAACTATGCGGGCCATCGTCTGGCACCGTGGCTGGGCCACCTGATGGTGTCGCGCCAGGAGACGGCACGGCCACTGTTGACGCCCGGCGAAGTGATGCAACTGCCACCGGATGAATCGGTGGTGATGGTCTCCGGTCATGCACCGATCAAAGCCAAGAAGCTGCGCTATTACCTTGACGCCAACTTCAAGCAGCGCGTACTGCCGCCACCCACGCTAACACTGGGTCGCTACGCCGACATGCCAGCGGTACGCGCCGACGACTGGAGTGCCCTGGCTGTGCCCACTGTGCCAGCCACGTCCACCACGGCAGGACTGGGTGAATCGGCCGATGACGGCGGCCCGCGTCAGCAGCCCGAGCTATCCGAAGTCGCCACCTACAGCCCCGAACCCGAACAACCGGCCAGCGACCTGTCGCTGCTTGATGACGACGATTTCCCGCTCCCCCTCCCGAACCAGCTCGACCCGCGCTTGCAGCGCACGGCACGGCTGGCCGCTCTCGACCCTGACGACGGAATCCAGCTATGACCCAAGCTCGCTTGAATCTCTTTATTCAACATGACCACGCCAAGCGTCTGGACGAACTGGCCGCCAAGAAAGGCGTGTCCAAATCCTCCATCGTCGCGGCGGCGCTCGCGTCCTGGCTCTCACCGGACGCGGGTGACCAGCGGGAAGCGGCCACCGCCAAACGGCTAGACCGGCTCTCGCGCCAGTTTGAGCGTCTGGAGCGTGACCAGAACATCCTGATCGAGACACTGGCGCTGTACGTGCGCTACTACCTGACGGTCAGCACACCCGTTCCCGAGGCCCATCAGGAAGCCGCGAAGGCCCAGGGCAAGGCTCGCTTCGAGCAGTTCATCGAACAACTCGGACGCCATCTGCTGCGAGGGCGCAGCTTGGTCAAGGAGGTCTACGAGGAAATTCAACCCGATGCGACACGGCTGGCAGAAGCAGCGATGCAGGAGGACGGATCATGAGCGCCGTTCCGAAGTTGCAGCCCGCGCCGTCATCATCAGCCGCCACGTCGCTGGACCGGCGCATCCGCATGCTGCGCACGGCGATGGGGCCACTGATCGCCGCCGCGCTGGAAGATCCGGACGTGGTGGAGATCATGCTCAACCCGGATGGCTCCTTGTGGATTGATCGGCTGTCGTCGGGCCGCTCACCCACAGGCGTCAAGCTGTCCGAGGCCGATGGCGAACGCATCATCCGGCTGGTTGCAGCCCATGTCGGCACCGAGGTGCATCGCGGCCAGCCACTGCTCACCGCCGAGCTGCCGGAAACGGGTGAACGTTTCGAGGGCATCTTGCCGCCGGCTGCGCCGGGACCGGCCTTTGCCTTGCGCAAGCGCGCCGTGAACATCATCGGTCTGGAGCGCTATGTCGTCGATGGCATCCTGACCGAGGAACAAGCCGAGTTCCTGCGCCGTGCGGTGCGTGAGCGGCAGAACATCCTGATCGCTGGGGGCACAAGCACCGGCAAGACCACGCTGGCCAACGCGCTGTTGGCCGAGATCGCCGCCACCGGCGACCGGGTGCTGGTGCTTGAAGACACCGTGGAGCTTCAGTGTGCAGCCCGCGACCACGTATCGCTGCGCACGCGGGCCAACGTGGTGTCGATGGCCGAACTGGTACGGGCCACGATGCGGCTGCGGCCTGACCGCGTCATCGTCGGCGAGGTGCGCGGTGGCGAGGCACTGGACCTCATCAAGGTCTGGGGCACCGGCCACCCCGGTGGTATCGCCACCATCCACGCCAGTTCCGCCCACGGCGCACTGCTGCGCCTGGAACAACTGATCCTCGAAGTCGCTTTGACACCGCCGCGTGCGCTGATCGCCGAGGCGGTGAATGTCGTCGTCTTCATCGCCGGGCGCGGCCGCGCCCGCCATGTCCAGACCATCGCCCGCGTCGTCGGTTTTGACGGCCACGGCTACCAACTCGACGACGCGCTTGCGCCGCCGCTTCCAACCATCTCGCTCCCTTCCTCAACCACCCCTGGAGAACTGCCATGACGCACACCGTTTTTTTGACTTCCCGCTTTTCTGTAAATCCGCATCTGCGGCTGGCGTTGCACGTTGCCGTGCTCGCCGCGCTGATGTTGTGCCTGGCAACGACTGCCCACGCGGCCGGTTCCAGCATGCCTTGGGAAGGGCCGCTGCAATCCATCCTTGAATCGATCCAGGGGCCCGTGGCCCGGATCGTCGCGGTGATCATCATCATTTCCACCGGCCTGGCCCTGGCCTTTGGTGACACCTCGGGTGGCTTTCGCAAGCTGATCCAGATCGTGTTCGGACTCTCGATCGCGTTCGCCGCGTCCTCGTTCTTCCTGTCGTTCTTCTCGTTCTCGGGCGGGGCGGTGGTCGCATGAACGCCACCAATGAATTCGCTGCGGGCTTCGCCAGTGGTTTCGAGATTCCGCTGCATCGCTCGCTGACCGAACCGATCCTGCTGGGCGGCGCGCCGCGCACCGTGGCGATTGCCAACGGCACGCTGGCCGCCGCCGTCGGCTTGGGCCTGCAACTGTGGATTCCCGGTCTGGTGCTGTGGATCGTCGGCCATTCGCTGGCGGTCTGGGGTGCGCGGCTCGATCCTCAGTTCATGGCCGTGTTCGCCCGGCACATCAAGCACCGCCCGCTGCTGGACGTGTGAGGCCGACAAGGAGAACACGCCATGATGAATCTCGCTGAATACCGCAAGCGTCCCGCGCTGCTGGCCGACTGGCTGCCCTGGGCCGGATTGGTCGCGTCGGGCATCGTCTTGAACAAGGATGGCTCGTTCCAGCGCACGGCGCGCTTTCGTGGGCCCGACCTGGACAGCGCCACGCAGGGCGAACTGATCGCCACGTCGGCGCGTTTGAACAACGCGCTGCGCAGGCTGGGATCGGGCTGGGCCTTGTTCGTGGAAGCCGAACGGCGCGCCGCTGCCGACTATCCGAAATCAAAATTTCCTGAGTCGCTGTCCTGGCTGGTGGACGAAGAGCGTCGGGCCTCGTTCGAGGAGGACCACAGCCACTTCGAGAGCAGCTACCACCTGACGCTGGCGTACCTGCCCGCCGAGGAATCCCGTGCTCGCGCCGCCAAGCTGCTGTACGAGAACACGCCGCAGGGCGGCGTGGACTGGCGCGAGCGGCTGGAGTCGTTCGTCTCGGAGACGGATCGTTTCTTTGACCTGCTCGATGGCGTCATGCCAGAGATAGTCTGGCTGGACGACAGCGAGACCCTGACCTACTTGCATGCGACCGTTTCCATGCGGCGCTATCGGGTGGCTGTGCCAGAACATCCGTTCTACCTCGATGCCTTGCTGGCCGATTCCGCATTAGTGGGAGGTTTGGCACCCATGCTGGGCGACCAGCACCTGCGCGTGGCATCGGTGCGCGGTTTCCCTACCTCGACCTGGCCAGGGTTGCTGGACGACTTGAACCGACTGGGCTTCGCCTACCGCTGGTCCACGCGCTTTCTGTGCATGGACAAGTCCGAAGCAGAAAAGGAACTCACGCGCCTGCGCCGCCAGTGGTTTGCCAAGCGCAAGAACGTGGTGGCGCTGCTACGCGAAACCATCTTCCAGCAAGAAAGCCCGCTGGTCGATACCGACGCCTCGAACAAGTCAGCGGATGCCGATGCTGCCCTGCAGGAGCTGGGCAGCGATCAAGTCGCCTTCGGCTATGTCACGGCCACGGTGACGGTGCTCGATGCAGATCCTTCTGTCGCCGATGAAAAGCTGCGCCGGATTGAGCGTGTCATCCAGGGACGCGGCTTCGTCACGATCCCGGAAACGCTCAATGCCGTTGACGCGTGGCTGTCCTCGATTCCGGGCAATGCCTATGCCAACGTGCGGCAACCCATCATCTCGACGCTGAACCTGGCGCACCTGATGCCCGTATCGGCCGTATGGGCCGGGCCGGAACGCAATGAGCATCTGGATGGGCCGCCGTTGATCGTGACGCGCACCGATGGCGCCACGCCGTTCCGGCTGGTGACGCACATCGGCGACGTGGGCCACACGCTGGTCGTGGGGCCTACTGGCATGGGTAAGTCTGTGTTGCTGGCTACCTTGGCGATGCAGTTCCGCCGCTATCCCGGCTCGCGCATCTTTGCCTTCGACATGGGGCGCTCGATGCGCGCCACCATCCTGGGACTGGGCGGTGAACATTACGACTTGGGCACGGACGGCGAGATCGCCTTCCAGCCGCTGGCCCGCATCGATCAGGAGAGCTACCGCACCTGGGCCTCTGAATGGCTCGAAGGTCGATTGCTGCATGAAGGAGTGGCCGTCGGCCCGGATGAGAAGGCCGCAGTCTGGTCGGCGCTGAGAAGCCTGGCCGGTGCGCCGGTAGAGCAGCGCACCTTGACCGGGCTGTCGGTGCTGCTGCAATCGAATGCCTTGCGCCAGGCCTTGCAGCCTTACGTGCTTGGCGGCGCGCACGGCAAGCTGCTGGACGCAGATTCGGATCGCCTGGGGTCTGGCTCCGTGCAGTGCTTCGAGATGGAAGAGCTGATGCACAGCAAAGCCGCTGTGCTGGCCGTGCTGGGCTATCTGTTCGCGCGCTTCGACGAACGGTTTGACGGCGCGCCGACCTTGCTCATTCTGGACGAAGCTTGGTTGTTCCTCGATGCCCCGGTGTTTGCCGCACGTATCCGTCAGTGGTTGAAGACGCTGCGCAAGAAGAACGTCAGCGTCATCTTCGCCACGCAGTCACTGGCCGACATCAAGGATTCGGCCATCGCGCCCGCGATCATCGAGAGCTGCGCGAGCCGCATCTTCCTGCCCAATCCGCAGGCGACCGAACCGCAGATCAGGGTGATCTACGAAGGCTTCGGTTTGAACCGTCGCCAGATTGACATCGTGGCCGAGGCGGTTCCCAAGCGCGACTACTACTATCAGTCGCGGCTGGGCAATCGCTTGTTCGACCTAGATCTGGGACCGGTCACGCTGGCCTTTGCCGGCGCCTCGACGCCGCAGGACCAGCGTGACATTGATGCGGTATCCCGCTCGGTGCCGTCTCACGACTTCGCAGCCGCCTGGCTGCGCCATCGCGGCCTTGACTGGGCCGCCGACCTTGTTCCGTCCTTTCCTTCCTCTTCGTCAGTTCAACAGGAGAACGCACCATGAAAAAGACCATCCTCGCCATTGCCGCCGCAACGCTGGTAACCCTCATGCCCGCCGCACACGCGCAGTGGGTCGTGATCGATCCGTCCAACCTGGCCCAGAACATCATGACGGCCGCGCGCTCGCTAGAGCAGATCAACAACCAGATCAGGCAGTTGCAGAATCAGGCGCAGTCGCTGATGAACGAGGCGAAGAACCTCACCGGCCTGGACTTCAGCGCATTGAATGAATTGCGTGCGTCGCTGTCGGCAACCAACCAGCTCATCCAGCAGGCGCAAGGACTGGCGTTCAACGTTTCGCAGATGGAGACCGAATTCCAGCGGCTCTACCCTGATGCGTATTCCGCTTCCATTTCGGGAACGCAGATGGCGACTGATGCGCGTTCGCGCTGGCGCAATTCGCTGGAAGCGCTGCGCACCGCGACCAAGGTGCAGTCGCAGGCGGTGCAGAACTTCGCATCCGACGAGCAGACATTGACCGATCTGGTGAACCGCAGCCAGTCGGCCGTGGGTGCGCTGCAAGCCACGCAGGCAACCAACCAACTGCTGGCCCTACAAGCGCGGCAGGCCATCCAGGCACAGCAACTACAAATCACCCAAGACCGGGCCACCGCACTGGAACAAGCGCGCATCGTCGCCGTACAGGAACGTGCCCGCGAGGTGCGGCGGCGCTTCATCGGTGACGGCACGCCGTACACGCCGCAGACCGTCGATTTTTACGGTCACTGAGGGGGCGCCATGAATGACGTTTCCATCATCGATCATTTTCTCAATGTCTTCTCGCGCTACATCGACTCCGGCTTCGGTTTGCTGCGCGGAGAAGTTGCCTTCCTGACCGCAACGTTGGTGGTGATCGACATGACGCTGGCCGGGCTGTTCTGGGCCATGAGCCATGCCAGCGGTGGCGGCGACGACATCATGGGCAAGCTCATCAAGAAGGTGCTGTATGTGGGCGCCTTCGCCTACATCATCGGCAACTTCAATCTGCTGGCTGGCATCGTGTTCCGGTCTTTCTCCGGGCTGGGGCTGCTGGCGTCTGGTTCGACGATCTCACAGGCCGAGTTCCTGCAGCCGGGGCGGCTGGCCAAGGTCGGCGTCGATGCCGGTGCGCCAATTTTGAAGCAGATCAGCGAGGTGGCGGGATTCCCTGAAGTGTTTGTGAACATTGACGTGGTCGTCGTGTTGTTCCTGGCCTGGCTGGTGCTGATCGTGAGTTTCTTCGTGCTCGCGGTGCAGCTCTTCGTTACCTTGATCGAGTTCAAGCTGACCACGCTTGCAGGCTTCGTGCTGGTGCCGTTTGCGCTGTGGAACAAGACTTCGTTCCTCGCTGAAAAGGTGCTGGGTAACGTGGTGTCGTCGGGCATCAAGGTGCTGGTGCTGGCGGTCATCGTGGGGATTGGCACGGGCCTGTTCGCCGAATTTCGCACGCCTCCAGGGACGGACCCTTCCATTGATTACGCGCTGACCATCATGCTCGCCGCACTGGCGATGCTGGGCCTGGGGATCTTCGGGCCTGGCATCGCGACTGGGCTGGTGTCAGGGGCGCCGCAGTTGGGTGCTGGTGCCGTCGCGGGAACTGCCTTGGGTGCCGCTGGAGCAGCGGTCGCCGTGGGAGCTGCCGCAACGGGTGTCGGTAGCGCCGTCGCTGCCGGTGCGCGCATGGCGCCGGGTGCCGCAAAGATGGCCGCGAGCGGTGCCCGCTCGATGGCCTCGACCGCCAGCAGCGCGAAGTCCGCATTCCAGGCCGGTTCTGCCGGCGCCGGTGGCGGCATCAAGGGCGCGGCGGCAGGCCTGGGCAACGTCGCCAAGACAGGGGCGCAATCGGTCGGGCAAAAGGTCGCCGCCGGAGCTAAGTCGATGAAGGATCGGGCTGCGGCGGCCATTAAGCCGGATGCTCCAGCATCCGGCGCTGGGTCGGGCGCTGGCGCGGCCAGCGCTGCGAATCGCCCGTCCGCTCAAGGCGGTGCCGATACCGATGCCGCGCCAGCAGATACCCAACAACCCGCGTGGGCCAAGCGCCTGCATCGTCGCCAGCAGATCAGCCATGCCGCCTCAACCGTCGCCCACACGCTGCGCGGTGGGGATGGTGGCGGCTCGGGCAGTAGCCCCAGTCTGCGCGACCCCTCGGATTCATAAGGAGAACATCTCATGCGATTCAAACGTCCACTGGTGCGCTATGCGGATACGCCGCAGCCGGCCACCCCGTATCAATCCGCAGAACAGGTCTGGGATGACCGTATCGGTTCGGCCCGCGTGCAGGCAAAGAACTGGCGGCTGATGGCTTTCGGCTGTTTGGTGCTGGCCCTGCTGATGGCTGGCGGTCTGGTCTGGCGCTCGGCGCAATCCATCGTCACGCCCTTTGTGGTGGAGGTGGACAGCGGCGGGCAGGTGCGCGCAGTTGGTGAAGCTGCCACGCCATACAAGCCCAACGATGCGCAGACGGCGCATCACTTGGGACGTTTCATCACGCTTGTGCGTTCGCTGTCCATCGACCCCATCGTCGTGCGCCAGAACTGGCTCGATGCCTACGACTACACCACCGACCGTGGCGCGGCCGTGCTCAACGACTACGCACACACCAACGACCCGTTCGCGCGCGTCGGCAAGGAGTCGGTGACGGTGCAGATCACCAGCATCGTGCGCGCCAGCGATGCGTCATTCAACGTGCGCTGGACAGAGCGCCGCTATGTCAACGGCGCAGCAGCCGGCCTGGAGCGCTGGACGGCGGTGGTGTCCATCGTGCTGCAAACGCCGCGCACCGAAGAACGCTTGCGCCGCAATCCACTGGGCATCTACGTCAATGGGTTGTCGTGGAGCCGTGAACTCGATTCTTCCGAAGGAGCCAAACCATGAAACCAACTTTGCGCATTTACGTATTTCTGTCCCTGCTAATAGCCCTTGCAGGCTGCGCCACGCAAGGCAAGCCGCCGCCGACCATCACGCTGGATGAGGCGGTGCAAGCGCAGCCTTTGCCGGAGCCGCCCAAGCCGGTTGAAGTGGTGGCCGTTCCACAGCCTTTGCCACTGCCCGAGCAGTTGAAGCCCTTGCCGGGGCATGCCGATGAAAAATCCACACCAGAACCTGCTGACGAGAAGCTGCGAGTGTCTCGCGCCAACCAGGAGGCGCGCATCGCGCCTACCCGTGAGGGCTACGTCAATGCGATCCAGGTTTGGCCATTCACCGATGGTGCGCTGTACCAGGTCTATGCCAGTCCGGGCCGGGTGACAGTCGTGTCGCTCCAGCCGGGCGAGGAACTGGTGACGGTTGCTGCCGGCGATACCGTGCGCTGGATCGTGGGCGACACGTCCAGCGGCACGGGTGCCGACCTGCGCGTGAGTGTGCTGGTCAAACCTACGCGCAGCGGTCTGAAGACCAATCTGGTGGTGACGACTAACCGGCGCACTTATCTGCTTGAGTTGACCTCGACCGAAAAGGCATGGATGGCGTCCGTGTCCTGGGACTATCCAAAAGACCGCATGCTGGCTTTGCAGCGCCAGTCGCAGGCGGCGCAGGTCGCCGCACCGGTGGATGCGGGACTGTCGCTGGAGAAGATCCGCTTCCGCTACGCGATCAGCGGTAGCAATCCACCATGGAAACCGCTGCGTGCCTTCGACGATGGCGAGAAGGTCTATATCCAATTTCCCGGCGGCATCGCGCAGGGCGAGCTGCCGCCGTTGTTCGTCATCGGAGCTCAAGGTGATGGGCAACTGGTGAACTACCGTTTCCGCTCACCGTATTACATCGTGGATCGCCTGTTCGGTGCGGCCGAACTGCGCCTGGGTGGTGGGAGTGGCGACAAAGGGGACGACGTGGTGCGTATCGAGCGCACGGATGGGATTCTGGGCGTAACGCGGAGGAATTGACCATGAGCCAAGCGAACAATGCCTCTGACACTTCGATGCCAGACGTGCCGCCCAAAGTGCCCCCCGAGAACGTGACACTGCGTTCCCAGCCACGCCCAGTTACGCGCTTGAACCGGCGCATGCTGGCCGTCCTCGTTGGCGGGCTGGCGACCGCCGTGCTCGGCAGCACCATCTGGTCGCTGCAATCGACGCAGCGCCGTGGCGCTGACGAACAGAAGGAGTTATACAACGTCGATCGTGTGTCGCGTTCCGAAGGGCTGGATCAACTCCCGGCCGACTATTCCAAGCTGACGCCGACTTTGCCAGCCGCAGTGCCGCAGCTCGGCGCGCCGCTGCCGGGCGATCTGGGCGGACCGATCCACAAAGCCGAACAGCAATCACAAGGCTACGGCGCCCCGCAATCCGGCCATGATCCGGCTGAGGTCGAGCGCCTGGCGCGCTTGAAGCAGGGCGAGGAAGCGGCGGCTTCGTCGGTGTTCTTCCGGTCAAGTGGCCAAAAGGTTGCCGCTTCCGCGTCGGCGCAGGCTGCACCTGCGGCCCAAGTGGCGGCGAACGCCGCCTTCGACCCGATGGCGGCTGGGCCGGCTTCAACCGCCGCGCAGTCCGCCGATCCCACGGCAGTACAGAACCGGCAAGACCAGAAAGAGGCGTTTCTATCCAAAGCCGGTTCTACGGAAACCCGTAATTCCGGCTCTCTGCAAATGCCCGCATCGCCGTACCAAGTCATGGCCGGTACGGTCATCGCCGCCGCGCTGGTCACGGGCATCAAGTCCGACTTGCCGGGCGATGTCATCGCCACGGTGACGGAGCCAGTCTACGACACGGCCACCGGCAAGTACATGCTGATCCCGCAAGGCTCGCGCTTGCTGGGCAAATACAACAGCCAGGTGAGCTATGGGCAGAGCCGCGTGCAGGTGGTGTGGAACCGGGTCATCCTGCCAGATACATCCTCGTTCCAGCTCGACAAACTGGTCGGCACCGATCCAGCCGGCTATGCGGGCCTGGAGGATGGCGTTGATTGGCATTGGGATCGCGTCTTTGCCGGTGCTGCGCTGACCACCTTGCTAGGCGTCGGCGCCGAGCTGGCCGCACCGGAGAACCGCAACGGTGGCGACCGCGTGGTCATCGCCGGGCGCGACAGTCTGAAGGACTCCGTGAACCAAGTGGGACAGGAGATGACCCGGCACAACATGAATATCCAACCGACGCTGACCGAGCGACCCGGCCTGCCGGTGCGCGTCATCGTCAACCGGGATCTGGTGTTGCGGCCGTACCAGCCACTTTTTTTCAACAGGGGTACGTCACGATGAGCGCATCCACCACAAAACTTCGCCTCGGCCCGCTCCCAAAGACTGAAAGCGTCAAACTTACCTTTGTTTGCTCGGCTAACCTGAAGGCCGATCTCGATCGCTACGCAGCGTTGCATTCGCAGACTTATGGCGGGGCCGTGGACGCATTGGCTCTAGTCCCACATATGCTGGAAGCGTTCATGGCGGGGGATCGAGGATTCAAGAAAGGGGAGGGGCCAAATGCTGCGTTGAAGCGGCCGCTCCGACGTGATGTGCCTACGTCGTGACCATATATCTCTGCCCCAAAGAAACCAAAAAACCGCACAATTTTGTGACTTGTGCGGTTTCTTTCTGCTGCGTCATTGGCACGACGAGCCACGATTTTGGTATGAAAATAACAATGTTGCTCCGCAATTTGACTCTCCGGGGCGAGCTAAACCCCTCAATCGCACGAGTCCAGCAGCGTTGAAGCATGACCCAAAGTGCTGTATCCTTCGTTCTGATTGATCATTTGGCTGAAAACGCCGCTCCCTCACTGAAATCTCCATCTCCCGCACCAGCATAAGGGATGCAATTCTGACGGTAAAAGCGACGGTAAAGCCGTATCTCAATCTACGTGAAGTCCTTTAACCATACGGGTTTGAGGACCTAATTGATGATGGAGTGGGAGTAAACATAGTTTTGTAAGTGTTTGATTTTAAATAGAATTCAACTTACACAAAAGTTTCACACACATTTATATGTCTTTGATTTTATTGAACTCTGAAATTAATGTTACGCAAAAAGTTACGCGAAGGCGTAGCTATTGCACATCATTAATTTTCGGAGTTCAATGTGAAGAAGAAAAAGACTTTTAAGGAAAACGAAGTCGCCATTTTTGACGAAGCTTTCATTCACAAGCGAGGTGATATTTGGCAATTTCAAATGTGGTTGGAAAAAGAAGGTAAGTATGCTCGTGAGAGTCTTAGGACTCGTAATCAAAGCACGGCAATTGATAAAGCCAAACATCGTTTTCACGAAATCATGGCAGATCAGCTTGCTGGTAGGGACTACTTTTCGAAAACCACTAAACATGGGGTGGAAGAGTATCTCAAGCAGCGAGAAAAAGATGTTGAAGCTGGCCTAATCGTTAAAGGCCGTTGGCGTACCATTAAAACGCACCTCGAACACTGGCTGGACTTCATTCATCGGGATACCAAACTCAAAGAACTTGAGCGGGTCGATTGCGAAAACTACTTTCATAGCCGCACGAAGACTAAAAAAGGCATTGCAGTAAGTCAGACGACGGTTGCGAATGAACAGAGCACCATCAATGCACTGATTTTATGGCTGTTTAAACGTAAAGAAACGTATATCGAAGCATTTGATTTTAAGCCATTGCCACGCATCGACAAAGGCGATGACGCCAATCGGCGTGATACCTTTACGCTCGATGAAATCAAGCGCATCACGAAAATTCTTGAAATGCAGTGCGTGCTTGCTAAGTGCGACGTGGACGATAAAAATAGTCTTTCTCAAGCTATCGTGGCCTATTATTTTCGTGCTGCAATCGGAACTGGATTGCGAAAAGGCGAACAGTTGCAACTGCGCTGGAGTGATATCGAGTTTGAGCAAAAAGATGTCAAAGGGCAAGAAGATGACCCTATCAGCCTCGTAAAAATTACCGTTCGTGGTGAAACGAGCAAAGTGAGGAAGACGCGGCGCTTTTATGTTCAAAATTGGAAGTGCTTTGGCGAGCTGTATGAACTGATGTATCCGCTCTACATCAAAGAAAAAAAGAAAAATGCAGGCATTGAACCTTTTGCTGACAGGCTGGTGTTTAGTGTTGACGGTAAAATGGCACCTACGCCGAGGGTAATTGGACTTCATTTTGAACGGCTGATGCAAGAGGCTGGTATTGAAAACTTGGAAAAACGGGATTTGGTCCCGTATAGTTTTCGCCACTTTTTCATCACCAAAATGGTAAATAGGGGTGTTGCTCCGATGGATGTGGCAGAGACTTGCGGGACTGGTTTGATTCAGATTATGAATACCTACTACCATACTACGGAAGCAAAAATGCTCAAGAATGTTTTACCAGACTTCCACTATAAAGACGGGTATCTGATTCCAAGCTAACCCTCCTCAAAGCATCACTTATATGACCAACAAAAAAGCCCGCTGCATGCGGGCTTTTTCTTGACGCGAACATAGTTATGCCTTGGCTGGTTTCTTGATGACCTTCAAGATATCGTCAACTTCGCCAGCCTTGATGGCCTCGATGACCGTGTCAATTGTCGGGATCAGCTTGGCCGTCTTTCCAACCTCAATCGCCGTTTTACCTGGCGCAAACTCAATCGGCACATTGCCGTAGCGGACCTCCAGCACGATGTTGTCGGCTGAGGCTCTGCCGTGGCAGTAGGTGTGAAGGCGCAAGCCTTGTCCTTCGGTGTGACTGTTGGGAATGGCAAATAGCGAAACCAGAAATCATCCGCTGCTCATTTTTCCGCAACGATTGCTTGACGCCGAAGGCGACAGGAAAAACAGCGTGAAAGTGAAGGAGCCAGCGCAAGCGATGGCGGCTGAACTGAAACGCTCGCACTCGCGCAGCGAGTTGCGTGCATTCGTTTAAGGCATTGCTCCAAAACAGCCCTACAGCGCATTTTCGGACATTCCCGCTACCCATGCCTGCCGCAGCACATTGCAAGCGCAGCGCGCCCCTTATATGCGTTGCGTGATGCCCGACTGCAACGCAATCCCCTGTCTGCTTTCTTAAAGAAAGTAATGCTGCGGCACAGCATGTCAAAAATGATGCGGTAGCTATACTGATGCGACGCGAGGATACGCGGTAAAGGAACAGGGCGGAGCAACAATGATCACGATGAGTGAAGAATGGGTAAGCCTATGGTATCGCTGCATGACGTGGAATATCGACTACGGCATGTATTGCAGGGCACGGGCAGCGGTCGATGAAACTACCTGCAAGCAATTGGAGGCCAAGTTCCCCGGCATTGCAGACATCTATACCGACTTCGACGAGCTGGACAAGTGGCCGGAAGACGGCCTCCAGAGCGAGCAGTGGCGGAATTGGTTTGAGCCACGCCGGGAATTGTTCATGCCCCAAATCGGAGAAGTGATCACCCCTACTGAGCACGTTGCGAAGCAAGGCCATGTCTTGCTGGACCTGCCGCTGCTGGCTAACCAAGCCGATACGGAAGAGCTCGTCCAGCAATATCTGAAAAGCTATTACGCGAAGCCTGGCTTTATTCCGGCCGCTGCGCCGAAATACAACTTGCACTTGACTGACGGCAAGCTGGCGTTGAACTTGAAGGAGGTCAGGCAGGCCTGTGTGTCAGCAGAGCACAGCTACGCATACTTTTCTGATGACGCCGATGAAATTGGCTTCAAGAAGGCAGTCACGGAATTTGTTCGGCATCATATCGACGATATGGGCTGGAGCCTTGATGAGAAGGCCCGCAAGTTGCTGGACGAGAAGCATCGGCTGTCCGACGAAAACCATAGCAGCTTTGCAGCCAGGTTGACCCGTTCTCGGCGTCACTTTGTGGCCCTCTGCCGCAACGCCATCCGTGGTCGCTTCCCCGATGTCAGTGAGTTTGACTCGCTGGTGCTGAAAAAATTCTGAAAAGAAAGAAACGAAATCTGCTCCAATTCTGCTCGATGACGTTGGATTTTTTGCCAAATAGATTAGAGACCGTGCTGAACAAATAGCACTTCACCTTTATCTATTTGGAGAATTACCATGAAACCTCAGTTTAATCCCGCATCGAAAAAGCATCGCAAAACCCCCATCGCCGCTCCTTCATCTGCTGTGGCCAATCCAGTAGAAGCCAAGTTGGGTGGCGCAGACGCGGCCGAGGTCAAGTCCGTCGTGGCCGTGCAAAGCGTGCTACAGATGTTCAGTGTCGAACAAGCGATGCTTGCCATTGAGAAACTCCGCATCGCTGCCACCGGCCATCATCAACAATTTGTGGTGCAAGGTCGAAAAGCGATGCTGGAATTGATGTCGCAGGTCTACGAGCAATATTACAGCGCCAAAATCAGCAACGAATTTGAGACATTCATGAATAATGTCCGCAATAAGCTGAAACAAAATGACTTCAAGCCCCGTGAATCGTCGCGGGCAAGCTCGTTGCTCATTCGCCTCATCTTTTCGAATTTTGATGATAAACAGATTCATGTTTATGGTCGGTCGCTCGATGCAGCATTTGAACGCGAAACCCTTCCAGAAGATTTTAAATTATTTGTTGGAACTGAAGGTGGCTTCGAAGGCATTCGCGACCCAAAAAAACCAGTTTCAAATAACGCTACCAAGTTAGCTATTGCTATCAGCGTAATTGCAAATGAACCGACTATCAATACGATGATAGTTAACGATTGGGCTGACGGCGAGGAGTATCGCATTTATATTGCTGTTTCGAACGACGATGGCACGGCTAATCTCAAGGATTCCAAACTGGAGAAAGAACACCTTGATGCCACGCTGCTGCTTGTCAAAGCTGATAAAGAACGCCGGGAAAACCCGCCGAAACCGAAAAAAGCATCGGTAAGCGAGATCAATAAGGCCGTGCTGCTTCAATTTGAGACGTTGCTTAAAAACGAACAAGCTAAACAAGCTCAATTGAAATTGCAATACAAAGCAGCTTTCGATAGTGGTAATTTTGAACTTGGGAAGGATGTGGAGACGTCACTTGCGACCTCTATCGCAATGGCCTATGAATACGAAGGCCAGATTGCCGATTTGCGTGAAAAATCGAAACAAAAATCCGATTAAATTCTTTCGTTAAGAAAGCATGGCTGCTCGTAAAAAAAACGAGCAGCATTCACGCATAAAATCGGAGGTAGTCATGGAAGTTATCACCGCATTCAAGGATATCGTCGATCACCTTTTGATCATCAAGGGAATCGAATGGGTAAGGATCGAGGGCGCATCAAAGTCTTGCACGCTGAAAACTATGGATAAGAAGGCTGGATTTGTCATAGATATTACGATGAACGAACCCATCGAAAAGATGAATGGCACTTTCGGAATACACGATATTGCACACTTAAATCGGATACTTCGCGCTCCGGGTTTTGACATCCCGACTGCATCGGTGCAATTTATCGGCAGTGAATCTGGAAAGGAGAAGTGGGGGGGAGGGTTCCTGCATTTCGATAATGGTGCCGGGCAAACGTATGACAAGTCAATAGTGGGAAAGTATCAAGCCGATGGACAAATGAATGTTCCTGGGCTGCGACAACCTTTTCAATTCGATACGGCCTTTTTTCCTGACGAAAAAGGGATTGAACTGCTCAAATATTGGCACAAGGAGATGCAGGAATTCGATGTTAAAAATGTCGCATTTTTAAATAAAAACGGCAATGTTATTTGCCGCTACGGTCTCAGTTGTGGGCGGCAGAATTATGAATTTCCGTTCAAGAGATCGGCAGGAGCGACATCTCAAGTAATATGGGAGTTCCCTACTGAACCGATCCTTGCAATCTTGAACCTATACCCCACGTCGAAGTCTGTCTCCATCAGCATTTCCGATATTGGCCTGATGAAGATCGACGTCGATAGCGGGCTGGCAAATTATTGCTATCTGATTGTTCCTCATCAGCAAGTGGGGGCAATGCAGGAGTGCAAAGAATATCGTCCTCGCTCTTATGCTGAAATTATTGCACACCTTATAGAAGGCAGGAAGCGCGTGCAAGAAAATGCATTAAAGGCAAAGAACGCAGCAAATGATAATACACCTCCTGCGAAGCGTTGAATTTCTTGGCAAATCAAACCCAATCCGAACTAAGGCTTTCCGCTTGTTGCAAGACTGTCTGAATAGCTTCTTCCTGCTGGTCAGGCGGATATTTATACTTTCGTAAAATCCGCTTCACCATCAGGCGCAACTTGGCGCGAACGCTCTCGCGCTGCGACCAATCGACGCTGACATTCTGGCGAAGATTTTCAGTCAGCTCATGAGCGATTAGCTTCAGCGTTTCGTCGCTTAGTTCACGAACGGCAGATTCATTGTTCGCGAGGGCGTCATAGAAGCGGATTTCGTCGTCAGTCAGTCCAAGAGTTTCGCTGCGGTTAGCAGCTTCCTTGAATTTCTTCGCCATCTGAATCAGTTCTTCGATGACCTGCGCCGTTTCTATTGACCGGTTCTGATAGCGTTTGATGACATCGGCGAGTAGTTCGGAAAACTTCTTGTTCTGCACGACATTGCCACCGAACTTGCTCTTGATTTCACCTTCAAGCAGACGCTCAAGCAGTTCTACCGCCAGATTGCGCTCAGGCAGGTTCCGCACTTCGGCCAAGAACTCGTCATCAAGTAAGCCGATGTTGGGCTTGTCCAAACCGACCGCATCGAAAATATCTACGACCTGATCAGATACAACGGCAGAGCCGATGATCTGCCGGATTGCCAGTTCGCGCTCTTCGTCGGTTTTCTTCTTGGCGCTAATTTCGCGTTTAGTGAGCAGCACTTTGACTGCTTGGAAGAAAGCGACTTCTTCACGCACGGCCTTGGCTTCATCGAGTGTGCAGCACAGGGAAAACGCTTTGCTCATTGCCAGCGCATGATCGGCCCATCGCTTCTTGCCGTCCTTGTCAGCCAGCACATGGTTGGCGGCACCGGCCAACAGCTTGTGACCCCCGCCTAAGAAATTGCTGTAGTCAAAGCCGTGCAGCATGGCTCGCAGCACTTCCAGCTTTTCTTCCAGCACTGCATACGCTTCGTGCGCATCCACGGTCGGGCGACCACGGCCATTGCTGGCGGTGTATTCCTTCAATGCCTGCTTGAGGTCGTTGGCGATGCCGATGTAATCGACAACTAAGCCGCCTTGCTTGTCCTTAAATACCCTGTTTACGCGTGCGATGGCTTGCATCAAGTTGTGGCCCTTCATAGGCTTATCCACATACAGTGTATGGACACACGGCGCATCAAATCCTGTAAGCCACATGTCGCGCACAATTACAAGGCGTAGCGGATCGGCAGGGTCTTTGAAGCGTTTTTCCAGTTCCTTCTTGATCTGTTTGGAATGGATGTGGGGGCGCAGCAATGGTTTATCGCTGGCAGAGCCAGTCATCACGATTTTGATGGCTCCTTTGGACGGATCGTCGTCGTGCCATTCTGGGCGTAGCTTGGTGATCTCGTTGTATAAGTGAACGCAGATTTCGCGACTCATCGCGACCACCATCGCTTTACCGCTTTGTGCTTTGGACCGCTCCTCAAAGTGCGTCACCAAGTCAGCAGCAACCCGAGCGATACGGGGAGCAGCACCAACGACTTTTTCCAGCGCCGTCCATTTGCTTTTCAGCTTGGATTGCTCGTCGCCGTCTTCGTCTTCTGCCAGCTCATCAACTTCGGCGTCGATGTCGTCAAGTTTTGCTTCTTCCAAGCCGAGCTTGGCAAGCCGTGACTCGTAGAAGATCGCCACTGTTGCGCCATCATCTTTGGCCTGCTGCATGTCATAGACATGAATGTAATTGCCGAACACTGCGCGGGTGTCGCGATCCTCGCTGGAAACGGGGGTGCCGGTGAAAGCGACGAAGGTTGCGTTAGGCAGCGCATCACGCAGATGCTGCGCGTAGCCGACCTGATAGCCTTTGGCGTCACCCTTGAACTTGGCCTCAAAGCCGTATTGTGTGCGGTGCGCTTCGTCGGCAATCACAACGATATTGCTACGGTCAGACAAGACAGGGAAGCAATCTTCATCTTCGCCGGGCATGAACTTTTGAATTGTAGCGAACACGATGCCGCCGGATGGCCTGTTGCCAAGCTTGGCGCGCAGATCGCCACGAGTTTCCGCCTGAACCGGCTGCTCGCGGAGTAGGTCTTGCGCCAAAGAGAACACGCCGAACAACTGCCCATCCAGATCATTGCGGTCAGTGATGACAACGATGGTTGGGTTTTCCATCGCTGATTCGCGCATCACCCGTGCAGCAAAGCACGTCATAGTGATGCTCTTTCCACTGCCTTGCGTATGCCAGACAACGCCGCCTTTATGACTGCCGCCAGGTCGTGATGCACACACGACTTGTTCGATGGCGGCACGGACAGCATGGAACTGGTGATAGCCCGCTATCTTTTTGATCAGTCCACCGTCATCTTCGAACAGCACGAAGAAGCGTAGGTAGTCCAGTAAATAGGCCGGCGCAAGCACGCCGCGAATCAAGGTTTCCAGCTCGTTAAACTGCCCAAGCGGATCAAGCGTGACACCATCAATCGTGCGCCATTGCATGAAGCGTTCAGCGTTGCTCGATAATGAGCCTAAGCGTGCTTCGCTGCCATCGGAAATGACCAGCACTTCGTTGTAGTAGAAGACATCCGGTATTTGCTCTTTGTAGGTCTGAATTTGCTCAAACGCCTTCCAGATATCGGCGTTTTCATCAGCAGGATTCTTCAGCTCCAACAGCACCAGAGGCAAGCCGTTCACGAACAAGATAATGTCTGGGCGGCGTGTGTGCTTGGGGCCTTTGAGCGTATATTGATTGACAGCCAGCCATTCGTTCGCTGTCACATCGGCAAAATCGACCAGACGCACAAAGTCGCCCCGTGTTTCGCCATCTTTCTGATACTGCACCGGCACACCATTGACGAGCAGGGTGTGGAAGTGGCGATTGGCCGACAGCATTACCGGCACGCCCAAGTCCATCACCTGCTTTAACGCATCGTCGCGGGCGATCAGCGGGATAGTTGGGTTCAAGCGATTGATGGCACCACGCACACGCTCGATCAATAGAGGCTGGAGATAGTTGTCGCGCTCTGGCGCATCACCGTCAGGTGCAATGGCGTAGCCATTCAAATATTGGTAGCCAACCTCTTGCAGCCATCCCAATGCTTCAGTTTCTAATTGGTCTTCGGTCATCATTGACTGGCCTCATGGAGCTTCACTAAGAGTGCTTCGATAGATTCATCATGTGTCCCTGCTGGATACCAAATCGGATAAATATGGCATTCAGCGAGTTCATCTTGCCGCTGAATTCGAATCTGTTCAGTTTCCGGCTCTTCCAGAAATGCATAGTGGCGCGGCAAGTTGTCGTGTCCAACTTCCTCCACTCTCGCTTTGATGGCTGTCAAGGTTCGATCAACAGTCAAGCTGCAGCCTAAGAACAGCAGATTATGGGAATCGCAAAGAGCGTGAATCGTTGATGCCAAAGTTGCGCCATTGGTGTAATGCTGGTCGTATTCCCCTTGCGTCAAAATTCTGTCCCGCCCTGACGTAGCTTTGCCATGCAGCATCAAAAGAATGCGCTCATCTGCTAACATTCGGCGGCGAATCTGATGAGAGTCTGCACCAGTTAACTTTTCGGTGAATGGCTTGTCTGCGTTTTGATATGAACGGTCCAGAGTGTTGTCGAAGTTGGTTGTCACCACGCTGTCCGGGAACACATACGGCAGCATTTCAACCGGGCCACATAAGTCACGGGAACAACCAAATGCGCTATCTACGGCTTCGTTGAACGCGACTCCCCGTGCATTTGCGATTTGTTGAGCCGCCAGTTCGTATTGACCTTGCGCCAACAACGCCTCCATGTCTGCCTCTACAATTGCAGTTTGCCTTCGCTGTTTACGCAAGAAGTGAGTCCATCCTGGATAGCCGCTTGGTATTGAAAGACCTGCACCAACGAACGGCATGACAGTGTGGGCGCAGTAGGCCTCAGAGAGAAGAAGGAAACGATCCTCCAATTCGAATTGGCGCAAAATGTCGTCGGCAAGCTCGATTTGTCGCTCTTTATATTCCGCCAGCCAGTCATCAAACAGCTCGTCGAACAGTAAGTTTTTGCCAGAGTCATCTTGCACCCCGACCAAATCGACAAGTTCAGCTGCCGTCCACGAGCGGCTACGAATGACAACTTGCCCATTGCTGACGGTCAAGTTTTCTTCGTTCGACAAATCTTCCTTGAATCTTGCTTCGAGCCACTTCATGTCGCCTCGCCCAGTCCAAGCGCACCGTCGATTTCTACGATGCGGAGTCGCCCCGATATCAAGCGTGGCAACAAGGATTCACGCAGAGTGGCAAGGCATTCAATCCTTTCATTATTTGAGAAGATTTTTGCCCGCAATGCAGTAGCAAAACTGCCAAACGCAGCAAGAACATGCTTTGGCGGTATCGCGACATTTAACCTATATGCGTTATTTCTATTCAAGCCCGGCACGGCACCGTCAGTGTTCATGTTTTCAAGCCCAAGTGTTTGTAGCAAGTAGAAACAGTATGTGAGCGGGTTTTTTGTCCTAACATAGAACACCGTATCAATTGGGAAAAAAGGCCGATCCTCCCAATACAGGCTACCGACAGTTCCTTTGCGCCCTACGATAATAGATGGACCATCGACAAGTGATGCATTGTGAAAACCGGTGATTCCGCCAGAGCCATAGACGGGGATGGGGCCATCGATTCGGTCAGTGGATTTCAGTGCTTTTCCGTAGGCGAATTCCATCAGATCTTCAACAGTGCCAACGCTCCAACCAGTCGGCACCAACCCCAATTCTGACTCTGCACAGCTATCAGGGAACAGCGCCGCCGTAGCGTCATCCATGCCTTCCGGTATTTGACCTTGCTGCTTAGCGTGAACGGGGTCGAAATCTACAAACCATGACTTGAAGAGTGCTTGCGCGATGGCCTCAAGTGTGGCGTTGGATTCGCGGAGGAGCGCGATACGATCATCAAGTGCCTTCAATGTGGATGCCGCAGCGACTTGTGCAGCAATAGGTGGCACAGCCAACGGCACCTTACGCAGCTCACTCTGTTTTATGCCAAGAACGGTAGTGCCTGTTGCTCGTGCTCGAAGCTGATCTTGCATCTCATCTGTTTGAAGCAGATAGAGTAGATAAGTGTTATCCAGGAAGCCAGCCTTGCCACGCAGGGTGACTACCCGCTGAGCTAATGCCACTTTTTCTGGACCTAACTGCGCTACCTCTCCAAGTGGCGCTTCAACCGTCAGCACTACATCTCCAGCTTTTGGCAGGCCGCGGCGCATCCAAGTATCGTAGTTATCTGCCGCGATGAATTCGGTAGGCGTTTCAATGCGGCCGCCTTTAATAATCTTGGCGGTGATCAAGGGAACTCCAGACGATGTCTTTTCGGGTGTCTTGCCGCGATAGTCGATCAACGCATCAAGACACTCTTCCAACGGAAGCACGGAGACATCAAAACTCATAGCCAAGCCCCCCAAGCTTTTGGCGGATCAAGGCATCCAGCTCAGCACCCATTGCCATTTGCTCGCCCAGCTTTTCCGTAAGCTTTTGCATCTTGTCGGCAAATGCTTCGTCATCGTCTTCGACTTCTTCTGCGCCAACATAGCGTCCCGGCGTCAGCACATGACCATGCTCAGCAATTTCTGCAAGCGGCACGCTGCGGCAATAGCCAGCTACATCTGCATAAACCTCTTCACCTTCGCCACGCCAAGCAGCAACCGTCGCGGCAATGCGATCAACTACCTCATCCGTGAATTCGCATTGCACTCGACTAATCATGCTGCCCAACTTGCGGGCGTCAATGAATAGCACTTCTTCTTTGCGTATGGCCTTTTGCTTGGCAAGGAACCACAGACAGGCCGGGATTTGCGTATTGAAGAACAACTGACCGGGCAGCGCAATCATGACTTCAACTACATCGGCATCAACCATTGCACGGCGAATGTCGCCTTCGCTGTTCTGGCTGGAACTCATGCTGCCGTTTGCGAGCACGATACCTGCACGGCCGGTTGACTTTAGGTGATACAGCATGTGCTGCAACCACGCATAGTTAGCATTGCCTTGCGGCGGAGTGCCATAGACCCAGCGCGGATCGCCTTCCAAGCTGCCGTGCCACCAGTCACTGATGTTGAACGGCGGATTTGCCAGCACGAAATCGGCCCGTAGGTCTGGGTGTTGATTGCGGGTGAAGGTATCAGCGGGTTCGCGGCCAAAGTTGAAGTCGATGCCGCGAATGGCAAGGTTCATCGCCGCCAAGCGCCAAGTGGTCGGGTTTGCTTCTTGGCCGTAGATACTGACATCACCTAACTTGCCGCCATGCGCTTCAATAAAACGCTCGGACTGCACGAACATGCCGCCCGATCCACAGCAGGGGTCGTATACCTTACCGTGATGCGGAGCGAGCACTGCAACCAGTGTTTTAACGATGCTGGCAGGCGTGTAGAACTGCCCGCCACGTTTACCTTCGGCGCTGGCAAACATGCCAAGGAAATATTCATAGACCTGTCCAAGCACATCACGGGCGGCACTGGCATCGACGCCGAAACCAATCTGCGACACCAGATCAACCAGTTCGCCGAGCTTGCCATCCGGGAGTTGAGCACGGGCGTAGCGTTTGTCGAGGATGCCCTTGAGCTTGGGGTTTTCAACTTCGATCAGCGACAGTGCGTCATCAATGCGCTTGCCGATGTCGGACTGCTTGGCATTGGCGCGGATGCTTTCCCAGCGCGCAGCTTCTGGCACCCAAAATACATTGACTTCGCGGTAATAGTCGCGGTCTTCAAGTTCTTCGGCGAGCAGCTCAGCATCAGCGTCGTGCAGGAAGTAGTCGTCGTTCTGATCAGCAAAACGCCGCGTCAGTTCTTCGCGGCGCGACTGGAAAGTATCCGAGATGTATTTAACGAAGATCAGGCCGAGCACCAAGTGTTTATATTCGGCAGCGTCCATGTTGGCGCGGAGTTTGTCAGCGGTCGCCCAGAGTGTTTTTTTTATGTCGTCAATCATTGATTTATCCGGTTAGGCCATGCGGCAAGTTGCACAATAGCATTGTCATATTATGGCCCACAACGGCATTCATCGGGAATGAAAAGTCAGCAATCGCCAGCTATTTTCATGGTTCCTTTCTTCACGAAAGGAGCCACTTGCCACTGGGGACATAGCGTCGCTTTAAGTGACGGCGTTGCAGTAGCGGTGCACCGTAGCGCGATCAATACCAAACTGGCGGGCCAATTCGCTGCGGTTTTCGTGTGCATTGAAGCGGCGCAGTAGCTCGGCTTGCTGCTCGGCGGACAGCTTGGGCTTGCGCCCTTGATACTTGCCTTCGATGCGAGCGCGTGCGATGCCCTCGATCTGGCGTTCCTTCCTGATCCCGTGCTCAAACTCAGCAAAGGCGGCGAACATGGTCAACGCCAGCTTGCCTGCGGGGGTATCAGTGTCAAATCCTTGTTTGAGAATGACGAGTCGGATTCCGCGTTCTGACAGAAGGTTGATCTGCGTAAGCACATCAATGGCGCTGCGGCCAAGTCGATCAAGGGCATAGACAACGAGCGTGTCGCCTTCCCGTATATATGCCAGGCAAGCCGACCAACCTGAGCGGCTCGTCGCGACAGTCGTGCCGCTCACAGCATCGTCTACGAATTCCTTGTCAACTTGCCATCCACTGGCTGTAATGGCTTGGCGCTGGTTTTGCACAGCTTGATCGGTCGTGGAAACTCTAAGGTATGTAATGATGCTCATGCTGGCCTATTTTTGCGTAATTGTTGCATTTAAGTTCACATTCTATTTTGCAACATAGACATCAATTTCGCAACAGAATACGCAACGGTTTCGCGGCGTTTTGCGCTTGTGGCACATGGGTAAACGCTATTGCCACAGTGCCCCAGACAAGGCCATACCCAGTGACTGTCAGAAATATTTCCTAAGGGCCTTGAAATTCCGATAAGTGGCGTAAAATTGAAGAAAAATCCTGTGGAGAAAAATGTCATGGCCTTACACAACCTCTTCATTAGCCACAGCTGGGGCTACAGCGACGCCTACGAAAAGGTGATTGGTCTGCTGAATAGTCAGACATCTCCAAGTGGCTTCAACTACAAAAATTACAGTGTCCCGAAGGACGACCCGATCCACAATGCCCCGTCAGACACTGCACTTCGCGCGGCAATCGAAGCCCAAATGAGGTCGTGTTCGTGCGTCGTAATTTTGGCGGGTGTATACGCGACGCATAGTAAGTGGATCAATATTGAAATTGAAATGGCAAAAAAGCTTGGAAAACGCATCATTGCGATTGAACCTTGGGCGTCCGAACGGACTTCAGCCGTAGTAAAAGATGCGGCCCATAAGGTAGTGAAATGGAATGGCTCCAGCATCGTCGGTGCTATCACTGCATAAAATAGAAGCCTAATCGTTTAAACTCTTAGGGTAGCCAATGCGGAAAGCCTTGATTGTCGGTATAGACCACTACTCGAATATTTCCGGTTTGCATGGATGCGTGAATGATGCGTATTCGGTAAAAAGTGTGCTTGAGCGAAATAGTGATGGAACGATCAATTTTGGCGTAAAGCTGCTAACAGGAACTGGTCCAAGCGATTGTGTGTTGCGATCAAACCTGAAGGAATGCATCCGTGATTTATTTGCAGGCGATACCACTGACACTGCTCTTTTCTATTTTGCTGGGCATGGTCATCTTGAAACAACTGGGGGCTATTTACTGGCGTCAGATTGTAAAACCGGCGACGACGGCGTGCCTTTGAGTGAAGTTTTGACTTTAGCAAACAGTTCAAAGGCAAAAAATAAGATAATTGTGCTTGATAGCTGCCACTCTGGAATCGCAGGAGCCAATGCAATTACTCATCACAGTGCTGAGATTTCAGACGGCGTCACGATTCTTACTGCCTCTACGGCAGAGCAATATGCAACCGAAGAAAATGGAGCCGGAGTCTTTACGACACTTTTTGTAGATGCGTTGAATGGTAGTGCGGCTAATTTAGTCGGTGAAGTAACGCCGGGTAGTATCTACGCTCATATAGATCAGTCGCTTGGGCCGTGGGAGCAGCGGCCAGTGTTCAAGACCAACGTAAAGGGTTTTGTATCATTACGCAAAGTTCAACCACCGCTTGCATTAAATGATTTGCAGCGTATTACTGAATTTTTCCCATCCCCAGGGTTTGAATTTTCGCTCGATCCGTCTTTTGAGCCGGAAAGCTCCAATCCTACCCCAGAACACACGCAAATATTTGCGATCTTGCAGCGGTTTAATCGGGTAAACCTTGTTGTGCCAGTGGATGCCCCGCACATGTATCATGCAGCAATGGGAAGCAAAGCGTGCCGCCTTACTGTTCTTGGTGAGCACTATCGTAAGTTAGTGCAACGTGGCCGTATTTAGTGATGAACCGACGAAACCTGAAAATTAAAATAGAAAAAAGGATGACTTCTTAAAATGGCGACTAAACCACCGGCAAAACCAAGTTCAGTCATTAAATCAGGCGTTGTGAAGAGTGGCGGAAATCTTTCCCGCGCACCGGCGTCGCAGACGAAAGCGGGAATTCCTTCCTCTACAATGACGCCAATCCCGCCCAAAAAGGGCACATCGGGATCTGGCGGCGGAAGTGGTAACAAATGAGTGACACTTCACAAGCTGGGGACGATGCGGCTGTTTTGCATCTTGTGAATTCTGAGTATGTGCCAAGCGAAGAAGCAACAAAAATATTTGCTACTTATAAAGCTGAAGCAGAAAAGAGGCAACTATCCAGTTCGGAGAATTTTGACAAATCTATTTTGACTTATTCCAGTGGAGGACTGGCGGTTTCATTGACCTTCCTGAAAGATTTTATACCTATTAAGGAGGCATCCGGTGCTTTCTTGTTATATGGATCTTGGTTGTTTTTTGTGATCGCGACTGGAGTTACAATTACTTCGTTCTTGGTTAGTTATAAGGCGCAAGAGAATTCATTGTTTTGTGCTCAAAAATATTACTTGGAAGGACTTGAGGACTATTTCAACAGAAAGTCATGGTGTGATCATGTAACGAAGTGGTTCAACATTATTTCCGGCATTGCTTTTGTTCTTGCTTTAATTTTCACTTCTATTTTTGTTTCAATAAATCTTGATAAGGCCAGCACTATGTCTGATAAAAAAACAGTTGTCCGAGGCATTGCACAAGACGGGATAGGTAGCCCAACGATGACAAAGATGCAGAATTCCAATGAGACTTTGCAGCGGGGTTTGCCGACCCCTACGATGCAGAAAGTTATTCCTGCGTCTGCTCCGACGCCAGCGCCAGCTACAAACACTACTCCATCTAAGCAACCATAAAACGCAAAACGAGAACCCCGTTCGTCACGCATAAAGAAAAGGCGACGAAATACGCATCACAGACAAATCAAGACAAACTATGCATATCAAACCAGCATTGCGGGCGGTAAAAATAAAAGATATTTCTGTCGGTGAGCTGTTCTTATTTCAATGGAATAGTGGAAAATGTTTCGCTATCAAGGTGAGTGCCGATGAATCTCATTCACGGTCTGCCGTATTGACATTAGGTCCAGACTTCCCCGGTGAAAATAAGGTCCCGATGATTATGGAGGATCGCCATATAAGTAAGTTGGTTATTGGCTTTGGCACCGACTATACGTTGTCAACATCGGTCAGCCCTGATGACTGGAGCATTGATTATTCCTTTAATAGAGGTTGCGGTGTCGTGATTGATGGCGCGAAAGTGTTTTTCTGTGCTCTCGGAACTGACAATCAGATTTTCGTCGATCTGGAAAATTCTGTAATTTCTCAGGAAAGCCCGGCTGACCGCGTTGCCTTTACGAAAGCGTGGAAAATCGAAATTGGTGAAGGCGAAGATAAGCGAGTGGTTGTGCAAGGAGAATCGACGTAGTTCGTTGATAGTTGCTGGGGAGCTGTCGGTTGTGAAAAGGTTCGTCGAGCGGCAATTTTGTGATTGGCGATTGCTTGCTTACTTCATGATCGCGCAATTTCCATTCATCAGGTGTGCAGCATAAAAAGCGCACAGTTGACGCCAGTGCTGAAATACGCGCAGCAAAAAATTCAGGGCAGCGCATAGACGGACAATGGAACATCATTGAACTTTGATCGAACATCAACAATGACACTCATTTTCTTATGCCAGATTCAGATTTCATAAAGCTGTTAGTTACAGTAATTGTCGCCGTAGTTGGCTGGATTGTCGTGCATCGGTTCAATGCGAAACGCGATCAAACTAATAAACGTCGAGATTTGCGTGTGCAATTCTTGCTCGACGCCTATCGCCGTCTTGAATCGACGGCAGGCAGAGCAACGAGCACCGAGGAGCAGATGTTGGCGTTTGAATCGGCCATCGCTGATGTTCAACTCTTAGGTGATCCTGAGCAAGTGAAGGCAGTCGTAGAATTTTGTGGTCATTACAAAGCAAATAACAGCGGGGGGATCGGCAAAGTGCTTGACCTGCTGAGACGTGACCTTCGTGATGAACTTGAGTTGAAAGGTGAGGTTGACGGGCGGGTTTTCTTTCGGTTTGAGCGTAAGAAGTGATGTGGCTTCAACGGCTGGAGTGGTGGTTGCAAGTGGGTGCTGTATAAAAACACAGTGCAAATCAACTGTTGAGATATAATGGCCTTGTTTGGCAGTGCTATTTCAACCTTGCAGTCTCAACCTTACAGAAGGGGAACGCAGATGAAAGAACCAGGACTGGATAATCGTCACCGTGACAAGGATGGAACGATTCAGCAGAAGCGCAGCGACACACAGAATCAGAACCTTTCGCAACCGATCCCCGGCTTCGGTCCCAAGACAACGCTGGGGACGATGAGGGAAAAAACGGGGCAGGTGAGTGAAAAGGATGTGCGCCAAGCAGCCAAGAAAATGAGCAAGTAGTATTGCTGAAGTCCTTACAGCGGTGCGTGCGCCGCTGTAAGGCTGCCGCGCAGTGTGTAAGTTCATTTGCGTATGTAATTGATTGCATTGGAAAGTCCAAAATTTATTTCCCATTGGAAATTCTGCTTCATGTTGCGCGGAAGTTGCACAGCGATTTCTTGCATGTTATAAGCTTTTGATTTTAAAGAATTTTGCTTGCATGTCGCTATTGAGTGGGAATAATGTCCCTGCGGTAGCGCATTGCCAGTAATTGAACAACCCCTGCTGTTTAGGGGTTGTTCCGCATTTAGAAGGTCATCGCTATGTTGAATAACCTGCTCGAAGAAATGCTGTTCTGTGAGTTCATGCTCGTGTGCGAGTCCTATGACTGCCGCGCTTTCTTTGAATTCGAAGAAGTCGCCAATGATCCGATGGAAGAGTGGGCAGTGAGGGCAGCGGTCGCGGCGAGGGCGTGCGGTTGGACGATCGGCCGCACGGGGCTCGTCAAGTGTGCAAAATGCGCCGCGCGCAGAGATTGATTTTGCCGAAGTTTTGAGAAGTCGCCACCGATCTGAAGCTGATCTACAGCGCGACCACCGTCGGCGACGGCTGAACCGAGGCGGTGCTATTCGATGAAATAGCTGGCCTGGCTGGCAATCAACTTTGCACCGCAAGCCGTAGTGTCTCCGTCCCTTGCGGTCGGCTTCCCGTCGGTGATGTAGGTTTCACTGCCGCTGTTAATCGCGGTTTCGCTCGGATGCAATGGGCAGCTGACCGTGTCGCCCAGGCGAGCCACACCCTTGCCATCGACGATGAACTCGGTACTGCCGGTCTTGACAACACCACCATGCGAGGTTTGGTCACCAATACGTATTACAGGACGACTCATAATTTTTCCTTCTGTATTCCACTAAGCATCGCACATTTCGCAAGACAAAAGAAGAGCCACACCTGCTTGCAGGACGGATGACGATTGCCGCTTACTTTTTAGCCACCAGCTTCATGCAGGCTTGCACCGCCTTTTTTGCTTCCACTGAAGGTAGCGCCGCAATTGCCTCATCGAACTGCTTGCGCACTGGCACCTTAGTGCTGAAGTTGGCGAACATGCTCAAATCACCGCCCATTTCAGGATCGAAGAATGTCGCGCAAGCTGGCAGGTCCATGATTGCGGCGCATCCGGAAATGGCGGCAATCTCACCCATAATGGCCGGATCGATGCGCTGCTGAGGCTTGGGCTTTCCTAACCAGTCCTTACCCCATACCTTCGCATAGCGCAGTCTCAACCCATCGGCCACTTTTGTAGTGTCTTCATAGACGGACTTTTCAGGAATAGGGCAACGCAGGCCTAGCGGCGCATATGCTTCGCCGGCAGTAGCGCTGGTTGCTGCGCACGACATCGCGAGAAGCAGTCCTGCTGTGAATACCAATTTTGAATAGCTCATGATTTATTCCTTATACCAGATGCCTGTTACTTTGAAGCTTGCGCCGTACTTATCGTTTACCGGCGAAACCAGCTTAACCGGATCTGTGCGGTAGCAGGGATTATTCCCGTTAAAGTCACTGACGTATCCGCCGGTGTGTTTGATTTCGATGTGCCCAGAAATGACTCCACCAGAGTATGACTGTTTTTCGACAGGATTATATATAAGCACCGAACCTATGGGCGCAGTTTTGATGTTGGTACCTGGCTCTGTTACCAGCAGGTTTTTAAACCCAGCCTTCTCTAAAGTCGGACCAAAATCCTTGGCGTGTTCGACTCCCGGGTAAGTCGGGAAGTAACCTGCGGCCAACAAAGCTCCCTTGACGTACTTCAAGCACTTACCCTTCGATTTCGCGAATTTGTGGTTCATTGCATGAGTAATTGCTGCAGTAATTCTATCGGAGACCTGAGTTTTTGCGACACGCGCTTCTGGATGCGTTGTGTCGGCGCTGCGCTGTTCCTTGACCACCGGCTTAGTGGCAGCCGGGGTAGCTGACGTTGTTGGCGCGGTGGTTTGCGCCGGCTTGTCTTTTGCTTCCGCTCCATCTGCATGAGAGCCTGTCGCGGCTGTGGAAGCAGACGCATGCGCTGGCGCATTGGTGTGCGCTGGTGCCGTAGCTGCTGGCTTGGTCGCCGCCGGCGCCGGATTTCCTTCACCCGCTGGCACCTTCAACATCTGGTCTGGATAAAGCAGATAAGGTTTGTCGATGTTGTTCAGCTTGGCGAGTTCCAGATAGGTCGTGCCATGGGCGCGCGCAATATTGGACAGCGTCTCACCTTTCTTGACCTTGTGCATGCCTGGCGTCTTGACTGCCGGCGGCGCCTTGTCCACGTGGGCGTGCGTCTTGACCGCCACTCGCTCTTTTGGCGCGACAATGGTCCAAGCCGAGCTCAGCTTATCAATAGCGAGTTGGCCGAGTTCTTTGAACTCGTTGCTCGCCTTTTGAATATGAATCGTCAGCGCGCCAAAGTTGGGCGAAGCCATAAAAGTCGGCAACATGCCGTGCTCATTGGTCTTCATCAGCGCCTCCTTGCCGTTTTGAACGACCTTGATCGTGGCATCTGGAATCGGTGCGCCAGCAGCATCGACGATGCTCAGCGCATGGCCGACATCCAGCGCCTTTTCAAAGGCGTCCGCGATCTTTGCGAACTTGCCTGTAGCAAGCGCTTCACCACCGTAATCCTGCGTTGGACCATCGTGGTGGTACTTGTAGACCCACACATCAGGCTTGCCCCGCTTTTTGGCCAGCTTTTCATTCACCAGGAAATACGCGAACAACGCCTTCGCATTCGCGTCTACGTCGAAGCGATTGCTCTTGTCCAGGCCATAGGCCTCGCCGGTGTCGTCGATAAATTGGCCCAAACCACTCGCCGAAGTGGTGCCGGCTGCTGCATCGGGATTGAATCCCGATTCAATCTTTGCCATCGCCAGCAGCATGGCAACACGCCGTACATTCATGCCGCCAGCCTTGCCGGTGGCAATCAACTTGTCGATGACTTGTTTCTGCACTTCCAACGACGCATCACCCCAGATACGAGACCTGCCCGCAAGACGTCCTGGACGTTGGTCGACCGGTTCCTTGTAGTGTGAATGTTTGACGATTTTTTCGTCTTTATAGGCAGCGCCGCGCTTTGGCGTATAGAAGACGTTATAGTCAATGGCCATCTTGCACCGGTTCTTTGCGAACAGAATTCAAGCCGCCCTGACCAATGATCTTGGCCTTTTTGCTTTCCGTGGCTTTCAGCGTAGCGTCGATTGCCGGATTTTTCTTTGCATCCAGGCTGGAACCGAGCCGGCTGCCATCCCAGCTATACAGTTCGTGCCACTCGCAACGGGAGCAGTTGCCGCCGTTGTTCACGGTGGCTACGATGAATTTTTCCTTGGCCTCGGTCTCGACGCATGTTACTTCGCCGACCTTCTCGGCCACGATCGGATAGGAATCGCCCATTTCGATGGGCGCGGGCTTGAACGCTTGGCCACCGAGTTCGCGTCCGCTGGCCTTGTCGCTGATGATAAAGCGCAGGCTGGTGCAGGACAGGCCAGGATAACCATCTTCCTTGTAGCAGGCGCCTTTCAGTTCAATCTTACGGTCGGCACATTGCAATGCCGCGCTGCGCTGAAGCAGTGCTGGTTTGTCTGCGGCCAGCGCGGAATGCGCCAGGGTGACGGACAGTGCGAATCCAACGAGTAGTGTGCTTTTTTTCATAATCAAGTTTCGTAAGTAGTAGGAGTTGAAGGTAAGTCATTGCCATCATGACGCATATCCGACGGCGGGCCATCCAGTTCGAGCGGCTCATCTTCATGCATCGACAGCAGGTGCGTGTCCTCATCAACGCCGAAACAGTCGTTCTGGGCGGCGGCTTCAGCCACCCTGGCGATATCGCGCACGCGTTTGAACGCAGCCTCTTCAAAGAGCGCCGTCACGTCGCGCGGCATGTCGTCGTTGCCACGCCAGCCTTTGCTGACCATGGCCACCAGCCTGGCGGCGGAAGCGTTGACCTTTTTCTCGACGAGGTTGTCAGCCTCATGTTGCAGGACGGCGTACACCTTCTCCTTACCGAGATCGGTGACCGCGCCTTTTGTGCTGTTGGCGTTCTTCAGAATGTGCACGATGCTTTCCACCGGCATATGGAGCTTCCTGGTCAAGAACGACATCGCTTCGGTGCGTATATTGATTTCGCCATCAGGCATGAACAGGCTCTTGGCCTGGTCCACAGGCATTTCCGTTTTTGTCGCCAGGATGCCAACGCCTACCGGCAGTTTCACATGCTCGGCCAGCTCGTGATCGTCCTCGTCTTCGTCCATATATGGATCATGTTTGACGTCCTCTATGAACTGCCACTTGCCATCGTTGCGGTCGATCTCGACGTGCAGTTCTTCCATATCTTCGGTGAAGACGCGCTCGGTCTTGCCGTCCGCATCCAGCTTGCCGGCCTTGAGGACGGAACCGTCCTTGGCCAAAATCTTGTACGCGTAGTTGGCAGCAACGCCATCCACCATATGCAGCGCATCGGCCAGCACCACTTGCTGGCTGAATTTACCCACGTTCATCTTGCCCCAGAACTCGGTCACGGGCGCGGCGGGCACCGAGCCTTTGTTGACCACTTGCTTGGCGCCCAGCTTGATCGTGCCTGCAATATCGTGGGTCTCGTTGGCGCCCTTGATCAGGATCTCGCCTTTTTCGGTCAGCACGATACTGCCGCCCTTGGTCTTGAGCACGATGTCGCCGCTCTTGGCTTCGAAGACCATGCCTGTTTGCGATATGGTTTCGCTCTTGCCGTCTTGTACGTGCAAGTAGTGGTTGCCGTGGCTGATGGCCGTGACCATGCCGCCGCGTTCAACGTGCTGCTGAATGCCCTTGGCCGAGCTGAACGACATCGATTCGCCCGAGGTCATATCGACATTGCCAGCCGCGTAGCAGCCCAGGTCTTCACCCGCGGCGTGAACGATGCTCTTCGGCGTGCTGGCAGCAATGCCTTCCGGCGCCGAAATGAAGACCAACGGTTTGGTCAACGACCAGCTGTTTTCGCTCAGCAGCTTTTGGTTCTTCAGGCCGCGGTGCGAATTCTTGATTTCTCCGCGCTGTTCCGTCGCCATCTCGGCGGCTTGGCTGCGCATTTCCGCGCTGTCGAGCACGGCGCGCAGGGTATCGGCGCCCTCGGTATTGTCTTGTTGGGTCGTGCCCTGGTCTTGCACCGGCTGAGCCCAGGCGGTCACCAGGATGCCCTTGGCCGCGCGCAAGGAGCCCCAACCGTCGGTGCGCAGTTCATAACCTTCACCGCGATGATCCTGGCGGCCGGACGTGTCGAGCACGCGTGTCAGGTAACCGAGGCTGAGCTGGCTGCGGTAATGGTCCGACGACAGCACGGCCTGAATCTGGCCTGCCGTGTCGTCCATCAGCAAATGGTTATTGCGACCACCGGCACCGCCAGCGCCTTTGAGCTCGCTACTGCGAATACCTGACAGCGCATGTTGGCGCGGCAGTTCCCACGGCGCCATATTCTCACCGTTGTAGACACGGCCCGTGATGATCGGACGGTCTGGATTGGAGTCTAGCCATTGCACAATGACTTCTTGGCCAATACGCGGCAAGGAAATGGCGCCGAAGTTGCCGCCAGCCCAGTTCGATGCCACGCGCACCCAGGCGGAGCTCTGCTCGTCGTGCAAGCCTACGCGGTCCCAATGGAACTGTACGCGCACGCGGCCATGTTCATCGCTATGGATTTCCTGTCCCGATGGACCCGCCACAACAGCGGTCTGCGGGCCGTGGATCTTGGTCTCAACGCTGTTGAAACCGCGCCCCGGACGCCAGTGCACGTTCTTGCGAATGCAGGTCAGCTTGTTGCTGTAGTCGCACGCGGCATCACCCAGTTGCAGGTAGTTGTTGGTGGCCGAATGGTGCACGCTGACCAGCACATATTCTTGCTTGTCCTGCGAACCTTCATGGAAATGGTCGGTCAGGCGGAACCAGCGGCCCGGCATGGCGAAGCGGCAGTTGCCTCCGGCTTCGATATGCTTGCCACGGCTTTCGATTTCTTCCATGCGTAGCAGGGCCAGCGCTTCGGCATCCTTGCGGCCTTTGACGCCGTAGGCGCCGGCATACTCATACCTTTCCGTCGTCAGCACATCACCTTGCTGATTCAGCGTCGGCAAGTCAACGTTGTTAGGTAGGGGATGTTTGAAGTCAAACGCAGAAATGGCCACTTTGCTCGCTACGATGGAGCGCACAGGCGACCAGTCGCCGATTGCATCTTCCTCGATGGCGCCGGCGTGGCGCTGGAAACGGATCTCCGGACCGTCGCCGTCGATCGGCGCGGCCTGGGTGGAGTCGTCGGACAGAATCAGCTTGTGGCCTTTCTCGCTATGCTCGTACCAGTAGTGCCAGCCGGCGGCTTCCCAGCGGCGGTGCAGGTAGTTGTGGTCGGTTTCATCGAACTGGCAAGCCATGGTCACCGGTTCGTCGGCGCCCATCACCTGGCAATCCCAGTCGCGATGCGTGCCGTAATCGGAAAACACGTCTGCCGACTGGTCGCGCAGGCTCTTGCCGTGGAACAGGTAATTGTCCTTGCGCAGCTTCAGATAGGCCAGCCAAGGGCGCAGTACCATGGAATAGAAGGCTACGCTGCCGTCGGTTTTCACCAAGCGGAACTCGAACACATAGCCGTTGAAGAAACGCATGCTGCCGTCGCCGCGCACCAGCGAAATGGTCACCATCTTGCCTTGTACGTCCTTGAGCGCGAGGCTGGCGTCATCGGCCAGCACTTCCACCGTATATTCAAAGTCGCGCGACAAGCCCTCACTTGCTTCCAGGCGGTTCGCCAGCAGCGTGGAATGGGGACCATCGTCGTGCGGGAACGATAGGCGCAGAATGCGGTTGTTTTGCCGGCCGTGCGCGAACGCGGAAATCATTTCTGACAAGCTACTCATACAGCTTTCTCTACTCAGCCATGGCTGGGGCGGCAATGGCTTGCGTTAATAGGTTTATCAAATTGTCTGCCGCCTGTTTGGCAGCGCGCTGAACGAAGGTGGCGAGGAATATCCGCGTGCAGCGAAGGAAATATCGTGTTTTCAACAATTCGATCGCTGCGGCAACGCCACGCCGAAGCGGGGCGCCGCCAACGAGAGCGTGAACTAGTTGACATATTGGAAAAATTTCCTGGCGGCAGTATAGCATCGGTATTTTTTTGATGCTGCACGATTGATAACTATTCTTTGTCGCCAGATATAACAGCAAACGAGAAGCAATCTGGCAATGTGCGTGCGTCGCCTGCACCGGGGCCAGTCCGTGTGGCCGCAGCCGGGGGGCAGCTATTTTTTCTTTTCGAGGAGCCTTCGTAGCGCACATTGAACAGGGTGCCCCACCATGGATACGATCCCAAACTTGTAACTCTTAAATACTATGCGATAATTTCCGTACGGATACAAAAAGGCGGCGCCAAGGCGGATGATGAAAAATCAAAATTTAACAAAATTCAACGCATCTGCGCTTGCGCTGCCGGCGCTCGCACTGTGCACGGCAGCCCTGCTGAGCGCGTGCGGCGGGGGCGGCGCCGACAACGCCGCTGAAGCGCCTCTGGTGCTGCACGCAGCGCCGCTCGCAACCGGCTCGACCACGCTGGTGCTCGATCCCGGCACGCTGCCGGCCGAAGATGCCCAGCGCATGGCGCTGCCGTCGTTCCATATGGCGCCGGTCGAACTTGAGGCGCCGGACGAGCATGCCGACAGCGCCGCCGCGCCGGTGCACGCGCAGGCGGTCCCGGCTGAATTCCGGCACCTTTCGACGCGCCGTCTGACCATGCAGGCGCTGCACGGCCGGCACCCGCAAGCCATGCGCAGCCAGAGCTCGGAAGCGGTCGCGGCGCCGGCAGCCTCCAGCGGCGTGGTGGCGACCTACACTCCGGCACAGATCCGCGCCGCCTATGGCTTGCCGGCGCTGCCGGCGGCCGGCAGTGCATTGACGGCGGCCCAGGCGGCCCAGCTGGGCGCCGGCCAGACCATCTACATTCTCGACGCCCAGCATGACCCGAACGTGGCCGCCGAACTGGCCGCGTTCAACACCAAATTCAGCCTGCCGGCCTGCACCACCAAGACCATCGCTCCAGCGGCCAGCCTGCCGCTGGCCGCGGCCTCCACCAGCGGCTGCGAACTGGCCGTGGTGTACAGCACCGCCAGGGGCGTCATGACCGCGACCCAGCCCGCGTACGACTCCGGTTGGGCCAGCGAGATCACCCTCGACGTGCAGTGGGCGCACGCCACCGCGCCACTGGCGCGTATCGTGCTGATCGAAACCGCCGATTCCAGCTACGACAATCTGCTGGGCGGCGCCAAGCTGGCCAACGCGATGGGGCCGGGCATCGTCTCGATGAGTTTTGGCGGCCCTGAAAGCAGCGGCACCATGTCCTCCGACAGCGTATTCGCCGCCGCCGGCATGACCTATCTGGCCGCCACCGGCGACTCCGGCGCAGGCGTGTCGTGGCCAGCGGTCGCGCCGCACGTGCTGGCGGTCGGCGGCACCACGCTCAGCTACGGCGGCAGCGGACTGCGTTCCGAAGTGGCCTGGTCCGGCACCGGCGGCGGCGTCAGCTCGTACACGCCCACGCCGAGCTACCAGAGCAGCGCAGTGCCCGGCATGGGCGCGCCCGCGCGCCGCACGGTGGCCGATGTCGCCTTCAATGCCGACCCGTCGTCCGGCCAGTACGTGGCGATGATCGCGCCCGGCAGCAGCACGGTGCGCTGGGGCAGCGTGGGCGGCACCAGCCTGTCGACGCCGCAGTGGGCCGGCCTGATCGCGGTGGCCAACGCCACCCGCGCGCTGAATGGCAAGGCGGCCATGGGCGCGCCGCACGCGGCCCTGTACGGTGGGATCGCCAGCGTGCCGGGCACCTACGCCTCGGCCTTCGCCGATATCGCCGCCGGCAGCGACGGCAGCTGCGCCGCTTGCACCGCCAAGACCGGCTACGACCAGTTGACCGGCCTGGGCACGCCGAACGTGTCCAGCCTGTTGTCGACGCTGTCGGGCCTGACCATTGCCGCCGCGCCGCAGGTGGGCTCGGCCAGCATCAAGGGCACGGTCGGCACAGCGTTGACGTTCACGGTTTCCACCGTCGCGGCCAATGCGGTCAGCTATACACTGACCGGGGCGCCGTCCGGCATGAGCATCGCCAGCGCCGGCGTGGTCAGCTGGGCGGCGCCGGTGGCCGGGACGTACGCTGTCACCGTGACCGCCAAGGACAGCAAGACCGGCCTGAGCGGGCAGGGCGTGTACACCATCGTCATCGCGCCGTTGTCGGCGCCGGTGCTGACCGCGGGCACCATCAGCGGCAAGGTGGGCGTGGCGTTGTCGTTCTCGGCGGCGGCCAGCAATGCCAATCCGGTCACCTACGCGCTGAGCGGCGCGCCGTCCGGCATGACGATCAGCACCACGGGCATGGTCAGCTGGGCCAAGCCGGTGGCCGGCGTCTACACCGTCAGCGTCACCGCCAAGGACAGCAAGACCGGCTTGAGCGGCCAGGCCCAGTACACGGTGCAAATCACCAACGGCGGCCCGGTGATCGCGGCCGCGGCCATGACGGGCGTGGCGGGCAAGCCGATGACGGGCTTGATCACCATCGTGGACACTGGCGCCAGTTCGGTGTCAATCACGATCTCCGGGGTGCCGCTGGGCATGATGTTCCAGTCCAGCGGTCTGAGCGTCATGCCGTATTGGAACGCACCGGTGGCCGGCAGCTATCAATTAAAGGTGGTGGTGACCGATAATGCTGGAGGCAGCGCCCAGCTGACGGTCCCGGTGACGGTGACTGCGCGCTGATTGAAATTTAAGACCACAAAACACCTAGACTGATGGTATTTCTAATGGTATCTGCTGCAAGGGGCCGGGAAGTATCCCCGTTAAATTAATGACTTAGCACTCTCATTGATATTCGAGTGGGCGTAACCAGTCGGCTTAAATTAGCTGAGGTTACTTGAAAGACGAATGGCCAAGGATGATCGAAACTGATCATCCTTGGCCATTTTACTTGGAAGCGATTTTTTACCCGCCCGCATGGTCGTTGCCGCCGTGCGCGGCGATGAACATGGCGACGGCCGACCGGCAATAGGATTCGATTTCGTTGTCGTTCTCCGCCATCGCCTCATCGAAGCGCGCGATGATCAGCAGATCGGATCCTTTTAAAAGCGCGGCAAACAGGCGGGCGGATTGGAGAGGGTCGGGCACGTTCAGAACCGCCCGTGCGTGCAACCGACGCAACAGGGCCTCGATTTGGGCGATGACATGGGCGGGACCGGCTTCGTATTGGAGCTTGCTTAACGACTTTTGATTCGTCTTGTCGGCCAGGATCATGGCTTCGACGCGACGGACATCCGGGTTCAGGAACGTGCGAAGCAGGGATGACCCCACCGCCAGAAGCTGATCCTCGGCCGAACCGTCCACGCCTTCAAACAGCGCCTGCGGTGCAAATTGATGGCAGCTAGCCGCGATGGCCGCGCTGAACAGCGCCTCCTTGTTCTCGAAGTGTCGATAGATGCTTAGCTTGGATATCTTCGCCCGCTGGGCGACCTTGTCCATTGTCGTCGCTTGAAAACCCAATTCCGCAAAAAGTTCGCGCGCGGCGTCGACTATCGTTTGGCCAAGCGCCTCGTTGGCGGGCCGGCCACGGCGGCCCTGATTGTTTTCGGTCATAAACATTCCAGTACTTGACAGTATCTAATTCTTTAATTAGGATACCACAAAGTATCCAAAATGTGCAAACCCAATGGGCGGGTTGTTTTGCGCCAGGCCCACCCTTCATCCACGCACGGAGCCCATCACCATGAATGACGTCATCATCATCGGCGGCAGCTTTGCCGGCCTTGCCGCCGCCCTTCAGCTCGGCCGTGCCCGCCGCAAGGTCACAGTCCTCGACACTTGCCGGCCACGCAACCGCTTTGCCGGCCATTCGCATGGCCTGCTCGGCCACGATCACAAGGCGCCGCTGGACATCCTGGCCGAGGCGCGGCAGCAGCTGGCGCGTTATCCCACGGTCAGGCTGGTCACTGCCGGGGCCGAGAGCATCTCCGGCACCCTCGACGATTTCTGCGTCGTCACCGACGATAACGAAAGCCTCAGGGCACGTCGCCTGATCCTGAGCTATGGCGTCGTCGACCAGACGCTTGACGTCCCGGGTTTCGCCGAAGGCTGGGGCACGTCCATTGTTCCATGCCCCTATTGCGACGGCTTTGAAGTCGCCGGCCAGCATTGGGGCCTCGCCTGGTCCGGCCCGCAGTCGCTCAATTATGTCAGGCTGTACCACGACTGGACCGAGACGTTGACGGTGTTCGCCGATGGTCACGACATCGCGCCCGATATTCGGGCCGATCTGGCGCGCCGCGGCATACCTGTCGTCGATGGCCGGATTACGGAAATCGCCCGCCACGGGGTCCATGGTGCCACTGTCAAGCTCGATACCGCCGCCAATGTCGCGGTCGACATCCTGTTCGCGCATCCGCGCAACAAGCCGTCCGCAAGCCTGCATGAATCACTGGGCCTGGCCACGGTCGCTACGCCCTTGGGCATCGCCCTCAAGGTCGACGAGCGCCGTGAAACCAGCATGCCCGGCATCTACGCCGCCGGCGATCTTGCAAACCCAGCCATGGCCTCGGTCACCACGGCAATATCGCAGGGCGCGATGGCGGGTATCTCCGCACAGCAATCAATGCTGGTTTAAGAGCACAGATTCCATTCTTCGGTTGTCGCAGGCTCCTTAGGCATTGCGGCGCCTATCCGTCACAGCGCGGATGTTCGCTTCCCTCCGCGCTTCATCTGTCCAAAGGGGGCTAGTGAATAACGAATCAGAACAAGGAGATAGCATGACAGAGCAAAATGCCGATCAGGCCGCCGACTGGAATGACCAAAGCGGGGAGCGCTGGGTCGCCAACCAGGCCCGGCTCGACGCCATGGTGGCGGTGTTCGGCCAGGCCGCGATCGCAGCCGCCGCGCCCGCGACGGGCGAGCGCGTGCTGGACGTCGGCTGCGGCGCGGGCGCATCGAGTCGGGCTCTGGCCGCCCGTGTCGGCGCAGGGGGGCAAGTGCTGGGCGTGGACATATCCGAAGCGCTGATCGGCCGGGCGCGCGCGCTTGCGCCACAGGATATGCCGGCGCTGTTCCAGGTGGCCGACGCCAGCAGCGCCGAGTTCCCCGAAGGCGCGTTCGACATCCTGTTCTCGCGTTTCGGGGTGATGTTCTTCGACGATCCGACCGGGGCGTTCGCCCATATGCGACGGGCGCTGCGGCCGGGCGGGCGGGTCGCTTTCGTCTGCTGGCGCGGCGCGGCCGAGAACGAATGGATGCGCCTGCCGATGGGCGCGATGCAGGGCATCGTCCCGCCGGCCGCGCCGCCCGATCCCGAAGCCCCCGGCCCATTTTCGTTCGGCGAGCGGGGCCGGGTTGCGCGCATCCTGGCGGCAGCCGGTTTCATCGATATCGCTCTCGCGCCCTTCGATGCTTCCGTCCCGATCGGCGAGGGCGGGACGCGGGACGCTGCGCTCGACGACGCGGTGAAGATGGCGCTCGAGGTCGGCCCGCTGTCGCGTGCGCTTGCCGGTCAGGGCGACGACATCCGCGCTCGCGCCTCGGCCGCGGTTCGAGCCGTCTTCGCGGGCCTTCCCGGCGAACGGTCGGTGACGATCGACGGCGCGGCGTGGATCGTCACGGCGCGCAATCCGGCAAGCTGACAGGATTAACCGGGGAGGCGTTCCCCGGTGGGGCCGGGCGTAGTTGCGGCTGGCCGACGGGTCATCTATACTCCTGCAAGTTTTTTATATATTAAATACATCTGAGCATGCGCATGGCGGGAACGCGAAAGTTCGTAAAAACTGAGGAAGATTCATGAAATTCAGAAGAGATTTGTTCGTGGCTGCCCTCATGGCTGCCCTGGCCGGCTGCGGCACGACCGCGGACCGCGCCGCAGTGCCGACGAAGGCGGCGGCGTTTCACTGGACATCGAGCGCGCCGCTGATCTCGCCCCAACCTGCGCCGGACCAGACCATCTATGCGGTAAAAGATCCTTCGATCGTCAACGTGAACGGCACATACCACGTCTTCATGACGACGGCCGGGTCGGCCGGCTGGGGCCTCGCATACACGAGCTTTGACAAGTGGTCGGACGCGGCGTCCGCGAAAATCGTCCCGCTGGCGAAATCCCCGATGGGACCGGGTTATCGCGCCGCGCCGCAAGTGTTTTATTTTGCTCCGAAAAAGACCTGGTATCTCGTCTACCAGGGGAGCGATCCGCTGTACTCCACCTCGAAGGATATCGGCGATCCCATGTCCTGGAGCGCGCCGCAACCGTTCTTTCCCGTCGTCCCCGACATCGTCAAGCGGCCGCAAGGTCATGGCTGGCTGGATTTCTGGGTGATCTGCGACGATCGGAAGTGCTACCTGTTCAATACCGACGACCATGGGCGTCTGTTGCGGTCCGAGACCGCGCTCGGCGAGTTCCCGAATGGCTTCCACAATACGGTCGCCGTGATGACCGAAAAAACGGAAGACCTGTTCGAGGCGAGCAATACCTACAAAATCGCCGGCACGAATACCTACATCACCCTGGTGGAGGCCGTGTCGCCGCAAGGGCGCTACTTCCGGATCTGGAAGAGCGATGGCCTGGATGGAAAATGGGAGCCGTTCTCGTCCGCGCCTATGAACACGTTTGCCGGCCGCGACAACGTCGAACAGCTGTGGTCGGAAGGCATTTCTCATGGCGAAATGATACGGACGAATGCCGATCAAACGATGACGATCGATCCTTGCCGGCCGCTCGAATACCTCTTCCAGGGCAATGATCCGGCCGTGCATGTGGCCGACTACATCAAGCTTCCGTATCGGCTGGGCGTCATCACGGCGAAGGGGGACAACCCGGTGAGCGCGCTCTGCCGTTGACCGTATCATCGATGTTCGATCAGGTCCAGCCGGTCCAATCATGTTAGATTGCCTGCACCCTTAGGCAACGAACTGTCTCCCATGAAAAAGAGCGCACCGACAATCCTCCGCTGTATTCTTGCGCTCGCCGCTGCGCTGCCGACGTTGGCGTCAGCCCAACTGGCGCCCGACACTGTGCGCGCCATCGATGCCATCGTCGCGAAAGCGCTGGAAGACAAGTCGGTTCCGAGCGTGTCGATCGCCGTCGTCAAAGACGGCAAGCTGGCTTATGCGCAAGCATATGGCGTGGCGCGCCTCGACAAGGGGATCAAGGCCACCCCGCAGATGCGTTACAAGATCGGATCGAACACCAAGCAAATCGTGGCGGCGGCGATCTTGTTGCTGGTCCAGGACGGCAAGGTGGCGCTCGAGGATAAGGTGGCGCGCTTCCTGCCCGACCTGACGAGGTCGAATGAAGTCAGCGTGCGGCAATTGCTCGCGCATACAGCGGGTTATCCCGACTACTATCCGCTCGACTATGTGGCGCCCTTCATGGAGCAGCCGACGACCGTCGATGCGATCCTCTCCAACTGGGGTAAGCAGCCGCTCGGCTTCGACCCGGCCTCGCGATGGGAGTACAGCAATACCGGCTATGCGATTGCCGGGCGCATCATTGAAATCGCCAGCGGGATGCCGCTCGACACGTTCATCCACCGCCGGATCACGGACAAGCTGGCGATGCGTTCGGTGGTCGACACCAGCGCGACGTCGTGGGACGAGGCCGATCCGCAAGGCTACGAAGCGGCGGCATTCGGTCCGCCGCGCCCGGCCCGGCCGGAAGGCCGGTATTGGGTCTGGGCGGCCGGCAACCTGGCGATGACGGCGAGCGACCTGGCGCGCTGGGACATCGCGCTCATGCACGATGCGATCCTCAACGCCGCCTCCCGCAAAGCGCTGTCGACTGAGAATTTGTTAAGCGATGGCGTCGGCACAAATTATGGGTTGGGCATGTTCGTTCATGCGACGCCCGAAGGACGATTGCGGTGGGACCACGGCGGCGAGGTTTCCGGCTTCCGTTCGCAAAACACCCTTTTCCCGCATGACGACACGGCCATTGTCGTGCTCACCAACGGCGGCGGCGCGGCCAGCGAGCAGGTCACCGGCGAGATCGCGTCGCTCTTGTTCGCCCCGGCAGCCGACTCGGCCGCGCCCCTGGCGTTGAGCAAGGTGCGTACGCTGTTCGCGCAATTGCAGACGGGGCATCCGGACCGGAGCATGATGAGCGATGCCTTGAATGCCTATTTCAGCGACCAGGTCGTCGCCGACTTTGCCGCGTCGCTCAAGCCGTTGGGCGAGGTCGAGAGCATAGTCGAAACGCGTTCCGATCGTCGCGGCGGTCTGGTCTACCGCTTCTTTCGCATCAAAACCACTGGCGGGACGGTCAGAGTGCCGACTTATTTCACGTCGGATGGCAAGTTGGAGCAGTTCATTGTCTATCCCCGTTAGCGCCGGTTGAGTTGTCCGGCCCGGCCTGCCGTGCGGCGTGAATCCATTGCAGGCATCGTCTTGGTACGAACGCGCATTAAGCGAGCCCACTTACATCATACAAAAATCGGCTTGCAAAAAGGAGGGTGATCATGGATTTTTATTTCCGGCGGATTGATTTGGAAGGGCGCCGGCACATCCGGCGCGGCTTTACAAATTCTCCTTGCCTTGCAAGGCGGAGTTATCCATAATCCGGCATAAAAACGAATAGTCATTCATTTAAATGAAAGTAATGCACGCATATTTTGAAGGCTCGGCCTTGTATTCGATGAACCCGGTGCCGGTCCGGCCTGGCAGGCAGCAGTGCTGGGCGACGCTCATCGCGCCATGAAGATTCTGCTGATTGAAAACGATCTGGACCTGGGCGACGAGATCCGCATCGCGCTGGTCGACCAGGGAATGGACGTGGTGTGGGTCCGCATGCTCGGTGACGCCAACAGGTTCCTCGATGCCGGGACCTGCGACCTCGTACTGCTTGATTTGAACCTGCCGGATGGCGACGGCAGGCAATTGCTGAGGCGGCTGCGTCGCAGTGACAGCGGCTTGCCGGTGCTGACCGTGAGCGCCCAGGACTCGCTGCCGGAGCGCCTGCGGGCCTTCGACTCCGGCGCCGACGACTATCTGGCCAAGCCGTTCGACCTCGCTGAACTCGTACTGCGCCTGCTCGCGCTGGTACGGCGCAGTTATGGCTTCGATGGCAAGCGGCTGGGCCTGCGGGATCTGTCATTGCATGTGCCGACCCGCCGCGCCAGCCTGCGTGGCAGGCCCGTCAAGCTGACGGCGTGCGAATTTGTGCTGCTGAAGACGCTGCTGATACGCGCCAACCGGGTGGTGACCCGGCGCAGCCTTGAAGAACAGGCGCTGCCGGGTGCCCGCGCGAACTCCAGCAATTCGCTGGACGTCCACATCGCCAACCTGCGGCGCAAGATCGGCGAAGGCTATATCGAGACCGTGCGCGGCATAGGCTACGTGATTGTTCAAGGCGAGCCTGTCGCCTGACGGGGCCAGCTAATACCCGGCAAACCGCTGCGGAGCATATCCTTCCGCCTGAATGAACGGCGTGGCGCCGTCGATCAGGTCCGCCAGCAGGCGCGCACTGGCGGGCCCCAGCGTGAATCCCTGGTGGCCGTGGCCGAAGTTGAACCACAGGCCGGGGTGCCGGCCTGCAGGGCCTATGACGGGCAGCATATCGGCGACGCAAGGCCGGCAGCCCAACCAGGGAACCGGCTCGACAGGTGCGCCCAACTCCAGCAATTCGCGCGCGGAAGCTTCTGCCAAGGCGAGCTGTCGCGGCGTCGGCCTCGCATCGAGCGCGGCGATTTCGGCGCCGGTCGTGATGCGCAGGCCGCGGCTCTGCGGCGACATGACATAGCCCCGCTCCGCGTCCAGCGTGGGAACGGAAGGCATGGCGCCATCGGCGTAGTGGCGATGGTAGCCGCGTTTGACGAACAACGGCAGGCGGTAGCCAAGGCGTTGCGTGAAGCTTTCGGCCCAGGGCCCCAGCGCGATGACCGCCTGAGCCGCGTCGATGGTGCCGTCCGCGCTGTCGACCTGCCATGCGGCGCCGTGGCGCCGCAAGGTCGAGCCATCGCCGTGGACGAACCGACCGCCATTGCGCTGGAACAGGGCCGCGTAGCGTTCCACCAGCCTGCCCGGATCCGTCACGCTCCACGAGTCTGACCAGTGCACGGCACCCGCCAGCGTCCTGCGGAAGGCAGGCTCGACCCGGGCGAGTTCAGCGCCATCGAACGCCTGGAAGCTGATGCCATGGTCGCGCTGCAGGCGCGCGGCATCCGCCAGTGCCTGCGCGAACGGCTGGCCGCTGCGGAAGGCCAGACGCAGCCCGGAGCGCCTCACCAGGTCGTCCGCATCGGCGAGCCGCAGCAGGCGCGCATGTTCGCTTGTCGAATGGGCGATCAGCGCGGCATAGTGGCGGCTGATCGCGCCATGACGGCCGGGCGCCGACGCCCGCCAGTATTGCCAAAGCTTGGGCAGCACCGCCAGTACGGCCGCCGGGTGATAGCTGACGCTTGGATCCCGGCCGAGCGCCGCCATCAGCAAAAAACCGGCGCCGCGCGGCATCGGGTAGGGCTCCACCGCTTCGCGTTGTATCACGCCGGCGTTGCCGTAGGACGTCTCCTGGCCAGGCCCGCGTTTGTCGAGCAGCGTCACGTGATGCCCGCGTAACCGTAGCTCAAGCGCAGTGCAGGTTCCCACCATGCCCGCGCCGATCACGAGGATTGCTTGCTTCATTGGCCGCCCGTGCTTGTCGCAGGCGTTTCGGCGGCGACCACGGTGATTTCCACCCGCGCGCCCGGCAGCACGAGCGGTGCAACAACGGTGGTGCGGACCGGGTAGGGCGCTTTGAAATGCTGCTGGTACGCCACATTAAACGCCGAAAAGTCTTCGGCATGGGTCAGGTGGACCGTCGCCTGAACCACGTCGCGCAGATCCAGCCCGAGTCCGGCCAACGTCGCGCCGATGCGCTGCAGCGTGAGATGGGTCTGGGCTTCGATACCGGATGGCATGGCGCCTTCCGGGCCGAGAGGCAGTTCGCCCGACAGGAAAACCAGGCCGCCGGCGCGGCGCCATTTGGAGAAGGGAAGGGTGTTGTTGGTCATGGGTTCATTCCGAGGTTGAAAGGGTGGTTCATAGCGTCGTGCGGAGGCTCCACAATTCGGGAAACATCACCTGGTCCAATACGCGCCGCAGGTAGTCGACGCCGGAAGTGCCGCCGGTGCCGCGTTTGAAGCCGATGACGCGCTCGACCGTGCTGACGTGCCGGAAGCGCCACAGCCGCAAGGCCTGCTCGATATCGGTCAGTTTTTCCGCCAGCTGGTACAGGTCCCAATACTGGTGCGGTGCCGCATACACGGCGCGCCATGCTGCTTCGACCTCCGGGCTGGGCTGGTAGGGCGCGCACCAGTCGCGCCGGGTATGTGTTTCGGGCACAGGCAAGCCGCGCCGTGCAAGAAGCCGCAGGGCCTGGTCGTACAGCGAAGGCTGGTCATAAGCGGACCGGACCTGTTGCAGCCTTGCGGGATGGTGCTGGTGCGGCGTCAGCATGGCGGCATTCTTGTTACCCATCAAAAATTCAAGCGCCCGGTACTGCCAGCTCTGGAAGCCGGAACTGTTGGACAGGTATGGCCGCACGGCCGCGTATTCCGGCGGTGTCATGGTGGACAGGACGTCCCACGCCTGCACCATCTGCGCCATGATGTGCGACACGCGGGACAGCATCTTCAAGGCCGGCGCGCACTGGTCGCCTGCAAGGCAATCGACCGCGCCACGCAGCTCATGGAGCATCAGTTTCATCCACAACTCGCTCACCTGATGCTGGACGATAAACAGCATTTCATTGCGGTCGGCCGACAGCGGATGTTGGGCATCGAGGACCCGATCTAAATGGAGATAGTCGCCGTAGCTCATGTCGCGCGAAAAATCGAGCTTGGCGCCTTCTTCATGGACGGTGTCGCGCTTCATGTGACGGCTCCCTTGCGCGCGAAGCGGGCCTGGCGCCAGTCGCCGCTGTCGAGTACCCTGGCCAGCTCCTGCGCCGCGTCCCAGACATCGACGTACCGCGTGTACAAGGGCGTGAAGCCGAAGCGCAGGATGTCCGGCGCACGGAAGTCGCCCACGACGCCGTGGGCGATCAGCGCCTGCATGATGGGATAGGCGCCGTCCTCGTGCGCCAGGCAGACCTGGCTGCCCCGGTGCGCCTCGTCGCGCGGCGTCACCAGCTTCAGCCGGTGTTCCTTGCAATGCGTATCGACCAGTTCGATGAACAGACGCGTCAATGCAAGCGATTTGCGCCGCAACACCGCCATGCCGCCGGCGGCCAGCACAGTGTCGACGCCGCATTCCAATGCGGCCATGGCCAGCACCGCCGGTGTCCCGCAGAGGAAGCGCGCGCTGCCCGATGCGGGCTCGTAGGCTGGCGTGAAGGTGAAAGGATGCGCGTGGCCGAACCATCCGCTTAACGGTTGCGTGCAGCGGTCGGCATGCCTGCGGTGGGCCCAGACGAATGCCGGCGCGCCGGGGCCGCCGTTCAGGTATTTGTAGCCGCAGCCGACGGCGAAGTCGGCATCGTCTCCGTTCAGGTCAACGGGAACGGCGCCGGCCGAGTGCGCCAGGTCCCACAGCGTCAATACTCCGGCCTGGCGCGCTTGCGCGTTCAACGCCGCCATGTCGTGCATGCGGCCGGTCCGGTAGTTCACATGGGTCAGCATCATGACGGCAACGCCGCCTTGCGCCAGCAGGTGGGGAATCTGGTCGGGCGTTTCCGCCAGCACCAGCTCGCAGCTGTGCTGCCGCGCCAGGCTCTCCGCGATGTACAGATCGGTAGGGAAGTTGTGACGCTCCGACAGAATGCGGCGCCGTGCCGGCCGTTCGGTCAGCGCAAGTGTCAGCGCGGCGCTCAAGGCCTTGTAGACATTGACCGACGTCGAATCGGCGACCACCAGTTCCCCCGGGTTGGCGCCGACCAGGGTGGCGATCTTGTCGCCGACACGCTCAGGTAAATGGACCCAGCCAGCCTCGTTCCAGCTGCCGATCAAACCCTGGCCCCATTCGCGTCTGACCACCTGCTCCAGGTGCGAGGCGGTGGACTTCGGCAAGGCGCCCAGCGAATTGCCATCGAGGTAGACCACACCTTCGGGCAGTTCGAAACGGTCCCGCAGATGCGCCAGTTCATCGTCGCGATCCAGTGCGAGCGCCTGCTCGCGCGACGTGATCATGATGTCCGATTCCTGGTGGTCGGCAAAGGCGGCGACGCGCAGCGCGCCTTCCGGTCCCGCGCCGACATAATTTGAATAAGCGATGAAGATGTCTTCTTTCATGAGAGATTCCTGTATGTCGCGCATGCGTTACGCATCGTCGACGGTGAACGCGGTTGTCGGGCTGCTGTTTTCGTCTATGGCCAGGCCAAGGCTGCGCAGGCTGCGTTTGAGCAGCTGCGCGTTCGTGTGCAGGCGCTCGCGTAGTCCGGGGCGCAGACGTACCAGCTCCAGGCTGCGCGCGGTCATTGCGGCGCCGGCCGAGCATCCCGGCGCGGCGCCGCGCGCCGCCGGCGAGCGCCATAGACGCTCGACGATCCAGGACGCCCCCAGGGCAATGCCGCCGTGTGCGCCGAATGCCTTGGACATCGAACCACCGGCCACCACCCGGTCGCGGGAAATGCCGCACGCTTCCACCAGCGCGTAGCCATAATGCCTGGCCAGCTGCGAATGCACGCCGAAGCGGCGCAGCGCGTCGACCCCGGCTTCGATCAGGTCCGGGTGGGCGCCAAGCCCCAGGTAGCCCGACCTGCCAAAACTCAGCAGGGTCCGCCCGTCCACGTCGACCCGGGCGCAAGCAGGCGACTCCACGCGCCGCAGCGTCGTCTCGGTGATGACTGCCGCGCTCATGCCAGCTCCGGCGCCGGGTTGGCGACCGCGGGATAAAACACCTTGCCGCGCCGGCGATAAGGCAAGCGCGCGAAGTCCATGGACAGTGCGGCGCCGGTCTCGATGACGTGGCAGTTGCGGGAAAGCCTGGAAAACTCGGCGTAGTAGTGATGACTGGATTTCACCGCGATCACGACGGCTTCGTGCAGCGGCACCCCGAGATTGGTGAACGCGGTCGGCGACAGGGTTTGCTGGCGGCGGCTGACCAACACGATGTCCACCGCGCCACAACGGACCCAGGCCGCCCGCCCCAAGGGATCGACGATCGTACCGACCTGCTGGCTGTGCCGTTCGGCCAGGCCCGATACGCGCAGGGCCAGCCGCAGCGGCTTGCCGGAAGCCGGGCCCGCCTTGCCGCCGATGGACAGGTTGATGACGGCGCCGATGCCGGCCCGATGGCAGGCGTTCACCGCGGCCGGATCCCATAGCGGGCCGAAAGCGCAGCGCAAGGCCGGCCGGCGCAGCAGGGCGGCCAGCAGGACCGTATGGTCGCACGGCGCGCCGCCGCCGGGATTGTCGCCGGCATCGGCCAGGATCAGGGGGAATGGCCCGGCGGGCGCCGGGTCGAGCACCTGCTCGACGCTTTCCAGACGGGGCAGCAGCGCGTCGCGCTGCCGGTAGATCGCCTGCGCCAGTTCGCGGGCGGTGCGCGCAGCCAGTTCGCGGTCGCGGTCGGCCACCACCAGCACCTTGGTTCCGGCGTCCGGCACATCGCCCCAGGGGAAGCCATGCACGTAGCTGGCGGACAGGATGCCGGGGCGGCGCTCGACCTCCGCCAGCAAGTCGACCAGGCCGCGCATCGGTTGCGCGGTGGTGGGGTAAAAGCCCACCATGGCGCAGTCGGCGACTTCCATGACCGGCCGGGTGGCGCCGGCCGCGGCCGCGCGGCACAGTTCGAACAATTCCACGGCGCGCGCCTCGTAGTCGGTATGCGGATACTCGCGCATCAGGATGACGGCATCGGCTTCGTTTGCCATGGCATGGCTCATATGGCAATGGGGATCGAGCTCGACGCCGATCACGCAGTCCGGCCCGGCGATGGCGCGCACCGCTGCGATGAGGTCGCCCTCGCAGTCGTCCGTGCCGTCGGCCACCATGGCGCCATGCAGGAACAGCAGGACCATGTCGACCGGCATGTGCTGTTCGAGTGCGGAGAGGATTTCGGTGCGCAGTTGCTGGTAGGCGCCGGCTTCCACGGTGCCGGCCGGTTGGGCAATGGCATACACGCCCTCGTGGACCGTATCCCCATGTTGTCCGGCCAGGTGGCGCCACTGTTCGACGATCGGCCCGACGTCGCTCAGCATGTCGCCCGCTATCGGGCCGCGCACGATGCCCAGTTCCTCGAACGAGCGCAGCGTGGTCGGGAAGGCGGCGAACGTATTGGTTTCCGTGACCAGCGCGGAAGTAAAGATTCTCATGCGTTGTGCTCCTTGATGGAGTGCGCGCCGGTGCACGCAGTGAAGGGCAACAGGACCAGCAGCGCCGCCAATAGCGCCGCTGCCGGCGCGCTGACGAACAGCAGGCCCAGGCGCCGCAGGGCCTCGGGTGCCGGTGTGCCCTGCAACGGGCCGACCCATTCCAGTCCGAAGCCGACCACGATGCCGCCCAGGGACTGGCCCAGCTTCTCGGCTGAAAACAGGATGCCCAGGTACAGGCCCAGGCTTTCGCCCTGGCTGGATGAATGGGTGGCCGCCTCCATGGCCAGCGTCGAAATCAACACGGTCAGCATGCCGCACGACAGGCCGAACAGCACGCCGGCGGCGATCATCGATGTGTTCTCGCGGGGGCCGGCCGCGAACCACACAATGCCGGCGAGGGCGGTCGACAGCGCGGCCGCCAGCACGACATTGGGGCGCATCCGCCGCGTCAGCGCGGGCGCCGCCGCGACTCCGACCAGCAGCGCGACGAAGATCGGCGTGAGCAGCGTCGACAGGTGTTCGGGCGCGGCCTGCAGCAAATGCTGGTTGGCATAGGGCAGCGCTGCGAACAGGGCGGTCGAGCTGGTTCCGAGCAGCACCAGGATCAACACCACGCAATAAAAGGCGCGGTTGCGCAGGGTGGAGCGCAGGGCCGTCAGCAATGGCGCGGCCGCCTTGGTTTCCACACCGACAGCCAAAGGCGTGCGCCGCACGGCAAGCCAGCACAGGCCAAGCGCCAGCGCCGACGCGGCGGCCAGCGTGCAGGCCATGGCCAGGTAGCCGCCGGCGCCGGAACCGAAGGCGCCGACCAATTGCGGAGCGAGCATGGACACCGTCAAGCCGGCGAAGGTCTGGCCCAGCGCGCGGGCCGACATCAGCGTGCTGCGCCCGGCAATCGTGTCCGTGATGTCGCTGGCGATCGCGGTGTGCGCCACCGAAAACACGGTAAAGATCAGCGACTGCGCCACCAGCAGCACGCCGATGACCGACACGCGCAGCGGCAGCGGCAGGCCGCCGGCCGGGATGAACAGCAGCACCAGCATGGACGGCAGCAGCAGCGCATTGGCTGCCAGCAGCGCGGCGCGGCTGCCTGTCCTGCGCGCCCAGCGGTCCGACCAGCGGCCGAGCCATGGATCCAGCACCACGTCGGTGAACTTCGGTATCGCCAACAGCAGGCCCGCCAGGGCGGGTGGCACGTGGGCGAATTCGGTCAGATAGAACAGGAACAGCAAGGGGACGACGCCTGAACTCAGCGTCGCCCCCAACGCCCCGGCGCCGAAGCCGGTCCGCAGCCCGCGCGATGGGAGGGAGGTATCAGCCATGGGCAGGGCGCTCCTGCAAACGCAAGCTGCGGGTGCGCGAGGTGTCGAGTATCAGTTCGCGGCTTCCGGACGCGCCCTGCGCCAGCCGTACGGTGCCATTGAGCGGCAGGTGTTCATCGAGGCTGCTCAGCAGGCAGAGGTCGTGCCGCAGCGGCAGCAGCTTGAACGCGTTGCGGCCATACAGGCCAGCGATGCGCAGCGTATCGTGTTCACCCGTTTCCACCACGATGTCGGCGCCCAGCTCGTCGCTGCGCCATTTGCCGTAGAACCGCTCGACGCTGGCGGCCTCCGTGCCTGCTTGCCCGATGCGTTCGCAATAGTGGGTCCTGCCTTGTTCCATGACGTTGATGGCCGTCACGACGTCGCGGCTGTCGCGCACCGGCGCGACGCCCAGCACTATCACGGACAGCAAGTTCACCTTGAACGCGGCGTCGCCATCCCGCAGCAGCGGCAACGGCATGCCAAAGCTCTGCAGGAACATCTTCCCGTCGCGCACTTCGATGGCGAAGTGCCTGCCGCTCTGGCTGCAGTAATAGTCGCCGCTGAGTGCCTCGCCCGATTGCGGATCGGCTGGCTCGTCTTCGGATGCCAGTTGTGGCGCCACCAGCGCGACCAGCAGTTTCTCGGCAATGTCGGCTGCCGAGATGTCGCTGCGGTTGCTCATCACGATGACCTGGATGTCCTGTTCCGGCGCCGCCAGCATCTGGCACGTCCCGCCCACGACGCCGCCGGCGTGGTGGAGCACGGTAATGCCGCGCCAGCGTTCATGGATCAGCCCGAAACCATACGGATTGACGTAACCGTTGGGCAGCGTGGTTGGCGTCATCAGTTCATCGGACAGCGAATGCGGCCACAGCGTCGGGTTGATCAAGTGGCTCAACCAGCGCTGCATGTCGTCCAGCGTCGAGGCGACACCGCCTTCGCCCAGGATGACCGACGGGAATGTACTCTTGGTGAAATTGCCGTCGGGGTGGGCCAGGTGTGTCGTTGCGCTGCCCGGCAGTGGTTGCACATCGGTGCTCCACAGGACGGTGTCGTACATCGACAGCGGCTCGAACAGCCGTTCGCGCATGACTTGCGCAAGCGGCTTGTCCAGCACGCGTTCGATCAGCAGTGACAGCATGCGATAGCCGCCGTTGTTGTACATGAACTGTTCGCCCGGCGTGAAGTTTTCTTCCTGCTGGCGGCACTGGTAATCAAACGCGGCCTGCTCGGGCAAGATGGCCAGGCCGTTGGACAACAGCGACAGGTCCAGGTAGTCGCGCGTGCCGCCGGTATGGTTCATCAGTTGGCGCACTGTGCGGGCGCTCTGGGAGGGCGGCAGTTCTGGCAGCCAGCGTGCGATCGGCTCGTCGATCTGCAGCTTGCCCTCGTTGCGCAGCATCAGCGCCAGCACGCAGCAGAAATGCTTGGTGGTCGAGCCGATCCGCATTTTGGTGGACGGCGAATTCACCAGCCCTGAATCCAGGCTGGCCAGGCCGCAGCCACGCCGAAGCAGGGGCACGCCGCCACGCAGCACGCTCGCGATCACACCGGGGCCGCTGTCGATTGCCAAGCCGGACAACACCGCCTCAAGTTTTTCCATGTCATTACTGGTCATTGCGAACTCTTTCAATATAAAATGAATAAACAATCATTCTTTTTTAAATCCCATGCCTAAACGAGATCCTGGCCATATGGCCGCCGTACGTCAGCAAATCCTGGCCGCAGCGCGTGCCGTGTTTGAGCGCAAGGGCCTGTACGAAGCCTCCGTGAGCGACGTCAGCAAGGAAGCCGGCCTGTCGGTCGGCACGCTGTATGTGCATTTCCGCTCCAAAGAAGCCATCCTGGTCGCGCTGATCGAGACGGCCGAAGTCAAAGGCGAAGTGTTTGCCGAATGTGACAGCGCCGGCGCTCTGCTGAAGCTGGTGGAAACCATCCTGCGCCGCCAGGAAGCGCCCGACATGGCGGCGCAGGCGGCGCGCACGGCACTGGAGGTGGCGGCCATAGCCCGTCGCAGCGCCGAGGTGCAAGCGGTGGTGGTCCGGAACTACGAGCAGATGCGCGGCGCCTTGCTGGCGGCGGTGTCCAGGATCAATACGCAAGATGCCGGGCTTGGCCCTGCCGAGGTGCTGGCCATCGGCGAAAGCCTGCTGTCGCTGCTCATCGCGGCGCAGTCGCAAATGCTGATAGGCGTCCCGGCCTCGACCGAAGCGAAGATCGGCGCGGCGCGTATGCTGATCAGCCGCCTGCATGGCGCGCCTGTACGGAAGAAGCGCTGACGCTGGCGGACGACGGCACCGGCTGCGCATAGGCTGCCGGATCGAAATCGATGCGGCCACCCACGTAGCTGGCGGACGGCGCGCTGTCGTTGGCCATCAGCAGGGGCGCGTCGAGGTCCACCAGGTCGGCGGCCTGGGCCGCGATGAACGCGGGCAGCAAGGCCATCGAACGGCCGCCCATGCATCCCACCATGACCTCCAGTCCGAGTTGCCGTGCGCTGGCGGCCAGCGTCAGCGCCGCCGTGAGCCCGCCACACTTGTCCAGCTTGATGTTGGCGACCTGGTAGCGCTGCGCCACCTGTTCCAGCTCGTCCTGCGTCTGCAGCGATTCGTCGGCGGCCAGGCGGATCGGAGAGCTGAAGTGGTCCAGCGCCGCGTCGCTGTTGGCCGGCAGTGGCTGCTCGATGAGCTCGACGCGGTGCTCCAGCAGGGTGCCCATCATGCGGTCCAGGTGTGCGATAGTCCAGCCTTCGTTGGCGTCGACCGACAGGCCGACATCCGGCCGCGCCCGGCGAACGGCGGTGACCCGTTCCGCGTCCTCGGCCGAGCCATCGAGCTTGAGCTTGAGCGCGCGGGCGAAAGGATAGTTCAACGCCATGGCCGCCATGTGTCCGGCGGCGGCGACGCCCAGCGTGACCATGGTGGTCCTGGCGCGCAGGCCTGGCAGATGGGCCAGACTGTAGGCAGGTATGCCGCGCTGCGCCGCCTCCAGTTGCCAGACGATCCAGTCGAGCGCATTGCGCGCGCCGCCTGGCGGCATCTGCTGGACCCGGCTCCACATGCCGGGCAGGTCGCCTGGCGGGTCGGCCAGCCACTCGTGCACCTGCCGCTGCATCGTGGCGCCGGATTCGCCGCGATAGAACACGCCGGCCGCTTCGGCTTCGGCCACCCAGCCGCGGTGGCGCGCCGAGATCCGTAGCACCTGCTGGCCCACCAGGGTGCGCCCGGCAATGGACAGAGGCTGCTTAAAGACGACCTCTTCGACAAAAGTTGATATCAGCATGGGAAGTCTCCGTCAGAAGAAGGCGTAGGAAAGTTGTATGCCCAGCGTGCGGGGCGCCGCGACATTCACGCGGGCCGGGCCGCCAAGCGCGCTCAGTGCGGTGTCCGCGGAAGTCTGCGCCCGGCGGTCAAGCAGGTTGCGGACAAACATGCCGACGCTGGCACGCCCGAATTCAAGGCCGCCACGCAGGTCGATCATGGTGTAGGCGGGGAGCCGGTAGAGCGGATTGGCCGGCGGCCGCGCGAAAGCGTTGAAGCGCTCGCCGGTATATCGCAAGGATGCGCCCCAATAGGCATGGTTGCCGTCGACCGAGAAATCGCGCTCCAGCTGCAGCGCGCCGGCCACCCGCGCCGTATCGGGCAGGCGTTCGCCTGCTTTGCCGCCGAGCTCGGGACTGTCGTCGAGCAGCTGCGCATCGATCAGGCTGAGTGCCGCGGCCAAGCGCACCCCTTCGGCGGGCCTGGCGCGCAACGTCGCCTCGATACCGCGCGAGCGGGCGCTCCCGGCATTGCCGATGCCGGAAAATCCCGCGTTGGAGGTGAACACCTGCATGTTTTTCCAGTTGATCTGGTAGACGGCCAGCTCGGCCGACACATTGCCGGGCACCACGTCACCTTTCCAGCCGGCTTCATAGCTCCACAAGGTGTCGGAACCGAACGACGGCTTGTTGAGCGGCTCGCCGGTCAGCGGATTGCGGATGATCGCCAGCGGGCCGCCGGGACGGTAGCCGCTGGCGGCGCGCAGGTACAGCGCCTGCCGCGGCGCCGGGCGCCAGCGCGCTGTCGTCATCCAGGTCGTGACGTCTTCGGACGACTCGGCCGCCGGCTGCGGGGCAGGGGCGAACAGGCCGTCGAAGCGCTGGTCCAGGTGCTGGGCGTTGTGGCTGTGGCGTACGCCAAGGGACACGTCGGTGCGCTCGTTGAGGAAATAGGTGCCGGTTCCAAACACGGCGGCCTCGCGGAAAGTGGAGGGAAATTGAGCGTCGGCCAGCAGCGGCTGGGCCGGCTCGAAGGCGGCGGTCAGCGGCTGCAAATGCTGCGACTTGAAGCCGGCCTCGTTGGTATAAAAGGCCCCGGCCAGCCATTCGAAGGCCCGGCTGGCGGGCGACGTCAGCCTGACCTCCTGGGTCACCTTGCGGTTGTAAAACGCGTAATCCATGGCATATCCAGGCGCGTTGATGCCGAGCGGCGCCAGGTAGGGCACGTACAGGACGGACGGGTCGGCCCGTCCATCGTTGCGCGAGCGCTGCCAGCCGCTGATCGCGTCCAGCGTGGCCCAGTGCAGGTCGGCTTTGATGGCCAGCGATACCAGGTCGTTGCGCACATTCACCGGCTCGGCGACGAACAGCCGCTTCGCCTGGCTTCCGTCCAACGGTTGTCCGGTAGCGATGCTGGTGTCTTCCGTCGATGAGCCATCACGTTTGTGGGACTGGGACAGGGCCGTGAAGCGGACCGACAGATCTTTGCCGGGAGTGAGCAGCAACGCCACCCGGGCGCCGTTGGTCATCGAGCCGTCGGCGACGCGGTCGCCATGGTTACGGTCATGCACGAAGCCGCCTTCCTTCCGTTGATACAAGGTCGCGCGCAGCGCGGCGACGCCTTCGCTCAGTGGAATGTTGAGCACGCCTCGCGCCACATGGCTCAACTCGCCATGCCTGGCGTTGGACAACTCGGTGGTGACATTGGCCACCCGTTCGCTGGCGTCGGGTTCGACCGCGACATACTTGATCAATCCCCCCATGGCGCCGGCGCCGTAGAGCGTGCCCTGGGGACCGCGCAAGACTTCGGCGGCCGCAAGGTCGAACAGGCCCAGGTCCAGCGCGCTCGATCCACCTCCCGCATAACCGGAGCTGGAGCCGAACGGAACATCGTCGATGTACATGCTGACGGTAGCGCCGACCTGGGCGCCGGTCGAGATGCCACGCATGGTGACCTGGCTTTGTCCCGTACCACTGCCGGCTTCATTGTAATTAACGCCCGGCAGCAGGGCGGCCAGGTCGCCCAGCGACTGGTAGCCGGATCGTTCGAGCGCCTCACCCCTGACGACATCCGCGCTGAGAGGCACTTCGCGCGCAGGCTCGCGGCGGCGCTGCGCAGTGACGACCACCGTTTCAATTGGCTCGGACGCCGCCGCGGCGTCAGCGCGGGCGTTCTGCGCCTGCGCGCCAATCGGAAGGACACTGAGCGTGGCCAGCGCCGCAAGAGTCAGTGGGGCGCCGCTGAAGGTGGGGCCGGAACCAGGTATTCGCCTACGCATCTTGTCTCCTTTAATGAATGATCGCTCGTTTTTTTTAAGGATTATGGATTCACTATTCATTCGAGGCAAGAAGAATTTGTAAACTGTTGCAAGGCGGTCTGTCGCGCGGTTTTTCAGGGCGGTGCTAGAATCTTCCGCTCTACCGTTGTTCCCAGACCAAATCAAATGAGGCTTTCCATCGCATCCCAAACCAGGCTGAAGCCATTTTTCGCGTTCGTGGCGGCAGCCGCAATGCTGGCGCCAGCCTATGGCGGCGAAGTTGCGAGGGCGAGGCTGGATGTTTTGCAGTGGCCGCGCATGTCCGTGCGTGATTTTGGATGCATGCTGGAACAATCGCTCGGTCATCGCGAACCAAAATTCAATTGCTCTTTGAAGAAATTCAAGCCGGTGGACAATCCCTGCGTCAGCGCGTACTACGATGGGTTCGAATTTCCACCGGCGCTGGTCTCAAAGGTCCATCCGCTACTCAGCAACATTGAACTCGCGTGGGAGCATGGTCAGTTGCAATCAGTGTCCCTCGATTTCAAAGGAAAAATTGACGCGAATGCGTTAAGAAAAGCGTTTGGCCTCGATAAAACCCCGGCCTATCCCGAAAATATCATGAGTGTGGATATTCAGGATTGCAGCCGTGACAGCGTGTGCTTGTTGATACAAGGTTTCGATCACATGGGAGCGGGCGACGTCGACTGCGGTAAATGAAAACGGAATAGACATCGATCAATCGCTGCCGCCCCCGCCGCAGCCCCCGCCGCAGCCCCCGCCGCATCCCCCACCGCAGCCGTCCCCGCCGCCGCCATCGCCACCACAGCCTGAATCCGAGCCGGAATGGCCGTGCGCCCCGTCGCCGGAATCGCCGCCGCAACCGGCGGCGGATCCACCCAGGTCGGCGCCACAGTAGATCGTGGCGCCGCTACCGGCCTGGCGTGCGACGCCGCTGCAATCGACGGCATAGGTAAAGCCATTTGGCACGTTCAATTGGGCATCCAACGCAAACAGCAAAGGAAGCCGGGTGGGGCGGCGCGGGTTGATATTTTCCTGGTGACAGACCTGGAACCAGCACCGGCGTATCCCCGCATTGCCCCGCTGGCGCTTGCTCAACACGGCGGCTGGCGAATGATGCAGGAATTGGCCGAAGCCACGACGGCAGAATTGCTGATAATTTTTAGTGTGGAGTATGAATTCGTGCCACAGGTCGTCAACGATCTGGGACGGCATGGAGATGAATTCCATGCCGCTATTGAGATGGGCCAGAAAGAACTGCCGCAGCCCCTGTGCCACAAGCTGGTAGTCTTCCAGGCTCAGGTTCTGATGGCGCTCGCGCAGTTTGTCCAACAAGCCGATGGGGAGCGCGTAGGCCGTGATGTAGGCTGCGCGGCGCGACCGAAGCCGGCGCCGCCAAAGCATGACGCTGAGTCCAGCTGCCAGACTGCACATTACGATTGTTATCGGTGTCATGGGGGAGCTCCCAAATTGGTGATGCCTACCGGACCAATATTCCATGGCTTTGAGGAGACCGCAAGTGGGTATGGCAAGAAGCGTTATCGCAGCGCGCTGGCCAGGTCGCCCGCGTCCGCGGAGGCTTGGCACAGATACATGAGCGCCATAGCCTGTTCCGCGCCGGGATGGTCGAGATAGCGGCGCAAGGCATCGGCCACCAGATCGAGTCCGCTGGCGCGCAGGAAGCTTTGCATGGAGGCCAGGCTGTTCCGGTCTTCGCCCGTCACGTGCAGGCGGGCGGTGAGCGCCTTGTCTTCCATGCTGAGCCGCAGGTGCTCCAGCCAGTCGCTGTGCGGGGCCGCCGGCGCCGCGCCAGCTCCAGCAGCACCGCCGGATCGCCGCCGTTGGCGACAAAATCGGCCGCGCGGCTGGCGAGCTGCTTGCCGATCAGGTCCAGCCCGCCCAGGCCGTCGGCGATCGCTGCCTGTTCCGACGAGCCGAACGCACGCCGCGCGCTGCCGAGCACGCCCAGTATTTTATCTAACATTGGTTATTTTGTAAGTCAGCACAGCCGCATGCTGCCATGAAAAACCGGTTTGGGCAAACGACGCGGCGTCTCTGCGGTGCGGCCTGCCGCGCGCGAACTGCTGTTGCAATTTTGTAACAGCATGAGGGCGCGGACCTTGCCGCCGGAATTCGGGACTAGAATTGACTCATATGCACAAATCTCCCGCCGACGCGATCGCCCGCTTCACCGACCTGCTGATGGACGCCGTCTGCATGGTCGATGTTGACGGCCATTTTGTGTTCGTCAGCGCCGCCTGCGAGCGCATCTTCGGCTACGCGCCGCAGGAGATGGTCGGCATGCGGATGATCGACCTGGTGGCGCCGGCGGACCGCGAGCGCACGCTGGCGGCGGCGCGCGCCATCATGGACGGCCAGCCCAATTCCCGCTTCGAAAACCGCTACGTGCGCAAGGACGGGCAGATCGTCCACATCATGTGGTCGGCGCGCTGGTCGGAGGCGGACCAGTTGCGCGTGGCGGTGGCGCGCGATGTCACCGCCAGCAAGCAGGCGGAGCGGATGCAATACACGCTGTATGCGATCTCGGAGGCGGCCCACGCCAGCGACGATCTGCCCGCGCTGTTCCAGCGCATCCATCACATCGTCGGCGCGATGCTGCCGGCCAGCGGCTTCGCGGTCGCGCTGCGGGACGAGCAGGGCAGGGGCCTGCGCTTCGCCTATCACGCGCACCCCGGCGGCGACGCCGCGCCGCACACGCTGGCGCACTGGCTGGGCGAGGAAGTGCTGCGCGGCGGCGCGCCGGTGTTGCTGACGCCGGCGACGTTGGCGCTGGCGCCGCCCCCGGTGCGGGCCGCGGCGGGCGCCGAGCCGGATTGCTGGATAGGCGTGCCGCTGACCACCACCCAGGGCGATATCGGCGTGCTGCTGCTGCAGGGCGGGGACGCCCCCGGCCAGGCCGGCTATACCGACCAGGAGCAGGAGTTGCTGACGTTCGTCTCCAGCCAGGTGGCGACGGCGATTCATCGCCAGCAGCTCAATTCCAGGCTGCGCTTCATGGCCCAGCACGACGAGCTGACCCAGTTGCCCAACCGCCGGCTGTTCCTCGACCGGCTGCAGATGGCGCTGGCCCGCGCCCAGCGCCACCAGGGCCAGCTGGCGCTGCTGTTCATCGACCTGAACAAGTTCAAGCTGGTCAACGACGAGCATGGACATGACTGCGGCGACGAGCTGCTGCGCGAGGTGGCGCGGCGGCTCAGGCACTGCGTGCGCGAGTCCGACACGGTGGCGCGCCTTGGCGGCGACGAGTTCGTCATCATCGTGGAGGAGGTGCTGGTGGCCGACGACGCCTTGCGGATCGTGGAGAAGATCCACCAGGCCCTGGCGGTGCCGATGCGGCTGGCCGATGGCGTCAGCCTGGGCGCCACCGCCAGCATCGGCGTGGCGCACTACCCTGAACATGGCGACGACATCCATCAGCTGATGCGCCAGGCCGACCAGGCCATGTACGTCAGCAAGCTGCAGGAGGTGCATTCGAACTAGGCCGCCGTTGCTGCCGGCGGTGAAAAAATCAGCTTGAATGTTCGTAATATATTAAATACAATCGGGCTCCGTCGCCCGCTCTCGCGGGTGCTAATCCGAATAATGAGAATGGTATGAAGAGACGCGAAATTCCGCAGCAAGCGGCCGGCGCCGCCGTGATGAAACCCCTGTTGACGGCCCTCGCGGCGGCGCTGCTGCTGCCGCTGGCGCAGGCTTCGGCCGCGCCGGCGCTGGTGTCGTCGCCCGACGGGCGCACCACCATCCGCATCGACGACGACGCCGGCCGCTTCACGGTGGCGCGGCGGGGCGAGACCGTCATCGCACCGTCGCCGCTGGGGCTGGAGCTGGACGGCGTGCCGGAGCTCGGCGCGCTGCGGCTGGAGCGGCGCGAGGACGTCAAGGTCGACCGCACCATCGCGCTGACGGCCACCAAGGCCGCGCAGGCGCGCGACCGCTATCGCGGCGCCACGCTGGTGTTCCGCGAACAGGCGCCGGCCGGCCGCCGGCTGTACCTCGACGTGCGCGCCTATGACGACGGCGTCGCCTTCCGCTACCGGCTGGACGGCGCCGAACCGGTGCGCCTGCGCGGCGAACGCACCGCCTTCGTGCCGGCCGGCGATCCGGAGTGCCTGGCTTCGGTGGCCGACGGCGCGCACGAGGTGCCGTTCGAACGCATGAAGGTGTCGCAGCTGCGCGCCGGCCAGGCCTACGACGTGCCGCTGGTCTGCACCGCGCCGTCCGGACGCACCGCGTACGCCATCACCCAGGCCAGCCTGGCCGGCTACACCGGCGCGGCGCTGCTGTCCGAGGGCGGGGCGCTGCGGATACGGCTGTCGGCGCCGCCCAAGCGGCCGGCGCCGGCTTTCATCTCGCAGGCCGGGCTGACGACCGCGTGGCGCGTGGTGATGATGGGCGACCGCATCAGCGACATGATCCCGTCCCAGCTGATCGGCAACCTCAACCCGCCGCCGCAGGGCGACTTCAGCTGGGTGCGGCCGGGCAAGGCGGCGTGGGACTGGTGGTCCGGCCCGCTGGTGGGCATGAAGCCGGGCATGGACAACTACAAACGCTTCATCGATTTCGCCGCCGCCTCCGGCCTGCCGTACTACCTGATCGATGCGGGCTGGGCGTCCGGCCCGGGCGGCTGCTGCGACGCGAATCCTGCCACCGACGTCACCCGCGCCGCCGACGGCATCGACATGCCGGAACTGGTGCGCTACGCCGCCGCCAAGGGCGTGGGCCTGATGCTGTGGGCGCACTGGGAGCACGTGGCGGGGCGCATGGACGAGGTGCTCGACACCTACGCGCGCTGGGGCATCAAGGGCGTCAAGATCGACTTCATGAACCGCGACGACCAGGACGTGGTCGACTTCTACCAGCGCGTCGCGGCCGCCACGGCTAGGCGCCACATGCTGCTGGACCTGCACGGAGCCTACGTGCCGGCTGGCCTGCAGCGCAGCTATCCGAACTTCATCACGCAGGAGGGCGTGCGCGGCGCCGAGTGGGACAAGATGGACAAGTCGATCACGCCGCGCCACAACCTGATGCTGCCGTACACGCGCATGCTGGCCGGCCCGCTCGACTACACGCCGGGCGGCTTCCACAACGGCACGCCGGCCACCTTCGCGGTGCGCGAGGTCATGCCGCAGACCCAGCACACGCGCGGCCAGGCGCTGGCGATGTACGTGGTGTATGACAGCCCGCTGCAGATGGTGTCCGACGATCCCGAGGTCTATCGCGGCGCCGCCGGCTTCGACTTCATCCAGCGCGTGCCGACCGCCTGGGACGAGACGCGCTTCCTGTCCGGCACGCCGGGCCTGGACATCGTGCTGGCGCGCCGCCAGGGCCGCGACTGGTATCTGGGCGCGATGACGGCGGACGAAACGGCGGGCGGGCGCGCCGAGCCGGTGTCGCTGGGCTTCCTGCCGGCGGGCCGCTTCCGCGCCACCTTGTGGGAGGACGGCGACACGCCCAACGAGCTGCGCCGCGTGGAACGCGAGGTGACGGCGCACGACACGCTCACGCTGCGCCTGGCGCCGGCGGGCGGCGCGGCGGTGATCCTCGAACCATTGCACTGACACCCCACCATCCACTTGACGAGAACGACATGAAAAGACGTGAACTCCTGCAGCACCTGGCGGCGGCCATTCCCGCCATCACCTTGCCCCGGCTGGCGCAGGCGGCGGGCGGTCCCGGCCAGGAAGCGATGGCGGCCGGGCCGTTTTCCCCGAGCTGGGCGTCGTTGACGGCCTACCGGACGCCCGACTGGTTCCGCAACGCGAAATTCGGCATCTGGGCGCATTGGGGGCCGCAATGCGAACCCGAGTACGGCGACTGGTACGCGCGCGAGATGTATATCGAAGGCAGCGCCGCCTACAAGCACCACCTGCGGAAATACGGACATCCATCCGAATCCGGCTTCAAGGAGGTGATACGCCAGTGGAGGGCGGAGCGCTGGGACCCGGACGCGCTGGTGGGCTTGTACAAGCAGGCCGGCGCGAAATACTTCGTCGCGCTGGCCAACCACCACGACAACTTCGACCTATACGACAGCAAGTACCAGCCCGGCTGGAACGCCACCAAGCTGGGGCCGAAGAAGGACCTGATCGGCGGCTGGAGCAAGGCGGCGCGCCGGCACGGCCTGCGCTTCGGCGTCAGCGTGCATGCCAGCCACGCGTGGAGCTGGTACGAAGTGTCGCGGCGCGCGGACCAGGGCGGCCCCAAGGCCGGCATCCCGTACGACGGCGGGTTGACGCAAGCCGACGGCAAAGGGACCTGGTGGGAAGGCCTGGATCCGCAGGCGCTGTACGCGCAAAACCATCCGCTGGGCGAACGCAGCGCCGACAACGGCGCGATCCACCAGCAGTGGGACTGGGGCAACGGCGCGTCCGTCCCCAGCCATGCGTATTGCGAGAAGTTCCACGACCGGACCATAGACCTGATCAACTCCTACGATCCCGACCTGGTGTACTTCGACGACACGGCGCTGCCCTTGTGGCCGGCCAGCGAGGTCGGCCTGCGCATCGCCGCCCACATGTACAACCGGAGCGTCGCGCGCAAGGGCGCGGTCGAAGCTGTCATCAACGGCAAGATACTCGATGCGGTCCAGCGCAAGACCATGGTGTGGGACATCGAGCGTGGCCAGAGCAACCAGATCGAAGCGCTGCCGTGGCAGACCTGCACCTGCATCGGCAACTGGCACTACGACCGTCCGCTCTACGACAGGAAGGGCTACAAGAGCGCGCAGACGGTGGTGCAGACGCTGATTGACGTGGTCAGCAAGAACGGCAACCTGCTGCTCAGCGTGCCGGTACGCGGCGACGGCACCATCGACGAGCAGGAACGCGCCATCGTCGAGGAAATCGGCCGCTGGATGGCCGTCAACGGCGAGGGCATCTTCGACAGCCGTCCATGGTCGGTGTTCGGCGAGGGCCCCGTCATGGAGACTGCCGCGCCGATCTCGGCACAAGGCTTTAACGAGGGCCGGAACCAGCCGTTCACCTCGGCCGACATCCGCTACACCGTGAAGGGCAACGCCGTGTATGCGTTCGTGATGGGATGGCCGGCCGACGGCAAGGTGGTTCTCAAGTCCATGGGCAGCGCCAGCGCGCACCTGAAGCAGCGCGTCGCGCGGGTGGAGCTGGTGGGGCGGGGCGATCCACTGCCGTTCAGGCAGACGGCGGAAGGCCTGCTCCTGACGCTGCCGGCCGATGCGCCGGCGCTGTCCTATGCGGTCGCGCTCAAGGTGAGCTAGCCGTCAGGCGCCGCCCGCCAGGGTGCGGGTCACGCGCTGCAGATGGACGCGCATCGCGCTTCGCGCTGCGACCGGATCGCTGCCGGCGATGGCGTCGTAGATCGCGCGGTGATCCACCAGCGTGGTCTTGCGCAGTTCCTCGGTCCGGTAATGCTCCTTGAGCCGGTGCCACAGGCTGCTGCGCTGGCGCCACAGGTAGTCGACCACGCCCACCAGCGCCGTGTTGCCGCTGGCGCGCGCGATGGACAGGTGGAAGTTGCGGTCCGCCTGTTCGTTGCTGGAGCGGTCTTCATGGCTGCGCTCCATCTCCAGCAGCGCCGCACGGATGGCGGTCACCGCGGCGGCGGTGGCGTTCTTGGCGGCCATCGCCGCGACTTCGGTCTCGATCATGCTGCGGGCGGACAGCACCTCGAACGGTCCCGGCCCGGCCTCCGGAACGGTGGCCGGCGATGTCCCCGATTCGCACACGTACACGCCGGAACCGCCGCGCACCTCGACCACGGCGCCCAGTTCCAGCGCGATCAGCGCCTCGCGCAGGGACGCGCGGCTGACGCGCAGCGACGCGGCCAGTTCGCGCTCGGCGGGCAGGCGCTCGCCGGGGGCGATGCCTTGTTGGGCGATCAGCTCTTGAATGCGTTCGGCCACCACGCGGTACATGCGCGGCTCGGGCGGGCGGTTGGCCGATGTCTGGGATTCGGTGGGAGTGGCAGGTTGCATATCAATCGATCCGGTAGAAGCGGCGGGCGTTCAGGCCGAATACGGCCGCGCGCTGCGCCTCGTTCAAATGCGCCAGCAGCGCTTCGCTGGCATCGAGCCACGCCGCGTAGCCGCAGGCCAGCGTGAGCACCGGCCAATCGCTGCCCCACATCACGCGCTCCGGCCCAAAGGCTTGCAGCACATGCTGGGCGTAGGGGCGCAGCTGCTCCACGGTCCATTCGGGACCGGCCTCCGTGACCATGCCGGACAGCTTGCATTCCACTTGCGGCAGCGCCGCCAGCCTGCTCATGTCGTCCCGCCATTGCGCGGGCGGTGCCCCGTCCATGATCGGCTTGGCCGCATGGTCGATCACGATCGGCAGCTCCGGGTGGCGACGCGCGAAGGCCAGCAGCGCCGGTAGATGGCGCGGCAGCACCAGTGCGTCGAGGCGCAGGCCGTGGCGCAGCATGGCGTCCACCGCCGGCGCCAGCGCGGGATCGTCGATCCAGCGGTCGTCGTCCAGATCCTGCAGCATGGGCCGAAGGCCGCGCAGCTTGGGATGCGCGGCCAGGGCGGCGATGCGTTCGGGCGCGTCGGCCGCCTTCAGGTCGGTCCAGCCGACCACCGCGCCGATGAGGCCGTGGCGGTCCGCCAGGTCCAGCATGTAGCGGGTGTCCGCCTCGCTGGGCATGGACTGCACCAGTACTGTGGCGGCGACGCCGTTTTCCGTCAGCAGCGCGCTCAGGTCGGCGGGGTGGAAATCGCGGTGGATGGCGGCGAGTTCCGGCGGCGGCCATGCGCCCTGGCGCGCCGCCAGTTGCCAGAAATGTTGATGGGCGTCGATGCGCATCAAGGCTCCGTGTTCAAAGAGGGAAGGGCTGCAGCCGGTATGATAGCGCCCGGATGCGTCACCACGGCGGCGGCCACCGCGCAGCCGAATTCCGCCGCCTTGATGCTGGACGCGCCGCGCAGGCGTTGCGCCAGGTAGCCGGCGTTGAAGCTGTCGCCGGCGGCGGTGGTGTCCACCGCGCGCACGGCCAGCGCGGGGACGTGGGTCGCATGCTCCGCCGCGCCGCCGATCAGGCAACCGTCCGCGCCCAGCTTGAGCACCACTTGCGGTACGCCGAGCGCCGCGATGCGCGCCAGCGCCTCGGCCGGACTGCGGTCGCCATGCAGCAGCACCTCGTCGTCAAAGCTGAACAAGGCGTGGGTGCAGACCTGCGCCGCGCGGTCCATCCACTCGCGTGCGGTGGCGACATCCCACAGCGCCGGGCGGTAGTTGTTGTCCAGCGCGACCCAGCCGCCGGCGGCACGCACCTGCGCCGCCAGCGACAGCAGGGCGGCGCGCCGTTCGTCGTCCAGGATGGCCAACGTGATCCCGGTCAGCAGCAGCACGCGGCACTCGGCCAGCCGCCCGCCCAGTTGCGCCAGGTGCGGGGCGGACAGCATGCCGCGCGCGGCGGACTGCGCGCGCCAGTAGGTGAAGCGGCGCTCGCCGTTGGCGTCGGTCGCGATCGCGTACAGTCCCGCAGTGCCGCCGGCGCGGATGTCGATCAGGCTGTCGTCAATGCGCTCGTCCCGCATGTGTTCGCGGATCAAACCGCTCATCGCATCGTCGCCAAGTGCGCTGACGTAGCGTACCGGCATGTCGGGCACCAGCCGTTTCAAATAGACCGCCGTGTTGTAGCTGTCGCCGGCCGCCGCGTGGGCGAGGGTGCCGTGCGATTGCGGACGCAGCTCCAGCATGCACTCGCCCGCGGACCAGAAGGCGCCGCTCATATGTCCGTTCATGCCGCCTCCCGTAGCAGCGCGGCGCGCAGGCGCGGCTGCGCCAGCGCCAGGCCTTGTTCGGCGGCCAGTTCCACCACCGGCAGCAGGCGGCGCTGCTTCTTCTGCTCGTGGTTCTGCGCGATATCGGCCAGCCGGTGCGCCAGGAAGGGATTGGTGAAGCGGTCGCGCACTTGTGCCAGGTATGCGCGCGCGATGTCGGCCTCGCCCAGTGCGTCGAACACCGGCAGCACTTCCTCCTCCCACAACGCCTCCAGCTGTGCGCGCAGATCCGGATCGGCCATCGCCCGCAGCACCGTCTCGTCGATGGCGCGGCTGGTTCGCAACCATTGCTCGGCGAGGAAGGTATGGCCCAGGTTCAGCAGGAACAGCTTGCGCCGCTCGTACGGCTCCAACTGTTCCGTGACGACGATCTGCGGATGGGTGCAAGGCAGCACCATGCCGGGCTGCGCCTCGATCACCCAGATGGCGTAAGGCTCGGCCACCGCGCCGGCAGGCTCGATCGGCTCGGAGACGATGCGGTCCACCAGTGAATTGATCCACACGCAAGCGCCGCCCAGGTAGGCGAGGAAGCCATCGTCCAGACCCCACTCGCGCGCCAGCCGGCACACCAGCTCACGCAGCACGCTGCCGTTGTTGGCCACCAGCTCGCACGGATACAGCGTGACCGGCGCGGCGCCTTGCAGGTAGCGCCGGTGCAGCAGAACCAGCAGCTTGGCGGGGAAGCTGCGCGGCGGCGCGTCCGCGTCCAGCATCGCCGGGCCGTCCTGCGCCGACAGCTCGTAACCCCGGTCGCCCGTGTTGGAGACGATCACCCGCACCGGGCCGGCGGCCAGCGCGCGGATAGCCGGCCAGTCATGGTCCGCCTGCAGCGCGGCCTCGATGGCGGTCACGCGGTGCTCCTGCTCGACCACCGCGCCGTCCGCGCGGCCACGGATACGCACCGGATAACCGCCCTGCGCGTTGAACGCCGCCACCCGCTGCGCACTCTGGGCGCTGCCGGTGGTTTGTACCACGGTGATGCGGCCCAGCGCCTGTCCGCTTTCCAGCGCCTGCTGGACGAACAGGTCGACGTGCGCCTGCAGGAAGCGGCTGGTGCCGAATTGCAGAATAGGCGAGGCCATTTACACCTCGACGATGGCTTTGATGACGCCCGCCGCCGGGTCCATCCACTGCGGCAGCACCGATACGAAATCGGACAGCGTGGTGCGGTGCGTGTTCATCAGGCCTGTCGGCACCAGGCCCGCCTTCATCGCCGCCAGCACTTCGCGGAAATCGTCGGCGGTGGCGTTGCGGCTGCCCAGCAGGTTGGTCTCGCGCTTGTGGAATTCCGGGTCGGCGAAGGAGATGCGATCCAACACGATCGACACCAGCACATAGGTCCCGCCGTGCGCGACGAATTCCAGCCCGCGCTCCATGGCCTTGACGTTTCCGGTGGCGTCGAACACCACGTCGAAGAATTCGCCGTTGGTCAGTGCCGACAGCTGCGCCTTGTCCTGGTCGCCCAGCGCCACGGTGCGCGGGATGTCGAGCGCGTCGCGGCAGAAGGCCAGCCGGTCCTCGCGCCCATCCAGCACCGTCACGTTGCCGCCCTTGAGACGCGCGAACAGCGCGGCGGCGATGCCGATTGGACCAGCGCCCACCACCAGCACGTTCTGGCCGGGCCGCACGCCGCCGCGCCGCACCGCGTGCGCGCCGATGGCCAGGAACTCCAGCATCGCCGCATCGTCGAGGGAGATGCCGTCGGTCTTGAACACGAAGCGCTCGGGCAGCGCCAGGTATTCGGTCATGCCGCCGTCGCGGTGCACGCCCAGCACCTGGATATTGGTGCAGCAGTTGGTCTTGCCCTGGCGGCAGGCGATGCAGCCGCCGCACGACAGGTAGGGCATCACGTAGACCTGGTCGCCGGCTTTCAATTCGCTGCCCTCGGGCGCGGTGACGATCTCGCCGGACAGCTCGTGGCCCATCACGCGCGGATACTGCAGGAAGGGCTGGGTGCCTCGGAAGATATGCATGTCGGTGCCGCACAAGCCGATGCGGCGCACGCGCACCAGCACTTCGCCGGCCGCCGCCTGGGGCACCGGGCGCTCGACCAGTTGCAAGTCGCCGGGAGAGAGGCAAACAACGGTTTTCATCATGGATTTTTTCCGTATCGAGGTTGGATGTGCTTGTATTGTACGTGATATATCGAATACAATCGAGCGGTTGATGCCGACTTTTATGCGTAAGGAACAAGCCATGTCCACACCCATCCCCCCTTCGGCGCCGCGCCTGCTGCTGATGGCGCCCGAAGACAACTGCCTGATCGCCCGCGTGCCGCTGGCGGCCGGCGAGGCGCTGGAGATCGACGGCGCGGCCGCCGTCCTGGCCGAGGACATCCCGCTGGGCTACAAGGTGGCGCGCCGCGCCCTCAAGGCCGGCGACAAGGTGCTGCGCTACGGCGCCATCATTGGCACCGTCACGGCCGACGTGGCGCCCGGCGCCATGCTGCACACGCATAATCTCGTCAGCGACTACATCCCGACCTACACCCTGGCGTCGGACGCCCATTCCTTCATCGGGAGCACCCACTGATGTCTCACGCCTCACTGCCCGCACTGTCGGGATACCTGCGCGCCGACGGCCGCAAGGGCATCCGCAACGTCGTCGTCGTCGCCTACACGGTCGAATGCGCGCACCACGTGGCGCGCCTGATCGTCAACGCCTTCCCCGGCCAGGAGGTGCACCTGATCGGCTTCCCCGGCTGCTATCCCAACGACTACGCCGACCGCATGATGAAGCGCCTGGCCACCCATCCGAACGTCGGCGCCGCGCTGATCGTCTCGCTGGGCTGCGAGAGCTTCAACCGGCGCGGCCTGGAAGAGGAAGTGGCGGCCAGCGGCCGGCCGGTCCACACCATCACCATCCAGCAGAACAGCGGCACCCGCACCAGCGTGGCCGACGGCGTGGAATGGGTGCGCTGGGCGCGCGAGGCGCTCGACACGCGGCAGCGCGTGCCGATGCGGCTCGATGAACTGGTGGTGGCCACCATCTGCGGCGGCTCGGACAGTACCAGCGGCATCACCGCCAACCCGGCCGTGGGCGTGGCCTTCGACCAGCTGGTGGCGGCCGGCGCGGCCTGCATCTTCGAGGAGACGGGGGAACTGGTGGGCTGCGAATTCCACATGAAGCGGCGCGCCGCCACGGCGGAGCTGGGCGAGGCCATCGTCGCCTGCGTGAACAAGGCTGCGCACTACTACACGGTGCTGGGCCACGGCAGCTTCGCGCCCGGCAACGCCGACGGCGGCCTGACCACGCAGGAGGAAAAATCGCTGGGCGCCTACGCCAAGAGCGGCGCCTCGCCGATCAACGGCATCCTCAAGCCGGGCGATCAGCCGGAAACCGGCGGCCTGTATCTGCTGGACGTGGTGCCGGACGGCGAGGTGCGCTTCGGCTTCCCCAACATCTCCGACAACGCCGAAATCGTCGAGCTGATCGCCTGTGGCGCGCATGTCACGTTGTTCACCACGGGGCGCGGCTCGGTGGTAGGCTCGGCGATCTCGCCGGTGATCAAGGTGTGCGCCAATCCCGCCACCTATGAACGCCTGGCCGAGGACATGGACGTGAACGCGGGACGCATCCTGAGCGGCGACGCGACGCTGGAGCAGGTCGGCGCCGAGATCGTGCAGCTGGTGGCGCAGGTGGCCAACGGCGCGCAGAGCTGCTCGGAGGCGCTGGGGCACCAGGAGTTCATCCTCACGTATAAACAATTCGAAGCGTCCGGCCCCGGATGCTTCCCCTTGAAAGCGGCCTGACATGCAAGTCAATGACCCGCGCATCCTGCCGCGACGCGGCATTGCGCTGAGCAGCCTGGGACTGGGCTGCGCCCAGCTGGGCGGCCTGTACGAGGCGGTCAGCGACACCGAGGCGCGCGCCATCGTCGATGCCGCGTGGGACCTGGGCATCCGCTATTTCGACACCGCGCCATACTACGGCTACACGCTGTCCGAGCACCGGCTGGGCGCCGCGCTGCGTGAGCGTCCGCGCGACAGCTTCGTGGTCAGCACCAAGGTCGGGCGGCTGATGCGGCCCGACGCCGGCGTGCGGCCCGGCGAATCCGGCTGGGCGCAGCCACTGCCGCTGCGGCCGCACTTCGACTACAGCTACGACGGCGTGATGCGCTCGCACCAGGATAGCCTGCAGCGCCTCGGCATGGACCGCGTCGACATCCTGTATGTGCACGACATCGGCCGCGTCACGCACGGCGAGCGGCACGGCCATTACTGGCAACAGCTGACGCATGGTGGCGGCTTCCGCGCGCTGACGCAGTTGCGCGACGAGGGCAGCGTGGGCGCCATCGGCCTGGGTGTCAACGAATGGGAGGTGGTGGCCGACGCCATCGACGCCTGCGATATCGACTGCGCGCTGCTGGCCGGCCGCTACACCCTGCTGGAACAAGCCGCGCTGGCGCCGTTGCTGGACCGCTGCGCGCAGCGCGGCATCGGCATCGTGATCGGCGGACCATTCAATTCCGGCATCCTGGCCGGCACCCGCAAGTTCAACTACGAGGACGCGCCGGACGACATCGTGGCCCGCGTCGAAGCCATCGCCGCAGTCTGCGCGCGGGTGGGCGCGCCGCTGCAGGCGGCGGCGCTGCAGTTTCCGATGGCGCATCCGGCGGTGGTGTCCTGCATCCCCGGCGCGCAAAGCCCGCGGCAGCTGCGCCAGAACGCCGAGTGGTTCGCGCAGCCGCTGCCCGCCGCGCTGTGGCAGGCGCTGATCGAACAGGGCCTGGTCGACCGCAACGCGCCGACGCCGCCGGGCGCATGAATTTTTTGAAGTGACGTATAAGGGAAATCAATGAAATTGTTACGCTTTGGCCCAAAGGGCAATGAAAAACCGGGCCTGATCGATGCGCAAGGCCAGCTGCGCGACCTGTCCGGCGTGCTGCCGGACCTGACCTCCGCCCACCTGGGCCGCGCCAGCCTGGATCGCATCGCCTCGATCGACGCCAGCCAGCTGCCGGCGGTTACGGAGCCGGTGCGTTACGCGCCCATCGTGGCCGACATCGGCAAACTTATTTGCGTTGGCCTGAACTATTCGGACCATGCGGCCGAATCGGGCATGGCGGTGCCGTCCGAGCCGGTGTTATTTGCCAAGGCCACCAGCTCCATCATCGGCTGCAACGACCCGGTGGTGCTGCCGCGCGACTCGGTCAAGAGCGATTGGGAGGTGGAGCTGGGCGTGGTGATCGGCACCCGCGCGCGCTACGTCGAGGAGAGCGAGGCGCTGGACTACGTGGCCGGCTACTGCGTGGTCAACGACCTGTCCGAGCGCGAGTACCAACTCGAACGCGGCGGCCAGTGGGACAAGGGCAAGGGCTGCGACACCTTCGGGCCGGTGGGCCCGTGGCTGGTCACCGCCGACGAGGTGCGCGATCCGCAGAATCTCGACATGTGGCTGGACGTGAACGGCAAGCGCTATCAGACCGGCAGCACGCGCACCATGGTGTTCACGGTGGCGCAGCTGGTGAGCTACATCAGCCGCTTCATGACGCTCAATCCCGGTGACGTGATCAGCACCGGCACGCCGCCGGGCGTGGGCCTGGGCCAGAAGCCGGAGCCGGTCTACCTGCGCGCGGGCGACCGCATGGTGCTGGGCATCGCGGGACTGGGCCAGCAGAGCCAGACCGTGCATGCCTGGGACCCGGCGCTGATCGACGGCTAAGCCCAGCCAAGTTGTGGTAACACCGCCGCGCCCAGACAGCGCGGCGGCTGAAGTGGATAGTAGAACACAAAGGCGCACAAGCGCCGCATACGGAGACTCCATGACACCAACCGCACCAGCAAGCGGGCATTCCTACCGGTTTGCCTTTGTGATGATCACCACGCTGTTCTTCATGTGGGGCTTCGTCCATAATCTCGACCCGATTCTGATTCCTCACCTGCGCAAGTCCTTCAGCCTGACCGTGCTGCAATCGGCGCTGGTGGATTCGGCGGTGTTCATCGCGTACTTCGTGATGGCGCTGCCGGCCGGCCTGTTGATCCGCAAGGCCGGCTACAAGAACGCCATGCTGACCGGCCTGGCGCTGTTCGCCACGGGCGCGCTGCTGTTCATTCCGGCCGCTGACACCCAGCGCTACGTGTTCTTCCTCGGCGCGCTGTTCATCATCGCCTGCGGGCTGACCGTGCTGGAGACGGCGGCCAATCCCTACATCACGCTGCTGGGCCGTCCCGAGCACGCGACGCGGCGCCTCAACCTGGCGCAATCGTTCAACGGCCTGGCCGCCACGCTCGCGCCCATCGCCGGCGCCCGCGCCATCCTGGTGGGCGGCACCAGCGACGCCGAGCTGCAGACCATGTCCGAGGGCGCGCGCCAGGCGGTGCTGGCGGCGGAGGCGGCCAGCGTCAAGGGTCCGTACCTGCTGGTGGCGCTGGTGATCATGGCCATCGCGCTGGTGTTCTACTTCCTCAAGCTGCCGGCCACCACGGCCGCCGCACACAACGCGCCCGCCAGCGGCGCCATCCTGCGGGCGCTGCGGCGCGCGCCGATCCGGCGTGCCGTCATCGCCCAGTTCTTCTATGTCGGTGCGCAAGTGTGCGTGTTCAGCTTCTTCATCCTGTACGCGTCCAAGGCGGCCGGCATCTCGCAGATCAAGGCGGCGGACTACCTGGGCTGGGGCTGCGGCGCCGCCTTCGTGGTCGGCCGCTTCGCCGGCACCTGGCTGATGAAGTACATCGCGCCGGCGCGCCTGCTGCTGGCGTACGCGCTGGCCAGTGTGGCGCTGTCGGCGCTGGCGATGTTCGCCAGCGGAGCGGCCAGCCTGGCGGCGGTGATCGGTATCGCCTTCTTCATGTCCATCATGTTCCCCACCATTTTCTCGCTCGGCATCGGCAACGCCGGCGCCGACACCGAGATGGGCAGCAGCTTGATCATCATGTCCATCGTCGGCGGCGCGGTGCTGCCGCTGATGTTCGGCGCGATCAGCGACATCACACGCAACCTTCAATTCGGCTATGCCGCGCCCTTGCTGTGCTTCCTCGTGATCGCGTGGTTCGCGCGGGCGGCGCTGCGGGAGGCGCGGCAGCCGGCCGTCATCACCTCGACTGGGAGTATCGAAACATGTTTGAATTAACGGGTAAACGGGCCGTCGTCACCGGCGGCGGCAGCGGCATCGGCGCGGCCATCGCCACGCTGTTCGCGCGCAACGGCGCCGTGGTGCACATCCTCGACGTCAGCGAGGCCGCCGGCGCCGGCGTGGCGCGCGCCATCCGCGAGGAGGGCGGCCAGGCCACGGCGCATGGCTGCGACGTCACGCGCCAGGCGCAGGTAAGGGCGCTGTTCGAGGAGATCGGCGCGATCGACATCCTGATCAACAACGCCGGCATCGCCCACGTGGGCAAGGCAGATACCACCGGCGAGGAGGATTTCGACCGCGTCATCAATGTCAACGTCAAGGGCGTCTACAACTGCCTGCACGCGGCCATCCCGCAGTTGCGCAAGAACGGCGGCGGCGTGATACTCAACATGGCGTCGGTGGCGGCGTGGGTGGCGGTGCCGGAGCGCTTCGCCTACTCCACGGCCAAGGGCGCGGTGATGGCGATGACGCTGTCGGTGGCCAAGGACTACCTGGCGGACGGCATCCGCTGCAACTCGATCTCGCCGGGCCGCGTCCACACGCCGTTCGTCGACGGCTTCCTGGCCAAGAACTACCCGGGCCAGGAGGCGGAGATGTTCGAGCGCCTGTCGAAGACGCAGCCGATCGGCCGCATGGCGCGGCCGGATGAAGTGGCGGCGCTGGCGCTGTACCTGTGCAGCGACGCGGCGTCCTTCATCACCGGCAGCGATTATCCGATCGACGGCGGCTTCATCACGCTCAACGCCTGATCCGGCGCGGCCTCAATGCGGGTGGGCGCTGTTCTCGCGCCGGTGCAGCGCGTTGAGCATGGTGGAGCGCGACGAATGCAGGTGTTCGCGCATCGCCGCCATCGCGGCCGGGACGTCGCCCCGCACCAGCGGGCGCAGGATGGCCAGGTGCTCCTGCACCGCGTGCTGGTTGCGCGGCAGCTCGTCGCGCTTGTCCCACTGGTAGTGGTAGTGGTACACCATCGACACCGCCTCGTTCAGGTTCTCCGCGAAGCGGTTGTCCAGGAGGCCGATCAGGAAGGTGTGGAACTCGCGGTCGAGCGCGGGGAATTCGACGTGGCTCTCGGCCGATTCCTTGCCCAGCGCCTCGTGGCGCGCCAGCAGCTCGCGCAGGCGGGCGAAGGCCGGGTCGGACGGCGGCAGGGCGGCGATGCGTTCGATCGCCTTCAACTCGAACATCTCGCGCACCTCGCCCAGCTCCTCGGCGAACTTGGTGTCGAAGGCGCACAGGCGCCAGCTGCCGCGCGGGGTTTTTTCGATCAAGCCGTTGCGCGAGAAGCCGATCAGGAACTCGCGCACGGCGATGGTGCTCACGCCGGCCGCGCGCGACAGCTCGACCTCGGTGAATTCCGCGCCGGGCGGCAGGTCGCGCTCGTAGATGCGCTCCATCAGCACCTGCTGCAGCTGTTCGGTGGCGCTGTGCAGTTCGGCCACGTTGAAGTAGTCGCTGGGCTTGGGCTTGCGCAGCAGGTAGCGTTGCTTCATGCCGGCGATCAGGCCATGCTCGACCAGGTGGGCCAGCGCGCTGCGCACCGCCGTGCGGCTGCTCTCGACGATCTCGGTCATCCGCATTTCGGTCGGCAGGGCGTCGCCCACCTTCAGGTTCTGGGCGGCGTGATCGAGCAGCAGGTTGATGCTGCGCCGGGTGGTGATGGGAAGCTTGGCCATGGTGGCGGCGAACAGAGTAAAAGTGGCATTTTACCTTTTTATCCAATCAAATGAAGGAGAAACGATGGAACGCATGGGCATGGTGATCGGGATCGTCCCCGAGAAGATCGACGAATACAAGGCCTTGCACGCGGCGGTGTGGCCGCGGGTGCTGGCCACGCTGGCCGCGGCGAACGTGCGCAACTACTCGATCTTCCTGCGCGAGCCGGAGAATCTGCTGTTCGGCTACTGGGAATACCACGGCAGCGACTTCGACGCCGACATGCGCGCCGTGGCGGAGGACCCGGAGACCCAGCGCTGGTGGACCTTCTGCGGCCCGTGCCAGCGCCCGCTGGTGAGCCGCGCGGATGGCGAGCATTGGGCGATGATGGAGCCGGTGTTCCACGTCGACTGATCAACGCGGCCGCCGGCGGCGGGCCGTGCGCAGCCGATGCGGCGGTGCCGTTACGGCGCCAGCGACGGCACGGCGGCCGCCATCTCCAGCTTGATCACGGTGTCGACCGGATCCCGCTGGTCCGCCGGCACTTCGACCGACACGCCGGCGGCGGTCTGCTCGAACAGCACCTTGCGGCCGTCCATGCGGCTGGCCGAGACGATGCGCTGCGCCAGCGGCGGTAGGTCCAGACGCTGCCGCGGCCACGCCAGCACGTGCAGGAAGACGTCGCGGCCCTTGACGGTCGAACCGTACACGCCATCCACCGGCTGATACGGTCCGGGGCGCGTGTCCTGCAGGCTGGCGCCGTTGCGGCCCATCCACGCGCCCAGCGCCCGTAGGGTCGCCACCTGGTCGACGGGGATATCGCCGTCCGGGTCGGGGCTGATGTTGGCGAGCACATTGCCGTTGCGGGTGGCCGCGTCCACCACCAGCCGGATCGCGCGTTCCGGCGCCATTGCGCCGCCGCCCGGCGTGTAGCCCCAGGCCCGCAGCGACAGCGAGAACGTCTTCTCCCACGGCTTGGCGCGCACCGGACCAGTGATCGGCGCGTCGCCTTCCTCGGTGTCAAAGTCCCCCTGCCAGCCCGAACGTGGATTGATCACAACCTTCGGCTGAAGGCCGCGCACCATCTTGTTGAGGACCTCCGGCTGCCAGAACCAGGCGGCGTCCGCGTCCGAGCCCTGGTGCGCCAGCCAGCCGCCGTCGTACCACAGCACGTCGATCTGCCCGTAGTTGGCCATCAGCTCGCGCACCTGGCCATACCCCTGCCGCTTCATCAGCGCGGCGTTGTCGGCCAGCTCGCGCGGCGCGAAATAGCCGGGGAAGCGCCAGTCCATCGGCGAATAATAGATGCCGACCTTGAGTCCCTGCGCCCGCGCCGCGCGCGTATAGCCGGCGATGAAGTCGGTATGCGCCGCCGCGTGCATGGAGTCGTACGCGCCGTAGCTGGACGGGCTGTCGAACATCGCGAAGCCGTCGTGATGGCGCGCCGTCATCACCATGTAGCGCGCTCCCGCGTCCTTGGCCAGCGCGGCCCAGCCGTCCGGCCGGAAGTGCGCCGGGTGGAAGTCCTTCGCCAGCTTCGCGTATTCGGCAGCCGGCACCTTGTCGTTGTACATATGCCATTCGCCCTTGCCGGGCAGCGCGTACAGCCCCCAGTGGATGAAGATGCCGAGCTTGGCATCGCGCCACCAGGCCATGTCCTGCGCGGACAGGCGCAGCTCCGGCGCCAGCGTGCCGGAATCGGCCAGCGACTTGGCGGCCGAGCGTTGCTCGTCGGTGAGCCCGGCCTGGGCGTATGCCGGTTGCGGCGGGTGGGCCGCCACGCAGCAGGCGAGGGCGGCCAGCAACCGCAGGTATTTACGTTTCATAATGTCCATTCAAGAAAGCTCCGGTGAGTATCCCATTCTGGCCGTGCCGTCAGGACGCCGCAATTGCAAAAATCACCAACGCCGTCAACAAAATTGCCGCAAGCCGGCTGGAATTACGCAAATCACCAACCGGCATAACGAAATGTACTAACGGTTACGTCCGATGTTTCGGATGCGCGGCGCAGGTGCTAGCATCCCGGCAACATCAGACTAGGAGACCGTCTCAATGCAGCACTTCCGCCCCATTTGCCTGGCAGCCATCGCCTCGATCTGCCTTCCACTGTCGGCCAACGCCGGCCAGCCCGCGCCGCGCCGCATCGTCGTGGACGTCGCGCAGGCGCTCCAGCCGCTCGACCGCTTCTACGACCTGTCGGTCGGCTCCGACTATCCCGGCACGCTGCAGCGCGACGACAGCATGGCGCAGCTGAAGACCACGGTCGATGAGCTGGGCTTCCGCTACCTGCGCTTCCACGCTATCTTCCACGACGTGCTGGGCACGGTGCGGATCGAGGACGGCAAGACGATCTACGACTGGACCAAGCTCGACCAGCTGTACGACAAGATGCTGGCCCGCCACATCAAGCCCTTCGTCGAGCTGGGCTTCACGCCGCAGGCCATGGCGACCTCGCAGAACAAGATCTTCTACTGGCAGGGCAACACCTCGCATCCCGATCCGGACAAATGGAAGGACCTGATCGCGGCCTTCGTGCGCCACATCGAGCAGCGCTACGGCCAGGAGGAGGTGCGCAGCTGGTTCTTCGAGGTGTGGAACGAGCCCAACCTGGACGGTTTCTGGGAACGCGCCGACCAGAAGGCGTATTTCGACCTGTACGTCAACACCGCCAACACCATCAAGTCCATCGACCCGGCGCTGCGCGTGGGCGGGCCGTCCACCGCCGGCGCCGCGTGGGTGCCGGAGTTCCTCGAGCACGTGGCCAAGAGCGGCGCCGCCGTCGATTTCGTCACCACCCACACCTACGGCGTGGACGGCGGCTTCCTCGACGAGAAAGGCGAGGGCGACACCAAGCTGTCGCCGTCGCCGGACGCCATCGTCGGCGACGTGCGGCGCGTGCGCGAGCAGATCTCGGCGTCCAAGTTCCCGAACCTGCCGCTGTACTTCACCGAGTGGAGCACCAGCTACACGCCGCGCGACCTGGTGCACGATTCCTACATCAGCTCGACCTACATCCTCAGCAAGCTCAAGGCCAGCAAGGGCCTGGTGCAGGGCATGAGCTACTGGACCTACACCGACCTGTTCGAAGAGCCGGGTCCACCGACCAAGCCGTTCGAGGGCGGCTTCGGCCTGTTGAATCCGCAGGGCATCCGCAAGCCCGCGTATTTCGCCTACAAGTACCTGCATGCGTTGAGCGGCAACGAGATCCCGGTGGCCGACGCGCAGGTGATGGCGTCCTCCGACGGCCGCAAGGTGACTGCCGTGGTGTGGGACTTCCAGCAGCCGGAGCAGAAGGTCAGCAACCGGCCGTTCTACAGCCGCGTGGTGCCGTCGTCGCCGTCGGCGCCGCTGGCTGTGCATTTCAGTCACGTCAAGCCCGGCAAGTACCGCCTGCAGTTGCACCGCACCGGCTTCCGAGCCAACGACGCCTACTCGGCCTACATCGAGATGGGCGCGCCGAAGACGCTGACCACCGCCCAGGTCGACCAGCTGCACGCGCTCACCCGCGACCTGCCCGAGACCGACCGTGTGATCAAGGTCGGCAAGAGCGGCGCCGTCGACGTCAACGTGCCGATGCGCAGCAACGACGTCGCCCTGGTCACGCTGACGCGGGAGGATTGAGCGTGACGCGTCGCGTGCTGAAAATCGCCGCCGCCTGCACGCTGGCGCTGGCCGCGCTCGGCCCCGGCCACGCCGCGGCCCAGGGGGCGCCCGGCCATCCCGACTGGCCGGGCGCCGGCCAGCTGTTCGTCGGCACCTGCTACCAGCCGGTCGACCGCAGCCGCGAGCAGATCCAGCGCGACATCGCCCTGATGCGCGAGTCCGGCTTCAAGGTGGTACGCATGGGCGACCTGTCGTGGGATTATTTCGAGCCGGCCGACGGCAAGTTCGAATTCGCCACCTTCGACTGGATCATGGACCAGATGCACGCCGCCGGCATCCGCGTCATCGTCGACATCGCCGGCCTGCCGGCGCCGCTGTGGCTGCACCACAAGTACCCCGGCGTCGACCTGGTCACGCAGCAGGGCAACCGCCTCGACGCGGCCGAGCGCTACATGGACAACATCAGCGACCCGGACTACAAGCGCCTGGTGGCGCGCTTCGCCGACAAGCTCACCAAGCGCTACGCCCACCATCCGGCGCTGCTGGCGATCGGCTTCGACAACGAGATCGGCAACGGCTTCATGTCGTACTCCGAGGCCGACCGCAAGCGCTTCATCGTCTGGCTGAAGAAGAAGTACGGCAGCCTCGCCGCGCTCAACCAGGCCTGGGCCACGCAGCGCTGGTCGCGCCACATCGGCGACTGGGACGAGGTGCGCCTGCCGTACGCGGAAGGCCCCGGCGCCTACGAGCGCCAGATCGACCTGCGCCGCTACTGGTCCGACGTCACCATCGGCACCTTGAAAGACCTGGAGGCGATCCGCCGCCGCAACACGCCCGACAAGCCGGCCATCTCCAACCTGTGGGACAGTGCCGGCCGCAAGGGCTTCGACTACCTGTCGAGCTACCGCGACTACGCCCACTACGGCGCGATGGGCTTCTACCCCGGCTCGCCGGTCGGCTCCGGCTTCGAGGCGCTGATGATGAAGGGCGCCATGTCGACGCCGATCTGGTTCAACGAATTCACCGCCGGCGGCCCGGGCTACTACGGCACCAAGGGGCGCTCGCGCATGTGGGCGCACTTCGGCCTGCTGCTGGGCGCGCAGACGGTGCTGGCGTGGACCTACAACAGCCACCTGGGCGGCGAGGAGCAGGCGCTGTTCGGCCTGCTGGACCACGACGACCGGCCGTCGTGGAAGCTGGGCGAGTTCGCCACCATCGCGGCCGACTTCGACAAGCTGCAAAAGCTCGGCTTTCCGCGCATGACGCAGCCGAAGGTGGCCTTCGCCTACTCGTTCGACAATATGCAGGCCACCAACCCGGCGGGACCGGACAACACCAACACCGTGCGGCCCTACATCACCACGCCGTACCTGACGCAGGCGCACAACGCCTTCGAGCCGCTGTTCAAGGACAACATCGACGTGGCCGTCATCAACATCGCGCACGAGGACCTGAGCCGCTACAGCCTGCTGGTGGTGCCGGGCCTGTACCTGATGGACCAGGCCAGCGCCGACGCCATCCGCAAGTTCGTCGGCGACGGCGGCACGGTGATCATGACCGCGCTGTCGGACAAGGTCAACGAGCACAACCAGTGGTTCAACACGCCGCTGCCGGGCCGCCTGACCGACGTGTTCGGCCTGCGCACCAACGAGTTCTACAACGGCGGCACGCTGCTGACCAAGATCGGCGACGAGGAAGTCAAGGGCAGCATCGGCCACTATGAGGTGCTGGAACCGTCCACCGCGCAGGTGCTGGCGCGCTTCAGCAACGTCGACGGCACGCCACCCTCGATCACGGTCAACAACTACGGCAAGGGCAGGGCGATCTACGTCGCCACGGCGGCCCAGCCGCAGATCATGCGGCCGCTGTACCGCCAGCTGTACGCTAGCCTGGGCATCGCGCCGGGGCCGAAGACGCCGGACGGCGTCTACGCCCGCACGGTCGAGGGCCGCACGCTGTACGTCAACACCACCGGCGAGGCCAAGGAGGTGGCGATCGACGGCGCCATGACGGGCGTGCTGGGCGGCAAACAGTGGACCGGCACGCTGCGGCTGGAGCCGCTGGGCGTCGAGCTGCTGGCCAGGTAATTCCGGCGGCGAGCGCCCCCGCGCCGCGTGCCCGCGGCCGGTGCCGGCGTCGCCGCCATCATCCAACAGAGGATTCCATACCCATGCGATATTTCCAGTACTTGTGCCTGTGCGCGCTCACGTCCGTTTGCCTGGCGGCGGCCGCGTCCGACCCGGTTCCCTATGCGACGGAACACGTGATCGCCGCCGGCGACAGCGCCGCCGCGATCGCCGAGAAGGCGGCCAAGGTGCTGCCGCGCCCCAACCAGAGCGCCTGGATGCGGATGGAACGCACCTTCTTCCTGCACTTCGGCGTCAACACCTTCAACGAAGTGGAGTGGGGCAGCGGCCGCGAGACGCCGTCGCTGTTCAACCCCGAAGCGCTGGACGCGCGCCAGTGGCTGGGCGCGGTCAAGCAGTTCGACGGCAAGATGATCGTGCTGGTGGCCAAGCACCACGACGGCTTCGCCATGTGGCCCAGCCGCTACACCGCCCACTCGTCCGCCGCCAGCCCGTGGCGCGGCGGCAAGGGCGACCTGGTGCGCGAGGTGGCCGACGCCGCCCGTGCGGCCGACGTCAAGCTGGGCATCTACCTGTCGCCGGCCGACCTGTACCAGCTCAAGACCAACCCGTCCAATCCCGCCGGCTACTACGGCAACGGCAGCCAGGCCGTGATGTCGGCCATTCCCACCGACCCGGCCAGCTTCCAGAGCGACCCGTCCCGGGGCCGCGCGCCGACGCCCGGCTTCCAGTCCTACCGCTACCGGGTCAACGACTACAACCGCTACTTCCTCAACCAGCTGTACGAGCTGCTGACCCAATACGGCCCGGTGCACGAGGTCTGGTTCGACGGCGCCAACCCCGACCCCAGCGTGGCGGAAACCTACGACTACGAGGCGTGGTACGACCTGATCCGCAAACTGCAGCCGCAGGCCGTCATCATGGGCAAGGGCCCGGACGTGCGCTGGGTCGGCACCGAAAGCGGCTACGGCCGCACCACCGAATGGAGCGTGGTGCCGCTGCCCACCGCGCCCGCGCAGTTCCGCTGGCCGGACATGCACGGCCAGCTCGGCGGCCGCGAGCAGCTCAAGCCGGGTTCGCACCTGTGGTGGTATCCGGCCGAGACCAACGTCACCATGCTGGCCAACGGCCAGTGGTTCTGGGCCCGCGACAAGCGCCCGCGCCCGGTCACGCAGCTGGTGGACATCTTCTACTCGTCGATCGGGCGCAACGGCAACCTGATCCTCAACCTGTCGCCCGACCGGCGCGGCCTGCTGCCGGACGACCAGGTCGCCGCGCTGGGCCAGGTGGGCGAGATCGTGCGCGCCACCTTCGCCACCAACCTGGCGGCCGGCGCCCAAGCCTCGGCCGACCACGCGGCGCCGCGCCACGCGGCCGGCGCCGCGCTGGACGGCAAGCTCGACACCTGGTGGGAGGCCGCCCCCGGCCGCAGCGGCGGCGCGCTGACGCTGGCGTTGCGCCAGCCGGCCCGCTTCGACGTGGTGTCGCTGCAGGAGGCGGTGGACCGGCGCGGCCAGCGCATCGAATCGTTCGCCATCGACACCTGGGACGGCGCGGCCTGGGTCGCGGCCCGGCCGATCGCGTCGGACGAGCTGACCACGGTCGGCCACCGCCGGCTGGTGCGGCTGCAATCGCCGGTCACCACGGACCGGGTGCGCGTGCGCGTCACCGGCGCGCGGCTGGCGCCGACCTTGGCCGAGGTGGGCCTGTACCTGCAATCGACCGAACTGCTGCCGCCTACCATCGCCGACCGCGACGCCGACGGCAGGGTGGCCATCAGCCATCCGGACGGCGGCACCATCGTCTACACCACCGACGGTTCCGCGCCGGCGGCCGGCTCGCCGGTGTACGTCGCGCCGCTGGCGCTGGCGGCCAGCGGCACGGTGCGGGCCGCGCGGCTGCTGCCGGACGGGCGCCTCGGCGTGGCCGGACGGCGCGACTTCATCGGCCTGTCGCCGCGCGGCTGGAAGGTGGTGGCGGTCGACAACGAGGACGCCGGCCACCCGGCCGCCTTCGCCATCGACGGCGATCCGGCCACCTGGTGGAACACCCGCTGGGGCGACGACGTGAAGCTGCCGCACGCCATCACGGTCGACATGGGCCGGGCGCACCGCATCGCCGGCTTGGTCTACCTGCCGAGGCAGGATGGCCAGCTCGGCGGAACGGCCGAGAACTACCGCTTCGACACCAGCGAGGACGGCGTGCACTGGAACGCCGCCATCGAGCGCGGCACCTTCGCCAACATCCGCAACAACCCGGACAGCCAGCAGGCCCGCTTCGCCCCGGTGAGCGCGCGCTACTTCCGCTTCACCGCGCTGGACGAGGTGTGGCACGGCGGCGCGACCAACGCGGCGGAACTGTCCGTGATCCCGGCCGACGCCGACTAAGCAACCTTGGGAACAACGACCATGCCTAAACAACGCATCCTCATCCTGGCGCTGCTCGCCTGCGGCCAGGCCGGCGCCGGCGAGCGCCTGTCGCTGGACGCCGGCTGGCGCTTCCTGCAGGGCGACGTGGCGCTGCCGGCCATCCAGGGCCACGGCGCCAGCTACCTCAGCGCGCAGACCGGCCAAGCGCACGGCCCGGCCCAGGCCGACTACGACGATTCCGACTGGCGCCGCGTGGACCTGCCGCACGACTGGGCGGTCGAAGGCCCGTACGACGCCGCGCAGAACAAGTCGCAGGGCTACCGTCCGCGCGGCATCGGCTGGTACCGGCGCTACTTCACGCTGCCGGCCTCGGACCGGGGCCGCCATCTGGAGCTGCAGCTGGACGCGGTCGCCACGCACAGCACCGTGTGGGTGAACGGCATCGTGGTCAACCGCAACTGGTCCGGCTACAACGGCCGCGCGCTCGACATCACGCCCTACGTGCGCTACGGCGACGAGGTCAACACCATCGCTGTGCGCGCCGACGCCGAGGTGATGGAGGGCTGGTGGTACGAGGGCGCCGGCATCTACCGCCACACCTGGCTGGTCAAGCGCGACGCGCTGCACATCGCCACCGACGGCGTGCACGCCAACCCGGTGCTCAAGGACGGCCGCTGGACGCTGCCGGTGACGGTGCAGCTGGAAAGCAGCGCCGAGGCGCCGCGCAAGGCGGTGCTCGACGTGCGCGTGGTCGACCCGGCCGGCGCCGAGGTGGCGCACGGCAGCGTGCCGGTGCGGGTGGACGCGCTCGGCAAGGCCAGCGCGCAGCTCGCGCTGGCGGTGCGCGATCCGAAGCTGTGGAGCCCCGGGCATCCCGATCTGTACCGCGTGCGGACGACCCTGCGCGACGGCGCCGCCGAGATCGACAGCAACGAGCTGCGCACCGGCTTCCGCACCATCCGCTTCGACGCCGCGCGCGGCTTCTTCCTCAACGGCGAGCCGGTTAAGCTGCAGGGCGTGGCGATCCACCAGGACCATGCGGGCGTCGGCGTGGCCGTGCCGGATTCGATCTGGGAGTTCCGTCTGCGCCAGCTCAAGGCCATGGGCGTGAACGCGATCCGCTTCGCCCACAACGCGCCGGCCGCCGAGGTGGTGGACCTGGCCGACCGCCTGGGCCTGATGGTGATGGACGAGAACCGCAACTTCAACCCGTCGGCCGACTACCTGGGGCAGCTGCGCTGGCTGGTGCAGCGCGACCGCAACCACCCGAGCGTGATCCTGTGGTCGATCTTCAACGAGGAGCAGCTGCAGGGCAGCGAGACCGGCTACCAGATCGCGCGCCGCATGGTGGCGGCGGTCAAGGAGCTGGACCCGACCCGGCCGGTGACGGCGGCCATGAACGCCGGCCTGTTCGCCGACCGCAACGCCGCGCAGGCGCTGGACGTGGCGGGCATCAACTACCAGGTGTGGGAATACGACCGCTTCCACAAGACCTTCCCGGACAAGCCGGTGTTCAGCTCCGAGGACACCTCGGCCTTCATGTCGCGCGGCGAATACACGACCGACTGGAACCGCCACCTGGTGGCCAGCCTGGACGACGACGCCGCCGGCTGGGGCCAGACCCAGCGCCGCAGCTGGAAGCTGATCGACGAGCGGCCCTTCCTGGCCGGCGGCTTCGTCTGGACCGGCATCGACTACCGGGGCGAGCCGACGCCGCACGAGTGGCCGAGCGCCTCGTCCTTCTTCGGCATCCTGGACCTGTGCGGCTTCCCCAAGACCGCGTTCTACATCCGCCAGGCGCTGTGGCGCAAGGACATCACCATGGTCAAGCTGGCGCCGCACTGGACCTGGCCGGGCCGCGAAGGCCAGCCGGTCAAGGTGCTGGTGGCCAGCAACGCCCCGCGCGTGCGCCTGCTGCTGAACGGCGCCGTGATCGGCGAACGCGACGTCGATCCCTACGACATGGCCACCTTCGAGGTGCCGTACGCGCCCGGCCGGCTGGAGGCGGTGGCGTTGCGCGCCGGCGCCGAGGTCGGCCGCGACAGCGTCGACACCAGCGGCGCGCCGGCGCGGCTGGTGCTCACGCCCGACCGCGCCGCGCTGGCCGGCGACGGCGCCGACGCGGTGCCGGTGACGGTGAGCGCGGTCGACGCCCAGGGCCATCCGGTACCGACCGCCAACCTGCACGTGCGCTTCGAGGCCAGCGGCGCGGGCGCCATCATCGGCGTCGGCAACGGTGATCCGAACTCGCACGCGTCGGAGAAGGCACCGGAGCGCGACCTCTACAACGGCCTGGCGCAGGTGATCGTGCAGAGCCGGCGCGGCGGGCAGGGCGGGCTCACGCTGCGCGCCAGCGCCGACGGCCTGCAACCGGCCGAGACGGTGCTGGCGGTGCGGGCGGTGGCGCCGCTGCCGGCCGTGCCCGAGGCGCAGCCGGTGGTGCGCGTGGGCGGCTGGCGCATCTCGCCGGCGCAGGCCGGGCGTCCCGATCCGAACCTGATGCTGGCCGACAGCGACATGAACAGCTGGGCCTGGGGCGCGCCGCCGCTCAGGCAGGCCGCAGAGGCGCTGCGCTGGCGCACCTACCGCGCGCCGCTCGGACTGCGCGGCGACCGCAACGACGGCCGCGCGCATCTGGTGTTCGGCGAAATCGCCGGCAAGGCCGAGGTGTGGCTCGACGGCGTCAAGCTGGGCGAGAAGGGCGCGGCTGAGGCGGGACCGCTGTCGCTGCCGCTGCCGAAGGGCGCGGCGTGGCGCACGCTCACCGTGCTGGTGGAAGCGCAGCCGGACCAGCCGTCCGGCCTGACCGGGCCGGTGCTGGTGGAGCCAGGCGCGCCATGAAGCTGGCGGCCATCCTGCTCGCGCTGGCGGGCACGGTGCCCGCGTCCGCCGCGACCGCCACCCCGGCGGGCACGGCAAGCGCCACCGCCAGTCCCCGCGCCGCGGTCGCCGCGACCGCCTCTGGCCGCCACGGCGTCGCCGCACCCGCGGCCGTCGGGGACAACGCCGCCCTGGCCGTCAAGGCGGGCGCCACCGTCACCGTCGGGAATGGCAGGGCGCTGGAGGCGGCGCTGCGGCGTGCGCGCGCCGACCGGCGCATCCGCCGCATCGTGCTGGCGGCCGGCACCTACGAACTGGCCGCGCCGTTGCTGATCGACGAGCGCCTGTCCGGCACCACCGGCGCGCCGTTCGAGCTGTCCGCCGCGCCCCGCGCGCAAGTGGTGCTGAGCGGCGCGATCCATCTGCCCACTCTGCGCTGGGAACCCTGGCGCGACGGCATCTGGCGCGCCCGCCATGCCGGCCCGCCGTTCCAGCGCCTGTGGCTGGGCAAGCAAGCCCTGGTGCGGGCCCGCTACCCGAACGCCGACCCCACGCAGTCCGGCTTCGGCGGCGCCGCCGACGCCACCGGCCCCGAACGCGTGGCGCGCTGGCACGATCCCGCCGGCGCCGTGCTGCACGCGCTGCACGGCAATCGCTGGGGCGGCCTGCAGGTGCCGATATTGGGCAAGAACGCCGACGGCAGCCTGGCCTACGGCGCCCAGGTCGGCAACAACCGCATCATGCCGCCGAGCGCGACCGACCGCTACGTCGAGAACGTCTTCGAAGAACTGGACGCCCCTGGCGAATGGTTCGACGACCGCCGCGACGGCTGGCTGTACTTCAAGCCGCTCGACGGCGCCCGCCCGCCGGCGCGGGGCTTCCGCGCCGGCATGCACGAGGCGCTGGTCCGCATCGAGGGCCACGGCGCGCAGGTGAACCATGTCCGCATCCGCAAGCTCGGCTTCCAGGACACCGAGCCGACCTTCCTGAAAGCGGACGAACCGCTGCTGCGCTCGGACTGGAAGTTCTACCGCGCCGGCGCGGTGACGATCGAGAACGCCGCCGACGTGCGCATCGAGGACGGCGACTTCACCGGCCTGGGCGGTCACGCCATCGTGGTCAGCGGGCGCGCGCGGCAGGTGCGCGTGAGCGGCAACCACATCCACGCGATCGGCGGCACGGCGGTGGCCTTCGTCGGCCGCCCGGAGGCGGCGCGCTCGCCGCTCTACGAATACCACGAGCACCTCGACCAGGCCGCGCTGGACCCGGCCCCCGGTCCGCGCTCGGACGCCTATCCACGGGACTCGGCCGCCGTGGACAACCTGATCCACGACGTCGGCCAGATCGACCGCCAGGCCGCCGGCGTGCAGATCGCCATGTCGGCGCGCATCACGGTGGACCACAACTCCATCCACCACGTGCCGCGCGCCGGCATCAACATCGGCGACGGCAACTGGGGTGGTCACCGCATTACCAACAACGACGTGTTCGACACGGTGCGCGAATCGGGCGACCACGGCGCCTTCAACAGTTGGGGCCGCGACCGCTACTGGGATCCGGACCGCAAGGAGATGGACCGCCGCGTCGCGTCCGATCCGCGCCTGCCGCTGCTGGACGCGGTCGAGCCCATCATCATGCGCCGCAACCGCTTCCGCTGCGACCACGGCTGGGACGTCGACCTCGACGACGGCGCCTCCAACTACGTGATCGAACAAAACCTGCTGCTGGCGGGCGGCCTGAAGCTGCGCGAGGGCTTCGCCCGCGTCGTGCGCAACAACATCATGGTCAACGGCACCTTCCACCCGCACGTGTGGTTCGCCGACAGCGGCGACGTGTTCGAAGCCAACGTCGTCATGGCGCCCTACCAGCCGATCGACATCGCGCACTGGGGCCGCAGCGTGGACCGCAACCTGTTCGCCAGCGCGGACGGCCTGGCCGAGGCGCAGGCGCGCGGCACCGACGCCGGCTCGGTGGCCGGCGATCCACGCTTCGCCGCGCCGGCCGAGGGCGACTACACCGTCACCAACGCCGCGCTGGCGGCGCGCATCGGCTTCGTCAACTTCCCGATGCACGATTTCGGCGTGCGTCCGGCGCGGCTGAAGGCGCTGGCCGCCGCGCCGGCCTATCCGCAGCCGAACGCCGCCGCCACGGCCGCCGCGCCGCCGCACAGCGCGCAGACGCTGGAAGGCTTGCTGCTCAAGCCGGTCGAGACGCTGGGCGAACAGTCGGCCGCCGGGCTGGGCGCGGCCACCGGCCTGCGCGTGCTGGCGGTGCGGGCCGGCAGCCGTGGCGAAGCGGCCGGCCTGCGGGCGCGCGACGCCATCATCGGCGCCGGACGGGCGGGGCAGGGCGGCATCGCGCCTGTCGCCGAGTTCGTTTCGCTGCAAGCGCTGCTGGCCGCCGGCGGCGATCTGGAACTGCTGGTCGTGCGCGACCAGGCCCGGATTGTCGTGCGCTGGCAACAACCCGCCGCCGCGACGGGCGGTGCGCGCCCGTAAGTCTTGCGTCGTCGAGCCGGTTCTCCATTTTCAGTTCCGGCTTTGATCCTTTTTGTAATTGCCGCGTCAAAGCGCGCCTTGCAGAATGCAATCACCGAGACGATGGAGACGCAATTCAATGAAACAATATTCCTGTGTAATCGCGGTGGCGACATCGCTGCTGCTTGCCGCCGGCGTTGCCGCGTGCAGCGGCGGCGCCGCGACATCCGATCCCGTGGCCGCCGCGACGGTGGCCACGGCGCCCGCTCCGGCGGCGGCCCCGAGCGGCATGCGCGCCCTGACCAGCACGGAGCTGGCGAAGCTGATGTCGCCCGGCATCAACCTGGGCAACACGCTGGAAGCGCTGCCCAATGAAACCGCGTGGGGCAACCCGGTGCCGACGCAGGCGCTGATGAACGCCTACAAGGCGGCCGGCTTCAACACCGTGCGCATCCCGGTCTCGTGGACCCAGTACGCCGACGCCAACAACAACATCGGCGCGGCGTGGCTGGCCCATGTCCGCCAGGTGGTGGACTACGCGCACAACGCCGGCCTGTACACGGTCATCAACATCCACTGGGACGGCGGCTGGATGAACCACACCACCTACGATCGGCAAGCCGCGATCAACGCCAAGCTGACGCGCTTCTGGACGCAGATCGCCAGCAATTTCAAGAACGACGACGACACCTTGCTGTTCGCAGGCAGCAACGAGGTCGGCCAGGACAACACCTACGGCGCGCCGACGGCCGAATACGCGGCCGTGCAGAACAGCTTCAACCAGACCTTCGTGGACGCGGTGCGCGCCACCGGCGGCAACAACGCGCTGCGTCATCTGGTGGTGCAGGGCTACTTCACCAACATCGACAACACGGTCGCGACCAACACGGTGCCCAAGGATAGCGTCGCCAACCGCCTGTTCATGGAAGTGCACTACTACGATCCCTTCCATTTCACGCTCGACGACAAAAGCAAGATCTGGCAGTGGGGCGCGCAGGCGACCGATCCGGCCGCCGTCGAGGCCTGGGCCAACGAGGCGTGGGCCGACGCCGAGTTCCAGAAGATGAAGACCGCCTTCGGCGACAAGGGCGTGCCGGTGCTGCTGGGCGAGTACGGCGCCGGCATCAAGAAGGCCTATCCCGGCATGGACGTGTACCGCAAGGCCTGGGACCGGTACATCACGCAGTCGGCCTTCCAGCACGGCCTGGTGCCGGTCTACTGGGACACCGGCGGCATGATAGACCGCAAGACGGGCGCCCAGCTGGACCCCGACGTGATCGCGATGATCGTCAAGGCGACCCGGTGAGCGGCGGCCGGTGTTGTGGGCCTGCGTCGGTTGCGTGATTTTGTGTCGGGACTTGACGGATTTTAGTCTTGTCGCCGGCCTGGCCGTTCCACAGAATAGCCAGGGCGGTGGCGGAAAGCGGCGGCCGGGCGCGGGTCCGGTCGTTGTGCAGTGCAAGGCGGGCCCGCCCGCAACCTCCGTGCCATGCGCTGGGCATGGCCGGGGTGGTGTTTGCGACCGCGCGGCGGCCGCGGACTTATGGAAGCAATAGGAGACAATTAAAGTGAATAATCCAAAAAAAACAGCGATCGCCATGGGCGTGGCACAGTTGGTCCTGATGGCAAGCGGCGCCGTGATGGCGCAAACCGCGCCGGCCGTTGACGCGACCCCCACGGTGATCGTCAGCGGCCAGCGCGCGGCGCTGCAGTCGGCCCAGAAGCTCAAGCAGAACGCGGACGAGATCATCGACTCGGTGGTCGCCGACGACATCGGCAAACTGCCGGACAAGTCGGTCACCGAGGTGCTGCAGCGCATGCCCGGCGTCACCATCAACCGCACCCTGAGCCGCTCCGATCCGCTGCAGGGCGTGGGCGAGGACGGCCGCTTCGCCGCCGAAGGCACCGGCGTGTCGATCCGCGGCCTCAATTATGTGCGCTCCGAGCTCAACGGCCGCGACTCGTTCTCCGCCAACGGCGGCCGCGCGCTGAGCTTCGAGGACGTGCCGCCGGAGCTGCTGGCCGGCGTGGACATCTACAAGAATCCGTCGGCCGAGCAGATCGAAGGCGGCATCGGCGGCCTGGTCAACCTGCGCACCGCGATGCCGTTCGACTTCAAGGGCCTCAAGGCCGCGGTCTCGGCCGAGGCCTCGCGCGCCAGCCTGCGCGGCAACACCAAGCCATCGCTGTCGGGCATGGTGTCGAACCGCTGGGAGACGCCGCTGGGCCAGTTCGGCGCCTTGCTCGACCTGTCGCACTCGGAGATCTCCACCCGCAGCAACGGCATGGGCGTGGGCCACTACTACTCGCGCACCGACGCCGTGATCGGCGACACCAGCGGCCAGGAGCGTTGGATCACCCCCGGCGTGAACTGGAACACCAGCGACTTCGACCGCACCCGCGACGGCCTGTACGGTGCCTTGCAGTGGAAGAAGGGCGACATCCTGTCCGGCCTGACCTACTTCAAGTCCAAGTACAAGCTGGTCACGGCGGAGAACGCGTTGTACACCTCCTCCAATCCGCGCAACGTCACGCTCGACCCCGGCGCCACCTTCGACGCCAGCGGCGCGCTGTTGACCGGCACGCTGCGCAACACCAAGGACAACGGCATCGGCTTCGGCTCCAACGCGCGCAGCGTGGGCCGCGAGTCCGAGACCACCGACATCGCATGGAACACCAAGTGGCGGGTCTCGCCGCAACTGCAGGTGCAGGCGGACCTGCAGCACACGCGCTCGACCACGGACGGCAGCGACAACCTGGTCGCGCTGGCCGGCCAGATGCCCAAGCAGACCGTGAACCTGTCCGGCTCGATTCCGGTGCTGACCTTCGACGACGCGGACCGGGCCTTCCTGGCCAAGCCGTCGAGCTACAACTGGGACTCCACCCAGCAGCACCGCGATCACGCGGTGGCCACCCAGAGCGCGCTGCGCCTTGACGGCACCTACAGCTTCGATCATCCGGTGCTCAACGACCTGCGTTTCGGCGTGCGCGCCACCGACCGCAGCTCGCTCACGCAGGCGAACACGCCGAACAGCCAGTGGACCGCCCTCGGCGCGACCTGGGCCACCGGCGACGCCGGCTGGCAGCCGCTGAGTTCGTTCATCAACCTGGCCGATCCTCGCTTCGCCGGCAACACCACCACCCAGGCCTTCAGCGGTTTCTTCAACGGCAAGACGCCGCTGCCGGCGCCGCTCATCGTGCCCGACGCGTCCCTGACCACCGGCGGTTCGCCGCCGCCCGGATTCACCACGCTGCACAACTTCGTCCAGGCGGTCTGCAAACCCGACCACAAGAGCGACGGCATCTGCAACTGGACGCCGGCGCCGTTCGGCGACCCGATCGCCCGCAACCAGCAGAGCGAGCGCACCACGTCGGCCTTCGGCCAGCTGCGCTTCGGCTTCGAGAACCTGCCCTATCCGGTCGATGGCACCGTCGGCCTGCGCGTGGTCCGCACGGAGGAGACCGCGGTCGGCCGCACGCTGTTTACGCCGCCGACGGTGGCCGCCGGCCTGGTCGGCGTGCCGGTCATCGCCGCGATCAACGACGAGCAGACGCTGCACCACAACTATACCAACACCTTGCCCAGCCTGAACCTGCGCATGAAGGCGGGCAGCGAGCTGCAATTCCGCTTTGCGGTGTCGCAGGGGATCTCGCGGCCCGATTTCTACCGCATGCAGGCCTATACGACGCTGGGCGTGAATCCGAAGACGCACAACGACGCGGCCGGCAATCCCGTGCTCGACTCGATCGAGTACACCGGCACGGCCAACGGCAACACCATGCTCAAGCCGACCCGCTCGAACAACTTCGACCTGACGGCGGAGTACTACTTCGGCGCGTCGAGCTCGGCCACCCTGTCGCTGTTCCACAAGAAGCTCAAGGACATCGTGGTCGACAAGACCACCTACTACCCGCTGACCGATTCGGCCGGCCAGGCCCACAACTTCCTGCTGAACTCGCCGGTCAACGGCGCCGACGGCCGCGTCACGGGCTTCGAGGCCGCCTATCAGCAGTATTTCGACAAGCTGCCGGGACTGTTGTCGGGCATCGGGGTGTCGCTCAACTACACCTACATCGACAGCCGCCTGGACATGGGCCTGCCGAAGGACCGCCAATGGTGCACGCCGTCCAGCGCCGCCAACGACCTGATCGCCTCGCTGGGCGGTTGCGACACCAACGGCCGCTTCCTCGGCGACCTGCCGGTCTCGGGCCTGTCGAAGAACGCCTTCAACGTGGCGCTGCTGTACGACAAGGGACCTTGGTCGGCCCGCCTGGCCTACAGCTGGCGTTCGCAGGCCCTGGGCTCGGTCCACACCTGGGGCACGTACGGCACCGACGGCATCGACCGCAACCCGGCCAGCCCGAACGCCGGCAACGGCTATTCGGTGAACTACGTGGTGCCGTCCTGGAGCGGCGGCTACGGCCAGGCCGACCTGGGCGTGCAATACAAGCCGACCGAGAACACCACCCTGGCGTTCGACGTGTCCAACCTCACCGACGCGCTCTACAAGTCGTACAACCAGCAGGGCATCGGCCTCAAGCTCACCGGCGTGAACTACACCGGCCGCCGCTTCACCCTGCAGGCGCGCTACTCGTTCTGATGCCTCCCGGCTGAAACCGGCTCCCGCCGTCGATGCCGACGGCGGGAGCTTTTTACATCCACCCTCTCTTTTGCGAACACACGATGAAACCATCCAGCATTTTCCGTCTCGGCCTGTGCGGCCTGGCGCTGACCGCGGCGCAGGCCGCCGCCGGCGCCGAGGCGCACGACGCCATGCCCCGCCTGGTCCAGCAGGACGGCCGCCATGCGCTGATCGTCGACGGCCAGCCGTTCATCATGCTGGGCGTGCAGGCGCACAACTCCAGCAATTATCCGGCCGCGCTCGGCAAGGTCTGGGCCGCCGTCAAGGATGCCCATGCCAATACGCTGGAGATCCCGGTGGCCTGGGAGCAGATCGAGCCGGCCGAGGGCAGGTTCGACTTCAGCTACGTCGACACGCTGGTGGCCGAGGCGCGCCGGAACCAGGTGCGGCTGGTGCTGCTGTGGTTCGGCACCTGGAAGAACACCGGGCCGGCCTACACGCCGGAGTGGGTCAAGTTCGACAACCGGCGCTTCCCGCGCATGGTCGACAAGGACGGCAAGACCAGCTACTGCCTGTCGCCGCTGGGCGGGGAGACGGTCAAGGCCGACACCAAGGCCTTCGTCGCGCTGATGGACCACCTGAAGCGGATCGACGCGGCCGAGCGCACCGTGATCATGGTGCAGGTTGAAAACGAGGTCGGCACCTACGGCACCGTGCGCGACTTCGGCCCGCAGGCCGAGGCGGCGTTCCGCCAGCCGGTGCCGGCGGCTGTGCTGGCGCGCAAGAAGGCGCCGGTGCCGGGCGCGGCCGGCGGCAGCTGGTCGGAAGTCTACGGCCCGTATGCCGACGAGTATTTCCACGCCTATGCGATCGCCAGCCATATCGAGCAGCTCGCCAAGGCGGGGCGCGCGGTGTACGACCTGCCGATGTACGTCAACAACGCGCTGCGCGATCCGGTCGAGCCGATGGCGCCGTGGAAGGGCAACTTCGCCAGCGGCGGCCCGGGCTATGACGTGATCGACATCTACAAGGCCGCCGCGCCGCATATCGACGTGGCCGCGCCAGACATCTATGTGTCCGAGTCGAACAAGGTGGCGGCCACGCTGGAGCAGTTCAAGCGCCGCGACAACGCGCTGTTCGTGCCGGAGATGGGCAACGCGCAGCACTATGCGCGCTACGTCTACCAGATCCTGGGACGCGGCGCGATCGGCGTGGCGCCGTTCGGCGTCGACTATGCCGACTACAGCAACTACCCGCTGGGCTCCAAGCTGAAGGACAAGGCCATGGCCGAACCGTTCGGCAGGATCTATGAAGCCTTCCGCCCGATGGCCTCGCAGTGGGCGCGCTGGGCGCTGGAAGGCCGCACCGACGGCCTGGCCGAGACCGAGGCGCGCACGCCGCAGAGCCTGAAGTTCAAGGGCTGGAACATCAAGGCCTCGTTCCGCGAGTGGCAACTGGGCGGCCAGCCCGACCCGGCGCACATCACGGACGCGCCGCCGGGCACGGAATCGCCGTCGGGCGGCGCGGCGGTGGCGCAGATCGGCGACAACGAGTTCATCCTGTTCGGCCAGCACGTCCGTCTCCATCTTGAAGCCACCGGCGCCAACGCCGGCAAGCCGTATATGTTCGCCCGCGTCGAGGAGGGGCATTTCGATGCGCAGGGCAAGTGGATCATGGAGCGCAACTGGAACGGCGACCAGACCGACCACGGCCTCAACTTCACCGGCCAGCCGATTACGTTGAAGGTCCGGATGGGCAGCTATTGATCGCCGGGAGAACAGCATGAAAATGAACAGATATTCCGCGCTGGCCGCCGCCGTGGCGGCCGCGCTGGCGTCGTTGCCGGCGGCGGCCGAGATTGGCGTTTCGATCGAGGCCGCCAAGCCGGGGCCGGTGATCAGCAAGTACGTGTATGGCCAGTTCGCCGAGCACCTGGGCACCGGCATCTACGGCGGCCTGTGGGTGGGGCCGGATTCGGCCATCCCCAACACGCGCGGCTGGCGCAACGACGTGGTGGCCGCGCTGAAGGAACTGCACGTGCCGGTGGTGCGCTGGCCGGGTGGCTGCTTCGCCGACCAGTACCACTGGCGCGACGGCATCGGCCCGCGCGCCGGGCGGCCGGTGCGTATCAACACCAACTGGGGCGGCGTCGATGAAGACAACGCGGTCGGCACGCACGAGTTCTTCGAGCTGGTCGAGCAGCTCGGCGCCGACGCCTACGTCAACGGCAACCTCGGCTCCGGCACCGTGCAGGAGATGGCCGAGTGGGTCGAGTACCTGACGGCGGGCGGCAAGTCCAGCCTGGCCGCGCTGCGCGCCCGCAACGGCCATCCGGCGCCGTACAAGGTGGCGTTCCTCGGCATCGGCAACGAGGCCTGGGGCTGCGGCGGCAATATGCAGGTCGAGCAGTACGCCCGCGAGTACCAGCGCTACGCGAGCTTCGTGCATCCGGCGTCGGGCAACACGCAATTCATCGCGGCCGGCGGACACGACGACGACACCAGCTGGACCGACCACCTGAGTTCGAAGGTGCAGGGCCGGCTGGACGGGATCTCCTTCCACTACTACACCTCGCCCGGCGCGGACAGCAAGGGCAAGTACGGCGCGACCGGCTTCGACGAAAGCCGCTGGATCGCGACGCTGCGGCAGACGCAGCGCATGGAGGGCTTCATCGCCGACAACGTCGCCAGGATGGACCAGCACGACAAGCAGAACAAGCTGGCCTTCGTGGTCGACGAGTGGGGCACGTGGTACGACGCGGAGGAGGGCAGCACCCCGGGCTTCCTGGTGCAGCAGAACTCGCTGCGCGACGCGCTGGTGGCCGCGCTCAACTTCAACATCTTCCACGCCCATGCGGACCGGGTACGCATGACCAGCATCGCGCAGATGGTCAACGTGCTGCAGGCCATGATACGCACCGACGGCGGCAGGATGGTGCTGACGCCGACCTATCACGCGTTCCGGATGTACGTGCCGTTCCAGGACGCGACGTCGGTGCCGGTCAGGCTGGCCAGCAATCCGCAGTACAGCCACGGCGGGGTCGGTATCCCGGCCGTCAGCGCGTCGGCCGCGCGCGGCAGGGACGGCCGGCTGCACCTGGCGCTGGTCAACACCAATCCGGGGGCGGTGGCGGAGGTGGCCGTCGACATCGACGGCGCCAGGGCGGTTTCCGCGTCCGGCACCGTGTTGACCGCCGGCGCGATGGATGCACACAACACCTTCGACGCGCCGGAGACCGTCAAGCCGGCGCCGTTCTCCGCCACGGCCAGGGGCGGCAGGCTGGTCATGACACTGCCGGCCAAGTCCATCGTGGTCGTCGCGGTGCAGGCGGCCGCGGACTGATGATTTTCGCAAGCTTGGCCGAACGTCAACGCGGCCCCCGCCTGGATTACAACAAGACAACGAAATTCCCTGCACCGTTGAAATTTGTCCCATAAATTCAAGTACTATTTGAACGAAATCCGCCTCTCTCCGGCGTGGAGACGCCGCCTCTCACACTGATCAAGGAATACTTATGATTCAGGTAAAGACATCACGGCAGGTGCAGCTTGAGCGCGACGCGTTCGAGACCGCCACCGACAGGAACCTCACCCGTGTGCTCATCGCGGCGGCGGGCGGCGATTTCTCCCAGCGGGTCGACAGCGACGCCTTGCCGCCCGCGCTGGCCAAGGCGGGCGCCGCCGTCAATCGCCTGCTGGACAACCTGCAGGCGGTCCGCGCCGAGATGGGCCGGATGAGCGCGGAGCACGAACGGGGCGACATCGACGTGGCGATCGACGCCCACCGGTTCGAGGGCGATTTCCGCACCATGGCGCAGGGCATCAACGCGATGGTCGAGTCGCACATCGCCACCAAGAAGTCCGCCATGGGCGTGTTCAGGGAGTTCGGCCGCGGCAATTTCGACGCCGCGATGGACAAGCTGCCCGGCAAGAAGGCCTTCATCAACGACACCATCGAGCAGGTGCGCGGCAACCTCAAGGGCTTGATCGCCGAGATGAACCGGATGTCGTCGGAGCACGACAAGGGCGACATCGACGTGATGATCGACACCCAGAAATTCGAGGGCGATTTCCGCCACATGGCGCAAGGCATCAACAGCATGGTGGCGGGCCACATCGCTGTCAAGAAGAAAGCCATGGCCTGCGTCAAGGCCTTTGGCGAGGGCGACTTCAGCGCGCCGCTGGAGACCTTCCCGGGCAAGAAGGCGTTCATCAACCAGACCATCGAGCAGGTGCGCGCCAACCTGCTGGCCCTGATCGAGGACACCGGCACGCTGGCCAGGGCGGCCCAGGCCGGCGAGCTCGACACGCGCGCCGACGCCACCCGGCACGCCGGCGACTTCCGCCGCATCGTGCAGGGCGTGAACGGCGCGCTCGACGCCATCGTGGTGCCGCTGCGCGAGGTCCAGCAGGTGCTGGCCAGCATGGAGACCGGCGACCTGTCCAAGACCATCCGCGGCGACTACCAGGGCGCGTTCGCCGAGTTGAAGGGCGCCGTCAACAGCATGGCCGCCAAGCTGGCCGAGGTCGTGCACGAGGTGTCCAGCGGCGCCGCCGCGCTGGCCAACGCGTCGGAGGAGGTCAGCGCCACCGCGCAGTCGCTGGCGCAGGCGGCCAGCGAGCAGGCGGCCGGCGTCGAGCAGACCAGCGCGTCGATCGAGCAGATCACCGCCTCGATCTCGCAAAACACCGACAACGCCAAGGTCACCGACGGCATCGCCACCAAGGCCGCGGTGGAGGCGGCGCAGGGCGGCATGGCGGTCAAGGAGACCGTGTCGGCGATGAACCAGATCGCCAAGAAGATCAGCATCATCGACGACATCGCCTACCAGACCAACCTGCTGGCCTTGAACGCGGCGATCGAGGCGGCGCGCGCGGGCGAGCACGGCAAGGGCTTCGCGGTGGTGGCGGCCGAGGTGCGCAAGCTGGCCGAGCGCAGCCAGGTGGCGGCGCAGGAGATCGGCGAGGTGGCGATCAACAGCGTCAAGCTGGCCGAGAAGGCCGGCCTGCTGCTCGACGAGATGGTGCCGAACATCAAGCGGACCTCGGACCTGGTGCAGGAGATCACGGCGGCGTCGGAGGAGCAGGCCACCGGCGTGGACCAGATCAATTCGGCGGTCGGCCAGTTGAGCGAATCGACCCAGCAGAACGCGGCGAGTTCGGAGGAGCTGGCCGCGACCGCCGAGGAGATGAGCGGCCAGGCCGACCAGCTGACGCAGACCATGTCGTTCTTCAAGCTGGCGGCCACGAAACGCCCGGGCGCGCCGGCGTTCGCCCCGCCGCCGGCCTGGGACGCCGTCGCCAAGCCTGAAGTGCGCCGGCTGCATGCCAAGGGCGCGGCCAAGGCGAACGGCGCGCCCAACGAGCAGCGCTTCACCCACTTCTAGCGCCCGCCCGCCGCAGTCTGGCGCCTCAGAACGGCGGCAGGCTGCGGCGGCCCTTGACGGTCAGCCGCAGCTTGACGCCCGACGACGGCCGGGTCACGGTCGCTCCGCCCGGCTGGCCGCCGCCCACCCATACGGTGGCCGGTCCGGCTTCGACGCTGCGCCTGCCGGCCGCGTCCACCGTGCTCAAGGCCTTGGCCTCCAGCCTGAAGCTCACCTTGCGGTGCTCGCCCGGCTTCAGCGAGACGCGGGCGAAGCCGGCCAGCGTGCTGTTGGGCGCCGCGTCGCCGGGGCGGCTGACGTACACCTGCACCACCTCGTCGCCGGCGCGCAGGCCGTCGTTCTTCACGTCGACCGCGAGCGTGACGGCGCATCCCGCGCAGACCTGCTTCGGCGTGGCGGCGGCAGTGTAGCGGAAGCGCGTGTAGCTCAGGCCGTGGCCGAAGGGGTAGAGCGGCTCGCCCCTGAAGTATTTGTAGGTGCGTCCCCGCATGCCGTAGTCCTTGAACGGCGGCAGGTCGGCGGCGGATTTGTAGAAGGTCACGGGCAGGCGTCCGGCCGGGCTGTAGTCGCCCGCGATCAGTTCGGCGATGGCCTGTCCGCCTTCGCCGCCCGGATACCAGGCCTGGACGATGGCGGGCACGTTGCGGTCGGCCCAGTTCAGCGCCATGGCGCTGCCGCTCAGGTTGACCAGCACCAGCGGCCGGCCCAGCGCGCCCAGCCGCTCCAGCAGCGCCTCCTGCGGCGCCGGCAGGTCGAGGCTGGTGCGGTCGCCGCCGGCGAAACCGGGCGCGTGCACCGTCATTTCCTCGCCCTCCAGCTGCCAGTTCAAGCCGGCGGCATAGACCACCAGGTCGGCCTGGCGGGCCGCCTCCAGCGCCGCCGCGTCGTCGAAGCTGGGCTTGGTCCATTGCAGCTGCTGATCGCCGTCCCAGCCGGTCTGCTGCGCTTCGACCTCGATGCGGTAGACCTTGCCGGCGGTGAGGCTGAGTTCAGTCTTCGACGTCGGCCAGGCCAGGTCCCACAGGTCGGTGACCAGCCGGCCGTCGACGCGGATGCGGTAGCCCTGGTTGCTCTTCAGCCGGAAATTGTGCACGCCGCTTTCGGTGGCGCGCAGGTAGCCGCTCCAGCGGGCCGAGGTCTTGCGGTCGTAGGCGTTCGGCCAGCCCCATTTGAACTCGGCCCTGGCGATGGTCTCGACCGTGGCGGGCGCGCCTTCCAGCGCCAGGTTGTCGTAGCGCTCCAGCTTGATGCCGGGCCGGGTGCACGCTTCGTCCAGGCACAGGCTGGACGCCGGCACGTCCTGCAGCGGCGGCGCCACCCAGCCGGTGCCTTCGATGTAGTCCACCCGCGCGTTCGGGAACCTGGCGCGCAGGCCTTGCAGCACGGTGACCGGGTGCGACGGCGTGCCGTTGTAGTTGCCGACCAGCGCGTCGACGCTGTCGGCGTTCGGGCCGATCACGGCGATGCGCGCCGGCGCCTGCCGCAGGGGCAGCAGGCCGTCGTTTTTCAACAGCACCAGCGACTGGCGCGCCGCCTCCAGGTTCAGGGCGCGGTTGGCCGGGGTGTCGTAGTCCCTGGCGGTGATCCGCTGGAACGGGCGGTGGGCCGGCGTCTCCAGCAGGCCCAGGCGGATGCGCGCTTCGAGCAGGCGCAGCACGGCGCGGTCGACGTCGGCCTCGGCCAGCAGGCCTTGCCGCACGGCGCGCACCGTGGTGGCCGGGGCCGCCGTCGGCGAGCCGCCGAATTCGCAGAACACGTCGGTGCCGGCCTTGATGGCCGCCGCCACCGCCTGCTCGGGCGTGCCGGTGTAGCGGTGCGCGCCCTCGGTGTGGATGTCGGCCACGGCGCCGCAGTCGGACACCACGTGCCCCTGGAACTTCCACGCGCCGCGCAGATAGTCCTTCAGCAGAGGCTCGTTGGCGCAGGCCGGCACGCCGTCCACGGCGTTGTAGGCGCACATGATGGACAGCGCCTTGCCTTCGGTGATGGTGGCGTGGAAGGCCGGCAGGTAGGTCTCGGTCAGGTCGCGCGGCGACGGATGGATGTCGTCGCGGTGGCGGTCGGACTCGGGGCCGCTGTGCACCGCGAAGTGCTTGACCGTGGCCGAGACCTTGGGCGCGCCGGGATCGTCGCCCTGCAGGCCGCGCACATAGGCCACGCCGATGCGCGAGGTCAGGTGGGGATCCTCGCCGTAGGTCTCCTGGCCCCGGCCCCAGCGCGGATCGCGGAAGATGTTGACGTTGGGCGACCACACCGTCAGGCCGCGGTACATGGCGGTGCCGCCGTCGGGCGCGACCGCCTCCAGGTACTTGGCGCGGAACTCGCCGGCGACGGTGTCGCCGACCCGCTCGATGAGCGCCGTGTTCCACGTCGCCGCCAGCCCGATGGCCTGCGGGAAAACGGTGGCGTTGCCGGCGCGCGCGACGCCGTGCAGGCCCTCGTTCCACCAGTTGTAGCGGGGGATGGCCAGGCGCTCGATGGCCGGCGAATCGTGCTGGAGCTGGCTGGCTTTTTCCTCCAGCGTCATGCGCGCCAGCAGGTCGCCGGCGCGCTGTCGGGCGTCGGCCGGCGCCGCCTGGGCGTGCAGGGACAGGCTCACGGCCACGGCCGCCGCGACGGCGGTGCGGGATGGATAGCGGTTTTTCATGGTCATTTCTTGTAGGGTTTTACGCGCCGGACGCCGCGTGCCGGCTGCTTGCGGCGGATGGTAGCACCGCAAATCCGGCCCGGCGGCCGCCGGATCGCCGGTTGGGATAAATGATGTTCGCCGTTGGCGGTTTTCATAATTCGTGCGGCGCGCTTTTATGCATAAGATGTCGGCATGGACCACAGACGTCCGGAATTATCATAACTATAAGGGGACGAAATGGCTGACAAGGCTATTCGAAAAATCGTCATCGTCGGCGGCGGCACCGCCGGCTGGATGACCGCCGCGCCGCTGGCGCTCAAGCTGGGCAGGGCCTGCGACATCGTGCTGGTGGAGTCGCCGGAAATCGGCACGGTCGGCGTGGGGGAGGCGACGCTGCCGACCATCCGCTACTTCAACCAGGCGCTGGGCCTGGATCTGTCCGACTTCGTGGCCAAGACCAAGGCGACCTTCAAGCTCGGCATCGAGTTCAAGGACTGGGGCCACCTCGGCAACCGCTTCTTCCACGGCTTCGGCGACTTCGGCCCGGACATCGAAGGCCGCAGCTCCTACCTGTACTGGCAGCGGCTGGCGCGCGAGATCCACGACATGCCGCCGTACGAGGACTGGTCGGTGGCGGCGGTCATGGCGCGCAACCACCGCTTCACGCCGCCCAGCGGCGACCAGCCGTCCGCCAGCAATGCCTATTCCTACGCCTACCATTTCGACGCCGGCCTGTACGCCGCCTATCTGCGCGACTACGCCGTGGCGCGCGGCGTGGCGCGGATCGAGGGCTACATCGACGAGGTGGAACAGCATCCGCAGACCGGCAACATCGCCGCCGTCAAGCTGCGCGACGGCCGCCGGGTCGAGGGCGACCTGTTCATCGATTGCTCGGGCTTCCGTGGCCTGCTGATCGAGGGCGTCTACCAGGCCGGCTACGACGACTGGAGCGCCATGCTGCCCTGTAACAGCGCGCAGGCCGTGCCGTGCGCCAGCGTCGAGCGGTTCACGCCGTACACCGTCTCGGCCGCCAAGAGCGCGGGCTGGACCTGGCGCATTCCGCTGCAGCACCGCACCGGCAACGGCCACGTCTACTGCGACGGCTTCACCTCCGACGCCGAGGCGTCGCGCGTGCTGCTCGACGGCCTGGACGGCCGCGCCCTCGACGAACCGCGCCAGCTGCGCTTCACCACCGGCCGCCGCCGCAAGATGTGGATCAAGAACTGCGTCGCCATCGGCCTGTCGGGCGGCTTCCTGGAACCGCTGGAGTCGACCAGCATCAACATGATCGAGAACGCGGCCGGCTGGCTGCTGGAATTGTTCCCCGACCGCGACTTCCGTCCCGAGCTGGCCGACGAGTTCAACCGCCGCGCCGCCAGCCGCTACGAGTCTGTGCGCGACTTCATCGTCCTGCATTACAAGCTGACCAAGCGCACCGATTCCGAGTTCTGGCGCTACTGCGCCGACATGGCCATCCCGGACACGCTCACGCACCAGATCGAGCTGTTCCGCGAAACCGGGCGCATGGTCATCTACGACAAGGAGGGATTCTCGGCCTCGTCGCACATCGCCATCCTGGCCGGGCTGGGCGTCGCGCCCAGGGCCGACGATGCGCTCATCCATCTGATGGACATGCGCAAGCTGCACGCGCACTACTACCAGCTGCGCCAGGTCATCGCGCAGACCGTCAACGCCATGCCGGGCCATACGCACTATCTCCGGCAGCTGGCAGGCTAGCCGCCCCACGCGGGCGGCCCGCCGATACAAGTTAGTACCGGTACTGCGCCAGACGTGGCGCGACCCTTGTTCGTCCTTACCTCACTATCCTGGAGTATAAAAATATGAAGAAGAGACACATCGCCGCCGTCACCGGCGTGCTGGCGGCCTTGCTGGCGGCCTGCGGCGGCAGCGGCACCGACAGCGGCACCAGCAAGTCGGCGCAGACACTGGCCAGCGTCACGACCAGCGGCGTCGCCAACGCGCCGACCCGCTGGGCCAGCCTCAAGTTCGGCGGCGGCGGCTACGTGCCCGGCCTGGTCTATCATCCGACCAGCCCCGACGTGCTGTACGCGCGCACCGACATCGGCGGCGCCTACCGCTGGGATGCCGCCACCAAGGCCTGGGTGGCAATCACCGACGGCTTCGGCAGCACCGAGGGCTTCTACCACGGCACCGAAACCATGGCGCTCGATCCGAACGACGACCAGCGTGTCTACATGAGCGCCGGCATGTACCTGTCGGACAAGCCCGATGCGCGCCTGTACATCTCCACCGACCGTGGCGCCAACTGGCAGCACGTCGACCTGCCTTTCTCGGCCGGCAGCAACAACCAGGGCCGCGCCGTCGGCGAGCGCCTGATGGTGGACCCGAACAAGCCGTCGATCCTGTTCTACGCCACGCGCGCCAACGGCATGTGGAAGAGCAGCGACTACGGCCAGACCTGGAGCCAGGTGGCGTCGCTGGCCACGCACAACATGACCAAGGACGAGATCAACGCCGTGACCTGGAGCGGCGTGGTCGGCTTCGAGCAGGTGATCTTCGACACCAACACCAAGGGCACCGGCAGCGCCACCCAGACCATCTACACCGCCGTCGGGCGGGATTACGCGGCGGTGGCGGGGCTGAACCACAGCATGTACAAGACCACCGACGGCGGCGCGACCTGGCAAGGCATCGCCACCCCGGCCGACGTGGCCGGCTTCTTCGTGCCCCACATGGTGCGCAACAAGGACGGCATGATGTACGTGGCCTTCACCAAGGAGACCGGTCCGGGCGCCGGCGGCCCTTCGCGGCTGTACAAGTTCGACGGCGCCAACTGGACCCTGCTGAAGAAGTACGACACCGAGCAGTGGGTCAACTTCGGCATGGGCGGCCTGTCGGTGTCGGGCACCGGCGCCAGCACCCGCATCGCGCTGGGCGTGACCAACTCGTGGGGCAACTACGACGGCCAGCCGGTGGTGCAGCTGTCGGACGACGCCGGCGCCACCTGGCGCGAGATCGCCGCGACGGCGCCGCACCTGCCCGCCAGCAGCGGCTTCTCGGGCTGGACCGACGACGTCGAGATCGACCCGAACAACCCCGAGCACATCCTGCACGTGCACGGCGGCGGCGTGTGGGAGACCCACAACGCCTCGGCGGCCAAGCCGACCTGGACCGACGCCTCGGGCGGCATCGAGGAGGTTGCCACCAGCGCCCTGATGGCGCCGCCGCCGGGCGCCAGCTACACCTTGCTGCGCAGCGCGGGCGACGTCGGCACCTCGGTGCAGACGGAACTGCTCAAGTCGCCGACGCGCGGCTCGTGGGGCATGTTCAACAGCACCTACAGCTCCGACATGGCCTGGTCCAATCCGGCCTATATGGTCACCACCGGCAGCCACGTGTGGAACAGCACCGCGGCCGGCGCCTACTCGCTCGACTCCGGCGTGACCTGGAAGGCGTTCGCGGCCAACCATCCGGACGCGCTGGCCAACGAGAGCGGCGCGGGCAACCTCGCCGTCACCAAGCTCAACAACGTGGTCTGGGCGCCGTCCCATTCGGCGCCGGCCTACACCACCGACAACGGGGCGACCTGGACCTACACCAATCTGCCGGCCCTGAATCACGTGGGCATCGACCGCGCCTACCATCTGGTGGCCGACCGCAAGAATCCGAACAAGGTCTACGCCTACAACTCGGGCGGCGCGTGGTGGTCGCAGTGGTCGGAGACCGCGCACTTCTACACGTCGACCGACGGCGGCCACACCTTCACCGAGAGCGCCACGTTCGCGGCCAATTCGTGGACGGCGGACTTCTACGCGACCTCGATCGCGGTCAATCCGAACGCGGAAGGCGATATCTGGGTGGTGGATGGCAAGAGCATCCTGCACTCGCTCGACTCGGGCGCGACCTGGACCAAGCTGAGCGCGGCCGCGCCGATCTGGGGACAGTCGGCGTACCAGCCCGACGTGTACGGCGCCACCTCGGTCGCGCTGGGCAAGGCCCCGTCCGGCGCCAAGTACTCGGCCTCGGTGTATGTGGTCGGCGTGATCAACGGCGTGTGGGGCGTGTACCGCTCGGATGACGGCGGCGCCATCTGGGCCCGCTTCAACGACGACAAGCACCAGTTCGGCGGCATGGGCCAACTGGCGGCCGACCAGAACGTCCCGGGACGCCTGTACGCCGCCGGCGGCGGTCGCGGCGTGCTGTTCAGCTACTAAACCTTTGGGGCCGGGCGCCGACGCAAGGCGCCCGGCCCGGCAATGAATCACACCCTATCTGGAGAATGAAATGAATCGCATGAAATTGAACAAGTTGGTCGCTGCCCTGGTCTTGGGTGTGGGCCTGGGCGCGTTGGCCGGCAGCGCCGGCGCGGCTGTGCTGACCTTCGACGGCATCGCCGAGCTGGTCATGTACGGCAACACCGGCGAACTGCCGGCCAATATGCACTACGACGGCAACAACCTGACCTACGAGGAGGCGGGCTTCCTGCTGACGCTGAACGCGCCGAACGCGGCGTCCGGCATGGCCCACATCGGCGACGGCACGTTCGAGCCGCAGACCTACAACTGGCACGACGGCCTCGAGAACGGCGCGGGCACCTACGTGACGCTGACACGGGTGGGCGGAGGCCGGTTCAGCCTGGCCGGCTTCGACTACAACCTCGACGCCAGCACGTTGTCGGCCGATGGCAGGCAGATCGGCACGCTGCAAGGAGCGGGGAGCTGGGTCATGGCGCAGAACGGCATCAGCGAACTGCGCCTGAGTTCGGGCGCCTACAACCAGCTCGACAACATCGATGTCAGCGCCGTGCCGGAACCGGAGACGTACGCGATGCTGGGCGCCGGCCTGGGCCTGCTGGCCTTCCTGCGCCGCCGTAAAAAGATGTGATGAATAGCCCCGCGCCGGCGCAACGCCGGCGCGGGGCGGCCGCGGTTTATTTCGCGGTATCGGGACGGCCGGCCTGGCCGTCCTCCTCGACGATGGCCAGTTCCCACGGACCCAGCGTCATCGCCTCGTCCGGCTTCACGCGGCGCGCACCCAACAGCTCGACGCCGGCCTGGTGGCGGTAGTTGAAGTTGACCGCCGTGCCGGAATAGTTGAAGTAGTAGCGCACCGCACGGCCGAAGCCGTTGACGCCGGAGCGCTCGTGCACGTTGGCCGGCAACTGCCGCTCCGGCGCCCAAATCCCCAGCTCCTGCAGCGACGACTGCAGCACCGCCTTCTGCAATTTATCCGACAGATAGGTGCCCTCGTAGACCACCTTGCCCGAACCGTACTGGTTGGCCGTGATGGCGGGCCAGCGGCCGAAGAACGGATGGTCGTACCACGCCAGCGCCTTGGCCGTGTCCAGCTGCAGGAACTCGGCCCAGTGCCGCACCTGGTTGTCGGCGCCGGTCTGGAAGGGATCGCCCTTCAGGGCCAGCGGCTGGGCCAGGTTGGAGAATTCCTGGTAGTGGAAGCCGAGCGCCTCGCGCAGCGGGCCCGGCGCCATGGTCCAGCGCACGGCGGCGTTCTCGTTGGCGAAGCCGCTCTTGAAGGTCATCACCACGCGGCCGCCCTTGCGCACATACTCGGAGATGCGCTTGAGCAGGGCCTCGTCCGCCACGTACAGCGACGGCACGATCAGCAGCTTGTAGCCCGAGAAGTCCTGCGTGTCCGCGAACACGAAGTCGGCGCCGACGTTCAGGTCGTACAGCGCGCGGTGCATCTGGCGCACCAGCCCGCCGTAGTCGGCCTTGGTGCCGCCGCCGCCCCACTGGCTGTCCTTGGCGAAGGGCATGTCGCCGAGCGCGTTGAGCGAATCACGGCTCCACAAAATGGCGACGTCGTTGTGCAGCTTCAGGTTGACCAGGCGCGGGCCGATCTTCTGCAGCTCGCGGCCGGTGCGGCTCATCTCGGCGTAGGCGCGGTTGGGCTCCAGGTCGTGCGACAGCACGCCTTTCCAGTAGGTCTCCTGGTTGGCGTGGATCGACGCCCAGTGCCAGTACTCGACCATGTTGGCGCCGTTCGACAGGTGGGTGTAGACGTCCTCGCGGAACTGGCCGTCGTACGGCGGGTACTGGAACGACGAGGACCAGTCGGTGGTCTGGGCGTTGGTCTCGGTGACCAGGAAGTTGCCGCGCTTGAGCGAGCGCGTGAAGTCCGCCTGCAGCGTCTGCTCGGCGCCGTTGTACCACTCGCGCTGGCCCCAGTGGTAGATGTTGACGGCCGGCGTGTCGAGCGCGCGCGCCACGTCCACCTCGTTGACGTCGGCGTGCATGGAGCCGGCGAAGTCGTGCGTGACGAACTGGCGCGGCGACGCGCATTCGCGGATCAGCCCGGCCTGCCAGGTGAGGAAGTCGGTGACGCGCATCTGGCTCCAGCGCGTCCACTCCAGCTTGTAGCCGGTGCTCTGCGCGCCGTCCGGGCGCGGCAGGTCGGTCCAGCTGTGCAGGTCCTGGCCCCAGTAGTTCAGGAACCAGGCCTTGCTGAGGTTTTCCGGCGTGCCGAATTTCTTCTCCAGATAGTGCTGGAAGCGGATGAAGACGTCGTCGTTGGCGGCGCCGTAGCTGCCGGTCTCGTTGTCGACCTGCCAGCCGATGACGTTGGGGTTGTCCTTGTAGCGCGCGGCGATCTTGCGGATCAGGCGTTCGGCGTAGAAGCGGTAGGCCGCCGAGTCGGTGTTCATGTTCTGGCGCATGCCGTAGGTGTTTTGCGCACCGTTGAACTTGCGGGCCAGGATCTCCGGGTTCTGCCGCGCCATCCAGGCCGGGATCGAATAGGTTGGCGTGCCCATGATGACCTTGATGCCGGCCTTGCCCATGGCGTCGATCACGCGGTCCATCCACGCGTATTCGAAGCGGCCGTCCTCCGGCTCCCACAGGCTCCAGGTCGATTCGCCGAGCCGCACCACGTTGAAGCCGGCCTCCTTCATCATCTGCACGTCCTTGTCGAGCCGCTCGTAGGGCATGTACTCGTGGTAGTAGGCCGTGCCGTACAGGACGGTGGGGAAGGGCGGCGGCGTGGCGGCCGGCGCGCAGGCGGCGGCGGTCGCGTAGGACAGCGCCAGCGAGAGCAGGGTTCGTTTTAACATGTTAAGTCTCCATAATAGTCAGCAAGCCATTGTGGAGACTCGCGGCGTGGCCGCGCAATTATGAAAATTGCCAATGCCTTCAATGTTTTATTGTGATCCGCCGCCGGCTGCGCAATTTCACTCCCATGTTGGTGGTTTTAACAATTGCGGCAGGCGGAGGCAACTCCCACAATGTATCTCAAGGACTGCGCGGCGGCATCGCGATGCCGGGTGCGCCGGGCAGTCCCCGTTTAGTGCTCTCCAACTACCTCTCCGGTAGTATTTTCGGGCGGCTTAGGCCGCCCGGTTTTTTTTGGGAGTGTTGCCATCCAGCCGTGCTCGCATTGCCAGATGATCAGTGGCCGGGTAACATCGCGTACCGGCAGCCAGCGTTTCGTGCGCGACAGTCATCTTCTCTGATCCAGGCTTTCAATGCATGAATTTTATAAAAAGGCACTAGTCGGGTGCTTTTGCCTTATCGCGGCGTGCGTCCTCCTCGGCTACATTTGCGTTAAACAGAGCTATTTGCAGGTATCGCTGCTGCCCGCGGCCGACAGCCCGCTGGCGTGGAAGGGCGAGCAGAGCTGGGACACCCGTCCCGGCGGCAAGGCGACCATGCACCTGTACGAGGCCGCGCAACGGCTGCGTTTTGATTTCCGCATCGCCAAAACGGACGAGGGCTTCGCCGGCGCCGAACTGAATTTCAAGGACGGCAAGGGACAGCCGGTCCACCTCGACCTGTCGCGCTATTCGTCGATTTCCCTGCTGGTGAAATGCTCGCCGGCCAATACGCTGGTGCTCAGCCTGCCCACTTTTGTCGGCAGGCGCTCCGACCAGCAGGAGTTCCTGGGCTACCGCAGCCCCTTGTCCTACTTTTCCTGCGACGAGAACGAGTCGCGCGTCGAGCTGGACCTGACGCGCCTGGAAACGCCGCAATGGTGGTTCCTGATGAAGCAGCAGGCCTTGTCGGAACATTCTTATAAACTCGACAAGGTGCCCAAGATCACCATCGGCAGCACGCCGCAAAGTCCGCGCGAGGTCAGTGTGGAGGTGCAAATCCGCGAGCTGAACCTGAAAGGCCGCGACCGCCGCTATCTGGTGTTGTTCGGGGTGTTGCTGATCGTCGTCTGGAGCGGCTTCGGCGTGTGGTTCTTCCGGCAGCACGCGCTGGCCGTGATCGACGATGTCAAGGTCAAGCTGCAAAGGGATATGCCGTTCGTTGCATACCAGCAACTCTCGTTGGAGCCGCACCGCGACAAGGAAAAGACCACCATCCTGCAGTTCATCGCCAGCCGCTACGCCGACGCCGAGCTGGACCTGGACCGGGTGGTCGAGGAAACCGGGGTCAACCGCAACAAGGTCTACGAGATCCTGAAGACCGAATTCGGCTACACCTTCAGCGGCTATTTAAACAAGCTGCGGCTGACCGAGGCCGCGCGGCTGCTGGCCGAGAAGGACACGGCGACGGTGGCGGAAATCGCTTATTCGGTCGGCTATGCCAATGTTTCCTATTTCAACAAGCTGTTCAAGGAGGAGTACGGCTGCACGCCCAAGGCATTCCGCAGCGCCTGCCCGGTGGCCGAGGCCTAACACTATCGTCATTAATTCTTCAACTTCCCTCGTTTTGCTAGCAATTTCCCACTGAGCGCTACCTGCCGCCATGCGGAAATTTCTATTCTCTATGTAACGCTCCGGCATAGCCGAGAGGGTACACAGAAAAATAACGAGAAGGAGGAGACTATGACCTGGACACCAATGAGGGGGGCCGGCGGCCCCGTGGGCATCGATTCAAGCAAGGCGCCGACGTGATATGGGCGCCACGAAAACATACCGGATCGCACTGCTGTTCAACGCCAACAAGACATTTGACAGGGAGGTATTGGCAGGCATCGCCGACTATCTGGGCAGCACGCGGGTGGCCTGGGAAGTGTTTCTGGAGGAGGACTTTTGCCTGCGCCTGGCCGGCATCGGCAACTGGCAGGGGGACGGCATCATCGCCGACTTCGACGACCCGGACGTGGCGGCGGCCCTGGCCGATTGCCAGCTGCCGGTGGTGGCGGTGGGCGGCTCCTACGCCGCCGAGGACCAGTATCCGCCCGGCGTGCCCTACGTGGCGACCGACAATTTCCAGCTGGTCAAGCAGGCCCGCGAGCATCTGATCGACGTCGGCCTGCAGCGCTTCGCCATGTTCAGCCTGCCCGAGGCGCCGGAGAACCGCTGGGCCCAGGAGCGCGAGCACGCGTTCCGCCGCCTGATGTGGAACGACCGCAGCGAAGCCGAGGTCTTCCGCGGCTGCGCGACCGCCCCCTGTTCGTGGGACGAGGCGCTGCACGGCCAGGTCGAATGGCTGCGCAGCCTGCCCAAGCCGATCGGCATCATCGCCGTGACCGACGCCCGCGCCCGCCAGTTGCTGCAGGCCTGCAGCATGGCCGGCATCGCGGTGCCGGGCGAGGTGGCGCTGGTCGGCATCGACAACGATCCGCTGGTGCGCCTGCTCACGCCCATACCGCTGAGCTCCGTCATGCACGGCGCGCGCGAGATGGGGCGCACCGCCGCGCATCTGCTGAGCCAGAAGCTGCATCGCGTGCGGGTGGCCAACGCGCCGGTGCTGGTGCCGCCGGCCGGCATCAAGGTGCTCGCGTCCAGCCTGCACCAGCCGGCCGGGCATCCGCTGGTGATGCGGGCCTGCTACTACATCCGCCAGCATGCCTGCGAAAGCCTCAAGAGCCACCAGGTGGCCATGTACCTGGGGGTTTCACGATCGTCGCTGGAGGCGTATTTCCGGCAGGAGCTGGGGTGCAGCGTGCATGACGTGGTGTTGCGCTACAAGCTGGAGGCGGCCAAGGCCGGTTTGGACAGCGGCGAGCGCAGCATCGCCGAGGTGGCGCTGGGTTGCGGCTTCGGCTCGACCCAGTACATGCACCTGGTGTTCAAGCGGGAACTGGGCTGCACGCCGCGCGCCTACCGGGACCGCGAGTTCGAGGCGCCGGAGCTGCTGTCCGCGAACGGCTAGAGGACCTGCCCGACAAGCCGCCCAGACGGGCGGCTTGGGGCCAGGCCGGGACTTACCACCAGGCCGTGTAGATCGTGGCCAACAGGACGCAGATCACGGCCGAGCCGAAGGCGAACGCGCCGTCGACGCGGAACAGGCCGTGGTCGATTTGCAGGTGGCGGGTGTTGGCGTCGCGCCGGGCTTCGGCCATCTTGCTGATCACGACCATGCCGGCCACCACGAACCAGAACACGATGAACATGCGGTCGAGGAAGGGGATCTCGAACACGCCGCTGCCGTTGTCCTTCGAGAAGCCGATCGGCGCCAGGAAGGACAGGTCCATCATCGTCGGCAGGAACTTCAGCACGATGGAACCGGCCAGGCCGCCCAGCGTGGCGAACATGGCGGCGCCGGACGTTGTCTTCTTCCAGAAGAAACCCAGCAGGAACATGGCCAGGATGCCGGGCGAGACGAAGCCGGTGTATTCCTGGATGTACTGGAAGCCGCCTTTCTTGTCGATGCCCAGCATCGGCGCGATCAGCACGGCCAGGGCCATCGCCACGACCACGCTCACGCGGCCGATCCACACCATGCGCTGCTCGGTGGCTCCCTTGTTGAAGGCCTTCTTGTAGATGTCGAGCGTGAAGATGGTGGCGATACTGTTGGCCTTGCCGGCCAGCGAAGCGACCACGGCGGCGGTCAGCGCGGCGAACGCGATGCCCTTCAAGCCCGAAGGCAGCAGGCCCAGCAGGATAGGGTAGGCGCGGTCGGGATTGACTTCGCCGCCGACCTTCATGGCGTCGCCCAGCGCGCCGGACTTGTCCAGCGCGTAGGCCGCGATACCAGGCAGCACCACGATGACCGGCATCAGCAGCTTCAGGAAGGCCGCGAACAGCAGGCCCTTGCGGGCGGTCGGCAGGTCGGCGCCCAGCGCGCGCTGCGTGATGTATTGATTGCAGCCCCAGTAGTTCAGGTTGACGATCCACATGCCGCCCAGCAGGACCGACAGGCCCGGCAGGTCCATGTAGTTCGGGTTGTCGCGCTTGAGGACCATGTCGAAGTGGCCGCGGGCGTGGTTGTACAGCTCGGAGAAGCCTTGCAGCGCGCCGTGCTTGTTGCCCAGCGCGGCGACCATGTCGAGCGCCAGCCAGGTCGTGACCAGGCCGCCGACCACCAGGCAGGTGACCTGCACCACGTCGGTGTAGCCGATGACCTTCATGCCGCCCAAGGTGATGATGGCGGCGAACACGGCCAGGAACAGCATGCAGGGCAGCAGGGCGATGCCGGACAGGCTGCTGATCGCCAGCGCGCCCAGGTACAGGATCGAGGTCAGGTTGACCACCACGTACAGGCCCAGCCAGAACAGCGCCATCGTGGTGGCGACCGCCTTGCCGTAGCGTTGTTCGAGGAACTGCGGCATCGTGTAGATGCGGTTCTTCAAATAGACCGGCATGAAGAACACGGCCACGATCACCAGCGTGGCGGCGGCCATCAGCTCATACACGGCCACGGCCATGCCGATGCGGAAGCCCGACCCGCTCATGCCGATGAACTGCTCGGCCGAGATGTTGGAGGCGATCAGCGAGGCGCCGATGGCCCACCAGGTCAGCGAGCCTTCGGCCAGGAAGTAGTCATGCGAGGCGAGGCCGGAGCCGGCCTGCTTGCGCCGGTAGACCCACAGGCCGTAGCCCGCGACCATGACAAAGTAAACGAGGAAAACAATGGTATCTAGTGCCGAGAAAGTGTTCATTAAGAAGTCGGTAGGAAGATTAAGTCTCAAATGCGGACAGTCGCGCTGAAGTCGCTGTCCGTCGTGTCCGAGCGGGGCCGGAAGTTGCTGGCGCTTATTGTGCCGGGTAACTTTGCCGCTGTGGCGCGGTTGACAAGAAACACTGGGCAGGTTGGTGATTTTCATAATTGATACGGCGCGGCGCCGGTTGCAAAATCGCTGCACCCACCGAATCGAAAAGGAAGATCCCCATGCCCAGCCGCCTGGCCCTGTTGTTGATGACCGCATTGACCGTCCAAGGCGCCATCGCCGCCGATGCGCCCGCCGCCCAGACCCCGCGTCAGTGCGCGTTGACGGCGGCGCCGCGCGCGGTCGAGTACCCGTGGATGTCGATCGAGCGCTGGCGCGGCATGCACGCGGAGCAGGTGGCGCGCGCCGCCAAGGGCGATGTCGACGTGATGTTCCTCGGCGATTCGATCACCGAGATGTGGTCCAAGCCGGTGTGGGACGCCAACTTCGGCCAGCTCAAGGCGGCCAACTTCGGCATCGGCGGCGACCACACCGGCAACGTGCTGTGGCGCCTGCAGGACCCGGCCATCGCGCGCCTGCAGCCCAAGCTGGTGGTGCTGCTGATCGGCGTGAACAACCTCAATCTGTGCGGCGAGACGCCGGAGCAGGTGTTCGGCGGCATCCAGGCCGTGGTCGCCAAGTTGCGCACGCAGTATCCGGCCGCGCGCATCCTGCTCAACGCCGTGCTGCCGTCCGGCGCCAAGCCCGACGAGCCGGTGCGCCAGCGCATCGTCGCGCTCGACAAAATGGTGGCGACGCTGGACGATGGTCAGCACGTCTTCTTCCACGATTACGGCGCGCACTTCATCGGCGCGGACGGCACGCTGTCGGCCGAGAACCAGCCGGACTTTTTGCATCTATCGGAAAAGGGATACCGGATCTGGGCCGCCGCGATGCGGCCCGACATCGAGCGCCTGCTCAATCAGCCGCGCCCGGCCCAGCCGGTGGTGCTGGCGGCCGACGACGTGCGTGCCTTCGCCGCCGCGCCGGCCGGCTTCGACCAGGCGCGGGCGGGCGTGGCGCAGGGCCGGATCGAGGAGTTCAGCTACGAGTCCCGCATCACCGGCACGCGGCGCAAGGCCAACGTCTACCTGCCGGCCGGCTACACGGCGCAGCGGCGCTACCCGGTGCTGTATCTGCTGCATGGCATCGCCGGCAATCACGACGAATGGCGCGGCTACGTGCACGCGCAGGCCATTCTCGACAACCTGATCGCCGACGGCAAGGCGGTGCCGATGATCGTCGTCATGCCCAACGGCCGCGCGCTGGCCGACGACCGCCCGCCGCCGGGCGAACGCACCTTCACGCCCGCGCACATCGCCGGCTTCACCGCCTTCGAGCGCGAGCTGCCGGAGGTGCTGGTGCCGGCCATCGACGCCAGGTATCCTACCTTGAGCGGTGGGGCGCAACGCGCGATCGCCGGCTTGTCGATGGGCGGCGCCCAGTCGCTGAACATCGGACTGGGCCATCCCGAAACCTTTGGCTGGGTCGGCGCCTTCTCGGCGGCGCCCAACCTGAAGGCGGCGGCCGCGCTGCTGCCTGAGAGCGGGCACGTCCAGCCACGACTGTTGTACCTATCCTGCGGCAATCAGGACGGGCTGATCGCGGGTTCGCAAACGTTGCATCGCTATCTGAAGGAGCACGGCATCGCCCACGTCTGGAACGTGGACGAGCATGGCCACGACCGCGAGAGCTGGGCGGACAACCTGTACCACTATGCGCAGCTCATCTTCCGCCAAGGTGGTGGCGCGTCCGCAGCGCCGCAGTGAGGCGGCACTATTACTTCGCAGGAGCCTGTTGAGGATTTTGCTGGGCCTGCTGCGCCTTCCTGGCGTCAGCCTCCGCCTTCTCTTTTTTTGCCTTCTCCTTGGCCATATGACGGCCAACCAGGCAACCTCCCACGGCCCCGGCAACCGCATGGTGTCCCGCAACGTGGCCAACAACCGCACCTGCCGCCGCGCCTTTGACGCAGCCGGCGGCAGACGCGCCGCCGCTGACCAACATCATTCCCGTCAACAGCAATACAAAATGTTTTTTCATGATATCTCCCTTGGAATCTGGTTCGATGGCGATCCGTTCGTCATCATTGTGCCATTTTTCGCCAGCTTATTTGCCGATCCAGTTCTCGATTTTTAATCCCGGATAGGGGGATTCGGACCGCCTGGGAGTTGCCGTTCCTAAAAACTTTTGTGGTTTGCATTTCGAAACCCCTCCGGTGTGCAGTGGTGAAATTCCCACTAATCACAGAAATTTCTCTTCCGATCGCCATTGTCATGGTGTTTAATTGTAAAGATTCCTTGGAGGAGACCGATATGTCCCGTGTCATTTTGCTCTTGCCGGATCCAGATAGATTGCAACTTGCCAATTGTTATAAATATATAACACGTAAGGAGAATCCTTATTCAGAGATCTATACGATGAGCACTATCGCGGGGCGCTGTGCGAACGTGGAAAAGCTTCTGATCATTGGACATGGCGGAGTCGGCACATTTGTCGGGGCGACGATAGGGGAGGTGGTCGATGCCATCATTGATAGCGGCATGCCGCTAACCGGTGGTGGGAAAATTGCGTTCGATACGTGCTATGCCGGAAGTCGTGGGGACGCCGGAAATGTAACCAGTGCGCTTGAGAAAGTGCTTGCGCGGCTTAAAACATGGGATCCCGCCTGCAATCTCGTCTTGGTCGGCTCGACCGGGCCAACTGTAACGATAGGACCATTGGGATCCAAACGCCTGGTGGTCAAGCATGCGAACCTGGATCACGCGAGCCAATTGCAGGACGAGAAGATGGAAATCCATCGGGTCAATCCTTCCGGCGACCCAATGTATTGGCGCGAAGATGCACGATCGGACGAAATCAAGCTTTGGGCGCGATTTGAATATACGTATCTGATCGCGTTCGCTATTGATTTCCGGGAGGCGCTGGCCGTGGATTTGGACCATACCGCACAACGCAAGGTCAAGTTGCAGGCCTGAATTTCCGTCGTGGGCACGGGTTGCCTGATTTTATGAGTCGCAATGGTGTTTTTCGTAATTGCGCCTCCATGCGCTTGCTCGGACAATGCGCGCAGGACTTCCCGAATCCACGATGGAACCAAAAATGAAGAGACGAGAATTATTGCGGCACCTGGGCGCGGCCATTCCGGCGCTGGCGCTATCCCCCTTTACCTTCGCCGCCCAAGCGGCGCCGTTCGGCGGCCATGAGAAGATGGCCCCCGGCCCCTTCACGGCGGACTGGGATTCGCTGGCGGCCTACCAGACCCCGGACTGGTTCCGCAACGCCAAGTTCGGCATCTGGGCCCACTGGGGCCCGCAGTGCGAGGCGGAACATGGCGACTGGTATGCGCGCGGCCTGTACGAAGAGGGCAGCGATCACTACCGCTACCACGTGGAGAAGTATGGCCACCCGTCCAAGGTCGGCTTCAAGGACGTGATCCACCAGTGGAAGGCCGAGCGCTGGGATCCCGACGCCCTGGTCTCGCTGTACAAGAAGGCCGGCGCGAAATATTTCGTGGCCCTGGCCAACCACCACGACAATCTGGACCTGTACGCCAGCAAGTACCAGCCGCAGTGGAACTCGACCAAGGTTGGCCCGAAGAAGGACCTGATCGGCGGCTGGGCCAAGGCGGCCCGCAAGCAGGGGCTGCGTTTCGGCGTCAGCGTGCACGCGGCCCACGCCTGGACCTGGTACGAGACTTCGCAGGGCGCCGACAAGCAAGGTCCGTACGCCGGCATACCCTACGATGGCCACCTGACCAAGGCCGACGGCAAGGGCACGTGGTGGGACGGCCTCGATCCGCAGGCGCTGTACGCGCAGAACCATCCGCTGAGCAAGGGCGGCGGCGGAGGCGTGGGCGGCGACCAGTGGCACTGGGGCGACGGCGCATCCACCCCGGACCAGGCCTACTGCGAGAAGTTCTACGACCGCACCATGGAGCTGATCAACAACTACGATCCCGACCTGGTTTACTTCGACGATACCGTGCTGCCGCTGCACCCGGTCAGCGACGTCGGCCTGCGCCTGACCGCGCACATGTACAACCGCAGCATCGCGAAGAAGGGCAAGCTGGAGGCCGTGGTCAACGGCAAGATCCTCAGTGAGCAGCAGCGCAAGACCATGGTGTGGGACATCGAGCGCGGCCAGAGCAACGCCATCGAGCCGCTTCCATGGCAGACCTGCACCTGCATCGGCAACTGGCACTACGACCGCAGCGTCTACAACAACAAGTCGTACAAGAGCGCGCAGACGGTGGTGCACACGCTGATCGACGTGGTCAGCAAGAACGGCAACCTGCTGCTCAACGTGCCGGTGCGCGGCGACGGCACCATCGATCCGCTGGAGCGCAACATCGTCGAAGAAATCGGCCGCTGGATGGCGGTCGGCAGCGAGGGCATCTACGACAGCCGTCCGTGGGCGGTGTTCGGCGAGGGGCCGGTGATGGAGGAGGCTTCGGCGCCGATGTCGGGCGCGGGCTTCAACGAGGGCAAGAATAAGCCGTTCTCGGCTGCCGACGTGCGCTTCACCGCCAAAGGCGACGCGGTGTACGCCTTCGTCATGGGCTGGCCGGCCGACGGCAAGGTGACGATCAAGTCCATGCGCGCCGGCAGCCCGCACCTGAAGCGCGGCATCGCGAAGGTCGAGCTGGTGGGCGGCGGCCAGGCGCTGGCCTTCGAGCAGGCGGCCGACGGCCTGCGGGTGACGCTGCCCGGCACGGCCCCGGCGCTGTCTTACGCCTTCGCGCTGCGGATCGTCTAGTTTTCAGCCGTCCGCGCGTGGTGTTCAAGCATGGCTCCTTCGGGAGCCATGTTTCGTTTCGGCCCCGGTTGTGCCGATTTCGTTCCTTTCCAGTGTCAAGACTGCCAAGACGTGCCCATCCGGGCCACGTAAGCTCTGTTGCGATTCGATAGCCTCGTTGAGCACGCGATCGAAGCAAACCGGCAGTTTGATTATTACGATCCCGCACGCTCGATGTGGGACGTCATCACTAGGAGACGAGCATGATGTTTCAGGAAAAAATAGGTGTGCGCTGGGTGAAGTTGGCGCTGGCGTTGTTGTCGGCCCATGCGGTGGCGATGGCGCAGGAGCAGCCGGAGCCGAAAATGGAGCGGGTGGAGATCACCGGCAGTAACATCAAGCGGGTCGCGCAGGAGGGCGTTTCGCCGATGACCCTGATCACCAAGGAAGACATCAAGCGTTCCGGCGCGACCTCGGTGCTGGACGTGTTGCGCAACCTGCCTGGGGTGGGCGGCAACGGCAGCGAATTCGGCAGCGGCAACGACTTCCGCAACGGCGCCACCACGGCCAGCCTGCGCGGCATGCCGACCCTGATCCTGTTGAACGGCAACCGCCTGCCGGTGTCCGGCTCGGACAATTCCAACGGCTTCACCTCGGTGGACTTGAACATGCTGCCGCTGGCGGCGATCGAGCGCATCGAGGTGCTCAAGGACGGCGCCTCGGCCATCTACGGCACCGACGCGGTCGGCGGCGTGATCAACTTCATCATGCGCCAGAACTACCAGGGCACGGACCTGAGCACCAGCTACGGCGCCACCACGCTGGGCGGCGGCGACGTGCGCAAGCTGTCGGTGGCCGGCGGCTACGGCGACCGCGCCACGCAGAAATTCAACCTGACCTACGCGGCGATGTACGAGGACACCAAGCGCATCAAGGGCACCGACCGCGACTGGGCCAACCACATCGACTTCGGCGCCAGCGGCGGCCTGCAGTACGCCAACGTCTACGGCGCCCACGGCACCGACGCCGGCACGCTGTCGATCGGCGGCAACCGCTTCCCCGATCCGGGCTGCCTGCCCGGCTCCAAGCTGCCGTATCCGAGCGGCGCCGAATGGTTCCCTTCGCCGACCCGCAACGGCTGCCTGTCGGCGACGGCGGAATTCACCGACCTGGTCAAGCCCTCGCGCCGCGCCGGCGCCACGGCCGCGCTGAACTGGGACATCGCGCCGGACCTGACCTTGTTCGCCAACGCCTTCTACACCAATTTCGACAAGCGCATCGTCGGCCAGTCGTCGTGGCTGCAGAACCGAGCGCGCAACAACCTGGTGATCCCGGCCTCGAACCCCTTCAACACCTACGGCAAGCCGGTGACGGTGCGGCGCGATTTCCCGGTCTACGAGGGCGGCATCAAGACCGACGTCGACAACCTCTGGCTGCTGACCGGCCTCAAAGGCGAGATGGCGGGCTGGGACTGGTCGGCGACGCTGTCGCACGGCGAGGAGCGCGGCCGCACCGACACGCTGGGCGCCTACAAGCTGGAGGAGCTGAACAAGGCGGTCGACGACGGGCGCTTCAATCCCTTCGGCGCGAACAGCAATTCGGACGCGCTGATCCGCGAGCTGTCGGGCGAGATGTATGTGAAGACCCGCAGCAAGACCGATTCCATCAAGCTGCAGGCCGGGACCGAGTTCGGCGAGCTGCCGGGCGGGAAGATCGGCGTGTCGCTGGGCTCGGAGCTGCGCAAGAATTCGTTGTCGTACACGCCGTCGCAGGATTGGCAGCAGGGCCTGCTGGGCCAGTACGCCGTGCTGCCGCCGATCTCCGGTTCGGAAAAGCTGTCGGCCGTGTATGCGGAGCTGAGCCTGCCGCTGCTGAAGACGCTGGAGGCCCAGGCCGCCGTGCGCTACGACAAATACGAGCTGGCCGGTTCCACCACCAATCCCAAGCTCGGCCTGAAGTGGAAGCCGACCAAAGAGGTCATGCTGCGCGCGAACTACAGCACCGGCATGGTGGCGCCGTCGCTGCCGCAGCGCTTCAGCCAGGGCCGCGACGCCTTCTACCAGACCAAGGACCCGCATCGCTGCGTGGAAGGCGATGTGTATTTCGATCAGTACTGCACCCGTCAGGTCAAGGCTTCCAACGTCGGCACCAAGGACCTGCAGCCGGAGAAGTCGAACCAGTACAACATCGGCTTCGTCATCGAGCCGCTCAAGGACCTGAACATCGGCCTGACCTACTACGACATCAAGTGGAAGAACAAGATAGACATCCTCGATACCACGACGGTGCTCGACAACGAGGACGGCGCCTACAAGGACCACGTGACCCGCAAGGACGTCACGGCCGACGACATCGCGGCCTACGCGGCGCTGTCGGCGGCGGACCGGGCGCGGCTGGGGCCTTTGCGCGGCGAGCTGTCCAACATCAAGACCGGCTGGGTGAACCGCTTCGAGTCGCACACCTCGGGTATCGACCTGGACGCGTCCTACACCTTCCGCACCGATAAGCTGGGCCGCTTCAAGGTGTTCGGCGACGCCAACTACACGATCCGCTACGACACGGTGCTGCTGGCCGATAACGTCTACATCAACTGCCCGAACAACACCTCGTGCGACGCCGGCGAGTACAACAACCCGCGCGTGCTGGCGAACGTCGGCGTGAACTGGGACCTGGGACCGTGGAGCGCCACCGGCATCGTCAAGTACGTGGCCGGCACCAAGGTCGATCGTTCGCCGTCGGCGGTGCAGAACCAATGGTATGACTTCTATGCCAAGGGTCGCCGCATTCCGGCAACCGCCACGATGGACGCGTCGGTGAGCTATGCCGGCATCAGGAACGCGGTGATCCGCGTCGGCGCCAACAACGTGTTCAACCGCGACCCGGCCTTCGACCCCGGTTCCTCGCTGGGCTACAACGACAGCTGGGGCGATCCGCGCGGCCGCTTTGTCTACGTCAGCCTGGACTACAGCTTCAAATAAGCGGTACCGGCGATCCGGCAGCGCCGGATCGCCGCCGCTGCGGAATATCGTTCCGGAGATTCGTCATTTTCATAATTGCCCGGCCTGCGCCCCACAGGCACAATCGCCGGCAAACCGTTAAGAAAGTGATGGAGACCCATGAAATTGAAGACAAAAATCAGCCTGCTGTCGGCTGCCGTGGCGCTGTGCTGCGGTAGTGTCGGCGCGCAGACCGGCGCCGCCGGGGAAGTCGCTGCGCCCGCGGCCACGCCGTGGATGAACGCCCAGCTGGGCGCGGAGGAACGCGCCCGCCTGGCGGTGGCGGCGATGACCATGGACGAGAAGCTCAAGCTGGTCTACGGCTACCTCGGCTCCGACATGGAATCGAAGAAGACCACGCGGCCGGCGCCGTCGCACAAGCAGTCGGCCGGCTTCATCTACGGCGTGCCGCGCCTGGGCATCCCCAACCTGTGGGAAACCGACGCCGGTGTGGGCGTGGCCAGTCAGGCCGGCCCGGACGCGCGTCCCGGCACGGCGCTGCCGTCGGGCCTGAACACGGCCGCCACCTGGGACCTGAACACCGCCTACGCGGGCGGCGCCATGATCGGCGCGGAAGCGCGCGCCTACGGCTTCAACGTGCTGCTGGCCGGCGGCGTCAACCTGATGCGCGAGCCGCGCAACGGCCGCAACTTCGAGTATGCCGGCGAGGATCCCCTGTTGGCCGGCAAGATCGTCGGCGCGCAGATCAAGGGCATCCAGTCGAACCGCATCGTGTCCACGCTCAAGCACTACGCGCTGAACGACCAGGAAACCAACCGCACCTCGCTCAACGTCAAGATCGACGACCGCTCGGCCCGCATGTCGGACCTGCTGGCCTTGCAGATCGCGAACGTGGAGGGCAATCCGGGCGCGGTCATGTGCTCGTACAACCGCGTCAACGGCGTGTATGCGTGCGAGAACAGCTACCTGCTCAACGAGGTGCTGAAGAAGGACTGGGGCTTCAAGGGCTGGGTGATGTCGGACTGGGGCGCGGTGCACAGCACGGTGCCGGCCGCCAACGCCGGGCTGGACCAGCAATCGGGCATGCCGTTCGACCTCGCCGACTACTTCGGCCCGCCGCTGAAGGAGGCCGTGCTGAACGGCTGGGTGCCGCAGTCGCGCCTGGACGACATGGTGCGCCGCATCCTGCACGCGATGTTCGCGCACGGCGTGGTGGACCATCCGGTGGCGCCGGCGCCGCAATCGATCGACTTCGGCGCGCACGCGGCCGTGTCGCGCAAGGATGCGCAGGAGGGCATGGTGCTGCTGAAGAACAGCGCCGGCGCCTTGCCGCTGAGCCGCTCGGCCAAGAAGATCGCGGTGATCGGCGGCTATGCCGACCGTGGCGTGCTGGCTGGCGGCGGCTCGTCGCTGGTGTATCCGGCCGGCGGCAACGCGGCGCCGGAGTTGACGCCCAAGACCTGGCCCGGTCCGGTGATGGTCTATCCGTCGTCGCCGTTGAAGGCGATACAGGCGCGCCTGCCATCGGCCACGGTGGCCTACGCCGACGGCAGCGACCGCGCCGCCGCCGCCAAGCTGGCGCGCGAAAGCGATGTGGTGCTGGTGTTCGCGACCCAGTGGACGGGCGAGGGCTTCGACATGCCGAACCTGTCGCTGCCGGACAAGCAGGACGAGCTGATCTCCACCGTGGCCGAGGCCAACGCCAACACCGTCGTGGTGCTGGAGACCGGCGGTCCGGTGACCATGCCGTGGCTGCCGAAGGTGTCGGCCGTATTGGAGGCGTGGTATCCGGGCACCAGCGGCGGCGAGGCGATCGCCGGCGTGCTGCTCGGCGAAGTCAATCCGTCGGGGCGTTTGCCTGCCACCTTCCCGGCGTCGGAATCGCAGTTGCCGCGTCCCGCGCTGGACGGCTTCCCGGAGGTGGCGGACCGCCGCTTCGACGTCAACTACAGCGAAGGCGCCGCAGTCGGCTACAAGTGGTTCGACCTGAAGGGCCTCACGCCGCTGTTCCCGTTCGGCCATGGCTTGTCCTACACCGAGTTCGCCTTCTCGGACCTGGCCGCCAGCGTCAAGGGCGGCGTCGTGCGCGCCTCGTTCACGGTGAAGAACACCGGCAAGGTCGCGGGCAAGCAGGTGGCGCAGCTCTACGTCTCGCCGCTGACGGCCCGCTGGGAAGCGCCGAAGCGCCTGGCCGGCTTCCAGAAGGTCGAGGTGCAACCGGGCGCCGGCGTGCAGGCCTCCGTGACCGTCGATCCGCGCTTGCTGGCAGTGTTTGATTCGGCATCGAAGACGTGGAAAGTCGCCAAGGGCGACTACAAGCTGACCCTGGCGGCCAGCGCGGCCGACAGCAAGGCCGTCAGCACGGTGGTGCATCTGGACGCCGCAGTCTACGATGTGAACGGCAAGCCAAGCCGCTAAAACGCTGGGCGGTAAAAAAGGGCGGGCGCTGCAGATGCAGCGCCCGCCCTTTTTATTTGTACAAGCTCGGACCAGACATGGATCGCCAGATGAGTTAGAGTTCTGATAAGTTCACATTAAAGGATGCATTACCGATGAATCACGTGTTCACAGCTTCCGTTCCTCTCCTTCAGACAGAACGGCTTATCCTTCGCGAATATCGGCGCGCCGACTTCGACTTGTTCGCAGACCATTTGGGGCATCCAGAAAGTTCAGCTCACTTGGGTTCATCGGACCGTCAGGCGGCTTGGCGAATCTTCACTTCGCATGCTGGACTATGGCTGGTCCACGGAGCTGGCTGGTGGGCTATCGAGGATAAGCAGACTGGCCAGCTCGTAGGCACTGTGGGGGCCTTCTTTCGCGAACAATCAACTGTGATGGAGATGGGGTGGAATACCTATCGAGCATTCTGGGGGAAAGGAATTGCGAACGAGGCGGCTTCGGCGGTCTTGAAGTATGTGTTCGAGGTTCGAGGCGAACTGAAAGTCCGGGCTCTTGTCAGCGCCGGCAATGAATCATCGCGCCGCGTCGCCGAGCGATTGGGAATGACCTACGAAATGGAGACTGAGCTGAACGGCAAGGCAATCAGTAGTTACGTGCGTGAGCGCACGTGAATTGGGACACAAATGAAAAATTATGTTCGCTTAGAAAGGCTTATTGTGAATAATGTCAAAACTTCCGCTTTAGATGATATTCCAAGTGATTCCGAGGGTCTGCGAAAAGTTAAGGCACTTTATCGGGCGCTAAAGTTGAAAGACCAGCAGTTGATAAAAGAAATATTGGTTGACGAACCCGTATGGGATGTTTCACCAGGTTTTCCAGAGGGCGCAATATATCGCGGCATATCCGAAGTATTTGGCGGGTTTTATCACAGGCTACTTGCTCGCGTTCATTCTTTTGGTGCTTTTCCAGACAAATTTGTGGATGGTGGGGACACGGTCGTAGCACTTGGTCACTATCAAATTACAAAAAGCGATGGTAGTACCCAGGTATTTGTGCGCTTCTCTCATGTTTGGGGCATCGACGGCAAGGGCCGAGTTAAAGGCGTGTGGCAAGTTGCGGACTCTGCTCAGTTCTTTGCTTCCTAGACCATAAAGCCACGCAACGCCGGTTAGCTCTCCGTTATGAGAAAATGTTTCGAGTTAAAATGACAATCAAAGAAAAAATAATAGGCACTTTATGCGTCGTCGAATTCTCAATGTTGTACTTGGAACCACCGCCGCGTTGCTGACGTGCAGTGCCATAGGCGCTGCTGATAGGCGTCATATTGAAAAACGCTTATTAGGAACGTGGCGTTCAGATAAAGAGCGTACCATCGCCCACTGGAAGTATCAGAAAGAACTAGCTCCTGAGGTACAGGAGCGATTTGAAAGAATATTTGGAAAGTTCACTCTGCGTTTCACTGAAACGCATATTTACACAGAGTTCGAGGATACAAAGCACACGGTCCCTTATTCAGTTGTTGCGCAAGATGCGGTTTCAGTGGTCATCGCTTGGCACGACGAGAGGGAGCGTTCGCTCCAACAAATTCATTTCGAAGATGATGGTTATTATGTTCTGAGCGGATACAACGTTGAATTCTACAAGCGCATTGCCTAGTCTTTTGGGCATAGGTAGGCAGCTTCTGCAACCGGTTGAATTCGCAGCCCAAAGCAGACTTGGCAAGTTTGGAGATAACTAGTGTTTGGGAATCCAAAAAGATATTCGATGCCGTGGACATCTTTACTACTGGCTCCGTTCGCTAGCATTCCTGTCGTGGCAATCTTGGGATTAGGTAGCTCGGACGCAGGCATGGCAAGTGACGTGGGCGTTGGGCTTTTGTTCGGCGTTATTCTAGGGGGTGGCAGCTTCATTTATAGGCGTCACGATTGTCGGCTTGCCGGCGTATTTTTTGCTGCGGAAATTTGAGTCCCTTCGATTGTGGATAGCGTGTTCCATCGGGGCATTGGTCCCGTTTTTGTTGCTTTTTAAGGATGCGCCGATTGGGAGGTTGTGTGGCGGGTCTCGCAGTGGGGGCAATGGCCTATGCGCTGCGCCCACCTGAACAGTAATTCCGACGGAAACCGGCCAGAAGCGGAGGACTTTGTATTGTGCAGCCGTATGAATATGCTACGTTAAAAAGCCGCATGAAAAGAATATTTTTTATTTCGTTATTTATTGTTTCGGGAATGGCATTTTGTGCAGACGAAATTACGCTGCCAGCGAGAGGTTTTTCCTCGGCCGAAAGCATTTGAAACTGCCGTTTCCACAATTTCTAGTATTCTGAACGATGAGCAAGAACACCATGATGCGGCAGCGAATCACAACCACACGCCTGGCATATTCGGACGACTGCTTGTCACCGTAGTCTCTGGTGCGACAGAGTCTGTCATATGATTGGGAATGCGCCTTTAGGAAAGATAATGATGATGCGCTTAGGTGAACGATTGTCGTGCAGTGTTGACGCTACCGTTGGCGAAGAATGCTGGGGTGTAGTTGGGGGCGAAGGTACGGGATCCGTTATTTTGCTGAGCATCGGCGAACGCTTCCTTCGACGCAGGCCACTCACTAATCCGCACTTAAGCGAACTATGTCGCTTCTACGACGCGGCATATTCGTTGAGGATTATGTGCCCCTGGCGAATTGACTCTCCATCGAAAGTGGTCGCTGGCAGCCACATGTGCAATGCAAATGATGGCCCAATGGTGGAAGGATTAAAGGAAATCTGTGGACAAAAAATTCTCACGGTACTTTGCTTGGCGCCCGCTTATGACATCACAATTCACTTTGAGAATCAAATGACGCTCATGGTTCATTGCAGCGATATCGATTGCAATTATGATGAATTCTATAGCTTTGGCACGCCATCAGGCTACTACGTTGTAGGACCCGACGGCAATATCTCGTTTGAAGAATAATGGGAGTCGACCTCGCTCGGCAATGAACGCACTGCACGATTGATCGAGCGCTACAAAAAAGCTCCCGGAAAAACCTTGGACATGTTTTCGCGTTTGCGAACTGGATCGGATGCGAACGTCCATGATGGAGGGCGGATTCAATTGGTCGACGCAACACGGCGGTCATGGTCTCGGTCTCGAAACGGCCAGGAGCTGCACTATACGACAAAATGATTTTCTGAACACCCGGTTACTGTTGGCCCTTTTGTCAATCGGCTTCGCTTTCGTCGGCGGAGGTGTATGGCATTATCTGCCATGGTCCAAAGGTCCGATCGCGCATGCATTTTCGCTTGGAGTAGGCGTGGGCCTACTTGCCGCAACGGTTGTGTACTTTGTATGAACTCATGTCGGCTGCTGGGCCAAGCCTACATCGGGCCAGAAGCAGCCGCACAGCAGCGGGCCTTTTATCTAGGGATAGCAGATGGAAACACTAGCACGCGTATTAATTCTAGCCACAAAATATGTGGGCGATCTCGCATGCGATGATGCATTTGACGACGATATCGCAGTGCTCGAAAGCATCTCGGATGAACTGAAAAAATGCACAATGGACGAAAAAAGTTGCCTTGTACGAGTTTCCAAAGAGCTAGGATTCCCATCGTGGCCGGATGAAATGGGGATTGTGTAAATTTAGGCGTAAAACGCATCCCCCTAGTTCGGCTATGGAGGCTGACTCTGGAGGATCGCAAGCAGGCTGACAGCGGTTGTCAGATCGAGCCTGAGCTTCCGGTACTGTCTCGACGCGGTTGTGGACAGCACCAGGGCGCGCCGCATGCCTTTTTGTCCGTGTCCCGCAGTCGGATCGAGGTTGACCATGACAACGTCGCCGCGTCCAAACTTCTACGGTTCACCACGCTTCACGTCCCGCCGGCTTCATTTGCGACCACTCTGCCATATCGGCCGGTTCGGCCGCAGAAAGGTCACATTGCGCCACTAGGTCAGCCAGGGAATACGACGGGCGTGCGGCTTTCAGCAGCACGCCTTCGGGCAGCACATTGACACTGAGCTTGTCGCCCAAAGTCACCTTGGGTATGCCCAGTAGCTCAGCAGGTCTTGGTTACCACCAAAGGCTGTAGATCGTCGTCAGCGCGATGCCGATAACCGCCGAACCCAGCGCGAAGGCGCCGTCGACGCGGAACAGCGAGGTGTCGATGTGCATGTGCTTGACGTTGTCGCGCTTGGCGTCGGCCATCTTGCTCATCAGGACCATGCCGGCGATGACCACCCAGAATACGATGAACATGCGGTCGAGGAAGGGGATCTCGAACATGCCGCTGCCGTTGTCCTTGGAGAAGCCGATAGTCGCCAGGAAGGACAGGTCCATCATCGTCGGCAGGAACTTCAGCAGGATCGAGCCGGCCAGGCCGCCCAGCGTGGCGAACATGGCGGCGCCGGAGGTGGTTTTCTTCCAGAAGAAGCCCATCAGGAACATGGCCAGGATGCCTGGCGAGACGAAGCCGGTGTATTCCTGGATGTACTGGAAGCCGCCTTTCTTGTCGATGCCCAGCATCGGCGCGATCAGCACGGCCAGGGCCATCGCCACGACCACGCTTACGCGGCCGATCCACACCATGCGCTGCTCGGTCGCTTCCTTGTTGAAGGCCTTCTTGTAGATGTCGAGCGTGAAGATGGTGGCGATACTATTGGCCTTGCCCGCCAGCGAAGCAACCACGGCGGCGGTCAGCGCGGCAAACGCGATGCCCTTCAGACCCGAAGGCAGCAGACCCAGCAGGATAGGGTAGGCACGGTCGGGATTGACTTCACCGCCGACCTTCATGGCGTCGCCCAGCGCGCCGGACTTGTCCAGCGCATAGGCCGCGATACCTGGCAGCACCACGATGACCGGCATCAGCAGCTTCAGGAAGGCCGCGAACAGCAGACCCTTGCGTGCGGTCGGCAGGTCGGCGCCCAATGCGCGCTGGGTGATGTACTGGTTGCAGCCCCAGTAGTTCAGGTTGACGATCCACATACCGCCCAGCAGCACCGACAGGCCAGGCAGGTCCATGTAGTTCGGGTTGTCGCGCTTGAGGACCATGTCGAAGTGGCCGCGGGCGTGGTTGTACAGTTCGGAGAAGCCTTGCAGCGCGCCGTGCTTGTTGCCCAGCGCGGCGACCATGTCGAGCGCCAGCCAGGTCGTGACCAAGCCGCCGACCACCAGGCAGGTGACCTGCACGACGTCGGTGTAGCCGATCACCTTCATGCCGCCCAAGGTGATGATGGCGGCGAACACGGCCAGGAACAGCATGCAAGGCAGCAGGGCGATGCCGGACAGGCTGCTGATCGCCAGCGCGCCCAGGTACAGGATCGAGGTCAGGTTGACCACCACGTACAGGCCCAGCCAGAACAGCGCCATGGTGGTGGCGACCGCCTTGCCGTAGCGCTGTTCGAGGAACTGCGGCATCGTGTAGATGCGGTTCTTCAAATAGACCGGCATGAAGAACACGGCCACGATCACCAGCGTGGCGGCCGCCATCAGCTCGTAGACCGCGATGGCCATGCCGATGCGGAAGCCGGAGCCGCTCATGCCGATGAACTGCTCGGCCGAGATGTTGGAGGCGATCAGCGAAGCGCCGATGGCCCACCAGGTCAGCGAGCCTTCGGCCAGGAAATAGTCATGCGAGGCGAGGCCGGAACCGGCCTGCTTGCGCCGGTAGACCCAGATGCCGTAGCCGGCGACCAGGACAAAATATACAAGAAAGACGGTCACGTCCAAGGTGGAAAAAGTGCTCATGCGGTACTCGCGAAAAAGATTGTCTCCGGATTGACGGCCCAAGCTGCGGCCGTGCCCATTTTATTGATGAATCTGCCAATGGATGATCTTAGGCGATTTCCACCTATAATTTCCAATACCACTTTTGCATGCAGCTATATTGTTTGGGTGGGGGCAGATTCGGTTTTACGCCTATTTTCCTGCGACCTTGACCAGGCTCGGCGCCTTGCGGGCCACTTCGCCGTCGCCGCTCGCGTTCAGGCGGCCGGTGGCGTCATTCCAGTGCAGCCGGACCGTCGTTCCCTTGCCTTTTTCATAATCGTAGGACACGCCGTCGTCGTCATACAGCGCGAAGTCGCCATCCTTGCCGGGGTAGACCCGGATTTCGGCGACCGATTGGCGCTCGGCGGTCGACTGGATCTCCGAGCCCAGCGGCACGATGGCGCCGGCCCGCACAAACACCGGGATCTGGTCGATCGGCGCCGCCACCTTGACCCAGCGTCCGCCTGCCAGCTTCTCGTTGGTCCAGAAGTTGTACCAGTCGCTGCCGGCCGGCAGGTAGACATCCTTCTGCGTCTGGCCCTGCTCGGTCACGGGCGCGACCAGGAACGCCGGCCCGAACATGTACTGCGTGCCGATGTCGGCCACCTTCGGATCGTTCGGGAAGTCCATCCACAGCGGCCGCATGAACGGCGCGCCGCTGTCGTAGGTCGCCTTGGCCTGGCTGTAGATGTAGGGCAGCAGCTGGTAGCGCAGGCGGTCGTAGCGGGCCAGGATGGGTTCGGCCTGCGTGCCGAATTCCCACAGCTCCGTGTGCTTGCGGTCGCCGTGCACGCGCAAGGTCGGCAGGAAGGTGCCGTACTGGAACCAGCGCGTGAACAGTTCAGGATAGTCGTGGTTCTGGCCGACCGTGTCGGTGCCGCCGGCCGGGTCGAGCAGCGGCGCCTTGGTGGCCTTGGTCGACTGCGGCAGCCACTGCCAGCCGCCGATGTCGTTGCCCCAGTAGGCGATGCCGGAGGCCGTCATGTTCAGGCCGGTCGGGATCTGGCGCGTCAGCGCTTCCCACGACGGACTGATGTCGGACGACCAGAACAGCGCGCCGGTGCGCTGCGAGCCCAGGTAGGCGGCGCGCGACAGGATCATGGCGCGCTTGTTCGGCTTCCACGCGCGCATGTTCTCGGCGAAGCCTTCGACGTGCAGCAGCGGGTAGACGTTGTGGTAGCGGTCGCCTGAGCCGATCGAATAGAAGTAGCCGTCCGGTACAAGGTCGGGCTCGGTCTCATCCAGCCATGGGTAATCGAAGCCGTGCGACATCACGTTGTCGCGCGCGTGTTCCCAGAACCATTTGCGGGCCGCCGGATTGGTGGAGTCGATCAGCGCGCCGGTGCGGTCCGAGCGCGACGGCAGGCCGTCGACGGTCTTGCCGTCCTTGTCCTTCAGGAAGTAGCCCTTCGCATCGAGCTCGTTGAAATAGCGGCCCGAAGACTCGAAGCGCGGCCAGAACGAAATGATGGACTGCATGCCCAGGCCGTGCAGTTCCTTGTTCATGGCGTCCGGGTCGGGGAACTGCGCCGGGTCGATGTCCAGCTGGCCCATGCGGGTCCAGTAGAACCAGTCCACCACCATGATGTCGAGCGGATATTTCTTCTGGCGGTAGGTGTTGGCTACGCGCAGCACTTCCTGCTGGCTCTCGTAGCGCGCCTTGGACTGGATCAGGCCGAACGCGGCCTTCGGCGGGATCGGCGTCTTGCCGGTCACGCGCGCGTAGCCCGAATACAGTTCCTCCGGCGTGTTGCCGGTGATGACGAAGAAGCTGACGCGCTCGCCCACGCTGGACTGGAACGCGGTGCGGCCGTTGATGCCGGCGATGAAGCGCGTCGGCGACGGGTTGTCCCAGACGATGCCGTAACCCTTGGACGACACCATGAACGGCACGCACACGGTCTCGCCGGCCGGCGCGTCGTACCAGTGCTTGCAGTCGATGACGCGGCCGCGCAGGTCCAGCGGGCCCATCGATTCCTGGTTCTGGCCCATGCCGTAGTAGTGCTCGTCGGCCGGCGCGCTGAACGAGGCGCTAGCCTGGTAGGTCTTCTCGGTGTTGACGGTTTGCGGCGCCAGATCCCAGCCTGTCATGTCGAGCACCACTTCGCCCTTGGCGTTCTTCACCTGCAGCGCGACCGGCGCCAGCGTCGAGGCGAAATATTTCTCGCTCATGGACGGCACGTGCGGCGCGGGCGCCGGCGCCACGTGCAGGCTCAGCGCGGACGAGCTGAAGGTGTCGCCGTCCTTGCCGCCGGTGTGGCGGAAACCGGCGTTGTCGGCGCCGCCGGCCAGGATGCCGTAGCCGCCGGCCTTCAGCGCCTCGGCCTTGTCGGCGGCCAGCGTGACGCGGACCACGTTCGGCCCGTAGGCCTCGACCGAGACCCAGGCGCCGTTGCGGTCCAGCGTGGCGATCGGCGCGGCCTGGGCCGACGCGGCGGCGCCGAGCGCGATCAGGGAAATCGAGGCGGCCAGGGTCTTGCGCCGGTGATGCATAGTCATGTTGTCTCCTGAATTGTTGTACATGGGATGGTTATGGAATCAGTTTGCGGTCGCGCAGCCACTCTTCGGCGCGGCGCGGCCAGTTCGATGCCGTGCCCTGGCCGGCGCGCATGCCCATGCCGTGGCCGCCGTGCTCGAACAACAGCATCTCGGCCGGCACGTGGGCGCGGGTCAGGGCCTGGAAGTACAGGATGCTGTTATCGACCGGCACCGCGCCGTCGTCCTGGGAGTGCATCAGCAGCGTCGGCGGGGTCTGCGCGTTGACCTGCTGGTCGAGCGACATCTGCCGCACCAGCTCGGCGGACGGCGACGTGCCGAGCAGCGCCCGGCGCGAGCCGGCGTGCGTGACCGCCGACTCCATCGAGATCACGGGATACATCAGCATGGCGAAGTCCGGGCGCGCGCTGACGGCGTCGAGCGCGTCGCCGCCACGGCCGGCCGGCAAGTTGTACAGGGTGGAGGCGCTGGCGGCCAGGTGTCCGCCGGCCGAGCTGCCCATGACGCCGATCCGGTCCGGCGCCACGCCGTATTGCGCGGCCTGCGAGCGCACCAGGCGGATCGCGCGCAGCACGTCCTGCAGCGGCGCGGGATGGCCGTAGCCGGACAGGCGCGACTTGAGCACGAAGGCGGTGATGCCCAGGTTGGACAGCCATTGGGCGTACTGGTGGCCCTCGCGGGTGAAGGACAGGATCTCATAGCCGCCGCCGGGGCAAATGATGACGGCGGCGTGGGCCGGCCTATCGTACGAGGCGGGATACACGGTCAGCGTGGGGACGCTGACGTTGCTGATCCGCTCGTCGTCCAGCCGTTCCGGCCCCAGCTGCGGGTGCGGGCCGGGGAAGCCGCTCGGCCAGAGGGTGACGACGTTGCCCTGGGCGCCGGCGCCGGCCGAGGCCACGAGCAGTAGGGCCAGTATCCATGAACGCATGATGTGATCTCCTTTGTTATACTTTTGATCCCGGTATTTTGGGCGCTTCATCATTGCAGAGCCGCCGTGCGACCGCAATTATGAAAATCACCGACCATGAGTATGATTTCACCGCCGGGACGTGCGCCGATCATCCATTTTCAGGACCAATAAATGAAACAGTACGGCACACCCGCCATTCTCCTGGGCCTGGCTAGCTCGCTGCTGCTGCTCGCTTGCACGCCCAAGACGCCGCAGGTCGCTGCCGAGGATATCCGCATCGCGAAACTGGAGCCGCTGGCCGTCAGCGGCCCCGACCGGAATATCGAGAAGGTCCGGGTGGTCAAGTCCAGCGAGCCGGACTATGTGCCCGAGCCGGTGGCGCAGGCCCTGCTGGCGCAGCTCAAGCAATGGCCGAAGACGGGGGCGGAGCTTGGCAGCGCGCTCAATACCTGCTCGGCACAGCTGGCGGTCAAGCAGCTCGGCGACAAGTCCGCATGCCAGGAAGCGATGGGGGAGGACGAAGAGGCCGCCTGCCACAAGCAGCACGGCTACGGCAGGAAGACGGTGGGGCAGGCGCTGATGGCCGATCATCGCGACCTGAACGGCGATGGCGTGAAGGACTACATCATCTCGGACCGCTACTATTGCACGAACCTGTCGGCCAACCAGGGGGCGGTTTATTTTGTCATGCTGTCGCAGCCGAAAGGGGGGTACCAGCTGGCCTTTGCGGACTGGGCTGCGCCGACCCTGTATGCGGTGGACGCCAAGGTCGACGGCAAGGCGGTGCTGGTCGAGCGCATCGCCAAGCTGGACGGCGCGACCACGCGCATCCTGAACCTGGTCGACGCGAAGTACGTGCGCAAGAGCTGCTTGTTCCAGGACCAGCACGGCTACAGCGCATGCCCGCTATAGGCGAATATGAAGAACTTGTCGATACCGGCGCTGGCGCTTGCCTTGCTGTCCCCGTTCCATTGCTCCGCTGAGCAAGGCGCAGCGCCAGCGTCCGTGGATATTATTTTTGTAGCTAACGGCGTGGCTTTCGGAACGCGTATTGACGATGCCATTTTAGAGAAGATCGGTTGCGCATATACGTTCGGCGATACCGAGACATCCTCGAAGCTGCTGAAACTGGCGGAGGCGGCGCGGGATGTGCCGCAAGACGCCAATGATCCGAGGCCGAATTTCGAAGTTCGAAACAAGCTCCTTTTCCATTTCCAGGAAGGCCCTGATATATCAGTCAGATTCGGTCAAAAGTACCTCAACCAATCGTATCTGGACGGAAGCTGGAATTCCGTCCCCATGCATCTGCAAAACGACCTGGTCGAACAGGTACGTGCAACAATCAGGAAAGCGGGCGGCACCCAGGCCAACAAGAACGCTTCCGGTTCTTGCGAAGGGTCTTGACCGCAGCGCATGCCCGCCGGCGCTGAACCGCCTGGTCCGTGATGGCCTTCTCGCGCCAGCCGGTGACGCGCATGCAGAGTATCTTGCGGTCGGCCTGCCACCGCGCGCAGGCGTTCAGCATGCCGCCCTTCGATGCATCCACACTCGCGGTGCGGGACTTCGAATGGGCAAGGTCGACGGCGGGATCTAGCGTGGCGGCGGGGATCATGGCGCTCCTTTTTTATGTGTCGGCAGTGACGACAATAATAAAAAAGACAACGGACCGCAATTATTTTTTCGCGGTCGGCGCCACATGCGATCAGTTTGCGTCGGGCGGCACGCTGGCGGGGCTGCTGCCCCAGTGTGCGGCGGCCGGGTCGGTGGACAGTTGCATGCGCAGCTGGCCGCCGCGCTGCAATTGTTCCCAGTCCAGCCAGACCTTGTCGTGCGGCTTGGCGTTCCAGTTCAGCCGCGTGACGAAGGAGGATGACGCGGCCGGCCCGTCCTTCTCGATGAGCAGCTGCTTGCCGTTGCCCAGGTCGACCCGGGCCTTGGCGAATTTCGGCTCATGCAGCAGGAAGCGGCCGCTGCCTGGCGTGGACGGATAGATGCCCAGCGCGCTGAACACATACCACGCCGACATCGTGCCCAGGTCGTCGTTGCCGGTCACGCCGTTGGGCGCGTTGCTGAACAGCGTCTCGGCCGCGCGCAGCACGGCGCTGGTCTTCCACGGCTGGCCGACCAGCGTGTACATCCACGGCGCGTGCAGGTCGGGCTCGTTGTTCGGGTTGTAGCGGAACTGGTTGTAGTAGTTGTACGCGCCCATCACCCATTCCTTGCGCACCGCCTGGTAGGGATCGGCGCTCAGCGCGTCGTAGGCGAAGAAGGCGTCCAGCCGGCGCGCGGTCTGCTCGCGTCCGCCCATGGCCTTGACCATGCCGCCCACATCCTGCTGCACCAGCCACTGGTATTGCCAGGCCGTGCCCTCGTGGAAGCCGTGTTCGGCGCGTGGCGTGTAGCTGCCGTCGAGCTCGGTGTACCACTGGCCGTCGGCGGTCTTCGCGCGCGGGAAGCCCTGGAAGCCCAGTTGCTTGTCCTGCGCCGCGTTGTCCCAGACGTTGCGCCAGTTGCCGGCGCGCTGGCGCAGCAGCGCGGCGTCGGCCTTCTTGCCCAGCGCCTCGGCCATGTAGGCCAGCGCGCCGTCGGCCTGCGCGTATTCCATCGTGGCCGAGCCGCCGTGGTGCGGATCGACGTCCATGCCCTTGGCGCGGAACGACAGGTCGTACTGCACGTAGCCCTTGCTCAGATAGCTCGGGTTGCCGGCGCGGCCCTCGCTGCGGCTGCCGAACGGCGGCACGCCGAACGCGTTCTCGCGCAGCGCCGCGTAGGCTTGCTGCTCGCGGCCCTTGAGCGCGCCGTAGCGCCACAGGTCGACCAGGAACGGCGTAACCGGATCGCCCGTCATCACGTTCGATTCGAAATTGGCGTAGCCCCAGCGCGGCAGCCAGCCGCCTTGCTCGCGGATCTTCAGCACCGAATCGGCGATGTCGCGCGCGCGCTCGGGACGCAGCAGCGCGATCAGCTGGTTCTGCGCGCGGTAGGTGTCCCACAGCGAGAAGAATTCGTAGTAAGTGGCATTGCCGGCCGAGTGGATGCGGTCGTCGTAGCCCCGGTAGCGGCCGTCGACGTCGTTGCCGGTCAGCGGTTGCAGCAAGGCGTGGTACAGCGCGGTGTAGAACACGGTGCGCTGGTTCTGGTCGGCGCCCTCGATATCGACCGACTTGAGTTCCTTCTGCCATGCTTGCTGCGCCTGTTCGCGCATGCTGTCGAAGCTGCGCGGCGCGCCTTGCGCGTAGGCGTCGGCGCGCAGGTTGCGGCGGGCGCCGTCGGCGTCCACGTGCGAGATGGCGCTGATGGCCGTCACCGCCTGCTGGTCCTTGACGTCGAAGGTGAACCAGGCGCCGTGCGGGCGGCTGTCGCCTTGCAGGCTGGGCTGGCGCGAACCGGGCGTGCCGCCGGTCTCGTTCCAGATGCCGTGCGCGGCGAACGGGCGGTCGAACTCCATGCGGAACCAGGTGGCGTACTGCGCGCCGCCGCAGAAGCTGCGCGTGACGATCTTGCCTTCCACGCTGTGGTCGTCCACCACGCGCAGGCTGCTGCCGACCACCGAATGGCGCTCGTTGGCCTGGCCCAGGTTGACCAGGATGTGGCCTTGCGCGGTGCCGGGCGCGAAGGTGTAGCGCTCGGCGGCGGCGCGGGTGAGGGCGGTGGTTTCGGCGGTGATGCCGCCGTAGCTGGTCAGCCTGACCTTGAAGTAGCCGGCGTCGCCCACCTCGCCGTCGTGGGTGTACTCGGACGCGTAGCGCTTGTGGTCGAAGCTGTCGGCCTTGCTGGTGTCGAAGGTGCCGCCCTTGCCGATGCTGCCGGTGACCGGCAGGACCGACAGCTGGCCGCCCTGTTCCCAGCAGCCCGCGCCGGACAGGAAGAAGTGGCCGAAGCCGCGGATCTTGGGATCGGTGTAGTGCCAGCCGGCGTAGTGCTCGCCGATTGGGCTCACCTGCAGCATGCCGAACGGGGCCGACGCGCCGGGGAAGGTGTTGCCGTCGTCCTGCGTGCCGATGAAGGTGTTGACCGGCGCCGGCGCTGCTTGAGTGCCCAGGCAAAACGCCGCGCCGGCGAGGATGCCGTAAAACTGTTTTTTCATGCGTGTCTCCAAAAATTATTGTTATGTGTGTTCAGTCGAGCGCCTTGAAGCGCACCGCCGCGCCGCCGCCCGGCGCCAGCCACAGCGGCAGCACATCGTCGCGGCCGACCTCGCGCTGTTCGATGACGATGTCGTAGGGATTGCTTTCCCAGTCCGCCTTCGCGCCATCGCGGTAGATCTGCGCCTGATAGCGTTTGGACGGCGCCAGGAAGTCCAGCTTGAGGTTGAGCGAGCGCGCCTTCTCGTTGCTGAGCGTGCCGAGATACCAGTCGGCGCCGCCGCGCTGCTGGCGCGCCATCGCCACGTACTGGCCGACCTCGCCGGCGATGGCGCGGCTTTGTTCCCAGTCGGTCGGCACGTCGACGATGAACTGGAAGGCGTCGCGCCGCGCCTCGTAGTTTTCCGGCAGGTCGGCCGCCATCTGGATCGGGCTGTACAGCACCACATACAGCGCCAGCTCCTTGGCCAGCGTCGAGCGCACGCGGTTCTCGGATTGCTCGCCGTTCGGCTTCAGGTTGAAGATGCCGGGCGTGTAGTCGAACGGCCCGGACAGCATGCGCGTGAACGGCAGGATGGCCGTGTGCTCGGGTGGATTGGGCGGGAAGCCCCAGGCGTTGTATTCCTGGCCGCGCGCGCCTTCGCGGGTGATCCAGTTGGGGTAGGTGCGGCGCAGGCCGGTGTCCTTGACCGGCTCGTGGGTGTCGATGCTGATGTGGCGCTTTGCCGCCTCTTCAACCGAGCGCAGATATTCGCCGACCATGAACTGGCCGTCGTGCCATTCGTAGCGTACGCGGCCCTGCGCGTCGATGCGTTTGATTTTGGCGTTGTCGGCCACGTAGCCGGTCTTCACCTGGGTGACGCCGTTGTCGCGGTAGTAGTCGTAGGCCGCGCCCATCTGGCTGGCGTAGTGGCTGACCGCGCCCGAGGTCTCGTGGTGGCCGATCAGCTGCACGCCGGTCTTCTTGGCGTAGGCGGCCACCGCCTGCATGTCGAAGTCGGGGTAGGGCTGGGTGAACTTGAACAGGTCGCCGTTGTCCGGCCATTCGCCGTCCCAGCCCACGTTCCAGCCCTCGACCAGCACGCCGGAGAAGCCGTACTTGGCGGCGAAGTCCATATAGCGCTTGGTCTCCTCCGTGGTGGCGCCGTGCTTGGGGCCTGACGACCAGGTCTTCTGCCACAGGTGCATGGCCCACCAGATGCCGATGTACTTGCCCGGCTTGACCCAGGAGACGTCGCCCAGCTTGTTCGGCTCGTTCAGGTTGAGGATCAGGTCGGAGTTGAGCAGGCCGGGGGCGTCGGGCGAGATCTGCACGGTGCGCCAGGGCGACTTGAATTCGCCGTGGGTCCTGACCTTGACGCCGTCGTACCACGGCGTCAGGTCGGCCTTGAAGACGCCGTCGCGCTGCTGGGCCAGGGTCATCGACGCGTAGTCGGTCAGCGCCGCCTCGTGGATGCTCAGATGGACGCCGGAGGCCAGGCGCATCGTGAACGGCGTCTCGACGTGCGCGGCTTCGCGCAGCGGGGTGCTGCGGTACAGGTATTCCAGGCTGCGCCAGGCGCGCGCCGGGATCCACCAGGCGCGGGTGGTGTCGATGTCGGGCAGGTTGAATTCGGTCGATTCGTCGACGATCTCGGCCTGCTCCATGCCGGCCTGCTTGGGCGACTCGTAGCGGAAGCCGATGCCGTCGTCGAACACGCGGAAGCGCACGGTGTAGCGGCCGGCATCCTTGGCGGCGAAGTCGACCCGCAGTTCGTTGTGCTTGTCGTGCACCTGCTTGCGCTCGCCCCAGGGCTGGGTCCATTCGGTATCGGCGGCGGCCGGCGCGCTGGCGACGATCCGGTAGCCGTCGCCGAACGACGGCTGGTCCTTGAACACCAGGCCCAGGCGGGAGTTGTTGATGATGTCCTTGCCGCGATAGCTGACCCGGTAGCTCGGATGGGCGCGGTCATCGCTGACGGTGACGACGACCTCGCCGTCGGGCGAGCGCACGCTCAGGTCGGTGGCGCAGGCGAGCGGCGCGATCAATGCCAGCAACAGGGCGGTGGAAATGTGCATGCGGCGGTTCCAGTGTGGATGAAGTGCCGATTTAATCACGATCGGCCGGGGCGGGGCAGGGGAAGGCGCCGGTGAGGGCTCAGTTTCACTTGTTTCACTAAACAAGCGCTTGTTACTCAAACCCACAGCATCAGCGTGTTGGCCACCGCCTGCATGGCCGGCACGCAGCGGGCGATCGCCTCCTTGTGGCTGCCGTGGCTGGCCGGCATGGAGGTCGACAGCGCGCCCACCACGTCGCCGGCCCGGTTCTTGACCGGCACCGAGATGCCGCGCAAGCCCATCTCGTACTGGTTCTCGGTGGCGCCGAAGCCGTCCTCGCGGATCGCGACGATCTCGCGGAACAGCTGGTCCTTGTCGGTCACGGTGAGGTGGGTGTAGGCGATCGGCGTGATCCGCTCCAGGTAGGCGCGCAGGGCCTCGTCGCCGAGCGATGACAGCAGCACCCGGCCGGCGGTCGAGGTGTAGGCCGGCAGGCGCATGCCCGGATCGAAGCCCGCCAGCAGGATGCGCGGCGCGTTGACGCGGCTGACGTAGACCACGTCGTCGCCGTCGCGCACCGAGTAGTTGGTCGATTCCTGCAGCTGGTTGGTCAGCCTTTGCAGATAGGGCACCACGGCGCGCGGCAGCCGCGCCGAATCCACGTACGCATGGCCGATGCTCAGCACGCTCGGGCGCAGCCAGAAGGTGCGGCCGTCGGTGGCCGCCATGCCCACGTGGACCAGCGTGAGCAGATAGCGCCGCGCCGCCGTGCGGCTCAGGCCCACCTTTTCGCCCAGCTCCGTCGGCGTGAGCCGCACCGATTCATGGTCGAAGGCGCGTATCACCTCCAATCCCTTGATCAGCCCCTCGATCTGGTCGCGCTTGTCGACCACCACATCCTGCAACGCGCTTTTCTTCATCGTCCCGCCTCTTTGTTTGCGCGATTATCGCGCAATGTGCGCGATCAGCGCAATATTCGCGGTTTTGCGGGCTGTTTTTCATCCGCCGGCTTTCCTACACTGGTCCCCATTCAACCAAGCGAGGACCACCATGACGGCACACGAACACAATCCCGAACCGCACAATCCACTGGGCATAGACGGCATCGAGTTCGTCGAATATGCCAGTGCGCAGCCGCTGGCGTTCGGCGCGTTGCTGGAGCAGTTCGGCTTCGTGGCCACCGCCCGCCACCGCTCGCGCGAGGTCACGCTGTACCGCCAGGGCGGCATGAACGTGATCGTCAACGCCGACCCGCGCGCCTTGCCGCAATCGGGCACCGATCCGCAATCGACCGTCATCAGCGCCATCGCGCTGCGGGTGCGCGACGCCGACGCCGCCTACCGCCACGCCATCGACATGGGCGCCTGGGCGATCCAGACCCGCGCCGGCGTGATGGAGCTGAACATCCCCGGCGTGCACGGCGCCGGCGATTCGATCCTGTACTTCGTCGACCGCTTCCGCGACTTCTCGATCTACGACGTCGACTTTAAGCCCATCCCCAACGCGCCGGCCAACCCGCCGGCGCTGGCCGGCATGCATTTCTTCGGCGTGGTGCAGGCCATCGGCGCCGGCCGCGCGCCGGAGTGGATCGATTTCTACCAGCAGCTGATGGACTTCCGCGTGCTGCCCGAAGGCCGCTACTTCGGCGTGGTGCCGAAAGGGACGCTGCTGGAAAGCCCGTGCCACGGCTTCTACCTGCAGCTGGTCGAGCCGCCCGAAGGCGCCGGCGGCCTGCAGTGGGGCGAGCAGCTGATACGGGTGGGCTTCGGCGCGCCGGACGTGCTGGCGGCGGTCCGCGCGTTGCAGCAGAGGGGCATCGTGTTCATCGACCGCGCACCGGCGCAGTCCAATGAGCGCGGCGCATTGACACAACTGTACAAGGGTGGCGTCAGTTTCGAGCTGGTCGTCAGCCACCTGGAGAAGAACCATGATTGAGATTTCCGGCACTACCCGCATTTTCCCCGTGATCGGCTGGCCGGTCGAACAGGTCAAGGCGCCCGCGCTGTTCAACGCCTACTTCCAGCGCCACGGCATCGACGCCCGCGTGGTGCCGCTGAAGGTGCCGCCCGAGTCCTACACCGCCGCCGTGCGGATGCTGATGTCCTTCCCCAACGTGGGCGGCATCTTCGTCTCCATCCCGCACAAGCCGATGAGCGTGGACGCGGTGGACGTGCCCAGCCCGCGCGCGCGGCTGGCTGGCTCCTGCAACGCCATCTACAAGGACGGGCAGGGCCGCATACTGGGTGACCTGATCGACGGCGAAGGCTTCATCCGCGCCTTCGACCGCACCTGCGGCGCCGCGCCGCTGGACTGGCCGGCATCGCGCGCGCTGGTGGTGGGCGCCGGCGGCGTCGGCTGCGCGGTGGCTTATGCGCTGGCCGAACGCGGCATCGGCGAAGTGGCGTTGTACGACACCCGCGCCGACCAGGCGCTGGCCTTGCAACAGCGCCTGCGGCTGGCGTTCCCCGCCACGCGCATCGTGATCGCGCCGCCCGCCGCCGCCGGCTTCGACCTGGTGGTCAATTCGACCCCGCTCGGCATGCACCCCGACGATCCTCTGCCGCTGGACCTGCGCGGCGTGTCGCCGCACTGCATCGTGGCCGACTGCGGCATGAAGATCGAGATGAGCCGCTTGCTGCGCCAGGCGCAGGAACTGGGTTGCCGCATCCAGAAGGGCAAGGAGATGCTGATCGAGCAGGCGCCCTTGTACCTGGAGCTGTTCGGCTGGCCCGGCGTGTCGCCGGATGCGTTCCGCGCATTGGAGGCCCTGTGAATCTCTCCAACTTCGGCATGGACAGCATCACACTGGCCGGTCCGCTGGAAGCGAAGCTGCGCGCCTCGCGCGCGGCGGGCTTCAGCCAGATCATGTTGTGGGCGCGCGACCTGGCCGGCCATCCGGGCGGCCTCGATGAAGCGGTGCGGCTGGTGCGCGCCAGCGGCGTGCGCGTGACCGGCATCCAGGTGATGCGCGACTACGAGGGCCTGGACGGCGCCCTGCACGAGTACAAGCTCGATATCGCCCGCCAGATGCTGCTGGTGTGCCAGGCGGTCGGCGCGCCGCTGCTGATGGTCTGCTCCAGCACCTCCAGCCACGCCAGCGGCGACATGCGGCTGATCGCGCGCCACCTGGCCAAGCTGGCCACGCTGGCGGTGCCGCTGGGCGTGCGGGTCGGCTACGAGGCGCTGTCGTGGGGCCGCCACGTCAACCAGTACGAGCAATCGTGGGAGGCGGTGGAGCTGGCCGACCACGCCAACCTGGGCGTGGTGATCGATTCTTTCCACATGCTGGCCAACCGCGCGAATCTGGATGGACTGGAGGACATCCCCAGCCACAAGATCGCGATGGTGCAGCTGTCCGACTTCATGTGGCGCGACATCCGCAGCGCCGAGGAGCGGCTGGAAACGGCGCGCCACCTGCGCGTGTTCCCCGGCGAGGGCGCGCATTCGGCGGAGCTCACGGATCTGCTGCGACGGCTGGACAGGGCCGGCTATCGCGGCGACTACAGCTTCGAAGTGTTCAACGACGACTACCTGCAACTGGCGCCGGAGATCGTAGGCCAGCGCGCGCACCGCGCCGCCAAGTGGGTCACCGACCAGGTGCTGCGGCGCAGCCTCGAGGTGCGCCGCCCCACCGCCGCCCATCCGACCATGGCCTGAATCGGAGACGCCACCATGCAGAACCCCAACCAGACCGTGATGGTGCTCAACGGCCCCAATCTGAACCTGCTCGGCCAGCGCGAGCCCGCCGTGTATGGCTCGGCCACGCTGGCCGACGTCGAACGCCTGTGCGCCGCCGCCTGCGAACGGCACGGCTACACGCTCGATTTCCGCCAGTCCAACCACGAGGGCGTGCTGATCGACGCCATCCACGCCGCCGGCGCGGCGCAGGCGCAGGGCTCCCTGGCCGGCGTGGTGTTCAACGCCGGCGCCTACACCCACACCTCGGTGGCGCTGCACGACGCCATCAAGGGCGCGGCGGTGCGTGTGATCGAGCTGCACATCTCCAACGTCCATGCGCGCGAGCCGTTCCGCCATCACTCGTGGTTGTCGCCGGTGGCGCATGGCGTGATGGCCGGCTTCGGCGTGCGTGGCTACGCGCTGGCCATCGCCGCGCTGGCACAGGATTAAAACGAAGCCCCTCGCTTCGCGGCAGCACCGGGGGAAACCAGCAGCACACATAACGATATAAATAATACGGAGATTAAATGAAGAAGCAAGCAATCGCGCTGGCCTGCATGGCGGCATGGCAGGCGGCCGCCCAGGCGCAGTCCAACGTTGAAATCTACGGCAATTTCGACGAATACATCGGCTACATCCGCAGCAGCAGCGGCGCCCACATCACGGGCCTGAACGACGGCGCCATCCTGCGCAGCCGCCTCGGTTTTCGCGGCACGGAGGACATCGGCGGCGGCTACAAGGTGAAGTTCACGCTGGAGCAGGGCGTCAACGCCGACACGGGGACCGGCGCCGACACCACGCGCCTGTTCGACCGCCAGTCGTGGGTGGGCATCGAGGCGCCCAGCGGCGAGTACCGCATCGGCCGCCAGAACACGGAGATCTTCCTGATCGGCGGCGCCATCGACTATACCGACCGCACCACCTTCGGCTCCTTGTTCAACACCTTCGGCATTCCTTCGCGCTACGACAACGACCTGTCCTACCGCACGCCGCGCCTGGCGGGCGCGCAGCTGGTGCTGCACTACGCGCTGCCGGAAAACGGCGGCGCCACGCGCGGCAACAGCCCGATCTACCAGCTGGCGCTGGACTACCGCAACGGGCCTTGGCGCGCGGGCTACGCCGGCTTGCAGGCCAGCCCGAACACCGTCACCGCCACGGTGGGGGACAAGGTGGTGTACCACAACGTCTACGCCGACTACCAATACGGCGGCGGCACCATCTACCTGGCGGCGGCGCGCAGCAACAACTCCACGTCCAACGCCAATGGCCTGAACGCGGGCGTCATCCTCAACAACGTCAGCAACCCGACCAACTTCTTCGCCGGCACCGACCGCAACGCCGCCCGCTACTACAACCTCTATCAGATTTCGGCCGACTACCGCATCAACAGCCGGCTGAGGGTGGGGGCCTTGTATGGCGTGATCCACGACACCTCCGGCGGCGACGCCGGCGCGCGCGGGACCAACGTGGGCGCGTACTACGAGCTGTCCAAGCGCACCACGCTGTACGGCTTCGCCAGCGAGATGCGGAACCAGGCCAACGCCGGCTTCCGCTTCAGCGGCTCGGCCGGACCTTCGGCCAACCTGGCAGGCGCCGACATCAACGGCAAACATTTGACCGGCCTGCAGGCCGGCATCCTGCACAAGTTTTAACCCAACTACAATAACCATCTGGAGGACGACATGACAGCAGCAGCAACGACAAGAGACAAGGCCGACAAGATAGCCAAGGCGGCAGGCGCCGCGGGCAACACAACGGCGCCGGCACGCTCGCCGCGCAAGGCGGCCTTCGCCAGCTGGATCGGCAGCGCGGTCGAGTACTACGACTTCTTCATCTACGGCACGGCGGCGGCGCTGGTGTTCGGTAAAATCTTCTTCCCCGCCTTCGATCCGGCGACGGCCACGGTGGCGGCCTTCGCCACCTTCGGCGTCGGCTATGTCACGCGGCCGTTCGGCGCGGTGCTGCTGGGCCACGTGGGCGACCGCTACGGCCGCAAGCGCGTGCTGACCTTCACCCTGCTGCTGATGGGGATTTCAACCTTCCTGGTCGGCCTGCTGCCGACCTACGGCCAGGTCGGCATCGCCGCGCCCATCATGCTGGTGGTGCTGCGCATGCTGCAGGGGATTTCGGCGGCGGGCGAACAGGCCGGCGCCAACTCGATGACGCTGGAGCACGCGCCGGCGCACCGCCGCGCGTTCTTCACCAGCTTCACGCTGAGCGGCACGCAGGCGGGCCTGATCCTGGCGACGCTGGTATTCCTGCCGCTGTCCGCGCTGCCGGAGGAGCAGCTGCTGTCCTGGGGCTGGCGCATTCCCTTCTTCCTGAGCGCCATCGTGGTGGCGGTCGGCATGTGGGTGCGCCGCACCTTGCCCGAGACCCCGGCCTTCGCCGAGGAATCCGGCCACAAGCCGAGCCGCATGCCGCTGGCGCTGCTGTTCCGCGACCACAAGGCCAACCTGCTGCGGGTGATCTTCGCCGCGCTGGTGTCGGTGGTGAGCACGATCTTCAGCGTGTTCACGCTGTCCTACGCCGTCAACACCATGCACATTCCGCGCTCCACCATGCTGACGGTGCTGGTGCTGGCCAACGTGGTGGCGCTGGGCGCGATACCGCTGTTCGCCGCGTTGTCGGACCGCGTCGGCCGCAAGCCGGTGTTCATCTTCGGCGCGCTGGGATCGGCGGCGCTGATCTGGCCCTACATGTGGAGCATCAGCACGGTCAACCTGCCGCTGGTGTTTACCTTCGGCCTGCTGCTGTCGGGCGTGGTGTACAGCGCGGCCAACGGCGTCTGGCCGTCGCTGTACGGCGAGATGTTCAGCACCCGCGTGCGCCTGTCCGGCATGGCGATCGGCACCCAGGTCGGCTTCGCGCTGGGCGGCTTCGCGCCGACCATCAGCGCGGCGGTGCTGCAGCCGGGGCCTGGCGGCTGGATCCCGGTGGCGGCCTTTGTCACGGCCACCAGCGTGGTGGCGGCGATCTCGGTGGCGACCGCGCGCGAGACCTTCCGCCTGCCGATGCATGAACTGGGGAATCCGTAGGCCGGCGATGCCGGGGTAGGGATTTCCCTAGGGCGCAGCCTTACCCCGTTTCAGGTGCATCCTGATATCGCCGAGGTTTCAAAGGGACGATAATGGACCGATACGCGTTCTTCAGTGTGCAACCATGTCATTCAATCCACAGCGGCTGTCCGCGGCGTTCGTCTTCCTCCTGAGCTGGGCCTGGCCCTGTCTCGTCCCCGCCCAGCAACTGCCGTTGCACTATCTGACGCGGCAGGAAGGCCTGGCCAACCTGTCGATCAACGCGCTGGCGCAGGACCGGGCCGGCTATCTGTGGGTCGGCACCGACAATGGCCTGTTCCGTTACAACGGCGCGGCGTTCCGCCGCTACGCCAGGGGCGACGGATTGGCCGACACGCAAATCACCGGCCTGGTGACCGACGCGCGCCAGCGCCTATGGGTGGGCACCAACGAGGGCACCTACCTGCTGGACGGCGAGCGCCTGGTCGCGGCGCCCTACGACGGCAAGCAGGTGCCGGTGGCGGCGGATCAGCCGATGTCCGCGGGGCCGGACGGCGGCGCGATGGTGGTGAGCGGCGGGCGCGTGTTCCAGGTGACGGTGGCGGACGGCCATCCCGCCGCGCGTCCCCATTTTTCGGCGGACCAGCGCCGGCGCCTGCCTGCGCTGGACCAGGTCGACAGCGTATGGGGCGAGGCGGATGGCGGACTATGGCTCGGATGCGACCGCGCGCTGTGCCAGGCCGGGACGCGCGGGGTGCGGGTATGGGACCGCGCCGCCGGCGTGCCGGACGACCACTGGTACAACATCGCCCGCATGGCGGACGGCGCGCTGTGGGCGCGCGGGGGCAGCCACATCGTGGTGCTGGAACGGGGCGCGACGCGTTTCGTCGACCGCACCCCGCCCGGCGAGGTGATGCGCAAAGCGGTGATCGGCGTGGCGTTGACGGAGGACGCGGAGCACCGCGTGCTGGCCAGCACCGACGACGGCGTGGCGCGCTGGAGCGGGGGGCGCTGGGAATTCTTCGACAGCCGCAATGGCCTCAAGAAGGGCGGCGGCGTGTTGGCGATGCTGTCCGACCGCGACCACGGAATGTGGCTGGGGACGGCCGGGCATGGCCTGGTGCGCTGGCTCGGCTACGACAACTGGGAAAACTGGACCAAGGCGCAAGGGCTGCCCGACGACAGCGTGATCTCCTTCCTGCGCGATGGCGCCGGCAGGATGCGCATCGGCACGCGCTCGGGCATGGCGCGCCTGGGCGCCGGCGACACCGCGCCGGCCGCGCCGGAGCCGGGCCACGCGTCCCAGCAGTGGAGCAGCCAGGCGATGGACGCCCAGGGCCGGCTGTGGGCCGGCAGTTATGGCGGCATGTTGGCCCGCGACGATGGACGCGGCGGCGGCGAGGTGCCGGTGGCGTCGCTGCCGATTATCTTCCGGCTGCTGGCCGACCGCGACGGGCGCTTGTGGATCAGTACCGGCGACGGACTGTATGTGCTGGAACGGCCCGGCGACGGCGCGGCGCCGGCCCGGCCGGCCGGACTGGCGGCCGGCAGCAGCCTGCTGACCGAAATGACGCGGCACAGCTGCCAGAGCCACGACGGCACGCTGTGGTTCCTGACCGACACCACCTTGTGGCGCCGCCGCGCGGGCCGCTGGGACAGTTATCCGTTGAGGACGGAAGGGCAGACCGATTTCGACTCGATGAGCTGCTCCGCCGACGGTTCCCTGTGGCTGGGGCGGGGGACGGCCGGGCTGTGGCGCGTGGAGGTGGGCGCGGCGGGCCTGGCGAAGCACGAGGTGCGGGTGCCGCTGTTGCGCGACAAGAGCCTGGCGTCCATCCATGAGGACAGCCGCGGCTGGCTTTGGCTGGGGACCGATGCCGGCCTGCTGGCGTGGAACAAGCAACAGTGGCGCCTGTTCGACAGCAACGACGGGCTGGTATGGGACAGCACCATTCCCCGCTCGTTCTACGAGGACAAGGACGGCACGCTGTGGCTGCCGACCCCGAACGGCGCCTCGCACATCCTGCATCCCGAGCGCCTGTTCGCGCCGCACCGGCTGTCGGCGATCGTCGAGGCGGTGGTGCGCGACGGCGCGGTGCTGCCGCTGCATAACGACGACACGCTGGCCTGGTCGTCCGGTTCGTTGCAGTTCACCATGGCCAGCCTGAGCTACGAGCACCGGGGCGCCCTGCGTTTCCGCTACCGGATGGCGGGGCTGGAGCAGGAGTGGTCAAGTTCGGCCACGCCGATGCTGCGCTACCCGGCGCTGCCGCCGGGTAGCTACCGGCTGCAGTACGCGGTCGAGAACATCGATACGCAGAGCATGTCGGCGACGCAGGAACTGGGCTTCACCATCGCGCCGCCCTGGTGGCGCACCACGGCGTTCCACCTGTCGTGCCTGGCCGCCGCCGCCGTCGCCTTGTGGCTGGCCTACCGCTACCGCGTGCGCGGCCTGCGCGCCAGCAACGCGCGCATGGAGGGCCTGGTGCGCGAGCGCACCCGCCAGCTGGAGGAGCGCACGCGCGAACTGGAGCTGTCGCAGGAAGCCTTGCGCGAACGCGCGCTGCGCGACGGCCTGACCAAGGCGTGGAACCGGATGGCGATGCTGGAAATGCTGGAGCAGGCGATACTGAAGGCGCAGCGCGAGGGCGCGCACTTTTTGCTGGTCCTGCTCGACCTGGATCACTTCAAGCGGATCAACGACACCTACGGCCATCCGGCCGGCGACGCCGTGCTGCGCGAGGTGGTGGCGCGGCTGGGCGCCTGTGTGCGGCCGTATGATCTGGTGGGCCGCTACGGCGGCGAGGAATTCCTGGTGTTGTTGCCCGACCTGGCGCGGCCCGACGGCGCGGCGCGGGTGGAGGCCATGCGGTGGGCGATCGCGGCCTCGCCGGTCGACCTGGGCGGGCCGGGGCCGCTGCCGGTGAGCGCCAGCTTTGGGGTCGCGCAATTCGATCCGGCCAGGCCGGCCGCGGCGGGCGAACTGGTGGGGCGCGCCGACCAGGCCTTGTACCGCGCCAAGGCGCTGGGGCGCAACCGGGTCGAATACGCCGACGACGACCTGCGCGAGGGTGCCGCCTGACGTCGCCCGGCGATGCGGCCGGCCGCGAGGGGCGCGATGAGGGAAACTACGTAGCAGGGAGCCCAGCGGTGGCGGGCGGGGAACTGCTATAGTGGGGCCGCCGCCGACGCAGCGGCGCATACATTCTTTCGGAGACAGGCCATGAAAAATACGATCGTCGCGATGTTGCTTGCCACCTCGGCGCTGGCCTACGCGCCGGCGCGCGCCGCCGACAACGCCGCCGCCGCCATCGCGATGGTGGACAAGGGCGCCGCCTACCTGCAGAAGAACGGCAAGGAGGCCCTGATCAAGGAGGTCAACAACAAGAACCCCGAGTTCGTCACCGACACCACCTACCTGACGGTGCGGGCGCTGGACGGCACCCAGCTGGCCCATCCGACCAATCCCAAGCTGGTCGGCAAGAACATGGTGGTGCTGCCCGACGCGGACGGCAAGCTGTTCCGCAAGGAGATCATCGACCAGGCCGCGGCCAAGGGCAAGGGCTGGGTGGACTACCGCTACAACAACCCGAACACCGGCGAGATCGAGAAGAAGTCGACCTACTTCGTCAAGCACGGCGACATCATCCTGGAAGCCGGCATCTACAAGGGCAAGTAGCGCGGGGTAGGGCAATCCCTACGGCAGGATCATCCCCGCCCGATAGCCATCCGGCGGCGGACTGGTATTATCAAATGGTAACTTTAATTACCTTTTGAATATAGGATACCTCATGTCTCTACGTAAGTTCTGCGCCGCCGCCGCCCTGCTGGCGGCCAGCACCGCCTCCCAGGCGGCCGTCGTCACGCTGTTCTCGGACAATTTCGACGGCGACCACACCGGCGACAACGTCACCACCTTCGTCAACGGCTGGCACGTCGCCGACGGCACGGTCGACGTCGACGGCCAGGGCTTCGTGCACAACGAGCTGCCCGGCCACGGCCATTACATCGACCTCGACGGCAGCAGCCTCAAGGCCGGCGTGTTCAGCAACAGCATCAGCCTGCGGGCCGGCGCCACCTACACCATGAGTTTCGAGATCGCCGGCAACCAGCGCCGCTGGGGTTCGGACACCGTCGACGTCAGCTTCGGCGGCACGCAGCAGAGCTTCGTGATCGCCCAGGACGCGCCGCTGTCGACCCGGAGCGTGACCTTCACCCCCGCCAGCGCCGGCGTGTACGGCTTCAGCTTCCACAACCGCGGCGGCGACAACCGCGGCGCCTTCCTGGAACAGGTGACGATCACCGCCGCCGTGCCCGAGCCGGCCGGCTATGCGATGCTGCTGGCCGGCCTGGCCGCCGTGGGCTGGCTGGCCCGCCGCCGGGTCGGGATTTCCTGACCCCGGCCGTCCGCCGGTCTTACACGGGCTTCAAGATTGCCCGATGGCCAAGTGGCCGGCGGCGTGCGATGCTGGCGTCACCGCCATCGGCATTGAATGGAAAGCACCGTGATGAGGAAGGCCGTTACCGGCGGGACGAGGGTCGCGCCGGCCCATCCCTGTAATACGATCCTGATTGTGGACGGGCAGCCGGACAAGCTGGCTGTCGTGGCCGACCGTCTGACCGCGCTCGGCTACCGCCCGGTGCCGGTGCGCGACGGCGCCGAGGCGCTGGCGCGGGTCGACGCGGTCCAGCCCGACCTGATCCTGCTGGGCGCGGCGCTGGCCGACATGGACGGCCTGGAAGTGTGTCGGCAGCTGAAGGCGCGCGCCGGCACCGCGCAGATCCCGGTGATCTTCATGGCCGGCCGCCAGGACGCCGCCAGCCAGCGCCAGGCGCTGGCGCTGGGCGCGGTCGACTGCGTGCGCAAGCCCCTGCGGATGGACGAGCTGGCGGCCAGGGTGGGCGCGCAGCTGCAGCTGCGCCTGCTGCGCCGCGGCGTCCACGAGGCGGTGGAGGCGCGCACCGCCGAACTGAGGGAAAGCAATCGCCGCCTGCAGTTCGAGCTGGCCGAGCGCCGCGCGGCCGAGCTGGCGCTGGCCGCCAGCACGCTGGGCTACCAGGAGATCTTCGACTATGCCGCCGACGCCCTGTACCTGATCGAGGGCGGCGAGGACGGCCAGTTCCGCTACGTGCAGGTCAATCCGGCCTTCGCCCGCCTGGCCGGCATGCCGGCCGCCGGCATTCCCGGCCAGCGGGTGTCGCAGCTGTTCGGCGCGGCCGCCGGCGCGCGCTGGCAGGCCGCCTGCCAGCGCTGCGCCGAGCGCGGCGAGACGGTCGACGAGGAACTGCCGCTGGAGCTGGGCGCCGGCCGCTGCATCCTGCATGTGACGATGGTGCGCTCGAGCGTGCCCGGCCGCGCCGGCTGCCGCCTGGCCGGCATCGGCCGCGACGTCACCCGGCTGCACGATTACCAGGCCCAGCTCAACTTCCTGGCGCGGCGCGATCCGCTGACCGCGCTGCCCAACCGGCTCAGCTTCCGCGACCGCCTGTCGCTGGCGCTGGCCGGCGCCGAGGCGCACGGCGGCGAGGTGGCCGTGCTGCTGCTCGGACTGGACCACTTCCGCGACCTCAACGACGGCCTCGGGCGCGCGCTGGGCGACCGCCTGCTGGTGCGCTGCGCCGCCGCGCTGGACCAGGCGGTGGGCGACGCCGACGCGGTGGCGCGCATCGGCGGCGACGAGTTCGCCATCGTGGTCGAGGGCGGCGGCGACGCCGCGGCGCGCCTGGCGCGGGGCCTGCTGCGCCAGCTGGCCAGGCCGGTCGAGATCGACGACTACGAACTGGCGCTGGCCTGCAGCATCGGCATCGCCCAGTGGCCGCGCGACGGCCGCGACGCCGACACCCTGCTGGGCAACGCCGACGCCGCGATGTGCCGCGCCAAGGCCGAGGGCGGCGGCCGCCACCAGCTGTTTACGACCGAGATGAACAGCAGCACCCGGCGCCGGGTGGAGATCGGCAACGCGCTGCGCTACGCCATCCGCCAGGGCGAGCTGTCGCTGCACTACCAGCCGCGCGCCGGCCTGGTCGACGGCGCCGCGGCCGGCATGGAGGCGCTGCTGCGCTGGCACAGCAAGGGGCGCGGCGCGGTGGGGCCGGCCGAATTCATCCCGCTGGCCGAACAGAACGGCCTGATCCTGCAGATCGGCGCCTGGGTGCTGCGCCAGGCCTGCCAGCAGGCGGAGCACTGGCGGCGCCGCTTCGGCCACGCGCTGCCGGTCGCCGTCAACCTGTCGGCGCGCCAGTTCCGCGACGCCGACCTGGTGCGCGTGGTCGAGACGGCGCTGGCGGCCAGCGGCCTGCCGCCCGGGCTGCTGGAGCTGGAGCTGACCGAGAGCATGCTGATGCACGACGCCAGGCGCACCCAGCGCACGCTGGCCGCGCTCAAGTCGCTCGGCGTGCGGCTGGCGGTGGACGACTTCGGCACCGGCTATTCCTCGCTCAGCTATCTGAAGAGCTTTCCGCTCGACTACCTGAAGATCGACCGCGCCTTCGTGGCCGGCCTGCCGGACGACCGCAACGACGGCGCCATCGTGCGCGCCATCATCGCGATGGCGCACACGCTGGGCCTGAAGGTGATCGCCGAGGGCGTGGAGACGGCCGGCCAGCTCGACTTCCTGCGCACCCAGCGCTGCGACGAGGTGCAGGGCTTTTTCTACAGCCGGCCGCTGGCGGTGGCCGAGATGACGACCTATCTGTCGCTGCGCGGCCGCCCCGCGTGGCCGCCGGCCGACGCCGCGGAGGCGGGCGCCGGCGAGACGTCGCAGTTGTCTGGTAGCATGTATATGGCGACGCTGCGGCGCTCGCGAGGAGCCTAGCATGACCATGTCCCCCGATTTACGCGAACGCACCATCCTGATCGTCGACGACAACCAGGCCAACCTGGCGCTGGCGGTGGGCGTGCTGCGCGCGCAGGGCCTGCGGCTGTCGGTCGCGCACAGCGGCGACGAAGCGCTGCGGCGGGTCGCGTTCGCGCCGCCCGACCTGATCCTGCTGGACGTGATGTTGCCCGGCATCGACGGCTTCGAGGTGTGCCGGCGCCTGAAGGCCGACGCCGCGCCGATCGCCGCCGTGCCGGTGATCTTCATGACCGCCCTCAACGACACGGCCGACAAGCTGGCGGGCTTTCGCGCCGGCGCGGTCGACTATGTGACCAAGCCGCTGCGGGCCGAGGAGATGCTGGCGCGGGTGACCACCCACCTGCGCCTGTCGGCGATGCAGGCGCGGCTGGCCAGCCAGAACGCGCTGCTGGCCAGCGAGAACCGCGAGCGGCGCGAGGCCGAGCGGGTGCTGCAGCAGTACCGGGACAGCCTGGAGCAGCAGGTGGCCGAGCGCACCGCCGAGCTGCGCGAGCTGGGCCAGCACCGCGAGAGCGTGCGCGAGGACGAGCGCAAGCGCATCGCGCGCGAGCTGCACGACGAGCTGGGCCAGTCGCTGACCGCGCTGCGCATGCAGGCCGGGCTGTTGCGGGTGCGCCACGGCGCCGCGGTGCCGGGCTTGAACGAGCAGGTGCGCGACATCACCGAGCTGGTCGACCGTTCCATCGGCGTGGTGCGCAACGTCGCCACCACGCTGCATCCGGCGGTGCTGGAGCTGGGCATCGGCCCGGCGCTGGAATGGCTGGTCGACGAGCTGCGCCGGCACAGCGGCATCGATTGCAGCCTGGTGCTGGCGCTGGAGGAGCGGCTCGACGAGCAGCAGGCCATCGCGGTGTTCCGCATCGCCCAGGAGTCGCTGACCAATGTGGCGCGCCACGCCGGCGCCAGCGAGGCCGCGGTCTCGCTGTGCTGCGGCGGCGGCAGCTGCGAGCTGCGGGTCGACGACAACGGCGGCGGCTTCGATCCGGCCCGGGTGCGGCCGCAGGCGTTCGGCCTGCTGGGCATCCGCGAGCGCGTGCTGAGCCTGAACGGCGAGCTGAGCGTCGGCGCGCTGCCGGGCGGCGGCACCCGGGTGGCCGTGCTGCTGCCGCTGGCGCCGGCATGAACCGGGGGGCGGCGTCCGCGGCCTGGCTGGCCGCCGCGCTGCTGGCCGGCGCGGCGGGGGCGGCGCCGCCCGCGCGCTGGACCGGGCTGGCGCAGCCGGGCTTGCTCAGCATAGGCGCGCAGCAGGGCTTGGCCAACGTCACCATCACGGAAGTCAACCAGGACGGCGACGGCTTCCTGTGGGTGGGCACGCAGGGCGGCCTGGCGCGCTGGGACGGCTACCGCTTCCGCAACTATCAGTTCAACCCGGACGATCCGCATACGCTGCCGGACAACTACGTGCTGGCCGTGCGCGCGGACCGCCGCGGCCGCTTGTGGGTGGGCACGGCCAGCGGCGGCCTGGCGCGCTACGACCCCGCCACCGACGGTTTCGTGCGCTACAACAGCGCCAACACCGGCCTGTCCGGCGGCGCGGTGGCCGATATCGTCGACGACGGCGACGGCGGCCTGTGGGTGGGCACCGACACCGGCCTGGACCACCTGAGCGGCGTCGACCAGCCGGCGCAGGCGCGGATCACCCATTTCCGCCATGTCGAGGGCGACGCCGGCAGCCTGCCGGCCGATGTCGTCAAATCCCTGTGCCGCGACGCCAGCGGCACCCTGTGGGTGGGGACGTGGAAGGGCCTGGCCCGGTTCGATCCGGCGGCCGGGCGGTTCACGCGCGTGCCGCTGCCCGCGCGCGACCCGGCGCCCAGCCTGCCCGTGCTGTTCGGCGCCAGCGACGGCAGGCTGTGGATGGCCACGGTGGACGGCGCCGTGTGGGTGCGCGATCCGCGCACCGGCAAGATCAGTCCGTTCACCGTGCGGCGCGGGCCGGGCGGCGGCGTCAAGCTCGCCTCGGTCACCGACATCGGCGAGGGCGACGACGGCGAGATCTGGCTCGGCACGGACACCAGCGGCGCGCTGGTGGTGGACGCGGCCAGCGGCGGGCTGCGGCGCGTCGTGCACGGCGGGCTGGCCGGGGAGGAACTGTCGAACGGCAAGCTGTTCCGCGACCGCGCGGGCGCGCTGTGGATCACGGTCGGCGACGGCGTGCAGCAGCACCCGCCGCGCCAGGCCGCCGTGTCCATCGGCCGGCGGCGCGATGGCGCGGCCGGCCTGGGCGACGGCGAACCGATGACCCTGGCCGCCATCGGCGCCGGCCGGCTGTGGGCCGGCCAGCAGCGCGCCGGCGTCGACCTGATCGAGGCCGACACCGGGCGGGCCAGCGCCTGGCGGCCCGACGGGCGGGCGCCGCCGGCCACCGTCTCGGCGCTGCTGGCGGGCGGCGACGGCGCGCTGTGGCTGGCGGCCACCTCCGGCCTGTACCGCGCCGACCGGGACGGCCGGCATGCGCGGCGGCTGGCGGCGCCGTGGCTGGACCCGCACCTGTACGTGCGCGCGCTGGCCGGCGACGGCGACAGCCTGTGGATCGGCACCAGCACCGGCGGCCTGTACCAGGCGCGCCACCGCGCCGGCGCCGGACTGGAACTGCTGCGCCACGTCGAGGGCCTGAGCGCGCTGGACGTGACCGTGCTGCGGGACGGTCCGGGCGCCACGCTGTGGGTCGGCACCACCGCCGGCTTGAACCGGGTGGAGCGGGCCAGCGGCGCCGTGCTCGAGCGCCTGCGCGCGGACCCGGCCAACCCGGCCGCGCTGTCGCACGACTATGTCTCCGCGCTGTACACCGACCGGCGCGGGCGGCTGTGGGTGGGCAACGGCGCCGGCATCGACGTGATGGCGGCGCAGGCCGGCGGCGGCTGGCGCCGGGTGCGGCGCCTGGATATGGCCCATGGCATGCCGGACACCAATATCAACAGCCTGCTGGAGGACGGCCAGGGGCGGGTCTGGGCCAGCACCGACAGCGCCATCGTGGTGATCGATCCGGCCAGCTTCGCGGTCAGCGTGCTGGGCCGGGCCGATGGCGTGCGCTACGCGCCGTACTGGATGGGCTCCGGCGTGGCGGTCGGCGACGAGCTGGCGTTCGGCGGCACCGGCGGCGTCACGGTGGTGCGGCCGGAACGTTACCAGCCCTGGCGCTGGACGCCGCCGGTGGTGGTGACCGAGGTGCGGCTGGGCGGCCAGGCGGCGCCGCCGGGCCGCTACAACGGCCCGGCGCCGGCCACGCTGCTGGTGCGGGCCGAGGCCAACAGCTTCGCGCTGGGCTTCGCCGCGCTGGACTTCACGGCGCCCGAACTGAACCGCTACGCCTACCGCCTGGAGGGCTACGACCGCGACTGGATCGCGGTCGACGCCACGCACCGGCTGGCGTCGTACACCAACCTGCCGCCCGGCCGCTACCAGCTGGCGATCCGCGGCTCGAACCGGGAGGGCGTGTGGAACGAGCGCGGGCTGCGGATACCGGTGACGGTGCTGCCGTGGTGGTACCAGACCTGGTGGTTCCGCGCGGCGGCGGCGCTGCTGGCGGCCGGGGGGCTGTACGCGGCCTACCGGCTGCGCACCTGGCAGCTGGCGGCGCAGCGCAAGGCGCTCGAGCGCGAGGTGGCCAGCCGCACCGACGACGCGCTGCGGCAGCAGGCGCTGGCCGAGTTCCAGCGCGGCGAGGCCGAGCGCCAGCACCGCGAGGCCAGCGAGCGCAACGCCGAGCTGGCGGCGGTCAACGCGGTGGCCCACATCCTGGCCGGCAAGCTCGAGCTCGACCACCTGATCGCCGCCGTCGGCGAGCAGCTGCGCCGCCTGTTTCATGGCGACATCACCTACATCGCGCTGCTCGAGCGCGACAGCGGCATGCTGCATTTCCCGTACGCCGACGGCGCCGTCATCGCGCCGCTGCGCCACGGCGAGGGCCTGAGCAGCCGCGTGATCGAGGCCGGCGAGGGCGTGCTGATCCAGGACGGGCAGGCGGTCCCGGCCGCCGAGCTGGCGGCCCGGCCGGCCGGGCCGCCCATGCTGTCCTGCCTGTGCGTGCCGATCATCGCCGGCGGCGTGGCGCAGGGCGCGGTCTCGGTGCTGAGCGTGCGCCCCGGCGTCTACAAGGCCAGCGACCAGCGCCTGCTCGAGACCATCGCCGCCCACCTGGGCGCGGCGCTGCACGGCGCGCTGCTGTTCCAACAGGCCCAGGCCGCGCGCGCGCGGGCCGAGGAGGCGACCCAGGCCAAGTCCCTGTTCCTGGCCAATATGAGCCACGAGATCCGCACGCCGATGAACGCGGTGATCGGCCTGTCCTACCTGGCGCTGGACACCGACCTGCAGCCGCGCCAGCGCGACTATGTGCAGAAGATCTACAACGCCGGCAATTCGCTGCTGGGCATCATCAGCGACATCCTGGACTTCTCCAAGATCGAGGCGGGCAAGCTCGACCTCGAGAGCGTCGACTTCGACCTCGACGACCTGCTCGACCACGTGGCGGCGGTCGGCGGCGGCGGCGTCGGCGGCAAGGCGCTCGAATGCAACTTCATCGTGCCGGCCGAGGTGCCGCGCGGCCTGCGCGGCGACGCCCAGCGCCTCGGCCAGGTGCTGGTCAACCTGCTCAACAACGCGCTCAAGTTCACCGAGCGCGGCGAGGTGGCGCTGGAGGTGGCGCTGCTGGCGCAGCAGCCGGGACGGGTGCGGCTGGCGTTTTGCGTGCGCGACACCGGCATCGGCATGGCGGCCGACCAGATCGGCCGGTTGTTCCAGGCCTTCACCCAGGCCGACGACAGCGCCCGGCGCAAGTTCGGCGGCACCGGCCTGGGCCTGAGCATCTGCCGGAAGCTGGTCGACCTGATGGGCGGCGAGATCGGGGTCGAGAGCGCGCCCGGCGCCGGCAGCCGCTTCACCGTCGCGCTGTGGCTCGAGCGCGGCGCGGCGGCCGGCGCGCCGCCGCTGCCGGCCGCGCTGCGCGGCCTGCGGGTGCTGGTGGTGGACGACAGCGCCAGCGCGCGCGCCGCGCTGCTGGCCGCGCTCGAGAGCCTGGGGCTGGAGGCGGTCGCGGTCCACAGCCCGGTCGAGGCGCTGTCGCGCCTGCTGCACGCGGCGCCCCGCTACGACCTGGTGCTGGCCGACGCCGATATGCCGGCCTGGAGCGGCGCGGAGCTGATGTGGCAGGCGGCGGCCGGGCTGGCGCCGCCGCCGGAGACGGTGCTGCTGGCTGGCGCCGGCGACAGCCGCCCGCCGCCCGCCGCATCCCCGGCCGGCAACGGCGCCTGCCTGATCAAGCCGGTCACGCGCGGCGGCGTGGCCGAGCTGCTGGCGCGGCTGTTCGGCTCGGAGCGCCGCCGCGGCGCGCCGGGCGCGCGGCCGCAGGTGCCGCGCTTCCACGCCGTGCGCATCCTGCTGGCCGAGGACAACCAGGTCAACCGCGAGATCGCGGTCGGCCTGCTGGAGGCCTGCGGCATCCAGGTCGACCTGGCGCACGACGGCCGCGAGGCGCTCGAGCGGCTGCGGGCGGCCGACGCGGCGCAGCGCTACCAGCTGGTGTTCATGGACCTGCACATGCCGGTGCTGGACGGCCACGCGGCCACGCTGGAGTTGCGCCAGGACCGCCGCTTCGACCGCCTGCCGATCATCGCGCTGACCGCCAACGCCATGGCCGACCAGTGGCGGCGCTGCCAGCGCGAGGGCTTCGACGACCGCCTCAGCAAGCCGGTGATCCCGGCCGAGCTGTACCGGATGCTGCAGCACTATCTGCCGGTCGGCCTGCGCGCCGCCTGGGACGGCGGCGGGGACGGCGGCGCGGCGCCGGCGGCGCTGCCGGCCAGCGTGCCGGGGCTGGACCTGGCGGCCGCGCGCCAGGGCGTCAACGGCGACGAGGCGCTGCTGCTCAAGGTGCTGCGCCTGTTCCGCCACGAGGAGCGCCACGGCGCCGGGCGCATCCGCGCGGCGATCGGCCGCCGCGACTACGAGGAGGCGGCGCGCCACGCGCACACGCTGCGCGGGCTGGCCGACAGCCTGGGGGCGGGCGCCATCGGGCAATTGGCCGGGCAGCTGGAGGCGGCGGTGCGCCGCCAGCCGGCGCCGGACGACGTGGCGCCGGCGCTGGCCGCGCTGGACGCCGCGCTGGCGCAGGTGTGCGCCGCCCTGGACCGCGACCTGCCGGCCGAGCCCGTGGTGGCGGCCCGCGCGCCGGCCGCCTGGGGGGAGGAGTTGCGGCGGCTGCTGGCCCTGATGCGCGGGCGCGACGGCGAGGCGGTGCGGCTGTTCGCCGCCTGCGCCGCAGAGTTCCAGTCCAGCTTTGGCCTGTGGGACGCCGAGGCCATCCAGCGCGGCCTGGACGACGGCGATTTCGCCGGCGCCGAGGCCGCGCTGCGCTGGGTGTTGCACAAGCATGGTCTGCCGGCGTAGGGATCGCCCTACGCCGGGCTCGACATTTCCTGATGGAAAAATATTAAGCGCCGGGGTAGCATACGCGGCCGCATCGCATGACAGGGATTGAAGCCATGATGGACCACCACCGCTCTCGTGGCCGACCGGGCGCCGGCCGCGCCCTGCGGCGCCGGCTGGCGCTGACGCTGACCGCGCTGCTGGCGGGCGGGGCGGCGCACGCGCAGCAGCTGCCGTTGCGCAGCTACGGCCAGGTCGACGGGCTGGCCAACCTGACCGTCACGGCGCTGGCGCAGGACCGGACCGGCTTCCTGTGGGCCGGCACCGAGAACGGTTTATACCGTTTCGACGGCAGCCGCTTCCGCCGCTTCGGGCGGCGCCAGGACGCCGCCGACACCAGCGTCACCAGCCTGTTCGTGGACCCGGCCGGCCGGCTGTGGATCGGCACCGACCGCGCGCTGTTGCTGCGCGACGGCCAGCAGCTGCGGCCGGTGCCGCGGCTGGACGGCAAGCCGTTCGCGGTCAAGCCGGGCCTGCGCTTCGCCGCGGTCGACGCCGACCATCTGCTGGTGCAGAGCAACGGCAGGCTGCAGCGGGTCGAGCCCGACGGCCACGGCGGCTGGCGCGGCGCGGCGGTGTTCAGCGACGCGCAAATCGCCGCCCAGCCGGGCTTGCGCGACCTGGGCGCGCTGCTGCGCGATGCCGACGGCACGCTGTGGCTGGGCTGCGGAAAACGCGTGTGCCGCTACCGCGACGGCGTGGCCATGGCGCTGGGCGCCGAGCGGGGCCTGCCGCCGCGGCACTGGGACGCGCTGCTGCGCGACGCCGCCGGCACGCTGTGGGTGGGCGGGCCGGACCGGGTGCTGGCGCTGGCGCCGGGCGCGCAACGCTTCGTCGACCGCACGCCGCCACAGTTCGGCGACGCCGCCAACGGCTGGCCGGTGACGCTGGCGCAAAACAGCGACGGCCAGTTGATCGCCGCCAGCGACCGGGGCCTGTTCCGCGCCGGCGCCGGCGGCTGGACCGTCTACGGCGCCGAGCAGGGCATCCATTTCGGCAGCGGCGTGCATCCGCTGCTGTTCGACCGCGACGGCGACCTGTGGCTCGGCTCCACCGGGCGCGGCCTGGTGCAGTGGCAGGGTTACCGGCACTGGGAAAGCTGGTCCGCGCAGCAGGGCGTGCCGGACGACGACGTCTGGTCCATCCTGCGCGCGCGCGACGGCACGCTGTACGCCGGCACCGGCCGCGGCCTGGCGCGGCTGGACGGCGGCCGCTTCGCCGGCGTCGACGACGGCGGGCAATGGGGCGCGCTGGCCGAGGATGCGCACGGCCGCCTGTGGGCCGGCAGCTTTTCCGGCCTGCTGCTGCGCCGGGACGGGCGCGCCGGCCGCGGCCGGGTGGTGGCGCGGCTGCCCGAGCGCATCATCTACAAGCTGCTGTTCGACGACGCCGGCCGGTTGTGGATCGGCACCGACCGCGGCCTGTACCTGATCGCCGACCCTGACCATGCGGCCGCGCCGCGTCGGGTCGAGGCCGCCGATGCGCTGCTGGGCCCGGACGGCGGCATCACCGGCATCTGCCGCGACGGCGCCGGCCGCCTGTGGTTCAGCGGCGCGCGCGGCCTGCTGCGGCTGGAGCGCGGCAACTGGTCGCGTCCGCTGCAGGGCAACCAGGGCTTCGAGCACCTGGCCTGCGACGGCGAGACGCTGTGGCTGGGCGAAAGCCATGGATCGCGCGTCTGGCGGGCCGACGCCGCCGACGCCGCGCTGCGCCTGCGGCCCTTCCCGCTGGACTTGCTGGACGGGCGCCTGATCCAGTCGCTGCTGGTGGACCGGCGCCACTGGCTGTGGCTGACCACCGACAGCGGCGCGATGGTGTGGAACGGCAGCCGCTGGCGCCTGTTCAACCAGCAGAGCGGCATGGTGTGGAACGACGCCAACCAGAACGCCATCCACGAGGACCTGGACGGCTCGCTGTGGATCGGCACCAGCAACGGCCTGTCCCATCTGCTGCGGCCGCAGGCGCTGTTCGGCGAGCACGTCATCTCGCTGGAGCCGAGCTCGGTGCGCTACGGCGGCGCCGCGCTGGCCGGGCCGGCGCCGTGGAGCGGGGCGGCGCTGGACGTGCGGGTGGCGGCGCCGCTGTACCAGAACCACGAGGCGCTCAGCTTCCGCTACCGCCTGCTGGGCCAAGAGGAGGCCTGGTCGGTCAGCGGCAACGGCGAGCTGCGCTACGCGGCGCTGGCGGCCGGCCGCTACCGGCTGCAGGTGGTGGCCGACGACGCCGCGCTGCAGGCCAGCTCGCCCATGCTGGAGCTGGCGGTGGTCATCGAGCCGCCGTGGTGGCGCACGCCGTGGGCCTACGCGGGCGGCGCCGTGCTGGCGCTGGGCGCGATCGGCCTGCTGCACCGCTACCGGGTGGCGCGGGTGCTGCGGCAGCAGGCGCTGCTGGAGCGGCGCGTGGCCGAGCGCACGGCGGCGCTGGAGGCCTCGCGCGAGGAACACCGGCTGCGCTCGCTCAAGGACGGCCTGACCCAGGCGTGGAACCGCACCGCGCTGACCGAAAGGCTGACCCAGATGGCGGCGCCGGGCGGCGCGCCGTTCCTGCTGGTGCTGCTCGATCTGGACCACTTCAAGCGCGTCAACGACACGTACGGCCACCTGGCCGGCGACGAGGTGCTGTGCGAAGTGGTGCGGCGGGCGCAGGCGCAGCTGCGCGCCAGCGACACCGTGGGCCGCTACGGCGGCGAGGAATTCATGTTGCTGCTGCCGGGACTGGACGCGGCCAGCGGCGGCGCGCGCCTGGCGCAGCTGCACCAGGCCATCGGCGGCGCGCCGGTGCGCATCGACCCGGCGCAGGCGCTGAGCGTCACCTGCAGCTGCGGCGTGGTGGAGGGCCGCCCCGGCGCGCTGGCGCCGGAGCAATGGATCGGGCTGGCCGACCAGGCCCTGTACCGGGCCAAGGGACAGGGCCGCAACCGCATCGAGTACACGGACCGGGCCGAGGTGGACGCGCTGTTGTCGTAATGAAACAGCAGATGGGGACGGGGCGCGGAGTCTGATAGCATGAGCACCACGGACCCTATGGATTTTTCTGGAAAGCCCCCCTTAGATGATACGAATTTTAATTGCCGACGATCATGCCATCGTGCGCGGCGGCCTGTTGCAATTGTTTGGCCTGGCGGGCGACATGGTGGTGGTGGCCCAGGCCACCAATGGCGGGCAGGTGATGGAGTGCCTGCGCACCACGCCGTGCGATGTGGTGCTGCTCGACCTGTCGATGCCGGGCATCAGCGGCATCGAGCTGGTCGCCCGCATCCGTGCCCACGCGCCCGGGCTGCCGATCCTGGTGCTGAGCATGCACAACGAGGCGCTGGTGGTGCGCCGCGCGCTCAAGGCCGGCGTCAACGGCTATATGACCAAGGACGGCGATCCCGAAACGCTGTTGCTGGCGCTGCGCAAGGTGGCCGCCGGCGGCCGCTATCTCGATCCCGGCCTGGCCGAGCAAATGGTGTTCGAGGGCGACGGCGGGCAGGACGAGCCGGCCCACGAGCAGTTGTCGAACCGCGAGCTGAGCATCTTCCGCCTGTTTGTGCGCGGCAAGACCGTGAACCAGATCGCCGACGAGCTGTCCATCAGCAACAAGACGGTCAGCACCCACAAGGCGCGGCTGATGCAGAAGATGGGTTTCCAGAGCAATGCCGACATGCTGCGTTACGGCATCGACCACGGGCTGGGCAGGTGAGCGCGGCCCGCCGCCCGCGCGGCGGGCTAAGGATTTCCCTACACGCCCGCTGAATTTCCCTAGTTTAATATCCGGCCATCCCTATGACGTCCCGCGTGCGCGCGGTGGCATGCTGTCGTCTGACGACACAGGCCACCAACGGGAGCTAGGATGAACAGGACTGCGCTATTGCGCCAATACCAGACGGAATACCAGATGTTGTTGCGGGCCTTGAAGCTGCTGCTGGAGGCGGTCGCGCTCAGCGAATTGCAGGATGCGCAGCCCAGGCAGCCGTTGCAGGCGCTGAGCGCCGACCTGATGGAGATGTATGCCGCGCTTTCCGGCCGCCTGCGGGTGCAGGTGAGCCGGGGCGAGCTGGAGATCGACCTGGTGCTGGGCGCGCAGATCCGCGAAAGTTGCGACGCCATCCAGGACCTGGTCGGCCGGCTCACGCGCGGCGATCCGCAGGAGCATGCGGTCGCCGCGCAGAGCAGTTTGATGCACCGGTATTCGGCCCTGCTGTTCGAACGCTGCTGCGTGCGCGCCATGGCGTGCGACCCCGTCTGAGACGGTGGCCGCGGCCAGGCGTCCACGGCGCGCTCAGGCGGCCGTCAGCACCGCCGGATCGCCGCCCGCGTACAGCGCCGCCACCAGCGCCGCGCGCCGCTCCAGCACCACGCGCTGGTTGATCGACCCCTTGTCGGTCTGCTCGCCGGCCGTCACCGACGGCGCCTCCTCCAGCAGCAACAGGCGGTCGACGCGCGAGGCCGAGCCGGTGGCGACGGCGTTCAACTGCGCCAGCAGCTGCTGGAAGTGGCGCCGCAGCGGGACGCTGGACAGGATGGCGGCGGGGCTTGCGTCCTCGCCCAGCCCGGACAGCAGCTGGCACTGGTCCATGCGCGGGAACACCAGCAAACCGATGGCGTCGCGGTCGATGCCGGCCACCACCACGTCCTGGATGTAGGGCGCGCCGGTGCTGATGACGCGCGCCCGCAAGGGACCGACGCTGACGAAGGTGCCGCTGCTTAGCTTGAAGTCCTCGGCGATGCGGCCGTCGAACATCAGGCCCAGTTCCGGCCGCGCCGGATCGACGAAGCGCACCGCGTCGCCGCTGCGGTAGTAGCCTTCCTCGTCGAACGCGTCGTCGGTGGCCTGCTGCGCGCGCCAGTAGCCGGGCATGACGTGCGGGCCGCGGAAGCGCGCCTCGTACTTGCCGTCCACCTTCACCAGCTTGACCTCGCAGGCCGGCGCCGGCAGCCCGACATAACCGGCCATCATCACCGGGCCGGTGGTGAAGGTGCAGGACGGCGCGGTCTCCGTCATGCCCAGGCCGGCCATGATGCGGATGCGCTGGCCGCAGCGGTTCTCGCTGACCCGCTCCAGCGCATCCCACGCCGCCTGCGACAGGCCGGCGCCGGCGAAGAAGAACAGCTCCATCTGCGAGAAGAAGTGGCGGCACAGCTCCGGGTCTGCCTCCAGCGCGGCGGTGAGCAGCTCCCAGCCCTTGGGCACGTTGAAGAACACCGTCGGCGCGATCTCCTTCAGGTTGCGCACCGTGGCGGCGAAGTCGCGCGCGGTCGGCTTGCCGTCGTCGATGTAGTAGCTGCCGCCGTTGTACAGCGCGATGCCGACGTTATGGCTGCCGCCGAAGGTGTGGCTCCACGGCAGCCAGTCCAGCAGCACCGGCGGCTTGTCGCCGAAGGCCGGGAAGGTTTGCAGCAGCATCTGCTGGTTGGCGCACAACATGCGCTGCGTGGTGGTGACGGCCTTGGGCAGCTTGGTCGAGCCGGACGTGAACAGGAACTTGGCGATGCTGTGCGGGCCGATGGCGGCGTTGGCCGCGTCCACCGTGCGCGGCACGGTCGCCAGCAGCTGCGCCAGCGGCGTGCTGGCGCGGCCGGCGTCGCCCCGGCTGGTGACGATCTCCACGTCGTCCGGCACGGTGACCGCCAGCGCCGCCGCGCAGGCGGCGCCGTCGGAGGCGTAGACCATGCCGGGCGTCAGGTGACGCACGAAGTGGGTCAGCTTGGTCAGGTCGGCGTGCGGGCCGGAGGCGGCCGGCGACACCGGGCAATACGGCACGCCGGCGTACAGCGCGCCCAGCGCCAGCTGCAGGTGCTGCAGGTCGTTCCCGGACAGGACCATCAGCGGCCGCTCGGCCGACAGGCCCCGGTCCAGCAAGGCCTGGCCGACGGCGCGCGCCTGCTCCAGCATCTCGCGGTAGCTGATGCGCTGCCAGGCGCCGTCGGCGCCGCGCTGCGCCACCAGCGTGCGCTCGGGATGGCGTTCGGCGCCGAGCACCAGCCGGTCGGTGAGCCGGTCGGGATAGGCGTCCAGCGCCTCGTGCGAGGCCAGGCGCCAGGCGCCGTCGGCGCCGGCCTCGATCCGCACCGGCGCGCCGCCGACACGCACCGGACGATAGCGCGACAGGTCCAGCGCGGAGGAGGTTGGGAGCTGCGTCATCGCGTGCTCCCTCATCACACGGGGTAGTGGCGGTGGCCGCTCTGGATGGTGATCCAGCGCAGGTCCGTGAATTCGGCGATGCCGGCCTTGCCGCCGAAGCGCCCGTAGCCGCTGGCCTTGACGCCGCCGAACGGCATCTGCGCCTCGTCGGCCACGGTGGAGCTGTTGATGTGGCAGATGCCCGATTCGACGCGGCGCGCCAGCGCCATGGCGCGGCCGATGTCGCGGCTGAAGATGGCGGCGGACAGGCCGTATTCGCTGGCGTTGGCCTCGGCCAGCGCCGCCTCGTCGCCGTCGACCCGGATGATGCCGACGATGGGACCGAACGACTCCTCCTGGTACACCGCCATGTCCGGCGTGATGTGGTCGATGATGGCCGCTTGCAGTACGTTGCCGTCGCGGTCCGCGCTGCCGCAGACCAGCTTCGCGCCCTTGGCTTCGGCGTCGGCGATCATGCCGGCCACGCGGCCGGCGGCGGAGGCGTCGACCATGCCGCCCAACACCGCGCCTTGCTCGCCCGGTTTGCCGGCGCGCAGTCCGGCGGTCTTGACGCGCAGTTTTTCCACGAAGGCGTCCGCCACCTTGTTGTCGACGATGATGCGGTCGGTGGACATGCAGATCTGGCCCTGGTTGAAGAAGGAGCCGAAGGCCGCCGCCTGCACCGCCTCATCGAGGTCGGCATCGTCCAGCACCAGCAGCGGATTCTTGCCGCCCAATTCCAGCACCACCGGCTTCAGATGCTGCGCGGCCTGCTGGGCGATGATGCGGCCCACCTTGGTGGAGCCGGTGAAGTTGATGCGCTTGACGGCCGGATGGGCGATCAGGCGCGCCACCACGGCGGCGGCGTCCTGCGGCGCGTTGCTGATCACGTTGACCACGCCGGCCGGGAAGCCGGCGTCCTCGAACACCTTGCCGATCAGACGGTGCAGGGCGGGGCAGATCTCGGACGACTTGAGCACCACCGTGTTGCCGCAGGCCAGAGGCGTGGCGATGGCGCGCGTGCCGAGGATGACCGGCGCGTTCCACGGCGCGATGCCGAGCACCACGCCGCAAGCCTGGCGCATGCCCATGGCCATCAGGCCCGGCACGTCGGACGGAATCACCTCGCCGGCGATCTGGGTGGTGAGCGAGGCCGCCTCGCGCAGCATGGAGGAGGCCAGCATCACATTGAAGCCGTACCAGCCGGCCACGCCGCCCGCTTCGGCCACGCCGGCCGCGATGAACTCGGGCGCGCGCGCCTGCAGGCAGTCGGCCGCCTTGAGCAGCAGGCGGCGGCGTTCGTTGGGCGCGGTGGCGGACCAGCCGGGGAAGGCCGCCTGCGCGGCGGCGACGGCGGCGTCGGCATCGTCCAGCGTGGCGGCGGCGGCCACCGAGGCGGTGTCGCCGGTGGCCGGGTTGAGGCGCTGGTAAGTGGCGCCGGTGGATGAGGCCTGGTCCAGGCCTCCGATCAGCAAACGGGCTTCAAGCATGGCGTATCTCCTGTGTTATTTTGGCGTGAGGTTCGCGTCTTATGCGCGCTTGTAGGTCTGCAGGCCCGGTTTGATGGTCTTATCGTCCAGGAATTGCTTGAGGCCCTGGGCGCGGCCTTTTTCCGGGTCGCGGTAGTTGGACTGGTCGACTTTGGCGTACAGGTAGTCCTCATTCTGCTCCCAGGTCAGTTCGCGGCAGCGCTTGAAACCGTTCTTGGCGATGCGCAGCACCGTCGGCGACTTGGCCAGCAGCTTCTCGGCCAGTTCGATGGTGGCCGCGCGCAGCTGCGCCAGCGGCACGCTCTTGTTCACCAGGCCCATGGCCGCCGCCTCCTTGCCGGTGAAGGTGTCGCCGGTCATGATGTAGTGTAGCGCCTGACGGTGGCCCATGGTGTCGGCGACCGCCTTGCTGACCAGGTTACCCGGCGGGATGCCCCAGTTAATCTCAGACAGGCCGTACACGGCTTCGTCGGCGGAGATGGCCAGGTCGCAGGCCACCAGCGGCGAGAAGGCGCCGCCGAAGCACCAGCCGTTGACCATGGCGATGGTCGGCTTGCTGTACATGCGCAGCAGCTTCCATTGCCATTGCGAGCAATCGCGGCGCAGCTTCTCCTGGTAGATCTCCGGCTTGCCGTCGTTCTCGCGGAAGTACTCCTTCAGGTCCATGCCGGCGGTCCAGCTGTCGCCGGCGCCGGTCAGCACCAGCACTTCGGCTTCCGGATCCTGCTCCAGGGTCTCCAGCACGTCGATCATTTCGCGGTTCAGCGTCGGGCTCATGGCGTTGCGCTTTTCCGGGCGATTCAGGGTCACCCAGGCGATGCCGCCGGTGATGTCGACTTTGACGGTGGTCCAGCGCTTGTCGTATTGGCTCATTTCGGTCTCACTCTATGTTAGGTTAATATCAGGTTGCCTGATACGTGTCTTATAATATATGCTGCTTGGCCTGTAATGCAAGCGCTTTTCGAACGCTTTTTTTGAACACCTGGACCACGATGAAAAAACAACCGCCCGCCGCCGCGCACGATAAACCCAGCGGCATCGCCTACCTGATCGGCCGCATCGACCATGTGCTGAGCCGGCGCCTGCGCGACAGCCTCGGATTGCTGGGCATGACGGCGGCCCAGTACACGGCGCTGTCGGTGCTGGACACGCAACAGCAGCTGTCCAACGCGCAGCTGGCCGAGCGTTCGATGATCTCGCCGCAGTCGGCCAACGAGATGGTCAAGGCGATGGAGGCGCGCGGCTGGATCGAGCGCCAGGCCGACGCCAATCATGGCCGCATCATCCATCTGCGCCTGAGCGCCGAGGGCAGCGCCTTGCTGCGCCAGGGCGATGCCGCCGTGGCGGAACTGGAGCGCGCCATGCTGGCCGAGCTGGGGCCGGACCAGCGCGGCGAACTGCATGCGCAACTGCGGTTGCTGCTGCGTTCATTAAGCGCCATCGTTCTGTAACTGCCGCCAGCGCGGATTCTCCAGCAGCAGGGCGATGCCCTGGCCGCCGCCGATGCAGGCCGCCGCCACGCCGTAGCGCTGGCGCCGCAGGTCGAGCGCGCGCGCCAGCGTGATGGTCAGGCGCACGCCGGTCGCCGCCAGCGGATGGCCCAGCGCGATCGCGCCGCCGTGGATGTTCAGGCGGTCCCGGTCCAGTTTCAGCTCGCGCTCCACCGCGATGACCTGCGCGCCCTGCGCTTCGTTGATTTCAAACAGGCCGATTTGCGGCACACCCAGGCCGCAGCGGTCCAGCAGCAGGCGGATCGCCGGCGCGGGGCCGATGCCCATCACCTCCGGCGGAACGCCGACCACCGCGGCCGCCACGATGCGCGCCTGCGGCCGGTGTCCGCCGGCCATCGCGTAGGCGCCGGAGCTGACGATGGCCGCCGCCGCGCCGTCGGCCAGGGCGCAGCTGTTGCCGCCGGTCTGCACGCCGTGCGGATAGAGCGGGCGCAGGGTGGCCAGCACCGACGGCGGCGAGATGCGCGGATGGGTGTCCTGCGCCAGTTCGGTCAGCGCGCCGCTCAGCAGGATGCGTCGGTCGGCATAGCCGTCCAGTGTGAAGACCTCGTTGGCGACGGCGACGGTCTCGCCGGCGTGGAAGCCGGCGTTCCTGGCGTCGAGCGCGCGGGCGTGCGACAGCGCGGCGTATTTATCCACCTCGGCGCGGGTGATGCCGTATTGGCGCGCCAGGTTCTCGGCGGTCTGCGGCATGGTGATGCCGGGTGCGGGATCGGTCAGCGCCTCCCACAGGAAGTCCTCGAAGCCGACCTGCGCGCCCAGCTTGAAACCGCCGCGGTGGCCGAAGGCGGCGATCGGGTTGCGCGTCATCGATTCGGTGCCGACCACCAGCACGGTGTCGGCGTAGCCCAGCGCGATCTGGTCGCCGGCCTGGCGGAACAATTCGAAGCCGGTGCCGCAGATGCGCTGCACGTTCAGTGCCGGCACGGTCAGCGGCACGCCCGCGTACAGGCCGATGTGGCGGGCCAGCATGTACTGGTAACAGTCGCCCGGCGCCATGCTGCCGCTGATGACGGAGTCGATGTCGGCGGCCGGCACGCCGCTGCGCCGCAGCACCGCGCGCGCGGCCTTGATGCCGAGGTCCGTGGGCGAGATGTGGCTGTAGGCGCCGCAGTAGTCGGCCATGGGCGTGCGCAGGCCGTCGATCAGCCACACGTCGTCGTAGGCCTGGAAGAAGCCCTTGCTGGCGGCCGCGCTCATGGCCAGTAGCTGGGACGCAGCTCTCCGGTCGGGCCGGTGTAGCCGTGGGTTCGGGCGTAGGCTTCCAGCGTGTGCGGGGTTTCGAAGCCGCCGAAGATCGACCACAGGAACATGCGGCCGTAAAGCTCGCAGCGTTCGCGTGGATCGCCCCGTAGGGCCGGGTCGCGTTCCAGCGCGGCCTTCAGCGCGGACAGGCTGTTTTCGTGGACCACCATGCGTGTGCCGCCGTCGGCGCTGGTGTCGAACACCATCAGGCGCGGGGCGCTGGCATCGTCGCTCCAGCGCCGCCATTCCGGCAGCGCGCCTGCCGGCCCGGAGCCCGGTTCGCCGTGGCGGGCGAAATGGGTCCAGTAGCCGGCCATGGCGTCGGAGACCTCTTTGCGGCCGGGCAGGTTGGCGGCGGTGAAGGAGCGGAACGGATCGAATTCGCCTTCGAGGTCGCGGAATACGAAGGCCACGTCCAGCACGTGGGCGGCGCCCAGCAGCACGCGTGGCGCGATGAACGGCACGGCGGGTTGCTCGTCCCAGTCGAAGCGGTAGGTCCAGACGTCGCGGTGGCCCGAGGCCACCATGGCGCTGGCCGGCTCCAGCGCGCCGGTGGCCTGCCACAAGGCGGACATGTAGGCGGCGTGGCGCTGGTAGCGGGCGCGGTCGCGCATCAAGGGGATTTGGCCGAACAGCATACGCACATAGTCGGGATTGTTGGACATGAACAGCTTGTACTCGTCGCGGTTGGTGCCGATGATGACCGGGACCGCGTTGTAGCGGCCACGGTCGGCGAACGCCTCGGCCAGCGGCATGGCCGGCAGCACGTGGCCGTCCTGGATCACGCAGGGCGCGTCGTAGAAGCTGAGCGCACCGGGCGTGATGGCCGCCAGCAGCGTGTCGGCGGGCAGGCCGCGCACGTAGGTGGCGATGTCGGCTGGCGCCATGGATGCGATCAGCGCCTTGGCGGCATCGCGGTCGGCGGCGCGGCCATCGCGCTGCAACCATCGGCACAGCAGCTCGCGCGAGCTGACGGCGTGGCCGGGCTGGGCGTCGTCCGTGTAGTTGCGGGCCTGCGCCGGCGAGTAGCTGGCCGCCAGCGGCGATTGCAGGATGGCGCGGTGGAACAGGCCCTTGGCCAATGGGCTGGCCAGGAGCGTGTAGGCATTCAGGCCGCCGGCCGATTCGCCGAATACCGTGACGTTATCGGGATCGCCGCCGAAAGCCGCGATGTGCTGGCGCACCCATTGCAGCGCGGCGACCAGGTCCAGCGTGCCGAAATTGCCCGAGCGGTCGGCGGGAGTGTCGCCTTCCTGCGCCAGCTCTTCGAGGCTGAACCAGCCGAGGATGCCGAGGCGGTAATTGGCCGAGACCACGATCACCTGATCGTGGCCGGCCAGGTTGCGCAGCGTGGTGTAGGTAGCGGCGGTGCCGGCGGTGTTGGCGCCGCCGTGGATCCAGAACATCACCGGCAGCGCGGCGGCTTGCGCCTGTTCAGGCGTCATCCGAGGTGCAAACACGTTCAGCGTCAGGCAGTCCTCGGAGCCGGCCACCTGTCCCCATACCGCCGGCGGCAGTTCCAGTGTGATGCCGCCCAGTTGCAGCGCCGGACGACCGAAGGCCAGCGCCTCGCGTACGCCCTCCCACGGTTGCGGTGGACGCGGCGCCCTCCAGCGCAGCGGACCGACCGGCGGCTGGGCAAAGGGGAGGCCGAGCCAGGCGTGGGTCTGGTGGCGGTCCGCGCGGCCTACGACATGGCCCAGCGCTGTATGGCGCAGGGAATCGGCGGCGGGTATCGCGGCGTCGGGTTGCGGCGCTTCGTTGTGCGCGGTCTTTTGCGGCATCAGGAAATGCGCCAGCGCCGGCACCAGTACCAGTGCGCCCACCATATTCCAAAGGAACATGAAGGCCAGCAGGATGCCCATGTCGGCCTGGAATTTGATCGGTGAGAACAGCCAGGTGGCCACGGCCACGGCCAGCGTCACGCCGGTCAGTATCACCACGCGGCCGGTGAAGCGCAGCGCGTGCAGGTAGGCGTCGGACAGGTTGTCGCCGGCGCGCATGCGGGTCAGCATCACGCTGAGCACATACAGCGCGTAGTCCACGCCGATGCCCACGCCGAGCGCGATCACCGGCAGCGTGGCGACCTTGACGCCCATGCCCAGCACCACCATCAATACCTCGCACAGGATGGACGTGAGCACCAGCGGCAGGATGGCCACCACCACCGCGCGCCAGTTGCGGAAGGTGGCGTAGCACAGCAGGATCACCGCGCCGTAGACCCAGAACAGCATGTCGTGCATGGCCTGCTTGACGACGATGTTGGTGGCTGCCTCGATGCCGGCGCTGCCGGCGGCCAGCTGGAACTGCACCTCCGGCGTGTTGTTGGCGGCGGCGAAGGCTTCGACCGCGTCGACCACGCGGGTCAGCGTGGCGGCCTTGTGGTCCTTCAGGTAGACGTACAGCGACAGCAGCGAGCAGCTCTGGTTGAACAGTTCGCGCGGTGCGCGGGTCTGCACCGCGCCCAGCGCGCCGGCGTTGGGGATCAGGTCATACCATTTGAAGTTGCCTTCGTTGTAGCCGGTGGTGGCGAGCTTGCTCAACGCCGCCATCGAGTTGGTCGAGTCGACCCCGGGCAGCTGCTCCAGCTGCCACGCCAGCGCGTCCACGCTGGCCAGCGTAGCATAGCGGGTGCATTGGTCGGGCGCGGTCTTGATCATCACCACCAGGATGTCGGAGCTGGCCGCGTAGTTGGCGACCATGAAGCCGTTGTCCCGGTTGTAGCGCGAATCGGCGCGCAGTTCCGGCGCGCCGGGATCGAGGTCGCCCACCTTCAGGTTAAGGCTGTACAGGTAGCCCAGCCCCCCCAGCAGCACGCTGGCGGCCACCGTGGCGGCGGCCCAGCGGCGCTGGGTGAAGCGGTCGAGGAAGGTCCACAGCCATGGCTGCGCGCCGTCTTCGGCGCTGTCGGCCTGCAGGCTGCGCGCGGCCGCCTTGGCGCTCACGCCGGTGTAGGACAGCAGTATGGGCAGCAGCACCAGGTTGGTGAAGATCAGCACCGCCACGCCAATGCTGGCGATGACGGCGAGATCCTGGATCACCTTGATGCGGATGCTGACCAGCACCGCGAAGCCGACCGCGTCGCACAGCAGCGCGGTGAGGCCGGCCGCGAACAGGCGGCGGAAGGTGTAGCGCGCCGCCACCACGCGGTGCGTGCCACGGCCCACGTCCTGCATGATGCCGTTCATCTTCTGCGCGCCGTGGCTCATGCCGATGGCGAACACCAGGAACGGCACCAGCACCGAGTAGGGATCGAGTTCGTAGTGCAGACTGGCCAGCAGGCCGCACTGCCACAGCACCGCGATCAGCGAGCAGACCACCACCAGCGTGGTGCTGCGCCAGCAGCGCGTGTACCAGAACAGCACCCCGCCGGCGATGGCGATCGCCAGCAGGAAGAACATCAGCACCTGCCGCAGGCCTTCGATCAAGTCGCCGACGATCTTGGCGAAGCCGGTGATGTGTATATGGACGCCTTCCTTCTGGTACTTGGCGCGGATCTGTTCCAGCCGCTGCGACAGGGCGCCGTAGTCGAGCGCCTGGCCGGTCTGCGGGTTCTGCTCCAGCAGCGGCACGAAGACGATGCTGGACTTGAAATCGGCCGCCACCAGCTGGCCGATCTCGCCGGAGCGCGCGACGTTGGCGCGCAACTGCGCCAGGCTGGCGGCGGAACCGTCGTAGCCGTCCGGGATGACGGTGCCGCCGTCCAGGCCTTCCTCGGTGACAGCGGCCCAGCGCGTGCTGGGCGTCCACAGCGATTTCATGAAGGGACGGTCCACGCCGGGCAGCAGGAACAGTTCATCGTTCAGGCGTTGCAGGGTGTCGAGATAGGCGCGGTCGTAGATGGTGCCGCCGCCCGCTTCGACGGCGATGCGCACCGAGTTGCCCAGCCCATTCAGGTCGGCCTTGTTGGCCAGGTAGTTGACCACGTAGGGATGGGCGCTGGGGATCATCTTCTCGAAGCTGGCATTGAGCTTGATGCGCGTGGCCTGGTAGCCCAGCACGATGGTCGCCAGCAGGCAAAGCAGGATGACCAGCGGCCGGTGGTTGAACAGCGCGCGCTCGCCCAGGTTGCCCGAGCCGGTATCGAAATCCTGCAGCCGCTTTACCACCGGCTGTTGTTCTAAGTCTTGATCTGTGTGCATGATGTTCCAGCCATAGTATGTAGGGGAAGGGCGCTAGCGGGCCGCTGCCGGCGAGGCGACCCGCCGCAGGCCGCGCAGCCCGGCCACGACCAGCGCGCCGTCGCGTGCCTGCGCCACGGCGGCCAGCGGCAGGGCGGGCGGCAGCGCGCCGGCGGCTTGCGCGGCGAAGCTGCGGCCCTGGTCGCGGCTGAGCAGCACGTCGCCGCCCTGGCTGACGAGTACCAGCGTGCCGTCGGCCAGTTCGGCGCCGCCGGCCAGCGAAGCCTGGATGCCGGTATCGACCTTGCTCCAACTGGCGCCCTGGTCGCCGGACCAGTAGGCGTTGCCGCGCAAGCCATAGGCCAGCAGCGCGCCGCCGCGCGCGGCCAGCAGGCCGAAGTAGCTGCCCTTGTACGGCGTGGCGAGGGCGTTGAAGCTGGCTCCCTGGTCGGTGGAGCGCAGCAGCAGCCCCTGTTCTCCGACCAGATAGAGCGCGCCGCCGGCGCCGCGCATGCCGTACAGGTGCAGGCCCTTGGGATTGGCGACGTGCTGCTGCCATGGCTGCCAGGTGGCGCCGCCGTCGCCGGTCTTGAACAGCAGGTTGTAGGCGCCCAGCACATAGCCGCTGCGCGGGCTGTCGAAGTACAGGTCGAGGAAGGGCTTGTCCGGCCCATCGTCCACCAGATGCTGGGCGTCGGCCAGCGCGCGCGCCTGTTCCGGGCCGGCGGCATCGGCCGCCGCCCGCAGCGCCAGCGCGGCGGCCTGGATGCCGTCCAGCTGCTTGTTCCAGGTGGCGCCGCCATCGGCGCTGTGCAGCACCACGCCCTGATGGCCGACCGCCCATCCCTGTTTGGCGTCGACGAACTGCAATGCCGTCAGGCTGACGCCCACCGGCACGCTGGCCTGGCGCCAGGTCACGCCGGCATCGTCCGAATACAGGATGGTTCCGCGCTCGCCGGCCGCCACCAGCCGCTGGCCGGCCGCGGCGATGGCCAGCATCGCCGCGTTCAGCGCCTTGGGCGTGACCAGGGCCGGTTGCGTCAGCGCCACCGGAGCGGCTGCCGGCGCCAGCGCGCACGACGAGGCAAGCAACGCCGCCAGCGCCGTGCGGCGGGCCGCGTTTGGATTCAGAATGTTCATCGAACGCCCCTTCACTTAACGCGAGCCTTGGTTGGCCAGTTCCTCGGGGCCGAAATAGCTGGCCGGCAGGCGCGGGATGGTCTTGTACTGCGTGGCGAGATCGTTGGAGGCCTCGTTCAACAGATAGGCGCCGGTTTGCACGTTGTAGGTGCCCCACATGACGTTGCCCACCACGGCCGGCACGTCAGGCGCCAGCAGCGTCAGCGTGTAGTTGCCGCGCCAGATCTGGCCTTGTGCGTCGTAGCCATCCACCATGATGATCTGCCAGGTGTCTTCATCGAGGTAGTAGCGGCGCTTGGCGACGACGTGGCGCTTGCCCGGCATCAGGCTCGCTTCCACCTCCCACACGCGGTGCAGCTCCCACCGCACCAGATCGGGATTGAGGAACTGCGGGCCAACCAGGTCGCTGATCTTGGCCGATGCGGCGCGGTTGTTGTTATACGGGATGTACATCTCCTTCTTGCCGATCAACTTGAGCTCATGATGGTCGATGGGGCCGAACAGCATGAACGCTTCGTCGAACAGGCCGATGCCGGAGGTGACCGAGTCCGGCGTATCGTAGGACACCGACGGCGCGCGCCGCACGCGGCGCTGGCCCACCAGGTATTGCCAGATGGCGCGCGGCTGCGCGTCGCTGATGCCGTCGTGGACCAGGATGCCTTCGCCGGCCTTGGACGCCGGCGCGCGCGTGATCAGGCGGCCGAACTGGTAGATGCCGTCGAACTTTTCCAGGCTGCCGTCCTTGAAGTAGTAGGGCCGCATGATGGTCTGTTCGGCCTCGGTGGCGGTGGCGCGCTTGCCGTCCGGCGTGACGATGGTGGTCCGCAGCGGGAACACGGTGGTCTCGCCGGTCCATGCCAGGCGGTGGTTCATCATGGCCTCGTAGCCGGTCTTCGGAATCGGGAACGGGATGCCGCCGAACGCGCCCTCCACCCCGAAGCCGCCGTCGATGGACTTGGCGCGGGTGGCGTTCTTGAAGGTGTTCTCATACACCCAGGCCGGCGCGCCGCCGGTGCGGTGGGTCGGGTAGACGTCGATGCGGTAGGTCGGATACTTCTTGAGCAGCGCGACGGTGGCGGCGGACAGCTTGGCCGCATATTGGTCGACGTTTTTGCCGGTGATGGCCAGCGTCGGTTTCTCGGCGGCGAAGGGATCGGCGCGGAAGTCGCCGGGCTTGAAGCCGGCGGGCACCTTGGCGTAGACGCCGTCCCAGGCCGGGATCGTGCCGTCCTTGTTGCCGGCCTTTTCGGCGCCCAGCGGGGTCAGGGTGGAGTGCAGCTTGGCCGCTTCGTCGGCGGTGACGGCGGCGCCGGCGTGCGGCAGGGCGAAGGCCAGTGCCAGTGCGGCGGCGAGATTCAGGGTCGTCTTCATTATAGTTTTATCCTTAGAATGCGCGTTTGATGTTGAAGGAGATGTAATCGCGGTCCGCCAGCGACTGGGCGTAGCTCAGGACGGGCGTGTTGGTGGCCGGATTATTCTTCAGGAAGGTGCCGCTGCCGCCGAGGAAGCGCACGTAGCTGATGCCGAACTTCCAGTCCTGGTGGTAGGTGGCGTTGACGCCGATATTGAAGTCGCCGCCGTGCGAGCTGCCGCCGTTGAAGTTGAACACGGCGCGCGAACGGCCGTCGATGTTGTAGCCCACGCCGATGGGGACCGACAGGTCGAGGCCATCGATCACCTGGTAGTAGGACGGCTCGAAGATCACACGCGCGGAGGTGGCGTCGCGCGTGGTGTTGGGATCGAGCGAGCCTTGCCAGGTGACGCTGGTGGCGCGGTTCCACGCCAACTCACCCAGCAGCGAGGCGCCCTGGAAGAACGGATTGGTCGGCATCACATAGATCGCCGACAGGTTGACGTGCGCCGTATTGCCGACCGCGTAGGCCGGATTGCCGCTGTTGTCGGCAAAGACGCCGGTGCCAGCGCGCGACAGGAAGTTGGGCGTCGGGTCACTGACCAGCGGCGTATTGCGGCGCACCGATACCTCGGCCGCCACGTTCGCGCCCAGCAGAACGGTGCTGGCGCTGGCGCCGAAGGTGCGGATGCCTTCCGCGTACACGGCCCGCACGGTGGATGGCGCGCCTGGCGGGAAGCCGGGCGCGAAGCCCAGGTAGAAGTAGGGCGTCTTGTCGTGGTAGCGCGCGGCGTAGAAGCCGTATTCGACGTCCGAACCGGCCGGCGAGAACTTGACCTGCACGCCGCCCTGGCCGGAGTTCTTGGCCTTCATGTCCGGCTGCGTGTAGAAGGCCGGCGCGCCGCTGTTGGTCGGCGCGACAAGGAAGGCGCTGCTGCCGGCGCCCGCCGCGTCGTAGGAGCTCAGGTAGCTGCCGACGCCCGGTATCTGCGTTGGGCGCCATTCGAACTGGTAGTAGCCGCCGATCGACACATTCGGCAGCACCTGCAGCTGGCCCGATACCTGGTTGACCGGCCGCAGGATCTCCTTGAACTGCGCGCCCGGAACGCTGAGCAGCTTGACCAAGTCGACCGGTCCCTGCGCGTTGGCGATGCCGTTGGCGCCGAAGAACAGGCTCTCGCCGTATTGCAGCGTGTGGCGGCCGACGCGCACGGTGCCGGGCAGCTCGCCCAGCGATCCCTTGGCGAAGACGAAGGCGTCCAGCAGCTCGGCGTTGCGGCCGTGGAGCAGGCGGGTGCCGTCGGTGAACTCGTTGCCGGCCTTGCCGGTCAGCGTGGCCGCGTTGCTGGCGTAGGAGGCGTTGTCGTTGCTGCGGTTGTAGGAGGCGTCGTACCAGGCGGCGGCGCTGACGCGCATGCCCAGGTTGCGTGTGCCGGCGTCGAACTCGGACAGCCAGTCGATGCGGCTGGAGACGATGCCCTTGCGGCGGAAGTTCTGGTTGCCGTCGTCGATGTTATAGCCGGTGAAGTCGGCGGGGCCGGATGCCGGATAGCCGCCCGCCAGCAGGCGCGAGTCGGCGTCCTTGAGGCGGTAGGCGCCGCTGTACTTGAAGGTGTTGTTCCAGCTGATCTTGAGTTCGGGATTGGCGGTCTCGAATTCGTATGCGTGGGCGGCCGGCAGTGCGGCCGCCACGGCCAATGCCAACAGGGTTGGACTCAGGCGTTTGTTCGCTTGCATGGTTTGTCTCCTCGTTTTAGTTGTATGGCCGCTGACGCGCGGCCGGGCGGATGACTACATCAGATAAAGGTCGAAGCCAGTCCTCCATCCACGGGCAGGTTGATGCCGCTGATCCAGCGCGATTCGTCGCTGCACAGGAAGCTGATGGCGGCGGCCACTTCGTCGGCGTAGGCGGGGCGCTTCATGCGGTGGGCATCGCGCTGCACGCGCTCCTCGCCCAGCATGGAGACGAAGTCGCCCAGGATGGGCGTGAAGACAGGGCCGGGAGCCACGCTGTTCATGCGTACCGAGTGCTGCATGAACCATTTCTGCGACTGGGCATAGGTCCAGACGATCAGCGCCTCCTTGAAGTACTGGTAGCAGGTGTCCGTCGGGACGGGATGCGCGTCCAGCCATGCCTGGCCTTCGGTGAAGCCGCGCACGGCGGCCAGCTGCTTGTGCAGCTCCAGCCGCTCCGGCCATTCCGCGCCAAGGATGGAGGCGACGTTGACGATGGAGCCGCCGGCCGGCATGCGCGGCAGCACGGCCTCGGTCAGGTGGCGCAGGCCGAGGTAGTTGACCCGCGCCAGCAGCGTGGGATCGGCGGTGCCGGGCACGCCGGCGATATTGCACAGCGCATCCACACGTTGCGGCAGCTGGGCGACGGCGGCGTCGATGCTGGCGGTCTGGCCCAGGTCGACGGAGATGAAACCGTCCAGCGTCAGGCCAGGCTCGGTGCGGTCCATGCCGATCACGGTGGCGCCTTCGAAGCGCGCCAGGCGCGCCACTTCGGCGCCGATGCCGGATGCGGCGCCGGTGACGACGATGGTCTTGTTACGTAACTTCATATGGTTTCCTTGTTGTCGTTAGAAGGGATAGCGCGGCGCTTCGGTCTTCACCGTGAGCCACTGCCATTGGGTGAACTCGTCCCAGTCGGCGCTGCCGCCGTGGCGGCCGCCGTTGCCCGAGGTGCCGCCGCCGCCGAACGGCGCATGCGCTTCGGCCAGCACCGTCTGGTCGTTGATGTGGGCGTGGCCGGCCGGCACGCGGTCGACGATGAACATCGCGCGCGCCAGCGTCGGCGTGATTACGCCCAGCGCCAGGCAGCCGGTGGTGGCGGATGCCAGCGCGATGGCTTCCTGGTCGGTGTCGAACACGGTGACCGAGGCCACGGGGCCGAACAGCTCTTCCTCGAAGCAGCGCATGCCGGGGCGTACGCCGGTCAGCACGGTGGGCTGGTAGAACTGGTTTTCATAGGTGCCGCCGGCCAGCAGGGTGGCGCCGGCGGCCACGCTGTCTTGCACGATGCTGTGCACGCGCTGGACCTGGCGGGCGCTGATCAGCGGCCCAAGCGCCACCGTGCCGCTCATCGGATCGCCCACCGGCAGCTGGCCGGCCTTGGCCACCAGGCGTTCGATGACGGCGGCGGCGATGCCGCGCTGGAGCAGGACGCGGCCGGAGGCCATGCAGATCTGCCCTTGGTGCAGGTAGGCGCCCCAGGCCACGTTGGCGGCGGCGATGTCTGGATCGGCGTCGTCGAGGATGATCAGCGAGTTTTTGCCGCCCAGTTCCAGCGACATCTTCTTCAGGTTGCGGCCTGCCAGTTCGCCGATGCTGCGGCCCACGGCGGTGGATCCGGTGAAGGCGATCATGGCGATGTCGGGATGGCCGCACATCGCCTGTCCCGCTTCGGCGGCGCCGGGCAGCACGTGCAGCACGCCCTTGGGCAGGCCGGCTTCCTCGAAGATGCGGGCGATCAGTACGCCGCCGCTGACAGGCGTTTGCAGGTCCGGCTTGTGGACCACGGCGTTGCCGGTCGCCAGCGCCGGCGCGATCGAGCGGATCGACAGGATCAGCGGGAAGTTGAACGGCGAGATCACGCCGACCACGCCGTGCGGCATGCGTCGGGCGATGCTCATCTGGCCGCTGGCGGAGGCCAGCAGCTGGCCCTTGGGCTGGGTGAGCATGGAGGCCGCTTCCTGCAGGTGGGCGCTGGCTTCGCGCAGTTCCAGGTCGGCCTTGGGGCGGATCGCGCCGGTCTCGCGGACGATCCATGTCGCCAGCTCGTCGTGGTGTTCGGCGATGACGGCTGCCGCGCGGCGGAAGATGGCGGCGCGTTCCTTGTAGTCGCTGGCGGCCCACGCGGCCTGCGCGGCGCGGGCCAGCGTGGCGGAACGCGCCACGTCGTCGGCGTCGGCCAGGCCGATGCGGCCCAGCTGTTCGCCCGTCGCGGGTTCGGTGAAGGTGTGGACGCCGCCATGGCTGGCGATCCAGTCGCCGGTGAAGATGCGGCCTTGCCAGATCGATGGACGTAAAAGCGCATTCGCGTTGGTCATGCTGTCTCCTTTGAATGATGGGTGGTGGGGAAGTCAGCCTCCTTGCACGCTAGTTGCATGAAGGTCTGCTTGCCGCTCTTGCCTTAGCTATTACAAGTTGTGTGCCAGCTCGTTGCGCGGCGTCGCTATTGCGGCGCACCATGCGGCGCCTGCGCTGGGCGTGGCGCCTGTTTTGACGGACCGTGCGCAGCGCAGTGCAGCAAAAAAGAAGAGGCGCCGGCGATTGATGAAATGATCAAATGGGAGAACTGCCGATGTATGATTTGGTAAAAGACGATGAAAGTGGAGACATGAGCAAACCCCCTCGCGTATCGCTGGCGGAGATGTCGCGCGTCAGCGGCAAGATGCTGCAGCATGGCGACAGCCAGCACCTGAAGGCCGGCGCCGCGCCCACGCTGGACGACCTGACGCAAAGCCTGCACTTCTCGCCCGGCGATGGCCGCATATGGCTCAATGGCCAGCGCATGCAGCTGCTGCATATCACGTCGCTCGGCGCGCTGCGGCGCGAACTGCTGGAGAGCATAGGGCCTGAGCGCACGCGCGGCCTGCTCACGCGGGTGGGCTATTCGGCCGGCGCGCGCGACGCGCAGCTGCTGCGCGAACGCTGGCCCGACGCGGAGCCGGGTTCGTTGTTCGCGGCCGGTCCGCGCATGCATTCGCTGGAAGGCGCGGTGAAGGTGGAGCCGCTGCATTTCGAATTCGACTTCGAACGCGGCACCTACCACGGCGAATTCCTGTGGCACCACTCCAGCGAGGCCGAGGTGCACGCGGCCGATTTCGGCATCGGCACCGAGCCGGCCTGCTGGATGCAGACCGGCTACGCCATCGGCTATACCAGCGCGATGATCGGGCGGCTGACCATCTACCGCGAAATCGAATGCACATCGATGGGCCACAAGCACTGCCGCCTGATCGGCAAGCCGGCCGACGAGTGGGACAACGTGGAAGAGGACCTGCGCTTCCTGAACGCGGAATCGTTCGTCAGCACCACGGCCTACGGCGGGCCGGGCCAGCACCAGCAGGCCGCGCCGCTGCCCGGCGACGACGGACGCGCATACGGCGAGAAGGAGATGGTGGGCGTGTCGTCGGCCTTCAACGCGGCCTGCCACATGCTCAAGCGCGTGGCGCCGACCGCCGCCACGGTGCTGTTCACCGGCGAATCGGGCGTCGGCAAGGAGCTGTTCGCCTACATGCTGCACCAGATCGGCGCCCGCAAGGAGCAGCCGTTCGTGGCCGTGAACTGCGCGGCGATTCCCGAGACGCTGATCGAATCCGAACTGTTTGGCGTGGAGCGTGGCGCCTTCACGGGCGCCAGCCAGTCGCGGCCCGGCCGTTTCGAGCGCGCTTCCGGCGGCACGCTGTTCCTCGACGAGATAGGCACGCTTAGCCTGGTGGCACAGGGGAAGCTGCTGCGCGCCTTGCAGGAGGGCGAGATCGAGCGGGTAGGGGGCGTGCGCAGCGTGAAGGTGGACGTGCGGCTGGTGGCGGCCACCAATGTCGACCTGCGCGAGGAGATCCGGCAGGGGCGCTTCCGCGAAGACCTATTCTTCCGACTGAACGTGTTCCCCATCCGTCTGCCGCCGCTGCGCGACCGGCGCGACGACATCCCGCTGCTGATGGGCTACTTCATGCGCCACTACGGGCAAAAGCACCAGCGCCGCGTGACCGGCTTCACGGCGCGCGCGGTCGATGCGCTGCTCAACTATCACTTCCCGGGGAATATCCGCGAGCTGCAAAACCTGGTGGAGCGGGGCGTCATCTACGCCGACGAGGATGGCCCTATCGATTTGCCGCACCTGTTCACCAGCGGAGAGGAATCTCAGACCTCATACTTCTCGCTGGCCCAGACTGGGCGCCTGACCAGCCATGATGCGCCGGCGGCTCCCTCGGGCGCCTTGCTCGACGTACTGCCCGGGATGCTGCGGCAGCAGGCCGCGGAACAGGGCCAGGAGCAGAACTGGTCGCTGGACCATCTGGAAAGCACGCTGATACTGGCGGCGGTGAAGCGCGCGGACGGCAACCTGTCGGCGGCGGCGCGCATGCTGGGCCTGACGCGGCCGCAGCTCTCCTACCGCATGAAGAAGCTGCAGCAGGGCTGACGCCCGTTCACTCCAGGTAGATCTTCTGCAGCAGCTCGATGAGCTGCGCGCGCTCGGCGTCGGTCAGCCTGGCCGTCGCATCCACTTCCAGTTCGCTGGCTGTCTTTTCCGCCTTGGTGCACATGCTCAGGCCTGCGGGCGTGAGCACCAGCGTTTGCGAACGCCGATCCAGCGGACTGCGTTGGCGCAGCAGCAGCCCACGGTCCTGCAGCCTGTCGAGCAGGATGGCGAGGTTGGGCGGCGACACGTTTACCGCCGCCGACAAGCGCTTCTGGTTGATGTTGGGGTTGGCCTTGAGCAGACTCAGTACGCTGAAATCCACCGGCCGCAGCTCGTACTTCGCCATGCGCTTCTCGAACAGCGGCATGATGCGGATGTAGGCCCGGCGGCAGTTATAGCCCACCAGATCCTGTAGCACACGCTGGTCCAGCGGCTGCTCGGCCGCCTCCTGGACGGCGTCGATGAGTTCAATCTTCTTTTTCTTGGGCTGCGTTGTCATGTTCGGATTCTAGCAAAGAAGCGGCTTCCGGGCCATCCTGATGCTTGCAATCTCCCGAAAATGCGTATAGTCTATAATCATTATAAAACATAACTAATTATCTCAACACCATCCATCGAGGAGACACGATGAAACGTAGTGTGCTTACCGCCGTATTGTTCACCGCATTGGCCGCCGGCGCGGCCCAAGCCCAGGAGCCGATCCGCATCGGCGTCATCGCCGCGCTCACCGGGCCGTTCGCCAATACCGGCAAGCCGTTCGAGGACGGCATCAAGACCTATATGCAGCAATTCGGCGACCAGGTGGCAGGCCGGAAGATCGAGATCATCTACCGCGACGACGGCGGCACCAATGTCGACCAGTCCAAACGCGCCGCGCAGGAGCTGATCACGCGCGAACGCGTGAGCTTCCTGATCGGTTTCTCGCTGACGCCGAGCGCCATGGCGGTGGCGCCCATCGCCACCCAGGCCAAGATGCCGATGATCGTGATGAACGCCGTCACCAACGGCATCACCGCCAAGTCGCCGTACATGCTGCGCACCAGCATGACGATGCACCAGATGACCGGGCCGTTCGGCGCCTGGACGGCGAAGAACAAGATCGGCAAGGTCTACACGCTGGTCAGCGACTACAGCACCGGACTGGATGCCGAGGCGCGCTTCACCAAGGAGTTCAACGCCGGCGGCGGCAAGGTGGTGGGTTCGGCCCGCGCTCCGCTCGCAAATCCCGACTATTCGCCGTTCATCCAGCGCATCAAGGATGAAAAACCGGATGCGCTGTTCTTCTTCGCGCCCGGTGTGGAGGACGGCATCGGCCTGCTGAAGGCCTTCAGCGACAAGGGCCTGGACAAGGCGGGCATCAAGTTCCTCGGCGTGGGCGACATGACCAGCGAGACGCCGACGCTGGAAGCATTGGGCGACCGCGCATTGGGCGCGGTGACGGTGCTGAATTATGCGCCGACCCTGGACAATGACGTCAACAAGGCCTTCCTGAAAGCCTACGCGCAGACCAATCCAAACCGGCCGCCCGCCACCTTCGTCACCGTGGCGGCCTACGACACCATGGGCATGATCTACGAAACCATCCGCAAGCTGGGCGGCACCGTCACCGGCGACAAGGCCATGCAGGTACTGGCCGGAATGAAGCGCGACAGCCCGCGCGGGCCGATCAGCATCGACCCCGCCACCCGCGACATCGTGCAGAACATGTACATCCGCGAAGTGAAGAAGGTCAACGGCAAACTGGTGAACGAACCGATCGCAGTGCTGCGCGACGTCAGCCCCAACTAAGGAGATATCCCATGAAGATTGAACGACGTGTCTTGAAGGGCGCGCCGCTGGCGGCGCTTTGCCTGTCGGCTGTTACGCTGAGCGCCTGCGGTGGCGATGGTGGCAGCAAGTCCGATGGAGCCGTGGCCCTGCCGCAGCTGACCGCGGCGAGCGCCGGTAAGCTCGGCTCCTGCGCGGACCTGGCCAGCCGCATCTCCTATCCAAATACGACCATCGCCAGCGCGGCCTCGGTGGCCGCCGGCGTGCTGACGGTGGCCGGCAAGCCGGTGCCGGCGCACTGCCTGGTGAAAGGATCGATGTTCCAGCGCACCGGCACGGTCGATGGGCAAAGCTACGCGATCGGCTTCGAGATGCGGCTGCCGGTGGACTGGAACGGCCGCTTCTTCTACCAGGCCAACGGCGGCCTTGACGGCGCTGTTGTCACGGCCACCGGCGACGTGGGCGGCGGCGGGCAATTGGACAATGCGCTGAACCAGGGCTTCGCCGTGATCAACTCCGACGCCGGCCACGGCGCGGCCACGCCGCTGTTCGGCCTCGATCCGCAGGCGCGGCTGGACTACGGCTACCAGGCCTCCGGTAAGCTGGCGCCAATGGCGAAGAGCGTGATCCAGACCGCCTACGGCAAGGGTCCGGACCGTTCCTACTTCGGCGGCTGCTCCAACGGCGGCCGTCATACGATGGTGGCTGCGGCCCGCTACGGCGAGCAGTTCGACGGCTATCTGGTCGGCGATCCGGGCTTCCGTCTGCCGCTGGCGGCCATCGCCAACATCGCTGGCGGCCAGACGTATGCCGCGCTGGCGAGCACGCCGGGCGACATTTCGACCGGCTTCACGGCGGCGGAACGCGCGCTGGTATCCAACGCGGTGCTGGACAAATGCGATGCGCTGGACGGCGCCAAGGATGGCCTGGTGCAGGACACGAGCGCTTGCCAGGCCGCGTTCAATCTGGATCGCGATGTGCCGTCCTGCGGCGCGCAAGGCCGCGACGGCACCTGTCTCAGCGCGGCGCAGAAGACGTTGATCGGGCAGCTGTTCACGGGCGCGCTCACGAGCAGCAAGACCAAGTTCTATTCAAGCTTCCCGTACGACGCGGGCCTGGGCACCGGCAACTGGGCGTTCTGGAAGTTCTTCAGCCCCCTGCAGCTGGATTCTGGCGCGGTGGCGATGATCTGGAAGGTACCGCCGGTGAATCCGGCGACCTTCAACGGCGCCACCTTCGCGCTGACGTCCAGCATCGATACGCTGCTGGCGCAAGTCGCGGCGACCGATGGCACCTACACGGAAAGCGCGATGTCCTTCATGCTGCCGCCGCACCTGACCGACTACAGCACCGTGAAGAACCGTGGCGCCAAGATGATGCTGTACCACGGCACCAGCGATCCGATCTTCTCCAGCGACGACACCAAGGCATGGTATGACAATCTGCGCGCCGCGAACGGCGGCGATGCTTCCGGCTTCGCGCGCTACTACCAGGTGCCGGGCATGAACCATTGTTCCGGCGGACCGGCCACCGACCAATTCGACATGCTGACGCCTTTGGTGAACTGGGTAGAGAAAGGCCAGGCGCCGGAACGTGTGGTGGCCAGCGCGCGCGGCGCGGGCAACGCCGGCGGCGCCAATGCCGACGTGCCGGCGTCGTGGTCCGCCACGCGCACCCGGCCGCTGTGCCCCTATCCGCAGGTGGCGAAGTACAACGGCAGCGGCAGCATCGAGGACGCCGCCAACTTCAGCTGCAAATAGAAGGGTGGACGGCTTACTTGCCCGGGTCTTTCTGGTTGGTGAATTGGTCGAATTCGACGTTGTAGAATTCGCCGCCGACCTTTTCGACCTTGCGCACGTAGACCGTCTGCACGATGTCGCGCGTCTGCGGATCGATGCTGATCGGGCCGCGCGGGCTGTTGAGCTTCATGGTCTTCAGGATGGCCATGGCCTTGTCGCCGTCGATCATGCCGTTCAATTTGCGCGACACCTCGTAGATCGCCGCCATGCCGTCATACGCCGCCACGGCCATGAAGTTCGGCCGTCCCGCGCCGGGATTGGCCGACTCAAAACTCTTCAGGAAGGCGGCGTTCTCCGGCGACTTGTGCGCGGCCGAATAGTGGAAGGTGGTGATCACGCCCAGCGTGGCGTCGCCCATGGCCGGCAGCACGTGGTCGTCGGTCAGGTCGCCGGTGGCGATGACCTTGATGCCCGCAGCGGCCAGCCCGCGCTCGCGGTAGCCCTTCATGAAGGCGATGCCTTGCTCGCCGGCCGGCACGAAGATGAACACCGCGTCCGGCTTGGCGTCCTTGATGCGCTGGATGTAGGGCGCGAACTCCGGATTGCGCAGCGGGACGCGGATCGCTTCCGTCACCGCGCCGCCGCCTTTGACCAGTTCATTCTTGAAGGCGGCTTCGGCGTCGATGCCGGGGCCGTAGTCCGCCACCAGCGTCACCACCTTCTTGATGTTGTTCTTCGCCGCCCATGTGGCCATTGGCGCGGAGATCTGCGGCAGCGTCATCGAAAAGCGCACGATGTAGTTGGACTTGGTGGTGATGACCGAGGTGGCGGCGTTCATGATGATCATCGGCTTCTTCGCCTGCTCGGCGATGGGGGCCACCGCCAGCGCTTCCGGCGTCAGGCCGAATCCGGCCAGGAAGTCCACCTTGTCGCGCACCACCAGCTCCTGCGCCAGCCGCTTGGCGATTTCCGGCGAAGGGCCGGTGGTGTCCTTGTAGATGATTTCGATCTTCTTGCCGGCGACGCTGGCGCCGTTCTGCGCCATCCATGCCTTGATGCCGCCCTCCATCTGCTTGCCGTAGTCGGCGAAGGGGCCGGAGAAGGCGGCGATCACGCCGACCTTGATGGTGTCTTCGGCCTGCGCCGACGCCATCGCGGACCACGCGCCGGCGGCGAGTGTCGCAATTGCTACAAATTTTTTGATCGTCATGCTGGTCTCCTGTGTTGTTCTGTTTTCTCTATGAAGAATGGCGCGGCGTGCTGTGCGGCGGCGGCGATGGCTTTAATTCTGCCACGCGGCGTTTGTTGACAGCGCAGCGCTTCGTGCATAGTATCTAATCTATGTGCGATTAACAACCTATTGTTCGATTACCGCACATCTTAAAAATAACGACTGTCAAATAACAGGAGACTGGAATGAAGAACGCAATCCGATGCGCTGCGGCGCTGCTGGCTGGGGTCAGCGCATCCGGCGCCATGGCGCAAAGCAGCGTCACGGTGTACGGCCTTGTAGATACGGGGCTGGTTTATACGACCAACGCCAACGCCGCCGGCGCCAGCATCACCAAGATGCCATCGTTGACGGGTTCCTTCCCGTCGCGCCTGGGCTTCCGGGGCAGCGAGGACCTGGGCGACGGCCTGCAGGCGGTGTTCACGCTGGAGATGGGGCTGTCGATGGACACCGGCACCATGGGGCAGGGCAACCGCCTGTTCGGCCGCCAGGCGTCGGTGGGATTGAAGGGCGCGTTCGGCACGGTGACCCTGGGCCGCCAGATCAACATGACCTACATCGCCGGGCAGAAGGCGGACGTGCTGGGTCCTCACCTGTTCGCGATCGGCAGCATCGATCCCTACCTGCCGAACGCCCGCAGCGACAACGCCATCGGCTACCTCGGCAACTTCAACAACTTCGTGGTCGGCGCCACCTACAGCACCGGGCGCGATGCGTCGGCTGCCGGCGGTCCCGCAGCGACGGGCTGCCCGGGCGAAGTGGCCGGCAATTCCAAGGCCTGCCGCCAGATCACCGGCCTGATAGGCTACGAGACCGCGGAATATGGCCTGAACACCTCCTACGACATCATGTACGGTAACGTCGGCGCGGCGGGTGGCCTCACCAGCAGCGACAACAGCGACAAGCGCATCACCGTCAATGGCTACGCCAAGGTCGGCGCGGGCAAGATCGGCGCCGGCGTCGTCGACCGCACCACGCGCGCGGTCACCGGCCTGACTGAATCGGATCTGTACTTCCTGGGTGTGAGCTATCCGGTCACGCCGTTCTCCACGCTGGATGTGCAGGTGGCGCGCCGCGACACCAAGAACAGCAGCTCGGACGTCGACATGGTGGTGGCCCGCTTGACCTACTACCTGTCCAAGCGCACCGCCGTGTATGGCGCCTTGGGCCGCATGAAGAACTCCGGCACGTCCGCCGTGGCGCTGGATGCCGGCGGCACCGTGGGCGCGGGGCTGACGCAGAACGGCGTGATGGCCGGCCTGCGCCACAGCTTCTAGGGGAGTAGTATCGAGAGTTCCTGGGCCCCGCGCAGCAGCACGGGCAGGAACTCTTTTTCCAACTGCTTGACGCTGACGCGCGAAGCCTGCGCGCCCACGTTGAGCGCCGCCAGCACCGTGCCGGACGCACCGCGCACCGGCACGGCGATCGAGCGCAAACCCAGCTCCAGTTCCTCGTCGTTGATGGCGTAGCCGGCCTGGCGCACGCCGGCCAGGATCTCGCGCAGGCGCTTCTGGTTGACCACCGTGTTTTCCGTCATCGGCCGCAGCGCGGTGCGGGCCAGGTACTGGTCCAGCTCCGCCGGGGGGAGGTGCGCCAGCATCACGCGGCCCAGCGAGGTGCAGTAGGCGGGCAGGCGGCTGCCGGTGTTCAGCGCCACCGACATCACCCGCGAGGTGGCGGCGCGCGCCACGTAGAGCACCTCGTCGTCATCCAGCACCGCCAGCGAACTCGATTCGTTCAGGGTGCGGCTGATGTTGTTCAGGTAGGGCTGGGCCGACACCGTCAACGGCGTCGACGACAGGTAGGAATAGCCCAGCGTGAGCACCTTGGGACGCAGCGAAAAATTGTTCAACTCCGCATCCACATATCCCAGCTCGCGCAGCGTGTGCAGGCAGCGCCGCACGGCGGCGCGCGGGATGCCGGTTTTCTGGCTGATGTTGGCGATGGTCTGCGGCTTGCGCGAATCGCTGAAGGCGCGCACCACGGCCAGGCCGCGCGCCAGCGAGGTCATGAAACTGGGATCGGTCAGCGCGTCGATCTGTTCGGAGATGCTCGGTTCGCGCTCCGGCTCGGCCTCGGCGACGCGGGTTTTAGGTTTGGTGGTCTTGGACATGGCGTGATTTTAATGCAGGCGGCGCGTTCGATAGGTGTTTTTTTGTTGACCGTGCCGTGTTTACGTTGCTACACTGGCTGTGCGGTAATCAATCATTAGTTCGATTATCGCACACTGAAACGAAAAGGCAGGCATATGATCGATAAAACATTTGCATCACTGGAGCGCGCCGTGGCTGACATCCACGACGGCGCGACGGTCATGATCGGCGGCTTCGGCAACGCCGGCATGCCGTCCGCGCTGATCGACGCGCTGATCGCGCAGGGCGCGCGCGAGCTCACCATCGTCAACAACAACGCCGGCAACGGCGAGACCGGGCTGGCCGCGCTGCTCAAGGCCAAGCGGGTGCGCAAGATCATCTGCTCCTTCCCGCGCCAGACCGACTCCTATCACTTCGACGCGCTGTACCGCGCCGGCGAGATCGAGCTGGAACTGACCCCGCAAGGCAACCTGGCCGAACGCATACGCGCCGCCGGCGCCGGCATCGGCGGCTTCTTCTCGCCCACCGGCTACGGCACGCTGCTGGCCGAGGGCAAGGAGACGCGCCTGATCGACGGCCGCCACTACGTGCTGGAGTCGCCCATCCACGCCGACTTCGCGCTGATCAAGGCTCTGCGCGGCGACCGCTGGGGCAACCTGGTGTACCGCAAGACCGCCCGCAACTTCGGTCCCATCATGGCGATGGCGGCCAAGACCACCATCGCCCAGGTGCAGCAGGTGGTGGCGCTGGGCGAGCTCGATCCCGAAGTGATCGTCACCCCCGGCATTTTTGTCCAGCGCGTAGTGAAGGAATCGGCATGACCAGCAAATACACCCGCGACCAGATGGCCGCCCGCGTGGCGCAGGATATTCCCGAAGGCGCCTACGTCAACCTGGGCATCGGTCTGCCGACCAAGGTCGCCGACCACCTGCCGGCCGAACGCGAAGTCTTCCTGCACAGCGAGAACGGCCTGCTCGGCATGGGGCCGGCCCCGGCTCCCGGCGAAGAAGACGAGGACCTGATCAACGCCGGCAAGCAGCCGGTCACGCTGCTGACGGGCGGCGCCTACTTCCACCACGGCGACTCCTTCGCCATGATGCGTGGCGGGCACCTGGACGTCTGCGTGCTGGGCGCCTTCCAGGTGGCGGCCAACGGCGACCTGGCCAACTGGCACACCGGCGCGCCGGACGCGATACCGGCCGTCGGCGGCGCCATGGACCTGGCGATAGGCGCCAAGCAGGTGTTCGTGATGATGGAGCACCAGACCAAGAACGGCGAGAGCAAGATCGTCAGCCAGTGCAGCTATCCGCTGACCGGCGTGGCCTGCGTCAACCGCATCTACACCGACCTGGCCGTGCTGGACGTGACGCCGGAAGGCCTGGCCGTGCGCGAGATGGCACCGGGCTTGAGTTTTGAAGAACTGCAGGCCGCCACGGGCGCGCCTTTGCTGCGGTTGAAATAGGAGAGGACGACATGAACGAAGCATATATCTGCGATGCGGTCCGCACCCCGATAGGCCGCTACGGCGGCGCCTTGAAGGACGTGCGCGCCGACGACCTGGGCGCCGTGCCGCTGCGTGAACTGATGCGCCGCAATCCCGGCGTGCAGTGGGAGGAAGTAGACGACGTGATCTACGGCTGCGCCAACCAGGCCGGCGAGGACAATCGCAACGTGGCGCGCATGTCGGCGCTGCTGGCTGGGCTGCCGCAGGAGGTTCCTGGTTCCACCGTCAACCGCCTGTGCGGCTCGGGGATGGACGCCATCGGCACGGCGGCGCGCGCGATCCAGGCCGGCGACGCCTGCCTGATGATCGCCGGCGGCGTGGAGTCGATGACGCGCGCGCCTTTCGTCATGGGCAAGCCCGATGCGGCGTTCAGCCGCAACGCGTCGCTGCAGGACACCACCATGGGCTGGCGCTTCATCAACAAGGCGCTGAAGGAGGCCTACGGCGTGGAGACGATGCCGGAGACGGCGGAGAATGTCGCCCAAGATTATGGTATCAGCCGCGCCGACCAGGATGCGTTCGCGCTGGCGAGCCAGAACAAGACCGCGATCGCCATCGCCGAAGGCATTTTCGAGCGCGAGATCGTGCCGGTCGCGCTGCCGCAAAGCCGCCGCGCGGCGGACGCCGAGCCTGTGCTGTTCAAGCAGGACGAGCATCCGCGCGCCACCACCATCGAGGTGCTGGCCAAGCTGAAAGGCGTGGTGCGGCCCGAGGGCAGCGTCACCGCCGGTAATGCCTCCGGCATCAACGACGGCGCCTGCGCGCTGCTGATCGCCAGCAGCGAAGCGGCCGGACGCCACGGTCTCAAACCGCTGGCGCGCATCGTGGGCATGGCGACGGCCGGCGTGGCGCCGCGTGTGATGGGCATAGGCCCGGTGCCGGCGGTGCAAAAGCTGCTGCGCCAGACCGGCCTGACGCTGGAACAGATGGACGTCATCGAATTGAACGAAGCCTTCGCCGCGCAAGGGCTGGCGGTGCTGCGCCAGCTTGGCCTGCGCGACGACGACGCCCGCGTCAATCCCAACGGCGGCGCCATCGCGCTGGGCCATCCGCTGGGCATGAGCGGTGCGCGCCTGGTCACCGCGGCGACTTACCAGCTGCATCGCAGCGGCGGCCGATATGCGCTGTGCACGATGTGTATCGGTGTGGGGCAGGGCATTGCGATGATCATCGAAAGAGTGTGATTCAATGTAGTTTGTAGAGAAGTGGTGGAGACAAAAAAATGTATAAGACAATTCAAACGAGGAGGCGGATATGCTAGCCAATTTCGCCGGCGTGCTGTTCGACGGCATCGCCTACGGCAGTCTGCTGTTCCTCATCAGTGTCGGGCTGTCGGTCACGATGGGCATGATGAACTTCATTAACCTGGCCCACGGCGCCTTTGCCATGTTGGGTGGCTACGTCAGCGTGACGGTGCTGTCGCGGCTCGGCGTGCCGTTCCTGGCCTCGCTGCCGCTGGCCTTCCTGGCCTCCGCTGCTGCGGGATTGGTGTTGGAACGGCTGTTGTACCGCCGCCTGTACCGCGCCAGCCACCTGGACCAGGTGCTGTTTTCGATCGGGCTCACTTTCATGTCGGTGGCCGGTGCGACCTGGCTGTTTGGTCCATCGCAGCAGCCGGTGACGCTGCCGGACTGGCTGCGCGGCCAGGTGCCGCTGTTCGGCCTTGAGGTCGGCGCCTATCGCCTGTTCCTGATCGGCGTGGTGGTGCTGGTCACGGTGGCACTGGGCCTGCTGATCGAGCGTACCCGCTTCGGCGCGCAGATCCGCGCCTCGGTCGACAACCAGACCGCGTCCGCAGGCCTGGGCATCAACGTGGGACTGGTGTTCAGCCTGACCTTCGCGCTGGGTTCCGGCCTGGCTGGCCTGGGCGGCGGCTTGGGTATCGACGTATTGGGCCTGGACCCGACGTTCCCGATCAAATACATGGTCTACTTCCTGCTGGTCGTTGCCGTGGGCGGTGCGGGCACCATCAAGGGGCCGCTGCTGGCGGCCGTGATCCTTGGCGTGTTCGACGTGGCCGGCAAATACTACGTGCCGCAGATCGGCGCCTTCGTCATCTACGGCTTGATGGTAGTGCTGCTGATCCTGTTCCCCGCTGGCCTAATCAGGAGGAAAGCATGAACGCCTTCGCTGAAGTGGAAGTCAAACCGGCGCCCGCCGCCGTCAACAAGGTGCAGAGCATGAGCCAACTCCGTTTGCCGCACGACCGCTGGTCGCCGCTGGAAATCGCCTTCTGGCTGCTGCCGGTGGTCGCGTATTTTGCCTTCCCCGGCTATCTGGTGTTGATCAGCCAGATCATGATCGTCGGCCTGTTCGCATTGTCGCTGGACCTGATGCTGGGCTATGCCGGCATCGTCTCGCTGGGCCACGCCGCCTTCTTCGGGCTGGGCGCGTACACCGCCGGGCTGCTGTCGGTACACGGCTGGAGCGAGCCATTCAGCGGCCTGCTGGCCGGCGCGGTGGTGGCGGGGCTGTTCGGCTTCGTCGTCTCCTTCCTGGTGGTGCGCGGCCAGGACCTCACGCGCCTGATGGTCACGCTGGGCATCGGCCTGATGCTGTTCGAGGCTGCCAACAAGGCTTCCTTCCTCACCGGTGGCGTGGACGGCTTGTCCGGCATGGTGGTCGGTAAATTGTTCGGCGCCTTCGAATTCGATTTGAACGGCAACGTGGCTTTCTGCTACAGCTTCGCTGTGCTGTTCATCGTGTTCGTGGTGCTGCGCCGGGTGGTGAAGTCGCCGTTCGGTTTGAGCCTGGTCGGCATTCGCGAAGGCGTGCGGCGCATGCCGGCGCTGGGCGTGAACGTCAATCGCCGCCTGGTGGCCGTGTTCACGCTGGCCGCCACGGTGGCCGGACTGGCGGGCGCGCTGCTGGCGCAGACCACGCAGTTCGTCGGCCTGGATTCGCTGGGCTTTCCGCGTTCGGCCGAGCTGCTGATCATGCTGGTGCTGGGCGGGACCGGCCGGCTATATGGCGCGCTGGTCGGCGCCGCCGTGTTCATGCTGGCGCAGGACTACATCGCCGGCCTCAATCCGGCCTACTGGCAGTTCTATATCGGCCTGTTGTTGATGGTGATCGTGCTGTTCGCGCGTGGCGGCATCCTCGGCGGCCTGGAAAAATTGGCGTCGCGTTTTAAACGGAAGGAGCAGGAATGAGCCAGGACATCACACTGCGCACGGAAGGCTTGACCAAGCGTTGGGGGCCGTTCGTCGCCAACAGCGATGTAAGCCTGACCTTCGAGCCGGGCGCGCGCCACGCGCTGATCGGCCCCAATGGCGCCGGCAAGACCACCTTCATTAACCTGCTCACGGGCGGTTTCATGCCCAGCAGCGGCAAGGTGTATCTGGGCGGCGAGGACATCACGCACCTGCCGCAGCACCAGCGCGTACGGCGCGGCATGACGCGCACCTTCCAGCTCAATACCCTGTTCGCTGGCATGACGGTGCTGGAATCGGTGGCGCTGGCGGTGTGCGAGCGTCGCGGCCTGCAATCGGTGTGGTACAAGACGGTCGCAAAACACGCCGACGTGATCGACGAGGCGATGGCCTTGCTGGCCACGCTCAAGCTGACCGACCAGGCCAACAGCGTCACGCGCAGCATGGCCTACGGTAAGCAGCGGCTGGTGGAAATCGCCCTGGCGCTGGCGACCAAGCCGCGCATCCTGCTGCTGGACGAACCGGCGGCCGGCATTCCGCAGGCGGAGAGCAAGGAGCTGTTCGAAGTGCTGGCGCAGTTGCCGCGCGATGTGACGGTGCTGTTCATCGAACACGATATGGGCTTGGTGTTCCGCTTCGCCGATCGCATCACGGTGCTCGTTGGCGGCAAGGTGCTGACCGAGGGCACTCCGGCGGAGATCGCGGCGGACCCGCGCGTGAAGGAAGTTTATCTGGGGGAGGCCGAACATGGCTGAATTGATGGCGCTCGATAAAGTCACCGCCGGTTATGGCGAGTCCATCGTGCTGGAGGATGTGTCGTTCGCGCTGAACGAGGGCGACAGCCTGGCGCTGTTGGGCCGCAACGGCGTGGGCAAAACCAGCCTGCTGGTGACGCTGATGGGATTGACGCGGCTGCACGGCGGCGGCATCCGCTGGGCGGGCAACGACATCGCACGCATGCCCACGCACCGGCGCTCGCGCGCTGGCCTGGGCTGGGTGCCGCAGGAACGGCATATGTTCCCGTCGCTGACGGTGGAGGAGCACCTGACGGTGGTGGCGCGGCCGGGCCGCTGGAACCTGCAGAAGATCTACGAGATTTTCCCTCGGCTGGCGGAACGCCGTGCCAACATGGGCAACCAGCTGTCCGGCGGCGAACAGCAGATGGTGGCGATCGCCCGCGCGCTGATGACCAATCCGCGCATCCTGCTGCTGGACGAGCCGATGGAGGGACTGGCGCCCATCATCGTGCAGGAGTTGGTGCGGGTGATACGGCGGCTGGTGAAGGACGAGGGTATGTCGGTGATCGTGGTCGAGCAGCATGCGCGGCTGGCGTTGTCGCTGACGCAGCGCGCCATCGTGCTCGATCGCGGCCGCATCGTGCACGACTCCGACAGCGCCAGCCTGCTGGCCGACGGTGACAAGCTCGATCGCCTGGTCGCCGTGGCCTGATGTCGCCAATGTAGGCGGCCTATTTGGGCTTGTAGATGCCAGCGCCGACGGTGTACTTATCCTCGGCCTGGCGGATATAGGAGGTCTTGTCCTCCAGCGCCTTGGTGACGGGATTGACCCAGACGTAATCGACCCAGCCGGGTTTCTTCGACTGGGCGATATCCCGCATCTCCTGCACGAACTTCTTGCCGTTGGCGTCCTTCAGCTGGGACATGTCCTTGCCGTTCATCTTGGGCGTATTGGCGTGGCAGACCATCACCATTTGCGCATCCTGGACGAACACGTACAAGTCCCCCTGTATAAAGCCGCCCTTAGGATCGGCGAAGTCCTTGCATGCCTGTTCTATCCCTTTTTTCTGTATGTTGGCCACGGCCTTGTCCACCAGGGCGATGGCGTCGGCCTTGGTGGCGGTTTGCGCGAGGACCGGCAGGGCGGGTGCCAGCAGCGCGGCGGTCAGGCCGGCGATAACGTAACGTTTCATGACGTCTCCTGTTGTGATGGTAGCGGCATTCTGCGATGCCGCCACCAGCTTACCGCGCGCGCGGCCGGCGCGCCAGCTTACTTTTTATCGTAGATGCCGACGCTGACCATGTATTTTTCATCCACCCTCTGGATAAAGGCGGACTTGGGTTCCAGCGCCTTGGAGGTCGGATTGGGCCACACATAGTCCACCCATCCCGGCTTCCCGGACTGGGCGATCTTCTTCATCTCCTGGGTGAAGTATTTGCCGTTGGAGTCCTTCAATTCGGTCATGTCCTTGCCGTTCATTTTAGGCAGCAGCGGATGGCAGACCATCTTGCACTGCATGTCCTGCACCACGACATACACGTCGCCCTGGATGTATCCGGCCTTGGGGTCGGCGAACTGTTTGCAGGCCTGCTCCACGCCGACTTTCTGGATGGCGGCCACCGCTTTTTCCGCGAGTTCGGTGGCGGCGGTCCTGGCGGCGTTTTGTGCGAGCGCGGGCAGGGCGGGTGCAAGCAGCATGGCGGTCAGGCCGGCGATGGCGTAGCGTTTCATGGGGTCTCCTGTTGTGGTTATCGGTCCACTCGATCGACGGGCGGCCAAGCCCATGATACTTGAACTGTGTGCGATTAAAATACCTTTGTGCGGCAACCGAACACTATGTTTTTTCATCCCTCATCGCGCGTCGCGGGTGAGACGCTGCTCAACGGCGCCCGGCTTTGCTCGTTGTTTTCCTGCACAAGCTTGGTCAGCAGCGCCATGAATTGCAGCTGCTCCGCGCCGGTCAACGGCGCCAGCAAACGTCGGCGCAAGCGCTGGGAACCGGGGATCAAATCGCTCAGCAGCTGTTCGCCCGCGCCGGTGATGGTGAGGGCGCGCTGGCGGCGGTTGGTCGGAATCACGGTGCGCGTCAGGAGGCCTTTTTCCTCCAGGCGCGCGCAGACTGTGGCGCCGGTCGAAGTGTCGATGCCGCTGATGGCCGACAGCGACACCTGGTCGATGCCTCCGTGGCTTTCAAGATTGCGCAGCATCGCGTACTGCACCGGCGTCAGCTCGCTGCCCATTTCGTCGTAAAAAATCGACACCGAGATTTGCTGCGCGCGCCGCAGCAGGTGGCCCGGATGTTCGAATAGGCTGGTCAACTGACTCTCTGTTTCTGGCATGGCGTGGTCTCTGCAAAAAGAATTCATCCCGGCTGTTTACATCGCCGGTTTACGGACTATACTCTACAACATTCAGTACACTGAATGATAACCAAAACAAGGAGACGCGATGTACCCAAAAAATACCTGGTATGTGGCCTGTACCCCGGACGAAATCGAGACCAAGCCGCTGGGCCGCCAGATCTGCGGCGAGAAGATCGTGTTCTATCGCGGCGCCGAAGGCAAGGTCGCGGCGGTGGAGGATTTCTGCCCGCACCGCGGCGCGCCGCTGTCGCTGGGCTTTGTGCGCGACGGCCAGCTGGTGTGCGGCTACCATGGCCTGGAGATGGGCTGCGACGGAAAGGTGATCAGCATGCCGGGCCAGCGCGTGCGCGGCTTCCCCTGCATCCGCAGCTATCCGGTGGAGGAGCGCTACGGCTTTATCTGGGTCTGGACCGGCGACCGTGAACTGGCCGACCCAAACTTGATCCATCATCTGGAATGGGCGGACAATCCGGCTTGGGCCTACGGCGGCGGCCTGTATCACATCAACTGCGAATACCGCCTGATGATCGACAACCTGATGGATCTCACGCACGAGACCTATGTGCACGCATCGAGCATCGGCCAGAAGGAGATCGACGAGGCACCCGTCAATACCAGGGTGGAGGGCGAGCAGGTGATCACCAGCCGCTACATGGAGAACATCATGGCGCCGCCGTTCTGGCGCGCCGCGCTGCGCGGCAACGGCTTGGCGGACGATGTGCCGGTGGACCGCTGGCAGATCTGCCGCTTCACGCCGCCGAGCCATGTGATGATCGAAGTGGGCGTGGCCCACGCGGGCAAGGGCGGCTACGACGCCGCGCCGGAGCACAAGGCGTCCAGCATCGTGGTCGACTTCATCACTCCGGAAACCGAAACCTCGCACTGGTACTTCTGGGGCATGGCCCGCAACTTCAAACCGGACGACAAGGAACTGACCGACAGCATCCGCACCGGCCAGGGCAAGATCTTCGGCGAGGACCGCGAGATGCTGGAGCTCCAGCAGGCCAACATCCTGCGTCATCCGGAGCGCAAGCTGCTGATGCTGAACATCGATGCCGGCGGCGTGCAGTCGCGCCGCGTGCTGGACCAGTGGATGGAGAAGGAGCAGGGCGCATGAGCGGCGGCTTGCTGCAAGTGCGCGTCGAGCGCCGGCACGCGGAGGCCGAGGATATCTGCAGCTATGAACTGGTCAGCGCCGACGGCGCGGCGCTGCCGCCTTTCACCGCTGGCGCGCATATCGACGTGCATGTCGGCCCAGGCCTGGTGCGGCAGTACTCGCTGTGCAATCCGCCGCATGAACGCCACCGCTACCTGATCGGCGTGCTGCGCGATCCGTCGTCACGCGGCGGCTCGAAAAGCATGCATGACGACGTGCAGGCCGGCGCCACACTGCAAATCAGCGAACCGAAGAACCACTTTCCGCTGGCCGATGCTGAACAGAGCCTGCTGCTGGCCGGCGGCATCGGCGTCACGCCCATCCTGGCGATGGCGGAGGCGCTGTCGGCGCGCGGCGCGGCGTTCCAGATGCATTACTGCGCACGCTCGCCAGAACGCACCGCGTTCCGCCAGCGCATCGCCGCCGCACCGTTCGCGGCGCAGGTGCACTTCCACTACGACAGCGGCGACGCCGCGCAAAAGCTCGACCTGCCCGCGCTGCTGGCGCAACTGGACCGCAAGACTCACATCTACCTGTGCGGCCCCGCCGGATTCATCGACCACGTCAAAGCGGCGGCCAAGGCGCAGGACTGGCCGCACGACCAGCTGCATCTTGAATACTTCGGCGCAGCCGCCGCGTCGGCGGCCGATGGCGACCAACCGTTCGAAGTGAAGCTGGCGTCCAGCGGCAAGGTCTACGCCATCCCGGCCGGCACCACCGTGCTGCGCGTGTTGAACGATGCCGGCGTGTTCATTCCCGCCTCGTGCGAGCAGGGCGTGTGCGGCACCTGCCTGACGCGCGTTCTGGAAGGCGTGCCGGACCACCGCGACCTGTACCTCGAAGAGTCCGAGCAGGCCGCCAACGACCAGTTCACCCCTTGCTGTTCCCGTTCCAAGACCCCCACGCTGTTGCTGGACCTATAAAAAAGAGGAGACACCATGCCAGACCGTATCAACCACCAACGCCGCCACCTGCTGTTGGGCGCCGCCGCCTTGTCGGCAGGCGCGTTGCCCACCTTCGCCCGCGCCGCCGAGCCGCTGAAGGTCGGCCTGATCGTGCCGATGTCCGGCCCCTTCGCGTCCACCGGCCGCCAGATCGAGGCGGCGGTCAAGCTGTACATGCGGCAGAACGGCGCCAGCGTGGCCGGGCGCCCGATCGAGATCATCCTCAAGGACGATGGCGGCGTGGCCCCGGACGTGACCAAGCGCCTGGCGCAGGAACTGGTCTCGCGCGACAAGGTTCAGGTGCTGGCCGGCTTCGGCCTCACGCCGCTGGCCTTCGCGGCCGCGCCGGTCGCCACGCAGGCCAAGGTGCCGATGATCGTGATGGCCGCCGCCGCGTCGGCGGTGCCACAGCGGTCCCCGTACATCGTGCGGACCGGCTTCACGCTGGCGCAGGTGACGGCGCCAATGGCGCATTGGGCGTCCAAAAACAAGATCAGGAGCGCGGTGACCCTGGTCAGCGATTATGGACCGGGGCTGGATGCGGAAAAGGTATTCGTTAAAGGTCTGCTCGAAGGCGGCGGCAAGGTGGCCGACAGCCTGCGGGCGCCGCTGCGCAACCCGGACTACGCGCCTTTCCTGGCGCGGGTGCGGGACTTGAAGCCGGATGCGTTGTTTGTGTTCGTGCCGTCGGGCGAGGGCGCGGCGGTGCTCAAGCAGTTCACCGAGCGAGGCCTGGCCGCCGCCGGCATCCGACTGATCTGCACCGGCGATGTGCTGGACGATGACCTGATGGCGAGCATCGGCCAGGCGGCCGCCGGTGTGGTCAGCAGCCACCATTACTCGGCTGCGCATCCTTCGGCGGAGAACAAGGCGTATGTGGAAGCCTTTGGCAAGGCCAATCCGGGCATGCGGCCCAACTTCCATTCGGTCGGCGCCTACGATGGCATGCACCTGCTGTACCAGGCGCTCAAGCAGACCAACGGCGACAGTGGCGGCGACAAGCTGCTGGCGGCGATGAAGGGCATGGCCTGGAACAGCGTGCGCGGCCCGGTCAGCATCGACGCCGCCACGCGCGACATCGTGCAGACCGTGTACATCCGCAAGGCCGAGGCCAGCGCGGGCTCCTACTTCAACATCGAGTTCGACCAGACCGACAAGGTGCGCGATCCGGGCGTGTAACGCGCCTACAAGCCGGCCAGGAAGCCTGTGACAGCCGCCGCGAACAGCACCGGCTGTTCAACCGCGCCCAGGTGCGACGCATCGGGCAGCACGACCAGCGACGCGCCGGGTATGGCTTGCTGGACGATCTGCGACATGGCGACCGGCGTACCCTGGTCCAGCTCACCGGCGATCAGCAGCGTGGGTACGGCGATGGCGCCCAGCCGCTCCGTCGTGTCGACGGTGCCGACCGCGTTGCAGCAGCCGATGTAGCCGGTGCTGTCTGTGCTGAGCAGGCGGCGGCGGAAGCGCGCCACCGTCGCCGCGTGCTCGGCGCGGAAGGCGTCGTGGAAGTAGCGGCCCATCACCGCATCCGCGATCACCTCGATGCCTTGTTCGCGCACGGTGGCGATGCGCTGCTGCCACGCCTCGCGCGCCGCCTCGGGATAGCGGGAAGTGGTGTTACCCAGTGCCAGGGCGCGCACCAGCGACGGATGGCGCAGCGCCAGCTCCTGGCCGACCATGCCGCCCATCGACAAGCCTATCCACACCACCGGGCCGGTATCGAGTTCGCGCAGCAGGGCCGCCGCCTCGTCGGCCAGGTCGGCCATGCTGTACAAGCCTTGCGGCGCGGACGAGGCGCCGTGGCCGCGATGGTCGTAGGCGATCACGCGGCAGTCGGCGGCCAGCTGGTTGGCCAGGCTGTCCCACATGGTCAGGTCGCAGCCCAGGGCGTGGCTCAACACCACCGTGTGGCGTGGCGCCTTGCCGCTGCGCGGTTCGCGCACCGTGTAGTGCAGCGCGGGTTGGCCGGCGCTGCGGCCCTCGCGGCCGATGCCGGGATGGCTGGCGGCGGCCGGCGCGGCCGGCTCCAGCGTGTAGCCGATCTGCGGACCGACCTCGCGCAGGATCGCCATCGCGTGCCCGAACGCCGTGTTGGCGGCGGGGACGCCGGCGTAGATCGCCGATTGCATCAGCACTTCCTTCAATTCGTCCGGCGACAGGCGGTTGGCCGCGTCGCCCAGCAGCGCGGCGCGCACGTGCAGCTCGAATTCCTCCCAGCGTCCCAGGGCGATGGTGGTGGCGAGGACCATGGCGCGGCGGGTCTTCTGCTCCAGGCCGGGGCGGCCCCAGATGTCGTTCCACGCGAAGCGCGTGATCATGTTCTGGAACTCCGCGTTGAAGCTGTTGGCGTTGGCGAGGGATTTGTCCACCCAGGCGTCGCCGAGGATGGCGCGGCGGTTGTTCAGTCCACGTTCGAAATCGTGGTCGATGGGGTCGAAGCTCATGCTGGTGTCCTGTGATGGAATGGGGTGGAGTTCAGTGCCGCGATCTGTACACGCAGGCTTTGCAGCTGATGCTGCGCCAGGCGCTGGGCCGGCAGCGCCGCGGCGGCGGGATCGAATAGCGGCGTCAGCGCGGCCGGATCGACCTGCTTGCGCAACTGTTCGTCGGCCCGCACAGCGTCGGCCAGCACCTCGGCCAGATTGCGTCCGCTGGCCAGCGCCTCGCCGCTCATTGCTTCGAGCAGGCTGTGGGCCGCCGGGCGGCCGATGCTGGCGGTCAGCCAGGCCGATGCCGCCTCGGCGAACACCAGCCCCTGCAAGGCGTCGATATTGCGCAGCATGCGCGCCGGATCGACTTGCAGGCCGGCGAAGGCGTCGTTGAGCGCCTGTACGGCGCCGTGCGCGCTGAGGAACAGCGTGGGCCATTCGGCGAGTTCGGCCTGCCAGTTGCCCAGGCCTCGTTCATGTTGTTGTCCCATGCTTGCCAGCAGCGCGGCCGCGTGCTGCGGCGTGCGGGTGGCGGCGGCCAGCGCGATCATGGCCGATACCGGATTGCGCTTGTGCGGCATGGCGGAAGAGCCTCCGCGTCCATTGCCGGAGGGTTCGGCCAGTTCGGCGATCTCGCCCTGCGCCATCAGGCTGATGTCGGTGGCGATCTTGCCCAGGCTTCCGGTGAGGACCGCCACTTCCAATCCCAGGCGCACCCACTCGTCGCGCTGCGTGTGCCAGGCAGCATCCGCCACCTTCAAGCCCAAGTCGGCCGCCACCAGCGCCGCCACCGCCGCGCCATGCTCGCCCATCACGGACAAGGTGCCGACCGCGCCGCCCAGTTGCAGCTGCAACGCGCGGGCGGCGCATTCGCGCAAGCGTGTGCGGGCGCGCACCAGCGGCGCCAGCCAGCCGGCCACCTTGAATCCGAAGCTGCTCACCTGCGCCGGCTGCATCAGCGTGCGCGCCAGCACCGGCGTGGCCACGTGCCGGTCCGCCAGTTGCAGCAGATGGCCGGTCAGGTCGTGCAGGCCGTCGTCCAGCAGCTGCAATGCGTCGCGGGTGGCCAGCACCATGGCCGTGTCGATCACGTCCTGGCTGGTGCTGCCCCAGTGGACGCGGGCAGCCGCCTCGGCGTCGTACAGCGCCACGGTCCGCGTCAGCTCGCGCACCAGCGGAATGGCCAGGCTGCCGGCGCGGCGCCCGGCGCTGACGATGGCCGGGATGTCGTACAGCTGCGCGTTGCAGACGCCGGCGATGGCGCGCGCCGATTGAGCCGGCAGCATGCCTTGCCTGGCCTGCGCCTCGGCCAGCGCCTGCTCGAAGCGCAGCATGGCCTGCACGATCGCGGCGTCGTCGAAGACGGCGATCATGTCCGGCGTGGTGAGGAAACTGTCGAAGATGGATACGCTCAATTGAACTCCGCTGGCAGGTCAGACATAGTCGAAGAATGCGGTCTCTTTGTCGGACTGCATCCAGATGTCCCAATGATAGACCCCCGGCGCGGTCTTGCGGGCGACCAGCGTTGGGCGGCGTTCGGCGGGCACCTGCGCCAGTATCTCCGATTGCGCCAGGCCGCTGTCGTCCTCCAGGAACACGGCGGTGAACTGGTGCTTGACCAGGCCGCGCGCGAACACGGTGATGAAGGTGGCCGGGGCCCCGCTCACCGGCGCCGCGCATTGCGACAGCCGCAGGCTGAATTCTCCCTTTTCTCCGCTGGGCACGCGGCGGAAGCCAGGCAGCGCCTGGGCCGCTTCCGCGCCGGCGGATTCCGGCTGCCAGGCTTCGATCTGTGCGTCGTTGATCGGCGTGCCGTCGCCGTCGTAGATCGTGCCGCCGATGGTGATGGTTGGCGCGCTGGTCTCCAGCGTGGCGGCGGCGCTGGCGTCGACCGCCCATTGCCAGGCTGCGTGCGAAAACGGTCCGATGGTTTGCGAGGTGGTGATTTGGCTCATGCGGTTGCTCCTTTAAATGCCCATCGGCGTGGCGTCGCGGCCGCGCAGCACGATATCGAATTCATAGCCCAGCATCTTGTCGCTGTCGGTGTACTCCAGGCTGAAACGGGAGATCAGGCGCTGGCGCGCGGCCAGGTCCGGGATGCTCTGGAAGATAGGGTCGTAGTCGAACAGCGGGTCGTTGGGGAAGTACATCTGCGTGACCAGGCGCTGCGCGTACACGTTGCCGAACAGGGAAAAGTGGATGTGCGCCGGGCGCCAGGCCTTGTCGTGATTCCCCCACGGGTAGGGGCCGGGCTTGATGGTGACGAAGCGGTAGCGGCCATCGTCGTCGGTCATCATCTTGCCGATGCCGTAGAAGTTGGGATCGAGCGGCGCGTCGTGCTGGTCCTTCTTGTGCCAGTAGCGGCCCGCCGCGTTGCACTGCCAGACCTCCAGCAGCGAATTGCGAACCGGCTTGCCGTCCTCGTCGACCACGCGGCCGGTGACGACGATCTTCTCGCCCAGCGGTGCGCCATGGCCGTGCGCCGTCAGGTCCATATCGTTGGGCAGCAGGATGCGCGGGGAGGGAATCAGGTTGTCCTCCACCGGCTGGCCGGCGCGGATGCGCAGCAGCGGCTGGGCGGGGCCGCGCTTGAGCGTGGACTTGTAGGCGGGGTAGATCAGTTCCGGGTAGACGCCGGACGGAATGGCATCGAATTTCAAGACGGGCCTCCTGTTGGTTGTTATGGTTTGTGTGCCAACCATGTTAGGGAAAGCGCCGACGCGTCACAATACGCCGTCGTCGGGTGAAATTCGCTATGCGCCCAATTTGTGCGATACTCGCACAAATCGCCAATTTTCTCGCCTATGACCACTGAAAAAGACGCCCCCGCCGCACGCGACATGGTGGCCGGCCTTGAAAAAGGCCTGCTGGTGATCGCGGCCTTCGACCAGGAACGCAGCCGCTTGAGCATCGCCGAGGTGGCCGAGCGCACCGGCCTGACGCGCGCCGCCGCGCGCCGCTACCTGATCACGCTCACGCACCTGGGCTATATGCGGCACGAGAACAAGCTGTTCGCGTTGACGCCGATGGTGCTGCGGCTGGGCCAATCGTACCTGCATTCGGCGCGGCTGCCGCGCATCGTCCAGCCCTTGCTGTACCGGCTGGCCTACGCGCTGGGCGAGGCCGCATCGGCCGGCGTGCTCGATCACGACCAGCTGGTGTGCGTGGCCGCAGTCAGCGCCGGGCAACTGGTGTCGGTCACGCTGCAGCCGGGCACCCGCGTGCCGGCCTACTGCACCGCGAACGGCCGCGTGCTGCTGGCGCACCTGCCGCAGTCGCAGATCGACGCCTTCCTGGAACGCGCGCAGCCCGAGCGCATCACCGAGCACACCATCGTCGGCAAGGAGCGTCTGGCGCTGGAGATCGCGCGTGCCCGCGCGCAGGGCTACGCGCTGGTGGACCAGGAGCTGGAACTGGGCCTGCGCACCATCGCCGTCCCGCTCAAGAATTTTCGCGGCGACGTGGTGGCGGCGATGAACATCAGCGTCCACGCCGGCCGCATGCCGCGCGAGGAGATGGTCGAGCGCTGCCTGCCGGCGCTGATCAAGATGCAGGTGGAGCTGAACGCGCTGCTCTAAAGCGGTGCGTTTGCGGTTGCGTCGACATTGTAAATCAGCAATACTTCCTTGGTTAGCCTCTTCGACTGACTGGACCCGTAGCGAAATGATATTGAACCTGTGGATTCCCCGTGTGTTGGCGCGGACGCTGGTCCTCATGCTGGCGGCCTGCGTGCTGTGCATCGGCGCGGCGCGCGCGCAGCAGTTGCCGCTGCGGTACTTCACTCAGCAGGACGGCCTGGGTAACCTGAGCGTGATGGCGCTGGCCCAGGACCGGTCGGGTTACCTCTGGCTCGGCACGGAAAATGGCCTGTTCCGCTACAACGGCGCCCGCTTCGAGCGCTATGGACGGGATCACGGATTGCTGCAAACCGGGATCACGGGACTGTTGGCGCAGGGCGACCAGCTCTGGGTGGGAACGAGCGAAGGTCTTTACCGGCTGGCGGGCGAGCGCCTGGTGCCGCAGCAGTACCAGGGCAAACACCTGTCGATCTGGCCCGGCCAGATGATCGCGCAGGGGCGCGACGGCGCACTGCTGTTCGCCAGTGCCCAGCGGCTGTACCGGATCGCGGACAAGCCGGGCGGCACTGCCATCGAACCTTATTTTTCGGAGCAGCAGATCAAGGCCGAGCCCAAACTGGGGAAAATCACCAGCGTCAGCGTGGACGGCGGTGGCCTGTGGCTGGGGTGCGGCGGATCGCTGTGCCGCGTCGCAGGCGCCGGCGTTACGGTGTGGGGCGAGGCGGCCGGCGTGCCGTCCGACGACTGGTGGGCGATACTGGCGGCCGCCGACGGCACGCTCTGGAGCCGGAGCGAACATCGGCTCATCGCCTTGGCGCCCGGCGCCGCGCGCTTCGCCGACCGTGCGCTGCCGGGCGACATGATGCGCAAGGCCTCCCAGTTGTCGGCGCTGGGCACAGATGGCGCGCAGGCGGTGTTCACCAATATCGACACCGGACTGGCGCGCTGGCGCGACGGTCGCTGGGAACAATTCGGCCCACGTAACGGCTTGCAAAGCGCGGGCGGCGTCACCGCCACGCTGGTGGACCGCGACGGCGGCCTTTGGCTGGGGACGCGCGGCCGTGGCCTGGTGCAGTGGCGCGGCTACGGCCAATGGGAAAACTGGAGTTCGGCCCAGGGCTTGCAGGATGACGTCATCCTGTCATTCGCACGCGACGGCCAGGGACGCATGCACGTGGGCTCGCGATCCGGGCCGGCCCTATTGGAGCAGGGCGCGCTGCGTCCGATCTCCGCGCACGCCAATCACCAGTGGGCGGATCAGGCGGTGGACCGCAGCGGCCAGGTGTGGGCGGGAACCTACCCAGGCCTGCTGTTCCGGCATGATCCCAAGACGGGTGCCGAGGTCCAGGTGGCGAAGCTGCCGCCCATCCTGCACCTGCGCATGGACCGCGACGGCGCGCTCTGGATCGGCACCGGCAACGGCGTGTACCTGCTGGAGCATCCGGAGCTGGGTGGCCAGCCACGCCTGGCGCCCGGTTCGGCCGCCTTGGGCGATTTGACCGATGAATCCATCAACAGCAGCTGCCAGGGCGCCAACGGCGACTTGTGGTTCATCAGCGAGCATCTGCTGCTGCAATATGACGGGCGGCGCTGGCAACGCCACAAGCTGCTGGACGCCGACGGCACCGACTCCTTCTCGACGATCGCCTGCGCGGCAGACGGCACGTTCTGGATTGGCAGCGCGGGCACCGGCCTATGGCGGGCGAAGGCGGGCAAGGGCGGAATGGAATTGCAGCTGGCGGCGCCCTTGCCGGGGCTGTCCCTCATGGCCTTGCACACGGATCGGCGTGGGTGGCTGTGGATGGGCACCGACGCCGGCATCGTGGTGCGCAACGGCGGGCAGTCGCGGCACCTGGACCAGGACGATGGCCTGGTCTGGGCCGACGTCAACGGACGGGGATTCTATGAAGACGCCGACGGCTCGATGTGGATCGCCACCAGCAACGGCGTCTCGCACATCCTGCACCCGGAGCGCCTGTTCCCGCTGCCGGCGGTGGACGCGGTGCTGGAAAACGTCCTGCGCGGCGGCCGGCGCATCGGCCTGCGGGATGGGGCGTCCCTGCAGTGGAGCGACGAGGCGCTCAACTTCAGCCTGGCCAGCCTGACGTACCAGCACCGCAGCGGCCTGCGTTTCCGCTACCGGCTGGAAGGGCTGGAGCAGGGATGGACGCAGTCGGCGTCGCCCGATATCCGCTACGCCTCGCTGGCGCCCGGCCAGTACCGACTGCGGTTCGGCGTGACGGACGTGGAGACGGGAGCCACGCCCGCGGTGCGCGAAATCGGTTTCACCATCACCCCGCCGTGGTGGCGGACCACGGCGTTCTATGTGCTGTGCGCGCTAGCCCTTGCGGGCGCGGTCGTCGCTTTCCACCGCTACCGCATACGGGCGCTGACCCGCAGGACCGCGCGCATGGAGAAGCTGGTGCGGGAACTGGTGAGCGAGCGCACGCGGGAGCTGGAGAAGTCGCAGGACGCGCTGCGCCTGCGCGCCATGCAGGACGGACTGACCAAGGCGTGGAACCGCGCCGCGATGATGGAATACCTGGAGCAGGAAGTGCTGCGCTCCGGCGAGCTGCGACGGCCCTTCCTGGTGGTGCTGCTGGACCTGGACCACTTCAAGCGCATCAACGACACCTACGGCCACCTGGCCGGCGACTGCGTGCTGCGCGAGGTGGTGGCGCGCCTGGGCGGCGCCGTGCGCTCCAGCGATCTGGTGGGACGCTATGGCGGCGAAGAGTTCCTGCTGCTGTTGCCGGAGCTGGACCAGGCGCGCGGCACGGCGCAGCTTGAGCGCCTGCGCCGCGTGATCGAAGCGGCGCCGGTGCCGATCGACGGCGGGCAGGCGATCGATGTCACGGCCAGCTTCGGCGTGAAGGAGTTCGATCCGGCCACGCCGCTGGCGCCGTTGGAACTGATCGGCCAGGCCGACGCCGCCCTGTACCGCGCCAAGGCGCAGGGCCGCAACCGCGTGGTGTTCGACGGCGGCGAAGCCTGAATCAACCGGCGCGGAATTCCTTTGGCGTCCTGCCCATGCGCTTCTTGAACAGGCGGCTGAAGTAGGCCGGGTCCTGGAATCCCAGCTCATAGGCGATGCTGGCGATGCTGGACGGCAGATAGGTCAGCTTGCGGCACGCCTCCAGCATCAGCCGGTCCTGCGTGATGTCGAACGCCGATTTGCCGGACAGCTTGAGGCACAGGCGATTGAGCCGCGTCGGCGTGGCCCTTAGCGCTTCGGCATATTGGCCGATTTGCCATTGTTCCTTGTAGCGCCGTTCCACCTCGGCGCGGAAGCGGCTGAATAATTCGAAGTCGCTGCGGCCCGACTGGTCGGCCAGGCGCCGTTCGGCGTGCAAGCGCACCAGCAGCAGCAAGGCGCTGCGCGCCAGCCACTCCAGCATCAGCGTGTGGCCGTACTGCGGCCAGGCCGCTTCCGTCAGCAGGTTTTGCAGCAGCGACTCCAGGCGCGCGCGCAATTCCGGCTGGCCGGACAGGTCGATCATCAGCGGTTCGACGAACAACGATGAATACAGGTCGCCGTGGTTCTCCGCCACCGCGAACACCACGTTCTGGTCCACCGTCAGCACATAGCCATGCGCCTCGGCGGAGAAGTCGAAGCCGTGCACCACCGACGGATGCAGCGTGATGACGGCCGGCGCGCGGCACTCCCAGACGGCGCCGTCGACGCTGGCGCGCACTTCGCCGCCGTAGAGGAAAAGTACCTGAAACAGGCCGGCGTGGGTATGCTTTTCGATGTGCCAGTGGTGCACGCGGCTGCGGGTTTCTATCAGCTCGATATGCACGAATTCGGCGTTTTCCACCCGTGTTTGCTCGCCGTACAGGGCGAACTGCGGGACGTCCGGCGGTGCCGGTTTTGTGTTGCGGGTCATGGAGACGGGCGCCGATGGAAGTGGTTGGGTGTCGAAATAGTACAAGTTTTATGCCGTTTCATCCATTTTTTTTGGGATGGCCCGGCGCTACGATGGCGGCACACCAACACCATATCGGAGACAACATGCGTACCCAGGTAGCCATTATCGGCGCCGGCCCAGCGGGCCTGCTGCTATCCCATCTGCTGCATTTGAGCGGCATCGAATCGGTCGTGCTGGAGTCGCGCAGCCGCGCCGACATCGAGGCGACCATCCGCGCCGGCGTGCTTGAACAAGGCACGATGGACATCCTCACCAACGCCGGCGTGGGCGCCCGCATGAAGGCCGAGGGCGCGCTGCACCACGGCGTGGAGCTGGCCTTCGGCGGCCAGCGCCACCGCATCGACCTGACGGAGCTGACCGGCAAGGCCATCACCGTCTATCCTCAGCATGAGGTGATCAAGGACCTGGTGGCGGCGCGCCTGGCCGCGCAGGGGCAGCTGCTGTTCGAAGTCGGCGGCGTGCAGCTGCATGGCGTCGACACCACCACGCCGTCGGTCAGTTTTGTGCATGGCGGCGAGGCGGCGCGCATCGAGGCCGATTTCGTCATCGGCTGCGACGGCTACCACGGCGTGACGCGGCCGGCCATGCCGGGACAGGGTCGCGAGGACTTCACCCGCAACTACGGCTTCGGGTGGTTCGGCATCCTGGTTGAATCGGCGCCGTCGTCGGATGAACTGATCTACGCGCGGCACGATCGCGGCTTCGCGCTGGTCAGCACGCGCACGCCGACGGTGCAGCGCCTGTACTTCCAGTGCGATCCGGCCGACCACGTCGACAACTGGTCGGACGACCGCATCTGGGCCGAGCTGCACGCGCGGCTGGAGAACAACGACGGCTGGCGCGTCAACGAGGGGCGCATCTTCCAGAAGGGGATCATCGGCATGCGCAGTTTCGTGTCGACGCCGATGCAGTCGGGACGCCTGTTCCTGGCCGGCGACTCGGCCCACATCGTGCCGCCGACCGGCGCCAAGGGCATGAACCTGGCGGTGTCGGACGTGAACCTGCTGGCGCAGGGACTGGAGCAGTTCTACCGCCAGGGCCGGGACGAGCGCCTGCAAGGCTACACGGATGCCGCGTTGAGGCGCGTCTGGCGCGCCGAGTACTTCTCGTGGTGGATGACCAGCCTGCTGCACACCTTCGCCGACGCCACGCCGTTCCAGCGCGAGATGCAGCGCGCCGAACTGGAATGCGTGGTCAGCTCGCGCGCGATGGCGACCGCGCTGGCGGAAAACTACGTCGGCGCCTTCTGACCGTCCGCGATCCGGTAAAATTCGCGGATCAGAACCATTCGATCCGCGCCAGATGAATACACAAGCAGCACCGACTCCCAAGTACAAAAATTCGAAACCCGGTTGGTTTAGAAAGCGGTTCCGCAAGGTGGAAGTCATCCACACCAAGCTGACCGACCAGAATGAGGCATACACGATATTCGCCAACGGCGAGCTGCTGGGAAAAGTGTCCAGGCACACGCATAAGAAGATCGTGGACTCCACCAGTCAGTGGTTCGAATTCCTGAACTGGGCGTTCGGAGCGGCTTGCTTCGTCTTCGCGCAAGGTGTCCAGGGAACGCCGAATCCGCCGCTCAACGCCGGCATTTCGCTGGTCTGGATGTTCCTGCTGTATCTACACCAGAGAACAGTCAAATTCCCACGGCTGCTGTCCAAGGATACAACCATCGACCTGCCGGGCGACCAGGACTCCCTCGACGAGCGCAGGAAGATCCTGTTGAAGGCATTGACCGGGAAATACCTGGGGTTTTTCGACATCGTCAGGCGGGCGCCATTTTTCCTGATCGGTTATTTCTACCTGGTGTTCATCGCCACGCTGGCGTATGGACCTTTCCAGAACGCGGAACTCCTTGGCACCAGACTCTCTCGTCTATTTCTGCCTGATAGCTGCGCGTGTATCGTCAAGCCGGTTGAAGACAAGCCCGTGACAGCAGTCCCCAAGCCGTTCGACCCACAACACTGGACCGGGCCGCGCTAAGCGGCCGGCCGCTTCAGCGCTTCCGGCCCGGCGACGCCACGGCGGCCATGGGCGCGCGCGGACTGGCCGCGCCGAACAGCGCCTCGACCATCGGGTCGCGCCGTACCACGGTCTTGTTGGCGCGCAGCGGTTGGCAGATGTCGTCGATCAGGCGGTGTATGCGGCTGCCTTCGCGGCTGATGGTGACGCTCAAGGTGGGACCGTTGTAGAAGGTCTCGATGATGGATTCCATAGGTTTCTCCTGAATGTATGGACCTTATGCCGTCAGCACATGGCCGGATGTGAGTAGCGGGCGGCGTATCCGCGCGACGCCGGGGGCAGGGCTGGGTGCCGCCGCGGCGGCCGTCACCGTCTGGATGTGGCGGCGCGCCTGGCCGGCGCAGCGGCAGTACAGCGCCACGTAGGTCTGGTAGGCCGCCATCGCCGGCCACGCGGCCGGCAGCAGCTCCTGCGGCAGTAGCGGATCGGCGCGCCGGCAATGCTGGTAGCCGTGGCTCACCAGCAGCCGTATCGCGAAGGCTTGCGCGTCGCTGATGGCGCCGTGCTGGTCGAGCAGCTTGCGCAGCGGCCGGAAGCGCTGCTGGAACTGGCGATACAACGCGTCGGCGGCGTCCAGGTCCCATTCGCTGCGGCCGAATAGCGGCTGGCGCATGGCCGCGGCCAGCTGCGTGCCGCTGACGTCGAACGAAGCCAGGCCGTGGTCTTCCGACGCGGACGCGCCCTCGATGCCGGCGCAGTAGGACGCCGGCCGCGCCAGCAGGTTGTGCGCCAACGGGCAGTAGTCCAGTGCCAGCAAGCGCTTGCGCGCGGCGGTGTAGCGCGCGGCGCTGATGCCGCCGCTGTTGACCAGGATGCTCCAGTCCTCGGCGAAGCTGCGGGCCGGCGGGATGTCGAGCCGTTGGCGCGCGGCGCGCACGGCGGCCGCAGTGGCCGGGGCCAGCATGCACAGGCTGCGGCGGCCATGGCGTTCGACCCGGATGGCCTGGTGTTCGGTCAGGCGGAACAGCGCCGTGCGGATCGCCCGCTCCTGGAAGCCCAACGGCTCCATCAGCGCGATGGCGCTGGCCAGCCATTGGCTCTTTTGCCCGAACAACTGGGCTTCGCTGAACATCAGCACCAGCATGGTGTTCAGGCGCGGCCTGGCTTGTCGCAGGCAGTCTTCGAGATGGCTTTCGGTGTTCATGTTGGGGCGGTGACGGATAAGGTGGAGCCGGACCCGGAGCGCAGCCGCCAGTACAGGCGCGCCGCCGTGGCCAGGTTGTACCAGAGCCAGAGGCAGGCCACGCACATCAGGGCGGCGGCCGGCCGGGCCAGCGCGTCGGGTCGGAGGCAGGCGGCCGACAGCAGCAGCAAGGCCGCCGCGTGGGTCCGGAATTGCCACTTCGCGCGGGACTCGGGAATGATCTTGTTGATGCCGGGGAGCTTGTGTCCGGGGCCGGGCGCCTCTTCGCGCAGGTGGTACCAGGTCAGGAAGGGCACGATCTTGTACAGCATGCCGTGGATGGCCGATTGCGCGACGCCGGCCACCAGCAATACCCCCAGCAGCAGCGGGCGCGCGTTGGACGCCTGGTCGGCGGGCCACAGCCACACCGCCAGCGCGGCCAGCAGGCTGGCCATCGCGGTGCGCCAGTACAGCGTGGTGGGATCGGCCGTCGGGCGCGTGCGGCGCGCCAGCAGGTACAGGGTGCAGGCGCCGAACACGCCGTAGCCGGCGCCCAGCAGCACGGTGCAAGCCTCGTGGAACAGGCGGGCCGGCCCCTGCAGGCCGCTCGACAGCGAGGCCGCCGTCAGCAGCAGGAACATGGCGGTGGTGTAGCCGCCGGTGAGCAGCGCGGGATAGGGCGGCGTGACCATGAACATCGGCACCACCTGGAAGGCGATGGCGATCACCAGCAGGCCGACCCAGCCCTGCAGGCCCCACATCGCGTGCAGGTCGGTCAGGCGGGTCAGCGGCCAGCCGGTGGCGCCGGGCCAGGCGAAGGCGCCGGCCAGCAGGCCGCCCAGCACCATCGTCACTCCCAGCGCCGCCAGCGCCAGGCGGATGCCGGCCATGACCGCGCCGGAGCCGGGCGCGTGCTGGCGCCACATGCCGACCGTGCAGGCGCCCAGGAACAGCAGCAGCGCGGACAACAGCAGCGCCATCGCGCCGCGGAACAACCAGGTCTGCTCCAGCCAGAAGGCGGACGCCAGCAACAGCGTGCCGGCGCACAGGCCGGCGTGCACGGCGGCGCCCACCGCGCCGGCGCGCGGCACGGTGATGCCGGCCACCACCGGCAGGATCTGCATCAGCGCCCCGATCATCGTCATGCTCAGGCAGCCGAGCACCATCAGGTGCGTCAGCGCCAAGGTGTGCGGCGACCACCGGCTGATCAGCGCGTCCGGTCCCTGCCACGCCAGCAGCGCAGCCGCCAGCGCCGCGAACAGCGGGGCGCTGAGGAAGAAGCGCAGCGGCAGCGACAGCGGCGGATTGTCGTCGAACGACAGCGCGCGCCGGGGGGCGTCGAGGGGTTTCATGCGGAGGGCGCGTCCGGCACCAGCCAGATCAGCACTTCGAAGCGCAGGTCCTCCAGCTGGGTGGTGCGGTAGTCGTAGCCGTAGCGCTGCAGCACGCGGTACAGCGGAATGGGATTGCGGTCGATCAGCACGCGCAGGCGCTCGTCCGGTCCCAGCGTGTCGAGCGCGTCGAGGATGCGCACCATCGGCTCCGGCGGCTCCATGCCGCCCACGTCCAGCAGGCGCGCGCTGCCTTCGTGTGCCAGCGCGGCGCTCATGCCGGGCTCCCGGTTTCGGCCAGCGCCAGGCTTTCCATGCCGGCGATGACGGCGTCGGCCTGGTCCGCCAGCGCGCGGTCGGCGTGCGGGTAGAGGATGCCTTCTTCCTTCAGGTTGTGCTGGTGCATCAGCACGCGCAGCGTGTCGGCGTTGTCGAAGAAGTCCTCGCTGTCGCGGCGGCCGAGGGCGGCGCTCATCTCGCACAGCGTGTCGCGCATGTGGCCGTGCTCGGCGCGCATGACGGCGGTCGGGCCGTAGGCGTTGCCCATGGCGCGGTCCAGGCGCGGGAACAGGACGCGCTCCTCCTTGTCCAGGTGGAGCTCGAACATCCGCAGGAAGGCGGCGAAATCGTCCTCGGCCATGTCCCAGTCCTTGCGGGCGATGGCCGCTTCGGCCACGGCGTACTGCTCGTCGCAGCGGCGGTGTTCGCGATCCATGTAGGTGGCGATCTTGTTCATCTCGATTCCTTGGTTATGTGCTGTGGAGCATTGTCCCATTCGAGCAAGCTGAATTTCTTTGATTCACATCAAGGATTTCCGGGTTGACGGCGGGATACAGTTCGTTCGCCGTTTGGCCATGATCAATTACCCGTGCCTTTTCACCACATGAATCGAACCGACTCTCCCGTTTCCCCCGCCGCGCGGCCCATCGAGCTGGTGTGCCCGGCCGGCAGCCTGCCGGCGCTCAAGTCGGCGGTCGACCTGGGCGCCGACTGCGTCTACCTGGGCTTCCGCGACGCCACCAACGCGCGCAACTTCGCCGGCCTCAATTTCGACGACGCCGCCATCGCCACCGGCATCGCCTACGCGCACGAGCGCGGCTGCAAGGTGCTGCTGGCGCTGAACACCTACCCGCAGCCGGACGCCACCGACTTGTGGCGCACCGCCATCGACCGCGCCGCCGCGGCCGGCGTCGACGCCGTGATCCTGGCCGACCCCGGCCTGATGCGCTACGCCTGCGACCACCACCCGTCGCTGCGCCTGCACCTGTCGGTGCAGGGCTCGGCCACCAACGCCGAGGCCATCAACTTCTACCACCAGCACTTCGGCATCGCCCGCGCGGTGCTGCCGCGCGTGCTGTCGCTGGCCCAGGTGGAGCACGTGGTCAAGAACACCGAGGTCGAGATCGAAGTGTTCGGCTTCGGCAGCCTGTGCGTGATGGTCGAGGGGCGCTGCGCGCTGTCGTCCTACGTGACGGGCGAATCGCCAAATACCCACGGCGTGTGCTCGCCGGCCAAGGCGGTGCGCTGGCAGCAGAACGCCAACGGCCTGGAATCGCGCCTGAACGGCGTGATGATCGACCGCTACACGCCGACCGAGAACGCCAGCTATCCGACGCTGTGCAAGGGCCGCTTCGAGGTCGAGGACGAGACCTACTACGCGGTCGAGGAGCCGACCAGCCTGAACACCCTGGAACTGCTGCCGCAGCTGCTGGAGATGGGCGTGCGCGCGGTCAAGATCGAAGGGCGCCAGCGCAGCCCGGCCTACGTGGCGCAGGTCACGCGCGTGTGGCGCGAGGCGCTCGACCAGTGCCTGGCCAACGCCGCGCGCTACTCGGTCAAGCCGGGCTGGATGTCGGAACTGAATACCTTGGCGGAAGGGCAGCAGCACACGCTGGGCGCCTACCACCGCTCGTGGAAATGAAACTGGAGTCACAATGATGAAATTAGCCCTGGGGCCGCTGCTCTACTACTGGCCGCGCGCCCAAGTGATGGAATTCTACGAACAGATCGCCGACACGCCGGTCGATATCGTCTACCTCGGCGAGACCGTGTGCTCGCGCCGGCACGAGCTGCGCGCCGCCGACTGGCTGGCCGTGGCCGCCATGCTGGCCGAGCGCGGCAAGGAGGTGGTGCTGTCCTCGCTGGCGCTGATCGAGTCCAGCGCCGACTTCGGCGCCCAGCGCCGGCTGGCGGCCAACGGCCACTACCAGATCGAGGCCAACGACATGGGCGCGGTGCAGCTGGTGTCCGGGCAGGGCGGTTTCATCGCCGGTCCGCACCTGAACATTTACAACCCGCCAACGTTGCAGCTCATGCACGAGCTGGGCGCGCGGCGCTGGGTGATGCCGCTGGAGATGAGCCGCACCGGCCTGGGCCACATGCAGAACGGCCGTCCGGCCGGCATGGAGACCGAGGTGTTCGCCTTCGGCCGCATGCCGCTGGCGTTCTCGGCGCGCTGCTTCACCGCGCGCAACCGCAATCTGCCCAAGGACGATTGCCGCTTCAGCTGCATCGACCATCCGGACGGCCTGATGATGCGTACCCGCGAGAAGCAGGAGTTCCTGGTGCTGAACGGCATCCAGAGCCAGTCCGCGCTGGTGTACAACCTGGTGGGCGAAATGGCCGAGATGAGCGCGATGGGCGTCGATGTCGCGCGGCTGAGTCCGCAATCGCAGCACATGCCGCAGATCATCGCGGCGTTTGATGCCGCACGCGGCGGCGCCTCGCAGGCCACGCCGACCGCGCAGGCCATGGAAGCGCTGCTGCCGGCGGCCGCCTGCAACGGCTACTGGTACGGCAAACCCGGACTTGAATATCGCATGGAGGATGCAGCGTGATGAATACCGTAACTAATTCGCAGCAAGGCGGCGCGCGGCCATTGCCGGCGCCGCTGGCGGCGTTCGGCCGGCTGCTGCCGGCCTATCCTGGCGCGCTGCTGTGCGTGGCGGCGCTGAACCTGGTGCTGCGTCCGCACCTGCCCGAGGACGTGCGCGCCAGCCTGCGCGGCAAGCACATGCGGGTGAGCGTCAGCGACGCCGGCGTGTCGTTCGATTTCACCTGGCGCGGCGAGGGCTTCGCGCCGCTGCGCGCGGAAGGCGTGCCCGACCTGGACATCGGCGCCTGCACCCGCGACTTCATCGCCCTGGCCCGCCGCGAGCAGGACCCGGACACACTGTTCTTCTCGCGCCGTTTGTCGATGCAGGGCGATACGGAGCTGGGTCTGCTGGTCAAGAACACAATGGACGCGATCGCGCTGCCGATGACGGAACTGGGCAAGCAAGCCCTGACCCGCCTGTTCGACAGCCTGCCGGGTCGGCGCACGCGGGCCTAGTCTGGATCGCGACGGCTGTCGCCTTGGCTTTGTGACTATAATACGTACATCGATCACGTCTTATATGTTCACTTTACTCCGATGAAGATCAAGAAGCCAAGCACCGACAAGGCAATCACTGTCCGCCTCCCGGCAGATCTTGCCGGTCAGCTTGATAAGCTGATTCAGACGACCGGCCGCAACAAGAGCGCAATCACCGTGGCCGCGCTCCGTCATTACCTGGAGACCGAGTCCTGGCAAATCAAGGACATTGAGGAGGGCATTGCGGAGGCGGATCGCGGTGAATTCGCGAGTGCCAGCGAAGTAAAGTCCTTCTTCGAGAAATATGGCGGTTAAGTGGACCAAAACCGCGCTGGCCAACCTCGTTGCCATCGTCGAGTACATTGAGCAGGATAACGCCGAACGGGCAAAATCGTTTGTGCTGGAGATCCAGGCGAAAACAAACAGCTTGGCCGAGTTCCCCAATATGGGGCGTCCCGGCCGAGTGACCGGTACTCGCGAGTTGGTCATTCACCCCAACTACATTATTCCGTACAGAGTCCGAGGCGACGTGGTGGAAATCCTGCGGGTGCAGCACGTGGCCCGGCGCTGGCCCCGGCGGTTTTGAACCGTCTGCCAGGCCAGGGTTAGTGGTTGCGGCGCACGCTGAAGCGGGGGAATAGCGGCTTGATGCGTTCCAGCAGATCCTCCCCCGGATAGCCGGCCACCGCGCTGGTCACCAGCGCGTCGTCCTGGCAGCCGGTGGCGCGGAACTCCTGCAGCACATAGTGCCCGACGCCCAGCGCCGACAAGGCCCGCGCCAGCGCCACCAGTTGCGTCGGCGGCAGCTGCGCCGGGTGCACGGTGGTGCGGCACTCATACTCCACGCCGCTGGCCTGCACGGCCGCGATGCTGGTCCGCACCGGATCGCCGCTGCCGGCCACGCCCGTCACCACGGGATACAGCGAGAACGGCGCCTTGACGTCGAGCCCCACCCAATCCACCAACGGCAGCACGCTGGCCAGCCGGTCCGGATAGATGCCCGCCGTCTCCAGGCCGATGCGGAAGCCCAGCGCGCGCACGTCGGCGATGGCCTCGCCCAGCGCCGGGTCCATCGTGGCCTCGCCGCCGCAGAACACCACCGCGTCCAGCAAGCCCACGCGCCGCGCCAGCGCGGCCAGGATGCCATCCCACGGCAGCGGACTGTCGCCGGTGCGCGGCTGCAGGTGCGGATTGTGGCAGTAGCCGCAGCGCCACGGACAGCCCTGCACGAAGATCACGGCCGACAGCAGGCCGGGATATTCGGTGGCGCTGAACGGCGTGTAGCCGCCCACCTTGAGCGTGGCGCGTCCCATGTCAGCGGCCGGCGTTGACGGCGGCTTCGCTGAAGAATTTACGCTCGTGGAATTCCCCCTGCTTGCCGATGTTGAACGAGGCCAGCGGACGGTGGTAGCCCATCACGCGGGTCCAGATCTCGCACGGCTGGCGCTCGGCGTTGTCGAGTTCGGCGATGGTGGCTAGTGGCAGATTGTTCATGTCGTTTCCTTGGTTGAGTTGAAAAGATCAGGCCGTGGCGGCCTGTTTGCGCGCCAGCAGATCGGCGTCGCACTTGGGGCAATACTGATGGCTGCCGTTCAGGTAGCCATGCTTGGGACAAATCGAGAACGTCGGCGTGATGGTGATGTACGGCAGGCCGAAGCGGCTCAGCGAACGGCGCACCAGCTGGCGGCAGGCGTCCGCGCTCGACAGCGCCTCGGTCATGTACAGGTGCAGCACGGTGCCGCCGGTGTACTTGCGCTGCAGCGCGTCCTGCTGCTCCAGCGCCTCGAACGGATCGTCGGTGTAGCCGACCGGCAGCTGCGACGAGTTGGTGTAGTAGGGCATCTCCGCCGTGCCCGCCTGGCGGATGGCCGGGTAGCGCTTGCGGTCCTCCTTGGCGAAGCGGTAGGTCGTGCCCTCGGCCGGGGTGGCCTCCAGGTTGTACATGTGGCAGGTCTCGGACTGGAACTCGACCATGCGGGCGCGCACGTGGTCCAGCAGGCGCAAAGCCAGCGCGCGGCCCCATTCGGTGGTGATATCGTGCTCGCCGCTCGGATCGAAGTTGCGCACCATCTCGTTGATGCCGTTCACGCCCAGCGTCGAGAAGTGGTTGCGCAGCGTGCCCAGGTAGCGCTTGGTGTACGGGAACAGGCCGTTGTCCATGTGGCGCTGGATCACCTTGCGCTTGATCTCCAGGCTGTCGCGGCCCAGCTCCAGCAGGCGGTCCAGCGCGGCCAGCAGGCCGGCTTCGTCGCCCCGGTGCAGGTAGCCCAGGCGCGCGCAGTTGATCGTCACCACGCCCAGCGAGCCGGTCTGCTCGGCCGAGCCGAACAGGCCATTGCCGCGCTTGAGCAGCTCGCGCAGGTCCAGCTGCAGGCGGCAGCACATCGAACGGATCATGTTCGGCTTGAGCTCGGAGTTGATGAAGTTCTGGAAGTAGGGCAGGCCGTAGCGCGCCGTCATCTCGAACAGGCGCTCGGCGTTCGGGCTGTCCCACACGAAGTCTTCGGTGATGTTGTAGGTCGGGATGGGGAAGGTGAAGGCGCGGCCCTTGGCGTCGCCGGCCATCATGATCTCGATGTAGGCCTGGTTGATCATGTCCATCTCGGCCTGCAGGTCGCCGTAGGCGAACGGCATTTCCACGCCGGCGATGTGGGGGATCTGCTCGCGCAGGTCTTCCGGGCAGACCCAGTCGAAGGTCAGGTTGGTGAACGGCGTCTGGGTGCCCCAGCGCGACGGCACGTTGAGGTTGTAGATCAGCTCCTGCATGTACTGCTTGACGTCGGGATAGCTCAGGCTGTCCTTGCGGATGAAGGGCGCCATGTAGGTGTCGAACGAGCTGAATGCCTGCGCGCCGGCCCATTCGTTTTGCAGCGTACCGAGGAAGTTGACGATCTGGCCGATGGCGCTGGACATGTGGCGCGGCGGGCTCGACTCGACCTTGCCGGGCACGCCGTTCAGGCCCTCGTTGAGCAGGGTGCGCAGCGACCAGCCGGCGCAGTAGCCGGCCAGCATGTCGAGGTCGTGGATGTGGATGTCGGCTTCGCGGTGGGCGCGGCCGACTTCGGGAGGATAGACGTGGTTGAGCCAGTAGTTGGCGATCACCTTGCCCGACACGTTGAGGATCAGCCCGCCCAGCGAATAGCCCTGGTTGGCGTTGGCGTTGACGCGCCAGTCCTGGCGCTCCAGGTATTCGTTGATGGAGGCGGCGACGTCGACCAGCGAGTGGCGGTCCTGGCGCAGCTTGGCGTGCTGCTCGCGGTAGACCACATACGCGCGCAGGGTTTTGCGGTAGCCGGCGTCGTACAGCACGCGCTCGACGGTGTCCTGTGCCAGCTCGACCGTCAGCGCGTCCTCCGGACGCAGCGACGACAGGTGCAGCAGCGTGCACTCGGTCAGCTGGGCGGCCTCGCGGGCGTCGAACTCGCCGCTGGCGCGGCCGGCCTTGAGCAGCGCGGCTTCGATCTTCTCCAGCGCGAAAGCCTGCTCGCTGCCGTCGCGTTTGGTGATCTGCGTATGAAACAATCCTTGCATGCTTTCTCCTTGATCCCATATCTAGTTGGTTTGCTTAGGTTAGGCACTAGATATGGTGTCGTCAATCAAAGTCAGCGGGATTTTGTAATTCCATGATCCAGATTGCCTTTGTGACTGTGTTGACCGCCTTGTATCGTGAGGTGATACGCGCTACAGTCGTGCCGGCCATACTTGATGTAAACCAAATGGAGTCAAAAACCAATTGGGGTCAAGTCTGACATTCGGACACGGTCTCTACTGTCGGTCGGCGCAACAGCAGAGATCGTGTCCGAATGTCAGACTTGACCCCAATTTCGGTTCAAAAAAACGATGAAGAAAATTTTAGCTTTGTTTGCTGTGATATCGATTTCGGTGACTACGCCGGCGCTTGCACAAGATCACGCGCCGGTATCGTCCATCACAACCGCCACCTGGGCGCAGTACAAGGGCGATTATCAGCAAAGCCCGCTCTGTGGCAAGGACGAGATCACGTTGTGGACCTGCGAGACAGGCAAGCGGGTATATTCGCTGTGCTCTTCGCATGAAATGACGCGCACGTCCGGCTACATGCAGTACCGGGCTTCCGACCACGGCAAGGTCGTGTTGACGTACCCGGCTGAGAAGAGAACGCCGCTGGGAGCATTTGTTTTCAACTCTTACGGAAGCGGCGACGCATCGGTCGAGTTCACAAACAACGGTTACGGCTACACGCTGTTCGATGCGCTTCGAGACGTTTCATCAATACAGGTGCTGGCGCCGTCTGGAAAACGGACCGAAATAAGATGTGGACCCAATCAAACCCTACAGCTCAATTACTCCATGCGACTGATGCATGACGCCGGTGTATGGGAAGGTAACTGAACTGGATGGCGTCAATGAAACTGCATATTATTTATACCGAATCGGCGATGTTGTTGTCGACGACAGTGGTGCGTTTCGACTCATTTCGTCGGAAACAGATCATGTAGTGCCGGCCTTGCGTCAGGATGCTTGAACTCATAGCCAGCCTCGATAAGTCTTGTGGGTACCATTTTACGATTTCGTAGAATCATGTCAGCCGCCCGTCCCATGCGCAGCCTGACAAGCCATTCCGCCATTTTTGCTTTGACCGGCTTTCCGACTATTTCACCCAATATGTCTGCGTAGTCGCGATACCGGACGGGATTAGGTGCCGACAGGTTGAACGCGCCAGTCAGGTGCACGTTTTCAAGCAAATAAAGGATGGCACCCACTTCGTCGTCGCTGTGGATCCACGGCAGCCAATTTAATCCCCCACCAATAACATTCCCCCAGCCTCGCTTGAACTGGATGAACTGGTTGGCTGCCATACCGCCATCTTTCCCCCAGACGATGCCCGTTCGCAAATAGACGGTACGGATACCAGTCCATGCGGCGCGGTGGGCGGCATGTTCCCACACAGCGTTGCTGGTGGCATGATAATCAGAGCCATCCGGGGTGCGTTCCGATACGATTTCGTCGTCGGGGCCTTCAAATCCGTAGATGCCGACCGACGAGCCTACCAGGAAACTTTTGGGAGGCGTCTTCGCTTTTAGCATCGCCGAGACCAACTCGCGGACGCCCACAATTCGTGTTTGCATGGCTCTCTCATAGCGAGCCTGGCTGAGACGCCGATTAAAAAGGGGCTCCCCATGCAAGGTGATGACAGCGCTCGCTCCGTCTAACGCATTCTCCCATGGCCCTGAAACACCGGGCGTCCAGTCGTAGTATTCAGACGCCCCAGGAACCTTCTTCCTGGCCATCTGCGAATTCCGGCTAAAGACAACGACGCTGTAGCCCCGCGAGCTCAATGCCTCGCAGAGAGCTTTGCCAACTAGCCCTGTGGCGCCGGTCACTATGATCTTTTTATCTTGCATTGTCCCTTCCTTTCGACTTTGACGCGCTGGCTAACGCCGCCCAATGCCCTTGTCCCTTGCGAAGAACAGAGAATTCGCCGCGCTCGATCCGTGCATGAATCGACGTAACCCAAGCAAGTTCGGCCTCCGCCATATGCGCGCTGAAGTCGGTTTCCAGGACAAAGAGTTCGCTGATCCCGGCGGCGCGCGCGGACGAGATCACGGCACGCTCTTCCTCCACGCGGCGCTTCAGTTGGTTCATGCGTCCCTTTAACAGACTGGCGGCTTCGTCGGGTGCGATGTGCGCAATAAAAGACAGTCCGGCGCCGAAACGCGGAAATTCCTTTTCCACGTCCTTCAAGATCTCACGCAAGAGCACGAAGCAATATTGCGAGCCCTCCGGGGTAATCTGGTAAATCGTACGCTCCGGCATCTTGCCGTCCTGTTCGGTCGCCTTGACGGCAATGAACCCCTCGGCGAGCAAGGCATTGACATTGGCATAGAGGCTTCCAGCGTTCAGCTTGACGCTTGCTGTAATCCGGCGCTGCTTCATCAGAATGGACATTTCATAAGGATGCATGGGCCGCTCATCGAGCAGAGCCAAGATGGCCAGCCACATCAGATTTCCCGCTCTTCGACGCGCCACGAAGCTCTCCGTTTAGTTTGGTTGACCGGAACTATTCCATAAAAACTACTCTAAGTAAACTAGATTATTTGCGCGCGCTCTTGTTCGTCTTTTTTGGCGGCCCGCACCTGCGGCGATTTCCGCGTTGCCTCCCAGTGCTAGAATGCAGCTTCACTTTTGAAGGGAGTCCCATGCGTCGCCTTGCCTTGCTGCTGCTCTTGCTCGCTCCGATGGCCTTCGCTCAGGTCGACCTGAATGTGGCCACCTACAATCTCCGCTACGACAATCCCGACGATGGCAGGAACGTCTGGCCCGCCCGCCGCGACGCGTTGCGCGCGCTGGTGCGCTATCACGAGTTCGACCTCTGGGGCACGCAAGAGGGCCTGGGTAATCAATTGACGGATCTGGATGCGCTGGGTGACTTTGCGCGCGTCGGCGCCGGCCGCGATGATGGCCGGGACGCCGGCGAACATTCGGCCATTTTCTACCGGAGCGCACGCTTTGCGCTGGAGGACCATGGCGACTTCTGGCTCAGCGCCACGCCCGAGCAGCCGTCGATGGGCTGGGACGCGCGCTGCTGCAAGCGCATCGCGACCTGGGCGCGCCTGCGCGACAAACCGACCGGCCAGGTGTTCGTCGTCCTGAACGCGCATTTCGATCATGAAGGCGTGGTGGCGCGCCGCGAGTCGGCGCAGTTGCTGCTGCAGCGCGGCCGCGCGCTGGCGGGGACGCTGCCGCTGATTGTGATGGGCGACTTCAACAGCACCCCGGACAGCGAAGCCTACGCCACCATCGGCGCCGCGCTGCGCGATGCAAGGGCCATCAGCCAGACGCCGCCTTATGGACCGGTGGCGACTTTCAATGACTTCGACGTCACCAAGCCGCCCCGCGAGCGCATCGATTACATCTTCCTCAGCCCGCAGTGGCAGGTGCTGCGCTACGCCGTCCTCACCGACTCGGTCGACGCGCGTTACCCATCGGACCACTTCCCGGTCGTGGCGCGCCTGCGCCTGCGCTAGCGCTCAATCGGGTCACGCTCAATGGGGTCAAGTCTGACATTCGGACACGATCTCTGCTGTAACGCTGCTTTACAGTAGAGGCCGTGTCCGAATGTCAGACTTGACCCCAATTTTGTTTACCACATGATGACGCGCTGCTCCGGCGGCAGGTACATCGGATCGCCCGGCTTGATGCCGAACGCTTCGTAGAAGCCGGGCTGGTTCATCACCGTGCCCTTGGCGCGGAACTCGCCGGGCGAGTGCGGATCGCTCTTGATCTGCGCGATCGCCGCCTCGGGACGCAGCTTGGCGCGCCATTTCATGGCGAAGCCGATGTACAGGCGCTGCTCGCCGGTCAGGCCGTCCAGCACCGGCGACGGCTTGCCGCCCAGCGAACGCTGATACGCCTTGTACGTGATCGACAGCCCCGAGTTGTCGCCGATGTTCTCGCCCAGCGTCAACTCGCCGTTGATGAAGTAGCCAGGCACCGGGCTGTAGGCGCCGTATTGCTTGACCAGGCCGGCCGCGCGCGCCTTGAAGGCGGTGCGGTCTTCCACGGTCCACCAGTTGCGCAGGCGGCCCTTGGCGTCGTACTGGCTGCCGGAGTCGTCGAACGCGTGGCTGATCTCGTGGCCGAAAGTGATGCCCAGCAGGCCGTAGTTGACCGCGTCCTCGGCCTTCACGTTGAAGAACGGCGGCTGTAAAATCGCGGCCGGAATCGTGATGGCGTTCAGCGACGGGTTGTAGCTGGCGTTGACGGTTTGCGGCGTCATCGACCATTCCTCACGGTCCACCGGCTTGCCCAGTTTTTCCAGATTGCGGGCCCGGCTCCACGCGCGCGCCGAGCGCACGTTGGCGATCAGGTCGTTCGGCTGGGTCTTCATGGCGCTGTAGTCGCGCCATTTTTCCGGGTAGGCGATGTTCGGCTTCAGGGCCGCCAGCTTGAGCTGGGCTTCCTTCTTGGTCTCCGGGCCCATCCAGTCCAGCTGGTCGATGCCGTCCTTGAACGAGGCCACGAAGTTGTTGAACATGGCCATGACGCGCGGCTTGGTCTCGGGCGGCAGGTATCTCTGCACGTACAGCTTGCCCACCGCGTCGCCCAGCGCGCCGTCGGTGAAGCGCAGCGCCAGTTGCCACTGCGGTTCGCTCTGCGGCACACCGCGCAGCACCGTGCCCTCGAAGGCGAAGCGCTCCTTGACGGCGGCGCTGTCCAGGTAGGAGGCGTAGCTTTCGATGATGCGCCAGTTGAAGTAGCTCTTCCATGATTCCAGCGGCACGTTGGCCACGGCGTCGGCGAAGCCGGTCAGGAAGCTCGGCTGGCGCACCACGGCCGACGATTCCTTCGGCGCCAGGCCGGCGGCGGCGAAGTAGGCCGGCCAGTCGAAGGCCGGCGCCAGCGCGGCGAACTGGTCGAACGCCACGCGGTTGTAGGATTTGACCGGATCGCGCATCTGCACGCGGGTCCATTGCGCGGCGGCCAGGCGGGTCTCGACGTCGAGGATCTGGACCGCGTGGACGGCGGCTTCCTGGTCGCCGCTCATGGCCAGCATGGTTTCGATGTGCGTCTGGTACTTGGCGCGCACGGCCTTGAGCTTGGCGTCGTCGTCCTTGAGGTAGTAGTCGCGGTCGGGCAGGCCCAGGCCGGACTGGCCGACGTTGATCGTGTAATGTTCGGGATCCTGCGCGTCCGGCGCGACGTGGGCCGAGAACGGCGTCTGGATGCCGTTGCGCTGCAGGTAGGCCAGCAGCGCCGGCAGGTCTTTCTTGTCCTTGAGCGCGGCCACGTGGGCCAGGTCGGACCGCAGGGGTTTGAAGCCGGCGGCGTCGCGCGCCTTATCGTTCATGAAACTGGTGTACAGGTCGGCGATCTTGTGCGTGTCGCTGCCCGGCTTGCCGGGGTGCTTGACGGCCGCGTCCATCAGCGTGCGCAGCTGGCCTTGCGCGGTTTCGCGCAGTTCGATGTAGGTGCCCCAGGTCGATTTGTCGGCCGGGATGTCGGTGTTGCGGGTCCAGACGCCGTTGACGTAGCCATAAAAGTCATCCTGGGGACGGATAGTCGTGTCCAGGGATTTCAGGTCGATGCCGGACGCCTGTTGGGCATGCAGCGACGGGGTGGAAAAGGCGAACAGGGCGCAGCAGGCGGCGCTGGCTAGCGTACGTTTCACGAAGGTTCCTCTGACGTGGGTTGGTCGGTGGGCGGGATTATACCCGCCGACCAGTCCCTGCCAGTAACCAACTTTACTTGATCAGCGCGGCCACCTGCTTGACGAACGCGGGATCGGGATCGGCGTCGAGCCGGGTGGTGTCGGCCAGCACGCTGCCGCTGGCGTCGAGCAGCGCGATGCGGGTGGTGTGGTTGATCTCGCCGCTTTCCAGCACGCGGTACTTGATGTTGAGCGTGGCCGCCAGCGCGCGGGTCTGGCTGTCGCTGCCGGCCGCCACCAGGCGGTATTGGGCCGGGTCGAGCTGGTGCATCATCAGCAGGCTGCTCAGCGCGGCCGGCGTGTCGTGTTTCGGGTCCAGGCTGATCATCAGCACGCGCACGCGCTTGCCGTCCGGCCCCAGCGCGGCCACGGTGCGCTTGAGCGTTTCGATGATGACCGGGCAGGCCGCGTGGCAGTCGCCGTAGAACATGGTGATGAGCACCGGCGTGCCGGCCATGTCGTGCAGCGCGAAGTGCTGGCCGGCGGCGTCGGTCAGCGTGGCGTCGAGGCGGTAGACGGAATTGCCGGGCAGCGCGGCGGCCGACCAGGCGTACATGGGGAGTAGCAGCGCGGCGGCCAAAGCGGCGCGGCGCAGGGGAGCGAAGTAGTTCATGGTCGTGATCCTTGTTCGTGAGGGGCGGGCTCGCGCACGCAGCGGAAGCCCAGGTTGGCGCCGTCCTGCCGCGCGTCCATCGCGGACAGCAGGGCCAGGCGCATCAATACTGCGTAATTGCGGCGGTCGGCCAGCGACAGGGCGGCGCCGCCGCAGTAGTCGAGCAGTTTCTGGTCGCCGCTGGCGCGGCTGTCGGCATTGACGAACAGGCCGCTGTAGTCCTCGACCCATTCCCACACCAGCCCATGCAGGTCGTGGATGCCGTAGTAGTTGGCCTGGCCGGCCGCCACGCTGTGCGGCGGCTGCTTGCCGGCGTCGGCGTACCAGCCCAGGATGTGGGCCAGCCAGGCCGGATCGTCGCGGGCGTCGGCGCGGTGGTCGTCGGCGGCGGCCGCGAACTCCCATTCGTACCAGCGCGGCAGGCGGCCGCCTTCGGAGGCGCAATACGCCTGCGCGGCGAACCAGCCCACGTGCACCACCGGCGCGTCGGCGGCCAGTGGCGTGTAATCGGTGGCGCCGCTCCAGCCGGACAGATAGCTGGGCGCGGCCAGCAGCGCAGGCACCTGCCCGCGCCGCCATTCCGGCGTGTGGCGCACGAAGGCGGAGAATTCCGCGTTCGTCACCAGCCGGGTGCGCAGCAGATAGGGCGCCACGACCGCGGGCGACGCCACGCCGTCGGCGGGCAGCACGCTGCGCAGCGTGCCGCCGGCGATGGCGCGGTAGTCGGCATCCCCGGCCATGCCGTCGCCGGCCAGCACGGCCAGCGTCAGCACGGCGCTGCGGATCGCGGCGCGCCCGTTCATGGCTGGCGCGATTTGCGCATGTCGCGCACTTGGGCCGGCGTGACCGCAGGCGTACCCTTGTTCAGCTCGACACCGACGTAGTTGATCACGGCGGCGATGTCGTCATCGCTGAGGTCCTGCGGCGGCATCACGCCGTTGTAGTGCTCGCCGTTGACGACGATCTCGCCATTGCGTCCGTTGAGCACGATGTGCGCCATTTCATACGGACGTTGCTGGAAGAAGTCGGAATTGGCCAATGGCGGGAACACGCCGGCGACGCCCTTGCCGTCGGGCTGGTGGCAGGCCGAGCAGTTGCTGTCGTAGACGGCCTTGCCGCGCAGTTGCTGGGCGCGGTCGGCAACCACGGGGGCGGGCTTGGCGGCGGGCTTGGCGGCCGCAGGGGCGGCGGCTACCGCGCCGGCCAGCGGTTTCTTGATGCCCTTGCTGTAGATCTCAGGCCGGTCCGGGCCGCTCACCGCGAGCAGGCCGATGGCGCCCTTGTTGAAGGCGCGCGTCAGCGAGTGGTCGACCAGGGTCAGGTTGCCCGGCACGCGCGGCGTGAATTCGACGATGGTCGAACCGCCGGCGGGCACCATGGTGGTCTGCACGTTTTCCTGGTAGTGGGTGCCGCCCTCGGTGTAGACGCGGTCGAAGATGGCGCCGATCACGTGGAAGCTGGAGGTGATGTTGGGGCCGCCGACGCCGAAGTACATCCGCACTTTCTCGTTGGCCTTGGCGGTCAGCGCGTTGGCGCCGGTCAGGGCGCCGTCGGCGCCGTTGAATACGACATAGGTAGGTTTTTCATCGATGGCCTTCTGCATGTCGAAGCCCTGCAGGCCGGGTGCGCGGTAGGCGCCGTTGGTGTAGAAGTCGCCCTGCATCACGTAGTATTCGCGGTCGACCGGGGCCATACCTTCCTTGGGCTCGACCAGGATCATGCCGTACATGCCGTTGGCCACGTGCATGCCGACCGGCGCGGTGGCGCAGTGGTACACGTACAGGCCGGAGGCCAGCGCCTTGAAGGTGAAGGTGGCTTCGTTGCCGGGGGCGATCAGGGTTTGCGCGGCGCCGCCGCCCGGGCCGGTCACGGCGTGCAGGTCGATATTGTGGGGCAGCTTGTTGTCGGGCAGGTTGAGCAGGTGCAGTTCGACGGTGTCGCCTTCGCGCACACGGATCATCTTGCCCGGCACGGTGCCGCCGAAGGTCCAGAAGGTGTAGCGGGTGCCGGGGGCGATTTCGCGCTCGACTTCCTCGACGGTCAGGTTGACCACGACCTTGGCTGGGGTTTTGCGGGTGATCGGCGGCGGCAGCAGCGGCGGGGCGAGCAGTTCTTGGGTGATGGTCGGCAGAGCGGTTTCGGACGGGGTGGCCGCATTTACGGCGCTCATGGCGAGTACGGCGCTGGCAAGGCCGGCCGCTACCAGTTTCAATTGCGTTTTCATTTTTATGTCGCCTTGTAGTTGGTGGGTCGCACCCATGTCTGAGTGCGAGTCCATGCTATGGGAACAAATCGGAAATTTCTTTGACTTAGATTATGGAATTCCGGAAATACGACACAGGGCCTACGGGATGACTAGTGCGTAGTGACTAGGAAATCGATCACCACATGGCCGGCTTCGCGCGCCAGGTAGGCGGCCTGCACGCGCGGGCCGTAGCGGTGCTGGATCTGGGCCAGCAGCGGCAGCGGGTCGTGGTCGTTACAGAAGCGCATGATCTCGCCGGGGTTGAGCGAGTCGAGCGCGCCGAAGATGGCGGCGTGGCGCAGGCGGCGGGCCACGCCGCGCGCGTCGAAGGGATAGATGCCGTCGGGGATGGTCGGCTGGGAACAATCGTGGGACATGGTGGACTCCTTGTATAAGAAAGCAGGGCGCCCTGGGCGCCCTGCGGTAAAGTCGATCAGGCGCGGTCGGCGGCCACGGCCTCCAGGCGGGCACGGCGTGCGGTCAGCAGGCGCCAGGCGAACAGCGCCAGGAACAGCGTGCCGATGGCGAACACCACGTCGCCAGGTACGCGCATCCAGACCAGGGTCTCCATCAGCTTGGAGTGGATCACCTCCGGCGAGCGGGCGAACCACATGCCGGTGCTGACGCTGGCCCAGGCCTGGTACAGGCCGGCGGGCACCAGCGAGATGAACACCATCATCGCCAGGCCGATGTTCAGGCACCAGAACATGACCTTGAGCAGCGAGTCCGACCAGGCCATGCGGTCGCACAGGCCGCGCAGGCAGAACAGCAGCAGGCCGATGCCCAGCATGCCGTACACACCGAACAGCGCGGCGTGGCCGTGGGCCGCCGTCATGTTCAGGCCTTGCATGTAGTACAGGGCGATCGGGGTGTTGATCGAGAAGCCCAGCAGGCCGGCGCCGACGGTGTTCCAGAAGCCGACCGCGATGAAGCACAGGATCGACCACTTGTAGGTGGCAACCCATGGGGCGGCCTTCGAACGCTGGTAGTTGCGCCAGGCTTCGACGCCGATCATCGACAGCGGTACCACTTCCAGCGCCGAGAACATGGCGCCGATGGCGATCACGAAGGTCGGCGTGCCGGTGAAGTACAGGTGGTGCAGGGTGCCCAGGATGCCGCCGAACAGGAACACGATGGTTTCCAGCACGATGGCGCTGTTGGCGGTCGAGGCGCGGATCAGGCCCAGGCGGGTGAACAGCAGCGCGATGACGGCGGTGGCGAACACTTCAAAGAAGCCTTCGACCCACAGGTGCACCAGCCACCAGCGCCAGTATTCGATCATCGAGTAGTGGGTGTGCTGGCCCCAGGTCAGCGAGGTGGCGTAGAAGCCGCCGATGCACAGCGCGGCCAAGAACACCATGACGATCAGGCCGCGGCTTTCCGATTTCTTGACCAGCGCAGGCCACAGCGCGCGGCCCAGCAGCGTGACCCAGAACAGCAGGCCGATGAACAGCAGGATCTGCCAGATGCGGCCCATGCTGGTGAATTCCAGGCCCTGGTTGCCGATCCAGAAGGCGAACGCGGTGCCCTTGTGTTGCAGCGAACCGAGCCAGCCCATGGCGGTCGAGCCGACCACGATGAACAGCAGCGCGTAGAACAGCACGTTCACGCCCAGTTTCTGGAACTTGGGCTCGTGGCCGGAGATGGCCGGTGCGATGTACAGGCCGGTGGCCAGCCAGGCGGTGGCGATCCACAGCACGGCGAACTGGGTGTGGATGGTGCGGCTGACCACGAACGGCAGGATCTGCGCCAGCGGGTAGCCGAAGAAGCTGTGGCCTTCGACCGCGTAGTGGGCGGTGATGACGCCCATGCCGACCTGGGCCAGGATCAGGCCGATGACGACGAAGAAGTATTTTTTGGTCGCCAACATCGATGGCGTGGGCTTCAGGTTGAACAGCGGGTCGGTCTTCGGCGGCACCGGATCGGCTTCTTCCTTGGCGGCCGAGTGGACCATCACCATGGCGGCGATGGCGCCGATCATCAGGATGATACTGGCGATCGACCAGATGCCGGCGCCGGCGCTTGGACGGTTGTCGATCAGCGGCTCGTGCGGCCAGTTGCTGGTGTAGCTCAGGTCCACCGAGCCGGGACGGTCGGTGCCGGCGGCCCAGGCCGACCAGAACACGAAGGCCGGCAAGGCCTTCAGGTCGTCCGGATCGGGCAGCGAGTTGGCGTTCATCGCATATTGTTCGCGCAGATGGTCCAGCGCGCGGTTGTCGCCGAACAGGTCCATGTAGTGGCGCGCCACTTCGCGCACGGCGGCGGCGCGGTCGGCCGACAGCACGATGGTGTCGCGGCCCGAATCATAGGTGTTGCGGCGCATTTCTTCCTTCAGACGCGCGTTCAGCGCCGCCTGGTTGGATTTGCTCAAGTCGTCGAAGTTGGCGCCGAAGTCGCGCTTGGCCCAGATCTGGCGCAATGCCAGCGCCTCGCGGTGCAGCCAGTCGGCCGACCAGTCGGGGGCGACATAGCTGCCGTGGCCCCAGACGGTGCCGAGCTGCTGGCCGCCGGCCGAGAGCCAGGCCTGCTGGCCGCGGTCGACCTGGCCTTCGTCGAACAGCATGCTGCCGTCCGCGCTGATGATGTGTTTGGGGATGGGCGGCGCGGTCAGGTAGATTTCCGCACCCACCCAGCCGAGGACGGCGAAGGAGAGGGCGCAGATGACGGCGAGCCAGGTCCAGAGCTTGCGTGTGGCGTGCATGGCATGGTTCCTTAAGTTGGCTTGATGGGAGTGGTGCGCGAACCGGCATGGACCGGATCGACAGGGCCGATTCTAGGCGCGTGGTTTAAACATGTATATTCGATTCCAGTTTTTCTTGATCCAAGTTATGAACAAATATTTTGGATGCATGAATAATGGCGCTGCCGTCTTCACTGGAGCTGACCATGCGTCTGACCGCCTTCACCGACTACACCCTGCGCACGCTGATCTACCTGGCGGGCCAGCGCGACCGGCTGGTGACCATCGCCGAAATCGCCGAACGCCACGGCATGTCCAAGCACCATCTGACCAAGGTGGTGTATGAGCTGGGCTTGACGGGCGTGATCCGCACCGTGCGCGGGCGGCACGGCGGCGTCGAGCTGGCGCGGCCGGCAGAGGAGATCCGCATCGGCGAGGTGGTGCGGGCCAGCGAGCCGGATTTCCACGTGGCCGATTGTTTCGACGCCCGCCGCGCCACCTGCGTGTACGCGGGCCGCTGCTGCGTGCAGGGCATGCTGGGCCAAGCCGTGGGCGCCTACCTGACCGCGCTGGACGCGGTCACGCTGGCCGACCTGACCTGTCCGCCCGACGCCGGCGCCGGCGCCATCGCTGCGGGCGGCGCCACGCCCGCCACGCCCGCCGCCACGGCCGGCCTGGTCCCGGCCTAGTTCTTTCGGACTAGGGCGCTAGCCTGATTGCCTTGCCGTTCTGGCCGTCCTGCCGATAGCCGGGCGCCGCCGCAACGCTTACGCTGATGCCATCCCCATGTCCGTCAGGAGATTGAAAGTGTCTAACAATAACAAAGCAGTACAGGTGCTGGTGAGCAGCACCGTGTCGTTCACGATCTGTTTCGCGATCTGGATGATGTTCGCCGTGCTGGGCATCCCCATCAAGAAGATGCTCGGCCTGAATGAAACCGAATTCGGCCTGCTGGCCGCCATGCCCGTGTTGAGCGGCTCGCTGGTGCGTGTCCCGCTGGGCATCTGGTGCGACAAATACGGTGGCCGCATCGTGTTCTTCCTGCTGATGCTGGCCACCGTGCCGGCCATCTACCTGATCGGCCTGGCCACCGCCTACTGGCAGTTCCTGGTGCTGGGCTTGTTCATCGGCCTGGCCGGCGGCTCGTTCTCGGTCGGCACGCCCTACGTGGCGCGCTGGTTCTCGCGTGAGCGGCGCGGGCTGGCGATGGGCATCTTCGGCGCCGGCAATTCCGGCTCGGCGCTGACCAAGTTCGTCGCCCCGGCCATCATCGCGGCCTGGGGCTGGCAGGCGCTGCCCACCGTGTACGCCATCGCCATGCTGGTCACGGCGCTGCTGTTCTGGGTGTTCTCGGCCACCGACCCGTCGCACCAGAGCGGCGCCAGCGTGCCGTTCTCGGAGCAGCTCAAGGTGCTGAAGGACCGCCGCGTATGGCGCTATTGTCAATATTACTCGGTGGTGTTCGGCGGCTACGTCGGCCTGGCGCTGTGGATGACCAAATACTACGTCGGCGAATACGGCTTCGACCTGCGCCTGGCCGCGCTGCTGGCCGCCTGCTTCTCGCTGCCTGGCGGCGTGCTGCGCGCCCTGGGCGGCTGGATCGCCGACCGCTACGGCGCCTACAAGGTCACCTGGTGGGTGATGTGGGTGTGCTGGATCTGCTTCTTTCTGCTGTCGTATCCGCCCACCGCGATGATCGTCAAGACCACGCACGGCGACCTGCAGCTGACACTGGCCCTGTCGCCATGGATGTTCACCGGCCTGCTGTTCATCGTCGGTACCGCGATGGCGATCGGCAAGGCATCGGTCTTCAAATTCATCGGTGACGATTTCAGCGACAACATCGGCGCCGTGTCCGGCGTGGTCGGCCTGGCCGGCGGCCTGGGTGGCTTCGTACTGCCGATCATGTTCGGCGCGCTGCTGGACCTGACCGGTGTGCGTTCGAGCGCCTTCATGCTGTTGTACGGCACCGTCTGCGTCTCGCTGGTCTGGATGCATTACTCGTTCCGCCCGACGGCGGCGCCGCAGCCGCTGGCCGGCGCGGCCGCTGCCTGAGCCCCAATTATTCAAGGAGAAAATGATGAGCAAATATATGATCAACACGTGGGAGCCAGAGAGCCCCACGTTCTGGGGCAGCGGCGGCAGCACCACCGCCAACCGCAACCTGTGGATTTCGATTCCCGCGCTGGCGCTGGCCTTCGCGGTGTGGATGGTGTGGAGCGTGGTGGTGGTCAACCTGCCGGCCATCGGCTTCCAGTACAGCACCAACCAGCTGTTCTGGCTGACGGCCTTGCCCGGCCTGTCCGGCGCCACGCTGCGGATTTTCTATTCCTTCATGGTGCCGATCTTCGGCGGCCGCAAGTGGACCACCATCTCCACCGCCTCGCTGCTGATCCCGGCCATCGGCATCGGCTTCGCGGTGCAGGACGTCACCACCGGCTATCCGACCATGCTGGTGCTGGCGCTGCTGTGCGGCTTCGGCGGCGGCAACTTCGCCTCGTCGATGGCGAACATCAGCTTCTTCTTCCCGAAGGCGCAGAAGGGCTATGCGCTGGGCATGAACGCCGGCCTGGGCAACCTGGGCGTGTCGGCGGTGCAGTTCGTCGTGCCGCTGGTGATCACCGCCAGCGTGTTCGGCGCCATCGGCGGCGACGCGCAGACCGCCACCAAGGCTGGTCACACCACCACCATGTGGTTGCAGAACGCCGGCTTCATCTGGGTGCCGTTCATCGTCGTCAGCAGCCTGCTGGCATGGTTCGGCATGAACGACCTGGCATCGGCCAAGGCATCGTTCGCCGACCAGGCGGTGATCTTCAAGCGCAAGCACAACTGGCTGATGTGCTGGCTCTACACCGGCACCTTCGGCTCGTTCATCGGCTACTCGGCTGGTTTCCCGCTGCTGATCAAGACCCAGTTCCCTGATGTCAATCCGCTGCAATATGCCTTCCTCGGCCCTCTGGTCGGCGCGCTGGCCCGTGTGGTCGGCGGCATCATCTCCGACAAGCTGGGCGGCGCCCGCGTGACCGTCTGGACCTTCGCGGCCATGATCGGCGCCGTATATGGCGTCATCACCTTCCTGCCGCATGGCGGCACGGGCGGCAACTTCACCGGCTTCTTCTGGATGTTCATGCTGCTGTTCGCCGGCACCGGCGTCGGCAATGCCTCGACCTTCCGCATGATTCCTGTGATCTTCCTGACCGAACGTCAACGCGCCGCCGCCGGCCAGCCTGCCGCCGTGCAGCAGCAAGCCATCATCGACGCCAACAAGGAAGGCGCGGCCGTGCTGGGCTTCACTTCGGCCGTGGCCGCCTACGGCGCCTTCTTCATTCCGAAGAGCTACGGCACTTCGATCGCCATGACCGGCGGTCCCGACGCCGCGCTGTGGTGCTTCATCGCGTTCTACGTCAGCTGCATCGCCATCACCTGGTGGTGCTACGCCCGCAAGAACGCGGCCATGCCTTGCTAATTGGAGTTTTACCATGCCATCCGCCAGAGTGATCGCCCTGACCCCGTCCGTTGAATTCGACGCCGCGCTGGTGCGCAAGTTGAACCAGATGGGGCCGCGCTACACCTCCTACCCGACGGCCGACCGCTTCGGCGGCGGCTTCGGCGCGGAGCAGTACCGCGCCGCCGTCGCCAGCGTCGATCCGGCCGTGCCGATGTCGCTGTATGTGCACATCCCGTTCTGCGCGTCGCTGTGTTACTACTGCGGCTGCAACAAGATCATCACGCAGGACAAGGAAAAGGCGGTCGAGTACCTGGACTACCTGTACCGCGAGATCGCCTTGCAGGCGGGCCTGCTGTCCGGCCACCGGCGGGTGGACCAGCTGCACTTCGGCGGCGGCACGCCGACCTACCTGAGCGACGAGCAGATGAGCGAATTGCTGGCCAATCTGCGCGGGCATTTCGATTTCGCACCGGACGAGGAGGGCGAGTTTTCCATCGAGGTCGATCCGCGCACGGTCACGCCGGCGCGCATCGCCACCTTGCGGCGCCAGGGTTTCAACCGGGTCAGCCTGGGTATCCAGGACTTCGATCCGGCGGTGCAGCAGGCGGTCAACCGCATCCAGTCCTATGAGGAAACGATGGAGGTGCTGCAGGCCGCGCGCGACTGCGGCTTCCGTTCGATCAGCGTGGACCTGATCTACGGCCTGCCGCTGCAAAGCGTGGCCAGCTTCGGGCCGACGCTGGACAAGATCGTGGCCGCCCGGCCGGACCGCATCGCGGTCTACAACTACGCGCACATGCCGCAGCTGTTCAAGTCGCAGCGGCTCATCTCCGCCGACGACCTGCCGGACGCCGAAACCAAGCTGGCCATGCTGGGCCTGTGCATCGAGCGGCTGACGGAAGCGGGCTATGTCTACATCGGCATGGACCACTTCGCGCTGCCGGACGACGACCTGGCGCGCAGCCAGCGCGAAGGCAAGCTGCAGCGCAACTTCCAGGGCTATTCCACGCACGCGGACGCGCCGATGGTGGCGCTGGGCGTGTCGGCCATCAGCGCGGTGGGCGCCAGCTACAGCCAGAACGAGAAGGTGCTGTCGGCCTACTACGAGCGGCTGGACAAGGGCGAGCTGCCGATCGCGCGCGGCATCGTGCTCACCGAGGACGACATGCTGCGCCGCGCCGTGATCGGCCAGCTGATGTGCGATTTCGAGCTGGACTACGCCAGCCTGGCGCTGCCGGAAGGCGTGAGCGCGGCCGAGTATTTCGCGCCCGAGCTGGAGCGGCTCAAGCCGCTGGAGGAAGAGGGCTTGCTGTGCATTGGCAGCAAGGGCTTGCGCGTGAAGATGCGCGGGCGCCTGCTGATCCGCAATATCTGCATGGCGTTCGACCGCTACCTGCACGCGCCGCCCGTTGAAGGGCCGCAGCCGCTGCGCTATTCGCGTACCATTTGAGGAATATGGCGATGGAAAAGAACAAGATCAAAGTGCAAGCCTTCCTGGCGCGGGTGCCGCTGTTTAACTCGATGGGGCCGGAAGAGCTGTCGCGCATCGCGCTCGGCACCACGGAGGTGCGGGTGGAACGGGGCGGCACCATCTTCCAGCGCGGCGATCCGTGCATCGGTTTTCACCAGGTGGTGTATGGCCAGGTCAAGCTGGCGTTCACCTCGCTGGCCGGCGGCGAGAAGGTGATCGAATTGATCGGTCCCGGCCAGAGCTTCGGCGAGGCGCTGATGTTCATGGGCAGCCCGTACATCGTCTCGGCCACGGCCACCGACGACACGCTGCTGCTGCACGTGGCCAAGCCGGCGATCTATCGCGAGATCCACAGCGATCCGGAATTCGCCTGCAAGATGCTGGCCGGCCTGAGCCAGCGCATGCACAGCCTGATGTGCGACATGGAGTCGTTCTCGCTGCGCTCCGGCACCCAGCGCGTGGCGGGCTACCTGCTCAAGGAGTTGCCGGAGGAGGACGGCGGCCAGTTGACGCTGCCCGCCACCAAGGCTGTATTGGCTTCGCGCCTGAACCTGACGCCCGAGCACTTCTCGCGCATCCTGGCCGACCTGAGCACGCAGCATATGATCGCCTTCAAGGGCCGCAAGGTCCAGGTGCTCGACGTGCCGGCGCTGCGCCGCTGCGCGGCCTGAGGGACTTATCATGGAAGATATCGAAAAATTCATCAGCGGCTTTGGCCGCTTTCAACAGCAGTATTTCAACAACAGCGACAGCCCGTACGGCACCTTGCGCGCGGGCCAGCGCCCGCGCACGCTGTTGATCGGCTGCTGCGATTCGCGGGTCGATCCGGTGCTGCTGACCGGGAGCGATCCGGGCGACATTTTCGTGGTGCGCAATATCGCCAACCTGGTGCCGCCATGCACGCCGACGGCGTCGGCCGGTGTCAGTTCGGCGATCGAGTTTGCCGTGTGCGAGCTGGAGGTGGAGCGGGTGATCGTGCTGGGCCACGCCGGCTGCGGCGGCATTCGCGCCTTGCTGGCGCCGCGTCCGGCGCAGCGCGAGACCGATTTCGTCGGCCAATGGATGCGGATTGCCCAGCCGGTCGCCGAACGTGTGCGGCGCGATTTGGCCCATCACAGCAGCGCCGAGCAGCACCACGCTTGCGAACAAGCCAGCATCCTACTGTCGCTGGATAACCTGCTGACCTATCCGTGGCTCAAGCGCCGCGTGGACGAGGGCAAGCTCAAGCTGCACGGCTGGTACTTCGACCTGCAGAGCGGCGCGCTGATGGCCTACTCGCCACGCCGCCAACAGTTCCTGCCGCTGGTCTGCCCGCTGAACGCGCGCGACGCGATGGCTGCCTGAGCGCGATCGCTCGCTCAGCCGGATGTCTTGGACCCCGCAGGGGGGCTCCTTTTTCACGTTCAGTCTAATTTGTCCGAAACGGGGCGAGTTCGGTCTAATGGAGTCCAGAATCGATGAGGCGCCATATTTTTTAGACTGAATTCGCCTTTCGCAGGAAACTCGTAGACCGAATTAGTCCGTCGCCCTGGGCAGATTAGACCATCTTGGACGTTGTGGTGTGGCCGGTAGACCGCTGTTGCTGCAGATTGTCAAAGCGTGCTCGGCACTCGGCGGCGCGGATCCAATAATCATCGCCGGGAAAACGCAGCCACACAAAGCGCCATGCGTTGCGTCCCTTCGCGTGGCGGTTGGCGAACAACGATGGCGTCAACAATGTTCCATCGTCGGAAACGATATGGTCACCCACCACTTTGGCGAATTCAATGTTATCGCTGTGGCAGGTTCGCAGACTGGTTCCGTCGGGAAGGAATATATTCTTCCACTGGAAACCGCGCGTTGGCTGGCCGTTCCTGCGTAGTGCGAACCGCTCTTTATCCACCGCCAACCAGCGTTGCACAAGTTCCGTAATAAAGGTCTCCGGCTTGGCGCCAGGACGTGTGTCCATTAGGTGGAATTCAAGGTCCAAAAAAACAGCGACGGGCAGGTATATCGGTTGCTTCGGTTCGTATGCCATGGTTCAGTCCTTTCGAGAGGTGTCTAAAGATTGGACCGATGAATTGAAAATTGGTTTGTTTTAGTGTTATGCCTCATAGAGCTGGACTAAATTAGACTCTCGCCGTGGATTTTTTAGACGGTTCTCGACGTACCACTAGTCCTTTTAGACCGGAATAGACGTAGGTGGCCCGGAGTAGACTGAGTTAGACCATCGCTGATTTTGACATGCCCCATGCAGACGTCGCGGTCCCGGCAGAGGTCCGCAACGGAGCGGCTGTCGCGCGTTGTGCCAGCCTGTGAACTCAGCCTTGAGAAGTGACCGCAATTTGCGACCACCTGCTGCTTTTCAGCGGCGGGTTGCTATGGCTTGTCCGCAGGTGGTTGCTTTGGCTCGTCAGCAGGTTGCACATCCTGCGCATTCAGGCCGAAGGTCTCCCAGCCTTCGCCGAACAGCTCCACCGGATGCTGGGTGCGGTCCGAGCCGTTCCCGCAGATCATGTTGTCGGCGGGGCAGTAGCGGTCGCAGCCCCAGCAGATCAGCTCGGGCTTGGCCGGACGTATCGGGAAGATCTTGGCCATGTCAGGCGTAGCTCATCAACTCGCCGCTGCGGTCGAACGCCAGGAAGCGGTCCATCTGGCCTTGCTGGATGGCGCCCAGCATCTTGTTCAGCGCGGCGTCGGTTTGCTGCGGGTCGGGCAGGCGCCCCTGCTTGCCGGACAGGGTGGTGATCAGCAGCACGTCCCATGGCTGGCCCATGCCCTTGGCTTCCTCGGCAAGATTGGCAAACGTGTCGAGCTCGCCCACCTGCTTGTCCACGCACATGACCGGCACCAGCGTCGTGCGGGCCGGCGCGCCGGGCGGCAGGTCGGGTTCCGGTTCGGCGACGGCGAAGGCCAGCAGCAGGCGCTGCGGCTCCGGCTGCAGCGCGGCGGCGACGAGCAATTCTTCAAATGTGGCGATATTCATACTATTTCCTCAATGGTCGGTGATCCAGGTTGTATGTATAACCCGCGCCGGTCCAGCTGCCCATTGCCATGAATGACTAGTCGAGGTAGTCAGTTTGCCTTAGATCCGCGCCGAAATTCCATGACCCAGGTTAAGGACTCGCGCACCAGCGGCGGCGAATAATGACAGCGTGGCCCCCACTGCGGCCGCGTTGAAAGGACAATGATGATGAGCTTGATCGACCGCCCGGCGTATCTGCTGGCGCTGGCGTTGACCGCCGGCGCGGCTGGCGTGATGCTGAAGAATTATGGCCCGCACACCGGGCCACTCGTGCAAGCACGCGCCGCGCAATGCGATGCGCCGGCGGCGCGCGCCATCGAAGGGCAGATCCGCTACGACAGCGGACTGGTGCTGCGTTTCTGTAGTCTGGATGCCATGTTTGCACAGCTTGGCGCGATGGAGCAGCCGGGCATGGTGCGCGGCGTCTACGTGCGCGCGGCCGACGGCCGCTGGCTGGCGGCGGCGGGCGCCCGCTATGGCCGCCGCGAGCAGGGCGCGTCCCCATCGCTGCTGGCCTACGCCGACAATGCCGCCGCGGCCGGGCACGGCCGCCTGCTCAGCTACCACGAATTGCTGGCCACCTGCGCCGGCGGCAACTGCTCCCGCTTTTGACGAACTAGTCACTTCGGCGTAGTCCCCCTAGTCCTTCTCACGCCCCGCAGCCACCTTCTTGCCGATTCACACGAGGCGTTGCCTTCCCTAGACTGCAATCATCGTCGAGTCCATGCATGTTGCATGCGACCGCATGCCCGGTTGCCGCCGGGTGCAAGTTAGGAGGCAGCATGAGTCACTTTCTGGATCGCCTGAAGTTCTTCAATAAAACGGTATCGACCTTTTCCGACGGGCACGGCGCCGTCGTGCACGAGGATCGCACCTGGGAAAACGCCTATCGCCAACGTTGGCAGCACGATAAAATCGTGCGCTCCACGCACGGCGTCAACTGTACCGGCTCGTGCAGCTGGAAGGTCTATGTGAAGAACGGGCTGATCACCTGGGAAACGCAACAAACCGATTATCCACGCACCCGTCCCGACCTGCCGAACCACGAGCCGCGCGGCTGCCCACGCGGCGCCAGCTATTCGTGGTACGTGTATTCGGCCCAGCGGGTCAAGTACCCGATGGTGCGCGGCCGCCTGATGGAAATGTGGCGCGAAGCGCGCAAGACCATGGATCCGGTCACCGCGTGGGACTACATCAGCCAGAACCCCGAACGCGCCGCGCTGTACAAGTCGGTGCGCGGCCTGGGCGGCTTCGTGCGCGCCACTTGGGAAGAAAGCAACGAGATGATTGCCGCCGCCAACGCGCTGACGATCAAGAAATACGGCCCGGACCGCATCGTCGGCTTCTCGCCGATTCCCGCCATGTCCATGGTCAGCTACGCGGCCGGCACGCGCTACCTGTCGCTGATCGGCGGCGTGGCGCTGAGCTTCTACGACTGGTACTGCGACTTGCCGCCGGCCAGCCCGCAGGTGTGGGGCGAGCAGACCGACGTGCCGGAATCGGCCGACTGGTACAACTCGACCTACCTGATGGTGTGGGGCTCGAACGTGCCGATGACCCGTACCCCCGACGCCCACTTCTACACCGAGGTGCGCTACAAGGGCACCAAGACCGTGGCGGTGTCGTCCGACTTCGGCGAGATGGCCAAGTTCGGCGACATCTGGCTGGCGCCTAAGCAGGGCACCGACGCCGCGCTGGCGATGGCCATGGGCCACGTGATCCTGAAGGAATACCACACCGAACACCAGTCGGCCTACTTCAAGGAATACGCCAAGCAGTACACCGACTTCCCGATGCTGGTGCTGCTGAAAGAACAGAACGGCACGCTGGCGCCGGAATACTTCCTGCGCGCCTCCCACCTGGCCAACAACCTCGACGAGACCAACAACCCGGACTGGAAAACCCTGGTCATCGACGAGGCCAGCGGCCGCATCGTGGCGCCTGCCGGTTCGATCGGCTTCCGCTGGGGCGAGTCCGGCAAGTGGAACCTGGAAATGAAGGAGGGCGGCAACAACGCGCCGGTCGATCCGCTGCTGTCGCTGATCGGCTGCAGCGATGAGGTCCTGCCGGTCGGCTTCGCCTACTTCGGCGGCAAGGACGCCAGCGACCTGTTGATGCGCAACGTCCCGGTCAAGCGCCTGACGCTGGCCGATGGCAGCACCGCACTGGTCACCACCGTGTTCGACCTGACGATGGCCAACTACGGCATCGACCGTGGCCTGGGCGGCGGCAACGTCGCCACCAGCTACGAGGACGACGTGCCTTACACCCCGGCCTGGCAAGTCAAGCACACCGGCGTCAAGGCCGCCGATGTGATCACCGTGGCCCGCCAGTTCGCCGAGAACGCCGACCAGACCCGTGGCAAGAGCATGGTCATCGTCGGCGCCGCGCTGAACCACTGGTACCACATGGACATGACCTATCGCGGCATCATCAACATGCTGATGATGTGCGGCTGCGTCGGCCAATCGGGCGGCGGTTGGGCGCACTACGTGGGCCAGGAAAAGCTGCGTCCGCAGACCGGCTGGACCCCGCTGGCGTTCGCCCAGGACTGGAACCGTCCGATGCGCCAGATGAACGGCACCTCGTTCTTCTACGCGCACACCAGCCAGTGGCGCCACGAAAAGCTGCACACCGAGGAAATCGCCTCGCCGACCGCCGGTCCCGACGTCGCACCGATGACGCTGCTGGACTACAACGCCAAGGCCGAACGCCTGGGCTGGCTGCCGTCAGCGCCGCAGCTGCAGACCAATCCGCTGGAAGTGACCCGCGCCGCCGCCGCCGCCGGCATGAGCCCGGTCGACTACGCGGTCAGCCAGATCAAGGACAAGAAACTGGAATTCTCCTGCGACGATCCGGACAATCCAGCCAACTTCCCGCGCAATATGTTCGTGTGGCGCTCCAACATCCTGGGCAGCTCGGGCAAGGGCCACGAGTACTTCCTGAAGTACCTGCTGGGCACGCAGAACGCGCTGATGAGCGACGAGGACCACTGCATCAAGCCGCGCGACGTCAAGGTGCGTCCCGCCGCCGAAGGCAAGCTGGACCTGTTGGTGGTGCTGGACTTCCGCATGTCCACCACCTGCCTGTACGGCGACATCGTGCTGCCGACCGCCACCTGGTACGAGAAGGACGACTTGAACACGTCCGACATGCACCCGTTCATCCACCCGCTGTCGGAGGCCGTGCAGCCGCTGTGGCAATCGAAGTCGGACTGGGAGATCTACAAGGGCATCGCCAAGAAGTTCGAGGAAATCGGCGGCGCCTACCTCGGCACCCAGCAGGATCTGGTGCTGACCCCGCTGATGCACGATACCCCGGGCGAACTGGGCCAACCGTTCGATCCGAAGGACTGGCGCGCCGGCGAGTGCGAGCCGATTCCGGGCAAGACCATGCCCAACTTCACCGTGATCGAGCGCGACTACACCAAGATTTACCAGAAGTTCACCTCGATCGGCCCGCTGCTGGAGAAGATCGGCAACGGCGGCAAGGGCATCAGCTGGAAGACCGGCCATGAGGTCGAGGTCCTGCGCGGCATCAACCGCACGGTGACCGAGCCCGGCGTCGGCCACGGCCAGCCGCGCCTGGACACCGCCATCGACGCGGCCGAAATGATCCTGTCGCTGGCGCCGGAAACCAACGGCCACGTGGCGGTCAAGGCCTGGGACGCGCTGTCCAAGATCACCGGACGCGACCACACCCACCTGGCGCTGCCGCGCGAGCACGACAGCATCCGCTTCCGCGACGTGCAGGCCCAGCCGCGCAAGATCATCTCCTCGCCGACCTGGTCGGGCCTGGAGTCGGAAGAAGTCAGCTACAACGCCTGCTACACCAACGTGCATGAACTGATCCCCTGGCGCACGCTGACGGGCCGCCAGCAGTTCTACCAGGATCACCGCTGGATGCGTGATTTTGGCGAGGGGCTGTGCGTGTACAAGCCGGCGATCAACACCAAGACCACGGCGGCCATGCTGGGCGCGCAGCCGAACGGCAACAAGGAGATCGCGCTGAACTTCATCACGCCGCACCAGAAGTGGGGTATCCACTCCACCTACTCGGACAACCTGCGCATGCTCACGCTGTCGCGCGGCGGTCCGCACGTGTGGCTGTCGGAGACCGACGCCAAGGCGGCCGGCATCGTCGACAACGACTGGATCGAGGTGTTCAACGTCAACGGCACGCTGACCGCCCGCGCCATCGTCAGCCAGCGGGTGCCGGAAGGGATGACCTTGATGTACCACGCACAGGAAAAGATCATCAACGTGCCTGGCGCGGAGATGTCGGGCAAGCGGGGCGGCATCCACAACTCGGTGACGCGCGCCGTCACCAAGCCGACCCATATGATCGGTGGTTACGCGCAGCTGTCGTGGGGCTTCAACTACTACGGCACGGTCGGCTCCAACCGCGATGAATTCGTGTTGGTGCGCAAGATGAACAAGGTCGACTGGCTGGAAGGTCCGTTGAAAGAACAGACAGGGAGCAAAGCATGAAAATTCGCGCACAAATCGGCATGGTGCTGAACCTGGACAAGTGCATCGGCTGCCACACCTGCTCGGTCACGTGCAAGAACGTGTGGACCAGCCGTGACGGTGTCGAGTACGCCTGGTTCAACAACGTCGAGACCAAGCCCGGCATCGGCTATCCGAAGCAGTGGGAAAACCAGGACAAGTGGAACGGCGGCTGGCGCCGCACCGACGCCGGCAAGATCGAGCCGCGCCAGGGTAGCCGCTTAAAAATCCTGGCGCAGATTTTCGCCAACCCGAACCTGCCGCAGATCGACGAGTACTACGAGCCGTTCACCTACGACTACGAGCGCCTGCAGAACGCGCCGCTGTCGGAAACGCCGCCGACCGCCCGTCCGATCTCCGTCCTGACCGGCAAGAAGATGGAGAAGATCGAGTGGGGCCCGAACTGGGAGGACGACCTGGGCGGCGAATTCGCCCAGCGCAGCCAGGACGCGCTGTTCAACAACATGCAGAAGGAGATGTACGGCACGTTCGAGAACACCTTCATGATGTACCTGCCGCGCCTGTGCGAGCATTGCCTCAATCCGACCTGCGTCGCGTCGTGCCCGTCGGGCTCGGTGTACAAGCGCGAGGACGACGGCATCGTGCTGATCGACCAGGACAAGTGCCGTGGCTGGCGCATGTGCATCTCCGGCTGCCCGTACAAGAAGATCTACTACAACTGGTCTTCCGGCAAGGCCGAGAAATGCACCTTCTGCTACCCGCGCATCGAGGCGGGCCAGCCCACCGTGTGCTCGGAAACCTGCGTCGGCCGCATCCGCTACCTCGGCGTGCTGCTGTATGACGCCGACAAGATCGAGCAGGCGGCCTCGGTGGCCGATCCGCGCGACCTGTATCCGTCGCAGCTGGGCCTGTTCCTCGATCCGCACGATCCCGCCGTGATCGAAGAGGCGCGCCGCCAGGGCATCCCGGACTCGTGGCTGGAATCGGCCAAGCGTTCGCCGGTGTACAAGATGGCGGTGGAGTGGAAGGTGGCGTTCCCGCTGCATCCGGAATACCGCACGCTGCCGATGGTGTGGTACATCCCGCCGCTGTCGCCGATCCAGGCCGCCGCCGAGTCTGGCCGCATGGGCAAGAACGGCATCCTGCCGGACACCGCCAGCCTGCGCATCCCGGTGCAATACCTGGCCAACCTGCTGACGGCGGGCGACCAGCAGCCCGTGATCCGCGCGCTGGACCGCATGCTGGCGATGCGCGCCTACATGCGCAGCAAGCACGTCGGGCCGGGCCCGGACCTGGAAGTGCTGAAACAAGTCGGGCTGGAGCCGGAGATGGTCGAGGACATGTACCACATCATGGCCATCGCCAACTACGAGGACCGCTTCGTGATCCCGAGCAGCCACAAGGAAATGGCCGAGGACAGCTTCAACGAGAAGGGCAGCTGCGGCTTCAGCTTCGGCAACGGTTGCTCGGACGGCGTCAGCGACGCCAGCCTGTTCGGCAAACGCAAGCACGGCTCGGAGATCTTCATGTCGATGCCGAAATCGCGCAAGAAAAAGGAGAACCTCGATGTCTGACCATGACCAAAGCGGAGCTTTCGGCTACAGCATGCTGTCGGCCCTGCTGCTGTACCCGGAGCCGGAGCTGCTGGCCGAACTGCCGGAGCTGGAACAGCGCCTTCAGGACAGGCTGCCGCGGTGGCACGCGGCGGTGGCGGAGCTGCTGGCGCATCTGCGTCGCACCCCGCTGATCGATCTGCAGCAGCAGTATGTGATGACCTTCGACCGCAATCCATCGCATTCGCTGCACTTGTTCGAGCACATCCACGGCGAGTCGCGCGACCGCGGCCAGGCCATGGTCGACCTGCTGGCCGAATACAGCAAGAACGGCATGCAGATGGTCGGCAACGACCTGCCGGACTACGTGCCGCTGTTCCTGGAGTTCCTGTCGCAGCTGGAACAGGAGCAGGCCGAGCGCATGCTGGGCGACGCCATCCACGTGCTGGCCTACATCGGCCGCAAGCTGCGCGCCAACGGCAGCCCGTACGCCGGCCTGTTCGAATTCCTGGAGACCGTGTCGCCGGTGGCGGCCGAGGAACTGGCCGAGCCGCCGGTGCGCGACATGGACGAGGCGCTGGAAACCTTCGGCCCCGGCGCCGACGGCATCGAACCGCTGCTGGCGCCCACGCTGGCCGGCGGCGCACATCCGGTCCATTTTTATCCGAAGGCGGCGGCGCCACAGCGTCATTGAGGAGCACACCATGAACTACGTACATCAATTTTTATTCGGCATCTATCCCTACATCGCGCTGGCGATTTTCCTGGTCGGCAGCCTGATCCGCTTCGACCGCGAGCAGTACAGCTGGAAGTCCGAATCCAGCCAGACGCTCAACAACGGCATGCTGCGGCTGGGCAGTCCGCTGTTCCACATCGGCGTGCTGGGCCTGTTCTTCGGCCACATGGCCGGCCTGCTGACCCCGGTGTGGGTGTGGGACACGCTGGGCGTCACCCACGGCGCCAAGCAGCTGGTGGCGATGGTGGCCGGCGGCGTGATGGGCTCGCTGTGCCTGGTCGGCCTGCTGATGCTGATCGCACGCCGCCTGAGCAACGAGCGGGTGCGCGCCCGCAGCACCTTCAAGGACAAGCTGGTGCTGTGCTGGCTGCTGGCCACCTTGCTGCTGGGCCTGTCGTCGATCTTCGCCTCGGCCTCGCACATGGACGGCCACATGATGGTGCTGCTGATGACCTGGGCCCAGCACGTGGTCACGCTGCGCGGCGACGCCGCCGGCTTCATCGAGGAGGCGCCGCTGGTGTTCAAGCTGCACCTGTTCATGGGCATGTCGCTGTTCGCCATCTTCCCGTTCACCCGCCTGGTGCACGTGTGGAGCGGCTTCGGCGCCATCACCTACCTGAGCCGCGCCTATCAACTGGTGCGTCCACGCTAAGGAGACAATCATGGGTATCGCAGTCAACGGCGTCGACATCGACGACAGCGCCATCGAGGCGGAACTGCCGCACCAGGCGCAGGCGGACAACCCGCTGCGCCAGGCGGTGCACGAGGTGGTGCTGCGCACCGTGCTGTTGCAGGAGGCGGACCGGCTGGGCATCGCCGGCGCCGACGACGACCAGCGCATCGAAGCCCTGTTCGCGCAGGAGGTCACGGTGCCGGAAACGGACGAGGACAGCTGCCTGCGCTACTACCTGGGCCAGCCGCAGCGCTTCCGCAGCGGCGACCTGGTCGAGGCGCGCCACATCCTGTTCCAGGTGACCCCGGCCGCGCCGCTGGAGCTGCTGCGCCAGACGGCCGAGCTGATCCTGGCCGAGCTGCAGGCCCGCCCCGAGCGCTTCGAGGAACTGGCGCGCCAGTACTCGAACTGCCCGTCGGGCGCGGTCGGCGGCAGCCTGGGCCAGCTGGCGCGCGGCCAGTGCGTGCCGGAGTTCGACGAACTGCTGTTCAGGTTGCAACCGGGCGAGCTGGCCGGACGGCTGCTGGAAACCCGCTTCGGCCTGCACATCGTGCAGGCGCGGCGCCGGGTCGAGGGCGAGGTGGTGCCGTTCTCGGCCGTCCACGCCCAGATCGCCGACGAGCTGCGCCGCCAGTCGTGGCAGCGCGCCTTGCACCAGTACCTGCACATCCTGGTGGGCCGGGCCGACATCGCCGGCGTCGAGCTCGAGGGCGCGCAGTCGCCGCTGGTGCAGTAGGACTTCCCTGACGCGGTCCTAGTCACTTAGGACTAGGGCCGCTAAGCCGTCATGCGCAGTGGCAGGACGCGGCCCTGCCGCTACAATGACATCACACCATCTATCACAGGAGAGCGGCGATGTTAAGCGACAGGTTTGGTCGATCGATCGACTATCTGAGGGTCTCGGTCACCGATCGTTGCGATCTGCGCTGCACCTACTGCATGCCCAAGGATTTCAAGGGCTACGAGGACCCTCCCGACTGGCTCACCTTCGACGAGATCGAGCGGGTCGTGGCGGCCTTCGCCCGGCTGGGCACCTCGCGCGTGCGCCTCACCGGCGGCGAGCCGCTGACCCGCCGCAACCTGCCGCAACTGGCGAGCCGCCTGTCCAGCCTGGACGGCGTGCGCGACCTGTCATTGTCCACCAACGGCACCCGCCTGGCGCGCCACGCCGAAGCGCTGGCCGCCTCCGGCATCACCCGCGTCAACGTCAGCCTCGACACGCTGGACCGCGAATGCATGGCCGGCATCACCGGGCGCGACTGCCTGCCGTCGGTGCTGGACGGCCTGCAGGCCGCCAAGGCCGCCGGCCTGGCGCCGATCAAGATCAACATGGTCGCCATGCGCGGCGTCAACGACGCCGAGATCGACGCCATGGCCGCGTTCTGCATCGAAGAGCAGTTCGTGCTGCGGCTGATCGAGGTCATGCCGATGGGCGAGACCGGCCGCAACACCGCCTACCTGAACCTGGCGCCGGTGCAGCAGCGCCTGGCCGAAAAGTTCGGCCTGGTGCCGCAGGCGCTGGAGCTGGGCGGCGGACCGGCGCGCTACTGGGCCACGGCCGACGGCAGCGCCAGCATCGGCTTCATCACGCCGCTGTCGCAGCACTTCTGCGCCACCTGCAACCGCGTGCGGCTGGCGGTGGACGGCACCTTGTACCTGTGCCTGGGCCAGGAACAGCAATATCCGCTGGCGCCCCTGCTGCGCGGCGGCGCCAGCGACGCCGAGCTGGAGCAGGCGATCCGCGATGCCATCGAACTCAAGCCCGAACAGCACGACTTCGGCCGCCAGCCGGAGAAGATCGTGCGCTTCATGTCGCAAACCGGCGGCTAGGGGCGTGTATACTCGCGTCATTGCTGTTGAGATTATCGGAGAAAGCCATGTCTAGTGTAGCCACCGCCCGCCGGCGCCGAGCGCCATGCTGAAGCCGGCGTTGTTCGCCGGCTGGCAAAAACTGTCGACCCGCATCGTCGGCCTGCTGCTGAGTTTTCTGGCGATCGCGCTGACCGTGATCGGCTCGACGCTGCTGCTGTCCTGGCAGCTGGAGGGCAGCGCGGCCGCCATCAACGTGGCCGGCAGCTTGCGCATGGATAGCTACCGGCTGGCCCTGCTGACCACGCAGATGGACGCGCCGGCCGGCCGCCAGGCGGTCAGCGAACAGCTGGGCCGCATGGAGCGCACGCTGGACCTGCTGCGCCGCGGCGATCCGCAGCGCCCGCTGTTCCTGCCGCCGACGGCGTCGATCCGCACCGTGTTCGCCGAGGTGCAGCAGCAGTGGCGGCTTGAATTGTCGTCGCAGGTGCGCAACGCGGTGGCGGCCGGCGGGCTCGACCCGGCGGAGAAAAGCCTGGTCCAGCAGCGCACCGAGCGCTTTGTCGAGCGCGTCGACCTGCTGGTGCAGCGCATCGAGCGCGACAGCGAGAGCCGCACCTTCTGGCTGCGCGCCTCGCAATTGCTGCTGCTGGCGCTGGCCTTGCTCGGCACGATCAGCATCATCTACCTGTTGTTCGACATGATCGTCGCGCCGGTGACGCGGCTGCAGGGCGGCATCGAGCGCATGCGCGAACAGGACTTCAGCGTGCGGCTGCCGGTCGACAGCAATGACGAGTTCGGCATGCTGGCCCACGGCTTCAACCAGATGGCCGACAAGCTGCAGGATTCCTACAGCAACCTGGAACGCCGGGTGCAGCTCAAGACGGCCGAGCTGGAGCACCAGAACCGCGAACTGGCGCTGTTGTACGACAGCGCCTCCTTCCTGCAGCAGACGCAGTCGGCCGAGGCGATGTGCAAGGGCTTCCTGCAGCGCATCAGCGACTATTTCAGCGCCGACGGCGGCTCGGTGCGGATCCTCGACCCGAACCGCGGCAACCTGCACATGCTGGTGCACCAGGGCATCTCAGAGGAACTGGTCGAGAGCGAACGCTGCCTGAAGGTGGGCGAGTGCCTGTGCGGCGAGGCGGTGGTCAGCAAGCTGGCCGTGATCCACGATCTGCGCCGCAAGGACGACCGCCACACGCTCAAATGCCACCGCGAAGGCTTCGCGACGATCTCGATCTTCCATATCTTCGCGCAGCGCCAGTACCTGGGCTTCTTCAACCTGCACTTCCGCACGCCGACCGTGTTCAGCGCGGCGCAGACGGCGCTGCTGGAGACGCTGGGCCAGCTGCTGGGCACGGCGATCGAAAACCTGCGCCTGCAAGGGCGCGACCGCGAGCTGGCCGTGTCCGAGGAGCGCAACCTGGTGGCCCAGGGCCTGCACGACAGCATCGCCCAGGGCTTGAACTTCCTGAACCTGCAGGTGCAGATGCTGGAGCAGTCGCTGCAGCGGCAGCGGCTGGACGAGGTCGAGAGCATCGTGCCGGCCCTGCGCGCCGGCGTCGAGGAGAGCTACCAGGATGTGCGCGAGCTGCTGCACAACTTCCGCACCCGGCTACAGGAGGGCAACCTGGTGTCGTCGCTGGAGACGGTGGTGGACAAGTTCCGGCGCCAGAGCGGCATCGCGGTCGATTTCGAGGCCGACTCGGACGGCGCGCCGTTCCCGCGCGAGCACCAGCTGCAGTTGCTGTTCATCGTGCAGGAGGCGCTGTCGAACGTGCGCAAGCACGCCTCGGCCACGCAGGTCTGGCTGCGCCTGAAGGACGAGCAGGATTTCACCCTCAGCATCCGCGACAACGGCCACGGCTTCGATCCGGCCGCGCTGGAATCGCTGGGCGAGGCCCATGTCGGCCTCAACATCATGCGCGAACGCGCACAACGCATCGACGCGCAGCTGCAATTGAAGTCGGCGCCGGGCGCCGGCACCGAAGTGCTGCTGCGACTGCCGCGCGCCCAGCGCCGCGCGGCTTAACACTAACAAGAAAGGCTGGAGCCGATGGACAAGGATACAAGCACGATCAGCGTGCTGCTGATAGACGACCACACACTGTTTCGCAGCGGCATACGCTCCCTGCTGCAACGCAACCCGGAGTTCGCGGTGGTGGGCGAGGCGGCCGATGGTTTCGAGGGCGTCAAGCGGGCGCAGCAGCTCAAGCCGCAGGTGATCCTGCTGGACCTGAACATGCCCGGCATGTCGGGCCTGGAAACGCTGGAGCAACTGCGCCAGGATTGCCCGGACAGCGCGGTCGTCATGCTGACCGTGTCGGAGGACGCGGAAGACCTGAGCGTGGCGCTGAAGGCCGGCGCCAGCGGTTATCTGTTGAAGAATATCGACACCGATTTCCTGAGCCGGGCGATCCGCCGCGCGGCGGCCGGCGAGACCGTGTTGGCCGAGTCGATGACGGCCAAGCTGGTGGCGCAGCTGACGGCGGGCGCGGCGGCGCCGGTGGCGTCCGAGCTGGACAAGCTGACGCCGCGCGAACGGGAAATCCTCGAGTGTCTGGCGCGCGGCGAAAGCAACAAGGGCATCGCGCGCGCACTGGACCTGGCCGAAAGCACGGTCAAGATCCATGTGCAGAACGTGCTGAAGAAACTCAAGCTGAGCAGCCGAGTCCAGGCCGCCGTGTACGCGGTCGAACATCGGATGCAGGGCAGCGCTTAACCACCGCTCAGCCGCCGCAGCAGCCGCCGCAGCAACCACCGGCGGCGGCCGGCGCGGCGATGGCTTCGGCGCCGGCCGGATAGCCCGCTTGCGTGAGCTTGCGCATCAGCAGGTGGGGCGAGGTCAGCGATTCGTCGATCCGGACGCGGGCGCGGCGGTCGAGCAGGGAGACGCGCACGTCGCTGACGCCGGCGATGTCGCTCAGCAGTTTGGCGACGTTGTCGGCCGAGCCTTCGTCGTCCATGCCTTCGATGAGAAGATCTGTTTGCATAGCATTCCTTTGAAGTTGAGGTTGATTTGGAGCCATGCGGATAGCCTAAGCGAAACGGCGGCGGCGGTCGAGCGCGGAGACGCGAAATGGCCGGGCAATTCGGAATTTCTTGATCCAGGTTATGCGAATCCGGCGCCAGCCTTCACCGGCCGCCACGCCGGGCAGACAATGGTGGCGTACTCTTTTAGGACATAGATCATGAGCTTGCTGCATATCGAAGAACCCGCCGGCCAGGCCGCGGCCTGGGACAGCCATCCCATATGGCGGCTGGGCTTCCGGCCGTTCTACCTGGTGGCGGCGGCGTTCGCCGCGCTCGCCATTCCCCTGTGGATGCTGCGCTACCTGGGCTGGTTGCCGGCCGATGCCGGCGGCTGGCTGCATGTCGGCTTCGCCTGGCACATGCACGAGATGGTGTTCGGCATGGCGGCGGCGGTGGTGGTCGGCTTCCTGTACACCGCAGCGTTCAACTGGACCGGCTTCTGGACGCCGGTGCGCGGCAAGCTGGCGGCGCTGGTGGCCTTGTGGCTGCTGGGCCGCCTGGCGATGCTGCTGGCGCCGCCGCTGTCCGGCGCGCTGGTCGACTGGCTGTTCCTGCCGGCGGCCGCCTGGCCGCTGTGGCGCGTGATGCAGAAGGCCGGCAACCGCCGCAACTATTTCCTGGTCGGCTTGCTCGGCCTGATGGCGCTGGCCAACGGCGTGTTCCACGCGATCACGCTGGGCTGGATCGCGGCCAGCCCGATTCCGCCGGTGCAGGCCGCCGTGCTGGTGATCGTGCTGATGGAGGCCGCCATCGGCACCCGCATCATCCCCATGTTCACCCGCAACGGCGCGCCCGGCACCAACCCGCAGGTGCAGCCCAGGCTGGACAAGTGGTCGCTGGGCCTGGTGGTGGCGTTCTCGGTGAGCTGGGTCGCCATGGCGCCGGCCTGGCTGGTCGCCCCGATCGGCGTGGCCGCCGCCGTGCTGGTGCTGCTGCGCCTGTGGCGCTGGCAGGCGCTGCGCACCGGCGCCGTGCCGCTGCTGTGGATCATGCACCTGTCGTACGCGTGGATCGCCGCCGGCCTGGTGCTGCTGTCGCTGTCGCGCTGGCAGATCGTCAGCGCCAGCGCCGGCTTCCATGCGCTGACGGTGGGCTCGATGGCCGGCCTGATCCTGGGCATGATGACCCGCACCACGCTCGGCCACACGGGCCGCCCTCTGCGCGCCGGCAAGTTCGAGACCGCGATCTTCGGCCTGATCCAGTTCAGCGCCTTGTCGCGCGTGCTGTCGGCGCTGGGCTGGGACGGCGGGCCTGCCTTGCTGGTGCTGAGCGCCGTTTGCTGGACCACCGCCTTCGGCTTGTACGTCTATGTCTACGCGCCATACCTGACCAGCCCGCGCGCCGACGGCAAGCCGGGCTGAGGCCGATCCGCCCCATGCGTCATCCCTCGTCATTCCTGGCGGCCGGCGCCGAGCCCGATCTGGAGCATCAACTGGCGCTGCTGCGGGGACTGGAGGCGCGATGGGAACGCGAGGGGCGCCGCTTCCAGCGTTTCGAGACGCATATCTCGTGGGTCTACGTGCTGGATGATTTGGCCTACAAGTTCAAGAAGGCGCTGCGTTTCGACGTGCTGGATTATTCCACGCTGGCCGCGCGCCGGCATTGCTGCGAGGAAGAGCTGCGCCTGAACCGGCGTCTGGCGCCCGGACTGTACCTGGGCGTGAGCGAAGTCACCTGCGGCGCCGGGCAGCCGGAGCTGGACGGCGACGGCCCCGCGCTCGAATACGCGGTGCGGATGCGGACCTTCCCGCAGCAGGCCTTGTGGAGCGTGCGCCTGCACGCCGGGCTGCTGGAGGCCGGCGAGATCGACGCGCTGGCGCTGCAGCTGGCGCAATTCCACGCCGGCGCCGAGCGCGTCGCGCCGGATGCGCCGTGGGGGAGCGCGCAGGCCATCGCACATCTCGGGCGCGGCGACCTGGCCACGGTCGGCGGCCTGCTCACCGGCCGCACGGAGCGCGCCCAGCTGGCCCGGCTGGCGCGCTGGCACGCCGCGCAGATGGCCGCGCCGCAACGCTTCGCGCAGCGCCGCGCCGCCGGCTGTGTCCGCGAATGCCACGGCGATCTGCACAGCGGCAATATCCTCAGCTGGGAAGGGCGGGTGGAAGTGTTCGACGGCGTCGAGTTCAATGACGAGCTGCGCTGGATCGACGTCGTCAGCGACCTGGCTTTCCTGGTCATGGACCTGCGCTTTCACGGCCGCGACGACCTGGCCGCGCGCCTGCTGCAAGGCTACCTGGCCGCCAGCGACGACTATGCCGGACTGGCGCTGCTGGCCTTCTATCAATCCATGCGCGCGCTGGTGCGCTGCAAGGTGTACCTGTTGGCCGCCACCGCCACCGCCACCGCCACCGCCACCGCCACCACCGCATCGGACGCGGCCGCGGTGGCGCGCGCGACGGCGCGGCGCTATCTGGCGTTGGCGCTGCAGGTGCAGCCCCGGCGCGGCGCGATGGTGTTGATGCACGGCTGCTCCGGCAGCGGCAAGTCGTACTGCGCCTCCCGCCTGGCCGCCGCGCTGGGCGCCATCTGCATCCGCTCCGACGTCGAGCGCAAGCGCCTGCACGGCCTGGCCGCCACCGAGCGCATGGGCGCGCCCGGCGGGCAAGGCATCTACGACGACGCCGCCAGCGAGGCGACCTACGCCCGCCTGCTGCAACTGGCGCGCGCCATCGCCGCCGCCGGGCTGAACGTGGTGGTCGACGCCGCCCATCTGCTGCGGCGGCAGCGGCAACCGTTCCAGGCGCTGGCGCGGGAGTTGGGCCTGCCCCTCGTCATTGTCGATCTGCGGGCCGACGATGCGTTGATGCGCGAGCGGCTGCGGCTGCGGGCGCTGGGCCTGCCCGACGCGTCCGACGCCGGCGCGGACGTGCTGGACTATCAGTACGCCACCCGCCAGCCGCTGACCGCCGGCGAACGCTGCAACACGCTGCCGCTCGACAGCGCCGCGGCCGATCTGCCGGAGCGCATCGCCGCGCTGGCGAGGGCGATCAGCCTGCGCCGGAAGCGAAAGCCCGCGCGGCCAGCGACCTGAATTCCCGCTCCGGCAGCGGCTGGCTGAACAGGAAGCCCTGGAAGGCGTTGCAGTTGGTGGCCGCCAGGAAGGCATGCTGGTCGTTCGTTTCCACCCCTTCGGCGACGATGGTCAGGCCCAGCGTGTGCCCCAGCACGACGATGATGCGGGCGATCGCGGCGTCGTTGGGGTCGGTCAGCACGTCGCGCGCGAAGGTGCGGTCGATCTTCAACTGATCCAGCGGCAGCCGCTTCAGGTACGACAGCGAGGAATAGCCGATGCCGAAGTCGTCCAGCGCGAAGCCGATGCCGATGGACTTGAGGATACGCATCTTGTCGGCGACGCTGGAGAAATCGTCCAGCATCAGGTTCTCGGTCAGCTCCAGCTTGAGCCGGTGCGGATTGGCGCCGGCGTCGGCCAGCGCCTTCTGGACCTGCGCGACAAAGGCGGGCTGGCGGAACTGGCGCGGGCTGACATTGACGGCCAGCGTCAGCGCGCCGAGGGCGGGATCGGCCGCCCACAACGCCAGCTGCGCGCAAGCGCTCTGCAACACCCATTGCCCCAGCGGCAGGATGATGCCGGTGCTCTCGGCCAGCTCGATGAACTGGTCGGGCAGCACCAGCCCGTTGCGCGGGTGATGCCAGCGCAGCAGCGCCTCGGCGCCGATCAGCTGTCCCGCCGCGTCGACCTGGGCCTGGTAGTACAGCTCGAATTCGCCGTGCTCCAACGCATGCTGCAGGTCGTGCTCGATCTCGGCGCGCAGGTTGGCGGCCTGCTGCATCCGCGGCTCGAAGAAGCGCAGCGTGTTGCGGCCGGCGCCCTTGGCCTGGTACATGGCCAGGTCGGCATGGCGCAGCACGTCGTCCATCGTCAGCTGGTGGTCCGAGATCAGCGTCACGCCTATGCTGGGCGTGCAATGGTAGGGGCGGTCGGCCAGCTGGTACGGCTGGTTCAGGGCCGCCAGGACCGCGTCGCCGATGGCCTGCGCCTTGCGGGCGGCCTCTGCCACGTCCGCGCTCAAGCCTTCGAGCATGATGACGAACTCGTCGCCGCCGAGCCGGGCCACGGTGTCGACGCTGCGCACGCAGGCCGGCAGCCGTTGCGCCACCTGGCGCAGCAGCACGTCGCCCTGGTCGTGGCCCAGCGTGTCGTTGAGCATCTTGAAGTTGTCCAGGTCGATGAACATCAGCGCGCCGATCAGCCCGGTGCGGGCGCTGCTGTCGATGGCGTGGCGCAGGCGGTCCACCAGCAGGCGGCGGTTGGGCAGCCTGGTCAGCGGATCGTAGAAGGCCAGCTGGCGGATTTCCTCCTCGGCCTGCTTGCGGGCGCTGATGTCGCTTTGCGTGCACACGTAGTGGCGGATCACGCCCTGCGGGTCGCGGATGGCGCTGATGATGGTCCAGGTCGGGTAGATCTCGCCATTCTTGCGGCGGTCCCAGCACTCGCCCTGCCAGGAGCCCCGGTGGATGATGCTGTCCCACATGGCGGCGTAGAAGGCCTGGTCGTGGCGGCCGGACTTGAGCACGCGCGGCGTGCGGCCGAGGATTTCCTCCTGCGTGTAGCCGGTGCTGGCCGTGAAGGCGGAGTTGATGCGCAGGATGGTGCTCTGGGCATCGGTGATCATCATCGGCTCCTGCGAATCGAAGGCGACCGCGGCGATGTGCAGCTGCTCGGCCGCCAGCAGGCTGTCGGTGACGTCGAGCGAGATGCCGAGCAGGTGGGACGGCCGTCCGGCGCCGTCGAGCAGCACCATCTTCTTGGTGTGCAGATAGCGGGTCTGGCCGTCCGGGGCCAGCACGGCTTCGGCGGCCAGGTCGAGGATCTGGCGCGAGGCGATCACCTGGCGGTCGGACGCGGTGCGCGCCCGCGCCTCGGCCTCCGGGAACAGTTCCAGGTCGCTCCGGCCGATGAAGGCGTCGCGCGGCTTGCCATACAGTTGCTCGGCGGCCTGGTTGACCATCTCGTAGCTCAGGTCGTCCGCGCGCTTGACGAAGATCGCGGCCGGCATGTGCTCAAGGATGGACGCCATCATGTGACGCGATTGTTGCAGGGCGTCGGTACGGTCCCGCACCCGCTGTTCCAGCTCGATATTGCTGAGCGTGATCCTGGCCTGCGCCTCCTGCCGGGCCGCCTCGCTGCGCCGCAGGCGCGCCGCCGTCTCGGTCAGCGTCGCGGCGACCTGGTGCGCCTCGCGCAGCTTGATGCGGTGCGGCGGCAGCTCCGCGCCGCTGCCCAGCGCGGCCGACATCTCGACCAGCTGGGCCATGGCCCGCCGGATGTGGGCACTGGCGAGCGCGGCCAGCACGATGCCGACCAGCAGCAGCAACCCGCTGGCGCCCAGGTCGAACGCCAGCGAGTGCCACAGTTCGCTGTCGACGCTGGCGCTCGGGATGCCGATGGCGACCGCCCAGCCGTTGGCGGGCGAGCGCACGTAGGTCGTGTAGACCGGGATGCCTTCGAGCGTGGTGGTGCGCAGATGCCCCTGCTGGGTGGCGGGGATCAGCTGCCGCAGGTCGGCCTGGGCCTTCTTGCCCACATACTGGCCGGGCGAACGGGTGCGCGCGACGATGGTGCCGTCGCCGTCGATCAGGGCGACGATCCAGTCGGCCGGCAGCTTGCGGCTGGCCAGCAGCGGCGCGAACTCGCTGGCGGCGACGCCGACGTCGAGGAAGTAGGCAAGCTTGCCGCGGATCCGCACCGGGATGCAGATGCTCATGACGCCGGCGCCGGAGACGGCGCCGACATACAGGTTGGACACCTCCATGCGCCCGCTGGCCGCCACCCTGGCGATCAGGGCGGGATTGCCGTGCCGCGGCAGCGGCGTGCCGAACGGCTTGAGGGTGTTGACCAGTTGCTGTCCGTGGATATCGGTGAGCACGAAGTTGGTGGCCTTGCTGTAGCGCCTGGCCGCTTCGGCCTGTTGCTGGAACGCGGCCAGGTCGGCGTTGAGCAGGGCCGGCGAGGTGGTCAGCGTGCCGGCCACGGCGCCGAGCGCGTGGAATTCGCTGTCCATATCGAGCAACAAGTCGCGCGCTGTCTGCAGGGTTTGGGTGTCGCTGCGCGCGCGGCTGGCGTCGAACGCTTGCAGCGACCAGACCAGCCCGATCAGAAAACCGGGCAGGACCAGCGCCGCGACAATGAACAGCAAGATATTCCGAACGGTATGGATACGGTGCATGGACGTCCTGTATGGCGGCTGACGGCGGAAAAGCGACCTGATGCAATCATTATGGTGATTGCGAGCAGGAATTTTTATGATACGGATCAAGTCTCCTAGGGAAATGTGTGCTAGGGCGGGGGGGCGCGACGCTGGCCGGTTGGGCTGTTGCGCGGGCAAGACGGCGGCATCGCGTCCGGGGACGCCGCCGGTGTGCTACGCTCGATCCATCGCGGAACGGGGACGATTGCATGGACGAGCGGCAGGATCTGGAAGGGCTGACCGCCCTGGAGGCGGCGGCCAGGCTGCGGGACGAGGGGCCGAACGAGCTGCCGGCGTCGCGCCCGCTGGGGGCGTGGAGGCTGCTGGTCGATGTGGTGTCCGAGCCGATGTTTCTGCTGCTGGTGGCCTGCGGCGGGGTCTACCTGGCCATCGGCGACCGGGGCGAGGCGTTCATGCTGCTGGGCTTCGTGCTGGTGGTCATCGGCATGACGTTTTTCCAGCAGCGGCGCACCGAACGCTCGCTGGAAGCCTTGCGGGACCTGTCCTGCCCGCGCGCGCTGGTGGTGCGGGACGGCCGCCAGGAGCGCATCGCCGGTCGCGAGCTGGTGGCCGGCGACCTGGTGCTGCTGGCCGAGGGCGACCGCGTGCCGGCCGACATGGAACTGACGGCCGCCTCCAACCTGACGGTGGACGAATCGATGCTCACCGGCGAATCGGTGCCGGTCACCAAGCACGCGGTGGCGGAAGGCGCTGGCAAGGCCGAAAGCCGGGTCTACTCCGGCACCCTGGTGACGCAGGGAACGGCCAGCGGCGTGGTGGTGGCGACCGGGCCGCGCAGCGCGCTGGGCCGCATCGGCGTGTCGCTGGCGACGCTGGGCGGCGAACTGACGCCGATTCAAATGGAGACCGGACGCGTGGTCAAGACGGTCGCCGTGGCCGGCCTGTGCCTGGCCGCCGGCCTGGCGTTCGCCCACTGGTGGCTGCGCGGCGACTGGCTGCAAGGCTTGCTGGCCGGGCTGACGCTGGCCATGGCGATCCTGCCGGAGGAATTGCCGGTCATCCTGACGCTGTTCCTGGGCCTGGGCGCGCGCCGGTTGGGGCGCGAGCAGGTGCTGGCGCGCAGCATCCCGGCCATCGAACTGCTGGGCGCGACCAGCGTGCTGTGCGTCGACAAGACCGGCACGCTGACCGTCAACCGCATGCGGGTCGCGCAGCTGTGGTCGGAGCAGGGCGGCTACGCCTGCGATGCCGCCAACCCGGAGGCCCTGCAGGAAGAGCTGCACGGCCTGCTCGAATACGCGGTGCTGGCCAGCCATCGGCGCGCCTTCGATCCGATGGAGTCGGCCATCGGCGAGGCCGGCGCGCGCCTGCTGGCCAACACCGAACACCTGCATGCCGACTGGACGCTGATCGACGACTATCCCTTGTCGCGCCAGATGCTGGCGATGTCGCGGGTGTGGTGCTCGCCTGACCACTCGGCCTACCTGGTCGCCGCCAAGGGCGCGCCGGAGGCCATCGTCGACCTGTGCCACATGGCGCCGGAGCGCGCCGCCGCCATCGCGGTGCAGGTGGCGGCGATGGCGGACAGCGGCCTGCGCGTGATCGCCGTCGCCAGCGCCAGCTTCCCGGCGGTGCGCCTGCCGGACAACCAGCATGATTTCGATTTCGTGTTTCTCGGCCTGGTGGCGCTGGAGGACCCGGTGCGCCCGGAAGTGCCGCAGGCGGTGGCGGAATGCCAGGCGGCGGGCATGCGCGTGGTGATGATCACCGGCGACCATCCCGCCACGGCGCTGGCGATCGCGCGGCAGGCGGGCATCGCCGGCCCGGGCGTCGGGCTGTTGTCCGGCGAGGAGCTGGGCGCGCTGGACGACGCGGCGCTGCGGGCGCGGCTGCCCGCCACCGGGGTGTTCTGCCGGATCTCGCCGGAGCAGAAACTGCGGCTGGTGCAGGCCTTCCGCGGCCGGGGCGACATCGTCGCCATGACCGGCGACGGCGTCAACGACGCGCCGGCGTTGAAGGCGGCCAGCATCGGCGTGGCCATGGGCGCGTGCGGCAGCGACGTCGCGCGCGAGGCGGCGGCGCTGGTGCTGCTCAAGGATGATTTTTCGTCGCTGCTGCTGGCGGTGCGCCACGGCCGGCGCCTGTTCGCCAACCTGCGCAAGGCGATCGTGTTCATCGTCGCGGTGCACGTGCCCATCGTGGGCTTGTCGATCCTGCCGGTGCTGCTGGGATGGCCGATCCTGCTGATGCCGGTGCACATCCTGTTCCTGCAACTGGTGATCGATCCCGCCTGTTCCATCGTGTTCGAAGCGGAGCCGATCGAGGCTGGCGCGATGGCGGCCAAACCGCGCAGCCCGGACCAGCATCTGTTCGACCGTGAAATCCTGGTGCGCGGCCTGCTGCAGGGGGGCGGACTGTTGCTGATCCTGATCGGCCACCATGTGCTGGCCGCCTGGTCGGGGCAGTCCGAGGCGAGCGTCCGCACCACGACCTTCCTCGCGCTGATCCTGGCCAATCTTGGGCTGATCCACGCCAACCGCAGCTGGACGCCTTCCGCGCGGGGACGGCGCGCGGCGCCGAACCGGTCCTTCGCCTGGATCGCCGTGTCGACGTTGTTGTTGCTGGCGCTGGTGCTGGCGGTGGCGCCGGTTCGGCAACTGTTTGCCTTCGCGATACCTGGCGCGGCGCCGCTGGCGTTGTCGGTTTTGGTCGCCGCGCTGAGCGTGGCATGGTTCGAGCTCGTTAAACGGAAAGGAAAATCAAATGAACGGTCGATTGAATGAGTGGCGATACGGGCGGCTTGCGGTCTGGCTGCACTGGCTGTCCGCGGCCTTGATCGTCGGGCTGCTGGGCGTGGGCTGGTACATGATGGCCATCGAGGACGAACCGGGAAGCGGCTGGTACTTCGACCAGCACAAGTCGTTCGGTCTGGTGCTGTTTGCCTTGCTGCTGATCCGGCTGTGCTGGCGGCTCACGCACAAGCCGGCGCCGCTGCCGGCCGGCGTGCCCGGTTGGCAGAGAACCGTCTCCAGCCTGACCCAATGGCTGCTGTATGCCTGCATGTTCGCCATGCCGGTGATCGGTTTTCTCGGCGCGGCCCATACCAAGCGTGGCGTGGCGCTGTTCGGCGCCGCTTTCCCCGCCTGGTTCACGCCCGACCATGACGTGGCCGAGCAGTTCTTCGATGTACACTCCGGCCTTGCGGTTATCATGACGGCGTTGATCGTGCTGCATGTGCTGGGAGGCCTCAAGCACCTCTTGGTCGACAAGGACAGGGTCTTTCACCGGATCTGGTTCTGAGGGGCGGGCGACGTTAATAGTCGTTTAATGAAGGACCGAATACACTGCGGTCCTCACTCACTTTTGCGAAAATGCGATGAAAACGACGATATCGAGCACGATGCTGTCCCTCGGCCTGCTGCTGGCGGCGGCCTTGCCGGCGGCCCACGCGGCCGACTACGCGGTGCGCCAGACCTGGACGCTGGACCAGGCGGGCCGCTGGGACTATCTGGAGGTCGATCCGGTGCGCCATCGCCTGTTCGTGACGCGTGGCGACCGTGTGCAAGTGCTCGATCTGTCGTCGGGCAAAGTGGCCGGCCAGATCGGCGGGTTGCAGCGCGCGCACGGCGTGGCGTTCGCGCAGAAGCTGAACCTGGGCTTCGCCAGCAGCGGCGGCGGCAACAGTGTCGTCGTGTTCGACCTGGCGACGATGCAGACGCGCCAGGAGGTGAAGGTCTCCGGCCAGAATCCGGACGCCATCCTGTTCGAGGAAGGCAGCGGCAAGCTTTACACCTTCAACGGCAAGACCAACAATGTCTCGGTGTTCGACGCCGCCAGCATGGCGCCCAAGGCCACGATCGAGGTGGGCGGCAAGCCGGAGTTCGCGGTCACCGATGGCAAGCGCATTTACGTCAACATCGAGGACAAGGCTGAAATTGCGGTGATCGACATCGCCAGCGACCGCCAGGTCGCGCGCTGGCCGCTGGCCGGCTGCGAGGAACCCACCGGCCTGGCGCTGGACGCCGCGCACCGTCGCCTGTTCTCGGCCTGCCAGAACGGCGTGCTGGCCGTGACTGACGCCGCCAGCGGCAAGGCCGTGGCGCGCGCCGCCATCGGCAAGGGATCCGACGCGGTGGTGTTCGACGCCGCCAGCGCCACTGTGTTCTCATCCAACGGCGACGGCACGCTGAGCATGATCCATCAGGACGACGCCGACCATTATGCGAAGGCGGCAACGCTGCGCACCGAGAAGGGCGCGCGCACCATGGCCATGGACCACGACGGCGGCGCCGTGTACCTGCCTACCGTGGTCGATAAACACTTCACGGTCATCGTGGCCACACCCTGAGCGACCATGCGCCTGCTGTTGATAGAAGATGATCCGATGATCGGCGAGAGCATGCTGGAGGCCCTGCGCGGCGAGCGGTATGCGGTCGACTGGGTGCGGGATGGCGTGGCGGCCGAGCTGTCGATGCGCCAGGATATCTACGACCTGCTGATACTGGACCTGGGATTGCCCGGGCGGCAGGGCATGGACGTGCTGCGGCGCCTGCGCGCGCAGGGCGGCCAGACGCCGGTGCTGATCGTCACGGCGCGCGACGCCACCGCCTCGCGCGTCGAGGGCCTCGATGCGGGCGCCGACGATTACCTGGTCAAGCCCTTCGACCTCGATGAACTGCTGGCCCGTATCCGCGCGGTGTTGCGCCGGCGCGGCGGCCATCACCATTCGCTGGTGACGTATGGCGCCTTGAGCGTCAACCTGGCGGCGCACGAGGCCACGTTCAACGGCGCGGCGCTGCACTTGTCGTCGCGCGAATTCGCCTTGCTGCGCGCGCTGCTCGATGTGCCGGGCAGTGTGGTCTCCAAGGCCCAGCTGGAAGAGAAGATCTACGGCTGGGGCGAGGAAATCGAGAGCAATACCATCGACGTCTACATCCATCACCTGCGCAAGAAGCTGGGCAGCGAGTTTATCAAGAATGTGCGCGGCGTCGGCTACAAGCTGGCCAGCCTGACATGAAGTCGATCCGCGCGCGTTTGTTGGCCGGACTGTTGTTCGGCACCCTCTGCTGCACGCTGGTCGCGGGCCTGCTGTTGTTCCAGCGGGCCAATCACGAAGCCGACGAACAGTCGGACCTGCGCCTGCGCGAGGTGGCGTGGGCCTTGCCGCCGCACTTGGGCGACGGCGTCCAGGTGCCCAAGGACGCGGACCTGGACGACGCGGTGCTGGTGCAGGTGTGGGACGCCGCCGGCCGCGTGGCGTATGTGTCGGAGCCGTCGCAGGCCTTGCCGAGGCAGTCGCTGGCGGGCTATGGCTCCATCACCCATCGGGGCGAGCGTTGGCGCGTGTATGGCGAGCGGCGCGCGGACTATTACATGCAGATCGCCCAGCCGTTCGCGATGCGGGAGCGTATCGCGGCGCACATGGCGCTGCGCATCGTGCCGCCGTTGCTGGCGCTGTTGCCGGCATTGGGGGCGCTGATCTGGATCGTGGTGGGCTTGGCGCTGCGGCCATTGGAACAGGTGGCGCAAGCCGTGCATGGCCGTTCTCCCGGTTCGTTGCAGCCGCTGGACACGGCGGGCATGCCGCCCGAGTTGATGCCGATCGTCGTCGCGCTTAACGGCCTGCTGGGCAAGATCGACAGCGCGATGGCGGCGCAGCGCAGCTTCGTCGCCGACGCCGCGCACGAACTGCGCTCGCCGCTGACGGCGCTCAAGCTGCAGTTGCAACTGGCCGAGCGGGCCGGCAGCGACGCGCAGCGCGAGGTTTCGTTCCAGCGGCTGCATGAACGGCTGGACCGCTCCACGCATCTGGTGCATCAGCTACTGACGCTGGCCCGCCATGAGCAGCATCACACGCGGCCGGCGCTGGTGCGAACCGACCTGCTGGCGCTGGCGCGGCAGGTGGTGGGGGATCACAGCATCCTGGCCGAAAGCCGGGGCATCGATCTGGGCGTGACGGGCGGCGGCGAGCCGCTGTGGGTGCCGGTGCATCCGGAAGGCCTGTCGGTCATGCTCAGCAACCTGGTCGACAACGCGGTGCGTTACACGCAGCCGGGCGGGCAGGTCGATGTTTCGGCCGGCATGGCGCGCGGCATGGCGTTTCTGCGGGTGGCCGACAACGGGCCCGGTGTGCCGGAGGCGGAACGCGCGAGGTTGTTCGACCGCTTCTACCGGCCGGACGGCAACGCGGTCTGGGGTTGCGGCCTTGGCCTGTCCATCGTCAAGAACGTGGTGGAGGGCCATGGCGCTGAAATTGAATTGACCAGTAACGACGGCGTTGGCTTGGTGGTCACCGTGTGTTTGCCAACGGCTTGATTTAACAAGGATAAGGATATGCTTACATTACGACAGTTGCACCGCTACCTCGGCGTCTTCTTCACGCCGGCCATCGTGTTCTTTGCTTTCTCCGGGGCGCTGCAAACCTTCGACCTGCACAAGGGCGCGCATCGCGGCGATCCGCCGACCTATCCGTGGATCGCGGCCATGGCCACGCTGCACAAGGATCAGGAGGTGTACGAGCCACCCAAGCCGAAGGCGCCCGTCGCCGCACCTGCGTCGGCTACGCCGGCGCGCGCCGCCGCGCCGGAGGAACACGTCAACATGCCATTGAAACTGTTCGTGGTGGCGCTGGCGGTGGGCTTGTGCCTGTCGTCGCTGGCGGGCTTGTATATCGCCTTCACCAATCCGCGCAGCCGCCGGTCGGCCGGCTTTGCGCTGGCGGGCGGCATGGCGCTGCCGGCGCTACTCGTGCTGCTGGCCTGACGGCGTCGCCGGCATCGGGTTGGCGGATACGCAGGGCGCACGCACCAGCAGCTCGGCCAGGTGCAGGAACTCGGCGGATGTGACTTTGCGTGCGGTCTTCGCCGCCGCCGCGTCGACCACGCGCTGGTGGCTGATCACCATGTTTTGCGACGGGACGACCAGGATGTACTGGCCGTAGTAGCCCCAAGCCATGTAGGAGCCTGTCAGCGGCGAGCCGGCCGGCAGCGACGGGATCCACCACAGCAGGCCGTAGTCGAGCCGGCGGCGCGCGGTGGAGGGTGGATGCATGTCGGCCGCGCGCGTGATTGGCGTCGCGATGCGGGCGAGCCAGTCGGCCGGCAGCAACTGGCGGCCGTTCCAGCTGCCTCGCTGCAGCATCAGTTGGCCGAGGCGGGCCATGTCGCGTGTCGACAAGTGGAAGTGATAGGCCAGATGGCGCGAGCGGGCCGGATCGCCGGTGCGGTGCTGCTGCGAGAGCCGGAAGTCTTCCATTTGCAAAGGCCGCGCCAGATCGCTGGCGAAGCTTTGGTAGATGTCGCGCCGCGTCAGCTGCTCGTACACGGTGCCGGCGGCGTTGAAGTCCCAGTTGTTGTACAAGAAGTAGGCGCCGGGCGTTTGCGAGCCGCGTGGCGGCGCGGCGTCGGCGTCGTCGCCGGGATTGGCCGCCGCGTGATACACGCCGGAGCGCGCCGCCAGCAGATCGCCGACGGTGGCCGTGCGCTCCAACGGCAGCAGGCCGCCGATGTCGTCGATGTCCAGCGATGCGAGGCTGCGGTCCAGCGCGATCGTGCCGTCGGCGACGTAGGGGCCGTACATCATGGCCAGTATGCTCTTGCGGACCGAGTAGACTTGGTTGGCCTGTTCCACCGGGCCATGGCTGGCCAGCACCTCGCCGTTGCGCACCGCCAGCATCGAGGTGGTGGCCAGCGTTTTCAGATAGTCCTGCGCCTGCGCCAGTCCGGCGCGGCAGGCCTGGCTTTGCGTCGGCATGGCGCTCCAGTGCGCGCCCGGCGTGGCGGCCGGCGCTCCGGCGCTCAAGGCTAACAACAGGTATCCCGACGATCGCATCGCCGTTCCTAAGGCAGCAGCAGCGAGTGCTGGCTGGCGGTGTGGAAGTCGCGCCAGACCCGGTTGATGGCGCTGTCCTCGTGGGCGGCGTACAGGCCGCAGTAGGGGTACAGCTCATCGACCGCCGCGCGCGAGGCGGCCACCAGCGCCAGTGAACTGGCTTGCAGCGCATGCAGGTCGCTGTCGGCCAGCGTTGTGCCGTTTTCCACCATCGCCCAGCTGCGGTCCAGCACATGGTAGAAGTGCGCGCGGGCCGCGGCGTGGACCTGCTCCCTGGCGCGCACCAGCGCGGCGACTTCGGGAACCTCCAGCAGCGGCAGGCCTTTGATGGCGTGCCGGCGGCGGCTCATGCAGGGCCTGGCCAGCTGCATGAAATGGCTCGCCATGCCCGCCACGTTGGCCGCCAGCGTGACGAAGGCCAGCGAATAAAACGGAAAGCGGTACAGCGGTCCATCCGCCGTGGCGGCGGCGGGGTTGATGGTGAAGCCATGGTCCTTGCCGACCCAGGCGCCGTCGATGCGGTAGCTGTGCGAGGCGCTGGCGCGCAGGCCGATGCTGGCCCACGATGGCACGATCTGCACCAGCTCCGCCGGCACCAGGAAGGCGCGGATGCGCGGCGCGCCTTGTTCGTCCAGCAGCGGCTGGCCGTCGGCGCGCAGCACGGCGTTCAGCGTGAAATGGGTGGCTATCGGCGCGCCGCTGGCGTAGTCCCAGCGGCCAGTGATGCGGAACCCTGCGGCTTCCCCATCGCCGTCCTGGTCGGCGTAGCCGGTCGGCGCGCCGCTGCCGCCGAGGCACACGCGCTTGCCGCCGATGATCTCGCGCGCCAGTGGCGGCGGCAGGAAGCCGGCGAACCATCCGGCGCCCGCGCACAGCGTGAGCACCCAGCCCATGCTGCCGTCGACGGCGGCCACCGCTTCCTCCAGCCGGACCGCCTGCGGCAACGGCAGCTCGGCGCCGCCGCTGGCGCGCGGCGCCAGCATCGTGAGCCAGCCGCGCCGGTGCAGCAAGGCCTGCTGGACCGGGTGCAGGAAGCGGGCGGCATCGGCCATGGCCGCGTAGCGTTCGATACGGCGCGCATCGCGCGCGAGCAGGGGATCGGTCATGCTGTATCTTTTAGAAGTAGCAAAGGCCGGCATTTTCGCATTATTGCGGCGCGCTGCCCATTTGCAAATATGATAATCCTGATTTATACTTAAAAATCATTGCCTTTGAGCAATCATCTGTTTTCTGACCGACCTAATCCATGACTCAGCCCTTGAACGACGCCGCCGCCGGCCTGCGCGAAGCAATCAGTGAAGCAACCGATGGACTGATCGACAGGGAGCACCTGGCCGAGCTGCTGATCCTCGCCGCCGTCGCGCAGGAACATGTACTGGTGGTCGGGCCGCCGGGGACAGCCAAGAGCGCGGTGGTCCGGCGCGTGGCCACTAGCCTGGGTGGACGTTATTTCGAGTACCTGCTGGGCCGGTTCACCGAGCCTTCCGAATTGTTCGGGCCTGTGAATCTGAACAAGCTGCGCGAGGGCACGGTTGAAACCGACGTCACCGGCATGCTGCCCGAGGCGGAGATCGCCTTTCTCGATGAGGTGTTCCTGGGATCGACCGCGATCCTGAATACCTTGCTGGGTCTGCTGAACGAACGCCAGTTCCGGCGCGGTCATACGCATATCCGTTGTCCGCTGCGGGTCTGTGTCGGCGCGGCGAACGGCTTGCCGGAAGACGAAGGGCTGGCTGCGTTCGCCGACCGTTTCCTCCTGCACGTGTTCGTCGAGCCGGTGGCGGACAGCCGCCTGGAAGACTTGCTTGCGGGCGGCTGGAAAGTCGCGCAGCATCGTGTGGCGCCGCGCGCCAATCTGGCCAGTCTCGATGCGCTGAATCACGCGGTGGCGGCGGTCAATATGGATCTGGTGCGGGCCGACCTCGCGCATGCGATCCGCTTGCTGCGGCAAGCCAACATCGCGCTGTCGGACCGGCGCATCGTCAAGTCCCAGCAGTTGATCGCGGCGGCGGCGGTGCTGGCGGGACGCTCCAGCGCGACCCGGGCCGACCTGTGGCCGCTGCTGTATGTGATTCCCACCAGCGCCGGCCAGCAAGGCGCGCGCGAAGCCTTACGCGAGCTGCTGGCCGATGCCCGTCATCCGCTGCTGCGCGCGGTGGTGGAAGAGGCGGTCCAGCAGCCGTTGGCGCGGGTCGCCCGGTTGGCCGCCAGTGCCGACCTCTTGCTGGGTTCACCGGACGCTGCGGCTGCGGCGCCCCTGGTTGAGGCGCTGCTGCGCGAAATGGATGCGAACTTCGATCTGCCGGACCTGCCCGCGGAACTGGCCGAACGGCGCGCGCAATTGATCGCATTGGCAAAGTCGGCTGGATGAGCGTGTTGGCATGGACGGCGCGCGAGGCGGCGCTGGCGCCGCAGGGCCTGGTCTCCACGGGCGCCGCGACGCCGCGATTGCTGGCTGCGCTGGCCCGGCGCGAGCCGGCTGAACTGGCGCGCCTGTCGGCGGTGGCGACGCGCTCGTTATTGATTGTGCTGGGCGCGAATGAACTCCTGCCCTGGATCGACGGCGTTCGCTATTGCGCACCGGAGCCGGCGGCCCCGCAATTGTGGCTGCCGACCCATCTGGCGCCCGGCTTGCCGATGGACCTGCTGCAGTCCAATCTGGTGGCGCGGGCGGGGCGATCGCCTGTCCTGTTGTGGAACGAGCCCGAATTGCTGCTGCCGCTGGATCAGGCCATGGCCTTGACGCCGGCGTTGCTCGACTGGTTGTCGCGGGAGTGCTGTTGATGCGGCTCCCTGTCTTGCTTGAGCCGTGGCGTGCATGGCTGGTGCTGTTTCCCGCCGATCTCGCGGAACCGTTGGGCGAAATGCTGCTGCGTCTGCATCCGCTGGTCGGACGCCTGGGCAGCGCCACATCGCGGCCGGACGATCTGCCCGCCGGTGTGGGCAATATCGTGCAACGCGGCAGTTACGAGCGCATGCTGCTGACCGAATGGGCCTATGCCGACGCCGTGCCGGACGAGTTCCTGCGGCGGGCCGCCAGCGGCGAGCTGCTGTTCACCGGTCCCGAGCCAGCCGGACGCCAGCGATCGCGCCGCAGCGTGGTGCTGTTCGACGCCGGGCCGGCGCAGCTGGGCGAACCCCGACTGGCCCATCTGGCCTTGTTCATCCTGCTGGCCCGGCGCGCGCAGGAAGCCGGGGCGGAATTCCTTTGGGGGATATTGCAGAAGCCGGCCACGCTGCACAGGGAGGAAGGGCGCGAGGGCTTGCAAGCCTTGCTGCGGTCCCGCACGCTGAATGCGCCCTGCGCGGCCGACGCCGATGCGTGGGAGAAGGCGCTGGGGACCGGCGTGGACGACTGCTGGCTGGTTGGCGCCACCGCCCACGTGGCGCCACGACAGGTGAAGGCCGTGGTGTGCGTGAACCAGGCCTTGCTCGGCAACCGGCTCGAGGTCGCGTTGACGCAGCGGCGCGCTACCCGCAACTTGTCGCTGGAGCTGCCCTCCGTTGACGATGGCATCCGGCTGCTGCGCCAGCCCTTTGAGCCGCTGGTGCCATATGGCGTGCTGCGCCAACGCGCGGGACGGCCGTCGCTGAAACAGCCGCCGCGTTTTGGGGGGGCCGGATACGGCCTGGCTGTGGCGCAGGTTGATGGCGGCACGATGATCTATCCGTTGCCGCAATCGGCGCGCCAGAAAATTGGTAAAGGTCGTTTCGTGCCGGCGCGCTTGAGCGGCAACGTCATCGCCACCGGGGTGTTCAGCAAGTCGTTGTCCAGCGTGGCCAGCGACGCCGGCTCGCTGGAGTTCAGGGGATTCCCGGGGCCACTGTTTGGCCAAGGTCTGGTGCAGGCCCCACGCCCGGAGACGACGCATTTCCGCGCGCCGCCGGGACTGGGGCGCTGGCTGTCGCTATTTTTCCTGCGTTCGAAGGCGTTGGAGCGGGTCGTGGTACTCGATGTCGCAAAAAATTTGGTCGCATGGGAGCGCACGGCCGGTCAAGATGCTTCCGCGCCGTTGCGGTTCAGGACGGTCATGGGGAACGTGCTCGGCGCCAGCCAGTACGGCGACGCCCTGTTTTTCGGCTGTGCCGAAGACGGGGTCACACGGATCTACCGCTGGAATCCGCAGGTGCAGGATCCGCAGCAGATCGCGCGGATCGCCAGCGACGGCAGCGCGCTATTGCTGGGCGGTGGCCGGCAATGGCGCAGACAGTATCTGGAGGGCGTGTTCGCGCTGCAGCGCACGGAGACGGACTGGTGGGTGGGAACCGTCGACGAGGCGGCGGTCACGGTGGTGGCCGACGGCGCCAGCGTGCTGGGCGTGGTGCGTAGCCGTCTTTGCCCCGAGCCGGGCCTGGTCGTGCTGCATCCGGGGAAGCGACGCATCGAATTGCGCAGTGGGCGGGAGCGTTTTCCGCTGGTCGTGTCGCAACAGCCCATCGGCCAGGCCTGCTGCGACCCCGATAGCGGCCGGCTGGCCTGGATAGGCGGCCTCGATCATGCATTGACGGTGCGCGAAATCGACGGCGAAACGCCGCTGCTGCGTGTGCTCATGGATGGAGATGCCAATGCGAGTTGATGCGATACGCCGCCCGTTGTTTGACGGTGCCCGGCTGGTTTGCGCTCTTTGGTACGACGCGGCCCTGCTGGACGAGCCCGAACTGCGCCGCCGCGTGCTGCGTCGCTGGCAGGCCGGCGCGCGGCTGGATCTGGCGCAGGGCGGCTACCTGCTGCGACTGGCGGTTCCGGTGTTTGCGCAGTGCGCGGAATTCGATGGCCTGCCGTTGTGCGAGCAGGAGGGCGTCGTGTCGAGCGCGCCGCTGGAGGTCGCCGAGCGGGCAGGGGCCGCGCCGGGAACCATCTGGCTGGTGCGGGGTGCCAGCGCCCGGCAATTGCAGTTGTCCGCCGCGACGCGCGTCGATGCGGCCGCGTGGCTGGACTTGCGCGGCATTGCCCTGGGCGAGCCGTTGCGCCTGCCCCGGCAAGCGGCGCCGGCGCCGTTATTGGCGATGCCGGAAGCGCCCGACGATGTGCGCGCCATTTTGAAGGGGAAGATTCCACCCGCCAGCGCCGCGCGTGAGCGCTTCATGCGCAGGACCGAGGAGACCGCGAAGCGGTCGGTGCCCGCGCTGAGGGCGGCCGCCACGGTGGCTGCCGCGCTATTGATCGCGCCAGCGGGCTTGCTCGGGTTCTTGACGGGGATGTTGCTCGGGCGCGGGCGGCCGGCCGGGGGCACCGCCAGGCCGGCCGCCCCCGCCGCGACTCCAGACTGGCTTAAACGTTTGAACGCGGGCTTGGCCCGGCTGGCCATGTTGACGCGGGTCTCAAAAGTCATCGGCTGGCGCCAGGCTGCCTATCTGCGCAAAATGGTCGACCTGTTCGAACGCGGTGACGTGCACAATGCGCTGCGTCATGCGGTGCCGCTGGATTCCTTGAACCCTGAAGCCCGCCGTCAATCGCTGGGCGCGCCCCGTCCGCGCAGCAGTCTTGACATCGCGGGACCGAATACAGCGAATTCCTTGATCAGCCTGGCGCCGGACGTGACGCAGTATCTGCGCCAGACTTACCGGCGCACCTTCGAACGATTGGAGCGGGAGGGGAGGACCGACGAGGCGGTGTTCGTGCTGGCGGAATTGCTGCGCGCCGGCGCCGAGGCGGTCGACTACCTTGAAAACAAGGGGCGGATGGAACAAGCCGCCCGCTTGTCCGAGACCATGGGCTTGTCGGCTGATATCTCTGTGCGACTGTGGTGCAAGGCCGGCGACCTGGAGCGGGCATTGCGGCTCGCCCGGCTGGGAAGGGCATTTCCAGGCGCCGTGAAGATACTGGAGCGCCAGCAAAGCCCGCTCGCGGCGACGTTGCGCCAGCATTGGGCCGACGACCTGGCCCATAGCGGCGACCTGATCGGCGCTGCTGATGTGATCTGGGCGCTGCCCGACTTGCGCGACCAAGCGCTGGCGTGGCTGCTGCAGGCCGAGCGCGCCGGTGGATCGCTGGGCGTGCGGGCCTTGCTGCGCAAGCTGTCGATGCTTCCGGACGATTTGGCCGGAAGCGCGGCTGCGATAGGCGCCGTTCTCGATGCGTCTGGCGAGGACGGCGCCGAGCAACGCGCGCGCATGGCGCGCGAACTCGTGGCCCTGCCGAGCCAATCGGCCGCGACCCGCCGCGTGGCGGCGGCCCTGGTGCGCCGGGTGTTGCCGGAATGTCTGGCCGGTGCCAACGAGTTGCAGCAGACGGACCTGAAGGCGCTGCTGGAGCTATCGGACGCGGCGGGCCTGCGCGCGGACATGCCGACGCTGCACGTCGCGCAGACCGAGGCGGAGCTGGCGCTGTGGCTGCATAAAAAGCCGGTGCTGGCCAGCCTGACGGAACGCGGCCTGTTGACGATACATGATGCGTGCCGGCTGCCGGAGGGGCATAGCTTGCTGGCGCTGGGCGAAAGCGGCGTGGTCCGGGTGGATCGACGCGGCCGGCAGTTGGCGCATTTTCCGGTGCCGGCCCATCATCTGGTCTATGGCGAGAACGGCTTGTGCGCGCTCGCCATCGCCCAGCGGGAGGTGGGACAGCGCGTCAGCCGCATAGACCTTGGCCTCAACAAGGTCTCGGACTGGATCACGCCCGCGCTGACGTTCTGGGCGCAGCAATATGATGGCATCACCTGGAACGCGGTCATCGACAACCGGCTGGTGGCAATCGACACCCGGCAGGACCGCCTTGCGGTGAGCTGGCAGATCGCCGACCTGCCAGGCCAACTGACCGGCTTCGCAGAGGACCAGAATGGACAGGCGATTCTGCTGCTGTCCGAGACGGAGATGCAGCAATGGCGCTACGCGCTGCCGACGCGGCGCCTGAGTCAGCGTGACAGCTTCTCGCGGCCGGAACAGAATATCTGGCAATTATTGCCCAATCCCGGCCGGGACGAGCCGATGGCCCTGCATCTGTTCAATGCTGAACCCGGCATGACGCTCCGGGTGCAGCGCGGCGGTGGAACGCCGGCGTTTGACTTCAGTTTGCCGGAAACCGCCGCCGCGCCGCGAGTCACGTTGCGCGACAGGTTCCTGCTGGTGGAGTCGCGCGACGCCGACGGTGATAACTGGCGCTGCCGTGTCTTCGAATTGATGCAGGGGCAGATGGTGGCGGAATTGCAGATTGCCGGCGCCATTGAGCCTGGCGCGCGCTTGCGGGGCGGGTATCTGCAGGTGTTCGACCGCGCGGGGCGATTGATTGACGTCGACTGCGCCAACGGCAAAGCGAGCACCCATATCCTGGGGTAATGGGCTCGGCATGTCATTTCGGTATGTCTGCAGCGATAAAATTGATTGGATTTGCCGGCATCGTTCGTCGTAGCATGGGGGCAAACAAATACCCACCTTTTGAAAGTCAGATGATGTCAGCAATTAAACTTGCGATCGTAGGCGTCGGCAAGATCGTCCACGACCAGCACTTGCCCGCCGTCGCGGCGAACCCGGATTTCCAGCTGGTGGCTTCGGCCAGCCGGCACAACACCGTCGAGGGCCTGCCCGGTTTCACCTCCATCGAGGCGATGCTGGCGGCCGTGCCGGAGATCGACGCCGTGTCGCTGTGCATGCCGCCGCAGTACCGCTATCAGGCCGCGCGCGCCGCGCTGTTGGCCGGCAAGCACGTGTTCCTGGAGAAGCCGCCCGGCGCCACGCTGTCCGAGGTGGCCGACCTTGAGGCGCTGGCCGCCGCCCGCGGGCTGACGCTGTTCACCAGCTGGCATTCGCGCTACGCGCCCGGCGTGCAGCCGGCCAAGGCCTACCTGGCCGCGCACCCGCCGACCGCGATGCAGGTGATCTGGAAGGAGGACGTGCGCCAGTGGCACCCGAATCAGGAATGGATCTGGCAGGCGGGCGGCCTGGGCGTGTTCGACCCGGGCATCAACGCGCTGTCCATCGTCACCGAGATCCTGCCGGCGCCGATCTTCCTGAACCGCGCCGCGCTGGAGTTCCCCGAGAACCGCGACGCGCCCATCGGCGCCGAGCTGCAGTTCCAGGACGGCGCCGGCATGCCGGTGCAGGCCAGTTTCGACTGGCGCCAGACCGGCAAGCAAAGCTGGGACATCGTCGTCCAGACCGCCGACGGCGAACTGAAACTGAGCGACGGCGGCGCGCGCTTGTGGGTGCACGGCGTCGAACAGCCGCTGGAGAAGGAGGCGGAGTACCCGTCGCTGTACCGCCGTTTCGCGGAGCTGGTACGCGCCGGCCGCTCGGACGTGGACGTGGCTCCGCTGCGCCACGTGGCCGACGCCTTCATGCTCGGCCAGCGCAAGGTGGTCGAGGCCTTCCACGACTGATCCGCCTCAGGCCATCTGCCCGATGGTCTTGCGGAAGCGCCGCAGCGAGGTGGCGAACAGCACCGCGCCGATCGCCACCAGCGCCAGCATCTGCGGCCAGATCACCGACAGTCCCGCGCCCCGGTACAAAATGGCCTGGGCGGCCGCGACGAAGTGGGTGGTCGGCGCGGCCAGCATGATGTCCTGCACCAGCACCGGCATGCTTTCGCGCGGCGTCGAGCCGCCCGACAGCAGTTGAAGCGGCAGCAGCACCAGCACCAGCAGCATGCCGAACTGCGGCATGCTGCGCGCCAGCGTGGCGAGGAAGATCCCCATCGAGGTGGTGGCGAACAGGTGCAGCGCCGTCACCAGCACGAACAGCGCGATCGAGCCGGTGATCGGCACGTGCAGCGCGCCTTGCACGATGAACAGCAGCGACGACAGCGCAGCCAGCACCACCACCGATCCCATCGACCACACCTTGGCCAGCATGATTTCCATCGGCGTGACCGGCATCACCAGCAAATGCTCGATGGTGCCGTGTTCGCGCTCGCGTATCAGCGCGGCGCCGGTCAGGATGATCGACAGCATGGTGACGTTGTTGATGATCTCCATCAGCGAGCCAAACCACGATTGCTCCAGGTTGGGATTGAAGCGCATCCGCAGGTCCAGGTCGACCGGCGGCGCTGCGGCCTGCTGCTGGCGGCGCAGGAAGTCGCCCACCTCGGCGCTGACGATCTGCTGGATGTAGCCGTTGCCGGTGAAGGCCTGGCTCATGCGCGTGGCGTCGATGTTGAGCTGGATGGACGGCGAGCGGCCGGCCAGCGTGTCGCGCTGGTAGTCCGGCGGGATGGACAGCACGAAGGTGTAGTCGCCGTTGTCGAGGCCTGCGTCGGCCTGCGTGGCGTTCACCACCGACGGCGTGTGGAAGTGCGGCGGATAGAAGCCGGCCGTGATCCGCGCCGACAGCGGCGAGCCGTCCAGGTCGACGATGGCGATGGCGGCGTTGTGCAGGCTTTCCGGCATCGCCGTGGCGGCCACGTAGATCGACAGCGTGAAGGTGTAGACGATCAGCACCAGCATGGCGGGGTCGCGCAACAGGCTCCACAGCTCCTTGATGCCGAGGCGGTAGATGTGGGCCAGGCGGGTGTTCAACGGTACGCGCATGGTCATTGCTCCTGTTTGTCCAGCAGCAGCGCCGACAGCGCCAGGATCACCGGCACCGCCGCCAGCAGCGGCCACAGCGAGCCGCCCAGCTCACCCAGGCCGAGCGCCTTGTTGAACACGCCCCGGCTGATGGTGAGGAAATGGGTGGCGGGGTAGATGCGGCCGATCAGCGCACCGGCGCCGGTCAGGCCGGACACCGGATTGAGCAGGCCGGCGAACTGCACGCAGGGGATGATGGTGCCGATCATGGTCACGAACAGCGCGGCGATCTGGCTGCGCGTGAAGGTCGACACCAGCAGGCCCAGGCCGGTGGAGCAGATCACGTAGATCAGCGCGGCCAGCGTCAGCGTGAACAGACTGCCCTTGACCGGCACGCCGAACACGGTGGCTGCCAGGATGGTCAGCAGCGCGAAGTTCAGCATGCCCAGCGCGATGTAGGGGATCTGCTTGCCGAGCAAGAATTCGAGCCGCGTCACCGGCGTCACGTACAGGTTGAGGATGGAGCCCAGCTCCTTCTCGCGCACCACCGACAGCGCGCTGAGCATGGCGGGGATCATCATCAGCAGCATCGGGATCACGGCCGGGATCATGGCCGGCAGGCTCTTGACGTCGGGGTTGTAGCGGTAGCGCGTCTCCAGCGTGCCGGAACCGGCCAGCTTCATGCCCAGGCGGTGCTGGGCCATGTCGGCCAGCCAGCCCATGTGCATGGCCTGGACGTAGCCGCGCGTGGTCTCGGCGCGCATCGGCATGGCGCCGTCGACCCAGGCGCCCACCGTCACCGGCGCGCCGCGTTGCAGGTCGCGGCCGAAGCCGGGCGGGATCTCGATCGCCAGCGCCAGTTCGCCGCTGCGCATGCGGCGGTCCAGGTCGTTGTAGTCGGCAATCGGGGCGCGTTCGATGAAGTAGCGCGAGCCGGACAGGTTGAGCGCGTAGTTCTGGCTCAAGCCGCTCTGGTCTCGGTCCAGCACGGCGTAGGACAGGTTTTCCACGTCCATGTTGATGCCGTAGCCGATGATGAACATCAGGATGGCCGTGCCCAGCAGCGCGAGCGTGGCGCGTACCGGGTCGCGCCGCAGTTCCAGCGTTTCGCGCAGGGTGTAGCTGAAGCCGCGTTGCAGGGAGCGGCGCCAGCGGGCGCGCGGTATGGCGGCGGATTGGGGCGATGGCGTTGCATCGGCGGCGCTCGGGGCGGCCGGGGCATCGGATGCGGCCGGAGCGGCTGCGGCGGACGGCGCGGCTTCGCCGGCCGCTTCCTCCAGGTAGGAGATGAAGGCCTGCTCCAGCGTGTCGACGCCGCGCATGGCCGGCAGCGCGGCCGGGGCGGCGCTCACCAGCACGCGGCCGGCGTGCATCAGCGAGATGCGGTCGCAGCGCTCGGCCTCGTTCATGAAGTGGGTGGAGATGAAGATGGTGACCTGGTCGTTGCGGGCCAGGTCGATCATCAGGCGCCAGAACATGTCGCGCGCCACGGGATCGACGCCGGACGTCGGCTCGTCGAGGATCAGCAGCTCCGGCTTGTGGACCATGGCCACCGCCAGCGACAGACGCTGGCGCACGCCCAGCGGCAGCTGCTCGGGGAGCGCGTCGAGCGAGGCGTCCAGGCCGAAGCGGCGCGCCATGTCGGCCACGCGGGCTTCGATCTCGGCCTCCGGCACGCTGAACATGCGGGCGTGCAGCACCAGGTTCTGCGCCACCGTCAGCTCGCCGTACAGCGAGAAGGCCTGCGACATGTAGCCCACGCGGCGGCGGGTGGCCATGTCGCCGGCGTCGACCTCGCGGCCGAACAGCAGGGCGCTGCCCTCGGTGGCCGGCAGCAGGCCGGTCAGCATCTTCATGGTGGTCGACTTGCCGCAGCCGTTGGAGCCGAGGAAGCCGAAGATCTCGCCGCGGCGGATGCGGAAGTCCACATGGTCGACCGCGACGAAATCGCCGAACCGCATCGTCAGGCCCTGGGCCTCGATGGCGATGCTGTCGTCGCCTTCGGACGGCTGGAACGGCGGCACCGTCACCGCGTGATGGTCGCCGCGCTTCTCGGCCGGCAGCAGCGCGATGAAGGCTTGCTCCAGCGTGGCGGTGCCGGTGCGCGTGCGCAGTTCCTGCGGCGTGCCGGTGGCCAGCACCTTGCCGCTGTCCATCGCCACCAGCCAGTCGAAGCGGTCGGCTTCCTCCATGTAGGCGGTCGCCACGACCACGCTCATGCCGGGGCGCTGGCGGCGGATGTGGGCGATCAGGTCCCAGAACTGCGCGCGCGACAGTGGATCGACGCCGGTGGTCGGTTCGTCGAGGATCAGCAGGTCGGGATCGTGGATCAGCGCGCAGCACAAGCCGAGCTTCTGCTTCATGCCGCCGGACAGTTTGCCGGCCGGCCGTTGCAGGAAGGGCGCCAGGCCGGTGCTGGCGGTCAGCTCGTCGATGCGGCGCCGGCGGCTGGCGGCGTCGTGGCCGAACAGGCGGCCGAAGAATTGCAGGTTCTCCTCCACCGACAGCGTCGGATACAGGTTGCGGCCCAGGCCCTGCGGCATGTAGGCGATGCGCGGGCAGACGTCGTCGCGATGGCGCTTGCTGCGCATGTCGCCGCCGAGCACCGTCACGCTGCCTTGCTGCACGGCGCGGGCGCCGGCCACCAGCGACAGCAGGCTGGATTTGCCGACGCCGTCCGGGCCGATCATGCCGACCATGCGGCCGGCCGGCAGATCCAGGTCGATCGATTGCAGGGCGCGGGTGTCGCCGTATTGCAGTGTGACGCCACGCAGCGCGGCCACGCCGGCTGCGCTTGCGTCGCTCATTGCGGCACCTTGATTTCCAGGTTGGCCGGCCATGGCGTGCTGGCGTCAAGCTGCACCCAGGCCACGCCGGGCAGGCCGGTCTTGACCAGTTTCATATGCTTTTGCAGCAGCGCCGGATCGATCTGCGCCTTGACGCGGAACATCAGCTTCTGGCGCTCGCTGGTGGTCTCCACCGTTTTCGGCGTGAACTGCGCGGTGCTGGCGACGAAGGACACGCGCGCCGGCAGCACGTACTGCGGCGCGGCGTCGAGGATCACGCGCACCGGCGCGCCCAGCGCCAGCTTGCCCGCGGCCTGCTCGGGCACGAAGAAGGTCATGTACACGTCGGCCAGGTCGACCAGGTTGAGCACCTTGCCGCCGCTGCCCAGCACTTCGCCGGCCTGCGCGATGCGGTATTGCACGCGACCGGCGCGCGGCGCGGTCAGGGCGCTGTCGGCCAGGTCGACGTCGATGCGGTCGACCGTGGCCTTGGCTGCGGTGACCGAGGCGCGGGCGCCCGCCACCTGGGTGCGCGCGGCTTCGACGGCGCTGCTGGCCGCTTCCACTTGCGCGCGGGCGGCGCGGATCACGGCGCTGGTGGCGCGCACGCGGGCGCGGTCGTCGTCCAGCTCCTGTTCGGACGAGGCGCCTTCGAGCACCAGCGTTTCGGAGCGCTTGAGGCGGCGCTGGGCGGCATCGAGTTCGCTTTCGCGCTGCACCACCAGCGCCTGCGCGGCCTGGTAGTCGCTCTGGCGCATGGCGACCATGGCGTCGGCGCTGGCGACGGCGGTTTGCGCCTGCGCCTGGCGGGCGGCGGCTTCGTCGCGCTGCGCTTGCAGCGAGGTGGCCTGCATGTGGGCCAGCACCTGGCCGGCGGCGACGAAGTCGCCTTCGTTGACGGCGATGTCCTGCAGGCGGCCGGGCAGCTTGGCGGCGACGTCGATCTCGGTCGCTTCGATGCGGCCGTTGCCGCTGGTGAATTCGGGGCCGGGGCCGGTCGGGTGCATGCGGTACCAGGCGTAGCCGGCGCCGGCCAGCAGGGCGGCGCCGACGGCGGCCGCGGCGAGTTTGCGTGTCAGGTCTGGGGTCATATGCGGGTCAGGGGAAGGTCAATGGAAGCGAGCGGCGGCGCGGCCAGCACGGGGTCGCCGCCGAGCGCGCTGTACAGGGCGATGCCGGCGCCCAGCAGGGCGCGGCGCAGCTGGATCAGCTGCTGTTCGGCGCTGAGCAGGTCGCGCTGGGCGTCGAGCACGTCGAGGAAGGGCGCGGCGCCGCTGTCGTAGCGCAGCTGGGACAGGCGGGCGCGTTCGCGTTGTACTTGCAGGGTGCGTTCGGCGATGCCCACCTGTGCGGTCAGCCAGGTTTGAGCGGACAGCGCGTCGGCCACGTCGCGGAAGGCGCCCTGGATGGTCTTCTCGTAGTTGGCGATGGCGCTGTCGCGGCGCGCCTCGGCCAGCGTCAGGTTCTGGCGGCGGCGGTCGCCGTCGAACAGCGGCAGCGTGATGCTGGGGGCGAAGGTCCACGAGCGGCTGCCGCCGGCGAACAGGCCGTCCAGCTCCGCGCTGGCGGTGCCCAGCGCGGCGGTCAGGCTGACCTGCGGGAAGAAGGTGGCGCGGGCGGCGCCGATGTTGGCGTTGGCCGCGCGCAGCTGGTGCTCGGCGGCGACGATGTCGGCGCGGCGCTCCAGCAATGCGGACGGCAGGCCGGGGGCGAGCGCGGGCAGCGGGTCGGCCAGGTTGCCGGCCGCGTTGGCGGCTTCGGCGTCCAGCGGCGCCAGCGCGTTGGGGCCGCCGACCAGCAGTTGCAGCGCGTGGCGCTTGCGGTCGCGCTCCTGCTCCAGCTGGCTCGCGAGCGCCTGCGCCTGCAGCAGCAGGGTTTCGACCTGGGTCAGGTTCAGGCGCGAGGTGGCGCCGACCGCGACCCGGCGCGAGAAGATGCGGTAGCTTTCCTGGCGGGTGGCCAGCGTGCGGCGGGCCAGCGCGATGCGCTGGTCGATCTCGCGCACGTCGAAGTAACCCTCGGCCACGTGGGTGATCAGCGACATCGTGATGGCGCGGCGCGCGGCGTCGCTGGCCAGGTAGTCTTCCAGCGCGGCGCCGCGCAGGCTGGCCAGGCGGCCCCACAGGTCGATCTCCCAGGCGCTCACGCCCAGTCCGGCCTGGTACTGGCTGGTGATCATCTCGTGGCGCGTCAGGCTCAGGTCGGCCGGCACCTGCTGGCGCTGTCCGCTCGCTTGCGCGGCCACGATCGGGAACCGGTTGGCGCGCTCGATGCCGTAGGCGGCGCGGGCCTGCTCGACGCGCAGGGCGGCGATGCGCAGGTCGCGGTTCTGCGCCAGCGCCTCGACGATCATGGCCTGCAGCGCCGGCGGCGCGAAGTAGCCGCGCCATTCGGGCAGGGCGGCGGCGGCGCCGGTGGCGGCGGGCGCGTCGTAGCGGTCGGCGACCGGCAGCGGCGGCCGGGCGTACTGCGGCGCCATCGAGCCGCAGCCTGGCAGCAGCATCGCGGCGGACAGCACGGCGGACAGCGCGGCCGCGCTCACGGCGGTGCGTGGCCTGGCGAACGGCGCAGGCTGGAACATAGTCAAACTCCTGGTGATTGGTGGGTGATGCCGAAAATCAAGCAGCGAGGGCAGTGTACGGCGGCAGTCAAGCGCGTGTAATTGATGTAGATCAAAAATCAATAAACGGACGGCGGGCGCCGTCCGTCCGAGGGGAACTTACGGGGAGCTTACGGGTGCTGCTGGCGGTAGCGGTGGGCCAGCATCAGCGCCAGCGCGGCCGAGGCGGTGCGGGCGGCGGCGTCGTCGGCGCGGCTGGTCAGGGCGATCGGCACGGCCGCGCCCAGCACCACGCCGCACACGGCGGCGCCGGCCAGGTATTCGAGCTGCTTGGCCAGCAGGTTGCCGGCCTCCAGGTCGGGCGCGATCAGGATGTCGGCGTGGCCGGCCACCTCGGAGACGATGCCTTTCACGCGCGCGGCCATCGGCGAGATGGCGTTGTCGAAGGCCAGCGGGCCGTCCAGCAGCGCGCCGCTGATCTGGCCGCGCTCGGCCATCTTGCACAAGGCCGCCGCGTCGAGCGTGGAGGGGATCTTCGGCGTGACCGTCTCGACCGCCGACAAGATGGCGACCTTGGGCTGGGGCGTGCCCAGCGCGTGCGCCAGCTCGATGGCGTTCTGCACGATGTCGACCTTGTCGTCCAGCGTGGGCTGGATGTTGAGCGCGCCGTCCGAGATCAGCAGCACCTTGTCGTACAGCGGCACCTCGATGCGGAACACGTGCGACAGCCGGCGCGCCGTGCGCAGGCCCGGCGCGGCCAGCACGGCGGAGATCATCTCGTCGGTGTGCAGGCTGCCTTTCATCAGCATTTCCACCTCGCCGGCGGCGGCCATGGCGGCGGCGCGCGCGGCCGCCGCGTGGCTGTGCGGCACGTCCACCAGCTCCACGCCTTCCAGCGACAGGCCTGCGCCCTCGGCCAGGGCGCGCAGCCGCGCCTCCGGAGCGATCAGCACCGGCACGATCAGCTTGTGGGCGGCGGCGTCGAGGGCGCCGCGCAGCGATGCCTCGTCGCAGGGATGGACCACGCCGCAGCGCACCGGCGTCAGCGGCGCCGCCGCCTCCATCAGGCTGGCATAATTGGCGTGCACCTGGGACAGGCTGATCGACGGCATGTGGACGCGCGGCCGGCGCACCTTCTCGCTCGGCGCGATCACCGTGGCGACGCCGTTCAGCACCACGGCGCCGGTCTGGTTCTTGATCTCGCAGTCGAGCAACACATGTTTCTTGGCGGGCTCCATCGAGGTCACCGTGGCGGTGATGCGCAGTTCGTCGCCGATGCGCACCGGCTTGAGGAACTGCAGCGTCTGCCCGAGGTAGATCGTGCCGGGGCCGGGCAGCACCGTGCCCAGCAGGCGCGAGATCAGCGCCGCGCCCCACATGCCGTGCGCGATCACGCCGTGGAACAGCGTGTGGCCGGCGTATTCGGGATCGACGTGGGCGGGGTTGACGTCGCCGGAGACGGCCGCGAAGGCGGCGATGTCCTCCTTGGTCAGCGTGCGGCACAGGCGCGCGGTCTGGCCGACATGCAGTTCGTCGTAGGTGATATTCTCGATGATGTCGTCGGAAGCGTTCATGATTGTGGGAGTTGGTTAACAATGCAGGGCAGTCTAGAGAGCGCCCTCCCGGAAGTATTTGATCCAGATCAAATACTTCGGGGACACGCCCCAACCATAATCTATGCATCTTACATCCAGGAGGACAAGTGAAAACCGCACAGCTGAAAGTAGTTCCGACCACGGCACCGAAGCCGCCGGCCGCCGAGGAGCAAAGCAACGCGCTGGACCTGTACCTGCAAAGCCAGATGGCGCGCCTGACGGGCGGCGTGTCGCCGATCGCGATGTCGCTGGCGTTCCAGGACTGGCTGCAACACCTGGCGGTCGCGCCGGGCAAGTGCACCGAGCTTGCCGCCAGCTATCTGGGCGGACTGGCCCCGGGCGGCAAGCCGGCCGTCGGCGGCGACAGCCGTTTCGACAGCGACGCCTGGCGGCAATGGCCCTACGCACAGTATGCGCAGAATTTCAAGCAGGCGGAGCAGTTCTGGGACCAGGCCACCAGCGGCGTGCGCGGCGTGGCGCCGCATCATGCCGAGGTGGTGGCCTTCACCGCCCGCCAGCTGCTGGACATGTACTCGCCGTCGAACTTCCCTTGGACCAATCCCGAAGTGTTGCGGGCGGCCGCCGCCAGCGGCGGGCGCAGCCTGATGGACGGCGCGCTCAACTGGCGGCGCGACCTGTGCCGCCGCCTGGCGCCGCCGGACATGGCGGTGCCGGAGCCGACCGGGCCGAGCTACGTGCCGGGCCAGGACGTGGCGGTGACGCCGGGCGAGGTCATCTTCAGCAACGAGCTGATCGAGTTGATCCAGTATTCGCCGCAGACCGAGCACGTCTACCGCGAGCCGGTGCTGATCGTGCCGTCGTGGATCATGAAGTACTACATCCTCGACCTGTCGCCGCACAACTCGCTGGTGCGCTACCTGGTGCAGCAAGGCCATACCGTGTTGATGCTGTCCTGGCGCAATCCGGACCAGCACGACCGCGACATGGGCATGGACGACTATCTGCGGCTGGGCGTGTTCGCCGCGCTGGAGCAGGCCGACCGGCTGGGCGGCGGCGTGCCGGTGCACGCGGTCGGCTACTGCCTGGGCGGCACACTGCTGGCGATCGCCTCGGCCGCCATCGACTCGGGCGAGCACGGCAAGCATGCCAAGCTGGCCTCGGTGACGCTGCTGGCGGCGCAGACCGACTTTAGCGAGCCGGGCGAGCTGGGCCTGTTCATCGACGACAGCGAGCTGGCCTTCCTCGACGCGCTGATGTGGGACCAGGGCTACCTGGACGGCGACCAGATGGCCGCCTCGTTCCAGCTGCTGCACGCGCGCGACCTGGTGTGGTCGCGCATGATGCGCGAGTACCTGATGGGCGAGCGCACCGCGCCCAACGACCTGATGACCTGGAACGCCGACAGCACCCGCCTGCCGTTCCGCATGCACAGCGAGTACCTGCACGGGCTGTTCCTGCGCAACGACCTGGCCGAGGGGCGCTACCTGGCGCAGGGCAAGCCGATCGCGCTGTCCGACATCCGCACGCCGATGTTCGTGGTCGGCACCGAGCGCGACCACGTTTCGCCGTGGCGCTCGGTGTACAAGATCCATTTGCTGAGCGGTGCGGTGATCGACTTCGTGCTGGCGTCCGGCGGGCATAACGCGGGCATCGTCTCCGAGCCCGGGCATGCCAACCGCAGCTATCGCTGCCATCCCGACAACGTGGCCGGCGCCGGCTACAACAGCCCGCAGGAATGGCTGGACAGCGCGGACCGCAAGGAGGGTTCATGGTGGCCGCACTGGCAGCAATGGCTGGTGCGCCATGGCGACCGGCATCGCGTGGCGCCGCCGGCCATGGGCCTGGGCCGGGTGTTGGGCCCGGCGCCAGGACGGTTCGTGTTGCAGCACTAAACGGAGGGGCTGGTCTCAGTGCGAGATCAGCACCGGCAGCGTCATCCCGCGCAGCACGCTGCGGGTCGCGCCGCCCAGCAGCGTTTCATGCAGGCGGCGGTGGCCGTAGCCGCCCATCACCAGCAAGTCGCAGCCGCGTTCGGCCGCCGCGCCCAGCAGGGCGGCGCCGGTCTCCAGCGTCGTGAACTCGCGCATCACATCCACCCGCACGCCGTGGCGGGCCAGGAACAGCGCCATGTCGGCGCCCGGCTCGCCGCCGTGGCGGGCCTTGTCCTGGTCGGCGTTCAGCACCAGCAGCGTGATGCGTTCGGCCAGCTTCAGCAAGGGCAGCGCGTCGGTGAAGGCGCGCGCCGCCCGGTTGCCGCCATCCCAGGCCAGCAGCGGATGGCGGAAGGCGCCCGATGCCGGCGCGTCGCCGGCCGGGTTGCCTGTGTTCGGCGCCAGCAGCAGCGGACGGCCGCCTTGCAGCAGCAGTTCCGGCGGCAGCGGACGGCTGATGCCGAACTGGATGTCGTCGGGATCGGTCTGCCCCAGCACCAGCAGGTCGGCGTAGCGCGCGTGCTGCAGCAGGCCGCTTTCCGCGTCGTCCTCGTACAGGCTGCTGGACCACTGGTCCACGCCGGCCGCCGCCACGTCGCGTTCGAATGTGGCGAGCGCGGCGCCGGCCTGGTGGCGCAGATGGTCGAGCACGTGCGGCGGCAGCGGCCAGGCGCCCAGGCTGTCGTTCCATTCCGCGTAACGCGAAATGCCGGTGAGCGCGACGCCCGTCAGATGCGCGCCGGCGGCCAGGGCGACCCTGGCGGCCAGCGCGTAACGGGCCGCGGCGTGCTGCGACTGGTCGCAGTGCACGACGATGGTCTTGTAGCTCATCGCGGTTCCTTAGTGCGACATCAGCACCGGCAACGTCATCGATGCCAGGATGGTGCGCGTGACACCGCCCAGCACCGTTTCGCGCCAGCGCTGGTGGCCGTAGGCGCCCATCACCAGCAGGTCGTTGCCGAGGTCGGCCGACAGCGACAGCAAGGCTTCGCCGACGTTCATGCCTTCCGGCTTGGGCTGCTGCAGGACTTCGACCTTGACGCCGTGGCGCGCCAGGAACAGCGCGATGTCGGCGCCCGGCTCGGCGCCGTGCACGCCGTATTGACGGCTTGGATCGAACACCACCAGCGTCACGCGGGCGCTGCGGCGCAGCAGCGGCAGCGCGTCGGTCACGGCGCGGGTGGCGGCGCGGCTGCCGTCCCAGGCGACCAGCGCGTGGCGGTCGATGTGCGGGTAGGTGCCGGCATACGGCACCACCAGCACCGGACGGCCGCCGTTCAACGCCTGATAGGCCGCCAGGCCGGGGCCCATCAGCAGGCCTTCCTCGCCCGGTTCGCACTGGCTGAGCACGACCAGGTCGGCGTAGCGGGCCTGGAACACCAGGCCGTTCTGGGCTTCGTCGTCGCTGATGCGGCGCTCGTAGCGCACGTCGGCCTTGCGGGCCTGGTCTTCGAAACGTTCCAGCGAGCTTTCGGCGTTCCGAACCAGGTCGTCGAGCTGGTCCTGCGGCACCACGCCGCCATACATCATGGCGCTGTTGCGGTAGAACTCGCCCGAGATACCGGTGGTGGCCGCGCCGATCAGGTGTGCGTCCTGATCGCGGGCCAGGCGCGCCGCCACGTCGATACGCTCCGGGGCGTGCTCCGAGCTGTCAACGTGGACGAGTATGGTTTTGTAGGACATGGCGTTCTCCAGGTCAATTGAAAAACTCAGGCTAACAAACGCCTTACGTAAAATATATGATCTGGATCAAATGCCCCACAAACGGGCGCTACTCGGTGCGCAGGCCGCCGCCCAGCGCCTTGTACAGCGCCACGGCGTTGCCGAACTCGTTGCGCCGCAGTTCCAGCTGGGTTTGCTGGGCGGTGTACAGCAGGCGTTGGGCGTCCAGCAGCTCCAGGCGGCTGTCCTGGCCGGCTTCGTAGCGCAGGCGGGACAGTGCCAGGCGGCGTTCGGCGCTGTTGACCACCCGCGACTGGGCTTCGAGCTGGCGGCCGTAGGTGGCCCGGCCCGCCAGGCCGTCGGCCACCTCGCGGAAGGCGGTCTGCACGGCTTTTTCATATTCGACCACGGCGGCGGACTTGCGCACCTCGGCCAGCCGCAGTTCGGAGCGCAGCCTGCCGTGGTTGAACAGCGGCTGCGTGATCTGCGGCGCGAACGACCAGACGCGGTTGCCGCTGTCGAACATGCCGGACAGCGAAGGGCTGGCGTAGCCGAGGCTGGCCGTCAGCGAGATTTGCGGGAAGAACGCCGCGCGCGCCGCGCCGATGTCGGCGTTGGCGGCCACCAGCGCCTGCTCGGCCTGGCGAATGTCGGGGCGGCGCGTCAGCAGGTCGGATGGCAGGCCGGCCGGCAGCTGCACCAGCACCGGCTGCTTGTCCAGCGCCATGCCGGGCGGCAGGGCATCCGGTGCGCGCACGCCGGTCAGCAGGTCCAGCGCGTTGCCGGCCAGCGCCACGGCGCGCAGGCGCGCTTCGCGGTCGGCCTGGGCGGTGGCGACCTGGCCGTCCGCTTCGGCGACATCCAGGCCGCTGCGCTGGCGGGCGGATTTCAGCTGCTTCGCCAGTTCCAGCGAGCGCTGCCAGTCGGCCAGCGTGCGCTCGGTCAGCTGCAGCTGTTCTTCCGCCAGGCGCTGGGCGAAGTAGGCGTCGGCCACCGCGCCCACCAGCGAGATCTGCACGGCACGGCGGTTTTCGTCGCTGGCCATGTAGCGCGCGAAGGCCGACTCGGACAGCGCGGCCACGCGGCCGAACACGTCGAGCTCGAAGGCGCTGATGCCCAGGCCGACGGACTTCTGGCTGTCCACCACGCCGGCGCTGCGTTGCTTGACCACGCCGGCGTTGGCCGTCAATGTGGGCAGGCGGTTGCTGTCCTGGATGTCGAACTGCGCGCGCACCGACTGCACGTTCAGCAGCGCCAGCCGCAGGTCGCGGTTGTTCTTCAGCGCCAGGTTGATCAGCGCGCGCAGGCGCGGATCGCCGAACATGGTTTGCCAGCCGAGATCGGCGGCGTTGGTGGACGAGGCGGCCTCGCCATAGCTGGCCGGCAGCGGCGCCGGCGGTTGCTCCAGCACCGGCGTCAGCGAACAGGCGCCCAGCAGCAGGACCGTGGCCAAAACGGCGGGGATACGGATATTGCTCATCATGCTTGCTCCACAACGAGGTCCGCCGCCGGCCGGCGCTTGGCGCCGAACCGTTCAACCAGACCCAACACAAAGACATAAAACACCGGCACGAAGAAGATCGCCAGCAAGGTGGCGCTGACCATGCCGCCGAACACGCCGGTGCCGATGGCGTGCTGGGTCTCGGAGCTGGCGCCGCCTGCCAGCATCAGCGGCAGCACGCCCAGCGCGAAGGCCAGCGAGGTCATCAAAATTGGCCGCAACCGCAGGCGCGCCGCTTCGATGGCCGATTCGACCAGGCCCTTGCCATCCTGATGCATCTGCTTGGCGAACTCGATGATCAGGATCGCGTTCTTGGCCGACAGACCGATCACGGTGATCATGCCGACCTTGAAGAACACGTCGTTCGGCATGCCGCGTACCATCACGGCGGCCACGCAGCCGATCAGGCCCAGCGGCACCACCAGCATCACCGACAGCGGAATCGCCCAGCTTTCGTACAGCGCCGCCAGCACCAGGAACACCACCAGCATCGACAGCGCCATCAGCATCGGCGCCTGCGCCGACGATTGCTTCTCCTGCAGCGAGATGCCGCTCCACTCGACGGCGAAGCCGGGCGGCAGCTGGCGCGCCAGCCGTTCCATCTCCGCCATGGCCTCGCCGCTGGACGTGCCGGGCGCCGCGCTGCCGCTGATGCGCGCGGCCGGATAGCCCTGGTAGCGCACCATCTGCAGCGGCATGTCGCGCCACACCGGCGTGACCACCTCGCTCAGGCGCACCATGCCGCCGGCCGCGTTGCGCACGTGCAGGCGCAGCACGTCGTCCAGCTGCATGCGGGTGCCGGCGTCGGCCTGGATGATCACCTGCTGCATGCGGCCGCGGTTCGGGAAGTCGTTCACGTACTGCGAGCCCATCGCGGCCGACAGCGTCTCGCTGATGCTGGTGAAGGCCACGCCCAGCGCCTCGGCCTTCTGGCGGTCGATATCGAGCTGGATGCTGGTGCCGTCGGGCAGGCCCTCGGGATAGGCGCCCACGATCAGCGGGCTTTTGGCGGCCAGCTCCAGCAGCTTGCCCTGCGCGGCCTTGAGCGCGGCGTCGCCCTGGTTGGCGCGGTCCTGCAGGCGCAGCGAGAAGCCCGACGAGTTGCCGAGATCGTCGATGGCGGGCGGCATCACGCTCATCACCATGCCCTCGGTGGTCTGCGACATGGCGGCCTGGGCCAGCGCCACTTCCTCCTGCACGGTGGCGCCGTCGCGCTTGTCCCAGTCCTTCAGCATGGTGAAGGCGATGGCGGCGTTCGGACCGCTGCCGGTGAAGCTCCAGCCGAGGATCGATTGGTTGTTGGCGATGCCGTTGCGCGTGACCAGGTGGTCCTCGTACTTCTTGACGATGTCGAGCGTGCGTTCGGTGCTGGCGTCGGACGGCAGCTGGATCGAGGTGATGAAGTAGCCCTGGTCTTCCTCCGGCAGAAAGGAGGCCGGCAGCACGCGGAAGGCGAACGCCAGCAGGCCGACCAGTACGGCGAACACCAGCATCACGCGGCCCGAGCGCTTGATCACGCGCGCGACGCCGCTTTCATAGCGCTGGTTCATGCGCTCGAACCGGCGGTTGAACCAGCCGAAGAAGCCGGTCTTCTCGTGATGCAGCGGATCGATCGGCTTGAGCAGCGTGGCGCACAGCGCCGGCGTGAGCGTCAGCGCCAGGAAGGCGGAGAACAGGATGGACACCGCCATCGACAGCGTGAACTGGCGGTAGATCGCGCCCACCGAACCGGTGGCCAGCGCCATCGGGATGAACACCGCCGTCAGCACCAGCGTGATGCCGATGACGGCGCCGGTGATCTCGCGCATCGCCTTCGAGGTGGCGGCCTTGGGCGACAAGCCTTCGGTGGCCATCAGCCGTTCGACGTTCTCGACCACGACGATGGCGTCGTCGACGATGATGCCGATCGCCAGCACCATGCCGAACATGGTCAGCACGTTGACCGAGAAGCCCAGCAACAGCATGATCGCGAAGGTGCCCAGCAGCGCGATCGGCGCGACGATGGCCGGGATCAGCGTGTAGCGTATCTTTTGCAGGAACAGGTACATGACCAGGAACACCAGCACCATCGCCTCCAGCAGCGTGTGCACCACTTTTTCGATGGAGATCTTGACGAAGGGCGCGGTGTCGAACGGCACCGAGTAGCTGATCCCGGCCGGCAGCGTCTTGCTCAGCTCATGCATGCGTTCGCGCACGGCCTGCGCCGTCTTGACCGCGTTGGCGCCCGGCGACAGCTGCACGGCGGCGCCGGTGGCGGCGCGGCCGTTCTCGCGCGTGGCGCTGGCGTAGTTCTGCGCGCCCAGCTCGACGCGGGCGACGTCGCCCATGACGACCTTGGAGCCGTCCAGGTTGGCGCGCAGGACGATGGCGGCGAATTCCTCCGGCGTCCGCAATTGCCCCTGCACGGTCAGCGGGATCGACACGCGCTGGCCCGCCAGCGCCGGCGTGTCGCCGACGCGGCCGGGGGCGATCTGCGCGTTCTGCTGCGCCACCGCTGTGGCCAGGTCCGTCATGGTCAGCTTGTACGAGACCAGCTTGTCCGGATCGACCCAGATACGCATCGCCTTTTCGGCGCCGAACAGCTGCACGCGGCCCACGCCGGGAATGCGGCGCAGTTCCTCGACCACGTTGCGGGCCATGTAGTCGGCCAGTTCGATCTCGTCGTACTTGCCGTTGCTGGCGCTCAGGCCGACGATCATCAGGAAGCCGGAGCCGGCCGATTCGACCGACAGGCCGTTCTGGCGCACCGCCTGCGGCAGGCGCGGCTCGACCGACTTGAGGCGGTTCTGCACGTCCACCTGCGCCAGCTCGGGATTGGTGCCGGGCTTGAAGGTGGCGGTGATCTGCGCCGAGCCGGAGGTGTCGGCCGACGATTCGAAGTACAGCAGGTTCTTCACGCTGGACAGTTCGCGTTCAATCTGGCTGACCACCGCGTCGTTCATGGTCTGCGGCGTGGCGCCGGGGTAGCTGGCGGAGATGCTGACGCTGGGCGGCGCCACGGACGGATAGCGCTCAACCGGCAACTGCGGGATGGCGATCAGTCCGAACAGCACGATGAAGATGGCGATCACCCAGCCGAACACCGGGCGGTCGATGAAAAATTGTGGCATGACGTAGTCCTTGCAGTATTAGCGGTGCGCCGGCGCGCCGGCCATGGCGGTGGCGGTGTCGCGCTTCCATGGCGTGATGTCCAGCTTGGCGTCGGGCTGGATGCGGTCCAGGCCCTCGACGGCGATGCGTTCGCCGGCCTTCAAGCCCTTGGTGACCAGGTAGTTGTGGCCGACCAGGCCGCCTAGCTTGACCTCGCGCAGCGTGGCCTTGTTGCCGGGGTCCAGCACCCACACGCGGGTGGCGCCGGCGTGCAGCACGGCCTGCTGCGGCACCAGGATGCCGTCGGCGTCGGCCATGCGGGCGATGCGCGCGCGCACGAACATGCCGGGCAGCAGCTGGCGGTCCGGGTTGGCGACGAGGATGCGTAGCACCATGTCGCCGGTGCCGGCATCGACGTTGATGCCGGAGAACAGGATGCGGGCCTCCAGGCCGTAGTCCTTGCCGCTGCCGTCGAGGATGCGGGCCTTGGGCGGATGGGCGGCGTCGCCGCGCAGCGTGCGCAGCATCGAGGCCGGCTGGCGCACGTCCACATACACCTGGTCGATCTGCTGCACCCGCGCCATCGGCGTGGCGTCGGTCTGCGCCACCAGCGCGCCCTCGGTCACCAGCTCCTCGCCGATGCGGCCGGAGATCGGCGCCGTCACGGTCGCGTAGCCGAGGTCGAGCCGGCGGCGCGCCAGCGTGGCCTTGGCCTGCGCCACCTCGGCCTGGGCCTGGTCGCGCTGGGAGACGGCGTCGTCGTAGGTTTGCTGGCTGACGGCGTCGGCCAGCACCAGCGGGCGGATGCGTTCGGCCTGGATTTTGGCGCGCACCAACGCCGCCTCGGCGCGTTGCAGCGCGGCGGCGGCTGTGTCGGCCTCGGCCTGGAAGGGCGCGGTGTGGATCTGGAACAGCGGCGCGCCGGCCTTCACTTCGGCGCCTTGCTCGAACAGGCGGCGCTGGATGATGCCGCCCACCTGCGGCCGGATCTCCGCCGTGCGGAAGGCGGTGACGCGGCCGGGCAGGTCTTCGGCCAGTTCCACCGGGCCAGCGTCGACCGTCAGCGCCGACACCTTGGCCGGCGGCGGCGTTTCGTCGGGCGGCGCCTGGTGGCAGGCGGCCAGGGTCAGAAGGGTGAGCCCGGACAGCAGCGCCGGCAGGGCCTTGAGGTTGAAGTGCTTGATGTGCATAGCTGGTCGTCCAAAGTGTTTTCCCTCCGTGAGGGAATGCAGGACTAGCGACTTTAACCAGCCAACGTGGCCTATCTATTGAGGAAATATGGAGATATGATGGAGATCGTTACTTATTTTCAAGCCATTCATGTCTAGTTCTGCCGGAACCCCGCTGGTACTCATCGCCGAAGACGAATCCGAAATCGCCCAAATCCTGCAAGCCTACCTGGCCCGCGACGGCCTGCGCACCGTGCACGCGGCCGATGGCCGCATCGCGCTCGACCTGCACCTGTCGCTGAAACCGGACCTGGTGCTGCTCGATGTGCAGATGCCGCGCGTGGACGGCTGGAAGGTGCTGGCCGAACTGCGCCTGCGCGGCGATACGCCGGTGATTATGCTGACCGCGCACGACCAGGACATCGACAAGCTGATGGGCCTGCGCATCGGCGCCGACGATTACGTGGTCAAGCCCTTCAACCCGGCCGAGGTGGCCGCGCGCGTGGGCGCCGTGCTGCGCCGCGCCGCCGCGCGCAGCATCGGCCCGGCGGCGGGCGTGCTGCGCTGCGGCCAGCTGGAGATCGACCTGGAGACCTACCAGGCCAGCGCCGAGGTGGACGGCCAGCGCGCGCCGCTGAACCTGACGCTGACCGAGTTCCGCCTGCTGACCCACATGGCGCGCGCGCCCAAGCGGGTGTTCACGCGCAGCGAGTTGCTGGCGGCCTGTCTGCCGGAGGGTAACGCGTTGGAGCGCACGGTGGACAGCCACGTCAGCAAGCTGCGCAAGAAGCTGGAGGACAGCGGCCTGACCGGCGTGCTGACCAGCCTGCGCGGCGTCGGCTACCGGCTGGAGGACGCCGAATGATGCGCGGTCCCGGCCTGAACCGGCAGATCACGCTGGCCATGCTGGCCGTGTCGCTGGGCATGACGCTGGTCGTGCTGCTGGGCTCCTACGTGTTCTACGCGCTGGTGATCGAGTACCGGCCGGACCTGCTGTCCGGCCCCACCGACATGATCCCCACCAGCACCGAATGGATCTGGATGGCGTCGGTGACGATGGTCGCGCTGGTGTTCGCGGTGTGGGCGTCGGCGCGGCTGGCGCGGCGCATCCTGGCGCCGCTGAATTCGGTGGCTGACAGCGTGCGCCGCGTGGCGCACGGCGACCTGGCCGCGCGCGCCGTGGCCGGCGACCGTTCGCTGGGCGAGACCGCCTTGCTGGTCGACGACTTCAACGCGATGGCGGAACGCCTGCAGCGCATGGAGCGCGAGATGGTGACGTGGAACGCCGCCATCGCCCACGAGCTGCGCACGCCGGTGACGATCCTGCGCGGCCGCCTGCAGGGCCTGGCCGAGGGCGTGTTCGAGCCGGATGAAAAACAGTTCCGCGGCCTGCTGCATCAGGTGGAAGGCCTGTCGCGCCTGATCGACGACTTGCGGATGCTGAGCATGTTCGACAGCGGCCACCTGAAGCTGGAGCTGGCCGACTGCGACCTGGCCGGCGCCATCCGCGACGTGGCGCACCTGCTGGCGCCGCAGATGGAGGCGGCCGGCTACCAGCTGGCGCTGGACCTGGCGGAAGGGCGCATCTGCTGCGACGGCGCGCGCATGCGGCAGATCCTGCTGGCCTTGCTCGACAACGCGGGACGCTACGCCGATCCCGGCGTCATCCACATCCGCACGCGGGTGCTGGGCGCGCAGTATCTGCTGCAGGTGGAGGACGCCGGTCCCGGCATCGATGAGGAGCTGGAGGGCAAGCTGTTCCTGGCCTTCCACCGGGGCGAGCATGCGCGCGCCGGCGCCGTCGGCGGCAGCGGGCTGGGCCTGGCCGTGGTGCGCGCCATCGCCGAGGCGCACGGCGGCGTGGCCTCGTACCGGCGCGGCGACGCCGGCGGGGCGATGTTCGAGATCGCGTGGCCGATGCCGATTCCCGGCCCGGCCGTCAGTTGAAGGACGTCAGGCGGCCTGGCCGTGGAAGGCCTTGTTGGCGATCTTCCAGCCTTCCGCGGTCTTGAGCAGGACGAAGTAATCGACGAAGGTCGTCGCGCCGTGCTCCAGCGTGATGCGGGCGCAGGCGGCGTTGCCGTGCACCTCGATCCAGTCGGTTGTGCGGCGGCGCTGCGCCTCGTCGGCGGCCGGCGTGCGCTTGAAGCGTTCGCAATACACCTCCAGCGGCCACGACGTGAACACGCCTTCGCGCATCGATTCGATGTGGGCGGTCGGCAGGAAGGCCTTGCGCATGAAGTCGGCGTCGTCCCGGGCGTGGCCCTGGAAGTAGTTTTGTATCGGTTCCAGCACCGCCAGTTGTTCGGCGTTGAAGCGTGCGTTGTCCATAGGAGTCTCCAGGTTGAGAGCGCATCCTACGTGAGGGAGGCGCGGCTGTGGCCTTGCCGCGCCGATAGCCGCTATACGCCGGCGGCGATATCGCCCTCGCTTGCGGCACGCCGGCTGTTGCGGGCGGCCAGGCCCAGCAGGCCCAGCCCCGCCGACAGCGTCAGCCACGTGGCGGGTTCGGGCACCGCTGCGGCCAGGTCCAGCCGCAGCGCGCGGCAGACGCCGGCCCTGCAGCCGGTGGCGGCGATCTGCTGATGGTCGTTGATGTCGTGGGCGTCGTTGATGCGCCAGCCGGTGGCCGGATCGATCAGCGTGTTCAGGTCCAGCATCACGCCGCCGCTGTAGAGAAAGCCGCTGCTGCCGCCATCGCCCGCGATGTTGGAGACGCCCACCACCTGGTCCGCGTTGTTGATGCCGGCGGCGAAGCTGTAAGTGCCGCCCAGCGTGCCGAGGTCGTGCATGGCGCCGTTGGCGTACAGGAAGGCGTGGTCGGCCGCGTCGTCGGCGACGGCCGCGTAGCCGACCGCGTGGCCGGCGTCGTTCAGGCTCCAGGCGGCGCTGTTGGTGCCGCCGAAGGTGCCCAGGTCCCGCAGCGCCGCGCCTTCGTACAGGAAGGCTTGGACGGCGTGGAAGGCGATGGCGTCGCTGATGGCCGCGTTGCCGGCCACCTGGCCGTGGACGTTGATGTCGAAGGCGTTGCTGATTTCGCCGCCGAGCGTGCCGAGGTCGCGCATGCCGCCGCCCGAATACAGGAAGGCGTGCCACAGGTTGTCCGCATTGGCGGCGCTGCCGACGATCTGGCCGGCGTCGTTGATGCGCCTGGCCTCGGCTTCGGCGCCGCCCAGCGTGCCGAGGTCGCGCATGGCGCCGTTGGCGTAGAGGAAGGCGCGCCGGAGCCCGTCCGCATCGGTGGCGCCGCCGACCAGCTGCCCATAGGCATTGATACCGGTGGCCGTGCTGCTGGCGCCGCCCAGCGTGCCCAGGCGGGTGATGATGCCGTCGTGGAACAGCGCCGCCTGCGGCACGCCGGACGGGCTGTATTCAGCGCCGGCCACCAGGCCCAGGCTGTTGATGGCGTAGGCGCTGCTGTCGCTGCCGCCGAGGTCGACAACGTTGTAGCGCGGGGCGGCCTGGGTGCTGGCAGCGGCCAGCGTCAGCAGTAGAAGGGGAATCAAGCGTGACATGGCGTATGCTCCGGTGGGTGGATCGGTCCAGCCATCCCAGACTAGATGATCTCCCCGCACCGGCCATGTGGTGCGTCAATCGTGCGAGTCGCCGGCGCGCTCAGGGCTTGCGGAACACCGACGGCGCCACCGGCTGCACCGCATCGCTGATGTCGTTCAGGCTTTCCGAGCGGCCGATGCAAAACAGCCCGCCCGGGCGCAGCAGCGACAGCACGCGGGCCACCACCTGCCGCTTGGTGTCCGGACTGAAGTAAATCATCACGTTGCGCAGGAAGATGGCGTCGAACGTCCCCAGTGACGGCAAGGCCTGGTTCAAATTGACCTGGGCGAAGCGCACCCGTTCGCGCAGCGCGGCCGCGACCAGCAGCGTGCCCTGTTGCTCTCCGTGGCCCTTGAGGCAATAGCGGCGCAGGTACTCCGGCGGCGTGTGGCGGGCGCGCTCGTCCGGATAGTGCCCGGCCTGCGCCCGCCGCAGCACTTGCGTGCTGATGTCCGTGGCGACGATGTCCCAGGGCCGCTGGCCGAGCGTGTCGTCCAGCACCATCGCCATGCTGTACGCCTCCTCGCCGGACGAGCTGGCCGCGCTCCACACCCGGTAGGGCCGGCCGGGCTCGCTCGTCTTGAGCGCGTGCGCGCGCAGCGCGTCGAAGTGGACCGTCTCGCGGAAGAAATAGGTCTCGTTGGTGGTCAGCAAATCGACCGCGGTCTGCACCTCCTGCGGCGCGCTGCCGCTGGTGAGCAGGCGGAAGTAGGCGCCATAGCTGCCGAGCCCGTGCTGCTGCAGGCGCTTGGCCAGCCGCCCGCTGACCAGCGCCTTCTTGCCGTCGGACATGCTGATGCCGGCTGCCGCGAAGATGAAGCGCCGGAACTGGCCGAACTCCTGGTCGGTGATGTCGATGCCGCTCATCGCACCGCCTCACGCCGCCAGCGCGGCCGGGGCCGGCCAGCCTTCGCCCAGCGCGTCCAGGTCGGCGTTCGACAGCACGCGCTCGACGTCGAGCAGAATCACGAAGCGGCCGTTGACCTTGCCCATGCCGGCGATGAAGTCGGTGCGGATGCGGGCGCCGAAGGCCGGCGCCGGTTCGATCTCGGCGCGGGCGATCTCCAGCACCGCGTTGACGGCGTCGACCACCACGCCGACATCGCGCCGCTCGCCGTCCAGCGCCATCTCGACGATGACGATGCAGGTGCGCTTGCCGACCTCGCTCGACGGCTGGCCGAAGCGCGCCGACAGGTCCATCACCGGCACCACCGCGCCGCGCAGGTTGATGACGCCGCGTATCGCGGCCGGCATCATCGGCACCACGGTCACGCCCTGGTACTCGATGATTTCCTTGATCGCCAGGATGCCGATGGCGAACACCTCGCCGCCGAGCATGAAGGTCAGGTATTGGGTGCGGTCATTGGCCGCCTGGAGGGCGTTCGCCTCGATGCGCGCGTTCATGGCCGCCTCCTCAGAACTTGCCGAACATGGCTTCGTCGACCTCGCCGGCCGCCGCCAGCGCCAGGCTGCCGGTGCCGAGGCGGCCACCGGCCTGGCGCGCCGCGCGTGCCGCCGCGGCCTTGCGGATCGGCACCGCCGGCGCGCGCGGGACGGCGTCCAGGCGGAAGAAGGCCATGGTCTGTTGCAGTTGTTCGGCCTGGCTGCTCATTTCCTCCGCCGTCGCCGCCAGTTCCTCCGAGCTGGAGGCGTTTTGCTGGGTGGTCTGGCTCAGCTGGCCGACCGCCGCGTTGATCTGGCTGACGCCGCTCGACTGCTCCGACGAGGCGGCCGTGATTTCCTGCACCAGGTCGGACGTCTTGCGGATGTTGGGCACCATCTCGTCGAGCAGGCTGCCGGCCTGCTCGGCCAGCTTGACGCTGCTGGTGGCCACCTCGCCGATTTCCTGCGCGGCCACCTGGCTGCGCTCGGCCAGCTTGCGCACCTCGGCCGCCACCACGGCGAAGCCCTTGCCGTGTTCGCCCGCGCGGGCCGCCTCGATGGCCGCGTTCAGCGCCAGCAGGTTGGTCTGGTAGGCGATGTCGTCGATGATGCCGATCTTGCTGGCGATCTGGCGCATGGCCAGCACGGTGGACTTGACCGCCTGGCCGCCCTCGGTCGCTTCGCGCGCCGCCTTGCTGGCCATGCCGTCGGTGACGCGGGCGTTCTCGGTGTTCTGCGAGATCGAGGCGGTCATCTGCTCGATCGAGGCGCTGGTCTGCTCGACGCCGGCGGCCTGCTCGCTGGACGCCTGCGACAGCGACTGCGCGGTGGCGCTGACCTCCTCGGAGGCGCTGGCCAGCGACTGGGCGCCGTTGTTGACCTCGGCCACCACCTGCGACAGCTTCTCGATCATCTTCTGCATCGATTGCAGCAGGCGGCCGGTTTCATCCTTGGCGGTGCTTTCCAGCTTGATGGTCAGGTCGCCCTGGGCCAGGCGCTCGGCCGCGTCGACCGCTTTCGACAGCGGCTTGGTGACGCTGCGGCTGATGACGAAGCCGAGCACGATGCCCAGCACCACGCCGAAGCCGATGGCCCCCAGCATGATGCTGCGGCTGTTTTCATACATGGCCGTGGTGGCCTCCGACGCCTCCTTGGCGTTCTCCTCCTTGATCTTGCTGAGGTCGGTCATCCAGTCGTCCAGCAACTGGGCCTTCTCGCCGACGCTGCGCATGGTCTGGTTGAGCTGGTCGCTGTGTTGTCCCAGCGGCTCGTTGGCCACCAGCGCCAGCGTGCGCGTGGTCTCCTTTTCGTACTCCTCCCAGACGTTGTTGTACTTGGCCAGGATTTCCAGCGCGCGCGGACGATGGAACAGCGGCCGGGCCTTGTCCATGTTTTCCTTGACCATGGCCAGGCTCTTGGTGGTCAACGCCATGTACTTCTGGCGTTCCTCCGGGGTGGTGGCCAGCAGCGAATTGGCGCGGGCGCGGCCGACGTAGATCAGGTCGATATTGGCTTCCTTGATGTAGGAAATCCCCAGCAGCTCGTTGGCGTACATCTTGTCGGCCAGGTCGTTGATCTTGCCGGCGTTGGAGATGCCGATCACGCCGACCACGGCGCTGATGGCGGCGACGAGGATGAAGCCGGCAATGAGCCGGATACCGATTTTTACGTTTGAGAACATGATGTTTTCCTTCAGGGTGGACGTCAGTGATTGCATGAAAATGGGGCAGGGGCCGGCGGCGCGGCGGCCGTGGCTTGGCGGATCAGGGCGGGCACGTCCAGGATCAGCGCGACCTCGCCGCTGCCCAGGATGGTCGAACCGCTGAGGCGGTCGGCCCGCTGGAACATCTTGTCCAGCGGCTTGATGACGGTCTGGAACTCGCCGTGCAGGGCGTCGACCACCAGCCCGGCCTTGAGGCCGCCCTGGCGCACCACGACGATGCTCTGGCGCCGCGCGGCCGCGCCGTCCAGCGCGAACACGTCGCGCAGGCGCACGAAGGGCAGCACCTCGCCGCGCAGGTCGGTGTAATGGTGGCCGGGCGCGGCGCTGTATTCGATGCATTCCTCGATCATCTCCAGCGGCACCACGAAGGGCGCCTTGCCGACGCTGACCAGGAAGCCGTCGATCATCGCCAGGGTCAGCGGCAGGCGCACGCTGACGGTGGTGCCCACGCCCTCGGTGCTGCTGAGCGAGACGCTGCCGCGCAGGGCCACGATGTTGCGCTTGACCACATCCATGCCGACGCCGCGCCCGGACAGGTTGGTGACCTGCTCGGCGGTGGAGAAGCCGGGCTCGAACACCAGGTTGTAGATCTCGGCGTCGCTCAGGCTCTGGCCGGGCTCGATCAGGCCGCGCGCCTCGGCCTTGGCGAGGATCTTCTCGCGCCGCAGGCCGCCGCCGTCGTCGCTCACTTCGATCACGATGTTGCCGGCGTCGTGGTGGGCGTGCAGCCGAACCGTGCCCTGCGCGGGCTTGCCGCGCTCCAGGCGCAGCGCGGCCGGTTCGATGCCGTGGTCGATGGCGTTGCGCACCAGGTGGGTCAGCGGGTCGCCCAGCTTTTCCACCACGGTTTTATCGAGCTCGGTGTCCTCGCCGCTGAGCTGGAGCCGGATGTCCTTGCCGATCTCGCGCGCGACATCGTGCACCACGCGCTGGAAGCGGCCGAAGGTGGCGCCGATGCGCACCATGCGCAGCTGCAGCGCGCGGTCGCGCACCTGCTCGACCAGTTCCGAGACGGTGGAGGCGCTCTCCTGCAGCGCGGCGTCGCCGGCGCGGCGGGCCGCGAGGCTGGCGCCGGCGGACGCGATGATCAGTTCGCCGACCAGGTTGATCAGCTGGTCCAGCTTTTCCGCGTCGACCCGCACCGTCTGGGTTTCCTGGCCCTTGCCGCGCAGCTGCTGTTGCTGCGCCAGCGCGGCCTCGACCACGACCGGCGCCACCACGCCCTGCGCCACCATGATGCTGCCGAGCGGCTGCGGCGTGGCGGCGGCGGCCTGCGCGGCCAGCGCCTTGGCCAGCTCCTGCGCCGTCACGCTGCCGCAGCGCACCAGGATCTCGCCCAGGCGCGGGGCCTGCTCGGGCAGCTCGGCGATCAGCCGCAGATAGTCGGCCACGCGGCTGTGCGGCGGCAGGATGCGTATCTGCGCATCCTCGCGCACGAACTCGAACACGTCCTCGATCGCGGCCTTGTCGGCGCTGCTGTCGAAGGAGACTTCGAAGCCGAGATAGCACAGGTGCGGGTCCATGGCGTCGGCCGGCGGCAAGGCGTCGGCCAGCGTTTCCAGCCCGACGATGGTGCCGAGCTGGCCCAGATAGCGCAGGAAGGACAGCGGGTCCATGCCGTTCCTGAGCACCTCGCTGCCGAAGCGCAGCGACAGGTGCCAGTAGTTGCTGGCGCCGGCGTCGGCCGCGACGACGGTCCCGGCGCGCGGGGCCGGCTCGGCGGCGGCCAGCGCTGCCGGCAGGTGCCGCTGCAGACGGTCGCGCAGGGCGGCGCCGGTGGCGGCGCTGGCGGCGCTGGGTTCGTGCTGGCCGGCGGCCGTGGTGTCGATCAATGCGCGCATGTGGTCGGCGCACGACAGCAGCAGCGTCACCAGCGGCTCGGCCACGGTCACGGTGCCGTCGCGCACACGGTCGAGCACGCTTTCGACCACGTGGGTGAAGGCGACAATGTGGTCCAGGCCGAACAGGCCGGCCGAGCCCTTGATGGTGTGGGCGGCGCGGAACACGGCGTTGACCGTGTCTTCCTGCGGCGCGGCCAGCGCGAACTGCAGCAGCGCGCTTTCCATGGCGTCGAGCAGCTCGCGGCTTTCGGCGATGAAGGTGGGCAGGGCCTGGTCAAGCAACATGGCCAGCCTCCGCGTCGTCGACGTCCGGCGAGACCCGCAGCAGCGCCAGCGTCGCCTGCACCGCCGCGCTGCTGTCCACCAGCCGCAGGGCGTGGCCGCGCGCCAGCGCCGCCTGCCGCGCCAGCAGCAGGATCTGCACGCCGGCGGTGTCCAGCTCGCTGACGGCGGACAGGTCCAGCTCAAGGCGGGGCGCTTGCGCCACGGCCGCCAGCACCATCTCCTTGAGCTCGGCGGCCCGATAGATGCTGAACTCGCCGTCGATCCGCAGACGAAGCGCGCTCATCGCGGCCGGCCGCTGCGAGGACGCCGGATGATCGGCGGTCCGAATGGATGTGGTCATGTGACTTGCCCCCCAATAAACTGCATACCGTGACGGCCAGCCAAGGCCTGCGCCGGTGGGCGCATGCGATGACTGACTTCGATAGGCGGGGGGTAGGGCCTGTTTGCTTGCTGCTTGTTTGCTGCTTGCTATCTTCCCTGCATGGCGTCGGATCCGCCGACGGCGAGCACTTCCGCCGCGACCGCGTTAACCTTGCGCCGCTGAGCGCGCGCCTGGCCGCGCAGGATGTCGAACGCCTGTTCGCGCTCCAGGCCATGGCGTTCCATCAGCACGCCGATGGCCAGGTTGGTGTCGCGCGCGTCGGACAGCGCTTGCGACAACACCGTTTGTTTTTCCCGCAGCGCGGCCAGTTCCGCCGAACGGACCAGGCCCACTTCGATGGCGGGAATGATCTGCGCGACGCCGAGCGGCTTGACCAGGTACGCCACGGCGGCGTGGGCGCTGGCGGCGCGCACCACGTCCGGGCCGTCGTGCGAGGACAGGAACATGAATGGCAGCTCGCCCAGTTCGCGCAGGCGCGCCGCCAGTTCGATGCCGGACATGCCGGGCATCGTGATGTCGATGATCGCGAAGTCGGGTTGCCAGTCGGCCGCCCGCTCCAGCGCCGCCAGCGCGCAATCGGCCTCGGCGGTCTGGTAGCCCAGGCGTTGCAGTCCGGCGGAAATGGCCATGCGCGTGACGTCGTCGTCGTCGACGACCAGGATGCGTGCCGGCTGACGCTGCGGCGCCACGGCCGCCGCTTGCGCAGGCCGGGCGACAGGGCGCGCCGTCGCGGCGGCGGACGATCGCGGCGGGTGCAATGGCCTGCCGGGTCTGTCGGCGCGCCGGGAAATGACGTCGGTCGGATGCATGGTGTTCCTTGTCTTGACTGGGATGCTGCGCGTGTTCGTCCAACGCGGCATGACGGCCGCACCTCACCCGGCGACCACGGGTCGCCTCAAGCTGGGATGGACAGGATGGCCGCGGAGGGAGGGCGGCCGAAGTGGAACTCAATCGGCATGGGGCGCGGGCGGAGAGTTGGGCCGGCGCGAACCGAGGGCGCGATGCCGGCGGTATTCCGCCGGAGCCTGGCTCGGTTATGTAATCGTGTTCCCGGCAGCGTGCCGCGCCTCCGTCGCTGTTGAGCGTCCGGGAGGCGTCGACCTGCTGCCTGACAAGTATGATTGACGATTACTTGCCCGAAGTCAATTCAATTTGCTGCGCACCATTACCTGCATTAATGCAAGCTGCGGCGAAAAAGCGACAGCCGCGCCGCGGCCTTGGGTTGCGTCAATCGCAGGCGTCGCCGATGGCGGCCAGGCGCCAGGTCCCCTTGCCATAGCGTAGCGTTCGGCTGTTCATGCAAGCCTCGTTGGGCCAGTATCGCAGGATGATTTCATCTTCGGATATGTTCAGTTCGGTTTCGTTGGCGACGCCGGTGGCGAACAAGGAGTCGATCAGCGCGGCGTCCACCTTGGCGATGGAGACCTCGTCCTTGCCGTCGGTGTCGAGGCTCGTGACCTTGATTTTGGGCGGCATGTGGCGGCGGAGGTAGGCGGCGTTGACCGGCGTCTTGGCGCCGCACAGCAGGACTTCGGTCAGGCTCCAGGCATCGTCGGCGGCGGGAGTCTTGAGCAGTTGTGCGCGCAGCGCGGATTTGTTTTTCGTTGAACATGGGTTGGGCGGCGCCGGCTGGGAAGGCTGCGCCTGGACTGCGTTCACGGAAAATATGGCGACGAAGGCAACGGCAAAAAGGGATGGTTTCATTGTTTGATACGGCTTTCAGGTTTGACGGTGGCTTCTTTTTTCAGGACCGATTCGACGGTCAGGTCCTTGGTTTTGGGGTAGAACTTCTGGTCCACCGGTTTGAGCAGGTAGAACGGGCCGTCGGGGTAGGCGGGATCGTTGGTGGTCAGCTTGTACCAGCTGGCCTTGATGCCGGCGGGCGATTCGCTGACGGCGGCTTCGATCAGATACACGTCGCCGCCGCGCGCGGCCACGAAGCCGTCGACCATGGTGGTTTCGCCGTGGGAGACGTTGTACCAGGTCTCTTCCTGATCGTCCCGCGATTTAACGATGGGGACGTGGACCCAGTCCGCGCCTGGCTTGCTTTCGAAGTAGAAGGTCATGCTGCGTTTGTAGCGCAGCACATCGCTGACGGTGCCGGCTACCATCACCAGCTTGCCTTTGAGCGCGGGCCATTGGTGCAGGCCTTGCTGGCTGGAGGCCACATCGGCGTGGGCGGCCGGCGCCAATGCCAGTGAGAGGGCGAGTGTGCAATAGGCGAGGAGTATTTTCATTTTCGGCTTTGGGGCGTTAGCATCCTGGTGGGATAGGGTTGATCTGGCGGAAGGTCGGGCGTCGGACCGTCGAACACCGCGCCGAGGTTCCGGGTGCAGAACTGCTCCGCGGCGATCCAGCCGGCGTGGTCTTTGGGGCCGTGCAATAATCGCTCGTCGGGGTAGTTGTAGAGCAGAGCGTCCAAAGCGGCGTACCGCACCGATCTCTCGCTGACGTCGCGGACGTAGCTTTTCAATGGCGAACGAAGATAGCCGCACGCCGCAAGGAGGGAGCTCCGCGTGCCAATCCAGCCCAGTGACTGCAGCCGCTCCGCCAATTCCGTGCCGTCTCTTGCCATGCCGACGTTGTAGAAGCGGTTGCGTGGTGCGGGTGGAGCGGAGCGCTCGGCTTGAACGGCGGCATCGATGAACTCATTTTCAATCCGGATATTCCCCAGCGCCGCTTGGGCGAGCCTGATTGCGTGGCGCCGTTCCGGTTGGGCCCGCCATTGGGCTTGCAATGCCATCTTCTCCACAAATCGTCGGGCCTCCACCGTTTTCGCCTTGGCGGCGATGCGCAGATAGTCCCCTTTCAATTGTCGAAGCGAAGCTGTATAGATTGGGGCAAACGCCGCGAGGTCGGAAGGCGTGCAGCGGTCCAGCAGAATTTGCGCGGCCCGGTCTGCCGCCGCATCGTCCTTGGCAAATCCGCCGACCGCCAGGGCGCGAATAATGGAATGGTCGCGGATGACCGCAAACTTGTCCGGGGCGGGTGCATCCATTGCCAGGCCGAGCTTTTCCAGCTGGCGGACGATGTTCTCGCGGACGTCTGTGGTCCCGGTCGCCAATTCCTTGGTGAAGGGTTCGAGATTGGGGCCCAGGTAGATCGCTACACTGTGAAAACTTCGCGGATAGCCATCTTTGAGGTCCGAAACGCGCGGATCGGCTTCGAACCGCAAGTTGATCGTACGGCCATTCGTCTCTTTTTTGTACCAGAAGACATTGACGATTTCCAGTGATTCGTTTTTTCGTTCCTCCGCGTGGCTCGATTCAAAAACAAGACGGCCGAAGAAGGACTTCGGAAGTCGCATTTCAAAAACGCCATACGGGAAATTCCTGGGGTGAATGCGGAGCCCAGCCACGCTCCACGCGGAAGCGGGGTCTTTACGAGTAAAGCCAATGGAGATGGAACGGAATTTGAAATTGTCGACGTCGTAGGACAGCGACGATTTGATTGGCTTCGACGGCTCCTTGGGCCAGAAAAATTCTCCTTGTCCGAAGGCTGAATCGTTTTCTCCCAAGCTTCTCTTTTGTTCAATGACATCCAGCATGGAGCTGAATAGACAGCCGACGTACTCCTGCTGCTCGGCGGTCAGCGGGACGCGCGACGGAATGTCGTCCAGCTCGGAATCCTTGTACAGATCCATCAGCTTGCGACTACTCATGGCCGGCACGTCGGCGGCACAGTTGCCTTCCACTGCGCCGGCGGAAGCCATGCAAAGAAAGGCGGCAAGTAAGAAAGCACTCGCAGCGCCGTTCGTTTCCGCGCAGTCGTTCACTTCGTTCACTGCGGCGAGGACAAGGTGAGATACAGCAGCAAGCGGCGGTCGCCATCACACACGAACCCCTGCACCGGGCTGCCGGACTTTTTCAATGTCGTGGCGTAGGGGCGGCAGTCACGCAGGGCGGACAGATCCGCCGTCGTATTCTTATGATCCGCCAGCAAGTGGCGGAACGGCTCGCTCAACCACGAGCGCGCGGCTTCCGGAGCGATGAAGGAGGTGCCGGCGCTTTCCTTCTGCGATGCGAACCAGGCACCGTCGGCAGGTTGCAACTCGGCGATCAGGGTGGTGAAATCGGTAGGGCCGGGCACGCCTCCTTTGTATTCCGGCGTGCCAAAGACCTCCCAGCGGGCCGAGGTCGCGGGAATTTGAACATTGATCACTTCACGCAGTGCGGACAGGTTGTCCGATACGCTGGGTGCGTGGTCTTCCATCGAGCAGCCTTGCAAAAGTAGTGCGCCAGCCGTAAGGCCGATCATCAAGGCCGATGTAAACGGGACAACGGGCCTATTTCGCAGCATGCTCTAGCAGCACTTGCAGTTTGGCGATTCGCTGCGGCTGCAGCTTCGCAAGCGCCAGCCTGCTTCGTAAAATTTCCAGTTGTGCCGGATCGCGCGCCACGTCGGTGGTGATGAACTTTTCAACGTCGGATTCGGCGCGCAGGTTTTCTTGCAGCAGCGCGTACTGGTAACTGAATCGTTGATTCTTCAGGCCGTTCGCCGCCAATGCGTCTTCGTACTTTTTGCGCACCGCAGGATCCTTGATGCTCGACGGGGCGACGCCTGCGGGCAGTCCGGCTTCCAGCGGTGGCGCCACGGTGAGTTCCGGGAGGTCGTCCGGATTGAAGTCAGGTGCGATCTCCGCATCCATCGCGTCAAAGATGGCGAACCACAGCGCCAGCTTGTCCTTGGCTGGCGGAGCCGGTAACACGATGCTTGGCATGGCGTCCGCCAACGAGATGGCCGTCGATAGCGACGAGACATCGTGGGTTTTTTTAAATGCTGCCAATTGCTGCATGGCTTGGTCGAACTGCTGCGACATTTTTTTCTCCGCCGGTGTATGTTTATGTGGTGCCTTAAGCGCCGCGCTCCCATGGGCGGCCGGATGGCCGGCCAAGCCCAGGAGCACTGTGATCAGTACAGCATAGCGCATGATGCTTGCCTTCTTAGTAGGTGGACGAGGGATCTGTGAGCCCGGCTGCGCCTGAAGCGCCGGCCTTGCTGACGGTCATATCCCCGGCGGCATCTATGGTAAAGCGTTGATGGACGGTTGCAAAGACTTTATCAGCGCCGCCGCCGACCCGGAATTTCCAGGGGATCGCCCAGTCGAATGTGCCGTTCGAATACGGAGTGCCGAAATTGCAATGCCCGGATTGCGCGGTATCGTTGCCGACCACTCTCGAACCCTTGCCGGCAATCGTAGGCCCGACCGGCACCCACGTGCCCGCACCGTGCGAGCCATGGCGAATGCCATCCAAGGGCGTGCCGACGAAGTAACCTGTCACCACGCCCGGGCAATCGTCCTCCGAAATCTGGATGAACTGGAACGACACCGTATCCGGTTCAAGGAAGATGACAGTCTTGATGCCCACCGATGGAATGCCATTGGTGTGCTGTATGCCGCTTCCGGGTTTGCGTTCCATGTGCACGCCAGTCGGTTCGATGACGGTAAACGTCAGGGTGCAGGTGCAGCCGCCGCCGGTGGCCTTGATGGTGACGGTCGCCGCCTGGTCAGGCGCCTCGAAAGTGACCGTCTGACCGGTGGCGGAAGTCAACGTTCCTTTGGAGGCGGTCCAAGTGGCGCTGCCGAGGCTGTAGGTCAGTTTGACTTTTTCACCGACACCCACGGTGGTGCGCGTGCGGTCGGGCGGTAGCATTGCAACGGTCTCAACCGTGACCTTGGCGGCGGTGCAGGGGGAGGCCGTCACGGTGGCCGGTGCGCGTGTCTTGACCTCCTTCGGGGTGGTTGTACTGGATGCGATTGTCTTCCACGTCGTCATCGTTCAGCCCTGTGCAATTTCTAACGACAGCGGCTGTTGCGAAGTCGTCGCGACTATGTGGGTATGGCCGGTTTCATCGGTCACACCTTCCTCGTAGGTGCCATCGGCGAGCTTGATGCGATAGCGCTGGTTGGGAAGCGGCAGGCCCGTGGTCTCGTCTTTCACGATAAATCCTTGGTCAAATAATTTCAGCCGCGAGTCCGGCAACGCCGGCATGGCGGCCGCGGCGCTGGCGCCCCCTTCAAACACATGCTTCCCGCCCTTGACGGTGAAGTTGCCCGGGCAGGCGAAGGTGATGTCGCCGCCTTCCAGCGTAATCGACGACTGGCCGGCCTGCAGCACGATCTTCTGATTGGCCTTGATCTCTATGCTGTCGTTGACCGAGATGACGGTGATCGACTTATCGGCCAGGATTTCCAGCTGGTCGGTGTGCGCCTGTAGCGATACCGGGCCGTTGCCGGCGATCGCCTGGATGCCGCCTGCGTGCGTAAAGTAGCTCGCTGCGTTGGCCGCCACCGACGATATCGTGTACCCGGCCGTTATGTGCACATCGCCCTGCGTGACCCAGTGCAGCTGCTGGCCGGCGAACAGCACGGTCGATGCCGGCGTGGCCCAGTTGATGCTGGCCGGCGCGTCCATCAGCACCAGCGGGGCACCAAATTTCTCCACCGGCCTGGATGCGTCCAGATCGCGCGCACCGTCCTTGGCCTTGACGGCCTGCTGGCCGTTGACCGCGCCGGCATGCTTGCCCTTGTTCTTGGGATCGAGCTGCGAGATGAAATCCTGGTGCGCTTCGGCTGCGGGCTTGCTGGACAAGGCCTGCTGCTGCGTGGCCGCTTCGCCGAGCTGCCGCGCCAGTTCCTTCGACGATTTCAATGCGCCGAGCGCTTCGTCCGCATCCATCTGCGTGGACGCGACGCCGCTGCCTTGCGCGGCGCGCGAGCTGGTGGTCAGCAGCACGCCTTGTGCACCGCGCACGGCGGCCCAGGCGTCGGTGCGCAGTTCGAAGCCGCTGCCGCGATAGCTGCCGCGCTGCGCGGAGGAAGGATCCTGCTGGATCAGGTAGCCGAGGTTCAACTGCGTGGCGGCGCTGCTGGTGGCGAGGCGCGTGCGCAGCTGGCCCGGCGTGTCGTCCAGCTGCCACTGGTTGTAGCCGCCGCCGTCGAAATTGTGGCTGTGGATGCCGGACAGCGTGCCCGCATGATTGGCGGCCGAATCCACGCCGGCCGAAAACGGCGGCAGGTCGGCGCCGGTGTACAGCTGCGCCACCACCAGCGGCCGGTCCATGTCGCCTTCGATGAAGTCGACCAGCACTTCGGTGCCGATGCGCGGCGTGAATTGCGACCCCCAGTTCGGGCCGGCCAGCGCTTCCGCCACCCGCACCCAGGTGCCGGAGGTTTCGTCGCCGGGCGCGTTGCCCTTGGTGTCGGTGTTGTGGCCCATGCCGCCGGCGTTGGCGCCTTGCCCGCGCTGCCAGGCGAACTGGATTTTGACCTGGTGATCGCGGTCGGTGGTGGCGACCGCATTGGCCAGGCCGACGATCAGCGCCGTCTGTGGCCCCAGCGCGGTGCTGGCGTTCGGCGCGGCGGTGGCGCGCGGCACCACGGCCACGCTGTCGCGCACGCAGCCAAAGCTGTTGCGGTAGGTGCCGTTCTCGATGCCGCCGCCGCTCAGTGCCGCCGCCGTCTTGATCCGCGCCTGGAAGTTGTTGCGCGCCTCGTGGCGCACCCACAGCACCAGGAAGCGGTTGTCGCCGTCGGCGTAGCGATCGTGCTGCGTGAGTTGGAAGCCGTGGCCCGCAGCCAGCCGGCGCACCGCGCCCGCGCCTTCGAATAGTTTGTTTTCCAGTTCCAGCGCCTGCAGCATCAACTGGCTGTGCGGATCGGCGGCGGCGCCGTTATTGGCGCCGCTGGCGATGCGTTCGCCGCTGCCGTCGTAGACGGCCAGCACCGGCAGTTCGCCCGCATCGAGGCTGGACGCCTGCTCGGCCGATGGCGCCAGCAACTGCGCCGGGTCCCAGCTGCTGATGCTGATGGCATTGGCCCGCACCCGGCGGCGGGCGGTGAAGTGGTCGATGGCGTCGTCGCTGTCGGTGGCGCGCACGCCGTGGAAGCGGATTTCGGCGTCGCCCGGCGTGTCCGGCGCGCGTGCCTTGCTGTCGAAGATCACCAGCTTGTGCCTGGCCTGGCCGTCCTTGCTTTCATCGTCGGCCTGGTCGTGCTCAAACCGCCAGCTCAGGCCTTCGGAGGCCAGCAGGCGGGTGAAGAATTCCAGGTCGCTTTCGCGGTACTGCGTGCAGATGGCGCGCGGCTCCAGCGTCTGCGTGACGTCGAATTCGAAGCGCAGCTGCGGATAGTCGCCCAGCAGCTCGGTGACGATGTCCCGCGCGTTCTTGTCCTGGAAGATGTAGCTGTCGCGCCGCAGCCGCAGCATGGCCAACGCCGGTTCCAGGATCAGGCGGTAGCGCGCCACGCCGCCGTCGGCGCCCAGCCACGCGGCTTCCGTACAGATGCCGTGCCATGCGCGGCGGCCACCGTCCGGCTGCAGCAGCGTGACGGTCATTTCCTCGCCGATGAAGATCGTCAGATCCAGGTCGGTCGATGGGCTCAATGCGTCGACTTGGAACGCATACAGTTCGTTGACGCCTTCGCGGCCGCTGAAGCGTTCCGCCATCAGCGATTCGGGAAGGTCCGATGCCTGCGCGCTGGCCAGTGTGATCAGGCGGGCGTGCTGGCTCAGGCCCGTGCCGAACAGGCCGAGCGCCGAGGTGATTTGCGACGGCAGATTCATCAGGGCAGGGTGATTGTCAGGTTGGCGGCACGCGGTGCCATTTTGACGACGTCGTTATACGCGTTCATGCGGTTCTCGGCGTTGTGGTTGAGTGAGGCGCGCAGGCCGATGTAGCCGAGCACGCAGATCAGGCCGAACACGGAGCACAACACCCACAACGGCAGATCGCTGCGCAGCTTGTGCTTGATCTGGTCGGGACGTTCCGCGTGCGGGGCGAAGCCGCCGCGCTTGCCCTTCATGTGGGCGATTTCGTCGCCCAGGCGCGAGGTGAGGTAGTTCAGCTTTTCCGAGCCTTCGAGGATGTACTTGCCCTGGAAGCCCAGCAGCAAGCACATATGGAACACCTCCAGCGCCTGCAGGTGCGCGCTGCCGCGCGCGCGCAGGTTCTCCAGGCGGTTGTAGAAATTCTCGCCGGCCAGCTGCTCGCCGAACAGCACCAGCTGCAGCGGGCGGCGTTCCCACGCGTCGCGGATGCTGAAGCTGGAGCGCAGGATGATCTCGTCGACCGCCGCGCAGAAGGCGTATTTGGCGTTATCCACGTCGTCGGGCGAGGCGTTCTGCTTCTTGGCGCCGCGGCCGAAGTCGTCCAGGAAGGCCGACATCTTGCGGGCGAACTCGCCGTCGTCCTGCGGGCCATTGCCGTTCTTGAGCATGAACAGCGCGTAGAAGCCGTCGTACATCAGGTCGAGCAGGGTTTGCGGCGCGCTGGCCGCGCTGGGCGGAGCGCCTGCGCCGATCAGGGAAGGTGCGGTAACGGTATTCATTTTTGATCCTCGGTTCAGGAAGTGACGGCCACCAGGTCCAGCTTCAGGTCATGCATGCCGCCGGGGACGTATATGGAAATGGATTGGGCTTGCAGCATGCGCTCGTACATCTGGCCCTTGGCCTCGAGCGCGAAGTAGCAGGCGTCCGGGCGCACCGGCACGGCGGCCGGCACCTGCGGCGCGTGCGTCAGGCGCACGCCCGGCATCGCCGACAGCACGAATTTTTCGACGTCGTCCGGCGCGCCGATCTTGAAGCGCAGCGGCACGATGTCGACCATCTCGCTGGCCGGCAGGTCGGCCGAGACGGCGATGTAGAAGGTGGTCTTGTCGTCGATCTTCTGCGAGTCCAGCATGCCGTGGTGGTAGGAGGGCTTGACTTCCTTGAGCGCGATGGCGAAGTACTTCGACGAGATCACCGTGTCGAGCAGCTCGCGGATGATCTGGTGCAGCGTGGCGAAGCCGGGGCCGGGGTCGGCGTGCTGGTAGGGCGGCAGGTCGGCCAGGGTCCAGCTTTTCGAGAAGGTCATCAGGGCGCCGGCCAGCTGCAGCAGCTGTTCGTACAGGCGTTCCGGATGCAGCGCCGGATGATGGAAGTAGTGCGACAGCGAGGCGAACGCCGAACTGGCCGTGTGCAGCAGCCAGAAGGACGACATGTCGCCGGAGCGGAATTCGATCACGTGTTTGCTCGGCTCGCGGTGGTGGCCGTACAGCGCGCTGACCTTGGCCTGCAGCGCGTCGATCAGGCGCCGCAGCTGCAGGAACAGCTGCGGCGAGCTGCGGATCGACAGGCTGGGCGCGACGAACGACGCGTCCAGTTCGAAGCCGCCGGTGGTCGCGCGGCGCAGGCGCAGCAGCGGGAAGTGGGTGTAGGAGTCGCGCGGCTCGAATTCCGACACCAGCCGCACGGTCTTCTTCAGGTAGCTCAGCTGCGCCGACGCGGCCTGCGTGTACAGGTCCGGCGTTTCGCGGTTCGATTGCAGGAAGCGCACGGCGTTGCCGCCGTTGGCGCCGTCGGCGAAATTGCCGCCGAACGGTTTGAACGCGGGCAGGGCGGCGTAGAAGGTCACGCTCTGCTGCGACTGCGCCAGCTGGCTCAGGTCCACGGTGTCCGGCAGCTCGTCCTCGCCGGGGGCGCTGTACAGCTCGCCGTCCTGGAAGCGCAGCGACAGCTCCAGCACGCGCAGGGTGTTGTTGGTCAATGCGTCACGGTCGATCTGGATCTGGTTCACGCCCCACGCATACGGGTGTAGCGCCTGCAGGCTGTGATGCAGGCGCTGCTCGTGGTACTGGTCCTGCTGCTGGAAGTGCTGCGGGCGCAGGAATAAGCCTTCGCCCCATAAAATTTTGCTGCTCATGCGTGCGTCCTTGAGTGTGTGGCGCATTGATGCCATTTGTTAAGTAGCAGAACAATAACATTTCTTGACCAACAGCCGCGTTCGTTTGATTTCTATCGTGCGCAGCTTAAAAAATAGGCAACCAGACCTCTACGGCACTAAAAAGTTCCGCATTTCAACCAAAAATTCAATTGAACGCCGTCAACAATAAATTTCTGATAACGTGCGGCCTGTTGGAAATAATTAGTGGTTAGGCATTCTTTTTTGATATTTAGTTTGAGGACAGCATGAAGACCGTAATCTCCCTTGGCCGCATCGGCCGTTTCATTGGCGCCGCTGTCTGCGCCGCATCGCTCAGCGCTTGTATGACCGCCCCTGTGGTCCAGAAGCCCGCACTGCCTAGCATGGAAGACATGCTGGCCAAAGCCAGCCAGGCCAGCGGCGCCGGCCAGAAGGAGCAGGCAGTCACGTTGTGGAAGGCGGCCGCCGAGGCATACCCGACCGACAAGACGCCGTGGACCAATATCGCGCAGACCCGTTATGAGGCCGGCCAGTACGGCGAGGCCATCGTCAGCGCGCAGGAAGTGCTGGTGCGCGATCCGAACGACCGCCTGGCCAACAGCATCATCGCCATCAGCGGCCTGCGCCTGTCGACGCGCGCGCTGTCGGACCTGAGCCGCCAAAATAATTTGTCCGGATCGCTGCGCACCGAGTCGCAGGACCTGGCCAAGCTGCTGCGCGAAAGCCTGGGCGAGACCGTGCTGGTGCCGCCGCAGGCCCCGCAGGCTGTGAGCCCGCCGCGCAATACCACCGCCGCCAAGGGCAAAAAGGGCAAGGCCAAGGCCGCTGAAGATTCAAGCGCCGATCCGTTCAACGCGTTGAAGTAATTAACCTAAACGATAGGGGAATCCCATGTCTAAAAATACCAGTGTCCAGAAAAAACTGCAGAAAATCCGTCCGCCACGGGTCCAGATGACCTACGACGTTGAAATCGGCGACGCCATCGAAAACAAGGAACTGCCCTTTGTGATGGGCGTGGTGGGCGACTTCGGCGGCAATTCGGAAGTCGAGCAAAAGCGCTTGAAGGACCGCAGCTTCGTCGGCATCGACCGCGACAACTTCGATGAAGTGCTCAAGGGCGTGGAGCCGCGCGCGGCCTACCGCGTGTCGAATGAGCTGAGCGACGAGGGCGGCCAGTTCGCCGTCGACCTGAAATTCAAGTCGATGGAAGACTTCCGTCCGGAAGCCGTGGTGCAGCAGGTCGAACCGCTGCGCAAGCTGCTCGAAGCGCGCACCAAGCTGGCCGACCTGCGCAACAAACTGGCCGGCAACGACAAGCTGGAAGACATCTTGAACGACGTCTTGAACAGCACCGAGAAATTGGCCGAACTGGGCCAGCAAACCACGAAGGCTTGATCATGTCCGCTCAACTGACTCCAGGCGGCGCGGCCGCCGCCACTACCGAAATCGCTTTGCTCGACCAGATCGTCGAACAGAGCAAGGTCGCCAAATCCAGCGCCGAGCATGCGCGCGCCAAGGACCTGATTTCCGAACTGGTGAACCAGGTCATGGACGGCACCGTGGTCGTCTCCAACAACCTGGCCGCCACCATCGACGCCCGCGTCGCTGAACTGGACCGCATGATTTCGGCGCAGCTGTCGGCCGTGATGCACGCGCCGGAATTCCAGAAGCTGGAAAGCAGCTGGACCGGCCTGCACTACCTGGTGCGCAATTCCGCCACCGGCCAGAATCTGAAGATCAAGATGCTCAATGCGACCAAGAAGGAATTGGTCAAGGACTTCCAGTCCGCGCTGGAATTCGATCAGAGCACCATGTTCAAGAAGGTCTACGAAGAGGAATTCGGCACCTTCGGCGGTGCGCCGTTCGGCGCGCTGCTGGGCGACTACGAGATCACCCGCCAGCCGGAAGACATGTACTTCATCGAGCAGATGTCGCACGTGGCGGCCGCCGCGCACGCGCCGTTCATTTCGGCCGCGTCGCCGGAGCTGTTCGGCCTGGAGAGCTACAGCGACCTGGGTAAGCCGCGCGACCTGTCGAAGGTGTTCGACACTGTGGAATACGCGAAGTGGAAGTCGTTCCGTGAATCGGAGGACTCGCGCTACGTCGGCCTGACGCTGCCGCGCTTCCTGGGCCGCCTGCCGTTCAACCCGGCCGATGGCGCCACCACCGAGGGCTTCAACTTCGTCGAGGATGTCGACGGCACCGATCACCAGAAATACCTGTGGTGTAACGCGGCCTACGCCTTCGGCACCAAGCTGACCGCGGCCTTCGAGGACTACGGCTGGTGCGCGGCGATCCGCGGCGTGGAGGGCGGCGGCCTGGTGGAAGACCTGCCGACCCACACCTTCAAGACCGACGAAGGCGAAGTGGCGCTCAAGTGCCCGACCGAGATCGCCATCACCGACCGCCGCGAAAAGGAGCTGAGCGACCTCGGTTTCATCTCGCTGGTCCACTGCAAGAACACCGACTACGCCGCCTTCTTCGGCGCGCAATCGGCGCAGAAGGCCCGCAAGTACAACAGCGACGCCGCCAACGCCAACGCCGTGCTGTCGGCGCAGCTGCAGTACATCTTCGCCGTCTCGCGCATCGCCCACTACATGAAGGCGATGATGCGCGACAAAATCGGCAGCTTCGCCGCCGCCTCGAACGTGGAGGACTTCCTGAACCGCTGGCTGACCCAGTACGTGCTGCTGGACGATAACGCCAGCCAGGAACAGAAAGCCCAGTTCCCGCTGCGCGAAGCGTCCGTCCAAGTATCCGAAGTGCCGGGCCGTCCGGGCGTCTACCGCGCGGTGTCGTTCCTGCGTCCGCACTTCCAGCTCGACGAGCTGTCCGTTTCACTCCGTTTGGTCGCGGAGCTGCCTGCATCGACCAAAAGCTAAGCAACCGTAGTACCTTTACTTTAACAACCGAAAGGAAGCAACATGGCAATCGACGTATATCTGCAAATCGATGGTATTAAAGGCGAATCCGCCGATTCTACCCACAAGGATTGGATCGAGGTCTCGACCGTACAATGGGAAGTGCTGCAGCCTAAATCGGCTACCGCATCGACCGGCGGCGGCCACACCGCCGAGCGCACCGAGCACAAAGACATCGTTGTCTCGAAGCTGGCCGACCTGGCTACTCCTCTGCTGCTGCAAACCTGCTCGTCGGGTAAAACCATCCCTAAGGCAAAGCTGGAATTCCTGCGCGCCGACGGCAATGGCGAGCGTATCAAGTACTTCGAAATCGAACTGGAAAATGTGCTGATCAGCAGCGTCGCACCAACCGTCAAGCCAGGCAACATCCTGACGGAAGACGTGTCGATCAAGTATTCGAAAGTGAAATGGAAGTACACCCAACAGAAAGTCGGCGGCGGTTCGGGCGGTAACACCTCGGGTGGCTGGGATCTGTCGGCCAACAAGACCGCGTAATCGACTGACTGTTTAATGGGATACCGATGAAGGGTTTTACGCCGGGACTGTTCGACCGGCTGATGGATATGCCAGTCAACGGCGCCTCCAACGGCACGGTATCGCGCTTGTCGATCGAGGACTTGAAGGACTCGGTCGCGCGCGATCTGGAAGCGCTCCTCAACACGCGCACCGTGATCCCGGAGGAGCTGCTGAAGCGGTATCCCGAATGCGGGCGCTCGATCGTGACATACGGCTTGAACGACTTTGCCGGCTTGTCGCTGTCGAGCACCGATGATCGTGCTTACATTTGCCGATGTCTTGAAAAAGCCATCGCGCGCCATGAGCCGCGCCTGCGCAACGTGCAGGCCTCGCTCGAACTGCGCGCGGATTCGATCAACCGCCTGAACTTCGCCATCACGGCGTTGCTGGTGGTGAGTTCGGCCCATGAACCGGTCAATTTCGACGCTGTGTTGCAGCCGTCCAGCCTGCACTACACCATAAGCAAGGCGCGCCGTCTGGCGCAATCGGGAGCCTGAGTTGGACCAATTATTACCGTATTACGAGAGGGAGCTGGGATTCCTGCGCCGCTATTCGCGCGAATTCTCCGAACGCTACCCCAAGATCGCCGGCCGCTTGCTGATCGGCGGCGAGGTGTGCGAAGACCCGCACATCGAACGCATGATCGAATCGTTCGCGCTGCTCAATTCGCGCATCGCCAAGCGGCTCGACGACGATTATCCTGAATTCACCGAGGCGCTGTTCGAGGTGCTGTACCCGCACTATCTGCGGCCGTTCCCATCGTGCTCGATCGCCCGTATGGACTTCAGCGGCGCCGCCGCGCAGCTGACCACCGCCAGCGAGATCGCGCGCGGGACCCAGCTGACCACGCGCCCGGTGCGCGGCGCCGTGTGCACCTTCCGCACCGCGTATCCGGTGACGATCGCGCCGCTGGCGCTGACGCATGCGGCCTTCGCCGCCATCATCGACGCGCCGGAGGCGACGCGCACGCCGCCCAACGCCACCTCCAGCATCAGCCTGACCATCTCCAGCACCTCGGCGCAGGTGGCGGTGCCGCAGCTTGGGCTGTCCAAGCTGCGCGTGTTCATCGACGGCGAGCCGTCCTTCTGCGCCGCGCTGCGCGATGCGCTGTTCATGCGCGGCGTGTGCGCCTATGCGGAAGCCGACGGCAATGGCCGCTGGATCCCGCTGCACAAGATCCCGGTGAGCCCGGCCGGCTTCGAGGAGGAGGAGTCGCTGATCGATTTCTCGGCCCGGTCGCACGCCGCCTACCGGCTGCTGACTGAGTATTTCTGCTTCCCGGAGAAGTTCAACTTCTTCGATATCGACCTGCACGCGCTGTCCGGCGTGCTGCCGGCCGGCTGCAAGTCGGTCACGCTGCACCTGGCGCTGTCGGGCATGCGGACCGATTCCAACACCGCCCGCATGCTCGGCACGCTCAACATCAACAACGTGCTGCTGGGCTGCACGCCGGTGGTCAACCTGTTCCACCAGCGCGGAGAGCCGATCCGGCTGACGCACACCAGCGCCAGTTACCCGGTGCTGGCCGATGCGCGGCGCGCGTTCGCGTACGAGGTGCAGTCGATCGACTCGGTGAAGCTGGTGCGGCAAACGCCGCAGGGCGAATCGGTGCTGGAGTTCCGCCCGTTCTATTCGCTGCGCCACGGCCAGACGCCGGAGAAGAACGGCCATTACTGGGTGATGCGGCGCGACGATATCATCGCCGAGAAGAGTCCCGGCTACGAAACGCAGATTTCCATCGTCGACATCGATTTCGATCCGGCCGAGGTGGAGACCGACACCCTGAGCCTGGAACTGAGCTGCACCAACCGCGACCTGCCAGCCTCGCTGAGCTACGGCCAGCGCGGCGGCGACTTGTTCCTGGAGGGCGGCTCCAGCGTGCGCGCGATCAGCTTCCTGCGCAAGCCGACGTCCTCGCACCGCTTCGAGCGCGGGCGCGGCGCGCACTGGCGGCTGATTTCCCACCTGTCGCTGAACCACCTGTCGCTGGCCGATGGCGGCCTGGATGCCTTCCGCGAGATGCTGACGCTGTACGACCTGCCGCGTTCACCGTCGTCGCAGCGCCAGATCGGCGGCATCCTGGCGGTGTCGCACAAGGCGGCCAACACCTGGCTGCCGGGGAATCCGTTCGCCTGCCTGGTGCGCGGCATCGAGGTGCGGCTGACCATCGACGAGGAAGCCTTCGTGGGTAGCGGCATCCATGCCTTCGCCCACATCATCGAGCGCTTCCTTGGCTTGTACGTGCACGCCAACAGCTTCACCCAGCTGGTGATCGTGTCGAATAAAACCGGAGAGGAGCTGTTGCGATGCACGCCACGAAGCGGCGATTTGAGCCTGCTGTAATCGAGCGGCTGTTCGCGCAGCCGTACCGGTTCGAATACTTCCAGGCGGTTCGCATGCTGGAGCTGTGGCTCAAGCGCCATGGCGCGCCGGGCGAGGGCGCGGTCGCCAACTACCTGCGCTTCCAGAACTCGACGTCGCTGAACTTCCCGGCCAGCCAGCTGGAAGCGATGCAGCCGGAGCCGCGCGACGTGCCGACCGATCCCCGCGCACTGGCGCAGGCGCTGCAATCGGCGCAGCTGAAGTACATCCGCATCACGCCGGCCTTCATGGGCTTCCTGGGCAGCAGCGGCACGCTGCCTGCGCACTACACGGAACGCATTGCGGCGCACGCGCTGTACGAAAAGGACGACGGTCCGCGCGCCTTCCTCGATACCTTCTCCAACCGCGCGCTGGCCCTGTTCTACGAGGCCTGGCGCAAGTACCGGCTGGAGCTGAAGTATCAGATCGACGGCAAGGACACCTTCCTGCCGCTGCTGCTGTCGCTGGCCGGCATGGGCAACGAATCGCTGCGGCGGCGCCTGGCCGACAACGGCGACGGCGTGCTCGATGAGTCGATCGGCTATTTCGCCACCGCCATGCGCCAGCGTCCGGCGTCGGCGGTGCAGATCGCGAAGGTGCTGTCGGAGTATTTCGGCCAGCCGATCAAGGCCGAGCAGTTCATCGGCTGCTGGTACGACGTACCGGTGGAGCAGCAGACGGTGCTCGGCCTGGGCAACGCGATGCTGGGCGCCGGGGCGATGGCCGGTTCGCGCGTATGGCAGCGCGACCTACGATTGCGGCTGGTGGTGGGGCCGTTGGACCTGGAAGGCTACGAATCCTTCCTGCCCGGCGGTAAGGCGGCAAAGGCGCTGAAAAGCATGTTGACCATGTTTACCGGCCTGTCGCTGGAATATGAAGTGCAGCTGGTGCTGCGGGCGGCCGACGTGCAAGGGGCGCGGCTGGAGGACGATCGCGTCGGCGGGCGCCTGGGTTGGGACAGTTTCCTGGTCACCGACGCCCAGACGCGGGACCGCGCCGATGTGCGCTATGAGATTCATACAGTATAAATAATAAGGACCATCATGAGCATCAACCTGAAAACACTGATCGGAAAACTGAACGACACCAGCCGCACGGCTGCCACCCGCGCGGCCAGCCTGTGCGTCTCGCTGGGCCAGTACGAGGTGGATATCGAGCACCTGTTCCTGGCGCTGCTGGAGCAGCCCAAGAGCGACTTCGTCGTCATCGCGCGCCAGAGCGGCATCAGCGTGAGCATGCTGGAGGCGGACTTGCAGGCCGAGATCGCGCGCCTGAAGACCGGCAATTCCCGCACGCCGGTGTTCTCGGAGCGCCTGCCCAAGCTGTTCGAACACGCGTGGCTGATCGCGTCGCTGGACCTGCAGGCGGGCCAGCAGGCGCAGATCCGCAGCGGCCATCTGCTGCAGGCGCTGTTGACGGAACCGGAGCTGGCGCAGTTGGCCTACCGTGGCTCGAAACTGTTCGCCAAGTTCGAGATCGACCAGATCAAGCATAACCTCGACAAGCTGACCGTGGGTTCGGACGAGGCGGTGGCGGCCGCGCCGGCGGCGGAGCACGAGGAGCTGGCCGGCGATCCGGTGGGCGACCTGTCGGACAAGGCCGCTTCCAAGACGCCGGCGCTGGACCAGTTCACCACAAACCTGACGCAGCGCGCGCGCGACGGCAAGGTCGATCCGGTGATCGGCCGCGATATGGAAATCCGCCAGGCCATCGATATCCTGATGCGCCGCCGCCAGAACAATCCCATCCTGACCGGCGAGGCCGGCGTCGGCAAGACCGCCGTGGTGGAAGGCCTGGCGCTGCGCATCGCGCTCAACGACGTGCCGGATGTGTTGAAGGGCGTCGAAATCCACACGCTGGACATGGGCCTGCTGCAAGCCGGCGCCAGCGTCAAGGGCGAATTCGAGAATCGCCTGAAGAACGTCATCGACGAGGTGAAGAAAAGCCCGCACGCCATCATCCTGTTCATCGACGAGGCGCATACCATGATCGGCGCCGGCGGCCAGGCCGGCCAGAACGACGCGGCCAACTTGCTCAAGCCCGCGCTGGCGCGCGGCGAGCTGCGCACCATCGCAGCCACCACCTGGGGCGAGTACAAGAAGTATTTTGAGAAGGACGCCGCGTTGGCGCGCCGCTTCCAGGTCGTCAAGGTCGAGGAGCCGAGCGAGGAACTGGCCTGCGCCATGTTGCGCGGCATGGCGCCGCTGATGGAGAAGCACTTCGGCGTGCGCGTGTATGACGAGGCGATCACCGAGGCGGTGCGCCTGTCGCACCGTTACATCATGGGCCGCCAGCTGCCGGACAAGGCGATCAGCGTGCTCGATACCGCCTGCGCGAAAGTCGCGCTGGGCCAGAACGCCACGCCGGCGTTGATCGAGAACCTGGCGCGCAAGCTGGAACGCATCGCCGCCGAATCGACATCGCTGCAGCGCGAGCAGAGCACCGGTGGCAGCGCCCACGTCGCGCGCCTGGCGGAGCTGGAGGCTGCCCGCGTGGCGGCCGCCGCGCAGCATGCCGAATTGTCGGAGCGCTGGGAGAAGGAGAAGGTGCTGACGGAACAGATCAAGGCCGGCCGCGCGACGCTGGAAGCCGGCGGTGACGCCAGCCAGGGCAAGGATTTGCAGGCGTTGCAGGCGGAGTTGAAGTCGCTGCAGGGCGAGGCGCCGATGGTGCCGGTGCAGGTGGACGGCCATGTGGTGGCGGAGATCGTCGCCGGCTGGACCGGCATCCCGCTGGGGAAAATGGTCAAGGACGAGATCAAGACGGTGCTGAACCTGAAGGCCATGCTGGAGCAGCGCGTGCTGGGCCAGCCGCATGCGATCGAGGCGGTGGCGCAGCGCGTCCGCACCTCGCGCGCGAACCTGGACGATCCGAACAAACCGAAAGGCGTGTTCCTGTTCGTCGGCCCGTCCGGCATTGGCAAGACCGAGACCGCGCTGGCGCTGGCCGATGTGCTGTATGGCGGCGAGCGCAAACTCATCACCATCAACATGAGCGAATACCAGGAGGCGCACAGCGTCTCCGGCCTGAAAGGCTCGCCGCCGGGCTATGTGGGCTATGGCGAGGGCGGCGTGCTGACCGAGGCCGTGCGCCGCAATCCCTACAGCGTGGTGCTGCTCGATGAGGTGGAGAAGGCGCACCCGGACGTGATGGAGCTGTTCTTCCAGGTGTTCGACAAGGGCGTGATGGACGACGCGGAAGGCCGCGAGATCGACTTCAAGAACACCATCATCATCCTGACGTCGAACGTGGCGTCGGCCGCGATGATGCAGGCTTGCCTGAACAAGAGCAGCGAGGAGCTGCCCGATCCGGCGGCGCTGGAAGAGCTGATTCGTCCGCACCTGATGAAGCAGTTCAAGCCGGCCTTCCTGGGCCGCTTGAAGGTGATTCCGTACTATCCGATTCCCGACGATGTGCTGGTGGAGATCATCAAGCTGAAACTGGGCCGTATCCAGAAGCGCATCAGCGCCAACCACAAGGCGGAGTTCAGCTACGACGAGGCGCTGGTCGAAGCGGTGCTGGCCCGCTGTACGGAAGTCGATTCCGGCGCGCGCAATGTCGATAACATCCTCAATGGCACGCTGCTGCCGGAAGTGGCCGAATCCGTGCTGACCAGGATGGCCGAAGGCGCCGCGATCAGCAAGATCAAGGTCAGCGCCAACAAGCAGGGCCAGTTCAAATACACCGTCAAATAAGGAGAATGACAATGAAGCGACAAACCACCATAGCGATTCTGCTGTCCACGCTGGCCCTGGCCGCGTGCCACAAGAAGGACAAGCCGGCGGACGGGCCGACCGTCGAGGCCCCGGCGGCTGCGGCGGCGCCCGCGCCGGCGGCTCCGGCACCGGCCGCCGCGCAGACCGAGGCGCAGCAGGAGATGGCCAGGAAGCAGGCCTTGCTCGACTACGGCACGATGGAGGACAAGTACCTGAACGATCCGAAGGGACAGTGGGCGGCGACCGCCAAGGCCAGTACGACCTTCGGCGACGACAACGGCAAGGAGCCGTCGGAGGTCAATATGGCCAAGAACGTCGTCGGCCCATCGGATGACCGCAGCTGGTCCAACAACAACCAGGACAAGGGCTTCGACTGGCTGGAGGTTGGCTACGCCAAACCGGTCAACGCGACCGAGCTGCGGGTGATCTTCCCCGGCGGCGAGGGCGTGGAGGCGGTGAGCAAGGTGGAGCTGCAGGACACGGATGGCAAGTGGAACACCATCTGGTCCGGCATCAGCGAGGTAAAGCAGGATAGGCGCGGAAACCGCACCTGGTTCGTGCGCACCTTCGACAAGAGCGCTTATAAAGTCAAAGGCGCCAAGATCACCATCGCCAACAACGTCCAGCATGGCTACAAGAACGTCGAAGCCGTGCAGCTGGTCGGCGAGTAAGGCTGTATAAGGCTTAGTTGGGAGGCCGCACTCCCAACATCTCTTCGATGTGGGAGAGCGAGCCTTCGTCCTTGATAACGGAACGCAGCCAGGTGTGCAGGTCCTGCTCTCCGGCGTTGGCGGCCTTTTCGGCGAAGTAGGACACCGGGCTGTGTGGCTCTGTCTCGCGGAAGAACCGCGCGACGGCCCGCAGCTGGGCGATGGCCTGCGTGCGATTGCGGATCGGGCCGGAGGCGGCTTCACGCTGTTGCGGAGCCGCGGTGCCGTTCGACGCCTGCGATGTCTGTTCGTCGGAGGCGGCGTCGGCCTGCGCCTCGGCGCCGGCGGACTTGCCTGCCGCCGGCATCGCATGCAGCATCGATTGCACGGCATCGCGCGCGGCGGAGAACCCCGGGCTGTCCTGGCCCAGCTTCGCGTCCGATACTTTTTCCAATTGCAGCAGGGCGTCCATGCAGTACTGCGCGTCGGCGGTGAAGCCGGCGCAGAACTGCGCGGAGTTGGAGCGCTTGGCCGCTTCCATGTCGGCCAGCTTGGGCGAGCCGGATTGGTCGTCGCCGCCGCCGTTGGCGCGCTTGCGGGCGGATTCGAAGTCGATGGTGGAGTAGGCCGTGTTGCGGCCTTCCGTCAGCGGCATCTCGCGGATCAGCGTTTTGGTGCGTGCCAGGATCCAGCTTAAATTGCCGACGCGTTGTTCGTTGTCGCCGCCGTCCGCCTCCGGATACAGGCCCATGTCCCAATACTGCTCGCACAGGCCGGCCAGCAGGCGGTAGCCTTCCGCCAGGCCGCGCAGGTGATGCTGCTTGGCGGCGGCCTCGGTCAGCCAGACCGCAAGCCGCAGGTCCTTGCTTTTCTCCGTCAACAGCGCGGCGCAGCGCTTGACGACGAATTCCCAATCCGCTTCCTTCAATTCCGTCACCCATTCGCCCTGGTCCAGCGAGGGGTCGTCGAACTTGCGGGCTTGAGCGATGGCGTCCAGGTCGGACGAGAAGGACAGGTCCTCGCCGGATGGGCGGCTGTCGCTGATGGGGATTAATAACTGCTCTGCTGAAAACATGATGTCCTCTTTTTGATTATTGGGCCATTCGGAACTCGATACGGCGGTTGCGTGCGCGTCCATCCGCGCTGTCGTTGCTGGCGATTGGGCGGTCGGGGCCTTGGCCGCTGGCGGTCAGCAGGTCGCCATTCAGGCCGTGGCTTGAGAAGTAGGCCTTGACGGTCTCCGCGCGCGCCTGGCTCAGGCCAAGGTTGGTGGCGCGCAGGCCGGCGCTGTCGGTGTGGCCGATGATCTCGACCTTGCGCCCTTTGAGCTTGAGCAGCGCGGCCAGCATCTCGTCCAGGATGGCCTTGCCGGCCGGCGTCAACGTGGCCTTGCCGCTTTCGAATTCCACGGTGCGGTTGGCCAGCGTGCTATCGAGGATGCTTTGGTCGGCGGCCGATACGCGCAGGCCGTTGTTGACGGTGTAGGTCGGATTGAGGCTGGTGGCGACATTGCTGGCGATGCGCTGGCGCTGCGCTTCGTTGGCGACCTCGCCGCGCAGGCTGACATTGCTGCCGTCGATCTTGAGCTGGCCGCGGCTGATCTGCTTCAGGTCCGGGGTGATCAGTTTTTGTACGTAGCCGTTCCAGTTGGCCGGCATGGCGACCGGCCCGATGGCGATCTGGTCGACCACCTTGTCGGCGCCATAGACTTCGCGCAGCTTGGCCAGCACGGCGGCCTTGCTGCCTTCGTCCGGCACGGTGCCGCTGGCCAGCACCTGGCCCGGTTCGGGCGCGGCGGGCGCCAGGCCGGGGTTCTGGGCACCGGCGCCGGCGGCGCCGAGCGCGCACAGGGCGGTCAGCAGGGCGTTGGCTATCAATTTGTTAGAGCGCATGATCAGGTTCCGATAAACGCCGCGCCGACGGAATCCAGCGCGGACTTGAGTGACAGGTTGGCTTGCGCCAGGTAGGTGGACAGCTTCTTGATGCCGTAGTCGGAATCGATCTGCTCCTCCACCCAATCCAGTTGTTCGAAGTCGATGTGATGATCGAATCCGGCTTGCGGATCGACGATGGCGCGCAGCGTTTGAGCCGACGCGCCGCTGAAGCCCACGATCATCGCCGGCCTCTGGTCGATACGGGTGACGAACAGCGCCAGCTCGAAATCGGCGCGCGCCAGGAACGGCGTAATCAGGTGCATCCAGAACGCCGCGACCAGGTTGCGGTACATCGGATCGGTCGGCAGCGGCAGCAGCAGGCTCTTTTCCAGGCGGCTGGAGCTGCTGGCCATGACCGGTTGCAGCAGCATACCCAGCGCCAGCAGGATTTGCCGCGCAGTGCCTTTGAAGCCGGTCTGCGCCAGCATCGCGTCGAGCGCGCCCACGGTTTGCAGTTCGAGGAAGTCCTCGAAGGCCGCATCGTAGGCGGCCGCGCGCAGATCGAGTTCGATCATGTGGTTGGCGGCGCTTTGCAGCGGCAGTGTCGGGTCGCTGGCTTCGCGCACGCCGGCGGTCAGCGCTTCAAGGCGGTTCCACATGCGTGTCAGCACCAGCGGCGCGTTCTCCACGAACGCCGTGGGTTCGCTGACCTCCATCGATCCCATCATCAGGAAGGGATAGCGGCGGCTGGACTGGTCGCTGCTGGCGACGATGTGGCCGGCGATGGCGTGCCGGCGGCGTGGACCGACGAAGGCGAAATGCAGCGGTGCGGCGGCGTCGTAGTTCAGCTTCCAGCGGGCGTCTGTGCTTAGCAGGTCCATCGCGTGCGACAGCCAGTCGTCCAGCACCTTGATCAGGGCCGGGCTGTCGCTGCCCTTGACGAAATCGCCCCGGGTTGGAATCTTGCCGAAGTAGCCGACGCTGATCGGAGTAACGCCCCGGCTCATTGAGCGGCTCCCATGGTGGCCGCCGCCGCGGTGCGTGTCGGCGGCGCCGTGGGTTTGGGCGCGACCGTGCCCGCCGGGACGGGCGCTGGCGCCGGCGCCGATGGTGCACTCGGCGCAGCCGGTGCGGAAACGGGCGCCGGCGCCGTGGCGATGATCGACTCCGGCAGGCGCAGGCGCTTGAAGCCTTGTGCGGCCTGCACGGGTTGCGGTGCGGGCGCCTGTTCGGTGGCCACGATTTTCAGGTTGGCGGTGACGACCACGCCGGCGTTGTCCCAGCTCAGTTCAAATGCGCCATTGTCCTTGCGTTTGCGGTTGGCGGCGTCGATCATTTTCTTCAGGCCGAAATGGCCAGGCTCGTTGAGCAGCACGACGTTGCGGCCTTCCGGCGTGATGGCGGTGATCTTCGAGCCGGGCACGCCCTGCGGATTCGGCCAGGCCATGTGTACCCACGGCTGCGGTTGGCCGCGCCAGCGCAGCGACTGGCCGTCGATTTCGATGGTGAACTCGGTGGCGCCGGTGGCGCTCAGCGCCTGCAGGTCGAACTTGGTTTGCGCCTCGCCGCCGCTGGATGCGGCGGTGTTGGCGACACCGGCCGCCGACAGCGGCGCTATCCAGTTCGGGAAGGCCGCCACCACTGGCGGCGCCAGGTTGACGCCCATGTCGGCCCAGGTCTTGGCGCTCAGCGAGTCGCCACGGCGCACGACCAGCGGGCCGATGGTGGTGTTGAAGAATTTGGCGATGGCACCGTCCGGGCCGAAGATCTCGCCGATTTCGGCGTTGCTGGCTTCCGCCCGCGATTCGGTCGCGAATGGATACTTCAGCGCCAGGTTCTTGCTGAACGGTTGCAGCACTTGCGCGGCCCAGACTTTGTCGATTTCGGCTTCGGTCGGCTTGACGATGACGGCGAAGGTCTGCATCAGCGGACGCACGAGGATAGGGCGGATCGCCAGTTTCTGTGCATCGGTCATCCCGATCAGCATTTGTTCATCGACGTATTTGAGGGCGTCGGCCAGTTCGGAGCCGGTGCCGTCCAGCGTCTGCTGCATCAGCTGCTTGGCGCCGGGGCCCGGGTCGCCCTGGTTCTTGATCTGGTTGAAGCGGGTGCGCAGCTTGGACATCTGTTCGACGTAGCCACGCATCAGCGACGTGTCCCTGTCCTTGGCGACGACCAGGCGCGCCACGCCGGAGAACTCGCGTCCGACGGGGCCCAGCGGCAGCGGCGCGTTCGGCGTGCTGCCGGTGCTGGCGACGTTGATGTTGATCTGCGATGGCTTCTGGCGCAGGATGGTTTCGCGGAACCAGCCGGTGACGCCGCGTTGTGCGCGTTGCAGGCCGGCGTCCAGCAGCGACGGATTGTCCCACGAGGTTTGCTCGTAGACGGTCGTCACCAGCTTGTTCAGCGGCGAGGTTTGCGGATCGCCCAGGCGGTTCATCGCGGCGGCGGCGTTCTCGAAGGTCTGCAGGTCGCGGATGGTTACGCCCTGCACGAACTTCTCCCATTCCTTGGCGTAGTCGTTCTTGTACAGCTCAACCAGCGACTTCTGGATCTGTTCCGGGCTGCCTTCCAATGTCAGGTCGTCCTTGGACGAGGTTTTCAGCACCCAGTCGGCGCTTTGCATTTCGCGGTTGGCCGCGTCGCGGAAGGCTTCCTGTACGAAGCCCTCCCAAGCCTGGCGGGTGAAGCTGCCCGGAATGGCGTAGCTGCCCAGTACCAGTTCCTTGTCCTGCTCGCCGACGATGCGGGCGACCGTCATCGATGGGAAGCGGGTTGCGGCGCGGGCCTTGACGTCGGCGTAGACGCGTTCACGCGCGGGCATGCCGCGCACCACGCGGCGCAGGTTGTCGCGGGTCTGGTCGACCAGCGCCAGTTTGCCGTCGATCTGCGGCCAGGAGGTGTCGTTGATCTGCGCAAGGTAGAAGGAGATCATGCGCTCGGCGCTGCGTATCATCTGCTCGCGCGGCATGGCGCCACGGTTCCCGTCCAGCCAGACGCGCCAGAAGCGGGTCAGCTGGTCGTTCAGGTGGCCGGCTTCGGCGCGCGACTTGTCGCTCAACATCAGGTAGGTTTTCAGCGCGTTGTAGGCGTCTTCCGCGTTGGCAGGCGACGAGTCCTTGAACTGCGTGGCGCCGTTGTTGACCGGTGCGGCGGCCGTGGCGTCGGCAGCTGGCGCGCCGGCTGCCGCAGCCGTCACCGGCTTGGACATCGGCTGCAGCTGCGCCGCGCCGCTGTTGACTTCCCCGAGGAAGGCTTCCAGCGACTGGCCGACTGGCTTGAGCATCACCTCGCGCACGCCGGCGAAGTATTCCTCGCGCAGCTTGCGGTCGAGCAGGTCGCCCTGGTACAGGCCCAGGCCCAGCGACAGCGGGCGGTGTTCGCGATAGCTGTCCAGCTGTTCGATGCGGTCCTGCAGGATCTCCAGCGCCTGGAAGCGCGATTGCAGGTCCATGCGGTTCTGCTGCACCTTGATGGCCTGGTCCAGGTCCGCCTGCACGTTGGCGACCAGCTGGCGGTTGTTCATGTAGGACCAGCTCCAGCCGGCCAGCGCCAGGCCGACGAAGGCGGTGGCGGCGAAGAAGGCGGCGTAGCGCATGCGCGTCTTGGCGGGGCTGGCGTATTGCGCGACCAGGTCCTTGTCCGCGAAGATCACTTTGCGGAACAGGTTAAGCAGGAAGTAGCCCTGCTGCTGGTGGGTTTCCTCGTGTTCCTGCGGCTGCAGTTTCAGGTCGAAGCGCTGCGCCACGCGGTGCGAGGAGGCGGAGACGGATTCGCCTTCCTGCAGGGCGCTGGTGAAGTAGAAGCCGCGGAATACGGGCTTGAACTGGAACGGGTTCTCCTCGAACAGCGTGGCGATGAAGGCGCGCAGCGACGGTTTGATCGAGCTGAATTCCAGCGGGAAGGTGAACACGCCGGATGGCATGCGCTCGCGCCATTGCAGGGCCATGTTGGCCTGGCTCAGGTCTTTCAGGCCGTCGTACAGTTCATCGAAACGGGCGTCGAACTGGTCGAGTATCTGCTCGCTGGTGGTGGACTGGCTGTAGGGCAGGGTGGCGCCCCAGATCTTATCGCGTTCGCCGCGTTCGGCGTCCTGGAAGAATTCGTTGAAGCCGGTGATCAGGTCGGCCTTGGTGAAGACCACGTACACCGGCGCGTGGACTTCGAGGCGCTCGGTCAGTTCCTGCACGCGCTGGCGCAGGTTCTTGGCCAGGTTGATGGCGAATTCAGGCCGGTTGCGCGTCAGTTCTGCGACGCTGACGGCGATGATGACGCCATTGATCGGCGCTTTCTTGCGGTATTTTTTGAGCAAGTCGAGGAAGCCGAACCACTCGCCACGGTCCTCGTCGACCACCGAGTAGCGGCCGGCCGTATCGAGCAGGATGCCGTCGGTGGTGAAGAACCAGTCGCAATTGCGGGTGCCGCCCACACCTTGCACGATCTTGGTGTCGGCGAACGGGAACTGCAGGCCGGAGCTGGCGATCGCCGTGCTCTTGCCGGCGGCCGGATTGCCGATGACCATGTACCACGGCAGTTCGTACAGCGCGGCGTTGCCGGAGAACTGGCCGATCTTCGAGCCCTTGATGGTGGCGATGGCGTCCAGCAGGCGCTTGCGGATCACGTCCGTTTCCTGGCGCTGGGCCGGGTCGGTCTTGGCGGGGGCTTTGTTGACCTGCTGTTCCAGCATGTCGCCTAGTTGGGCTGCGGCGCGCTGCTTGCGCCGGCGGCGCCACAGCCAGACGATGGCGCCGAACAGCATTGCGATCGCCAGCACGGTCCACGCGACGCTGGCCGGCCATTCGAAGATGGCGGACGCGATCAGCAAACAGGCGGCGAAGGCCACCCAGCCGATCACAATCAGGCTGTTGCGGGACGTCAGGAATTGCCAGGTTTTTTGCATCATGATTGGGGCTCTAGGAAAAATCGGGAAAATCAAACAGGTACGGCTGCGGCAGGACCGATGACGGCGACATCGCGCCGGAACGGGTCCAGGTTACTGATGCAGAGGATGACGGCTTTGCGGCTTTCCGCTTCCTGCCGCGCCACCGCCAGCGCGGTCAACCAGGTGACGGCGCCGCAATTGCCGCAGCTGGCGCCGACGCTGAAGATGTCGACGCCGGGATCGAGTTGCGGAGTCGCTTCCGACGCGACGCCCATCAGCTCCATGACGCGGCTGGTGCGGTGGTCGGTGTCGGCGCTGATCAAGGCGATGGCCGATGCTTCGCGGCCCGCGCCTTGCAGCGCCTTGGCGCTGAGTTCCTGCAGAAGTTCGGCGTTGGCGCGCTTGGATTCGTCGGCGGAATGGGGCCGGCGTCCGCTGCTCACGGCCAGCAATTGCGGCTGCTCGCCGCCGGTCCCCAGCAGCGTCGCTTGGAGGGCGTCGGTCAGCAGCAGGCCGGCCGCACCCTCGCCGGGGATCTGGCCTTGCGGCTGGTTGGCGTTGAATAGCGCGCCGCCGTTCTCCAGCCTTTCGACGCTGCCGGTGCCGAGGTGCGAACCGCAGGTGACGATCATGGCGAGCGCCGGCGGTTCGTTCGACAGCAGCCGTGCCAGCACGGTACCGGCTTCGGTGTCCAGGGGGCCGCGTTCGAGGGCGACGGCGATGCGGTCTTCGGGCCAGCCGGATTGAGTCACCAGGTGGCGGAACCAGAGTGCGGCGGCCTGGCGGTGCTCCGGCTGCCAGTCGGCCTGCCATACCGGCTGCAGTTGCAGCATCGGCAGCGACAGGGGCTCGCGGCGGGCCACCTGTCCGGCGTGGAGCTCCAGCAGCGGATGGGCGCCAAGATAGGCGCTCAATTCGACCACCACTTCGCTGCCGGCGCTGAGCGCGCGCCATTGTTCGTCGCTGAAGTGGGGCGCCGTGTGGTTCGCCGCCAGCCAGTCCGACATCTCGGTGCGGGTGGCGTCGGCGTCGATGTCGGCGACGCGGGCGCTCATGACGGGGTAGCCGTAGGCGTCGTTGAGTTCCGGGTCCAGCGCGGGACGGGCCTTGTTTTCGGCCAGCGTGGCGCTCAGTTCTGCGGGTGAGGCGCCATGCGGCGCGCGCACGGCGGCGGCCACCAGCGACAGCGTTGGACCGCGCGCCGGCGCGGCCGGCGCCTCGGATTGCGCGGCGACGGTGGATGTCGCGGCGGCGGCGGGAGCGCTGATGCCGTTGTAGATTTTCCGCCCCAGCCAGAACGCGGCCAGCAACGCCAGGGGCAGCACCAACAGGTACAGCACCAGGTCGTCGGTGGCCGGCACGCGGTTGTTCGAGCGCCAGAACCAGACCGCGCCGAGCCAGCTGGCGCCGAACGCCAGCATCATTGTCATCAAATTTTTAAGCCATGCCGCCATCTTCGCCCGTACCTTATCGTCTCATCACACCGGGCATGCGCAGTTCCGTATGCCCGAAATCCATCATCTTCCAACGTCCGCCCCAGGTCAGGCCCAGCGACTCGGCCACTTCGCCGTAGAGCTGGTAGCCGCGCATGGCCCACGGATCTTTTTCGGAGATCACCAGCTTGCCGTCGCGCAGGAAGGCGCAGTCGGCGGCCAGGCCGTATTGGTGCCAGCTCTGGAACGCGGCCGCGTTGGTGACGTTCGGTCCCATCGCCGCCAGCGCGTTCTGGCGTTCCGGGCTGCGGTAGCCTTCCAGGATCGCCATGTCGTAGCCGTGCTTTTCCTTCATGATCTTGAAGGCCATCAGCAGCCGCTGCGCGTAGGCCGCGTCCATCAAGGCCCAGTCGCGGCTGGCCGATACCAGCATCGGCCGCTCCAGCGCCACTTCGGCCGACGCGAACACCAGCGGCGGCAACGGCGGCGGCGGCACCAGCTGCTCGCCCTGCAGCAGATCGGCGACCTGGGTGTTGACTTCCCTGGTCGAGGTCTCGAAGCCGCTCAGCGTGTTCTTGGTGCTCATCAGCAGCGCCAGCAGCGGCGGAATGCAGATCAGCGCGGTTCCGCCCAGGCACAGCACATAATGTTGCCGCAGGAAGGCGCCGATCTCGCCCGCCGAGGCGCGTCCGCTGCGGCCCAGGGCGCTGGCTTCCTGCTGGCGGCGCTGGGCGATGCGGCCGACCCGCTGCTGCAGCCGCTGGCTGGCCCCCGCCAGCGCGTTGAGCACGAATTCGCGCCCGGCCGGAAACAGCACCATCCAGCTGATCAGGCAGGCCAGGACGAAATAGAGTGCGATGGCCAGTATCAGCACGACAGCATCTCTCCAGCAGAACGTTGCATCATTAGTATCCTTAAAGCATTGCTTTGAGTATATCTTACAGTTATGACAATCCAGCGCACGATTGAAATCCCCCTGTGAAACGACGTATTTTCGGGGCGCGCACGGTTGAGTTTGTAATATGCGTCGTGTTTTTCTTGAATCGCGTAAAGTAATGCGAAATTAACAAGGAGTACATTTTGCAACGTCAAGACGATCGCCCTTCGAAAGGGGGCAGGCCCAGTCTTCTTTCATCGGAACAGCAGGCGGAAGCCGAGCGCCAGCGCATATTGAGCACGCTCGACAGCAAACCTACCGCGGCCGCGCCGGCCAAGGCCGCCGGCAAGCGCTCCGGCTTGCTGGTGTGGGGAGCGGCGGGCGCGGGCGTATTGGCCGTCGTCGGCGGCACGCTGATCTGGATGAGTAATACGCCTGACGAGGACAGCTTGCCGCCGGCGGTGGCGGCTGCTCCGGCTGCCACGGACGCGCCGGTGACTGCTGCGCCGCCCGGCCCGGCCGAGTCCGACGTATCGACCGCCGCGATCCTGGAAGAAGCGGCCCCTTCCAGCCGGCCGGCGGACGGCAAGCTGCCATCGCTGAAGGAAATGCTGACCGCGCCGGCCAAGCCGGCATCCGGCCGCGACGAGCTCAAGCAAGCACTGGAGCGGCCGCAGGCGAAGCCGCAGCACATCGCCAAGGCGGAACACAAACCCGAGCGCAAGGCCGAGCACAAGCCTGAGCGCAAGCCGGACAATGCCAAGCTGGCGCAAAAGGCGCCGGCCAAGGAAAAGGAGAAGGGCAAGCAGGACAGCGACGTCACGCTGATCACCGCGTTGATGGCGCATCTGCAGACGCGTGGGCCGGTCAAGAAGACCAGCACGCCTGCCGACCAGCTCAAGACCTGCAAGCAGTACAACGCCGCCGGCGAAGAGCAGTGCCGGGCCCGCCTATGCGCGGCCGATGCCAAGAAAGAGCCGGAATGTAAGGCCGCCCCGGCCGCCAAGACCGCGTCGAACTCATGAGCATCGCGCTGCTTGAGAAAATCACCGCCGCGCTGGCGCAGTTCTCCAGTGCGACGCGCCTGTACGCGCTGAAGCTGGGCGACGACGACGCGGACCTGGGTTCGGGCGGCCTGCTGGTGGAGGCGTTTTGCGCCGACGACATGGTGCAGGGTACGGGCGCGCGCGACATCATCGTGCTGTCGACCAACGCGCACGTCGAGCTGGCGCCGTTGCTGGGCAAGCCGGCCAGCCTGGAAGTGAGCCTGGCGGACGGCAGCCGCGCCACCTTCAGCGGCGACATCACGCAGGCGGCCATGTTGGGCAGCGAGGGCGGCCTGGCGCGCTTCCGCCTGCGGTTGACGCCGTGGCTGTGGCGCCTGAGCCAGGTGCGCAACAGCCGCGTTTGGCAGGACAAGACGGTGGTCGAGATCGTCGAATCGGTCTTCGAACATTATCAGCCGCTGGCGCAATGGCGCTGGAGCGAAGAGGTCGACAGCTTCCTGGCCGATGTGTCGGCGCGCAGCTATTGCTGCCAGTACCGCGAGTCGGACTACGACTTCGTGCTGCGCCTGCTGACCGAGGAAGGCCTGGCCTGGCGCTTCGAGGAAACCGATGACGGCCTGTGCATGGTGCTGTTCGCTGACAGCAGCCAGTTGGGCGCGGTGCCCGAGGATGCCAGCAGCGAGGCTGGCGGCGGCATCCGTTTCCACGGCGTGCGCGCCGGCGAGCAGCAGGACACCATCCAGGCATTGCAGGCGCGGCGGACGATCTCGGTCACGCTGACCACCTTGCTCAGCTACGATTACAAGGCCAAGAAAGCCGTCGGCGCCAGCGCGCCATCCAGGCAGCAGTACAAGAAACTGCCGCCGCTGGAAAGCTTCGACATGCCAGGCCAGTACGCCTACGCCAGCAGCGGGCAGGCCCAGCACTACGCCGAATTGCAGATGCAGGCGCGCGAAGCACGCAGCCAGATGTGGTGCGGCCGTTCGACGGTGCGTACGCTGGCGGCAGGCCGGCGCGTCAATGTCACGCAGGGGCCGCTGGCGTCCGCCGACGGGGATGCCGTGCCGGCGTACACGGTGCTGCGCGTGAGCAGCGTCGGCGTCAACAACCTGCCGTCGCCGGCCCAGCACGGCTTGGCCGAGCTGTTCGGTCCCATTCCCGAATTGCTGGAAGAACTGGCGCCGCAGCGCGACGAGGAGTTCGCGCTGGTGATCGAGCAGGCGCGCAAGACCGGCTACGCCAATAGCTTCGAAGCGGTCGCTGCGGATGTGATCTGGCGTCCGCAACTGCCGGACAGCGATGGCCGCAACCATCCGAGGCCGACGGCCTCGGGCACGCAGAGCGCCATCGTCATCGGCGCGGATGGATCGGACCAGCCGGCCGGTGCCGACGAGCTGCATTGCGACGTGCTGGGCCGCGTACGCATCCGCTATCACTGGCAGGATAGCGGCGATGCCAGCTGCTGGGTGCGCGTCGCCCAGCGTTCGGCAGGCGGCGGCATGGGCAGCCAGTTCCTGCCTCGCGTGGGTCAGGAGGTGTTGGTGCAGTTCATCGAGAACGATATCGACCGGCCCGTGATCGTTGGCGCTTTGTATAACGGCCAGGGCGAGGGCGGCGTTGCGCCCACGCCGGCAGGACAGGCGGCTGGGGACAGCAAGGCTTCGGTGTTCAATCCGGCCGGCGATCATGCGCCGTCGGCGCAGGGCAATCTGGCGGCGGGCAATAGTCCCTTGTGGCACGGGGCTTCCGCCGATACGGCCGGGCACGGCAACGCTGCGGCGCAGTGGGGTTTGCGCAGCAAGGAATTCGGTGCGACAGGCTACAACCAGCTGCTGTTCGACGATACCGATGCGCAGGGGCGAGTGCAATTGCGCTCGACGCATGCGGCCAGCGAGCTGACGTTGGGTCATCTGATCCATAGCGCGGACAACTATCGCGGCAGTTTGCGCGGTCAGGGCGCGGAGCTGCGCACCGATGCGTATGGCGCGGTGCGCGCGGCGGGCGGACTGCTGGTGTCGAGCTATGCGATCAGTCATGGCGCCCGCGAGCGCGATCCGATGGGCGACAATGCGGCCGGCATCGCGCTGCTGAAGCAGGCGGTGCAGTTGGGCCAGACGTTCAGCGACGCGGCCAAGACGCATGAGACGGTGACGCTGGCGTCGCACGTTGGCGCAGAGAAGGCCAACGCCAGCCTCCTTGATGATAAGGCGCCGCCGCTGAAGGCGCTGCTGACCGCCGTGTCGGGCATGGTGGGCAACGCCAGTCTGGACGCGGCCCAGGCCGACGCAGGTGAGAAGAAAACGGCGCCTGGTGATGATCAGTTGCCACACGCGAGCTCGCCGATCATCGCCGTCAGCGGCAAGGGCGGCCTGAGCGTGACCGCCGGCCAAGCCATGCAGTTGTCCAACGGCGAGACGATCTCGTTGATGAGCGGCGACGACACGCAGTTCGTCAGCGGCGGACAGTTGCGCGTGCAGAGCAAACAGGCCATTGGCGTGCTGGGCGGAGCGGTCAAGGCGGGCGAAAACAATACTGGCGTGCAGATGATCGCCGCCAAGGACGCGATCGATATCCAGGCGCAAGCGGATGCGCTGAAGGTGCAGGCGCGGGATGAGGTCAACCTCGTCAGTGCCAATGCGTTCATTGACTGGGCGGCTGCTAAGAGCGTTACGCTGTCTACGGCGGGCGGGGCGAACATCACTATTGATGGCGGAAATATTACTGTGCAGTGTCCAGGTAAGCTCATGGTTCATGCAGGGACCAAGAATTTTTCGGGGCCTGAGAAAACATCGTTTCCAATGCCGGGCTTACCGCACAGTATCTGCGTCGAATGCCTCAAGAAGTCGCTTGCCGCAGCGCCAGCCTTTACTTCGGTTGAATAATTATGTTGATCGATCCTTACGAAGACAATTGGTTGGCCAGCTTGAATGAGTGGAGCTCCGGCTTGGAGGAGCAACGCCAGCTGTACCTGCTCATCGACGGCGTCTTTATTCCCGGGCTCTACCGCAAGGTAGAAAAAGTCTTGTCGCCCGGCGCTTTAAGACTCCTGTTCGAGTCGCTGCCATCATGTTCGGACCGGACTCGCGATGTTTCTCCTTTCTTGATGCGCTTTGATGTCCATGCTATGGGGCTGCCGAAGCTATTGGCGGAATGCTCAGGCTGGCCGATGGTCAGTGCTATAGAAACGGATGAGACGCTAGACGAACTGAGTCAGAGGCTGGCGGCATGGTGCGTGGTCTATTCGGATGGTCAGCGGTTCAATTTCAGGTTTCCAGATACACGCCGCTTGCCGGGAATTTTCTCAGCGCTTCACGAGGAGCAAAGGGCACAACTGATCGGGCCAGCACACCGTTGGGCATATATTGATCGCGAGGGGCGGTGGCGCGATCTAGCTGTGCCCAAGTTGAATGCTCCCGCAATCCAATCTCCCCCGGAATTGGATGATAAACAATTCGGTCAAATGGTGAGTGATAGTGAACCAGATTCAATGCTGGAACGAATCGCTTATCTACAGAATTTTCGCGGAGAGAAGCCCTCTGGCTTGCATGCTGCGGTGACGCAAGCTTTGCGCGTTGCTGAGACCCAACGCCTGGAGCCGGATCTCCTATTTAAATGGTGCCGTACTGTCGTTGCGGATGGAGACGCAGGTGCATTGGATGAGGGAAGTATGTTAAGAAAAATGGCTGAATGGAAACAGAGTGCTGTCATCGCTTAAGAGGAACGGGAAGATATGAATTTTAGAATTGATCGTGGTTGGCAGCGGGCTCGCAGATTATTGGCGCTCACAGTTTTGCTCCTTCCCACGCTTGGCGTCTGCGCGAAGAAGGAGTTATTGCCGGTCGCAATACATGGAGTGAACTATAGTGGCAATCATTTCTCTTACATCGTACAGGATCCACAGGATGAGAGTAATAGCGGTGGTGGCGAGTCTGTAGCGCCATACGCAGCGGGGGGGATTATGTGTTGCTATGAGTTGCCGCGAGCTTGGACTGCTGAAATCAAGATTAAGGTCGATGCTAAACATTGGGTGAAGAATGAGAAAGGCGACTTCACCGAAATCGCCGAAACTAAAACAATCGAGTTGCCACCATATGTTGATGGGAAACCAGGTGAGCTATGGGTGATCAGAGCTGCTGACGGCACCCTCAGCGTTATTTCAAGCGACTACCAACCGGACAATCCGAAGTGGCCGGGCGCTGTTAAGGGCTGGCCTGTACCATCCGTAGCATATAGAGGTGAACGAAGGGTGGCTGCTGTGAAAGAAGCGCAAATGTATTTGGATTCATCAACACGCGGTCTCGCTAAATTGAAGCAAGATCCTACTAATTTCGCGAAAGAGTATTGGGATTCGGATAAAAAATATAACGCTAAAGATATAGTTAACTTTACCGGGCCTGAAGATCGCAGATATGTCGACTATCTTCGGTCGAAGTTGGAAGAAATTAGAGGGCGATCGGAGCGCACGATTAACGAACTTAAGGATCATTGATTATGAGTGCAATATTATGTCCTTTAATTAAAGATTGTTATACTGAATCGGCGACGGCGAATTTGTTTTTTGATGATAAGGAACGGGATATTCTTGCGGGTTTCGTTCCGCGCGAAAAGCGCGACGCCCAATGTGAGACAAACCTTTTCTTTGGTTTCTTCTTTGACGGAACTAAAAATAACTATATACAAGGGGCTAAAAATAACAATCAATCTAATGTAGCAAGATTATATGATTGTTTTCCAGGTCTAAGCGTCGACGGCGTGCTGCCGACAGATTCGGCGTGGGTGGGAGCAAAGAAAAATTATTTTCGGGTATATATACCTGGTGTTGCGTCTCCCTTTACGCAGGTGCGGGATAGCGGTGAAAAAAAAGATCTTGACCGCGGCGCCGCTTTTGGAACTCTAGGCGAAGCACGAATAATTTGGGCGCTACTGCAGGCAATAAATAATGTCCATCTATTTTTTCATACGTCGTTGCTTATTTCTTCGGATGAGGCGCTATCATTAATTAATAGTATCGAGTTGACGAAGTGGCAGCGGTCTCAAATGAGTATTGATCGGATGGAGACGTTCGATGATTCCTCAAACAAGAAAAGATTGGCGAGACATATTTTTCAAGATATTCTTATTCGTTTACGCGACCGTGTCTCCATACATTGGTTTGATGAGAAAAATAGAGAGGCAGGGAAAACTGATCCGGCGCAACTTAAAACTATTTATATTTCGGCATTTGGTTTTTCCCGTGGTTCGGCGGAGGCAAGGGTCTTCGCAAATTGGCTCATGTCTCTCTGTGAACTCGATGCTCGTATCTGCAAGCGTCCCGGTGGCCGTACCTTGGGGGGATTTCAAATCAATTTTGATTTTCTCGGGCTTTTTGACACCGTAGCGTCGGTTGGAGTTGCCAATACCTTGGGAGATAGCTGGCTGTTTAGCGGATTTGACGGCCATGGAGGGTGGGCCGACGCCGAGGACAGCCTCCGAATACACGCCGATATTATCAAATGTGTGCATTTGGTCTCTGCGCATGAGGTTCGGCGTAGTTTTCCGTTAGACTCCATTTCCGTTCTACACGACACGCCAGCTAACTCGGAAGAAGTAGTGTTTCCAGGTGTTCATTCAGATCTAGGGTCGGGTTACTGCCCGCAGGAGCAGGGGCGCGGAGCGGATCCAGCCGGTTCGGATATGTTAGCTCGAATTCCCTTGCTGTATATGTATAAAGAGGCTCGATTGGCCGGGGTTCCACTGAAGTTGGACGACGCTAGCCCTGCGGTACAAAAAAAGTTTAAAGTCGTACCTTCGGTTATTAAAGCCTTAAACGACTATCTGTGTACATGCCAAGTCAAGAAAGGAAGTCTCACAGATATAATGCGGGAACAGGGGAAAAAGCAGATTCTTTGGCATTTGGCTAGACGTGTAAACGGTCCCTCGCCGCTGGAGAAGACCGATAGCTATTCTCGAGCCAGCACTTTTGACAAAAATGATCTTCATAGTGCAAATGTGGAATTTGAAGTCGAAATTAAAGATTTTGAAGAGTGGCTTGCTGGGAAAGGTGGGAAATTTTCCCCAAAGAACCAAGGCGCTGGATTTGGAAATAGCTACGAAAATGAATGGGAAGAGATCGCAACTTGGTGGAATAAAGCCGAGCCTTTACCAGCCTCAACATTGAGTTTTTTTGATAACTATGTTCACGACTCGCATGCGTGGTTCAAGCTGGATGAGGATTTTCCTGACAGCGAAGAGAAATTAAAGAAAGAAATGGTGATATGGGAGCAAAAACGCTTGGCAGCTATTGCTGAGCTCAACACTATGCACGCTAGCAATGGCAGAGGGATTGAGAGACCGCAGAGTATCGAGGGCATAACGCGTTTGTCTACGGAACAACTTCGTGTGGCCGCTGAATACGCGAAAACTGGTAAGATCCCGGAAATGCTGACTAGCGGGCGTGAGACAAAAACATTTATGACGTTCACAGTGCGTGGCGGATATCTTCGCTATCGAAAAGTTTATGCCGGTGCTGATAACCTCCTCATTTCTGACAATGTAAGGCATTCCGAGCCAAACGCGATCGCGGCATAAGGTTCACTGATAGCAAAATGGCGCTGCTTAAGGAGGGCGCGGCAGAGCGTAACGTCAAGCTGAGCAACCTGCTCAGCCACGATTGCAAAGCCAAGAAAGTTGCAGGCGCCTGCGCCCCCAGGTGGCCATCCGAGAAGGTCGGAGCTGGGATCGAAGCGGCCAAACGTCATTTGATGAAGCGTCTCGTCGTTTTGGTGGCTGTAACGAAGGCGCCATGCAAGGCGCGGGCCAGGCGGTTTCTGGTGTTGGACCGCATCAGCAGTACATGGCCGCGTTGTACTGTTGCGTTGCTGGACTGGTAGCTGTGGGCGGGGGTGCCGTAGCCAAGATCGATGCAGGTAAAACCACGGCTGCACAGGTCTTCGATGGCCATGTGCAGTATCGTCGTACCCACCGACAGATGGTCGAGCGCTTTGTCGTGGAAGATGTTGAACAGGTGTAGCGTATCGCTCGATCGCAAGCCGAGTATCAGTGCGCAGGGTTGGCCGCCGCAATCGATCTGGTAGCACAACAGCATGCCATGTAGCGCCAGCTCCCGCATTTCTTCTTGGGTCCATAATTGTGCGCGATGTTCCGGCGTGGTGAGCCTGGACATGGCTTCCAACATCGATGGCAATTGCTCTGGCTGTTCAATGCGTTGCAAGGCCAACCGCCCGCCACCGTGGTCGCGCAGTTGCCGTTGTTGGCGTTTGAGGTTGTACCGCCGCTTGGAGTTGAACTGTGCCATGAAGGCTTCAAAGCTGGCGGGCAGGGGGATTTGGTGGCAGGTCCGCCAGTTGTTCAACAAATGCGCGGTGTAGCCGCTGCCCTTGCGTATGTTGTGCCAGAGTTCGCTATGCGCCGGCAACGCGCCTAGTGAGATCGCCTGGCATAGCGGGAACTTCGCCAGCAGGAATTTAAACAGTAAATCCAGCAGCTCGGCACGAGCAGGCATCAAGGGCGCGCTGCCCAGCAAGCACACGCTGGGAACAGGCAACGAGCCGAGGTGTAGGCGGCCGGCGATAAAATCAAAGCTATGCCGGCGTAACGCCAGCGGGACCACGCCAACCACCGTCCCGCTTGCCCGCTCGGTCACCGTGAACAGTTGCGGCGGCGCGTGTTCGGTCGCCGTGCTGAGCAGGTAGTCGAAAAATTCGGGGCTTTGGTAGACGCGGCCGTGGCTGTCGCTTTCGGCCAGCAGTTCGCGCCAGCGCTGGAGCAGGGCGCTGTCGCCGATGCGGTCGGTGGCGTCTTCGATGAGGTAAATGGCGTTGGACATGGTCGCACGACGATCCCACATCCCGCGCCCGGCATTCTTGATGCAGGTCGAAGCGGCGCGATCAGCGGCGCCGGCGCCACAAGGAATCCATCAGGGGCTTGACGCTGAAGCCGTGTACAAGTATCGACAACATGACGACGAACAGCGCGATGCGCGTGAGCTGGGCGGCCACTTCCGGCGCCAAGCCGGCTTCGATGGCGAACATCAGGTAGTAGATCGAGCCGATGCCGCGCACGCCGAACCAGCCTGTCATGGCGCGCATGCGCAGGCTGGTGTCGCTGCCGACCAGGCCGGCGAACACGCTCAGCGGACGGGCGACCAGGAACAGGAACAAGGCCGTCCACAGGGCGTCCCACTGCATGCTGTTCAGCGAGATCATGCCGCCCAGCAGCAGCACCAGCGTCAGCTCGGACAGCCGCTCAAGGTGTTCTTTGAAAACCAGCGATTCGGTGCTGACGGTGAGCGGTGCTTCGTGCGTTTCGCTGGTCCTGGCCGATTCGGATTTTGCCGTGTCCGGTTCCATCAGGCCGTGACGGTCCTTGGGCGCGCCGGCCAGCACCAGTTCGGACTGCCGCAGCGCGACGGCGGCGAAGAATACCGCCAGGAAGCCCGAGGCCTTGAGCAGCGTCGCCAGCGCATACACCACGGCGATCATCCCCAGTCCCACCAGGTCGTCCATGATTTCGTGCTTGGGATCGCTGCCGCGCAGTCGCCAGCTCAACCGGGCCACCAGCGCACCGGCCGCTACGCCGACCAGCACCGCGCCGGCGGTGGCCCACAGCACGTCGACCAGCAGCCAGCGCACATGGTGCGCGCCCGTATCGACCACGCCCAGCATGCCGAGGCCGAGCATGACGAAGGGGAAGGCGCTGCCGTCGTTCATGCCGGCCTCGCAGGTGAGGGTGAAGCGCAGCTGGTCCTTGTCGCCCGCGTGGCGCACCTGGACGTCGGTCGCCAGCACCGGGTCGGTGGGCGCCAGGATGCCGCCGAGCAGTACCGCGGCGCCCGCCGGCAGCCGCAGCACGTAGTGGCCGAACAGCGCCACCAGCCCCACCGTCAGCGACATCGACAGCCAGGCCAGCCGCAGCGGCGCGGCCCAGCGCTGGCGTTTGAACGGCACCGGCATCTTGATGCCGGCGGAGAACAACGATATCAGCAGGGCAATCTCGGTCAGCACTTCCAGCAGGGCCGACTGCAGCTTGGGATCGAAGCCGAAGATGTTGAGCAAGGTCGGCCCCATCAGGATGCCGGCGCCGAGGTAGACGATGGCCGAGATGAAGGGCGACTTCGAGATCGTGGTGGCCGCCAGTCCGCGCGCCAGCATCAGGCAGCCGACGAGCAGGAACCATACAGTGGTGTTCACACGCTCTCCTTCGCAGTGACGAGTCAGATGCTAGGCGAGTTTGGCGTTTTGGTCTGTGGGGTAGAGCACCCTGCGCGTTGCGGCAGGGCGGAGGGAGCGCCGGCGAGGCGCATGGCCTCGCCGGGCAGACAGCGGATCAGTTCAGCAGCGAACGCGAACGGGCGTAGCCGAAGTAGATGGCCAGGCCGATCACCAGCCAGATCACGAAGGCGACCCAGGTGAACCAGCTCAGGTAGGTCATCAGCATGACGCAGAAGATCACGGCCAGCGCCGGAATCACCGGCACGCCCGGGCAGCGGAAGGCGCGCTTGAGGTCGGGACGCTTCTTGCGCATGATGATCACGGCGATCGACACCAGGCTGAAGGCGGCCAGCGTGCCGATGTTGATCAGCTCGGTCAGCACGTTCAGCGGCACCACGGCGGCGATCAGGCCGAACACGATGCCGACCAGCCAGGTGGCGAAGAACGGCGTGTGGAAGCGCGGATGCACGGTCGACAGGCGTTTCGGCAGCAGGCCGTCGCGCGACATGGCGAAGATGATGCGGGTCTGGCCGTAGGCCATCACCAGGATGACGGTGGTCATGCCCAGGATCGCGCCCAGGTCGACGAAGCCGGCGAACCAGTTTTCACCGGCGTGCTTCAGCGCCAGCGACACCGGGTGGTCGATGCCCAGATACTGCTGGTAAGGCACGATGCCGGTCATGATGGCCGAGACCACCACGTACAGCACGGTGCAGGCGGCCAGCGAGCCGATGATGCCGATCGGCAGGTCGCGCTCCGGGCGCTTGACTTCCTCGGCGGCCGAGGTCACCGCGTCGAAACCGATGAAGGCGAAGAACACCAGCGCGGCCGCGCTCAGCATGCCGTTGTAGCCAAACGGCATAAACGGTTTCCAGTTGGCGGGCTCGACGTGGCGCGCGCCGACGACGATGAACAGCAGCACCACGCCGACCTTGATGGCGACCATGATGTTGTTCAGGCGGGCCGATTCGCGCACGCCCCAGCTCAGCATCGCGGTCAGCACCAGCATGATGCACAGCGCGGGCAGGTTGATCAGCGTATGCACGCCGGGGATCGCGCCGGGCGCGGCCGTGAGCGCGACCGGCAGGTGGATGCCGAAGCCGGAGATCAGCGACTGGAAGTAGCCGGACCAGCCGACCGACACGGCCGAGGTGGCCAGGCCGTATTCCAGCAGCAAGTCCCAGCCTATCATCCAGGCGGCCAGTTCGCCCAGGGTGGCATAGGTGTAGGTGTAGATGGAGCCGGCCACCGGCACGGTGGAGGCGAATTCGGCGTAGCACAGCGCGGCGAAGCCGCAGGCGATGGCGGCGACCACGAAGGACAGCGTCAGCGCCGGGCCGGCCGTCACGGCACCGGTGCCCGTCAGTACGAAAATACCGGTGCCGACAATGGCGCCGATGCCCATGAGGATGAGGTCGAAGGGACCGAGTACTTTCGCCAGGCCGCCGGGTCTGCGGCTGTTGGCGATCATATCGTCCAGGTTCTTGGTGCGAAATAGGCTCAAAATGGCTCCAGTTTTATTGTGGTTATTTCCGTACCCGAGCCTGTGCCTTGTGGGCGCTCGGGCGACGGCAAATAATACAGTAACTTTCCGGCTCTGCCGAGAGAGTTAAGTGGTTAATAACGAAGAGATATACAGCAGCAGCCTATCCTCCAGCTTGCCCAGGTCCAGGCCGGTGATCTCGCCGATGCGGCGCAGCCGGTAATCCAGCGTGTTGCGGTGGATATGCAGGGCCTCGGCGGTGGCCGCCGGATGACCGTCGTGTTCAAACCACACATCGAGCGTGCGCCGCAACAGTTCCTTGTTTTTGTCCCGCGCCTTCAGCCGGGCGACGGGCTGGCGCAGCTGCTCCGCCTCCCAGCCCGCCCCCAGGCCCGACAGCAGCACCGGCAGGGTTTGCTCGTAATAACTGAAGCGCGACCGGCGCGGATGGCGGGCGCGGCCGATGCGGGCCGCCGTCAACGCGCTTCGGTAGGAAACCGCCACGCCGGCCATGCCGGTCTGGGCGATACCCATCGTCAGCGTGTGCGGCTGCTGGCATTCCTCGCGCAGGATGGCGGCCAGCGCCTGCAACTGGCGCTGCGGCCAATGGGCATCGGGCGCGGACGGGGCGTCGTGGAAATCGAGCAGCACCAGCTGATGGGCGCTGGCCGATGCGGTGAGCGCGGACGGCTGCCGGGCCAGCATGCGCAGTTGCAGGCGCTGCAGCTCGCCGAGGGCCTGGTCGGTGCCGGCCGTCTTGTCGTCCAGCTCCAGCAGGAACACCAGATGGCTGCGCTCGAAGTTGACGCCCAGCCGGCGGGCCCAGGCGGCCAGGTCGGCCTCCATGGCGGCTTCGTAGCGGATCAGGTTGAGCACGAAGGCTTCGCGGTAGCGCGAGTCGCGCTGCAGCTCGCCGGCCAAGTGGGCTTGTTCGAGGATCATCTCCGCCGTCAAGCGCACCAGTTCGCCGAACTGGCGCACCTGGGCCGGCACGCCGCTCAGGCCCACGGCCCCGCAGACCTGGCCGTTGACCGTCAACGGCAGGTTGATGCCGGGCTGGGCGCCGTGCATATTGCGGGCGCTGGCACTGTCGATCTCCACCGTCAGCCGCTTGGCCAGGGCCAGCATGGCGCCGGCGTGCAGCTCGCCGATGCGCGCCGGATTGCCGCTGGCGAGGATGGTGCCGTTGGCATCCATCACGTTGACGTTGTACGGGATGATCTTCATCGTCCGGCTGACGATGTCCTGGGCCAGCTCGGTGCTCAGTATGTACATGGGCGTTTCTCCTTGCCGTCATTGTGCCAAATAACAAGGAATCCGGGTAAATGCCGGGCCGATAGGAGCATTTATTGTGCGCATGCCCAATAAATAGCCGGGATCCGGCTGAATTATGGTGCGTTTGACCGATGTTTTTCCGGGATGGATTCCAGATAATCATCCGCACAGACCACCTATAAAAACCAAGGAGACCCACATGAACACCACGACCACCGCCACCCCGTGGCCGGCGGCGTCCGTCCTGGACGGCGCTTACAAGAAGGCCAGCTGGCACCTGATACCGTTCATCTTCATCTGCTACTTCTTCAACTACCTGGACCGCGTCAACGTCGGCTTCGCCAAGCTGGAGATGCTGGACGCCCTCCATTTGAGCAATACCGTTTACGGATTAGGCGCGGGCATCTTCTTCATCGGCTACGTGCTCAGCGGCGTTCCGAGCAACCTGATACTCCACAAGATCGGCGCCCGCCGCTGGATCGCGACCATGATGGTGGCATGGGGCGGCCTGTCGGCCTGCATGCTGTTCGTGCACGATCCGGCCTCGTTCTACGTGCTGCGCTTCTTCACCGGCGTGGCCGAGGCCGGCTTCTTCCCCGGCATGGTGCTGTACTTCACGCACTGGTTCCCGGCGCAGAAGCGCGGCCAGGTGATGGCCCTGTTCATGTCGGCGATCCCGATCTCCGGCCTGGTCGGCGGTCCGCTGTCGGGCTGGATGCTGCAGCATTTCTCGGCCGGGCAGGCCGGCATGGCGGGATGGCAGTGGCTGTTCCTGTTGCAGGGCCTGCCGACCGTGGTCCTGGGCGTGGCCGTGTACTTTTACCTCAACGACGGCATCGCCCAGGCCAAGTGGCTCAGCGCCGATGAAAAAGCCGCCATGCAGGCCGCGCTGGCGGGCGACGAACAACAGCGCCAGGCCAACAGCGACGCCGGCCAGACCTTCTCGTCCGTGGTTCGCAACGGCAATGTGTGGATGCTGGGCGTGATCTACTTCTGCATCCAGATGGGCGTGTATGCGATCAACTTTTGGCTGCCATCCATCATCAAGTCGCTGGGCTACCAGAGCGCGGTGACGGTCGGCTGGCTGAGCGCGATTCCCTACCTGTGCGCCGCCTTCTTCATGGTGTGGGCCGGCCGCTCGGCCGACCAGCGCCGCGAACGCCGCCTGCACGTGTCGCTGCCGATGCTGATGGGCCTGACCGGCCTGATGATGGCCGCCAACTTCTCCAGCAATCCTGTGATCGTGATAGCGGGTCTGAGCATGGCGACCATGGGTGCGCTGGCCGCGCTGGCGATGTTCTGGTCGCTGCCGGCCGCCTTCCTCGGCAGCGCGGCGGCGGCCGGCGGCCTGGCGCTGATCAACTCGCTGGGCCAGATCGCCGGCTTCGTCAGCCCCTTCCTGGTCGGCTGGATCAAGGACGCGACCCAGAGCACCGATACCGCGCTGTATATTTTGTCCAGCGTGCTGCTGCTTGGTGCGATACTGGTGCTGCGCGTCCCCGCCAAACTGGTCAACCGTTGATAGAGTACTCGATGAAAATAGTCATTGCGCCCGATTCGTTCAAGGAGAGCCTGACCGCGATGGCGGTCGCCAACGAGATCGAGGCCGGCTTCCGCGAGTTCTTTCCCGACGCGCAGTACGTCAAATTGCCGGTGGCCGACGGCGGCGAAGGTACGGTGCAGGCCATGATAGACGCCAGCGGCGGCCGCCGCGTGGCGTTGAAGGTGTCCGGCCCGCTGGGCGAGCCGGTGGACGCGTTCTACGGCCTGATGGGCGACGGCGCCACGGCCGTGATCGAAATGGCCGCCGCCAGCGGCCTGGAACTGGTGCCGGCGGCGCGGCGCGATCCGCTGCGCACCAGCAGCTTCGGCACAGGCGAGCTGATCCGCGACGCGCTCGACGCCGGCGCGCGCCGCTTCGTGCTGGGTGTGGGCGGCAGCGCCACCAACGACGGCGGCGCCGGCATGGTGCAGGCGCTGGGCGGGCGCCTGCTGGACGAGGCCGGCAACGAGCTGCCGCCGGGCGGCGGCGCGCTGGACCGCCTGCGCCATATCGACCTGTCCGGGCTGGACGCGCGCATCAAGGACAGCGTGTTCGACATCGCCTGCGATGTCAGCAATCCGCTGGTGGGGCCGCAGGGCGCCTCGCACATCTTCGGCCCGCAGAAGGGCGCCACCCCGGCGATGGTCGAGCAACTGGACGCCAACCTGCGCCACTACGCCGATGTCATCGCCCGCGAACTGGGGCAACAGGTGGCGGATGTGCCGGGCGCCGGCGCGGGCGGCGGCATCGGCGCGGCGATGCTGGTGTTCCTGGGCGGGCGCCTGCGCCCCGGCAGCGAGATCGTGACGGCGGCGGTCGGCCTGGACGCGGCCGTGGCCGACGCCGACCTGGTCATCACCGGCGAAGGCCGCATCGACAGCCAGTCCATCCACGGCAAGACGCCGATCGGCGTGGCCCGCGTGGCCCAGCGCCACGGCAAGCCGGTGATCGCCATCGCCGGCAGCCTGGCGCCGGGGGCGGCCATTGTGCATCAGCACGGCATACAGGCCGTGTTCGGCGCGGTCAGCCGGCCCTGCACGGTCGAGCAGGCGCTGGCCGAGGCGGCGTGGAATGTGCGCAGCGCCGCCCGCAATATCGCGGCCGTCCTCAGCCTGGGCGCCCGCCTGTAGTTGCCTACGCTCATCTGTGCTAGAGTCATTCTCGTGTCAGTCACCGACGTCGAGAATGAAGCCAGCAGCCCACAGTCCCTTGCCATCGCTCCGCTCGCAAATCTACACGCTGGTCTGGGCGTGCGCTTTGCCGGCGGTGGTGGGCATCGGGCTGCTGGCCCAGCACTTCTACGAGCGCGAACGCACGCAGATCCAGCAGGAGTCGCTGATCACCGCGCGGGCGCTGATCCAGTCGGTCGACCGCGATCTCAACACCGGCATCACCATGGCGCTGGCGCTGGGCAATTCGCCCAGCCTCGACAACGGCGACCTGGCGGCCTTCCACGCGCAGGCCAGCAAGGCGCTGCGGCCCGAATTCCCCGGATTTAACTTCGTCCTGAGCGACCGCGACTCGGTGCAGCTGCTCAACACGGTGCGTCCGTTCGGCCCGAGCATGCCGGACCCAGCCAGCCTGGAGCGTATCAGAAAGGTGTTCGATACCGGGCAGACCGTGATCTCCGACGTGTTCATCGGCGGTGCGCTCAAGCGGCCGCTGGTCGCGGTGCACGTGCCGGTGGTCAGGGGCGGCAAGGTGGTCTACTGCCTCTCGGTCGCCTTCGTGCCCGAGCGCCTGGGAATGATACTGAGGGAGCAGCGCCTGCCCGCAGGCCGCGTGGCCGGCATTTTCGATTCGCGCGGCATGATCGTGGCGCGCACGCGCGACCCGGAGAAGTTTGTCGGCCAGCCCGGTTCCCCCGCGCTTGTGGCCAGCATGGCCGGCGGCGGCGAAGCGGCCATCGAGTCGGTTACGTTGGACGGCACGCCGGTGTATTCGATGTACAGCCATTCCAAGCTGTCCGGCTGGGCGGTGTCGATCGGCGTGCCGCGCAGCGAAGTGCTGTCGGAGATGGTCGCGTCGATCCGCTGGATCGTGCTGTTCCTGGCCGCGCTGCTTGGATTGGGCGTGGCCGCCGCATGGTACCTGGCGCGCCGCATCGACGGCTCGGTGAGCGCGTTGGCATACGCGGCCAGTGCACTGGGCAAGAACGATGATATGCGACTGGACCAGGTGCGGCCCGCGTTCCGCGAAGCCGACGACGCCATCCGCACCTTGCAGTCGGTGGAGTCGGAACTCCAGCAGTACCGGCATCGGCTTGAAAGCGTGATCGAAGAGCGCACCTTGCAGCTGCAGTCGGCGCAGCGGGAGGCCATCGACAAGGAGCTGCGCACCCGCACCGTGATGGATAACGTCGGCGACGGCATCGTCACCATCAACAAGGATGGTGTCATCGAATCGTTCAATCGCGCGGCCTGCGGTATTTTCGGCTACGCGCCGGAGGAGGCGATAGGCGCCAACATCACAAGCATGATGCCCGAGTCCATCCGCGGCGCACACCTGGCAGGCATGGCGCGCTATTTCGCCGGCGGCGCACCCACGGTGGTGGGCAAGAACAGCGTCGAGTTGCAGGGACTGCGCAAGGACGGCACCACGTTTGCGCTGGAGCTGTCGATACGGGCGTTGTTCGTGGAAGGCCACCATCTGTTTGTCGGCATCGTGCGCGACGTCACGGAGCGCAAGCGGGCGGAGAGGGAGCTGCGGGTGGCGATGGAACAGGTGCAGGTCGCCAGCGCGGCCAAGGATGTCTTTGTGGCGAACATGAGCCATGAACTGCGCACGCCGATGAATGCGGTGCTGGGCATGGCGCACCTGCTCAGCACCACCGGCTTGTCGCCGGAACAGGCCCGGTATCTGGAGATGATACGGGCATCGGGGCAGACGCTGCTCGGCATCCTGAACGACATCCTCGATTTCTCCAAGATCGGGGCGGGGAAGATCGAAGTGCATCCGGTGCGCTTCCTGCTGGACGAGGTGCTGCATTCGGTGGCCAGCATCATGAGCATTTCGGTCGGCGATCGCAACCTGGAGCTGTGCGTGGGCGTGGAGCCGGACGTGCCGCGCGCGCTGATCGGCGATGCGCTGCGGCTCCAGCAGATACTGGTCAACCTGACCGGCAACGCGATCAAGTTCACCGAACATGGCGAGGTGTCGCTGCTGGTGGAGCGTGGGGAGGACGAGGGCACGCTGCGCTTCACGGTGCGCGACACCGGCATCGGCATGAGCGGCGAGCAGCTGGGGCGCCTGTTCTCGCCGTTCACGCAGGCCGATTTGTCCACCACGCGCCGGTTCGGCGGCACCGGCCTGGGGCTGACCATTTCCAAGGACCTGATCGAGCTGCTGGGCGGCTCCATCGAGGTAAGCAGCACGACCGGAGAGGGCAGCGCCTTCTCCTTTACGCTGCCGTTGAAGCAGGCGGGCGACGCCCCGGCCGCGCAACCCGGCCAGCGCAGGCACCTGCTGGTGGTGGACGACAATCCGACCAGCCGCTCCTTCCTGTCCAAGGCGATCCAGGCCTGGGACTGGACTTGCGACGTCGCGGCCTCGGGGCCGGAGGCGCTGGCGTTGATACGCGCCGGTCACGCCTACGACGCGGCGTTGGTCGACTGGCAAATGCCGGGCATGGATGGCCCGGAAGTCATGCTTGCGGTGCGGGAGGAATCCGGCAAGCCGGTCATCTGCATGGTCAATGCCTACGGCCGCAGCAAGCTGGTTCAGGACATGGATGGCGTTGGCGCGCCGGTATTCCTCACCAAGCCGGTCACCTCGTCCAGCCTGCACGATGCGGTGCGGACCGCGCTGGCGCACAGCGACAGCGATGCCGCCGCCGGGCCGGTCGTCGACGACCAGCAGGCGCTGCGCGGTGCGCGCATACTGCTGGTGGAGGACAATCCGATCAACCAGCAAGTGGCGAAGGGCATACTGGAACATGTGGAGGCCGTGGTGACGGTGGCGGAGAACGGCGAGCAGTCGCTCGCGCTGCTGCGCGGCGGCCTGCAATGCGACCTGGTGCTGATGGACGTGCAGATGCCGGTCATGGACGGCTACACCGCAACCCGCGCGATACGCGACGAGCTGCGATTGACGATGCCGGTGATCGCGATGACGGCCGGTGTGATGGAGTCCGAGCGTGAGCAGTGCATCGCCGCCGGCATGGATGATTTCATCGGCAAGCCGGTGGACGTGGAGCAGATGTTCGCCATCATCGCGCAGCACCTGCGTCCCGCAGCGGCCTAGAAGAAGGTGTTGACGGCGCGCTGTACGCGGTAGTCGTCGTCCACCACCAGCATCAGCGGCCATTTGTCGAACGTGGTGCAGGGATGCGAGATGCCGCAGCCTATCAGGTCGCCCACCTCCAGCGCGTTGGCGTGGTCCGCCGGCAGGCGCAGGTACGCGTGCTGGTCGTTCATCTTCTCGATGCGGCATCCGTCCGGCAGCGCGGAGGGCGTGCCGGCGCCGGGACGGTGCGAGACCAGCGCGCGCGGAAGCTCCATGTCGTAGGAGGCGTCGCGCTTGCCCATGCCGAGTATCGCCAGCGTCGGCTCCGGGCGGGACAACACCACGCTCCACACTTCCAGAGCGGGCCGCAGGCCCTGGCCTGGCGCCAGGCCTTCGCGTGCGTTCAGCTGTTCGATCAGACCGTGGTAGAAACCATGGTCGTTGGTCAGGTAGCAGCCGCTGCGCAGCACCGGCAGCACGGGGCGCGACAGATCCTTCACCTGCGCGAAACCGCTGGCGACGAAGTCGAAGTACGCGGAACCGCCAGCCGACAGCAGGATTTCACCGCGCTTGAACAACTGCGCGGCGTCGGCCTGGCGTAGGAGATCGGAGAGTTGGGTGACGAACTGGCGGACGTCTTCGTGGTCCTTGTTGCGGTCCGGGCCGACCAGCAGGCCCTCGTAGCCCTCGATGCCGGCCAGCTCCAGCCCCGGCGCGGCAGCTATTTCGCGTGCCAGCGCAAGGGCGTCTTCCATGCTGCGGCAGCCGGCGCGCTTGCCTGCCAGGCCCAATTCCACCAGCAGCGGCAAGCTTCGCGTCATGCCCGCTTGCTGCGCCGCCTGCGACAGGCGCGCAACCCCGGCGCTGGAATCGACCAGGGCGAAGAATTCGAATGAAGGATCGTCTCGCATCAGCGTCAGCATGGCCTGGATGTCGGCCGGCGCCACCAGCTGGTTCGCCAGCAGGACGCGGCGCACGCCGTAGCGGTAGGCGATCTGCGCCTGGGACGCCGTCGCCAGCGTCATGCCCCAGGCGCCGTTCGCCAACTGCGCGTCGAACAGCTGGGGGCTCATGGTGGTCTTGCCGTGCGGGGCCAGCTGCACGCCGTACTGGTCGCAGAAGCCGCGCATCCAGCGCAGGTTGTGCTCCAGCGAGGAAGCCTTCAGCAGCGCGACGGGAAAGCTGGTGTCGGCATTCAGCACATTCCATTGGCGGGCGCCGATGTCGCCCTGGCGCAGCGGTTTGGTGATCGGCAGACCCTTGACGCCGGGTTGCAGCAGTTGATTTTCCAATTCCAGCATGGCGGCGGTGCGTGTCAAGTGTGGCTCCTTGGTTCGAAAGATCGGATGGCGGCGCCCAGCGCCCGCAGGCGGTCGCGGCGCAGCATGCCGTAGTTGTAGAAGCCGACGTGACGTATGCCCATGTCCCGCAAGCCTTCCAGCGCCGCCGGCAGTTGCGCGCCGTCGGCCAGGTCCGGTGGCCCGGGGCGCAGGATGGCGCGTATGCGGTCCGGCGTGCCGATGCGGCGGATGCAATCCCAGGCGTCGCTGCGGACGGCGGCGGCATCGGCTTCGTAGAACGGAATCTCCAGCCAGTCGGCCACGCCGGCCAGCGCGCGCAGGTTGGTGCCTTCGAGCCAGCTTTGCGCGGTCGGCCGCTGCACGGTTGCCACCACGGCCAGCTGCACCTGCGCCGGTATGGCGGCGCGGATGGCGGCGACGAGCTGCGTCACTCGCCGCTGCCGCAGGCGGTTCAGCGCGGCCAGGTCCCCATCCTCCAGCAGATCGGCGGCCAGCCACGCGGCGGCCTGGCTGGGCGTGGCGTCGACGGGGGCGTCGAGATAGCTGTCGATGTTTTGGCGGATGCGGTCGCGCAGGCCGTCCATGTCGATGTCCGCCGCCTTGCCTGCGGCCATGCAGGCGTCGCAGAAGCACAGGCCAAGCATGGAATCGAGCCAGAGGTTGCCGCGCACCTGGGCGAATTCGTGGTGGTAGCCGTGGGCGTAGGGCAGCCAGCCAGGCGTTTCGATCACCACGCTGGCGACGCCGCGCGCGGCCACGTCGGCGCTCAGCGCGACGGCGTAGTCGAACACCGCTTGCCGCATCGGGCAAAGGCTGTACAGGTAGCCGTCGCCGTGGGCATTGCGGGCTGTGTATTCGGGGTGCGCCGCGCCGAGGCGGCTGTTGTGCAGCAGGACGGTCCAGGCGTGCACCGCGACGCCGCCGTTGGCGACCAGTTTGGACAACACCTCGCGCAGCGCCGGATCGGAATGGGCTTGCGGCTTGATCTCGCCGTAGCGCGCCAGATCGGGTTCGAAGTAGACCACGCCGTCCTCTGGGAAGACGACACGCGGGCCGCTGGCCGCGTGCGGCCGCAGGAATTTGCCGGCGTGGTAGCTCACGGCCAGCGTTGCGCCGTTCATGCCCAATGCGCGGGCCTGGTCCACAAAACGGTCCACGTCCGCGACATCCCACGGATAGCAATACAGCGAGGTGTTGTTGGGTGATTTCATGCGCGTCATTTTAGCGTAGGGCCGGTGATCGCGGCGCATCTTCAATTCTGCGTTGAAGGTCATTCAAGGTCCGGGCCAATTATCAGGCGCCTCCTTCAGCGGGAGAATGGAATGGTTCGCATATTCCTTGGGAGTCAAGCATGAAAGATCAGACAGTGGTTGTGGTAGGGGGCTTGTCCGGCATCGGGCTGGCGGTGGCGCGGCAGGCTGCTGCGGCCGGCGCGCGCGTGATCGCGGCGGGCCGTCGTGCCGTGGCGTCGGACTTGCCGTCCGGTGTCGAAGCGCGGCAGCTGGACGTGGAAGACGAGGTGGCGGTGCAGCGCTTCTTTGCCGATATCGGCGCTTTCGATCATCTGGTGTCGACAGTCGGTCCGGTGATCGCGTCCAGCCGCCTGTCGGACCTGAATGTGGAGGACGCGCAGGCGGCCTTCAACGTCAAGGTCTTTGGGCAGCTGCGGGTGGCGCGCCACGGTGCGCGCCTGATTCGTTCCGGCGGTTCCATCGTGCTGACTTCCGGCCTGCTGGCGCGCAAGGCGGTGCCGGGCGCCGTGGTCAAGGCGAGCATGAACGCCGCCGTCGAGTCCATCGGCAAGACGCTGGCGAAGGAGCTGGCGCCGGTGCGCGTCAATGTGGTTAGTCCGGGGATGGTGGAAACCGGCATGTGGGGGCCGATGTCCGAGGCCGAGCGCAAGGCGATGGCGGAACGCGCGGGCGCCGGCCTGCCGGTTGGGCGGGTTGGGCAGGTCGATGACCTGGCCCAGGCTTACATGATGCTGATGCAAAACGGTTTTATGACCGGAGCGGTCGTCGATGTCGACGGCGGCGGTTTGTTATAAGGAGATTCAAATTGAAGAAAACCCCGACCGCGGCGCCTCAACGCCGCCAATTCCTGACCCAGGCCGCCGGTGGCGCGGCCTTGCTGGCCGCCGGCCTGACGCAAGGCGTCCAGGCACAGACTTCTGCACCGGCGACGGCCGCGGCTCTCGACTCCGCAGGCTTCTGGCCGAATGGTGCGCGACTGGTGATCTCGATCTCCATGCAGTTCGAAGCGGGAGGCCAGCCGCCCAAGGGCGCCGATAGTCCCTTCCCCAAGGTCGACTTCCCGGCCAGCGTGCCGTCGGATGCGGCGGCCAATACCTGGTTCGCCTACGGCTATCGCGAAGGCGTGCCGCGCATGCTGGACCTGTGGGACAAGCATGGCGTCAAGGTCACGTCACACATGATCGGCGAGGCGGTGCGCCACCATCCGGCGCTGGCGAAGGAGATCGTCAAGCGCGGGCATGAGGCGTCGGGCCACGGACCGCGCTGGAGCTCGCAATACGCGATGAGCCGCAAGGATGAAAAGGCCTTCCTGGTCGCCGGCCGCGACATGGTGCGGCAGGAGACCGGCGAAACAACGATCGGCTACAACTGCAACTGGCTGCGCCGGGGGCCGAACACCTTGTCGCTGCTGCAGGAGCTGGGCTTCATCTACCATATCGATGATGTCAGCCGCGACGAGCCGTTTATCGAACAGGTGAACGGCAAGGATTTCGTCGTCGTGCCGTACACGCTGCGGAACAACGATATCCTGCTGATCGAAGGCCGCAATTATTCGCCGCAGGCCTTCCTGGCGCAGATCAAGGGCGAGTTCGACCAGCTCTACGAGGAAGCCGGAACGCGCCGCCGCATGATGTCGATCAGCGCGCACGACCGCATCAGCGGCACGCCGCAGATGGTGCGGATATGGGACGAGTTCCTGACCTACGTGCGCAGCAAGCCAGGCGTGGCCTTCATGCGCAAGGACGATATCGCCCGCTTTGCGCTGGCCAGTCCGCTGACGGTGCGCGAGAGCGAAACCATCTGAAGAACGCTCCTGTCGGTGCTATATTGGACGCTTCCACAGGCCGACAGGAGTACGCATGCTCACACGCCGCAATTTCTTCCATGCAGCCGCCGGCGTTGCCGGCGGTTCGCTCATCTCGCAGCCGGCGCTGGCCGAGCTGCCGCCCAGCACCGAGGCCCAGCCCCGCAACGAAGCCTACTGGGCCAAGGTGGCCGCGCAATATGATCCGGCGCCGGATTTCATCAATCTGGAGCAGGGCTACTTCGGCATGATGGCGCGCCCGGTGGCCGAGGACTACAAGCGCAATATCGACTACCTGAACGCGAACACCTCGCGCTTCCTGCGCCAGCAGTTCGACGGCGCGGGCATGGATGCGATACGGGCGCGGATCGCGGCGGCGGTCGGCGCCGACGTGTCGGAGATCGCCATCACGCGCGGCGCCACCGAATCGCTGCAAAACCTGATCGTCAACTACAAGCACGTGAAGGCCGGCGACACGGTCATGTACGCCGACCTGGATTACGACGCCACCCAATATGCGATGAACGAGCTGGCGCTGCGGCGCGGCGCGCAGACCGCCGTGGTACGCATCCCCGAACCGCCCAGTCGCCAGGCCATCCTGGACGCCTACGCGGAGGCGATGCGGCGCCACCCGCGCACACGCCTGCTGCTGCTGACCCACATCAGCCATCGCACCGGGCTGGTGCTGCCGGTCGCCGAGCTGGTGGACATGGCGCGCCAGCGCGGCATCGACGTCATCGCCGACGCGGCGCAGTCATGGGGCCAGACCGATTTCATGGTGGCGGACCTGAAGGCGGACTTCATCGGCTTCAATCTGCACAAGTGGCTGGGGGCGCCGCTGGGCGTGGGCTTCATGTACATCCGCAAGGCGCGGCTGCCGGACATCGCGGTGCACATGTCGGACCAGGACTATGCGGCCACCGACATCCGTTCCCGCGTCCATTCGGGCACGGTTAATTCCGCCAACACCATGACTGTGCCGGCGGCGTTCCGCTTCCACGAGCAGATCGGCGTGGCCAATAAATCGGCGCGGCTCAAATACCTGCGCAGCTACTGGGTGGAGCGTGTACGCGGCGTCAAGGGCCTGCAGATACTGACGCCGGACGATCCCGCCATGTACGGCGCCAGCACCTCATTCCGCTTCGACGGCAAGACCGGCAAGGAAGACAACCAGCGCCTGGCCAGGCGGCTGATGGACGAACACGGCATCTTCACCGTGTCCCGCAATGGACCCGTGGGCGGCAGCTGCGTGCGCGTGACGCCGGCGCTGTTCACCAGTCCAATCCAGCTGGACCGGCTGGTGCAGGCCATCGAAGCGCTCAGCCGGAGTTGAACCGGCGCAGCAACCCAGCACCGTTGCTTAGGACTCGGCTTGACGGGGCGCGGCCACCGCGTTTTTCTTGCGTATCCAGTAACCCGCGCCCAGTACCGCCAGCCACACGGGGATCAGGTAGACCGACAACTGCAGGTCCGGCGTCAGGTACATCACCACCAGGATGCCGGCCAGGAAGGCGAGGCACAGGTAGTTGGTCAGCGGGTAGCCCAGGCTGCGGAAGGCGGTGGCCTGGCCGTCGGCCTTCTTCTGTGCGCGGAAGCGCAGGTGGATCCAGCTGATCATGCCCCAGTTGATGATCAGCGCCGACACCACGAGGCCCATCAGGAAGCCGAAGGCCTTGCCCGGCATGAAGTAGTTGACGACCACGCAGATGCCGGTCGCCAGCGCCGAAACGCCCAGCGCTGCCAGCGGCACGCCGCGCTGGTTCACCTTCAGCAGCAGGCGCGGCGCGTTGCCTTGCTTGGCCAGGCCGTACAGCATGCGGGTGTTGGAATACACGCCGCTGTTGTACACCGACAGCGCGGCCGTCAGCACCACGGCGTTCAACGCGTGGGCCACCAGGTTGCTGTTCAGCGCATGGAAGATCAGCACGAACGGGCTGCCGCCGGTGACGACCTTCTCCCATGGGTACAGCGACAGCAGGATGCCCAGCGCGCCGATGTAGAAAATCAGGATGCGGTAGATGGCCTGGTTGGTGGCCTTGGGGATGGTGCGCGACGGATCGTCCGCCTCGGCGGCGGTGATGCCGATCAGTTCCAGGCCGCCGAAGGAGAACATGATCACGGCCATCGCCATCACCAGTCCGCCGATCCCGTTCGGGAAGAAGCCGCCGTGCCGCCACAGGTTGGACACGGTGGCCTGCGGGCCGGCGTCGCCGGAGATCAGCAGGTAGGCGCCGAACGCGATCATGCCGACGATGGCCGCCACCTTGATGATGGCGAACCAGAACTCCATCTCGCCAAAAGCCTTGACGTTGGCCAGGCTGATGGCGTTGATGACGACGAAGAAGGCCAGCGCCGACATCCACGTCGGAATCGCGGGCCACCAGTATTGAACGTAGATGCCCACCGCCGACAGCTCGGCCATGCTGACCAGGACGTACAAGACCCAGTAATTCCAGCCCGACATGAAGCCCGCCAGGTGGCCGCAGTATTTGTCGGCGAAGTAGCTGAACGAACCGGCGACCGGTTCGTCGACCACCATCTCGCCCAACTGGCGCATGATGAAGAAGGCGATCAGGCCGGCCACGCCGTAGCCGAGCAGCACCGACGGCCCGGCCATCTGGATGGTCTGCGCGATACCCAGGAACAGGCCGGTGCCGATGGCGCCGCCCAGCGCGATCAGCTGGATATGCCGGCTCTTCAGGCCGCGTTTGAGTTCATTCTTCCCATCAGCCATCGAATCCCCTAGGGTGGTAAGCAAAGACGACGATTCTAATGCAAAAGCGTATCTGCGCTATATCAATTTCTGCTAGCGGCGTGGCGCGTAGGCCATGCATTCGACTTCGACCTCGCCACCCAGCGCCAGGCCGTTGGCGCCCAGCGCGCTGCGCGCCGGCAGGCGTGCGGGCTTGAAGTAGCTGGCGTAGACCTTGTTGAAGTCCTCCCACTTGGCCATGTCCGCGATCATGATGGTGCACTTGACCACGTCGTCCATGCCCAGGTTGAAGCCCTTGAGGATGACGGCGATGTTGTCCATCGCCTGCTTCGACTGGGCCTCGAAGCCCTTGACCAGCCCATTCGGCCCGGTGCCCAGCTGGCCGGACACGAACACATAGTCGCCCGCTCGCACCGCCAGCGAGAACGGGCGTCCCGGCTCGTTGCCCTTGTTGTAGAAGTCGATGCCCGAGGCGGCGCCGGAGGCGCACAAGGCCAGCATGCAGGCCAGCTTGGACAGGTGTGTACGTGTCATGGCAATCTCCCTTATGGCCTGCATTGACGAACGGCCGGCGCTTGCTACAGAAACTTGGTCTTCTTCAGATATTTTTCCACATCCCGATAGCTGTCGTCGCTGCCGGAATAGCGCACCAGGTTGCGCGCGGTCTTGAGCCATTCCACGGTCGACGGCTGCATCAGGTCCAGCGCATACGCCATGTCCGCCGGCCCGATGGGGCGCTCCGGATTGCCGGCCAGGATGTCGTGCAGCGTGCTTTCCTTGGCCAGGTCGATCAGGCCATCGATGTCGGCGCCCGAATAGTGCGGCGTGGCGGCCACCAGCGCCGGTACGTCGATGCCTTCGACCGGGATGTCGCGCAGCTTGATGTCGATGATGTGGCGGCGCGCTTCCTCGTCCGGCGGCGGGACGAACAGCTGCCGCGCGAAGCGGCCGGTGCGCTTCATCGCCTGGTCCACGTCCCACGGCATGTTGGTGGCGGCCAGGAACAGCACATCGCGGTTGTCCCGTTCGAAGCCGTCGAGCTGCGATAGGAACTCGTTGACGATGGTGCGACTATGCTCACTCTGCGCCTTGGAGCGCGAGAACGCCAGCGCATCCAGCTCGTCGAAAAACAGCACGCACGGTTTCTGCGCGCGGGCCTTTTCAAACAGCTGCGCCAGATTGCGTTCGCTCTCGCCCATCCACATGTTGAGCACTTCGCTGATGCCGACCGAGACGAAGGAAGCTTTGCATTCGCTGGCGATGGCGCGCGCGATCATGGTCTTGCCGCAGCCGGGAGGCCCGTACAGCAGGATGCCGCCGCCACCGCTTTTCTTAAACTTGGCGAACAGGCCGGGGCGCAGGAACGGTTCGATGATGTGCAGGCGCAGCGTCTTCTTCAGCTCCTCCATGCCGCCGACGTCGGCGAAGCGGACCTGTTGCGGCGACTGGGGCCGCAGCGCGGCGACGTTTTGCGCCGGCCGCACCAGCGACAGCGCCGGCGCCGACGCCGGCTGCGCGCGCTGGGCCAGGTTCTCCAGCGCTTCGATCGGTTCGAAGCCGGTGTGCTGGCGCGCCGCCACGTAGGCCACCAGCGCCTCGCCTTCGCGCTTGAGCGCCAGCAGCGCCTGGGCCTTGCCGCTGAGGGTGTCGGCGTCGATGCGCTGGCGCTCGGCCAGCTCGAACTGGGTCAGCGCGGCCTGGGCGTCGTCGCCGTCGAGCAGCAGGTGCGCGTAGGCGAGGCGATGACCGAGGTTGAAGGGATCGGTGACGAGGGCGGATTCGAGTTCTTCGCGTTTCAGTGCCATGCTGTTTTAAAGTCCTGTGCGGCGTTTCAGCCAGCGCGTTAAGAGGGGAGGATAGAGCCAGGAATAGGCACAGTATCCGAGGATGGCCCAGGTGGCGATGCCGGCGACCGTGGGCGCGTCCTTGCGGATCAGGTTCATCGCCAGCAGGGTGATGAAATAGAACGCGGCCGAGGCGCCCCAGCCCCAGCGATTCAGCGGCCACAGGGGCAGCATGCTCCAGTGGCTCAGCGCCTCCAGCTTGACCACCAGCTCCAGGATTTCGGTGGAGTGCGGGTAAAGGTGCAGCAGTTCGATCGCGATGCGCTTTGCGGCGCGATAGTGCCCGCGGCTCACCAGGTGGCTGACCAGCATGCGCGCCGTGGTCTGGCTGTCAGGATGGCCGCGCATCAGGTTCGCCAGGCTTGCGGCTTCGGCGCCGCGACGGCCGTCGATGATGTCGCCGATCAGGCAGGCGGTCAGCGCGAGTTCGTCCTCCGGGTCCAGCCGCAGCGCTTCGCGCGCCAGCTCCTTGGCCTTGTCGATATGGAGTGTGCGGTACATCAGCATCGCGTAGCGCGCGTACTGGAAGGCTTCTTCGGGATATTCCCGCAGCAGTTCGATGATGAGAAGCTCGGCCTGTTCCAGTTCTTCGCTGTCTTCGAGCACGTTGATCAACAGGGAGCGGGCGGCGTAGTGCAGCGGCTCCCGCGCAAGGATGGCATGCAGCGTCTGGCGCGCCGCCTCCTTGTCGCCGGTCAGGTAGTCGATGTGGGCGGAGGCGAACAGCAGATGGCTGTCCTCGGGATACTGCTGCAGCGCTTCGGACAGCGTGGCGCGTGCCTGCGGGTAGCGCCGGCGTTCGATCAGGCCATTGAGCTGGATGGCGTAGTCGCGGGGCGAGAGTACGGTCGCATCGCTCATGCGGCACCCCGAAGCAGCAGGGCGGCCACGCCCACGGTGGCGGCGTAGCCGAGCACCGTGCTGGCGATGGCGGGTATCCACGGCGACGGCGCTTTGCTGCCGAACAGCGTCGCCGAGCGGTGCTGTTTTTTATGCAGCAGGTAGAACAGGCCGCACAGCGCCAGCGCGAGGCCGCGCGACAAGAAGCGGGTGGTGTCGCTGCCCAGTTGTTCCCGCAGCCACGCGAAGTAGGCCACATCGCCGCGCGTGCCGTAGACCAGCAATACGAACAGGATGATGGCGATGAGGTAGGCCGGGATGTCCAGCACGCGGCGCAGCCGCCACGAATTCAGCGTCGAATACAGGATGATGGCGGCCGGACCGCCAAGAAACGCAACGAAGAAGCTCGATCGGATCGAATACAGCGAGACCGGCGGCGCCGAAGCGGACAGCGAAGGAGTAAGCAGGTGTTCGCGCATAAAGGTGGTATAAAAAGCAATCACCTATGGTACCAAATTTCGCTGGGGTAGCCAGGGATTTGTGAGCTGCGGATTAGTTTTCCCCAGTCTTGCGGTGATGCGGGCTTGCCTGGTTTTCCACCGCCATTGCATGCTGCGCCTCTTCCCTTGCTTTGGCGCGGCGTCTTTCGGCTTCTTCGATCTGCATGATCTGCCGTTCCAGCAACTGGATGGTGCGTTCCACGTCGATGATTTCCTTGGATAGCTGCAGGCGAACGGCGGGGTCGGTCTCGTTCAACATCTGCTTCTGGAGTTGCTCCGCTCTTTTTCGCAGCGTCTTGATTTGCTTGAGAATCGCGTTGATGCGGTCGTGCGCGCTGCCGCCCAGCTCCATTCTGCGCGCGCCGCCTGATGTGATGCTGGATACCATGAACATTCTCTCGGTTGGTTTTTTATCATGGTAGTCGATTTTGCATGTGACTTCCAGTCATCAGGAAATTGGTTACCATATGCGCCGCAAATATCAGTATGCTTACGGTCTTTCGGATGGAAACGAAAAAACAAAGAGGAAAAGTTGAATGAGGCGGTTTTGTATTTTGCTGTTGGTGGCGCTGGCCTGGTGCGCGCAGGCTGGCGCTGCAGACCTTGCTCCACAAGGCTCGCTGGTCATCGTCGGTGGAGCGCTGCGGTCGGATAACGCGGTGGTGTGGCAGCGTATTGTGCAACTGGCCGGCGGCGCCGGCGCGCGTATCGCGGTGCTGCCGTCGGCGGCGGCGAATCCTGAAGGTTCCGGCGCCCATCTGGCAGACTACCTGAATCATTATGGCGCGTCCGCCTTCGTGGTGCCGCTGGCCGTGCGGCTGCGTAATCGCGATTACCGTCGCGATGCCGAGGATGCGACGCTGGCGCGTTCGATCCGCGAAGCGGGCGGCGTCTATTTTTGCGGCGGCGATCAGGCGCTGATCACGCAGGCCCTGGTGCGCCCGGACGGCAGCCGCAGCGCGGTGCTGGAGGCGATATGGGATGTCTACCGGCGCGGCGGCGTCATCGCCGGCAGCAGCGCGGGCGCGGCGATCATGAGCAGCACCATGTTCGACAGCACTAAGTCCGTGTTCGGCACACTGGCTCAAGGCGTCAACGATGGGCGCGAGCTGGCGCCTGGCCTGGGCTTTATCGGCAAGGATATTTTCGTCGACCAGCACCTGCTGGCGCGCGGACGCTTCGCCCGCATGCTGCCGGCCATGCTGAAGAAGGGCTACAAGCTGGGACTGGGCATCGACGAAAACACGGCGATGGTGATCAATGCGGCGCGCGAGGTCGAGGTGCTCGGCTATCAGGGCGCGCTGCTGATGGATCTGTCGCAGGCGGCGGTCGACCCGGGGGCCAGGGACTTCAACATTTCGAATGTGCGCGTCAGCTACCTGGATCGCGGCGACCGCTATAACCTGACAAGCCGCCAGTTCACGCCATCGGCCGACAAGGTGGAGGGGGGCAAGCTCGATCCGCAAAAGCCCGCAACGAGGGCGCCGGTCTACACGTCCGACATCCTCGGCCACAACGCCGTGCTGGTGCTGATGGAAAAGCTGATCGACAATTCACAGACCGAGGCGACCGGCATCGCCACCGCCGGTCCGGGCGAGGCGCGGCAGGAGCTGGGGTTCGAGTTCCGCTTCAGCCGTCTTGCGGACAGCATCGGCTACGCATCCGCCACGACGGAGGGCTATTCGATACTCAACCTCCGGCTCGATGTGCGGCCGCTGCAAATTACGCGTCCGTGGTATAAATAGGCCGCTTGTTTAGCGGCGGCGCTAAACAAGTAGCTATCGACACGGCATCCTGTTGACCGGTGCGGCGGCCAGCGCTATAACGTTGGATCGACCTCACAACCGGAAGCCGTATGTTCGCGACTAAATTGTTAGCAGCCGGCGCGCTCGCGCTGGCATCGACTCTTCCCGCCACCGCTGCGGAGCCGTCTTCGCCCGCTGCTGCCGTCGATGTCTTCATCGGCACCGGCGGCGACGGCCATACATTCCCCGGCGCGGCGCGGCCGTTCGGCATGATCCAGCTGAGCCCCGACACGCAGGTGCGCCCGTTCCGTCAAAGCTACCCGTGGGCCGCCGGCTACCGCTACGAGGACGACAGCATACTGGGCTTCTCGCATACGCACTTTTCCGGCACCGGCCACTCGGATCTCGGCGACCTGCTGCTGATGCCCTACAGCGGCGAGACCAAGCTGGAACCGGGCTATCCGGAGCGCCCCTTCAGCGGCTACCGGTCGCGCTTCCGGCACCAGGACGAGCATGCGGAGCCGGGCTACTACGCGGTCAAGTTGATGGACAACGAGGTCGATGTCGAACTGACCGCCAGCGAGCGCGTTGGCCTGCACCGCTACCGCTACGCCAAGGGCGCGGCGGCGAAGGTGATCCTGGACCTGCGCAGCAGCATTTACGATTACAAGGCCAAGAACCTGTGGTCCCGCTTGCGGGTGCGCGACAACACGCTCATCACCGGCATGCGCGAGACGCGCGGCTGGGCTGCGGGCCGGCAGCTGTACTTCGCGGTCGCGTTCTCGCATCCGCTGACGTCGCGCGCGCTGCGCAATATGGAGTCCGACGTCGAATACAAGGGCTTCGCCGGTCCGGGCAGCGGCCCTGGCGACAAGGCCATGGTCGAGGGCAAGGCGCTGGTTGGCGCGCTGGATTTCGGCGTGCCGGCCGACGGCCAGCTTGAGGTGAAGGTGGCGATATCGGCCGTCAGCGAGGAGGGCGCCATCGCCAACCTGGGCGAGATGCCCGGCTGGGACTTCGACGCCGAGCGCGCCAAGGCGTCGGCCGCGTGGAACGAGGCGCTGGGCGCGGTGGCGATCGAGGCGGCGCCCGACATGCGCAAGATGGTCTACACGGCGCTGTACCACAGCATGCTGGCTCCCAGCCTGTTCATGGACCGCGACGGCCGCTATCGCGGGCCGGACAACGAGGTGCACCAGGCGCAGGGCTTCCGCTTCCACTCGACCTTCTCCTTGTGGGACACCTACCGCGCGCTGCATCCCTTGCTGACGCTGATCCAGCCGGAGCAGCGCAATGTGGACTTCGTGCGGTCGCTGATTGAATCGCAGAAGGCCAGCCCATACGGCATCCTGCCGGTGTGGCAGTTCCACGGGTTGGAGACATGGTGCATGATCGGCTACCACGCGGTGCCGGTGATCGCGGACGCCTACATGAAAGGCCTGAAGGGCTTCGACGCCGACGAGGCCTTGAAGGCGATGACCAGCAGCGCGGAATATGGCCCGTACGGCGGGCTTCAGCACTACATGAAGCTGGGCTACGTACCCATCGACCTGGAGCCGGAAGCGGCGTCGAAGACGGTGGAATACGCCTTCGACGACTGGACCATCGCGCGCATGGCGGAGAAGATGGGCCGCAAGGATATCGCCGCGCGCTACTACAAGCGGGCGCAGAACTACCGCAACTCCTTCGACACCAAGACCGGCTTCCTGCGCGCGAAGAAGTCGGACGGCACGTTCCGCGAGCCGTTCGATCCGGTGCTGTCCAACTTCGGCAGCGACTACACCGAAGGCAGCGCGTGGCAGTATTCCTGGTATATGCCGCACGATAACGCGGGCCTGATCAAGATGCTGGGCGGCGATGCGGCCTTGCAGAACAAGATAGACATGATGTTCGACGCCAAAGTCGATGAGAAGGTCTACGCGCACATGGAGGACATCTCCGGCCTGATCGGCCACTACGCGCATGGCAACGAGCCGTCGCATCACGTGGCCTACCTGTACAACTTTGCGGGCGCGCCGTGGAAGACGCAGCAGCGCCTGACGCAGGTGGTCGCGTCGCAGTACAACACCACGCCGGCCGGCCTTTCCGGCAATGACGACCTGGGACAGATGTCCGCGTGGCTGGCCTTTACGGCGCTGGGGTTCTATCCGGTCGCGCCGGGCAGCAACGAGTATGTGATCGGCCGCCCATTCATCGACAAGGCCGTGATGAATCTGCCGAACGGTAAGGTCTTCACCATCCGCAGCGTGGGCCTGAGCGCGGAGAACATCTACGTCTCCGGCGTTACCTTGAACGGCAAGCCGCTGGCGCAGACTTTCCTGCGCCACGAGCAGATCACCGCCGGCGGCGAGCTGGTTTTCACAATGTCCAGCAAGCCCGATACCGCATGGGGCAGGGGTGCCGCCGCCCGTCCCTACACGCAGACCGCCTACTGACCGGCGCCGCCCCTGCGGGCGGCTGACCGTCTGATAGCGCTATCATCACCATCCGGATTTTTCAAGCCCCAGATTCGGGGTTGTGCCGGATTTCGTCCCAACGTCCCCGTATAACCACGTTTGCTGCGCCGCACCACTGATTATTCTTTACAAAAACTGATGAGCCGCTACACTGCATCACATGTTAGCGCTAACAAATCAGGAGCAAGTGTGAACAATAAAGCAGTATATCGGTGGGTGGTCATGGGAGTCAGTGGCTGCGGGAAGAGCGAGATCGGCGCCCGCTTGGCCGCCGCGCTCGGATACCCGTTCCTGGAGGGCGACAGCTTTCACCCGGCGGAAAACGTCGCCAAGATGTCGGCCGGGATTCCGCTCAATGACGACGACCGCGCCGGCTGGCTGCTGACGCTGCAGGGCAAGATCCGCGAAGCAGCGCAGCGGGGCGAGGGGCTGGTGTTGTCATGTTCGTCCCTCAAGCGCCGCTATCGCGACCTGCTGCGCCAGGGCGACCCGGACTTGCGCTTTGCCCACCTGAGCGGTGAGCGCGCAGTGATCGAAAGCCGCATGCAATCCCGCCCCGGCCATTACATGCCGACCAGCCTGCTCGACAGCCAGTTGCGCGACCTTGAACCTTTGCAGGCCGATGAAGCCGGCCTGCGCCTGGACCTGACCTTGCCGCCACAGCAGCTGGTCAGCCTTATTTTGCAACACCCTTAGCCGCAGCAATAGCGGGCATTCCATAATCGAACTGGAGATAAAAATGAAAACAGTCACTACAACAAAAATCCCGAAACGGCGCTGGGGCATAGGCGCCTTGCTGGGCGTCGGCGTGCTGATCAACTACATCGACCGCATCGGCCTGTCCGTGGCCGCGCCGCAGATCAAGGAGTTGTTCGACCTCACGCCGGTCGAGCTGGGCCTGCTGTTCAGCGCCTTTGCCTGGTCCTACTCGCTGCTGCAGATCCCGGTCGGCATGGTGATGGACCGCTTCGGTCCCACCAGGGTTGGCCGCTGGGGCGCCTTCCTGTGGGGGCTGGCCGCGACCATCACCGCGTTCTCCAGCGGCTTCGCGGGCATCTTCGCGGCGCGTATCCTGTTGGGCATCGCCGAGGCGCCGGCCTTCCCGGTCAGCGCCAAGGCCACCGGCTACTGGTTCCCGCGCAATGAGCGCGGCATGGCCACCGCCATCTTCGACGCCGCCGCCAAGTTCTCCAACGTGATCGGCGTGCCTTTGCTGGCGCTGACCATCGTCACCTTCGGCTGGCGCTGGGGCTTCGGCTTGACCGCTGTGCTGAGCTTCAGCTACTTCATCGCGTTCTTTGTGCTGTACCGCGATCCGAGCGCCGATCCCAAGCTGAGCAAGCAGGAGCTGCGCTACATCCAGGAAGGCGGCGCAGCACCGGAAGGCCCGTCCGAAGCGGGCGCGCTGAACATGCTGGGCTACCTGCTGGGCAAATCCAAGATCTGGGGCCTGACCATCGGTTTCGCGGCCTACGGCTACTCGTTCTACCTGTTCCTGACCTGGCTGCCCGGCTACCTGGTGCAGACCATGCACATGAGCATACTGAAGTCGGCGGGCTTTGCAGCGATACCGTGGGCGGTGGCGACGGTGGCCGATCTGTTCGTCGGCGGCTGGCTGATCGATCACCTGATCTCGCGTGGCAAGAACGAATCGCTGGTGCGCAAGGGCGTGCTGGTGTGCGGCATGACGCTGGGCCTGGCGGTATTCGGCGCAACGCAGACCACCGATCCGGTCTGGGCCATCTTCTGGATCTCGATCGCGCTGGGCGGCCTGGCTTCGGCGGCGCCGGTGGGCTGGTCGTTGCCATCGCTGATCGCGCCGAAGGGCGGGGCCGGCACCATCGGCGGCATCATGAACTTCGCCAACAACCTGATGGGCGCGGCGGCTCCCATCGTCACCGGCATGATCGTCGGCGCCACCAACTCGTTCACCAACGCCTTCATGGTGGCCGGCGTGATCCTGTTGATCGGCATCGTCTCCTTCGTCTTCGTCCTCGGCAAGATCGAAGCGATTCCCGATCCCGAACCGCGCGGCCTCAAGCAGCCGGCGTGATACCTACATAATAATTCTGGAGACAACTAAAATGAAAAAAAGCATTTATGCGCTGGGTGCGCTCGTCCTTACCACTTGTTCCGGCGCTGTCCTGGCGCAGAGCAATGTGACTTTCTACGGCGTGATGGACATGGGTATCTCCCAGGACCGTGGCGGCATCGCCGGCACTTCCACCCGCGCCACCAGCGGCATGGCGACCCAGAGCCGCTGGGGTTTCCGCGGCAGCGAGGACCTGGGCGGCGGCATGAACGCCTTCTTCGTGATCGAGGGCGGCATCCATGCGGACACGGGCGGTTCGACGCAGAACAACACGCTGTTCGGCCGCACCAGCATCGTCGGCCTGGGCAGCAAGTATGGCGCGGTGTCGATCGGCTTGCAGGATACGCCGTTGTTCACGACGCTCAACACCATCGTCGACCCGCTGCGCAACGGCATTGCGCGCTCCAACAACCTGATGGCGGCGACCGGCTTCAGGGCTGGTAACTCGGTGCTGTACCGCACGGCGACCGTCAATGGCTTCAGCGCCGACGCCATGTATGTGGCGGGCGAGGTGGCCGGCGACCAGAAGGCCAGCCGGGCGTTGGGTGGCTCGTTCGGCTACAGCAATGGGCCGCTGAATGTGCGGCTGGCCTACCACAACAAGAACAACGATACGGCCACGCTCAAGAACACCGGCTCGGCGCGCAATACGCTGCTGGGCGCGAACTATGACTTCGGTCCGGCGAAGGCCTGGTTCGGCTATGGCGTCGACAAGGGCCTGAACAGCGCCACGCTCAATAGTTCTGTGGTCAACTTCGAAGGTCCGGCGCCGGTGGCGTCCACGGACAGCACCGATATGCTGCTTGGCGTATCGGCACCGTTCGGCTTCAGCACCGTCGTGGCGACGTATATCCGCAAGAACGACCGCACGGCGCGCAACCAGGACGCGCAGCAGTACGCGCTGGCCTACATGTACGCGTTCTCGCGGCGCACCGACATCTACACCTCGTACGCGATGATCCGCAACCATAACGGCGGCGGCTACACGGAGGGCAACAGCGAGGAGCCGGGCATCGGCAATCGTCAGTTCACGGTGGGCTTGCGCCACCGCTTCTGATCACAGCAGGTCGATGCCGAATCGACGCACCAGCAGCGCGAACAGCCCGAAGCAGACTATCGTGATGACGACGCATGCCAGCAGGGTCGGCCAGAAACCGATCCGTGGCAGCAGCGCCGGAAAGGCCAGGAACATCGGCAGCGTGGGCACCACGTACCAGAAGGTGTACCACGCGTGATTGGCGATTTTCTGTTCGGGTTGTTTGTCGATGTACAGCCAGATCAGCGCAAGCAGCGTCACCAGCGGCAGCGCCGCGACCAGGCCGCCGATACGGTCGCTGCGTTTGGCGAATTCGGAGACCGCCACGACCACGGCTGAAGTCAGCAGGTATTTGATGATGAGCCAGGCCATGTGTCTTCCTTAATTGAGTCGTTAAAACCTGTAGCAGTGGGCCTGCTGGCTGTCGCTGCGCAATGACGGCATGACCAGCACGGCCGAGGTCTCCTTCTGGCATTCGATCAGTGCCCGCCTGGATTCCTCGATGCCGGCTTCGATGAAGTCCTTTTTGGCGGCGCCGGCAATTGCCTGGGCGAGACGCGTATCGCGGGCGCTGGCGCTGGCCGGCGCACGTATCGCTTCAAAGCCGAACTCCTTCAGTCCCTTGTCAAAGGTTCGCTGGACCAGCAGGCCGCCTTGCGAAGTCAGCGCATTGCCGTCCCGTGCAGGCGCTTGCATGTCCGCCGCTTGGACGGTGGCGCACGCGAGCAACAGCGGAAGCGCGATTTTACGCGTCATCGTCCGTGCTGACAAATGTCAGCCGGTTGCCGGATGGGTCCTTGATCGACATTTCGCGGCTGCCCCAGGGCATGGCTTCGATGCCGGGGCGGGCGTGTTTGTACTGCTTGGCGATCAGCTGGGCGTGGTATTCATCCAGCCCAGTGGTGGCGATGCGGATGGCGCCGCCCGGGCTGCAATCACCGAAATGTTCGGTGAGGTGAAGGACGCAGCCGTCCCGCGATACTTGCAGGTACAGCGGCATGCCGGGTTCGAAGCGGTGCTCCCAGTCGACTTTGAAGCCGAGGAAGTCGACGTAGAATTCGCGCGTCTGCGCTTCGTTGAAGCTACGCAGGATGGGGGTGATGGTGCCAAGGTTCATGTCGATAACTCCTTGATGCCTTGTGGTGTGTTGATGTGGGCGACCAGTCGCGGCTTGTCGCCATGCTGGCATGCGACGGCGTCCTCCAATCCGATGGACGCCAGCAGCGCGGAGGCCCGCTGCGGATCGGGATGGAAGATCTCCAGCCTGGCCAGCGACAGGCCCTGGTCTGGCAGGCCCGCCGCTGGATGGGGATGGTCGTCCCATTCGATCAGCGCCGGGGCGACGCCATCCAGCGCGACCGAGCCATCGGCCGGTATCGTGATCAGCCAGTTGCGCTGGCCGCGTGACATGGGCTCCACCGGCCCCAGGTCTTCGCTGCCGACGGCGGCGGTCGCGCGTATGTCGTCGGTGCGCGCCACCCAGGTGCCGAGCGATGGCGGCGAATCCGGCGCAAGCCGGTCGAGCGCGAACCAGCGCGGCCGGCCTGGCGGGGGAGCATCGGGATTCGGGGCGATGATTTCCAGGAAAAGCGCGTCGCCCAGCCGCAGCAGCAGGTTGTGCGTTCCCATGCGGGGATGCTCGCCGCCGGGCTGCGGCGTCGCGCCCAGTGCCTTGAGGACGAAGGCCGCGCCGGCTGCCAGCGTGGGCGCGGTGACCGTGATGTGATCGATGCGGCTCACGTCGACGTTGCCGCCGCCGGGCCGATGGATATTGCGCCGAGTTGCATGCCGATCTCCCAACATAGTGAATCGACCGACTTTAGCACAGGTCAGTACACTTCCGGAACGATGATCTCGGCCGGCACCGGGCGGCGCACATAGTCGTCGTGGTACTCGCGTTCCGGCAGCTGGATCGCCGGATGCTCCACTTCCACGTACGGCATCTGCTCCAGCAGGTGATGGATGCAGTTCAGGCGCGCCTTCTTCTTGTCCACGCCTTGCACCACCCACCACGGCGCTTCCGGGATGTGGGTGCGCTCCAGCATGATCTCCTTGGCCTTGGTGTATTCCTCCCAGCGGCGGCGGGACTCCAGGTCCATCGGGCTCAGTTTCCACTGCTTGAGCGGATCGTGGATGCGGCCCAGGAAGCGCGCGTTCTGCTCCTCGTCCGAGATCGAGAACCAGTACTTGATCAGCTGGATGCCCGAGCGGGCCAGCATGCGCTCGAATTCCGGCACGGTCTGGAAGAATTCCTCGTACTGGTCGTCGGAGCAGAAGCCCATCACGCGCTCGACGCCTGCGCGGTTGTACCAGCTGCGGTCGAACAGCACAATCTCGCCGGCGGCCGGCAGGTGCGACACGTAGCGCTGGAAGTACCATTGCGTGCGTTCGCGGTTGTTCGGCGCCGGCAGCGCGGCCACGCGGCACACGCGTGGATTGAGACGCTGGACGATGCGCTTGATCACGCCGCCCTTGCCGGCGGCGTCGCGGCCTTCGAACAGGATCACCACCTTGTGGCCGGTGTGGACCACCCAGTCCTGCAGCTTGACCAGCTCCGCCTGCAGGCGGAACAGCTCGCGGAAGTACTGGCGGCGGGCTTCCTTGGCCTCCTCGCTGCGCTCCGATACGCGGACTTCGCGCGTGACCGGATCGATCTCGCGGTCTTCCAGTTCCATCTCCAGCTCTTCGTCATAGCTGTCGGTCAGTTCGCGCTGTACGCGTTCCATCAAGTCGGTTTCATTCAGTCGCATGGTGCTTCCTTGTTTCAGAAAATGTGGTGGAACAGCCAGAACAGCGAACCTGATAACAGGATCGCGGCCGGCAGCGTCAGCACCCAGGCCATGGCCAGGTTGCGGACAGTGGACCATTGCAGGCCGGAGCGGTTGGCCGCCATGGTGCCGGCCACGCCGGACGACAGCACGTGCGTGGTCGATACCGGCATGCCGTACATGTCGGCCGCGCCGATGGTCAGCATCGCCACCAGCTCGGCGGAGGCGCCCTGCGCGTAGGTCAGGTGGGATTTGCCGATCTTCTCGCCGACGGTGACGACGATGCGCTTCCAGCCCACCATGGTGCCCAGGCCCAGCGCGATCGCCACCGCCACCTTGACCCACAGCGGAATGAACTTGGTGGCGTCGTCGAGCTGCTTCTTGAAGGCCTTCAGGTTGGCGGCGGTGTCGGGATCGAAGGGCAGGGCCTTGGTCTTGTCCATCACATGCATGGTTTCCGCCGCCAGGTACATATCGTTGCGGACGTTGCTCACGGTCTCCGCCGGCACCTTGGCCAGCGAGCCATGCTGCTTGACCGCCTGGCCGATGTCGCCGATCAGCACCGACAGCGCCGGCACCACCGCCGGCGTCAGCGTTTTGGTGCGGATGTAGGCCGACAGCTCGGGATGCGGATCGGCCATCGGCGCCACGCCGGGCGGCGAGTATTTTTGCAGCGACTGCTGCGTGACCTGGGCCACGGCGACGAACTGCGTGACCTGGTCGGTGGGCAGCGCGCGGTTCAGTGCGTAGGCCATCGGCACGGTGCCGACCAGGATCAGCATGATCAGGCCCATGCCTTTCTGGCCGTCGTTGGAACCGTGGGCGAACGAGACGCCGGTGCAGGTGAGGATCAGCAGGCCGCGGATGTACCAGGGCGGCGGCGTGTTGCCGGCGGGAGCCTCGTACAATTCGCGGCGCTTGACGAGGGCGCGCAGCGCCAGCAGCAGCAAGGCGGCGCAGCCGAAACCGACCATCGGCGACAGCAGCAGCGAGTAGCCGACCTTGGCCGCCTGCGCCCAATCGACGCCGCTGGTGCCGTCGCGGCCATGCATCATCGCGTTGGCGATGCCGACGCCGAGGATGGAGCCGATCATGGTGTGCGAGGACGACGCCGGCAGGCCGAGCGCCCAGGTGCCCAGGTTCCAGACGATGGCGGCGATCAGCAGCGCGAACACCATGGCGAAGCCGGAGCTGGAGCCCACCTGCAGTATCAATTCGACCGGCAGCAGCGAGATGATGCCGAAGGCGACCGCGCCGCTGGAGGTCAGCACGCCGAGGAAGTTGAAGCAGCCGGACCACACGACGGCGGCGTTGGCCGGCATGGAGTTGGTGTAGATGACGGTGGCGACGGCGTTGGCGGTGTCATGGAAGCCGTTGACGAATTCGAAGGCGAGGGCGATCAGCAGCGCCACGCCGAGCAGCACATACGGCAGCCAGCTGGTGGCCACCGGGCCGGCCTCGGTGACGTCGGAGCGCAGGCTGTAGGCGCTGAACAGCAGGCCCGCCACCAGCAGCACGAAGAAGATGAGGGCGGTGATGGGGGTGTTCTTGGTGTCGGCGGGACTGATCCGCGCCGGTTGGACGACCGTATTCATGCCATTCAGCTCCAGTATAAAAGTGGTAACTGAATGTACTTGTCGAATATGACAGAGGTATGACGACAGCGAAGAGCTGCGCGGATGCTTGGCAGGTTCGTGACAGTTGGTGAATATTTTCCAAAAAGAAACATGTAGAATGGAATCCCGCGCTAACACGCTTCTGCTTGGAGCCCAAACATGCCAATCCCGGCAATCTTCACCTTTCGCGCCAAGGCTGCGGGGACCTTGTACCGATACCTTATAATTTCTGGTGCACTCATAGCGATGGGGACACTTGGTGGATGTTCCATCACGCGAGTGAGTATGGCTACCTATAAGAAGGAATATGCCCAGCTCAACCCGATGGGGATGGACCAGGCAGCGGCAGTCCGAAAGATCGAAGCCGCCGGCTATTCGTGTGACAAACCGTATGCTGACAGAACGCTGATGGACAATGGTATTGCGGTACCCGTAACGGCCCAGTCCTGCTCCAACGCAAGTTTCGAGCTTTTGTGCCCGCAGAGGCGCTTCATAGACTTCAAATTCAGGACGTCAGACAACATAATAATCGAGGTCCACAAGCCAAATATGGTCGAGAGAAGTTGCTTTTAGTCGAAATTAATGCGGCGTGGTAGCGTCGATTGCCTGTTCACGTTGAAACTCAATCTGGAGTACCTAATTGAAAAATCATATTACGTTGGGCCATATTCTGTTTGCCACTTTCGTTTCGATTGTGCTCACCAATCCAGCCCGCGCTGAATATGTCGCGCCCAATATCCAGCATGCGCCGTATGGCGAGGTCAAGGTGGTCGTGCCAATTACCAGCGACGATCCAGCAGTTTGGCAATTCCGTTTGCGCAACGTCGGCAACGGGGTAACGGCAACCGCTGGATTGGGTGGGAGCATGAAGGCGAGGATTGTGTTGTACGGTGCAGGCGTTAAGTTGTTATCGCAACCGATGGATCCAAAGATCAGGGAAACGATTGACGCCGCCCGTGCCGCAGGCGTGCAATTTAACGTTTGCAACGTCACGCTCAAAGGCATGAAACTGGACTGGCATGCACTTTACGGGCTTCAAGAAGTGGATATTGTTCCTTCCGGATTTGCCGAAGTGGGTTGGCTCGCCAGTCACGGTTGGGCTGTTGATCCCGCCAATTGAGTTATTCTTCGTGGTTGATGCGGTTGGCGACCACTGGCTGACGGTCATTCAAAGAGCCAAATGAATACCAAGGTAATGCATGACTAAATTATCGCTTCCGCATCAACTGATATGCTTGATTTCTTTGCTTCCTATGCTCGCTTTCGCGCAGAGTAAAGACCCGTGCGAGGCGCCCGGTAATACCATTGATGCGAGGGCCTGTGCTCAGGAAAAATTTTCGGCAAAAGACCGGCAACTTAACGCTGCCTATCAAGCGGTGCTTAAGCAGCTTGATTCTTATCAGGACAACGGCCCCGCCACAAAAAAACGGACGTTTAAATCAAAGATAAAGGCCATCGGGAGAAGGAACATATAAATGCGGTTTTGGATGATACTTGCATCTCTTACGATCCTGCTTACAACCAGTGTTGCGGCACGGTGTCGTCACGACGATCTTACAGACAAAAAAACGTACGAAACTTCAGGCCAAGCTGTTGCAGCTGATGGCCGCCCGCTCGTTCCGCCAGGGGCGGAGGTCCTTCTCGACAAGTCCTATCGGCTTGTTGACGCCTATCAGAACGATGATGCAGAGACATGGAACCACTTGGTTTGCGGTGCATTGTCAGAAAAGGGCGGTCCCGGAAGCCTGAGCGCCATGAAATCTCTCGGTCTGCTCTCCACCCCAAGACTGGTTTCTGTTGCATCCGTTTCCGAGGCTGGAAATCTGACGACATCGCACCAACAGCCGACGGTAGAAATCGAAGTGCAGGCCGAACACTACCCTGTCGGAAACTTAGTGCTAACATTTGTGGAAATAGACAACGGTAGATGCGTGTTAGTAATTTTTTGAACGGCAACCTAACCCGCTGCTGCAGCCCCCGCCTAACGGCGCGGCTAAGCTAGTTCGTTGAGCGACCGCTTTGTAGAACCGTGAACGCCCGCAACGGGGCGACAAGCGCCGGTCAATAGCCCGGCTGCTTGAGGCCAGCATCTGGAATCTGCATGGCAGGTTGCCTTTTCAGTGTTACCGGGCCGGAGCTAACGGCGCTCCGGCCAGCCGTCCATCGACCGCTTGCTCGGGAGTTTCGGACAGCGCGGTGCGGGTGGCTAACTCCAGTTCTTCGAAGGCCTCGTAGGTCAGCGTCATCAGGCGTTCCGGATCGGGCACGAGGTCGGTGTCGACGAACAGGGCCAGTTGGATCTGTCCTGCGTACGAGATGAACGCCAGGCCTACACCCAGCTTGCCCGCCTGCGGCACCCAGCAGATCAGGTCCGTCATGCGCGAGCCGGCCAGGTAGCGGCGGCTGCCGGGGCCTTCGATATTGGTCAGCACCACCGAACCCTTGGATGTGAACAGGTTCAGCGCGAAATGCTGCAATGCCGTCGGCAGGCAGCCGGCGATCGACAGGAAGGCCATCGTGGCGCGCGGCTGGTGCGAGCGTTTGATGGCGGTCATGCGCTCGCTGGACTGGCGCAGGCGCGCGCAGGGATCCTCCATATTGGTCGGCAGGTCCACCGCCACCAGTCCGAACTCGTTCCCGAGCTGGAAGGCGTTGGCCTTCTCGCGCAGGTTGAAGGTGACGGCGGCGCGCAGGGCCCGGCCGTCGGGCCGCTGTCCGCGTTCGCCCAGGTACTGGCGCAGCGCGCCGGAGACGGCCGCCACCCACACATCGTTCAAGGTCACGCCCATGCGCTTGGACATGGCGCGCACGCGGTCCATCTCCAGCGGCGGCAGCCACACCAGCTGTTTGGCGCCGGTCATCGGCGCCTTGAATTGGCTGGGCGCGTCGGGCCACAGCACCGACAGCCGCGCCACGTGGAAGGCGATCTTCAGCCACGACACGCCACGCGCCACCGCTGAGCACACGGCGTTGTGCGCCACCGTGGCGCGGTGCGGATGGCCGACCGGCGAGGGCGTGCGGCCATGTACGCCGTTGTCGTCGGTCAGGTGATTGAGCACGTGTACCAGCCCCAATCCGTCCGTGATGCAGTGGTGGACGCGGAACACGATGGCGTGCCCGCCGTTGACGCGGTCCAGCACCGTCATGTGCCACATCGGCCGGTCGCGCTCCAGCGGTAGGTGGGCGATGCGCGTCATGTGGGCTTGCAGCTCTTCGCGGCTGACGTCCTGCGACATCTGTTCCAGCTTGATGTGCTGGGCGATGTTGAACTGCTCGTCCTCCACCCAGTGCGGGCGTCCGCGCAGCTGCACCACTTTCTGCGTGAAGCGCGGGTAGTTGGGCAGGCGCAGGCCGATGGTCGATATCAGCCGCTCCATGTCGACCGCGCCCTCGAACAACAGGATGCTGTTGATGACCATCAGGTTCTTGTTTGTGTCCATGCGGTGCCACGCATAGTCGCGACGTGTCATTGCCGCCGGTGCTGCGGTTGGTTTGCTCATGTGATGCTGTCTCCTCATGCGGCGCCGGATCTTTGCCGGCGTCCGCTTATATTTTTACCGGTCTTGCTTCCGTCTCCGCCACGGGCGCCGCCGCCGCTGCCGCCGCTTCCAACGACTTGGGTGAGCGCGGCCGCAGCGCGTAACGGTTCAGGCCCGTCATGTGGATGCGGCACAGGTAGTCCGGCCAGTCGATGGCGGCCGGGTCGACCCCGTAGCGTGCGCGGTCTTCGCTGCCAAAGCGCTGCGCCAGCGCCATCAGCGATTTGTTGTGGAACACGTAGCGCGGCGCGGTGTAGAACGAGAACGTCAATGCCAGCAGCTGCGTGGTACGCAACGCTTCCAGCTTGGGCGAGTCGCCCGCGCCCAGCAGGCGGCGCACGCCGCTCCAGGCGGTTGCGCCGAGGCTCATGGCTCGCAGCATCAACAGGAATACCGGGCGGCTGACGACGCGGAAGCCATGTTTGGGTTCGTTGTAGAACAGCCGTTCGTAGTTGCGCCAGTTGCGCTGCGATTCGGTCTGGAACAGTTCAATCACGCGCCCGACCGAGATCGGATTGGCGGAGCCGGTGCAGGCCTGGTAGATGCGCGTGGCTCCGCGTTCGGTCAGCGCTTCGGCGGCGGCCAGCACGATGCTGTTGGCCACCAGGTCGGCCGGCACGATGTCGACGATTTCATCGGCCTTGGCCGGGAAGAAGCTGGTCTTGCCGCGCGCGTAGGCCAGGATGATGGCGTCGGCCACCTTGACGCCTTCGATCCATCCGGGCGCCGGCTCCTGCAAGGTGCTTTCGATGATGGACGGGCGCACGATGGTGAGTGTGCGGCCGCGCATGGCCTGCATCGCCAGCTGTTCGCCCATCCATTTGGTGAAGGTGTAGGTGTCGTTCCAGCCGTGGTAGTTGGCTTCGGCGATGCCCAGTTCCGTCAGGCGGCGCGCCAGTTGTTCGGGATCGCTGGTCTCGGCCTTGACGGTGGCCACGCGATGCTGCAGGTGTTGGAGTAAACCGTATAAATCATAATGGCCGTCGCTGTGGCGCGGGATGGCGGCGCGGGCGGGGGTGACGTTCTGCTCCAGCATGTCGCCCCGGTTGTAGCCGTTGACGTAGCAGGTCGATACCTGCACCAGCGGCGCGTTGGCGGCGCGCGCCAGCTCGGCGATATGCTGCACGCTCAGCGCGTTGATGGCCAGCGCCTCGTCCAGCGCCTCGCGGAAGTTGACGCTGGCGGCGGCGTTGATCACCAGGTCGACGCGGCGGGCCAGCGTGTTGAACTCGGTCAGCTTCAGGCCGAAGCAGGGCGCGGTCACTTCGCCGGTCACGCATTCGATGCGCTCGGCGAAGAATTCGGCCAGGAAGGCCGGGCGTTCGGCGCGCAGGCGGTCGAACACGGAGGAGGTGGCGATGTCGCGCTCGAAGCGGATGCGGGCGTCGCCGTTGGTCTTGCCTCGGCCGCCGCGTATCACCAGCACGATGCGGGCGATGTCGGGCACGCTGCGGATCAGTTTCTCCAGCACGACCTTGGCGAGGAAGCCGGTGCTGCCGGTGATCAGTACGCGCTTCCCCGACAGTGCTGCGTGGACGTTCAATGCTGGTGTCATAGCGGTTTCTCAGAAACGGTGTCATTACTGCAATGAGCCGATCTTAGAGCGAAACCGCAGAGTGACTGGCGACTTTGCAGTGGCTTTGGAAGCCAAACGCATGGCTGTGCGAGTCATGCGGAGTGAGCGCCGGGGAAACTGAAATGGCCGCGTTTGCAACATTGAGGCATTTGCGCAACGCCGTATGTTCTCCGGGAACTCAGCCTGGTCTTACATCGGCGTGGGCGGCGCGCCTATACCACGCTGTGGCTGACTGGAAGATGATGGGCTGCCGGCGATGCCGGCCTTCAATAACTTTGACAGGAGACGATCATGACCCAGCGCCAGAAGCCAGATGAAGCCAAGCAGTCGGGCACGCCAGGCTCGCAGCAGAGCGGCACGCGTGGCGGCAGCCAGCAGCAAAGCGTGGACACCAGCCGCGATACGAAGAACAAGGAAAACAGCGATCCGGCCCAGCGCCAGTCGGGCAGCCGCGATGAACGCGGCAACCGCGACGAGCGCTAGGCCTTTATTGCTGGGCTTCCGGGTAGAGGCCGTGGACGCGGCCGAACAGCCGGGTCAGGCCCAGCAGGGCGTCGATGTGCGGGGTGGCCAGTTGCAGGCGCTGGCCGATCTCGCGCACGGACGCCACCAGCGCATCCAGCTCCAGCGTGCGGCCGGCCTCGGCGTCCTGCAGCATGGAGCTTTTGAACGCGCCCAGCTTGCGCGTGACCAGGTGGCGCTGCTCGGGTGTTTCGGCGATATGGCAGCCGATGCGCTCGCCGATGACGGCCGCCTCGCGCATCGCCGCGCGGCAGAATTCGGCCACCAGCTGGTCGTCCAGGATGCGGTCCGCCGTCGCGCCGGTGATGGCCGAGACCGGGTTCAGGGTCATGTTTCCCCATAATTTATACCAGATGTCGTGGCGGATGTCGGCCGACACCTCGACGTCGAAGCCGCCCAGCCGCAGTAGCGCACCGAGTTGCTGTGCGCGCTCGGACTCGCCGCCGGCCGGCTCGCCGATGATCAGGCGATTGCCCATTTTGTGGCTGACCAGGCCGGGCGAGGGGGCCGAGGTGGCGGCGTGGACCACGCAGCCAAGCACTTGCCGGTAGGGCAAAGCCGACGCGATCAGGCCGCCGGGGTCGACGCTGGCCAGCGGCTCGTCGCCGATGGCCGGCACGCCGTGGCCGAACCACCAGGGGACGCCGTTCATGGCGGGCAGGATCAGGGTGTGTGGGCCGATCAGCGGGGCGATCTGCCGCGCCACGGCGGCCAGCGCCTGGCCTTTGACGGCGATGATGACCACGTCTTGCGGGCCCAGTTCCGCCGCGTTATCGCTGGCGCGGGCGGGGACTTGGGTCAGGACGTCGCCTTGCTGGAGGCGCCAGCCATGTTGGCGCAGCGCGGCGAGCGTGTCGCCGCGCGCGTACGCGCTCAGGTCGCAGGCCTGGGCCGCGGCCAAGCGCGCGCCAATGAAACCGCCTATGGCGCCGGCGCCGACGATGCATACCTTCATTTGATACTCCGTGTGGGAAAGTTTGCTTATTTTGCCACAGGAGAGGGCGTCCGGCTGGCGGTGCAGCCGGACGCCCGGGTGGATTAGTTGCGGATATCCAGCGCGCGGTTCAGGCTCAGCGCCGCCAGCGAGCAGACCGCGCCCGACAGCAGGTACAAGCCCACATACGCCAGCCCGAACTGCGACGACACGCCGAGCGCCACCAGCGGCGCGAAGCCCGCGCCCACCAGCCACGCCAAATCGGACGTGAAGGCCGCGCCGGTGTAGCGGTACTGCGCCGGGAAGTTGGCCGTCACGGCGCCGGCGGCCTGGCCGTACGACAGGCCCAGCAGCGCGAAGCCCAGCATGATGAAGGTATCCTGCGCGCCTTCGCCACCGTTGAGCAGCGTCGGCACGAAGCCGCTGAACACCGCGATCAGGATGGCCAGCGAACCGAGCGTGCGGCGGCGGCCGATGCGGTCGGCGATCACGCCGGAGGCCACCACGCCCACCGCCATCAGCGCCACCCCGACCATCTGCGTGCCGAGGAAGCCGGTGACCGAGCGCGGCGAGTAGATCGTGATCCACGACAGCGGGAACACCGTCACCAGGTGGAACAGCGCGTAGCTGGCCAGGGCGGCGAGGGCGCCGATGATCAGGTTGCGGCCCTGCGAGCTGGCCATTTCGATCACGCTGGTCGGCTGCAGCTCACGCTCTTCCAGCAGCTTGGCGTACTCGCTGGTCGAGGTCAGGCGCAGGCGGGCGAACAGCGCCACCACGTTGATGGCGAAGGCCACGTAGAACGGATAGCGCCAGCCCCAGTCCATGAAGTCCAGGTCGCTCAGGTTGCCGATCAGGTACCAGAACAGCCCGGCGGCGATGAAGAAGCCGACCGGCGCGCCGAGCTGGCCCAGCATCGCGTACCAGCCGCGCTTGTTTTCGGGGGCGTTGAGCGCCAGCAGCGACGGCAAGCCGTCCCACGAGCCGCCCAGCGCCAGGCCCTGGCCGATGCGCAGCACCGACAGGATCAGGATGGAATAGAAGCCGTTGTCGGCGTACGAGGGCAGGAAGGCGATGCCGGCGGTGGTGGAGCCGAGCAGCAGCAGCGCCCCGGTCAGCTTGGCCTCGCGCCCGTAGCGGCGCTGGATGGCCATCGAGATCACGGTGCCGATCGGTCTTGCAATAAAGGCAAAAGAAAAGATGGTGAAGGCGTACAAGGTGCCTTCCAGCCGCCCGTCGAACGGGAACAGCAGCGAAGGGAACACCAGCACGGAGGCTATCGCGTAGACAAAGAAATCGAAATACTCGGATGCGCGGCCGATCACCACGCCGACCGCTATTTCGCCCGGTGAGATGTGGTCGTCGTCCCGTGCATTGATGTTGCGTGCATCATTACCGGCCTGAGATGGTTCTTGGGCGCCAACATGCACGCCATTTGGTGTAGTCGTAGTGGCCATGGTCTCTGTCTCCTGCGTTGATATTTTTATCACGATCATGCCCCGGCCCCTGGGACAAAGTGTCCAATGGCAGGAACATTCCGTGATTGGTACAGTAACACATCATCCACATACTGTAACGTAGATTACCTATGATTCCTCCTCTCGCGCGTCGTGGACTGTTCCTCGCGCCGCTGTTGTGGCTAGCAGGCTGCAACACGGTCGTGTTGAACCCGTCCGGTGATATCGCAGCCCAGCAGGCACATCTTGTTGTTGTGTCAACCCTGCTGATGCTGTTGATTATCGTCCCCGTCATGTTCTTAATTTGCCTGTTCGCCTGGCGCTACCGGAAGTCCAACACTTCCGCCGAGTACAAGCCGGACTGGGACCACTCGACCAAGCTCGAACTGCTGATCTGGGGCGCTCCGCTGCTGATCATCATCGTGCTGGGCCTGATCACCTGGATCTATACCCACTTGCTGGACCCATACCGTCCGCTGAGCCGCATCGACGAAAACCGTCCGGTGGCGGTCGGCGTCAAGCCGCTGGAAGTGCAGGTCGTGGCGATGGACTGGAAGTGGATGTTCATCTACCCTGAACAAGGCATCGCCACCGTCAACGAGCTGGTGACCCCGATCGACGTGCCGGTGCGTTTCCACATGACGTCGTCGAGCGTGATGAACGCGTTCTACATCCCCGCGCTGGCCGGCATGGTCTACACCATGCCCAGCATGGACACGCAACTGAACGCGGTGATGAACAAGGTGGGCGTGTACGACGGCTTCTCGTCGAACTACAGCGGCGCCGGTTTCTCGGACATGAAGTTCAAGTACCACGGCGTCAGCCAGGCCGACTTCGACGCATGGGTCGCCAAGACCCGCGCCGGCGGCGGCACGCTGACCCGCGCCGGCTACCTGGACCTGGACAAGCCGACCATCAAGCATCCGATCATGCACTTCGGCAGCGTCGACAAAGGCCTGTACGACCTGGTGCTGAACCGCTGCGTGGCCGAAGGCTCGACCTGCATGAACGCGCAGATGGAGCAGGACGCCATGCGCATGCAGGCCGCCGCCACCGCGAAAGAACTGCCGAAAGATGTGTGCGAGCCTAAAGTCGCCACCGCCACGGCCCAACCACTCCGTAAAGAATGACCATGTCTGATCTCAACCTGACCAAACTGATCTTTGGGCGGCTGTCGCTGGAAGCAATTCCATACCACGAGCCCATCCTGATCGGCACCTTCGCCATGGTGGCGATCGGCGGCCTGGCCTTCCTGGCCGCGATGTTCAAATTCCGCCTGTGGGGCCCGCTGTGGCGCGACTGGATCACCTCCATCGACCACAAGAAGATCGGCATCATGTACATGGTGCTGGCGATCATCATGCTGCTGCGCGGCTTCGCCGACGCGCTGATGATGCGCGCCCAACAAGCGATCGCCTTCGGCGACAACGCCGGCATGCTGCCGCCGCACCACTACGACCAGATCTTCACGGCCCACGGCACGATCATGATCTTCTTCGTGGCGATGCCGCTGGTGACCGGCCTGATGAACTACGTGGTGCCGCTGCAGATCGGCGCGCGCGACGTCTCGTTCCCGTTCCTGAACAACTTCTCGTTCTGGATGACCACCTTCGGCGCCATGCTGACCATGGTCTCGCTGTTCGTCGGCGAATTCGGCCGCACCGGCTGGCTGGCCTTCCCGCCGCTGTCGGGCATCGCCGCCTCGCCGGACGTCGGGGTCGACTACTACATCTGGTCGCTGCAGGTGGCCGGGGTGGGGACCACGCTATCGGGCGTCAACCTGATCGCCACCATCGTCAAGATGCGCGCGCCGGGCATGAACATGATGAAAATGCCGGTCTTCACCTGGACCGCGCTGTGCACCAACGCGCTGATCGTCGCCACCTTCCCGATCCTGACCATCACCCTGGCGATGCTGTCGCTGGACCGCATGGTCGGCACCAACTTCTTCACCAACGACCTCGGCGGCAACCCGATGTTGTACGTCAACCTGATCTGGATCTGGGGCCACCCCGAGGTCTACATCCTGGTGCTGCCGGTGTTCGGCGTGTTCTCGGAGATCGTCTCGACCTTCAGCGCCAAGAAGCTGTTCGGCTACACCTCGATGGTGTACGCCACCGTCGTGATCACCATCCTGTCCTACCTGGTCTGGCTGCACCACTTCTTCACCATGGGCTCGGGCGCGTCGGTGAACTCGTTCTTCGGCATCACGACGATGATCATCTCGATCCCGACCGGCGCCAAGATCTTCAACTGGCTGTTCACCATGTACAAGGGCCGCGTGCGCTTCGACGTGCCGATGATGTGGACCGTGGGCTTCATGCTGACCTTCGTCATCGGCGGCATGACCGGCGTGATGCTGGCCGTGCCTCCAGCCGACTTCGTGCTGCACAACTCGCTGTTCCTGATCGCCCACTTCCACAACGTCATCATCGGCGGCGTGGTGTTCGGCTGCTTCGCCGCGATCAACTACTGGTTCCCTAAAGCGTTCGGCTTCAAACTGGACGAGTTCTGGGGCAAGGTCTCGTTCTGGTGCTGGCTGGTCGGCTTCTGGGTCGCCTTCACGCCGCTGTACGTGATGGGCTTCATGGGCGTGACCCGCCGCATGAACCACTTCGAAGATCCGTCGCTGCAAAAATGGTTCGTGATCGCCGCCATCGGCGCGCTGATCATCGCCGCGGGTATCGGCGCGATGCTGGTGCAGTTCTACGTCAGCTGGAAAAACCGCGAAGCCCTGCGCGACGTGACCGGCGACCCATGGGGCGGCCGCACGCTGGAGTGGGCCACCTCGTCGCCACCGCCGGACTACAACTTCGCCTTCACGCCAGTGGTGCACGAGAGCGACAGCTGGGCCGACATGAAGGCCAACCACTACCAGCGTCCGACCAAGGGCTTCGTGGCCATCCACATGCCGAAGAACACCGCCGCCGGCTTCATCATCTCGGCGCTGGCTGCCGCGCTGGGCTTCGCCATGGTCTGGCAGATGTGGATTCCAGCCGGCCTGGCGTTCATCGCCATGATGGTTGCCATCATCACGCACACCTTTAACTACAAGCGCGATTTCTACATCCCTGCGGAAGAAGTCATCCGCACCGAAGAAGCGCATACTCGTCTGCTGGAAAGCCATGTCTGAAACTATCGCTAACGGCGCCGTGAGCGCCGACCCAAGCGCACGCTACTACGTGCGCGAACACCACCCGGAGAACGGCACGCTGCTGGGCTTCTGGCTCTACCTGATGAGCGACTGCCTGCTGTTCGCGGGCCTGTTCGCCGCCTACGCCGTGCTCGGCCGCAACTACGCGGGCGGCCCGACCGGCGCCGAGCTGTTCGACCTGCCGACCGTGGCGCTCAACACCGGCTTCCTGCTGATGTCGTCGATCACCTATGGCTTCGCCATGATCGCCGCGCAGCGCAAGAGCGTGAAGGGCACCATCGTCTGGCTGGCCATCACCGGCCTGTTCGGCCTGGCCTTCCTGTACCTGGAGCTGGATGAATTCGTCCACCTGATCCACGAAGGCGCCGGTCCGCAGCGCAGCGCGTTCCTGACTTCGTTCTTCGCGCTGGTCGGCACCCACGGCCTGCACGTGACGTTCGGTTCGATCTGGCTGGTCACGCTGATCTTCCAGCTGGCCAAGCACGGCCTGACGCCGGAAAACAACCGTCGCCTGATGTGCCTGTCGATGTTCTGGCACTTCCTGGATGTGATCTGGATCGGTGTGTTTACCTTTGTTTATCTGATGGGAGTCCTGCCATGAGCGCACACAATCACGACCACCACGGCCATGACGACCATGGCCACGGCCACGACGCCGTGCCGCACGGCAGCCTGAAGGACTACGCGATCGGCTTCGTGCTGTCGGTGATCCTGACCGCGATTCCGTTCTGGCTGGTGATGCACAAGGCCTTCGACAAGTCCAGCACCACCGCCGCGGTGATCCTGGCGTTCGCCGCCGTCCAGGTGGTGGTGCACATGGTGTACTTCCTGCACATGAACGGCAAGATCGAAGGCGGCTGGTCGCTGCTGGCGACCTTGTTCACGCTGGTGTTGCTGGTCATCGTGCTGGCCGGATCGATCTGGGTCATGTACCACATGAACGTCAACATGATGCCGTCCATGGGTACGGACGTGCACAACATGCGCGACATGCAATGATGGACGGGCCATCGCGCCCACGTTCCAGCGCCCTGCGCATCATCCTGGCCATTGCGGCCGGGGTGATGTTTGCAGGGTTTTTTGCTTTGGGGACGTGGCAGTTATATCGCCTGCAATGGAAGCTGGCGCTGATCGAGCGCGTCGAGCAGCGCGTGCACGCCGCGCCGGTGGATGCGCCCGGCGTGGCCCGGTGGCCGGGGCTGAACGCCGAGGCCGACGATTACCGCCGCGTGCGGTTAAGCGGCCGCTACCTGAAGGACTCCGACACGCAGGTGCTGGCCTCGCTGGACCGGGGCATCGGCTACTGGGTGCTGACGCCGCTGTGCACGCCGGACGGCGCCATCGTCATGGTCAACCGTGGCTTCATCCGCGCCGGTTCCGGCGGCTGGGCGCCGCAGCCCGCGCCGCCTGCCGCGCCGGCCGGCGCCTGCGCGCGCGGCGGCGACACGGTCACCGTCACCGGCCTGCTGCGGCTGGGCGAGGCGAGTGGACGCCTGCGCGCCAACGAGCCGGCCCGCAACTACTGGTACACGCGCGACGTGCAAGCCATCGCCCGCGCGCGCGGCTTGCCGGCCGTGGCGCCGTATTTCGTCGATGCCGACGCCGCCCCAGGCGCGCCGGCGGAGGGTGAACCGCTCGGCGGACTGACGGTAGTTTCCTTCGTCAACAACCATTTGGTTTATGCTGTCACCTGGTACGCGCTGGCGCTGATGATTGTCGGCGGCGCCGCATGGGTCGTCCGCGAGGGGCGCAAATCAAAAAAACAAGCATAAATGGCAAGGAAAAACGACAATCCGTATGACAGGGGCCGGCCGAACGCGCCGGTCATCGAGCCGCTGGCGGCGGTGAAGGCCTCGGCCAACACCATCACCCACGCGGCCGGACACAAGAACATGCAGCAGCTGATCCAGCTGCGCTGGATCGCCGTGATCGGCCAGATCACCACCATCTTCGCCGCCACCATGGTGTTCGACGTGCGGCTGCCGCTGCCGGCCATGCTCAACGTGCTGGCGTGCCTGATCGCGTTCAACATCGCCAGCACCTTGCGCTGGCAGGAAAACCAGGTGGTGTCCAACAGCGAGCTGCTGCTGGCGCTGACGGTGGACATCGCCAGCCTGACCGCGCAGCTCTACCTGAGCGGCGGCGCCACCAATCCCTTTGTGTTCCTGTACCTGCTGCACGTGATTTTGGGCGCGGTGCTGCTGGAGGCGTGGTCGACCTGGACCATCGTCGGCGTGACCGGCACCTGCATCGCCGGGCTGGCGTTGTTCTCCGAGCCGCTGTCGCTGCCGCTGGACCATGGTCGCGGCATCCTCAGCCTGTACGTGCAGGGCATGCTGATCTGCTTCGTGCTGGACGCGGCGCTGCTGGTTATCTTCATCACGCGCATCATGCGCAACATGCGGGTGACGGCTACCAAGCTGGCCGACCTGCGCCAGCGCGCCGCCGAGGAGGACCACATCATCCGCATGGGCCTGCTGGCCTCGGGCGCCGCGCACGAGCTGGGCACGCCGCTGGCCACGCTGGCGGTGATCCTGGGCGACTGGAAGCACATGCCCGAGTTCAAGGCCAACGGCGAGCTGCTGGAAGAGATCGGCGAGATGCAGACCCAGCTCATGCGCTGCAAGTCCATCGTCAGCGGGATCCTGCTGTCGGCGGGGGAGACGCGCGGCGAATCGTCGGCGGCCACCACCGTCAACACCTTCCTGGCGGATTTGGTGGCGGAGTGGCGGGTGGGGCGGCCGGTGGTGGATTTCGAATACGACAACCGCATCGTGCCCGACCATCCGGTGGTGTCGGACTCGACGCTCAAGCAAATGATCTGCAACGTGCTGGACAATGCGCTGGAGGCCTCGCCGCAATGGCTGCGCATGGAGGCCGGCGTGAAGGACGGGCAGCTGGTGCTGCAGGTGACCGATGCCGGGCCGGGCTTCGCGCCGGCGATCCTGGCGCAGCTGGGCAAGCCCTACAATTCAAGCAAGGGAAGGCCGGGCGGAGGCCTGGGGCTGTTCCTGGTGGTGAACGTCGCGCGCACGCTGGGCGGCGCCGTGACGGCGTCGAACCTGCCGCACGGCGGCGCGCTGGTGCGGTTGACGTTGCCGCTGTCGGAGATCGAAATCAAACCGGAAACGAATCAATATGACTACTGAAGAAGAACGCGTGCTGTTGCTGGTCGAGGACGACGCCGCCTTCGCCCGCACGCTGGGGCGCTCGTTCGAGCGGCGCGGGTACAAGGTGCTGCTGGCCGAAAACGTGGATGAAGCGAGCGGGCTGCTGGTCGATCACTCGCCGGGCTACGCCGTGGTGGATCTCAAGCTCAAGGGGAACTCATCGGGTTTGGCCTGCGTGCAGATGCTGCATCAGCACGACGCCGAGATGTTGATCGTCGTGCTGACCGGCTTCGCCAGCATCAACACGGCGGTGGAAGCGATCAAGCTGGGCGCTTGTCAATATTTGGCCAAGCCCTCCAACACGGACGACATCGAAGCCGCGTTCGAGCACGTCGCGGGCGCCGCTGAGCTGGAGCTGACCAACCGCGCCACCTCGGTCAAGACGCTGGAGTGGGAGCACATCCACACGGTACTCGCGGAGACCGACTTCAACATATCGGAAGCCGCACGCCGGCTAGGCATGCACCGCCGCACATTGGCACGCAAGCTGGAGAAGCAGCGCGTCAAATAAAATTTGGCTTAGCCTGACATTCGAATAAAAAAATTGGGGTCAAGTCTGACATTCGGACACGGCCTCTGCCGTAGCAGGCCTGCTACGGCAGAGGCCGTGTCCGAATGTCAGACTTGACCCCAAAGTTGCTTAGCGGCAGGAGGCGTTTTTAAACGTGCCCAGCTGCGGTTGCGGTTCCCAGCCGCTGCCCATGTAGGCGTTCGAGCATGCCAGCGAGCCGTTCAGCTTGCTCTTGTACCACATGTAGGGCGCCGGCGCGGCGAACGCGCTCGCTGCGCAGACTGCGGCTACCAAACCCGCAATGATCATTTTCGATCTCATGGTTTCTCCTTGGGAATATGGCCTGTGGCCAGGAAATAATAGCCTATCGTAAACATTGCGGAAAAGCTATTGCTGTTATCGGATAGCTGGCATGTTGCCGGTATTGCATTGTTAAATTTGCACTCTTTCATGGTAAGCTTGCGTTTCGGGTGGATCGCCACATTTGAACAGGAGCTTATTTTGAAGAAATCGATTTTGTTGGCCGGTGTCGTCTCGGCCGCATTGGGTGGGACTTGGATGAACACTGCTTCGGCGGAAACCTTGTCCCTCACCGGCGCATCGGTGTACGACATCAACGCCGCAGGCAATTACATCGGCAACGGCTGGGATACCACCGGCGGCAATGGCGCCGCCAACCTCTATCTGCTTACCGCACGGAACGACGCCGGTTCCCTCGTCAACAGCGGCAACGGCGCGGCGACGTCGATCCACCAGGATCTGTCCATTCCGGGCACCTACACCTTCTACTTGCGCGCCGACGGCGGCGGCTTCAACTGGCCCACGCCCTGGGCAGGCCTGAACCTGTTCTTCAACGGCGTCAGCGTGCCAGGCGTCTCCGCGTTTGTCCCGTTCAATATCGCCGCCCCGGCGCCCACGGCGTATGGACATGGCAGCCTGGGCATCATCAATGGGGATGAAGTGTCGGCCGCCAATTCGCTGTCCTTCATCTCGGGCCAGCACACTGTCACGCTGAGCAACTTCACCTGGTTCGATTACGCCAATCCGGCGCTGCCGAACGCCAACCCCGATCTGGTCGGCGTGTTCGGCAGCGCGCCGAACGGCCTCGCCGATTACTCCGGCAAGTTCACCGTGCGCGTCACCGCCGTGCCGGAGCCCGAACAATGGGCGATGATGCTCGGCGGCGTGGCCTTGCTCGGCGCCATCGCCAAGCGCCGGCGCAAGCAGTCGGCCCAGTAAGGCGCCAGGCCTATTTCGGGAGCTGCGTGACCGTCAGCTCCATCTCCATGTGCGATTTGTCATCGGTGTCGATCTTGACCGTGGCAGGTTCGCCCAGCGCCACCAGCAGGCCCGGCTTGCCGACCGGTTTGCCGGCGTGCTTCACAACGGCGCTGATGAACATCTTGCCGTTGTCCGCCGGCGTGAGCGTGAGCTGCGCCTGCCATTGCCGGGCGCCTTCGCCGCTGCGGAAGCCCGCCGCTTCGCCGCTCCGCGTATGCAGGTGCGGCGCGCTGGTGGCGCCGTCCACGCTCAGTCTCATCGCGACATCGTAAAGCTGGCCCTTGGGTGCTTCCTGCGCCGCCCAGGCGGCCCAGCTGCCAGCGGCAAGGGCCGTGGCCACCAGGAAGCGGCCGGTCATACGCAAGGCATACGGTGTGGTGTGGTTCAGGCTCATGATTCTCTCTTTCAGCGGGTGGGTGGATTGCCATTGACATGCGAGTGGTGCTTCTTGCGCCGACAACTGGGTTTTCAGCATCGCCTTGGCGTAGCTGCAGCGCGCGCCGGGATGGCGGCGGATGACGCCAGCGTCGCAAGCGAGCTCCTGGTCCGCGCGCATCAGGCGTTCGGCGATATGGACCAGGGGATTGAACCAGTTCAGGCAGCGCAAGGCTGCGCCGGCGGCGTTCGCCCACGGGTCGCGGCGGGCGGCATGGGTGCGTTCGTGCGCCAGTATCAGTTCGCGTTCCTCAGGCGTGTAGCGGTGGTCGAAGTCCGCCGGGACCACGACCACGGGCCGCCACAGACCGACCAGCGCGGGCCCGCCCGGCAGCGAGTCCGCATACGTGATGTCGCCGCGCCGCGCAAGCTTGCCGAGGCCGCGCAGGTAAGCCCTTTGCCGGCCGATCTGCAGCGCGGCCGCGCCCAGTGCGCCAACCAACCAAACCAGCACGATACAGCCGCTCACACCCATCGATGTGGGCACCGGCGACAACTCGCGCATCGCCGCAGTGAACGATTGGGCGGAGGGCGCGGCGCGCAGCGCCAGCACGCTGCCTTCCGGCGCGGCGGGCATCAGCGCGGACAGCGCGCACAGGGGCACGGCCAGCCACGCGGCATAGGCAACGCCCGGACCGAAGCAGCGGCGCAGCGGCACCCTCAGCACGCACACCGCGATCACCGCCACGCTCAGTACGACGGTGGCGCGCAGCACTGCGGGCAGCAGGGCGGCGATGTCATTTGCCGTCATCGAGCTCTCCGATCAGGCGCTTGAGTTCCTGCAGGTCGGCCGCGCTCAATTTGCGGTGGCGGGTGAAGTGCGCCACCAGCGGCGCTACGCGGCCGTCGAACAGCCGGTCCAGGAAGCCCTTGCTTTCGCTGTGCAGCCACTGCTCGCGCGTGATCGCCGCCGAGTAGAGATAGCGCCGTCCGTCCTTCTGCACCTTGACGGCGTTCTTGCGCAGCAGCCGGTTCAACAAGGTCTTGACGGTGGATTCCTGCCAGGCGCGCTCGTCGCCGATGGCGGCGACGACGTCCTCCGCGCTGCGCGGGCTATGCGTCCACAACGCCTCCATGACGACCGATTCGGCTTCGCTGATCTGCGGGATGGCTTTCATATCCTCTTTCATTTACAAGTGTAATCGCCGCAAATGATTACAGTTGTAATCGACGCTGTCAAGCGTTAAACTGAGACCCATGACACAACAGACCTTACTGCCGGGCTTCGAGCCCGAGCCACAGCCGACGGACCGTATCTTCTTTGCGGTCTTGCCGGACGCCGGGGCCATCGCCCGCATCCACCACCTCACCGCCGAGCTGAAGACCGCACACGCCATGCGCGGCCGCCCCATCGCCGACGCGCGCCTGCACGCCACGCTGTGCAACCTGGGCGACTTTCCCGGCATGCCGGACAGCCTGGTCGCGCGGGCAGGGCAGGCCGCCGCTTCGGTGGCGGCGGCAACGACGCCTTTCGCCGTCTGCTTCGACATGGTCCAGACCTTCGTCAACCGTGCCCGTAACCGCCCGTTCGTGCTGGCCGGCGGCGATGGCGTGAGCGGCCTTGGCTCCCTGTATAAAAGTCTCGCAACGGCTCTGCTCAAGGCCGGGCTGCCCGGCAACCCGCCCAGCTATACGCCGCACGTCACACTGCTGTACGATGATGTGACGGTCCCGCCGCAAGCCGTCGCTCCGGTCGAGTGGACGGTGCGCGAACTGGTGCTGGTCCACAGTCACATCGGCCAGAACCTGCCCTACACCGCATTAGGCCGCTGGAGTTTGCAAGGCTAACTTTCAAGGTGAGTCCATCATGCTGATCAGACGTTGCGCCGTGTTGTTCCTGGAGCCCCGCGAGGATTTGGATATCGACTGGACAGCGCTGTTCGCCGGCGACGGCCCGCTCGGCGCGTCCTTGCGCTGGATGGCGCTGGCGCCGCATCTGGGCGAGGAGGTCGAAGTCACGCTGGACGAAGTGGCGGCACTGGGCGGCATCGGCCTGACGCTGTGGCAGGAAAGCGCCGACTGCGCGCAGCAGTACGGCGCCGCCGTGATCGCCCGCCTGCTCGAATGCGGCCTGCTGATCGGCGACGACGCCCGCTTCCGCGAACGCGACGAAACGCTGCGCTCCCAGAACTGGCGGCCCTTGTCGGCCGCCGCGCACATGTTCAGCCGCTGGGGCGACATGCGGGTCGACAAGGGCATGCAGTTCCCCAGCTTCGAGGAGCTGGTGGTCTCATACGGCACGCCGCCCGGCCCGGTCATCGAACGCTGCGCCGAGGGCGACGCCATCGCGCTGCCGTACCCCGACCGTGCGCGCCTCGACGACACGCTGTTCCAGCGCTACACCGGCCGCAATTTCGATCCCGCAGCCGCGCTGCCGATCGCCATCGTCGCGCGGCTGCTGCAGCGCGCCTTCGGTTCGCAGGGTGAGCGCGAAATGGCGCCCGACGCCTTCGTGCTCAAAAAGCTCAGCCCCTCGGCCGGCGGCCTGCATCCGGTGGAGGCCTATGTGCTGGCGCAGCGCGTCGAGGGCATCGCGCCCGGCCTGTATCACTACCATCCGGTGCGTCACGCCTTGGAGCCGTTGACGGCGATGGACACCGCGCAAACCGCGGAACTGGCGCTGCGCATGGTGGCCGACCAGGATTGGTTTGTCGATGCGCCGATGATGGTGGTGCTGGCGGCGCGGGTGGAGCGCAACTTCTGGAAGTATCGCAATCACGCCAAGGCCTACCGCGCGTTGCTGCTCGACGCCGGCCATCTGTCGCAGACGTTCTATCTGCTGGCCACCGAGGCGGGGATGCCGGCCTTTGTGACGGCGGCGGTGAACGAGATCGATATCGAGCGGGTGTTCGGGCTCGATCCCTTGAAGGATATGGTGATCGCCGTATGCGGCTGCGGACCGGCTTCCGGCGCGCGGGATACGGTGGAATTGCGCTACGAACCGTAGGCCCCACCGTAACCCACGGGGCTAGCGCCGGCCCGACAGGAAGAACGGAACCGCGCCGGCGGCGTTTTCCAGCTTGCCCTTGATGGCGCGGCGGCTGGCGATGAAGACTTCCTTGGCGGGCAGGCTGCGCAGGGCGGGAATCTGGTCGGCATCGAGCTCGATGCCCAGGGTGCCCAACGCCAGTTGCGGATCCTTCAGAAAACTGGTGCGGAACTCGTCGTCGCCGGACAGCTTGGACAGCAGCAGATCGAGATCTTGCGGGGAGTGCATGGCCATGTCTGAACCTTTCGTGTGGGTATATGGAAATGTCGCGTGTCGAAACGCAAGATCATCGTAGGCCAAAGCCGGCGCCATCTCAAGCGGATTCGCAACTGTCAAAACGCTAGCCGGTCCGGGCCAGTTCCGTGGCGCGGTCGGGCGGCCCGTCCACGTTCCCGCGCGCGCTTTCCATTACGACATCGAACGCCTGCGCGAAAGCCATCAGCAAATCGGTCAGCGCAGGGGGATCGTCGCGCAGACGGTCTTCCAGCGCGGTGGCCGTCTCGAACAAATCCGTTGCCGAGATGTTACCGGCCGCGCCGCGTATCTTGTGCACCTGGTCGGCCGCTTTCAGGAAGTCGCCGTGGTCGATTGCATCTTGAATCTGTTGCAAACTCGCACCGAAGTCCTTGGCGAACAGGCCCAGCAAGCGCGCCAGCAGGCGGCCCTGGCCGCCCAGCCGTTCCATCGCCGCCTCCATGTCGATGCCGCGCACCGCGATGGACGGGGCCCGGTCCGGCGCGCCCCGCGCCGGCGCGGGATCGGCCGCCTCGGCGCGCGCGGGGCCTGGTTCGACCCAGGTCGCCAGCACCGCGTACAGGGTGTCGGGATCGATCGGCTTGGTGACGTAGTCGTTCATGCCCATCTCCAGGCAGCGCTCGCGGTAGCCGGCCACCGCGTGCGCGGTCATGGCGATGATGGGCAGCTTGCCGTGGGCCTGGTCGGCGCGGATCAGGGCCGTGGCCTGGTAGCCGTCCATGTCCGGCATCTGGATGTCCATCAGCACCGCGTCGTAGGCGCCGGCGGCGGTCATGCGGGCGGCTTCTTCGCCGCTGCTGGCCAGGTCCGCCTTGACGCCGGCGCGCTGCAGGATTTCGCTGGCCACCTGCTGGTTGATGCTGTTGTCGTCCACCACCAGCACGTGCGCGCCACGGATCCGCTGCACCGCCAGCGACGGCGGCGCCGCCAGCTTGACGGCCGGCTGGCCGCTCTCGATACCCAGCGCCGCCAGCACCGCGCCGCGCAGCAGGTAGGGACTGGCCGGCTTGTCGATGAAGGGCATCAGGCGGCTTTGTTCGGCGGTGGCGCGATCGTGTTCGCGCGCGTAGGCGGTCACCATCAGCACCGCCGGCACCGCCGACAGTTGCGGATCGTCGGCGATGCGGTGCAGGGTTTCGATGCCGTCCAGGTCCGGCATGGCGGCGTCCATCATCAGGATGTCGTAGGGTTCCAGCTGCATGGCCGCCACCGCCGCCGTGCCCGAGGCCACCGCGCGCGGCTTCAGGCCCATGCTGGCCAGCTGGATCTTGAGCATGTGGCGCACCGCCTCGCTGTCGTCCACCACCAGCACGCGCTTGCCCAGCACCGACGGCGGCAGCGGCGCCTGGCGCGGCGTCTGGTCGGCGGCCGGCTGCAGCGCCACGGTGAAACTGAAGCTGCTGCCGACGCCAGGTTCGCTGTCGACCTGGATCACGCCGCCCATCTTGCGCACCAGCTGCTGCGAGATCGCCAGCCCCAGGCCGGTGCCGCCGTACAGGCGCGTGGTGCTGGCGTCGGCCTGGGCGAAGGCCTGGAACAGGCGCGCCTGCTGCTCGCTGCTGATACCCAGACCGCTGTCCTCGACCACGAAGCGCAGCGCCACGGGCGCCTGGCCAAAGGCGTCGGCCGGCGCCGGCGCGCCGTGGTCGCGCTCCACGCGCAGCTCGATGTGGCCGCGCGCCGTGAACTTGAGCGCGTTGCCGACCAGGTTGACCAGTATCTGGCTTAGCCGCAGCGGATCGCCCAGCAGGTTGGACGGCACGTCCGGCGCGGCCCAGATCACCAGTTCCAGTCCGCGCTCGGCGGCGCGCCACGCGAACAGGTCGGCTAGCTGGCTCAGGGTGTCGGGCAGGTCGAAGGGCAGGGCCTCCAGTTCCAGCTTGCCCGATTCGATCTTGGAGAAGTCCAGCACGTCGTTGATGATCTCCAGCAGGCTCTGGCCCGCGCGGCCGATCTTGCGGAAGTAGTCCAGCGGCTGCGGCGGCAGGTCCAGGTGCGTGCCCAGGCCGGCGAAGCCGAGGATGGCGTTCATCGGCGTGCGGATCTCGTGGCTGATGTTGGCCAGGAAGTCGCTCTTGGCGCGGGTGGCCGCTTCGGCGTTGGCGCGCGCCTGTTCCAGCAGCCGCAGCGCGCGCGCCTTCTGGTAGGCCGACACGAACGGCTCCTTCAGGGCCTTGAGCAGATCGAGGTCGCTGGCGGCGAAGGTGGCGCGGTACTGGTAGTTCTCGAACACCAGGTAGCCTTCGACCTGGCCGTCGATCACCACGCGCACCGACAGCAGGGCGCACACGTCGCCGGGCAGCGTGTGCCGGCGGTGGACTTCGAAGATGTCCGGCGCGATCATGCAGTCGGCCGGCGCGTAGCGCAGCTCGGCCTGGCGCAGGTCGATGTTGTAGGCGTCCGCCGCCGCGTCGATGCGGCCCCACGCCGCGCGCAGCGACAAGGTCTCGGTGCCGGCCTCGCGCACCAGCGCGATCGCCGAATCGACGCCTTCGATGACGGTCGATTCGTGCAGGATGGTGTGCAGCAGCGCGTCGAAATCGAGCTGCTCGTTGATCGACTTGACGATGGCGTTGAGCTTTTCCAGGTGCCGGGTGCGCGAGTAGACCAGCGCCTGCAGCCGCTCGCCCTTGTGGTGCAGCTGGCGCACACGCCAGCGCACCAGCCCCCACGTCAGCAGGCAGGCGGCCACCAGGTAGCAGAGCCACGCCCACCAGGTCTGGTGCCAGGCCGGCAGCACCACCACGCGCAGTTGCAGCTCCTCGGTGTTCCACATGCCTTCGCGGTTGCTGCCCCGCATGCGCAGGCGGTAGGCGCCGGGCGGCAGGTGTTTGTAGGCGGCGATGCGCCGGCTGGCGTCGGCCTCCACCCAGTGCTGGTCGAAGCCTTCGAGCAGGTAGGCGTAGCGGTTGCGCTGCGGGGCCGAGAAGTCCAGCGCCGCCAGTTCCACTTCGAAGCCCTGGTTCTCCGGCTTGAGGGTCAGCGTCGGGCCCTGGTCGCTGGCCATCTGCCCGGGCGTGATCGTCTGCTGGTCGCGCCGCACCGCGCTGATCACCAGCGGCGGGCGGAAGCTCCAGTCGCTCAGCCTTCCCGGATAGACCACCGCCATGCCGGCGGTGGCGCCGAACACCAGGTCGCGTTCCGGCGTGACCGTGCTGGCGCCGATGAAGAAGGTGCGGAACGCCAGGCCGTCGGCGCGGGTCAGCGCGCGCGCCTTGAACGAGGCCGCGTCGATCACGGCGATGCTGTCGGCGGTGGCGGCCCAGATGCGGCCGACGGGATCGGCCTGCAGCGACATGATGCTGCCGGCTGCCAGCCCGCCCAGCGTGGCGATACGGTGGAACACCGGCGCGCCATGCACATCGCGTCCGGTCATCACGCAGATGCCGCCGCCGTAGGTGCCCACCCACAGGCGGCCGCGCGTGTCCAGCGCCAGCGAGAGGAGGACCGCCTCCGACAGCGCGGACGGCAGCTCGGGGTGGGCGTGGATCTGTTCCACCTTGCCGCTGTCTGGATCGAGCCGGTTCAAGCCGTTGCGGGTGGCGATCCACAAGCCGCCGGCGGCGTCGGGCACCACCGCGTGGACGCGGTTGTCGGTCAGGCCTCCGGCGTCGGCCGCGCCCTGCACGTAGCGGCGCACCGTGCCCGCGACCGGATCGTAGCGCAGCAGGCCGTCGAAGGTGCCCAGCCACAGTTCGCCCTTGCGGTTCAGGATGGTGCCGATGCGCGGCGAGGGATTTGGCTCGGGCAGCGGGACGCGGCGTACCCCGCGCGCTCCGTCGCGGGTGCGGTAGAGGCCAAGCTGGGTGCCGATCCACGCTTCGCCGCCGCCGGCTTCGGCCAGCGACAGCACCATCCGGTTGGGCAGCGCGCTGTCGGGATGGGCGGGATCGGGACGCAGCGCGGCGCGGCGCGAACCGTCGGCCCGCACGATGTCGATGCCCTGGTCGGCCAGCGCGATCCACACCTGGCCCTGGCGGTCGGTCATCAACGCGGTGACCGCCGCTTCCGGCGCGCCCTGGGCGCCGAACACCGAGTCGACGCTCTCGTTGTGGGGATCGAACAGGTCGACGCCACGCTCGGTGGTCACCCACATCATGCCGCTGCGGTCGCGCAGCAGGGCGGCGGTGCGGTCGTTGCTCAGGCTTGGCGGCACCGCCGGCTGGTGCAGGATGCGGCGCCCTTGGCCGTTGCGGAACTCCACCACGCCGCCGCCGTAGGTGCTGGCCCACCAGGTGCCGGGCGTGGATTCGACCACCGCCAGCACCATGTTGGCCTGGAGTTCCTTGACGCCGGCGATGGTGAGCAGGCGCCCCCGGTCGGAGGCCGGATCGACCACGCCGACGCCGCTCTTGAGCGTACCAAAGGCGATCTGGCCGAAGCTGTTCTCGCCCAGGGACATGACGGTGTCGCTCCAGCCGCCGTGGGCGTCGCCGCCGACGGCGACCCGGGTGATGGCGCCGCCGTCGCGCAGGCGCGACAGGCCGGTGGCGGAGCCTATCCACAGCGTGCCGGCGCGGTCCACCAGCAGGGCGCGGATCTGGTTGTCGGGCAGGCCGGGATGTTCCTCGTGGCTGTAGAGGCGCACCGTGCCCAGGACGGTGTCGTAGTATTTCAGGCCCTGCGGTGTGCCCAGCCACAGGTTGCCCTTGGCGTCGCTGGCGATGGCGCTGATCTGGCCCTTGCCCAATTCGTCGCTGGGGCGGCCGAATTGTTCGGTGCGGCGGTCGAACATGCCCAGTCCCGCCGCCGCCGTGCCCACCCACAGCCGGCCGCGCACATCCACGTGCAGCACCTGGACGAAATCGCCGGGCAGCGAGGCCGGATTGCCGGCGTCGTGGTGGAAGCTGCGCATGTGATAGCCGTCCCAGCGCGCCAGGCCGCTCTGGGTGCCGACCCAGATGTAGCCGTCGCCGTCCTGCGCCAGCGTCAGGCCGATTGGATGCGGCAGCCCTTGTTCCAGGCCTAGATGCTCGAACAGGGGCGTGGCCAGCAGGTCCCAGCGCCCTGGGGCGGCCATGGCGGTCCCGCACAACATCATGCAGGCCGCCAGCGCCGCCAGCAGCCAGCGGCGCGCGGCGGGACGGTGCGGTGTGGCGGCGTGGACGTTCAAATCGGGGCGCGCTCCAGGAAGGTGCTTCCAGCATACGGAAATGCCGGCGGAAAGTCCATGCAAAGCCACGTTGTGCGCCGTCCCTTGTACAATCGCCACATGAACGAGGATAGCGATATGAAACCAGAGATATTGGTGCTGGCGGCGAGTCCGTCGGCGGCGGTGATGGCGCGGCTGGAGCAGGCGTTCCAATGCCATCATCTGTGGCGCCAGCCCTGCGAGGCGCAGCCGGAATGGCTGGCCGGTGTGGCGCCGGGCATACGCGGCGTGCTGACGACCGGCGCGATCGGCATCGGCCCGGCGCTGCTGGAGCAGTTGCCTCGCTTGGAGATCGTCGCCGTCAACGGCATCGGCGTGGACGCGGTGGCGCTGGACGCGACCCGCGCGCGTGGCATTTTTGTCACCAACACGCCGGGCGTGCTGACCGACGACGTGGCGGATCTGGCGTTGACGCTGCTGCTGTCGGCGGCGCGCCGGCTGCCGGCGCTGGACCGGCATGTGCGCAGCGGCGCGTGGGAGCGCGGCGTGCCGCTGGCGCCCACGCGCGCCCTGCGCGGCAAGGTGTGCGGCGTGTTCGGTTTCGGGCGCATCGGCCAGGCGGTGGCGGCGCGGGCGGCGGCCTTCGGCATGCGCACACGCTACTTCCAGCCGCGCGCTGTCGACGGCGTGGCCGTGGTGCGCTGCGCCTCGCTGCTGGAACTGGCGCGCGCCAGCGATTATCTGGTGGTGTGCGCTCCCGGCGGCGAGGCCACGCGGCACGCCGTCAACGCGGAGGTGATGGCGGCGCTGGGATCTGAGGGCACCCTGGTCAATGTCTCGCGCGGGTCGCTGCTGGACCAGGAGGCGCTGGCCGCCGCGCTGCGCGACGGTGCGCTGGGCATGGCGGCGCTGGACGTGTTCGACAACGAGCCGCATGTACCGGCCGCGCTGCGCGAACTGGAAAACGTGGTGCTGACCCCGCACGTGGGCAGCCTGACCGTGGAGACCCGCCACGCCATGGGGCAGCTGGTGGTGGACAACCTGCTGGCCCACTTCGGCGGCCAGCCCCTGTTGACGCCCGTGCCGTGACGATCGGTTAGATCAATGGCACGGAGCTGACACGTCTTCGGGCGCCGGCGGGGTGGTGGTGGGATGCGGCGGTGGCAGTGGCGCGTGGACTTTGACGCAGTTGCGGCCGGCCCGCTTGGCGGCGTACAGCGCTTCGTCGGCGTGGCTGTAGGCGGTTTCGAAGCTGGTGCCGGCGCGGTTCCAGCTCAGGCCCACGCTGGCCGTGATCTGGCGGTCGATCGGCGCGGCGAACACCTGGTCGGCGATGGCGTCGCAGATGCTGGCCGCCACCTGCTGCGCCTCGTCGACGGAACTGGTCGGCCACACCACCGAAAACTCTTCGCCACCCACGCGGCCTATCGCCACGTCGGGACCCAGCAGCGCCTGCAGGCAGCTCACCACGGTCTGGATCACGGCGTCGCCGGCCGGGTGGCCGAAATCGTCGTTGACCCATTTGAAGTGGTCGATGTCCAGCACGATCAGCGCCATGTCGCCGCGCGCCAGGCAGCCGCCGGCCTGCTCGATGACGGCTGCCCGGTTGAGCGCCCCGGTCAGCGGATCGTGCGTGGCGCGGTATTCCAGCTGCTGCGCCAGTTCGTGCAGCTGGCGGTTCATCTGGTTCATATCGAGCTCGGCGCGGTCGCTGCGGCGGATCAGGCGGCGGCTTTCGCGCATCAGGCGCTCGTAGTGGACGATCATCTCGGCCAGCGCCGCGCGGGCGTCGGCGCGCGGATCGGCGTGGGCGGCCCTGGCGTTGGCCAGCGCCGCGCTTTCCAGCGCAAACAGGTCGGCTTCGTCGCGGCCGGGAATGGTCATCATCAGTTGCTCACCGGGTGGTCGTGGAAGTCCAGCGCGCCGAAATCGTCCTGCAGCTCCTGGCCGAATTCGAGGATGGTGTCGTCGTCCTCGTCGTGGTACCAGTTCAGGCGCACCTGGTTGCCGTCCATCGCGGCCTTGTTCAGCGCGTCGAAGAAGGAGAACAGCATCTTGGTGCTGGAGCTGTTGAAGTAGGCCAGCGAGACGTTGACCGTGATGCTGGCGTCATCGCAGGCGTCCAGGTAGGCCTGCACGCGCGCGATCACCGGGCCGTAGAAGGCTGCGGCGTTTTCCGGGTAGGACTCGCCCTTGATCGACAGGGTGTCCTGGTCGAAGCGGAAGTCGATTTCCGGCGAGGTGGGCGAGGCGCTGATGTAGAGTGGTTCCATGACTGTTCCAGTACTTTTTAAATTATCGCTTTGATGCAGAACACCGTGGTGTCCGGGTTGTGCGCTTCCTGCACGAACTCGAACTCCAGCGGTTCGCTGGCGTCGCGCGCCATGGTCAGGAAGCCCAGGCCCGCGCCCTTGCTGTCGGCCGGCGTCTCGTCGCGCAGCGCCTTCTTGTAGGCGGACTTGATCTCCTCCATCGTCATCGTGTGCAGCGGCTCCAGGCGGCTGCGGATGCGCTCCACGTTGGCGCTGTCGACCGGATTGGCGCACAGCAGGAAGAAGCTGTCGTCCTTCATGCCGATGCAGAAGGAGCCGCGCCGCATCTGGTTGTCGCTTTGTTCGTGCGGCGTGAGCGTGTCCGACGAGTAGTGCATGATGTTCTGCGACATTTCGACGAAGGACGAGAAGATGCGCCGCCGCGTCGGCCCCGCCGCGCCGGCCGTGTCCAGCCGCGCCTTGATGGTCTCGGAGATGGCGGCCACCACGTGCTGCGAGAAATAGCCCACGTAGAAGAAGATGATGTGGCGCTTGCGGGCCACGTCCCAGAAATCGTTGAATTCTTCGTACAGCAAAATCGGCGCTCCTATGGGCGGAAACAGAAAAAGGTCAGGTCGTCGCGGCGCGGCTGTTCGCCTTGCCACGCCTGGTAGTCGGCCAGCATGGCGTCGCTGACGTCGCGCGCGCCGGCGCCGCGCTGGGCCAGCAGCACGTCGCGCATGCGGCGCTTGCCGTAGGCGATGTCCTTGGCGCCGCCGATCTGGTCGATCAAGCCGTCGGTGGTCAGGAACAACAGGCTGCGTTCCGGGATGGCGATGGTCTTGTTGGTCCACGCGTAGTCGAGCGGCGTGTCGACGTAGCCCACGCCCATGCGGTCGCCGTCCACCGTCTGCACCGCCTGCTGGTCGGGATCGAGCTGGAACAGCGGCAGCTTGGCGCCGGCAAAGTGCAGCTGGCGGCTGGCGTTGTCGAACCACAGGAAGGCGGCGTCCATGCCGTCGTTGGAGGCGGGCGCGCCGTGCAGGCCGTGGCGCTCGTCGACCTGTCCCAGCATGCTCTTGACGCCGCGATTGACCTCGGCGATCAGCGCGGCCGGGTCGCGCGGACCCAGTTGCTGCAAGGCCTGCGCCAGCGTCGACGAGGAGATCAGCGTCATGAACGCGCCCGGCACGCCGTGGCCGGTGCAGTCGGCGATGGCGGCGAACCAGCCGTCCGGGTAGCGCGCGAAGTGGTAGAAGTCGCCGCCGACGACGTCACGCGGCTGCCATTCCAGGTGGGCGTCCGTCAACGCCTCGCGCAGCGCCAGGTCGGAGGGGCGCAGCAGCGAGCGCTGGATCACGCTGGCGTAGTCGATGCTGTGCATGATCTGGCGGTTCTTCTCGGCCTGCATATTGGCCACCACGTTCATCAGCTGCAGGCCGAAGCCGACGCCGGCCAGGCCGCCGTCGCGGGTGACGATGAAGCCGTCCGCCAGCGCCTTCTCGCCCGATTCGACCGCGCGGAAGGTCAGCGCCTCGATGCTCATGGCGGCGTCGACGATCAGCGGCTCCTTGTCCATGAAGGCGATGCAGCTCTTCTTGCCGTACAGCTCGTGATAGAAGGGCTTGGACATCTGCGACATGAAGATGTTGCGGCTGATCAGGCCGATAGGGCGGTCGCCCTCGATCACGGGCAAGCTCATCAGGTCGCGGCGTTCGGTGAACAGCTCCAGCACGCCGAAATTGCTGGTGTCGGACGGCACCGAGACGGTCTCGACGCACAGGTCGGCGGCGACGGACAGGCGGAAACGGGGCAGGTGCAAACGAGAGGCGTTGAACTCCACGGGCTGTAACCTTTGGTTGACTTCAGTGCCCGTAATGCTAGTGGGAAATTGTTACCGGGCTATTACATCTTAACCAAAAGAAAAGAGTGTTATCAGTCTGCGCACAAGGACAGCATGAAGCCCAGGTGCTGGCTGATGGCGCCGCGTTCGGCGTCGAGGCGCTGCAGCTCGCCCTCGGCGGCGAATTCCTCGCGGATGGCGTGGCACTGCGCCAGCGTGGCGTCGAGCGAGCGCAGCATGCCGTGCAATCCGGCCTCGTTGTACCAGATGTGCAACAGCTTGCTCAGCGCGAGCACGGCGTCTTGTTCGGATTTCAGCAATTCGGCTTCGGCGATAGGGTGTGTGCTCACGGTTTTCATGGGAGGCGTGTATGAGGAACCAGTATATACGAGTCGTTCGAAAAGTTGCTCTCGAAAAATACCTTTTGTTTCGTAATAAACATATGCGAAAAGATTGCTGTACGGTAATAACGGCGTCATATTTGCCGGGCATACTGGCGCCATCTTGATCGAAACGCACTTCTTTTATTGAAAAGTCATGAAAATTCCTAAGCTGAATACCGGTGTACGCGTGATGGCCTCGTTCGCCGCGCTGTTGTTTTTGATGGCGTGCATGTCGGCGGTGGCCCTGTGGCGCTTGCAGACGGCCAACGACACCACCTCCAACCTGGTCGACGAAAAGCTGGCCAAGCAGCAGCTCACCTCCGAGCTGCTGGGCATCGTCGAGCTGAACGGGCTGCGCGCCACCTCCATCGCGCGCAGCGACAGCCTGGAAGTGGGCGACATCTTCCAGGCCCAGCTGACCGCCGGCGAAAAGCTGGCCACCGCGATGGAGGCCAGGCTGGCGGCGATGCCGGCGCAGGGCGCGGAAGCGGAACTGTTGCGCGCCGTCGCCGCCCGCAAGAGCGCCTATCTGGCGCTGCGCGCGGAACTGTTCAAGTTGAAGGATGGCGGCCGCACGCAGGAAGTCGGCGATCTGCTGGACAACAAGATGGCGGTGGTGTTCGGGGGCTACACCGGCGCGCTGGACAAGCTTCTGGCGTATCAAACGCAGCAGGCCAAAGCGCTGGCTGCGCAATCGGCCAGCCAGTTCCAGGGCAGCCGTGCGCTGCTGGCCGCGATGGGGCTGGCGACGCTGGCGCTGGGCGTGGTGCTGGCGCTGGCGCTGACCCGCAGCATCGTCCTGCCGCTGCGGCGCGCGGTGGCGTTGGCCGGACAGGTGGCGGCGGGCGAACTGCACGTGGCCATCCAGCACGGGCGCAGCGACGAGATGGGCCAGTTGTTCGATGCGCTCAGCCACATGACCGGCCGCCTGGCCGAAACCGTCGGCCGCGTGCGCGACGGCGCGGTGGCCATCGACGCGGCCTCGCGCGAGATCGCCAACGGCAATATGGATTTGTCGCGCCGCACCGAGCATCAGGCCGGCGCGCTGGAGGAGACGGCGTCGGCGATGGTGGAGCTGACGGAGGCGGTCAGGCAGAACAGCGGCAACGCGCGCCAGGCCAATCGTCTGGCGGAGTCGGCGTCGGAGGTGGCGGGCAAGGGTGGGGCGGTGGTGTCGGAGGTGGTGCGGACCATGGCCAGCATCAACGAGTACGCGCACAAGATCGTCGACATCACCAGCGTGATCGATGGCATCGCCTTCCAGACCAATATCCTGGCGCTGAACGCGGCGGTGGAGGCGGCGCGCGCCGGCGAGCAGGGACGTGGTTTCGCCGTGGTGGCGTCGGAGGTGCGCAACCTGGCGCAGCGCTCGGCCAGCGCGGCCAAGGAGATCAAGCAGTTGATCAACGAGTCGGCCGAGCGCATCGCCAGCGGCAGCGAGCTGGCGCAGACGGCCGGCGCGACGATGGCGGAGATCGTGCTGAGCGTGGAGAAGGTGACCGGCATCATGGCGGCCATCAGCGCGGCCAGCGCCGAGCAGGAGCACGGCATCGAACAGGTCAACGCCGCCATCGGCGACATGGACGGCGTCACCCAGCAGAACGCCGCGCTGGTCGAGGAGGCCGCAGCGGCGGCCGATGCGATGCAGGACCAGGCGCGCGAACTGGCGCAGCTGGTGGGTTCGTTCAAGATCGATGGCGGTGGTTGGAGCAAGCAGCGCGTACACCAGCTGCCTGCCGTCGCGCCGCGCAGCGCCTTGCCCGCTCCGGCAGCGGCCCCGTTGCGCCGCGCGGCCTGACAGGTCAAACCGGCGCCGTGATGGCTGTAGAATGTATGCGTGCCGACCACGCGTTCATGCCATGACCAACTCCCGCCGCATCCTCATTCCGGTTCCACTGCGCGACTTCGACCCGACCGAAGTCGCGTTGAGCTGGCGCATCCTGCGCGATGCCGGCCACCGCATCGAGTTCGCCACAGTCGATGGCACCCGCGGCCACGCCGATCCGATGATGCTCAGCGGCGAGGGACTCGACCCGTGGGGCTGGCTGCCCGGCCTGCGCAAGCTGCGGCTGTTCGGCTTGATGCTGAGGGCCGATCATCATGGCCGCCAGGCTTACGCCGCGCTGGAGTACGATCCAGCCTTCCTGCAGCCCAAGCGCTTTCAAGACCTGAACGCGGCGCAGTACGACGCCTTGCTGCTGCCGGGCGGCCACGCCAAGGGCATGCGCCCGTATCTGGAGGACAAGGTCTTGCAGGCAGTGGTGGCGGACTTCTTTGATAGCGACAAGCCGGTGGCCGCGATCTGCCACGGCGTGCTGCTGGCTGCGCGTTCGGTGTCGCCGCGCACGCAGCGCTCGGTGCTGTACGGCCGCAAGACCACGGCGCTGACCTGGAAGCTGGAGCGCAGCGCCTGGGATCTGACGCGCTTCCTCGCGCGCTTCTGGGATCCAGGCTATTACCGCACCTACGGCGAAAGCAAGGGCGAACCTGCGGGCTACTGGAGCGTGGAGCAGGAAGTGAAGCGCGCGCTGGCATCGCCCGCCGACTTCATCGACGTGCCGTCCGGCGCGCCGGACTACTTCCGCAAGACGGGCGGCCTGGTGCGCGACCGTGCCGGCGACGACCGCGCCGCCTGGGTGGTGCGCGGTGGGAACTACCTGTCGGCCCGCTGGCCGGGCGACGTACACACTTTCGCGCGCCGTTATGCCGACCTGCTGGCCGAATCTTAAGCCATCTACATCTTGTAGCTAGCCTGCAGCGAGATGGTGCGCGGCGCCATTGGCAGGTCGTGCGGCAGGGTCAGGCCCGGCGCCGGGCTCGGCTCGCGCACGTCGGCGTTGAAGGCGTTGCGCAGCGCCAGCGCGAAGTTCCACTGGTTGCGGCCGTTGCGGGTCGCCAGCGTCAGGTCCACCGTGGTGTAGTCGGCGATGGCCGGACGGGCGTCGCCGAAGGCGCGCTCGCGGCCCGCCACCCAGTTCAGCTGCGCGCCGGCCTGGTAGCCGTTGGCGTAGGCCCAGTCGGCGCGCCCGTAGGCGTGCTGGCGCGGCGCGTAGCCGGCGTCGGTGTGGGTGGTCTGGTCGGTCGAGCGCTGCCATGCGTAGTTGCCCGACAGGTGCAGGTCGCGTGTCACGTTCCAGTTCGATTCCAGCTCGACGCCGTGGCCGCGCTGGTCGCCCGCGTTGGCGTAGGTGGCGCCCGTGCCCGGCACCGGATTGACCACGGTGCGGATGATGTCCTTCATGTCGTAGCGGTAGAAGGTCAGGTTGACGGTGGCGTCGGTGCGGGCCTGCCAGTTGAACGACATCTCGGTGGTGGCGTTGCGCTCCGGCTTGAGGTTCGGATTGCCGAGCGCGACCGGATTGCTGATGCCGTAGCTTTCCAGGAAGGCCGGCGCGCGGAAGGCGCGCCCGTACAGCAGCTTGGCCGTCAGGTCGAAGCTGGCGTCCCACACCAGCGCCAGGCGCGGATTGGTGGTGCCGCCGAAGTCCGAGTAATGGTCGTGGCGGATGCCTGCGGTCAGGTTCCAGTCGGTGGCGAAGTTCCATTCGTCCTGCAGGTACAGGTAGTCCACCTTGCGCCGCTGCGGCCGCATGAACGGCGTGGTGTTGGTCACATCGATCACGGCCGGCAGGGGGATCGGCGTGCCGTTCGGTGCGTAGTTGAAGTTGCGCGACTCGCTCGCCCGGTACAGCTCGAGGTCGTCGTGGCCGGCGCCGATGCGGGCGTGATGGTCGCGCCAGCCGCTGTAGTCGGCGTAGCCGGCCAGGCGGTAGTTGCGCTCGTACGTTTCCGGCGCGCCCAGCATGCCGTTGGGGAAGGTGCCGGTCGGGAAGGTCAGGCCGGGCGGCAGCAGCTGGTAGATGGCGCTGACTTCCTGCGAGTATTGCTGGCTGCTGAGGCTGGCGCCCAGGCCCCAGTCGCGCGTCAGCTGCGGCTCGGCCCAGGCCAGCGTGCCGGTGATGCGTTCGCTCTGCTGGCGGCCCAGCGGATCCAGCGCCGAGGCGATGCCGGCGCCGGTGCCCATGTCGTAGCGCTTCTTGTAGCCGAGGCGGGCGCGCCACTGGCCGTAGATCAGGTCCAGGTTGCCGTCGATGGCTTTGTACTGGTTGTTGAGCCGGCCCGGCGCGAGGCTGGCGTGGGTCTTGAACAGCGCGTCGTTGCGGCTTTGCGCGTCGGCCTCGACGATACGGTCGTTGCCGTCGGTCTGGCCGACGCGCAGGTAGGCCGCGACCTCGACCGGGCCGAGCTTGCCGCCGTGCTGCACCCAGCCGTCGTAGCTGCGGAAGGTGCCGGCGCGGGCGCCGACTTCCGTGCCCAGCACTTCGCCCGGCCCCTTGGTGATGATGTTGATGACGCCGGAGTAGGCGTCCGAGCCGTACAGCGCCGAGCCTGGGCCGCGGATGATCTCGATGCGGGCGATGTGCTCGACCGGGTAGCCGGCCCAGATGTTGCCCTTGTTGCCGACGTAGGAGGTGGTGATGGGCACGCCGTTTTGCAGCATCAGGATCTGCGGCGTGTAGGCGCTGACGATGCCGCGCACCACATACAGCGGCGAGTTGCTGTTCGGCGTGCGGTTGACGTGCACGCCGGGCACGCTTTCGAGCACCTGGTCGAGATCGGTGGCGCCCATGGCGGCGATGTCGGCCGCCGTGATGACGGTGGCCACGGCCGGCGCGCGGCGCAGCGTTTGCAGGTTGCCGGTGGCGATGCTGACGCTGTCGCTGGCGCCGTAGACCAGCGCCAGTTCGTCCTCTTCACTGACCGGATCGGCGTGCACCGTGCCGTGGATCGCCAGCAGCGGCAGGGTGAGTGCCGCGGTCCTGTACAGCCGGTGGGCGCTCAACGCTTTCAACATGCTATCTCCTGTGACGTTTTTTTGATTCTAGCGCGCCCGCTGTTGTCGATGTGTAAAAATTAGCAGATCTTCGCCGCAACTGTTGTAGCCGTGTCCACATGTCGGCGCACCAGTTCGGCGAACTGTTCGGCCGGCACCGCCGGGCTGAGGTGGAAGCCCTGCATCAGGTCGCATTCGCGGCCCTTGAGGAACTGCAGCTGGGCCGCGGTCTCCACGCCCTCGGCCACCACCTCCAGGCGCAGGCTGTGGGCCAGCGCGATGATGGCGCTGATGATGGCAGCGTCGTCGGCGTCCTGCGGCACGTCGCGCACGAAGGAGCGGTCGATCTTGATGATGTCGACTGGGAAGCGCTTGAGGTAGGACAGCGACGAGTAGCCGGTGCCGAAGTCGTCGATCGACAGACGCACGCCCAGCGAGTGCAGGCGGTGCAGCGCGGCCAGCGTGTCCTGGGCGTTCTCCATCAGCGTGCTCTCGGTGATCTCCAGCTCCAGCAGCTGCGGCGGCAGGCCGGTGTCGGCCAGCACCGCCTCGACCGAGGCGGCGAAGTCCTTCTGCAGCAGCTGGCGCACCGACAGGTTGACCGCCACCCGCATCGGCGGCAGGCCGGCCGCCAGGAACTGCTGCAGCTGCGCGCAGGCGGTGCGCAGCACCCAGTCGCCCAGCGGATTGATCAGGCCGGTTTCCTCGGCCAGCGGGATGAAGTCCACCGGCGGTATCATGCCGCGGGTCGGATGGCGCCAGCGCACCAGCGCCTCCATGCCGATGATCTTGCCGCTGCACAGGCTGGCCTGCGGCTGGTAGTACACCTCCAGCTGGTGCTGCTGTTCCATGGCGCGGCGCAGGTCGCTCTCCAGGCGCACGTGCTCGGAGATCGAATGCTCCATCGACGCCTCGTAGAACTGGAAGCCGGTGTTGGTGCGCTTGGCGCGGTACATGGCGCTGTCGGCGTGCTTGACCAGGGTGGCGACGTCGCCGCCGTCGTGCGGGTACATGGCGATGCCGACGCTGGCCGTGACGAAGATGTCGTGGCCGTCGATCGGGAACGGCGCCGACAGCACGCGCACGATGTTGTGGGCGGCGGTGGCGGCCGCGGCCGGGCTGTCGAGCTCGTTGAGCACGACGGTGAATTCGTCGCCGCCCAGGCGCGCCACGGCGTCGTCGGCGCGCACGGTCTGGCGCACGCGCTGGGCCACGGCCTGCAGCAGGCGGTCGCCGACGTCGTGGCCGAGGTTGTCGTTGACGTACTTGAAGCGGTCCAGGTCCATGAACAGCACCGCAACCTGGCTGCCGTCGGCGGCCACGCGCGCCTGGTCGATGCTGGCGGCCAGCAGCTCGAAGAACAGGGTGCGGTTGGGCAGGTTGGTCAGCACGTCGTTGTAGGCCAGGTGGCGGATGCGCTTCTCGGCGCGGTTGGCCTCGATGATGCGGCGCACCCGCTGCGACAGCACGGCGTAGTGGATGGGCTTGGGGATGTAGTCGCTGGCGCCGGCCGCGAACGCGCGCTCGACCGAGGAGTTGTCCTGCAGCGCCGTGATCATCAGCACCGGCACGGCGCCGGCGTTGGGCAGCTCCTGCATGCGGGCGCAGGCGGTGAAGCCGTCCATCACCGGCATCATCGCGTCCATCAGGATCACGTCGGGCTGGAAGCGCGCCAGCATGGCCAGCGCGGCGGCGCCGTCGGCCGCCTCCTCGACGTGGAAGCCGTCGCGCTGCAAGGTGTGGCGCAGCGTGCTGCGGGTGCTGCGGTCGTCGTCCACCACCAGCACCTGCGGACGGTCGTCGGCCGCCTGCGCCTGTTGTGGGGCGGCGTCGCTGATCTCGGCGTGCAGGAAGGCGGCCAGCGCCTCGTAGTGCGCGCGCAGCGGCGCCAGCAGCGGTTCGATCTGTTCCGGCTGGCGTTCGGCCGCGAAGTGCTCGGCCTGCTGCGCCAGCTGGGCCAGCGTCTCGGCGCCGAAGTTGCCCGACGAGCCCTTGAGCGCGTGCGCGCGGGCGCGGGCGGTGGCCATGTCGCCGGCCAGCACGGCCTGCTCCAGCTCGTCCAGGCAGGCCGGCGTGTCCTCCAGGTAGGGCGTGACGGCGTGCGGCAGGGTGTCGCCCAGCACTTCGCGCAGCTTGTCGAACACGGCCGGGTCGACCGGGCAGGGGCCGCCGTAGCTGCGGCCGGCGCCGGCGTTGGCGTACGCGGCCGGCGGCGGTTGCAGCGGCGCGGCCAGCGGGCCGCCGTGCGGCAGCCATTTCTCCAGCTTGTGGCGCAGCTCGACCAGCGTGATCGGCTTGGCCAGGTAGTCGTCCATGCCGGCGGCCAGGCATTTCTCGGCGTCGCCGGCCTGGGTGTTGGCGGTCATCGCCACCAGCGGCGTGCGCCGGCCCATGGCCAGCTCGGCCAGGCGGATGTGGGCCGTGGCCTCGTAGCCGTCCATCTCCGGCATGCTGCAATCCATCAGGATCAGGTCGAAGCGCTCGCGCTGGGCGGCGCGCACCGCCTCGACGCCGTCGGCCGCGAATTCGCAGACGCAGCCGTTCATCGCCAGCATGCCGGCGGCCACCATCTGGTTGGTGCGGTTGTCCTCGGCCACCAGCACGCGGAACTGGCGCTCCGGCATCGGGACCGGGCTGAGCGTCGGCGACGGCGACGGCAGCGGCGCGGCGGCGATGGCGACCGGCGGGCGCATCGGCAGCGGCGGCGCCGCCACCTGCTGCTGCGCGGCGCGGCAGGCGATGGTGAAGCGGAAGGTGGTGCCGGCGCCGGTCACGCTGTCGACACCGATCTCGCCGCCCAGCAGCTCGACCAGCTGCTTGCAGATGGCCAGGCCGAGGCCGGTGCCGCCGTAGCGGCGCGTGGTGCTCGGGTCGGGCTGGACGTAGGCTTCGAACAGGTGGCGGCGCACCTCCTCGCTCATGCCGATGCCGGTGTCGCGCACCTCGAAGCGCAGGCCGAACGCGGCGCCGGGCGCCAGCGCGACGTCCACCGCCACCTCGCCGTGGTCGGTGAACTTGACGGCGTTGCCGACCAGGTTGATGAGGATCTGGCGCAGCCGCAGCGAATCGCCGGCGATGCGGGCCGGCACGTCGGGCGCGACGGTCCAGTTCAGGGCCACGCCTTTCTGCTGGGCCGGACGGGCCACCAGTTCCAGCACCTCGGACAGTAGGGTGCCGAGGCAGAACTCGGTCTCCTCCAGCTTGAGCTTGCCAGCCTCCATCTTGGAGAAGTCGAGGATGTTGTTGATCAGCGCGATCAGCGTGCGCGACGAGTTCCACGCCACGTCGACGAACTCCTGCTGGCGCGGCGTCAGGCGGGTTTCCTTGAGCATGTCGAGCATGCCGACCACGCCGTTGAGCGGGGTGCGGACCTCGTGGCTGACGGTGGCGGCGAACTGCGCCTTCATCTGCGCCATGTTGACGGCGGCGTCGCGCGAGTCCTTCAGTTCGGCCTCGCGCTGCTCCAGCACGTTCATCATCTGGTTGAAGGCGTGCGCCATCTCGATCAGGTCGCGCGGGCCGGCCGGGGCGGCGCGCATGCCCGATTCGCCCGCCTCGGCGCGGCGCATCAGCGTCGACAGCGCGTTGAGCGGATTGATCATGTGGCGCGTCAGCAGGCGGCCCAGCACCAGCAGCACCACGGCGAACGACAGGGTCAGCGCCAGGTTGCCCAGCAGGAGCGACCAGGTCAGCCGCTTGAGCGTGCTCTTGGCGATCTGCACGTGGACATAGCCCAGCAGCTGCTGCTGGTGTTCCTGCAGCTCGAACGGCGAGGCCTCGCTCTGGCCGCCGTACACCGGCGCGGTGAACAGCCAGCCGTCGGAGGTCTCGCCGACCAGGCCGGCGTGCGCGGAGACCGGCTGGCCCAGGTTGGCCACGTCGAGCTTGGCGCCCGCCACCACCCGCGACAGCAGCACCTTGCCCTTGGCGTCCATGATCTGCAGCGCCGCCACGTCCGGGAAGGACAGCGTGGAGTTGACCACCTCGCGGGCGTTCTCGGCCGAGTGGAACAGCAGCGCCAGCGTGCTCTGGCGCGCCAGGTTGTCGGCGATGCGCTGGCCCTGGCCGATGAAGTAGTCGCGCATGCGGGCGTTGGCTTCCCACGAGTTCATCAGCGCCGAGAACACGGCCAGGCCCAGGATGGCGCCGGAGACGATGACGGTCAACTGGCGCTGGAAACCGGTATTGCGTAAGAAATTACGGACTATGGAGATCATCAGGGCTGAGGATAGACAAAGTCAAAACTGCGCTGTTGCACGGCGCCCAGGTGCAGGCCGATGTGGCTGGCGGTACGAAGGTTGATGGCGGTCTGCAGCTCGCGCAGCGGCACCAGCGGACGGCGCCGCACGTCGCCGGCGATCACGCCCAGCGCCGAGGCGGCCAGGGTGCGGCCCAGCTCGACGTTGTCGGGCACCATGGCGAACAGCGCGCCCTTCTTCACGTGCAGCACGTTGCTGGAGAACAGCGGCACGCCGCTGTTCCACGACTCGCGCAGCACCAGCGGCAGGATGGTGCTTTCCTCGACGGTGGTGCTGTCGTGCGGCAGCCAGACGGCGTCGTGGCGCGGGTCGGCGGCGGCGATCAGCTGCGGATACAGCTGGGCCGCGCGGGCCAGGTCGCCGGCCACGTGGGCCTGCAGCTCGAGTCCCTGGGCCTTGGCCGCGTCGCGCGCCAGCTTGACCAGCCATTCGGACTTCTGCGGGTTGTAGACCACGATCACGCGCTTGAGTTCCGGCAGCAGCGCGCGCAGGCGCGAGAACAACATGGCCGGATCGGGCGTCATGCTGATGCCCATCACGTTCTCGGCGTCGGACAGCAGCAGCACGCCGCCGGCCAGCACGGCGATCTCGCGGTCCAGCCCGGCGGTGGCGTTCAAGCCCTGGCGGCCCAGCGCGATCACCACCTTGGTGCCGTTGCGCTTGAGCGTGGCGTTCAGCTCGGCCGTGTCGACCTTGGGATCGACCGGGTAGCTGCGCACCTTGAGCTTGGTGCGCTCCTCGATGCCCTGGATCATGGCGATGAAGGCCGAGCGGAACGGCTCCTCGACGTTGGGATAGACGACGGCGATGCTGCCCTTGCCGATCGAGGCCTGCAATTCGGGACGGCGCAGCTGGTCTTCCAGCTGGGCCAGGGTGACGGGGCGCACGTCGTCGCGCAACGGGTTTTGCAACGGAGTTTGCAACGGCGGCGCGACCGGATCCAGCGGCGCCAGCAGCATGCCGCCGTGGGCGGCGCTGGCGCTCACCAGCGCTATGCCCGAAGGCATCACGCCGCCGCCCGCCTGGGTCGCGCCGGTCACGCCGACCAGCAGCAGGGCGCCGGCGCGTCTCAGCCGCCGTAGTTTAAATAGTGTTTTTTTCATCATACTTTGCCGCATGGCTACCACGGCGCCAGGACGGGCCCGCTTAAGATGCTTTCATAGTATAAGCCGAGACTTTGCAATCTGGAAATTAAATTGCCGCAAGCGGCCGGGGCGCTAGGGCTCGGGGAAGACCGCGTCGAAGCTCCGTTGTTGGCTGGAGACAAGATTCAGGCCGATGTGGCTGGCGGTGCGGGAATTGAGCGCGCTGCGCACCGCGCGCAACGGGGTCACGCCGCGTTTCGACGTGTCGCCGTTTTGCAGCGACAGGGCCAGCGCGGCCAGGTCGCGGCCCAGTTGCACATTGTTCGGATACAGGCCGAACAACACGCCTTTCTTGACGTGCAGCACGCTGCTGGAAAACACCGGCAGGTTGCGGCTCCACGATTCCTTCAGCACCAGCGGCAGGATGGTGGTCTCCTCGACGGTGGTGGCGTCCTGCGGCAGCCAGAGCGCGTCGCGGCGGCCGTCGGCGGCGGCGAACTGGGCCTCGTAGGCGCGCGCGGCGCCGGCCAGGTCGCGCGCCTCCAGCGCGACCAGCTCCAGCCCCAGGTTGCGGGCCGCCTCGCGGGCCAGCCGGATCTGCCCCTCGTTGGCGGCCGGGTTGTAGACCACCAGCACCCGGCGCATGCCCGGCAGCAGGCTCTTGAGCATGGCGAACAGCAGGGCGGGATCGGGCGTCAGGCTGATGCCGCTCAGGCGCTCGGCGTCCGGCACCGTGCCGACGCCGCCGATCACCACGGCCTGCGCCGGATCGAGCAGGGAGGCGGCCTTCAAGCCCTGGCGGCCGAGGGCGATCACCACCTTGCCGTTCTTGAGGGCGTTGCGCAGTTCCGCCGGATCGCCGCCGGCCGACAGGGCGATGGTGCGCGGCCTGGTCCGGGATTGCTCCTCGATGCCCTGGATGATTTCCATGAACACGGTGCGGTAGGGTTCGCCGATGTCGGGATACAACACCGTCAACGCCTGGGCGTTGGCCCACCCGCCGAGTAAGCCCAGCAGCAAGGCGCACAAACGGACGACGGTGGAGGGGGTAAATCGCACTATGATAGTTATGTCTGGTTGATTCAGCGAAAGTGTATCCTTTGCTAACGATTCTACAGCCATAGATTGTTTCAATGGATACCCTGACAGCGCTTCCAGTTGATGTAAACTAAGACCTGTTAGCAACATTCACCTTCCGGAACCACATGCCCGCCGCCAAAACCCCGATCCGCACGCCGCCCATGTTCAACCTGGCCTGGCCGCTGCTGGTGGAATTGGGGCTGGCGATCGCCTCCAGCGTCATCGGCACGGCGCTGGCGTCGCGCATCTCGGACGAGGCCGGCGGCGCCTTCGCCATCGCCAGCCAGGTGTCGGCCACCTTGTTCATCCTGTTCCGCATCATCGGCGCCGGCGTCAGCGTGGTGGTCACGCAAAACCTCGGCGGCGGCCAGCGCGAGGCCGCCAACCGGGTGGCCTGCGCGGTGGTCGGCGCCAGCACCTGGCTGGGCGCGGTCACCGGCCTGATGGCGCTGCTGGGCGCGAACGGCCTGCTGCGCCTGCTCAACGCGCCGGCCGAGGTGCTGCCGCTGGCCGCGCCGTTCCTGCAGGCGCTGGCGCCGGCCATGCTGCTCGACGCCTGGAACGCCTCGATGGCCAGCGTGATGCGGGCCCACCTGCGCACGCGCGACACGCTGGCGGTGCTGGTGATCATGCACGTCAGCCACCTGGCGCTGGCGATCCCGATGATGCACGGCTGGGGACCGCTGCCGGCCATGGGCTTGCCGGGCTACGCGGTGGCGCTGGCGGTCAGCCGCGCCATCGGCCTGGCGCTGCACCTGCTGATGTGGCGCGTGCACCTGCACATCCGCGTGGCGCGCGACGACTGGTGGCGCCTGCCGCGCCGCGAACTGGGCGCGGTGCTGCACATCGGCCTGCCCGGCGCGGCCGAGAACATCGCCTGGCGGCTGGCCTTCATGGTCAGCGTGGCCACGGCGGCCGAGCTGGGCGCCAAGTCGCTGGCCACGCAGGCCTACGTGCTGCAACTGATGGGCGGGGTGATGATGTTCAGCATCGCCACCGGGCTGGCGGTGGAGATCGTGGTGGGCTACCTGATCGGCGCCGGACGGCTGCGCGAGGCGCACGGCGTGGTGAGGCGCGCGCTGGCGCGCGGGCTGGTGGTGTGCGTGCTGATCGCGGCCTGCGCCGCGCTGCTGGGCCGCTGGCTGCTGGGCTGGTTCACCCAGGACCAGGAGATCATCGCGGCCGGCGCTACGCTGCTGTGGCTGACCGTGGCGCTGGAACCGGGCCGCACCTTCAACCTGGTGGTGATCAACGCGCTGCGCGCCGCCGGCGACGCGCGCTTTCCCGTGATGGCGGGCGCCTTGTCGATGCTGCTGGTGCTGGCCGGCGGTAGCTGGCTGCTGGGCGTGGTGCTGGGCTGGGGCTTGCCGGGCGTGTGGATCGCCTACGCGGCCGACGAATGGATACGCGGCCTGATCATGTGGCGCCGCTGGCAGACCCACGCCTGGGTGCCGCACGCGAAGGCGTCGCGCAAGCGGCTGCGGCCGGCCATCGTGGTCGAAGGCTGACAAAAAAAAGGCGCCTCGCGGCGCCTTGTGTCGTGCTGCGCGGGCCTACTGCACCGTGAGGATGACCTTGACGGTGTCGTCGACCTGCGACTTCTCGATGTAGCCGATGGCCTGCGGATCGGCCGCCACGGCCTTCTTCACCTCGGCGCTGGAGCCGAGCTCCTTCGGCGCGCTGGCCTTGCCGGTGAACACCAGCTTGGACCAGATGGCCTTGACCTGGGTGGCGTCCTTGTCCAGCACTTTTTTATAGAACTCGTTGCGCAGCGGGCCGTCGGTGTGCTCGATCGGCGTGAACAGCGTCGACTTCCCGAGGAAGAACTGGGCCGCCTGTTCGCTGAACATGCGGGTGGCCGGATTCTTCGGGCTGACGATGACCACGATCTCGGTCGCGAACACGGGCGCCACGGCCAGCCATGCGCCGGCCGCCAGCAATACTTTTGCGATTGTCGTTTTCATGTGGACTCTCCTCAGAAGACGAAATCGATGGCGGCGGCGTACACGTTGACGGTGCTGCCCGCAAAGCCTGGCTTGGCGTTGAGGAAGTAGCCGTCGCCGTCGCGCGTCTTGATGCGGTCCATCTGCACCTTGAACGCGGCCGACTTGTAGAAGTCCCAGCGCAGGCCGATGCCGGTGGTCGATTGCAGGCCGGCCTTGATGGCGGCGTTGGTGCCGGCGGTCAGCGGGCCCAGCGGGCCGGTGGTGGGCATCGTGGCGAAGTCGCGGATGCTGTCCTGCTTGACGTCGCCGTGCACGATGAACGGCACGAACTTGCCGTAGCGGTAGCCGGCCATGATGTACCAGGAGCTGGTGTCCGGCACCAGGCGCGTTTCGGTCTTGCGCTTGGCGTATTCGGCCTGGCCGATGATGTTGTTGTAGTCCATGGCGATGCCGGCCGAGGTGAAGGTGCCCTTGATGTCGGTGAGCTTGACCTCGTTCGCCACCGAGCTCAGGCCGACCTTGTTGAGCGTGGCCACCAGCCCGGTCAGGCTGGAATTGTCGTAGACGCCGAAGCTGGCCTGCGAACGGCCGAGGCGATAGGTGAACGGACCGTTCTCGACCACCAGCTGGGTCGAGATCACCGGCTTGAACTCCACGTTGCTGTCGGCCGAGCGCACCTTGGCGCGGCCGATCGCCGCCTGCGCGGTGACGGTGGTGTCGCCGAAGCTGTGCTGGTAGACCACGTCGCCGCCGTCGGCGTTGTCGACGTTGACCTGGCGGTACACCTCGTTGGGCGGACGCAGCATGGTGTTGGCGTAGCCGACGTTGCGCACGTCGGAGATCATGTAGACCGGCAGGCCGACGCGGCCGAGTCGCAGCGAGAAGTCGTCGTTGAGTTTGATCTTGGCGAAGGCCCATGCCAGCTCGGCGCCGAATTGGTCATGGATGGGGGACTTGCGCACCAGGCCCTGGGCGGTGAAGGAGACGGTGTCGCTCCACTTCGCCGTGACCTGGACGCCGAAGTTGGAATCGACGCCGGGACGGGCGTCCTTGCCGACGCCGCCGGCCTGGTTGACGCGGTTGAATTCGGCCTGGTCGGAGTTGGTCATGGTCATGGCGCCGGTGCCGAAGCCACTGACGGTGATGGGCATGCCGTCCTGCGCATGCGCGGACGCGGCCAGGGCACTAAGGACTGCTAAGGTGGTGATCGCAAGCTTGGGTTGTTTCATCGTGTACCCCTCCGTAAGTTGATGGCGACGTTATAGGTGGTGTTGTGCGCCTTATTTAGTGTGGCCCGGGGAGGAGGGGGCGTGGGTGTTTTTCTGACAAATTGTCACATTCCCGTTGTTCATCGGCAACAAATTGCATGTTGGGAGCGTTATCACGTGATGCAAACGGCAAGCTTGCCTAAGGGCCGTCCTTGATATGGACGGGGTTTTCGGCGGCTTGCCGGTCTGGCTGGTCCCGGACGTTTACGACACAATTGGCGGCGGCATTTTGCGGAAGCCGACGGCCAGGCGGTTCCACCCGTTGATGGTATTGATCGCCAGCGTCAGGTCCACTTGCTCCTTCGGCGAGAACTGCGCCCGCAGCAGTTCGTAGTCGGCGTCCGGCGCGTGGGTGGCGGCCAGCCGGGTCAGGGCCTCGGTCCACGCCAGCGCGGCGCGTTCGCGTTCGGTGAAGAAGGGCGTCTCGCGCCAGACCGCCACGCCGTGCAGGCGCCGTTCGGTCTCGCCGGCCTTGCGGGCGTCGGTGGTGTGCATGTCGACGCAGTAGGCGCAGCCGTTGATCTGCGACGAGCGCAGCTTCACCAGTTCCAGCAGCGGCGCCTCCAGTCCCAGCTTGTTGACCGCGACTTCCAGCGCGATCATGGCCTTCATCGCGTCCGGCGAGGCGTTGTAGAAATCGATACGTGCGTTCATGGTGTGCTCCCTCGAAGTGGTTGATGCGTCCATTCTAGGAGACCGATCGCGGCCTGCGGGAGGCCAATCCGGCCGAAAAACGCTAGTCCATGATGCGCGCGATCCGATGGCGGATCAGCGGTGGAAGTCGACCTGGAAGCGCACCGGCCCGACCACCTGCACTTCGTGCTCGACGCGCGGTTCGACCACGCCGTGGCGCTCGGGTGTGAGCAGCACTTCCTCGGCCGGCTGCGAGGGATCGGTGATGCGGTACAGCAGGCTCCCTTCCAGCACTGTGATGCGGCCCCACACGTCGTCGGCGGTGGTGTGGGCGCGGCGCAGGGCGGCCGGCACGGTGTCCTGCGTGAAGACGGGGCTGCTGCGGTAGTGGGCGACGTTGGCGGGGATGGTTTTCATGACGGCTCCTGGGGTGAGGCGATTTTCACTTCGCCGAAAAATCCGTATTGCAGGCTGGCCGCGATGCGGCGGGCGACGGTCTTGAATTCGGCGGCGTCGACTGGGTTGAACAGGCGAGTGGCGGCGGCTTCGAACAGCGTCAGCCAGCGCAGGAAGTGCTCCGGCGTGACGCCGTCCAGCAGCATGTGCTTGCCGAAGACGTTGCCCTGGAAGTTGCGGCTGCCCAGCATGACGGTGCACCAGAAGTCGACCATGCGGGCCAGGTGCGGCGTCCAGTTGTCGCCGATGGCGCCGTCGAACACCGGCTGCAGCACGGGGTCGGCGCGCACCTCGTCGTAGAACGCGTGGACCAGCGTGGCGATCGATTCGGGAGTCAGGGGCAGTGGGTTCATGATGGACTGGATGGCGCGTGAAATTAAACTGGCATATAAAATACTACATTAATTTCTCCGTGCACGCAACCGGCACGTCAGCGGCCGGCGGCGGCGCGCTGGGCGGCGGGCAGGTTGCGGGTGATCGCGCGCAGCATCTGCTCGACGTCGATCGGCTTGGCGATGAAGTCGTTCATGCCGGAGGCGATGCATTGCTCACGTTCGGACAGCATCACGCCGGCCGTCATGGCCAGCACCGGCAGCTCCAGTTTGAGCTCGTTGCGGATGCGGGTGGTCGCCTCGAAGCCGTCCATCTCCGGCATCTGCACGTCCATCAGCACCAGGTCGTAGCGGTGGGCGTCGGTGCGCAGCAGCTCGAGCGCGGCGCGGCCGTTGTCGACCGCCTCGATGTGGGCGCCGGCGTAGGACAGCATGCTCTTCGCCACCAGCTGGTTGATCGGATTGTCCTCCACCAGCAGGATCCGCACGCCGTCGATGCGCTGGCCGGCCGGCGCGCCGGCGTCGGCGCTGGCCGCCACCGGCGTGCCCGCCAGCGCCTGCTGCAAGGTCTCGTTGAGGCGCGCCATCGTGACGGGCTTGAGCAGCACCGCGTTGGCCGCGTCGGCGCCGTCGGTGTGCAGCAGCTTGCCCTGGCCGAAGGCGCTGACCATCAGGATGATGGCGGGGCAGTCCCCCGGCATGGCGGCGCGGATCGCCTGCATGGTCTCCAGGCCGTTCATGCCGCGCATGTCCCAGTCGACCAGGATGGCGTCGTAGCGGCTGGCGGCGGCGCGCAGCAGGGCCAGCGCCTGTTCGCCCGAGCCGACGCGCTCGCTGCTCCAGCCGCGCGCGCCGATGGTGCGGCACAGGTAGTCGGCGCTGACCGCGTCGTCGTCCACCACCAGCAGGTGCTGGGCCGGCAGCGGCGTGCCGGCCTGCGGCAGGTCGGCGCCGCGCTGCAGCGGCACCGTCAGCATGAAGGCGCTGCCGATGCCGGCGCCGCTATGCACGGCGATCTCGCCGCCCATCAGCGCGGCGATGCGGCGCGAGATGGCCAGTCCCAGTCCGGTGCCACCGAAGCGGCGCGTCATCGAGGCGTCGGCCTGCGAGAACGGCGCGAACAACTGCGCCAGCTGGTCGGGCGGGATGCCGATGCCGCTGTCGCGCACCGTGAAGCGCAGCGTGACCGAACCTTCGTCGCCGCCGGCGCGCTCGACCAGCACCGTCACGTAGCCCTTTTCGGTGAACTTGATGGCGTTGCCGACCAGGTTGATCAGGATCTGCTGCAGGCGATGGCCGTCGCCCACCAGCGATTGCGGCACGTCGGCCTCGACGCCGATCGCCAGCTCCAGGTCCTTCTCGCCGGAGTTGACCGTCATGATGGTGGCGATGGCCTCCAGCACGGCGCTCAGCTGGAACGGCGCCGACGCCAGCTCCATGCGCCCGGCCTCGATCTTGGAGAAGTCCAGCACGTCGTTCAGGATGCTGAGCAGCGAGTTGCCGGACGACCGTATCATCTCCAGGTATTTCTGCTGGTCGGGCGAGAGCGCGGTGTTGTTGAGCAGGTGGGTCATGCCCAGCACGGCGTTGAGCGGCGTGCGGATCTCGTGGCTCATGTTGGCGACGAACTCGGACTTGGCGCGGCTGGCCGCCTCCGCCAGGTCGCGCGCGGCGATCAGCGAGCTTTCCGATTCGCGCAGCGCCGCGGTCTTTTCCTCGGCCAGCGCGGCGGCGTAGGCCTGGCGCGCGGTCAGGGCCCGCACCACGCCGAAGAACAACAGGCTGATGATGGCGCCGGCCAGCAGCACGATGTGGGACTTCTGGCGGTCGATGGAGTTCTCGAACGCCGGCAGGGAAGTGAAACGCAGCGTCCAGCGGTGGTGCAGCAGCACCAGCGGCGCGGTGCGCAGGTAGGGGTTCGGATACTGCAGCTTGTCGCTGTCGCTGCGGTTGCCGCTGGCGTACAGGCGGCCGGCGGGCGCGGTATCCGGGCCGTCGAAGATCTCCAGCAGCACCACCTTGTCGGATGGGCCGAGCAGGCCGGCCATCATGTCGTCGGCGCGGATCGGGCTGGTGGTGTAGCCGCGCAGCGTCTCGATGCGCGGCGCCGGCCCGTCCTGCCGGCGATGGATCGGGAAGTACATCAGGAAGCCCGGGCGGCCCTCGCCGGTATCGTTCTGCACCAGCGTCACCTTGGCCGACAGCACCGGCTCGCCGGTGCGCGCCGCCTCCAGCAGCGCCGCGCGGCGGATCGGTTCGGACATCATGTCGTAGCCGAAGGCGCGCAGGTTCTGGCCCTGGAACGGCTCCAGGTACAGCACCGGGACCGATGCCGCGCCCAGGCTGGCGCCCGGACGGACCCAGATGCGGAAGTCCGGGTAGCCCTGCGCGCGCACCTGCCGTTCCAGCGCGTCGCGCTGCGCCGCCTGCACCAGCGGGCTGTAGCCCAGTCCCATCACGCCGGGGAAGCTGTGCTGCAGGTTGAGCGCCTCGACGTAGCCGCGCCATTGCGCGCGGCTGGGTTCCGGCTCCGCGTTGAACAGCGCGCGGGCGCCGCGCAGGCCCGACTCGTACAAGGCCATGCGGGCGCTGATGCGTTCGGTGATGTCGCCGCATTCGGTGTCGAACTGCTGGCGCGCGCGGCGCTCGGTGTTGAGCGCGACCAGATGCCAGACCACCACCGTCAGGCCCAGGCCGACCAGCAGCGTAGCCCACTGCGCGGCGCTGCGGCCGCGCACCGCGCCGCTCATGCGCCGGCGCTCGCTGGCGTCGGCGCACAGCACCATGCCGATCACGCTGCACAGCACGACGAAGCTGTCGAGCGCGATCAGCGCGTCGTTCAGCGTGCCCACCGCGAACGGCCCCAGGCCGCGCACGGTGCACAACACGGCGCCGCCGGCGGTCGCCACGCACGACAGGGTGGCGCCGCGCAGGCCGTAGCGGTAGGAGGCCCAGGCGACGCACACCATGAACAGGTAGGGCAGCCAGCCGGGATCGTCGTCCGAGGTGTAGCGGCGGCCGAAGATCCAGGCGATCAGCGCCGCGAGCAGCAGCAGCGACAGCGCGCCCTCCAGCGCCGCCGGCCAACGCCAGCGCCGCCGGCGCCAGGCCAGGATGGCCGGCGCCACCAGCAGGATGCCGGCGACGTCGCCCACCCACCAGGTCAACGCCACGGTGTTGAAGGCGCCGGCCGGCACCAGGCCGCCCAGCACCAGCGTGGTGCTGCCGACGCCGGCGCTGATCAGGCACACCAGCAGCGCGACGATGGCGAACTTGTAGACGTCCTGCAGCTGGCTCAGGGGGCGCGAGGTGTCGGTGTGGCGGCGCATCAGCCAGGCGCCGGCCAGCGCCTCCAGCGTATTGCCGACGGCGATCAGCAGCGAGGCCGTCACCAGCCCGGCAGTGAACGGCAGGCCGTTGGTGGTGAAGGTGGACAGGTTGGCGGCCAGCGCGCCCAGCAGGATGGCCGGCCAGGCCTGCTGCCCCATCAGCAGGACGGCTGCGAAGGCGATGCCGGACGGCGGCCACACCGGGGTGGCGTTGGTGTGGGCGAAGGCCAGCATCAGGCTGGCGTTGGCGATCAGGTAGTAGCAGGCGGTCAGCAGCACCAGCGCGAGCGGCGAGGGGCTGGACGGGGCGTTGGACGGCGTGGCCGGAGCGGAGCCTGCGCGCATGGCGATCGATTGGGTTGTCTCGGTGGCAATCACTATACCCCGAAACCGGGCGGCGCTGGTGGTCGCGGCGGCCGCCGTCCGCGCAAATTTGTTGGGTTTATGCAGTACAGCCATAGCCAAACGGGGGGCAGCATGTAATACTTTGATATCATCTTTCTAGTGAGTGGCGCTGCTCATGGCGTTGAAACAGTATCTGCCGTCCACCCTCAGGTCGCGCCTCAGCGGCCTGGTCATGCTGCTGGTGCTGGGCGCCACCGTCACGGTGACGGTGGTGGCGCTGATGCTGGCCGAGCGCGACATGAAGGAAGTGATCGGCAGCCAGCAGTATGCCTTGCTGTCCGGCGCCGCCGCCCACATCGACGAGCACCTGGCGGGCAAGAAGGCGATGCTGGCGGCGCTGGCGGAATCGCTGCCGCCGTCGACGCTGCGCGACCCGGCGGCGCTGCGCGCCTATCTGAAGGCGCGCCCCACCGCGCGCGGCCAGTTCTCGTTCCTGGAAATCTACGACGCCGACGGCCTGTTGACCGGCGCGCTGGAGGAGGCCATGCCGCAGCAGGCCTTCCACGCGGCCGGCCAGGAGTGGTTCGACCTGACGCTGGCGCGCAGGCGCGGCGTGGTGTCGGCGCCGTTCGCCAGCAAGCTGGCCGGCGCGCCGACGGTGCTGATCACCGCGCCGGTGTTCGACGGCGAAGGCCGCGTGGCGCTGGTGCTGGCCGGCGGCATCAACCTGCTGCACTACGAGCCGTTCGAGTCGCTCAGCGCGCTCAAGCCGGGCAGCACCGGCTTCACCTTCATCATGACGGCCGAAGGCATCCTGCTTAGCCATCCGAACAAGAAGCGGCTGCTGCACAGCATCAACGAGCGGCCCGGCACCAACCGCGCGACCGAAATGGCGCTCAGCGGCTTCCAGGGTTGGACCGAGTCGGAGAACAAGGACCGGGTCATGGGCATCTATTCCTACCGCCGCCTGCAGCACGCGCGCTGGATCGTCGCGGCGCGCTTCCCCAGCGACGAGGCGCTGGCGCCGTTGCGGGCCTTGCGCTACGAGGCGGCCGCCGCCGCGACGGCGTTCGCCGGCCTGGCGGGCCTACTGTCGTGGCTGGGCATCGCGCGCCTGCTGCGGCCCCTGCAGCGGCTGCGGCGCAACGTCGTCGAGATCAAGAACAGCCGCGCCGGCATCCAGGTGCTGCAGCTGGACCGCAAGGACGAAATCGGCGAATTGAGCGGCGCCTTCTACCGCCTGATGGCCGAGCGCGAGGCGGCCCAGCGGCGCACCTTCGAAAGCGAGAAGCGGGCGCGCATCCTGGCCGACAATCTGCCGCTGCTGATCGCCTACCTGGACCGCGACAAGCGCTACCTGTTCACCAACGAATACTATCGCGTGCAGTTCGGCATCGATCCGCACACGATGCTGGGCAAGACCGTGTCCGAGGTGTTCGGCGCCGCCGCCGACAACTGGCTGGGCGACCTGGACCAGGCCTTGCACGGCGGCCGGCTGCATTACGAGCGCGCGTTCGAGCGCCGCGGCCAGCTGGTGCACTTCCTGGTCGACCTGGTGCCGGACGTCGCCGCCGGCGGCGAGGTGGTGGGCACCTACCTGATGGCGATGGATATCACCGACCGCAAGAACGCGGAGCTGATGCAGGCCGCCGGCGAGCAGCGCGCCGCCGCCGCCAGCCGCGCCAAGAGCGAGTTCGTGGCCAACATGAGCCACGAGATCCGCACGCCGATGAACGCGGTGCTGGGCGTGGCCTATTTGCTGGGGAACACGGAGCTGAGCGCGCAGCAGGCCGAGTACGTGGACATGATACGTTCGTCCGGCAACGTCCTGCTGGGCATCCTGAACGATGTGCTGGACTTCTCCAAGATCGAGGCCGGGCGCATGGAGCTGGCGCCGTCCACCTTCCAGCTGGACGAGGTGCTGGAGGCGGTGAACACGGTGATGATGACCAACGTGGCGGCCAGCAGCCTGCAGCTGACCATCGCCACCGACGCCGCCGTGCCGCGCGCGCTGGTGGGCGACGCCATGCGGCTGCAGCAGATCCTGATCAATTTGGTCGGCAACGCCATCAAGTTCACCGAGCGCGGGCAGGTGCTGCTGCGGGTGGAGCGTTCGGCCAACAGCATGGCCGGCCACGCCGGCGACGCGGTGGGCCTGCGCTTCGTGGTGCGCGACACCGGCATCGGCATGGACCTGGAGCAGCAGAGCCGTTTGTTCGAGGCCTTCAACCAGGCCGACGCCTCCACCACGCGCCGCTTCGGCGGCACCGGACTGGGATTGGCGATCTGCCGCCGCCTGGCCGAGTTGATGGGCGGCGATATCGCCGTCACCAGCAAGCCGGGCGAGGGCAGCGAGTTTGTCGTCACGCTGCCGTTCCTGCTGCCGCAGGCCGAGGCACACGCCGTGCCGGCGGACGACGACGACCCGGCGACGCACCGGCTCAAGGGCCTGCGCCTGCTGCTGGTGGAGGACCATCCGCTGAATCAGGTGGTGGCGCGCGGCATGCTGGAATACGCCGGCGCCAGCGTGGACGTGGCGGAGAACGGCCAGTTGGCGGTGGACCGCCTGCGCGAGCATTCCGGCGACTACGACATCGTGCTGATGGACGTGCAGATGCCGGTGATGGACGGTTTCGCCGCGACCGGCGCGATACGGCGGGAGCTCAAGCTGGACCTGCCGATCCTGGCGATGACGGCGGGCGTGATGCAATCGGAGCAGGAGCGCTGCATCGCCGCCGGCATGAACGATTTCATCGCCAAGCCGATCGACGTCGAGCAGATGCTGGACATCATTTCGCGCCACATCCCGGCCGGGCGCCAGCGCTGAGCCTCCGCAATTGGCGACGCCCGGCTGCATTTCGCGCCGGGCGCGCGCATTTCGTCGCATCGTCCTCCGGGCCGGCCGGGCGCTGGCTAGAGTGGAGCCTCATTCACTCACCGGAGCTCACATGCGATCCAACACCCTAGCCGCCTTCGTCCTGTCCACCCTGTCCGCCCTGATGCTGGCCGCCGCGCCGGCCGGCGCCGCCGACCTGAAAATCGCCGTGACCGGCGTCTCCAGCTCCAATGGCACCATCATGGTCGCGCTGTACAACTCCGCCGAAACCTACCAGCGGACGCCTTTCCGCGAGGCGGCGGTGCAGGCCGTGGCGGGCACCACGCAGATCGAGTTCAAGGACCTGCCGGCCGGCGACTATGCCTTCTCGCTGTACCACGACGCCAACGGCAACGGCAAGATGGATTCCAATCTGGTCGGCATCCCGACCGAGGACTACGGCTTCAGCAACAACGCCATGGGCAAGTTCGGCCCGCCGAAGTACGCGGCCGCGCGCTTCGCGCTGCCCGCCGACGGCGCCTTGCAAAGCGTCAGCCTGCACTGACCGGGAGCCGATCATGAGCGACACGATGAACGGCCGCCGCAAGTTCCTGTCCCGTGGCGTCGGCCTGGCCGCGCTGGGCCTGGGCTCCGGCGCGGCATGGGCGGACAGCGAGACCTACCGCCGCTTCCACCAGGCGCTGGATCACGACCCAAGGCTGCTGGCGTATGCCGGCATCGAGGGCGAGCTGTCCGGCGACGCGGCGATCCACGGCCGCATGCCGGACGACCTGCGGGGCGTTTTCTACCGCAACGGGCCCGGACGCTTCGAGCTGGGCGGCGAACGCTATCACCACTGGTTCGACGGCGACGGCTACGTGCAGCGCTGGCAGATCGGCGGCGGCAAGGTCGCGCATCGTGGCCGCTTCGTCGCCACCCAAAAGTTCACCGAGGAGACGGCGGCCGGTCAGTTCCTGTATCCCGCCTTCGGCACCTACATCGACCGCAGGCCGGTCAAGAGCAACGACACCATCAACGTCGCCAACACCAATCTGGTGCCGTTTGGCGGCCACGTGTACGCCTTGTGGGAAGGCGGCTCGGCCATCGAAGTCGATCCGCAGACGCTGGAGACGCGGGGCATCAAGACCTGGCGGCCGGACCTGAGGGCGATGCCGTTCTCCGCCCATCCGAAATCCGATCCCGACGGCGGCCTGTGGAACTTCGGGAACATGCCCGGTTCGGACAAGCTGGCGATCTACCGCCTTGACGCGGCCGGGAAGGTGGCGCGCACCGCCCTGGTCGACGTGCCGCAACTGAACATGGTGCACGACTTCGCCGTCAGCGCGCGCCATTTGATCTTCCTGGTGCCGCCGTACGACATGAAATCGGGGCCGGAGATCAGCTACGGCGAAAGCCTGCGCTGGGCCGGCGATACGCGGCCGTTGCGCGTGGTCGTTATCGCCAAGGACACGCTGCGGCTGCGGCAGGTGTTCGAGCTGCCGCCGCGCTCGGTCTTCCACTTCGGGAACGCGTTCGAAGACGGCGCCTGCACGCGGCTGGACGTGGTGCTGCACCAGGGCGACACGCTGTCCGAGCTAAGCACCATGATGCGTGGCGAGATACTGCCGTTCCGCGACGGCTCCAGCACCGTGCAGCTCACGCTGGACTATGCGGCCGGCCAGGCGCGCGAGGCGCGGCTGTTCGGCGCCAGCGAGTTCCCCAGGGTGGCGCCGCAGGTGGTGTCGGTGCGGCACCGCAGGCTGGCGGTGCTGGGCGTGGCGCCCGGCACGCCGGACGACATCTTCAACACCGTCAACCTGATCGACACCGACAGCGGCAAGGCGGACAGCTACCGCTTCGACGCCGGCTGGGTGGCGGAGGAGCATGTGCTGGTGCCACGGCGCGGCGCGCGGTCCGAGACCGACGGCTACCTGGTCGGCGTGGCGCAGGACACGCGGCGGCGGCAAACGGTGTTGACGGTGTTTGATGCACACAACGTCAAGGCGGGCCCGCAGGCGATGGCGCGGCTTTCTTATGCCTCGCCGCCCTGCATTCATGGTAACTTTCTGGCGGCCTGAATATTTTGGAAAACACGATGAACCACCGCAGCAAACCAGCCACGGCGCCCTCGGATTGCGAAGCGCCGCCGTCGGCGCATCCGCTGGACCTGATACGCTTCTTCCGGCGCCGGCCGCCGTCGCTGCGCCGCGACCTGCTGTACACCCTGATCTGGAACTGCGGCCTGGGGACGGTGCTGACGGTGGTCGAGATGTACTGGTCCAACTTCGATCAGCCGGTGCTCAAGCATTGGGTGCCGATGCTGGTGATCGCGAACCTGATCGGCTTCCTCATCCACCTGGGCAGCCTGCTGGCCAACGCCGTCGGCAACGGCTGGCCGCGCCGCGCGACCGGCTTGCCACGGCTGCTGTTCAACACCGCGCTGGTGGCGGTCAGCGTGCTGCTGGGCCTCAGCATGGGGAACGCGCTGTTGAGCGGGAAGAGCATCATGCAGCTGATGGCCAACCGCAGCGCGCTGACGCAGTCGATGGCGGTGGCGGCGGCCGTCGCGCTGCTGATGTACCTGGTGAACCGCGGCGCCGAACAAAGGGTGGCGCAGGCGCTGGAGAAGGCCAGGCAGCAGGAGCTGATGGCATCCAGCGCGCGCATGCTGGCGGAGGCGCGGCTGCGGGCCTTGCAGGCGCAGATCGAACCTCACTTCTTGTACAACACGCTGGCCAACGTGGTGAGCCTGATCGGCCCGCAGCCGGCCAAGGCCCAGCACATGCTGGAGCGCTTCATCGACTATCTGCGCGCCAGCCTGGCGGTCAGCCGCAGCGAGGAGGCCACGCTGGGTTCGGAGGCCAGGCTGATCGCCGCCTATCTGGACGTGCTGGCGGTGCGGATGGGCGAACGGCTGCGCTACCGCATCGAGGTGCCGGACCGGCTGCGCCAATTCGCCATCGCGCCGATGCTGCTGCAGCCGGTGGTGGAGAACGCCATTTCGCACGGCCTGGAGCCGAAGGTGGAGGGCGGCGAGATCGTCGTCAGCGCGGTGGAGATGGGCGGGCACCTGTGCGTGCAGATCAGCGACACCGGCGTTGGCCTGGACAGCACCATGTCGGCCAAGCCGGGCGGCGGGGTGGGCCTGAGCAATCTGCGTGAACGCCTGCGCAGTTTGTATGGCGGCGCGGCTCGGGTAGAATTATTGGAAAACCAACCCTGCGGCATGATGGTGCGCCTGATGCTGCCTTTGAATGCGAGTCCGACATCGATACACTCCGAGCACTGATCGCCGATGACGAAGAACATCTGCGCGACTATCTGGAAGGCCAGCTGAAGACCGCGTGGCCGGAATTGAAGGTGGTGGCCAAGGCCGCCAATGGCCTGGAGGCGCTGCGCCTGATCGACGAGGAGGCGCCGGATGTGGTGTTCCTCGACATCCGCATGCCCGGCATGACCGGGCTGGATGTGGCGGCCCGGCTGGTGGCGGGCGCCAAGCCGCCGCATATCGTCTTCGTCACCGCCTTCGACCAGTACGCGGTGGAGGCGTTCGAGCATTCCGCGGTCGATTATCTGCTGAAGCCGGCGAGCCTGGAGCGGCTGGAGAAGACGGTGGGCAAGCTGAAGGCGGCGCTGCGTCCCAGCGAGCCAGCGGCTGCGGCGGGCATAACGGCGGCGACGCTGCAGGCGCTGTTGAAGCAGCTGGGCGGCGCGGCGCCTGCGGCCCCGGCGCCGGCGCCGTCGCTGCAATGGATACGCGCCTCGCAAGGCGAGCAGACGCGCCTGATCGCCATCGACGAGGTGATCTACTTCCAGAGCAACGACAAATACACCAGCGTGTTCCTGGCCGACGGCGAGAGCCTGATACGCACGCCGATCAGCAAGCTGCGCGAACAGCTCGACGAGCAGCAGTTCTGGCAGATCCACCGCAGCGTGATCGTCGCCGCGCGCCACGTGGCCGGCACCCGCCACGATTTCCGGGGCCGCCTGATGGTGCAGCTCAAGGGCCGCGACGAGCAGCTGGTCGTCAGCCGCAACTACGTTGACCTGTTTCGGCAGATGTAGGGCGGACTGCGGAAAGGTTGCGATAATTGCACTGTCGTGATACGTTCGTTTCTCTCACATCTATCGAGGAAGCAGACATGAAAAAAGTAAATCCAACATCGTTGTTGCAACAGCGCCGCCGCTTTCTGGTGCGGGGCGCAGCGTTGACTTTGGCAACCGTAGCCTGCGCGTTGCCCGTGAGCCGGAAAGGCAAGCTGCCGCTGGCTCCCGCTCCGGCGATGCCCGGTGGCGCTCCCGTAGATGCTGTTGCATCCACGGATCCGAGCGCATTGGTGCGAAGCGGCCAGCCGGTGCCAATTGAACTCTTCTTTTCTTCGCCAGAAAACTTCTCACATTTCCTGGCGCTGACCGGCACCGCCTAATGGCCGTTACAGGGCTGGGGTCCACGCAATTTGGTTGCCGTTCGAATCGTACGTTCCGTGATTGTTGGAAATCGCGTCCTTGAAATCGCCGTCCAATTTCCAGCGTCCGACGGCATTGACAACCTGATTCGACACACCGTAGTCAAAGACTTCCTGCGGTGTCAACACGCGGTCATACAGGATGATGTCCGAGAATTTCCAATTGAGATTGACCCCGGCCGCGGCCCAGTAATTACGCCCAACCTGAATGGCCGCCAGAGCATCGACATTGGTCCAAGGCTCCATCGCTTGCGCGTATGCCATCAGGAAGTCATTCACATAGAGGGCAATACGCGAACTGGCATCGACAGTGAATGTGATCCGGGTCCAGGTATCGGCCACATCCGTCCGGCCCTTGTGCCCAGAGTCGTTGCCTATCTTTGTACCGGCAAATAGCTGCATATAGGTGTTGATGTTTTGCGGCAGGGTAGTGTCGGGGAGCCCGTTTTTGTAAATGACCCAGCCGCTGGCATCGACGTTGGCGTTGCCCGCGCTACGCCGAATGAACGCTCCTGCGTTTGCCACCGACGCGGCATCCTGGTTGATCGTGTAAGAGATGGAGAAAGTCGATGAGGGGCAGAGTGGCGCGGCTGGTTTGATGGTGAAGAAGCACGCTTTGGTCGGCGCACTGCTGAACTTCGCACATTGTTTGAAGAACGTGGTATTCAATTTCCGCTCGATCAGGCTGTCGGGCGGCGGCATGCGCGAGCGGTCCAGCACGGAGGTAATGGCCTCGAACACATCTGCGCGGACGTTGGTATCGCCTCCCTGTTTGGTCACCAGCACTTTCCACGGCGCCACCTCCGCCACGCCGCCGCTATTCCACACCCAATGGCAGGCGAGCTGAACGCCAGTGCGATAGAAATTCTGAAGCAGGGTCGACAGATTGTGCTGGGTGTCGTCCTGGAGCGCCTTTTCTTCGGTGTACCGCAAGCCGAAGCTGCCGACATAATATGGCTTGCCCAAGTCATGGGCTAGTTTCTGCATCATCTTCAGGTAGGGCAAAGAGCACGAAATGAAATCCGCCCGCAAGGCGGTTGGCTGACCCGCCACCGGCGCTACGCAACTGCTGAAATACTCGCTATTGGGGAACAGGTTTTCGCAAATGGTGTCGATCGGGCTGGGATTCATTGCGCGGACAATTTCGAGATGTTCATCGATCGTATATTTCCGCGGGTCGTAATGCGCGAGCGCCGCATTCCCCGAAGAGATCATGCGCTGCAGCGTATCCTGTCCTCGTATGGCTTCGGCTATCTCTTTCAGGACGGCTGGCGCCGTGGTGTAGTCCAGGCCTGTATTCAGCGTGATTTCCTGGCCCGCCATCCAGGCGGCAATACCGGTGTGGTCTTTGTACTTGGCCGTGAACGCCGCTGCAAATGCCCGCAGGTAGTTTCTGGATTTGGAGCTACTTGTCAAAAGCGCGCTCTTGTCTTCTCCAACCAGCTCGGGAATGGCCAGGATGTTCCAGAATGGGCAAGCGATAATGCCGATGTTGTGCGCCTTGGCTGCATCGAGGAAAACCTTGACTGCTCGCCAGTAGGAATCATAGATTTTCAGATCTTTGACGGAATTATCGGCATTGAAGTCGGGAACGCCTATGACGTGATCCCAGCCGAACGCGTTCTTGGCGGCAAACGGCGTAATCATCACCTGCAGGTATTTGACCCCTTTAGATTGAAGAAAATCGAAGTCTTCCGGATAGTCAGGATTGGACGGCCCGGTATCGCCCGTGCCGGTGTCCGACCAGTGTCGGCGCTCAAGGTAGTTGTATGCGTTTAAGCCGATGGTGGCGACTGGCCCCGTATTGAGCCCGTCGGTATTGTATTCCTGCATGACGCCGTCTTGCACCCTGATATATGCCATAACGCCCCCGATGTGTTAAATAATTAATTTTATCAATATTTAAATTTTTACGGGGTAAATTTTCCGATGGCGATGATCAAAAAAAAAGCCGCCATCGCTGGCGGCTCTCTACTGCTATCCGGCCCGGCTTAGTCGTGGGCGTAGATGTCGTTGTCCTTGGTCTCGCGGACGAACAGCGCACCGATCACCGCAGTGATCAGCGCGATGACGATCGGATACCACAGGCCGTAGTAGATGTCGCCCTTGAACGCCACCAGCGCGAACGAAATGGTCGGCAGCAGGCCGCCGAACCAGCCGTTGCCGATATGGTAGGGCAGCGACATCGAGGTGTAGCGGATGCGGGTCGGGAACATCTCCACCAGCATCGCGGCGATCGGGCCGTACACCATGGTCACATACAGCACCAGGATGAACAGGATCACCACCATCATCGGCTTGTTGATCTGCGTGTCGTCAGCCTTGGCGGGATAGCCGGCGCCCTTGATGGCGGCGGCGACTTCCTTCTTCAGCGCGGCCTCGGCGTCCTTGCTGGCCTTGTCGAAGTTCAGGCCATCAGGCGTCATGGTGGCGTTGAAGGAGGTGATTTCCTTGTCGCCGACCTTGATCTTGGCGACGCTGCCGGCCGGCGCTTCCTGGGTGGTGTAGTTGACCGAGGCCTGCGTCAGCATGGAGGTGGCGATATCGCACGACGACGGGAACTTCTTCTGGCCCGTCAGGTTGAACTGGAAGTGGCACGACGTCTGGTCGGCCACCACCACCACCGGCGAATTTTTCAGCGCGGTTTCCAGCGCCGGATTGCCGTAGTGGGTCAGCGCGCCGAACAGCGGGAAGTAGGTCGCCGCGGCGATCACGCAGCCGCCGAGGATGATCCACTTGCGGCCGATGCTGTCGGACAGCTTGCCGAAGAAGATGAAGAACGGGGTCGCCAGCGCCAGCGAAATGGCGGTCAGGATGTTGGAGGTGGCGCCGTCGATCTTCAGCACTTGCGTCATGAAGAACAGCGCGTAGAACTGGCCGGTGTACCACACCACCGCCTGCCCCATGGTCAGGCCGATCAGCGCGAGCACCACCACTTTCAGGTTGCGCCACTGGCCGAACGCTTCGCTCAGCGGAGCTTTCGAGGTCTTGCCCTCGGCCTTCATCTTGGCGAAGGCGGGCGACTCGTTCATCGACAGGCGGATCCACACCGATACGCCCAGCAGCAGCACCGACACCAGGAACGGCACGCGCCAGCCCCACGCGGCGAATTCCTTCTCGCCGATGGCGGTGCGGGTGCCCAGGATCACCAGCAGCGACAGGAACAGGCCCAGCGTCGCGGTGGTCTGGATCCACGAAGTGAAGGAGCCGCGCTTGCCGTGCGGCGCGTGCTCGGCCACGTAGGTGGCCGCGCCGCCGTACTCGCCGCCCAGCGCCAGGCCTTGCAGGATGCGCAGCGAGACCAGGATGATGGGAGCGGCGATGCCGATCTGCTCGTGGCCCGGCAGCAGCCCGACAATGAAGGTGGACGCGCCCATGATCAGGATGGTGATCAGGAAGGTGTACTTACGGCCGATCATGTCGCCGAGGCGGCCGAACACCAGCGCGCCGAATGGGCGCACAATGAAACCGGCGGCAAAGGCCAGCAGCGCGAAAATGAAGGTGGTGGTCGGATCGCCGATGAAGAACTGCTTGGCGATGATCGGTGCGAGCGAACCGTACAGATAGAAATCGTACCATTCGAAAATCGTGCCCAGCGAGGACGCGAAGATCACCTTGCGTTCTTCCGGCGTGATGCCTCCGCCGGCGGGCAGGTTTGCGGTACCTGGTGATGTTGCCATTTTTGTCTCCTGTAATTTTTGAATTTCCCCAGCTGAGACAGTTACAACTTTGTCAGCTTGCGCCCAGTGTGTCCTGTCAACCTTACGTCAAGCTTGCTTGAAACTTACACGAAACTGACAGAAATATTTGCGAACGACCGTACTAAAATATGCTATTCTCGATCCACTAAAAACACCCACTCATAGGAGACTTTCATGATCGACGCCGTCATTGTTTCAACCGCCCGCACAGGTTTGGCCAAGTCGTGGAAAGGCGCGTTCAACATGACGCACGGCGCCACCTTGGGCGGCCACGCGCTGCAGGCGGCGATCGGCCGCGCCGGCATCGAGGCGGGCGAGGTGGAGGACGTGCTGATCGGCTGCGCCAACCCCGAGGGCGCCACCGGCGGCAACATCGCCCGCCAGATCGCGCTGCGCGCCGGCTGCCCGGTGACCACCGGCGGCATGACCGTCAACCGTTTCTGCTCGTCGGGCCTGCAGACCATCGCCAGCGCGGCCCAGCGCATCATCGCCGGCGAGGGCGACATCTACGCGGCCGGCGGCGTGGAGTCGATCTCGTGCGTGCAGCAGGAAATGAACCTGCACATGTACAAGGACGTCTGGCTGGACCAGCACAAGCCGGAAATCTACTGGACCATGCTGCAGACGGCGGAAACCGTGGCCAAGCGCTACAACATCAGCCGCGAGCGCCAGGACGAGTACGGCGTGCAGAGCCAGCAGCGCGCGGCGGCGGCCCAGGCGGCCGGCCTGTTCGACGCCGAGATCGTGCCGATGACCACCGTCATGGGCGTGGCCGACAAGGCCAGCGGCATGCTGCTGACCAGGGAAGTGACCATCTCGGCCGACGAGGGCATCCGCGCCGACACCACCTACGAAGCGGTCTCCAAGATCCGCACCGCCATGCCGGGCGGCGTGATCAGCGCCGGCAACGCCAGCCAGTTCTCGGACGGCGCCTCGGTCGCCATCGTGATGAGCGCGCAGGCCGCCGCCGCCAAGGGCTTGCAGCCGCTGGGCATCTTCCGCGGCTTCGCGGTGGCCGGCTGCGAGCCGGACGAGATGGGCATCGGCCCCGTGTTCGCCATACCCAAGCTGCTGAAGAAGGCCGGGCTGAAGGTCGAGGACATCGGCCTGTGGGAACTGAACGAAGCCTTCGCCGTGCAGGTGCTGTACTGCGCCGACAAGCTGGGCATCCCGATGGACCGCCTCAATGTCAACGGCGGCGCGATCGCGGTCGGCCACCCGTACGGCGTGTCGGGCGCGCGCCTGACCGGCCATGCGCTGTTGGAGGGCAAGCGCCGTGGCGTCAAATATGTGGTGGTCACCATGTGCATTGGTGGCGGCCAGGGAGCGGCGGGCCTGTTCGAAGTGGTGTAAGCCATGCGGTCCCTACTGTTGTCGCGCCGCGACCTTGGCTTCATGCTGTACGAGTGGCTGGACGCGGAGGCGCTGACCCGGCGCGCCCGCTTCAGCGATCACAACCGCGAAACCTTCGATGCCGCCATCGACACGGCCGAGCAGCTCGCCACCGAGCTGTTCGCGCCGCACAACAAGAAGGGCGACAGCCAGGAGGCGCACGCCGTGCCGGGCGATGGCTGCCTGCGCGTCGAGCACATCCCGGAGGTGAAGACGGCGCTGGACGCCTATTCGGCCGCCGGCCTGATGGCGGCCGGGCAGGACTACGAGCACGGCGGCATGCAACTGCCGGTGGTGGTGCAGAAGGCCTTGTCCGCGTACTTCACGGCGGCCAACGTCGCCACCAGCGCCTACACCTTCCTGACCATGAGCGGCGCCAACACCCTGCTCAAGAGCGGCACGCCTGAGCAGGTGCGCCGCTACGCCGAGCCGATGTTCGCCGGCCGCTACTTCGGCACCATGTGCCTGTCGGAGCCGCAGGCCGGCTCCAGCCTGTCGGACATCACCAGCCGCGCCGTGCCCGATCCGCAGCCCGGCCCGGAAGGCGAACGCCAGTTCCGCCTGAGCGGCAACAAGATGTGGATCTCGGCCGGCGAGCACGAGCTGTCGGACAACATCGTCCACCTGGTGCTGGCCAAGATCCCCGGCCCGGACGGCAAGCTGATCCCCGGCGTCAAAGGCATCTCGCTGTTCATCGTGCCCAAGTTCCTGGTCAAAGATGACGGAAGCCGTGGCGAGCGCAACGACGTCGTGCTGGCCGGGCTGAACCACAAGATGGGTAATCGCGGCACCAGCAACTGCCTGCTCAACTTCGGCGAGGGCAAGTTCCAGCCGCAGGGCAAGGGCGGCGCCATCGGCTACCTGGTCGGCCAGCCGCACCAGGGCCTGGCCAATATGTTCCACATGATGAACGAGGCCCGCATCGCGGTCGGCCTGGGCGCGGCCGTGCTGGGCTACACCGGCTACCTGCACGCGCTGGACTATGCCCGCAACCGCCCGCAGGGCCGCCATCCGGCGCAGAAGGATCCGGCGCAGCCGCAGCTGCCCATCATCGAACACACCGACGTGCGGCGCATGCTGCTGGCGCAGAAGGCCTACGTCGAGGGCGGTCTCGGCCTGGTGCTGTACAGCGCCCGCCTGGTCGACGAGCAGAACAACGCCGAGACGCCGGAGGCGCGCGAGCACGCCGGCCGCCTGCTGGACTTCCTGACGCCGATCACCAAGTCCTGGCCGTCGCAGTGGTGCGTGGAGGCCAACAGCCTGGCGATCCAGGTGCACGGCGGCTATGGCTACACGCGCGAGTACAACGTCGAGCAGTTCTATCGCGACAACCGGCTCAACGCCATCCACGAAGGCACGCACGGCATCCACGGCCTGGACCTGCTGGGCCGCAAGGCCAGCATGCAGGACGGCGCATTGTTCAAGGCCTTCGGCGCCGAGCTGCGCAAGACGGTGCGCAAGGTGCGCGGCAGCGTCGGCGCGCCGGATGCGGTGCCGGCCGCGCTGGCGGAGATCGGCCAGGAGCTGCTGGCGCACGCCGATGCGCTGGACGCGGCCTGGCAGGCAGTGGAAGTCGTCACGCAAAAGCTGTATGCTGCCGGCGACATGAACAAAACCCTGGCCAACGCCAGCCTGTACCTGGAAGCGGTCGGCCATGTGGTGGTCGCCTGGATCTGGTTGCAGCAGGCCTTGCTGGCGGCCGCCGCGCTGGATGGCGGCGACGCCGACTTCTATCGCGGCAAGCTGCAAGCCTGCCGCTACTTCTTCCGCTGGGAATTGCCGAAGGTCGAACAGCAGCTGGAACTGCTGGCCAGCATAGACACCACCACGCTCGACATGCGCGACGCGTGGTTCTAGACAAGCGAGACAAGATGATCAAGCACATCGTAATGTGGAAATTGAAGGACCATGCCGAGGGCGCCGACCGCGCCGCCAACGCGGCCAGGATGAAGACCCTGCTGGAGGGCTGCATCGGCCTGGTGCCCGGCTTGCTGAAGCTGGAGGCTGTCGTGGCCCAGCCAGGCCTGGAGGCGACCTATGACGTGATGCTGTACTCCGAGTTCACCGACAAGGCCGCGCTGGACGAATACCAGAACCATCCCGACCATGTGGCGATCAAGCCGTTCTTCGCCGCCGTGCGCGAGGCGCGCCAGTGCATGGACTACGAAATCTAAGGACACCAATATGCGTACAACCCAAGAATTGTTTTCCCTGGCCGGCAAGACCGCGCTGATCACCGGCGGCTCGCGCGGGCTGGGCCTGCAAATGGCGCTGGCGCTGGGCGAGCAGGGCGCCAAGGTCGTCATCTCCTCGCGCAAGCAGGCGGACCTGGACGAGGCGGTGGCCTTCCTGAGCGGCCACGGCATCGACGCCCATGCGGTCGCCGCCGACCTCTCGCAGGATGCCCACGCGGACGCGCTGGTCACGGCCGCGCTGGCCCACCTCGGCCACATCGACATCCTGATCAACAACGCCGGCGCCAGCTGGGGTGCGCCGGCCGAGGACCATCCGGTCGAAGCCTGGGACAAGGTGATGAACCTGAACATCCGCAGCATCTTCGTGGTGTCGCAGCTGGTGGGCAAGCGCTCGATGATCCCGCGCGGCTACGGCCGCATCATCAACATCGCCTCGATCGCGGGCCTGGCCGGCAATCCGCCGGGCACCATGCAGACCATCGCCTACAACACCTCGAAGGGCGCGCTGGTCAACTTCACGCGTACCTTGGCGGGCGAGTGGGGCCGCCACGGCATCACCGTCAACGCGCTGGCGCCGGGCTTTTTCCCTTCGAAGATGACCAAGGGCCTGCTGGAGAAGCTGGGACCGGACGAACTGTCCAAGGACGCGCCGCTGGGCCGCCTGGGCGATGACGAGGACCTGAAAGGCGCGGCGGTGCTGTTCGCCTCCGACGCGGGCAAGCACATCACCGGCCAGATCTTGGCGGTGGACGGCGGCGTGTCGGCGGTGTGACGATGACGTTGGGGATCCCCAAGACATTCCGCCGCATCGTCATGGCCTCGCGTCCGCGCGGGCCGGTGGCGGCGGAGAATTTCAGGATGGAGTCGGTCGAGGTGCGTCCGCTGGAGGACGGCGAAGTCCTGGTGCGCAACCACTACCTGTCGCTGGACCCGTACATGCGCGGGCGCATGAGCTCGGCCAAGAGCTACGCCGTCTCGCAGCAGCTGGACCATACGATGATAGGCGGCACGGTCGGCCAGGTGGTGGCCTCGCGCAACGACTACTTCAAGGTCGGCGAATTCGTCGGCGGCATGCTGGGCTGGGCCGAGATGGGCGTGTCCGATGGCGTGTTGCTGCGCAAGCTGGACACCACGCGGATTCCCTTGCCGGCCTACCTCGGCGTGGTCGGCATGCCGGGCATGGCGGCGTGGTACGGCTTCAACCAGATCCTGGAGGCGGCGGCCGGCGACACGGTGGTGGTGTCGGCGGCCAGCGGCGCGGTCGGCGGCGTGGCCGGGCAGCTGGCCAGGCTGCGCGGCTGCCGCGTGGTCGGCATCGCCGGCGGGCCCGAGAAGTGCGAGTATGTGGTCAAGCAGCTGGGCTTCGACGCCTGTGTCGACCACAAGGCCGGCAACCTGGAGGCCGATCTGGCTGCGGCCACGCCGGAAGGTGTCGACGCCATCTTTGAAAACGTCGGCGGCGCCTGCCTCGACGCCGCGCTGGCGCGCACCAACGCCTACGCCCGCGTGGCGCTGTGCGGGCTGATCGCCGGCTTCGACGGCAAGGAACTGCCGATCAAGCATTCGCGCCTGCTGCTGCTCAACCGCTTGACGCTGCGCGGCTTCATCGTCACCGAGCACATGGAATTCTGGCAGCAGGGCTTGCAGGAGCTGGCCGCGCTGGTCGCCAATCATCAGATCAAATACCGAGAAACGGTAGCGGACGGCCTCGCGGCCGCGCCGCAAGCGTTCATGGGCCTGCTGCAAGGGCATAACTTCGGCAAACAACTGGTCAAGCTCATCCAATGAAAACATTCAGGGACAAGGTCGTCGTCATCACCGGCGGCGCAAGCGGTTTGGGGCGCGAATTCGCCAACGTGGCGGCGCGCGAAGGCATGAAGCTGGTGCTGGCCGATGTCCAGGCCGATGCGCTGGAACGCGCGGCCGACGCGCTCAGGTCGCAGGGCGCCGCCGTCGTCGCGCGCCTGTGCGACGTGCGCAAGGGCGAGCAGGTGCAGGCGCTGGCCGACGCGGCCATCGCCGAATTCGGCGCCGTGCACCTGGTGTTCAACAACGCCGGCGTCGGTTCCGGCGGGCTGGTCTGGGAAAACACCGAGGCCGATTGGGAATGGGTGATGGGCGTGAACGTGTGGGGCGTGATCCACGGCGTACGCATCTTCACCAAGCTGATGCTGGAGTCGGCCAAGGGCGACCCTTCGTTCGAGGGACACATCGTCAACACGGCGTCGATGGCGGGCCTGCTGAACGCGCCGGCGATGGGTGTGTACAACGTCTCCAAGCACGCGGTGGTGGCGCTGTCCGAGACCTTGTACCAGGATCTGCAACTGGTCGGCGCGCCGATCGGGGCGTCGGTGCTGTGTCCGTATTTCGTGCCGACCGGGATCAGCCAGTCGCACCGCAACCGTCCCGAGGACGTACGCATGACGCAGGGCCCGACCGCCAGCCAGCTGGCGGCCCAGGCCATGACGGACAAGGCGGTTTCGTCGGGCAAGGTGTCGGCGCAGGATGTGGCCGAGATGACGTTCAAGGCCATCGCCTGCGGCGACTTCTACATCTACTCGCATCCGGGCGCATTGGCCGGCGTGCAGGAACGCATGGAGCACATCGTCGCCGGCGCGAATCCCGGCGATCCGTACGCCGCCACGCCGCATGTGCGCGAGGCGTTGCGGGCAAAGATGAAGCTGGGCTGATCTTGCGGAAGTTCCGCGTCGCGGCCTTCCAGCGCAAGCCGGTCTTTGACGACGTTGCGCGGGTTGCCGCCCGCGTCAGCGAAGACATCGCGTGGTGTGAAGGGGAGGGTGTCGACCTGGCGCTCTTTCCGGAAGGCTATGTGCAAGGCTACGCGACCGACCTCCCGGGGATCGCCCGCAGGGCGATGGCGGTCGACGGGCCGCCGTTTGCCGAGCTTCTGTCGGCGTTGCCAAAGTCCGGGGTGGAGATGGTCCTGGGCTTTATCGAGCGGCGCGCGGACGGCTACTACAATTCGGCGGCGGTGATCGGCGATGGCCTGATCAAGGGCGTCTACTCCAAAAACCATCCGAACGAACGCGATTTCCTGCCTGGCCGCGATGCGCCGGTGTTCCGGAAATCCGGCGTGGTTTTCGGCATCAACATCTGCTACGACGCGAATTTCCCCGAGAGCGCGCAACGCCTGAGCGGGCAGGGCGCGCGGCTGATTTGCTACCCTCTCAACAATATGCTGGCGGCGGCGACCGCCGAAAAGTGGCGCTCCAAAAGTGTGGAGAACTTGCGGCGGCGGGCGGCAGAAACGGGCTGCTGGGTCGCCTCATCGGATGTCGTGGGAACGGCCGGTGAGCAGATCAGTTTCGGTTGCACCTGCATCGTCAACCCGCAAGGGACCGTGGTTGCGCGGGTTGCCGAGGGAGCCGAAGGCGTTGCCGTATTCGATATGGATTGTTTCGACGTCCGGTAATTAAGTGTGTATTTTGCGGCGGCTGCGTTATGTTAATGTCATGCTTGGCCAATTCTCCCGCCTCTCATGATATCCGCCAGAAGACTGTATTTTTTGCTGTCATTGATTGTTGCGTCCGCACTCGTCTGGAAGGGCGTCGATTTGTTGACCCGGCCTCCCGTCCAGGCCGCCCCGTCTTCCAGCTTGCCATCCACCGCCCAGCAGCGTGGCGCAGCATTGCGGGAGACCAAGGCGCCGACGGGCCATGCCGCGCCCGACGCGCCAGTCGAAGCGTCGGTCGAGGAAATGGTGCGCGACGCCGCGGGCGATCCCGAGAAGTCCCTTGCCGCCTTCAATAAGATCGAAGAATGCCGGACCCTCGAAAACGACAAGGAGCTGGTTGACAACACGGACCTGAAGATCACCAGGGAGAATGGCGGCATGCAAATCCAGTTCGTTGCGCACAAGGCCGACGAGAAAACGCTGCAAGCGCTGCGCCGGGTGTGCGCCGGGTTGACCGGCAGGACCAGGCTGGATCGTTTTCAGCTGCTGGAGTACGCCGTCGATCAGCACGAGGCCGGCGCTTTGGCGCGCTACATCTACGCCGGCCCGCAAGGCGACCGCCACGCGCTGAAGGAGCGGCCGGACGATCCCGCCGTGATCGAGTGGCGCCGCGTTGCGCTGAAGCGACTGGACGACAGCATCGCCCAGGGCTATCTCGACGCCTTGACGCTGAATACCTCCGGCCACCTCGAGTTGGGCGTGGCGGTGGGCGCGCCGGAGCTCTACATGGAACAGCTAGCGGTCAACAAAATAGTTGGCGCCATCAATTCCACAGAGGGGCCCTACCCGAAAGAGGTGTTCGAAGGCTGGATCAAGAGCATCAGCGCCCAGCAGCGGGCCGATGCGGAGGCGCAGGCGGAGCGCATCTTCCAGGCGTGGAAGCGCCGCACGACGGCGCCGCATGCGACAATCACGCCTTCCGCAACTAGCCAAGCAAGCCGATGACCCTCACCGCCAAACATGACATCCGCACCGGAGACTGGACCGCCCTCAACGCCGACGCAAAGCTGATACGCTTTGAAGTCTTCGTCGAAGAACAGAAAGTCCCCGCCGAGCTGGAGATGGACCACATGGACGCGGTCTGCCTGCACGCGGTGGCCTACGACGCGCATGGCACGCCGGTCGGCACCGGGCGCCTGCTGCCGGACGGCCACATCGGCCGCATGGCGGTGCGCCGGTCCGCGCGCGGCAGCGGCGTCGGCGGCGCCTTGCTGCAAGTGCTGATGGCGCAGGCCCGTGCCCGGGGCGACACGCAAGTGGTGCTGAGCGCGCAATCGCACGCCGCGCCGTTCTATGAGCGCCACGGCTTCGCCATCGACGGCGACGAATTTTTCGAGGCCGGCATCGCGCACATCAATATGCGGTACACCTTTTGAGGAGCACAAGCATGACGCACATCGTCGAGAATTTCGATCCCAAGCTGGACCTGGTGTTTGAACGCGATATCGATATCGCGCCGGAACTGGTGTGGGCCGCGTGGACCAAGCCGGAACATCTGGTGCATTGGTTCACGCCGTCGCCGTGGAAGACGCTGGAAGCGCATTGCGACCTGTGGCCCGGCGGCCTGTTCAGCTCCGTGATGGCGGGTCCGAACGGCGAGCGCCACGACAATCGCGGTTGCTACCTGGAGGTGGTGGAAAATCGCCGTCTGACCTGGACCGACGCGCTGGGGCCCGGCTACCGCCCGACCGGCAACGCCTTCATCACCGCCGTGGTGTCGATGGAGCCGCTGCCCAACGGCGGCACCCGCTACATCGCCTGCGCCCGCCACAAGGACGAGGCCACCGTCGAGGCGCACAAGCAGATGGGTTTCAAGGAGGGTTGGGGCAAGGCGCTCGACCAGCTGATCGCCCACATGAAGCAACTGTAAGGTCGCCGGCGGCCGGCCGCCGGCCTAGTGGATCAGCATCTCCTGCAGCGTGGCCGGAGCCTCCGCGTACAGCTTGACCACGGTCGAGGTGCGCGTGCCGTAGCCCGGGCTTTCGATGCGTACCGCCGACAGCATGCGCTCCAGGTCCAGCGGCACGCCGGTGTCGGGCAGGCGCTGGTCCGGAGCGGGCGTGGTGTCGGCCAGCATTTCGAAGTAGGCGTCGTCCGGCGCGCCCAGGCACAGCAGGCTCGCGAACTGGGCCTTGGTCTTGAGCACCTTGGGCCACGGCGCATCGAGCAGCGCGTTCGACAGGCCGTACACGCCCGGTTCCAGCGGCTTGCCGTTGCGCGGATCGCCGTCGCCACGGTTGGAGAACCAGATCAGCGTGTCGCCGTCGCTCAGCACCAGGTTGAAGCCGTTGTAGGCGCCCGCGCCAGCGCGGATGGCGTCGACGTATTCCTGCGGCGTCATGCAGCCGGCCAGGAAGTCGGCCACCAGGCGGCCGCGCGAGGGCGCGTCGTCGCGGTGCTCGGACGGCGCGCGGATGTTGGTGATGGCGGCGAAGCGCGACGACTTGCAACCCTCGGCCGGCTGGGCGATGCCCATCCAGCTGCCGCCGGCCTGCAGGTCGCGGCCGGCGAAGATCTGCGGATGCTCGGGCCACGGCGCCGCCGGCGCGGTGGCGCGCTGGTAGTACTCATCGCGGTTGGCGGCGGCCACCAGCGGCACGGCCGGGATCACCCGCCAGGCAAAAACGATCAGGCACATGGGATTAGATCCGTAAAGACTTCGGTGTGGCGCGGGCCGGCGGTCCAGGCGGCCAGGCCGGCCTGGTCGACGGCGGCGTTCAGCGCGGCGGAGAATCCGGCCGGCGTGGCGGCGTAGACTTCCATCCATGTCTGCATGCCGTCCTTGACTTCGGGGCGGCGCTTGAGCTGGCATGCGACGGCGTGCCGTTCGCCCAGCGCGGCCTGCATCGGGACGACCGCCGCCAGCAAGGACGCCGCGTCGGCATCCTTGACCTGATAGTAAATGTAGAAGTCCATGCTAGAGGTCGAGTGGGTCCAGCACGTAGGGCATGTCGAGGAAGGTGAGCGGCACGCCGTCGGCCGAGCCGAGGCGGACCGAGGCCGCCTCGATGGCGGCCAGTTTCATTTCCACCAGCGCGTCGATGCCGCCCTTGCCGTTGGGCGCGGCGTTGACGATCATGCCGCACGGCTGTTCGGGATCGGCCGTGGCGAACACCTCCACGCCGGCCGCGGCGGCCGCGTCGGCGATGCTGACCAGGGTGGTGCGCCGCTTGAGCTTGCCCAGGTACTGGCTGCGGGCGACGATTTCCTGCCCGGGGTAGCAGCCCTTCTTGAAGTTGACACCGCCCAGCAGTTCGAAGTTGATCATCTGCGGCACGAACTGTTCCTGCGTGGCCTTGGTGATCTGCGGGATGCCGGCATGGATTTCGGACAGGTGCCAGGCGTCGGTGCGGCCCACCGACAGCTTGGCGGCCAGTTCCGGCACCACCGTCTGGGCCACCTCGGCCGACATCAGCCACTGGTAGCGCGGCGCGCCGAACACGTCGGCCACGCGGATCAGCGTGCCCAGTGGATGGTCGACCTTGGTGAACGGTTTGGCCGGCAGCGGGTCGAACCAGTTTTGCAGCGCCTCTTCGGCCATGCCGCCGCCCAGGCCGAGCGCGACCTGGCTGGCCGGCAGTTCGGTGGCGTCGCTGAGCTTGGTCTTGGCGCGCAGCACGAACATGCCCAGGCGCTTCTGGACCGGCGCCTGGATCTCACGCGGCAGTTGCAGGAAGATGGTGGTTTCGTTACGCCACATCAGGAACGAGGCCAGCAGGCGGCCCTTCGGCGAACAATACCCGGCCAGGCGGACTTCGCCCAGGCCCAGGTGCTCGACGTCGTTGGTCAGCTGATTGTGCAGGAAACTGGCGGATTCCTCGCCGTCCAGCGCGATCAGGCCCTGGTCGCCAAGCGGGGCGACAAAGCCCACGGCCAGCTGCGTGGTGGTCAGCGCCTGGGCTTGCTGTGCTAAAAGTTCATTCCAAGAAGACATAATTTCCAATAATTTGACGATTAAAGCATTATCATTACGGGCTCATTATAGTGATGTCGGACGGATCGCGTCGGATGCCGCGTAAAACGTGGCACTGGCGGACTGTGCCAAGAAGTGGCAAGCTGTGCGACTTGTTCCAACCCTACGGCTTTAACAATGGCTTTTATTAAAAAAATCATCACCCTGTGCATCTTGCTGGCGATCGCCGGCGGCGCTTATTTCATGTACTGGTCGCAGCATCCGATCATCGGCGATGAGATCGAAGCCATCGAATTCAACATCGCGCCCGGCAGCGGCGCCCATGCCGCCGGCCAGCAGATCGCCGAGGCCGGCGTGCCCATCGAGCCGGTGCTGTTCAACCTGCTCGCGCGCGTGACCGGCAAGAGCGCCAGGCTCAAGGCCGGCACCTACGAGCTCAAGCCGGGCACCACGCCGCTGCGCCTGATCGAACAGCTGGTGCGCGGCGAGTTCGCCCAGGAACAGCTGACCATCATCGAAGGCTGGACCTTCCGCCAGATGCGGGCGGCCATCGCCGCGCACAAGGGCCTGAAGCACGATACGGTCGCCATGTCGGACAAGGAGGTGATGAACGCCATCGCCTCCGAGTACAAGCAGCCCGAGGGCCTGTTCTTCCCGGATACCTATCTGTTCGCCAAGGGCGCCAGCGACCTGCAGATCTACAAGCAGGCGCACGCCATGCTGCTGAGCCGCCTGAACGACGCCTGGGACAAGCGCGACCCCGCGCTGCCGTACAAGACGCCGTACGAGGCGCTGACCATGGCCTCCATCGTGGAAAAGGAAACCGGGCAGAAGTCCGAGCGCGGCATGATCGCGGGCGTGTTCGTCAACCGCCTGAAGCTGGGCATGCTGCTGCAGACCGATCCGACCGTGATCTACGGCATGGGCAGCAAATACGACGGCAAGATCCACAAATCGGATCTGGAGACCGACACCCCGTACAATACCTACACGCGCACCGGCCTGCCGCCGACGCCGATCGCCTTGCCGGGCGTGCAATCGCTGACGGCCGCGCTGGCCCCGGCCAAGACGCCGGCGCTGTATTTCGTCTCCAAGGGCAACGGCACCAGCCAGTTTTCAGACAATTTGACCGACCATAACCGGGCGGTGAACAAGTTTCAAAGATAAGTTTTAGGCAATTCATGACTCAACACCGCGGTAAATTCATCACCTTCGAAGGCATAGACGGCGCCGGAAAATCGACCCACATCGCCTTTGTCGGCGACTATCTCAAGGCGCGCGGCGTCGACCTGGTGAGCTCGCGTGAGCCGGGCGGCACGCCGCTGGGCGAAAAGCTGCGCGAGCTGGTGCTGCACGAGAAAATGCACCTGGAAACCGAAGCCTTGCTGATGTTCGCCAGCCGCCGCGAGCACATCGCGCAGGTGATCGAGCCGGCGCTGCATCGCGGCGCCTGGGCTATTTCCGACCGCTTCACCGACGCCAGCTTCGCCTACCAGGGCGGCGGGCGCGGCATGGACCTGGCCAAGCTGGAGGCGCTGGAGCACTGGGTGCATCCGCATCTGCAACCGGACCTGACGCTGCTGTTCGACGTGCCGCTGGAAGTGGCGCGCGCGCGGCTGGACGCCACCCGTTCGCTGGACAAGTTCGAACAGGAGAAGGCCGATTTCTTCGCCTCCACCCGCAACGAGTACCTGCGCCGCGCGACGCAATTCCCGGCCCGTTTCCGTGTGATCGACTCGACCCAGTCCATCGCCGACATCCAGGTCGAGATCGCGACCATCCTCGACCAATTGCTGGCATGACAACAATGAGCAATTCGATATACCCATGGCAGGAGTCGTCCTGGCAGCAGCTGCAACTGCTGCGCCAGCGCATGCCGCACGCTATCCTGTTCCATGGCGCCGCCGGGATAGGTAAGTCCGACTTCATCGAACGCTTCGCCCAGGGCCTGCTGTGCGAGGCCGTGCTGCCGGACGGCCACGCTTGCGGCCAGTGCGCGTCCTGCGGCTGGTTCTCGCAGCAAAACCACCCGGACTACCGCCGCGTGCGTCCGGAGGCGCTGGAGGACGAACCCGCCGAGGGCGAGGAGGGCGACGGCGAAGCCAAGAAGACCGCCAAGTCGGCCAAGGCGCCGTCCAAAGAGATCAAGATCGAGCAGATCCGCAACCTGGCGGACTTCATGAACATCTCCACCCACCGCCAGGGGCTGCGGGTGGTGGTGCTGTATCCGGCAGAGGCGCTGAACATGCCGGCCTCCAACGCCTTGCTGAAGACGTTGGAGGAACCGCCTCCGGGCACGGTGTTCCTGCTGGCCTCCAACAGCCTGGACCGGCTGCTGCCGACCATCCTGTCGCGCTGCCGCAAGTTCGCGCTGCCGATGCCGAGCCACGCCGAGGCGCTGGCCTGGTTGAAGACGCAGGGCGTGCCGGACGCCGACAGTTGGTTGCGCGAGCAGGGCGGCGCGCCGCTGGCGGCCATGGCCCAGGCCGAAGTGGGCAACCGCGACGATCTGGAAGTGCTGTTGCAGCTGCTGGCCCATCCAAGCGTCGAAGGCGCGTTGAAAGTTGCCGACAAACTGCAAAAAGTGCCGCTGAGTGCACAAGTTTCTTGGTTGCAGCGCTGGCTTTATGATGTGTTTTCCTACAAACTGGCAGGTAACATCCGTTACTATCCACGCTACCAGAAGGAACTGGCCAGCCTGGCCGGCAAGATTCACGTCAGCCGCCTGCTGTCGGCCATCAAGGGCGCCAACGAGCGGCGGGCGACGGCCGACCATCCCTTGTCGCCCAAGCTGTTTCTGGAGGATATGTTGCTCGAATACGCCGCCTGCTGCGCCTGAAGGGAATTAGATGTCCGCTGCCAGTCCACTCGATCCGAACACCGTGCCCGTTGCGCGGCCGACGGTCTTGTCGCTGGCGATCAAGGAGAAGGCCGCGTTGTACGCGGCCTACATGCCTTTCCTGAAGAACGGCGGCATGTTCGTGCCGACCCAGAAACCCTACAAGATCGGCGACGAGATCTACCTGATCCTGGCGCTGATGGACGACACCAACAAATACCCGATCGCCGGCAAAGTCGCCTGGATCACGCCGGCCGGCGCGCACAACAACAAGGCGCAGGGCGTGGGCGTGCACTTCCCCGAAGACGAGAGCGGCCAGCGCGCCCGGCTGCGCATCGAAGAAATCCTCGGCGCGGCGCTGCGATCCTCGCGCGCCACGCATACGCTTTAATCCCTCACCGTTTCCCGATATGACCACAGCTTTCCGCCATCGCCTCGCCACGCTTGATGATTTGCCCACCATCGTCGCCATCTACAACAGCACCGTCGCCTCGCGCGAAGTCACCGCCGATACCGAGCCGGTGTCGGTGGAGTCGCGCCTGGCCTGGTTCCACGAGCATACGCCGGAGAAGCGCCCGCTGTGGATCATCGAGCAGGCCGGCGATACGGCCGGCCGGCCGGAAGTGCTGGGCTGGATGTCGTACTCGAATTTCTACGGCCGTCCCGCGTATTCGGGCACGTCCGAGATTTCGATCTACATCGCCGAGGCCTGGCGCGGCAAGGGCATCGGCGGCTACTGCATCGCGCAGGCGATCGTCCATGCGCCGGCAATCAAGGTGCACACCTTGCTGGGCTTTATCTTCGGCCATAACAAGCCCAGCCTGGGCCTGTTCGCCAAATTCGGCTTCGAGACCTGGGCCAACCTGCCCAAGGTGGCCAACCTGGACGGCATCGAGCGCGACCTGATCATCCTGGGCAAGCGCGTCGGGTAAGCCTTATTTCAGCGCGCGGTCGACGGCCGCGCGGATCTGGCCGGTCGCGCAGACCACCGCCGAATGGCCGCAGTCGCCTTCCAGCATCGTGGTCGTGGCGCGGATCCGGCGCGCAAACGCCAGCGCCGGCGCCGAATTGACGATCAGGTCCTGGCGCGGATTGATGATGTGGACGCGCGCCTTGACCTTGCCGGCGGCGTCGTCGCCGATATCCTGGGTCAGGAAGGCGCGAATTTGCCAGCGCATGTCGTTGGCGTCGGCCGCGTCCGGATCGTCGGCGACGGTCTCGGCGATGAATTTGTCCACCTCGGCCGGTTTGGTCTGCGCCGCGCGGTAGGCCGGCGTGTCGAAGTTCAGCGAGAAGATCTGGTGGTACAGCGGCAGCTTCGGGTTCTGCTTGTACTCGCCGTTGGCGTAGTCGGCATCGGCCAGCATGGCGGCTTCCTCGGTGCGCCAGAACAGCAGGTCGTAGCTGGTCTGGCGCGGCGTGCCGGCGATCGGAACGGCCACGTCCATGTAGCCGGGATGGCTGACCATCCACTGGAAAGTCTGGGTCGCGCCCATCGAGTAGCCGACCATCGCATGGATGTGCTTGAGGCCCAGTTTTTCGGTCAGCAGGCGGTATTCGGATTCCACCATGTCGCGCACCGTGAAGGCCGGGAAGGCCGTGCCATGCTGCGCCGCGCTGTTGGACGGCGAGCAGGCCACGCCGTTGCCGATCGCGTCGACCACGATCACATAGTGGCCGGCGGTGTTGAACAAGCCTTTGGGGCCCAGCAGCGAGACCGCCTCGGCGCTCTTGCCGGTATGCCAGGGCAGGAACACGACCGCGTTCGAGCGGGCTGCGTTCAGGCTGCCGATGGTGCGGTAGCCGAGCTTGCAGTCCTTGATGACGGCGCCGCTTTCCAGGCGCACGTCGCCAAGGTCGGCATATTGCTGGGGAGGCGGTTCGGCGGCGGCAGCGGCCAGCGGCAGGGCAAGCGCGAGGGCAAGGCGGATGGACATCAGGCGGACTCTTGAATTGATTGGGAACGCCGATTCTAGGCCAGGCGCGCTTGGGTTACAATCACGGCATGTTTATCGATTCCCACTGCCACATCAATTTCCCCGAGCTGGCTGCTCGCATGCCCGAAATCCTGGCCAAGATGGCCGACAACAAGGTCACCCACGCGCTGTGCGTGTCGGTCGATTTGCCGGATTTTCCACAAGTGCTGGCGCTGGCCCACGAGTATCCGCACATCTACGCCTCGGTCGGCGTGCATCCGGATTACGAGGACACGCCCGAACCGACCGTCGAACAACTCGTGGCGCTGGCCGACGACCCGAAGATCATCGCCATCGGCGAGACGGGGCTGGATTATTTCCGCCTGCAGGGCGACCTGGAGTGGCAGCGCGAGCGCTTCCGCACCCACATCAAAGCATCAAGAATCACGCGCAAGCCCTTGATTATTCACACTCGCAGCGCCAGCGAAGACACCATCCGCATCATGCGCGAAGAGGGCGCCGGAACGGAGGCGGGCGGCGTGGCCGGCGTGATGCACTGCTTTACCGAATCGCTGGAAGTGGCGCGCGCGGCCATCGAGATGGGTTTCTACATTTCGTTCTCCGGCATCGTGACCTTCAAGAGCGCCAAGGATCTGCAGGCGGTGGCGCTGGAAGTGCCGCTGGAGCGCATCCTGATCGAGACGGATTCGCCCTACCTGGCGCCGATGCCGCATCGCGGCAAGATGAACGAGCCGGGCTTCGTGGCCCACGTCGGCGAGTACATCGCCAAGCTCAAAGGCATCCCGGTGGAGCAGGTCGCCGAACAGACGACCGCCAATTTCTTCAAACTATTCAATGTGGTAGCGTGATTTCCTAATGTCGATTCTCTCCAAACGCCGCTTGCTTCTGACGGCCATTGCCGCCACCCTGACGATCCCCGCGCTGGCGGTCGAGCAGACCGACGACGAGGTCGACCTCTTCCGCGCCATCCAGCTGGACAACGTCTCCGGCGTTAAAAAGCTGCTGGAACGCGGGCTGAGTCCGAATCTGCGCGAGCCGGGCGGCGAGACCGCGCTGATCGTCGCGATGCGCTACGAGGCTTATCGCGTCGCCACTTTGCTGATGGATCAGCCCGGCATCGACCTGGAAGCCAAGGCGCCCAACGGCAATACCGCGTTGATGATGGCGGCTTTCCGTCAAAGCAAGGCCACCGTGCTGGACATGATCAAGCGCGGCGCGCAAGTCAACCAAAAGGGCTGGACCGCCTTGCACTACGCGGCGGCGGCCGGCAGCACCGAGATCACCGGCATCCTGCTGGAGCACCACGCCTACATCGACGCCGAAGCCCCATCCGGCATGACGCCGCTGATGATCGCCGCCCGCGAGGGCCAGGAGAAAGTCGTGGAGTTATTGCTGGAGCAGGGCGCCGACGCGACCCTGAAAGACGGCGGCTTCCACCAGACCGCCGCCGAGTTCGCGACCAAGGCCGACAAGCCCTGGATCACGAAAACCATCGAAGCCCACTTGGCTGCGAAGGCAAAGCGCTAACCCGCATGCAGAATTGACAACGCCCGAATTGGCGGGTTTTTGGCGCGTAGTTCCCCGCTTGGTTGGTCCGCATTGTTGACGATAATGGTTCCCATGCATTGCTCCCAGACGCAATGCTCATCAACCAAGGATATCCATGCTGAACGAACGCGAGATTGAAAGCTGCTATCTGGGGCAATTCATTCCAGTCCACTACCATCACAACATGCTGATGGACCAAAACCGCATGCACGGCTTCAAGTCGGCCATCGACTACGCGGTCAAGCCCGGCGCCAAGGTGCTGGAGCTGGGCGGCGGCACCGGCGTGCTGTCATGGTTCGCGGCGGCCAAGGCGGACAAGGTGTATTGCGTCGAGTTCAATCCCGACATGGTCAAGGAAGCGCGCAAGATGCTGGCGCTGAACCCCAACGGCGAAAAGGTCGAGGTGGTCCACGCCGACGCCTTCGAATACCTGCCGCCGGAGCCGGTCGATGTCGTCATCTGCGAGATGATCCATGTCGGCATGCTGCGCGAGAAGCAGGTGGAGGTGATCGAGTCGTTCAAGCGCCGCTATACCGAGCGCTTCGGCGGCCCGCTGCCGGTGTTCCTGCCCGAGGCGGTCATCATGGCGGTCCAGCCGCTGCAGCAGGAATATGATTTCGAGGGCTTCTACGCGCCCATCGTGCAGTTCCAGGAAACCAATGTGATTTATCCCGGAACGGTGGAACTGGCGCAGCCGGCCGTGTACAGCATCATCGACTTCAACCAGCCCAACGACCTGACCTATGCGTGGCAGGGCAAGTTCGTGGTCGAGCGCAATGGTGAGATCAACGCCATGCGCTTCGTGACCAAGAACATTTTGGCCGTGGTGTCCGAGCGTTCGACCACCATCGACTGGCTCAACCACTACATGACGCTGCCGCTGGCCAATCCGGTCAAGGCGCGCGAGGGCGACGTGCTGCAAGTGAGCTTCCAGTATCGCGCCGGTGGCTCGATTCCATCGCTGCAGGCCTCGCTGCGCGCGGAGATCCTGTACGAAGCGGCGCTGCAACCGGCCAGCTACGTGCCGGCCTTCGCTTAAATAGCCCTTCACGCGGGTCGTTCCGAAGCGTATATTTCGTCTTTTGCAGAAAGAAATATATGGAAAAGATCGACCAGCGCTACCTCATCCAGCAGAACAAAATCTCCGACGGCGAGACCAAGCCGCCCGTGTTCGCCAAAGTCATGCGCAGCAAGGACGGCGTCTTCGAGGGCGTCTCCTTCATCAAGTCCAAAGAGAAGGCCTCGGTGTTGACCATCGACGAAGCCAATCAGGCGGTGGCGTGGGCCAACAACAAGAAGCCCAACGCCAAAGAGTACGTGACCAAGATTATCTGCGTCGGCCAGTAAGCAGGGCCGCCTAGCGCGTATCGAAGGTCGCTTGCACGGCCTTGTCCGGACTCGAGGGATTGAGGCTTTGCTGGCTGAGGAAGCTGCGCGCATCCTGCAAGCCGGCGTTGTACTCCACATCCTGCATGACCATCGAATTGGCGATGGTCCATTCGCGCGACACCGTGCCTGACGCCGGCTGCAGCCGCATCTCCGCCAGCACCTCGGCCTGGCCTACGCCCGCCGCCAATTTATCCAGCCAGGTTTTCGCCCAGGCCGCCAACTCGGGTTCGCGGATGTTATGCGCCATCAGCTTGAGGGCGTTGCGTGCCTTGGGCAGCTCGCCCGCGTAGGCGTAGGCCAGCGCGGCCTGGCGCGCCAGCGTGTTGACCTCGTGCGCGTTCTTCCAGCCCGTGATGGCCGCCTGCAGCGTGGCCTCGTCCGGCGCGGCGCCGGCCTTCATTCCTGCCTGGTACAGCGCGGACGCCGCCTCGGCCGACTTCGGATCCAGCGTCAGCGCGCGTGCCAGGCTGGCGCGCGCGGCTTCCGTCCGGCTCAGGCGCAGCTGGGCCTCTCCCAGCAGGTAAAACACTTCCGCGCCGGCCTCCGGCTTGCCCGCCGCCGAGGTCAGGTAGGGCATGGCGTCCTGCGGATTGCCCCAGTCGATCTGCGCGCGGCTGAGCACGCGCTGGACGTAGGCGTTGGCGGGATAGCGCGCGGCCGCCTCGGCGGTCCGGCGCAGCAGCGATTCGCCGGTCTTGCGGTCGGGGCAGGACTTGAGCGCCGCCTCCGTCAGCACGAATTCGCCGGACGACTCCGGCAGGGTGTCGAAGTTCATCACCGCCGCCGGCAGGGTGGGAATGTGCACCGTCAGCACCGCCTGCTTTTGCAGCCGGTAGCGCCACAGCGTGGTGCTCAGCTCGCTCACCTTGAGGCCGTAGGCCTGCTCGAAGGCCTCGGTGATCGGCACGTCGCGGTAGACCGCGCTCAGGTAGTCGATCATGTGCTTGCGGTTGTCGTCGGTGGACAGCATGTAGTGGGTCAGCAGCCAGGAGCGGGCGGCGAACTCCAGCTTGATGCCGGCGGTGGAGGCATAGTTCTGGCCGCGCGAGTCGTTCTGCTCCAGCACGTCCTTGTATTCCAGGCTGTAGCGGTGGCCGTTCCCCAGGAAGTCCAGGTAGCGGCCCAGGCTGGCCGGCGTGCGGCCGACCACCATCTCGGTGTCGGTGAAGCGCACGCTGGCGAAGTAGTGCGCCATGCCGTCGATGAAGGAGATCGGCGCGCGGATGTCGGTGTAGCGGTACAGGAAGTGGCGGGTGTAGGCCTCGTACAGCGCCGACAGGCCTTCCTCGTCGTCCGGGCTGAGGCGCACGCCGTAGCCCTGCACGCCCGAGGCGCAGCTGTTGTACAGGCCGATGGCGTTGGCCGGCTGCCTGACGCCAAGCGGATTCAACGCCACCGCGCCGTCGTGATAGTAGAACGTCAGCCGCGGCTCGGCGCCGCTGGACTTGAGGAAGGGCTGGGTGTAAAGCCGCAGCATGTAGTCGAGCTTTTCAAGCTGGTTGAGCAGGTCCGCGACCTGGCTGTTGCTGGTGTTCGAATACACCACCAGGTGCTGGCTCTCGGCGCGGAACCACGGCGAGGCGTGGCGCTGGCCGGCCACCACCACGCTGGGGGCCGTCGCCGGCTGTTGCTGGGCTTGCGCGTTCATCAAAGCGGAGCTGCCGAGCAGGGCCGCCACATACCAGGGTTTGAGCATTATTTTTCCGTTTGTCCCATGAAAGGCGCGGTTGATCGCGGCTATGCGCAGCTGGTCGCACGGGAATTGCGCCCGGCCGGTCGCCAAACTACAGTGGCATTATAGATAATATTCATTCCGGGAGCGTCGTATGCTGAGCTTTATTCTTTGGCTGGGTCTGCTTTTCCTGTGCTGGCCGCTGGCCTTGCTGGCGCTGGTGCTGTATCCCCTGTTCTGGCTGCTGACGCTGCCGTTCCGCCTGATCGGCATCGGCGTGGAGGGAGTGTTCGAGCTGTTGCGCGCCATCGTCATGCTGCCGGCGCGCATCCTGCGCGGCTCGCCGAGCCGCTGATGCCTGCCGGTGGCCGCGTCAGTCGCGGTCCGGCGCGCCCAGCGGGAAGTGGGGACGGAACCAGCGCGCCTCGTCCACCGCGCGGGCAAACGATGGGCGCGCCAGCAACCGGGCACGGTAGGCGCGCAGCAGCGGGAACTGCGCGGCAATCGGCACGGTCCAGTCGGCGTAGAACAGGGCAGGCGCGGCGGCGCAGTCGGCCAGCGTGAAATCCCGGCCTGCGGCCCAGGCCCTGTCGGCCAGATATCCTTCAAGCCAGGCGTAGGCGGCTTCCAGCTTGCCTGCCGCATAGGCGAGTCCTTCCGCCTTCTTCACTGCATCGCCCGTCAGCGCCTCGCCGACCGCGTGCTGCACCGGGCTCATCACATGCAGATCGAAAAAGCGATCCATGAAACGCGCCTCCAGCGCGGCGGAGGGATCCGCCGGCAGCAGGCGCACCGGTCCGGGATGGGCGAGCTGCAGGTGCTCGATGATGACGCTGCTTTCGACGACGTTACGTTCGCCATCCTCCAGCAGCGGAAATTTGCGCAGCGGCCAGCGCCGTAGCCATTCGGCCGTGTGCTGCGGCGTTTCAGGCCCGATGCTACGGAATTCGAATGGCGTCTCGTTTTCGTAAAGCGCGATCAGCACCTTCTGGGTGTATGCGGAAAACGGATGGCCGTACAGTGCGAGTGACATGGTGAGCGTCTCCGGTGGGTCAGGTCAGGTTTTGTTTGAGATAGGCTTCGAGTTTCGCCAGGTGCTGCTTGCCGCCTTCGACGGCGCCGAACTTTTCGATCACCTCGTCGCGCGATTCCTTGTTCGGGTATAGCTGGCGCAGGGTGAGGAGGGTGCCGCCGCCCACCTCCTGCAGTGTGATGCTGGCTTCGAACCAGATCCGCTTGCCGCAGCCCTGGTCATACACCAGCCTGGACGGTGGCGTAATTTCCTTGAATACCGCATGGTTGGGATAGCGGGTGCCGTCAGGCGCCACCATGTCGAACGTCCAGCTGCCGCCGACGCGGAAGTCCATGCTGACATCTTCGTTCCGGAAGCCGTCCGGCCCCCACCACCGGTTCACATGCTCGGGCTCGGTCATGGCCTTCCAGATCAGCTCCCGGCCAAAAGGCAGCTCGCGCTGCAATACCAGTTCACGTTCCGATTCATTCGTTGCCATCGTCGTTTCCTTTCTGTTTTTCCAGTGTGTGCAGATAATCCTCCAGGCGGTCCAGGCGCGACTCCCAGATCTTGCGCTGCTCGTCTATCCAGCCTGACGCCGTCTCCAGGCTCGCCTTTTCCAGACGACAGGGCCGCCATTGCGCATTCTTGCCGCGACTGATCAAGTTGGCCTTTTCCAGCACTTTCAGATGCTTGGTGATGGCGGGCATGGACATCTCGAACGGCTGCGCCAGTTCGCTCACCGTGGCTTCGCCCCTGCCTAGCCGCGCCAGCATGGCGCGCCGCGCCGGATGGGCCAGGGCGGTGAAGACCGCGTCGAGTTGATGTTCGTATTTAACCATATGGTTAAATTAACGCGAAAAGAACCGCCTGTCAATGGGTGACGGCGGCAGTGCGGGGGTTAGAAGTCGACCAGGAAGCCGGCGCCCACCGACTTTTGCTTGTAGTTGTAGTCGATCAGGCTTTGGCCGTAACCGTTGAACAATTGCAGGTAGCCTTTCAGGTTGGCGACCACCGGGTAGGCCCAGCCGGCCTGCAGCGCGCCGCGTCCGTTCTTGAAGTTGTGGCGCGCCATCAGCGAGAATTCATGGCCGTCGCTGCGGTAGCTCAGGTTCAGGTCGCCATGTCCAAGGTAGTCGACGATGTCGATGTTGTCGTTGTCCGAGCGGGCATTGTCCAGCCGCTTCCAAATGCGCAACTGCGCGGCCAGCTTGCCGTGCTCGGCGCCCACTTCCGCATACACCCGGTTCCAGCTGCGCGACAGCGTCGATGTTTGCCCGTTCGACTGGTGCATCACGGCCAGGGTCAGGTAGCGGATGTCGAGGGCGCTGCCCAGGTTCAGGTTCAGCGGCGTGGTCAGCATCAGCTCGGGCTGGTAGTTGGTCTCGCGGAAGGGACTGGAGGCGGCGCGGTTGTAGGCCTGCCAGAAGCTGTTCTGGGTGTAGCCGAACCACAGGTCGACCGGGGTTTTGAACGCCTGCTCGATCATCTTCATCTTGAAGCTGAGCTGGTAGGTCAGCTCCGTGTGCTGGGATTTGATGCCAGCCGGCGTGAAATTCTCAAAAGGCGCATCATTGGAGCTGGTGCTGTAATTGGCCAGCAGCAGATAGGTGTCGTGGTGTGGCCGGAAATTGAACACGCCGCGCTTGGCCGAGCGGTCCAGCTCCCACCACTGCACCATGCGCGAGACGGCGTCCTCGGGCGGTATGGTGGTGATGGCGGCCACCTTGGGCGGTAGCAGCGGCGCGGCGGGCGGCTCGTCCGGCTGGGTGCTCGACGGCTGGGTCAACGCGGTGGCCAGCTTGCTGACCTTGCCGGGATCCGGCACGCCGACCGCGGCGCCGCCGACGCTTTTCAGCGCGGGGCCGGTCTTGGCCAGGGCGTCGTAGCACGCCAGGCGGGCGCTGGCGTCCCCCAGCACGGAGCAGCGTTCGATGCGCAGCTCAAGGTCGGTGGCCGCCGGCGGCGCGGCGGATTGGGCTAAAGCCAGAGCCGGGACCAGGCCCAGGGAGAGAAGAACAGCGTGTTTCGATGGAACAGTCATGGAGCACTTTCGGTTAAACTTGCTTGTTATTCTACAGCCTATATTAATTGCCGTTAGTCATGTCGCACGGCAGGCGCCACAGCGGCACTTGAAATCCGCCGTTATCGCCGCACGTGAGACTTCCTGCATTCACATTGCACCAAGGAGAGAATGATGACCCGCAAGACCCCCATCGAGCGTTACCGCAACATTGGCATCAGCGCCCACATCGACGCTGGCAAGACCACGACCACGGAGCGCATCCTGTTTTATACCGGCGTCAACCACAAAATCGGCGAGGTGCACAACGGCGCCGCGACGATGGACTGGATGGAGCAGGAACAGGAACGCGGGATCACCATCACCTCGGCCGCCACCACCGCCTTCTGGAAGGGCATGGCGGGCAATTTTCCCGAGCACCGCATCAACATCATCGACACGCCCGGCCACGTCGACTTCACCATCGAGGTCGAGCGGTCGATGCGCGTGCTGGACGGCGCCGTCATGGTGTACGACGCGGTCGGCGGCGTGCAGCCGCAGTCGGAAACCGTGTGGCGCCAGGCGAACAAGTACGCCGTGCCGCGCATCGCCTTCATCAACAAGATGGACCGCGTCGGCGCGGACTTCTTCCGCGTGCGCGAGCAGATCGCCACGCGGCTGAAGGGCGCCGCCATTCCGATCCAGATTCCGCTGGGCGCCGAGGACAACTTCCACGGCGTGGTGGACCTGGTCAAGATGCGCGCGATTAACTGGGACGACGAGAGCCTGGGCGTCAAGTTCACCTACGAGGACATCCCCGCGCACCTGCAGGGGCTGGCCCAGGAGTGGCACGACAAGATGGTGGAGGCCGCCGCCGAGGGTTCGCCCGAGCTGCTGGAAAAATACCTGGACGGCGGCGTGCTGACCGAGGACGAGATCAAGGCCGGCCTGCGCGCGCGCACCATCCGCAACGAGATCGTGCCGATGCTGGCCGGCAGCGCCTTCAAGAACCGCGGCGTGCAGGCCATGCTCGACGCGGTGGTCGAGTACCTGCCGTCGCCGGTCGACGTGCCGGCCATCGCCGGCCACGACGAGGACGACAACCCGATCGAGCGCCATCCGACCGACAGCGATCCGTTCTCCGCGCTGGCGTTCAAGATTATGACCGACCCGTTCGTCGGCCAGCTGACCTTCTTCCGCGTGTACTCGGGCGTGGTCAATTCCGGCGACACGGTCTACAACCCGACCAAGAGCCAGAAGGAGCGCCTGGGCCGCATCCTGCAGATGCACGCCAACGAGCGCAAGGAGATCAAGGAAGTCTACGCCGGCGACATCGCGGCGGCGGTGGGCCTGAAGGGTGTGACCACCGGCGACACCCTGAGCTCGCCGGACCATGTGATCGTGCTGGAAAAGATGATCTTCCCGGAACCGGTGATCTCGCAGGCGGTCGAGCCGAAGACCAAGGCCGACCAGGAAAAGATGGGCATCGCCCTGAACCGGCTGGCGCAGGAGGACCCGTCGTTCCGCGTGCACACGGACGAGGAATCGGGCCAGACCATCATGTCCGGCATGGGCGAGCTGCACCTGGAGATCCTGGTGGACCGCATGCGGCGCGAGTTCGGCGTCGAGGCGACCGTGGGCAAGCCGCAGGTGGCGTACCGCGAGACCATCCAGCGCACGGCCAGCGATGTCGAAGGCAAGTTCGTCAAGCAGTCCGGCGGGCGCGGGCAGTACGGCCACGTGGTGCTGACGCTGGAGCCGCTGGAACCGGGCAAGGGCTACGAGTTCGTCGACGCCATCAAGGGCGGCGTGGTGCCGCGCGAGTTCATCCCGGCCGTCGACAAGGGCGTGCAGGAGACCTTGCGCAGCGGCGTGCTGGCCGGCTATCCGGTGGTCGACGTCAAGGTCACGCTGACCTTCGGCTCGTACCACGACGTCGACTCGAACGAGAACGCCTTCCGCATGGCCGGCTCGATGGCCTTCAAGGACGGCATGCGGCGCGCCGACCCGGTGCTGCTGGAGCCGATGATGCAGGTGGAGGTGGAAACGCCGGAAGAGTTCATGGGCAACGCCATGGGCGACCTGACGGCGCGGCGCGGCATGGTGCAGGGGATGGACGAGATCCCGGGCGGCGGCGGCAAGATCATCCGCGCGCTGGTGCCGCTGGCCGAGATGTTCGGCTACTCCACCACGCTACGTTCGCTGACGCAGGGCCGGGCCACGTACACGATGGAGTTCAAGCACTACGCGGCCGTGCCCAAGCACATCCTCGACCAGATCGCCGTCTCGTCCAAGGCGCGCCACTGATCAGTCGAAGACCTTCAGCTTGAGCTGGACGGAAATGGCGCCATAGAGCCTGTCCTTGTAGGTCGGCACGATGGCGACATTGACGCCCACGCTCTTGTATTCGAAGCTGGCGGTGGGGATGGCCGCCAGGAACCAGCCGCCGTCGCGCATCTTCGGATAGCCGCTGAAGCCGCCCGCCACCGCGCCCAGCCGCACCGGGCCGACCTTCCACGGCTGGTAGTACACGCCCACGTAGTTCGAGTAGGCGCGGTCGCTGTTGTAGAAGCGGCCCGCCGTGGCCGACGCCACCGTCGAGAAGCGGTACTCGCCGCCCAGGCCGGGATTGCTGTCGTTCAGGCCCTTGTCGCGCTGAAAATGGTAGGAGTAGAAACCGCCGTTCAGCCACACTTCCTTCAGCGGCGCCGCCTCGATGGTTTCGAAGGTGTCGGCCGCCGCCGCGCCGGACAGGCAGGCCAGCAGCACGGCGCCGGCAATACGCAAACTTTTGATCATCCGAAGCTTTCTTCGTCATGTTGTGGACGTTGGATTATAGCGAAGGATCGCCCGCTTCTTGATCTGGATTAGACGCTAAATATTTTCCCTGTGGAAAATGTGAGTTCCACGTCCAACAGGGAGAATTCCATGAAACGGTTACGCACACCGGCCTGCAGCCTGGCCATCGCGCTGGCGCTGGGCGCCTGCGCCTCCACCACCAAGCCCGGCGTCGTCGGCGCGCAGCGCCAGCAGTTGATGCTGGTCTCGGCCGACACGGTCGAGAAAATGGCTCTGGTCAATTACACGCAGCAGAACCAGCAGGCCAAGGCGGCCGGGAGGCTGGTCACCGCAGGGCCGGAGTACGAGCGCCTGTCGCGCATCGCGGGCCGGCTGCAGAAGCAGGTCGGCACCTTCCGCGACGACGCCGTCAAATGGCACTGGCAGCTGGTGCTGATCGACGCGCCCATCCTCAACGCCTCGTGCGCGCCGGGCGGCAAGATCACCTTTTACAGCGGGCTGGTGCGCCAACTGAAACTCAGCGACGACGAGATCGCCGTCATCATGGGCCACGAGGTGGCGCACGCGCTGCGCGAGCACGGCCGCGAGCGGGTGTCGAAAGCCTATGCGCAGAACGCGCTGTCGCAGGCGGCGCTGACGGCCGCGCCCAACAGCGCGGCGCAAGTCGAAGCCGCCAATCAGGTGGCGCATTATCTGTACGTGTTGCCGAACTCGCGGCAGAACGAGTCGGAGGCCGATGGCATGGGACTGGAACTGGCGGCGCGTGCCGGCTACAACCCGAACGCGGCGATCTCGGTGTGGAACAAGATGGCGGCGGCCAACAAGGGCAAGGCGCCGGCCGAGTTCCTGTCCACGCATCCGTCCGACCAGACCCGCATCGCCGAGCTGAGCGCGCTCATGCCCAAGGTTACGCCGCTGTACGAGGCGGCGCGGCGCTAGCTGCGCGGGGCGCTGCGCTGATGCCGTAGGCCGCGGGCCACTCGGCGGGCAGGTGCCAGGTGCCGAACACGCGGTCGAGGAAGGGCAGCGTCGACGAGAAGTTGCGGTCCAGCGGCGCCACGCTGGTGTGGTGCCAGTGGTGGAAGGCCGGCGTGGCGATGATCGATTCCAGCGGGCCGAGCCGGACCCGCAGATTCGAATGGATGAAGAATCCCCACACGGTGCCGATGATAATCACCAGCGCCGGCGTGGCGCTGCCGCCCGCGCTGGCGCCGGCCAGGCCGAGGATGTACAGCGGCGTCATGCCGAACAGCCGGGTGACGACCATGTCGACCGGATGTGCGTGCGTGTTGATCAGGAAGTACAGGTGCTCGGGCTGGTGATGCACCGAATGGAAATGCCACAGCCACGGCAGCTGGTGGCTCAGCCGGTGGCCCCAGTAAAAGCCGACCTCGGCGATCAGCAGCGACAGCGGCAGCTTCACCGCCAGCGGCAGCGCGCCCACGGCGGCGGGCACGGCGGCCGGCAGCACCGCTTGCGCGGCCACGCCGACCACGGCCATCAGCGCGCCCAGCACGGCGGCCGGCAACAGGCTGTTGAGGAAATACAGGCCCAGATTGATCGCCAGCGCGCGCCGCGACAGGCGCGCCTTGCGCACCGCGAGCCAGCGCTCCAGCGGCACGAACACCAGCGACAGCAGCACCAGCCACACGCACAAGCGCGCGACGTTGACCGCAAAGGTGGGCAGGTAGGCGAGCAGGGCGTTCATCGAAGTCATGGTGCGAATCATAGCGGAAACGGAAACGACAATGCCGGACGCGAACGTCCGGCATTGTTTGAGGCTGGCGGCGAATTAAGCGGCCTTGGCTTTGCGGCGACGTGCGGCGAAACCGACCAGGCCCAGGCCCAGGCCCAGCATGCCCCAGGTTTGCGGCTCAGGTACGGAGGCCACCATCGACACGCCGTCCAGCAGCGAGAACGGCGGCACGCCGGCCGGGGTGCCCACGGCCAGGAAGCTCAGCACTTCGCTGGTGCTGTTGGCGGTGAAGGTGAAGGTTTCCTTTTGCCAGCCGGTGAAGCCGTGGTTGACGTTGTTCTTCACGTCGGTCGACTTGGTCTGGTTGCCCAGCGAGACCTTCCACTGTTCGGTGGTGGCGCCGCTGAAGCCTTGCTGCTGCGCGCCGGCCCAGTAGAAGCTCAGGTTGTATTGCTGGCCGGCGACCAGGCCGTTGACGGTCTGGGTCAGCGGGGCGATCTCGAACGCGCCGTCGGCCGCGACGAAGTTGCCGCCGACCGGGCTGGCGCCCAGGCCGTTGGCGGAGCCGTTATGCGGGCCCCACAGTTGCAGCTTGCCGTAGCTGCCTTGCACGCCGCCCTGGTCCACGTTCGAACCATTGAACAGGAAGTTGTAGCCGTTGCTGTTCCAACCCTGCAGCTGATGGCCGCCCCAGCCGATTTGGCCGTAGTTGCCGGTTTCGAAACCACCGTTGACGATCAACTCGCCAGGTACGGCGGCGTTTGCGACGCTGGCGCTCAGGGCGGCAACGGCGGACAGGGCCAACATAATCGATTTAAGACGCATATAAAAACTCCAGATTTCGTGTTTGAGGCGGACGGCCGGCCGCCGGCGGTGACTTGCGCTGGTTTCAGTGAACTTGCTCTAAAAGCATTATGAATGAACAACATGCAATTTGGAATATTTTTAATTTGTAAAGTAAGTTGAGATAGTTGCAATGGGTGTGCTAGCAATGGAAGCGATCACGCTCAAAATACGAAAAAAAACCGGCCTCAAATCGTGATGCGCCAGCCTCTTTTTTCAGCGCCGGCCATGGCCAGCCAGAATAGGGCGGTGAAGCAGGCGGCGAACGCCAGCGAGGCCGCCCAGGGGCCCAGCAACGGGGTCAGCGGACGGCTGAAAATCGTCGCGTAAAGTGGCCCCATGATGCCGCTGCCTTCGATCACGCAAGTCGCGATCCAGGAGCCGGAGTAGGCGGCGATGGCGTTCAGGCCCATGGCGCGGCCCAACGCCGGCCAGCCATGCACGTCGATCAGCTGGTGCGCCAGCGCGATGACCAACATGCCGAAACCACCCGTCCACAGCACGAACGACGAAGTCCACAGCTGTTTGTTCAGCGGCAGCACCAGCGACCACAGGCCGCCGGCCAGCATCGCCACCGCGCCGGCCAGTGCCAGCGTGCGGGTTTGCCCGCGCCGCAGCCAATCGCCGGCGCGCAGGCCGAGGATGACCGTGGCCAGCGACGGCAGCGTGCCCACAATGCCCTCCGGGTCGTGGCCGATGCCGGTGGCGGCGTCGTACTGGTAGGCCAGGTGGCCGAGCAGCGCGCTGTCGACGCGATCGGGCAGGTTCAGGCCCGGCTCCAGCGAACCGCCGGCAATCAGCAAGGCCCAATATCCCAGCACGATGGCGGCGAACACCGCCCACTGCGCGCGGGCGCTGCGCATGTGGATGGCCAGCAGTCCCGCGACGGCGAAGCAGATGCCGGTCCGTTGCAGCACGCCGAACAGGCGGAAACCGCGTCCATTCAGCAGCAGCATCGCCACCACATGCAGCGCTATCCCCAGCAGCACGATGCGCGCGGCGCGCAGCAGCACCGGACGCGCAAGGTCCGTGGCATTGGCGCCGGCCTCAAGGCGCGGCGCCAGCGCAAGGTTGATCGAGACGCCGACGATCAACAGAAAGATGGGGAAGATGAAGTCCGGCGGCGTGCAGCCATGCCATTCGGCGTGTTCCAGCCAAGGGTAGACGTGCGACCAGTCGCCGGCGTCGTTCACCAGCAGCATGGCGGCCACCGTCAGGCCGCGTACCGCGTCGATAGAATTGAGGCGCATAGTTTTCGAGGTTAGAGCTGCAATGTGAAATGCAGCCGGTTGAGGCCCGCCGCCAGCGCCATGACGATGATGGCGTAGGCAAGAGCCCATAGGAATCCCGGCCAGCCGGAGCCCAGCACGTCCGGCAGCGCCAGGTGCAGCAGCTGCATCAGCGCGAAGACGATGTAGGGAATGATATAAACCAGCAATGGATTGGCCGCCGCCGGCCGGACCAGCGCCACCCAGCCGTTCATGCGCCGCTGGTCGACCACCCAGTACAGTGCCGCGAACAGCAGTACGCAGATGGCGGCGCTGTAAAGCGCCCAACTCGGCGTGGCATAAATCTTCGAGATCTTGAACCAGGGCCGCAGCGCGAAGGCGATCGCGGTCAGCGCCAGCGCAAGCAGCAGGGCATCGCGGAAGGGCTTCCCGCGCCGCTGGCCGAAGAAGATCAGCGACGTCGCCATGCCGCACAGCGCGATCGATGTGTGCACGGCGTTTTCGGCCTGTGCCCCCAGCAGCTGCGACAGCGCGGACGATGGCGCCGCATGGGCGGCGGTGTACAGGCCCGTGCAGGCCAGCACCAGCGCGACGAGCGGCAGAATGCGCGCACGCGCAAGCTCCCACGCCACTGCGCTGTACAGGTACGCCCAGCCTATCAATCCCAGTATGCCCCACCATTGCGGCGCGAGCCGCAGGTTGCCATCGGCGCCGCCGCGAAACGCCAGCGCCAACGCCACCAGCCCGCAAACGCCGGCCGCCCGCAAGGCCAGCGACAGCGTTCTGTTCTCGAACCGGTGGACGGCCCACACCAGCATGGCGCAGCCGTAGAACAGCAGCGACCACAGATGGATGGACATGCCCATCGCCGCCTCGTTGTAGCCATCCTCCGCGTTGACCATGAAGACGCCCAGTACCAGCAAGCCGGCGGCCCGGGTGAGCACGTGCCGCCAGCGTTGGGCCGCCGTGTCGCCCGCTGCCTGCCGTTGCGCCATGGCGAACGGTATCGACATGCCGACGATGAACAGGAAGGCCGGGAACACCACGTCCGGGAAGGTCATGGCGTCGGCGTCCGCCGGGGCGTGCTCCATCCAGGCCGGCATCCCGCGCACGCCGGCCAGCGTGTTCACGAAGATCATGACCAGGATGGTGACGCCGCGGAAGGCGTCGATCGCCAGTATCCGCGCCGGCTTAGAGCTTGCCACGCAACCCCAGGTAGTATTGACGGCCGTTCGAATACGAGGCGATAGGCTGGTCCTTGTTGGTGCCGTAGTAGCGCAGCACGGCGTTGTTCAGGTTCAGCGCATCGAAGGTGATCGACAGGTTCTCGTTGATCTTGTAGCTGATCGACGCCGCCAGGTTGCCGGTTCCCGCCATCACCTGCGGGAAGCTGTTGTACAAGCCGCCCGAGAAGCTGGAGCGGTAGGTGTAGGCCAGGCGGGCGCTCAAGCGGTCGTCCTCGTAGTAGGTTTCGGCGTTGTAGGTGTTCTTCGAGTTGCCCACCACCGGCAGGCCGTCGTCCGCCTTGCCGTCGGTGTAGGTGTAGTTGGCCACCACGCCCACGCCGCCGAACAGGTGCTGCTGGTACGCCAGCTCCACGCCCTTGTTCTTGGCCGCGATATTGGTCGGCGACGAAATGGCGTAGCTGTCGAAGCGCTTGAACGAGTTGTTGAAGTAGGTGAGGTTGGCCGTGCCGTAGGTGACGTAGGACGACATGTCCATGTAGAACACGCCGGCCGACAGCAGCGCTTTCGGCGCGAAGTACCATTCCAGCGCGACGTCGTAGTTGGTCGAGCGGACCGGCTTCAGTCGCGGATTGCCGCTGCTGCCGGTCAGGTTGGTGTCGTTGAGCGTCACCGCGCCGACCATCGCGCTGAAGTCGGGACGCGCCATCGTCTTGGCGACCGCCGCGCGGGCCACCAGCTTGGGCGACAGGTCGATCTTGAAGTTCGCGCTCGGCAGGAAGTCGTTGTAGCCGCTCTGGTTCAGCGTCGGCGTGTACGGGCCGTTCACGTTGTCCTGGCCGATGGGATGGTCGCCGCCCGGGATGTTGGTGATGGTGGCCTGGTTGGTGTGCACATAGCGCACGCCCACGTTGCCGCGCCAGCCGTCGCCCGCCAGGTTGACCATGCCGTAGATGGCGCTGGACTTCTCCTTCACGTCCATCTCGCCGGCCCAGTTCTCGGTGGTGGGGCCGCCGGCCAGATCGTATTTGGCGGCCCAGGCGGCGATGTCGGCGGGGTTGATCTGCCAGACGTTGCGCAGGAAGCCGGCGCTGTTGGTGATGCCGTTGCCGAAGTTGGATGGGTAGGTCGAGCCGTTCCACGCCGGCAGCGGCGCCGAGGTGGTGCCGTCGCAGGCCTTGCAGCTGCGGTTCTCCGGCTGGCTCACGCTGCGATGGTGTTCGGCGAAGCGTACGCCGAACTTGGCCGACTCCATGACGCCGCGGTCAAGCCGCAGTTCGGCATCGGCCTGCGCGTACTTTTCGGCGTCCTTGGTGATAACGTGCGAGCCCCAGGCGGAAGCGGTGACGTAGTTGGTGAACTTCGACGTGTCCGCGCCTGGGAAGGACATGGTGGCCGGCGACAGGCCGTTCAGCGTGTAGCTGGAACCGGCGCCGGTCAGGCCGGCCTCGTAGCCGATATCGGCCGGGGTCTTGCCGGTGCCGCGCGTGTAGCCCACGCTGCCGCTGATGCGCAGGTCCTGGTTGACCTTGTAGCTGCCATCGAGATCGATGTAGGCCGACGAGGACGACGAGCCGGGACGGTAGATCTGGTCGCCGAAGGCCGAATACAGCGACGAGTTGTAGGTCTGCGTGGCGCTGACGGCCGGGTACTGCGAGGCTGGTATCGTCGCCGATACCAGCGTGCCGCTCTTGATGGTGTAGGCCGAAGGGACCACGCCGACCGGGGCGCCGGTGTCCGGGTTGGTGGCGTTGATGTTGGCGGCGATGTTGTTGTAGAAGCTGCGGTTGTAGTTGGCCGCGTCCAGCTGCGAGCTGAAACCGTTGATGTCGAAGCTCAGGTCCTTGTTCGGTTTGAACTGAAGGTCGAAGGCGCCGCCGGTGCGCTTGCGGGTTTGCTCGAACAGCGAGGCGCTGATGCCGGCCGGCGCCAGGATCCCCGCCAGCTCGGGATGCGCCTTGGCCGCGTTGCTGTCGGCGGCGATGGCGGTGTAGCCGTAAAACTCCTGGCCGTCGCGGCGCTCGTGGCGCTTTTCCGAGAACAGCTGCACCAGCACGCCGAAGGTCTTGGCATCGTTCTTCCAGCCGATCAGCGCATTCATTTGCGGATCGGTCTTGCTGGGCAGGTCGGCGTGGATGGCCTGGGCCGAAGCCTCCAGCGTCAACTGCTTCTTGAAGTCCAGCGGCTTGCGGGTCTCGATGTTGACCGAGCCGGCCACGCCGCCTTCCACCATGTCGGCCTGCTGGCTTTTCTGCACCGTGACCGCGCTGACGATTTCCGACGGCAGCAGCGCGTAGCTCACGCTGCGCCCGACCGCGCCCGCCTGGTCCAGCACGAACCAGTCGCCGGTGCCGATGGTGTGGCCGTTGACCTGCGTCTGCGTCAGGCTGGAGCTGGTGCCGCGGATGCTCACGCGGTCGTTCTCGGCGAAGCCGCCTTCGCCGCCGGCGGAGGAGGAGATGTTCACACCCGGCACGCGCTGGATGGCGTCCGCCACGTTCTTGTCCGGCATTTTGCCGATGTCCTCGGCCGATACGACTTCGGACAGCGTATCGCTATTGCGCTTGCGGGCCAGGGCCTGCTGCAGGGAGGCGCGGATGCCGGTGACCACCACCTGTTCCAGCGGCTGGGCGCTGTCGCCGGCCGTTTGCTGCGCCATTGCGGGCGCCGCCGCGCACGCGAGCATCAATGCCACCGCCGACGCGATAGGCGTTGGCACCGTTTTCATCCCTGCTTTGCTGTCCATCCAAGCTCCCTCGATAATAGTTTTAGTGTGGGCAGATTCTCCCCAGTCTTCCTTAACGCAATCCAAAAGAAACCTTAAGGGTTTCCTAACGCTGTGGCGCGCAGGCGATTGACAGGCGGTCGATAAGATGCGTAGATACGCGCTTCACGAGAGAGGTAGCGACACATGAAGATATGCCTGGTCGAGGACGACCTGGAACTGGGCAAGGCCTTGCAAGCGGCCTTGCAGGATGCGGGACAGGAAGTGGTATGGGTGCGCCGCGCCGGCGATGCGCGCCATTGGGTAGAAAACGAACCGTTCGACGCGGTGCTGCTGGACCTGGGCCTGCCCGACGGGAACGGCATCGACGTGCTACGCGAGCTGCGGGCGTCCGGCCACACGCTGCCCATCCTGGTCATCACCGCGCGCGACAGCCTGGAGGACCGCTTGAACGGCCTCGATCGCGGCGCCGACGACTATCTGGTCAAGCCCTTCGTGGTCACGGAACTGCTGGCGCGGCTGCGCGCGGTGATGCGGCGCGCCACCGGTTGGAGCGAATCGGGGGAGCCGGTGTGGAAGGTCAAGGACCTGGTGCTGGACGATAAGCGCATGCTGCTGACCCGCGCCGGCGTCAACGTGGTGCTGTCCAAGACCGAATTCGCGCTGCTGCACGCGCTGATGCGCTACCCGGACCGGGTGCTGACCCGGCGCGAGCTCGAATCGCGCGCGCTGCCGCACAGCGAGGGCGCGGCGCTGGACGTGCACATGTCGCACCTGCGGCAGAAAATCGGCGAGGGCTACATCCGCACTGTGCGCGGCGTCGGCTATGTCGTCGACAAATGACGATGCATAGTCGCTCACTGTTCAAGCGCCTGCTGTTCGGCTTCATCGCGGTGATGATGCTGATCTGGCTGGCGAACCTGGCGCTGGATGTGTATGAGACCCGCACCAGCAAGCGCCGCGACATGCAGCGCGAGCTGCGCGCCAGCGCCTTGCGCATCATCGTGCTGATGCAAACCATCGGCGAGCGCCCCCCTGCGGAGGTCCAGCCGCTGGTGCGCAAGATGGAACAGCTGCACTACGCCCTGTACACGGAGCTGGGCTGGTACATACCGGCGCTGCAAACGCAGGTCTGGCGGCACGGGCAGCTGGTCTACGCATCGCCGGATGCCGGCCTGCCGCCCACCGATGCCGGCGCCGGTCCTTACCGGCAGCCGCTCAGGGACGGCTGGGTGGTCTCGGTGGAAGACGATCCCGCGACCGGCGTCACCGTACGCATGGCGACCGAGGTGATAGGCGAATGGATGCTGCAGGTGTCGAGCATCGGCTACTACTTTGCGCCGCTGTTGTTCAGCATACCGTTCCTGCTGCTGCCGGCCTGGTTCATCATTCGTGTCGGACTGCGGCCCTTGAAGTCCATCGTCGGCGAGATCGAGGAGCGCTCGGCCACCGATCTGTCGCCGCTGGCGCCGTCGCCATACCTGGAGCTGTCGCCGCTGGTCGGCTCGGTGAACCGCTTGATGGAGCGCCTGACCGAGAGGCTGGAGCGCGAACAGGAATTCCTGGTCGACGCCGCGCATGAACTAAAGACGCCACTGTCCATCATCCAGATCAATGCCGACACATTGGCCACCACGCGCACCGCGCAGCGTGTGGAGGAGGCCGGACTAGGCTTGCGCACCGGCGTGCAGCGCGCCACGCACACGGTCCATCAGTTGCTGGCACTGGCCCGCTCCGGTGGCGACCGCGATCACGCCAGCCTGGTGCCGCGCGACCTGGTCGAACTGGTGGCGGACCGCCTGGCGCTGGCCGGCCAGATCGCCGCCACGCGCCACGTCGAAATTGAACTGCAGGCGCCGGAACGCTGCATTCTGCCGATGCACCTGGAAAGCATGGCGTCGTTGATCGATAACCTGGTCAGCAACGCCGTCAAGTACTCGCCGGAAGGCGGGCGCGTGACGGTCTGCATCCTGGAAGCCGATGGCCGCGTGGACTTCTCGGTGGCCGACCAGGGACCGGGCATCGCGCCGGAAATGCAGCGCAAGGTGTTCGAACGCTTCTTCCGGCTGCCGGACCAGGACCAGGCGGGCAGCGGCCTTGGGCTGGCGATCGCCGAGCGGGCCGCCGCGCGCAACCAGGGCCGCATCCTGCTGGCGAATCGCGACGTGGGTCCGGGGCTGATGGTGAGGGTGAGCTTTGCGCAAAACCCGGCCTGAGCGTGTCAAATTTGCCATATAATCTGGCCGCTGAAACTCTCAAACGCCGCCATGAATTTTCTGACCCGCTTTCGCCCGCTGATCCTCGCCGTGCCGCTGCTGCTGGCCGGCTGCCAATCCACCATGCAGCGCATTGCCGATTGCAAGGTCGGCGACTGGAACGCCATAGGCCATAAGGACGGCTTGCAGGGCGAGCCGGCCAACTACGCGGAGCGCAAGGACTTCTGCGACGATCACGCCGACGCCAAGCAACCCGCCGCCAACGGCGCGGAGGCGCAGTACACGGCCGGCTGGGCGCAAGGTAACTGGGACTTGTGGTCGCAGTTTGGCAAGGCCGATGGCGGCAACGGACAGCAAGCGCAATTCGACGCCCACGTGGCCAGCGAAGAAGTCCGCAAGCACAATACGCCGCTCAACCGTCCAGCCTACGATGCCGGCTGGGCCATCGGCAATTCCGAATACTGGCGGGGACAGGGCAAGCGCGCCGGCACCGACGGCCAACCGCTGGCCGCGCAAAAAGACGCCGCGCGCGCCAAGGCCGCCGGCGTGCAGCTGCGCTTCGACGAAGCCGCATATTCCGACGGCTGGCAAATCGGCAATCGCACCTTCTGGCAGGATGCCGGCTACACCGACGCGCGCAACGGCACGCCGGACAGCGCCTTCCGCGACCGTGCCGCCGCCGCCCGCAGCGCCGGCGTGCAGGTGCAGGAGGAAGCCTACCGCGCCGCCTGGAACGGCGAGATCGTCAACTACTGGCGCAACCTCGGCACGCAGGATGCCGTCAGCGGCAAGGACTTCGCCATGCGCAGCAAGGAGGCACGCGCCAAGGGCCTGAAGATTTTCGAATCCGACTATCGCCAAGCTTGGGAGACGCGTCTTGCCGCCTACTGGAGCCAGGCCGGCGCCGACGATGGCTATGGCAAGCCGTTCATGCTGGACGAGCGCATTGCCAATGCGGGACGCGACGGCGTGTTCGTCACCGCCAAAACCCGCGACCAGTACACGTCGGCATGGGAAGAGCAGAACGCCAAATACTGCCAGCCGGAGAACGCCTTCGAACGTGGCCGCACCAACATCGGCATGATGGTCGAGGTCTGCCGCGTCGAGATGCGCAACCAGTTGAAGCATGCTTACGTGAGCGGGCAGGATTTCGAGATCGCCGCCGCCAAGCACCGCCAGGCGGTCGACGATGCCAATGAAGTGGCGAACCGCCTGAGCGACGCCCGCCATCGGCTGGCCCGGCTGGAACGCGAGATCCGATCGAATCAGGACGCGAAGGACCGCGTGGTCAACGACGAAACGAGGAAGCAGGACGCCCGCCGCGAGCAGGAGCGCCGCGATCTATACGAGTACATCCCGCGCCTCGAACGGCAGCTCGATGACGCCCGCCGCTGGGTGGAACGTCATGAGCAGCAAATGCAGCGTTTGCGCCGCGAGATCTACTGACCGGCGTCAGAACCCGCCGCTGGAGGTGACGAAGGCCGCGAAGCTACCGACATTCAGGCTGCCGAAACCTGTGGTGTAGTCCCAACCCTTGGCCGCCGTGTAGCCGCCGTTGGTGCCGGAGACGACATCGTGGAAAAGCGTGGTCTGCGCCACGCCATATTTGTACAGAGCGGGAGCGGGGAAGGCCAGGCGGTTGCCATTGGCGGACTGTATCCGCGCCCAGAAGCCGGCGAAGATAGGCGCGGCCAGGCTGGTGCCGCCGTACTGCACATACTTGCCTTTGACGAGCGTGATCGCGCCGGTCGATGGATCGCCGGCGAACGAGATATCAGGCACGCCCCGGCGGGTCGAAGTGCCCAGCACCTTGGACGCCAGTTGCCAGCTTGGTGCGGCTTCGATCAGGCTCACGCCACCGCCCGTGCCGCCACCGGTGGCGCAGGTGCTGTAGTTGGTGCAGGCCCAAACGGTTTCACCGGTCCACGCGCCGGTGGTGCTGGTGGAGACCGAGGTGCCGCCGACCGCGATCACATACGGCGAGACGGCGGGATAGCTTTGCGCGCTGGTCTTGCCGCCGCATTCGTAGGAACCCGCATCGCCGGTGGCGACGACGAAGGTCTGGCCTTGCGCCACGGCGGCTAGGAAGATCTGGTCGTCGGTGGCCTGCGTGCCGCTCAGGCGCGCGTTGGATTCGCACTCGCCCAGCGACACGTTGATCACCTTGGCGACATTGGCCGCGACGGCCGCGTTGTAGGCCGCCGTCAAATCCGCTTCGGACAGCGAGTTCGCCGCATAGAACACCATGGACTTGACGGCGCCGCCGGCCGCGCCAAGCGCGTTCTGGCTGTCGATATTCCACTCCGCCGTATTGTCTGTGGTGGCGGTCGTGCTCACGCGCCGGCTCGCGCTGGCGACGTTGACCACGCTGACCACCGGCTGCGCATAGCCGGCGGTGCGGGCGAAGCTGCTCAGGTCCGTCAACGTCTGTGTCATGCTGCCGGCGGTGATGATGCCGATGGTGGTCTTGGCAGCGGTGGGCAGGGCGGTGGCGTTGTAGATCGCCGGCCAGGCCGTCGGGCTGTGGCCCACCTTGCCGGCGGTGGCGTAGACCGACGCCTGCGCCTCCACCTGCGCGGTGTGCGCCAGATGCACGGTTTGCAGGCCATGCACGCCGAGCACGATGCCGCTCAATGCGCTGGGCACCACCGGATCGTTGGTGTTGGCGTACGCTGTGCGCTCGCCTCTGGAGAAGTGGCGCATCTGGACATTGAAGGCCGAGCGCGCGGTGCCCACCGAACCATCGGCGCTCACCAGCAGGTTGTTGGGACTGACCTCGATATTGACGAAGCCACTCTGGCTCAGGTGCTTGACCACGGCGGCGACATCGGCCGCCGTCGGCGCGTACCGGGACAGGAACTGTTCACTGGTCAGCGGGGTCGCGGTCTGGCCGGACATCAGGCTGGCGGCGAACGCCTCGAGCTGCTCGCGGTTGCGCAGCTGAAGCGAGACCGCGACATGCAGCGTATCGCCGGACCGCATCTCGGCGCCGGGCGTGAAGTCGCTGGCGTCGGGCGCGTGGGAATGCGTGGCGCGCCAGTTCTGCGGCTGCGCCTGGACCGGCGAGGCGAGCGAGAACGCCAGGCCACAGGCCACAGCGAAAAAGATCGGGCGAAGAGTGAAGTGCATGACGTGCTCCTGAGCTTTAGCAGATAAAGTTTATCCCAGGAAATATCTCTTGCGGCGAAATTTACACGTCTTTACAGCCCCGGTTGCGGGAAAGCCTTTATGGCTTGGCAATATTTGGTAACAATACGTGGATGTCCGGGCGGGAGGTGCCTGCGTTATCATTACGCCATGTCCGCGCCACGATCCGATGAAATGCTCATGCTCAGCTATCGCAATGGCGATCTGGCGGCGTTCGAGGAACTGTACCGGCGCCACAGCCAGGGGCTGTATCTGTTTCTGGCATGGCGCTCGCCGCGCCGCGAATGGGTCAACGACATCATGCAGGACAGCTGGGCCAATCTGCACCAGGCCCGCGCGCGCTACGAACCGGGCGCCAGCTTCCGCACTTATCTTTTCCAGATCGCGCGCAACCGCCTGATCGACTTGATACGCCTGAACGAGCGTGTGCTGCTGGCCAGCGACGGCGGCGAGGACGGCTGGTTCGAGCAGGTTGCCGACGGCGCGCATGATAGCCGGGCGCCCGACGGTGAATTGGAACGCAAGCAGCAGACCAGCCGATTGCATGCGATGATACGTTTGCTGCCGGTCGATCAGCGCGAGGCGCTGGTGCTCCAGCAGTTCAACGGCATGAGCCTGGAGGAAATCGCGGAACTGGTGGCGGCGCCGGTGGAGACGGTGAAGAGCCGCCTGCGTTACGCGATGCGCAGGCTGCGGCAGGAACTGGCGCCGGCTGCCGAAGAGGCGAGAGCATGAACCCACACGATCACACTGAAGACGCGGAATTCGAAGATTTCCTCAAAGGCGAGGGGGACCTGGCGCGCCGGTTGCACGACTTGCCGCAACCGCAGCCGCCGGAGGCTTTATCCGCCGCCATCCTGGCGCGGGCGGCTGCCGATATGCGCGGTGCCGGCGCCGAATCGGCAAACGATGCGCTGCACGATGCCGTGCCGGCTGCGCCGCCGGCCCGCCACTATCTGCGGCGCGCGCGCGTTCCGTTGGGACTTGCTGCCAGCGCGGTGTTTGCGTTGTTCGCGGTACGCGTGCTGATGCCGCAGGCGGTTGCGCCGGTGGAGAAGGAGCCGGTGGTCGTGGCGGCGGCTCCTGTCGAGAAAGCGCCACCGTCCGCTATTGAAATTGAATCAGCGCCGCCGCCGGCGCCGAAAGCCGTCCAGCGCAAGCGATCCGCAACGCGAACTACGTCGGCCACGGAAATCGCGGCGGCAGCGGACGCCGAACGAGCCGCGCCATCGATCGCGCCGTCGATATTGGCCGCACCGCCGATTATGGCTGCGCCATTGGCCAAGCGGTCCGCCGTGTTCGCGGCACGAGAGGAATCCAAGCAGCTGGTCCTGCAACCGGAGCCTGGCGCCGAAGGCCCATTGCTGGCGGCGCCGGCCCCGCTTGCGCGCGCGCAGGCGCCGATGATGTCTGCCGCCGCATCCAAGCCACGGCCGATGAGCTATTTTGGCGCGGCAGCGGAGGCACCGCCTGCGCAGGAGTGGCTTGATCGCATCGCCGCAATGCTGAAAGCCGGCCAAACGAAAGAAGCGCAGGCGGAATGGCTGAAATTCCGCATGCGCTACCCGGATGCCGAAGTGCCGCCTGAACTTCAGCGGCAACTCCAGGCGATCAATTAACGTCGAACTCTCCCACCAGCACGGTGCTGCCGGTATCGCGCAGCCGTAGCGTGACCATCTGGTCGCGCTGTTTCGCCGTGCCGAAGCCGATGCTGAGGCGCAGCTGCACAGTCGTCGCGCCGGCCACGATCTGCTGACGGTTGCCAAAGGAGTTGACCTCCACCCGATATTTGCCCGGCTTGGCCACCCGCAGCGAAAACTCCTCCGGCCCGTAGCCGCCGGTGAAGTCGCGCGACATGCGCCCGCCTTGGTAGGTGTAGCGGTTGCCGTAGTAGCACTTCTCTCCGTTCGGATCGGTGACCCACAAATCGATGTCGGTGTTGTCGGCGTCCCAGGTCAGCACGGCCCGCAAGGCCAGCGGCAGGTTGCGCAGCAGTCGCGGATCGACGCGGCTGGTGTCCGGCTTGACGGCGGCCTTGGCGACAATCGCGTTCAGCTCCGCCAGCGTCACCAGCTCGATTTCGGCAAAGCGGCTGTCCCACGGACGGTTAAGCACTTCCACAAGCTGGTCCACCGCCGCTTGCACCTGTCCGGCGGCGGCATAAGCCAGGCCCAGGTCGCGGTACGACTGCGGCTCTTCTTCCGCCAGCAGCAGCACCTGTTTGAACACGGGGATCGCCAGCGCCGGTTCGCCAGCCTGCAGCAGCCGGTAGCCGAGTATCCGCAATACCTGGCGGTTTTCCAGATTCATCTCCGCCAGGTTGGACAGCACGCGTAAGGCCAGGTCGCGCTGTCCCTGGTCGAGCAGCATGTCGGCGCTGTCGAGGAAGAAGGCGCTGCTGTTGGCGTAGTTCGGCTTCTCGTCGAGGTAAATGGCGTACAAGTCGGCGGCCTTGGCGGCCTTCATGCGGGCGCGATAGGGTTCGTCGGGCGACCATTTCTTGAGCTGGATGCCGGCGTTCGGCGTCTCATCGCCGGACGGCGCAGGCGCTTTGGAGACGCGCTGCGCGTTGCGCGTTTCGGCGCGGCCGTATGCCAGCGGCGCCGGTGCTCGCGCTGCCGGTGGCGGCGCGGCCATTTCGGCCACCGCGGCCGGCATCATTCGAGGCTCAAACTCCATCGCGCCATTGCCATCCTTCTTGAACTCGATATGCCGGGGCGGAGCCGATTTCGGATAGGTCTTTTCCCACCACGCCACCTTCTGCTCGAATTCCTGCACGATCTGGTCGCTGTGTTGTGCGGCGATGCGGCGCCGCTGCGCCAGGCGATTCTCTTTGAGCCTGGCGTAGGCTTCCTTGTAGGCTGCGGGCGGTTCGACGTCATAGCGCAGATAGTCTTCCAGCCGGTCCAGCACCAGCAGCGAGGTCTCGCGCGTCGGGATGCCGAAACGCTGGCCGATACGCCGGATCTCCCCGCGTTTCAGATCGTAGTCCGCTTCCAACGCATGCAGGCGGTAGCTGGCCCACGTGCCGGCGGCCAGTGGGTGATACGGCGCCGTGGCGCTGACCGGTACGGTCATTGCACTGCTCTTGCCTTGCTGCGTCAAGGTCAGCGTCAGTTCCGCATTGGCTTGTGTCAGGCGCCCGGCGATGCGCAATATGCCGTCCTGCGGCTCGCGTGCTTCAACCGAAATATCCTTGGCGCCGCTGGCGGTGACGTCGCTCAATTGCAGCACGTCGGCCAGCAGCGCTTGCGCGGCCTGCGCTGGCTGGCTCGCCTGCAGTTGCACCAGCCGGCCACCGTTACGCTCCGCCAGCGCCGAGAGGCGCGCGCTGTCCGACACCAGCGCTGAATTCAATGCATACAAACGCTGGCCCCTGGCCAATGTGGGGAAGGGCGCATCGCCATAGTTGGACAGTCCATCGCTAACCAACAGGTATTCGTTGATGTCCGCTTCCGGCTTCCACGCTCCCAGGGCGCTTGCGCCGTCGTAGGCGGTGGCCGCCAGCGCGGCGCGCAAGCCGGCCCAGTTGCCGTTGACGACGCGGTATCGCTGGCTGGGCTCCGCGCGGTCGCGCAGGTGGATCAACCGCACCTCCACATTGCGCACGGTCTTGAAGTAGGCGTCCAGCACCGCCAGCTCCGCTTCGGTCTGGCGTTGGGCGCCGGAGCCGGAGCTATCCCACAGCAGTCCAAGCACGGCGGGCGGAACGCGCACCGGGTGATTGCTGTCTCCAGCGACGGCGACCTCGCTGAGGAAGAAGGTTTCGCCGTCGAACTCCTGCACAAAGGTCTGCGGTTCCGTTGTCGTGGCCAGTGCCAGCTCCAACGTGCCGTCGGCGTGGAAGCTGCTCTTGCCGATACGGGCACGATAGCCGTCCTGCTGGCGTTCGAACTGCACGCCGCCCAACGCGCCGCGCGCCTGCGGCGGCGTTACCGCGCCGTGCACATTCAGTTCCAGATCAAATTCCTTGATCCCTTCGCCGTAGGCCAGGGGCAGCCGATACAGCCGCTGCGCCTCCTGGCGCGGCAGCGCCTCGGCATACTTGAGCTGCACGGTGCGGGTGCCGTGCGGCGGTATCGGGTAGACGCGCAGCTTGAAGTTGTTCCCCTGGGTCGTCTCCAACAGCGCGGGATCGACGCGGGTACGTTCAACCTCCTCGAAGATCTTGCGTCCCTTGGCTTTTTCGACCGGCACGGCGGGGCGCAGCGCGCCGTCGATATCCAGCGCGAACGCGGTGACGTGCTGCGCGGGCAGCAGCGGGAACTGCAGTTCGCCTTCCAGCTGTACCGCGTTCGGATTGTAGAACACCATCTCCACGGTGGTCTGGGCCAGGCCGCCGCTGATCTCCGCGCCGATGCGCAGGCTTTGCAGGCGCACGGGCGTCTGCGCGCGCGGGACGATCAGGCGCGGCGGCATGATGGGCGGAAGCGGCGCGATGGCGTTCGCCGTCAACGACAGGCTCAATAAAAATACTGCTAGCAGTGGGCGCAACATGACATCTCCTTGGCCGGAAAAGCCCGGCGTCCCATGTGAAACGGGCCGGCGGGGGAAACGGGGTTAAACCGCGCAAAATAAATCGATGCCGCAGCGCAGCAATATTCGATTGCGTTATCTGGATTTGTTGATATGATTTCCCTGCCCGACCACCAAGGAAACCAGATGAATGCACCGAGTACGCCTCACCCGAACTACGAAATCCTGATCGCTGCGGCGCGCAAAGCCGGGCCGGTCACGGTCGCCGTCGCGCACGCGTGCGACCGCCATGCGCTGGAAGCGGCGCTGGATGCCGCCCGCATGGGGTTGATCAATCCGATCCTCGTTGGGCCGCAGGCGCGCATTCGCAAAGCCGCCGAGGAAGCGGGCCTGGACATCTCCGCGCTGCCGCTGGTCGATACGGAGCACAGCCACGCATCGGCCTTCCGCGCGGTGGAGCTGATCCGTGAAGGGCAGGCGTCGGTGCTGATGAAGGGCAGCCTGCACACCGACGAATTGATGGGCGCAGTGGTCGCCGGCGAGACCGGCCTGCGCACCGGGCGCCGCCTGAGCCACTGCTTCGTGATGGACGTGCCGGGCCGCGATGAGCCGTTGATCGTCACCGATGCCGCCGTTAACATCAATCCCACGCTGGACGAAAAGGTCGACATCATCCAGAACGCCATCGACCTGGCGCATGTGCTGAGATTCGATCCGGTCAAGGTGGCCATCCTGGCGGCGGTGGAAACGGTCAGCGCCAAGATGCCGTCCACGATAGACGCGGCTGCGCTATGCAAGATGGCCGATCGTGGCCAGATCACCGGCGCCATTCTGGACGGCCCGCTGGCGATGGACAACGCCATCGATCCCGAGGCCGCGGCGATCAAGCATCTGGTCTCGCCGGTGGCCGGCCAGGCGAACATACTGGTGGCGCCCGATTTGGAAGCCGGCAATATGCTGGCCAAGAGCCTGACCTTCATGGCCGGTGCGGCGGCGGCAGGCATAGTGCTCGGCGCCCGCGTGCCGATCATCCTCACCAGCCGCGCCGACTCGGTCACCGCGCGCCTCGCGTCCTGCGCGGTGGCGGTGCTGGTGGCGCACAGCAAACTGGCCACCGGCCATGCCATGGGAGCTTGAGAACATGGCACCTAACGATAGCATCGTCGTCATCAATGCCGGCTCGTCGAGCATCAAGTTCTCGCTGTACAGCGGCGCCGAGCTGGCGCTCACGTTCAATGGGAAAATCGAAAACCTGTACAGCGGCGTCACCCGCTTCAGCGCGCGGGATGCGCAGGGCCGGTCCATCGGAGAGCACAGCTGGGCGGACGCTCCGCTGAACCACGAAGGCGGCATGCGCTTCCTGATCGATTTCGCACAATCGCATCTCGACGGCCACCGCGTGGTGGCGGTGGGCCACCGCATTGTTCACGGTGGCGTGGCCTACAGCGGGCCGCGGCGCTTGAATTCCGATGTGCTGGCCGCGCTGGAGAAGCTGATACCGCTGGCGCCCCTGCATCTTCCGCACAACCTGGCGCCGGTGCGCGCCGTGATGGCGATGGCGCCTGGTGTGCCGCAAATGGGTTGCTTCGACACCGCCTTCCACGTCGGCCAGCCGGCGGAGGCGCAAGCGTTCGCGCTGCCGGCGCGGATCACGGAGCAGGGCGTGCGGCGCTACGGCTTCCACGGACTGTCGTATGAATATATCGCCAGCCGCCTGCCGGATGCCGATCCATCGCTGGCGAGCGCCAAGGTGGTTGCGGCACACCTGGGCAATGGCGCCAGCATGTGCGCGATGGCCGCGGGGCGCAGCGTCGCCAGTACGATGGGCTTTACCGCCGTCGACGGCCTGCCCATGGGTACCCGCTGCGGCGCGCTCGATCCCGGCGTGGTGCTGTACCTGATCGAACAATTGGGCATGGACGTGGGCGCGGTGCAGAAGCTGCTGTACCAGGAGTCCGGCCTGCTGGGCGTCTCCGGCATTTCATCGGACATGCGGACGCTGGAGCAAAGCGACGATCCGCGCGCAAAAGCCGCCATCGCGTTGATGGTCTACCGCATCGGCCGCGAACTGGGTTCGCTGGCCGCGGCCCTGGGAGGGCTGGATGCGTTGGTCTTCTCGGGCGGGATAGGCGAGAACAGCACGGCGCTGCGCGCGGCGGTCTGCCGCGACGCCGCCTGGCTGGGCGTGAAGCTGGACGCCGGCGCCAACGACGCCAATCCCCGTGGCGTGGCCCGCATCAGCGCCGCCGACAGCAGGGTGGCCGTGTGGGTGGTGCCGGCCAACGAGGAACTGATGATCGCCCGTCACACGCAAACACTATTGGAGCTTCCATGAACACCGCCGAAACGATTTATCCTATTTTGTCCGGCAAGCGCGCGCTGGTGGTCGGCGTCGCCAATGAGCATTCCATCGCCTGGGGCTGCGCGCAGGCCTTCCGTAAACTGGGGGCGGAAGTCGTCCTCACCTACCTGAACGACAAGGCTATGCCGCATGTGGCGCCGCTGGCGCAGGAAATCGACGCGCAGTTGCTGCCGCTGGACGTGACGATACCGGGCCAGATGGAAGCCCTGTTCGCCACGCTGGCCGAACAGGGCAAGCTGGATATCCTGGTCCACTCGATCGCCTTCGCGCCCAAGGCCGACCTGCAGGGCGGCCTGCTGGATTGTTCGCTGGACGGCTTCCTGCAGGCGATGGACATCTCCTGCCATTCCTTCGTTCGCATGGCCAAGCTGGCGGTGCCGCTGATGACAGAAGGCGGCAGCATGTTCGCCATGAGTTACCATGGCGCGGAGAAGGTCGTCCCGAACTACAACGTCATGGGGCCGGTGAAGGCGGCGCTGGAGGCGTGCTGCCGCTATCTGGCCTATGAACTGGGCCATCGCGGCATCCGGGTCCATGCGATTTCGCCAGGGCCGCTGCAAACGCGGGCCGCCTCCGGCCTGAAGGACTTCGAACTGCTGCTGCGCGACGCCGCCACCCGCGCGCCTGTGGGTGAGCTGGTGGACATCCTTGACGTCGGCAATACCTGCGCCTACCTGGCCTCGCAATATGCGCGCCGCCTCACCGGCAGCACCGTCTATGTCGACGGCGGCCTGAATATCATCGCTTAAGGAACCAGGATTTCAATGACAGCACAGGTTACACTGCAAGACATCGACGTGGACAATTTCGAGAGCTTCATGGACATGGAGCTTCCGGAACACCAGCGTGATTTTTTGGATAGCAACGCCTATTCGATCGCGCAGTCCAAGTTCTACCCGGACCTCTTCGCACGCGGGATCTACTGCGACGGTGAGCCGGCCGGCTTCCTGCTTTACGACTGCAAGGCCGAGGACATTCCCGGCCTGTACGGCATCTACCGCTTCATGGTCGACTTTCCGCGGCAGGGCAAGGGCATAGGGCGCAAGGCCATGGCGCTGCTGCTGGAGGAGCTGCACGCCAAGCCGGACGTCGAGCGCATCATCATCTACTACAAGCCGGGCAACGCCGTGGCGCAGGCGTTCTACCGCAGCTTCGGCTTCCGCGAATGCGGCATCGACGACCAGGGGGAAATGATCGCCGAGATCATACCCGCATCTTTTTCTTGACCTTACCGCTGTGGGAAGGTGTAAGGTGTGCGCTATTGCCTGTCTCCGAGAGACTGCGGTACCATTGACCTCACTATGCGCCCATTCATCCGTCTACTGCTCTGGATTTTGATAGCAGCCCTGCCGTTGCAAGGGGGGGCTGCCATCTTCATTCCGTGCGTGGCGGCGCAAGCGCAAGTGGCCACCCAGCCGGCTGCTGGCGCGGAACACTGCGCGCCGGCCAAGTCCGACCTGGCATCCAGCGCGCATGGCAAGTGCAGTCATTGCGCCAGTTGCGTGGGCGCCGGCGCGCCGCCCACCGTGCCGGCACTGGTGCTGCCGGCTAGCCTGTCGGACGCCCGCGTCGTCGCGCCCGAACCCGCGATGACCGCCTATATCCCCGCCACACTGGAACGTCCGCCCCGTTTTTCCTGAAGATGCCGAAGCTGCGGGATCGTCCCGCGTATCCGTCACTTTTTAGGAATCCCATGAATCACACCCGCATATTGATGCTGGCTGTCGCTTGCATGCCGTTGCTCGCGTCGGCCCAGGCCACGTCCGGTGCCGCCGATGCCGGCGCCAAGGTCGCACCGCCGGTTTACCGCTCGGCGTTCACCGATTTTCGGCGGTCCGAAGACCCCGCAGACACGCCCGACAAGGCCTGGTTGCGGGCCAACCAGGCAATGGCCGGCCAGTCCGGCCACTCCATGCACATGCAGATGGAGACGATGGCGCCGGCCGACAAGCCGAAGGCCGATGCCGCGGAAGACCCGCACAAGGGTCATCACATGCACATGAAAGAGAAATGATATGGCGCGAATATTTAACACAGCGCTCAACACAGCGGCTGGAATGTCGCTGGCGCTGCTGGCGGGATGCGCCAGCCTTTCCGACGACGCCGGATTGAACGACGTCTCCCGTCTGACGCAGGAACGCATAGGCCAGCAGGCCAGCTTCTCGCGCGACGCAGACAATGACCAGCAAGTACGCGCCCTGTTGGCGCAGCCGCTGACCGCTGAAACGGCGGTGCAGATCGCGCTGCTCAACAGCCCCGCGCTGAAGGCCTCGTTCGCCGAGCTGGGAGTGTCGGAGTCGGAGTTCGTCCAGTCCGGCCGCATGCGCAATCCGGGCTTCAGTTTTGGCCGCATCCGTGGCGGCGGCGAGACCGAGATCGATCGCAGCGTGATGTTCGACATCGCCGGTTTGCTGACTTTGCCGACACGCTCGCGCATCGGACAACGCCGCTTCGAACAGGCCAAGCTGCAAGCGGCGGCGCAAGCCATTCAGCTGGCGACCGACACCCGGCGCGCCTACTTCACCGCGGTGGCGGCGGCACAATCGGCCGCGTTCGCGGAGCAGGTGAGGGTGGCGGCCGACGCCTCATCCGAGCTGGCGGAAAGAATGGCGAAAGTCGGCAACTGGAGCAAGCTGGATCAGGCGCGCGAACGTGCCTTCTACCAGGACACGACGACGCAACTGGCCCGCAGCCGCCACGAGGCGACCGCCTCGCGCGAGCAGCTGGTACGCCTTCTTGGCCTGTGGGGCGAGCAGCAGAACTTCGTGCTGCCGGACCGCCTGCCGGACCTGCCCGCGCAACCGAAGGAGATGAACAACGCCGAAGCGCAGGCGCTGTCGCAACGGCTGGACATGCTCGCCGCCCGGCGCGACACCGAAGCCACCGCCGACGCGCTGGGCCTGACCAAGGCAACAGGCTTCATCAACGTGTTCGACGCCGGCTACGCCAACAAGAGCACCAGCGGCCTGCCGCGTGAAAACGGCTACCAGGTCTCATTCGAGCTGCCGATCTTCGATTGGGGCGGCGCCAAGGTGGCGCGGGCGCGGGCGCAGTATATGCAATCGGTGCACCGCGCGACCGATACGGCGGTGCGCGCCCGCTCCGAAGTGCGCGAGGCCTATTCGTCCTACCGCACCACCTACGACATCGCCCGCCATTATCGTGACGAAGTGGTGCCGCTGCGTAAAAAGATCTCCGACGAGGTGCTGCTGCGCTATAACGGCATGCTGGCCAGCGTGTTCGAGCTGCTGGCCGACTCGCGCGAACAGCTCAACAGCGTCAACACCGCCATCGAAACACAGCGCGATTTCTGGATCGCCGAGACCAAATTGCAGGCGGCCGTCAACGGCGGCACCGCCAACGAAACAAGGATGACCCCATGATTTCACGTAGAGACTTCTTCAAGGGCGCAGGCGCGGTCGCGGTCAGCGCGGCAGCCGTCAGCAAGGCCGGCGCCGCAACGCTGCCCGAAGCCATGACGATGGATAGCGCCACTACCCACGTGCCGCCGCCACCGCCCAACGGACGTCCATTCAATCCGGTGGTGACGCTCAACGGCTGGTCGCTGCCCTGGAGGATGAATAACGGCGTCAAGGAATTCCACCTGATCGCCGAACCAGTGGTGCGCGAGATGGCGCCCGGCATGAAGGCCAACCTATGGGGCTACAATGGCCAGTCGCCCGGCCCGACCATCGAAGTGGTCGAGGGCGACCGCGTACGCATCTTCGTCACCAACAAGCTGCCGGAGCACACCAGCGTGCACTGGCACGGCCAGCGCCTGCCCAACGGCATGGATGGCGTGACCGGCCTGACGCAGCCCGGCATCGCACCCGGCAAGACCTTTGTGTACGAATTCGTCGCCAAGCGGCCCGGCACCTTCATGTACCACCCGCACGCCGACGAGATGACGCAGATGGCGATGGGCATGATGGGCTTCTGGGTCACGCACCCCAAGGACCACAAGCAGTTCGCGGTGGACCGCGATTTCGTCTTCCTCTTGAACGCCTACGATATCGACCCCGGAAGCTACACGCCCAAGACCAACACCATGTTGGACTTCAACCTGTGGACCTTCAACAGCCGCGTATTCCCCGGCATCGATTCCATGCCGGTGCGGCAGGGCGACAAGGTACGCATCCGCGTCGGCAACCTGACGATGACCAACCATCCGGTGCACATGCACGGGCACGAGTTCTACGTCACCGGCACCGACGGAGGCTGGACGCCGCCGGCATCGCGCTGGCCGGAAGTGACGACCGATATCGCCGTCGGGCAGATGCGGGCGATCGAATTCATCGCCAACGAGCCGGGCGACTGGTCCTTCCACTGCCACAAATCGCACCACACCATGAACGCCATGGGCCACAGCCTGCCGACCATGATAGGCGTGGACCACAGCGGCATCGCCGAGAAGATCAACAAGATCGTCCCGGACTACATGACCATGGGCGACAAGGGCGGCTCCATGGGGGGCATGCAAATGGGCCTACCGGAAAACACGCTGCCGATGATGACGGGCGAAGGCCCGTTCGGCGGCGTGGAAATGGGCGGCATGTTCACCGTGCTCAAAGTGCGCAAGGATCAGAAGCCCGGCGACTATACGGATCCAGGCTGGTACAAGCATCCGGCGGGCACGCTGGCCTATGAATGGACCGGCGCCATGCCCGAACCAGCCCGCAAATATACCGCCGGCGGCCAGTCCATGCCGGCCTTGAACCAACCAAACGTCGAACTCACCGTCCGCAAGCCGAGCGGCCATAGCGGACATTAAGGAGAAAACTCATGAAACCATTCCAAACCCTCGTAGCATCGGCAATCGTGGCGGCGGCCACGCTGGCGTCGCCATTCGCCGCCGCCCACGCAAGCCTGAAGAGCTCCAACCCGGCCGCCAACGCGGTGCTGGACGCGGCGCCAAAGGAGATCGCGCTAACGTTCAATGAAAAAGTGGAACCGGCGTTCAGCAGCATCACGCTGACCGATGCGGGCGGGCGCACACCGGCCGGCCAGGCCAAGGCCACGGTCGATGACGCCGATCCGGCGATCCTCCGGCTGGCTCTGCCGCCGCTGCCGGCGGGCGCCTACACGGTCGGCTGGGCCGCCGCCGGGCGTGACGGTCATCGCCGCAAAGGCGAGTTCACGTTCACGGTCAAATAGTGGGCGCTGGATTCGATACCGTCTGGCTGGTGCAGGTCGGCTCGGCGTTCGCGCTGATTTGCGGCTTCTGCTGGCTGGTTGGCTCCTGGAGCGCGCGGCGCTGGCTGCCGCGTGACGACGTCATGTCGGCCGCACTTGATGCACGCCTGCGTGTGTTCGACCTGCTGGCGGTGGGCATTGCCATCGTCGCCGGCGGCTGGTCGCTGTTGGCCGCAACCGCCGTCATGGCCGGCTGCACCATGCGCCAGGCATGCGACATGTTCTGGATGATGGTGAGCGGTACAGCTTACGGGCATGCCAGTTGCCTCGCGCTCATGGCGCTGGTCGTCGTGCTGGTGCTGCGCTGCATCCCGCGCTTGCCGATGGCGGGAGAGACGGCGGTCCTGCTGGCGTTGGGCGTATTCGCCTTGACCCGGGCGTCGATGGGACACGCGGGTGAGGAGGGAATCTGGACGCTTCCTTACGCAGCGGAGGCTGTCCATCTGTCCGCGATTTCGGTGTGGACCGGCGTGGTGGCCGTGTCGGGGTGGTGCGTGTTGTCCGCCCGGCTGCCGCCGGCGGCGACGAACCGCTATCTGGATTTGATGTCGCATACAGCGTTGGTGGCTGTCGTCGCCATCGGTGCGACGGGCGTCTACAGCGGCTGGCATCGCGTCGGCAGCACCGGGAATTTGATGAATACCGTTTACGGCTTTACCTTGCTGGTCAAGGTGGCGCTGGTGGCGGTAGCCGTCGGCATCGGCGGCTACAACAAATTCATCGGTTTGCCGGCCGCATCGCGCTCGCTGAAAGGCGTTGCGGTGGTGCGGCTGGCGCTGCGGATTGAAACGGTGCTGCTGCTCGGCGCCGTGCTGGCCGCCGCCATCCTGACATCCCAACAGCCGCCGACGGCACTTTGACGGCGGCCGTTGAGGCTACAGGGACTTCAGGAACGCCAGCAACGCTTCACGGTCAGGCTTCGACAGACTTTCGAAACGCTGGCGTGACTTGTCCGCCTCGCCCGCGTGCCACATGATCGCCTCGGTCAGGTTGCGCGCGCGGCCATCGTGCAGGTAGCCGACCTTGCTCGCGTTGCCCATCACCTTGTCCGTGTAGCCGATGCCCCACAGCGGCGAGGTGCGCCACATGCCGCCCTTGGCCTGGCCTTCGACGAACTTGTCGGCCAGGCCGGCGCCCATGTCGTGCAGCAGCAGGTCGGAGTAGGGACGGATGGTCTGGTTGCGCAGTTCCGCAAACAGATGGCCGGAGCCGGTCTTCATCTCCGCGGTGTGGCAGGCCACGCAGCGCATACCCTGGAACAGCTTCGCACCGGCGGCGACTTGCTGCGCATCGACGCGATGTTCATCGAGCGGCGCCACGCCTTTGGGGAAACCGCTCGGAATGCTGCGCTGCGCCGGCACGGCGACCAACGACAGGTAGCGGGAGATCGATTGCAGGTCGGCTTCCGAGATGCCTTTCTGCGTGCCGCCTGCCGCGCAGCCGGTCGGGCCGGTGGCGCAGGCGCGGTTTGGATAAACCGGCGAGGTGACCGACATATCGAGCAGCAGCGCTTCGCTGGCTTGATGGCGCAGCGTCGCCTTGCCGGCCTTCCAGCCGAAGCGGCCCAGGCGCACGGCGCCGGTCTCCGGCTCGTAGACATAGTTGGCCACACCGACGACGCCGTCCGCATCGGGCGCCGTGCGGGCGCGGGCCAGGATGTCCGCTTCGGGAATGGCTTCCAGCAGGCCTGTGCCGATCATCGGCTGGGCGGCGCGCAGCGAGTAGATGTCCGGCGCGGGGCCTTCGAAGGCCAGCGTCGGCTTGCGCAGCTCTACGGCGGTGCCGTCGGCCAGCTTCACGGTGCGCGACTCGAAGCCGCCCACGCTGACGGTGCTGCCCCAGTTTTGCGGCGTGCCGCTCGCCGATACGGCGTTCATCTGGATCGCCGTGCCGTACAGCGCGTGCGGCAGTTGCTGGCCTTGCGCGTTGATCGCCGCCACGCGGATGGCCATGTTGTCCAGCTTCTGGTTGACGGCGACCGGCGCGGGACTGCGGCCGTTGTTGACGTGGCAGCCGATGCAGGCCGACTGGTTGTAGCGCTGTCCCTGCAATCCCACCGCCGGCAGATAGCGATCGTTGCCCGGTTCATTGTGGTCGCCGGTGGTGAAGTTGGTATGCACCAGGCGCCGGCCTTCGACAAAGCGCTGCATGTTCTGCATGCCGATGTTGTTGTGCGGCTGCTGGAACATGAACAGGCCGTTGTCCGAATAGTTGTACGACACCGAGCCCTGGCCGCCGGACAGCGTCTCCTCCGGCAGCGGCACAGAGTTCAGGCGCGGCTGCACGCCGTACCACGGCTTGAGTCCCGCGCCGACCACATACACCCACTCGTAGGAATAGTAGCGGATGCCGCCGGTGTCGCCGTTGGCGGTCATCGATGCGGTGGTGGAGAACATCGACGGCGAGACTTCGATGACGTCGCCGGCGACCAGCGCGCGCGCCTTGACGTCCTGGCCGTTCGGCATGCCGTTGGCGTCGAGGCCGCCGTGGCCCGGGTAGTCCTTGATGCGCAGCGTGCAGGCGCCGTTGATGCCGTCGGCGCTGGACAGTTTGCCGGCGGCGGGGAAGGCCACCGGTTTGCAGAGCGCCACGCTGCGGTCCACCAGTTCGCCCGGCGCCATCCAGCCGTAGCCGGTCACGCCCGGACGGTCGTAGGCGCGGAAGAAGGCGATCCCGCCTGGCAGGAAGTCCACCGTCGTGTACTGGTTGACGGTCAGCGTGGGCTTGGTCACGCCGGGTACGCGGCTGTTGTCGATGATCTCGACACCCCAGGTGCGGTTCTTGAAGTAGTTCGACACAAAGGTCAGGTAGTTGCCCGGACCTTTATCGAGCGGGAGGCCGGTGACCGGATCGACGGTGTCGTTCGGGCCGTAGCCGATCTCGTTCCACTCCTCGCCGCGCTCGCGGCCATGGCGCGCCAGGCCGCGCGCGCCGAAGCGGGTGACCAGCGTGCCGTCGGCCAGTGTGAATTGCAGCGTCTCCAATGGCTGCGCGGCGGCGGGCAAGGGCGCCCAGCCGGCGCCGCTGGCCGGATATTTCAGAGCCGAGGTGCTGGTGGTGGCCAGCGTGTTGTCGCTGCCCGGCGTCTTGAACTCCACCTCATACAGCGAGTAGCCGTACTGCGTGGCGCGGGCCACGCCCTGCAGGCGCACGTAGCGGGAATTGATGCCGAGGTTGTAGAACTCCTCGGTGCCACCCTGGCCCGCGCCGACGTAGCGCACCTGCGACCAAGTTTGTCCGTCGTCGGAGACGCGCAGCGCGTATTGCTTGCCGTAGGCGTTCTCCCACAGGAGTTTCATGTAGCCGATCTGGGTCTTGGCGCCGAAGTCGAACTGTATCCACGCGCCGTCCTCGGCGGTGCTGGCCCAGCGGGTCGAGGTCTTGCCATCGATCGCCATGGCGGCCGACAGCCCGCCGTTTTCCACCGCCGACGAAGTCGCCGCCATCGGCTTGACGATCACACCGGGCTTGGTCGGGTCGATCACCACGGGCGGCGGCGTGTCCACCGGCGGCGTGGCGACCGGCGTGCCGGTGAAGGCCTGGATCTCGAAGATCGAATAGCCGTATTGGGTCGAGCGCTTGATGCCCTTCATGCGCAGGTAGCGGCCCTGGCCCGACAGGCCGCTCCAGTCCTCGCTGCCGCCTTGGCTGTTGTCGACGGCCTTGATCGTGGTCCAGGTCGCGTTGTCGTCGGACACCTGCAGCAGGTACTGGGCGGCGTGGGCATTTTCCCATTCGATGTGGACGCGGGTGATGGACTGCGACGTGCCGAAATCCAGCGTCAGGTACTGGTCGTCGCTGAAGCCGCTGCCCCAACGGCTGGTGTCGTTGTGGTCGATGGCGGCGCCTGCGGACAAGTCGCCTCGCTCGGACGAACTGGCTGTGGCGCTGACCGGCGTCAGCGCGGTTTCCGCCGATACCGACGTCCCGGACTGGACCTTCATCACGCCCAGCGTGCGCGCGGCGGGCGGCCCGGCGGCCTGGTCGCCACCGCCGCCGCCGCAAGCGGCCAGCAGCAATGGCAAGAGCAGGGGCAGGGCCTGCGGCGGTAGATTTCTGCGGCGTCTAGTCATGATGCATCCTTCATTCCTGTTGATGTGGGAACGCTTCCATCCCCAGCTCCGGCGTTTGCGGCGCGGGCTCGTTTAACTAAGGTATGGATTGCCTGGGTGAGGAGGTGACAACTGCCCAGCGTGAAAGCTTTCGATTGGGCAATAGTTGCGACGATATCCGGGGCGGTCATGCATGTCAAGACGCGCACGATTGCCGTCCGCATAAAATTTTCGCTTGACGAACCCATAACCGGCTGGCTATAGTTAACCCATAACCCTGTGGCTATGGATTCAAATGACAAATTCTCATGACGAGCTGTTTCGGGCGCTGGCCGATCCCACCCGGCGGGCAATCTTCGAAAAGCTATGCACTGGCGGCGAACAAACCGTCGGGGTGCTGACGGCGCAGGCCCGGGTGTCGCAACCGGCCGTGTCCAAGCACCTTGCCGTGTTGAAGCAGGCCGGGCTCGTGCTGGATAGGCATGAAGGACGCCAGACCCACTACAGCGCTCAACCCAAGGCGCTGACTCCGCTGTTGGACTGGACCAACCAGATGGCACGCTTCTGGGACAGCCGGTTCGACGATCTTGATGGCCTGTTGAAAAGGATGGACCAATAATGAACGCTATCGCCGAACAAATCCGTACCGTCGTAGTCGAACGGGAGTTTCCACACCCGCAGGAAAAGCTCTGGCGGGCGCTGACCCAGCCGCACCTGATCGAGGCCTGGCTGATGAAGAGCGATTTCCAGCCCGTGTCGGGCCACCACTTTAACTTCCGCGCGGAATGGGGCTCGGTCGATTGCCAGGTGACGGAAGTCGAACCGATCCGCACGCTTGCCTACACCTGGAACGCCATGGGACTGGAAAGCGTCGTCACCTGGACGCTGGAGCCGACCGCCGGCGGAACGCATCTGCGCATGGAGCAGACCGGCTTCCGGCCGGACCAGGAACAGGCCTACCAGGGCGCCAAGCATGGCTGGCAGCATTTCTTCAACACACTGGAGCAGGTGGTGGCGAAGGAAGCGAACTAGAAACAAAAGTGCCGATGGAGCGACGAATTGCTGCGCTCCATCGGCATGGTCAAGGCTTACTTGGAGTTTTCGATAAACTCCAGCACTTTCTCGTCAACCAGGCCGTTGTCCTTCACATGCGACAGCAGCTTGTTTTCCAGCGTGGCGTCGGAATCGATGCCTTCGGCATGCACGACGGTCGATTTGCCGGCCTGCTTGCTGCCGCTGACCAGCGCCAGGTGAACGTCGGCCCCATGCACCTCGAACGATTTGATGTCGGAAGAAATATCCGAATTGTTCGTGACGATAAAGCCCTGGTAGCCCAGTTTGGGTTCCGGCTGGACGGTCTCGCTGGTGTCCACGCCTTTCTTCTGCGGCAGGTTCTTCGCCAGCGCCAGGATCTCCTTGATCTGGGCCGGATCGGTGACCACGAAGGTCGGGTTGGGGCGGCCGGAGAACACCAGCAGTTCGACTTTCAGCGACTTCACGATTTCCCCCGCTTGCGCACCGGCCAGAACGCAAAATGAGCCGGCAACCAAGAGCGCGTGCTTGATAAAAGATTGCTTCATTTGGAATGTCCTATTCTATGTGGGTAATCGGATTAGCGGATGTCCGCCTTGCCCTGGCCTTGGACCGCGTCCGACGGCGTGAAGAAATAGCCCACGAACAAAGTGTACATGCCTCGATTGGCCGTTTCCGGATTGGAGATCGTCACGCCGCTGTTGTCGACGTTGGTTGCGCGCGTCTGGCCGGGCTTGTGGGTCCAGCGGCCGTCGGCGTCCTGACGGTACCAATGGTAGTCAACGCCGGGGGCGACCACCAGCGCGATCTTGGTTTTGCCCTCGGGCGAGGTGCCGGTGGCGGTGGTCGGCACCAGGCCGTCCGCCACGGCGGCGTTGTACACGGCCGGGCCGGTCATCGCGTAGCCGCTCACGCCGTGCGCGCGGCCAGGCTGGGCAAAGGTGTCGGTGCGCTTGTTGTTGGCGTAGTTGTAGCAGTTGTTGTTGCGCTGGATGGTGGTGCCATCGTTCCAGAACGTCGGCTGATACGACGGCGTGGAATAGATCGGCGGCGGCTGGACCGAGGTGTTGCTTGCCCACAGGACGGTGTTGCTGGCCGATTTGACCACCAGGTTGCCGCTCGACAGCAGTTGCAGGTAGGAGCCTGGATTGTTCCAGGTGTTGGTGTGGAACAGGACGTCGGTGCCATTCGGGCCGTAGACGACCAGGTTGCCGTCCCCCTGCATCACCGTCACCGCGCCGGGATGTCCCCAGCTGTTGGTATGCCACAGGGGCACGCTGTCCGACATGCGGTACAGCACCAGGTTGCCGTCGCCTTGCATGATCAGGTTGACCAGGTTGTTATCGGTAGGCTTCAGGAATTCATTGGCCTGCAGGGTTTCCCCGGCGACCAGTTTGTCCGTGTAGCTGTGCGCCGCCGAGGCTTGCAGCGCGACGCTGCAGGCGAGGAGAGCGGCCGCGAAATGTAGCGGTTTGAAGCTTTGAGAAAGTGTTGATGCCATTATTTTTCCTATTTTGTGGAGTTGATTTGCAAGATCACCAAAAATACGGCCATGGTCATTACGTTTCCTGAATGCGTCAGTCGCTGGCTTCGGGCTTGCGAAGATTGGCGCCCAAAAAGTATATGCCTGGCATGTCTTTTTGTAAACGTTATATTCAGCACAATCTTTCCGCCGGAATGGGACCGGTTGCCAGCCTTTGTTGTTCGGCTAAAAGGGCGGATAATGGTGGATTATTTTGAGCAAAAAATGGAATTCAGCTATGGAAATCAAGGTCAACTTTCTCGATAAGCTACGTCTCGAAGCCAAGTTCGACGACTTCACGGTGATCGCCGACCAGCCTATCCGCTACAAGGGCGACGGCTCGGCCCCTGGTCCGTTCGACTACTTCCTGGCGTCGTCGGCCTTGTGCGCGGCCTATTTCGTGAAGCTGTACTGCACCACCCGCAATATCCCCACCGAAAATATCCGCCTGTCGCAGAACAATATCGTGGACCCGGAGAACCGCTACCAGCAAATCTTCAAGATCCAGGTCGAGCTGCCGGCGGATATCTCCGAGAAGGATCGCCAGGGCATCCTGCGTTCCATCGACCGTTGTACCGTGAAAAAAGTGGTCCAGGAAGGGCCGGAGTTCGTGATCGAGGAAGTCGAGAACCTCGATGCGGACGCCCAGTCCCTGTTGACGCTGAATCCCGCGCCTGGCGCGAACACCTACATCACCGGCAAGGACCTGCCGCTGGAGCAGACCATCGCCAATATGTCGGGGCTGCTGGCGGGCCTGGGCATCAAGATCGAGATCGCTTCCTGGCGCAATATTGTTCCCAACGTGTGGTCGCTGCACATCCGCGACGCGCACTCGCCGATGTGCTTCACCAACGGCAAGGGATCGACCAAGGAGAGCGCGCTGGCATCGGCGCTGGGTGAGTATATTGAACGCCTCAGCAACAACCACTTCTACGCCGGCACGTATTGGGGCGAGGAGATCGGCAACGCGGCGTTTGTCCATTACCCGAACGAGCGCTGGTTCAAGCCGGGCCGCAAGGATGCGCTGCCGGCCGAAATCCTGGACGAGTACTGCCTGGACATCTACAACCCGGATGGCGAGCTGCGCGGCTCGCATCTGTACGACACCAACTCCGGCAACGTGGAGCGCGGCATCTGTTCGCTGCCGTTCGTGCGGCAGTCGGACGGCGAGGTGGTGTATTTCCCGTCCAACCTGGTCGAGAACCTGTTCGTCAGCAACGGCATGAGCGCCGGCAATACGCTGGTTGAAGCCCAGGTGCAATGCCTGTCGGAGATTTTCGAAAGGGCGGTCAAGCGCGAGATTCTCGAAGGCGAGCTCGCATTGCCCGACGTGCCGCAAGAAGTGCTGGCGAAGTACCCTGGCATCGTGGCCGGCATCAAGGGCCTGGAAGAGCAGGGCTTCCCGGTGCTGGTGAAGGACGCGTCGCTGGGCGGGCAGTACCCGGTGATGTGCGTGACCTTGATGAATCCGCGCACCGGCGGCGTGTTCGCGTCCTTCGGCGCACACCCGAGCCTGGAGGTGGCGCTGGAACGCAGCCTTACCGAATTGCTCCAGGGCCGCAGCTTCGAGGGGCTGAACGATTTGCCGCGTCCCACCTTTGTCAGCAACGCCGTGACCGAGCCGAACAACTTTGTCGAGCACTTCATCGATTCCAGCGGCATCGTCTCATGGCGCTTCTTCAGCGCCAAAGCCGACTACGATTTTGTCGAGTGGGATTTCTCCGGCCAGGGCGAAAACTCCAATGCCGAGGAGGCCGCGACGTTGTTCGGCATTCTCGAAGACATGGGCAAAGAGGTGTACGTGGCGGTCTTCGATCAGTTGGGCGCGGCCGCCTGCCGCATCCTCGTGCCGGGCTATTCGGAAGTCTATCCGGTGGAAGACCTGATCTGGGATAACACCAACAAGGCGCTGTTGTTCCGTGCCGATATCCTGAACCTGCATAAGCTGGAAGACTCCAGCCTGGAGGCGCTGCTTGAGCGTCTGGAAAACAGCGAGCTGGATGAATACTCCGACATCGCCACCCTGATCGGCGTCGAATTCGACGAAAATACGGTCTGGGGCCAGTTGACGGTCCTGGAGTTGAAGCTGCTGATCCAGCTCGCGCTGCGGCAGTTCGAGGAGGCTCAGGAATTGGTGGAAGCCTTCCTGCAGTACAACGACAACACGGTCGAACGCGGCTTGTTCTATCAGGCCCTGAACGTGGTGCTGGAAGTGATGCTGGACGACGATCTGGAACTGGAAGATTACGTTGTCAATTTCCGCCGCATGTTTGGCGACACCCGGATGGATGCGGTGATAGGATCTGTCGAAGGCAACGTGCGTTTTTACGGCCTGACGCCGACCAGCATGAAGCTGGAGGGCCTCGACCGGCACCAGCGCCTGATCGACAGCTACAAGAAACTGCACGTGGCGCGCACCAAGGCTGCCGCTTCCAATTAGTTTTCCTGACCAGGGAGGCTTGATGTCCGAACTTAAAGTACAGTGCTTTTCCATATCGATCGATGGTTTCGGAGCGGGGCCGAACCAAAGCTTGCAGAGCCCATTGGGCGAGCGTGGCGAGGGACTGCACAAGTGGTTCTTCGGCACCCGGACCTTCCAGCGCATGATGGGCGACGAAAGCAAGGGAACGGATGGACCGGACGAAGACTTCGCGGCCCGCAGTTTCGCGAACATCGGCGCCTGGATACTTGGCCGGAATATGTTCGGTCCGGTTCGAGGGCCTTGGCCGGACGAGAGCTGGAAGGGCTGGTGGGGCGAGGAGCCTCCTTACCACGTGCCCGTGTACGTGCTGACCCATCACCCTCGCGCTCCGCTGGAGATGAAGGGCGGCACGACGTTCCACTTCGTCACCGACGGCATCGAATCCGCGCTGGCCCAGGCAAGGAAGGCCGCAAATGGCAAGGATGTGCGCCTGGGCGGCGGCGTCGCGACCATTCATGAATATCTGAAGGCCGGCCTGGTCGATGAGATGCATCTGGCAATCTCTCCGGTGGTGCTGGGTTCGGGAGAGTCCTTGTTCACCGGGGTGGACCTGGCTGGCCTGGGATTCCAGTGCGTCGAGCATGTTCCCACGTCAGCGGCGACGCATGTCGTGCTGCGCAAGAATCCCCGCTAGCGCCGCTACTCCAGCGTCCTGCAGCGCATTGCGTCGTCATGCAGGGTGAATTCCATCGCCTTCTTGCCGCCGTCGCTTTCCGCGACGATCCGGGATAGCGGTCCGAGAAAAGTGCGGAACTCTTCGCTGGTGCATGTCGGGAGATAGGTGTTGAGTACGCGTGGGTCGTAATAGCGGAAAGCCAGCAGTTTTCCGCCCGCGGTCTGGACGCGCAGGAATTTCTTTAGATGAAGACGCTGTTGGGCCAGCGTGACATCGGCCTTGGCGATGGTGAAAATTCCCCATGCGTTTCCCCAGCCACGTTTCAGCAGCCTGCTTGCCGCGACTGATCCAAACGGTAAATGGATGAGATAGGGGGCTGCGGCCTGCAGCCGCGGGTGCATCTGCCCTGAAAACAGACAGGAGTGCTCCAGGCCGCTGGAACGGACAAGATGTTCGATGCTGGGATCGCGTGCACCGTCGAGCAGCCAATGGACGTGCCAGCCCTCCATTTCGGCGGCGTCCTCCCAAAGTTCATTGATCAGGGGCTGCAATGTGGCCTCATTCATCCGACGACTCCCGAAGTTTTCGCATTTTCTCGCATATTTCGCAGAACGGCGTTCCATCGCGTGCAGCTTGCTCGAGCGTTTCAGCCTGCGCGACCTGACTGTCGGCAGCTTCCTGCGCCGGTTCGGCCGCCTTGCGCGCCGCTTCGCAGATCTCGCAAAATGGCGTGCCGTCCTTGGCTGCCTCCTCCAGCACTTCAGCCTGTGCAATCTGGACAGCCGCGGATTCCGGCAATTCGGCCTCCGTGATGGAAGGCGGAGTGCTTTCCTCTGTTGCCAAGGCACTTACCTCGGGCTCCCGCACCTCTACCGGCGTTGCGGGTGAGAGGTCGCTGAGCAGCGGCAGGTCGGCTACCGCATTGTCGGCCGCGCTTGCTGGCGCTGGACCGATCAACCGTCCGGGAGCGCGTGGCTGGCTGCATTCTTCCACCACCACCACGGCGCCCGTCGCCAGCCGCCGCGCAAGTGCGTGCTGCCATCCGTCCATGCCCGAATGCGCGCCGGCCAAGGATGTGCCGGAGCGCTGCAGAATCGACTTGAGTTCGGAGCGGGCGCCCGGTTCGCCCAGCCAATAGCGCAGGTAGTCGAAAGCGTCGCCCGCCGAAGCGAAGCGGCGCCGGGTCGCCAAGGCGGATGGCCGGCCCAATCCGACCAGGCCGAGGGAAGTGTGTTCGACCAACCCGGCGGACTGGTAGAACAGCACGCGCGTCGGATGGCGCCAGAGGCTGGCAAGCGGATGCTGCATTAGATGAAATCCCGACGTTGAAATCGTTTCGACACACTTTCTTCGGTGTCGATCATATCCTAAAATCATTGTCGCGGACGGGGTGGAAGGATGGGGTTCAGGTGCAGCAGGGGCCTCAGGCTGTTGGCATCGGGTGATGCCAACAGCCGATCCGGTCTGACTGCGTCGTTATCGACCGATCAAGCACCGGGCTTGGTCTGAGGGCTTTCAACGTAAGGCTGCGGCACCGTTACAGCGCGCCCGATCTTCGCGGTCTGCTTAAATTGCAGGACGCGCTCCAGGGCGTCGCTGTCGAGGTAGTCGGATTTGTCTTCAGGCAGAATCTGGTTCCACACCCCCACGATCTGCGGCGCCGGTATCCGGAACACGAATTCTCCCCCCATGGAATAGCTGTTGGACGATTTGCTGTCCGCGGTGGACGCCTCGGTATGCGACACACTGAAGCAAAGGAAGCCGCCGCCGCTGGAGGAATTGCGCTCAGAGTGCTTTTGCAGGGCGTCGGCCTGGGCCTCTTTCAACGACATTTTGATGGTGATGTCTTTCGCCAGCAGCACGGCAACCGGGTAGCCGGGCAGGATGGCCGAATTGAGTTTGCGGCAGTTTTGCGCCGCCGCCGCCTGGGTCTCTTCGCCGCCGCCCAGTGCTTTCTGCAGCAGCTGGCTTCTGGTGATGGGATCCTTGGAGGTTACCGGCGTGTCCACCGCCTTGAAGAAGTTGTTGGACCTGCCGAACAATTCAGGATGCATCCACGGGCGCTCGATCAGCACCTTGGTGGCCAGCATGCCGATCTGAATACTGGCGCCTTCCGCCAGGTATTGGGTCGCAAACGACTGCGACTGGCTGCTGTCCTGGCCACCGGCACTGCCGAAGAAGAAATCCACGCCCCAGTTGGTTTCCGAGAAAGAGGTGCTGGATTGCGAGGCGGTGTTCATGCTGCTTTGGTTGACCTGAATCGTGATTTCACTCCAGCGCTGGTTGAAGACATCGTCCACGGTCGATGCGGTGATGGGATGGTCGTCGCCGTCGGCGAGCAGCTTGATGCCGGTGCCGTTGAGCTGAATGGCCCGCCCCGCGGCCGAGTTGAAGTTGCTGATTTGATCCATCAAGATGGTCAGCTGCGATTGCAGCTTGGCCAATACCGGTGCGATCATCTCGCGCAGCCCCTCGCCGGCCCGGCTGTTGAGATACGCGGTGGCTTTCTGCGCCAGCGCCTGTCCCGACTTGACCATGCTGCCGGTGTCATCGACCAGCAGCTTCTGGCCCTTGTTGATGTCCTCGGCAGCCTTGACATAGTCGAACTTGCCGCCGCCGCCAGGTTGATCTTTGTCGAGCTTGTCCTTCAGTTTTTTCGCGTCGTCCTCTTTTTGCTTTTCCTTGCCCTGCGCGTACTGCTGATAGATCTTTACCGCTGTCACGGTGTTGTCGCCGTAATCCTTGACCAACTGGCTGGTGCTGTCGAAATATTTTTCGGACGCGTCGTTGAAGGCGGCCAGCGCATTGGCGATCTCGTCCTTATTGCTATCCGGAATCTGGGCGATGATCGCATTCCAGGCGAAGATCTGTTCGCGCAGTTGGTCGATGCACAGGTCCATGTAGCGCTGCTGGGCCTGCGGGTCGGCGAGCAGATCGCGGAAAGTCGACGACGGCTTCAAGGCGTTGCCCCAGTTACGCGGAATGGCCTGGGTGCTGTAGAAACTGTCTCCCAGGCTGCTCGGCACCGGCGTGGCGGCGTTACGCAAATCCTGCTTTGCCCGCAGCAACGCGGCGGCGTCATGCGTATCGAGGATCGCCAGCGCGTCCTCGAATTCGTTGATCGGAAAGTCCGCCAGCATCCGGTTGTACGCCGCATTGATGCCGGCCACATGGCTTTCAGCGTTCTGCTCGTACCAGGTGATGTATTGCTCCCACCAGTCGGTATCGCCGTTGGTCTTGTAGTAGTCGAGCTTGTCGGATTTCAAAGTGCCCCACGCCTGTTTCCGTTCGATCCAGCGGTCTTCCAGAATGCTGTATTTTTCCAGCAGCGACACCTTGGTTTGCACACCGTTGATGTCGATGGTCGTTTGCTGGTCCAGCCGCTGGCGGATCACGCTCTGCAAGTTGATCAGGGCTTCGTTGGGGATGGGGCCGTAGCTTTCGATGGCCTGCTGATAGCGGTCGGAAACGCGCGTCCCATCCGGTTGGGTAATCGAGGCGATCGGATAGAACTGGTCGAACAGCGTGGACTGGTTGATTTCCAGCAGCGCGGACAACGGAGCGTTGGCCGCCGCGTCATCCTGGTAGGAGCCATAGTCGAGCAACGTTCCTGGCCACACCATCGACAGCAGCTGCATGGGATTGGAATTGCCGAAAGTTTCGCTGAACTTCTGGTACAGCAGATCGACCGGCGACAGGATGATCGTGGCATCGGCGGCGGCCGGCGCGGCCACGGCGTCGCCGAGCACTGGTGCCGGGACGGTTTCGCGTTCGGCGGCGGCTGGCGTGCCGAGGCCCAGTTCATTTGCGGTGATAATCGTCATTTCTGCTCTCCTTGAGTTTTGGGGGGCGCTTTGGCCGGAGTGGCGTGGCATCGGAAGCTGCGATGGCTACGCTAAGCAATAGTGTGGACGGCGGCAGCGATGGAAGACAGAGCACCAGGAGGTCATCGTGGTGTCAGTTCGGTATCAGCGGCGGCAACAGAATTGTGGTCACGCCAGGTGATACACCGTGCGCGCCACCGTGCAACGAGCCGTGTAGATGCCGGCACCGCCATGCCCACCGGCCGAGTCGAACGCGAGCATCCAGGTCACGGGGCAGGCCAGGCTCGCCGGCAGCAGGTATTCCAGCGTGGCGGTCACGGCGCCGTCGGCGCGATGCATGTCGTCGATACTGAGCATCAACGGTCTGGCCCGCGCGGCGTACCTGACCAGGGCATCGAGGGTGCCCAGTGGCTCCGGGCGCAAGGCCCATGGCAAGGAAGGCAGGCCGGTAAGCAGCGTCAGGCAGCCGGCGACATGCAGGGCGGGGAGACCAAGTGTCGCGAGGCGTTGTGCGATGTCAGCCTCAAAGCCGACCCGGCGCATGTCCATCAGCGGCAGGTCCAGCAGCGCGCAGGTCAGCGCCGGCAGCGGGGACGCGGCGGCGTCGCGATGACGATCCACTCGCAGTTCGACGCATCGGTATCCACGCTGGCGGGCGTCGTCCGCGCAGGCGGCCAGCAGCCGCGATTTGCCTGCCCCGGGATCGCCATGCATCTCGATCAAGCGCCCGCTTCCCGACAATTTCGCGGCCTCAAGGGCGGCGCCGCACTGTGCGCGCTCGAGCGCATGCGGTGCGGCGCTGGCGTTGCCTGGCGCCGCCAGAACGCTCCACTGGACCAGATCCTGGATGGTGACGTCAAAGAAGGCGGCGAGACGGCGCGCGGTACGGTACAACACCGGTTTGCCGGACTCGGCCCGCTTGATCGAGGCCAGCGACAGCGACAGCCGTCGTTCGGCGCAAGACTCGGACAAGGCCTCCTGGCTCATGCCGAGACCGAGGCGCAGCGATTTGAGTCGCGCAATGTCCAGATTGACGCTGCCGTCGGGCAGCCCGCGCGCGCCGATTTCCGTTGCAATGTTCATGGTGGCTTCCGATGTGATCATAGGCAATGCCTGCCTGGCCAAATCAGATAGAGCAATTGGCGTGCCACTGCGCCATGACCGCGGCTGCGCCCAAACTGACACCGGCATGACGCCAGGCTGGGATGTCGCCGGTCCAGGCCGGCGGGCACACTGATCACAGGCGAGCTATCCATGGGCTGACCAGCCAATGGCAGATGCGCGCTAATCAACCGCATTCCCTTTAACCTGAGAGAAAGAGAGCAGCATCATGTCAACCGTAAACATTTTGATCGTCATCGATGTCGGCCTGGCCCTGAGCCAACAAAACCTGGGTAACTGCGTCTACATGATGGACACCAACCGCTATCTCGGCAGCAACGGCGCAGGCGGTAGCGAACTGCAGACTGTCTGTGTCAATGGCCAGAGGGTGGTCTGGACGGTCGTGTCGATTGATCCCAACCTGCCGGTTGCCATTGGCGGATTCAGCAGCAACGGTAGCTATCCCGCTGCATATCCGAATATGATCAATCCAACTGCGGTTCCTGACACGGGCGGAATGGTGTGGGGCGGGAACGTGAATCAAGCCAACACGCAGGCCCAGTATTCGGTGAATTTGCTGGTGGGCGATGACAACACCCCCATGAGCTTCGATCCCTTCATTACCGCCACCAACCAGTAATAAACGTCGACCAGGCAGCCGGGCAAGCGGTTTGTGCGAGGGGCCGGCCCCTCGCATCATCTGAACAGCTTACCGGCGTCAAAAATTTACACGACTTGACAGCGGCAGGCGCATTTTTTACATGGGTTTAACCGATACCGCCTTGCTGACGCAGCTGGTACACCTGCCTGCGCAACGGCTCCACCGGCGTCTTCAGCATGGCGGCGCAACGCGTCAAGTCGCCTTCGCAAGCGGCTAGTGCAACCTTGAGCTCGTCAACAGGTATGGCGTGCGCCGGGCGGATCTCCGCGTGGCGCTCCAACAGCTTGTACAACGACGGACGCGATATGCCCAATGCCTGGGCCGCGGCCTGGATCGTCCAGGCATGGCGCATCATGGCGTTGAGCACATCTTGATCGTTGAGGTCGGAGGGCTTTTTGCGTACTGGCGGCGATGGCGGGGATGGCGCCCCCGGGGGGGGCGCTGTCCCCACCGAGGATGGCGCGGGGATCAGGCGCCGCAAATCCGCGTTCGGGTCCGCCTGCAACTGCAGCGCGGCGCGTTTGACTATGTGCACCAGCTGCCGGATATTGCCGGGCCAGTCGTGGCAGGCGAGGGAGGTAACGAAATCCACCGGCAGGGCGCCGCGCCAGACCTGCGACTCAAGCACGTGCACGATCAGCACGCCGATATCCTCGCGTCGCGTGCGCAGCGCAGGCAGCGCAATGACAAACCCTTCCAGGCGCCGCAACAGTGCCTGGTTGAAGTCGGTTCCGTCCAGTTGCTGGTCGGTCGCGGCGATCAAGCGTGCCGTGGCTTGCCGGTCGCGCGCCGCGCCAAGGGGGCGGTAGTCGCCGCCTTCCAGTACCCGCAGCAACATCGGTTGGACGCTGGCGGGGGCGTTCCCGATCTCGTCGAGAAAAATCGTCGCGCCGTCCCCCTCGCCAAACCATCCTTGGCGCTCGGCCTGGGCGCCGGTGTACGCCCCTTTGGCCGCGCCGAACAGGTCGGCCATCGCCAGCGATTCGTTGAGCGCCGCCATGTTGACGGTCACCAGCCTGGTGTTGCGTCGCCGGCTCAGCGCGTGTATCGCGCGGGCGGCAATTTCCTTGCCGGTGCCGGTTTCGCCGAGCAACAGGACGGGCATGTCGGTGGGCGCGACCAACGCAATCTGTTCCCGCACGGCGATGGCCGCGCTGCCGACGCCGACCATGCCTGGCATCGCGTGCGCGGCGGGCAAGCGGTTCATCCAGTGCACGCACAGCACGATGGCGCGCCCCAACGTCAGCACCTGTCCTTGCGCGATCTGCTTCGCATCGAGCCGCACTGGCTGTTCGATCGGCTGGCCGTTCAATTCCACCAGCATGCGACTGGCCGGCAGGGTCAGCACGACATTGTCGGCCGCGTCGCGCGCGAGCCGAAGCGGATGGCGGGAAATGCCGACATGGTCCAGCGGGAGGCCGTCGCCGTCGGGCCGCCAGAACAACGGCGCGTAGCGGCTGAGTTCAATGTCGCTGTCGGCCTCGGCGGCGACATATTGTTCTCCTATCCGTGCCTGCTGCGGATGCCAGACGATGGTCACGGCCATCAGCGGCCGCGCGTCGGCGTGCGGATTCAACAGTGGAGAGGTCAGCGTGTAGTCTTGGTCTGTCATGGAAGAGTGGCCGGCGCGAGGCCGGCCCGTTTGAAGCTGTCAGTCCTTACGGACGCGAGCCGACCTGCAATTCCGGGTCGGGGACGAAGAAGAAGCGCGTCTTGTCCACCTCCTCGTTGATGGAAAATACGATGCAAAAGCCCCAGGTTCCATGCTTCTTGCCGACGGTCAGCAGGTTATCACTCTCCAGCACGAGCGGAAAAGGCCGGCCGAATGGCGATGCGTCTTCCGCGCCCGTTTCGTTGCCGGACAGAAGTACCGCCTGGTACAGCCGATCTCCTACTGCCAAACCTTGGAAAAACTTGAAGTGGATCTTCTCGCCAGGCTTGACTTTTATCTGCTCAGGTTTCTTTTGGCCGTCAAACGTCCAATCGGGGGTTGAGGAGCCGTTCCAGGTCACTTCAAAAACATGATCGGTCATAATTGCCTTTCTATCGCACTGGGGTGAAGTGGGCGAACCCACGGGAAGAGCCTGGCATCAATCCTGTGGGTAGGCCGGATCACGCCGAAGTGCGACGAGATTCGGTTCGTTCTCAATCACATTGGATGGATAGCCCAGGCGTTTTGCATGGACGATGGCCTCGATTGCCTTGTTGCGTTTGCCCATCAATTCATAGGACATTCCGGCGCGGAATTGGGTTGAGGCGTCGGCCGGTCCCAGCGCCAAGGCACGCGTCAGCAGCGTTTGCGCGGTCGCGTAGTCGCCGGTGCGCGCCGCGTACAAGGCCATGCGCGACACCAGCACCAGCTCGTTGGGCGCGCGCGCCAGGCGAGGTGCGAGCAATTTGAGCGCCTTGTCATAAGCGTGGCTGGCTTCCTGCTCGCGCCCGGGGATCCACAGCAGGGTATCGGCCAGGTTCACCCAGTTCTCATACTCCCCGGGCGCTCCCCGGGTGGGGGATACCGCCTGTTCGAAAGCGGCCGCCGCGCCGACATAGTCGTGTCGAAAGAAGAGGGCGTTACCCAGGTTGCAATAGAGCCTGGCGCTGGGCCGGATCTGCAGCCCCTGCTGCAACACGCTCAAGGCTTCATTGTCGCGACCGAGCCGTTGCAAGATGGCGGACAGGTTGGTATAGCCCGTCACCGCGTCGGGCTGCAATTGTATGCTGCGTCGAAACGCCTGTTCCGCGGATGCGTAATTTCCTTGCTCGTCGTGGACGGTGCCGAGCTCATCGGTCAGGATGCGCTCCCGCGGGAAGCGCGTCATCGCCGACGCCAGCGTCTGCAGCGCCGGCGCATAGCGCCGGGCATTGCGCTGCGCATGGGCTTTTCCATACCACGCAAAGAAATCGTTGGGATCGAGCCGCAACGCATGTTCATGTTGCTCGACCGCCGCGTCATGCTTGCCCTGTAAATCCAAAACCCAGCCCGTGGCCGCGTAACTCATGGCCAGCTGGTCGTTCGTTTTCAGCGCTTGCTGGGCGCCGGCTTCGGCCTTGTGGATCCAGACCTCATCCTTGTCGTCGCTGGTGAACCGCATCGAATAGGCCAGCGAAGTGCCGGCCGCGGCGGCAGCATTGGCCGGCGCGTGCGCGAGGATGTTGCTGAAGTGGCGCAGGGCTGCAGCCAGGCTGCCGGGCCGGTCGAACACACGCAGTTCGGCGAGTCCGTCGCGCATTTCCAGCGCTTCCGAATAGCGCGCCGGCGGGGTTGGCCACCCGGCTATCCCTGGCGCCAATCGGCTGGCGCCGGCGACCAGCAGCAGTGCCAGTGTCGCCGCGGCCGCTTTGGCGCGGCGGCCCGTGAGCCATTGCCGGCGCCAGTTCACTGTGGCGGGCGGGGCGGGTGCGCGCCTGAGCTGCGCCAGCCGTGTCATCACATCCTCCATGTCGCGCACCCGTCTGGCTGCCTGCCGCTCCGTCATCGCGCGTATCAAGGAGACCAGCGCCTGGCTCGCCGTTTCCGGATAATCCCAGCTGGCCGATGAGGACTGCAGTTGTGCCGCCGCCAGCGCAAAGCCCTGGATGTCCAAGAAGGGGCGCTTGCCGCCGATCAGCTCATGCAGAATCACGCCCAACGCGTAGATATCGCTGGACGCATCAGGCGGCTTGCCCAGCAAGCGCTCCGGCGCCATGTAGGCTATCGTGCCGCACGCCTGAGCGAGCGGAATCGATTGGGTGGCGAGGGCGTCGTACTTTTGGGACAGGCCGAAATCGAGGATACGCAATGTTCCGGAGGCTTCCACCATCAGGTTCGACGGCTTGAGGTCGCCGTGGACGAGGCCGGAGGCATGGGCGTCGCGCATCGCCTCTGCGGCCTGGTACAGCAGGTCGAGCGCCGTTGGGCATTCGGTGCGCGCGCCCTGGATAATCTCCTTTAACGTACGACCCTGTATCAGTTCCATCACGATGGCATGGCCATGCCCGTCGTCTTCGACGGCATGCACCTTGACAAAGGCGGCATGCTGGAGCGACGCGGCCATGCGGGCCTCGCGCACCGCATCGTCGCCGTCTCCGAGATACGCCGTATTCTTGATGCGTTTGACCGCCACCTTGCGTTCGAGCTGGCGGTCCCACGCCTCGTAAACTTCACCGTATCCGCCTTCGCCTAGGCGCTGGCCCAACTCATAGTGGCCGGCAAGCACGGAAACCGACCGAGCGAGGACCGCTTGCGCATCCGTTGGCAAGAGTTTTCCTGACATGCGACTCCAGGCGGTGAGGGGATATTGCATAGCCCGGGACGCAGATATCAGCGCACTTTCCCCGGGCGAAATCCATTTGTTCAATGATGAAACTATAGCAATCTTTTGAGCGTTTGTATAGGAGCGTCGCGCAACGCTTGAGGATGTGGGAATGCTGCGCAAATGGCGCCGCGAGCTGGAGAGTTCAGCAGTATGAGGCGCTAATTGGGCGACCATGCATAGAAATGCTTCAAGCATGGCCCGCTCAGCCGACGCTTTCCAGCAGGCCGTGCTGCCACAACCAGGCGGCGATGCGCTGGGCCTTGTGGCCGGGCATGCTGGCGGCAAGCAGGTTTAGCAACTGGTTCAGCGGCAGCGGTTGCGCCAGCCTGGCCAAGTGCGGGAACAAGGCCTCGTTTTCCAGGAAGGCCAACGGCCGCTCCAGATGGGGATGGTCGAGCGCCGTGTGCAGGCACACCTGGTCGTCGATCACGCAGGGCAGCTCGACGATGGCCGCGCCGCCATGCAGGCGCAGCGGCAGGGCGGGGTTGAGCGCGGCCAGCGGCCTGAGCTCCGGCGGCTGGTAGGCGGCGAGCCGGGCACGCTCCGCAGACAGCGCGGCCAGCAGTGCCTGATGCGTTGTGCCGTCGCCGCCGGGCTGGCAGCGTGCGCGGGCTTGCCAGAACGGCTGGTCGGCGCACCAGGCCTGGCCGTAATACGCTTCGGTCCAGTGTGCGTGGCGCGCGCAGGCCTCCACCAGCCGGCCCTCGATGAAGCGGCGAGCCAATGCGCGGCGGTCGTCGCGGTCGTCGGCCAGCACGGTATGCAGGGCGACCGCCGCCTGCAGCGAGAAGCGCATGGCCTTTTCCACGCCCGACGAGGATACCGGATCGAGCGCGAAGGCCGCGTCGCCCAGCTTCAGGCGGCCGTCCCGCCAACTGTCGGGCGCCAGGTAGGGTGTGGCCGAGCACATTTGCACCGCGCCCAGCAACGGAAGCCCGGCCGCCGCCCGCAGCAGCTGGCTGGCCGCGCAGGCCGCGCGCAGACGCGCCTCCGGCCCCGCCGGCTCGGCCTGGCGGGCCGCATGCGGATCGCAGACCAGCATCAGCCGGTAGCGCCGGCCGGGCAGGCAGCCGGCCCACAGCCAGCCGTGTTCCAGCGCTTCGACCTGGGTGGCGCCGCCCAGCTGCGGCAGGGCCGACTGGTCGACCTCGCCCCACAAGGCCGCCAGCCGGGGCGCGCAGGGGATGCCGGGCGCCGCGTTGCGTCCGCCGGCGTCGAGGATGAAGCGGGCGCGCACCTGCCGGGTCCGGGCCTCGCCGCACAACAGGCTGACGCGCCAGTCGCCCGCCGCGCCGGCCACGTGCAGCAGCCGTGCCGGCTGTTCGAGCTCGATGCCACGGCGCTGCGCCAGCCCCAGCAGGGCGGCGTCGAAGCGCCCGCGGTCGACGATGGCCGAGCCGGCCTGCTGCGGCACGTCGGGCGTGCGGCCGCGCCACAGCACCCGGCTGCCGGCGTGCGCGACGTGAGGCACCGCCGCCAGCGCGTCGTTGGCGTCGAGCAGGTCGATGATGTTGCGCACGCCAGGCGTGAGCGCCTCGCCCACTTGCGGACGCGGCCAGACGGCGCTGCGCTCGACCAGCAGGACGCGGTGGCCCAGCTGTTGCAGGCGCAGCGCCGCGCTGACGCCGGCCGGGCCGGCGCCGAGCACCAGCGCGTCGATCGGACCGTCGCCGTCGCGCATCGGCCTCAGCCCGGCTTGCCGGCCGGCGCGGCGTACCAGCCGGGCGCCAGCTGGCTCAGGCGTTGATGCGCGCCTATCGTGTAGTGCAGCCAGCCACGTATGTAGTCGCAGGCGCTGCGCCCGCGCGCCAGCACCTCGTGGTGGCAGCCGCCGCCGCACAGGTAGCGCGCCCAGCAGTTCGAGCACGGCTCCTGCTTGTGCACATGGCGTTCGCTCAGCCAGATCGCCTGGCGCGCCCGGTCGATCCCGCCGTCCAGCGATCCCATGGCGCCCTGCGCGTCGCCGACGAAGCGGTGGCAGGCCGACAGTTCGCCGTCGGCCGACACGCCGAAGTAGCCGGCGCCGGCGCCGCAGGGGTAGGGCCGGTGCGTGCCGCGCTGCAGTTCGCGCAGGGCGTTCTGCATATTCATGAACGGATAGCGGCGCCCCTGCAGCACGTTCTGCTCGAAGGCCAGCCCGCAGGCGATCATCGCCTCCAGCATCTCGGCCAGTTCGGCCTCGCCCATTTCGGCGCGGCCGTTGGCGGCGCGCAGCAGCGGCGAGAAGCCGACGCTGTGGAAGCCCATGCCGATGAACAGGTCGAGCGTGGCCGGCAGGTTCATGTTGAACGGCGTGACGGTGACGCGCGCCGACACCTGCATGCGGCGCTGCATCGCCAGCAATGGCGCGATGCGCTCGAGGATGCGGTCGAAGGAGCCCTTGCCGCCCTTGAATGGCCGCAGCCGGTTGTGTTGCTCGGCCGCGCCGTCCAAGCTGACCGTGACGGCGAAGCCGTGCCGCTCGAAGAAGTCGGCGTCGTCCGGGCGCAGCAGGGTGCCGTTGGTGGTGATCGAGAAGCGGCAGTCGACCTGGCGCAGCGCCGCCTGCCGGCTGGCGTACTCGGTCACGCTGCGCAGCACCGCGCGGTTCGACAGCGGCTCGCCGCCCATGAAGGCCAGGTTCACCTTGGCGCCGGGCGCGGCCTGCGACAGCAGCAGGTCGACCGCCTTGATCGCCTGTTGCTCCTCCATGCTCTTGGCCTTGTCGCCGAACTCTCCCTGCTGCGCGTAGCAATAGGTGCAGCCGAGGTTGCACTTCTGCGCGATCGCCAGCGACAGCGCGTGCAGCGGAGGCGCGGCCAGCGGGGTGTCGTCGATCAGCGCCTCGGCGCGCAGGCCGCAGCTGTCGACCAGGCCTTGCAGCACGGCCGGGTCGTCGCTGCCCAGCGCCGTGCGGAACTGCTCGGTCAGCTCGGGCGGTAGATGGTACAGGCGCGTGCCGTTGACCATCAACAGCTGCGCGCCCCGGGCGTCGTCGACCAGGTGGGCGTGGCGCTGGCGCGGCCTGGAGGCCGCCGCGATGCGGCTGCTCAGCGCCCGCGCCAGGGCCGCACCGTCGGCCGCCGCGGCCTTGGCGGCGGGCGCCGCGTCCGCGATGGCGTCAGGATTCATCGGCGTCCTTGCCGCGGATGATGAAGCGCAGATCCTCCTGCCAGGACTTGAACAGATCGTCGTAGGAGTACAGCCGGGTGTCGGTGCGGTTGTCCGGGATGTAGGTGCCGGTGCGCTTCTTGGCGAACCACATGTCGCCGTGCGACAGGCCGTCCACGCCCGGCTCGACGTTGACATAGTCGGGGCGCGAGGCCGCCCAGTAGTAGCAGGCGCACTCGCGGTAGTCGTTCTGCCACGGCGCGCACAGGCCCTGGGTCAGCTCGCCCGGCCGCAGCAGCGCCGGGTTGAACGCCGCCGTGTCGGGTTCGAAGAAGGTGCGCAGGCGCAGCTCGACTGTGATGGCGGGCGTATCCTTGGCCAGCACCTCGGTGCTGGCGTCGGTCTGGGCGGTGAACTCGCAGCTGACCATCTGGCCCTGCAGGTGCAGGATGCGGGCGATCGAGTTCGACCATTCCATGAAGGACACCGCGTTCGGATTGGCCACCGAGGCCAGCGTGCCCGAGCTGCCGTCGGGGAACACCGGCCCGGTGGTGTTGACCATGGTGCCGACCGGCAGGCCGTCGAAGCGCAGCAGGCGGCGCGTGACCAGGTGCTGGAACTCGGGCTCGGCGTCGATCACGTAGTTGTTGTTCTCGACCAGCACGATGCCTTCGAAGGCGCGCCGCCACAGGTTGCGGAAGTCGAACTCCAGGCCGGGGAAGCAATTGGAAATCGCGCTGCGCGGCAGGATCGAGGCCGGATTGCCGGCGCCGCGATGGTGGATCTGCGCGGTCAGGTTGTTGGCGCTCAGGCTGGGCTGTTTGGCGGCCATCACAGTTCTCCTGCAGTGTTGTTGGGTTGACGGAACATGGCGTTGCGGGCGGCCTTGACCACCATGTCGATGTGGCGCCGCGTCAGCGTCAGGCTGCGGCCGTCGGCGCCGCGCATCAGCGCCGGCATCTTGCGCAGCGCGATCGCCGACAGGTCGCCGATCTCCTCGGGCAGGCGCAGCGTCTGGGCGAACCACGGCGCGCCGCCGGCCGACAGGGCGCTGAACACCCGCTCGTGCAGGGCGCGCAGCGCCAGGTTGTCGACCAGCGAGGCGGCGGCGATCGGCTCGTAGTAGCGCTCGAAGTCGCTGCTGTTCTGGCGCACCATAGTGCTGGCCACGTTGAGGCGGCCGTTCACCGGGTTGCCGTTCATGACGGCCGTGTTCATCAGCCGCACCGTCTCCAGCGCCCGCAGCACCAGTTCGGTGGCCTGCTCCAGCGACACCTCTTCCTCCTGCACGGTGGGGCCGTGCAGCAGCTGCTCCATCTCGTCGGAGACGACGCGGATCGGCAGCGTGTCCGGCGCGTAGGCGGGCGGGCCGGCGCCGATGGTGGCCTGGGCCGTCAAGGTGCCGCCGTCGGCCAGCTTCAGCACCACCCGCACGTGGCCGTCGCATTCGTCGTCCAGGTAACCCCAGCTGACTTGCTGGCCCTGGGCGTTGGCGTAGCCGGCGTAGATGCCGGCCGGGTTGGTCAGCGTCGGACCAGTGCCTTCGGTGTAGTTGAGCCAGTCGCCGCGCACCGCGTCGTATAGCACCAGGTCCTCGTTGTCGATGATCGGGTCGTCCACCAGCAGCGGCACGCCGTCGGCCTGCGGTTCCAGTCGCTGCATGCGGCTGCCGTAGACCTTGCCGGCGGCCGGCGTGTAGCGCAGCCGGATTTCCGGGAAGTCATCGGTCGGCGCGATGAATTGCACGTGGCCGAGCGGCAGCTTCTTGCCCAGCTTGAAGTTCTCGCACCAGCCGTCCAGCGCGTGGCGGGCGTGGTCCTTCAGGTTGAACAGGTTGGCGTGGATCTGATCGTTCGGGTTGTTGGTGCGGCGGTAGATCTTGATGTTGCCCAGCTCGACGTCCCAGTGCAGGTTGGCCAGCGCCAGGCCGTGCTCGGCCAGCAGGGCGGTGGTCAGCGGCTGCAGCTGCCCGGGGTCCTCGCTGGTGCGCGCGTACACCTCGAGGAAGGGGGCGACCGGGCGCACCAGCTTGTCCTCGTCCTTGAAGCGGATGTTGTCCGGCACATAGGCGCGCACGATGCGGCCGCTCTGCGGATCGACCTCGAAGCTCTCGCGCGGCACGATGCGGCGGTAGTTCATCGGGCTGTCCGGATCGGTCTCCAGGTCGAAGGCTTCGAGCGGCTCGGCGGCGCCGCCCAGGCGGGCCACGGCCAGCGGCGGCAGGATTCTCAGTTCCAGTATCGGCATGATGGTCTCCTAGAGCAAGGCGGTGTCGATGCTGCCCGACAGGATGCGCAGGATCAGCTCGCGCATATTGCGGTCGGCCTCACGCAGCGACGCCAGGTAGGCGTGGCGGGAGGCGGGCGTGAGCAGCTGCAGCGCCTCCACCACGCTGGCCGAGGCGGTCAGCAGGTCGAGGTGGCCGCGCCACTTGTTGGCCTCGCCGAACGGGCTGTTGAGGGTGTAGGGCATCTGGAACGGCGGCCCGGCGTAGCCGGCGGCCGGGTCGTCGGCCGAGACGGGCGACTGCATCAGGATCTCCGAGATGGCGCGCAGGTTGTACATCTCGCCGAAGGTGGCGTTGACGATGGCGCCGCGCGGCGTGATCGCACCGGCCGCGTTCAAGCCGCCGTACAGCGTGAAGCTGTGGATCAGGTAGGTCAGCAGCATGCGGTAGCGGATGTTGTGCAGCGTGGCCCACAGCGCCGATTCGGGATGGCTGATGCGGGTGGCGGTGGCGCTCTCGTCGCTGCCCTCGTCCTCGGGATCGAGCGAGACGTAGGGATTGACGGCGACCTGGCGCGCCGGCGCCCAGGTGGCGCGGCCGCCAAGCAGGCCGGCCTTGCTCTCCGGTTGCAGCGCTTGCCATTGGGGCGCGGCGAAATCGGCCGGGCGCGCCGCGCTCCAGTGTTCGGGCGCGAGCGGCGTGTGCTCGATCAGTTCGCGCATCTCGACATAGATGCGCAGGAAGCGCACGAAGTGCGAGGCGGTGGTGCCGCTGGTGGCCTCGCCCTGCTGGGCGATCGCGTGCAGCGCGGCGACCATGTCGTCGCGGCAGGTCTGCGGCACCACCAGCACGTCCGGCGTCTGCGTCGGCTGGCCGCTGGGCCGTCCGCGATGACCGCCCTGGTAGCCTCGGCCCCACTCGGCGAAGTCGGCCTGGGCCGGCAGGGTCGAGGCGTCGAAAGCGGCGTCGGGCAGGTAGTCGGGATCGGCCACCAGCGGAATCAGGGTGTTGAACAGCGCCGCCACCTGGTGCGGATTGTCGGTCTGGGCGTGCACGCGCAGACGGATTTCGTCGCCCAGCGCGCCGCCGTCCCAGTCGACAGGCGATTCGGCGTACACGTACTTGGCCAGCGAATCGAGCGTCAGCGGCTCGAGCGAGAACGGGAACGGGTAGAACGGGGAATCCCAGGGCTCATCCTCGCGTTCCATGTGCAACGGCGAGCCGATCAGGCGCAGCGAGTTCTGCACCGAGATCAGGTGGCCCATCTCCTCCTTGGCGATGCCCAGTATCACCTCCTGCCAGGTACGCACGCTGTCGCGGAACACCTCGGGCACCTGGGGGCCGCCCAGCGAATAGGCGGCGTACAGGTATTGCACCATCAGGCAGTGTTCGATCTCGGCGTCGATCGACAGCAGGTAGGTGATGTAGTCGCGCGGCGAAAATTCCAGGTTCAGCGCCGGCGTCTTGGCGGCCTTGGCGGCGGTCGCCGGCGCGACCGTGCCGCGCAACAGCTGCGGCGTGGTTGATGGCAGGCCTTGTTCGGTGCCGGTGCGGGGCAGCAGGGCGGAGGGGGCGCCGAGGTGGCGGCGGATCTGTGCAGCTCGCATTTCTTGTCCTTCTCATGTCGAACATCCCGCAGGGATGCGTTGCAATAGGCGTCGGGACAAGCGAAGCGCGCTTCGGCTCGGGGCGACGGCGTCAAATGACAATGCTTGGAGAGGTGACATGCTGGCGCCGCCAGGGCGGGCCAACAGTGATGCGAGTATCGCAACGACTTATAAAATCTTCAACTATTAAATATCGCCACGGTTGCGGAAATACCACCGGAACGCTTGCATCCTGCGCCACCGCGATGGGCGTTCTGGCGCGGTTGTTGGGGTTTGCTTGTGCGGGCAAACGTCAAGAGGAAGCCGGTCGTTTGTGGTGTCGGCATTGAATCAAAATGGAAAACAACAGTCATGATTTTCCGTTGTCGCTTTTGCCAAACTTGAAGATATACTACCGTCTGATTTCGCGCCGCCTCGAGAATTGAAATGAAATTCTGAAACTCCGTAGCTGGTTGATAGGGAGAATTCGATGTCAAGCAATGTTCTTGGAATTGGACTCGCCAACGATCTATGCGAACCGGGCGCGCTGACCGTCATCCACGAGGCCTACCGCCGGGGCCTGTGCAGCTACCTGACGATCTACCTCTACGAAAACTATACCCCTGAATTCCTGCGCTTCGTCCGGGCCGCGCTGCCGCCGGGGCTGCGCTACGTGTGGCACGCCGGCGGCGAGTTCGAGCTGCCCTATGCGGACGGCCGCTTTGCCGATCAGTTGCCGCGCGTCGCCGAGGTGGCATCCATGTGGTCGCCCGCCTGGGCCACCGAGGATATGATCGTGACCAATTTCGGCCGCACCAGGGAGGCCGGCCATCCGAACTACGTGCAATTGCTGCTGACCGAGGAATGCCTGGACGTTTGTGTGCGCCGGATGAACGAGATCACCCGCACCAGTCCGATTCCGTTCTTCCCTGAAGTGCCGCATTTCTACGCGCCGGGACCGGACGAGATGCATCTGGCGACCTTCTTCCGCCGCTTCGTCGAACGCACCGGCGCCAAGCTGAATTTCGATATCGGTCACTACGTCAGCTACAACCTGCTGCGCCAGGCCCCCATGCTCGACCGGATCGACGAATTTCCGCTGGAGGCGGTCGGCGAGATCAACACCGCCGGCGGCATGGTTGGCGACGCGCAGGGCCTGACCTGGATTGACGACTACGCCGGACCGATCAATCCGATCACGGTCGATTGCCTGCGCGCGGTGCTGCCGCGATGCACGGCGCTGGAAGCGATGTACACCGAAACCATCGGCGCCGAGCCGTGGGTGGTGTTCCACAACCTCGAGATCTTGAACAGGCTGTTCTGGCCGCAGGTCGAGATGCGCACCACCTTTGCCGAGCGGGGCCGGGCATGGGCCTGAAAGACCTCCAGCAGCTATACCTCGACCTGACGAACAATGTCATCAAGCCCGGCGAGATCGCCGCTTTTGCCGGCCCCGACGATGCGCGCCGGCGCGGCTATGACCTGAGCGCCGGCGAATTGCAGCGCCTGGGCCAGGTGAACTGGGATCATGCGGCATTGGGAATCGAGGTTCACCGATCGATCGAAGCAATCCGTGCGCAAGCACGCTACCGGCGCGATCCCAATACAGGACAATTGTCGGACATCGCGTATCCCTTTCTTAACCCAGTTATGGAGATCGGCAAAATGACCAACCCCAACGATCCGCACGGCGATCTGAATCGGCCGGTGTATTATCCGCAGCAGCCGCAGCCCGGCCAGCACATCGATCCATCGATGTACAACCCGGCGGCCGTGCGCTGCGCGCCTGCCATCGATCCATCGATGTACAACCCGGCGGCCGTGCGCTGCGCGCCTGCCATCGATCCATCGATGTACAACCCGGCGGCCGTGCGCTGCGCGCCTGCCATCGATCCATCGATGTACAACCCGGCGGCGGTGCGCTGCGCACCGGCCATCGATCCGTCGATGTACAACCCGGCGGCGGTGCGCTGCGCGCCTGCCATCGATCCGGCGATGTACGCGGCGGTGACGGCGGCGATGCATGCGCAACCGGCCAACGTGCGCCTGCGCGGCACCATTCTCAAGGGCGCCGATTTCTCCAAACAGGACCTGCGCGGCGCGGACTTGAGCGGCGCCGACCTGAGCGAAGCCAATCTGGAGGACGCGGACCTGCGGGGGGCGCTGCTGGACGGCGCCAACTTCACCGGCGCCAAGCTCACCGGCGTGCGCTGGAAGTGAGCGGTGGAAGCGGGGGTCGAGATCGTGGGCATGGGACTCAGTGGCGGACAGGTGACCATGGCTGGCCGGCGTGCGCTGGATAGCTGCCGCTGGCTGGGCCACTATGGCCTGCCGCTGCAGGTGCGGGCCGATTTCCTCCGGCAGTGGCCGGACGCGGTCGATCTCGATGCCTGCCTCGATAGCGGCCAGGGGCACGGCTTCGTGGCGCGGCTGGGCGCAGCCGTGAGCGGCGCGGCGCTTCGGCATGGCCGCGCCGGGCTGGCGGTGGCCGGGCATCCGGTGGCGGCCAACCCGGCCACTGTCTGGCTGCGCCCCCATCTGGAAAGCCAGGGCATTGCCGTCGCCATCCACGGCGCCCCCAGCGCGCTGGACCATTTCATGGCCGCCACCGGCGTCGATCTGCTGGCTCATCAAGTGAGCCTGGTCGACGCGCGCGGCTGGCTGGCGGACGAGGATGGCCGTGCCGGGCGGGCGTTGGCGATCTGGAACGTCGCCTATCTGCCGGAAGGCCAGCGCCCGCTGCTGCTGGAGCGGCTGCGGCGGCGCTTCGTCGACGGACACCCGCTCAGCTTGTTCCGCGTGGTGGGCAACCAGCCCCGGATCGAACAGTTCGCGCTGGGGCAGGCCGCAGCCTGGCTGGCGCGGGTCGATGCCGAAACCACCGTGTTCGTATTTTGATGGAAGAGGCCAGATACCATGCCAGCCCCCGACAGCACTTCCCGCATCGCGTTGTTGTCCCTGCCGTGGCAGGATCCCTTCAGTCCATCGATTCAGCTGGGCACCCTGAGCGCCTGGGTCAAGCGCGAGCGGCCCGCGGTGCAGGTCGACTGTTACGATCTGTTTCTTGAGCTGTCCGGCGACCTCGGCATGCACCTGAGCAAGCGCATCTCGATCAGCTGGATCGGCGAGGCGCTGTTCGCCTATCTGATGTTTCCGCAACAGCGCCCGGCCATCGAGGTGTTTCTGGAAAAATCGCGCGGCGACGATCCGCTGTTCGCCAACCTCGACTACGGACGCGTCATCGAAACCCTGCGGACCGGGCTGGTGCGCCGGCTCGACGCGGTCGACTGGTCGCGCTACAGTCTGATCGGCATGTCGGTGGTGTTCTCGCAGTCGATGTCCACCCTGTTGACCGCGCGCGAGATCAAGCGGCGGGCGCCTGGCGTGCCGGTGGTGCTGGGCGGGCCGGGCGTGACCGGCAAGATCGGCGCCAGCCTGCTGGAGAGCTTCGACTTCATCGACTACATCGCCAACGGCGAGGGCGAGCGCCCGCTGGTCGGCCTGATCGACGCGCTGGCCGCCGCCGCGCCGGGCCGCATGGTCGACGTCAAGGGGGTGTTCCATCGAGGCTCACCGGCCGACGTCCACCATGACGTCGATCAGCTGCCGGACATGGGCGAGCTGCCGGTGCCGGACTATGGCAGCTATTTCGAGCGGCTGGCCGGCATGCCGGGCGGGACCGAGGCCAAGGGCAGGGTACGCATCCCGGTGGAAACCAATCGCGGTTGCTGGTGGGACCAGAGCCTGAAGAACCCCATGCTCAGCTGCAGCTTCTGCAACCTCAACCTGCAATGGCACGGCTATCGCGAGCGGCCGGTCGAGCAATCGACCGCGCTGTTCGCGGAGCTGAACCGGCGCCACCAGTGCCCCGACTTCACGGTGGTCGACAACATCCTGCGGCACAAGCAAGCCGACCTCTTCATCGACGGGCTCGACAAACTCAACCTGGGCCTCGACCTGTGGATGGAGGCGCGGGCGTCGGTGACGCCGGCCCAGATCGGCAAGTTGAGCAAGGTGGGCGCCAGGGTCATCCAGTTCGGCATCGAGGCGCTCTCGAGCGGCATGCTGAAGAAGATGGTCAAGGGCACCACCACCATCCAGAACCTGCAGGCGATGAAGTTGTGCGAGCAGCACGGCATCCAGAACTCGGCCAACCTGATCCTGGACTTTCCCGGCATGGAGGCGACCGACATCCTCGACGAGCTGGAGAACATGAGCTTCGCGCGCTCGTTCTATCCGCTCTCGACCACCAGCTTCTCGCTGGTGTATCAATCGCCGGCGTACAAGCAGCCGCACAGCTTCGGCATCGAGAACATCCGCAGCTACGAGATGTATCGGATGCTGCTGCCGCCGCAGTTGTACCAGACGGTGTTCCTGACGGAGCAATCGTTCGACAGCCCGGCGCTGGAGCGCCTGCGCCCGCTGTGGAAGCGCGTGCAGGACGCCGCCGACGACTGGCGCGAGCACTATCACCGCATGGTCGGCAAGGTCGAGGGGCGCCTGTTGCTGTCGCTGCAGGACGGCGGCACCTATCTCAAAGTGCGCGACTTCCGCTGGGCGGCGGCGCGCTTCCACTGGCTGGAGGGGGCCGAGCGCGACGTCTACCTGGAATGCGCGGCCGTCGTGTCGGCGCGCCATCTGCACGCTCGCTTCCCGACCCTGAGCGCCGAGGTGATCGACGGCTGGATCGCCAAATGGTGCGACGCCCGCATCGCCTTCGCCGAAGGCGGCAAGGTGCTGGCCCTGGCCATCCCCTGGGGGCCGGTATCGGCCAGGCGCAGCCTGTATCCGGTGCCGGAGGACGCCGGCGGCGCGGACGCCATGCTGGCGGTCCAGGCGGCGCGCGAGCGGGCCAGGAAGATCATTCCACTACAGGTGACCCGTGACTGAGATCGACATCGTCGGCGTGGGGATCCGGGGCGCGCGCCACATGACGCTCGAAACGGTGGAGGCGATCGCGACGGCCGATGTGGTTTACCACCTGGTGACCGGGGTCGAGGCGGTCAATGAAATCCGGCGCATCAATCCCAACACCCACGGCTTGTTCCACATGTACCGCGAGGGCGCGCTCGACCTGGAAGTGTATGGGCAGATCGTTTCCTTCCTGCTGGCGCAAAGCCTGGCCTCGCAGCGGATGGTATTCGTGGTGATGGGGCATCCGTCGATCTACGTCGCCGCCACCCATCTGTTGCGCGAACACGGCCCGCGCTGGGGCGTGCGCGTCAACGTGCTTGCCGGGGTGTCGGCGATCGACGTGCTGCTGCTGTCGATGCCGGCCGATATCGGCAGCACCGGCTTGCAGATACTCGACGCCAATCGCCTGGTGTCCTACCGGCTCACTCCCGACAACCGTGTGCCGGCGCTGATCTTCCAGATTGGCTGCTTCGGCTCCGGTTTCATCACGCGTTCGCAAGGCAACCATCCGCGCCGGCTGGCGCTGCTGGCAGGCTATCTGCTGGGCTGGTATCCGCCGGAGCACGGGGTGGAGCTGATCGAATGCGACATGGGCTTCCCGCATGCGGAAACGCGGCACCGGCTGACGCTGGCCCAACTGGCCGGCGCCGGCCACCTGGCCAACTACAACTCGACCTTGTATCTGCCGCCGGCGCGGCCGGTCCAGGTGCTCGACGGCCGCTTCCAGGCCCAGCTCGTCGACCCGGACGCCATCGAAGGATTGATCGCATCATGAGAGACCCACGACGCGAACGGGCGCTGGCCGAGATCGCCGCGCAGGCCGCCGCCAACTACGCCGGGGAGCTGGGCGCCGGCGGGGGCGAGCGCATCGAAGTGTTTCTGCAGGTGCTGAGCGGCGCGCGCGCGCCGGACGCGGTGGCCGCCAACCGGCAGCTGCATCGGCGCATGTACATGCCAGGCCTGAGCGCCCGACCTTATTGGGAAGCCGGGCGCTTTCCCGTGGCCGAGCTGCTGCAACGGCGCTATCCGCTGCTGCGGGCCGAGGCCGAGCGCCTGCTTGTCACCGCCGGCGTGTTCGGCACCCGGCCCGGCGAGGCCCATTGGGGCGACAGCCGCATCGACCGCGGCCGCCTGAACGGCGCGTGGAACGCCTGGTATTTGCAGCGATACTTCAAGCGGCAGTCGCTGGCGGCCGTCCACACGCCCGTCGCGCTGCGCAGCCTGGACGGGTGCCAGGTCTCTCGCGAGGCGCTCTTTTCCGTGGTCGGCCCGGGCACCGCCATCACCTTGCACAGCGACGAACTCAATTTCGTCACCACGCTGTATCTGCCGCTGGTGTCGACGCCGGGGGCGACGATCACGTTCGACCGCAGCACGCGCGAGCTGCGCGCCGGCGCCTGCTTTGCTGCGGACACCACCTTTCTGCACGAGTCGTTCAATGAGAGCGGCGAGTGGCGCGTGATCCTTATCGTTGATGTCTGGCATCCGGAGCTGACGCCGCTCGAGGTGCGCTTCCTCAGCGACATCATGCCGCTCGCCGACGCCGTCATGCGCGGCGTGCGGCCGGCCGCATGCTGATGCGCCGCTTGCTGATCATCGAGGGCGTCACCGGCACCGGCAAGAGCCGGACCATCGCCAAGCTGGTCGAATGGGGCCGGCGGGCCGGCCAGCCGGTACACGTCATCGACGAGGACTTCATCATGGGCAGCTTTCTGGAGGACGTGCGCATACCGTCGTGGCGCGAGCGGCCGGTTTTTCCGGGGCTCGACGCCGGGTTCGCCGCGGCGCAACGGGCGCTGCGGGAAGACGAGCGCACGCTGGTGGTGCTGGAGCGGTTTCATCTGACCGTGTACGCCTTGTTCAGCCACTGGCACCTGGTGCGGCGGTATGATCGGGCGCTGCATGCGCTGCAGGCGGCGCAGGTTCTACTCGACTATCGCCCGGCGCTGATCGAACAGCGCTCGGTGCTGTGCCCGGAGCGGGCCGGCTGGGCGGACGAAATGGACGGGTATTACGGCGGACGACGGCTGGCGATCGCGGCCGTCAGACAGTCGCAGGCCAAGCGCCGCCGGGCGCTGCTGTTGAGCGAACTGCCGTATCTGCACCTCGACAACAGCGGCGGCAACTGGGACGATTGTGTTGCCGCCATCCTGGCCTATTGCGGTTATTCCTTCCATCTGCCGGCGGGCGGCGGCTGATGGACACCGGGTGGAATGACGCCTCTGTCGCAAGCATCAATTGCCGCGAACAGCTGCCGTTGCTGCTTAACCAGCTCGGCCTCTGTGGCGTCGCCGTCGAGGTAGGGGTGGAATGGGGCCGGTTCAGCGACCACATCCTGAGGTATTGGCAGGGGCGAATGCTGTACTCGGTGGATCCGTGGGACAGCCAGCCTTTGCACCGGTATAGCGATCTTTGCAATGTCCCGCCGCAGGAGCAGGAAGTCAGGTTCCGGTGCGCAGGCGCCTTGTTGGCCTCCCACGGTCCGCGCAGCCGCATCTTGAGGGCGTACTCCGTGCAAGCCAGCCAGGGCTTCCCGAATGCATCGATCGATTGCGTTTACCTCGACGGCAACCACGCGTACCAGTCCGTGATGGCGGACCTGGCGAACTGGTATCCGAAAATGCGGCCGGGAGGACTGATGTGCGGGCATGATTACGTCGACGGCGTTGGTGATGCCGTGTATGGCGTGAAGTCGGCGGTGGACCTTTTCTTTTCCAGGCTGGGTCGAAGCGTCCATGTGACGCGGGAGCCCGTCGCTAAATCGTGGCTGGTGCGGGTGTGAGGCGGCGTCAGGCAAACGTCAAGACGCAAAGCGGTGCCCAATGCCGGCCGCCGTCAGGCTCATCACCTGTGAACCTGGGGCGGCGGCATCGGGGCGCTATCTGTCAGGGGCGGCTTGCCTGTGCGGTACAAACGCCGCTTTTATTGAAGCGGAACGCCTCGACGGCGGCCTGCCGGTCGAGGGGGCGGGCTTCCAAAGCATAGCAAGTGCTCTTTAACACGAAATTGCGCGTCGCCTCCAGGATGAGCCGTCTGGTCCCCGCGAGGTCGCCATACCCGACCACCTTTTTGTCGGACAGGACCAGCAGCTTTTCAAGCAGGTCCGATGGGCAGGTTTCCTGCCACGACAACGCAACGCTGCCGGCGATCTTCCGCAGGCCTTGTGGATCGTCCGCTGTCAGGATCGCGAACCGGGGGCTGCTTTCCAGAGAGGTGTTCATTAGCCACGGCATGGTTTGTTCACCTTTCGGAGAGATCACTTGCTCTGTTGCCTCCAACAGCGATTTGATCAATTGCGCGGATTCCGCGTCATAGGCACTGGCGTCCTCCAACTTGGCATTGCCTGGCACCGGCAACGCCGCATCCCATCGGCGCAAGAGCAGACAGGAATATTTGTTGGGATCGGTACGCCATCCTTTGGGATCGGCGAGCGCGCTGGCGATCGGTTCCGGTGTGATTCGCTCGGCCACGCCATGCGGACGCATCAATACCAGCTCGACGACGGGCAGGGCGGGGAGGTCGGTAAACAGCCCCAGCAGCAGCGGTTCGTCATAGAGATACGAGATCAGGGTATCTCCGGTGGCATTCTTGCGTTCCTTTCTGACGTACTGCAATTGCAGCGGAAGGGACTTGTCGCCGCCGCCGGTCGGCAGGTAGTTCTCATGCCGCGCCTCGTTGGGAGTCACCACCGTCAGCAGCAGGGTCGACGCGGCGCCTGTCCCGGCCTTGCCCACAACCCGGCTGGAGCTGACACGGTGCATGGCCCAGTCGACCCCATCCCAGCGCAGCGTGATGCTGTCGTCGAGCGACAACGGATCGCCATAGGCGCCGTTGGCGGGGCGCGCCGTGCGCATGGACAGGCAAGAGGCGGGGCCGCTGACCGCATGGGGACTCTCGACGGAGAACCTGGATTCCAGCGTGTCACCCGGCCGCGCAGCCCATTCAATCACATCGACCACCGGCGCATGGACGCTTGCCTCGTCCTGCCGACGTTGATGCATGCGGTACAGCGCCAAATGGTCGCGCGCCGGTGGCAGGTATGGCAGTTGCTGCTCGAAGGCGACAGACTGGCGAACGGCGACGCCGCCGGCCGGTACTTCAGAAGTGCGGCCGTCGTTGCCGACGAATGCCTGCGAGGCCAGCCTTGTGGTCCTGCCCGACTCCTGTCCCTGCTGCACGGGCCGGCTGCACAGTGCTTCAAGAACAAACTCGGGGGCCTGGCTGACCGAGGCCCGCTCTTGCCAGCCGGTCGCGCCGATGGTTGCCGTATCGTCGGCAATCTGCGATATGGCGGGCGCCGCGGACGGTGCCAATAGCTTGCGAGGCTGGTCGACATCGCAGACGCTGGCGGTAAAGAAACTTCTGGGGACCGATGCCAGCCACTCGGGCCGGCCACGGACGACGGTGGCGGCGACGCTGCGTGCCGAAAGACGTCGAAGTTCCTGGCGTGCCCAGGCTTGTATGCTGGCGTTGGCGGCGTCCACCGAATCCGCCGCGCCGTCAATGCCGACGCTAATTGTGGCGACAGCGGCGCTGGCCAACGGCGCGGCAGCGGCCGATTGGACACCCCGCGCTTCCATCAACAGCAATTCGACCGTGACCGCCAGGCGCGGTCGTTCTTGCTGGTCGACGGACAGCGCCAATCCCTTGTCGCCAGGGCTGTCGACCCAAAACGGCATCGGTATCACGCCGGTCCCGTCTTTCGATGGCAGCATGGCGCTCTGGAAGCGTCCGGCGGTTTCGAGTATCCCTGCCCAGTCGCTCAATGTCTCATTCGCCTGGGGAAAGTCGCCGCCCTTGAATTTGGCGGCGCGCTGCATGGCCGTCAACTCCGCCAGCGTCGACGTGGAGATCATGTCGGCCAGCGGACCGCGTGCATGCCACACTTCGGTATCCTGGCTGTCCTGACGAGGCATGGGGACGTAGCCGGCCAGTGGAAAGAGCTGGATGGCGCTGCCCGGGACGGCGGCCGGCACAGGCAAGCTCAAGGTGGTGCCGGTATTCCGCAGCGCTATGCGTAACACATAGCCTTGCACCGCCGGCGGCAGGTGCGCGGCCAGCGCGATGCCAATGGGCGGCGCTCCCGCCAACTGTATTTGCGCCAGCGCCATCGGCGGCTGCCCTGTCAAAGGCACCAGCATCAGGACGCAGCTGGACTGGACATGGGTTGCCCCGCCCACCGTCAGGATGCTGAAGTGTTGCACCGTCTGGAAGCTGGCCAGGCCGGCGACGCCGAATTGCAAGGTATGCGCGACCACCGCGTCGAAACTGTCGCCTGGCGTGCCGGCCGTCGTCAAGGGAAGCTGGTCGACGATCAACTGGCAATGGTGGTCGACGGCGATCGTGCCTTTATATTTGAGCTGGCAGTCGTTGGCGATCGCCACCCTGCCTGTCATGCTGCTGCCGAGATAGCGCCGGTTCGCCACCGTCAGCGGTCCCGCGCAAACCAGCCGCACGTCCGCGCGCAGGCTGGTGCCCGCTTTGACGCGGCCAAACAGCTCGGCGGCGTCGATCGCCACGCTGGCGCGCACGCGCCATTCCAGAAGCGGCGTTAGCGAGCCCTGTATCACGGTGATGCTGCCGGCGATAGCGGTCGAAACCGCCTGGGCCGGTGCGATGCCCGGCTCGACGTGGGTGAAACCCCAGGACACGGTGGACGATTGATGCAGCGAGAGCCGCGGTATCGAGCACGGGGCCGCGGCAAGATGCAGTACCAGGTCATTGAGTTGCATGGACTCGCGCGGATCGCTGGGCAAACTGAGCGTGCCGCCATCGGCGGCCCAGCAGACCGCCGTCGTTCCGCCTTGCGCAGGTGGCGGAATATACCAGGGCGCGGGGTCGTTGCCGGCGCTCTGGCGCCGGCAACGGAAGGGAATACGGCAGTGGAAGCCGGTTGCGGCATCGGCCTCGCTCTCCGCTACGAAAGCCAGGCTTTCAACGCCGTCATCGTCCCACGCCATCAAGATGGGCTGCTTCAGCGTGCTAATGCGCAGCAAACCGAGTTCGGTCTGCAAACCGACGGCGGTCAGCGTCAGCAGCAGCTTGCCCGATACGATACTGGCGCGGCCCAACACCTCGCGCAAGCTTATCCTGGCCGACAACCCTTCGTCATCGTCGATATAGGTCGGCGCCTCTATCCGCCAGCAGAAGTCGCCGCAGTCGCCGTCGGCAATCTGCCACAGGACATCGGGAGCGCCGTTCCACTGCAACGTGAGCAGGCCGGTGGCGCTGGCCGATGCCGCATGGCGCGATGCAAAGGGCAGGCCCAGGCGGAGGGTGGTCGCAAACGCTGTCGGCGTCAGGCCCGTCAGTTCGTGCGACAACAGGGCGAACGGTCCCACGCGTGGCGCTTCGCCGTCGCCCAGCATGTCCCATTGCAGCGCCGGGCTGCCCGGTGCCTGGTCGCACACCGATATGCCCAGCTGCCATGACGGATCGCCGCCATATAGGCCCAGGCTGCAAAAGGCGTTAAAGGTCAGAAGATTCTGCGCAACGCCGTTCACTTTGGTGGGACGCACGCCGGCGGCATATGGCTGCCAACGGCTACGCCCGTCGGCGAACCAGCTGAAATCGCCGGCCACCTGCAGCGGCTGCCCATAGCCGACGAAATTGCCCGCCACGGCGCGTTCCAGCCAGTGAACCTCGCCGTCGTCGCTCCGCAGCGAAAGCGGCACCGGCTGCTGGTTGCGGCCGTCCAGCGACATGTCCAGCGTCACCTCGTCCTTCTGGTCCTTGCCGCAGACTATGGTCAGCGTCAGCGTCGGGGATTGGTACTTCAGCTGCTTGACGCCCACAGTGGAGCCGGGTATCCAGCCGCGCAGACTGAGCGGCCCTTTCGTAGCGCCGCCGCTGAGGCTGAAACGCGGAGACGGCGAGCCCGGCGTGCCCGAGGTCCAGATCGCGATGTCGTCGGCGGCCCGGACCGCGGCTGGCGACGCGCCCGATATTTGCTGGCCCAGGCTGCCGTCCGGCCGGATCCGCAACTGCGTTTCCGTTGCCATTTGAGCGGCGTGACGATAGTCGAACTCCTGCCGCGCTGGATGATAGCCCAGACCCCACGCACGTGGATCGAACATTTCACCGCCGATCGGCGTCCATTGCGCCGGCGCGGACTCGACCGAAGGGAAGGCGGGCGCGGCCAGCGCGGGCAGCGCATTTTCTCGCAGCACCAACACCACCGGCTGCTTCGGCGCGACCAGCGGCGTCGTGCCCCGGCTGCCGTCCAGCAGCAAGGCCGACGGGTCGACCCCCGGGTAGGGCAGCAGTGACAGTAGCGCCGCGTCGCCGATTGGCGTGCTGATCCTGCATTGCTTCGCGAGGCCGGACGGCAAGGTCAGCGTGGTGCCCGCCGGCGTCTTCTCCACGATCCATTCGCCTTGTCCAGGCTGCCCCATTTTGCCGATCCAGTGCGTCGTGTTCAAATGGGCGGACAGGGCCTGCGACAAGCGCTGCCGCATGGTCTCCACGGAAGCGTCGGGCTGCTTGAAACTGGCTGAGAATCCCGGCGCCAGATTCGGCAGCGCGCCGCTGGCGGCGGCCGCATCGCGGTCGGCGATCCACCAGGCGGGAGTCTCCCACAGCAAATAGGCGCCGGACAGTTCGAGCTGCACCTTGTTTTTCCTGATCCGCAGCCATGCCGAGCTGCGCCCCTTGCCGTCGGCGCTGGCGTCCGCCATCAGCGCCGTCATGCCTGCCGGACCGCCGATCTCGCCCAGCGGCACGCCCCCGTCCAGCGAACCGCCGTCATAGGATGCCTGCTGCAGCCGTGCCTTGGCGGCCGCGATCTGGGCGGGATCGGCAATCGAGACCAGATCGATATAGCCATCGGCCAGCTTGATCCAGCGGGGGCCGCCCGGCAGCCCTCCGGCCTGCGGGCTGTCCGGGGACGGCGACATGCCTGCGAACAGCATTCCCGCCCGGCCGATTTGCGTCGCTTGCGGCGACTCTTGCTGGAGCGGATTCCAGCTGATCTGAACCAGGTCGGCCTTGCTGCGGGGACCGTTCGACAGCGTCAGGTAATGCCGCAGCAAGCGGTGGGACTCGCCGTCCGGAGCCAGCGATACATGCACATTGGCCGCTTGCATGGTCGCGCTGCGCGATGCCGCGTTCCAGCGGATGCGGGCCGCCATGGTGTCGCGTAACGAGGTCAACACCGCCCCGGCGAGCACCTGCTTATTGACCTGCAATTCCACCGCCGTCCAGAGTTCGGCGGCCATGGCGGGTTCATCCAATACCACCGTGCCCGGCTTGCCGACGGCGGGCGCATGGCGCTCCAGCGTCAGGTAGGGGTCCACGTTGAGTATGGCCAAGGCCATATCCAACAAGCCATGCTGGTCGATTTCCAATAGCCGCCAGCGGCGCGCCATGGTGGGGGCGGGTCCCGGCCAAGGCTTGTCGCGGGGCAGCAGCGGGGTCAGCCGTGCGCCCGCGGCGCCGATGGCGTTGACTTCGGGGAAATCTCCGGACGCATCGGCCTTCCAGAACTGCAGCGAGGCGCCGTCATCGCTGGGATTCCACGCGACGTCTTTTGCCGCACCCCGCGCGGCCGGCAACAGCAGCGTCGCGGGATGGGCGATATTGTCGATCGTCAGCGTACTCTCTATCGCCAGGCCCAGCGGCGTCCAGAGGTATGACCACGCGGTGTTTCTTGGGGGGATGACAGGCCACAGCATGTTCAATACCCTGACGCTGGCTTTCCTGCCGGGCTCGCACTTGAGCATCCCGACCTCGATCCGGTAGGCCACATTGGCGTCGCTGCCTTCTTCCAGCAACACCACGTTCCCGGTCAGGCGGCAGTCCCAATCCGCCGCAGGGTCGGGCGGCATGGCAGGGGGAAGCTGTCCGTTCAGATCGGGAAAGACCACGTTCAGGGTGGCGCCGGCGCCGCGCGCGGTCAGCTGCAAGCGCCGCCGGCCGGCACCGCCGGAAAGCTCGGTCACCGTCAGTCCGGCGGCCGTGGTATCCACGCGCAATCGATGTTCGATCTGGCTCATCACCAGACAGTGTTTGACGATGCCGCCCGTGGGCGAGTATTGATATTCGCACTGCCCGGCGACAGCGTCGCTCACCAGCGTAATCGTAGTCATGCGACCTCCGTCAGGTTGAAGCGCAAGCCATCGCGCAGGGTCGTGCAAGCCAGCGTCCAGACGCCGTCGGCATTGCGCAGCGATGTCGCCAGCCAGTCAAGCTCAGGCGCATCGAGCGACAGCGTGCCGGCCATGCCGAGGCGCCCGCGCCAACTCTCGTCGACTGCCCCGGCGTCGAACTGCAAGGGGGCGAACGTCACGGTGCTGCCGGCGTAGGGGCTGACCAGAACACAGCTATTGAAGCGGTTCCGTGACTGGTCGTAGACGAGCTGCAGCAGATCGACACTGACGTTGCCTTCCTTGCGTATCGCGGTCAGCATGTAGCTGGCCCGGAGGTCGGGCAACTGCAGCACCGGCGCACTGCGCCCGGCCGTCGAATCCACGTCGGCGTGCTGGTCGCCGTTGCCCCAATAGGCGCGCCAGCGTTCCGGCAGCGCATCGATGGCGCGCGCCAACGGCCACGCGAACTGCAGGTCGCCGCCCTCGACGCTCCAGGTCCACTGCAAATCGCGGTAGCCCAGGCCATCACGCAGGACAAACAAGGGTTCCATGGCCGCGACCGCGGAGTCGTCCGGCCCGGGCGTCTGGTCGTCGGAGGAGCGCGCGCCGGCCCTGGTTTGCACGGCCACCCGCCAAGCATAGGCCGAGGGCAGCAGGGGGTAGCGCAGCACGTGGACCCCACGCGTCACCACGTCGGCCGGCGGCAGCGGCAGGTCGGCTGCCGCGTGCCAATCGGCTTCGGCGCGCGGCGACACCGGCCAGGACGCGGCATAGGCATCCCAGTCGACACGCTGATCGGCAAGCATGGCGGAGACAAACCCCGGCGCATCCGCGGCACGCTTCGAAACACTGCGCTGGAGCGTGATACGTTGCCGCAGGAACTGGACGCGCCGGCTCAGCGGGGCGGCGGCAAGGTGGGCGCGCTGCGCCGGATGCACCTGCACCAGGGCCTGGATGCTGCCGTCGCGCACATCGATCGACATGGCGGCACGGTCCGTTGCCAGCGCCAGCGTGCGCGGCACCGAGACAACCAAGGTGGGCGGCGGGACGCCCGGCGCGCCCAGGTCGACGCCGTCCGCCAATGGATGGAAGTCGTAGCGGCGCACGACTTCGACAGCTATCTGCAGTTCGCTGGCGTAACCTTCCTCACGCAGGTGGGAAAATTCCACCATGCCCAGCACCGCAGGCAGGATGATCTGGGCGTTCGCCGGCGCCGCGGCGGCGGGCGCGTCGTCCGGGCCGGCGGCAGGCAGCGTCGCGACATGCCGCATGCGCACGCTGTTGCGCGGCGCCCCGACGTCGACAAAACGCGCACAGCGCACGCAGAGGGCGTCCACCAACGCGATCCAGCTGTCCGGCACGGCGGCGCTGTTCGCCGCGCGCGGCGTCAGCCAATTGAGCGCGTGGTGCAGAGGACTCCAGCGCTTGCCGGCGTCCTCCCCGGCAAGCCAGTCTCTTCTTTCCTGCGGCGTTTTCGGCGTCAGGTGGAACACCAGATTCAACACTTCTTGCGCAAACAGGCGGATGCCATAGAGCGGCAGGCCGCCGGGTCCGGGCCTGTCGGCGGGCGCCAGCATCTCGAAGGTGATCGCCGCGAGCTGGGTATGCTCGCTCGGCAAGACGGGTGTGGCGCGGTCGTCGTCCAGCTCCAGCCAAACCGTCGCGGCCGCTCCCAAGCCCTCCAGCAGGCGCCAGCCGAAGTGGTCGTTGTCGTCCGCGCAGCGCTTCAGCAGTTCGGCGGCGCGGTCCAGCACCAGCGCGTCCCGCATGGGCGGCGACAACGGCTCGTCCATGGAATAGCATATTTGCCCATCGCCCGGAACCACGGTGCCGAACGCGCCGATGGCGTGGTGCACGATCGCATCGGCGCCGCCGTTGCAGGCGACCTTGGCAAACATGGACGACAGTGGCGGGTAGTCGGAGGGCGGCTCGGATGCAGGCATCTGCAGCCTGCGCCCGTCCTCGAACGTCCAGTCCAGCTGCGTCTGGTTCTTATTGTCGGCCGCCAGCTTCTGCACCACGACGCGCTCGGGCAGGGAACGGTATATTTTCTCGGGCAGGACAGCAAAGTCACGGACCACTTGCATCGGGCGCGGCGCGTCGGCGGGCAAGTCCAGGTCGTCGATCGCATCCCTCAGCCAGACCCGGTAGGCGACCGGCGCTCCGGCATTTTCTGCGAGGCTGTCGCGCCCTGCGGCGTGGTGCTGCAGCGTGCCGGCCAGCCTGATCTGCAGCCGGTCGCCACCGTCGGCGAGCGGACCGATCTGTGGCACGACGCTGAACTTGTCGAGCTTCGCCCATTCGCGCGGGCGGGCGGGGGCGTTGAGTGCGTAGCGCTCCAGTGCCGCCACCTCGCTTCCCTGGGCGAACAGCGATTCGGGGGCCAGGCCGCCATCCAGCTTGGCCTTGCTTCCTGCGGGCGGCGTCACAGTCGAGGTCAGCGCCATGCGGGCGCGCTGATAGGCGGTCGCGGTGCCGATCTTGCCGTCCGCCGTGGTACTGGCTTTCAGGCACAGATGGAATTCGGCCGCGCCGCCGGCGGCGATGCCCAGCCGCTTCCATGTCTCGGCTTCCTTACCGGGCGTAAAGAGAATGGTGGTGCCGAGTACCAGCATGCGTTTGCCACTCAGGGCGCCGTCGCCGCGATCGAAGTCGCCGTCGGCAAAGACGGTCCAGTCGGCAGCGGCGATGCTCACTTCGGTGGCGTCCGCCAACTGCGCGACGTTCATGCGGCGCAACTGCGCAGGCTGGGGCAAGCGCAGGTCGCTGCCACTCAACTCCTTGCGCCAGAGCAGCGAGACATCGGTCTCCGTGCCACTGCCATAAATGCCCAGGGTACCGCGCTCGACGGGGCGCGCCATCACGCTGAGCCGTGGCGCCAGCCGCTTGCACAGGACCCCGCCATCTTCCTTGGTATCCGGTATGCTGACGGCGACCAGCAACTCCAGGCGGGCCGCAGGGGCCGGCACCGTGGAGTTCCCCGCGGCCAGGCCCGGGATACGCAGCAGCGCTTGCGATTGCGTTATCTCGGCTTGTTCCTGCACAGGCTGGTAGCGCACCAGGTCGTAGACCTCGCTGCACAGCGTGCTGTCCGGCTGGTCGATATAGCTGTGGTCGCAGCCGACGGCCCGCACCGTGTAGCGCAGGTTCAGCGCGACGTCGGTCGGCAGGCCGCTGTCGACAAACTGGAACTGCGGCCGGATGTAGTAGTGCACCGGCGCTTCACCCTCCCTTGGCGGCTCGCGATACACCACCCAGCTCGGGCGGATGATCGACGTGGTGGGCGGCAGCCTTTCATCCAGGTCCTCGCGCCTGATCTCGAAATGGCGTACCGCGCGGTGGCTGCACGGGCCCGCGCCCACCAGCACGCCGCCTGGCGCCACCCGGCTGAATTGCCAGCTGAGGCCGATTTCGCCCTGTCCCTGGAACCAATAGCTGAGATTGGATTCGAACAGATGACTCTCCTCGCGGGTCGACGGCCCGTCCCAATCGCTTGCGGCGACCGGCGTGTCCAGCATGGAGATGTCTTGGGCGAAGGCGGCGATGCCGTGCTGCCCGATCTGCTCGGCCATGTCCGTGCCGCTGAATTCCAGGACCAGGCCCATCAAGGCGGGCAGGCGCAGCGGATTCGGCTGCTCGGCCTGGCCGGTGCCGATCGACAAGGGCTGTTCCACATTGGCTTGGGCGAGATCGCTCTCGGCCAGGTGCAGCAGACCGGTGAGCAGCTCGGCATCGGTCAAGGCGCCGGTGGGGGCGATGAGTTCCGCCGTGGTCAGTTGTGCGGCCAGCACATAATCGTCATAGGTTTGAAGCGGCCCCTCGCCATCCAGGCGCTTCTCGCCGTAGCGCTTGCGGAAGCGGGTGGAGCGCCGGCGCGGATCGGCCAGCACGGCGGGATCGTCGAAATCGCCCGCCACCGGCGCCTGGGTGCGCGGATCGACGATTTCGCGGCACAGCGGTTTTTCGGCGGGCAGCGCGATGTTTTCCAGCAGGTGTCGGGCCAGCAGGGGCTGGGCCGACGTACCCGGCGCCGGCTGGATCAAGTTTTCCGGTATCAGCACCTCGTCGACCGGCTCGCTGATGACATAGGTTTTGCCGGCTTCAAAAACCACCTTGCGCCCGACCAGGCCGACAAACGCCTTGCTGCCGGCCGAATTGAAGTTGATGCGGTGGCTGGCGCGCGTTGCCGTCTGGCGTGGATAGCCGTCGCCCATCGGGTTAGGGTAGAGCACCACGCGCGTGACGCCGCCGACGCGCCGCACGTGGTAGCACCAGGCCTGCGGCACCTTGCGCGGCGCTTCCTCCGCCTTCAGGCCGATCGCCTCCAGCAGCTGGGGCTGGCGATAGGCCAGCACCCTGGCCGCCAGCGCGGTCACCGGCGCCGGCAGCGCAGCGGGTGCGGGCTTGATGATTTCGTCGATCGGCGGCACCAAGGCATCGATCTGGCGCCGTGCCTCGTCCACGCGTCCACCGTCGAACGACACCGACAGGCCGATGTGGAAGCTGAAACCGAACACCCCAAGCGCGACCTCGGCATAGCCGGAAAAACCCAGGCCGGACGGAACCAGCGCGGCGCGCAGGGCGGCGGTGGCGGTGATGTTCAGCGATGTCCTCAGGTTGAAAATGGGCACGGTGAAGCTGCCCCAGAAGCCGCTTACCCGGATCTCCTTGTGCAGCCGCACCGAGAGGCTGAACGCGGCGCTGACCGACAGATCCGCCAGCAGATACAGCTGGCCGGCGTTGGTGACGGCGCCCGCGAACGCGCCCTGCAAGGCGAACGTGGCGACGGCGGCGACTTCGACATCGGCGAATCCCAAGCCGGCGGAGAAGCCGGTGGAGACGCTGGCCATGACGGCAAGGTTGACGCCCACCACCAGGGTGCCGCGATAGTAGCCAATGCGGAAACCGGCTTCCGCCGCGCCATTCACCGGCCCCAGTTGCAAGGCAAAGCGGGCCTGCCGCGGATAGCCGATCTCCAGCAGGGCGCCATCGCGCGTACAGAGGAAGGTGACGGACAGCCGGCATGCATCCAAGGCCCGCCGCATCAGCGCGGTGGTGACGTTGAGGTCGACGCTGGCGCCATACTTGGTGTGCTGCAGCGTGATGAAGCTGCCATATATCTCCTGCTTGCGCGGGGAGAACCCAAGCGCGCCGCGCACCGCCGGGTGGTCGATGAAGTCGGGTTGTTGCGCTTCGTCCGGGCTGACGGCAAGCCAGCCGCTGGCGCCGGCCTGCAAGGTGAAGTCGTCATCGATGCTGACCAACATCTGCGTCACGAACGGGTGCTGGGTTTGCCGGTCCAGGCAACCCAGCGTCACCTGGGCGTCCGCCACCACCGAATAGGCGGTATCCCCGGGATTTTTCGGCGGGACGGCAACCCAGGAGCTCAGCTCGCCGGGGTTGGGGATGCCGGATACCAGCGCGCCCTGTATGCGCTGCGGGAGCGGCTTGTCGCGTGCGGCCGCATCGGTGAAGTTGCGCAAGCCCTGGTTGGCCGCCACCCCCAGCCCCAACTTGCGCAGGAAGAAGCCATAGGCCAGGTGGTCGGTGCGGTCGACGCCGACGTAGACCACGAACGAGGGGACCGGATCGCGGTCCTTGATGCGCAGGCGGGTCAGCTTGAGCAAGGCGGTGGCGCCCGGGAAGGCGTCCGACTCCATGTACACGGCGCCCCCGAAGCCGTACTCCTGCTCGTCGTCGAATTCGGTGAGGCGGCCCTTGAAGCGGAATGAGCTCGGCATGGCGATCGCCACGCCGATGGTCGAGATGCGTATCTTGGGCACCAGCGACTGTGCGTCCGGTTGCGAAATCACGATATCGCCCAGCGTCAGTTCGGCGCGCAGGTCCTTGAGCGGCACGGCCAGGCTGATGTCGCCCAGCAGCTTGATGGATTTCAGCGACACCTGGCCCAGCTTCGGAATGGTAAAGCCCCGCCATGTGACGCGGAAAATTCCGGCGACATCGAATGTGCGCGGCGTGACCAGCACCGTCAGGCTGGCCTGGCCAAGGTCGGCCAGGTTGAGATTTTCGAAGTGCACGCTGGTGCCGTCGAACAGCGATTGGTATTCCGCCAGGCGGCCGGCCAGCGGGCCGTTGGCGACGAAGGCGCAACTGCCCGACATGCCGCCGGTGGCGCTCCATTTCTTGTCGACGTAGGACAGCGACAGCTGCACGCTTTGCACGTCGACCCGCAGATACAAGGCCCGCACGTTGAAACTGCGTCCGACGGCGATGTTGAATTTGGTCATGGCGCCGAACCGGCCGTCCTCGTCCTGGAACAAGGTCAGCGTCAGCACGCCGTCGGCGTCATCGAAGAAGCGCAACCTGGCGTCGGCCGCCAGCGAAGCGGACACCAGCCGGCCGCGTTCGATCACCAGCTTGCCGACGGTACCGTCCGAAGGCCGCACGTTCAGGCTGCCTTCCAGTGTCGGCAGGTCGCCGATGGCGGCGGCGCCCTTCCTGACACTGGCTTCCAGCGAGACGCCGCCGGCGCCCAGTTCGAGCCGGCTGATATCGAATGAAAAGCCGCCTTCGGCAGGGAATTGCAGCCGGACCGGATCGTCATGCAAGCTGGTGAAGGCCAGCGCATTCGACGCCTGGCCGCTCAGGTCCAGCTCCGCTTTCAGACGTTTCGGCAGCACCAGCTTGGCCGCGTCTCCCATCGGGAACTCTTGTTTAGCAACGTTAAACTCCAGGGCGACTTTCGAGATGTCGCACGAAAAGGCGTTTGGCGCCAGCTGCAAATAGCCGTTCACGACCGGGCAGGCCGCCGTCAGGCTGGCGGTGGCCGACATCAGCTCGTCCTGCCCAGGCAAGCGGAAAGTGAAACTCATGGGCAAGGTCAACGTCAACCGGTCGCTCCCCAGCACGTGCGCCACCCGATCAGCGAGCTTGGCAAACAGACTGGCGCTGCCGCCGGCGAACCAGTTGTCGGCGATATCCGGCATCGAGAACTCGCCCGGGCTCTGCGGATGCCAGAGAGGACCGTCGGCAAACAGCCAGCCCGGCAATTCCGGCAGGCCGGCGCGCAGGCGCAAGCCGGCGGCCGCCTTCGCCTTGGGGACGTCCATGGTGCCCAAGCTGATGACGATGGGCGCAAGCAGGTCCGATACCTGTCCGGCGTTAATCAGCGGCACCACCCTGGTCGCGTCGCGAGCGGTGGAAGTGGCGGCCAGTTCCAGGCGCAAGGTGGCGCTTATCCGGTCTGGCAACTGGATGTCGATGCTGGCGCTGTCCGTTGTCAGGTCGGCCGCGATGCTGAACAGCTGGTCCGCGGGTTCCGGAACCAGGCCGAGCGACGCGATCGGCGATCCCAGTTGCATTTCGATCGTGCTCAACGACGCTTCAAACCGCAACGCCGGATCGAGATTGCCGTCCAGCCCCAGCGTGAGCGCACAGCGGCCGCGTCCACGGAAGGGCAGGGATGCATGCAGGGCGTCCGACGCCAAGGCCAGATCCTTCGCCCACTGAATTTTCCGCTGGCCCAGATCCACGACGATATCCGTGATTGACAGGACCGGCGTCAACGGGTATTCGATGGGCGCGCGTAGCCAGGCGGCGCCGACGCGGAAACCGCATTTGAGCGTCCAACTGTTGTTTTCGTTGCTGGCCGCGGCGAGCAGCGTCACGCTGACACCTTCGCCAAGCGGCCCCAGCCAGGCACCGACGTCGGCCTCCAGCGAAAAATCGGACAGGATGTCGCCATGCGAGAGCGTCAGTTGTTCCGAACTGGCCGCGCCCGGCGCGACCAGGTTCAGGGTTTCGGCGCCGCTTCCGGCCTGGATCATGACGTCCACCGACGCCGACAGCGGAATGGCGGCGCCCCGTGCGCCGGCCGGATCGTCGCCGATATACGGCGCGATGCCGACGACGCGGTAGCTGGCCGTCGCCGACTTCGCCTGGAACAGCGCGGGCGCGGTCGAGGCCTCGGTCAGCAAGGCGATGCCAAAATGGGCTTTGGGGGCGGGTAGCACGACGAAGCCGGCGCGCGCCGCCGACGTGGCTTGCCGGCCGGTCCCGTCCAGTTCCGCCAGATAGATGAGTTGTTCCAATTCGGCGCGATAGGCCGGCCTGGCGTGCGCGGCGGGCGTCCTGGCGATCAGGGCTGCCTTCAGATCGCCATCGTCCAGGGTGCCGACCAGGTTCCCCCACATATCGGCCTCGTCCGCATCCGTCCATTTTGTATAGTCGGCGTCATGTCCTTTCAACCAGTCGCTCACTTTGCCGGCGAATTTTTTTGAGGCCAGGTGCTTTTCCAGCGATCCGGCGTCGCGGTAGATCCAGTAGGCCAGGACAGCCAGGCATTCAGGACTCTGGAAGAGCCGAAACAATCGCGCCTCCCTGCCTAGCTTGCCGGGCAATGCGGGCAAGAGCAGCATTTCGCGCAGGCTCAAGCGCCAGCAGTCCCACATCGCGCGCCGCGCCAGCGGCGACGCCCGCAGCGTCTCGCGCCAACGATGTAGCGCCGGCCAGGTCAGCATAGCGAGGGCACAGTCGAACGACGCCGCCGTCGCGCTTTTTTGCGGCTGCCAAAGCTTCAGCGGCAGTTGCAGGCTGGAGGAGGTGAGGTGCTGGGGGGACGTGAAGTCAAACAACAGGTCGACATTTTTGCGAGGGAGAAATTCAAAGCCGGTGGAGCGCAGGTATTGTTGCGCTTCCGAGTCCGGGAGTTCGGCGCGGGCACGCCAATTCAGCAACTCCATGTAAAAGCCCAGTTCGCCCGTCTGGTCCGCCTTGCCGCCGATCGCCAATGTATGGCGCAGCCATCCGAAGCGGATCTTGATGGCGCCGTTATCCAACTTGACTGCGAAGCTGTCCGGCGCCGCCACGCCGCTGCCTTCCGGATCCGACACTGCGTTTTTGAACAAGGCGAAAGTCGCTTCGGCCAACGGCGTCGCGGGCAGCCCGAAGGTCGTCATCGCGCTGCCGTCCAGTGCGTCCGCTTTGGAACGGGCGGCGGTCTGTGCGCCCTGGTCGAATTGTCCGAGCGGCGACTGGACCAGTTTCCCCCGCCTGCCGTCGAACGCGTAGACGGTCGCGCCAGGAACGGCGTCCAGCGCCCACAGCGCCTCCGCCGGTTTGGGGGGAGCGTCCTTGGAGGCACCGCAGAGCAGGGCGCTGCTTTGTTTGCCCTGCTGGAAATCGTGCCATTGCAGCCGCACCCAACGCTGCCGGTGCAAGCCATGCACACGCAACTGATGGGGATGGGGATTCTGTTTCAGCACGCCGCCGACGAACACATGAGCATCCGCGGCGGCGATCTGTAATTCGCGTGCCGCTTGCGCCACGACGCTCTTGGCGTTTGGCGCAACACCCCATGCCGCGGCCGGCGCCGCCGGTGCGATGCCGAAGGCTCGCAGGTCAGACGTGAAGTCGTCCGGGCTGAGGCGGAACGGCGCGTTCGCCGGTGGTGGATGGCCACCCTGGGTCTGGCGCCAGGCGAAATCCATATCGTCGAAAACCCAGGCGCCAGCGCTGTGTTTCAAGAACGGCGAAGAACCGGGACTGGACTGCAATCCAATCAATGTGTCGCCATTGCTGAAACTGGCATGCAGTTCCGATGGATCGAGGTGAAATTGCTTTAGACGTCCAGGCCAGTTGCGCACCGCGCGCAACGTGCCTATGTCCACCTCCGCATACACGGGAATCGGGACGCCGCCACTCCCGTCCCCTGGTTTGTACTTGGTCTCGCCGACCAACATGCTGGCCAACCGGCTTTCAAAATCGGCTTGTTTATCGGCGGTCCCGGCGTTGGCCCACGCCTGGGTCATCCAGCGCAACAGGCCGTCCCTGTGGGTGACGTCGGAGGTCCGGGCGACGAAGACACCCGGCGTTTTCGACATCTTGCTCAGCACATAGGCAGGAGACTTGACTGCGATGCGCAGCACGAGCGCCAACGCCGCTTCGCTCTGGATGACTTCGCCCAGTCGCTTGTCGCCCCACTCTGCGGGAATGTCACTGCCGGGCAGGATTCTCAACCATGCCAACTGCCGTAGAAAATGCACCGCGTACAGCCATAACGCCGTCCTCGAGCCTTCGATGGAGCGCAGATGCATGGCGTAGCGATAAACGAAATGCGGACGCTTGAACAGTTCCAGGCTTTTCAGGTATGGGTAGGTTCCCGCAGGGCCGCCCGCTGGTGGCCGCAACGTGGCGATAGCGCCCTGGCTGCCGCAAATCTGTTCGCCGGATCCGGTATCGTACTGCTCTCCAGCACCCAATGCGTCGTGCCAAAGTGCGTCGCCTTCCGCGCGGAGACGCAGGGCGGAAAATTGCTGGCGCGGTTCGGCGGGTGGATGCTTTTCGTTCAACCAGACCGACACGCCGCCAAGCTGGGTGCCACCGGGCGTTGCGCTTCGTTGTGGAATAGCATAGTGAAACAAGGGCATCGAGAGGAAGGCGTCGTCGTATCCCTGAAAGCGATCCAGATACCCCGTGCTTTCCTGGTCTGAGACAGCCCGGACGATACGAAATATTGCCGACCAGCGCGGCTCCGCGAGGATCCGTTGGCGTTCGTCCAGGGGGAGCAATTTGGGACGAAATTCCACAGCGTGCCATGGCCGGACGGTGGGCCCGAACCGGCCGTCTTCCGGCACATTGTCCACACGCAACAGTATCCTCCGGTGCTGCAGCCAGTCCGCCTGGTCTATGCCCGCCGGCGCCACGTAAGGCGCACGCATGCCTGGCGGGTCGGAGCGGTAGGCTGGATCGGTGTTGCCGTCGACGTTGAACCAACCGGAGACGTCGCGCGCGCTGAAATACTGCCCCTTGTCCTCGAGCTGCAAGTCCCAGACGTTGCCGCGCGTGGCAGCGCAGGCCTCCAGGTCGGTCCTTTCATCCGCCGCGCCGAGATCGGTCTCGGCTGCCAACCGTTCGATCTGAACCGGACAGCAATACCCGTCCCAGGCCGACAGGCAGGATTGCCAAATCGGCCCCCAGAGGCCGGAAGGCTCAGGCTTGGACTGTTGAAGGATAATGTCGAGATTCCGACGCGGGGTGGCATCGCTGGGGACGAGTTTGCCTGCATCCATTTTGCCCAGCCGCGGCGACCAGCAGCTGTACATCTGAAACTCCAGGGTGGCATATAGCAGCTCGTCTTCGTTTGTGTCGGCCGCGAAGGCCGCGTCCAACGCCGCCTCCAGGGCCGGCCCGGTCAACGTCGAGTCCACTTGTTTCGCGGCCGTAAAACAGTGAAAGCCCAGTTTCCACAGAGCTTTCTTTCTCTCTAGCTTATCCAAGACGACTCCTTTAATAGCGGCGTGCCAATAGACCCAGCCGAAATGGCGGGGACTGCGATGGCGTTGACGATGAGTGTTGGTAAAACGTGCGAGGAAACGGCAGCGTTGGGCCGGCTAGGACGAGGATCGCCTAGGCTTGCCGTGGAAGCTGGTCGCGGAAGGGCAATTGAAGTGCGGGCGGAATGGGCTGGCTGAGCGTGTAATCGTGGACATTGGACGATTCCTCTTGTTTATTATTTTCTCTACCCCACGTCGGACGATACACCTAATATATTGGCAACATTCTAGCCAAATATCACATCGTCAATAAAGTATGCGAATTATCAATATCGACTATCGTTGATCAAAATTAATTGTTAGGATGGCATTTTTAGTGCCAGCTACAAATCCCCCCAACCGGATGGAGAACGCACGTGGCCCAGCTTACCTTTCGTGTCCTCATTCTTCTTTTTGCGCTCAGCCTTGGCGTCCCCTGCGCGGCGGAATCGAACCAAGCCACGATTTCAGTTGTCGCGCGGCCAGGCGCCGATACTTTCCTGGCGGCGGCCCCCTGTTTTGTCGAACCGGTGGAGGTGCAGTCGGGGAAGATCAGCATCAAGCCCGCCAACGATCTCAAACAGGTGATGCTCTGGCTGCCTCCCGAGCGGAAGGATGATTTGACGGTCGAATTGAAGCTGGGCGCAAGCGACTCGATGGGAAAATGCATACAGACGGGCGTGTTACAAGTGCTGGTCAAGGTGGCTTCCGACCCCCAGGTTTCCACCGCATCGGTACAGCAGGCGTTCACTGTGCTGATGGCGGCGTTTGTGTTGGCGCTGCTGCTCGAAAGCGCCTTTGAGCTGCTGTTTAACTGGCGCTTGTTCCAGGCGTACTTTGTTGGCCGCGCATGGCGGACACCGATCATGTTTGCCATTTCGTTCGCGATCGTCAAACGATTCGACCTCGATTTGCTGGCCGAGGTATTCGCCGCCTACCACGGCGGCAAACAGCCCACCAGTTCGTGGATATCCTCTGCCTTGACGGCGATGATCATCAGCGGTGGCAGTGTCGGGATGAACCGGCTGTTGGTCGCATTGAACTTCCGCCCGGCGATTTCCAAGAAACAGGAGGAAACGCCGAAGCCAGCGCCGACGGAAGCCTATGTGTCAATCGCGATCCGCGGGGTGAGGCCAGGCCAGAAGCTCAACGTGCATATGCAGCAAAGCGACAATGTCAACAACAAGGCTCCGACGCTGACGGTGATTACGGCCGAGAGCGGTGGCCGGTTGAGGGAGATCCTATTTCCTAGCCGTACGCGCTTTCCTCACAGCGGAGGAATGCTACTCACTGCCACCACCAAGTGTTATCGTTTCTTGATCACCGATCTCGCTACCAAAACACTTTACAATATTGACGGGTCCATCATCGGCAGCTCGGGCGAGGCGACGGAATTTTGTTTCGCCCCCCGGAGCATAGTGGATTTTGTCGTGGACCTTGCAGCGCCCCAGGAACATTAACCAGCGGTCGAACTCAGGGAGGCATCATGGACAAGATAGTCGACAAGCGGAACGCAAGTGAACCCGGCGAGTATGGGATTGCGTTCGTCGAGAGGGACGCGCAAGGAGCGTACGACCATGCATTCATCGTCTGGTATTACAGCGATCCTGCGGGTCAGCGCACGATGCGGCGCGGTGCCGGCTTCTATCCGGTGGGTGGCGATTTCTACGACTTGCTCATCGGCGGAACCCAAGGTAAGGTGTTTGACGACTCCAGAGAGAAGATCGCCAAACAGCTGATTGTCTTGGTGACGTCAGACGTGTTTGCCGACGCGATCGAGGTTGAAAAGCAGTATGCCAACTCGACCTATCGCCTGGCTACGAACGACTGCGTCAGCTTCGTTTCCGCGGTCGCGCAAACGGTGCCAGGCCTCAACGTGCCTGACCGGATCACCAACATGTATCCGTCAATGTTTATCGGCGCGCTGTACGACAGTAACTCCTAACAAAGGAAAAACTTGTGTCGACATGGAGGCGGCGTGCGGATTATTTCGTATGCAGGAATGTAACATTTCGGCAAAATTGCTTTAAACTAATCGAATCTTCCAATTCAATTGTTTGCTATGTCGAAAATCGTTGGTGTACACGGGATAGGCCATCAGTTCAGCGGCGCACATTCGCTTCGCGACCAATGGCTGCCGGCCCTGCAGGACGGACTGGAGCGCGCAGGGTGCAAGCTCGAGTCGCCGGATCACTTTGCGTGCGCGTTCTATGGCGATCTGTTTCGGCCCTCGGGCAAGAGTGTGATGCTCCCGGCCTACGATGAAACGGATGTGATCGACCCGTGGGAGCGGGAGCTTCTGGACGAATTGTGGCGCGAAGCCGCACGTATCGATCCGAAAGTACGGGCGCCGGGTGCGAATACCAAAGCCTATGCCCCGGATGTCGTACAGAAAGCGTTGCGCGCCCTCAGCCAATCGGCCTTCTTTGCCGACATCGCGGAGAGTGCGCTGATTTTCGATCTCAAGCAGGTGCGCAGGTATTTGAACGAGCCTGACGTCCGCCACGCGGCCCGTGAGTGCGTCAAGCAGGCTATCTTGCCCCAGACGCGTGTTGTGGTCGCGCATTCTCTCGGTTCGGTGATCGCATACGAAGCGCTGTGTGCGCACCCGGCATCGCAGGTCGAGGTGTTCGTCACGCTCGGTTCACCGCTCGGCATCCGCAACCTGATCTTCGATAAGCTGGATCCCGGCCCCCAGGCTGGCTTGGGCATGTGGCCGCCTGGTGTCAAGCACTGGGTGAACATCGCTGACAGCGGCGATGTCGTCGCCCTGGTCAAGGACTTGGGCGCGGGATTCGGCCCGAATGTGGTGAACCGGTCGGTGGCCAATAATGCGCTGGCGCATGACGCGAAACGCTATCTGACATCGCGCGAACTGGGGGAGGCCGTTGCTCTCGGCCTCTGATCCGCGCCCGCGCTTCCTGGTCGCGGCCGGCACCGCGCATTTCCCGAATATTCCGGGCGCCGACCTCGATCAGGTTCCGCAGGAGATCGAGCGGATCGCGCGCGCATTCCGCTCGCTTGGCTACCATCGGTTGCCGGGCGACCCGGCTTCCAACCGCGACGAAGTGCGCAAGTTGTTCGTCAACGGAAGAAAAGCATGCGACGCCGAGGGCGGCTTCATCGTCGCGTACTATTCGGCGCACGGCGCCAGGGAAACGTCTGAGGACCGGTTTTATTTGCTGACCCAGGAATCCGATCCGTCCGACCTGGGCGAGACGGCGCTTGCCGTCGAAGACCTATGGCGCGCGCTCTGTGTGGGGGCAAAGGCCTCGCAAGTGCTCATCATCCTTGACGCCTGCTACGCGGGCGCCGGAGCAGCGCAACTCGCGCACGTCGCGGCTCGTCTGGCGCAGCGATCCTCGAACTGCCCCGAGCTGTTCGTGATCGCTGCGGCCGGTCCGAAACAGGAAGCCGACCAGGGCGCCTTGTCGCTGGCGCTGGAGGCGGCGTTGACAAATGCCCATGGCCGGCTCGGTAGCTCCACGCAGGAGTTCCTGCAAATTGCCGACATCATGCGGGAGGTCAAGCGATACCTCAGTGAGAACTATCCGGCGCAGCAGGCGAGCCATTCGAGCATCGACATCGTGGAATACTGCTACCTGTTCCCCAATCCGCGCTTCCGGCCCGGGATGCCGTCGGGGCTCGACCTGGAAATACAACGCGCCTATGCCGGGCACTGGGTGCCCAAGGCGCGCGGCGCGCCGGACGGCACGAGCGGCTGGTATTTCACCGGCCGATCCCAGGCATTGAAAGAGCTGGTCGAGTGGCTCGAGCAGCCCAGCGCCGACGGCCGGGCCCGGGTCGTCACCGGCGGCCCCGGGGCCGGCAAATCCGCCTTGCTGGCACGAATCGTGACATTGTCGGATCCCGCCAGTCGTGGCGAAGTCCTGGCGGCCGCGGAAGGCGAGCTTGGCCAGGGCAGCGTGCCGCCTGCCAGTGTCGTCAGCGTCGCGGTCCATGCGCGGCACATGCTGCTGAACGACGTGGTAAGGCACATCTCGCAGAGCCTGGGTTGCGTCGCAAACGATGCGGCCGAACTCATCGAAGCCATCACGCACCGTCCCGGCAAGACCGTGGTCGTGGTCGACGCGCTTGACGAGGCCGACGAGAAACTCCAGATCGTTTCCAGCTTGCTGCGTCCGTTGGCCGAACTGGGCCGTATTTTCCTGCTCGTTGGTACGCGGCCGGACACGGTGCAACCAGGCCGCCGTTTTCGCGGGCTGGGCGAGGCCGCAGTTGAAATCAATCTGGATGCGCCGCACTACATCGGCCCCGATGACGTGCGCAGCTACGTCGAGCGGCGCTTGCTGGCAACCGAGGAGCCCGGGCGTACCACGGCCTACAGATCGAATCCGGCGCTTGCGCGCCAGGTGGCGTTGGCGGTGTCCACACGGGCAGGCAATGTGTTCCTGGTCGCGCATGCCGCCGTGGTCAGTCTGCTGACAAACCCCTTCCCGGTGGAGGTCGACGTGCCGGGTTGGGCGGAGCGTCTTCCTGCCGGGCTCGAGAGCGCCTTCCAGTTTTTCCTCGATGAGATAGAGCGGCTCAAGCCCGGCGGCCTGCGCGCCGCGATGGTACAGGCCGTACTGCTTCCGCTGGCTTTCGCCGAGGGGGAGGGGCTGCCCTGGCTGCACATGTGGCAACCGCTGGCGGCGGGCATCTCGAAGCTGGCGGTGAGCGATGAGGACATCGTCCTGGTGCGCGAACATGCGGCAGCCTTCATCGTCGAGGCGGTGGAAAACCAGGGTTCTGTCTACCGCTTGTACCACGAAAAGCTGGCCGAACACTTGCGGGGACTGTTCGATCCCGCCAAGGTCCAGCAGCGCATCGTGGATGTGCTGCGGAGCGGCGTGCCGGCCGTGGGCGCCGGGCAGCATCGAGCCTGGGCGCAGGCGCACCCGTACACGCGGACGCACCTGGCGACGCATGCGGTCAAAGGTGGCGTCATGGATGGCTTGGTTGGCGATGGTATCTTCATCGCCGCGGCGGATCCTGTGCGCATGCTGCTGGCGCTGTCGGCTTCGCGCGAGCCGCTGGCACACAAGGCGTATCCCTGCTATGAGCTGGCTTACCAGAACCTGGCGCATCGGAGCCTGGAACAGCGTGTTTCGTACATGGAGATGGCGGCGCGCCAGATCGGCAACGACGAACTCGCGGACCTGTGGACTGGGCGGCCGTGCCCGCGCGATTGGGCGGTACCGTGGATACGGTCGCTGCATGTGTCGTCGCACCGCGTGATACCACGCCACCGGCCGGAAGGTCCCTCGGCGCTCGCCACCCTCGACCAACGCGCGGTCGTTCTGGTCGGCGAAGCCGGCGCGGTACAGGTGCGGGACCTGGATTCGGGCCTGCCTGGTGCGGAGCCCTTGGCGATAAATATGCGGGCACAGGCGATCGCGGCGCATGCCTTCGATCATGAAACGATCGTCGTGTTCGGCGGTGGCGATGGCAGTTTTCAGGTCTGGAACCTGACGCTCGGCGCCCTGATCTGCCGACAGGCGGAGGGACATGACGGCATGGTCGACTCGATCTCGATCGGTGTGTTCGGAGAGCGAAGGATATTCGTCTCGGGTGGAAGCGACGGGACCGTGCGCGTATGGGACCTCATGTCGGGCGCGGCGCTTGGCATGCCGCTACGCGGCCACCTGGATTATGTGACCGCGACCGCACTGGCCATGCTCGATGGCCGGCCTGTGATCGTCTCGGGCGCCGCCGACGGCACGATCCGCGTATGGTGCCCGGCATCCGGCGCGCAGGTCGGCGCGACGATTAACGCCCATGCTCACGGCGTGCATGCGCTTGCGGCAGGCGAGATCGAAGGACGTCCGGTAATCGTTTCGGGTGGCGCGCCGCCGGTGTTACAGATACGGGACCTGGGGTCCGGGGCGCTGATCGGACAAGCACCGCACGAGCTCGGCGACTGGGTCGGTTCGCTTGCGATCGGCAAACTCGGCGGGCGAGAGATTATCGTCTCGGGCCACGACGAACGCCTGGTACGACTCTGGGACCTGGCGTCGGGCGCGCCGATCCGCACGCCGCTTCGTGGCCACGACGGCGCGGTGGACTTGGTCGGCATCGTCGAATCGGCCCGGGGGACTGTCATCGTCTCGGGCGGGGATGACAACACGGTGCGCGTCTGGGACGCGATCCTGGCCGAGCCGGATGCGGTGTCGTGGGACACCGCTACCAGCGAGAGCCATTCGCTTGCGACAGCGGTACTAAACGGGCGATCGCTGGTGGTCTCGGGCGGCTGCGACGGCAAGGTGCGCGTCTGGGATGCGGGTTCGGGCGCCCCCGTGCTGGACATCGATTCCCATGATTGCGCCTTGGCCTTAGTCGCGGTGGGCAGGATCGATCACCGGCCCGTCGTCATGTCGGGCGGCTACAACGCGGTCGTGAAACTCTGGGACTTGGCGTCGGGCGCGCTGATCGATTCGGTGCCGCCGCCCGCACCGCCGCCGGGCCATGGCGGCAGGAGCAGCCTCGTCGGCCTGCTTGTGCTCGGCGATCGGCCCATCATCGTCTGGCAGACCAACGACTATACGCTGCTCGTCTATGACGCGGCATCAGGTCAGCCGGTCTGCGGCCCACTGGACGGACACACCGGCTGGGTACGCTCGAGTGCGGTGGCGACGATCGACGACCTCCCGGCGCTCGTGTCGAGCGGCGACGATGGGATGGTGCGAACTTGGGACCTGTCCACCGGGCGCCTGCTCGTGCGGCCATTGCGCAGCCACGAACGGGGCGTTCGCGCCATTGCGCTCGCCATGGTCATGGGCCGATGGATCATCGTCTGCGGTGGAAACGACGGCACCTTACGGCAATGGGACCTGCTTTCGCGCACACCGATCGGCCAGCCGTTGCAGGGCCAGGGCGAGCAGGTGAACGGGTTGGCGCTACAGATGCACGAGGGCAGGGTGGTGATTTTTGCGGGCGGAGAAGATCGGATCGTCAGGCTATGGGATGCCGATGGCAGGCAGTGCGCTGCCGTCCAGGTTGCCAGTCGAGTCATGGCGCTGGTGGCAAGTGGCGGCGGATCCGTCTTCGCCGCGACGAGTTCCGGCGTGATGGCCTTGCAATTCGCGCTGCATTAACGAATGCGCGCCGTTGTTCCGTGACGGAGGTCAGACGCTCGGCGACGCCAAGGGCCAACCGACTTGCGCGGCACGGCGGAGGTTGGCCTGAACCACCAAGCGGTGAAACGGCGCGATGAGGAGAATATAGAACCTGCCGATTCTGTTGTGGCAATGAACGACTGTCGACATTGTGATGCGCCCTTTAGCTGTTGGCGAACACCCACCGGAGCACAACACAGAAAGCCTGAAGTCCAGGTGCTTGTCGTCTTCACCGAGAACGATTTCCGTCGGCGTTGAACTGTATATCTTGAAAAAGCCGACGCGGCTTCCCTCGTCCGCTGCGCCAAGCGACTCGAGTTGCTTGGTTGTCTTGAGGCCGATGCCGGCCACCAGTGCGTCCCGAACGGCCAACAAGCCGTTGATCCAGGCGGGCTGGTGGGCAAACATGAACCGCGCCAATTGCTCGGCGTTTGTTGACGCTCCGACCGGGAGCTCAGTCGAGTACGCGTCGGCGAGATTCACTGAGGAATAGACCATGGCTATGCGCGACTCTTGAGGGATCGACACGGGCGTGATGTGATGCAGCAGTGCCCGGTCAGCTTGCCAGAGGCTGGCGAAGACCACGGTCAGCGCAATCTCGGGGATGATGGCGCTTCCGATGCCGGCCCCTGCGGCGCCGCTCACATACTCGAACATCCCGAGCGCGGCAAGAATCAGGCTGGCCAGCGCGACACCGGCGCTGATTCCTGCCCGAGCCATGCTAGGCTGAGAATCACGTACCAAGAACAGCATCAGACCGAGCCCCGCAAAGAGCGCAGCGTTGTGGCGCGCTACCAGTCCGGCCGCATCGGAATAGCCGACGCCCCAGAGTTGCAGCAGGGTGGCGGGAGCGAACATCCAGATACAAAACAGGGCGCAGCAAATGGCGCTGGAGATTAGCGCGACACTTTTGAATTGAATGGACATATGGGCTTTCAGTTGGAAGTGGATGACTGCGTAGGAGCCACTCTACGGTAGGCTCCGTTGAGAAAAAGCTGAACCATTTCCGCGAAGAGCGGCGCCAGCGGCACGTCGGGCATCGCGATCCATCGCATCAGCGTAGCCAGACGCAAAAAGACCACGTACTCCGCCATCTGTTCGGCGCTGGTGTCGGTGACTATTTCGCCGTCCTGTTGGCCCTGTCGAATAAGATCGGCAATCAGGCCTTCAAAGCTGTCGCGTTCGATCGGATGTTGCTGGATTTTCTGTCCGCGAAGACGGTGGTAAAGGTAGGGGGCGGCATACGGGCGCATGCTTTCGGCATAGGCCGCCTCGTTCTGGAACATGTACAGAAAGCGTTCGGCGACTGTCGGCATGGCCGCCATGACGGCGCGCATGTCAGCCCGGCGCACCATCAAATCGTGATGGAAACGGTGCTGAATAAACGCTTCCTTGCTGGAGAAATGCTTGTAGAGGGTACCGCGCGCCACGTCGGCGGCCTGGGCGATGGATTCCATCGTCACCGCCTCGTAACCTTGGTCCTCGAACAATTGCCACGCGCAGGCCAACAGGTCCGCACTGGTCTGATGCAATTTGCGGGCTCGACGGCCGCCGTCTGTTGGAGACCGCGCGGTTTGAGGCAGGGGAAAATCGGAAGTCATATGAATCATTGAATGCTGTACGGTGTCGAAGATTGTACACTGTTCAGTATTTTCCATGCCAAATATTTAACGTGGTGGATGGCGGCAGCATACTGGCTCCGAAGGTCTATTTCGCATAATTTATATTATGTCAAATACCGATGTTAGGGAATTTTTTTCTGACTCCCAACCAAACGCTGCTCGACAGATGGTATGCACATTATCCACCTTCTTTTTCGCACATTACTCACAGTTTTCATATGACGAAAGATTTTAGGATTTTGTGATTGATGCGCCAAACAGGGTTCTGTCGCATTAGCGAACGTCGACGGGCCAATCAGGTAGACTGCGGCGCCCGAACCCAGGACGAACCGATATGCTCAACTTCAAAGGGATGCGCTTTCCGATAGATGTCATCCTGGTCTGCATC
>QVIN01000028.1 GCA_003416985.1 Duganella sp. BJB480 | reverse complement strand
AACCTGCTAAGGTTATAGGGACAAGCCGTACGGGCAATTAGTATCAGTTAGCTTAATGCATTACTGCACTTCCACACCTGACCTATCAACGTCCTGGTCTCGAACGACCCTTCAAAGAGCTCAAGGCTCTGGGAAATCTCATCTTAAGGCAAGTTTCCCGCTTAGATGCTTTCAGCGGTTATCTCTTCCAGACTTAGCTACCCGGCAATGCCACTGGCGTGACAACCGGTACACCAGAGGTCTGTCCACTCCGGTCCTCTCGTACTAGGAGCAGCCCCCTTCAAATTTCCAACGCCCACGGCAGATAGGGACCAAACTGTCTCACGACGTTTTAAACCCAGCTCACGTACCACTTTAAATGGCGAACAGCCATACCCTTGGGACCGGCTACAGCCCCAGGATGTGATGAGCCGACATCGAGGTGCCAAACTCCCCCGTCGATATGAACTCTTGGGAGGAATCAGCCTGTTATCCCCAGAGTACCTTTTATCCGTTGAGCGATGGCCCTTCCATACAGAACCACCGGATCACTATGTCCTACTTTCGTACCTGCTCGACTTGTCAGTCTCGCAGTTAAGCACGCTTATGCCATTGCACTATTAGCACGATGTCCGACCGTACCTAGCGTACCTTCGAACTCCTCCGTTACACTTTAGGAGGAGACCGCCCCAGTCAAACTGCCTACCATGCACTGTCCCCGACCCGGATAACGGGCCAAGGTTAGAACCTCAAATGAACCAGGGTGGTATTTCAAGGATGGCTCCACGAGAACTGGCGTCCCCGCTTCAAAGCCTCCCACCTATCCTACACAGATTGATTCAAAGTCCAATGCAAAGCTACAGTAAAGGTTCATGGGGTCTTTCCGTCTAGCCGCGGGTAGATTGCATCATCACAAACACTTCAACTTCGCTGAGTCTCGGGAGGAGACAGTGTGGCCATCGTTACGCCATTCGTGCAGGTCGGAACTTACCCGACAAGGAATTTCGCTACCTTAGGACCGTTATAGTTACGGCCGCCGTTTACTGGGACTTCAATCAAGAGCTTGCACCCCATCATTTAATCTTCCAGCACCGGGCAGGCGTCACACCCTATACGTCCACTTTCGTGTTTGCAGAGTGCTGTGTTTTTATTAAACAGTCGCAGCCACCAGTTTATTGCAACCCGTTCGCCCTACTGAAGTAAATCAGCCAAGCTACAAGGGCGTACCTTTTCCCGAAGTTACGGTACCAATTTGCCGAGTTCCTTCTCCCGAGTTCTCTCAAGCGCCTTAGAATACTCATCTCGCCCACCTGTGTCGGTTTGCGGTACGGTCTCGTATGACTGAAGCTTAGAGGCTTTTCTTGGAACCACTTCCGATTGCTTCAGCACCTAAGTGCCTCGTCCCAGTCCCTTGAATCC
>QVIN01000027.1 GCA_003416985.1 Duganella sp. BJB480 | reverse complement strand
TTTCATTACTTCTTGTGAACATTTGATATTTTAAGTATCAGCGAAACGAGTTCGCTGTGCACTTCCATCAAACGTCCACACTTATCGACTGTTAATTTTTAAAGAACTTTATTCGGTACTGCTTGCTGAAGAAGCGTTGTGTTCATCAGCGAAGAGGCAAGATTATGAACTGTTTCGTTTATCTCGTCAAGCTCTTCTTTTTCTCGCTTCACTCAGCAACATGTGCTGTGTTCTGCGAGGGGGCGAACTATAGCAAATGCTCCCCCGAATTGACAAGGACTTTCTGCACGTCTCATCAGGCGTTATGGATGACAACGTCCACGCGCTTGTGTACATCCTCGGCGAATGCCAGGAATTCGCGCATCTCGTCCGGCTGACTGACGTCCAGCACATACCACTCGGCCGAACCACCAGCTTTGCGGATCTCGGTAACCAGGGCGGTTAGTTTGCTGGAACGGCGCGCACCGAGCACGACATGATGTCCCTCGCCCGCCAGCTGGCGCGCCGTAGCCGGACCGCTTCCCCGGCAGGCCCCGGCAATCAGGATAACCTTTCGATGTGTTTGAATAGCTGCTGTCATGACGCGCTCCTTTCAAAGCAATAACACCAGACTGCATCTTACGGCCTCAAGCAAATGCTGCGAATGCACATGCCTATGCACTTATTGCCTAATCCTATAAAAGCGCGGGGCATAGGTAGCGATGAGGTGGAGAATCATGGATCATTCCTATTCATCGGAGAATTTGGAAGGAGCCAGCGTGAAACGCATGATCGCCCTACATCAACAGCTAGCGCACGCCGAGGGCTATACCTTGACGGCGCTGGACGACGTACGCTTGACGCGCTCGAACTGCAGCACCACCAAGACGCCGGCCATGTCCGATCCTTGCATCGCCATCGTGCTGCAAGGGCGCAAGCGCGCCTACTTCGGCAACGATGTGCTGGAATTCGACGCGGACCATTATCTGGTGGTCGCAGTTCCCATGCCCTTCACCAGCGCGACCGAGGCCACTGAGGAAGAACCCTTCCTCGGGTTGTCGATCCGGGTCGACCGCACCACCCTGGCCGATCTGATGTTCGCCATCGATCAGACCCAGAACGAGCTGCCCGCCATGCCCAAGGGCATGATGACCACGCGCATGGATGAGCGCCTGAGCGAAACCGTGCTGCGCCTGCTTGAAGCGCTGAACTCTCCCCTGGAGGCACGCGTGCTGGGCCCCGGCATTGTGCGTGAAATTTGCTATCGCGTGCTGATGGGGGAGCAAGGTGCGGCAATGCGCGCGGCGCTGACCAGCCAGGGGCAATTCGGACGGATCGCCAAGGCGCTGCGCCGCATCCACGCCGACTATGCGGCCGACATCGACGTCGGCACGCTGGCGGCCGAGGCCAGCATGAGCGTGCCAGCCTTTCATGTGCATTTCAAGGCAGTGACGCAATGTTCGCCTATCCAGTACCTGAAATCGGCCCGCTTGCACCAGGCCCGGCTCCTGATGGCGCGCAACGACATGACTGCCCAGGCGGCATCGGCCCAGGTCGGCTACGAAAGCCCGTCGCAATTCAGCCGTGAGTTCAAACGCTACTTCGGCCGCAGCCCCGGCGAGGAAGCCAGCGCAATGCGGCGTCATCTGGCGGTGCGGCCGGCGCAAATGACGAGCTTTCCTTAGGCAAGGCCCCTGACGTTACGAAGGTTGATTTAAAAATAATTACGCGATAGTATGCGGCAATGTTGGCATTGCAAATTCATCAATGCTGCATTTTCTATCAGGAGTAATATGCGATCCATCCTTTGTGGCGCCGCGGCGCTTGCGGTATTGGGCACCGCCGCGCCAGCATTTGCGGCATCCTTCGAGCCAGGTATGTATGTCGGTGTCGATCTCGCCCGCGCCTCTGTTTCATCGAAATATGCCGACAGCAGCAACGATATCTCGCTGAGCGCCACCGCTGGCTACCAGTACACGCCCAACTTTGGTTTCGAAGTTTATACGCGCAGCCTGAGCTTCTCACCCTTCCGCGGCTTTTTGTCCGAGCCCGGCTATTACCCGGATCGTCACTACGGCATTGCGTTGATGGGAACCCTGCCGCTCGATTCTCACTTCAGTTTGTTCGGCCGCGCCGGCGTCGGACGCACGACAATGAAAGCTAACCGATCCTCGATGGATGACCGTACCGACACCGATTCAATGGTCGGCCTGGGCGCGCGCTACGCGTTCAATCGCAGCTGGTCGCTGAGCCTGGAAGGCAGCTACCTCAGCAAGAGCGAAGTCTCACTGATCTCGTTCGGCGCGCGCTACCAGTTCTAACATGAAGCGCGGCAGTGCCGCGCTGAACAAATGGCCGTTGAATGCGAAAAGCCCCACCCAGATCACTGGGCGGGGCTCTTCTATATAACTAGCCTGACGATAACCTACTTTCACACTGGTTGCAGCACTATCATCGGCGCAGAGTTGTTTCACGGTCCTGTTCGGGA
>QVIN01000026.1 GCA_003416985.1 Duganella sp. BJB480 | reverse complement strand
GCCTATTTCATTACTTCTTGTGAACATTTGATATTTTAAGTATCAGCGAAACGAGTTCGCTGTGCACTTCCATCAAACGTCCACACTTATCGACTGTTAATTTTTAAAGAACTTTATTCGGTACTGCTTGCTTGCTGCGGAGCGTTGTGTCCGTCAGCGAAGAAGAAAGAGTATGAAGCGTTTAGACCGTTTCGTCAACCCCTTCTTTTTTTCCGCTTCACTCAGCAACGTGTGCCGTGTTCTGCGAGGGGGCGAACTATAGCAAAGGTACCGCGATATCCGCAAGGCCTTTTTTCGAGCTGCTACAATCCCGCCCTTTAGAATATGGCAGGAATGCACGCAATGACCAACAACACCATCAAGCGCGGCGGCTTCAGCTCCAGCTTCGGCGTCCTTGCAGCGACGCTCGGCTCGGCCGTGGGACTCGGCAATATATGGAAATTTCCTTATCTAACTGGCGCCAACGGCGGCGCCGGCTTTCTGCTGATCTACCTCCTTGCGACTTTGGTCATCGGCCTGCCAGTGATGATCGCGGAGATCGCCATGGGCCGCGCGGCCAAAGCCAATCCGATCACTGCGCTGCAACAGCTCAGTCCTAAAAAGGGAATGCCCTGGTGGCTGGTGGGCGCAGCCGGCATGGCGGCGGCCTTTCTGATCCTGTCCTTCTATTCGGAGGTGGTGGCCTGGGTTTTCGCCTATGTGTTCAAGGCCATTGGCGGCTCCATCCTGAGTAGCGATCGCCACGTCACGGAAAGCGCGTTCGCAACTCTGATCGCCGATCCGATGCAGTCGCTGCTGTGGCAATGGGGAGTGCTCGCTTTCATCGGCGGCATCCTGCTGATGGGCGTGACCAAAGGCATCGAAGGCATCGCCAAGAAGCTGATGCCGATACTATTCCTGTTGTTGCTGCTGCTGTGCGCGGTCAGCCTGTCACTGGACAAGGCGAGCGATGGTTTGGCCTTTCTGTTCCGTCCTGACTTCAGCAAGATCACCGCCGGCGTCATACTCACCGCGATGGGCTTGGCCTTCTTCAAGCTATCTCTGGGCATGGGCACGATGATGACCTACGGCTCCTACTTCCGCGACGATCAAAATATTCCGCAGACCACGCTGCGCGTCATGGCAGCCGACCTGTGCGTCTCCATGCTGGCTGGCATCGCGATTTTTCCAGCCGTGTTCACCTTCGGCTTTCAGCCAGCGGCTGGCCCGGCGCTGGTGTTCATCACCATCCCCGCCGTGTTCTCGCAAATCCCCGGCGGCCAATTGTTGATGATCGCCTTCTTTGTGCTTGCCTCCGTGGCAGCCACCGGGGCGATGCTGTCGTTGATGGAAGTCCCGGTCGTAATCCTGCATGAGCGCCTAGGCCTAAGCCGCGTGAAGGCCACACTGCTGACCATCGCCTTCCTGATGCTGCTGGGCTCCAGCTGCGCATTGACCAACAACGTGCTGGAGGGGTTCAAACTGTTCGGCATGAACATGTTCGACCTGTTCGATTTCGTTTCGTCCAACGTATTGTTGCCACTGGGTGGCATCCTGCTAGCCGTCTTTGTGGGCTGGGTGTGGGGCGCGGATAAGTTCAATCAGGCGCTGTCGAACCAGGGGAAAATAAGCAACCAGGCCACGACTCGCGTGGTGTTCTTCCTGCTGCGCTATGTCTCGCCCGTACTGATTCTTTTGGTGATGTTGAAAGGACTGAATTTACTGTAGACACAACGGTCTCGCTCTTTTTTCACCGTCACCCGCACAGTATGCCTATACTATCTTGATCGTGAATATCCTCAGGCTGCATGATGAACCAGAGCGAGATCCCCGTAATTCCGATGCCGACGATACTCATCGTCGACGACTCTCTTTCCTATCTGTCGGCCCTGCTGGATCGGCTTGAACGGCACGGCTTCATGATCGTGCTGGCGCAGACTGCCGCCGAAGGTTTGATGCGCGCGGAATTCGCCGAGCCGGACCTGATCCTGCTCGATGTGGTCATGCCCGGCATCGACGGCTTCGAAGCCTGCCGGCGCCTCAAGGCCTGCAAGGCCACCAAAGATATCCCGGTCATCTTCATGACCGGCCTGACCGACCCCAAGCAAAAAGTCACGGGCTTCGATGCCGGCGGTGTGGACTACATCACCAAACCGTTCCAGATCGAAGAGGTACTGGCGCGCATCAATACCCATCTGGCGCTGCGCAAGGCCAATCGCGAATTGCAGGACATGATCGTCACCCTGGACAAGGCACGCGAAGACCTGGTCCGCAATGAGCGGCTGGCGGGACTGGGCGCGATGGTGGCCGGCATTGCGCATGAACTGAATACGCCGATCGGCAACAGCCTGATGGCCTCCACCACATTCGAAATGCAGACCGAGGAGATCACCAGACACTTGGCGGCGGAAGGCGGCATCACGCGCAAGGAGTTTGAGCACTACATCAAGAATGCGCAGCTGTCGGTGGACATCCTTGGCCGTAACTTACATCGGGCGGCCGAAATCGTCACCAATTTCAAACAGGTGGCGGTCGACCAGACCAGCTCTCAACGCCGTAGTTTTTTGTTAGCGGAGGTGGTGGCCGGCAACGTGCTGACACTGCAGCCGACAATCAAGCGCACCCCTTACTTGATCCAGCAGCGAATACCGCCGGACCTGATGATGGAAAGTTATCCTGGTCCGGTTGGGCAGGTAATCACCAACCTGATCAACAACGCCATCTTGCATGGCTATGAAGGCCGCAGCGAAGGATTGATCGACATCTCGGCCAGCCTGTCCGGCCAGGGCTTGGTGACGCTATCGGTGGAAGATCATGGCGCCGGCATCCAGAAGGAATATCTGCCGCGCATCTTCGATCCCTTCTTCACCACCAAGCTGGGCGTTGGCGGTTCAGGCTTGGGCCTGAATATCGTCCACAATATTGTCACCGAGATTCTGGGTGGCACCATCGCCGTCGTCAGCGAGCCCGGCGGCGGTACCCGGTTCACGCTGACGCTGCCGATGCTGGCACCGACCCGCTAAAACAGACGAAAAAAAGCCCCGACCAAATCATTGGAAGGGGCTTTTTAGGTATAACTAGCCTGACGATAACCTACTTTCACACTGGTTGCAGCACTATCATCGGCGCAGAGTTGTTTCACGGTCCTGTT
>QVIN01000025.1 GCA_003416985.1 Duganella sp. BJB480 | reverse complement strand
CTGCGGCGCTCCTGGCTTATCGTTACAACCTCGATTGTTTGCTTGTTCCTAGTCATATGCACAGTCCTATTCCTATCCGTAAGAATAGCGCATAGGCTGTGTCCGGTGAATCAGGGGGCTATTTCACTGAGGACCACTACATTTACTAGCCATGACCGATACCGCCTCCCCCGCCGAACTGGCCACCTTCGCCGCGCTGCGCCCGCGGCTGTTCTCCATCGCCTACCGCATGCTCGGCACGCGCGCCGACGCCGAGGATGTGGTGCAGGACGCGTGGCTGCGCTGGCACGGCAGCGACCAGCAGGCGGTGCAATCGGCCGAGGCCTGGCTGGTGACCGTCACCACCCGCCTCGCCATCGACCGTCTTCGCGCGCGCATGGCGGAGCGCGAATCGTATGTCGGCTGGTGGCTGCCGGAACCCCTCGTGGAACTGGACGAGCACACGCCGGAGAGCAGCGCGGAGCTGGCGAGCGAAGTGTCGATGGCCTTCCTGTGGGTGCTGGAGCGCCTGTCGCCGGAGGAGCGCGCGGCCTTCCTGATGCGGCAGGTGTTCGAGCACGACTACGCCGATATCGCCGGCATGCTGGGCAAGAGCGAATCGGCCTGCCGGCAGATGGTGCATCGCGCGCAGGAGCGCGTGCAGCAGCAGAAGCCGCGCTTCGAGGTGCCGAAGGAGCAGCACCGCGAGCTGCTGGTGCGCTTCATGGAGGCAGCCAGGGTCGGCGACCGCGCCGCCATGAAGGCGATGATGGACGGCGACGTGCAGCTGGTGGCCGATGGCGGCGGCAAGGTCCGGGCGTTCACCCACATCCTGCACGGCGCGGGGCGCGTGGCCGGCATCTACTGGGCGCTGGAAAACGAGAATCCGAATCGCGTGGTCTATCGTCCGGCGCGCGTCAACGGCACGCCGGGATTGCTGCGCTACGTGGACGGCAAGCTGGAATCGGCGCAGTCGTTCCAGGTGGAGGATGGCCGCATCGTCGCGATCTTCATCATGCGCAATCCGGACAAGCTGACCGCGCTGCCGCAAATTATTTGAGATTTTTTTCGGTGGGCTGTCACAGAACGCGAAGCCGGGGCGTCTTACAGGTATGGAGGGCGCAATGGTGCGCCCCCGCTGACTAAAAGGCACTCATCATGAACCACGCTCCACGCATCGCATTCTTCCAACTGGCGCAAAATCAGCTGCACGCCATGATCACGATGTCCGGCACCATCAAGAAAAGTTCGCTGGGCGCGCGCCTGGTGGAGCTGATCAACCTGCGCGTATCGCAGATCAACGGCTGCGGCGTGTGCATCGACATGCACTGGCGCGATTTGATCAAGCAGGAAGCCGATCCGCGCCACCTGAACGCCATCGCCGGCTGGCGCGAGGCGCCCTTCTTCAGCGACCGCGAACGCGCGGCGCTGAACTGGGCAGAGGCGGTCAACGCGATCCCGCACCGTCATCCGAGCGACGAGGATTTCGCCCTGCTGCAGCAGCATTTCACGGACAATGAGATCGCCGAGATCAGCTACAGCATCGCCGTGATCAAGGGTTGGAACAGCATCAACGCCAGCCTGCGCAACCAGATCCCGGAAGTGCCGGCGCCCGGCATGTGATCAGGCCTTGAGGACCTGCGCGACCACGGCGCAGACGTGGTCGACGTCTTCAAGCATCATCGCCGCGTGCAGCGGCAGGGTGACGGTCTCGCGCGCGATGCGCTCGGCGATGGGGAACTGGCCATCGGTGTAGCCGAAGCCGCGGCCGACGGTGGTCAGGTGGCAGGCTTCGTACGACATGCCGGTGCCAACGCCCTGCTCCTGCAAGGCGGCGCGGAAGCTCTTGCGCGTGAGGCCGAACTGTTCGTAGGGGATCAGCACATTGAACATGTTCCAGCTCTGGCGCGGCTGGCCTTGCGGCGGCAGCAGGACGCCGGGCAGCGGCGGGAATTTTTCGAAGTAGCGTTCGGCCAGCGCCGCGCGTTGTTCGAGGAAGCGCGGCAGCTGCTTGAGTTGATGGACGCCGATCACCGCCGATACGTCGGACATGTTGAATTTGCCGGCGGCCATGGCGACGTCGCGCGTGTCGTCAGGCAGGCGCTGGATGCCGTGGAAGCGCAGCAGGTCCACCAGCTTTGCCTCGTCCTCGCTGGCGACGACGATGGCGCCGCCTTCGATGGTGGTCATGTTTTTGTTCGGGTGGAAGCTGAAGGTGGCGATGTCGCCGAAGCCGCCGATCGGTTGGTCTTTCCAGTATGAGCCTTGTACCAGCGCGGCGTCTTCGATCACGCGCAGCTGGTGGCGTTTGGCCAGCGCGTACAAGGCGTCGATGTCGCCCAGCGCGCCGGGGAAGTGGGTCGGCATGATGGCCTTGGTGCGCGGCGTGATGGCCGCCTCCACCTGCGCAAGGTCGATGGCGCGGGTGTGCAGCTCACAATCGACGAACACCGGCGTGGCGCCGACCTTGACGATCATGTTCATCGCGGAGAAGAAGCTTTGCGCGGAGGTGATCACCTCATCGCCGAGACCGATGCCGCAGACTTGCAGCGCGATCTCCATCGCGCCCGTGGCCGACGTCAGCACGCGCGTCGGGCGGCCGTTGAAGCTTTCCGATAAGGCGCGTTCAAGTTCGGTCACATTGGGGCCTGTGGCGATCCAGTTCGAGCGCAGCACAGCGGCTACGGCCTGGATGGTGTCTTCATCGAGTTGGGGTTGGGCGAATTTGAGCATGATGGGATTCTACCAGCGCGCCGCTGGGCTTGCCGGAGCAGTCGCGCCGGGCGGCTTCGAACGACCTTACAAGTCCAGCTGCTCTAACGAGACGCCCAATACCCCGGCGATTTTTTCGCGAGTCGACTTGCGCAGCTTGGCGCTGCTCTCCTGGACTGCATAGGACGACTGTGCGATGCCCAGGCGCCCGGCAACTTCTACTTGCGTCAGCCCCAGGTGTTCGCGCCAGGCGCGGATCGGGCTGAGGCCGTCTTTGATGACCTTGCCGACTACTTCGTTCGGAACGAGACGCTCCGGCTGGCGCTTGGTCATGTTCAGATAATCGCCATAGGGGATGACGGCAAACGCCGGCAAGCCATCCGGCCCGTTCAAGAACTGAACGTGAATAGGTGCGTTCATTTCGCTTTCTCACTTGCGAGATTGTGACGATAATCGGGTGGCCACGCTGGTCAATTTCAAAAGATGGCCTCCGCTTCGCTTGTTCCGCGATCTTGCGAAGCTGACGCATGGCCTAAGGCATCCAGAAGATTGAGTTCACGAGAATTATAGCTAAAATATAGTTTTATCACACTAAAGCTATAGCAAAAACAGCGTGTTAAATTGGATCAAAGTTCTACGCAGAATTTGATGCTGAGAGGAAAAAAATCGCCTTCGGCGATTTTCCTAGTCAGACGAATCGGAGAGGGTTGCGCTTGCAAGCGCAACCCGCTTCGCGGGCGCCTCGCATGCGAGGCGCCCCCCCCCCCCGCTACGCCCCGCGTCCCGCAGTTTCGATTCCCGCCCAGCGCCAGCAATAGGATTAAAAACAAAGCCCCGCCAGGCTTGCGCCTGGCGGGGCTTTGTTTTTAATCCAGTGGTCGGCGTCAATCGAACTCAGTAAATAAATCTATTTAAAATCAATGTTTTAGAGAGAAAAAATAAGGGTCTTGAATATAAATATCCCCATCAATACCCCCTCAGCAATAGGAAGGGATGGGACCGGCTTGGTTTCAGATAAATAACTGCGGATCGGCTCTCGTCGCAAAACCTCAAACAACATGCCTACCGCTGCCAAAAGCACAATACTCATCCGACGATCAGCAGGCGTATCGTAGCTAAGCGGATTAAGGTCCAGCCTACCATCCTACTGCGCTGTATCTGCTGGACGTATTCCTGCGTATATCTTACGTTTGACATCGTTGTCCTCGATCGGGGGATACATATCGATTTGCCCGACGGCGTTGTCAATTAACGCGCCAATCAATGCTCCAGCAATTACGTTGCCTGCAACGTTCACGCCCACGCCAGCGTTTGTGTTACCACCCGACGGCATTACGGCGGACTGGACAATACGCTGTTGCACAAAACTATCGATATTGTCAGTAGTATGGATTTCTTTTTCGAAAATATGAAAGAATCGTGGCGCGTTTGCTTTGTTTTTCGGCACATAAATTCCACCGACAAATAATCGTGGCTTGGGCTGGATCACTTCGTTGGTCATCCATATAGCGCGCTCCTTGCCAAAATAGTAGACGCCATCAGCATCTTCGCTGGTTGCCGCATAAACGCCCGGAAGCGCGCCTTCTTCGCATCGCACGTGCATCCCACGGTACGACACAGTCGATATCCGCTCGTTCAGCACGATTTCTTCGTTCCGTCCGGTCTTGGAGAGATTTTCAGGCCGCGTGCTGGCGCAACCGGTAATAACGATGCAAACAATGATGGTACAAAACAATTTAACTGGATTCATCTTTATACTCGAAATGAAACTCGGTCCAGCCCTCAGGGTTGGGCTGGGAGCCACGGATATCCGGAGAGAGAAAGTTACTAAAGCATCATTGTAACTTAGTCCGGTCATATTTTTAACTTGGTCAGCAATACCCTGGAGAACCGCTTAGCTGAGGCCGCATGAGAGTTCTATTGTCACTTGTGGCCATTAGCGTCTGTGGCCAAGCGTCCACCAACTTTTTGTGGGCTGCTTGACCGCTACTTTAAAAGTTGACAGGTCCTTACGAGTTCCTGGCCAAATACCAGTTACTGGCCCAGGCACAACCCCTTCTAGCATAGGTTCGATATTGCATGCTCCGTAGATCACATCGACCCAACTCAAGCAGCCTCGCTCATTGGTAGATAAAAGCAAATTAATCTCTTCGGAAAAGTTAGAACTTAGTACCACCTCATAAAATACCCCCGCACCTGGCTACAACGATAAGAAGTCGACATCAGTTGGTACTTCAAATGCAAAGCCGTAGCATCCACAAGCACAAAGCTGCCCCACCTTGCCGACTGCGACCTGAGGGCTCAAAGCCTCAGCGAACGGTAAATCTTGCGCTAGCAAAAAATTTAGCCAATCGGCTGCGTGCTGCGGGGGAGTTCGCCATGCTGCTATTCTTTATAGGAATCTATCTAGTAGTCGGACTTAAGGTCGGACTGGTGTCCTCGATTGGCCCACTACTGTCGATACATCACAATCCGTTGAACCAACTCTTCGAGCTGGACATGTTCATCAATACCGTCCCATGCTTCTAACTGGTCGCAATTCGCCAAGTGAATATCACATAACATGCAGCATAACATCTTGCTCTTGTGAAAACTTTACGCTTTATCACAATGCATTGTTCAGACAAACACGAGCGAGCAGCTTCTAGCGCTAACGCCCCAGATAGACTGCTGTGATTTGGCCTCGGTCGTGTCCCAACTCTTCCGACAGCAACAAGCGCGCTGATAAATCTTTCTGCTTTTGTTCCTGACTGAGTTGATGCGAACGGGGACCGCCTCTGGCGGGGCTTTGCCTTCCCGTAAGTTGGTGGTAACGGTCCTGTGCGTAGCGATGCCGCAGTCCATGAACTCCGTGGATGCCTGCCTTGTCGCATTGTGCGCGAAAGCGCTGAAGCTGATCGCGATAACTCAGGTTAGACGGAATGAGACTACCTCCAACGGCAAACCGCTTGGCCTCATTGAGCACGGTGCGTTGTTCAGGGGTGCGGATGGCTATTTCGCGATACTTCCCACCCTTAGTCCACGTGTCCTTGAGCTTCAGTCGATCACCGTCATCGGCCAACGCTGGAACGATCTTGATGCTCTCCTCGCGCCTCAAGCCAAACGCGGACTGCAACCGCAGGGACATCGCCGTGTATGCATCCGTGATCTTCGCCAGGCACGCATCATCAAGCACCTTGGCCTTGGAGATGTTGGTAACAAAAGTGCGCTTGTCGATGTCGTAGCTGCCATTGTCGCGCACGATGATGTTGTCCTTGCCGATCTTCTGCGCCCACCATCGCATGGCACTCATACGGTTCTTCATCGTGCCGGCGCTGACGCCATCGGCCTTCCACTGCTGCACAAGCGCATCCACATGCTTGGGACGCAGACTGTCAGCACTCATATGGCGGTATCCGAGATCATGCAGCTGGTTCGCCACGTGCGAGAGTATCCGCGCGCGGTCGGACTGCGTGGCATAGCTGCCGTCACGATTGCGGTCGCACAGCTGCTTAAGTTGATAGTTCAAGTCGCGCATCGCATGCTCCTAAAATCAAACTTGGTGTGATCGAGTCAGGTGAGTGTTTCTGGCCACCGTGCTTGCCGCAGCAAGGACGGTTTGTAAAGGCCCCGGGACACCACTCCCGTGTATGCGGTATGTTCACTGCTTGCCCGCGCCGCATGCGCGTATGG
>QVIN01000024.1 GCA_003416985.1 Duganella sp. BJB480 | reverse complement strand
CCATACGCGCATGCGGCGCGGGCAAGCAGTGAACATACCGCATACACGGGAGTGGTGTCCCGGGGCCTTTACAAACCGTCCTTGCTGCGGCAAGCACGGTGGCCAGAAACACTCACCTGACTCGATCCCACCAAGTTTGATTTTAGGAGCATGCGATGCGCGACTTGAACTATCAACTCAAACAGCTGTGCGACCGCAATCGCGATGGCAGCTATGCCACGCAGTCCGACCGCGCGCGGATACTGTCGCACGTCGCCAACCAGTTGCACGATCTCGGATATCGCCATATGAATGCTGACAGTCTGCGCCCCAAGCATGTGGACGCGCTGGTGCAGCAGTGGAAGGCAGATGGCGTCAACGCCGGCACGATGAAGAACCGCATGAGCGCCATGCGATGGTGGGCGCAGAAGGTCGGCAAGGACAACATCATCGCGCGCGACAACAGCAGCTACGATATCGATAAGCGCACCTTTGTTACCAACATCTCCAAGGCCAAGGTGCTGGACGATGCGCGCCTGGGGAAGATCACGGATGCCTACACGGCCATGTCTTTGCGCTTGCAGTCCACGTTTGGCTTGCGGCGGGAGGAGAGCATCAAGATCGTTCCTGCTTGGGCCGATGGCGGCGATCGACTGAAGCTCAAGGACACCTGGACTAAGGGCGGCAAGTATCGCGAGATCGCCATTCGCACGCCGGAACAACGCACCGTGCTCAATGAGGCCAAGCGGCTTGTTGCTGGCGGTAGTCTCATCACGTCTAACCTGCGATACCGCGATCAGCTTCAGCGCTTTCGATCACAGTGCGATAAGGCGGGAATTCACGGTGTACATGGACTGCGCCACAACTACGCGCAGGAACGTTACCGCCAGCTCACTGGCTGGCAAAGCCCGGCGCGAGGCGGCCCGAGGTCATCTCAGTTAGCGCCGGAGCAAAGGCAGCGTGATCTCTCTGCGCGCTTGCTCCTGTCGGAAGAAATGGGCCATGGTCGAGAACAGATCACTGCCGTCTATCTCGGCCGCTAGGGGCAAGACCCCGTACAGTGTTAGCCAGCCAGAAAGAGTGCTGTTTTCGTCGTGATTATTTGTGCATTTTCCTTCCAGGCAAGATGATATGCTTATCTCCTTAGCTGAGCTCGGCCAGAACCGGACGCGTGAAAGGATAAAAGTGGGCGCGCAAGATGACATGATGGATTTAGCTGAACTGCGAACCAAAAAATTCACTCCATTTCTTCCCGATGACTCTCAGGTTAATCCGGGGGTTTATGGGGCCGAGTTAGCTTATTGGCTCGCGCAGCAGTTAGCGTCTCGCGGCGTGATTACCAGCTATCCCGAGTCCGAGGATTGGGGGTGGTATCTCAACTACACGGGCCGCGATGGCGCTGAGTTTGCAATTCATTGTGGTAACGTCTTTGGCGAAGATGATTTATGGCTACTTTCACTACGTCGATACTCGCGTAAGATGTTTGGGCGCGATAAGCCTTCGTTTGAAAAAGCATCGGTGTTAATTAACGCTATTCGAGATGTCCTTAGCAATGCAGGGATAGCGACACTGGATTGGCGCGCCGGCGTCCTTGGCTGAATTCGGCCAATAGCAGCCCCTGGGTATATTGGATAAATAGGTCAATATCTCAACTCTTTGCCGAGCATTTAGAAGATGATCAGAAAATGTAGGGATTGGCAAGTTTTTGGCGTTAATTAAAGACTGCATTTCTATGGCTCCGCCTTGGGCTAAATGAATCATTTACCAAACACTAACTTATAAAATGACGATTAACTGGGATGGGTATTCTACAATTGCGATCATAGATTCCAATGTGCTACTTGAGTGCCTTGCGCTAGAGCAACTTCCTTGGCGTGAAATTGACAAAACTGGAAGAATTCTGGTTCTTATTACTCCGACAGTGGTACAAGAGGTTGATTCGAAGAAGAGTCATGCTCGGCTGGGTGATCATGCCAGGCGCTTCAACAGGACTTTGAGCCCGCTATTGATGGGAAATCAATTCGTCAACGTACGTGCGAATCCGGCCCCTCAGGTTGACTTGGCGCTGGCTGACTGTGGAGCAATCGAATGGAGCAATTTCCCTGATCTAGATCGGGATGAGCCAGATGCTCGAGTAGCACTTCAGGGGTACTGCGCGCGCGGGCCGAATTTAGCTGATCGAATTTTAATCAGTCACGACATTCGACCGTTATATCTTGGGCAACAGCTGGGGCTACGGGTGCACAAAATTGGCGACAATTGGCTTCGCCCCAAGGAGCTTTCTGAGTCCGATAAGAAGCTCGCCCGATTGCAGCGCGAAGTCGATTCGCTCAAGAGCCGTGAACCCAAACTTGAAGTCATTATTGAATCTTCTCCGGCCCAGGTTGACAGTTACCGTTTTCTTAATCTCCCAGATCAGGAACGGGAAGAGATAAAGAGGCGAATTATTGATTCGAGCCCGAAGCCAAGCCAAGAGCGCTCGTCCCCTCTCGCTTTCAACACGTTCGACTACGACAGCTCGTTGGATGATCGTTATGAGCGCTGGGAGTCTGAGATTGTCTCGAACTTCGTCAGCGAATACGAGCAAAAGCTGGAGCTGAATTTTGGTCAAGTTGAGATTCAGTTTCGACTTAAGAATATCGGTCAGGTGCCAGCCGAGAATCTCCTTGTCCGATTGACAGCGACAGGTGGGTGGCTCCATGACAAACACGTACTGGTAAGTCCAGCAGGCCCAAGGGCACCGTCGCCGCGGCACCACCATCTTCATCACTTGCACGGTATGTTTCCAAGAAACGTTACCTCAGTGACACCCGGTCAGCATGAGTTTGTAATCGTAGAGAAGCCGGATCGGGCCTCCGAAGTTGAAGTAACCTGTCTGGACTTCCGGCATGGCTACGAATACGAATACGACGTAATCGCGTGGGTAGATCCCCGTTCTAATGGCCTTTCCATCGAAGCCATTGTTACTGCATCAAACCTTCACGGCGAGGTTCGTGGTGATGTTTCAGTTGCGCCAAAAATCAGCGAAGTTGAGGTGTCTGAACTTATTGATCTTAAAACTTTGAAATTCCGAGTGCCGCCACCTGTGGCAGAGCTACTGAAAGATGCGACCGAACGACGCGATTTTTCCGCAATTGAGTTTGATGGAGCGAACTGGGATCGCTAGCCGTGGCCGGCATGTTTGTACACTCTCGAAGATGATCTGTCTGGCCGGGCCAGATAGATTTAAGTCCGCTTTAGATCATTCAATAACAACACTTTCGCCGATTACCTATGGTGTGTACGATTTCTTGAAAAGACAGCGTATTAGCGAATGTCCGAAAAGGGGTGCGGACAGATCAGGATGAGAATTAGCGAAGTTTTTCGGGTAAATATACTTTACTATTGACTATTTTTCGTCACACACAATGCACCATTGACTTTCTTCGAACCGATGCCAATCTGTTATTAAACTGATGGCCCATAGTGACGTATAATTTAGTAGATGCATGTGGAAAATTTCGGATGCAGTGTATGATTAATTTTATAACAAGTGAACCCATTATATGACTATAAAAGCTGATGCCCACGCACGTTTTTTTGCAGCTCATCCTGAGCAGGCCGTTTTAGCGTATGCCCTTGATGAGGCTTTCGACGTCACGTTCGGGAACCAACATGGAGGGCAGTTTGCTTGGATTCTAGAGCCAAAGAGTAATATTGCTGAACGATTTGGGCTACAAAAAGAAGTAATCGCTTTTTATTCGCCGCATTCAAAAACCGATGCACGAATGCTTACAAATATTGAAAACTTCTCATCTTCCCCCGATTTTCGGCATAGGGTAGATAAGGTAGTGGCAATCGTAATTCATGAGGGGGATCCAGACGGCGCTGTTGAGTTGTTTAAGCAGACATATGACTGGGTGATCATTCCTATCCACGCAGATGAGTTGCGAGATAAACATCGCGGTGAGTTCTTCCTGCGTTCCAGACTTGCTGAACGCATAGGATCATTCGATCTTTTTGGCATGTCTTCGCCAATCAAGCACGACAAATATTTTTTCGGCCGGGACTCACTTGTGCAGGAGGTTATGCAGCGAATCATTGTTCGCCAAGAAAACTCCGGTATATTCGGACTACGGAAAACAGGAAAAACGTCAGTATTATTTGCACTGCAACGTAGGCTTTTTGACCACAATATTTTAGTAGAATACATGGACTGTCAAGGTCCAGGGCTCTATGGATCACGTTGGTGGCAGCTGTTAGCGGAAATTTCAAACAGGCTGCAAGTTACGCTTGAAACAAAATATTCTATTAAAATTAAGGATGATGGTGTATATGACAAAGACTCGGCTGCAAATAGCTTTAATCGATTTATAAAACGGATCCTCGGGTTTGATAAAATCAATCAAATTTGCCTATTATTTGACGAGATTGAATTTCTTACCCCTACAATTAGTAATGCACTGGGGCAACACTGGGATGACGATTTCGTGCCTTTCTGGCAAACGATTCGATCAATATCACAAGAGGTGGCTGGCAAAATAACTTTTATCGTTGCCGGTGTTAATCCGTCATGTGTGGAGAGACCCCATTTTGGGGAAATTCAGAATCCTATATTCCAACTGGCTATTCCTTATTATCTTGAACTTCTGTCTCGTCCGAGCATTAGAGAAATGATCCGGTCAATAGGAAAATATTCAGGTTTTTCCTTTGATGAGGATGTCTACGATCTTTTAAGGAACACCTATGGTGGTCATCCTTATTTAGTTAGGTTGGCCTGCAGTGAGGTTGGCCGTTCAAAAGGTGTTGTCCCAACCGATAAGAAGATAAGTATAACCTGCCAAGATTTTATTGAGCAAAGGGACCGAATTCGAGTCCGGCTTGCACAACCCATAAAGGATATTCTTCTTTCTTTAGTATGGTGGTATCCGGAAGATTACGAACTTTTGTTGATACTGGCTGATGGTGATACTGCTTTTGTTGTCGACTATCTGCGGCAAAGTCCAGGCGAAACCGTCCAATTTGTACGTTATGGATTGGTCAAAGAGGAAGATGGAACATTTGCAATTGATGATCTACATGTGTTCCTAGAAGAACGTGGGGCTTCGTACAAGAATGAAATATCTCCATTTAAACGTGGTGACTTGCCTCCGGAAGTTCTGCCTGAAACCGCCGACCTAAACGATCTGGCAGTTCTTTTTGAGAAACGAACGGAGATCGAGGTAGCACTGAGGAAATACATTATTATGGTTTTAGGTTTTAAGTTTGGCTTTGATGATTCCAAGATTTCGGAAAAAATTTCGAAAGGTCTTCGTGTACGCCAAGGCATGGCTGATTTAAGCCAGTTGTTTGTCGGTCGTAGGCCGCAAGACGCAATCAACGAGCTATTTTTGTCGGATTTAAAACCTCTCTATAAGGCTAATTGGGACGATGTGGCACCAGTTTTTGAAAAAAAGATTGATCGGTTTGAGATGAATATGGATACTATTAACATTGCGCGACGTTATGAAGCTCATGCGAAACCTGTTCCTAAAATCGATAAAGATGACTTCATTAATAGTTACTCTTGGTTTAAAACGAGGCTGAGCAAGGTTCCTGGCTTATTCTCTTGACGTAATGCATCGCACGAGTAGCGAAAAGTTTGCAATGGGGCAGTAACTGACCTTGATTTTCAATAGCATGTCGAGTGGCGAGGGAGTGGGGGCAGGACCGAGCGGTCACTGTCCCCAATCCGGCAGACTAGTCTGAATGCTTCACTGTGCAATAGACTTCCACACCGACTTCGTTGTCCTTACTCCGAGAACGTCGAACGTTACAACTGTCTATTGATTCGGGAAGACGGTAGACCTGTTCTATTTCGCTTCCTAGTCCGTAAGAGCAGATCAACCATTTTTCGCGCGCCGCTAAACCACGGTAGGTGGTCTTCTCAAGCTTGGCGTTGATCTGCGTGTGCTCCCCCCGTAACTCGGCTCTTGGCTCTATGTCAGGCGATCCAATAACAAGGCTGGCATTCGTGAGCAACAGACGAGTTGGAACGATTCCTTTCCAGCCGGGCGCGGGTTTGATCTGGACCGCCGAGGCGCTGATCTCAGTCGGACATTGCGGAACTTCGGCGGTAGTTGTTCCGCTAAGAGCCGCGATCAAAAATGAGGTTGCTATATGCATGATTAACGAATGATGTAGAAGGCATCTGCATTATCGCAGTCCATGATGCGCCTGGCCTTGGCGTCTTCCGGACTATAGTAGTCGATGCGGCGTGACTTGATCCTGCGGCCTTTCCATTGGTCCATGACGACGATGAATTTTGGTTTACCGGTAACCACGTCTTTCGGGCCAGCGTACATGAAAAGGGCTGCGTGATTGCCGTGTTTTCCGATGAAGCCGGCGGCCGGGCTGGAGAACGTCGCGACGGCGGTTCCCGGTGCGATCTGCGCCGCGTCCAGAACGTGTTTCCCGGCCCTCCAGTGCAGTGTGCGAGGTGCGTTTGCATAGATCTGTACCAAGGCGACGCATTCGCCGCTACCGACCGGCATGTGGCCTTGGAGTTTGTTGACATCGCCTGTGTATCTGTATTCTGATCTTGCCCCCGTATAACCGGACACAGCTTATCGCTTAGTTAGCGCCGCTTTCCTGAGCCCGGCGCGCCAGCTCCCTCCTGAACAAGCGAGGCGATTTTAACTTCAACGACGAGTGCGGATGAAC
>QVIN01000023.1 GCA_003416985.1 Duganella sp. BJB480 | reverse complement strand
CCTATCTGACCCACGTGCTCCATGGCACTAAGTCTGATCAGCGTCACTCCGCCCGGCCGCACTTACTTCGTTATTATCCGATGGAGATGCGGTACGCTCAATATACGAAGTCTGACATTCGGACACGGCCTCTGCCATAGTGGCCGCTACGCCAGAGGCCGTGTCCCGAGGCGACGCCTTCGCCAAGCCGCGCAACGCCAAGTAAACCACTACGGCATTAGCCACACGCCAAGCAGCCTTCGGGCTGTTTTTTTATCGGTTGTATGGATGCGACATTGAAATTTTTATTACTAAACGGTAAGTTCTTATTGCCGATTTTTCATGTCATGATGCTATCTTTGATTTCTCGGGATGCCATGTTCATGAAGCGATTTGGTTTGGTGTTGTGTCTGGCATTGGCGGGGTGCGGCGGGCCGGAGGTGATCGTGGCGCGCGGCACTGGAGCGCAGCAGGCGATCGAGAAAAAATCGCTGGCGATTGTTTTCAACGGCAAGACCGCCACCGGCTGGAGCAAGCATCAACGCGGCAACGGCCTGGAGAAGCCGGTGATCACCGAGGAGGAAAAGCAGGCCACCGCGCTGCGCTGCAAGGACCTCGGCACCAGCATGGCAAATAACCTGCGGCCGATGACGCGGCAGCAGCTGGCGCCTTACCTGGCCACCACCGACCAGGAATTCCGTAACGCGCTGACCGTGGAGATCAACCGCATCTCCGCCGACACCGACGGCTCCGCCGATATCGTCGCCACCATTTACTACGGCGCGCGCGGCAATGAAAAACCGGGCTGGTCGCGCATCGTCCACATCCAGGCCAGCCGCTTCAGCACCGGCGAGTCCGTCAGCCGCGAACTGGCCGACGCCACGCTGGCCCAGCTGAAGGCCAGCGCCCTGATTCAGTGATGGAAGGCCATCGTGATCGAGGTGCCCGTCAGGTCGATGCCCTTGATCGAGATGCTGCCGAAGCTGGCGCCTTCGGTGCCCTTGACGCGGATGTTGTTGAAGTTGATCTCGCCGATCGACGACGGTAAGTTCAACGTCAACGAGCCGTCCTTGTTGATCGTGGCGGTCGCCTTGCTCGGATCGTAGACCACGTTCTTCATGCTGGTGTCCGCCTCCAGGAAACCCAGCACCGGATTGAGCAGCTTGGCCATGTCGCCCACCACTTCCAGCCCGTTGTTCTTGGCCGATTTGACGGCCTGGATCAGCTCGTCGCTGAGGCCCTGGGCCGAGGTGTCGCCCAGCTCGTCCTCGCTCAAGGCCTGCAGGCCGGGGCGCTCCTTGATCTGCAGGCCGCGCTGGTCCTTGCTCAGCACCACCGGCGTGCCCACCGCCAGCGACGGCAGCGCTTGCGCGGCGTAGGTTTCCAGCGGCGCCAGCAGCGAGGTGGCGATGGCGGCGGCCATCCGCAGACGGCGCTGCTTGCGCAGCGCTTCTTCGATGTGCTGCTGCGTGATCAAATTCAGCTCGGCGAAGATGTCGCCCAGCCGCTGCCCGGTCGTCCGTTGCAGCTCGATCGCGGCCGCCAGTTGTTCTTCGGTGATCAGCTTCTGCTTGACCAGCAGCTGACCCAGCATCGACTTGCTTTGATTACTCGACAACCATCCCATCGCCCCGTCTCCTTTTTATTGTTATGCCGTTTTGCGCGGCGTGGTGGCGTGCATCGACTCGGGCTCCGGTCCCGGTTGATGCGCCATGTGCACGATGTCCGACGGCGCCATGCCGAACCAGCGCTTGCAGGCCCGGTAGAACGCGCTCGGCTCCGAGAAGCCCAGTTGGAAGCTCAGCATCTTCAGCGACAGTTCGCCGCAGCTGAGCGATTGCCGCGCCAGCTCGCGCCGGGTGTCGTCGACCAGGTTGGTGAAGCTGGTGCCTTCCTCGGCCAGCCGCCGCTGCAGCGTGCGCTCGCTCATCATCAGCTGGGCGGCGACGTCGTCGCGGTGCGGCGGGCCCTTGGGCAGCAGGCTCGCCAGCAGGCCCTGCACCTTGGCGCTGAAGGTCGGCGGCTCGGCGCGCGCCAGCGAGGCCAGCACGCGCTCGCCGCTGCCGGGTACCAGCGGCGGGTTGGCCGGCAAGGCCATCACCAGGTCGGTGTCGGAAAACTCCATGACGTTGTGCGGCATGGAGAACTTGACCGGGCAGCCGAAGGTCTCCGCGTACACGTGGGCGTTGGCCGGCTCGGCGAAGGTGTATTCCACCACCACCGGGGCGATGTCGTCGCGCCCGGCGGCGCAGCGCAGCGAACGCAGCAGCACGCACCAGACGAAGTCGTAGCGCTGCTGCGGCACCTCGCGCTGCGCGCCCGGCAGCAGCAGGCCGACGCGGGTGTGGCCGTGGCAGCGCTCGATCGAGCTTTGCACCGTCGGCGACACCAGCATGATGTGGCCCATCACGCCCAGCCAGCCGAGCCGGTGCGGCGAGGAGATCTTCAGGCCGATCAGCGGATCGCCCGATTTTTCCACCACCAGTTCCCACAGGTGGCTCAGCTTGTCGGACAGCGTGAGGGCGTCGCAGGCGAGGCCGTCTCCTTCGTCCAGGCCGGCTTGCGCGAACAGCGCTTCCGCTTCCACGCCGGAGTGGTGCAGGCGCGATTTGACGCCGCGCACCAGATGCAGGGCGGAGGAGTAGGTCATGGCGTGACCGCGGCGCGCAGACGCAGGCCGATCTTCTCTTTCAGGCCCTGCAGTTTCGGATCGATCACGGCGCGGGTGTCGGCCGCCACGCCTTCGCCCAGCGTCTTCTGCATTTCCGGCAGCATCGCCTCGAACTTCTTCTTGACCGGCGATTCCAGGATGGAGATCAGTTGCTTGAGCTCTTCCTCGGTGTAGCGCTCGGCCAGCAGCGGGGCGATGGTGGTCGGGATCAGCTTGTCCGCGCTGCCCTTGGTGATGGGCGTGGCGTCGGCCATGAACTGCTTGGCCTCGCCGACGATGTCGTTCATGGCGGCATCGCGCTTCTCGGGCGCGGCGCGGCCCTGCAGCATGGCGCGCGCCTGCTGCACCGCGTCGGCCACCGGCGCCTGCAGCATCTGCTGGCCGATGTTGTCCGGGTTCCACAGCTTCAGCACCTTGTCGACCAGCGCCTGCTTGGCCGGCGGCACCGGCGCGGCGCAGGCGCCGGCAGAGATAAGCGCCAGCAACAGCAGGCCGCGCTTGCAATGGATGGTGATGGGTGTCTTCATGGTGTGCTCCTCAAAAAATCAGAAACGCTTGTTGATCTCGAAACCAAAATAGCGCACGTGGATGTCGCCCTTGACGTTCTGGCCGGCATACGGGTTGTAGATGATGTTCAGGAAGTTGCTGCAGTTCAGATTGCAGTCGGTGTTGGCCGGCACGTCGTACTTGCCGGTCATGTAGGAGGCGGTGACGCTGACCTCGGTGTTCTTGCTGAACTTGAAGCTCAGGCCGGTGCTCAGCAGCTTGGTGTTGGGCAGCGGCGCCAGCAGGTCGAGCTTGTTGTTCGGGATCGAGGTCTTGCGCGGCTCGTAGCCGAAGCGCAGCGCCAGCCGCTCCATCGGGAACAGTTGCAGGCCGTAGGCCATGTTGACCACGCTCTTGTAGCCGCGCGGGATGACCAGCTTGCCCGAGTCCGGGATGCCGTACAGCCGCGCCACCTCCAGCAGCTTGATGCTCTGGTCGAACTGGAAGCGCAGCGCGTCCCATTCGCTCCAGCGGGCGTAGCTGGCGTCGACGTTGAGCTGGGCGTAGCGGATCGGCTTGAGCTTGATCCCCACCTGCAGGTGCGAGGGGAAGGGGATGATGGCGCTCATGTTGCCCTTCTGCGTGGCCGGGATCGAGGTCGGGAAGCCCAGCACCGCGCCGGCGATCGGCCCCAGCAGCGAGGCGTTCATGCCGCGCACGAAGTTGCGCAGCATCGGCTCGGTGTCGAAGCGGTAGTTGCCGGTGTAGTGGGTCTTGGAGCCGCCCTGGTAGACCGCGCCCAGCGCCAGCCACGGCCGCGGCTCCCACAGCACGCCGAGGTTGAGGGTGGGGTCGAACGGGGCCGTCAGTTCCAGCCGCATGTTGGCGGCCTTCTTGAACGGGCTGACCATGCCGTCCTTGCCGCCGCCGCACACGCCGAAGCCGAGCACGTCGATGATGTTGCCGCCGTCCTCCGGGCACCAGCCCTTCTGCAACTGGCCGAACACGCCCAGCAGCTCGTTGGGGAAGCGCATATTGGTGTCGACCACGAAGGCTGCGTGGGCGATCGGCACGGCCACGCCGAAGCTCAGCGTGTCCGAATACTTGTAGCCGACCGACGGCGCCAGGTAGACCAGGCGCTGGATCTGCTCCTGCCGGCCCTGGTACTGGCCGGGGTCGTTGGGATCGGTGGTGCGGTCCAGGCTCATGGCCTGCGCCATGTAGCTGTCGGTGGCGAAGGTCCACGGCGAGCCGGCCTTGTTCCAGTACATGCCGATGCCGGGCACGGCCACCGCCGGCAGGCGCCAGCCGGGCATGCCGTAGCCGGGCACATACATCACCTGGCGCACCGGGCCGGTGCGGGTGTTGGAGATCGGGTCGTCCTTCCAGCCGCCGATGTCGAAGTTCGGGCCGGGCGTGAAGCTGGCCGCGGTGCGGATCGAGGCCACGAAGTTGTGGATGCTCTCGCCGTCGCCGGTCAGGCGCGCCAGGCCGGCCGGGTTGAAGTGGATCGAGGCGACGCCGGGCGGATCGGCGGTCACGGCATTGCCGAGCGACATGGCGACCACGCTGGTGGTCAGGTTCTCGGTCAGCGCGGCGTGCGCCGGCAGCGGGCACAGTGCGGTGCAGGCGGACGCCACGGCGGCCGCCAGCAAGCGCCTCTGCGCGAAGGCTGGAGGGAACGGGTTCATGAATGGATAGTGCCGGTCAGAAGTTGAGCGGGATGTTCATGCCGACCGTCATGTTCGGCGAATCCGGCGTCAGGCCGATGCCGACCGACAGGTTGACCGTGGTCTTGGGCGAGATGCGGTAGCCCAGGCCCATGTTGAGGATGCTCGAGGTCTGCATGTGGGTCTTGGCCTCCAGGCCGTCGGCGAAGCGCAGCTTGGAGCCGGCCGAGATCGCCTCCTGGAAGGAGATCGTGGTGGAGATGCCGTACGACAGCGCGTACGCGAAGCCCATGCCGAAGCCTATCGTGTTGCCGGGCTGGACGCGGGTGAGCACGCGCGTGCCGTTGACCTGCCACAGGTTCTTGGCCGGCAGGCTGGCGGTGAAGTTGAGCGAGCCGAACAGCGCGACCGGGTCGACGATCTTGTTGACGTTCAGGCCGGCCGAGAAGGCGCCGACGCCGCTGCCGGTGGCCTCGCCGCTGCCGGCGATGATCTTGAACGGGCTGCGGCCGGTCGGCAGGCGCACGTTGCTGGTGACGGTCAGGTTGGGCGTGTCGCGGTGCGCCTCGAACGGCTGCCAGCGCGCGCCGAACGACAGGTCGCCCAGCGAGTTGGACACGCCGTTGGACAGGTTGTTGTCCGAGTAACGCGAGATCAAGGGCAGGGTGACATTGCCGGTCAGGTTGTCGAGCACGCCGTAGTCGGCCGAGAAGGTGTTGGTGATGCTGTGCGAGCTGGTGTTCTCGATGTTGAACAAGGTGGTGCTGCCGTTGGCCAGGTCGGTGACGATGCGCTCCTCGCCGACATAGGAATAGGTCAGGTCGTAGGTGACGGCCAGCTGGTTGCGGCGGATCAGCGAGTATTGCTTGTCGACGGCGGTCAGGGTCTGCTTGAGCAGCGCGCTCTGGTCGCCTTCGCCTTCCTTCTTGGCCAGCGCGTCGCGGGCGGCGTCGGCGCTGGCGGGGGCGCTCGGCGTGGTCTGTTGCGCGGAAGAGGGCAGCGCCAGCAGGGCGGCGGCAATGGCTGCGGCGATAGGCAGGGTACGGAAAATCATCGTGGTCATCCTTGAGAGAGTGGGCGCTGCTTGGGGTTAATTGCGATGCATCCAGGTGCCGGCGGCGCCCGAATTGACGGCGCGCAGCAACAGCTGGGCCGAGTTGGACAGGCCGTCCTGCCGGCCCTTGCCTGTGACGCGGTCCATGTCGGCCACGCCCAGTTCCTGATCGGACAGCGCCAGCTGCCCCACCGGTTTCTGATCCTTGGCCGGGGAGATGATGAACAGGGTGTTCTTGTCCCACCAGCGGGCGAACTCCTCGACCGAGAACACGATGTTGCCGGCCGACGGATCGGCGATGAAGACCACGCCGTCGCGGATGCCGCGCAACACCACGAAGTGCTTGGAGCCGGCGTAGTCGATCGGCACGATGGCCGGTTCCTCCAGCGTCATCAGGTCCTTGATCTCGGCCTTGAAGCCGGCGCCGGACAGGCCCAGCGAACCGACGTAGCGCTTCATGTCGAGCAGCGAGAAGCCGCGCCGCTCGATGATCTTTTCCTTCTCGCCCTTGTCCAGCATGCCCTCCATGGCCTGCTGCTCGTTGACCATCACGCCCAGGTGATAGTTGAGGATGGTGACCAGCGCGGCCGAGCCGCAGCTGAAGTCGAAGGCCTGGCGGACGATGTGCTTGTACTTGAGCTCGGAGAACGGCTCCATCGCCACCGACTGCACATAGGCGCCGCCGCCGAGCATGGTCTGCGGCATCTCGTACTGGCCCTTGGGGCGGTCCTGCGGTTCGTTGCGGGACATGAAGCCGGCGCCGCCGATGGCGGCGGCGAGGACGGTCAGCAGGATCATCAGCATGGCGTCAGCCCTCGCGCGCGGGACGCGCTACGCGCAAGAGCGCGCCCTTGCGCGCGCGATAAAAATGCTGCCGGCACTGGCGGGAAAAACTGCGGGCGTAGGCTTCGCCCAGAGGCGTCGGGCGCCCCGTTGTTGGGTTCATCTTGTCTCCAATATTCTTAATTAGAACGGTCGTGCTTTATTAAGGCGACAACTCGTCTTTCTTTTCTAGTAATTAATTAACGCATGATTTGCCAAAACCGAGCATCTGTTTTTTTAGAGATGTGACTCTAGAAAATTTCAAACGAACCTGTGCTAAAGGCGACAACAAAAGTGCAACAACGACCACATCCGCATCCTCGCTCTGTGTGGCTCCCAGGGCCACGTGGTTGGCTTTGGAAGTCAGCGCGCCGCGCTGGACCGGCGTCGCCGGCGACTTCTATGATGGCCTCACTTAATAGTCAAATATTAAGATTTTCACGGCACAGGACAGTGCGCCGAAGCTCCTACCCGGAGCCGAGGACCAGACTGGCCGACCGTGGGGCCGGACAAAAAAATTCATACACAACTCGGAGATAAAAAATGCAAATCGTAAAAACCGCAATCGCAGCAGCCCTGGCAACCCTGGCTTTCTCGGCATCGGCCATGACCCCGATCCAGGACGCCGAACTGAGCACCGTTAGCGGCCAGGACGGCGTGTCGATCGCCGCCAACCTGAACATCAAGATTGATTCCTTCGTCTACACCGACACCGACGCGCTGGACGCGAACGGCATGGGTGGCGGTTCGGTCAGCTTCAACGGCATCAAAGTTAACGGCCTGATCGCCGCCAACATCGACATCCTGTCGAAGAACTCCTTCCTGGCCGCTGCCGGCGCCGCTGGCGTGACCAACCCAGGCACCTTCTACAACCCAGCCACCGGCGGCGACGTGGTGCAGATCGCCATCCCGCAAAGCGTGGTCGCCGACGGCCACTACCTGAACGTGTCGGTCGACGCGATCAAGATGGGCAACAGCGCAGCATCGTTCGGTTCGGTCGCGATGAACCAGATCGACATGCGCGGCACCACCGTCTGGATCTTCGCGCACTAATCCAGGCTTGTCCGCGCTGGCTCGCAGGGCCTGTAGCTTGGCCTGAAAAGTCAGCGCGGCACGCTGGACGCTGGCGACAGCGTAGCCCTAAGATGGTTACGCAGCATTGAAAAAAACACAAATACCTAGACCAAAACCTCACGGAGACGACCACATGCAATTCATCAAAACCGCAGCAGCAGCAGCCCTGGCAACCCTGGCCTTCTCGGCATCGGCCATGACCCCGATTCAAGACGCAGAGCTGAGCACCGTCAGCGGCCAGGACGGCGTGTCGATCGCTGCCAACCTGAACATCAAAATCGCATCGTTCACCTACACCGACACCGACGCGCTGGACGCGAACGGCATGGGTGGCGGTTCGGTCAGCTTCAACGGCATCAAGGTCAACGGCCTGATCGCCGCCAACATCGACATCCTGTCGAAGAACTCCTTCCTGGCCGCTGCCGGCGCCGCTGGCGTGACCAACCCAGGCACCTTCTACAACCCAGCCACCGGCGGCGACGTGGTGCAGATCGCCATCCCGCAAAGCGTGGTCGCCGACGGCCACTACCTGAACGTGTCGGTCGACGCGATCAAGATGGGCAACAGCGCAGCATCGTTCGGTTCGGTCGCAATGAACCAGATCGACATGCGCGGCACCACCGTCTGGATCTTCGCTCACTAATCAGCTGAGCTGCAACAGCCGCTGCGGCGGCTGTTGTTCCCCACATCATGAACTCCTTCCATTCCCTGCGTTCGCTGTGGCTGTGCGCGGCTTTGGCCTGCTGCACGCTGACGGCTTCGGCGCAAATGCGAGCGTTGAGCGAAGAAGAGCTGTCCAACACCCGTGGGCAGGGTCTGGTCGCGCTCACCAACACCAGCCTGGGCGGCTACGATTTCAGCAAGATCGCGCTGGACGCGGACATCTCGCTGAGCGCCAACCTGCGCAACATGCGCCTGGGCGAATATACCTACGGACCGCGCAACGGCAGCGGCGCCGACATCGATATCGGCCTGATGCAGTTCGGCCGCAGCGACGGCACCGACGCGCAGCGCCTGGTCCACATCAGCAATCCGTATTTCGAATTCGTGTACAAGAACGCGGCCGACGGCGCCTCGCGCGAGGCGGTCGGCATGCGCTTCGGCTTCGAGGGCATCAGCGGCGACATCGGCCTGAAGGTCAACAGCCTGTCGGGCTCGATGCGTGTGACGGGCGTGGCGGCCGACGGCGGCGCGGTGCTGCTCGATTCTCACACCGACACGTTGGGCGGCAAGCGCTGGGACGGCGCGTGCACCGCGCCTTGCCTGCCGCTGGCGCAGCTGGGCGGCGTGACGGCGGGCGATGCGGCCGGGCCGAGCCGCGATTTCTGGATCTCGGTGTTGAAGACCGGCGTGCAGTTCCCGAGCGCGGCCGGGGTGCCGGCGTCCGACGCGGCGCAGGCCGGCATCTGGATGAACTGGCGCGACAAGCTGCAGGCGCTCAACACCTCCGGCCTGGTGCCGCCCAACCTGCCGAAGGGCCGCTGATGACGGCCGCGCGCGCCGCCGTGCTGGCGTTGCTGGCCGCCGTGTGCGTGCCGGCGCCGGCGATGGAGCCGTTGAACGACGCGGCCTTGTCGTCGGTGCGCGGGCGCGACGGCGTCAGCTTCGACCTGAACGGCTTCGCCATGAGCGGCGACGCGCGCGTCAGCTACACCACGCCGATCGGCTCCAGCCTGTACGTGGAAAAATTCAGCGCCTCGCGCAGCGACAATCCGCTGCCGTTTTCCGATCCCTACAAGCTGGACATCGTGGCCGGCGCGCCGGGTCTGGCGGATGTCATCAATATCGCGTTTCCTTTGAATACCAACGCCGACCAGCGCTGGCAGGCCGCCTACGATTGGGGCGTGACGGCGGATGGCGTCACGCGCGAGCAGGGCAGCGTGGTGATCAAGGACCTGGTGTTCACCGGTGGCGGACTGCAGTTCTCGACGCCGCAGGTCAACGACGGCGTGGCCTTTGGCGCCGCGCTGCGCATGGATATCGGCCAGCTGTCGTTCCAGCCGCGTGGGCGCACCGACGCCACCGAGGCGATGGTGCTGAGCGGCGTGCACATCGGCGGCGTCGACGGCAATGGCGTGTTCAACAATACGCCTTGGATGTTGGCCAATGTGGCCTCGCAGCCGGCGGTGATCAACGCGCTGACCGACGAGACCGGACCGCGCCTGCACATCGGCATCGACTGGCCGGATGCGCGCTACGGCAGCGGCGTGGCGCCGGCGGGTGGCATCGTGGTCGACAATATTTCGTTTGTGAGTCCTGGGCAGCCGACGGTGGATTTGGGATCGTCGCGCATCGGATCGGTGCAGATCCAGTATCTCGACATCAAGTTCAAGCACTGATGGCGCGCGCACTGTTCCTGGCGATGTTGTTGGCGGCGGGCGCGGCCCGGGGCGGACCATTGCAGGCGCTCGACGACAAGGAATTGTCGCAGGTGAGCGGGCAGGACGGCATCAGCTTCGCGGCGCACGTATCGCTGAACGATCCGACGCTGGTGGGTGCGGTCAGCGACAGCCGCTTATCATTGGGCTTCAACGGGGACGGGCAGAACCGCTACATCGTGTTCAAGAACGTGCGCGGCATGGTGGACATGTTCGCCGTCAGCCTCGGCGTGCAGACCCGGCCCGACGGTGGCGGCGACTACATCGCCATCGGCCTGCCGGGCTACGTACGCTACACCAACTTCGGCTTCGAATCGCTGAGTGTGCAGACCGATCCGAACGCCCCGGTCACCGGCAACCTGGGCAGTCTCAACATCAACGGCGTGGTATCGCTGCAAGGCCAGGTCCGCCTCTGGTCGCATTAAATTGGGGTCAGATACCGTCTTGAATGGCAAGCCCTTTCGATAAGTAATTAGGATCGAAAGGCTTGTCATTGTGTATCACCCCATAAATCAAGTGAGCCAGTTTGTGCATGACTGCACCGATCACGG
>QVIN01000022.1 GCA_003416985.1 Duganella sp. BJB480 | reverse complement strand
GAATGGTCCGTCCAGTTTGAGGGGCACTGTGTCGTTCAGGGGAAATCTCGCCGTTTGATCAACAACGCGACAGAACCCGTCAAAACGTCGGCAACTTGCAACGCAACCGGTGTCGTCGGCACGAATGGACCAGATGACTGTACACCATTGACACCGCGCATCAAACATAGATATTCTGAACTTCCGATTTGCCGAGTTTCCCCAACAGTAGTTCTTACAAGAAAAGGCCTTCAAATGGATGCACAGCAACTTATCTCGGAATTCCTGTCGTCTGATCATGGGACACAAGCGACCCAGGCGCTGGCGGCTCAAGGCATCAATGCGGGCGACGCTCAGCAAATGCTAAGCCAGGCGGTGGACGTGACGCACGCCCACGTCCAGGAGCAATCCGAAGCGTCGGGAGAGGAACATACGGGCCGGAACTTTTTTGCGGGTTTTGCGGCCGGACTGGTGCGAGGCGACGGTTTCTTCAAATCGTTGCTGGATGGCGGCGAGGGCATCTTGACCGGCAAGGTGACTGCGGCCCTAGCCGAGCGTATGGGCATTGACCCAGGCACGGCATCCACCGTTGCGGCCGCAGCTACACCGTATATCGCTGCATTCCTCAAAGAAAAATTCGCCTGAGCAAACCTTGGGATGTCAGCATCACCAGATGATGCTGACATCCCATCCTTTATTTCGTGCAGGCCTTTCCGTGGTCTGCGCGGAAGCCTTTAGCTTTTGCATCCGCTTCGCTCATGTACTCGCCGCTCTTGGTCTTGCCGTACCAGCGGTCACCTTCGCAGTGATACACCTTCGTCGATGCGTTGCCCCATACCTTGCCCTCACCGCCGCCTGGCGCAGCTTGAGCAGAAGCAGCGGCTTTCGCCGGTGCCGCAGCCGATGCGACAGCTGGCGCTGGAGAGGCGCCGGCGGTGGAAGCCTTCTTATCGATGCCCCCGTGTCCGCGGCATGCGCCTTTCAATGTGGCACCGCTAAAGGGCGTCCCATCCTTACAGACAGCAGTGGCCGTTGCGGCCGCAGACGGCGCGTCAGGAGCTGCTGTCGTTTGCGCAAAAGTAGGAAAGGAGAAACCAGAAACAAGGGCTAACGAAAGCAATATTCTCTTCATCACCAACTCCTCAATAGGCACGGACATACGTGTGTGCCATCGATACTATTTCAGTTCCGAATCTGTTGAGTTCGTTTCCAGTCTGAATTCTTCAACCCGTCGCGCTTTTGAAACAGGGTGGAATGTTTCGCTTGCTTTTATTGGGGATCCCAGGGCCGAAAAGTCGCTGTCATTTTTCCTTAACGTTCACTGCCCTCAATGGGATGAGCGCACGGGATCTGCCGCGCAGACTTGTGGCGACCCCTGCCTTCAAATCCGGTTCGACGTCATGGTCAAGACGATGTGACAGGCGCATGGCCTGCTCGCAGTTGGCGAGCTGTTCCTGCGAACGGGTTTCGCACAGTGAACGTTGTGGCGCCACTTCGTTTTTGCTGGCCGTGCAGGCACTCCCCATGTCCGGCTCTCGCACCGGCTACATGCCGTAGCTCGCCTCGTCGGAAGAGTAGAACCGCGCCGTGCCGGCGCCGGTCCTGAGGGCCGCGTCGATCGCATCGCGCTGACGCAGCAATGTCGCGTGATCGCCGGCGATGATAGCAGCCCCGCAGCGCGCTCTGGGGAAGCCCAATGGAGAAAGCAAGGCGCCCAGCCTCTTCGTAGAGCTGGTCGGTGGCTTCATTAATGCGGCGAACGATGTCCGGCGCAATGTCGGTGCGGGAAATTCATAGCTGAGGGTGTAGGTTTGCATGCCGATTTGACCCACTATAATATTCCCACCTTTTACGACAACAGGCCAGTGAAGGGATGTTTTACGTACCAAGCTGCACGGGGCAGCCAGCGCTGTAAATCTATGCAGAAGGTTGGGTTAAAAGGTCATGCAAATCAACAGTCTGCAATAGTCGTGGCGATTCATTGGTCCTTTTAACCGCGTTCCATGCAGATCAAACGCCCTGCCTCCCATGAACCACGGTCAAACAAGACTTGCGAGGAGGCGACAGCTTTTGCCCGGCTCTTGCGATGATGATTTTGCTCTCGTCTACGCAAGTGCAGCAATACTGGGCGCGCAGGTGCCATTGTTTCGGACAGTGGCGATCAAGTAGTCTTGCGACGATGGGCCAACAGACCGATCATGGCCAAGCCGGCAAGGAACATTCCATACGTTTCCGGTTCAGGAACCGCCGTCACGTGAAGATTGCCGGCATAGGTTGCCGAACCGGTAGTAATACCAGACACATTGAACGAATACGTCACGCTATGATCGAGCGTAATGGAAGCCGGCAACGTCCACACCTCGGCGATCTTGTCCAGGCTGGTCATCGTAAAGCTATAGGTATGGCCCCCCCCGATCAAGGAAATGCTGGTGAAATCGATGTTCTTGCCGGCATTGACTGTTTGATTAAAGCTTGCCGAAATCGAATCGTGTGCATCCGGCACGCCAAAGGTGTACACATCGGTGAAGGCGGTGTAGCCGACGCCGCTAATAAATTGCACAGGACCGCTCTTGAGCGGCGTGTTACCTAGCGCTGCAGCGTGGTTGGTTATGGTCACCACGCCTGGTTTTTGTACTACAACTTTAGCTGCCATCGCCGAGCCGGCAGTCGCTGCCAACAAGGTCGCGGCGACAATCATTTTCGCTCTCATCTGAATTCCCCTCTTTTCGATTTCAATGTCGTACGCGCCACAGCGGCGCGGCGACTATTTTTGGCAATCGTGATTATTTGGCCTTGCGCCGACGCGCCATGAAGCCAATCAGACCCAGACCAGCGAGCATCATTGCATAGCTCTCAGCTTCCGGCACCGCAGGCGCCACCGACAATTCGCCTGAATACACCACGCTATCATCGGCGGCATTGCCGACGATGTGCAGCGTGTAGGCTTTGCCAGCTTGCAGCGTGACACCGCTGAGACCATACGTTTCCGCATTGGTCGACGATTGGACGAAATTGAAGTGATGCACGCCGTCGTCGATATACACCGGTGCGCTATTGCCGTTGCTGAAATGAATGCCAAGCGACAGGTCGGCGGCATTGCCAACGCTGCCGGACGTCAAGTTCAATGCGTACGGAAGCACGTCCAGGTTCCAATATTCGTGAAAAGCTCCCGTGCCTGGGGCGCTGGCAAACAGCGCGGTGTGCGAGTCCGGGTCAAAGCTGATCGTGTCGACAAAGACTGGCGCCGGGGCGGCAACAGCGGTAACGGCAGACAAGACCATCAGGCTTGCCACGACAATTTTCTTAAGCATGTGAACTCCATTTAATATTTTTGTGGCAACTGTACGGCCCGGCACTGGGCTAGGCGATTGAGAAACGAGCGACTTTGCATCAATGGAAGAATGCTATCACAAAGACATCGAGAATTATCAGTAAGGAATTTAAAAATCAAAAAAACAACATGTGTTTCCAAAATAAAACTTCACACCGTTGTCCGTATTTCGCATCAATCAGGTTCTGTTGCTTTGGTTGAGCTGGCAGAGCGGATTGTGTCTGGCGATCGATGTCGTGCCGCTTCTTGTCTTTTGAGAAACGACCGGAATGCGCCTGGCGTGGCACTAACGCGGCAAGAATGCATCTTCAAGTCCGCAGCGTCGAGTAGATTTATGCAATCCAGCCAGTCGGTGTTGAATTGCATGAGCGTTTGAACCCAAGACTGTGTCTCGAGACCTGGTGTATGAAGTTGGTGCCGAGTTCGGTACCGAGGCTCGAGCTTTGTTGAGGCGGCCATTGTGATTCATGGTTAGGTTTGGGTTTGCCTACTCAACCTAACTCAGCGGAGATCGGTATGCACGCCAGCCTGAGCGCGATGGCGCCTTGATTCATCATAGCGACAGCGGCGCGCAATATGTGTCAATCAGATTGATGTAGTCCCGCTTAAACGTGTTCAGGAAGCTCTCCGCGATCCCGTTCGACTGCGGGCTGCACATCGCCATATAAGTCGGCTCCATCCCCAGTTTGAATCCACTCAGCAACAAAATGCGAAAAATGTCGTTCTGTTCCTGCTGGCCGGGTGTAACCTAGAAATAGGTCGAATTATCACGGATTGTCACAGTCCCCACCCGTCCAGTAATGTGTCATATCGGAATTGAGTCAGGGCTGCGGCTCAACTAACGTAGCTTAGTAATGCAGTATGGAGGCTAAAATGACGATTGCGCAACGCTTGTACACATTGATTTTTGCGGTGGTTGTCGGTCTGGTCAGTCTGGCGGGGTTGGGGATGTATCAAATGGCGAAGGTCTATGCCGGTGCAAACTATGCCAACATCAATACCGTTCCTAGCTTACTTGCTCTCGATGACGCTTTCGGTGCTGCCGCGCGATTGCGTGTTCAGATCTGGCAATACATCGCGCTAAAAGATCCGGCCGCGAAAGCCGAGATGGAGACCGCGATGAATGCAGCCCATGGGAAAATAATCGAGGCGTTTGACAAGTATGAGAAGGAGGACGTGTCCAATGACGATGACAAGGTCCAATTGACGGCGGATCGCCAAGCATTGGCTGCGTATGATGTATTGCTCGGGAAAGTGAAGGCGTTGGCCAATGATGGTAAGGTCGATGAGGCGCGGGACTTGGCGCTTGCTAACAGAGCAGTGAGTACCAAACTCGCGGACGCCATAGAGGCGCACCGCCAGTACAATGCGAAACTCGGCATGAGCGCGGCTGCGGATGCTGCGGCGACTTTGACACACGCCAACTGGTTAGCCATTGCCATCGCCTCGGCAGTGATTGCCGCAGTCGCAGGTATGGGGCTTCTGCTCACCCGGAAACTGGTCAATTCTCTCAACGAGGCAGTGAAAATCGCGCAGACGGTCGCAGCCGGAGATTTGACCTATAACATCGTAATCACGTCCAAGGACGAAACAGGGCAGTTATTGCAGGCGCTGAAGGAGATGAACGACAGTTTGGTTTTGATCGTTGGTCAAGTCCGCACTGGCACCGATACGATTGCGACAGCATCCGGGCAGATAGCCAGCGGGAATCTTGACCTATCGTCTCGGACTGAGGAACAAGCCAGTTCGTTGGAAGAGACCGCGTCCTCGATGGAAGAACTGACGAGTACCGTGAAGCAGAACGCCGCTAATGCGCAACAAGCAAATGAATTGGCAGAGTCGGCATCCGATGTTGCGCTCAAGGGGGGCGCGGTGGTGACCCAAGTCATCCACACCATGGGCTCAATTGATGAGTCCGCAAAGAAAATCGTAGAGATCATCGGTGTCATTGACGGGATAGCTTTTCAAACCAATATCTTGGCCCTGAATGCGGCGGTAGAAGCTGCGCGCGCGGGGGAACAAGGGCGCGGATTCGCGGTTGTGGCCAGTGAGGTGCGCAATCTCGCGCACCGCTCAGCCGCAGCAGCGAAAGAAATCAAGACGCTCATCAGCAATTCGGTTGAGCAGGTTGACGCTGGTAGCAAATTGGTTAATCAGGCTGGCGCGACGATGGATGAGGTCGTAGCCAGTGTCAAACGCGTGACTGACATCATCAGCGAAATTACCATCGCGGGACGCGAGCAGACGTCGGGGATAGAACAAATCAATCAAGCCATCACCCAGATGGACACCGTCACCCAACAGAATGCCGCGCTTGTGGAGGAGGCCGCAGCAGCGGCATCTTCCCTGCAAGATCAAGCAGGCACCTTGGCGCACTTGGTCAGCACATTTAAGATCAACATGGCGCACGTGACACAAGGGACCTTAGTCAAAGCCAAGGCAGTTCAAGGTCGCGCACTGGCGACGGCACCAAGACTGATGGGGAAATCGACGCCGTCTCAAGTCAAAACGCCCGCCATTAAGCTCACTGAAGCCGCTCACGCGACTGGGAGGGATGAATGGGAGACCTTCTAACATAGAGTCAAAACCACATCGGCGACTTCCTCCGCACTGAGACGCCGGCCTGGCGCGAGGCGGGCAAGCCGTTACGCCGGCACCTCATGCCGGCCAGGAGTAAGCGACGCTTGATTGGGAGACCACGGACACTATCAAATTGAAGGTATTTCTGATGGTCTCGATTGGGGGGGATCGATGAAATCAGTCGACAATACTCTCTTTGGTATTGGAATGAGGTGCCGACGCCCGCGCACCTGCCGCGGGAGTTGGTCTCCAACCTGGTCGACAACGCGATCCAGCATACGCCGGCTGGCAGCACGGTGACCGGCATGACGGCGAGGGCAGACTCAGCATGGTCGGCAATGGTACAGGTATTCCGGCGATCGAGCGCACCAAGGTGTTCGAACACTTTAACCGACTCGACGAGGCGCGCCCGGATAGTTCAGGCCTTGGACTGGCTATTGTTAAGGAAATATGCGACGTCCTGGGCATGCATATCACGCTGTCGGCGCCTTTTGGCGAGCAGGACTTGTAGATTGATGCCTTGTTTTCTCTGACGGATAGCGCCGGTTAGCGCAATCCTTTCTAAATCGTAACCCCACCGCGTGTTGCAGAGGCTATTCTGATACAAAAGACCACTTCGCGGCGGAGGATTTTTGCATGCTGAATCTGCGCTTGGAAATTTCTAAGAGTTCATCGGCGGCGGCGGCGCTTGGTAGCGGGTTCTCGGCAAATAGAGTTTATTCGCAGCCATCTTTTGCTCGGAAGGAGTCATCGCTTCCCCTGCATACGCCGTGGTTCTTCGGCAACGGCGCCATGATCGGCTTGAAGGATAGTCAAAGCAAGGTTGCAAAGTTGCAAATTCTTAGCGATAAGATGCTTGGGGTTGAAGGCGCGCTTCGTCAAATCGAGGGGGATACTGATGCTCCGCAGGCGAAGCAGTTCGTTGCAGAGATGAAAAGCTTAATCGGAAACGACAAAACATCAATTCTGTCCAGCCACTCTTCTTGGACCAGTGCTTTGGACAACGCTCTGGTACAGATGGAAGGTGCACTGGAAAATTTGGGTGCCAGCTTTGCGGACAGCGTTTCCCCGATGTCCACGCTGAATCCAAATTCTGCTGCTGGCGGCACAGACTCCAGCAACGCCGACGATCTGTCAGCCGCACTCCAATCAGTCACTGAAGCCAGATCGGTCATCGATGCGTCGGCGGTTAGCCTCTTTCAGAGTTCGCTCGATACCATGGCAAACAAGCTGATCGAGAATATCGACAATGCCTCCGGCAGTCTCGATTTCAATATCGAACAGACCCTGTTACAAGCCGGGAACGATGCCTTGAGAGATCGATCCACCATATCGGCGTTGGTCAGCTATCTGCTGCAGCCGTGAAACGTCCGCGCCGGCCCGGCGGCCGGCGAACGAAGAGGGGACTATTTGTCCGCCGGAGTGACCACCATCACCTTCAGCGCTCCGTTGATAGACGCCGGCGAACAGACGTACTTGGTCGCGGGGGCGAACGCCATCGTCTTCGCGCCGGCCGCGGTCGGCACATGGGCCAGCACGCTGTAGCGATCGGGCGTCAACTGCTGGGCGACGGTCAGCGTGGCGCTGCCGCCGTTGGAGACGTAGATGCGGCTGGTCGCCGCGTCGTAGGCGACGGCGTCGGGGTGGGCGCCGATGGCGAAGCCGGCCACGTGTTTGGCGTCCCGGGCGTCGACCACTGCCGCCAGCTTGTTCTTGCATGCGGCGAACAGGCGCGCATGGGTGATGTCGAGCGCCAGTCCGGTCGGCGCCTCGCAGCCGGCCAGCGGCCAGTGCGCGACCACTTTGCCGGCCACGATGTCGATCACCTCGATCGCGTTCTGGTCCTCGATGTTGAGGTAGATGCGGCCGGCGCCGTTGCTCACCGCGAATTCCGGCCGGCCGCCGACCTTGATGGTCGAGACGATCCGCATGCCGGGCACGTCGAATACCGTGACGTCGGCGCTGCTGCCGTTGAAGACGTACAGCTGACGGGCTTGCGGAACGTAGAGGATGGCATCGGGATTTTTTCCGCTGACCTTGACGTGCTGCCGGACCGCCAGGCTGTCGAGCGCAAACACGGTGACGCTGTCCGAGCGCCCGTTGCTGGTGAAGCCCAGGTTCAGCTCCGGCGCGAAGGCAACGCCGTGCACGCCTTCCGTGCCGGCGATGGCGCCCGCCACTTTGTGCGTGGCCAGGTCCAGCACCTGGACCTGGTTGCCGTGGGTGACATACAGCCGCTGGTGGCTGGCGTCGATGCTGGCGTAGTCCCATTTGCCGTCGCCGCTCAGGGCGAGACGGTCCTGGATGGCGTAGCTCTGCCTGTCATGAGAGGATAAGGAATCATTGCCGGATGAAAGCTTGCGTGGTAACTTAGATTGCACTCCGTCAAACAATATGCGTTGAAATTTTGCGATGCCAGCTAAGATCATTCAGGGGCTAACGGTGCCCGGCACATTTTCATGTGGTACGGCATTCATGACCAGCCTGTTAGCGATCATGGTCATTTTTTTCGCTGACATCCTGACCCCCTCAGACATCCGCTTGCATGTGCTCTATGTCTTTCCGCTCGCGGCGATTGCGATACATTGCGAACATGTTGTCAGGACTGCCGCGGGCGCGCTGCTGTCGATTTTGTGTCAGCTGTTCACGTTCCATGAACATGGGCTTTCGGCCGGCTCAATGGCGACTGACCTGTCAGTGATGCTGGCCTCGATGCTCCTGATTATTGTTCTTGGGCGCAGTGTCAGGGCAAGTTACCTGAAGTTGGCCCGGCTCGCTGAACGGGACCCATTGACCGGTCTGCTGAACCGCCGTGGGTTCGATTCCCGTGCCGATGGCGAGATTGCCCGCCAAGCTAGGCACGGCGGTGTATTTTCGGTGATTGTGTTGGATCTGGACGGTTTCAAGCAATTGAACGATTCGTTAGGCCATCAAGGCGGAGATCATGCGTTGAAGGTGGTGGCCGATGCCATCGCCGGGATCACGCGGGGCAGTGATATCGTCGGGCGCCTGGGAGGCGATGAGTTCGTTGTACTCATGCCGCATACCAGCGCGGAGTCAGGTGCCAAGGTGTGCGCCACTTTGGCTGATGACATCGCCGAAAAAACGATGCAGGCTGGATGTCCTACGACTGCGAGCATCGGCTTCGTGGCCTTCGATCGCTCGCCCGGATCGGTGTCGCGCGCTTTGGAACTTGCCGATCACGCGATGTATATTAACAAATCCGAGCGCAGGATGTGCCGGGCTCCAACATACGGCGCCGTCGAGAGGGCCGCCGCCGTTCCAAGTGCCCCAGGCCCCTAATGACAAGTAGGTTGAAAGTATATGGCGCCATTATTATCGTGTGCGTCACCCGGCCGGGTTTGTTGGCGTAGGGACGGGTCGATCATACCGGGGAAAATCGGCGCACAATGAACATTGGCCAGCATTTGACCCGGCCTTAATCGTTAGACCTAATGGATTCCACGTACGATGCCAGTGAAGCGATGTCGTCATTGGTCAGCGCATGGGCGACGGACTGCATTATTGCACTGTCAGGGCGTTCATCCGTTCGCTGAAAAGCCGTCAATTGTTTCGATATATAGTCGGCATGCTGGCCTGCCAGTCTTGGGAAGGCGCCCATGCCTTCGCCGTGTGCACCGTGGCACGATGCGCAGGCGGGTACGCCGCTACTGCTGATCCCGTCAGCAAAAATCGCTTTGCCCCGTTGTTCGCGCACAGGATCGCTGGAGTACCCTGTGGCCGCAGGCTGCTGCGAGAAATAGCGACTTAAGCCAGCGATTTGCCGGTCGCTCAGTTTGGCGCTGATACCCCACATGTATTCGAATCCGCCGGGATCGGCCCGTCCGTGTCCCCTGAAGGCCTTGAGCTGCGCTTCGAGATAGCCGGGCGACTGCGCCGCCAAGTGCGGAAAATTGGGCGAGGTCGAGATACCCTTGACGCCATGGCAATTCGAGCAGACCTGCAATGCCGTCGTGCTGGCCGATACCCGCTCATCGCTGAAGGAGCGTGAACGTTCTATGGAAGTACATCCTGCAATGCCGGCCAGAAGCATCGACGCCAGCACGCAAGCTGTGGTCGGGCGCAGGAGTAAGACGGCGCTCATTAATATGCTCCCCATACGTAGACAAACACGGTGTTATTGCCGTCTGGATTGCGGCCTGCGCCGTCGTAGTTCGCGACGGCGCCATGGTAGCGCTTGAAATTGAAGTATTGTGCGCCCACGCGCAGATATTGCACCGGGGTCCAGAATACTTCCGGCACCCAGCCGCGTGTATCCGGATTGCTGGCGGCATCCGGATAGAGCGCCGTGTCCGAGCTGCCGGTGGTGCTGAAGTAACTTAGGCTGCCGCCATAGCGCGCCCGGTAGACATAGCTGCCTTTTATTCTTAATTGCTTGAGACGATTGCTGGAGTTTGCGGCAATGCCCGCGACGCCACCATTGTCGATCGACTCGGCGATGTAGCTCAGTTGAACTGTGGCCGCATGCGGATCGAGCAGGTACTGGTATTGGGCATCGATCCCGCGGTCGTGGTAATGGATGGTGGGACCGGAAGGGTTCAGGTTGTCCGGGTAAATGTTGGCATTCATCGCCATCACCCCGATCATGGCGCTATGAGGCCCCCAGTCGTGGCTCAGCGCAAGTCGCGCGTAGGGATTGCTACCCTGTAGCTCGACCTGATCGGCGTTCTTTGTGCCTTGACTCAGGAACGACCAAGCGCCATTGGCGGTTTGATAGGTCGCCACTTCCGCATACAGGGTTTGATTCAGGAAGGCATAGGCGGCGACGCCAGCGGCCTGAGTGCCCAGCTGCGACACAATGGGCGCGGCATCCGGGCCGGTGACACCGAATTGAGTTGGCACGTATTGCATCCAGGCTGGCGCGGTATTCCAAGGGTCGGCCAGCGATGGGTTGTTGTTCAGAGTCAGGCCGAAGATCAAGTCGCGATCTGTATCGATCATGCGATCGGCGTAACGTAACTCGAAATTATCTGATGCCCACTTGCCTTGCCACCCGCCACTGTCGGGATTCTGGCTGTCGTAATTGTTGTAGGTCGCTTGCGCAAACACGCCAACATTTTCGTTGAGCTTTCCTGCTACGAACACGCTGCCTGTTTGGAAGAGGGCGACAGCATCCTTGGCAAACGTGGGGTCGTCAGCGGGCGACGAGCTCTTGGTATAGCTTGCAATCCCCATGGCCGACAGTGGAATGGCTTTGTTGCCAATGGTGTAGCCAGTCATCTTGAACAGGCGGCCATAACTCGTCAGTTCCGGAAACTGGCCGCCGGCATGACAGGCCACGCAGTTTTGGCCTGTCTGGCGAGCAAACGCCGGCAGTGCATGGGCCAGTATGGGGCTGCCGAGTAGCTGCGCTAACAACAACCACGCAAGACAGTGGGACCGGGCGTATCTTATGGTGGCGAAGCTGGCTATGTTCACGTAAGGGCACTCCAGATTGCTCATGGGACAGGACTGCCGACTAGAAGTCATGCTCCAAGAATCAGCAGGAGAGGGATCGCAAGCACCGTGCCAGCTTCGGAAGGTGTGCATAGCAAGTTCAAGAAGGTTATACAGAAGCACATCGCAAAAATATTTGATACAGATCAAATACTTGTAATTCAATTTATTTAGATCGGACCTGTTGCGCGGCATACCGATGGAGCAAGCGCTGGTCGAAGCCGGCAACAATGGCACGCGGCCGCTGGATACTCGCCATACTGGCAGCGACTTTGACTCTGCCGCAGCCGGATTTCGCCCTCGGCAAAGACCGGCCACCAATCCATGCCCGCGTAAGCCGGATTCAGCGTGTTTGATGCGAAGGAAGTTCAGCCGATTTCTTTGAGCAGCAAGCCCTTTTTGGTTTCCAGATCTTTGCCGATTTCCAGCGTCTGCTCGGATGGGAACTGGCGCAGCACCTTGTGGGTCTCTGTGTCTACCACTTTGATCACCGATTGGCCGCTGCTGTCGTCGATGCTGAACTGGACTTCGCTGTTCACTTTGAGAAAACGGTTGATCGCGTCGACAGAATTCTTTAACTGCACTTTGTCAATCACCGCCGGCTTGTTCGCCACCGCTGCGATTGCCGGAGCCGCCACAGGGGCGGTGCCGGCGGGCTTCACCTCGTTGACTCTGGGCTGGGCCGTCGTACTGGAGATGGGAGTGGGGTTCATCGCTGGCTCTTTCTACTTTCTATGATCGGCTCGTCCGGCGTCGCGAATACGTTTGCCTACTGTGCTGATTAACGGCGCGGCAGGCTAAAAGTTTATGCCTGCGCGCGCCTTTTATCATTCTTTTAACCACCGGAACCTTGGTCGGCGGAATTTGCAGACAGCGGCCCCATTGACGCGCAGAGCGGGGCGGCAAGTGTTGCATAGACATGGTGTGCAAAATCAGTGCCATCCGGGGCGGTGCACCACGATAGCTGGAACCGCTTGCAGGCACGTGACGAATTGACCGAGATGCCGTTGGCGCCGCAGACCAAGCTGCTGCGCTTCCTGCTGGACAGCACGGTTGAGCGCCTTGGGAGCAATCGCCGCCAGGAACTCGATATCCGCGCCATTGCCGCCACCAACCGCAACCCGCTCGACGCGGTGCGCCACGACCATCTGCGCGAGGATTTGTATTATCGACTGAACGTATTCTCGATCACCTTGCCGCCGCTGCGTGAACGCAAGGACGACTTGGAGGCGCTGGCTCTGCACTTTGCCGCCAAACATTGTGGCCACGGCCGCAAACCGGAACGGATCGACGGCGCGGTGCTGGATTGTCTGCAGGCCTATGTCTGGCCGGGCAATATGCGCGAATTGGAGAACGTCATGGAGCGGGCGCTGGTGCTGAGCGGCGGCGCGCCGCCGGTGTCGAGCACTTCATGCTGCAGCCCAGGGCCGACGTGGTGCCTGTCGCCGCCGGTATGCCGGTGGGCCCGCTTGGACCGGCGGTCGATCTGTTCGAGGCGGGGCTGATCGAGTGCGCCTTTCGAGAGGCGGGCAGTAGCAAGCCACACGCCGCCGCCGCGGTCGATATCAGCGAGCGCACCTTGTGGTACAAGCTCAAGAAGCTGGATTAATAGGCCCGGGCACAAGGGCGATGCTTGATACCGGTCAAGTTCTGGTGATTTCTGCCGTTAATAAAGTAGAACATTGTTTTCAACCTCAAGGAGCAAGCCATGACGACCGCAATCCGCAGTTCCACCAGCGTGCCGTATACTCCGCCAGCACAGGCCACCGCGCAAGCTCAGCGCGTGGGGCAAGACAGCGACGGCGACAACGACGGCAGCAAGGTCGGCGAGATCGAGAAACCCAAGGCGACCACAGGTGCCGTCGGTACCATCATCGATACCAAGGCTTAAATATGCCGAGCGGCGCTGTCCGGCCGCCAGTGCCAGATCGCGATGGCACCCTGCGTAGCCTTAAGCGCTGCCTGTGTGCATCTCAAAACAGGCCGGAGGCGAGGTTCTGTCGCGTTGTTGATCAAACGGCGGGATTTCCCCTGAACGACACAGTGCCCCTCAAACTGGACGGACCATTT
>QVIN01000021.1 GCA_003416985.1 Duganella sp. BJB480 | reverse complement strand
GTTTATTTGACACTTTCGTGTCACCGTCATTGCTGACGGGTCGCTCACTCAAAATACTGACAGGCCACTATTTTCATAGCGCCTATTTCATTACTTCTTGTGAACATTTGATATTTTAAGTATCAGCAGGACTAGCCTGCTGTGCACTTTCATCAAACGTCCACACTTATCGACTGTTAATTTTTAAAGAACTTTATTCGGTACTGCTTGCTGAAGAAGCGTTGTGTTCATCAGCGAAGAGGCAAGATTATGAAGTGTTTCGTTTATCTCGTCAAGCCTGTTTTTTTCTCCGCTCTTCGCTGCATTTGCATGCTGCGTTTTGCGGGGAGGCGAACTATAGCAAGAGCAGCCGCAGCTTGCAAGAGTAAAATAGCGGCTTCTCCGATTTATAAGTCGCCCATATGTTTATTCCAACTATCCCTGCTACTAAGAACGAGACGCTGGCCGTCCTGCTGGACAAGACCATCAACAATAAGACCAAGCCGCTGGGTAGCCTGGGCGTACTAGAGTCGCTGGCCAAACAAATAGGCCTGGTACAGAACACGCGCGATGTCGCGATCACGCAGCCGGCCATACTAGTATTCGCCGCCGATCACGGCGTGGTTGCGGAGGGCATCTCCGCCTACCCGCAGGACGTGACCTGGCAGATGGTCGAGAACTTCCTCGCACGCGGCGCCGCCATCAACGTCTTCGCGACGCAAAACAACTGTGAACTGCGCGTCATCGATGCCGGCGTCAATCACGACTTCGGCCCGCGCGACGGCCTGACCGACCGCAAGCTGGCACACGGCACGCAGAACTTCGCGCACGAACCAGCGATGAGCCGTGCCGTCTGCGAGGCCGCACTATCCGCCGGCATGGGCCTGGCCGCCGAATTGAGCGGCAATGTGGTCGGCTTCGGCGAAATGGGCATCGGGAACACCACCGCCGCCGCCGCGTTGATGCACAAGCTGACCGGTATCCCGGTCGCCCAATGCGTAGGCGCCGGCACTGGTTTGTCAGCGGAAGGCGTGCTGCATAAACAGCGTGTGATCGAAGCGGCGGCAGCAAAGCACGATGTCACCGAACCACTGGACGTACTGGCCACCTTCGGCGGGCTGGAAATCGCCATGATGACCGGCGCCATGCTGAAAGCGGCCGAGCTGCGCAAAGTACTGCTGATCGATGGCTTCATCGTCACCAGCGCACTGCTGGTCGCGGCCCGCCTGCAACCGGCGATTCTGGACTACTGTGTCTTCGCCCACTGCTCCAACGAGAACGGCCACCAGCAGATGCTGGCCGCGCTGGGCGCGAAGCCACTGCTGAACCTGGGCCTGCGCCTCGGCGAAGGCACCGGCTGCGCACTGGCGCTGCCACTGCTGCATGCGTCGGTCAACTTCCTGAACCAGATGGCCACCTTCGAATCGGCCCAGGTCAGCGAGAAGTCCGAGTAACGCGCCGTGCATCAGCTACGCCTGTTCTTCACCGCGCTGCAGTTCTTCACTCGTCTGCCGATTCCTCGCTGGGTGGGCTTCGATCCCGCCTGGCTGAATCAGGCGTCGCGCTACTTTCCACTGGTCGGCGTAGTGGTGGCGGCCATCGCCGCCGGCGTGTACGCACTGGCGGCGTGGCTCCTACCAGCCCCGGTCGCGGTATTGGTGTCGACCGCCGCCGGCATCTACGCCACCGGCGCCTTCCATGAAGACGGCTTTGCCGATATGTGCGACGGCTTCGGCGGTGGCATGACGCCGGAGCGCGTGCTGGAGATCATGAAGGATTCCCGCATCGGCGCATATGGAGCCATCGGCATCATCTGCCTGCTCGCCATCAAGTGTACGACGCTGTCGATGCTGCCTCCGCTAACGGCGATCGCCGCGTTGTTTGTCGCCCATCCGCTATCGCGCCTGATGGCGACCTCGCTGATCTGGCGGCTCGACTACGCGCGTGCGGAAGGCAAGGCCAAGCCGCTGGCGCAAAAAATGAGCAGCGCCGAATTTTCACTGGCCGCCGCCTCCGCCGCCATTCCCGCGTTCGCGATGATCGCCTGCGGATGGATCACATGGAGCGCGCTGGCAGCCGGAGTCGCCGCCGGCGCCATCGCCACCGCCTGGCTGGCCCGCAATTTCGTTCGCCGCATCGCAGGCTACACGGGCGACTGCCTCGGCGCCGTACAACAGCTCAGCGAAGTCGCGTTCTACCTGTGCGTGTTGGCCAGCATGCGCCACGGCGCACTGCCTTGGTAACGCCATGCGCCTGATACTGGTCCGCCATCCGCAGCCGCTGGTTGCCACCGGCGTTTGCTACGGCCGCAGCGATCTCGCCGTATCCGAGGATCAGCTGGCGAGAACGCTGACGGCACTATCGGCCGCGCTGCCCCACGGCCTGCCTGTATATAGCAGCCCACTGCAACGCTGCACCAGGCTCGCAGCGGAGCTGGCGCCGCTGCTGCAATCACCCGCCCCGCTGCTGGACGCCCGCATCGCCGAAATCGACTTCGGCGACTGGGAAATGCGCGCCTGGGACGACATCCCGCGCGCCGACATCGACGCCTGGGCCGCGGACCTGGTCAACTACCACCCCGGCGGCGGCGAAAGCGTGCTGCAGATGGCCAGCCGCATCGCCGCGTTCTATGCTGACCTCCAGCGCCAGCAACGCGACGCCATCATCATCTGCCATGCCGGCGCGATGCGCTTGCTATCCGCATGCCACACCGGCCTGGCGCCTGCCGGGATGGCGCTGCAGGCGGCCCGGCATCCACATCAAATCGGCTACGGCGCCACGCTGATCCTGCAAAGCCGAACCTCCAGCCAATGACCTTCGGAGCGCAAACCCGTATAATGGCGGGGTTTTGGTGCCCGCGCGTCTGTCCAGATGCGCAGTTAAACGGGAAACACGAAGCTCCTGGTCCACTCGACCAAGGCCCACGTGTGCTGCCCCCGCAACGGTAAGCAAGTGTCGCAGCGCATGCGCGACAGCCCTCCTCAGACAAACCACTGTGCTCCGCATGGGAAGGTGAGGCGGTCTAACTTGCCAGCCCGGATACCGGCCAAATCAGGTGGAAGTGAGCGAACGGGATGTGCGCGAACGGAAGGAGCCGGCATTGCTGCCGGCGCTCCGCTGCATGCATCGTCCGGTTCTCCGCTTCTGTTCAATCTGGCCCACGGGGACGTCGGCCGGTTGCTATTAACAGAAAAACTACATGATGAATCTTCATATCTCCCGTCCGGCGGCCTTGACGTCGCTGGCACTGGCAATGGCCGCCTCCTACGCTCACGCAGAACCCATCGCCGGCACCGTGCTGGTCACCGCCACCCGCAGCCCCCAGCCACTGGCCGATGTGATCAGCGATAGCGTCACCATCAGCGCCGAGCAGATCGCCGAATCCGGCGCCGGCTCCATTGTCGACCTGCTGCAACGCCAGCGCGGCATCGAGATCGCCCGCACCGGCGGCCCAGGCACCAACTCCACCGTGTTTATCCGCGGCGCCAACAGCAACCAGAACCTGGTCCTGGTGGACGGCGTGCGTATCGGCTCCTCGACCACCGGCGCAGCCAACTGGAGCGCCCTGCCGCTGACCTCCATCGACCATATCGAAATCGTCTACGGCCCACTGAGCTCCCTGTACGGCGCCGACGCCATCGGCGGCGTGATCCAGATCTTCACCAAGAAGGGCAAGGGCGCGCCAGCATTCACCGCCTTCGCGGGCTATGGCACCGACAACACCCGCGAGGGCGATGTCTCGGTCTCCGGCGCCACCGGCGGTGAACACAGCATCAGCTACGCGATCAGCGCCGGCAAGGAAAAGTCGGACGGCTTCTCGGCCACCCGGCCTGCCAGCGGCTCTTACAACGCCGACAAAGACGGCTACGACCGCGAAAGCGCGGCGGCACAATTCAGTCTGCGCCTGGCCGAAGGACACGAAGTCGGCGCGCTGCTCCTGCATAGCAAACTCGATTCGCAGTACGACAACGGCGCCTCGCCCTACGATGTGCGCTCGCACGCGAAGCTTGAAAACGCCTCCGTCTACAGCAAGAACCAGATCCTGCCGATCTGGCAAAGCCTGGTGCAGTACTCGCAGGCCAAGGACGATGGCGCCAATTACAGCAGCGCTTCGGCGTTCGGCTACTCGCAGGCCAACACCAAGCAAACCGACTTCACCTGGCAAAATGATGTGCAGATCGGCGCCGATGTGCTGCAACTGCTGTACGACCACCGCAAGGAAGAAGTGCAGACCAGCGGCTTCGAACTGGCCGCTTCGCAGCGCACCACCAACTCGCTGGCGGCCTCCTACAACGCCCGCCGTGGCGACAATCTGTTCAACGCCAGCGTGCGTCGCGACAAATCGGTCTACGGTGGGAAGAACACCGGCTCCATCGGCTACGGCTACACCTTCACGCAGGCGTTGCGCGCCACCGCCAGCTATGGCACCAGCTTCCGCGCACCAACCTTCAATGAACTGTACTACCCAGGCTACGGCAATGACAAAAACAAGCCGGAACTGGGCAAGAACGCCGAAATCGGTCTGCGCTACGACAACGGCACCACCGCGCTGAGCGCAAGCTACTACCACAACCGCCTGACCGACCTCCTGGTGAACACGACGCCATGCCCATACGCCGGCGATTATTCCTACGGCTGCGCCTACAACGTCAACCACGCGCTGCTCGAAGGCCTGACCATGGCCGCCAGCCAGCAGTTGGGCCGCTTCAACCTGTCCGCCAACATCGACCTGCAGGATCCAAAGGACGAAACCAGCGACAAGCGCCTGCAGCGCCGCGCCAAGAAGCACGCTAACCTGATGGCCGACTACAGCGCCGGCGCCCTGAAGGCCGGCGTGGAGATCGAACTGTCCGGTGATCGCTATGAAGACAGCGCCAACAAGGTCCGCATGGGCGGCTATGGCCTGGTCAATCTGTACGCGACCTACCACTTCAACCGCGACTGGTCTGCGCTGGTCCGCTGGAACAATATCGGCGACAAGCAGTACGACCTGGCGCGCAACTACACCACGCCGATGTCCAAGCTGTTCGCCGGCATCCGCTACGGCTACAAGTAAGCGGTAATGGTGTAACCTGCCGGGCGGGAAGCGCATCCGCCGAGCGCCCGGCAGCCTCTTTTTGAAAGCAGTGCATGCATTCTTTCTCCCGCAATCTGCGACAACGCGCCACCGTCACCCTGACCGTGCTGGTGCTGTTCGCGTTTGCCAGCCTGATTTTTTCGGGCATGACCGGTTCGGTCTCGATTCCCCTCTCCGATATTCCCGCAGCAGTCAATGACCTGCTGCACGGCCAGACCAACACGCTGGCATCCACCCTGCTCGATCTGCGCGTTAGCCGCGCCCTGACCGCCTTCGTCACCGGCGCCGCACTGTCGCTGACAGGCGTGATGATGCAGGCGCTGCTGCGCAACCCGCTGGCCGACCCTTATGTGCTGGGCATTTCCGCCGGCGCCTCCGTCGGCGCCCTGGCCGCGATGCTGTTCGGCTGCGCCCTCTGGATGGTCGACGCCTCGGCCTTCGGTGGCGCCGTCGCCGTCGCGATGATGTTGTACCTGCTGGCCCGGCGCGACCTGCGCGGCGGTACGGCCGGCGAAGGCGGCACCGCGCTGCTGCTGTTGACCGGCGTGATCCTGTCCTCCGCCTGCATGGCGCTGGTGACGCTGATGCTCTCCATCGCTCCCGAAAGCCGCTTGCGCAGCATGATCTTCTGGATGATCGGCGACCTGGCCGGAGCGCCATCGCGCGCGATGCCGTGGATCGTATTGGCCTGCGGCCTGGTATTCGCCGTGCGCAGCGCCCGCTCCATGAACGTGATGGCGCTGCACGCCGAAGCCGCCGCCACACTGGGCATACGCGTCGGCGCGCTGCGCAAGGGCCTGTTCTTCGCTTCCGGCCTGCTGACCGCCAGCGCCGTCACCAGCGCCGGCAGCGTGGGCTTCGTCGGCCTGATCGTGCCGCACGCCTGCCGCTTCGCCGTCGGCGCCGACCATCGCGTGCTGATTCCGGCGGCGGCACTGGCCGGCGGCACCTTCCTGCTGCTGGCCGACACGCTGGCCCGCACCATCATCGCGCCGCAGCAGCTGCCGGTGGGCGTCATCACCGCCCTGATAGGCGCGCCGATCTTCCTGTATCAACTGCACCGGCTGCGCAAATGATGATCAGCACCCACGACCTCTCCCTGAAAATCGGCCAGCGCCAGCTGATCGCGGATCTGAACTGGCGTGTGCGCGAAGGCGAATGCTGGAGCGTCATCGGCCGTAACGGCGCCGGCAAGAGTACCCTGCTGAAAACCCTGGCCGGCCTGCGCACCCCGGACGGCGGCCATGTCACCATCCAGAACCGCGCCCTGGCCGACTGGCCGCTAACCGAACTGGCGCGCCAGCGTGCCTTCCTGGCGCAGAGCCGCAGCGACGCCTTCGCCTACAGCGTGATTGAAACCGTGCTGTCGGCCCGCCACCCCTACCACGGCAACCGGTATTGGGAGGGCAGCGACGATCACGCCATCGCCCTGAAATCGCTGGAGTCGATGGAAGTGGCCGAACTGGCCGAGCGCGACGTACGCACCTTGTCCGGCGGCGAACGCCAGCGCGTCGCCATCGCCGCCATGCTGGCGCAGGACACGCCGCTGCTGCTGCTCGACGAGCCGGCCAATGCGCTGGACCTGGCGCACCAGGTCAGCGTTATGAGCCTGCTGGCGCACTTGTGCCGCGACCAGGGCAAGACCGCGGTAATGATCGGCCACGACCTGACGCTGGCGCACAGCATCTCCACCCACGCGCTGCTGCTGATGGGAGACGGCCGCTGGCTGGCCGGTACCACGGCGGAGGTGATGCAAGCCGATATCTTGGGCGACTACCTCGGGCATCCGATCGACATCATCCAGCATGGCAAGCGCAGTATCTTCATTCCCACGGAGGACCCAGCATGACTCAACAAAATAACGACGGCATCGACGAGCAAACCGCAGCGCTGAACGAGCGCCATCGCGTTCGCATGGAACGCAAGAAGGCCATCATCGACGCCAAGATCGCCGCCGCCGACAAGGAGATCGGCATCATCATCGTCAACACCGGCAATGGCAAGGGCAAAAGCTCCAGCGGCTTCGGCATGGTGATCCGCGCCATGGGCCACGGCATGAAGGTCGGCGTGGTCCAGTTCATCAAGGGCGCGATGCAGACCGGCGAAGAGCTGTTCCTGCGCCGCTTCCCGATGGAGGTCAGCTTCCATTCGATGGGAGAAGGCTATACCTGGGAAACCCAGAACCGCGAGCGCGATATCGAAAAGGCGCAACTGGCATGGGAACAGGCGAAGCGCTTCCTCGCCGATCCCGAAATCGGCCTGGTGCTGTTCGACGAACTGAATATCGCCCTGAAGTACCGCTACCTGGATGTGGACACCGTCATCAACGATCTGCTGGCCCGCCCGGCGATGCAGCATGTCGTCATCACCGGACGCGGTGCGCCGCCGGAGCTGATCGCCATAGCCGATACCGTCACCGAAATGGAAGTCGTCAAGCACGCATTCAAGGCAGGCATCGGCGCGCAATTGGGCACCGAGTGGTAATGGCTGCGCATATCGACGTCAAAGCCGTGCTGGTGGCGGCCGTCGCCTCCGGCCAGGGCAAGACCACGGTGACCGCAGCGCTGGCGCGCAAGCTGGTACGGCAGGGTAAGCGGGTACGCGTGTTCAAATGCGGCCCGGATTTCATCGACCCCATGCTGCTGGAACGCGCCAGCGGCGCGCCGGTGCGCTCGTTGGACCTGTGGATGGTCGGCCATGAGCTGTGCCGCAGCCAGCTGGCGCAAGCCGCCGCCGAAGCGGATGTGATCCTGATCGAAGGCGTCATGGGCCTGTACGATGGCACGCCATCGTCCGCCGACCTGTCGCGCGAATTCGGCGTACCGGTGATGGCGGTGATCGACGCCGGTGCTATGGCGCAAACCGCCGGCGCGCTGGTCCACGGTCTGCGCGACTATGGCCCGGTGGAGATGGCGGGCGTCATCGCCAACCGCGTCGCCAGCGAAGGCCACGCCAAGATGGTGGCGGCCTCGCTGCGAGACATCCCCCTGTTCGCGACCTTGCCGCGCCAGCCCAAGTCACTGCCCGAGCGGCACCTCGGCCTGGTGCTGCCCGGCGAAGTCGTCGACATCGAACAGCTGCTCGACAATCTGGCGGACCAGTTGGTGTTCGACGAAGCGGCATGGGAGCGCCTGCGCCCCGTACGCATCGAGGTCCCGCCAGCCACGGAGCCGCAAGCACCGCTGCTGGCAGGGCAAAACATCGCCGTCGCGCGCGATCCGGCTTTCATGTTCATCTATCCAGCCAATCTGGATGCCCTGCGCCAGCTGGGCGCGACGCTGACGTTCTTCTCGCCGCTGGCCAACGAGCCCGTGCCGGAGGAAGCGAACGCCGTCTATCTGCCGGGCGGCTATCCCGAGCTGCATGCGGAGGCGCTGTCGCAAGCCGCCGCATGGCAAGCATCGATCCGCACAGCCCACGCAGCCGGCATGCCCATCGTCGCCGAATGCGGCGGCATGATGGCGCTGGCCGACACCCTTACCGACCAGGGAGGTACAGTATGGCCCATGGCCGGTGTGCTGCCCGGCGCGGTGGCGATGCAAGCGCGCCTTGCGGGCTTGGGCTCGCAGGGACTGACGACGGAACACGGCGTCCTGCGCGGCCACACGTTCCATTACTCCAAGCTGGAGACAGCGGTGGCGCCAACGGCGTACACTATCAAACATCCATCCGCCGTTCAGGGTGAGGCTTGGTATCGCGTAGGCTCCCTGAAGGCGTCGTATTTTCACGCTTACTTTCCATCCAATCCGGCGGCCGCCGCCGCCCTGTTTTCAAGGAGCGCAGCATGACACGTACATTGGTTCTCGGGGGCGCACGCTCCGGTAAAAGCGGATATGCGGACCGCCTGGCGATCGAGTCGGGCAAGGAAGTCGTCTACATCGCCACGGCCACCGCCGGCGACGCCGAAATGGCCACCCGCATCGCACATCATCGCGCCGGCCGACCGAGCGAATGGACCACGGTGGAAGAGCCGCTGGCACTGGGCAACCAGCTGCTGCGCTGGTCCTCGCCGGACCGCCTGATCCTGGTCGACTGCCTGACGCTCTGGCTCAGCAACCTGCTGTTCAGCAGCGGCGAACAATATCCGGACGTCGGCGAGATCACACTGCCCGCGCTCTTCCACGAGCAGCAGGACATGCTGGCCAGCGCGCTGACCAAGTGCGCCAGCGACGTGGTGCTGGTATCGAACGAGGTCGGCATGGGCATCATGCCTTTCGGCGCCATCTCCCGCTGCTTCGTCGACGAGCAGGGACGCCTGAACCAGGCTATGGCCGCCCTGTGCGACCGCGCGGTCTTCGTCGCCGCCGGCCTGCCGCTGGTGCTAAAAGGAGCGCCGTGCTGACAGGTTTAAGTCTCGGCGTCATCGCCTTGCTGATGGTGGCGGGCGTAGGGCTCGACCTGATGCTGGGCGAAACGCGCCGCTGGCATCCGCTGGTCGGCTTCGGCAACCTGGCGATGGCGCTGGAGCGGCGCCTCAACCGCGGCGGCCAACGCTTCTGGCGCGGCGCTCTGGCCTGGACGTTGGCCGTGCTGCCGCTGACCGCCCTCGCCGGCCTGCTGGTCCGGCTGCTGGGCACCAACGGCGCACTGCCATGGATGGCTCACGCCATTATGCTTTACTTCTGCCTTGGCCTGCGCAGCCTGCGCGACCACAACCTGCCCATCGCCGACGCGCTGGCGCAGAACGACCTCCCTAACGCCCGCCTGCTGACCGCCCGCATCGTCAGCCGCGATACCACCAGCGCCAGCGAAATCGAACTGACCAAGGCCAGCGCGGAATCCCTGCTTGAAAACGGCAACGACGCCGTCTTCGGCACCCTGTTCTGGTTCATCGTCGCCGGCGGTCCCGGCGCGGTGCTGTTCCGCATGGCGAACACGCTCGATGCGATGTGGGGCTATCGCACGGCGCGGCTGCTGCAATTCGGCTGCACCGCCGCCCGCATCGACGACGTACTTAACTACCTTCCCGCGCGCCTGACCGCCCTCTCCTACGTGTTGCTGGCATCCGGCGTTCAGGCCAAGCTGCGCGCCTGGCATTGCTGGCGCACGCAAGCCCCAGCCTGGAGCAGCCCCAATGCGGGACCGGTCATGTCCAGCGGCGCCGGCGCCCTTGGCGTGCAGCTGGGCGGCGCCGCCATCTATGACGGCGAAGTAGAACACCGCCCGCCGTTGGGAGAAGGCCAGCCCGCCACCGGCACCGACATCAGCCGCGCGTGGCGGCTGGTCGCTCGTACCACGGCATTGTGGCTGGCCGTCGCCGGCGCTGTCGCCATCTGGATGGAGTTCGCACATGCTTGAACACGGCGGCAACCTGCGCGACGCCGCGCTGCGCTTCGGCCGCGACGACTGGTTGGACCTCTCGACCGGCATCAATCCCCATTGGTATCCCGCGCCCGCGCTGCCTGGCAATGCGTGGCACCGCCTGCCCGAAGCCGATCCCGAACTGGCGTTGGCCGCAGCCGCCTACTACGGCGCGCCGCTGATGCTGCCGGTCGCAGGAACACAGGCAGCGATCCAGGCGCTGCCCCGATTGCGCAAGCCCTCGCGCGTGACCGTGGCCGCACCGTCCTATGCCGAACACGCGCACCACTGGAACGAGCACGGGCACACGCTGACGCAAACGCCGTATGAAGCGCTGGGCGCGGCGGTCGCGAACAGCGACGTCATGGTGATCTGCAATCCAAACAACCCGACCGGCGCCAGTGTGCCCGCAGCCCAGCTGCTGCAGTGGGCCGACCAACTTGCGGCGCGCGGTGGCTGGCTGGTGGTCGACGAAGCCTTCGGCGATACGGCACAGCACAACAGCATCGCCGCGCATAGCGGACGTCCCGGCCTGATCGTCCTGCGCTCGGTCGGCAAGTTCTTCGGCCTGGCCGGTATCCGGCTTGGTTTTGTGGCCGCGCATGCAGACCTGCTGCGCGATCTGGCGGACCTGCTGGGACCTTGGGCCGTCAGCGGCCCGGCCCAGCACATCGCCCTCGCGGCCCTTCGCGACCAGGCGTGGCAGGAACACACGCTCGACCAGCTTCTGGAAAGCGGCGAACGCCTGCATCAGCTGCTGGCGGCGCATGACATCCATTCGGCCGGCACCGCGCTGTTCCAATGGTGGAGCGAGGAACGCGCGGAAGCCTTCTGGCAGCACATGGCGGAACGCGGCATCTGGGTGCGGCTGTTCAAGCAAGCAGCTCGCGGCATCCGGCTAGGCCTGCCGCCGGACGAGGAAGGTTGGCAACGGCTGGAGACAGCGCTGAACGAATGGACCAACAAGGAACACACATGAACAAACCGACGTGCAAACTACTGGCCGGCCTGACGGTGCTGGCGATGACTGCCAGCGCCAGCGCCGCCATCACCGTGCGCGACGACGACGGCAACGTCGTCACATTGCAAAAGCCCGCGCAGCGCGTCATCGCCATGGCGCCGCACGTGACGGAGCTGCTGTACGCGGCCGGCGGCGGCGACAAGATCGTCGGCGCGGTCACTTACAGCGACTATCCGGAGGCCGCCAAGAAGCTCCCGCGCGTCGGCGACAATCGCCAGGTCGACATGGAGCGCATCATCGCCATGAAACCGGACCTGATCGTCATCTGGATGCACGGCTCCTCCGAGCGCCAGATCGAAACGCTGCGCCAATTGAACATCCCCATGTTCCACAGCGAGCCGAAAAAACTGGACGGTATCGCCGACAACATCCTGCGCCTGGGGCAGTTGCTCGGCACCGAAAGCGTCGCGCAGCCTACCGCCGCCGAAATCCGCGAGAAGTTCGCCGCGCTGGCCAAACAATATTCCAACCGTTCGCCGGTGCGGATGTTCTACCAGGTATGGGACAAGCCGCTCTACACCCTGAACGGCACGTCCATCGTCAGCGACGCGATGCGCCTGTGCGGCGGCGTCAACATCTTCGCCGACCTGAAGGTGACGGCGCCGGTGGTCAGCAACGAAGCGGTGCTGCAGGCCGACCCCGAGGCGATCTTCGGCACCAGCGAAAAGAACTACGGCGGCGTAAGCCTGTGGCGGCCCTACACGACAATGAAGGCGGTCCGCAACGACAACCTGTTCACGCTGGACGGCGAACTGCTGAACCGCGCCGGCCCGCGCATGGTCCCCGGCACCGCCGCCCTGTGCGAAAAACTGGAACTGGCGCGACAGCACCGGAAGAACTGATATGAGCTTTCCCTATTCGACCCTGATGGTTCAGGGCACCACCTCCGACGCCGGCAAGAGCACCGTCGTTGCCGCCTTGTGCCGGCTGCTCAAGCGCCGCGGCGTGCGTGTGGCGCCATTCAAGCCGCAGAACATGGCTCTCAACAGCGCCGTCACGGCGGACGGCGGCGAAATCGGACGCGCCCAGGCGCTGCAGGCCATCGCCGCCGGCGTGGCGCCGCATACCGACATGAACCCGGTGCTGCTCAAGCCATCGAGCGATATCGGCGCCCAGGTCATCATTCACGGCAAGGTACGCGCCGAGATGAACGCGCGCGACTACCACCAGTACAAGACCATCGCCATGCAGGCGGTGCTGGAATCGCATCAGCGCCTGCTGGCGCAATACGACAGCGTGGTCGTCGAAGGCGCCGGCAGTCCGGCGGAGATCAACCTGCGCGACCGCGACATCGCCAACATGGGCTTCGCCGAAAAGGTCGACTGTCCGGTGATACTGGTGGCGGACATCGACCGTGGCGGCGTGTTCGCGCACATCGTCGGCACCCTGTCCTGTTTGTCCGAGAGCGAGCGCGCTCGCACCATTGGCTTCGTCATCAACCGCTTCCGTGGCGACATCAAGCTGCTGGAGCCCGGCCTGGAATGGCTGGAACAGCAAACCGGCAAGCCGGTGCTGGCGGTGCTGCCTTATCTGCATGGTCTGTTCCTCGATGCAGAAGACGCGGTGCAGCCGGTCCAGGCCTCGCGCGGCGCATTCCGCGTGGTGGTCCCCAGCCTGCCGCGCATGAGCAACCACACGGACTTCGACGCACTCCGCGCCCACCCCGACGTGGACCTGCATTTCGTCCGCCAAGGCGAACCAATTCCAGCGGCGGACCTCATCATCCTCCCCGGCAGCAAGAACACGCGCGGCGATCTGGATTGGCTGCGAGCCCAAGGCTGGCCGGAGCAGATCGCCCGCCACCTGCGCTACGGCGGCAAGGTGATCGGCGTCTGCGGCGGCTTCCAGATGCTGGGCCACAGGGTGACCGATCCGCTGGGCATCGAGGGCAAGCCAGGCACGTCCCCCGCACTCGGCCTGCTCGACATGAACACCGAAATGACGGCCGACAAACGGCTGCTACAGGTACAGGGTGTGTGCGCCTTCGACGACGACAAGGCCAGCGTCAGCGGCTACGAAATCCATATGGGCACCTCGACCGGCGGCGCGCTCGATACGCCAGCCTTCATCATCGATGGCCGCCCCGAAGGCGCGCGCTCGGCGGACAACCAGATCCTCGGCACCTATCTGCACGGTCTGTTCGACACGCCGCAGGCCAGCAGCGCGCTGCTGCGCTGGGCCGGACTGCACACGCAAAACACGGTGGACACCAGCGCACTGCGCGAGGCCAGCCTGGATCGCATCGCAGACGCCGCCCAGCCGCTGCTGGACGCCCTGCTTGCGCTGCACGAGACAAAGGCATCCGCATGAACACCACCAGCCCGCACGCCTTCGCACAGGCCGAAATCGAAGGCGTCTACCGCGCCATTCGCGAGCGGCGCGATGTTCGTCACTTCAAACCGGGCCCGCTGGAGCCGGGGCAGCTGGAGCGCTTCATCGGCGCCGCCCACAACGGTCCCAGCGTCGGCCTGATGCAGCCGTGGCGCTTCATCCGCATCACCAATCCCGCGCTACGCGCGCAGATACACCAGCACGTGAACGAAGAGCGCATCAAGACCGCCGAAGCGCTGGGCAAGCGCGCCGAGGAATTCATGCAGCTCAAGGTGGAAGGCATACTGGCCTGCGCCGAAGTGCTGGTCGTCGGTCTGATCGACAAGCGGGATCAATATGTCTTCGGCCGCCGCACCATGCCGGAAATGGACCTGGCCTCCGCTGCCTGCGCACTGCAGAACTTCTGGCTCGCCGCACGTGCGGAAGGCATAGGCGCCGGCTGGGTATCGATGTTCGATCCACAGCATCTGCGCGACATTTGCGGCATGCCGGCCGGCAGCCAGCCCATCGCCGTGCTATGCGTCGGCCAGGTGGACGAGTTCTATACCGCGCCGATGCTGGAGCTTGAAAAGTGGGACCAGCGCCGGCCGCTCTCCGACGTCATGTTCGAAGACCGCTGGGACAATCCAGCCGGAGCGGCTTAAGCCCCGGGACACTCCTCGATCCTGCGATTGCCCGGCCCCGGCAAGGTGCGCAGGCTGCGCTCCGTCGTGGCCGTGAACTCGTGCTTGAAGACGGTATCGACAAACCGCCAGTCGCAGCGCACCTGCTCGTGGCTGGCTGTGACGATCATGTAACCGCGCTTGCTGGTTTGCGCGTAGTACAGCGGCTCGATCAAGTCCAGCATCATGCTTGCGACATCCTCCGGATCGCGGTCCGGGTAGGCGCCCTCCATGCCCGGTGACGAAACCGACGCCGTCGCAAACTCCACGCCCACCTGGCGCCCCTGCGCGTCGTGCAGATCGCTGGCCCATGCGTTGTGGGTGTCGCCGGCCAGCACCACCATGTTCTTGCGATGGCGCTGCATCATGGCGAACACCAGTTCGCGGTCGTTCTGGTAGCCGTCCCACGAATCCATATAGCAGGGCAGCGTCGGCGCGGCCAGCCAGCGCTTTTCCTTGCCGCTGACGCAGGAAGGATCGGCGGCGGCACGCTTCTTCAGTGCGGAATAGTCGGTGCAATTGCACTCCCCCATGGCGACGGCGGTCGGATACTCCATGCGCGCCATCAGCACCTGCTGGCCCAGCATCTGCCAGCGAGCCTTGGAATCCTGTACCTGCCGCTCCAGCCACGCCATCTGCTCAGCGCCCATCATCTGCCGGCGCGGCGAACAGACGTCGTGCTTGTACTTCTCGACATCGAAGCGTTTATGTTCGTCGTAGTAGGAGGACATCATCAATTGCTGGTCGCGGCCAATCAGGCGCGTATCCAGCATGTGCAGCGACACCACGCCGCCGAAGTCGAACGAACGGTAGATCTTTTCCGGGACCGCAGGATCGGGAGCGCGGATCGGCATCCACTCATGGTAGGCGGTCATGGCCGCCACCTTGCGCAAAGTGAAGGGGCCATACTCCGAAGCCTTGTGTTCAGCCGAGCCATCGCGCCAGGTATCGTCGGCGAATTCGTGGTCGTCCCACACTGCGATGAACGGCATCACGGCATGCACCGCCTGCAAATCGGGATCGGTGCGGTATTGGGCATAGCGGCGGCGATAGTCCTCCAACCGCAGCAGCAGTTCGCGCGGCTCGGATACGCGGCCCAGCGCCTCCGCATTGTCGCAGGCGTAGCCGTCGCTTTCGTATTCGTAGATGTAGTCGCCGATGTGCAGCGCGGCGTCGATGTCGTCCTGGCGCGCGGCATCGGCGTAGACGTTGAAGTAACCGGATGGATAATTCGAACAGGAGAACACCGCCAACCGGACCTGGCGCACGTCGCTGCGCGGCAGCGTCTTGGTGCGCCCCACGACCGACTTCACCGTATCGACGGCAAACTGGTAGTAGTAGACATGCCCCGGCAGCAGGCCGGCGGCATCCACCTTGACGGTGTAGTCCTTTTGCGCCGACGTCGTCACGCTGCCATGGGCGACCACCGCCTGCATGGCCGGATCAGTCGCCATCTGCCAGCGGACAGCGATGTCGCCGCTGTCGTCGCTGCGGCGCGGCGTTACGCGTGTCCACAATATCACCCGGTCGACGAGCGGATCTCCGCTGGCCACGCCATGATCGAAACCGGCCGGGGCGTCGTCGGCGATACTGGCCGCTGTGCTGCTGCAACCGCTCAAGCCCGCGCTCGCGCCCACACCCAGCAAGGCGGTCGCGCCCATCTGGCGGATAAATCCGCGACGACCAGGGAACAGCGACTTAGCGTCCATATCAACTCCATCGGCCATTTCGATGTGCGCCAACTTACCCCCGATTCATGACCGCCTTATGACCTATGACCTCCTCGTGGCTTTTGTGTGACAATCGGTGCATGAATACATCCGCCGCCAAGAGCTACCTTCCGTGGGTGGTCGCAACCGCCCTGTTCATGGAGCAGCTGGACTCCACCATCGTCAACACGGCGATTCCCAGCATGGCAGCCAGCCTGCAAGTGACTCCCCTCAGTTTGAAAGCGGTCGTCACCAGTTATATCCTCAGCCTGGCCGTATCGATTCCGATCAGCGGCTGGATGGCCGACCGCTTTGGCACCCGCCGGGTGTTCATGAGCGCTGTGGCGATATTCACTGTGGCGTCGGTGCTGTGCGGGCTGTCGGTCAATTCGCCGATGCTGGTGGCGGCGCGGCTGCTGCAAGGCCTGGGCGCGGCGATGATGATGCCGGTCGGGCGCCTGACCATCGTCCGCACCTTTCCCAAATCCGAACTGCTGGCGGCGATGAATTTCGTGATCATCCCGGCGTTGATCGGCCCTCTGCTGGGCCCCACGATCGGCGGCTTGATCGTGCACTGGCTCACGTGGCGCGACATCTTCTTCGTCAACGTGCCGGTCGGCGCGATGGCGATCTTCCTGGCTCACCGCTATATGCCGGATTACCACGGAGACGATGCGCGACCGCTGGACATCGTCGGCCTCGTATTGTTCGGCACCGGCGTGGCGCTGCTGTCATGGCTGTTGGAGATCTTCGGCGAACACCAGATCGATATCACTTCTGCCACGGTGCTGCTGTTCATCGCCTGCAGCCTGTTGGCGGCTTATGTGTGGCACGCCAGGGATGCGGCCTTCCCCTTGCTGCGACTGGCGCTGTTCAAGATACGCACCTTCCGCGTATCCGTGATGGGAGGTTTCATCACGCGCATCGGCGTCGGCGGACTGCCCTTCCTGCTGCCGCTACTGTATCAACTTGGATTGGGACTACCGGCATGGCAATCGGGTCTGCTGATGATGCCGTCCGCCGCCGCGGCCATGGGCATGAAGTTCATCTCCGTGCGGGTGCTGGGTCGCTTCGGCTATCGCCAGGTCCTCACCGTCAACACGGTGTTGATCGGATTGACCATCAGCCTGTATTCATTCGTCCAGCAGGGAACGCCGTTGTATGTGATCGTGATGATCAGCCTGTGCCTGGGCTTCTTCAATTCGCTGCAGTTCTCCGCGATGAACAGCATCGCCTACGCCGACGTGGATAGCGCCGACTCCAGCATGGCCAGCACCATGGCAAGCTCGATGCAGCAGCTGTCGATGAGCTTCGGACTGGCGACCGGTTCGCTGATCACCGGCTGGTTCCTGGGTGGCCTGCCGCAATCGAACCGGCTGGCACTCACCGGCGCATTGCATCATGCCTTCCTGACGCTGGCGGTGCTCACCATCCTGTCCTCGCTGACCTTCTGGTCGCTGCGCCAGGAGGATGGCGAGAGTATCAGCAAAGGCAGTCCTGCCTAGTGCGGGCGGGCCTTGACGGCCCGCCCCGTGCATCAAAACGCCGTCAACGCTTTGGTGAACTTGATCAGCCAGAGACGGCTTGGACGTTCACGATCCTCGCCGCGCGCGACGCGGATCGTGTTCGCGGCATTGCAGCCGGCTGCGCTGCTGGTGACGATCGCGCCTGCCGCATCGACAGTGCACTTGGTGACATCGGCGTCTTCAATCGCCACGCCGGCGGCAGTGAAGATTTTGGTCTTCAGGCCGAAGTCATTGTCGTTCGCGAGTGCGAGCGTATTGCCGTCGACGATAGTCAGGCCTTCGGCTTTCTCCGCCTGCCAACCGATCGCGTTCAAGTCCAGCAGCAGGGTTTTCTTCAACGTCGTCACCGATTTCCAATCGGCGCCATTGACCGCCACGCCGCCCATGCTGCTCTTCTCCAGGTCCGACGTCTTGGCGTTGTAGGCCGCGCCAGCGATGTCGGTCGCCGCACCTATCTCCACCAGCATCAACTTGTTGAACACTTTGCCGTTCGGTGCGGCGCCCTGTTCGATCACGATGAATTTACCATTACCCAAGGCGACGAGGTCCCCCAGCTTCGCATTGCCTGTGCGGCCGTCCTGATAGTCGGCGGCATCGAGCGGGTACGCGTACATCTTGCCCGAGGTCCCGGTGACCGGATCGAATTCCACCCAGCGCGTGAAGCGCGCGTAGCGTTCGACCGCCTCGTTCTTGCCGGTCACCGAGTAGGCCGCAGTGCCGTCGGTGAGTGGGCTTTGCAGAAAGCCGTGCAGCTTGTCGGTACTGGCGTCCAACGTCAGGCCTTCCATGCCGCGATTGGCGCGACGCTTCTGGAAGATGTCCGGCAGGCCGCTGCCCGGCGCGTACTTGTTGAGGATGATGCCGGTGGCCGGATCGACCTTGATGATGAACGGACCGTATTCGTCGGAGATCCAGAGCACGTTGCGCTTCTTGTCAACGACGATCGCCTCGGTATCCAGGCCGCCGGCGTTGAAGGTAGCCTTGCTGGAGGCGTCGTACTTCATCGTATCGACCACCGGCAGCTCGGCCGAGTTACCCAATGCGCCAGGTGCTACCGGCAGGCCGGAGGCGTTAACCGCAGCCGATACCTTGATCGGCGTCGACGAAGTCAATACCGCGCCGGTTTTACCGACGGTGATCACGCCGAACGACGGCGCAAAGCTCGGCGACGGGAAGATCTTGGCACCGGTGACTCCGCTGCCGGTCAATGCCGGCAGGTTCGGGCCGTCGCCGTTCGGACCGCGGTCGGTCAGGCCGTAGAATTCCAGGTCACCGTTGGCGTTGGTGCCCTTGAAGGCCAGCGACGAACCGTACGAAGGCAGGAAGCCTTGCGGGAAGTCTTCCTTGACCTTGGCGTTGCTGCCTTCGTACGGCACGTAGTAGCTGGCTGCAGCCTGCACCTGATAGCGCGTGACGCTGACGGCGACGGCACCCAGCGGCGTGGTCTGCGTGAACGGTTCCGCCACCGGCGTGCCTACCTTGGAGGCGAGCGTGTCTTCGAAGTGCTCGCGCACCAGCGCACGGCGGCTGTCGTCAATGGTGCGGGCGGCGTACTTCGCGCCGGCGGCGGTCAGGTTAGCGCTCATCGCAGTGTTGAAAGCTGTAGCCTCCAGCGAGAAGTCGGCGCTCTTGGCGGCCAATGCGGTTTTAACATCGGCGGCGATCTTGATGCCGTTCGATGGGTCACTGTCTTCATCGAGCAGCTGCAGGGCCAACAGACGATTGACAACCTTGGCGTCCTTGATGTCGGTCACGCCGGCCAGCTGCAAAGGCGTGATGGTGGCGGCGCATGGAGCGCTGCCCAGCGCGACGCCGCCTATGCTGAAGCTGACGGTATCGCCGGCGTAGCAGGTGAACTCTCCCTTGGCCGAGGTGCTGGCTTTCGCGGCGGTGCCGGCGACATAGTCCAGGTTCTCCACCGCGCCGTCCAGGAACACGCCAGTGGTCGGCGTTTTGGCTGGCGCCGCCGTATCGCTACCGCCGCAGCCGGCCAGCACGGAGAACACCGCCAGCGAAATCAGGGAAAAGTTTTTCATGCTCTGCTTGCCTCGATTGAAAAGAAAGCAAGTTTAGCTACAGTGCGTTACATGGATGTGACAGACGAAAAAAAGCCCCGACCAAATCATTGGAAGGGGCTTTTTAGGTATAACTAGCCTGACGATAACCTACTTTCACACTGGTTGCAGCACTATCATCGGCGCAGAGTTGTTTCACGGTCCTGTTCGGGATGGGAAGGGGTGGGACCAACTTGCTATGGTCATCAGGCATTGA
>QVIN01000020.1 GCA_003416985.1 Duganella sp. BJB480 | reverse complement strand
GCCTTGAGCTCTTTGAAGGGTCGTTCGAGACCAGGACGTTGATAGGTCAGGTGTGGAAGTGCAGTAATGCATTAAGCTAACTGATACTAATTGCCCGTACGGCTTGTCCCTATAACCTTAGCAGGTTATGGTGAATGAGAAGTACGTTGGAACGTTCGTTGATACAACTTCATTACCCATATTACTTACTACTTCCAGATTCGGAGCGTCGCTGAAAGCGTCGCTCGTACAAGTCAATGCCTGATGACCATAGCAAGTTGGTCCCACCCCTTCCCATCCCGAACAGGACCGTGAAACAACTCTGCGCCGATGATAGTGCTGCAACCAGTGTGAAAGTAGGTTATCGTCAGGCTAGTTATATTAAAAAAGCCCCTTCCAATGATTTGGTCGGGGCTTTTTTTCGTCTATACGTTTCCCGCTTGCGCGGACGCACGGTTCAATCATCGGCTCCAAGGCAGTATTCGGTAATCTACAACCGAACGGAGCGTGGACATGGACGACAAACTGACTGGGCCGGTTGCGGCCATCATCGATAAACACCGCACCACCATCGCTCCCATGCTGGCGGCGAATGGCGGTGCCATCACCCGCACAGCGCTGCAAAACGACACCGCCGTCCGCACCGTCGCCGGCTATTGCTATCAATTGCTGCCTGGCTTGATACGGCTGGCCGTCAAGGAGCCCGCCTTCATCGAATTTGTGATGACGCACCGGGAGCAACTGCTCAATAGATTGGTGGAGCAGCCCGCCCAGCAGCGCTAGGCGCCCCGCTGCAAGTTGAGGACAAAGCTGACACCATCGACCTCGTTCTGCGCGACGATGGTGCCGCCCATCTTGGCCATGTAGGTGCGCGCGACAAACAGGCCCTGGCCACGATTGCCATTGGCGCCGGATTCCACTTGGTCCGACACGCCGTATTCGAAAATCTTGGTGAGCATATCGGGCGCTATCCGTGGCCCGCGGTTGCGGATGGTGATGGCCGCGCCAGTATCGCCGGCCTCCAGCGAAATGGTAATCGCGCTGTCCTGCGCCCGATAGCGTTCCGCGTTGCGAAGCACGTGGGTGACGACATCCTCCAGCGAATACTCGTCGGCCCGAGCGGTCTGCGTTTCGCTCGCCCCCTGGAAGACCACATTCTGAATACCGATGCATGACGCATTCTCAGCGACGTTCCGTAGAAACGCCGTCAAATCAATCTCGCTGACTTGCAGCTCGGATGATTGGAACGCTTCGCTCGGCGATGCGCGACCATACAGCACACGGATCGCCTGCTGCATGCGACTGATGTAGCGATGGCTTTCGTCCTCGGGCGCACCATGCAGCACCATCAACGACTGCAATGGCGACATGATCTCGTGGCCGACCGCATGCCACATGTCGCGCTCCTGCTCCGCGCGGATGTTCTCGCGTTCGACGTCCTCACGCACGCGGCGCAGCAGATCATGCAGTCCGGTGGCGAGCACGCCCAGTTCATCTTCGCCGCGCAAGTCGGCAAGGTCGGTTTCGGAAAATCCTTTGGCGGCCTTGACCCGCTCGCCCACATCGTCCGCGCGCTTGATCAGCACCTTGATGCGGCGGATGATGCCGATCTCGATCACCAGCCACGCCAACATCAGCGCCGCCAGCATCGCACCGACAAACCATACGAGCCGGCTGGCCACCACGCTCAGGCTTTTGCTGACACTGCGAACGTCACCCTTGAGCAGAACCTCGTAGCTGCCGGCCGGCGTGGCGATGACCTCCTTCGCCTCCAGCGGAACATCATAGGCATCGACCGGCAGATGGCGAATCAGGGTCGTCACGAAATGCCAGGATTGGTCTTCAGGATCGACCGGGCCAACCAGCAGCGGCAGCGCGGCGGCCGGAGAGACACTATCCGCCAGCCGCCGGATCCGCAGGCTCTCTCCGGGCAGCAGCATGGGCTTCAAGTCCGCCAATGAAAACGCCGGCGCGCTCGGACCGGTGGCGCTGTCGAGCAGCGGCGCGCCATCGCCCGGAGGCAGCACCGCGATGTGGACATCGATGCGGTCCAGGTCTTCCGGCGGCCAGACCGGGCGGCGTTTCTCGAACAGCGCATCCTGCAGCACCCCGACCGGCAACCGCAGCGAGAAGAAAGCGCTGCGCGTGCAGCTGCTGTCGTCGTCGGCAGCGGTTTGGTCTGTGCAGCGCGGATTTTGCCAGATCCATCCTCGGAAGTCCTTCACAGCCGGCGCCTTGGCCCGCGCCACGTCGGCCGCGGCGAATCCGGTCAGGCGCCCGCGCATGCCACCGAAGCGGTGTCCCGGCGTTTGCGGTTCAGTGCTTTCCTCGAACGGCGCGATCCACTCGTATGTCTGGCCGCGCAGGGTAACCTTGACCTGGACCCGATGCGCCTGATCCACCACCTGGTCGCCGCGCGTATGCGGCACCAGCTGGGCGCCGTCGAAAGTACCTGCGACGTAAATGAAGCCGCCGGCCCAGGGATTATTGCCGATACCGACGCACAGCGAGCCGTTGCTACCGTACTGCGCCAGGCAGCCGGACATCGCCACCGCCTGCTGCACCTTTTGCAGGTCGTCGAAATCGAGCGCGGCGAATGGCAGCAGCAGTGGATGCAGCGCCTTGCCGGCGGTCGCTGGCTGAGGATTCAGCAAAGCCAGTTGTCCGGTCGGATGGCGCAGCGTGGCCGCCACCTGCACGCGGGTCTTTTGAAAACTGCCCTGGTAGTTCTTGTAGCTGAGCTGCTTCTCCTGCTGAAGCACAGACAGCGCCAGGCCCACCGTCGCCGCCATCAGGAAGACGAAGGCAGCGCGCAGCAGCAGCCGCAGGCGATAGGGGACGAGGCTGAGCCGGCGCCAGTTCACGATCAATGGCTTTCGGTGTCGGCCCAGCGGAAGCCGCGCATGGGGATATTCTCGATGCAGGCGAAGCCTGGATCGATCTCGCGGAAGGCGTCGCGGATGGTGCTGACGTGTTTGCGGATGTTGTCGCGATTGCGTCCGCTCTTCACCACTTCGAATAGCTCGTCATAGGACACCACCTGGCCGCGCCGCGCGAACAGCGCCGCCAGGATGCGCTGCGCCGTCAGCGGCAGGTTGATGCGATGGCCGCGCCAGGTCGGCGTGCGCTGGCGCAGCGGGTCCATGCTCAGTTCATCGGCGGCATGCGCCGGCTCCGCCTTTTCCTTCACCGCACGCAGTATCTCCAGGAAGGTTTCGATGAAGTCGGATTCCTCGAACGTGGCTTTCTGCAGATAGTCCCAGGCGTCGAGCGCCTTCATGATGCTGCGGTAGATAGTGGCCGGCATCGCCGATACGACCAGCACCGGCGTGGCGTGCCGCTTGTTGATGGCGTTGATGATGGCGACGCCGGCATGGCGCTCGCGTCCCAGTTCGATATCGAGCACCACCAGGTCGTAGCGTTCGCGCGCGATGGCCGCCTCGGCCTCGTCGCGGCTGAACCATTGGTCGACCACGATGCCGGGCCGCGCCGATTCTATCCATGTCCGCAGCTGATTGCTGGTCGGCAGGTCGTCCTCGATGACGGCGACTTTGGCCATGCTGTACTCCACTGACTGTCAATGCAGCGAGTATCCACGCTTTTACTGAAAAAGTCACAAATCGGCTGTGAGGATTTCTTCACGCGGACGGAGGATAGCCGGGCGGCGGCAGCGTTGATACTTCCGCCACATCCGGCGCACCATGCCTCTCAGGGATAGGCCCTGAACTTAAACAACCAGCAGAAGGTGAATATCATGGCAGAACGGATCAAACGGATGGTGCAGGCGGTGCGCGCGGCGTTGGGCGGCGGCGCCGGCGCCATGGCGAACGGCATGCGCCGCAACGGCGCGATGGTGGTGGCGTTGGGCCTGGCCGGTGCCGCCGTCTACGGTCTGGCGACGCATCCGCCGATCGCAAAGCTGGCCCCTGGTAGCCTGGGTATCCGCACCAATCAGCTGACTGGTTCCGCCATCACTGTGCGCGATGGTGCGGTGTTCCTGGTGCCCGGCGTGCATGTGCTGCGGCAGGTGTCGCTGCGCGACCAGGTGTATCGCCCCAGCGGCAGCGACAAGGCGCCGTTCCAGTCGGTTGAAGGCCTGGCGCTGGGTGTGGACATGTCGGTGCGCTATGCGCTGGATGTGAACCGCGTCGCCGCGATGGCGCAGTCGCTGCCGCCCGATATCAACGGCTCCATCGTCGAGCCGGCGGTGCAGGGTGTGATCTACAAGGTGTTCACCCGTTACACGGTGCGCGAGATCTTCTCGACCAAGCGCGCCGAGATCCAGCAGGCGATCGAGGTGGAGCTTAAACCCAAGCTGGCTGCCGATGGCGTCACGCTGCGCGGCATCACCATCGGCAAGATCACCCTGCCGGCGGAGTATCAGGCCGGCATGGAGAAGCTGCTGGCCGAGGAACTGGAAACGGAGAAGATGCGCTACACGCTGGAGCTGAAGGAGAAGCAGGTCAAGCAAACCGCCCTGGAAGCGGACGCGGAGAAAATTCGCCGTGAGAAGGCCGCCGAAGCTGCGGGCAATGAGCAGATCATCGCGGCCAGGGCGCAGGAGCAGGCGATGGCGCATGTGCTGCCGTTTAAGGAGAAGCAGATCGAGCAGCGCAAGCTGGAGGCCGAGGCGGAAAAAATGGCACGCATCAAAACCTCAGAGGGCAACGCCCAAGCGCGAGTTATCGAAGCCGCCGGCGAGGCCGATTCACGCCGCAAGCTGGCGGATGCGGAGGCCTATCGCCAGGAGCTGGTCGGCAAGGTGGCCGCCGCGCAGATGGAGCGCGAGGGTGATCTGATTACTCGCAACCCGCTGCTGATCCAGAAAACGATGGCGGACAAATTATCGGACAAGGTCTCGGTCATCATCGCGCCTTCGCCGACCGATGGGGGATTTATCGGCTCTGCGCTGCTGGGCGGCCAGCGTGGCAAGCAGCCGCGCCTTGCGACGGTCAGCGGCGAAGTTCCAGACAACGTCAAGGAAGGTCAATAATCATGTCGATGATTGCCGCCGCCGTACTGGCGATCGTTACACAGGACCAGGCCGCGTTGCGCGCCGCACCCAGGGACGCGGCCCAGCAGCAGGCCGTCCTGTGGCAAGGCGATAGCCTGGAGATTCGCGGCGAGAAGCAGGACTTCCTGCAGGTCTACGATTATCGCCGTGAGCGCGCAGGCTACATCCGCGCCTCGCAGGTACGCAAGATTTCGCTGGCGCCGGCGGACGCGCCGGAATTGCTGTCGGTAGTGCGCTTCCTGCGCGATACGCCGGGAGCGGAATCGCTGGGCATCAGCTACGCGGCGGCTTACCTGAAGGCCGCGCCAGCCAGCGCGATCACGGCGGAGCCCTTCGACGCGTTGGGCACGATGGCTGAACGGCTGGCGCGGCGCGCGTCCGCCAAGCAGGGCAAGCAGGGCGATGCCACGATCGCCGCGCACTTGGAGGTGGTCGCCAACTACGGTGTCGGCATCCGCAGTTTCGAACGGGAGGGACGCATGCAGCTATGCTACGACGGCGAAGCGTTTCGCCGCGTGCTGGCGCTGCTGTCGGAGCCGCAGCAGCGCGCGACCGCGATACTCGGCCTGACGCGCCAGGAGTGCGTGGACCCGGCATTGCGCCCCGGTGCGCGCGTGGCGCTGGACGACTGGCGTGCCGAGGTGCTGGAGCGCGTGGACCTGAAGGATCTTGCGCCCCACATGCGCAACCGCATCCACATGCGGCGCGCGGCGGTATGGTCGTCGGTGGCATTCGCTCGGGCGCGCAAGGGTGAGGCGGCAACTCAGCCGGCGCAGCGCGCGCTGGATGAACTGGGGATGGTCGATCCCGCCGAACTGACCGAGGACGACACGAGCGCATTCGCCGACGCCGGCGTGCGCGTAGGCAGCGTGCGCTGGGCCGTCGCAGGGCCGGTGACGCCTTCCGCCAGCGGCTTGCGTGTACAGGCGATGGCCGGTCAGCCGGGAGAAACTTGCGTCGCGCTGGTCGATGCAAAACACGATCAGCAGCATGCGTTGGCACGCCGTTGCAGCTACGGCGTTGTGTGGCTGGCATCCGCGCAGGCCAATGCACAGAACACGGCGCTGTCGCTGGCGGTACAACCGATGGACGGCTGGCGCGAGATGTGGCTGTTCCACCAGACCAGCGCCGGCTGGCTGGTCGACGTGCTGCCGCCTGCCGCCGCCGATCCCGATATCGGCTATGCCGAATTCGCAGGCTGGGTGCCCGGCTCGCAGAACATGCTGGTGGCGCGGGAGGCCCGTGTCGATGGAAAATTCAAGCGCAGTTTCGAACTGGTGGAGATCAATACGCTGGCGACGCTGAAGACCGCCGACAAGCCGTCCTCTCTCAGCATGTTCTATCGCTGGCAGGACCCAGCCTGGAAGCGCCAGACCGTCAGCCTGCGTTGAACATCGGGGGTGTGACAGCTGTTCCAGATTGGAGCAGGTGTGCGATGGATCAAGGAGGAAAATGCGTGGCATGGCATTTGCTCAATGGCTGTATATCACTCATTAAAACAGTCAGGAGACAACCATGCACCATCCATTCCGCATCTTCGCCATCGTGACCGTCATCGCTGCCGCGGCCACGACATCCCTCTACGCCACCGCCCACGGCAACGTCGTACCGCAGGCGGTGGACACCACCGGCCTGACGCCACTCGGCGAGAAATGGCTGGACCAGAATCCTTATCGCGGCAACAAGCTTGCGTTAAAAATCGGGACGTCCGCTTATAACCAGAACTGCGCCCGCTGTCACGGACTGGAGGCGGTCACCGGCGGCATCGCGCCGGACTTGCGTCAGCTCGACCGCGATTGTACCGACGTCAAAAACGACAACAAGAAGAAGGCCTGCTACAAGGAGACCGATAACTACTTCCTGACCTCGATCCGGCATGGCAAGGTGCGCAACGGCGCCGTGTACATGCCGCCGTTCGAGGGCGTGTTCAATCAGGAAGCCATGTGGGCCATCAAGACCTACCTCGAAGCCCGCCGCGACGCCGCCAACTGATCGAGGAGCAGACCATGTCGAATTTTCGTTCGCGCGCAGGCGCGTTGCTTCCCCTCGTCGCGGCGCTTCTGGTAGCCGCCGCACCCGCGCATGCGGAGTGGGACAAGATCCGTCTATCCGGTTCGCTCAAGGTGGCGGTGTATGAACAGTTCGCGCCGTTCTCGGATCGGGGGGCCGGCATCGATGTCGAGGTTGCGCAGGCGCTAGCTTCAAAGCTAGGCCTGAAACTGAGCCTGCTGCCTTTTCCCGCCGGCGAAAACCTCGGCGACGATCTGCGTAACATGGTCTGGAAAGGACACTACCTGGGTTACGGGCCGGCCGACATCATGCTGCACGTGCCGGTCGAGCCGCAACTGATGAACGAAAACGGTAAGGTCACCATCTTCGCGCCGTATCACGTCGAGACGGTGCGGCTGGTGCGCAGTGCGCGCAGCATGCCGGTGTTCGACGGCATCGATGCATTGAATGGCAAGACCATCGGTGTCGAGAAGGTCTCCATCGCGGCGATGGTGCTGCTGGGCGAAGGCAATGGACGCTTCCGCGACAAGGTGCGGATTTTCGACACTGCTGCGGAAGCGCTGGAGCAGCTCAAGGCCGGCCAGCTCGACGCCGTGCTGGCCAACCGCTCGGAGATCGATTCGGTGTTCCGCGACGATCCGGCTTTTCCGCTGAACGAAGTGGCGTTCCAGCGCCTGCCTCGCGCAGGGTGGGCGGTGGGTATGGCGGTGCGCAAGGACGATCAGGAAATGGCGCGCCTGCTTCAGGCGGCCGTCAACGACATGAAGGCCAGCGGCGAACTGCAAGCCATCTTTGCCCGGCACGGCGTGCACGAGCAGATGCCGTGATGCGCGGCTATTCGGTGGCAAGCGCCATGCTGCTGGCAAGCGGCGCGGCTGCGGCAGTCGATGCCACGATGGTGGCCTATCCGGCTACCGCGATGCTGTCGGTGGATGTCGTCGGCGTCGCGCCCTTGCCCGGCCTGGGAGTGGACCGCAACCAACTGCCGTACCAGGTGCAAACGGCAAGTGCCGCCGAGGTGGGCGCCGCTGCCGGCCAAAACCTCGGCGAGTTCATGGCGCGCAATCTGACCGGAGTGAATATCAACGAGGTGTCGGGGAGCCCGTTCCAGAACGATATCACCTATCGCGGCTTTCGCGCCTCGCCGGTGCTGGGGGCGTCGCAGGGCATTTCCGTCTACCTGGACGGAGTGCGCGTGAATGAACCGTTTGGCGACGTGGTTAACTGGGACATGCTGCCCGAGGCGGCGATCGGCAGTGTGATGCTGGCGCCGGGATCGAATCCTCTGTACGGCCTGAATACGCTGGGCGGCGCGCTGGTGTTGAGCACCAAGTCCGGGAAAAATCATCCGGGCGCGGACCTCGGCTTGTCAGGCGCCAGCAACGGCCAGCGTCGAGCCGACCTGGCTTATGGCTACGACAGCGGCGAACGCTGGAACCTCTTCATCGCAGGTACGGCTTTCAACGACAAGGGCTGGCGCGATCATTCGGATGGGCGGCTGGCCAATGCCTACGTCAAGCTGGCCGGCGCCGCCGGCGACAACGAATGGAGCATCGCGCTTCTGGCCGGCCGCAGCCGCCTGGTGGGCAATGGCCTGCTGCCCGACGACCTGTATGAGCAAAACCGTCGTGCCGTCTACACCTCGCCCGACGAAACCCGCAACCGCTTGCGCCAGGCCGTCTTCAGCATGACCCATCGCTTCGACTACCATACGGAATTGAGCTCCGCCGTGTACGCGCGCAATAGCCGGCGCAGCACCGTCAACGGCGACATCAACGATGCCTATGCCGAGGGCGATAGCCCATACCCCGCCAGCTATAACACGACCGAGACCCGCCAAAGCAGCCAGGGATTCAGCGCCCATTTGAGCAAGGACGCCGGCCGGCATCAACTCACCACGGGACTTGCATTCGACCGCAGTAGCGTCGCCTTCGCGCAGTACGAGCGAAATGCCGGCTTTGCCCCGGACCGCTCGGTCGTCCCGGATACGAATGCCGAAGAGGAGGCCGGATCGTCGGTCAGCGGCCACTCGCGCACGGCCGGGCTGTACGCCACCGACACCTGGGCAGTGGACACCGACACCTGGTTGACCGCTTCCGCGCGCTACAACCACGCGACGGTCGGCAACCAGCTGCGCCGCGACGATCAGGCGCAGGCCGCCGAGACGTTCAGCTATCGCAAGCTCAATCCCGCCATCGGCATCGCGCGCCGCGTGGGGGGAGGCTGGACGCTGTTCGCCAATCTGTCGCAGAGCAACCGGGTGCCGACCGTGATCGAATTGGGTTGCGCCGATCCCCAGCAGCCGTGCCGCTTGCCGGTTGGTCTTCAATCGGACCCATACCTGAAGCAGGTCGTGTCGCGCACCGCCGAAGCGGGCGCCCGCTGGAAGGGCGCGCGCGGCGCGGCGGCGGTATCGCTGTACCGCACTGTCAATCGCGACGACATCCTGTTTCGCAGTGCCGGCATTGCACAGCAAGGCTACTTCTCCAACTTCGACCGCACACGCCATCAAGGCGTGGATTTGAGCGCGAGCTACCGAATCGGCGACTGGTCGGCGCGATTGAGCTACAGCTACCTGGAGGCCGTGTACGACGCGGAAGGTGACCTGTTCACCGGCTCGCGCAACGTTCATGTGACGCCCGGCACTCGCCTGGCGGGGCTACCGCGCAATACACTGAAGCTCGGCCTGGAATGGAGCGCGACGCGGCACTGGTCCATCGGCGCCGACCTGACGGCGTTGTCCGATATGGCGACGCAGGGTAACGAGGACGGCAAGGCCGCGCCGGTATCGGCCGACTGGCGCGTGCGCGGCTACGTCCTGGCCGGCCTGCACGCCAGCTATCGGCCGGATTCGAAATGGGAGTGGTATCTGCGCGTGAACAACGCATTCGATCGCCGTTACGAGACCTTCGGCGCCGTCGCCGCGGACATGTTCCCGAATGGCGCCTTGCAGCAGCAGGGTATCGAGGCCCGGCAGGCCCGGTTTGTCGCACCCGGCGCGCCACGCTCTGTGGCGGCCGGTCTGCATTACCGCTTCTAGAACTGATACTGGGCGCTCGCGCCAACCAACCAGTTCCGCCTAGGCGCCGCTTCGTAATAGCGCTTGTTGGTGTCGCCGACGATCAACGAGCCGACATAGTGCTTGTCCAGCAGGTTGTTCAAGCGCACAAACTGCTTGAAGCGCCAGCCATGCCACTGCTGGTTGGCGTTGATGCGCGCATTGAGCACGCCATAACCTGGCGCGGCCTTGTCGGCATTGGCGTCCTCCGCATAGATCTTGCTGCTGGCGACAGCTTCCAGTGCGGCGCCAAAGCGGTTGGCGCTGTCCTTCCACGCCAGCTCGCCGTAGGCGTTAGCATTCGGGATGCCGGGCAGGCGGCTGCCTTCGGCGACCGTGCCAAAGGCGTGGTCGTAGACCGCGCGCAAACTGGTCAGCGCCACGTGCGCGCTCAGGCCATGGTTCCAGGTGGTGTCCAGCGACAGCTCCATTCCTTGGCGCAGCGTGCTGCCGGCATTGCGATAGCTGGTGCGGCCACCAACGCTGCTGTCGACCACCAGTTCGTCGCGCGTGCGGACCTGGAATACGGCCGCATTGATGCGCGTTCCCTCGCTCAGCCGCGCCTTGATTCCGGTTTCGAGATGGGTGCTCTGCGCGGCCTGCAAACGGAAATTGAAGCCGCCGCCGGTGCCGGAGTAGAACAGCTCATTGAGCGTCGGCGTTTCGAAGCCGCGCGCGGCGCTGGCGTACACGTTCAGCGCAGGCGACAGGCGATACAGCAGGCCAAGCACCGGCGTGGTGTGGCTGTATTCGAGGCTGCCGCTGTCGTTGCCGTTGCTGAGGAAGTGGTCGTCCACCGATATCTTCACGCTGCTGTGGCGCAGGCCCGCGCTCACCATCCATGCGCCGGACAGCCATTCCGTTTGCACGTACGGATCGAGGCTGGTGACCTTGTCGTTCTCGTCGCGGCGCAACGCGCCCTTCACGCCGAACTGGGTGCCGATGAAGTTCTCGTAGCCCCGGCGCGCGTCGCTGGAGCGGCCGTATTCCAGGCCGACGGTGGTACTAAGCCTGCCGCCCGCCAGTTCGCCCGCGTGCAGCCAGTTCAGGTCCGTGCCGTGGAAGTCGCGGTCGAAGTCGACCACGCCGCCGGAATGCGTGGCCGGCGCCTGGAAGGCTTTGGAGAAGGCCTGGTACTGGATTACGTCGCGATTGCCGCCCCAGGCGGTCATGCGCAGGCGGTCGTCACCGAAGCGCTGCTCCCAGCTGGCGCCGATCTGCTGATGGTCGATGCTCTTGCGGGTGTTGTAGCGGTCGGCCAGCGTGCGTTTCGGGTTCTGCGTATCGGTGGTATCGATCTCGCCGGCGCGCGGGTCACGCTGGTAGGTGGCCCAGGTCACGCCCAGCGCGTCCTGGGTGTCGTCCTGGCGCAGCGCGTTGCCGACGATGGTCAGGCTGGCGCCGGCCATCGGCGCCAGCGTCAGCTTGGCGAACGCCTGGTCGCGGGTGGCGGCGCTGTGGGCGCGATAGCCGTCCGTTTCGAAGCGGGACGCATCCAGCACGTAGCCGATGCCGGCCTGCTTGCCCTGCGCGTTCAGGTCGGCCTTGCGGCTGCCGTAGCTGCCGGCGCTCAGCGCTGCTTCCACCGTTGGCGCACCTTCGCCGTCGCGTGTGAACATCTGAATCACGCCACCCGAGTGGTTGCCGTAGATGGCGGAGAAGGGGCCGCGCAGCACCTCGATACGCTCGGCCATATCGAGATTGAAGGTGGCGGCCTGGCCTTGGCCGTCCGGCATGCTGGCCGGGATGCCGTCGGCGATCAGGTGCACACCGCGCACGCCGAAGGCCGAACGGGCGCCGAATCCGCGCGAGGAGATTTGCAGGTCCTGCGCATAGTTCTGGCGGTTTTGCGCCACCAGGCCGGGGACGGCGGCCAACGCCTCGCTGGCGTTGACGCGCGCTTGGCTGTCGCGGATGCGTTCAGCGTCGACGACGTCGATGGCGGCGGGCATATCGAACACCGTGTGTCCGACGCGGGTGGCGCTGACCACCACCTCCGCCGGCCGCGCGGCGTCGTCGGCTGCGATGGCGACGCCGCTCAGGGCAAACAGTGCGGCCACCGCGTTTAATGGGAAAAAGGCTTGCTTCATATTGTCTCCGTTTTGGTCTGTGTTATGCAGGACCAGTAAGCAATATACCTGCCATCCCGATTTTGCCGTGGCACGCCGATTGCAACGGTCACTGTATTTTTCCTGAAAGGCGATAACCATGAACAGCTCACGCATTCTGTCTTCCCTGGTCTTTTTGCTGTGCGGCCCCGCGATGGCCGCCCCCTTTGCCTATGTGCCGAACGAGAAGTCGGGCAGTGTCAGCGTGATCGACACCGCCACCGACGTCGTGCTGCGCGAGATCGCCGCAGGCAAGCGGCCGCGCGGCATCGCGGCGGATCCGGCCGGCGCGCGCCTGTTCGTGACCGACGCCGCCACCAATGCGCTGCTGGTGATCGATACCGCCAGCGGTGTCGTGGCGCGCCGCATCGCGCTGGGCAAGTCGCCCGAGGGCGTGAGCGTCTCGGCGGATGGCCGATATGTGGCGGTGGCGGTTGAGGAGAGCAACAGCGTCACGCTGATCGAGGCGGCCTCCGGGCAGGTGCTGGCGGATATCGCCGTGAAAGGCAAGAACCCGGAGCATGCGGTCTTCAGTCCGGACGGCCGCTGGCTGCTCGTCAGCGCGGAGGAGGCGGAGCAGGTCGACGTGATCGACGTCGTCGCACGGCGCCAGACCGGCGCGGTGGCGGTGGGGCTGCGGCCGCGTGGCATGGGCTTCAGTCCTGATGGCGCCCGCGCCTATGTCGCTTGCGAATTGGCGGGAGCCGTGTACGTGGTCGACATGGCGACGCTGGCGACGATAGTACGCATCCCGGCCGGGAAGAACGCCAACGGCATCGCCGTGCATCCCGGCGGCCGGCAGGTCTATGTATCGAACGGCGCGGACGCCAACGTGATGGTGATCGACACCGCCACCAATACCGTCAGCGCAACCATTGCAGTTGGCAAGCGACCCTGGAACATGGCGCTGACGCCGGACGGCGCCAAGCTGTATGTGGCCAACGGCCGATCCAACAACGTGTCCGTGATCGATACCGCCGCCGCGGCAAAACGGGCGGATGTGCCGGTGGGCGAACTGCCCTGGGGCGTGGTGATCCGCTGAGGCGCTGTTCCATCGGCGGACACCTGTTCCAAACCTGAACAGGTGTCACGGCACCGGTACAGCCCTTCGTCACCACCAGCCCCTGTATTTCAAGCGTGGCGCGGGAAAAAGCGAAGCTGGCACGGTGCTTGCGAAAAGGAGAGTACGCAGTACCTACCGCCGCCTCACGCGGCCTCATAACCACAGCAGAAAGAGGACGACATGAATCTCGCAGACATTAGCAAATTGGGCGTTGCCAATCCATTCAAACAACGCTACGACAACTTCATCGGCGGCAAATTCGTCGCTCCGGTCAAGGGCGAATACTTCGGCAACGTCACGCCGATCACCGGCCAGGTATTCTGCGAAGTGGCCCGCTCCACCGCCGAAGACGTCGAGCTGGCGCTGGACGCCGCCCACGCCGCCAAGGACGCATGGGGCAAGACCTCGCCGACCGAGCGCGCCAACATCCTGAACAAGATCGCCGACCGCATGGAGGCCAACCTGGCGCTGATCGCCACCGCCGAAACCATCGACAACGGCAAGCCTATCCGCGAAACCACCGCCGCCGACATCCCGCTGGCGATCGACCATTTCCGCTACTTCGCCGGCTGCATCCGCGCCCAGGAAGGCTCGGTCGCGCAGATCGACTCCGAAACCTACGCCTACCACTTCCATGAGCCATTGGGCGTGGTCGGCCAGATCATTCCATGGAACTTCCCTATCCTGATGGCGGTGTGGAAGCTGGCGCCGGCACTGGCCGCCGGTAACTGTGTGGTGCTCAAGCCCGCCGAACAAACCCCGGCCTCCATCATGGTGCTGCTGGAAGTGATCGCCGACCTGCTGCCGCCTGGCGTGCTGAATGTGGTCAACGGCTTCGGCCTGGAAGCAGGCAAGCCGCTGGCGTCGAATAAGCGCATCGCCAAGATCGCCTTCACCGGCGAGACGGGCACCGGCCGCCTGATCATGCAATACGCCGCGCAGAACCTGATTCCCGTCACGCTGGAACTGGGCGGCAAATCGCCGAACATCTTCTTCGAAGACGTGATGGACGCCGACGACGCCTTCTTCGACAAGTGCCTGGAAGGCTTCGCGATGTTCGCGCTGAACCAGGGCGAGGTGTGTACCTGCCCATCGCGCGTGCTGATCCAGGAATCGATCTACGAGAAATTCATCGAGCGCGCGCTGGCCCGCGTGGCGGCGATCAAGCAGGGCAATCCTCTGGACGCCAGCACCATGTTGGGGGCGCAGGCGTCGCACGAGCAGCTGGAAAAGATACTGTCGTATATCGACATCGGCAAGCAGGAAGGCGCGGAACTGCTGGCCGGCGGCGGCCGCAGCATGCAGGGCGGCGACATGAAGGAAGGCTACTACGTGCGTCCGACCGTCTTCAAGGGCCACAACAAGATGCGGATCTTCCAGGAAGAGATTTTCGGACCGGTGGTATCGGTGACGACTTTCAAGGACGAAGCGGAAGCGCTGAGCATCGCCAACGACACCTTGTACGGCCTGGGTGCCGGTCTTTGGACCCGCGACGGTTCGCGCGCCTTCCGTGTCGGCCGCGCGATCCAGGCTGGCCGCGTGTGGACCAACTGCTATCACCTGTATCCAGCGCATGCGGCGTTCGGCGGCTACAAGCAGTCCGGTATCGGCCGCGAGAACCACAAGATGATGCTGGACCACTACCAGCAGACCAAGAACCTGCTGGTCAGCTACAGCCCGAACGCACTGGGCTTCTTCTAACCATGGACCACATCATCGCCCGCGTCACGGCCACACAGGCGGCGCTCGACCTGATCGCTCTCCTGCGCGGCCGCCACGGGCCGTTGATGTTCTTTCAGTCCGGCGGCTGCTGCGACGGCAGCACGCCGATGTGCTACCCGGCCGGGGAGTTTGCCATCAGCGACACCGATGTCTATCTCGGCAATCTGGACGGGACGCCGTTCTACATGGGCAGCGAGCAGTTCGAGTACTGGGAACACACGCAGCTGATCATCGACGTGGTTGACGGGAATGGAGGCATGTTCTCGCTCGATAACGGCACGGGCAGGCGCTTCCTGACCCGTTCGCGCCTGTTCAGCGACGAAGAGCTGGCGGCATTGAGACCGCCCGCCTAGCAGCACACCGCAGCACACCAAAACATAATAACTGGAGAAGATTGTGCAGAAAAAAGTCATCGCAACGCTGGCGGGGATTTCCTTCCTGTCGCTGGCACAGGCGGCCGACGTCACGTCGGCCATGCTGAAGAACGCGGCATCCAGCACCGACAGCGTGCTCTCGTTCGGCATCGGCTCGGAGGGGCAGCGCTATTCGCCGCTGACCCAGGTGAACACCAAGACCGTGGCCAAGCTGGTGCCGGCGTGGTCATTCTCGTTCGGGGGCGAGAAGCAGCGCGGCCAGGAATCGCAGCCGCTGATCTACAATGGCAAGATGTTCGTTACCGCGTCCTATTCACGCATCTTCGCCGTGGACCTGAAGACCGGCGCAAAACTGTGGAAGTATGAGCACCGTCTGCCCGACGGCATCATGCCTTGCTGCGATGTGGTCAACCGGGGTGCGGCCTTGTTCGGGAACCTGGTCATCTTCGGCACGCTCGATGCGCAGCTGGTGGCGTTGGACCAGAACACCGGCAAAGTCGTGTGGAAGGAAAAGGTCGACGACTATTCCGCCGGCTATTCGATGACCGCGGCGCCGTTGATCGCCGATGGCGTGCTGCTGACCGGCGTATCCGGCGGCGAGTTCGGCATCGTCGGCCGCGTGGAGGCGCGCAATCCGCTGACGGGCGAGTTGTTGTGGACCCGGCCCACCGTCGAGGGACACATGGGCTACCGCTACGACAAGGACGGCAAGGCCATCGAGAACGGCATTTCGGGAACGCTGAACAAGAGCTGGCCGGGCGACCTGTGGAAGACTGGCGGCGCCTCCACCTGGATGGGCGGAACCTATGACGCCAAGACCGGCCTGGCCTACTTCGGCACCGGCAATCCGGCGCCGTGGAACAGCCATCTGCGCCCTGGCGACAATCTGTACTCGTCGTCGACGGTGGCGCTGGACGTGAAGACGGGCCAGATCAAATGGGCTTACCAGAACACGCCCAACGATTCGTGGGACTTCGACGGCGCCAACGAATTCGTCACCTTCGACATGGATGGCAAGCGATACGGCGGCAAGGCCGACCGCAACGGCTTCTTCTACGTGATCGACGCGAACAACGGCAAGCTGCAAAACGCCTTCCCGTTTGTGAAGAAGATCACCTGGGCGTCGAGCATCGACATCAAGACCGGCCGCCCCAACTTCATCGCCGCCAATCGCCCTGGAGATCCGACCAAGGGCGAGGAGGGCAAGAAGGGCAGCACAGTGTTCGCGGCGCCGGCCTTCCTGGGCGCGAAGAACCAGATGCCGATGGCCTACAGCCAGCAGACCGGTTTGTTCTACGTACCCGCCAACGAGTGGGGCATGGATATCTGGAATGAGCCGATCAGCTACAAGAAGGGCGGCGCTTACCTGGGCGCTGGCTTCACCATTCGTCCGCTGTTCGACGACTACATCGGCGCACTGCGTGCGGTGGATCCCAAGTCCGGAAAGATCGTCTGGGAAGTCAAGAACAATGCGCCGCTGTGGGGTGGCGTGATGACCACGGCCGGTGGGCTGGTGTTTTATGGCACGCCGGAAGGCTACCTGAAAGCGCTGGACGCGAAGACCGGCAAGGAGCTGTGGAAGTTCCAGACCGGATCCGGCGTGGTGGCGCCGCCGGTCACCTGGCAGGATGGCGATACGCAGTATGTGGCGGTGGTCTCCGGCTGGGGCGGCGCGGTGCCTCTGTGGGGCGGCGAAGTGGCCAAGAAGGTCAACTTCCTTGAGCAGGGTGGCTCGGTGTGGGTCTTCAAATTATCGGCCAAGTAAAGATCTCTTGTAGTTTTTTGGGCGGCTTCGGCCGCCTTTTTTTTCGATCAGATTTTGAACAGTGCGACGGAACGCATGATCAGTTTTTGCACAAGGCCTTTGTCCATAAGGCTTGCTTCGCCCTGTAGCGAGGCACGGGCACGCAAATTGCGATATGCGAGTTGCATCGCCCGATGTATGAAAACAATACTGGAGACATAAAAATGAAAACAATACTGATGATCGGCGCATTGACTGTGACGGGTATTCAAGGCGCGCAGGCTGTCGATTTCAAGGCTGGGGACTGGAACGCATCAATAGGTGGAATCGTCAACGCCTACTACACGCAAGTGTCATGCAACGGGGACGCGGTCGGAGGGCTGGCGCTGGGAAGCAAGGGGCTGGGCTGCGGCGGCGAAAATAATCGCACCACGATCGGCAATGGCCTGCTGCCGAATGGCCTCGTCACGTCGGCCACGTCGAAGCAAGGCGATTATGACGTCAAGGCGCTGATCGGCATCTATAACGCCACCGCCACCGATAGCGCCATCGCGGTCAACAGCGGCGTCGATGTGCGCCAGGCCTATTTCACGTTCGGGAACGCGCAGATGGGCACCATCAAGCTTGGACGCGACAACGGCATCTTCGGCGCCGGCGCCATCTTTTCCGATATGACGCTGATCGGCGCTGGCGCACCGGTTCAGGCGACGCAGCGCGGCCGTGTGACGCTGGGCCATATCGGCGCCGGCTACAGCTATGTGGGCTACTACGGCCAGATCGCCTACAGCGCGCCGAAGTCGGCGTCGGGCATCGGCTTCGACGCGGCGCTGGTCAGCCCAGTGGCCGATACACCTATCGTTGCGGCACCGGTGTATTCGTCGAAATCGAGCCCGCAGGTGCAGGCGCAGCTCAGTTATGCGGTCGATGGTTTCAAGGGCTGGCTCGGCGCCAAATCGCAGAAGTTCAGCGCCACCGCGCCGGGCGTCAAGGATTTTACGATGACCGGTATTGAAGCCGGAGCTTCGTACCAGGCCGGCCCGCTGGGCGTGCTGGCCAATTTCCAGGGCGGTAAAGGATTGGGCATCCTGTCCGATGCCGACCAGGGCGACACCAAGTCCAAGGCCTACTTCGTGCAGGCCACTTATAAGACTGCGGACAAGGTCAAGGTCGGCCTGAGTTATGGCATCAGCCGTAACGACGACAACACGGCGGGCACCGGCGGCCTGAAATCGAACGCCAACCTGACCTGCGGCGTGTACTACTCGATGACCAGTGCGATCACGCTGGTTGGTGAGATCGGCCAGACTCGTTCCAAGGGCTTCGCCGGCGGCGAGGGCAAGATGAACGGCGCTTCCCTCGGCGGCATCATCTTCTTCTGATGAGGGCCACGCTGACCTGCGCTCTGTGTCTGCTGGCCGGCGTGCTGGCGCTGGTGCTCGGCGCCACGCCGGCGCAGGCCGGCGTGCTCACGCACGCCGAGATGGCTCGCCGTTTCCCCGCGCCGCTGATGGTGGGGGAACGCGAAGCCGATTTGCCGGTTTGGCCGCTGTTCAAGCAGAACGCCACGGCGACCGAGTTGGTTGGCTATGTGTTCGAGTCGATCGACCTGGCGCCGATACCGGGCTTTTCCGGTGTGCCGCTCAACCTGATGGTCGCGATCGATCCCAAGGGCGCCTTCATCGGCGTCGAGGTGTTGTCGCATCACGAGCCGGTGTTCCTGGATGGGCTGGGCGAGGCGCCGCTCTATCAGTTCGTCAAGCAGTACAAGGATCTCTCGCTCAAGCAGAACATCAGCATCGAGACCGGCGGGCATCGCGTCCGCCATCCCGACGCGGCGCATGCGTATATCGATGGCGTGTCCAAGGCTACGGCGTCGGTACGCATCATCAACCAGAGCGTGCTGGCCGCCGCGCTCAAGGTCTCGCGCAAAAAGCTGGGCTTTGCCGCCGGCCGCGATCCCGATCAGATCGCGCGGGTGCGGCAGGACGTGTTCGAACCGCTGGATCTGAAACGGATGATGGCGGGCGGCCTGGTTCAGCGTCTTCGCGTGAGCAATCGTGACATCGAGCGGTTGTTCGCCGGCGGTCCGGGCGCCGGCCTCGATCCGCAGGCGCTGGCTCAACCGGACGACATCTTCATCGACTTGTACCTGGCCTGCGTGTCCGTGCCGTCGATAGGCCGGAATCTGCTGACGGCGGCCGGCTGGCGCAAGCTGCAGGGCCGCCTGGAGGAGGGCGACCATGCGCTGATCGTGATGTCCTCCGGCCGTTACAGCGTCACGGGAGACGACTTTGTGCGCGGAAGTGTGCCGGACCGTATCCTGCTGCGGCAGGAAAAACTACCTATCGACATGCGCGACCTGGATCTTGATGTGAAGTTGGCCCTGCCGCTGGTGGCGGACAGCGTGACCATCTTCCGCGTGATCGGCCAGGCGGGGCTTGATCCGGCTTCGCCCATGGATTTCGCGCTGCCGGTTACCCGCAACAAGGGCATTGTCTATCCCGAGCGTATAACCCGTGAATTGAGCCTGCGTTACACGCTGCCCCAGCGCCTGTTGACCAAGGTCGAAGACAACAGCAAATCCTGGCCGGGTATCTGGAGCGCGCGGCGCTGGGAGCTGGCGACGCTGGCGGCCGGGCTGGCGGTGTTGAGCGTGGCGTTGACCATGCAGAAGCGCCTGACGGCTATCGGTTCGCGTTTCAACTGGTTTCGCCGCGCCTACCTTGTCTTCACCGTGGGCTTTGTCGGCTACTACGCACAGGGCCAGCTTTCGATCGTCAATGTCACTGGCGTGGTGCAGGCGTTGTGGGCGCGGCGCAGCCTGGAGTTTTTGCTGTTCGACCCGATGACGGTCGCGTTGTGGGTATTCGTGCTGGTGTCGTTGCTGGTATGGGGGCGCGGCACGTTCTGCGGCTGGCTGTGTCCCTTCGGTGCGTTGCAGGAGCTGACAGGGAAGCTCGCGCAGTGGATGCACATACCGCAACTGCGCGTCAGGCATCGAACGGACGCGCGACTCAAGTACCTCAAATACGTTGCGCTGGCCGGGATTGTCGCCAGTGCCTTCTTTTCCAATGAGCTGACGGACAAGCTGGTGGAGCTGGAACCGTTCAAGACCGCGATCACCCTGAGCTTCGTGCGTAGCTGGCCGTACGTCGCGTACGCGGTGGGGTTGCTGTTGGCCAGTGGCTTTGTCTATAAATTCTTTTGCCGTTACCTGTGTCCTTTCGGCGCCTCGCTGGCGCTGCTGGGCAGGTTTCGGCTGCTTGACTGGATACCGCGCTACAAGGATTGCGGCGCGCCGTGCCAGACCTGCCGCCATCGCTGCGACTACCAGGCGATCTCGCCATCCGGCGCCGTGGCGTACGACGAGTGCTTCCAGTGCATGGACTGCGTTGTGATCTATGAGAGCGACGAGAAGTGCGCGGTACGCATCCTGGAGATCAAGCGCCATCGCACCATACCGATCCAGCCCGCCGCAAGGAGCAGTATATGAAGAGACGTACCTTTATCGCCAGCGCCGTCGGAGCGATAGGCGGCGTGTCCGCCTGCGCATGGCGCGGGAGCGACACGCTGCACAGGGGCGCCGCACTGGCCTTCGGGACGACGATCTCGATCTCGGTCGTGCACGAAGATGCTGAACTCGCGGGAAGAGCGATTGCCGATGGCTTGAAGGCGGCGCAGGCCATCGATCGCCTGATGAGCATCTACCATCCCGGTAGCCAGGTATATCGGCTCAACCGGGACGGTATTTTGTCCCATCCCGATGCCCGTTTGTTGGAGGTGCTGAACCAGGCGGCGCAGCTGTCGCATTTGAGCGCGGGCGCTTTCGATGTGACAGTGCAGCCTTTGTGGCGGCTGTATTCCGAATCGGCGGCGCGCGGCGGGCTGCCGTCCGATGCGGAGCGTCGCCGGGCGCAGGCGCTGGTCGACTGGCGTCAGCTGGAGATAGGCGATGCCGCCATCCGGTTCCGCAGGGAGGGGATGGCGCTCACGCTGAACGGCCTGGCGCAGGGTTACGCTGCTGATCAGGCATTGGCCGCAGTGCAGGCGCATGGGATACGTCACGCATTGCTCGATACCGGGGAGTTTGTCGCGCGCGGCCGGAAATCCCGGAGTCGCCCGTGGATACTGGGCGTGCGTGATCCGCGCGATGCCAACGCCTTGGCGGCGACTTTGTATGCGCAGGGATGTAGCGTCGCCACCTCCGGGGATTACGAATGCACCTTCACGCCGGATTACAGGCATCACCATATCTTCGATCCGGCGGCCGGTGATTCGCCGGACGAGCTGGCGAGTGTTACGGTACTGGCGCCGAATGCGATGCTGGCGGATGGCCTCTCCACCGCGTTCATGGTCATGGGGGGGGAACGGGCCAGCGCACTCGCATTGAGCCTGCCCGCCGTCGATCTGATGGCGATCGATAAGCAAGGGCGCGAGAAGCGGTCCGCCGGCTTTCCTTCGGACGCTTGAGGATGCGATGCCCGCTACTTCAGGTTCGGCACTTTGCGGTAGATGGTGTTGCGCGATACGCCGAGCGCGCGCGCTGTCGCCGAGACGTTGCCGCCGTGCGCTTCCAGCGATTTGAGGATGACCGACTGCTCCATCTCCTCAAGATTGGCGCCGCTGGCGACGATGCGTTCGGCGCGTATGTCGTTGTTGGCGACCGGCGATTGTTCGATATCGTCGAGGAAGTCGTCAGGCATGTGCCGAAGGCAGATTTCATGCTCATCGCCGGCCATCACGATCGCCGTGCGCAGCAGATTGGTGAGCTGGCGGAAGTTACCTGGCCAGCGATGGCGCCGGAACAGCTGCAGGATCTCGTCGGACACGTGATAGCGGCCGTTGTTCGACTCGGTGGACAGAATCTTCTTGACCACGGTCTCGAGATCGGTGCGCTCGCGCAGCGGCGGCAGTTTGACCACCAGCCCATTGAGGCGGTAGTAAAGGTCTTCGCGGAACAAGCCCTTGGCCATGCGGTCGCGCAGATTGTGGTTGGTCGCACAAATCAGGTCCACGTTCACGGGGATGGATTTGTCGCTGCCCAGCGGTGTGACCATGCGCTCCTGCAGCACGCGCAGCAGGCGCGCTTGCAGGCTGAATGGCATGTCGCCGATTTCATCGAGGAACAGGGTGCCGCCATTGGCTTGCAGGATTTTGCCGGTCGCGCCCTTCTTGCGCGCGCCGGTGAAGGCCCCGTCTTCATAGCCGAATAGTTCGGACTCGATCAGCGTCTCGGGTATCGAGGCGCAGTTCACCGCGACGAAGGGGCTCATCCCGCGCGGCGAATCATTGTGGATCGCCTGCGCCAACAGCTCCTTGCCGGTGCCCGTCTCGCCCATGATCATGATGGGGATGTCGCGCCCGAGGACGCGGGTGACCTTTTCGATCACCAGCTCCAGTTGCTGGTCGCCGGTGCGCAGGTAGCGCAGGCCGGACAGCCGGCGCGCAGTGGCCGCCGCCTGGTTGGCCGCCACCGCGGCATTGGCCGGCGGGGCGCGTTCGGCCGTCAGGGATTGTTGGAAGACGCTGTTGGATAACCGCAGCTGCGCGCGCCCATATACGCGCACGCCGCTGTGCATGCACAGGTTCAGCAGGCCTGGCGACGCAGTGCGATAGTGGTCGTACAGCGCGGACACCGGCAGGCCAAACAGGGAGCTGAAGGTATGCGATTGCAGCGCGGCGAAGGGAAGCCCCAGCTGGAACAAGCCGTTGCGGTTGGCGGCCAGGAAGCGGCCACCGGGACTGAACGAGGCGATGCCCTCCATGAGCGTACCGATAAACTCAGGGCGCGCATGGAAGTGCAGCGTGATCGCTTCTTCGAACGTTGCGGAGAACAGCTGGTTCTCGATCATCAGCGCGGACATGCGTACCAGCGCCATGGTGTGCTTGTGATAGCTGCGCTGGTCGCCGGAGACATCGAGCACGCCGACCACATTGCCCAGGTGGTCGGAGATGGGGGCGGCCGAGCAGGTGAGGAAGTGGTTGGCGGACAGGTAATGCTGGTCCGCGTGGACCAGTGCCGGCGAGCGCTCCGCGATGGCGGTGCCGATGGCGTTGGTGCCGCGGCTTTGCTCCGACCATGCGACGCCAGGCTGCAGGGCCACGCGGCTGGCTTTTTCAAGGAAGTCATCGTCGCCCAGCGAGTGGACGATGACGCCCTTGGCGTCCGTGAGGATCACCATATTGTGCGTGTTGACGATTTGCTGGTACAGCGTCTCCATCGCCGGAATGGCGTGGGCGTGCAGCAGGCGGTTCTGTTCTATAAGTAGCGACAGATCGTTGTGTGCCAACGGGCTGTAGTCGGGCGGGGACTCCGGGGATAACCCGTACTTCTGCGATCGCTGATGCGATGTCTCGATGATTTGCGGCATATTGTCTGCCCACGCCTTGCATGCAGGTGCGGTGTTCAGATCTGGAGCAGTCTGGCGTTCCATATAGGTCTCTTTGTCTCCGGCGGCCGTTATCGGCTCTGCTTTACCTGCAAGGGTGTTCCATAATGTAGCACCTGTGCAGAATGTGAGCAAAAGCTGCGCGTTAAGCTGTTGCTATCAGGGGTATAAGCAAACAGAGTGCCAGCGAAAAATAAACCTTGGCAGTTCCATCAGGTCTTTGCTATAGTTCGCCTCCCCGCAAAACGCAGCATGCAAATGCAGCGAAGAGCGGAGAAAAAAAACAGGCTTGACGAGATAAACGAAACACTTCATAATCTTGCCTCTTCGCTGATGAACACAACGCTTCTTCAGCAAGCAGTACCGAACAAGTTCTTTAAAAATTAACAGTCGATAAGTGTGGACGTTTGATGAAAGTGCACAGCGAACTCGTTTCGCTGATACTTAAAATATCAAATGTTCACAAGAAGTAATGAAATAGGCGCTATGAAAATAGTGGCCTGTCAGTATTTTGAGTGAGCGACCCGTCAGCAATGACGGT
>QVIN01000001.1 GCA_003416985.1 Duganella sp. BJB480 | reverse complement strand
GCTCAGTGAGGGGACGAACGACCATCAGTCGAACAGGCAATACATCATTGCGCGCTGCGCTGTATATGCCTAGCCTGGTGGCGCGCCGTCATAACCCCATCCTGCGCCAATTCGCCGAGCGGCTTGCCGCGACTGGCATGGCACAGAAAGCCGTGATCGGTGCAGTCATGCACAAACTGGCTCACTTGATTTATGGGGTGATACACAATGACAAGCCTTTCGATCCTAATTACTTATCGAAAGGGCTTGCCATTCAAGACGGTATCTGACCCCAATTAAATACGCCGGAAAAAGAAAAACCCCGCAGCTAATAAATAGCTGCGGGGTATCTTGTTCTTGGCGGAGCGGACGGGACTCGAACCCGCGACCCCCGGCGTGACAGGCCGGTATTCTAACCAACTGAACTACCGCTCCTTGGTCTTACTCGATTTAGTATTTTGTTGGCGGAGCGGACGGGACTCGAACCCGCGACCCCCGGCGTGACAGGCCGGTATTCTAACCAACTGAACTACCGCTCCAACAAAACACTGGGTACTACCTACTGCTGCAAAACTGGTGGGCGGTGAGAGGCTCGAACTCCCGACCTAAGCCTTGTAAGGGCTCCGCTCTACCAACTGAGCTAACCGCCCGTTTTGCGTTTCGTGAGCAACTTTACCGCTTGCTGCTCACTGAAGTCCGTTAGTTTACAGCATCTTTCAAAGCTTTACCAGCTTTAAATTTAGGAACTTTAGCTGCGTCGATGATGATCTCTTCTTTGGTGCGCGGATTGCGGCCGGTACGGGCAGCGCGTTCGCTCACGGAGAAGGTGCCAAAGCCGACCAGGGTGACGCTGTCGTTCTTTTGCAGGGTGGTGGTTACACCGTCGATCACCGCGTCGAGTGCGCGTGCAGCAGCCGCTTTCGAGATATCAGCGGTAGTAGCAATATGGTCGATCAATTCAGTCTTATTCAAAGCAATTCCCCGTCACAAAGGTTATATCGTTTTAGCCGGTAGATAGCGGTATTTGAATACCGTTCTCCAGGCCGAGAAAAATCTCAGGCCGTATTAAACAAGCCAGCCCGCCCCTGTGTCAAGCGCTGCACCATAGAAAATCGGGGTGAAATAACAAACAGGCGCTATAAAAGCGCCTGTTTGTGCATCCACCGTTACTAAACTCTAGTAAAAGTTAATGTTTTACCACTTCCGTTTGGCCGTCCACCTTGGCGGCCGCGGCTGCCACGGCTTCCACCGGGGCGGTCTCGGTCAACGCTTCGGGCATGCGCTCCAGCGCGATTTCCAGCACTTTGTCGATCCAACGCACCGGCACGATTTCCAGTTTGTTTTTGACGTTGTCCGGAATGTCGGCCAGGTCCTTGACGTTCTGCTCGGGGATCAGCACGGTCTTGATGCCGCCGCGCTGCGCCGCCAGCAGCTTCTCTTTCAGGCCGCCGATCGGCAACACTTCGCCGCGCAGCGTGATCTCGCCCGTCATCGCCACGTCGGCGCGGACCGGAATGCCCGTGAACACCGACACCATCGCCACCGTCATCGCCGCGCCGGCCGAAGGACCGTCCTTCGGCGTCGCGCCTTCCGGCACGTGGATGTGGATGTCGCTCTTCTCGAACACTTCGTTCTTGATGCCCAGGCGATTGGCGCGGCTGCGCACCACGGTGCGGGCTGCCTCGATCGATTCCTTCATCACGTCACCCAGCGTGCCGGTGCGGATCACTCCGCCCTTGCCCGGCATCTGCACGGCTTCGATGGTCAGCAGATCGCCGCCCACCTCGGTCCATGCCAGCCCCACGACCTGGCCGATCTGGTTTTCCTTCTCGGCCACGCCAAAGTCGTAGCGGCGCACGCCCAGGAACTTGTCCAGGTTCTTGCTGGTGACGGCGACCTTTTTCTCGGTCTTCTTCAGCAGCAGCATCTTCACGACTTTGCGGCAGATCTTGGACACTTCGCGTTCCAGCGAACGCACGCCGGCTTCGCGGGTGTAGTAGCGGATGATGTCGCGCAACGCCGACTCGGCCACCGAGATTTCCTCTTCCTTCAGACCGTTGTTCTTGATCTGTTTAGGCAGCAGGTAGCGCTGGGCGATGCTGGTCTTTTCGTCTTCCGTGTAACCGGACAAACGAATGACTTCCATGCGGTCCAGCAGTGCCGGCGGGATGTTGTACGAGTTCGACGTCGCCACGAACATCACGTCCGACAGGTCGAAGTCCACCTCGATGTAGTGGTCCGAGAACGTGTGGTTCTGTTCAGGGTCCAGCACCTCCAGCAGGGCCGACGACGGATCGCCGCGGAAGTCCGCGCCCATCTTGTCGATCTCGTCCAGCAGGAACAGCGGATTGCGCACGCCGACCTTGGCCAGCGACTGCAGCACCTTGCCCGGCATCGAGCCGATGTAGGTACGGCGGTGGCCGCGGATCTCGGCCTCGTCGCGCACGCCGCCCAGCGCCATGCGGACGAACTTGCGGTTCGTGGCGCGGGCGATGGACTGGCCCAGCGAGGTCTTGCCGACGCCAGGAGGACCGACGAAGCACAGGATCGGCGCTTTCAGCTTGTCGACGCGTTGTTGCACCGCGAGGTATTCCAGGATGCGTTCTTTCACCTTGTCCAAGCCGTAGTGATCGCCTTCCAGCACTTTTTCGGCGTTCGACAGGTCGTTGTTGACCTTGGATTTTTTCTTCCAAGGCAGGCTGACCAGCGTGTCGATGTAGTTGCGCACGACGGTCGCCTCGGCCGACATCGGCGACATCAGCTTGAGTTTTTTCAGCTCGGCGGTGGCCTTGTCCAATGCCTCTTTCGGCATCTTGGCAAGCGCTACTTTTTTCTCCAGCTCGTCGAGGTCGGCGCCGTCCTCGCCCTCGCCCAGTTCCTTCTGGATGGCCTTGACCTGTTCGTTCAGGTAGTACTCGCGCTGCGACTTTTCCATCTGGCGCTTGACGCGGCCACGGATGCGCTTCTCGACTTGCAGAATGTCGAGTTCGCCTTCCAACTGGCCCAGCAGGTGCTCCAGGCGCTTGGCCACGCTGAAGATTTCCAGGATCACCTGTTTCTGCTCAAGCTTCAGCGGCAAGTGTGCGGCGACGGTGTCGGCCAGGCGGCCGGCGTCGTCGATGCCCGACAGCGAGGCGAGGATTTCAGGCGGGATTTTCTTGTTCAGCTTGACGTACTGGTCGAACTGCTGAACGATGGCGCGGCGCATGGCTTCGATCTCCGAATCGTCGCCCAGCTCGGAATCGAGCGGCGTCAGATCGGCGATAAAGTGCGTCGGCGCATCGGTGATGCGGTTGATGCGTGCGCGCTGAGCCCCTTCGACCAGCACCTTGACGGTGCCGTCGGGCAGTTTCAGCATCTGCAGAATGTTGGCCACGCAGCCGATCTCGTAGATATCGGAAGCAGAAGGTTCGTCCTTGGCAGCGGCTTTTTGCGCGGCAAGCATGATGCTCTTGCCCTGCTCCATAGCGGCTTCCAGCGCCTTGATCGATTTTGGGCGCCCTACGAACAGCGGTATCACCATATGCGGGAAAACTACAACATCCCGCAGCGGCAATAACGGCAGTTGAGTTTGCTCAGTTAATTTGGAAGTTGTCATGGCGTACCTTATGTGAAAGCGTGATTATGATGTGGGCGCTGTTTTGCCGAATCACAAGACCGACCTGCAAGAAATAATTCCCTTTAAAAAGGTTAATTTCAAAGTAGCTAGTCATGTTCTAAAAAAACGCGTCAAATAAAAAAGCCACGCGTGACAAACGCTGCTGTCACGTGTGGCTTTCCGAATGAAGCCTGCATTCTTTTATTGATTTAAATTGTACCGCCTTGCCCCACGGATGCGAAATGAATTTTGCTGCTGAGTGGGGTTAGTGTGCACAAGTTATTTAATTCTCACCAGATGCCTTGGCCTGGTCTTGATAGATCAATAAAGGTTTGGCGCCGCTGGTGATCGTGTTTTCATCAATGACCACTTTCGTGACATTGGTTTCGTTCGGCAGCTCGTACATCGTATCGAGCAGCGCGTGTTCCAGGATCGAGCGCAGGCCGCGCGCGCCGGTCTTGCGGGCCAGCGCCTTCTTGGCGATGGCGTGCAAGGCGGCCGGGCGGATTTCCAGCTCGGCGCCTTCCATGTCCAGCAGCTTGGCGTACTGTTTGACCAGTGCGTTCTTCGGCTCGACCAGGATCTGGATCAGCGCTTCCTCGGTCAGTTCCGACAACGTGGCGACCACCGGCAGGCGGCCCACCAGCTCTGGAATCAGGCCGAACTTGATCAGGTCTTCCGGTTCCGCTTCCAGCAGCACGTCGCTGGCGCTGCGCTCCTTCTTGCTCTTCACGCTGGCCGAGAAACCGATGCCGGATTTTTCCGAACGGTTGGAAATCACTTTGGCCAGGCCGTCGAACGCGCCGCCGCAGATGAACATGATGTTGGTGGTGTCGATCTGCACGAAGTCCTGGTTGGGATGCTTGCGGCCGCCTTGCGGTGGCACCGACGCCATCGTGCCTTCGATCAGTTTCAGCAGCGCCTGCTGCACGCCCTCGCCCGACACGTCGCGGGTGATCGATGGGTTGTCCGACTTGCGCGAGATCTTGTCGATCTCGTCGATGTAGACGATGCCGCGTTGCGCTTTCTCAACGTCGTAGTTGCAGCTTTGCAACAGTTTTTGGATGATATTCTCGACGTCCTCGCCCACATAGCCCGCTTCGGTCAGCGTGGTGGCGTCGGCGATGACGAATGGCACGTTCAGCATGCGGGCCAGGGTCTGGGCCAGCAGGGTCTTGCCCGAGCCGGTAGGACCGACCAGCAAGATGTTGCTCTTGGCCAGTTCGATGTCGTCTTTCTTGCCCAGGTGCTTGAGGCGCTTGTAGTGGTTGTACACCGCCACCGACAGGATGCGCTTGGCCGTTTGCTGGCCAATGACGTACTGGTCCAGCAAGTCCTTGATTTCATGCGGGGTCGGCAGGTCCGACTTGGCGCCCGTGACCGACTCGATGGCCGAGGTTTCATCGCGAATGATGTCATTGCACAAGTCGATGCACTCGTCGCAGATGAAGACCGATGGGCCGGCGATAAGTTTCTTTACCTCGTGCTGGCTCTTGCCGCAAAACGAGCAGTACAGTAATTTTTCGCCGCTGGAGGATTTTTTGTCTGACATGGGGCAGTTTTCTTTGGGTTACAGAATGGCGTTGCTGTTGCCAGGTAGCATAAGTGAAGTCTGGAAAAGTCCGCCGACGACTACATGCTACCCGAAATAAAAACGAAACGCCCGAACGATTAATCGCCCGGGCGTTCTTTTAGCAATGCTGCGAAGGAAGCATCAAGCCCGGTTGGACAACATTTTGTCGATCAAACCGTACTCTACCGCCTCTTCCGCCGACATGAAACGGTCACGATCCGTGTCTTTGGCGATCTGCTCCACGGTTTGACCCGTGCGTTCAGCCATGATCGAATTCAGACGGTGGCGCAGGTACAGGATTTCCTTGGCCTGGATCTCGATGTCCGAAGCCATGCCCTGCGAGCCGCCGGACGGCTGGTGAATCATGATGCGCGAGTTCGGCAGCGAGAAGCGCTTGCCCTTGGCGCCGGCGGCCAGCAGGAAGGCGCCCATGGAGGCGGCCATGCCGGTGCACAGCGTCGAGACGTCGGGCTTGATGAACTGCATCGTATCGAAGATCGCCAGACCGGCCGAGACCGAACCGCCTGGGGAGTTGATGTACAGCGAGATATCCTTGTCCGGATTCTCGCTTTCGAGGAACAGCAACTGGGCGACGATCAGGTTCGCCATCTGGTCGTTGACGGGGCCGACCATGAAGATCACACGCTCCTTCAGCAGGCGCGAGTAGATATCATAAGAGCGCTCGCCGCGGCCGCTCTGTTCGACCACCATCGGCACCAGGCCGAGCATTTCAGTGTCCAGCGCCGGATTACGGTTCATACCAGTCATTCCATTTCCTTGTGAAGCAGCTAGAAGCCGGAAGCTTTATATTACATCATCCGGCCCGTGCTGAATTACGCTTGTGCGTTGCTTCCCATCAGTTCGTCGAAGGCCACAACCTTGGACGACGTTTTCGACAGGCCCAGGACGTAGTTAACGACGTTTTCTTCCAATACAAGGGCTTCGACTTCGGCCAGGCGGCGACGGTCGCTGTAGTAGTACTTCAGCACTTCGCGTGGATCTTCGTAGCTCTGGGCGAAGTCTTCGACTTGCGCTTTGACCTGCTCAGGCTGGGCTTGCAGCTTGTTCTCGCCGACCAGTTGCGACAGGATCAGGCCCAGGCGTACGCGACGCTCGGCTTTTTCCGCGAACAGTTCTGGTGGGAACGGGATGTCCTTGACGTTCATGCCGCGCTGAGCCATGTCTTGACGGGTCATTTCGGCCAGGCGCTCGGTGTCTTGGGCGATCAGGGCTTGTGGCACGTCCAGGGTCGCGGTTTTCACCAGCGCTTCCATCACGGCTTCCTTGTTGCGGGCTTTGACACGGCCGGCAACTTCGCGTTCCAGGTTGACTTTGATGTCTTCGCGCATTTTGGCGACGTCGCCATCGGCCACGCCCAGCGACTTGGCGAATTCAGCGTCGACTTCCGGCAGGTGCGCCCATTCCAGCTTCTTCAGGGTGATGGTGAACGAAGCGGTTTTGCCGGCTACGTCCTTGCCATGGTAGTCCTCTGGGAAGGCCAGTGGGAAGGTCTTGGCTTCGCCGACTTTCAGGCCGACGGTGGCGGCTTCGAATTCTGGCAGCATGCGGCCTTCGCCCAACACGAAAGCGTAGTCTTCAGCTTTGCCGCCTGGGAACTCAACGCCGTCGATCGAACCGACGAAGTCCACGGTCACGCGGTCGCCGTTGGCTGCGACAGCTTCGCCGCCGTCGCCATGTTCGCCAGCTTCACCCTTGGTGTGGAAGTGCACGCGCTGTTTGCGCAGGATTTCAATGGTTTTGTCGATTTCGGTTTCCGACACGTCGGCCTTGACGGTTTCGATTTCCACGGTCGACAGGTCGCCAACGACCACTTCCGGGTAGATTTCGAAGGTCGCGTCGAAGGTCAGGACGCCCGCTGGCGACTCTTCCTTAGGCTCGATGCGTGGGTAGCCCGCTACGCGCAGCTCGGCTGCGTTGGCGGCGTCGTTGAAAGCGCGACCAACTTTATCGTTCAGCACTTCGGTCTCGATCTGATAACCGTATTGTGCCGCGACCATTTTCAGAGGAACTTTACCCGGACGGAAGCCTGGTGCCTTAGCCGTTTTGGCTTGCACTTTCAGGCGCTTCTCAACTTCAGCGCGGACCTCGGTCAGCGGGAAGGAGATCGTGATACGACGTTCGAGTTTGCCTAAGGTTTCGACTGCAGTTGCCATGTAAAAATCGTCCAAAAAAATAGTAATACAGTTGGTGCGAGGAGGGGGACTCGAACCCCCACACCATTGCTGGCGTCAGGACCTAAACCTGGTGCGTCTACCAATTTCGCCATCCTCGCGGCATGTTTGCACAAAAGCAAAGGGCGACCCGTAAGTGAAAACGGTCGCCCTATTCCCGCTGGAGTCCGCAGGAGCTTTCAACTTCAACGCGGTATTCTAACGGGTTTTTCAGCGAAATGTGACGATTTTTAATATGTCGCCAACATTCCGCTGTTTTTTCCTTATTTCACCGACTTTTTCACTCTAAACCATGCCGCATACAGTGCCGGCAGGAATAATAAAGTCAGCGCCGTGGCCAATATCAGGCCGCCCATAATCGCCACCGCCATCGGCCCCCAGAATACCGAGCGCGACAACGGAATCATCGCCAGCGCCGCCGCGGCGGCCGTCAGGATGATCGGACGGCAGCGCCGCACCGCCGATTCGACGATCGCGGTCCATGGATCGTGGCCGGCCTTGATGTCCTGCTCGATCTGGTCGACCAGGATCACCGAGTTGCGGATGATCATGCCGAACAACGCGATGATGCCCAGGTTGGCCACGAAGCCCAGCGGACGGCCCAGCACCAGCAGGGCCATCGCCGCCCCCGCCACGCCCAGCGGGCCGGTCAGGAACACCAGCAGCGCCCGCGAGAAGCTGTGCAGCTGCAGCATCAGCAAGGTGAAGATGATGAAGATCGCCAGCGGCAGGTTGGCCGCGATCGACGCCTCCGCCGAGCCGCTGTCGGCCGCCGCGCCCTTGACGGTGATGGCGTAGCCGGCCGGCAGGTTGTCGCGCAGCTGTTTGAGCTTGGGCTCGATCTGGCCGGACACGGTCGGTCCCTGGATGTTGTCGGCCACGTCGGACTGCACGGTGATCGCCCATTCGCGCCCTTCGCGCCACACCACGCCCGGCTCCCATACGAAGTGCGCCCGGGCCAGCTGGCTGATCGGCACGGACTTGCCGCTGGCGGTCGGCACGTTCGTATCGTTGAAGACCGAGATGGTGTTGCGCTCCTCGACAGGCTGGCGGATCTGGATGTCGATCAACTTGATGTCCTCGCGGAACTGGCCGATGGTGGTGCCGGACAGGATGGTGTTCGCGGCCCGCATCACGGTCTGCGAGGTCACGCCCAGCGCGCGCATCTTGTCCTGGTCCAGGTCGAGGCGCAGCACCTTGATCGATTCATTCCAGTTGTCGTTCACGCCCAGCGTGTTCGGATTGGCGCGCATGATGTCCTTCACCTGGTCGGCGATGGCGCGCACCTTGTCCACCTCGCCGCCGGTCACGCGGAACTGCACCGGATACGGCACCGGCGGCCCGTTCGGCAGCAGCTTGACGCGGCCACGCACTTCCGGGAAGTCGTGCTTGAAGATGTCGACGATCTTGTCGCGCAACGCGCCACGGGCGTGCAGGTCCTTCGGCAGCACGACGATCTGCGACACGTTAGTCTGCGGGAAGATCTGGTCCAGCGGCAGGTAGAAGCGCGGGCTGCCGGTGCCGACGTAACTGGTCACGCTGACCACGCCCTCCTGCTTGCGGATGAAGGCCTCGAACTTCTTCACCTGCGCCTCGTTGGCGGCGAAGGTCGTGCCTTCCGGCGTCCACATCTCGACCATCAGTTCAGGCCGGCTGGAATCCGGGAAGAACTGCTTCTCGATGAACTTGAAGCCGTACACGCCCAGCGCGAAGATCAGCAAGGTGGCCGCGATGGTGGTCTTGCGGTACTCGACGCACCAGTTGACCACAGCTCGGAACTTGCGGAAGCCCGGCGTGTCGAACAGGTCGTGTTCGCTGCCGCCCTCGGCGTGCGGCTTAACCTTCAGCAGCACGTAGCCGATGTAGGGCGTGAACACCACCGCCACCACCCACGAAATGACCAGCGCCAGCGCGTTGACCGAGAACAGCGAGAACGTGTACTCGCCGGCCGCCGACTTGGCCAGGCCGATCGGCAGGAAGCCCGCCACCGTGATCAGCGTGCCGGTCAGCATCGGGATCGCGGTCGAGGTGTAGGCGAAGGTGGCGGCGTCGAAGCGCGACATGCCCTCCTCCATCTTGCGTACCATCATTTCGACGGCGATGATGGCGTCGTCCACCAGCAGGCCCAGCGCGATGATCAGCGCGCCCAGCGAGATCTTGTGCAGGTCGATGTCGAGCATACGCATGCACAGGAAGGTCACCGACAGCACCAGCGGAATGGTCAGCGCCACCACCAGGCCGGGGCGCACGTCCAGCCGCAGCTTGGGCTTGCTGTGCATGCCCAGCGCCACGAAGCTGACGGCCAGCACGATCAGCACGGCCTCGATCAGCGTATGCACGAACTCGCCCACCGAAGCCTTGACGGCCTCGGGCTGGTCCGACACGCGCTCGAGCTCGATGCCGACCGGCAGCTTGGCCTTCATCGCGGCGACGGTCTTCTCCATGCTCTTGCCGAGCTGGATGATGTTGCCGCCCTTTTCCATCGACACGCCCAGCCCGATCACTTCCTTGCCGTTGAAGCGCATCTTGTTGCCCGGAGGGTCCTGGTACTGGCGCTTGATGGTGGCGAAGTCGCCCAGGCGGAAGGTGGTGCCGTTGGCGCGCAGCTCCAGGTCCTCCAGGTCCTTGACGGTCTTCAGGGCGCCGGTCACGCGCACCTGCAGGTTGTCGGTCGGCGTGACCAGCACGCCGGTCGCCTCCACCGCGTTCTGGGTGGCGATCTGGTTGGCGATGGCCTCGATCGGAATACCTAGCTGCGCGAACTTCTGGTGCGAGAACTCGATGTTGATCTTCTCATCCTGCACGCCGAACAGCTCGACCTTGGACACCAGCGGCACGCCCAGCAGCTGCTGGCGCACGAAGTCGGCGTAGTCCTTCATCTCGGCGTAGGTGAAGCCGTCGCCGGACAGCGCGAAGATGGAACCGTAGGTGTCGCCGAACTCGTCGTTGAAGTACGGCCCCTGCACGCCCGGCGGCAGGGTGCCGCGCATGTCGCCGATCTTCTTGCGCACCTGGTACCAGGACTGCGCCACTTCCTTGGGCGGCGCCGATTCGCGCAGCTTGAGGATGATGGTGGTCTCGCCCGGCTTGGAGTAACTGCTGATCTCGTCGATGTCCGGCGTCTCCTGCAGCTTCTTCTCCAGCTTGTCGGTGACCTGCTCGGCCATCTGCAGCGAGGTCGCGCCCGGCCAGTTGGCCCGCACCACCATCGCGCGGAAGGTGAACGGCGGATCCTCGTCCTGGCCCAGGTTGGAATAGCTCAGCATGCCGCCGATCAGCAGCACGGCGATCAGGTAGCGCGTCAGCGGGATGTGTTCAAGCGCCCAGCGTGAAAGGTTGAAGCCCCCCTTCATTTGACGGTCTCCGCGACGGCAGGCGCCGCGATCGGCGCGGCCGGCAGGTCGTTGCCGAGGATCTTGACCTTCTGGCCCGGCTTGAGCAGGTTGACGCCCGCGGTCACCACGGTCTGGCCGGGCTTGACGCCGCCCGCCAGCAGGATATCGTTGCCGGCCGGGCCGCCGATGGTCACCGGCACCAGCTTGACGGCGCCGCCCTCCACCACCCACACCGACGAGGCGGATTTTTCATAGTACAGCGCCGTCAGCGGCACCTTGATCTGCGGCTTGGCCGTCTTGGAGGCGAACTGCACCACGGCGGTCATGCCCAGCTTGGCTTCGGACAGCGAATCCGGGATCATCACCTTGACGGTGTAGGTGCGGGTCGACGGATCGGCCACCGGCGAGATCTCGCGGATCTTGCCCGCCACCACGTTGCCCGGGTCGGCCCACAGGCGCACCTGCACATCCGGCACGCGGCGCAGGGTGTCGACCTTGTCCTCCGGCAGGCCGATGACGATTTCCTTCTCGCCCTGCTTGGCCACGCGCACCACCGGCGTGCCCGGCTGCACCACCTGGCCGACCTCGGCGTCCACCGCCGTCACGACGCCGTCGACATCGGACACCAAGCTGGCGTAGCCGGCCTGGTTGGCCTGGCCGCGATAAGCCGCCTGCGAAGCGTCCACATTGGCTTGCGCGGCCTTGTAGGTGGAATCCTTGGCGTCCAGCACCGCCTGGCTGACGAAGTTCTTGCTGCGCAGTTCCTGATACCGCTTGAGCTCGGCCTTGGCCAGGTCGCGGTTGGTTTCGGCGGCGCGCAGCCCGGCCAGCGCCTGGGCCTGCGACAGCTGCAAGTCCTGCGGATCGAGCTGCATCAGCACCTGGCCGTGCTTGACCAGCGTGCCGACATCGACCTTGCGGCTGACGATCTTGCCGCCGACGCGGAAGCCCAGCCGCGATTCGACGCGGGCGCGCACCTCGCCGGAAAACTCGGCGTTGACGTCGACGTCGCTGCTGGTGAGCACCATGGCGCGCACGGGGCGGATGTCTTCGGTTTTCTCGGCGGGCTTGGAGCAACCGGCCAGCGCGGCGGCGGCCAGCACGGTGATGAGAATGGGGGAAATCTGACGCTGTTTTTCAAAGGCGACCACGGTGTATTCCTTTAGCTTGCTCTGGAGTGTAGATGGCACTACTATTACGGCTCGGAAATTAATGACTTTCCGTTAATTTATTATATGCCGACCTCATCCGTTTGCAAATGACTTTCGCGTCATTAACTCTATATTTTGCTTTTGGGCCAGTTTTATGCCGGTAGATCACTACGAGAATTTCCCTGTTGCATCCATTTTGCTGCCGAGCCGCTTGCGGCCGGCGGTGGAAGCGATCTACGCCTTTGCCCGCAGCGCCGACGACCTGGCCGATGAAGGCGACGCCGCGCCCGAGCAGCGGCTCGCCGCGCTGAACGCCTATGAAGCCGCGCTGGCCCTGATCGAGGCCGGCGGCACCCCGCATGAGCCGATGTTCGAGCGGCTGGCGCAGGTGGTGCGCCAGTACGACTTGCCGCTCAAGCCGCTGTATGAACTGCTGTCGGCGTTCAAGCAGGATGTGCTGGTGAGCCGCTACGCCACCTACGATGCGCTGCTGGACTATTGCGCCCGCTCGGCCAATCCGGTCGGCTTCCTGATGCTGCACCTGTACGGCCAGGCCGACGAGGAAAACATCCGCGATTCCGACGCCATCTGCACCGCGCTACAGCTGATCAACTTCCTGCAAGATGTGGCGATCGACATCCATAAAGAGCGCATCTACATCCCATTGGAGGATTTGAGCCGCTACGCGATCTCGCCGGCGGCGCTCGACCACGCCAGCGCCCGCCCCCGCTGGCGCTCCATGATGAAGTTCGAGGTGGACCGCGCCCGCGCGCTGATGCTGAGCGGCGCGCCGCTGGCCTTGCGCCTGGATGGACGCATCGGTTTCGAGTTGCGCATGGTGGTGCAAGGCGGCCTGCGCATCCTGGACGCGATCGAGGCGGCCGAGTACGACGTTTTCCTGCACCGCCCCAAGCTCACGAAGCGCGACTGGCTGGGCATCTTCTGGTCGGCGGTCCGCATGAGGAAGCAGATGAGGGCGGTATTCAAGGCCGCTTGACGCGCTCCCGCCATCAAAAAATAGCCGAGCACGATTAGATCGTTTCCGCTGCACAATATTCCTTCCCTATGCTACCTTCCAAGAAAATAGAGAGGTGGCATCATGATTACGGAAGATCGGTCGTCGCGACCGGATTTGGAAACATCGAAAGTGGTGGAATTGGGCGTCAACCTGCTGCAAAGCCGTGGGCGGGCATTCGCGTCGGAGTTCCTGGTCCGCAGGAATATCCCATTCAGCGTCATCGTGCGGGTGCTGTCCGATCCGCCCGGCCGTCGCCGCGCCGGCAGCCTACGGCGATAGCGCCGCGTTCGCCCCGTGCGGCGCCGGCGGCTTGAGCAGCGCATCGCGCAGCGCGGCCGCATCCGTCACCGATATCGCGGTATGACAATTGGCCCATTCATTCGAGATGCGCCACTCCTGATAGTCGCGCCCGCTGAGCTTGCGTTGTTGCTGCTCATTAAGCAAATGACAACGGTTCGCCACCTGCGCGGCCTCCTGCAGGTGCATTTCGTAATAAGTGGCGGATTTCATTGGTACATCGGCCGCGGCTGGCGCGCGGCCGCAGCCCCACAACAGCGGAATGAGCAAGATGGCGGCGGCTGACTGCTGATACATACGTGGCATCTCCAGGGAAACGTAACCTATTGTATCCCCGATGATAAAAACCCGTCGTCACAGTTGATTTGGAGCACCTTTCAACTCAACAACATTGCCCTCCGGATCGGTCAGATAGATGGACGGCCCCTCGCCTTCCGCGCCGTAGCGCGATTCCACCTGCCCGGCCGTCACCCCGTGCGCCAGCAGATGCGCGCGGATGGCCGCCTCGTCGAAGGGCTCCACCCGCAGGCAGAAATGATCCATATTGCGCCCTTGGGCGCCCGGCGCGGCGCCGCCCATGCGGCCCAGCTTGCCATCGACCGGCACCAGGTCGATCAGGCTGCTGCCGGCGCGCAATTGCACCAGGCCGATTTCATCCTGCCGCCGCTCGACCGTGCAGCCCAGCGCGCCGCAGTAAAAGTCCAGCATGCGCGCCAGCTCGACGACGCGCAGCACCAGGTGATCGATTTCACGAATTTGTATCATGCATACATCTCATTCAAAAGGCGCTGCATTTCCGCGCCGGAGACCTGTTTCTTATGCGTGGCGATGGTCCATGTATTCCCGAACGGATCCATCACCCGCCCCTCGCGCGTGCCGAAGAACATATCGCCGACCGGGCTCAGCGCCTTCCCGCCGAACTCGATCGCCAGCGCCACGGTGGCATCGGCGTCCGGCACGTAGATCTGCGCCAGCAGCGGTTGCTCCGGCCAGCCCTCCATGGATTCGCCCAGGTTGATGCGCGAATCGCCTATCCTCAGCTCGCAATGCACCACTTTGCCATCCGGCGTATGCAGACGCAACAACTCCTCCGCGCCGAATACCTTCCGGTAATACGCGACCGCATCGGCCACATTGCTGACGATGCAGTTCGGTGTGACGGTGTTGCAGCCTTCCGGCCGGCCTGTGGCATGCATAGGGTTCCCCTTAGCTAGTGAGCAATCTTGTTTAATTGAGAACTTGGAACTGTACTCCAATCCATGCCCGCCGTGCCGACAGAGGCCCACATTGTTACACTTAACCTATAGAATAGCGGCTTCGATGTCATCCTTGCTTTTTTATCCATGTCTCCCGACGACTACTGCCAGCAAAAGACCGCCCAGAGCGGCTCCAGTTTCTACTACAGCTTCCTGTTCCTGCCGCCGGAGCGTCGCCGTGCAATCACCGCCCTGTATGCGTTTTGCCGCGAAGTGGATGACACCGTCGACGAGTGCACCGACGAATCGATCGCCCGCATCAAGCTGGCGTGGTGGCGCAAGGAAATCGCCAATATGTACGAGGGCCAGCAGACCCATCCCGTCACTCAGGCGCTGCAGCCGCACCTGAACGCCTACAATCTGCAACAGCAGCACCTGCAGGCCATCATCGACGGCATGGAGATGGACCTGAACCAGACCCGCTACCTCGACTACGCGGCGCTGACCAAGTACTGCTGGCACGTGGCCAGCGTAGTGGGCATCCTGTCGGCCAGCATCTTCGGCGCCACCAAGCCGGAGACGCTGCTGTACGCGGAAAAACTGGGCCACGCCTTCCAGCTGACCAACATCATCCGCGACGTCGGCGAAGACGCGCGCAAGGGCCGCATCTACCTGCCGATCAACGAGCTGCAGCAGTTCAACGTCACCGCCGCCGACCTGCTCAACGCCCGCCACAGCGAGAACTTCGAAAAGCTGATGGCCTTCCAGGCCGCGCGCGCGCAGAAGGTCTACGACGAAGCCTTCGCGCTGCTGCCGAAGGAAGACCGGCGCGCCCAGCGCCCCGGCCTGATGATGTCCGCCATCTACCGCACGCTGCTCGACGAAGTGCAGGCCGACGGCTTCCACGTGCTCACGCAGCGCATTTCGCTAACGCCTATCCGCAAGCTCTGGCTGGCGTGGAAGACCTACATTCGTGGCTAACGAAGGCGTCGACCAGCGCACCGGCAAGGTTGAACCGGGGCTCACTTCGCGCGCGGTCGCGGTGATCGGCGGCGGCTGGGCCGGTTGCGCGGCGGCCGTCGAACTGGCGCGCGCCGGCTACAAGGTCACGCAGCTGGAGGCCGCGCGCACGCTGGGCGGCCGCGCGCGCCGCATCGAAACCGACCACCGCCACCTGGACAACGGCCAGCACATCCTGCTGGGCGCCTACAGCGAAACGCTGCGGCTGATGAAGCTGACCGGCGTGGACCGCGAGCAGGCCTTGCTGTCGCTGCCGCTGCAGATGCGCTACCCGGCCGGCAGCGGCGGCATGGATTTCGTCGCGCCGCGCCTGCCCGCGCCGCTGCACCTGGCGCTGGCGCTGCTGCGCGCCAAGGGACTGGACCGCGCCGATAAACTCAGCCTGGCGCGCTTCTCCACCACCGCGCGCTGGATGGGCTGGGCCCTGCACACCGATTGCAGCGTGAGCGAGCTGCTGGAGCGCTTCGACCAGACCCCGCGCCTGATCCAGCTGATGTGGCGTCCGCTCTGCCTGGCCGCGCTGAACACGCCGCCGGAACGCGCCTCGGCCCAGGTCTTCCTCAACGTGCTGCGCGACAGCCTGGGCGCCAAGCGCAGCGCCTCGGACATGCTGCTGCCGCGCGCCGACCTGTCCGCCCTGCTGCCCGAGGCGGCGGCGGCCTACGTCGAGGCGCACGGCGGCTCGGTGCGCACCGGCGCCAAGGTGCAGGCGCTGCGCTCCATCGAAGGCCGCCTGTGGCAGCTCGACATCAGCGGCGCCGCCGTGGGCGGCAACTGGAGCACCTATTTCAGCGGCGTGGTGCTGGCCACCGGCGCCAGCCAGGCCGCCACGCTGCTGCACGGGATCCCGGACTGCGACACCTCCGCCCTGTGCAGCCAGCTGACCGCGTTCGAGCCGGAAGCCATCACCACCTGCTACCTGCAATACGACGCCGCGACCCGGCTGGACCTGCCCTTCTTCGCGCTGCTGGACGATCCGGACAACCATCAATGGGGCCAGTTCGTGTTCGACCGCGGCCAGCTCGACGCCGGCCAGGCCGGCCTGCTGGCGGTGGTCATCAGCGCCTCCGGCAGCGCCGCCGCGCAAAGCCAGGACCTGCTGGCCGAGGCGGTGGCGGTCCAGCTGGCGGCGGTGTTCCAGCGCCCGGAGCTGGGCCGGCCGAAGTGGTTCAAGGTCATCACCGAGAAGCGCGCCACCTACGCCTGCGCGCCCGGCGTGGCCCGCCCGGCCAACGACAGCGGCCTGCCAGGCCTGGTCATCGCCGGCGACTACACCGCCGGCGACTACCCGGCCACGCTGGAATCGGCGGTCCGCAGCGGCGTGGCCGCCGCGGCGCTGCTCAAGGGGGCCGCCATCTAGTCCCCGGTTTTTGTCGTCTGCCCCGCTATTTATGCAGCCTGTCTCATGCCGATGGCGCCCGGCCGGGCGCTTGCGTACAGTAGCATCATCGACAAAAGACCAACATTGGAATCAACATGAACATCGCCCTCAGCCTCAAAACCCTTGCCCTGATCGCCTTCGTCGCGGCCAGCACGGTGGCCATCGTACGGAGCGCACCGGTGGCAAGCAGCGCGATGGCCATGGCACACAACAGCGCAACATTAGGCATTTGATATCATGAACAAGCAGGCATACCTCGACGCGCTCAAACAGGCCATGCAGGGACTGCCGCCGGAAACGGTGGCCAAGACCCTGGCCTACTACGAGCAACGCTTCATCGACGGCCTGGTCGCCGGCCGCAGCGAAGAAGAGGTCTACAAGGAGCTCGACGAGCCGCGCAAGGTCGCCATGACGCTGCGCGCCAACGTCCACCTGAACGCCTTCGAGCAAAAGAAAACCCCGGTCAACCTGGCGCGGATGGTGGTGTCCTTCATCGGCCTGGCGATCTTCAACCTGTTCATGGTGATCCCGGCGATGGTGTACGCATCGCTGCTGGGCGCCGTCTATGTGTCGGCATTCGCCTTCTACATCGCCGGCATCGCGCTGGTGTCGAGCGGCCTGTCGGGCCAGAACGAGCTGGCGCTGGAAGGTCCGCTGCGCCATGTGATGGAGTTCACCAACTCGCATTTCGACACGCCAGAGGAAGAGCAGGACATCCAGGGCTGGCGCATGGCCATCAACAGCATGGGCGTCCAGATCAACAAGGACCCGGCCACCACCGACAACAGCGCCGGCGGCGACGAGAACCTGAGCCGCAGCGGGCGCCTGCTGAACCGCGCCGAGGCGGTGGCCACCGGCGACCTGCACATCACCACCGATTTCGACAGCGGCGCGCGCACCAGCCAATCGCTGATCGGCTTCGGCCTGATACTGGGCGGGATCGGGCTTTGCCTGGTCAGCATCGTGGTCACCCGCTACACCATGATCGGCTTGAAACGGTATGTAGCAATGAACGTGTCCCTGCTTCGCGGACGCTAAGGAGTCATGACCATGCGCGCATTATTCAAAATCGGGACCAGCTTGTTGCTGCTGTCCTTCGTGCTGATCGCCATCAGCTACAGCATGCTGAAGGCCTACGGCAGCACCAGCCCGACCAGTTCGGCCGGCCGCTCCCTGGGCAGCGAAACCCGCAAGATCGACGCCATGGCCACCGCCGTGGAGCTGAGCGGCCCGATCGACCTGATTTTGATCCAGGGGCCGGTGGCGTCGCTGAAGGTGCGCGGCGAACAGCGCTCGCTGGCCAATATCGAAACCATCCAGGACGGCCGCGACCTGCACATCGGCACCAAGGGCATGCTGCTCAATCCGCGCCACCCGTTGCAGGTGGAGCTGGTGCTGCCGCAGCTGGAAGAGCTGGTGGTGCGCAGCAGCGGCGAGACCAAGGTCACGGGCTTCAACGGCGACAAGCTGGAACTGCAGATGCACGGCTCTGGCAATGTGAACTTCACCGGCCGTTATCGCGAACTGACCGCCGGCGCCCACGGCAGCGGCCATCTGAACCTGAACGCTGGCAGCAGCGAGAATGTGGAGCTGGTGCTGGTGGGCTCGGGCCAGATCACCTCTTCCGGCAGCTGCAAGACGCTGGACGCGGAATTGACCGGTTCCGGCGACCTCGATGCGCGCCACCTGGCTTCGGAAAAGGTGACGGTCAACCTGAAGGGCTCCGGCACCAGCCAGGTGTTCGCCAAGCAGTCGGCGGACCTGACGCTTCGCGGCAGCGGCGATATCCGCGTATTCGGCAATCCCGACAACCGCAACGTCAGCCGCACCGGCTCCGGCGACGTGACCTGGGAATAATCAGCCGCGCTTCAGCCAGGCCAGGACATCGCGCCCCGCCGCCTGGCCGCCGGCCAGGCAGGCCGTCAGCAGATAGCCGCCGGTGGGCGCTTCCCAGTCCACCATCTCGCCGGCGACGAACACGCCCGGCGCCGACTTCAACATCGTCCCCTCCAGCGCGTCCCAGCGCACGCCGCCGGCGCTGCTGATCGCCTCGTCGATCGGGCGTGGCCACAGCAGCCGTACCGGAAGCCGCTTGATGGCTTGCGCCAGCTGGTCCTCGTCCGCATACTGCTGCTTGCCCAGGCACTCGCGCAGCAAGCCGGCCTTGACGCCCTTGATGCCAAGGCGGCTTTGCAGATGGCTGGCCATCGAGCGCGCCCCGCGCGGCCGCGCCACCTCGTCCGCCACCCGCTGCGACGACAGGTCCGGCAGCAGGTCGAGATAAATCGTGGTGTAGCCATTCGCGGTGATCTGGTCGCGCAGGGCCGCCGACAAGGCGTAGATCAAACTGCCCTCGACGCCGCCCTGGGTGACGACGAACTGCCCCTGCTTGCGGAATTCCCTGCCGTCCGCGCCGGTGGAGACGATGGCGACGGTGGTCAGCGGCTCGCCCGCATGGCGGCTGCTGAAATGTTCGCTCCAGTCCACGTCGAAGCCGCAGTTGGCAGGCGCCAGCGGCGCCACGCCCACGCCGCGCGCGGCCAGCAGCGGCACCCACGCGCCATCCGAACCCAGTCGCGCCCAGCTGCCGCCGCCCAGTGCCAGCACCACCGCGTCCGCGCGCACCAGCAGTTCGCCGTCAGGGGTATCCAGCACCAGCGCGTCGTCGCGCCAGCCCAGCCAACGGTGGCGCATGTGGAACCGCACGCCGCTTTCGCGCAAACGATGCAGCCAGGCGCGCAGCAAGGGCGCGGCCTTCATATCGGTCGGGAACACGCGGCCAGAGGTGCCGACGAAGGTGTCGACGCCCAGGCCATGCACCCAGTCGCGCACATCCTGAGGGCCGAAGACGTCGAGCATGGGGCGCAGCGGTGCCGCGCCCTTGCCGTAGCGCGTGACGAAATCGGCATACGGTTCGGCGTGCGTGATGTTCATGCCGCCGCGCCCGGCCAGCAGGAATTTGCGGCCGACCGAGGGCATCGCGTCGTAGACGTCGACCTGCGCCCCGCCCTGCGCCAGCGTTTGCGCGGCCATCAGCCCGGCGGGACCGCCGCCGATGACGGCGACACGAAAAGGTGTCAAACTAGACTGCATGAATTCGGTCCGATATGAGACAAAGTTACAGGAGATACGATGGGCGCCACTTTTTGGATTAAACGCTATTTGCAGGCCGCAGTACCCTTGTTTGCGATACTGGCGGCGGTGGAGTGGTTCAAAGGTTCGACCGCGCGCGAAGACTATCTGAGCGCCGCCGTCTGGGCGCTGTTCGCGGCGGCCATTTTCACCTACGCGGCGTGGCGCCGCTACCGCAACGCCCAAGCCTGCGCCTTGTGCGACAACCTGGACGCCGCGCGCGGCGCCAACGCCAAGCCTAAAAAGCCCTAGGACTTAGCCGCCGGTCACCGGCGGGAAGAACGCCACCTCGGCGCCGTCGGCCAGCGCCGTGTCGGCGCCGCACATCACCTGGTTGCAGGCCATGCGCAATGCCGGATTGCCCAGCGCCTGCTGCCAGGCCTCGCCGCGCGCGGCCAGGTGGGCGCGCAAGGCGCCGACGGTGGTCACGCCGGCCGGCAGGTCCAGCGTCTCGGACGACGCGCCCAGCGCTTCGCGCACGCTGGCGAAAAATTTTACGGTAACAGACATTAGTGCATTAACTCGCTAAACGGTATAAATCGAACGGTGTCGCCGGCCGCGATGGCCTGACCGGGGGGATTGTCGATCACGCCATCGCCCCATACGGTCGACGTCAGTACGCCGGAACTCTGGTTGGTGAACAGTTCAAGGCACCCAGCCGCGTTGATGCGCGCGCGCAGGAACTCGTTGCGCTTGTCCGCCTTCGGCCAGTTGAAATCGGCGCGCATCGTGAACGCGCGCGGCGCCAGCGCCTCCGTCACGCCCTGCAGGCGCAGCACGAACGGGCGAACGAACATCAGGAAGGTGATGAAGCTCGACACCGGATTGCCCGGCAGGCCGACAAAGAATGCCTGCCCCACCTCGCCGAACGCCAGCGGCTTGCCCGGCTTGACGGCGATCTGCCACATATTCAGCTTGCCCTCCGCCTCGACGGCGGGCTTGATGTGATCCTCCTCGCCGACCGACACGCCGCCGGAGGTGATGATCAGGTCATGGCCTTGCGCGCACTCGCGCAGCACCGAGCGGGTGGCGTCGAGCGAGTCCGGCACGATGCCGAAATCGCTGATCTCGCAGCCCAGGTTTTCCAGCAGCGCGCGCAGCGTGAAGCGGTTGGAGTTGTAGATGGCGCCAGGCGCCAGCGGCTCGCCCGGCATCGTCAGCTCGTCGCCGGTGAAGAACACGGCCACGCGCAGCCTGCGCTTGACCGGCAGCTCGGCCAGGCCGACCGATGCGGCCAGCCCCAGCTCCTGGCTGCGCAGGCGCGTGCCGGCCGGCAGGATGATGCTGCCGTTGGTGATGTCCTCGCCGGCGCGGCGTATCCATTCGCCGGACTTGGGCGTGTGGCGGATCGTGACCACGTTGCCGGCCAGCTCGCACTGCTCCTGCATGACCACCGCGTCCGCGCCTTCCGGAATCAGCGCGCCGGTGAAGATGCGCGCGGCGGTCCCCGGCAGCAAAGGCTGGCCGACGTGGCCGGCCGGGATGCGCTGCGAAACCGTCAGGGCCGCGCGGCCGCTGGCGCAATCGGCGGCGCGTACCGCGTAGCCATCCATCTGCGTGTTGTCCATGCCCGGCACGTTCATGCCCGACACCTGCGCCTTCGCCAGCACGCGGCCGTTGGCCGACAGCGTCGATACGACTTCAACGTCGGCCACGGGACGCGCGGCGGCGGCCATCAGGGCCAGCGCTTCGGCGACCGCCAGCATCGGCTTGGGCTGGAACTTGGGCTTGGATTCGTCGCTCATGGTTACAGGCCGGTGTTGGCGGCGATGTAGGCCTTCATCTTCTCCACGTCCGGCGGCATGACGACGAACTTCTGCGGCAGGTCCTCGATGTTCTCGAAGCCTTCCGGACGTTCGGCGTCCTCGCCCAGCGCGTCGAGGATGGTTTCGTTGAACTTGGCGGCCAGCGCGGTCTCCAGCACGATCATCGTCACGCCGGGCTCCAGGTGCTCGCGCGCGACCTTGATGCCGTCGGCGGTGTGGGTGTCGATGACGATGCCGTAGTCGTCGGCCACGTCGCGGATCGTGTTCAAGCGGTCTTCATGGGTGGATTTGCCGGACTTGAAGCCGTACTTGGCCACCAGCTTGAACTCGTCGCCGTCGCTGCCCGGCTTGCCGGACAGGTCGAAGCCGCCGTGGGTTTCCACCTTCTGGAACAGCGCGCGGGTGCGGTCACCGTCGCGGCCCACCAGGTCGTAGATGAAGCGCTCGAAGTTGGACGCCTTGGAGATGTCCATCGACGGGCTGCTGGTGTGGTAGGTCTCGGACGACTTGCGCACGCGGTACACGCCGGTGCGGAAGAACTCATCGAGCACGTCATTTTCGTTGGTGGCGGCGACCAGCTTGTCGATCGGGAGGCCCATCATGCGGGCGATGTGGCCGGCGCAGATATTGCCGAAGTTCCCCGACGGGACGGTGAACGACACCTTCTGGTCGTTCGACGTGGTCGCCGACAGGTAGCCGCGGAAGTAGTACACCACCTGCGCCACCACGCGCGCCCAGTTGATCGAGTTGACGGTGCCGATCTTCTGCTTGGCCTTGAACGGCAGGTCGTTGGACACCGCCTTGACCATGTCCTGTGCGTCGTCGAACACGCCTTCGATGGCGATGTTGAAGATGTTCGGGTCCTGCAGGGAGAACATCTGCGCGGTCTGGAAGGCGCTCATCTTCTTGTGCGGCGACAGCATGAACACGCGGATGCCCTTCTTGCCGCGCATCGCATATTCGGCGGCGCTGCCGGTGTCGCCGGAGGTGGCGCCGAAGATGTTCAGCTGCGCGTTATGCTTGGCCAGCGTATATTCGAACAGATTGCCCAGCAATTGCATCGCCATGTCCTTGAAGGCCAGCGTCGGGCCGTTGGACAGCGCCTGCAATACCAGCTTGGTGCCGTTCGCGCCCTCTTCCAGCACGCGCAATGGCGTGATCTGGCTGGCCTTTTCGCCTTTGCGGGCGTTTTTGTAGACTTCCTTGGTGTAGGTCTTGGCGGTCAGCGCGCGCAGGTCGGCTTCCGGAATATCGGTCGCGAACTTCTTCAGGATCTCGTAGGCCAGGTCGGCGTAGGACAGCTGGCGCCATGCATCGAGTTCGGCGCCGGTCACTTGCGGGTAGGCGGTCGGCAGGAACAGGCCACCATCGGCTGCCAGGCCACCCAGCAGGATGTCGGAGAATTGTTGGGAAGAAGACGAAGCGGCCGATGCGGCGGCGCGGGTAGACACGTATTGCATAGATTAGAAAGTCCGGTTGAGCTGACGGATAAAAGGCAGAACGGTACAAAGCGAGCGGATATTATAGTGCGCCGCGCCGGTTCCCGTGAAATCCGCGTTGTTTTATGGTTATCGGCGCCGGGTGCAAGGGCTGGCCTTGGGCTCGCCCCTCCCCCTATACTATGGAGCATATTCCCAAAAAATTAACGAAATGAGCCAGTCAGACCACCGCCAGCCGCACTGCTTCGCCAACTATCTGTGGCTCTGCCTGGGGTTTCTGCTCGTCGCCGCGCTGGCCTTTTCGGTCTACGTGTGGACGGAAAGGCGCATCGACCGCGCCAATGAGCTGCGCTACCACTCCCACAGCATCGTCGACGAGCTGCGCCAGTCGTCGGACGACTTGACCCGCATGGCGCGCACCTACGTGGTCACCGGTGATGAGCGCTATCGCCTGCATTATCAGGAAATCATCGAGATCCGCGAAGGCCGCGTGCCACGTCCGCTGGACTACGACAACGTCTATTGGGATATGGTGCTGGACCAGACGCACCGTCCGCGCGCGGCGGGCGTTGGCATCCCGCTGCTGGAGATGATGCGGGCCGCTGGCTTCAGCACGGCGGAAATGGCGCTGCTGGCCGAAGCCAAGCAGAACTCGGACCGGTTGACCGGCATCGAACACGCTGCCATCGCCATCAGGGCCGGCGGCGATCCGCAGGCCCTGCCCGGCGCCGTGGCCATGCTGCACGACGCGGCCTACCATCGCGCCAAGGCTGGCATCATGGGGCCGATCGCGAAGGTCAACGCCAGCGTGGACCTGCGCACCCGCGAGGCCGTCGAGAATGCGGCCTTCGACGCCAGCATCGCCCGCAACGTGTTCACGCTGATCGCGCTGCTGCTGATGGTGCTCCTTTGGCGCACCAAGCGCAGCCTGGACGCGGCGCTGGGCTGCGGTGTCGATCAGCTGCGCGCCGGGATTGAACGCCTGGGCCGCGGCGATTTCGCCGAACCGCTGGCTGTCGCACCCGACGCGCGCGACAGCGTCTGGGGATGGCTGGCGCAAACGCAGCAAAGCCTGGCGCGGCTCGACGCCGAGCGCGAGGCCGCACTGGAACGCATGCGGCGCGTCAGCCGCCTGTACTCGGCGCTGAGCCTGTGCAACCAGGCCATCGTGCGCTGCCGCAGCGAGGCCGAACTGTTCGAACAGATTTGCCAGGCGATCGTCACCCACGGCGGCATGACGATGGCCTGGATCGGCATGGTCGATCACGAATCCGGGCAGGTCAGGCCGGTGGCCTCGGCCGGCAGCGGCACCGAATACCTGGCGAACCTGCAGGTGTCGCTGGACGCCGCCGTGCCGCAGGGACGCGGCCCGATAGGCTTGGCCTTCCGCAGCGGCGAACCGCATTGGTGCCAGGATTTCGTCAACGCGCCGGAGACGGCGAGCTGGCATGAGGTGGGCGCGCGCTACGGCTGGAGGGCGTCGGCGTCGATCCCGCTGCGGCGCAAGGGCCGGGTGGTCGCATTGTTCTCGCCCTACGCCGACACCGTCAACGCCTTCGACGAGGAAGTGCGCGCGCTGCTGCTGGAGATGCAGCTGGACGTGGAGTTCGCGCTGATGAACTTCGACCAGCGGGCCGCCCGCAAACATGCCGAGGAATCGCTGCGCACCAGCGAGCAGCACCTGCGAACCATCATCGAGACCGACCCCGAATGCATCCTGCTGATCGACGCGGACCGCCGCCTGGTGGAGATCAACGCCGCCGGCCTGGCGATCATGGGCGCCGACTCGCTGGAGCAGTTGCAGCAGCACGGGACAATTGAACTGATCATGCCGGAATACAGGGAAGCGTTCCTGGCGCTGCACCAGCGCGTGACCGGCGGCGAACCGGGACGTCTGGAGTTCAAGATACAAGGCCTGAAGGGAGGCATGCGCTGGCTGGAGACGCACGCCGCCCCGATGGACGGCGCCGGCGGCCAGCGACTACTGCTCGGGATCACCCGCGACGTCACCGACCGCAAGCTCGCCGACGAGCGCATACAGTACCTGGCCCACTACGACTCCCTGACCGGGCTGCCGAACCGCGCACAGTTGCAGGAGCACGCGCACCTGGCGCTGGCCATGGCGGAGCGCAATCGCGAGCCGATGGCGGTGTTGATGCTGGACCTGGACCATTTTAAGGATATCAACGACTCGCTGGGCCACAGCATCGGCGACGACCTGTTGCGCGAACTGGCCAAGCGCCTGCGTGGCGGCCTGCGCGCGCAGGACATCCTGGCCCGGCTGGGCGGCGACGAATTCATTTTCATACTCCAGCGGGTGGAAGCCGATGAAGCTGCCGATGTGGCCAGCAAGCTGCTGGACCTGATCGACCAGCCGCTGCGCGTCGGCGCCCACGACCTGAAGGTGAGCGGATCGATAGGCGTGGCCATGTACCCGGCCGATGGCGCCGACCTGGAGACCCTGCTGCAGCGCGCCGACGCCGCCATGTACCAGGTCAAGAACAGCGGCCGCCACGGACTGCGCTTCTTCACCGCCGCCATGCAACAGCGGGCCGCGCGCCATCTGCAGCTGGTCAACGCGCTGCGCTACGCACTGGAGCGCGATCAGATGCACGTGGTCTACCAGCCGCAGATGTCGCTGGGCGAGCGACGCATCGTCGGCGCGGAAGCACTGCTGCGCTGGAGCACACCGGAACTTGGCACAGTGTCGCCGGCCGAATTCATACCGGCCGCGGAGGAAAGCGGATTGATACAGTCCATCGGCACCTGGGTGCTGCGCCAGGCGGTGCGCCAGGCGCGGGCTTGGCTGGACCAGGGTTTGCCGCCCATCGTCATGGCGGTCAACCTGTCGGCCATCCAGTTCCGCAACAGCGAGCTGCCCAATCTGATCACGCGGATACTGGACGAGGAAGGCCTGCCGCCGGAGTACCTGGAGCTGGAGTTGACGGAGGCCGTGGCGGCGCATGATCCGCAGGGCGCGATCGCGATCATGAACGAACTGCACGAACGCGGCGTGCGGATGTCGATCGACGATTTCGGCACCGGCTTCTCGTCGCTCAGTCACTTGAAGAAGTTCAAGGTCTACAAGCTGAAGATCGACCAGTCCTTCGTGCGCGACATCAGCACCGATGCCGAGGACAAGGCCATTGTCAGCGCCATCATCAACATGGCGCGCAGCCTCGGTTTGAAGACCATCGCCGAGGGCGTGGAGACGGCGGAGCAGCTGGCCTTCCTGCGCGCGCAGGAGTGCGATGAAATGCAAGGCTACTACTTCAGCAAACCGGTGCAGCCGGCGGCGTTCGAGCAGCTCGCGCTGGAGATGGCCGCCAAGGATCTCTGATCAACAGGCCGCGTGGTTGACGGTGATCACGTGGATCGCCAAGCCGCCCAGCGAGGTTTCCTTGTACTTGGCCTGCATGTCCGCGCCGGTCTGGCGCATGGTTTCGATCACTTCGTCGAGGCTGACGAAGTGGGTGCCGTCGCCCTTCAAGGCCAGCGAGGCGGCGGTGATGGCCTTGACCGCGCCCATGCCGTTACGCTCGATGCAGGGAATCTGCACCAGGCCGCCGATCGGGTCGCAGGTCATGCCGAGGTGGTGCTCGATGCCGATTTCCGCCGCGTTTTCGATCTGGTTGTTGGTGCCGCCCAGCGCCGCCACCAGGCCCGCCGCCGCCATCGCACAAGCCACGCCGACCTCGCCCTGGCAGCCGATTTCCGCGCCCGAGATCGAGGCGTTCCGCTTGCACAGCATGCCGATGGCGGCAGCCGTCAACATGAAGTTGCGCACGCCGGTGACCGGGTCGCTCGGCTTGCAGTCTTCCGCGTAGTAGCGCAGCACCGCAGGGATGATGCCGGCCGCGCCGTTGGTCGGCGCCGTCACCACGCGCCCGCCGGCGGCGTTTTCCTCGTTGACCGCCATCGCATACAGGCTGACCTGGTGCAGCGCGTCGTGCGGCAGGTCGTTGGAGCGGTTGTCGGACGCCTTGGCGTCGCTGGCCTGCTTCCACAGGTTGGCGGCGCGGCGCTTGACGTGCAGGCCGCCCGGCAGTTGGCCCGCCGTTTCAAGGCCGTGGGCGATGCAGTCGCGCATGACGTGCCAGATCTTGTCGATGCCGGCGTTCAGCTCATCGTCGGTGCGCTTGACGTTTTCGTTCGCACGCAGCATTTGCGGGATGGTCAGGCCGGTGCGTTCGCCGTGGGCCAGCAGCTGGTCCATGGTGTCGAAGGCGAAGGGAATCGCAGCGGCGGGCGCGCTGCCCACCATCGGCGCGGCCTGGTGGGCTTCACCCTCCTCCTTGATAAAGCCGCCGCCAACCGAGTAGTACACCTTGCTGAAGGTGCTGCCGTCGGCGCGGGTCAGCGTGAAGCGCATGCCGTTCGGATGCTCGGCCAGCGACTCGGCCATGTGGAAGATCAAGTTTGTGCCGCGCTTGAACGGCACCTTGTGGGAGCCCAACAACAAAAGCTCGCCCATTTCTTCGGCTTTCGCCAGTTGAGAGTCGACGCTGGTGGGCACCACGTCCTGCGGCGTCTCGCCCATCAGGCCGAGGATCACCGCCTTGTCGGTGGCGTGGCCGACGCCGGTCAACGCCAGCGAGCCATACAGCTCGGCGGTGACGCCGGTGACGTCGTCCAGCGGAGCGCTATCGAGCAGAAAACGGCGGGCCGCCACCATCGGTCCCACGGTGTGGGAACTCGACGGCCCTATGCCGATTTTAAACAGGTCGAATACGCTCATGTCCATCAGTTGTCTCTCTCTTTTTTATATGTGTTTGAATTACGCCGCTTTGCCCAGGTGGACGTCGACGTTGGCCAGCATGTCGGCGACCATCTCGTCGACGCCGATGCGGGCTTTCCAGCCCCAGTCGGTGGTGGCGGTGGTGTCGTCCAGGCTTTGCGGCCAGGTGTCGGCGATGGCCTGGCGGCTGTCCGGCTTATAGCCGATCTTGAAGTCCGGCAGCGCGCGCGTGATCGCGGCGGCCAGCTGCTCCGGGTTGAACGACACGCCAGCCACGTTGTAGGCCGAGCGCACCTTCACCTGTTCCGCCGGCGCGTCCATCAGTTCGATGGTGGCGCGGATCGCATCGGGCATGTAGATCATCGGCAGCGTGGTCTGCGGGCCGAGGAAGCACTCATAGCGTTCGCCACGCAACGCCGAGTGGAAGATGGCGATGGCGTAGTCGGTGGTGCCGCCGCCCGGTGGCGACTTGAAGCTGATGATGCCCGGGTAGCGGATCGAACGCACGTCGACGCCGTACTTGATGAAGTAGTACTCGCACAGGCGCTCGCCGGCCAGCTTGCTGATGCCGTAGATCGTGGTCGGATCCATCACCGTGGTTTGCGGCGTGTTGACGGCCGGGGTGTTCGGGCCGAAGGCGGCGATCGACGAAGGCCAGAAGATACGCAGCGGCTTGCCGATGGCGCCGCGCTCGCGCGCCACTTCCAGGATGTTGAGCAGGCCGTCCATGTTCAGCGTCCAGGCTTTCAGCGGCGCCGCTTCGCCGGTGGCCGACAGCATCGCCGCCAGCTGGTAGACCTGGGTGATGCCCTCGTCCGTGACCAGCGCCGACAACGCCGCCTTGTCCAGCACATTGAGCGTGGTGTAGCGCGCCGCGTTGTACAAATTGGTCGGGCTGATGTCGGCGGCGATGACGTTTTGCGCGCCGTGCTGGGCGGCCAGCGCCTCCACCAGTTCACTGCCGATCTGGCCGTTGGCGCCGATGACGAGGATGCGTTCTTGGGTATTCATATTGTTGTTCCTGACGATTTTCATGTTTAGTTCTTCAGCAGGCCAAGTTCACGGCCTGCCTGTTCGAATGCTTTGAGCACGGTCTCCAGCTGTTCGCGGCTGTGGGCCGCCGACAGTTGGACACGCACGCGCGCCTGGCCCATCGGGACCACGGGGTAGAAGAAGCCGCTGAGCAGAACGCCCAGCTCATACATTCGTGCCGCGAATTTCTGCGCGACGGGCGCGTCGAACAACATGACAGGAACTACAGGGTGCGTACCCGGCTTGATGGTGAAGCCGATACGCTCGATCTCCTTGCGGAAGAAGGCGGTGTTTTCGTGCAGGCGGTCGCGCAGCTCGGTCGATTCCGACAGCTTTTGCAGCACGGCCAGCGAGGCGCCGGCGATCGACGGCGCCAGCGTGTTCGAGAACAGGTAGGGACGCGACTTCTGGCGCAGCATGTCGATCACTTCCTTGCGCGCCGAGGTGAAGCCGCCCATCGCGCCGCCCAGGGCCTTGCCCAGGGTGCCGGTGATGATGTCGATGCGGCCCATGACGTTGTGGTGCTCGTGCGTGCCGCGGCCGGTCTTGCCCATGAAGCCGGAGGCGTGGCATTCATCGATCATCACCAGCGCGCCGTATTTGTCGGCCAGGTCGCAGATCTTGTCCAGCTGGGCGATGGTGCCGTCCATCGAGAACACGCCGTCGGTGACGATGACCTTGTGGCGCTTGCCGGCGGCGGCCAGCAGCTGCGTTTCCAGGTCGGCCATGTCGTTGTGGGCGTAGCGGAAGCGCGCGGCCTTGCACAGGCGGATGCCGTCGATGATGGAGGCGTGGTTCAGCGCGTCCGAGATGATGGCGTCGTTCTCGTCGAACAGCGGCTCGAACACGCCGCCGTTGGCGTCGAAGGCGGCCGCGTACAGGATGGTGTCCTCGGTGCCGAGGAACTTGGAGATCGCCTGCTCCAGCTGCTTGTGCACCGTCTGCGTGCCGCAGATGAAGCGTACCGAGGACAGGCCATAACCATATTTTTCGGTCGCCGCGATGGACGCCTGCGCCACCCATTCCTGGCCGGACAGGCCCAGGTAGTTGTTGGCGCACATATTGATCAGCATTCGACCGTCTTCGCTCATCACTTCCGCGCCTTGGCGCGAGGCCAGTACGCGTTCTGGCTTGTAGAGGCCCTGCTCGCGCAATTGGTCGAGGTTTTGCTGCAGGCCGCTGAAGAAGGTGCTTTTTGCTGGAGTGGTCATGATGGTTCCTGTCTGTGGTACGATTTCACTACGTTATGAGAAATCCGTTATATCAAACTCAAATTCAATATATCGAATATTACAGAACACCAGTGAACAGCGCAAGCCGTGCGCGCGCAATCATTCACTTGAAATTTAGCCCATCTGCCGAATAAAACAATGAAAACACCCGTTTCGACCAATGCACCTCCAGAAGTCGGCGCCGCCCTGCAGCGGCTGCGCCTGGCCCGTGGCCTGACGCTGGAGGATCTGTCGCGCATTGCCGGCGTCTCCAAGTCGATGCTGTCCCAGATCGAGCGGGAAAAGGCGAATCCGACCATCGCCATCACCTGGCGGCTGGCCAACGCGTTGGGAGTGCAGATCGGCGAGCTGCTGGCGACAGCCGAACGGGAAACGGAGACCATCCGTGTGATCGACGCGCACGAAATCCCCACCCTGCCCGGCCATCATGCCGGCTACGTGCTGCGCATACTGGGTCCGCTGGAACTGGCCAGCAAATATGAGTGGTATGAACTGACGCTGGCGCCGGGCGGAGAGCTGGCGTCGCAGGGACACGATCCGGGCGCGCAGGAGCATCTGACGCTGCTGCACGGCTCAGTGGAGGTGGAGGTCGGAACCGACAAGAAGAAGGTAAAGCTGGGCAGCACGGCGCGCTACCCGGGGGACCAGCAGCACATCATCCGCAACGTCGGCAAGACCGAGGCGAAGGCGGTGCTGGTGGTCATACACCGATAATTACCAGTTCGATTCACGCTCCGGCGTGGAGCTGATGCGGTGGATGGCGAGGTCGGCGCCCTGGAACTCGTCCTCCGGGTCCAGGCGCAGGCCCAGTGTGGCTTTCAGCACGCCGTAGATGGCGAAGCCGCCCGCCAGCGCGATCACCACGCCCAACACGGTGCCGCCCAACTGCGCGGCAAACGAGACGCCGCCGATGCCGCCCAGCGCCTTCTGGCCGAAGATCCCCGCCGCGACGCCGCCCCAGGCGCCGCACAGGCCGTGCAGCGGCCACACGCCCAGCACGTCGTCGATCTTCCATTTGTTCTGCGCCAGCGTGAACATCCAGACAAACACCGCGCCGGCGATCGCGCCTGTGGCCAGTGCGCCCAGCGGGTGCATCAGGTCCGAACCGGCGCACACCGCCACCAGGCCGGCCAACGGGCCGTTGTAGGCGAAGCCAGGATCGTTCTTCCCCATCAGCAGCGCGACCAGCGTGCCGCCGACCATCGCCATCAGCGAGTTCACCGCCACCAGGCCGTTCATCTTGTCCAACGCCTGCGCGCTCATGACGTTGAAGCCGAACCAGCCCACCGTCAGGATCCACGCGCCCAGCGCCAGGAAGGGGATCGACGATGGCGGATGGGCGGCGATGGCGCCGTTCTTCATGTAGCGTCCACGGCGCGCGCCCAGCAGCAGCACTGCCGGCAAGGCGATCCAGCCGCCGACCGCGTGCACCACCACCGAGCCGGCGAAGTCGTGGAACTCGGCGCCGAACGCGGACACCAACCATTCCTGCACGCCGAAGCGGTGGTTCCAGACGATGCCCTCGTAGAATGGATAGACCAGACCGACCAGCAGCGCGGTGGCGATCAGCTGCGGATGGAAGCGCGCCCGCTCGGCGATACCGCCCGAGATGATCGCCGGGATGGCGGCGGCGAACGTCAGCAGGAAGAAGAACTTGACCAACTCATAGCCGTTCTTGGCGGCCAGCACCTCGGCCGAGGAGAAGAAATTGACGCCGTAGGCGATGCTGTAGCCGACGAAAAAGTAGGCGATCGTCGATACCGCGAAATCCACCAGGATCTTGACCAGCGCGTTGACCTGGTTTTTCTTGCGCACCGTGCCCAGCTCCAGGAACGCGAAGCCGGCGTGCATGGCCAAAATCATGATGGCGCCTAGCAATATGAACAATGCATTGGCGCCGTCTTTGTATCCATCCATCAAAATTTCTCCCCAAAATAATGCAAAAATTGACAACGAGCACTGATAAAAGCAATTTTCGTTCCAATTTGGTGCAGATTTTAAGTGGTTGATTTTATGATGTTTTTATTTTGTGCAGGATCGCGCACCAAGTCCGTGCGCACCGAAATAAGGCGTCATTTTGGTGCGCGCGGGGATTGGGGCTCAGATCGGGGCGCCTGGCGGGATGGCCGGCAACGCGCGTAGCTTGACGCTGCGCGGATCGGCCAGATAGGCGGTGATCTGCGCGGCGGCCTGCTTGCGGCTGTCGGCGGTGACGCCTTTGCCGGGATTCTTCTGCAGCCATTGCGCCAGCTCGCGCACCGATTGGCGCACCTCGGCGTCGACTTGCGGATGCAGCTTGCCGCTATCGAGCAGATTCAAGGTCGCATCGATCACGACCCAGTTGGCGGCCAGTTGCACCGCCTCTCCGCCCGCCACCGAGGCGGGTACAGGCTCGCGCTTCCACGTCTTTTGCAGCAGCAGCGACAGCACTTCCTGCACGCCCGGCTGCTGCGCGTCGCGCGCGTGCTGCCAGGCGACGCGGTTGATGCGGGCCGGGTCGAGCAGGAATCCGGCCGTCTGCGCGGCGCCCGCCTCGGCGATCGAGAAGGCGTCGAACACCGAGTCCATGCGGGTGGCGAAGTATTCGCGGCTACGCTCATGGCCCATGGCCGGCGGCGTCAGGACGTCGAGCACATTGGCCGGCAGCGCCAGGTATTCGGCGCGCAGGCTGTCCGCCAGCCGGTTCAGGGCCTGGCGCTGCACCGACGCGTCGACGGCCTTGATGCCCGCCTTGGCGATGCCGGCCTTGACGTCGCCGCTGCTGGCGTAATCGAAATCGCCGCCGCCGATCAGCCGCGCAAGCGCTTCGCCTTGATAGCGCTGCAGCAGGTAGACCGGCACCAGCCGCGCTTCCAGCTCGCCGAGCTGCCGGCTGTCGGGCAGCACGTCGGCCGAGAAGGTTTGCAGCGCGCGCTGGCGTACGGCGCCCAGCTGGTCCCAGGTCTTGATCGAGTCGGCGCCGAAGTCCCACAGCAGGCCGTCGGGATGGCTGGAGCCTGGCGAGCGGTCGTCCTGGTCGCTGGAGTACAGCATGCCGGCCGCGCGCGCGTCGGCCCGAAGCTTGGCCAGCGCCGCCTGCTCCTGTGCGCCGCTGCCGAAATCGCCGTAGATGTATTTGACGATGTAGTCGTCCCACGGCCCTACGCCGACTCCGTAGGCATCGGCGATATCGACGTTACCCTTGGCGTCCAGTTTGAGGATGGGATGCGGGTAGTCCATCACCGAGCCATTGCCCATGCGGCTGGCGGCGAAGTTGTGGGCGAAGCCCAGCGTGTGGCCGACTTCGTGCGCGGCCAGCTGCCGCAGGCGCGCCAGCGCCATGGCCTCGGCCAGTTTCTGCTTGTCGGCCGGGGCGTTCTTGCCGTATGGGGCGAGCAGGCTTTCGGCGATCAGGATGTCCTGCCGCACGCGCTGCGAACCCAGTGTGACGGCGCCACGGATAATCTCGCCGGTGCGCGGATCGGCCAGCGCATTCCCGTAGGACCAGCCGCGCGTGGCGCGGTGCACCCAGTGGATCACGTTGTAGCGGATGTCCATCGCGTCCACGCCCTCGGGCAGCAGCTCGACGCGATAGGCGTCCTTGAAGCCGGCCTTCTCGAAGGCGCTGGCCCACCACGACGCGCCGGCGATCAACGCCGAGCGCACCGGCTCCGGCGCGCCACGGTCGACGTAGTAGACGATGGGCTTCTTGACCGTGCTGACCGCCGCCGATGGATCGGTTTTCTCAAGGCGGTGCCGCACCTGCCAGTGCACGTCGATGCTGCTGGCGAGCGGCGTGGCGAAGTCGTAGTAGCTGGCGTCGAAGCCGCCGGAATATGGATGGTAGCTGCGCGGGCGCCAGCCGCTAGTGCTCGCGGGCAGGCGCACCATGCTGATGCGCTGGCGCAGCGACAGGCTGCCGGCATCCGCCGCGACCTGGCGCACGTACTCGGCTTGTCCCGGACCGGCAAAGGTCAGCAGCGATTCCAGTTCGACGTTGTCGGGAAAGGCTTTGGCTTGCTCCGCCAGCACCGCGCTGCGCGCCGCATCAACCTGATACGCGCCCTGCTTGGCTGCGGCCAGCCGCGCGCCGACGCCATGGCGGTCCGCCAGCAGGAAGCTGGAGAAGTCGATCAGATGCCGTTCACCTTCGCTGGCCAGAATGTCGCCGGACCACAGCACGCCGCTGGCGAAGGATTCGGCGACGGCGGCGCGTTCGTCCTTGTCCGCCGAGGCGGCGATGAAGTTGGTGTTCTCCTGCACCAGGAACAGCCTGGCGCCGTGCTTCTCGAAGTGCACCATACGCATCTCGCCCGGCTGGCCGCGATCGAGACCAACATCGTTTGATCCCAGCGCATAGGGCAAGGAGCTCAATAGCAGAAAGGGCTGCTCCAGCGCCGACACGGACAGCAGCACCCTGCCCTTGTCCGTGTCGCGCCAGACGTCGATGAAGCCCGGCTGCGATTGCACGCCGCGCGTGACATCGACGATCTTCTTGACCGCTGGCGAAGATGCGGCGGCCGTATTATCTGCGGCGGTGGCCAGCCCCGGCGCCACGCCCGACATCAAGATGGCGAACAGCAGCGGTCCGGCGGCTGGCGCGGCCCTCACTGCTGGCCCGCCGCTTTGACGGTCTCCGTGGCGCCGTCCATCTTCAGCGCGCGGCTGAGGAAGCCCCAACGATCCGCCACTTCCTCGATCTGCTTGGTGGTCGGCTTGCCGGCGCCGTGGCCCGCCTTGCTGTCGATGCGGATCAGGATCGGCGCGCCGCCCGCCTGGTCGGCCTGCGCGGTGGCGGCGAACTTGAAGCTGTGCGCCGGCACCACGCGGTCGTCATGGTCGGCGGTGGTGATCATGGTCGCCGGGTAGCAGGTACCCTTCTTCAGGTTGTGCAACGGCGAATACTTGACCAGCGCTTTGAACTCGTCGGCGTTGTCGGACGAACCGTAGTCCGAAGTCCACGCCCAGCCGATGGTGAATTTGTGGAAGCGCAGCATATCGAGCACGCCCACCTGCGGGATCGCCGCAGCGAACAACTCGGGACGCTGCGTCATCGCCGCACCGACCAGCAGGCCGCCGTTGCTGCCGCCGCCGATGGACAGCTTGGCCGGCGACGTGACCTTGTGCGCGATCAGCCATTCGGCCGCGCCGATGAAGTCGTCGAACACGTTCTGCTTTTGCAGCTTGGTGCCGGCCGCGTGCCACGATTCGCCGTACTCGCCGCCGCCGCGCAGGTTGGCCATCACGTAGACGCCGCCCATTTCCAGCCACGCCAGGTTGGCGACCGAGAATGATGGCGTCAGCGAGATATTGAAGCCGCCGTAGCCGTACAGGTAGGTCGGATTGCTGCCGTCGAGCTTCAGGCCCTTCTTCGACACGATGAACATCGGCACCCTGGTGCCATCGCGGCTGGTGAAGAATTCCTGGCGCGTTTCAAACGCGGCCGGATCGAAGTCCACCTTGGCCTGGCGATAGACGCTGCTCTTGTTGGCCTTCAGGTCGTAGCGGTAGATGGTGGTCGGCGTGGTGAAGCTGGTGTACGAATAGAAGGTCTCCGTATCACCGCGCTTGCCGCCGAATCCGCCCGCCGAGCCCAGGCCGGGCAGCTCCAGGTCGTGCAGCGGCTTGCCTTTGAGGTCGTACACCTTGACCAGGCTATGAGCGTCGCTCAGGTAGTCCACCAGCAGCTGATTGTTGACGATGGACGCGGACACCATGGTGTTCGAGCTTTCCGGGACGATCTGCTTCCAGTTCAGCACACCCGGCTTGCGGGTGTCGATGGAGATGATGCGGCCGCGCGGCGCATCGCGCTCGGTGCGGAACCAGAACACCATGCCGTCGTTGCCGATGAAGTTATACGACGCGTCGAAGTCCTCCAGCAGCGGCACCACCTTGGCGTCCTTGCGCGACAGGTCCTTGTAGTAGACGCGGTTCTTGTTCTCCGTGCCCTGCGAAGCGGAGATGATCAGGAAGCGGCCATCCTCGGTGACCTCGGCGCCGAAGCCCCAGTCCTTGTGGTCCGGGCGGTCATAGACCAGCGTGTCCGCGCTTTGCGGCGTGCCGATCTTGTGGAAGTACAGCTTCTGGAAGTAGTTCACGTCGGCCAGCTTGGTGGCCTCCTTCGGTTCGTCGTAGCGGCTGTAGAAGAATCCGGAACCGTCGTGCAGCCACGCGGTGTTGGAGAACTTGACCCACTGGATGCGGTCCTCGATGTCCTTGCCGCTGTCGATGTCGCGCACCTTGATCTCGTTCCAGTCGGAGCCGGAAGCGGCGGTGCTGTAGGCCAGGTAGCGGCCATTGGGGCTCACCGCCAGGCCGGCCAGTGCGACGGTGCCGTCGGCGGCCAGCGTATTCGGGTCGAGCAGCATGCGTGGCACATCGGCCAGCGTCTTCATCGTGTACAGCACCGACTGATTCTGCAGTCCGTCGTTACGGCTGTAGAAATAGCGGCCGCCTTCCTTGAACGGGACGCTGAAACGCTCGAAGTTCCACAGCTTGGTCAGGCGGCTCTTGATCGCGTCGCGGCCCGGGATCTGCGACAGGTAACCCTGCGTCAGCTTGTTCTGCGCTTCGACCCAGGCGTGGGTCTCGTCGCTGTTGGCGTCTTCCAGCCAGCGGTAGGGATCGGCCACCTTGACGCCGTGGTAGTCGTCGGTCTGGTCGACGGTGCGGGTGACGGGATAGTTCATGCCGGGGCCGGAGACGGCGCAGGTTTGGGCGGAGGCGCTGTGCGCCAGCAGGACGGCGGCCGCCAAGGCAGCGCATTTCAAATGCTTCATGCGAAAGTCCGTAAGATCGAAGAATATTCGGAAGCGGCTGACCGGGCTGCGGCGCCGCCAAGGCTCATTGGCACCCGTCGTTACAACGGGTGCAGTGGTAAATCATAGCTTGCTTTGTGACAAATAAGCAATGATAGGAAAGCGTTATCGGCGTGGTTTATTCGGCGCGCAGGATGGCGTCCGTGCTGACCACGCGCACGTCGTGCATCTGGTTCAGGTACGCTTCCAGGTAGCCTTTGTGCGACGCGCCGACGATGACCAGCGTGCGGCTGCCGGGCAGATAGCTCATCGCCTCGCGGATGTTGGAGGCCATGCGCAGGTTGCGCGTTTCCCAATAGGCGACGTAGCCACGGCCATAATGCTTGGGTGACGGCTCCTCCAACGCGGCGCCGAAGTCGCTGTGGAATACCTGTTCGGCGGCGCTGGCGGCATTGTAGGCGCGGTACATCGCCAGCAGCCCGGCCGGTGTCGTCAACGCGCCGCGCAAGGCCTCGTCCTGACGCTTGCGGGCCGCGTTGGCGGGATTGTCCCAGGCTTTCATGATCGCTGCGCCGTAGGCTTTTTCGTCGTCCACGTTGGAGTCGGAGGTATGGTCATCCATCGCGTACAGCCGCTCAAGCCCGGAGCGGGCGGCGAGCGGCGCGGCGATCAGATAGGTCTCGTTGCGCTTTTGGCGCAGGCCGTTGAGGATCTCCACCAGTGTATCGTTCAAGCCGTCGCCAGCATGCTGCTCGGCGGCCGATAGGCGCAGCCATTGCACCATCGCGGACGCGGGTTCGCCCGCCGCCATGAAGAGTGACGCCAGCTTGCGGCGCTGCGCGGCGGTCGGCGCCGACGGCCAGGTGGCCAGCGTGCGATCCACTTGCGCGGTTGCGGCGGGGACGTCAAGGCCGGTGGCGCTGGCGGCCGGCGCCGGGTCCCAGCAATAGGACTTGATCGTATCGTCGTAGCGCTCGCGGTAGTTGCGCAGGTAGGCGCACTGCGTCCCGGAGAGCGATTCGATGGCGATGGCCTTGGGCTGCCAGCCCGCCAGGCGCTCCATCAGCACACTCAGACTGGCGGGATCGAAGGACTTCGGCAATTGCGAAAGATGTGCGGTGCCCAGCACCATCAGCTCGTTCTGCGGCCCTCGTTGCAGCTTGAACGCGCCGGGCTTGAACTCCTGGCCGGGCGATTCGGCGGCGATGGCACTACCGAAAAGCGCGGCGACAACAAGAATACCGGCGGACATACGCTGCATGGAACCTCCTGGGATAGATGGAATCGCGCCAGCTTAAGGAGGCCGTGGCTTGCGTGTCCGGATTATGCGACGTACCGCAGATTCCGCCCACCGAAATGCAAATATCCCGGATGGGATGCATGGACTGGATCAACCGCCGATATCGACCTCGTGGCGGGCGGGCGCCTGCCACTTCTCCAGCCATGCGATCAACTGCTCACCGGGGATGGGACGGCTCATGAAGTAGCCCTGTCCCTGGTCGCATCCCAGCTCCGCCAGCAGGCGCCATACGGCCTCGCTCTCGATGCCCTCGGCCACCACGCGCAGGCCCATGTTGTGACCAAGGTCGATGGTCGAGCGGACGATCTTGGTGTCGCCGATGTCGTTCTCCATGTTCAGCACAAAGGACTTGTCGATCTTGAGCTCATTCACCGGCAGGCGCTTGAGGTAGGCCAGCGACGAATAGCCGGTGCCGAAATCGTCGATCGACAAATCGAAGCCCATGGCGCTCAGGCGCTCCAGCGTGTGCTGGGCGCGCACCGGATCGTCCATGATGGCGCTCTCGGTGATCTCCAGGCAGAACGAGGCGGGAGCCAGCTTGTGGCGCGCCAGCGTCTCGGCGAACTTGGCCGGCAGGTCCTGGTCCATCAGGTCGCGCGTGGACAGGTTGACCGATATCTTCAGCGGATAGCCCTTGGAGGCCAACTCCTGGCACAGCTCCGCCGACTTCTCCATCACCCAGCGCGTGAGCACGCGGATAAAGCCGGTCTGCTCGGCGAAGGGAATGAACTCGTCGGGGAACACATTGCCGCGCTCCGGATGCACCCAGCGCACCAGCGCCTCCATGCCCACCACCTTGCCGGTATCGAGCATGATCTTCGGCTGCACGTGCAGGCGGAACTCATTGCGCTCGATGGCGTTGCGCAGTTCCGTCAGCAGCGACAGGCTCTTCTCGCTGGACTTGTCCATCGCCGCGTCGTAGACCACGGCGCCGTCGTTGCGCTGCTTGGCCGCGTACATCGCCACTTCGGCCATGCTGAGCAAGGTCTCGCCGTCGCTGCCGTGCTCCGGATAGCCGGCGATGCCCAGGCCCGCGCCGATGTCCACCGTCTGGTCTTCCAGCGACAGCGGCGTCTCCAGCGCGTGCAGGATCTCTTCGGCCATGCGCAGCGCGGAGTCGCGGTCGGAGGCCGGCAGCAGCACGGCGAATTCGTCGCCGCCCAGCCGCGCCACCTGCGCCGAGGACTGGCGCCGGCTGGCCAGCAGCAGCTGCAAACGGCCGGCCACCTGGCGCAGCAAGGCGTCGCCGAAACTGAGGCCCATCACGTCGTTGACGTGCTTGAAGCGGTCAAGGTCCATCATCAGCACGAACACGGTCTCCTCGCGTTTGGCGGCATCGGCCAGCGCGTCGTTCAGCAGCAGCACGAACTGCGCGCGGTTCGGCAGGTTGGTCAGCGTGTCCCAGTACGCCAACCGGCGGATTTCCTGTTCGCGCTTGGCGATCCCTTCGCGCATGGCGTCGAAGGCGTGGGCCAGCGCGCCGATTTCGTCTTCGCGGCTGGTGTCGATCTGGCCCTTGTAATCGCCCTGCTCCAGCCGTCTCGCGGTCACGGCCAGCTCGCTGATCGGCTGGGCGATGCGCTTGGCGGTGAAGACGATGGCCAGCGCCGAGACCACGATGCCGCCCAGCGTCAGCGCGATCAGCCAGCGTTCCAGCCGGCTGTATTCGGCGGTCGCCTCGTCGATCGAGCGGGCCAGCAGCACGTTGGCGGTCTGCCCGCCGTCCTGGCCGATCGCCAGCAGGCGCGCGCTGTACTTGCCCGCGTCCAGCGTCAGGTCGAACGGACCGGCCGGCGTGGCATCCATCGCTTGCATCTGGTCGATCACCGTTTGCGCGACGGCGCCGCTGAAGGTCGAGCCGACCGCCAGCCACTTGCCCTGCGCGTCGCGGGTCAGCACGCTGGTGTCGAGCGCGCTGACTTCGCGCATGTCGGTGGCCAGCTGGCGGTCGATCGGGAAGGTCATCACGATCCAGCCGATGGTGGTCGGCGCCAGGATGGGCATGACCACGATCTGGTAGGGCCGGTGTTCGACGATGGCGATACCGTTGGCGCCGCCCGAGGATTCGGCGGTATCGAGCATGCTGGCGACCTGCTTCTCCAGCGCGGCCGCCTGCTCAAGGTTGGTGGCGACGCTGATCTTGCGGTCGGCGTTGATCAGCATCGACAGCGAGGCATGTATGCGCTTGCCGCTGTTGTCCAGCGCCGACAGGATGGTGCTGCGGTCGTTCTCGTCGTTGTTGCCGATGGTGGCCACGAAGGCGGTGTCGCGCGCCAGCAGGCGGGCGCCGAAGCGCAGGCTCTGCGCGTTCTGGTCGAGCAGGCGGCGGAACACCTTGGCGCCGTTCGCCAACTCGCTGCTGATGGACATCCGCGCGTTGTTGTCGATGCCGCGCTGGATCACCAGCAGGCCGATCACCTGCACGGCCACGATCAGCACCAGGAACAGTGTGACGATCCGGCTCTCCAGGCTGCGGAAGCGCATGTGCATGCTCGGGCTGTCCCTTAAAGTGTGGTCGACGAGGCGTCGTCGGCCACGGTCGGTTTCATCGGCAGCTTGAAGGCGGCGCTGGCCGGGGCGTCGCCCGCCTTCACCGTCACCAGCTGTTCCGGCGTGGCGCCGCCGACCGTGTTGTAGTGCCAGGCCTTGACCACGTACTTGCCGCCGGCCGGCAGCTCGACGTGGGCGGCGCCGGCGGCGTCGGTCTTGGCGAAGTACGGCGTGTCGACCACTTTGACGTAGGCCAGCATCTTGTCGTGGATATTGCAGCCCAGGACCACGGTGCCCGCCTTGTCGAAGACTTGCGGCGTGGCCGACTGGCCGGAATACAGCTTCTGGTCGAACTTGTGGGCCGGCGAGAACGAATAGATGTGGTGGCGGACCTTGTCGTTATTCGGGAAGAAGATTTTGGCGCCGGTCTGGACCACGGTGACCAGCGGCAGGAACTTCAAGCCCTTCTGCTCGATCTCGGCCGTGGCCGGCGCGCGGCCGCCGGCCTGGCCGCTTTCCGGCTCAACGTAGACCACGGTGTCGGCCAGCGCCTTGCCGCCGGCGTCCTGCACCAGCACGGTGACGCCGGTGGCGCCCGCGCCGGACGCGCTCAGCAACAACAGGGGGAATACGGTCTGGCGGATGACTTCACGGAGCATGGCGGACCTGGTCTCGTTTTTAAGGTTGAGCTCCGATTGTAGCGCCTGGAAAAAGATCCACGGAGCGGTTTTTCGCAGTTTGCTGCAAAATATTTCCACTAGTCATCAACCGGTCACAAAAAGATACTAATATCGTGCCGTTAAACCGACCTTGGCCACCCACCGTGAACTCCGTACTCAGCTCCAACATCAGCTATCTTCAGCCCAAGGGCGAGGATGAGGAGGCGGTGCTGCGCGCGCATCTGTTCGACATCCTGGTGCGCCGCCAGCTCAGCGCGCTGTTCCAGCCCATCATCCACATGCAGAGCGGCGAGATCATCGCCTACGAGGGCTTGATACGCGGGCCGTCCGACAGCCCGCTGCACGCGCCGATGAACCTGTTCAAGGTGGCGCGCGCCAACGGGCTCACGGTCGAGGTCGAACATCTGTGCCGGCGCGTGGTGCTGGAGCGCTTCGCCGAGCTCGGCCTGCCGGGCAAGCTGTTCCTCAACGTCAGCCCGGAATGCCTGCTGCAGCGCGACGCGCGCCACGGCGAGACGCTGGAGTACATCCACCAGATCGGCATCAACCCGGACCGGGTAATCATCGAACTGACCGAAAACCAGCCGACCTACGACTACGAGCTGATGCGCGACGCGGTGCTCCACTACCGCAACATGGGCTTCCAGATCGCCATCGACGACCTGGGCGAGGGCTTCTCCAGCCTGCGGCTGTGGTCGGAGCTGCGGCCCGAGTATGTCAAGATCGACATGCATTTCATCCAGGGCATCAACCACGATCCGGTCAAGCTGCAGTTCGTGCGCTCGATCCAGGAGATCGCCGACAAGTCCGACACGCTGGTGATCGCCGAGGGCATCGAGACCCAGGCCGAGCTGCTGGTGCTGCGCGATGTCGGCGTCGCCTTCGGCCAGGGCTACCACCTGGGCCGGCCGCACGCCCAGCCCGCGCGCACGGCGCCGGCCGAGGTGGTCAAGGCGCTGGCGCGCAACGGCGTAGCGGTCTACCCGCAGCGCGGCGCCGAGAAGCACGGCGCCAGCATCTCCAAGCTGCTGCATCGGGTGGAGGCGGTGCCGTCCAGCCTGAGCAACAACGAGGTCTATGAGATCTTCGCGCGCCAGCCCAAGCTGCTGATCATCCCGGTGGTGGACGATGGCCTGCCGCTGGGCCTGATCAGCCGCTTCGACATGATCGACCACTTCGCCCGCCCCTACCAGCGCGAGCTGTACGGCAAGAAGTCCTGCAAGCAGTTCATGGACAGCCAGGCGCTGGTCGCCGACAAGGACACCAGCCTGCAGGACCTGAGCTTCCGCATGGCCCAGGCCGACGCCCATCAGCTGTTCAACGGCTTCATCATCACCGACCAGGGCCGCTACCTGGGCATGGGCACGGGCCACGACCTGATGCGCGAGATCACGCAGATGCAGATCACCGCCGCCCGCTACGCCAATCCGCTGACGCAGCTGCCGGGCAATGTGCCGATCAACGAGCACATCGACCGGCTGCTGGAGAGCGGTGCGCGCTTCTGGGTCTGCTATTTCGACCTCGACCATTTCAAGCCGTTCAACGACGTGTACGGCTACCGCCGGGGCGACGACGTGATCCAGCTGACCGGCAAGCTGCTGGCCGAGCGCACCGACGCCGACCGCGATTTCGTCGGCCACATCGGCGGCGACGACTTCATGGTGCTGTTCCAGAGCGAGGATTGGGAGGCGCGCTGCAACGTCATCCTGCAGGAGTTCGGCCGCCACGTGCAGGATTTCTACAGCATCGAGGACCGCGAACGCGGCGGCTACCTCAGCGAGGACCGCCAGGGCAAGAAGGTGTTTTACTCGTTGATGAGCTTATCGATAGGCGCGATCCGGGTCGATCCACACAAGTACCACACCCACCATCAGATCGCCACCGCCGCCGCCGAATCGAAGAAACAGGCCAAGAAGATCCACGGCAACAGCCTGTTCATGGACCGCCGCCAGCAAACGGCCTGAGCCGGTCACGCCGGCCGCGCGCGCGTGGCGTGCGCGGCGCGCCAGCGCCGGGCCGAGGCGGCCGCCACCTCCCTGGCCTGCGGCGTCAGGTCCAGTTCGGCATTCCTGCGGTTGCTGGCGGCGGCCAGTTCGCCGGCCTCGGCCGCCAGCGTCAGCCACATGCAGGACTTCTGGTCGTCGCGCGCCACGCCGCGCCCGCTGCCATACATGCCGCCCAGGTTGAACTGCGCCAGCGCATGCCCCTGCTCGGCCGCCCTGCCGTACCAGCCGACGGCCACCTCCTCGTCGCGCTCCACGCCCAAGCCGTTGGCGTACATCACGCCCAGGTTGTTCTGCGCGCTGGCGTCGCCCTGCTCGGCCGCGCAGCGGTACCAGGCCACCGCGCGCGCCTCGTCCTTGGCCACGCCGTGACCGTTGGCGTACATGACGCCGACGTTGAACTGGGCGCTGGCCGCGCCCTGCTCGGCCGCCATGCGATACCATTCCAGCGCCCGCTGGTCGTCGCGCGCCACGCCTCGCCCGCGCGCATACATGCCGCCGAGATTGTACTGGGCCAGCATATGGCCGGACTCGGCCGCGCGGCGATACCACGTGAAGGCGAGCTCGTCGTCGCGCTCCACGCCCTTGCCGTTGGCCAGCATGATGCCGAGATTGAATTGCGCGTCGGCGTCCTCCTGCTCGGCCGCGCGCACCAGCCAGGCGTAGGCGCGCAAGGGATCGGCCGCCACGCCCTGCCCCTCGGCGTAGGCCACGCCCACCAGCCGCTGGGCCACGGCGCATTCCTGCGCCGCCGCCTGCTTGAACCAGGCCAGCGCCTGCGCCTCGTTGCGCGCCACGCCGTGCCCGTGCTTGTACATCAAACCGAGATTGAGTTGGGCGCTGGCGTCGTTCTGCAGCGCCGCCTTGCGGAACCAGGCCAGCGCCAACGGATAGTTGCGCCGCACGCCGGTGCCGTGGACGTAGGCCTCGCCCAGCAGGGTCTGCGCGCTGGCGACGCCCTGCTCGGAGGCGCGGTAGAACCACGACACGGCGGTCTCGTCGTTGCGCGCCACGCCGCGTCCCTTTTTGTACATCTGCCCGAGGTTTTGCTGGGCGGAGACTTCGCCCTGCAGCGCGGCGGCGCGAAACCAGCGCACAGCTTCCTTGTCGTTGCTGGCGACGCCGCGGCCGTTGTAGTACATCACGCCCAGGTGATTCTGCGCGAACGCCAGGCCCTGCTGGGCCGCCTTGAGCATCCAGTAGAAGGCGCGCACTTCGTCGCGCGCGACATCCTGCCCTTTTTTATAGACCAATGCCAGATTGAACTGCGCGTAGGGATTGCCGCGCTCAGCCGCTTCCCGGTACCATAAAAAGGTGTCGTAACCTGCCCGTGCCGAGCTTTGATTCTTCATGGTACACCTCTGGCCAACACCACAACATTGTTGGTTAAAGTGTAAAACGCGGTCCCGGCCAGAGTTTGACCGCGCTCAAACGGACCATGATAAAATGTTATCGTTTTTCAGTGATGCGCGACCCGGCGCGTGCCGTCGGGTTTCGGGCCGAACGCGTACACCACCATCGCCAATACCGTCAGGCACCAGACGATCAAGGCGCCCGATGGCAAATCGTAGAGCGTGGACAACACCAGCCCGCTGGCATAGCCCGCTGCGCCAATCAGATAGGCCAGCACCAGCCGCTTCTTGCCGACATAATGGCGCACCGCCAGGCCCGGCACGATCAGGCTGGTGAACACCAGGTACACGCCCACCAGTTGCACCGACGCCGTCACGGCCAGCGCGAAGATCAGGTAGAAGCCCAACCGGCTCAGGCGCTCACGCAGGAAGTACAGCAGCCCGCAGATCACCACCGTGCCGACCGCAGGCAGCAGCAGCTGGTCGTAGCGCACCCACAGGATCTGTCCTGCGAGCAGATCCTGCAAATGTTCGCCGCCGTGCGGATTGTGCGCCACCAGCAGCAAGCCCGCCGTCGCGGCCAGGATGAACATCACACCAATCTGCGCCTCCTGCACTTCCGGCCAGCGCTTCTCGGTCCAGGTCAGCAGTAACGCGCCGCACACGGCGGCCGCGGCGGCTGCGGCCTGCACCGCCCAGCTCTGCGGATCGAGCTCGGCGGCGCCGGCGACGATCACGCCGAGCGCGGCGATTTGCGCGATCGCCAGATCGATAAACACGATGCCGCGCTTGAGCACCTGCGCGCCGAGCGGCACGTGGGTCAGCAACACCAACAGGCCGGCCAGCAGCGCCGGCGCGATGATCATCAGATCGAGCGATTCAGCGTTCATTTATTGGCTTCCAGCAGGCGTTGTACCGTCGAATCGAACAGGCCGAACAAGTCCTTGCTCTTGTCGTCGCCACCCACCGAGAACGGCAGCACCACGGCCGGTATCTTGGCGTGTTCGGACAGCCACTGCGATGCGCGGCCGTCCTGGTAGGCGGCGCGTATCACCATCTTGGCCGGCGCGCGCTGCAACTGCGACAGCAGCTCGGACAGGTGGGCCGCGCTCGGCTCCACGCCCGGCTTGGGCTCCAGCGTGCCGACCTGATGCATGCCGAGCCAGCCCATCAGGTACTCCATGTTCTTGTGGTGCTCGACCACGGCCACACCCTTCAGCGGAGCAGCCTGCTTCTCCCACTTGAGCATGGCCGCATCCCAGCGCGCCGCGAAGTCCTTCTGCCGCGTCTGGTAGTAGGCGGCGTTGGCCGGGTCCAGCTCGGCCAGGCGCTTGGCCAGCGCCACAGACACCAGTGCGATGTTGTGCGGGTTCTGCTGGATGTGCGGATTGCCGGCGGCGTGGACATCGCCCTCGCTGCGGTCGACCTTGCCCGGCACGTCGAGGCGCGGCACGAAGGCGCCAGCCTCGAAATAGCCGGGCTGGCCGGCCGCGATCTTGCTGTTGCCCGATTGCTGGACCAGCACCGGCAGCCAGCCCACTTCCAGTTCCAGCCCGGTGCACACCAGCAGGTTGGCGTTGCGGGTGCGCGCGATCAGGCTCGGCCGCGCCTCGATGCGGTGCGGGTCCTGCAGCGCGTTGGTGGCGCTGGAGACCTTGACCTTGTCGCCGCCGAGCTCGGTGGTCAGCGCTTCCCATTCCGGCTCGCAGGCCAGCACGTTGACGGCCGCGTGGGCCGAGGTGGCCGCCACGCAGGCGGCGGCGATCAGCAGATGTTTGAGTGTGCGTTTCATGCCTGCTCCTTAGAACGAGTGGGCCGCGTGCGTGCCCAGGCTCATGATGTATTGAAGGAAAATCTGGTTGTCGGTCACGCCGGGACGGGACTGGTCGCGCGCCAATTGCAGGCGCAGGCGCGAGAATTCGGACGGGCTGTAGTCCACCATGAAGCTGGTGCGCTTGGGATCGTAGGCTTGCAGTATCGGCAGGTTGGCCCAGGCCAGCGCACCGCCGTCGATCAGGCCGATGCGCGGCGAGCCGGACGACAGCCGGTCGTAGCGCAGGCCCGCGCGCCAGGTCGGCATGAACTGGTAGACCCCTTGCAGGTACCAGCCCGACTGCACGCTGCGATAATCGCCGCTGGCCGCCGCGTCGGTGTCGACCGCGTAGTTCAGCGTGCCGCTTTCCTTGCGGCGGAAGTACTCGCCCTGCAGCTTGAAGTTGGTGTTGGTCGGGTTGCCGTTCGGCGCCCATTTGTAGATGGCGTCGGCGATCCAGGTGTTGGACTTGCCGCTGAAGTTGTTGGTCAGGCCCTCGTCCTCGTAGGCGCGCTTCTCGGCGGCGGTGTGCAGGTAGGACAGGCCCGCGCGGTAGCTGGACGATGCGCCGATATCGTCGCCGATGTGGGCGAACACGCTGACGGCGCCGGCGCCGTTCTTGTTGCGGTCGTTGCCGGGGAAGGCCGCGCCGCTGCCGGCCTCCGCGCCGATCTCCAGGAACTGGTCGAGCGGCGCCAGCCACTTGGCCTGCAGGCCGTCCGGCTTGTACTGGCCGCCGAGGAAGGCCTGGTACGCCAGCGGCGCGTCGACGAAGTCCCAGGTGTGGGCGTGCTGGCCGTTCAGGTAGCCGATGGCCGACAGGAAGCGGCCGGCCTTGATGTTCAGGCCGTTCTCCATCGCGCGTGTCTGGATGAACGCTTCTTCAACGCTGACCTCGTTCTCGCCGCTCAGCGAGAACGTCAGCTGGCCGGCGAATTGCGGATCGATGTTGGCCGCCATGGTCAGCTCGGATTCGCCCAGGCTGAAGCCTCGCTTGCCGGGGCCGACCTCGCCGCCGCTCGGCGCGAAGCCTTGCAGGCGGTACTGGGACGGATCCTGCTTCAGGTTCTGCAGCGTGCCGCCCAGGATCATCGAGATGTTGGGATTGAACAGGTTGCTGGCCGGGTTGGCGCCGCTCGCGGACGGCGGCGCGGCAGGCGACTCGACGTAGGCCGCCACGGCAGGCGCGGCGGCCGAGGTGCCAGCGCCTGCTGTTGCGGAAGCAGCCGGCGCGGCGGATGGCGCGCCCGCATTGATCGTGGCCAGCTGCGCCTTGGCGGCGGCGCTGTCCGATTGCGCCTGCTGCAGGCGCTGTTCCATGGCTTGCAGGCGCGCCTCGTAGGCCGCCTTCATTTCGCGGATCTCGGCGCGGATGGCCGCCAGTTCCTTCTGTTCTTTTTTATCTGCGGCATAGGCCTGCGGGGCCGCCACGGCGGCGCTCAGTGCGGCCGCGAGTACGCTGTGTTTCAACATGTGATTTCCTGTGGATGGCTACGATAGACCGCGCCCCTGCTCAAGCGGCAGTGGCGACGGACCAAGGGTGTGCGATCAGGACAGGACGGGCGGCGCTCGCGATCGGAAGCCGCAGACGGTGCGCTGGCAGTCGAGCGGCGCCGGCGCGTGGACCACGGCCACCGACGTATCGGCGGCCAGCGGGAAGGAATAGAAATGGGTATCGGCGGCGGAGGCGATCTGGGCGAACGCCAGGCACTGCGCGCAATTGTGATCGAGCCCCAGCTTGGTGATCCTGCTGGCATCCTCATCCTGCTGCGCGGCGACCTGCACCACGCCGGTCGCGGCCGAAGCGTGCGACAGCGCGTGCGAGTACCCCATCTGCTGGGAGAACACCAGCAGAAGCGACAGCAGCACATAAAGGAAGTTGCGGCGTATGTTCACAAAATACCAACTATCGATACATCAGTGCCGGTATTGTAATGCGAGCCACGGAGTTTTAGCGCACTTTTTGTTTTTCGAGGAAGGCGTGAACTTTGGCGGCCGCCAGCTTGTTGATCGCCACCAGCAGCGAGGTGTCGACGCCGGCCAGGCCGTAGGTCGAGCCGATGTGCTTGCCGATATGGATCAGCACCTCGGCCGCCACCTCCGCATCGGACTCGGCCCGGTGGGCCGCGCTCTTGAAGCGGATGCCCAGCTGGTCCGACAGAGTGCCCAGCTTGTAGCTCGGCAGCTTCGGGAACACGCGGCGCGACAGCTTCAGCGAACACACCAGCGCCTGGTAGCCGGGCGTCAGGCCCAGCCGGGCCGCCTCGGCGCGCAGGAACTTGTCGTCGAAGCTGGCGTTGTGGGCCGACAGCGCATCGCCGCCGATGAAATCGAGCAGCTCCGGCACCACCCGCGACACCGGCGGCGCGCCATCGACCATGGCCTGCGTGATGCCGGTCAGGCCGGTGATGAAGGACGGAATCCGCACATTGCAGTTAATCAGCGACACATAGCGGTCGACCACCTTGCCGCCGACGATGCGCAACGCCGCCACCTCGGTGATGCGGTCGCCCATGTCGGGCGACAGGCCGGTGGTCTCGAAGTCGAGCATGACGATGGGTTGGTCGAGCATGGTGGTCCCTTTTTGATTAGCCGAACTTGCGCACGGCGTCCAGCGCCAAACCGGCGCCGATGCTGCCGAACAGGTCGCCCTCGACCTTGCGGGCCGACGGCACCAGCGCGCCGATGCGCTCGCGCAGCATCCGCACGCCGCTCGAACCACCGGTGAAGAATACCGTGTCCACGTCGGCCGGCGCCACGCCGGCGTCGCGCAGCAGACTCAGCACCGTGCTCTCGACCGAGCCGACCAGATGGCCGATGGCGTCGTCGAACTGCGCGCGGCACAGCTCCAGCGTCACGGCCGGCGACAGCCGGTCCAGCTCCAGCGTGACTTTCGGCGCGTCGGACAGCGCGATCTTGCCCTCTTCCGACTTCATCGCCAGCCAGTGGCCGGCGCGCTGGTCGATCAGCTTCTGCAGGCGGCCCAGCTTTTCCTGCTCGGCCGAATCGCGCAGCAGGTCGGACAGCTGGGTCCACATCTTCTTGGTGTAGGCCTGGTTGATGGTGTGCCAGGTCGCCAGGTTGAAGAAGTAGCTGGACGGCACCTCGCTGTTGTTGCGCAGCCGGCTGCCATAGCCCAGCAGCGGCATCACGGACGACAGGCTCAGGTATTTATCGAAGTCGGTGCCGCCGATGTGCACGCCGCCGTTGGCCAGGATGTCGTCGCGCCGTTCGGTCTTCTTGGCGCGCTCGGGCGACAGGCGCACCAGCGAAAAGTCCGAGGTGCCGCCGCCGATGTCGGCGATCAGCACCAGCTCCTCGCGGCTGATCTGCGACTCGTAGTCGAACGCGGCCGCGATCGGCTCGAACTGGAAGGCGATGTCCTTGAAGCCGACGGAACGGGCCACCTCGGCCAGCGTGTCCTCGGCCAACTGGTCGTTTTCCCGGCTGTCGTCGATGAAGTGCACCGGACGGCCGAACACGGCCGACGTGAACTGGCGCCCGGCCGACTGCTCGGCGCGGCGCTTCACCTCGCCGATGAACTGCGACAGCAAGGTACGGAACGGCAGCGCGCGGCCGCCCACCTCGGTCTGGCCGTCGATCAGGCTGGTGCCGAGCAAACTTTTCATGGAGCGCATCAAACGCCCCTCGTAGCCGGCCAGATATTCGGCCAGCGCCGCACGTCCGAAGGTGACCTCTTCGTCCTCGGCGTTGAAGAAAACCACCGACGGCAAGGTGGCCTTGCCGTCTTCCAGTTCCAACATCACCGGATGTCCGGGACGCACCCAGCCCACCGTGGAATTTGACGTGCCAAAATCGACGCCGCAAGCATTGGCCATGTCGACCCTTCACGTGAATAAAGGGGCGTTATTTTAGCAGAAATCCCGCGCCCTCAGGAAAAATTGCAGGGAGGCCACACCTGGCTGAATATTTCTTGAAAGAAAAACGATTATTATTGCCATCGAGTAAGATTTTGATTATGCTGGTTTCACTAATAAATAAGCAAGCCGCAGCCTGCAGGCCAGAGACGATGACCAAATCCAAGCCGACCATCCAAGTCTGCGCGACCGAACACAAAGCCAGTATCGCCCGTGAAGCCCGCCGCGTCACCTCGTACGACGTGGCCATCGTGGCCGGGGTGTCGCAATCGGCCGTGTCGCGCTGCTTCAAGCCCGGCGCCAGCGTGTCCAAGTCCACCCACGCGCGGGTGATGAAGGCCGCCGCGCTGCTGGACTACATTCCCAACGCCGCCGCCCGCAGCCTGATCACGCGCCGCTCCAACATGGTCGCGGTGCTGATCACCAACAAGTCCAACCTCTACTACCCGGAACTGCTGGCCGAGCTGAGCGAGCAACTGAGCGCGCTGGGCAAGCGCGTGCTGCTGTTCCCGCTGGCGCGCGAGGCCGATGTCGACCGCGTGCTCAACGACGTCTGGCAATTCCAGGTCGACGGCGCGATCGTGGCCGCCCGCCTGTCCGACGACCACGTGGCCGAATTCGAGCGGCGCGGCATGCCGCTGGTGCTGTTCAACCGCACGCTGCGCAACCAGTCGGTCAACACCGTCACCTGCGACCATCTGGAGGCCGGCCGCACGCTGGTCTCGCGCCTGGCCGCCGCCGGCCACCGCCGCTTCGGCATCATCGGCGGCACCACCGACACCACCGTGGCCGGCGAACGGCGACGCGGCGCCTGCGAACGACTGGCCGAACTGGGCCTGCCGCCGCCGGTGATCGTGCCGGGCGAGTACGACTACGACAGCGGCGCCTCCGGCCTGAAGGCGCTGATCGAGAAAATGGGCGGCGTGCCGGACGTCATCCTGTGCGGCAGCGACGTGATGGCCATCGGCTGCCTCGATTGCGCCCGCCATGAACTGGGCATCGACGTGCCGGGCCAATTGTCGGTGGCCGGCTTCGACGCGGTCGAGCCATCCAACTGGCTGAGCTACAACCTGACCACGCTGCGCCAGCCCATGCCCAAGATGGCCGCCGCCGCCGCCAACCTGCTGTGCGCCGTCATCGACAGCCGCGAAACGCTGGTGGAACGGCGCCTGTTCAGCGCCCAGTTCATCGAAGGCGCCACCGCGCGCCTGCACCCGAAGCCGACCGCCACGGCGACAACGGCGGCATCCGTCACCGGCACCCGCGCGCCGGTCGCTATAATGTAGCGGATGAACGATGCCAACCCTCCCCGCTTCACTCCGCAAGGCCTGATCCCCACACCCGAGCAGACCGCCATCCAGCTGGCGCAGCACAAGGTGGTGCTGGTGGACGCCAACGCCGGCGCAGCCAAGACCACCACGCTGGCGCTGCGCATCGGCGAGGCGCTGGCGCGCAAGCTGGCGCCGGAACAGATCCTGGTGCTGACCTTCACGCCGGAAGCGCGCGACGTCATGCGCCAGCGCCTGCTCGACGTCGGCGTGCCGCACGCGCTGGCCAGCCGCGTCGCCGTGCTGACCTTCGAGGACTTCGCCGCGTTCCAGCTCGACAGCATCGACGGCGACGGCCTGCGGCAATGCGCCGAGGCGCGCCAGCTGAAGGACTACGCGCTGGCCGCGATCGACCGCGTGGCCGAGCGCTACGCCGGCCGCCTGGACGGCCTCGATCCGCAAACCCACAGCATCGCGCTGGCCCAGTTCCTCGACGTGCAGCTGCAACTGAAGGCGACCATGGCGCTGTCCGCCGACGTCGAATACATGGGCCTTGAGGACATCGCCGAGCAAATGGGCGTGCCGCTGACCGACTACCTGACCACGGTGGAATACGAAACCCTGCGCCTCGACGGCGGCGCCGGCGCGGTGTTCCGCGGCCCGTTCGACGCCACCTACGACCTGGCCTGCAACCTGCAGGCGGGCGCGCGCCTGGCCGAGCACTTCCCCGACTACCGGCTGGTGCTGTGCGACGAGCTGCACGACCTGAACGAGGCGGCCTTCCGGATCCTCGACGCGCTGATCGCCAGGCCGCAGTGCTTCTTCGTCGGCGCCGGCGACAAGGACCAGGTGATCCACGCCAAGCTGGGCGCCAGCGAGGAATACCTGAACCGCCGCTTCGGCCAGAACTACCCCAAGCTGGTGCGCTATCCGCTGACCTACACCTACCGCCACGGCCCGCACCTGGCCTACGCGATGGCGGAGTTCAAGCAGAAGCCGGTCGAATCGAGCCTGCCGCTGCACACCGAGATCCGCCACGCCCACTACGACAACGCCGCCGCCTGCGCGCAGCAGGCCGTGGCCGCGATCCGGCAATGGAAGGCCGACGGCCACGCGCTCGACGGCTGCGCCATCCTGATACGCGACCGCCACCAGTCGATGGCGATCGAGAACGCACTGATCGAGGCCGACATCGACTACCGCACGCCCGCCATGGCCGGCTACCTGCAGCGCGACGAGATCCTGTTCCTGCGCGGCCTGCTGGCGATCGCGCTGAAGGATTTCAGCGCCGTCAAATCGGAGCAGGTGCGTACCGCCATCGTCGACGCCATGGTGGCCTTCAGCGAGATGCGCTTCCCGGCGCGGCGCATGGACAACTTCAAGGCCCAGATCATCAAGGACCCAGCGCTGCTGGGAGAACTGTTCCACATCGACGACGAGCAGCGCGACGGCGACGAGCCGAACTACCGCGACGTCGCCAGCCTGGCCACCAAGCAGGCCGTGATCGCGACCATCGCCTGGCTGTCGGAGGTCGATCCGGCCACGCCAGCGGCTGCCGTGCTGACCGAGATGTGCGAGCGCGTCAAGCTGGTGGCGACCGCGCGCCGCATCTTCGTGCGGCCGTACGAGGCGGGCGTGGTCAACAAATCGGTGGCCGGCCTGCTCGACGCGGCGGCCGCCTCCGGCCACACGCTGGCCGAGTTCTGGGCCGCGCTCAACGCGCGCGAAGCCTTCGTGCGCCGCAAGCGCGACCGCAAGGCGGTGCTGATCGAATGCGTGGCCAACGCCAAGGGCAAGGAGTTCGAGCACGTGATCCTGCCCTTCCTGCAGGCCGACGAATTCCCGAACCCGACGCAACCGAAGGCCGAGGAGGAAAACCTGTTCTACGTCGGCGCCACCCGCGCCCGCGCGCGCCTGACGCTGCTCTCGCCGGCCGACGCCGCGCTGCGCAGCGGCTTCATCGCGCAGATGCGGCTGCCGAAATCGGCGGCGGCGGCCGAGGCCGCCATCGCCCGCAACCAGGCCAGGCCGGCCGCGCCGTTGGCCCCCCCGGCCGCGCGCCAATACCTGACCGCCACCTATCAGGAGAAGGACCAGGTCAAGGCCCTGGGCGCCCAGTTCGACATCACGCGCCGCGCCTGGTACGTGGAAGCGGGCAAGGATCTGGCCCCTTTTTCGCCTTGGATAAAAAAATAATGCAGCAAGCCAATACTTCTGAGGGAAACCCTTATATAATGTCGGTCGCGGCTGGTGTCCAAGCCTCACACCCCATGCAAGTCCAAAACAATTGAACTATTTCGGGAGTATTCCATGAAAGCACAACAAAAAATCCTGCTGGCATCCTGCGCACTGGCTGTTCTGAGCGCTTGCAGCACCCCAGCACCAGTCGTCGCTCCAGCACCGGCACCAGAGCCAGTCAAAGCCGCACCGGCCGCACCAGCACCAGCTCCAGTGGCCGCTCCAGTCGCCGTGTCGCTGCCAGCCTACCTGGACCCGAACAGCTCGATCTACAAGAACCGCAGCGTGTTCTTCGACTTCGACAAGTACAACGTCAAGCCTGAGTTCAACGCCCTGGTCGCCGACCACGGCAAGTTCCTGTCGTCGAACCCTAACGTGTCGGTCAAAGTCGAAGGCAACACCGACGAACGCGGCGGCGCGGAATACAACCTGGCCCTGGGCCAGCGCCGCGCGCAAGCCGTGATCACCGCCCTGAAAGTACAAGGCGCGAAAGACGGCCAGATGGAAGCCATCAGCTACGGTAAAGAAAAAGCCTCCGGCAAGGACGACGCCACCCGCGCCCAGAACCGCCGCGCAGACATCGTCTACCCAAGCAAGTAAGCATCCCCTCCAACGCCCGGCCGCAAGCCGGGCGTTTTTACTTGGGCGCCCGGTTTCAGCCTATGCAGACCAAGCACAATATCCGTCGCGCTTTCCGCAAGGAGTTCAGCGACTGGCGCGTCTGGGGCTCACGCAGCCTGGTGGTGGCCTTCGCCGCCCTCGCCGGCCTGGTGGTGGTTGGCTTTACCTGGTTGTCCGAGCACGCCTTCGAACAATTCGTGGCGCTGTGCGCATGGCACTGGTGGGCACCCTTGCTGTGGACGCCGCTGGCCACCGCCGCCATCGTCTGGCTGACGCGCCGCTATGTGCCCGGCGCCGCCGGTTCCGGCATCCCGCAGGTGATGGCGGGACTGGAGCCCGGCGTCGCCAGCCACCAACTGGGCTTGTTCGTCTCGCTCAAGCTCAGCGTCGCCAAACTGGTGCTGACTGCGGCCGGCTTCCTGGCCGGCCTCTCGCTGGGCCGCGAGGGGCCGTCGGTGCAGGTCGCGGCCGGCGTCATGCTGGCGGCGCGCCGCTGGCTGCCGGAACGCAGCGCCGTCACCGCCCACGGGCTGCTGGTGGCGGGCGGCGCGGCCGGCATCGCCGCCGCCTTCAACACGCCGCTGGCCGGCGTCATGTTCGCCATCGAGGAATTGTCGCGCACACCGGAGCAGCGCAGCAGCGGCCTGCTGATGGCCGCCATCGTGCTGGCCGGCCTGATGGCGGTCTCGGTCAACGGCAACGCCACCTACTTCGGCATGATCCACGCCGCCGGCATCGACCTGTCGCTGGTGCTCCCAGGCCTGCTGGTGACGCTGCTGAGCGGCCTGGCGGGCGGCCTGTTTTCGCGCCTGCTGCTGGCTTCCCTGAGCGGAACCTCGCCGGACTGGTTCAGCCGGATGCGGCTGCGTTGGCCGGTCATCTTCGCCGCCGGCTGCGGCCTGGCCATCGCCGGCATCGGCCTGCTGTCGGGCGGCGCCGTCAACGGCAGCGGCTACAGCCACACGCGGGCGATGATCGACGGCTCCGGCCACAGCCCCGCCATCTTTTTCTTCTTCAAATTCATCGCCACCTGGCTGACCGCATGGTCCGGCGTACCGGCCGGGATCTTCGCGCCTTCGCTGGCGATCGGCGCGGCGCTCGGCAACGACATCGCCCAATTGCTCGCCTATCCCCAGGCCAGCGCCTTGATCGCGCTGGGCATGGTAGGCTTCCTGGCGGCGGCGACCCAGGCGCCGCTGACCTCCTTCATCATCGTGATGGAGATGGTGGACGGCCACGCGATGGTGCTTAGCCTGATGGCCTGCGCCATGATGGCGCGCACGGTGGCGCGCGTGCTCAGTCCACCGTTGTATCCGACCCTGGCGCTGGCGCAGATGCAGCGTCTTCCGGCGGCGCACTCTCCCTAATGGGGGCTGCGCGGCGGGCCGCGCTTGGTTATGCTGGCGTTTTCCATTCACCCTCAACACCGCTGAAGGAACGACATGAAGAACCTCACCACCGCAGCCGGCGCGCCGGTCGTCGACAATCAGAACATCCAGACCGCCGGCCCGCGCGGCCCGGCGCTGCTGCAGGACGTATGGCATCTTGAAAAGCTGGCCCACTTCGCGCGCGAGGTGATCCCGGAGCGCCGCATGCACGCCAAGGGCTCGGGCGCCTTCGGCACCTTCACCGTCACCCACGACATCAGCCGGTACACGCGCGCGGCGCTGTTCTCCGAAGTGGGCAAGAAGACCGACATCTTCATGCGCTTCTCCACCGTGGCCGGCGAACGTGGCGCGGCCGATGCGGAACGCGATATCCGCGGCTTCGCCGTCAAGTTCTACACCGAGCAAGGCAACTGGGACGTGGTGGGCAACAACACGCCGGTGTTCTTCTTCCGCGATCCGCTCAAGTTCCCGGACCTGAACCACGCCGTCAAGCGCGATCCCAAGACCAATCTGCGCAGCGCCGAAAACAATTGGGACTTCTGGACCCTGCTGCCGGAGGCACTGCACCAGATCACCATCGTCATGAGCGATCGCGGCATCCCGAAAGGCTACCGCCACATGCACGGTTTCGGCAGCCACACCTTCAGCTTCATCAGCCCGAAGAATGAGCGCTTCTGGGTCAAGTTCCACTTCGTCTGCCAGCAGGGTATCGAGAACTTCAGCGACGCCGAAGCGGCCGACGTGGTGGGCCGCGACCGCGAAAGCTCGCAGCGCGACCTGTTCGACGCCATCGAGAACAAGGACTTCCCGCGCTGGAAGCTGGCGGTGCAGATCATGCCGGAAGCCGAGGCCTCCAAGGTGCCGTACAACCCCTTCGACCTGACCAAGATCTGGCCGCACAAGGACTATCCGCTGATCGACGTCGGCGTGCTGGAACTGAACCGCAATCCGGAGAACTACTTCGCGGAGGTCGAGCAGTCGGCCTTCTCGCCGGCCAACGTGGTCCCCGGCGTCAGCTTCTCGCCGGACCGCATGCTGCAATCGCGCCTGTTCTCGTATGGCGACGCGGCCCGCTACCGCCTGGGCGTGAACCATCACGCGATTCCGGTCAACGCGCCGAAGTGCCCGTTCCACAGCTACCACCGCGACGGCGCCATGCGTACCGACGGCAACCACGGCGCCAGCACCTCGTATGAGCCGAACAGCCACGGCGAATGGCAGCAACAGCCGCAGTTCGCCGAACCGCCGCTGTCGCTGGAAGGCGCGGCCGGCCACTGGGATCATCGCGTCGACACCGACTACTACTCGCAGCCGGGCAATCTGTTCCGCCTCCTGACGGCCGAGAAGAAACAGCTGCTGTTCGAGAACACGGCGCGCGCCATCCACGGCGTGTCGAAGGCCGTGCAGCAGCGGCACATCCACCACTGCACGCAGGCCGATCCAGCCTACGGCGCGGGCGTGGCGGCGGCCATCGCCGCGCTGGAAGGCAAATAGATCAATCTTGCGTAAATAATAAACATCGGTAAAATGGGGCACCTTGTCGCCCCGTTTTCCGATGCCCTCCCTTTTTCTTCGCCTTATCCTCAGCGCCCTGCTGCTTTGCCACTGCGCCGCGCGCGCGCAGGCAGTCGCCTGGCTGTGGGATGAAGCCCTGCTGCCTTCGTGGTCCACCACCGAGGCGGCGGTCCTGCAACGCCACATCCTGCTGACCGGCGACGCCGTGCGTACGCGTCCGCGCATGCGCCAGCCCGCGATGCCCGCCGCCACGCGGATCACGCCGGTGCTGCATGTCGAAGTGAGCACCGTCAACCCGCCGCAGGACATTGAGGCCAGCCGCGCGATCATCGTGCACGCGCTGCTCGACGCGGCCGCCGCCAGCACCTCCGGCTGGGTGCAGCTGGACATGGAAGCCAAGCCGTCGCAACGCGAGTTCTATCGTTCGCTGGTGCGGCAGCTGCGCGGCGCGCTGCCGCCGCAGATCAAATTGAGCGTGACCGCGCTGGCCTGGTGGTGCCGCTCGCCGGCCTGGCTGGACGGACTGGCCGCCGACGAGGTGGTGCCGATGTTCTTCCGCATGGGCCGGGACAGCGCCACCATGCGCGACATCGTCGAACAATCGCCCGCCACGCTGCACGCCAGCTGCCGCGCGGGCAGCGCGGGCTTCTCGCCGCAGGAACCCTTCGCGCCGCAGGTGGCGGCGCGCTATCGCAAAACCTACTGGTTCGACCGCTACGCGTGGAAGCGCGACGGTGCGGACCTGCCGCCGCTTTCAAGGAGCTCCCCATGATCAAACCTCTACGCCCACTCGTCATCGCCACGGCGCTGCTGGCCTGCGCCCACGCCGCCGCCAGCAGTGGCGGCCCGTGGGATCCCTACGTCAGCCGCAGCGGGCCGGATATCGCGCTGAACCGCTATCAATCCGGCGAACTGGGCGTGCTGCTGCCCAGCTACGACCGCATGTACCTGTACACCGCCTGGCGCACCGTGCAACTGGGCGCCGACGGCTTGAAGTCCGTGCCCAATCCGCAGGGCGGCCTGCTGCGCGCCATCGGCAGCCGCAATGGCGGCTGGGTCGATGCCACCGAGGGCAAGAAGGTCTATGGCGCCTGGCTGGCCGCCGTCGGCGCCGCGTTGAAGCAGGCGCCCGCAGCGCCCAAGGCCGACGACAGCATGGCCAACGGCTACCTGAATTGTCCGCTCGGCGGCTACACCTTCGCCACGTCCACGCTGAACGACCTGGCGCGCCGTCCCGATGCGACGCCGGCGCGTCTCAACGCATGGGTGGCGACGCAGCGGCAGGTCTTCAAATTCTGCGGCGACGATGTGGACGCGCCACGCAACCGCTTCGATGAAACCAAACGCGTGATCCCCGCGCCGGCCGAGCTGCCCGCCACGGAAGCGCTGTACTGGCGCCAGGTGCAGCAATATCAGCTGGCCTCCGCCGCGTTCTACGGCGAGAACTACCCGTTGAGCGCCAACCTGTTCGCCAGGATCGGCGCCACCGACAAGCATCCGCTGCGCCAGTGGGGCGAGTATCTGAGCCTGCGCTCGCAGGCGCGCGCCGCCACGTATGTCCCTGGCCCGAACGCCGACCAGGCGGCCTGGCAGGAACGGCTCGACGCGAAGCGCGAAAGTCCGGCCGCCGCTGCGGCACGCCTGGCGGCGGCGCAGAAGAAGCTGGCGGCGATACAGGCCAGCGCCGATCATATCCTCGCCAATCCGGAACTGGCGTCGCTGCACGAGGCCACCCGCGCCATCGTGCGCAGCATGCAGGTGCGGCTCACGCCTACGCTGCGCTTCGCGGAGCTGAGCAAGCTGCTGGACGACCCGCGCGCCAATCCGTACCAGGACGATCACCTGGGCGACTGGCGCGTGCTGGCCAACGACCTGCTGCAGCCGCCCGGCGCCGACCAGGCCGACGCCCGCCCCGCCCTGCGCGCCAGCGCCGGTTTCATCGACTGGCTGCAGACCGTCCAGCAATGCCAGGAGTACGAGGCCAAACGCAGCTGCGCGGTGGAGCGCGCGCACGCGGTCGACCTGTGGAACCGCTACGCCAAGGAGGGCAACAAGGCGCAGGCTCGCGTGTGGCTGCTGGCCGCCGTCATGCTGTCCGAGAAGCTGACGCCGGAGCTGGAGAAGGCGGCGCAGCAGGTGGCGTCCGGCACGCCCGAATACCTGACCATGCGCCACGCGCTGGCCCGCCACTACCGCTTGAGCAATCAGGCCGACAAGGCGCGCTCGATTGGCGATGCCGTGTTGACCGGCCCCGCGCTGGCGGCCAGCAATTCGAGCAGCGCGCGCAATCAGTTCCTGCAGGAGCGCTTCGCGGTGGCGTCGTCGCCGGCGGACGCCGCCAATTATCTGCTGCGCACCGCCAGCCGCGATCTCGATCCCGACACCGGCGAGCAGGCCAAGGCCAGCGAGGAAGGCGGCGCCGACAAGGTCCGCGTGGACATCGCGGCGGACGGCACGCGATGGCTGAACAGCGGCCTGTCAGTGGCCGACCTGTCGGCGCTGGCCGCGAACACCAAGCTGTCCAAGCCCCTGCGCACGCAGATCGCCGTGGCCGCGTGGATGCGCTCCGACCTGCTGGGGGAAGACGAAGCGGCGTTGAACGCGGCCCAGCAGATCGAGCAGAACGCGCCGGTGCTGGCGCCTGTCATGCAGAAGTACCGCAAGCTGGCCGGCACGCCGGAGCACCGCTACTGGATGCTGCTGAACGCCGTGAAGTATGGCCTGTCGCCGATGTACAGCGGCGCCACCGCCGAGATCAAGATGCGCGCGCCAGACGAGACGCTGGCCGACATGTGGTGCAAGCTGCCCGCCAAGCCCGGCGCCAGCTACGGCGAAAACATCGACGCCGAACATACGCTGCCGATGCCGGAACTGGGCAACAGCGCCGCGCGCAACCAGGAGCTGGCGCAGCTCGCCGGCCTGAAGACGGCCACCGGCTACATCGGCGACTACGTCATGCGGCGCGCCACCGCCGTGCCGACCGACCCGGAACTGCCATGGCTGCTGTACGTGACCGTGCAATCGACGCGCGGCGGCTGCCTGGACGCCGACGCCAAGACGCTGTCGAAGAGCGCATTCACCCTGCTGCACAAGCGTTACAAGAACAATGAATGGGCGCGCAAGACCCCGTATTTCTATTGAGTGGCATCAAACGCGGGAAGCGGCATAGGATTAGCCTGACGACTCTGGAGGTGCGACATGCATACCTATGACGAGGATCTGGCGCTGTGGATGGACGCACAAATCCAACTGCTGCTGGAACACAGGTTCGCCGAGCTGGACGTGGACAACCTGGTCGCGGAGCTCGATGGCATGAAAAAGCAATATGAGCACGAACTGGACAGCCGGCTGACGGTGTTGATCATGCACCTGCTCAAGTGCCAGTATCAAAAGGACTATCCGCAAAACAAATGGAGGTCGACGCTCATCGAGCAGCGCTACCGCCTTTCGCGATTGCTGAAGACCAGCCCCAGCACACGAAAACTGGTTCCGAAATACGCCACCGAATGTTATCCGATCGCCCGCCGCCGCGCCGCGGAGGAAACCGGCCTCGGCGAAGACGTGTTTCCGCACAGCCTGCCCTATTCCATCGAACAACTAATGGATCAGGATTTCATGCCATAACCGCGAAAAACGATGTAAAAACGCAACAGAATCTATCTTTTAGGCATCTAAATCGAGATTCCCATGGCTTGGGTGAACTAGCGCACATTCAAACGGGGGCGGGCCGGGGCAAAATAGGGCCGCATACTAATTAACCCTTGCCAGTCTCGCCGCCACCATGACTACTCTGATATCTGCCACCTACGCCCTGCACAGACAGAAAATCGCCGTGGAACGAACGCTGTGTGCGCGTTCGGCGGAAGAATCCCAGCTGGCGGCCCGCTGGGCCGGCGCCTGGCACAAGCTGGTCCAGCGCAAACTGGACCAGGCCGAGGCCATGTCGGCCGCGCCGTTCATGAACTACACCGGCTTCAGCGTGCAGCCCCCGCAGCGGGTGCTGCACTAACCTTCCCTCAGAATTTGGCGCGCAGCTGCACGTAGGCCATGCGCGGCGCGCCCACCATGCGGCCGGCATTGCCGTCGACGTTGCGGGTGTAATAGCGATGGTCGGCGATGTTGTTGACGCCGGCCATCACCTCATAGCCCGGCTTGCCCGGCATCTTCCAGGTTAATTGCGCGTTCCACAGGCGGAAGCCCGGCACGACGCCGTTGCTGCCGTTGGCCGCCTCGGCCACCGTGTTCGCGGTGTCCGAATACTGCTTGCTCTGATGCGTGGTCGACAGGTTGGCGGTCCATGCGCCGACGCTGTAGCGCGCGCCCAGCGTGTCCGTGTTGCGCGAGTAGAACGGCACATCCATCCCCGACGATACGCCCGAATCCTGGATCGCCTTGGTGTAGGTGTAGTTCGCATACACGTTCAGGCCGGCCAGCGCGCCGGCGTCGTCGAAGGTGTAGTCGGCCGCCGTCTCGATGCCGTCGTGGTTGGTGGCGCCGATGTTGCGGAACACCGCCGGCGTGGTGCCTGGCACCTGCAGGATCTGGTTGTCGAACTTCAGCTTGAAGGCGGTGACTTCGGCGCTGGCCGCGCCGGTCTTCCAGCGCGCGCCCAGTTCGGCCGTCTTCGCCAGCTCCGGCTTGAGCGGATTGGCCGGGGTCTGCGAATTGAGCTGCGTGTTCTGCACCGGACCGAAAGAGGTGGTGTAGTTGGCGAACACGGTCAGCGAACGGTTCAGCAGATAGGCCACGTTCAGCGACGGCAGCGCCTTGTTGTTGTCGCTCTCGAAGACCGACTTGGCGCCGAGGTCGTTGCGCTCGGACGCGATGTGCTCGTAACGCAGGCCCGGCGTGATGCGCCATGCGCCCACGGCGATGCGGTCGTCGACGTAGACCGCGTGCGCGTCGGTGCTGTTGGTGAAGGTCGAGATCGCGCCCCTGGCGCCGGTGGACACGGTCTGGATGTAGTTGTTGTCGTCGCCCCGCTCGCGCAGGAAGCGGTAGCCGACGGTGACGTCATGCGTCAAGCCGCCGGTGGCGAAGCGCTGCGTGTAGCGCGGCTCCAGGCCCAACACCTCGTAGTTGCGCGGCTGCCAGGTCAGCTGGGTCTTGGCCGCGTTGATCAGCGAGCTTTGACGGAAGCTGTCGCTGTAATAGGCCTTGACCTCGAACTCCTGCGTGGCCGACAAGGTGTTCAGGTAGCCGACATCGGCACTGCGGCGGTCGCCGCTCCAGAAATCGGTGGGCCGCGTGTTCTGGAACGGATCGGCGTTGTACTGCGCCACCGTCAGGCCGCCCGGCGTGCGCGAGTTGACCTCGTAGTAGGACAGCTTGGCGTTCAGCTCGCTGTGCGGCGTCAGCTGGTAGCGGAACTTCAGCGCCAGGTCGTTGACCTTTTCATTGCTGCCCGCGCGCCATTCGCTGCCGGCCATGCCCGAGTACAGCACCGCCACGCCCAGGCCGTTGTCCTGCTGGGTGCCGACGAAGGCGCTGTACTGGCGGTTCTGGCCGCCGTGGCCGAAGTCGTTGTAGCGGAACGAGGCGTCGCCGCTGACGCCCGGCGCGTCCGGGATGGAGCGGCTGCGGAAGTTGATGATGCCGCCGACGTTCTGCGGACCGTAGCGCACCGCGCCGCCGCCGCGCACCACGTCGATCGATTCAATGTTGTTGAGGCTGACCGGCGCGAACGACAGGTGCGGCTGGCCATACGGCGCCACCGCCAGCGGTATGCCGTCCAGCAGCACGGTCGAGCGTGGCGAGTAGCGCCCGGTCAGGCCGCGCACGCCGATGTTGAGCGAGATCGCGCTGCCGGCCGAGCCGGAATTGTCGGTGGACTGCACGCCCGGGATGCGGCGCATCACGTCGCCGATGTCGGCGGCGCCGGTGTTGTCGATGTCGTCCTTCTTCATCACCGTGCGGGCGCCGGCGAAGTTCTTGACGCTGTTCTGCAAACCCGAACCGAGCCAGCTGCCCGAGACCTGGATCGATTCGATCGGCCCGGCGGCTTCCTGCGCATGAAGGGGAACCGCCAGCAAGGCGACGGCGACGGCAATAAGGGAACGTTGGTATGGAATGGCGGTCAGCGGCATGATGTACAGGAGGGTGCGTTTCAACAATGCAAATGATAACACTTCTCATTCTCAAATGAAAGTACGCGTTTTTTTGGATGCGCTATAATTTGCCCATGTTCAATTTCGCGCGCCGTCGAACGCTGCACATCTGGATCGCCCTGCTGGCCGTCCTGTTCAGCGCGCTCGCGCCGTCGATCTCCAGGGCGATGAGCCCGGCATCGCCGTTCGGCTACGGCGAGATCTGCTCCACCGACACCGTCAAGAAATCCCCCACCCCGTCCGCCGACCACGCCATGGAGCATTGCCCGTACTGCGCCACGCACGGCGGCACGTACGCGCTGCTGCCGCCGGTCGCGGCCAGCTTCGCCGTCATCGGCGGCCATGACCACTACCCTGCACTGTTCTACAGCGCTCCACGTCCGCTGCACAGCTGGACCGCCGCCAAGCCGCGCGGACCGCCCACCCGTTCCTGATCGTCTGCCGTAACCGCCGCCACCCGCCGCCACAAGCCGCGGAGGCGGTCAACATCCCCACATCAGGAACATCATGAAAACGACCATAACGCCAATGGCGCTGGCGCTGCTTGCCGCCTTCTCCACCCTCGCCTGCGCCCAGGAGGCGCCCATCCACATGCTGGGCACCGTGACCATCGTCGGCAACCGGCCAACGTCGCTGCCGTCGCAGATCCCGACCACCATCGAGGGCATCACGCACCACGACATCGAACAGTCCATCAACGCCACCGACGCCGAGGACGCGCTGAAATACCTGCCCAGCCTCCTGGTGCGCAAGCGCTACATCGGCGACTACAACCACGCCGTGCTGTCCACCCGCGCCTCGGGCACCGGCAACAGCGCGCGCTCGATGGTGTACGCCGACGGCATTTTGCTGTCCAACTATCTCGGCAACGGCGCCTCCTTCGCGCCGCGCTGGGGCATGGTCAGCCCCGAGCAGGTCGAGCGTGTCGATGTGCTGTACGGCCCCTTCTCGGCGGCCTACGGCGGCAACTCGGTGGGCGCGGTGGTCGACTACATGACCCGCATGCCGACGAAGTTCGAGGCCCACGCCAAGCTGTCGCTGACACACCAGCCGTTCAAGCTGTATAACACCAACGACAACTACCAGGGCAAGCAAGCCAGCATCTCGCTGGGCGACCGCCAGGGCGGCTGGTCGTGGTACGTGGACGTCGGCCACACCGACAGCGACGGCCAGCCGCTGACCTTCCCGACCAAGGCGCCGGCCGCCGGCAAGCCAGGCAGCGCGGGCCTTCCCGTCACCGGCGCGGTCGCAGGGCTGGACCGCGGCAACAACCCATGGCTCATCCTCGGCACGGCCACGCAGTACCACACCGTGCAAGACCAGTTCAAGGCCAAGCTGGCCTACGATATTTCACCGACGGTGCGCGCCTCCTACACCTTCGGCCTGTGGCGCAACGATTCGAAAGGCCGTCCGCAAACCTATCTGCGCGACGCCGCCGGCAATCCGGTCTACAGCGGCGCCGTCAACATCGAAGGCCGCAGCTACACGCTGGCGCCGACGGACTTCAACCTGTCGAACGAAGACATCCAGCACGTGATGCACGGCCTGACCGTCAAGTCCCACACCAAGGGCGTGTTCGACTGGGAGATCGCGGCCAGCCTGTACGACTACGACAAGGACGTGCTGCGCGCCGCCACCGTGGCGCTGCCGGCCGCGCTCTCCGGCGGCGCGGGACGCATCGTCAACCAGGGCGGCACCGGCTGGAACACCTTGTCCGGCAAGGGCGTATGGCGCCCGAACGTGGAGCACATCGCGGAATTCGGCTACCAGCGGCAGGCCTATAAACTGGCCAGCGTCGAAAACGCCGCCAGCAACTGGATCGACGGTGCGCCGGGCGAGCGCAACGCCGCCTTCACCGGCAAGACCGAAATCAACAGCCTGTATGCGCAGGACTGCTGGCGCTTCGCGTCCTTGTGGAAGACGGTGCTGGGCGTGCGCTTCGAGCGCTGGACCGCGCACGATGGCGCCACCTCGAACCGCGCCACGACCGCAGCGCATCCGGAGCGCAGCGAGAACTTCGTGTCGCCGAAAGCCGCGCTGGCATACCAGGCCAGCGACGACTGGGTGCTGAAAGCCTCGCTGGGCCGCGCCGTTCGCATGCCGACGGTGTCCGAGCTTTACCAGGGCGGCATCAACGCCGCCGGCGATTTGATCAACAACGATCCGAACCTGAAGCCCGAAAAATCGTGGACCACCGAGCTGACGGCGGAACGCAAGCTCGCCGCGGGCCTGCTGCGCCTGACCGCCTTCGGCGAGCGCACCCAGGACGCGCTGTACTCGCAGACCAATACGCTGGCCGGCTCGGTGGTCAGCACCGTGCAGAACGTCGACCGCATCAACACCAAGGGCCTGGAAGTGGCCTACACGGCGGACGATGTCTGGGTGCGCGGCCTGACGCTGAACTCCAGCGTCACCTGGACCGATTCGAAGATAGACCGCAACGACAAGTTCCAGGCCAGCGTCGGCAAGTGGCAGCCGCGCATTCCGGAATGGCGCGCAACCGGCGTGGCCACCTACGCGCCGAACGACAAGCTGGCGCTGACGCTGGCCGCGCGCTACAGCGGCAGCCAGTATTCGACGCTCGACAACACGGACCCCAACGGCTTCGCCTACATGGGCGCGAGCAAATACTTCACCACCGATGTGCGCGTCCACTACCGCATCAACCGGCAGTGGAGCGCGGCGGTGGGCATCGATAACCTCAACAACTACAAGTACTGGAACTTCCACCCGTATCCGCAACGGACCTACGTGGCGGAACTGAAGTTCGATCTGTAAGCCAGTCCCTCCCAGGCGCCGCCGGTTTTCGGTTACGCCTGCGCCGACACTTTAAAGATTCATGTGATATACTTCTTTATGTCGAAACCACACATGGACAGCAAAATGCTCAGCACCGAACAAAAAACCATCATCAGCGCCACCGTTCCCATTCTCGAACAAGGCGGCGAGACCCTGACCCGTCATTTCTACATGACGCTGTTCCGCGACTTCCCGCAGGTGAAGCCGATCTTCAACCAGGCCAACCAGGCCGACGGCAACCAGCAGCGCGCGCTCGCCAACGCGGTGCTGATGTACGCGAAGAACATCGACCGCCTGGAGCAACTGGGTCCGCTGGTGTCGACCATCGTCAACAAGCACGTGTCGCTGCAGATCCAGCGCGAACACTATCCGATGGTGGGCGCTTCGCTGTTGAAGGCGATCCGCGAAGTGCTGGGCGCGGAAGTCGCCACCGACGCGGTGATCGACGCATGGGGCGCGGCCTATGGGCAGCTGGCCGACATCCTGGCCGGCGCCGAGCAAAGCGTCTACGACAAGAACGCGGCGGCCGAAGGCGGCTGGAGCGGCACGCGCGAATTCAAGGTCGTGTCGAAGACGGCGGAGAGCGATGAAGTCACCTCCTTCGTCCTGCAGCCGGCGGACGGGGGCAAGGTCGTCGCGCATGCGCCGGGCCAGTATGTCGGCCTGGTGGTCGACGTGAACGGCGAAGAACAGCGCCGCCAGTATTCGCTGTCCGCCGCCAGCAACGGCAGCACCTACCGCATCAGCGTCAAGCGCGAGCCGGGCGGCGCTGTGTCCAATTACCTGCACGACCATGTCGGCGTTGGCGACAACCTGAAACTGGTACCGCCGGCCGGTGACTTCACGCTGGCCGACAGCGACAAGCCGCTGGTGCTGATCAGCGGCGGCGTCGGCATCACTCCAACGCTGGCGATGCTGACGGAAGCACTGACCACCGGCCGCCGCATCCACTTCATCCACGCGGCGCGCCACGCCAACGTGCACGCCTTCCGCGACCAGGTCGACGCGCTGGCGGCGCAGCACCCGCAACTGCAGCGCTTCTACTGCTACGAAGCGGCCAACGACAGCGGCCCGCAGCCGCACGCCACCGGCTACATCGACCAGCAGCGCTTGAACGCCTGGATGCCGGAGACGCGCGACGTCGAAGCCTACTTCCTCGGCCCGACGCCGTTCATGAAGGCGATCAAGTCGCACCTGCAGGAACTGGGCGTGCCGCAATCGCAGACCTACTACGAGTTCTTTGGCCCCGCCGAAGCACTGGCCTGATCGTCTAAGCGCGTCAGCCGCGCTATACTGCGGCGATGAACACGAATATTTTCTTCACGATGCGGCGCCAGGCCGCATCGCTCATCGCCTGCACATTCATCCTGGCCGCCTGCGCCCCGCTGACCGCGACCAAGGCGCCGCCAACGTCGATAGCAAGCCTTCGCTTCATCGGCGAACAGCGGCTGCCCTGGCGCCAGCAATTCCAGAACACCATGGTCGGCGGCCTGTCCGGCATCGACTATGACGCCGCCAGCGGCGAATGGGTGATCATCAGCGACGACCGTTCCGCCAACAACCCCGCCCGCTACTACAGCGCGCGCCTGGCCTACGACGCACAGGCATTCAAGTCCGTCGAACTGACCGGCGTCACTGTCCTGCTGCAGCCGGATGGCAGCACCTACCCATCCAAGGAAGACTACAAGGTTCGCGGCGGTGTCGTGCCGGACCTGGAGACCATCCGTGTCGATCCGCGCGACGGCAGCATCTGGTACGCCAGCGAGGGCGACGTCGGCCTGGGCCTCGATCCCTTCGTGCGCCACGCCACGCGGGATGGCCGCTATCTCTCGACGATGCCGCTGCCGGCCTTGTTCAGCGTCTCGGCGGACCACAAGACCGGGCCGCGCAACAACCTGAGTTTCGAGGGACTGAGCTTCGCGCCGGACGGCGGCACGCTGTGGGTGTCGATGGAAGGCCCGCTGTACCAGGACGGCGAGGCGCCGACGCCCGAACAGGGCGCGGTCAACCGCATCACCCATTTCGCCCGCGACGGCAAGGTGCTGGGGCAGTTCGCCTACCCGCTCGGCACCATTCCAGCCACGCCCGGCAAGGGCAAGTTCGCCGACAACGGCATTTCGGAAATCGTGGCATTGAGCGACACGCGGCTGCTGGCGATGGAGCGCTCCGGCGTGCAGGGCGCGGACGGCAAGTACAAGGATTATGTGCGCCTGTTCGAAATCGACACGGACGGCGCATCCGACATCCGGCAACTACCGTCGCTGCGCGGCGCCAGCTATCAACCGGCGCGCAAGCGGCTGGTGCTCGATGTGAACCTGCTCAAGCTGCCCATCGTCGACAACCTGGAAGGCATGTCCTTCGGCCCCACGCTGGCCAACGGCCACGCAAGCCTGGTGCTGATCTCCGACGACAACTTCGGCAAGAACCAAGTCACGCAGCTGCTGCTGTTCGAAGTCATCCCGTGATCAAGGCCCGCAGCTGCGGCTCCGGCACCGGGCGGCTGTACAGGTAACCCTGGTAACGGCGGCAGCCCAGTTCCTCCAGCAGCACGCGCTGCGCTTCCGTCTCCACGCCCTCGGCGATCACGTCCAGCTGCAGGCTGCGCGCCATCGCGATGATGGTCCGCACGATCACCTGGTCGCTGCTGTCGCTGGCCAGGTCGCGCACGAAGGACTGGTCTATCTTCAGCTGGTTCAGCGGCAGGCGCTTCAGGTATTGCAGCGACGAGTAGCCGGTGCCGAAATCGTCCAACGCGAAACGCACGCCGATCGCCCGCAGCGCATGCATGCAGGAGATGGTCTCCTCGATCTTCTCCAGCAGCACACCCTCGGTCAGCTCCAGCTTCAGCAAGCGCGGATCGATGCCGTGGCGCTCCACCGCCGCGCGCACCACATCGCCGAAATCGGGCTGGCGGAACTGCTGCGCGCTGACGTTGATCGCCAGGATCAGCTGCTCCATCCCGCGCACCGACTGCCACTCCTTGATCTGCGCGCAGGCGGCGTTCAGCACCCAGTGGCCTATCGGCAGTATCAGGCCGGTTTCCTCGGCCAGCGGGATGAAGCTTGCTGGCGGCACCCATGAACCATCCGCGCGCCGCCAGCGCAGCAGCGCCTCGGCTCCGCGCGGCTTGCCGTGCAAATCCACCTGCACCTGATAGTGCAGCGCGAACTGATGCCGCTCCATCGCGTGCCGCAAATCGTTTTCCAATTTCGCTCGCTCGCTGATGCGGTCCTGCATCTGCCGGTCGAAGAAGCGCATGCCGTTGCGGCCCGCCTGCTTGGCCTGGTACATCGCGATATCGGCCTGCATCAGCAATTCATCCGGCTGCGGCGGCTGGCCGTTGTGGAACAAGGTCGCGCCGATGCTCGGCGTGCTGCGGCAGTTGTGGTTTCCCAGTTCGTAGGGCCGGTTCAACGCGGCCAGGATCTTGGCGCCCAGCGATTCGATCTCGCTGGCCGCCTCCTCCGCGCCGCTGCTCAGGCCCTCCACCAGCACCACGAACTCGTCGCCGCCCAGGCGCGCGACGGTGTCGCCTTTGCGCAGGCTCGATTGCAGGCGCTCGGCCACCTGCAACAGCAGCTGGTCGCCGACGTTGTGGCCCAGCGTGTCGTTCAGGGTCTTGAAGTTGTCCAGGTCGATGAACATCAGCGCGCAATAGCGGTCGTGGTGGTTGCTGGCCGATAGCACCTGCCGCAAGCGGTCCAGCAGCAGCCGGCGGTTCGGCAGCTGCGTCAGCGGATCGTAGAAGGCCAGGCTGCGGATTTCATCGTTGGCCGCCTTGCTCAGGGTGATGTCCGTTAGCGAAGCGACATAGTTGGTGATCTCGCCATCCTCGTCGTACACGGCGGTGATGCTCAGGTGTTCGGGATAGACCTCGCCGTTCTTGCGGCGGTTCCAGATCTCCCCCTCCCATTTTCCATCGCGGACGATGGCTGCCCACATCGACGCGTAGAAGCCGGGCACGTGCCGGCCGGAGCTCAGCAGGTTGGGCGTCTGCCCCAACACCTCCTCCGGGCTGTAGCCGGTGATGCGTACGAAGGCCTGGTTGACCCGCATGATGCGGCCGCGCGCGTCGGTCACCATCATGCCCTGCGCGGCTTCGAACACGGTCGCGGCGAGGCGTAACGCCGCATCGGTATCGGGAGCGGCGATCTGCGCGGGTGCGCGCGCGCTCAAGGTTAGAGTCATGTAGTGCCTTTGGTGCTATCCATCAAGTAAGGGAAGGTTACTGATCCTAATCAAGAAATTAATTGATCTGGATCAAGGAAACACCAGTTACACATCTCTACCATGATCTCATCGTACAAAAAAGTAAAAGTAGGAAAACATGAGCACCTCAATCGAGCGCAACAACTGCAGCGAATGTGAACACCGGATGATGTGCGTGGGCGCGGCGGCGGGCAACCGCGATGCCAGCCAGCGCATCCGCATCGAGCGCCACGCCGCCCTCTATCAAGCGGGCGACGCGGTCAGCGATCATATCTTCAACATCCGCTCCGGCAGCTTCAAGGTGCTGCGGGCCGCCACCAAGGGACCGGAACAAATCATCGGCTTCGCGCTGGCGCCGGACTTCCTCGGCCTGGATGCGCTGGACCGGCGGGCGCACGCCAACACCGTCATCGCCCTGGAGGACAGCGAGGTGTGCAGCATCAACTGGAACCGGCACGCCTTCGAAGGACGCCGCCGCCCCGTGATGCGCGCCAGCCTGCACGCCTTGCTGAGCCGCGAGATCCGCCGCGAACAGCGCGCCGCCCTCATGCTGCGCAACACCCACGCCGAGCAGCGCATGGCCGACCTGCTGCTGTCGCTGTCGCAGCGCCGCGCCGATTACGGCCACGTGCCAGAACAATTCCGCCTGCCGATGTCGCGCTGCGATATCGCCAGCTACCTGGGCGTCACCGCCGAATGCGTCAGCCGCCTGCTGCTGCTGTTCAAGAAGCGCGCCTTGTTCGAACTGCGCCGGCGCGATATCAAACTGCTCGACATGGACGCGCTGCACCACATGGCGCTCGGCCATGCGGCATCGCCAGGGCTGGTGACGTCATGACATCGTTGGAACTGACCCAGTGGGCGCTCGGCAGCCAGCTGACGCTGGGACGCGGCGAGCAGTTGTTCCGACAGGGAGAGGAAGTCGGCGGCGCGCTGCACTTCGTGCGCGCCGGCCACCTGAAGCTGTACCAGACCTGCGACGACGGCATGCAGCGCATCATCGAGTTCGCGCGCCCCGGCGACTGGCTGGGCGTCGACACGATCGGCGAGCAATACCGGCACGCGTCCGCCGTGGCGCTGACCGATTGCCAGGTCGACGTGGTGGAGTATCGCCACCTGGCCGAATTGATGGACGAGGAACCGTACAGCTGCGACCTGTTCAGCGCGATGCTGAGCCGCGAGATCGACCGCCAGCAGCTGGCCGCCGCCATCCTGCGCAGCGCCGGCGCTTGCCAGCGCATCGTGATGTTCCTGCTGCAGCGCGCGGGACCGGCGCCGCAAGCGCCATCGCAGGAGATGCACTCGCCGCTGCCGATGTCGCGCCAGGACATCAGCGACTACCTGGGCCTGACGCCGGCCACGGTCAGCCGCACGCTCAGCGCGCTGAAACGCAACGGCTGGATATCGCTGGGCCAGCGCGGCTTCGTGGTGCAGTGCCGGCCGGCGCTGGAGCAACTGGCGGAGGGCGCGCCGCTGGCAATCGCCGCGCAAGGAGAATGACCGCGCATCACCTTGTCTTGATCCAGCCGCCGCGCTTGCTGAACACGTAGCCCCGGCTGATCAGTTCCTGCTCGGTCAACGCGCGCAGCACCGTCATCTTCTTGCCGTTCGGCGCGGTCACTTCCACGTAGCCGAAGCCGCCGCGCTCGATGGCGCCGGCGATGATCTCGCCCTCCGGCGTGGTCGGGTGCTTGAACTCTTCCCGTATGCCGGCGTTGAACCTCTCCTTCACTTCACCCGGCGTCAAGCCGGGCTCCTGCTGCACCTTGCGCAACACCTTGTCGTGCACCACGCGGAACTCTTCGATTTCGTCCAGGCGCCGGTCGAAGAACGCCAGGTGTTCGTTGCCGGCGGCTTTTTTGCCGCCGGAACCGGGCTTCAGCGACACCACCTTCGGTTCCTGCGCTAGGCGCGCGGCGTCACGCGGGTCGCGGCGCACGCCCTTGGTGCGCTGATTGGTCAGCGAGTCCTTGATCTCGCGGTTCTCCAGCGCGGTGGCGGCCTTCATGCGCTCGTCGAACGGCACCGGCTTGCCTTGCAGGTCGAACTTGCCGCCCACCGGCTTGATCTCGTCAATGTCGAAGCCGATGTCCTGCGCCAGCGGATCGCCCGCCGGCGCGGTCGAGCCGGAGGTCTTGCCGGGGCGGCGCTTCACCATTTTGGATGGATCACCGCCTTCCTCCCGGACCCAGTCCATGAACCCTTCGTACTCCTTGTCCAGCGCCTTCAGGTCCGGCGCACGCTGACGGGCGATGGCATCGAGCTGTTTCTTCAGCGCGGCCGTACGCTTCGCCGCCAGCTTGGGGTTGGACTTGCGCAGCGCCTGGATCGCCTTCATCTCGGCCTTCATCGGTACGCTGCCGCCGATGATGTCGCCGTAGATGTTCTCCAGCAGCGGACATGGCTCCGGGCTGCACAGCTCGATCTGGCCTCCTTCGCGCACGCGCAGGTGATGGCCGTCCACCGGCTCGTCGGCCATGATCTTGCCGCGGCCGTCGGCGGGGCCGGGTTTGGCCTGGACGGCCGCATCGGCATGTGGCTTGTCGGCCGGCTTGGGCGTGGCGGCCGGCGGAGTGTCGGCATGTGGCGTGGCGGCCGGCCGGCTGTCGGCACGCGCCTTGGCCGCCGGTGGAGCATCCGCATGTGGTGCGGCGGCGGGCGACGCATCCGCATGCGGCTTGGGCGCAGGAGCCGCGTCCACATGCGCCGCGTTGGCCGCGCCAACATCGGGTGGCGGCACGGCTTTCCCGGCATGGATGTCGGCCGCGTGCGGCGCCGGCTTGGGCGCGGCTGCGGGCGCGTGGGGCTGCGCCGGTGCGGCTGCGGGCGCATGCGGCGGCGTGGGCGGCGCGGGCGCGTGGACCAGCGCGCCTTCGGTCTTGGCGACGGCGGTGGCTGCCAAATGAGCGGACTCCTTCTCCGCCACGCCAAACAGCTTGCGCAGGAACTTCGACAGCCGGTCCATGACCTTGCCGAACGGTTTCATCAACGGTTCCAGCACCGGCAGCAGCGGCTTGGACAGGAAGCCAATCACCGCGGCCACCGCCTCCTCGACCGCGCGGATGCCGGCGCCGGCCGCCTGCACAAACTTGCCCACGCCTTCCAGCGTCTTGCCCAGCAGGGTGCCGGCCTTGGCGATGGTGGTCATGCCACGGCCGATGGACGCGATGAAATTACCGATACCATCCGAGAACACCAGCAACACAATCTGCACCACCGCGAAGCCGAGCGCATAGCCCGCCTTGTTGCCGACCCGCCCCCACGGCCCGGACAGCAAAGCCTCGCCCGCCTGCTCCAGCTTCTGGTTGGCCCACTGCGCCGGCTGCTTCCAAATACTGAACTTGGGTTCTTCTTTCTTCTCCTTCTTCTCCCAAGGCTCCTCCAGCGACAGGGCGATGGCCTTGCCGCCGCTCAGGCCGGCCTTGGTGGCCGTGTCCTCCATCTTGCCCATCATCGGGCCCTGCGACGAGGCGAACTCCAACAGCGACTTCAGCGTGGCCAGCGGATGACTCTTCATCTCCTGCACCACGTCCCGCATCGGCGCGACGAGCTCGGCTATCGATTGCAGGATCGCGTCCAGCTCGGCCTGCTGGCCGCTCTTGCCGAACAGCGCGCTCTCCGCCAGCTTGGCGGCGAAGTCCCGGCCCTGCTCCATCAGCACAAACAAGGAGAACAGGTCGGTGATCGGACTGACCACGCCCTGGATCACGCCCTGGACGTAGCCGCTCAACAACGCCGGCACATCCTTCAGGGAAAACTCCGACAAATGCTTGCCCAAGCGCTGGCCGGTGCCGCCGTCGGTCCACTGGGTGCGGAAACCCTCGATGGCGCCGCCGATGCCGGCGCCCACCAGCTTCAAGGCCGTCGAGTTCAAGCCAAGGGCGGACAACGCGCCTTCGATGGCCTTCTGCTTCAAAAATTCGGTGGTCGAGTCGTCGGCCTTGCGCTGCACGGACGGCGCGGCGCTGCCCCGCACCTCGAACGGCACGCCGCCGCCGATCGATTGCGCCGCACGGTCGGCCTCCTGCTCCAGCGCCTCCGGATGCGCGCCACCGCCGCCGCCCGATTGCTGCACCACGTGCGCCAGCTCGTGCGCCAGCAGATCGCGACCGCTGCCGCCATGCAAGGAACCGACGCCGTCGCCGAGCACGATATGGTCGCCCACCGTGTAGGCATGCGCCCGCACCGCGCGCGCCGACTCGGCCGCAGCCTCGCCGCTATGGATACGGACGTGGGAAAAGTCGCGCCCGAAGCCGCGCTCCATCGTCGCCCGGCTGGACGGGTCGAGCGCGCGGCCGGGCGCGGCCAGCACGCGGTCGACCGCAGGCGGCACGCCCGGCCCTGCCGGCGGGCCGCTGGGCTTGCGCTGCACCGGCGGCCGCCCGCCCTCGCAGCGCGCGCAGCTGGTGCCGGACGCCGCACACGAACATTTGCGCTGGAGCACACCGCGGGCTGAAGCCGGAGCGGCGCCCTTGGCTGCGGGGGAAACGGAGGCGTGCATCATGGACCTTTCGTCGAAGGTGGCGGGTCCATTTTGGACCCGTTTTAGGCGCCACAATCTCTCAAAAATCCACTCCGCGTGAGCGGAATCAAGCTCCGCTCACACCGCCGACTTGGGACGCCGCCTGCGCATGGTGATGCTCTCGCGGTTCAGGCCCCAGTTGTCGGTTTCCACTTCATCGATGATGACGACAGTGGTGGCCGGATCCTTGCCCAGCACGCGGCTGAGCAAGTCGGTAGCGCCTTCGATCAGCTCCAGCTTCTGGGCCGCCGTTACGCCTTCGTTGGTCACGCGGATATTCACGTAGGGCATGGCGTAGCTCCTTACCAGGTGCCGGCGGTGGCGCCGCCGTCGACCGGCAGCACGGCGCCGCTGGTGAAGCCCGATTCGGTCAGGTACAGCACCGCCTCCACCACATCCCGCACGCCCCCCATTTCGCCGCTCGGCGACAGCGCCTTCAGGAAGCTTCGCGTGCCCTCGTCCTTGCCGTGCATCGGCGTATCGATGATGCCGGGCGCCACCGCGTTGACCTTGACGTTGGACCCGGCGAGCTCCAGCGCCAGGCCGCGCGTGGCGCTATTCAGGCCGCCCTTGATCAGGATCGGCAGCAGCGCCGGCACCTTGGCGGTAGGCTGCAACGCCAGGCTGGCGGTGATGGTGACGATATGGCCGGAGCGGTTGGCGCCCATGTGCCGCGCCGCTTCCTGCGACGGGTAGAAAAATCCCATCAGGTTAGTGTCGACGATGGCCTTCACCTCTTCCTGCGTGTAGTCCGCGACGGGCTTGGCGATGAAGATGCCGGCGTTATTGATCAGCACATCCACCTTGCCGAAGGCGGCGACGGCGCGGGCGAACAGGTTGGCGGCGGTGGCCGGATCGGCGATGTCGCCGGCAACGGGCAGGAAGTTCGCCGGATTGCCCCATTGCGCGGCGGCCGTTTGCAGGCGGTCCAGCGAGCGGGCGTTGCCGACCACGTTGTAGCCGCGTTTCAGGTAAGCCTCCGCGATGGCGAAGCCGATGCCGCTCGATGCGCCGGTGACGATGACTGTTTTCATGGTGGTACTCCTTCAGGTTCTGGTTGGGGCGTTCAACGACGCCATGCAGATCACTATACTTATGACTCCGGCGTTGATAAATGCGCCGCGATGCAAGATAATTGATACATCATGTAATCAATAAGGCCGCCATGAAGCGCTATTTCGACGACGTCCTGTTGGGCAGCATCGAGCTGTTTTGCTTTGCGGCGGAATTGGGCAGTTTTACCGCGGCGGCCACGGCGGCCGGGGTGACGCCGGCGGCGGTCAGCCGCTCCATCGCCCGGCTGGAGGAACGGCTGGGCGTGCGCCTGTTCGTACGCACCACGCGCCAGATCCGCTTGACCGACGGCGGCCGCGTCTACTTCGAGCAATGCCGGCAGGCGCTCGCTCAACTGACGGATGCGGAGCGCCAGGTCACGGGCGCCCAGGCCAAACCGGCCGGGGTGCTGCGCATAAGCGCGCCGACGCCCTACGCGCACTACCGCCTGCTACCCTTGCTGGGCGAGTTCCGCAGGAAGTACCCGGAGGTGACGCTCGATATCCACGTCAGCAACCGCAACATCGACTTTGCGGACGAGGGCTACGACCTGGCGATACGCGGGCGCGCGCCGGCCGACTCCAACCTCATCGCGCGCAAACTGGAGGACGCGGAGTTGGTGCTGGCCGCGTCGCCGGCCTACCTGAAGCGCCATGGCAAGCCGCGCAAGCTGGAGGATCTGGACAAGCACGAATGCATCCAGTTCGAACTGCCCAGCACCGGCAAGCGGGTTCCGTGGCAGTTCATGCAGGATGGCGCGGCGATCGACATGGTCACCAACGGCGGTTTAAGCTGCTCGGAGGACATACTGGGCACCGTCACGCTGGCGCGCGCGGGGGCGGGCCTGACGCATACCTACCGCTTTATCATCGACCAGGACCTGGCGCGCGGCGACCTGGTCGAACTGCTGCCGCAGCATGGCGGCACGTCGCGGCCCTTCTTCCTGCTGTATCCGCACGCGCGCCACTTGTCGCTGCGGGTCCGCACCTTTGTCGACTTCCTGGTCGAGAAGATGGCGCGCCGCTAGGCCAGGCTGTCCGCAAAGGCGCTGCGGGCCGGATGGTGCAGCACGTCCTTGCGCCAGACCAGCAGCGTCTCGACGCGGGCGATGTCCGGCGGCAGTTCGTGCTGGCGTATGGTCTTGGCCAGCTTGCGCTGGTTGAGCACCTCCCTGGGCATCAGCGCCACACCCATGCCGGCGGCCACGCAGCCGAGGATCGCCTCGAAGGTGCCGAATTCCGACACGCGCGCCGGCGCCACGCCGCCCTCCGCGAACCACGCCTCCAAACGGCGCCTGTAGGTACAACCGCTACGGAACACCAGCAGGGTGCGGCGGACCAGGTCCTGCGGCGACGCCACCGGCGGATGGCCGTGGCAGGTGATCAGCACCAGTTCCTCTTCAAACACCGGCTGCTGCGCCAGTTCGGCGTGCGGCACCTGGCCGGCCACCAGCGCCACGTCCAGCCGGTGCTTCAACACACCGTCCAGCAGCTGGTCGGTGGGCGCGGTGTCCAGGATCAGGTCCACTTGCGGATGCTTGCGGTTGAAGGCGGCCAGCACTTGCGGCAGGCGCGCGGCGGCGGTGGTCTCCATAGAACCGATACGCAGCTGGCCGGACGGGCGCTGATCCGGCTGCACGGCGGCTTGCGCTTCGTCGGCCAGTTGCAGCAGGCGGTCGGCGTAGGCCAGCAGGCGCGTGCCCTCGGCCGTGATTTGCAGCTTGCGGCCGGAGCGATGAAACAGCGGCACGCCCAGCGACTCCTCCAGCTGCGTCAAGCGCGCCGAGACGTTGGACTGCACGCGGTTCAGCCGCGAGGCGGCCAGCGTGACGCTGCCCTCCTCGGCGACCGCCTTGAAAATGCGCAGGGCGGAGAGTTCCATAGTCGATTCTTAAAATGAGATAGATAGCTTCATTATTATTCATTTTTTTAAATAGTCAAACCATCCTATAGTTCAGGCATGAAAACCGACCGCGCCATTCTCCTCGCTTGCAGCTTCGCCTTCATCATCGTCCAGCTGGACGTCACCATCGTCAACGTCGCGCTGCCGCAGATCGGCCGTGAACTCAGCGCGGACGTGGCGGCCCTGCAGTGGGTGGTGGACGCCTACACGCTGGGCTTCGCCGTGTTCCTGCTTTCCGCCGGCGCGCTGGGCGACAAGTTCGGCTCGCGCCGCACCTTCCTGACCGGATTCGCGCTGTTCACGGCGGCCTCGCTGGCCTGCGCGATCGCGCCCAACGCCACCGCGCTCAATGTCGGCCGCGCGCTGCAAGGCGTCGGCGCGGCGCTGCTGGTGCCCAGTTCACTCGCCATCCTCAACGCCGCATACGCCGACGACAAGGCCATGCTGGCCAAAGCCATCGCCTGGTGGACCGCCGCCGGCGGCGTGTCGATCGTGGCCGGGCCGGTGCTGGGCGGGCTGCTGTTGTCGCTGGCCGGCTGGCGCAGCATCTTCTGGGTCAATGTGCCGATCTGCGTGGCCGGCTTCTGGCTCACGCGGCGCGTGGTGCCGGCGCTGGCCGGGCGCGATCCGCATCGCTCGCTGGACCTGGCAGGGCAAGTGCTGGCGGTTGTCGCGCTGACTGGCTTGATCGGCGCCGTGATCGAATTCGAGGCCTTGGGCGGGTCGCACTGGCTGGTGCGTGCCGGCCTGGCCGCCGCCGTGGTGGCGGGAGCGCTGTTCATCCGCGTCGAGGCGCGCAGCCGTTCGCCCATGCTGCCGCTGGGGCTATTCCGCAGCGCGCCCTTCTCCGGCGCGGTGCTGTTCGGCGTGCTGATGAATTTCTCGTACTACGGCGTGATCTTTGTGCTCAGCTTCTACCTGCAGAAGGTGCGCGGCTTCAGCGTGCTGCATGCGGGACTGGTGTTCCTGCCGCTGACGGCCACCTTCATCCTGTCCAACATTGTCAGCGGATGGATGGCGCCACGCACCGGACTGCGCACGCCGATGGCGCTGGGCGCCGCGATCGGCGCCAGCGGCTACGCGCTGCTGGGCTGGTTGGGCATATCTAACGAGGCCACCTTCCTGCAAATGCTGCCCGGACTGGCGCTGATCCCGGCCGGCATGGGCCTGGCCGTGCCGGCGATGACGACGTCGATCTTGTCCGGCGTGGCGCGCGGCCAGGCCGGCACGGCGTCCGCTGTGCTGAACACGGCGCGCCAGGTTGGCGGCGCCCTGGGCGTGGCGATCTTCGGCGCGCTGGTGGCGGCCGACCGTCACGACCTCATCGGCATGCGGCTGGCGATGGGGATATCGGCCGCGCTGCTGTTGCTGGCGGCGCTGCTGGCACTGGCGTGCATCCGCCGTCCGGCGCCGGCGCCGCTTCGATCGGTTGCGGACTGTCCTGGATAGTCGGCGGCGACGGGCTGCTGTTGATCGGCGCCGTGCACGCGGTATGTGCGACAGCGCACGCCAGCTTGCAATCGCAGGCGTCCAAATCTGTCATACTGTCGTTTTTTCCTGGCATGAATTGATGGACCCTAGACGAGAACATGTACGACGATTGCTGCAGGTTGACGCGCACATCAGCGACATGGACGGCCAAAACACCGCCGTCACACAGATCATCGACATCTCCCGCATGGGCGTGGCGTTCCTCAGCGACCATGCGCTGCCGATCGACACCAGTTATGTGATGACTTTCAGTTTTCCCGGCAGCCCGGTCCAGAACAAGGTCACGCTGACGGTGCTGCATAGCGCCCTGATCGGCACGCAGGGCCGCTACCGCAACGGGGCGCGCTTCATGACCATCCCCGACGAAGCGGCGGACCTGATCGTCGATTACGTCACCAGCGCGCCCATCAACTAACTTTCTACCAGCCGATATCCCTGAGCAACGGGAACGTCAGGTCGCGCGGCGGCGTCACCTCATGCGTCAGGTCGCCGTTGATGGACGGCTCCATCAGCTGGTTCGGGAACGCGCTGACGTCGTAATGCGACACCGACGATCCGGGCTGATTGGGATCGGGTGCGTACATCAGCACGCGGCCGGCCGCATCGGTGCCGGCGCGTATCGCCAGGTTCACCCCGAGGTTGGCAAACACGCCGGAGTGCGTGCGAGAGCGCGTCGCCAGCGCCGACTTGAGCCGCTTGCCATCGTCCAGCGTGACGCGCACGGCCGGGATCACGATGCTGGTATCGGTGCCGCCCAGGCCGGGCGGCGGCGCGCCGGCCACGTTGTCGGCGATGATGACGCCGATGGCGCCGGCATCCTGAGCGTGCCTGACCTTGACCACGAAGGTGCACGTGCCGCGGTCGATCAGCGCGATGCGGCCCCTGACGGCCAGCGCATTGGCGGGCGATAGCGGATCGCAGGCCAGGCCTTGGCCGGGCGGCGCATCGATCACCGGCATCACCTCCCCGGTCACGCCGGGGCTGGCCAGCGGCGGCCCGAAGCTGGCCGTGCCGACCTGGATGATGCCGGCGACGCTGGCCGGCGCCAACACCGTCAGCACCGGCGTGCCCTGCTGCAGCACCGTGCGCGCGGCCTGGTTGACGATGGCGCCGTTCCACGCCAGCTTGCCGGACTTGAGCGCCGACGCCACCCGTTCCGCATCGCTCATGTCCTTCCACAGCTTGCCGGTGCTGGTGTCCAGCAGGAAGTAGTCCCAGATGCTGGGGATGCCGCCCAGCTGTTCGCCGGTCTCCGAATCGGTGTAGGTCTGGAAGCCGAATCCATGGCCGAATTCATGTTCCAGCACCGTCACCAGGTCGACCTGCGCGCCGTGATTGTTGTCCAGTCCGAGGTAGAACGGCACGCCGGTGAAACAGCCCGGCTGCCCCAGGTTGACGTTGAAGCGGGCGCGGATGTCGGGCGAGTCGGGATCGATGTCCGCACCGAGATACTTGTTGGTTTCCGCCTTGCTGAACCAGGCGTTGGCCACCGGCGCGCCGGCGAAGTCCGAGAATACTTCGAGCGCGCCGGCCGAGCCGAGCACCGCGCCGCCGTCGTTGCACGGCAGCGCCTCCCAGGTGGCGAGGACGCGGATCGGCACGGTGCTGGTCAGGGTGGCGCCCCATTTGCTGGCGGCCGCCTGGAAGGCGTTCAGGCGCTGCGCGCCCAGTGTGGTGCCGGCGTTGCCGCCTACCGGGGCCACAGGCGTGGCGTCGTTGAAGCCGACGCCGTCGGGGTCGCCGTTGACGATGGTGATGGTCGCGGCCGCCCAGGCCAGGGACGAATACAGCAGCGCCACCGCCGCGATGAAGGCTGTCACGATGCGTTTCATTTTTGTTCTCCCTTGGCATGCGGCACGACCGAGTACGGGGTTTGCGAGTTGTCCAGCACCATGCCGACGCCGCCGTGCGGCGGACGGATCATCCTCGGCGCGGCGGCGCGCGCCTTCGGCCCGGCGGCGCCGGCGCGGATGGCCGCGTCCAGCGCGGCGGCCTGTTCGGGTGTGGGATCGCCCAACTTGCCGGTGGCGGGGTCTTTGTAGGCCTTGAGTCCGCCGGCGTCCCATCCGGCTGACGGTTGCGGTGCGGCCTGCCGCGCGACCACGTTCACGTGAGGGAAAGTCATCACACCATCCTCGGGCAGCGCCTGCACTGTCGTTCCCATCAAGGCCAGGCCGGACAACGCCAGCCAGCTGGCCGGCTTGCGTTTGCGGGACACTCCGGCCAGCGCGCACAGGCCGAGCACGACGAGCGCGACGGTGCCTGGCGTGGGTATCGCCGCCGCGTTCACGCTGACGTTGTCGATGCCGATGTAGTCGCCGTTGACGCGGGTATCGTCGACGACGTAACGGAAGGCAAACCGTCCGGTGGCCGGCGCCGCCAGGCCGCCCACCAGCAAGGAACGGTCGAGCCAGCCGGTGTCCGTGGCCGAGTCGAACGCGCCCAGAAGATTGAATCCGCCCAGGCTGGTGCTGGCGCCGTTGGTGCTGAGGTAGACTTCGACGGTGTCGAGGAAGCCCTCGCCGAGCAGGCGCAGGGAAAAGTTCAGCGACTCGCCGTTGGACACGGCCAGCTGCGGCGTCAGCAACCAGTTGCTGATGGCGCCGCCGAAGGTGGCGTTGTTGAGGTTGGCGGCGATATAGGAATCGGCCGCGCCGGTGGCCGCTGGAAACACCGTGGGGACGCCCTGGAACCACGCGGTGCTGCCGGGCGGCGAGCTGTTGTTCACGAACACCCAGCCGTTGGCGGCCAGGGTGCCGACGTCGTTGAAGCCCTCGTTCAGCAACGGCGCGGCGGATGCGGAGACGGTACAACCAGCGGCGACTGCAAGCAGCCCCGCCCAGCGTTTAATCAAGTCCATATCTATCCCCATGAAGAGAAGGTCGAATCGGAAAACTTCGGTGGCACGGCTCAACTTGCCTTGATTAGACCGATGCACCGTTCGCCGGTTCCCGCGTCGGCGAAAAAAAATCCGGCGTGGTCGCCGGATGGTGGGAGGGGAAGATTGCCGCTCAGATGGTCGCGGCGTAGTGGCGTGTTTGGTAGGGCAGCAGTTCCTCGACGAACGGCATCAGATCGGCGGAGGCGCCCCATTCGATGGCCAGCACGTCCTTGCATGCGCTCATCGTTGCCGGCGGAGATATGGGCTTGTAGGGCGCCAGCGATCCTAGCAAATCCAACTTGCGCTGCTTGGCCATGATATTAAACCTCGACAACCGATCCAGCAGGTACCCAATATCGGCACGATTGGCTGCGGGTACTTTTCCCAGGTCGGGAATGAGCGAGGTATACCAGACCGTAAGCGCAACCCTGAGCAATAGCGCTGGATCCATCCGTGCCAGGCCGTCGCTGCACAATACTGCCAAGGCCTCATCAAACTCTTCGCGATTCAGCATCATGACGTCACCTCGCCGACCATTTAAATATAGTCGATATGGCTACCTAAGTCATGGCCAACTCAATAGAACACGCGTTGGCAAGGCTGACCGTCAGCCGACAGTCGTGTCGATCACCATGCCCGCCTTCAGCGTCAGCGTCACCGGCGTCTTCTCGGCGATTTCGGCCATGCGGGATTTTTGTTCGGCATCCAGCGCGCCGGTGAAGGACAGCGTGCGCTTGACCATCATCGCGCCGTTCTCGTCTCGCGTCAGCTGCAGGGCGACGTCGACCGCGTCCATCGGCCACCGCTTGCGGTCGGCGTACATGCGCAGCGTGATCGCGGTGCACGCGCCCAGGCCGGCCAGCACGAAATCGTACGGCGCCGGGCCCGCGTCGTGGCCGCCGTTGCGCTCCGGCTCGTCGCCGGTCAGCGTATGGCCGCTGACTTCTATCGTGGTTTGGTAACTGTCCTTGCCGATATGGGCGGTGCCGCGTGCCATATGCTTCTCCTGTGTGAGGCGTTATTTTAGCCGCTCCTCCCGGTGCCAAGTAAAGTATTGTAAATAGCAATTATTACCGCATGAGTTCCAACTAAAATAGCAACCCTTTAACGACGAACTCGACGGCGCCATCGCACGGGCCCGATTCACCATGCACAAGATCTTCCTGACCGCCTGCCTCGCCGCCCCGCTGACCGCCCTCGCCCAGGACCAGGCCGCGCCCGCCAAACCGGCCGCCAAGCCCACCACCTCGGCCAAGCCGAAGGAAGCGGCGCCGGTGGTGCCGTCGGTCACGGTGGCCGGCGAACGGCCGACCAACCGCATCGACCGCCAGGTGTACGACGTCAAGTCCGACATCAGCAGCACCAACGGCACCGCCGCCGACGCGCTCAACAACGTGCCCTCGGTGGCGGTGGATCCGGACGGCACGGTCACGCTGCGCGGCAGCACCAATGTGCAGATCCTGGTCGACGGCAAGCCGTCCGCCATGCTGCAGGGAGACAACCGCGGCGCCACGCTGCAGGCGATGAACGCCGACGATATCGAATCGGTCGAGGTGATCAACAACCCCGGCGCGCAGTTCGGCAACGAGGCCGGCGGCGGCCCCATCCTCAACCTGGTGATGCGCCGCAACCGCAAGCCGGGCGGCTTCGCCAACGTCAACGCCAACGGCGGTTACGCCGGCCGCTACAACAGCGCCGCGTCCGGCAGCTACAACGAGGGACCGTGGGGCTTCCAGGGCGGCGTCAACGTGCGCCACGACGGCCGCAACTCCACCGCCGTCGTCAGCCGCGACCGGCTAGACCCGGCCACCGGCGCCTTCGTGCACAGCAGCCAGACCTCGTCCGGCGCGGGCCTGAACGACATGGGCGGCGTCAACGGCACCGTCAGCTACAACCTGGACCAGAACGACACGCTGACCGCCAGCGCGAACTACATGGGGCGCGGCAACGACCAGCGCGGCATCGACCACTACGTCAACGGCGCCACCGCCGGCTTCCCGGCCACCGACTACGTACGCACCACCGCGCGCGACGGCGACGCCAAGAACTTCAGCTGGGGCGGGCGCTACGACCACAAGGGCGCGCTGCCCAACGAGACGCTGAAGATCGACCTGCGCGTATCGGCCTCCGAGAACGACAGCAACAGCGCCTACGCCAACGACTACGCGGCCGGCGGATTCCCGAACACCCGCGCCAGCCAGCGCAACGACAACAGCACCCACATCGTCGACTTCACCGGCGACTACGAGCGGCCGCTGGCCGGCGGCAGCCTCAAGGCCGGCTACAAGGTCGCCACCAACAAGAACAACTTCGACACGCTGTACACCGACATCAATCCGCTGACCCAGGCGGCCATGGTCAATCCGGCGCGCAGCAACCGCTTCGACCTGGAGGAGACCGTGGTGGCGCTGTACGGTTCCTACCAGCTCAAGCTCAATGACCGCTGGGGCGCGCTGGCCGGCCTGCGCACCGAGTACACCGACATGGACATCCACCAGATCACCAGCGGCGTCGAGGCCAAGAACAGCTACACCAATTTGATCCCGAGCTTCTTCGCCACCTACAAGGCGACCGAGACGGCCAACATGCGCTTCGCGTACGCGCGCCGCATCCGCCGTCCGAACGCCAACGACCTCAATCCCTACGTGGTGTACCGCGACGAGTTCAACGTCTCGTCCGGCAATCCGATGCTCAAGCCGACCAAGACCGATTCGTTCGAGGTCGGCTACGAGACCAAGTTCGGCGCGCTGGAGACCAACCTGCGCGGCTACTACCGCAAGGACACCGACGCCATCGTCGACTACCGCACCTTCATCTCCAACAACGTGCTGCTGACCACGCGCCAGAACGGCGAAGGCAGCCATTCGAGCGGATTGGAGTTCACGGTCAGCGGCAAGCTGACGCCGTCGCTGACGCTCAACTCCAGCGGCAACCTGGCGCGCAGCCAGCAGACCACGCAGGACGACAGCGGCGCGCTGGTCACGCGCAGCGCCAACTCTCTGAGCGGCCGCGTGCGCCTGAACTACGCCTACAGCGCCGCCACGCAAGTACAGATGGCCCTGCAAATGCAGGGCAAGACGCTGTCCGGCCAGGGCTACCGCTCGCCGAACCACACCTTCAACCTGAGCGTGCGCCAGGCCGTGACGCCACGCCTGAGCCTGGTCGGCACGGTCACCGACCTGTTCAAGACCAACAAGATGGAGACGGTCATCAACAGCGCCACGCTGCGCGAGACCAGCACGCGCCGCTTCGATGGCCGGGTGTTCTACCTGGGCCTGTCATACCGCATAGGCGGCCCGGCGACCGCCGCCGACAACCACACCGAACCACGCTTCGGCCCGCCGCAAGGCCCCGGCCCGGGCGGCCCCGGCCGCGGCCCATCCGAAGGCTGAACCCGCCAAATAAAATTTTGGCCAAGTCTGGCGTCCACACACAAAATTGGGGTCAAGTCTGACATTCGGACACGAGCTCTTCCGTAGCGGGCTGCTACGGAAGAGCTCGTGTCCGAATGTCAGACTTGACCCCAAATTGATTTACTTCACTACGGCCAGCTTTTCGCGCTTGGCGTTGCGGAAGGTGTAGATGGTCAGCACGCCGTCCTGCACGTCGCCGCGCTGGTCGAAGGTGATGTTGCCGGTCACGCCTTTGTGCGTGATCCTGGCCAGCACCGGCAGATACCTGGCCGGGTCCGGCGAGCCGGCCTTCTGCATCGCTTCGACCATCGTCATCAGCGCGTCGTAGGTGTAGGGCGAGTAGGTCTGCACGTCGATGCCGAACTTCTTCCTGTACGCGACGCGGAAATCGGCCATGCCCTTTTCCTGCGACGGCTCGACCCCGCCGGCCTCGGCGCAGATCACCTGGCCGTCGCTCATGGCATCGCCCGCCAGGCGCGGCACCGAATCCGAACACATGCCGTCGCCGCCCATGAACTTGATCGGGATCGCCAACTGCTTCATCTGCCGCAACATCGGCCCGGCCACCGCGTCCATGCCGCCGAAGAACACCATGTCCGGCTTGGTCGCCTTGATGGCGGTGAGGATGGCGCTGAAGTCGGTGGCCTTGTCGTTGGTGAACTGGGTCGACACCACGCTGGTGCCCGAAGCCGCACCGCCACGCTTGATGTTCTTGACGAATTCATCGACCAATCCCTTGCCGTAGGCGGTGCGGTCGTCGATGACGGCGATGCGCTTGGCCTTGACGTTCTGCATCGCATAGCGCGCCAGCGCCGCGCCCAGCTGCTCGTCGTTGGCGATGTTGCGGAAGGCGGTGTTGAAATGCTGGCGCGTGTACTGCGGATTGCTGGCCGACGGCGAGATCTGCGGTATGCCGGCGTCGTGATAAATGCGCGAGGCCGGTATCGTCGTGCCCGAGGTCTCGTGGCCGATCACGCCGTTGACCCCGGCATCGACCAGCTTCTGCGCCACCACCGTGCCCTGCTTCGGATCGGCGGCGTCGTCCTCGGCCTGCAGCACGATCTTGTACTTCTTCCCGCCGATCACCACGCCCTTGGCGTTGAGCTCGTCCACCGCCATGCGGGCGCCGTTTTCGTTGTCCTTGCCCAGGTGGGCGATCGGGCCGGTCGTGGCCGCCACGTGGCCGATCCGGATCACGTCCTCCGCCTGGGCGGCGCCGGTGGCCGCGCACGCCAGCGCGAGCGCCTGGACCAGTTTACTTGTTATCATCCGCATAAGATTCCGCATGCCCTTGTTGGTAAATTCCACGAGAATACCATCCAGCAAATAACGACGCCATGCGTGCGTACCGACTTCCGTATCTGAAGTAGAATGTCAAATCAAAAAATTTGCCATAGAGACATTAATATGGAACTTTCACAACGAATTGCCCGCTCCAGGCCACTGGCGACCACCGCCATGCATGGCCGCGTCGACGCGATGAAAGCACGCGGCGAGGATGTCATCGACTTCTCCATCGCGATTTCCCATTTCCCGGCGCCGCAATCCGTGCTGCAGGCCACGCACGACGCCTTGTCGCAACCGGCGCTGCCCTACACCACGGTCGGCGGCGACGCCGGCATCCGCGCCCGCCTGGCCGCCAAGGTCGTGCGCGAGAACGGCATCGCCGCCACGGCCGACGAGGTCATCGTCACCAACGGCGCCAAGCAGGCCCTGTACCAGGCGCTGTACGTGATGGCCAATCCCGGCGACGCCGTGATCATCTTCAAGCCGCACTGGCCGGCCTACGTCACCACCTGCAAGCTGCTGGGCCTGGTGCCGGTGCTGGTCGACCTGCCCGCCACCGTCACCGCCGACTTCCTGGCCAGCCTGCCGCCGGCCAGGATCCTGATCATCAACAACCCGCACAACCCCACCGGCGGCGTGCTGAGCGCCGACGAGATCGAGCGCATCGCCGCCTGGCTCAAGCGCACCGGCACGCGCGCCATCGTCGACGAGAGCTACGAAAAACTGATCTTCGAGGGCGCCCACACCAGCCTGGCCGCGCGCCCGGACTGGCGGGACATCGGCATCGTCACCCTGTACTCGGCCTCGCAGAGCTACGCGATGATGGGCTGGCGCGCCGGCTTCGCGGTGGCGCCTGCGCATGTCGTCACCGCGATGGAGACGCTGCAGGGCCCGATCACCGCCGCCGCGCCGATGCTGATCCAGCTGGCGCTGGCCGCGGCCTTCGAATCGGGCGAGCCGGCCGCGATGCTGGCCGAATACCGCCAGCGCCGCAACCTGGTGCTGGACCTGGTGCACGGCCTGCCGTGGCTGACCATGCACTGCCCGGCCTCCGGTCCCTACCTGTGGGGCGACATCTCGGCGCTGACCATGGACAGCAACCAGTTCGCCGAACAGCTGCTGAACGAGTATTCGGTGGCGCTGATGCCGGGCGAAGCGTTGGGTGCGCCAGGATTCATCCGCATCGGCTATATTTCGGACGACATCGCCACGCTGCGGCGCGGCGTCCAGGCGATCATCCGCTTTGGCAACGCACGCTATCGGAGCCGGTAAGCACCGAGCATGGCATTTCTTCTCTTTCAACTCAATAGCCTGCGCAGCCGCCTGATCCTGCTGGTGGCGCTGGCGATCGCACCGATCGCGGTGATGACGCTGGTCAGCGGCGTGCGCGAACGCGAACACGCGATCGAAGTGGCGGAGGAGAACCTGCAGCGCCTGACCAACCTGGCCGCCGCCAACGAGGCGCAGTCGATCGAAGGCGCGCGCCAGATCCTGCGCGACCTGGCCAGCATCCCCGACCTGAACGGCGACCAGGCCCACTGCAGCCGCCTGCTGTCCAACATCCAGCGCCAGAATCCGGACTACGCCAACCTCGGGCTGATCCAGCTGAACGGCGATGTCACCTGCAGCGCGATCCCGTCGGACGCGCCGGTCAACCTGGCCGACCGCGCGCACTTCCGCCGCGCCGTCCACCTGCGCCGCTTCGTCGCCGGCGGCTATGTGTTCGGCCGCGTGATCCGCAAGCACACCATCAACCTCACCTACCCGCTGATGGGCGAGAACGACCAGGTCAAGGCGGTGGTGTTCGCCGCGCTCGACCTGACCAAGCTCGATCGCTTCGTCGCCGACATCAAGCTGCCGCCCGGATCGCTGCTGCTTACCGCCGATTCCGAGGGCAAGATCATTTCGCGCAAGCCCAATCCCGACCAGTGGTACGGCCGGATGGTCTGGCCCGAGATGCGTACCGCCATGTCCGGCGAGCCGGGCAAGCCGGTGCTGCTGACCGGCCCGGACGGCATCGAGCGGCTGCACCGCTTCGCCCGCGTCGGCAACAACGGCCTGTCCGACTACACCGTCACCATCGGCATCCCGGCCGCCGACATCACCGCCGTGGCCCGCCGCGACCAGCTGATGGACATGGCGGCGCTGGCCGTCACCGTGCTGCTGGCGCTATTGGCGGCGTGGTTCGTCGGCGATGTGCTGGTGCTGCGCCGGGTCAAGCGCCTGGCCACCACCGCCAACAACATCGCCTCCGGCTCGCTGGGCGCGCGCAGCGGCATCGTCTACGGCAACGAGGAGATCTCCGAACTGGCGCGCGCGCTGGACGCGATGGCCGAGGCGCTGCAGGCCAAGGAACAGCAGCACCTGAACGCGGAGCGGCAGCTGCGCCTGGCCGACCAGCGCAAGGACGAATTCCTGGCGATGCTGGCGCACGAGCTGCGCAACCCGCTGGCGCCGATCAGCGCGGGCGCGCAGCTGCTGCAAAGCGGCCACGCCACCGAAGCGGCCGTCGCGCGCACGGCCGGCATCATCGTGCGCCAGGTGCATCACATGACGCGCCTGGTCGACGACCTGCTCGACGTCTCGCGCGTCACGCGCGGGCTGGTGACGCTCACGCGCGCGCCGCTGAACGTGGCCGATGTCGTCGCCGACGCCGTCGAACAGGCGGAGCCGCTGTTCCAGGCCAAGCAGCAGCATTTCGAACTGTCGCTGCCCGAGACCCCGCAGCGGATCGACGGCGACCACAAACGGCTGGTGCAGGTGCTGGTCAATGTCCTCAACAACGCGGCCAAATACACGCCGGTCGGCGGCAGCGTCAAGCTGGCGGTGCGCGGCGGGCCGGGCGTGGTGCGGCTGATGATCAGCGATTCGGGCATCGGCATGTCGCAGGAGCTGCGGACCCGCGTGTTCGAGCTGTTCGCCCAGGCCGACCGCAATCCGGACCGTTCGCAGGGCGGGCTGGGACTGGGACTGGCGCTGGTCAAATCGCTGGTGGAGCTGCACGGCGGCAGCGTCGCCGCCGACAGCGCGGGTGAAATGCAAGGCAGCACCTTCACCATCACCCTGCCCGGCGGGCCGGGACAGCACGCGCCGGCCGCGCCGACGCGGGCGGCGAAAGGCGGCGGCAAAAGGCTGCGGGTGCTGGTGGTGGACGACAACGTCGACGCCGCGCAAACGCTGCAACTGCTGCTCGACGCCTCGGGCCACGAGGTGCTGGTCGCGCACACCGCGCTGGAGGCGCTGGAGATCGCCCAGCGCCAGGCGCCGGAACTGTGCCTGCTCGATATCGGCCTGCCCGACGTCAGCGGCAACGATCTGGCGCGCGGCCTGCGGGCCTTGCCGCAAACGGCCGGTTCCACGCTGGTGGCGGTGACCGGCTACGGCAGCCGCGAGGACCGCGACCAGGCCAGCGACGCGGGCTTCGACCATTACTTCGTCAAGCCGGTCGACGTCGAGGCGCTGCTGCATTTGATCGCCGGACTGGCGCAGCCTACTCCCACGACTTAGCGATCCGCTCCAGCTCCCCGCTTTTTTCCAGCGTCTGCAAGGCGGCGCGCAGGCGCTCGGCCAGCGCGGGATCGAACCGCCTGGACACCATGAAGTACAAGGGACTGGCGGCCATCTCGGTCGGCAGTATCTTGACCTTGGCCGCGACGCCGGCGCGCTCCAGCAAGGTCTTCAAACCCGGCGTGCGGTGGAAGAAGAAGCGGCCCCGGTGGGCCAGCAGCTTTTGCAGATTGAGTTTGGGATCGCCGGCGCCGGCGTCGATCCGGGTCACGCCGGCCTGCTCCAGTATCCCCACGCCGGCGAAGCCGCGATTGGCCAGCACCACGTTGTCCGGCTCCAGCCGGCGCAGGTCGTCCCAGTTGCCGACCACCGCCGTGTCGTCGATGCGGGCCACCAGGTAGTAGCGGATGGTGAACAGCGCCGGTCCGACGAACAGGTATTTCCTCTCCCGCTCCGGGTTGCGCGACAGCCCGCAGGATGCATCCTGCATGCCACGGTCGAGCGAGGAGTAAATACGCGGCAAGGGCTGCCAGACCTGGTCGCCGGTGAATCTCAGGCCGGAGTCCAGTCTTTCGATGGCGCGCATGATGTCGATGCAGATGCCGGCCACGCGCCCGTCGCCCGCGCCCTGGAATTTCGGCTCGGTGCCCTGCTGCGCCGCGGTGCGGATGTCGGTGGCGGCGATGCCATCCCCCGCCGTCGACAGCAAGGACAGCATCGCACTGAACACATAAACCCGAATCGGCATGCGTAACACAATAGGCCCGCTGGCTGGCGGCGGTGGCTGCGATCAACCCATTGTAGCGCTACGTTGCAGGATCGTCACTCATTTGGCGGTGCCCCGGTTCAGAAGTCGATGGTTTTCAGACGCCGTGTTTTACCGTAGTGTTCATCGAAGCCATGCACCTCGATGTGCACCTTGCCGCTGGCGCGCACCCGCACCAGGGCCCACGCGTACGTCCTGTCCTGCGGGTTGCGGCTCTCTCCCGGCTTGGCGCTGAACGGAGAACCGCCCGAGCCGACCATCACCTGCCACGCCTTGCCGCCGCCGGCGCGCTCCGGCTGCTGCGCGTTGAAGATGTGCTGGTGGCCGCAGAAATACGCGCCGCCGTATTCCTCCATCACCCGCCAGAAAGCCTGGGCGTTGTCGGGATAGATGTCCATGCCGTCCTTCTCCACGCCATCCCTGAAGTAGTAGGTGTAGGCCGGCTTGTGGCCGAACACGAAGAAGCGCCTGGCGCCGCGTGCCTTGGCCTGGCGGAAGTCCTCGGCCAGCCAGTTGGCCGGTCCGTGGCCGTCGTTGCCTACCGGGTCGGTGTCGATGACGGCGAAGTGGCTGCCGCCCGCGTCGAAGGAGAACGTGAGCTGCGACTGGCTGGTCCGGTTGCCATCCGGTCCGTCCACCGGCGGCGCGTTGGCGGCGTCGAAGGCGGTGGCCTCGATACCGGTGACGGCTTTCCAGCGGGCCGTGTCCAGTATCAGGTCGCCCATGCTTTCGCGCCACAGCTCCTCGTTTTCCAGCCGCGCCGTCTTGGTGGTCTTGCCGGCGGCGTCCTTGTCCTTGAACTGCATTTCGTGGTTGCCGGTCACGGGCACCACGTAGGTGCCGCTTTCCATCAGGCCCGCCGTCATGCCGCGCCAGTAGGCGTACTGGCGCGCTATCGACGCCTTGTCTGCGGTGTAGCCCATGATCATGTCGCCGTTGAAGAACAAGGCTTTCGGCCGCGCCGCCTGGATCTCGCGCAGGATGCGCGACAGCGCCCGCGTGTTCTGCAGGTAGACCTTGTCCTGCGCCGTTTCGGCGCTGGCCGGGTCGGCGCGCGAGTCGCCCACTGTGGCGAAGGACATCACCACCGGATCCGGCTTGGCGGCCAGCGCGGCGCCCTGGTGCAGCACCAGCGCCGCGCCGCACAGCATCGTGGATAAGCGCATGCCCGCCACCTTAGAAGTCGGCATTGAGCGAGACCGTCCAGCTGCGTTCCGGCACGAAGGTGTACTGGTCGAACGCCGCGCCCTTGCTGCTGGCCGAGATCGACGTCGCGTCCTGCTTGTTGAAGACGTTGTTGACGCCCACCTGCAGCTTGAGCATCTTGACCACGCCGCCGCCCACGCGCCAGCGGTAGCCGGCCGTGAAGTCGGTCACGGTGTAGGCGCCGATCTGGTAGGCGGCCGGCTCGCCGTCCTTGGCGTACTGGCTGCCGTTGGTCTTGGCGATCAGCGATCCATACAGGCCATGGTCCTTGTACAGCAGGCCCAGTGCGGCGGTCGACTTGGGCACCTTGGCGATTTGCAGGCCGGTGTCCTTGGCCTCGGCCTTGTTGACCGAGCCGTTGGCGTGCAGCGAGAAGCCGCCGCCGACATACAAGGTCGCCGCGCCTTCGATGCCCTTGTAGACCACGCCGCCCTGGTTGTAGTAGACCAGGTCATTGCCGGTGCCGGTGGAGGCGATCTTGTTGTTGAAATCGATGTAGTAGACGTCCGCGTCGAAGGTCAGGCGGCCCGATTGATGCACGGTGCCCAGCTGGTAGTTGGTCGAGGTCTGCGGCTTCGGGGTGCTCAGGTTCGGGTTATTCACGTAGAACATCGACAGGTCCGGCACCAGGAAGCCGCGCGCCACCTGGGCGTAGGCCGACCATTCCTTGTTCACGGCGTAGTTCGCGGTCAGGAAGGGCAAGGTGGTGTTGTAGGTCTGGTCGGCCTTGGTCGCGATGCGCGTGCCCTGGTTGACCACCGCGTCCAGCGAGCGCTTGAAGTCGACGTACTTGATCCCCGGCGTCACCGTCCATTGCGGCGCCACCGCCCATTCGAATTCGACGAAGGGCTGATACTGCTTCCACGACGAGTTCTGGTTGTACGAGACGTCCTTCGGCGCGGTCGCCTCCTTCGGATTGGGCACGTTCAGCGTCCAATCCAGGTCGAAGGTGTGGCGGTCGGTGTCCGAATTCTCCAGCCAGATGCCGGTGCGCAGCAGGCCCGCGTCCAGGCGCTTGGTCAGCTTGAAGATGTCGCCGTTGACGCGGTAGGAATTGAGCTTGTTGTAGCCGGGGACGTTCTTGTTCCCCGCCGCGCCGGACTTGGTGCCGTTGGCGGTGGCGCCGCTGGCGTCCTGGCCGGAGAAGGTGTTGTTGTCGTAGGCGTAGGTGTACAGCGTGTTGTCGATGCCCCAGCCACCGTCCAGGTTCGATTGCAGGCGGATGTACTCGAAGTCCGTGCGCTTGTCGTTGTAGTTGTAGCCGAAGTAGTTCTGGCTGGTCTTGTCGTTGTTGAGCGAGTAGTTTTTACCGTACAGCGCGACCTGGTTCAGCGTGACGCCCGCCTTGTCCGGCACGTAGCTGTGGATCTTGTTATAGGTCGAGAACACGGTCAGCATGGTGTCCTTGCCGAGCGGCTTCTGGAGCTTGAACTGGTAGTTGTCTTCCTTGACGCTGCTGTAGGTCTGGTAGCCGTCGCTGGTCAGGCGCGAGGCGTTGAACATCATGCGCGCGTCGCCGAATTTCTCCAATTGGCCGGAGTCGATCTCCGCGCCGAGGATCTTCGTGTTCCAGGAACCGTAGGTGGCGTAAGGAGAAAAGCGGAATTCGGTCGACAGCTCCTTCGAGAACAGGTTGATCGAACCGCCGAAGGTGGCCTGCCCCAGGTTGCTGGCGTTGCCCGGTCCGCGCTCGATCACCATGCCGCCGATGATACGGGCCGGGAAGTAGGACGTCGAATGGTGGGTCGGGTTGTTGGTGTCGCCGAACGGGATGCCGTCGTAGGTGATGTTGTACTCGCCGTCCTGGAAGCCGCGCAGCGTGACCTTCGATTCGCCCAGCCCTGGCCCGTTCGACGACAGCCCGGAGCCGACGCTGGGCGCGATGCGCGCCACGGCGTTGAAGTCCGCCAGCGGCGTGACAGCCTGCTCGATGAAGGTCGCGGTGATGATGGACTGCGGCTGGGTGGCCTGCAGCGACGCCTGCACCGGCGCGCGGTTGGCGGCGTTGGAGCCGGTGATCACCACGCGGCTCTTGATCGCCTCCGAATCCAGCGCGGTGTTCGATACCGGCACGTCGTCAGAGGGCGCGGCGGTTTGCGCCTGCGCGCCACCGGACATCAAGGTCAGCGCGGCCAGAACGTGGGCCGACATGGTCGACAAGATCAAGTGCTGCTTCGGATTCTTCATTTGGCTTTCCAGTTTGCGGGGTGTAAAAACCGGAAAGTCTAAGAAACTATTGTGACAACAGTATGAATCGCTTTGATAAACCTGCGCGAGCACATCTCCTAGCAGAGCGTTCATTAACGCAGAATTAAAGCCGCGAACATGAATGAGATTAATACGAACTCGCTATCCAGGAGGAAAAATAAACCACACCAGCCCTTGATCGATTGGCATAAAACCAACGCATCGGCGATAATGCGAATTGTTGTCATTCCCATTTACTAAAAAACGCATGCGTACACAATATTCCCGCGCCTTCCTCCTCCCCGCAGCGCTGCTGCTGGCCAGCCTGGCGGCGTGCAGCGGTGGCGGTGGCGGTGGATCGTCCTCCGCCGCGCCGTCCCCAACGCCGCCCGTGGTTGACGCGGGCCTCAGCCAGGCAGCCAGGCTGGGCGAGCTGATATTCAAGGACCAGTCGCTGTCCGCCTCCGGCAAGCAGTCGTGCGCGACCTGCCACAGCCCGGACTGCGCCCACGGGCCGACCAATAACCTGTCCGCGCAGCTGGGCGGCGCCAATGGCGACGTGCAGGGCTTCCGCGCCGCGCCGTCGTTGCGCTACCTGAACCAGAACCCGGCCTTCTTCTTCGCCAAGGACGGCACGCCGACCGGCGGCATCGACCGCGACGGCCGCGCGCAAAGCCTGGCGGAGCAAGCCGAGCGCCCCTTCCTGGCGCCGCACGAAATGGCCAACGCCAGCAAGCAGGACGTGATCGACAAGTTGAAGAAAGCCCCGTACGTCGAGCAGTTCCGCGCGCAGTTCGGCGCCGCGATCCTCGACAACGCCGAGCAGGCCTTCAGCCGCATGACCTTCGCGCTGCAAACCTACCAGCTGGAGGACACCGAATTCCATCCCTTCGATTCCAAGTACGACCAGTTCCTGGCCGGTAAAGTGAAGCTGTCCGACCAGGAGCTGCGCGGCCTGGCGCTGTTCAACGATCCAACCAAGGGCAATTGCATCGGCTGCCACACCAGCGCGCGCGGAGCGAACGGAGCGCCGCCGCTGTTCACCGACTTCACCTTCGACAACCTCGGCGTGCCGCGCAATAAGAAGCTGGCGGCGACCGCCGATCCGGCCTACTTCGACCTTGGCCTGTGCGGCCCCGACCGCACCGACCTGACCGCGCGCACCGACTTGTGCGGCGCCTTCAAGGTGCCGACGCTGCGCAACGTGGCCACGCGCCAGACCTTCTTCCACAACGGCGCCTTCGACAACCTGAAGGACGTGGTGGCGTTCTACGTGCGGCGCGACACCAATCCCGAAGAGTGGTATCCGACCGGCGCCGACGGCGTGGTGCAGAAGTTTAACGACCTGCCGCCGCAGTACCGCAAGAACGTCAACACCACCGAAGTGCCCTACAACCGCCAGCCAGGCATGGCGCCGGCGCTGTCGCCCAGCGAGATCGACGACGTCGTGACCTTCCTCGGCACGCTGACCGACGGCTACAAATCCAACCCTTAATCTCAGAGACCCGACATGAACAAACACCTGATCGCCACCGCCCTCGCCGCCGCCTTCCTCGCCGCGCCGCTCGCCGCCACCGCGGGCGAGGCCGAACTGATGGCCCGTATCGAAAAAATGGCCGCCGAGCTGGAACAGCTGAAGGCCGAACTGAAAGCCAGCGTCAAGAAAACCGAAGCGGTCGAACAACGCCAGCAAGCCATCGCCGCGGCGGCGCCAGCTCCCGTGGCGGCGGCACCGGCAACGGAGCCCGCCGTTGCGGCCTCCGCGCCATCGACCATCTTCGGCGCCTACGGCGAAATCAACTACAACCGCCCGACCAAGAACGCCAGCGGCGCGCAGGCCGACGTGCGCCGCGCCGTGATCGGCGTCGAGCACCGCTTCGACCAGAAGACCAAGATGGTGGCCGAATTCGAATGGGAACACGCCGTGGTCTCCGCCGACGACAAGGGCGAGAGCGAGATCGAACAGCTGTACGTCGAGCGCGAATTCGGCAACGGCTTGCGCAGCAAGGTCGGCCTGTACCTGATCCCAATGGGCCTGCTGAACACCAATCACGAACCGACCGCCTACTACGGCGTCGAGCGCAACTTCGTCGAGACGGCGATCATCCCGTCGACCTGGCGCGAAGTGGGCGTGAGCCTGTCCGGCGACACCGCCGGCGGCCTGACCTGGGACACCGGCATCACCACCGGTTTCGACCTGGGCAAGTGGGACGCCGCCGGCAGCGACGGCCGCGAATCGCCGCTGGGCTCCATCCACCAGGAAGGCCAGCAGGCCAAGTCGCGCGACCTGAGCGTGCACGCGGCACTGAACTGGCGCGGCGTGCCCGGCCTGCTGGTGGGCGGCTCCGTCTTCACCGGCAAGGCCGGCCACAAGGCCGACGGCTTCACCGCCAACGACGCCCGCATCACCATGGTCGACCTGCACACGCGCTACACGCCGGGCCGCTGGGACCTGTCGGCGCTGTACGCGCGCGGCCAGATCAGCAACACCGAGGCGCTCAACGAAACGCTGGTCGGCAATCCGACGCCGGTGCCGAAGAGCTTCGCCGGCTGGTACACCCAGGCCGCGTACCGCCTGATGGAAGTGGGCGACTACACGCTCAGCCCCTTCGTGCGCTACGAGCAGTTCAACACCGCCAAGAGCTACGCCGCCGTGCCGCAGGGCTTGGGCGTGGCCGCCTCGCCGGACGAAAAAGTCACCACCGTCGGCGCCAACCTGAAGGTCGGCGAAGGCGTGGTGCTGAAGGCGGACTACCAGAAGTTCAAGGAGGACAAGTCGCGCGACCGCCTGAACCTGGGCATGGGCTTCTCGTACTGATATGCGCTACCACCACTTGATCCCCCTGGCGGCTTGCGCCGCCGGCGCGCCGGCCTTCGCGGCGCAGTACCTGAACGCCGAGCAGGCGCAGAAGCTGATGTTCCCGGAGGCGACCGCATTCCGCCAGCAGGACCTGGCGCTGTCGCTGGCGCAGATGCAGCAGGTGGAGAAGCTGGCCGGCCTGGCGGCGCGCTCGGTCAACTGGCGCGTGGTCGGCGCCTACAGCGGCGACCAGCTGCTGGGCTACATGGTGCTCGACGACGTGATCGGCAAGTTCGAGCTGATCTCGTACGCGGTCGGCCTCAATCCCGACGCCACGGTGCGGCAGATCGAGATCCTGACCTACCGCGAAAGCCACGGCGGCGAGATCCGCCTGCCGGCCTGGCGCCACCAGTTCGCAGGCAAGTCGGCGCGCACGGGCGGGCTGACGGTGGGCGACGGCATCGCCAACATCAGCGGCGCCACCCTCTCCTGCACCCACCTGACCGACGGCGTGCGGCGCATCGCCGCCGTGGCCCAGGTGGCGCTGAAAAAATGATGCGCCGCGCCCAGCCCTGGCTGGGCACCCTGGTCGACATCACGGCGGACGGCGATCCGCAGGCGATCACACAGGGCTTCGCAGAGATCGCGCTGGTGCATCGTCTGATGAGTTTTCACGACGCCGCCAGCGACGTCTCGCGCCTGAACCGCGCGGCGCCGGGCGAGCTGCTGGAGCTGCACCCGCACACGTGGCGGGTGCTGCAACTGGCGGCGCGCATGACGGAACTGTCGCACGGCCTGTTCAACATCGCCTGCGCGCCACGCCTGGTGGACTGGCAATGCCTGCCGCGCCCCGGCACGGCCGACTCGCCGCCGTACCAGCCGGCGCTGGCCGTGTACCGCTGCGAGCAATCGCCGATGGTCTGCAAGCTGGCGCCGGGATGGGTGGACCTGGGCGGCATCGCCAAGGGGTACGCGGTCGATCTCGCGGTCGAGGCCTTGCAGCGCGCGGGCGTCGCCAGCGGCTGCGTCAACGCCGGCGGCGACCTGCGCGCCTTCGGCGAGCGTGACTGGCCGGTGGCCGTGCGCGATCCGCAGGCGCCGCAGCGCGTCGGCGCCCGGCTGGTGCTGCGCAACGAGGCGCTGGCGACATCGGCCTCCTATTTTTCCGCGCGCCGCCACGGCGGCCGGCAAGTGAGCGCGCTGGTGGACGGCCGCAGCGGCGAGCCGCTGGTGACGCCGGCCAGTGTGTCGGTGCGGGCGCCGCGCTGCGACATCGCCGACGCGCTGACCAAGGTGGTGCTGGCCAGCGGCGACGCCCGCCACCCGGCGCTGGCCGGATTGCAGGCCGCAGCGTTTATAATCTAGCCGATGCATACACACCGTCACCGTCCCCACATCAACCTGCGCGTCGAGCGCTGGCACCGCCGCTGCATCTACGCCAGTTTCGCCGCGCTGCTGCTGAGCGGCGCCGCATGGCTGCTGGCGCGCTACTTCTTCCGTCCCGTCGGACAATTCGGCGAAACCGTCAATCCGTTGGAACCGTGGTCGATGAAGCTGCATGGCGCCGCCGCGATGGCGATGCTGTTCTTCATCGGCAGCCTGATGAACGCGCACATCCGCCGCGCGCTCAAGGCCGGCCGCAACCTGGCGACCGGATGGGGCATGATAGGCGCGATGGCGCTGCTGACCGCCAGCGGCTTCGGCCTGTACTATCTCGCGGGCGAGAGCGACCGCCCCGTGTGGTCGGCGCTCCACTGGGCCATCGGCCTGGCCGCCGCGCTGCTGTTCGTGGCGCACGTGGTGCTGGACCGCCGCGCCGTGCACCGCCCCTGACCAAGTGGACGGTCAGTGGGCCTTGGCCGACGCCTCGTCCAGATCGAGGCCGCTCATCTGCAGCGCGATGGCCAGCGCGGTGTCGGCCGTGGCCAGGTGGGCGTGGAACCATGGCAGCACCAGCCCGACGGCGGTGCGGCAGCTTTTCAGGTCGTCCAGGTTCAGCTGATTGAGCTTGCTCAGCACGCGCGCGTGCTGTTCGCGGTGGCTGTGCAGCGCGGGATAGTCGATCGCCTCCATCAGCGTTTCCTCGTGGCGGAAATCGGCGTCCAGGCAGTCCACCAGTTGTTCCAGCCCGGCGGCGAAGTCTTCGTCCTTGCTGTGCATGAGCGTCTTGATCTGCTCGGCCAGCGCCTCGTGCGCCTCGTCGAACAGCGGTATGCCCAGCGCCATGTCCGGGCTCCAGCCTTCTTCTTCCATGATATGCCTCTTTGTGGTTCGGGCCGGCGCACGCTGCGCCGCCAACCATGACTATGGGCGGTTGGCGCGGTCAAATCCATGATGCAGATCAAATAATTCGGGCCTGCCCTCACTCGATCGCGACGCGCTCCTCGACGCCGGTGCACTTGGCCAGCCACACGCGGAACTGGTCGGCGGGCAGCGGCCGGCCGTACAGATAACCCTGGTAGCGGTGGCAGCCCGACTGCTCCAGCAGCGCCGCCTGCTCGGCGGTTTCCACGCCCTCGGCGATGACGTCCAGACCCAGGCTGCGGGAAATGGCGATGATGGTCAGCACGATGGCCTGGTCGCTGCTGTCGCTGGCCAGGTCGCGCACGAAGGAGCGGTCGATCTTCAGTTGGCTCAGCGGCAGGCGCTTCAGGTACTGCAGCGACGAGTAGCCGGTGCCGAAATCGTCCAGCGAGAAGCGCACGCCCAGGTGGCGCAGCTGCTGCATGATGTTGATGGTCTCCTCGATATTCTCCAGCAGCATGCCCTCGGTCAGCTCCAGCTTGAGCAGCGCCGGATCGACGCTGTGGCGCTCCAGCGCGGCCCGCACCTGCTCGCAGAAGTCGCGCTGGTGGAACTGGGCGGCGCTGACGTTGACCGCCATCACCAGGTGCGCCATGCCCGGCTCGTCGTGCCACTGGCGCAGCTGGGCGCAGGCGGTCTCCATCACCCACTGCCCGATCGGCACGATCAGGCCGGTCTCCTCGGCCACCGGGATGAAGCTGTCCGGCGCCATGAAGCTGCGGTCGGCCAGGCGCCAGCGGATCAGCGCCTCGGCGCCGATGGCCTTGCCCAGCCCGTCCACCTGCACCTGGTAGTACAGCTCGAACTGCTGCTCGAGGATGGCGTGGCGCAGCGCCTCCTCCAGCCGCGCCCGGCTGCTGATGCTGTCCTGCATTTTCTGGTCGAAGAAGCGCATGCCGTTGCGGCCGGTCTGCTTGGCCTGGTACATGGCGATGTCGGCCTGCATCAGCAACTCCTCCGGCTGCGCCGGCCAGCCGTCGTGGAACAAGGTCACGCCCATGCTCGGCGTGCTGTGGCACTGGTGCGCGCCCAGCGTGTAGGGCCGGTTCAGCTCGCCCAGGATCTTGCCGCCGACCGCCTCGGCGTGCGAGATCGCGCCCGGCTCGTCGCAGCCCAGCCCCTCCAGCAGCACCACGAATTCGTCGCCGCCCAGGCGCGCCACCGTGTCGCCCTGGCGCAGGCAGGCCTGCAGGCGCGCGCCGACCTGTTGCAGCAGCAGGTCGCCGATGTTGTGGCCCAGCGTGTCGTTGAGCGTCTTGAAGTTGTCGAGGTCGATGAACATCAGGGCGCCGTAGCGGTCGTGCAGCTTGCTCGCGTCCAGCACCTGGCGCAGCCGCTCGAGCAGCATGCGGCGGTTGGGCAGGCGCGTCAGCGGATCGTAGAACGCCAGCGTGCGGATGGCGTCGCTGGCGGCCTTGCTCAGGGTGATGTCGCTCAGCCCCGCCACGTAGTTGCTGATGTGCCCCTCCTGGTCGCGCACCGCCGCGATGCTCAGGTGCTCGGGATAGACCTCGCCGTTCTTGCGGCGGTTCCAGATCTCGCCGGCCCAGCTGCCGTGCTCGGCGATCGCGGCCCACATGGCCTTGTAAAAGTCGGCGTCATGGCGGCCCGAGCTGAGCATGCGCGGCGTGCGGCCCACCGCCTCCGCCATCGTGTAGCCGGTGATGCGGGTGAACGCCCGGTTGACCTTGAGGATCACGCCGCGGCTGTCGGTCACCATCAGGCCCTCGGACGACTCGAAGGCGATGGCGGCGATGCGCAGGTCGGCGTCGGCCACATGGCGCTCGGTGATGTCCTCGTGCACCACCAGCGCGCCCTGCCAGTTGTGCGCCATCGGCGACACCGTCATGCGGAACCAGCGCTGCCGGGACGCCGTATGGCTGGGGTACTCCATCTGGAATTGGCGGCTGCGCCCGGCCAGCACCGCGCCGACGCCGGCCTCGGCCTTGACACCGCCGTCCTCCTCCAGGCCCTCGGCCTCGCGGCAGGCGGCCAGGTAGTCGCTGCCGATGTCCGGCGTCAGCATCGCCTGCCCCGGCAGCGGCCGCACCTGGCCGCTCTGGCGCCAGGCGGCGTTGACGGCCAGCACCGCGCCATCCTTGGCCAGCACGGCGATCTGCTCGTGCAGCGCGTCGAACACGGCGCAGGCGGCGTCCAGGCAGGCCCCGTCGGGCCCCGGCGACGCCGGCCGCAACGCCGCCGACAACGCCCCCTCCGACGTGATGCAGGCAAAATCGCAACGCGCGCCATCCGCGCGTGCCGTGGCTCGTGGTCTCTGGTGGTGGGTCATGAGTAGCCTCGATACAAGATAGTTTCCACAAGGATACTGATCCAAATCAAAAAAAGATTTGATTCATATCAATTTTCAGCGAGGCCGCCGGCGGCGCCGGCGCCGGCCCAGCGCATCACCATGGCGTGGAACTGAGCCGCGCTGAACGGCTTGCTCAGGTAGTCGTCCATGCCGGCGGCGGCGCAGCGTTCGCGGTCGCCTTCGATCACGCTGGCCGTCAGCGCCACCACCGGCGTGCGGGCCAGACCCTCGGCCGCCTCGCGCGCGCGCCAGCGGCGGCAGGCGTCGTAGCCGTCCAACACTGGCATCATGCAATCCATCAGCACCAGGTCGTAGCGCCGCGCGGCCAGCGCGTCGAGCGCCTGCTGGCCGTCCGGCGCCTCGTCCACCTGCCAGCCCTGGCGGGCCAGCAGCACGCGCGCCAGTTGCCGGTTCATCTCGTTGTCCTCCACCACCAGGATGCGGCGCTGCGACATGCTCGCCTCGGCCGGCGGCGCGGCGGGCGCGGCCGGTGCGCCGCCGGGCGCCAGCCGCACCGGCAGGTCGAAGGCGAAGCGGGCGCCGGCGCCGGGCCGGCTGGCGCAGCTGATGTGTCCACCCATCAGTTCCAGCAGGCGCTTGCAGATCGCCAGACCCAGGCCGGTGCCGCCGTACTGGCCGCTGATGGTGCTGTCGGCCTGCGTGTAGGGCTCGAACAGCCGCGCCTGCGCCGCCTCCGAGATCCCGATGCCCTGGTCGCTGACGACGTAGCGCAGGCGCCACAGGCCGGTCTGCTCGCCATCGACCTCGGCGCTGTATTCCAGCGCGATCACGCCGGACGGGCTGAACTTGATGGCGTTGCTGAGCAGGTTGCCCAGCACCTGCCGCAGCCGCGCGGCGTCGCCCCGCACCCACAACGGGCCGGCGCCGGCGCTGAGCTCCAGCCGCAGGCCCTTGCGCTCGGCGGCCGCGCGGTGCAGCGCGACCACCTGCTCCAGCTGGGCGGCCGGGTCGAACGGCTGCTGCTCCAGCTGCATGTGGCCCGATTCGATCTTGGAAAAGTCCAGCACGTCGTTGATGATGTGGGTCAGCTCGCCGATGCCGCGGCAGACGTTCTGCGCGTAGCCGCGCTGCACCGGATCCAGGCCGGTCTCCAGCAGCAGCTCGGCCATGCCGGCCACGCCGCCCATCGGCGTGCGGATCTCGTGGCTCATCATGGCCAGGAAGCGCGACTTGGCCAGGTTGGCGGCGTCGGCCTGGCGCCGCAGGGCCTGGGCCTGCTCGGCGTCGCGCGCGCGCCGGGCCAGCAGGCGCCCCACCAGCCAGAACGCGGCCAAGAGGCCCAGCGTGCCGGCCAGGGCGACCGCCGCCAGCAGCTTCAGGTTGCGCCACCAGCCGGCCAGCAGCAGGTCCTCGGTGATGGTGGCGTTGATGATCAGCGGATAGTTGTGCACCCGCCGCACCGCGCCCATGCGCAGCACCGGACGCAGGCCGTCGGCCACGCGCGGCGCGCGGGTGACGCGCACATCGGCGTCCAGCCCGTCGGCGATGACCGCCTGGGTGACGCCGGTGGAGACCTTCGTGCCCATCAGGTTTTCCGCCTGCGGCCAGCGCGCCATCAGCGTGTAGTCGTCGCGGTACAGCGAGACCGACGCGTGCTGGCCCAGGCTGACGCGGCGGAAATAATCGACGAAATAATCCACCGAGATGCCGACCAGAACCACGCCGGCGAAGCTGCCGTCGGCGTGGTTGAGCCGGCGGCTCAGGTAGTACACCCAGCGGTCCGTGACCTTGTTGCGCACCGGCGCGCTGACGAAGGGCGCCGCGCTGGCGTGGTCGCGATGCCAGATGAAATAGTCGCGCTCCACCACATTGACGGCCGGCGCCGGATAGGAACGGCTGAAATTGAGCAGCTCGCCCTCGGCGTCGATCAGGCTGATGACATCCACCTGGCGCAGGCCCGTGCCGATCTCGCGCATCGTCTGGAACAGCTGCCGCGTGCGCAGCGGCGCATGCTCGTCGCCGCCGCCGCGCAGCAGCGTCTGCGCGACCTCGGTGGTGCTGTCCAGCACTTCGAAGCCGGACGCCATGCTCTGCGCCGTCGTCTCCGCCAGCATCAGCGACAGGTTGCCCAGCCCCTGGCGCCAGTCGTCGATCTCGTGCCCGCGCAGGATGTAGCCGACGCCGAACGTGGTGACGGCCAGCAGCAGCAACAGCGCCGCGCCGATCAACGCCAGCGCGCGCCTGGCCTCCGGCAAACCGCGCAGCCATGCGCGCGGCGAGTAGCGCCGCAGCGACCAGCGCGTCATCGGTCATCCTCCGCGCCATCGTAGCGCACCATGCTGAGGGCCACCTCGTCCATGACCTGGCGGAACAGCGGCGCCAGTTCGCCGTCCGGCGCCGGCGCCAGGCCGGCGCGCGCCTGCCGCTCCAGCGCCTGCAGCAGCGCGCTCAGGCGCTCGGCCCCCACCAGCACCGTCATGCCCTTGAGCGCATGGCTGGCGGCGCCGATCGCGGCCGGCGTTCCCAGCCGCAGCGCCTGCTCCAGCCTGGCCTGCAACGGCGGCGCGTGCTCGAGGAAGGTTTGCGCCAGCGCGCGGAACGTCTGCAGGTCGGCGCCGGCGGCCTGCCACAGCACGCCCGGCGCGGTGGCGCGGTAGTGGGCGCTCATGCGGCCTCCAGCTGGCCGCCGCCGTCCGGCTCCAGGCGCTGGGCCGGCAGTTCGACCACGAACACGGCGCCGCCGCCGTCGCTTTTCCGCAGGCGCAGGCGGCCGCGCATCAGCGCCGCCAGCCGGCTGGCGATCGCTAGGCCGAGGCCGGCGCCCTCCTTGGCGCGGCTGGCGGTGTCGTCGGCCTGCGAGAAGTTCTCGAAGATGGCGCGGCGCATGGCCTCCGGCACGCCCGGCCCGGTGTCGCGCACCTCGCAGCGCAGGCCGCCGCCGGGGCCGGGCGCCACCCGCAACAGCACCGAGCCGGCCGCCGTGGCGGAGATCGCGTTGAGCAGCAGGATGTCGAGGATGCGCAGCAGCTTGACGCGGTCGCACGGCCACACGGCGGGCAGGCCGGCCTCCATCTGCGCGTTCAGCGCCACGCCCTTGAGCACCGCCGCCTCCCGATGGCGCGACAGCGCCAGCTGCGGCAGCTCGGCCATCACCATGGGCTCGACCACCAGCGGCTCGCGCCCCGACTCCAGCGCGCTCAGCTCCAGCACCGCCTCCACCAGGCCCAGCAGCCGCAGGCCGCTGCGGTGGATGGCGTCGGCGAAGCCGCCGGCGCGGCTGGCGCCCATTTCGATCTGCAGCAGTTCGGAGTAGCCCAGGATGCCGTTCAGCGGCGTGCGCAATTCGTGCGACATATTGGCCAGGAAGCGCGACTTGGCGAGATTGGCGGCCACCGCGCGCGCCCTGCTCCTGATGAGCTGGCCGAACAGGATGTGCAGGCCCAGCGTGCACAACAGGATCACCGTGGTGGCGCCCGCCGCCAGCGCCAGCGTGCGCTGGCGGCCGGCGTCGTAGCGCGCCATGCATTCCCGCAGGTCGATGCCGACCAGCACATACAACGGGAAGCGCTCCAGCCGCTGGAAGGCGTAGATGCGGTCGCGGCCGTCGACCGGGCCGGCGTCGGTGGTCGTGCCCTGGCGCTGAGCGCGCATGGCGGCGAACACCGGGCTGGCGGAAATATCCTGGCCCAGGCTGCTGTCCTTGCCGACCCGGCGCACCCGCATGACGCCGTCCGCACCGACCAGCGCGATCAAGCCCTGGCGGCCGACGTCGATGTCCTGGTACAGGCGGGTGAAATACTGCGGGTCCATGGACGCCACCACCACGCCGCGGAAGCGGCCGTCGGGATAGTTGACGCGCCGCGTCAGCTGCAGCGACCACTTGTTCGACACCCGGCCCAGGATGGGCTTGCTGATGTAGAGCAGTCCCTCGTCGCTGTTCATGTGGACCCGGATATGTTCGCGGTCGGCCACGTTGGTGGACTTGAACGGCATGCTCGACAGCGCCACATCCCCGTGCTCGTCGACGATGCTGAACTGGTTGAAGATGTCGGCCGGCCCCAGGCCGTCCTGCAGCTCGCGCTTGATGTCGAGACGCGCGCCCTCCACCTCGTAGCGGTGGCGCAGGAAAATCACCGCCTGGTCGGCCGCCTCCAGCGTGCGCGCCGCGTGCTCGTTGAACAGGCGGCCCAGCGCCTGGGCGTCGCGGCGCGCGTCGTCGACCTGCAGGCGCTTCGATTCATCGAGCTGATGCAACGTCAAGGTCCAGCCGGCGGCCACCAGCAGCAGAGCGATGCTCCACAACATCCAGCGCACGTCGAATCGCCCCATGACCTTCTGCCACATCCTGCCTCCCGCGCCTGAGAATTACTCAACGGAAAATTCTGGTATGGAGCGATGCTGCCTGAAACTCAAATATTTGTCAAATTCAATTAATTCATTGGATTAGCTGTCGTACTGGGCGGCCCGCTGCAGCTGCGCGCAACAGGCCCGCATATAACCGCGCAACTCGTCGTAGTTGACCGGCTTGCCGAAGAACACCACGCCGGGCGGCACGCCGCCGCGCTCGGCCAGGTCCTCGGGCGTCAGGCTGGAGACGATGGCGATATGCATGCCCGCCAGTTGCGGATCGGCCAGGATGGTCTTGACCACTTCATAGCCGTCGATGCCGTCCATGATGATGTCGGCCAACATCACCTGCGGCCGCCGGCGCGCGATCTCCATCAGCGCCTGGTAGCCGTTCTCGCAGAACGTCAGGCTGACCGGCAAGTCCCACAGGGCGAACTGGCGCTCGTACACCGCGCGCTGCAGCGGGCTGTCCTCGACCACCAGCACCGTGGCCTCGCCGTTCTGGCGCGCCGGCCGGGCGGCGCCGTCCGCCGCCGGCGCGGCCTTGTAGCGCAGCACCGCCGACAGCGGAATGCGGCGGTGGCCGCCCTGGGTTTTCCAGGCCTCGATCACGCCCGACTCCACCAGCTGTTGCACAGAAGATACGGAAATCCCGAGCAGTTCCGCTGCGCGCTGGGTTGTGCACACCTCGTCCGCCGGGGTATCGCTGCGTTTCATCGTCACATATTCCTCACAACAAAAAATAAAAAATCAATTTCAACATATTTTTACCAAAATCAATATAATCGGTAAAAATTCAGCGTAACGCTTGGCGCCGAAGGCTGTGTCCCCATTATGCCGCCGAATCGGCAACTTGGCGAACGTCATGGCAAACAATCAAATTCGCCGGATTTGCGTTCCAAGCCAGTCCGATTTCTTAGCAGGAGAGCAAACATGCAGATTCTGATCGTCGACGACAATCCCGCCAATCTGGAATTGTTCGGGCATATGCTGGAAATGTTGTGCGATAGTCCGCCGGTGTCCATGAGCGATCCGGGCGCGGCCCTGGCCTGGTGCGCCGACCACGACCCCGACGTGGTGCTGGTCGACTACATGATGCCGGAGATCGACGGCCTGGAATTCCTGCGCCGCTTCCGCGCCCTGCCCGGCAAGGAGCAGACGCCGCTGGTGATGGTCACCGCCGACACCCAGAGCAAGGTGCGGCACGAGGCGCTGCGCCTGAGCGCCAACGACTTCCTGACCAAGCCGGTCAATTTCATCGAGCTGAACGCCCGCGTCGGCAACCTGCTGGCGCTGCGCCGGGCCCAGCAGCAACTGGCGCGCCACGCGGCCGGGCTGGCCGACGAGGTGCGCAAGGCCACGGCCGACATCGCGGCGCGCGAGCGCGAGGCGATCTACCGGCTGTCGCGCGCGGCCGAATTCCGCGACCCGGAAACCGGCTCCCACCTGCTGCGCATGGCGGCCTTTTCCGAGCTGATCGCCCGAAACCTCGGCCTGCCGGAAGACGAATGCGAGCGCATCCTCGCGGCCGCGCCGATGCACGACATCGGCAAGCTGGGCATCCCGGACGCCATCCTGCTCAAGCCGGGTCCGCTCGACAGCACCGAGCTGGAGATCATGCGCCGCCACGCGCAAATCGGCGCCGACATCCTGGCCGACAGCGCCTCGCCGCTGCTGCAGGCCGGCGCGCTGATCGCCGCCAGCCACCACGAACGCTACGACGGCAGCGGCTATCCGAGCGGCCTGGCCGGCGAGGGCATCCCGCTGTACGGCCGCATCGTGGCCGCCGCCGACGTGTTCGACGCGCTGACCTCGGCCCGTCCCTACAAGCCGGCCTGGAGCTTCGCGCAGGCGCGCAGCGCGATGGAGGCCGGCTGCGGCAGCCACTTCGATCCTGCCTGCGTGGCCGCGCTGTTCCGCGACGAGGCGGCGCTGGCCGCCATCCGCCAGCGCTACGACGATCACCATCCATCCCCACAACAACAACTCAAGGAGGCCGCATGAACGCCTACGCAACCCCATTGACCTCGGCCGCCGCGCGCTGCCCGCATCCGCTGCTCGACAACATCCTGGACCATCTACGCTTGAAGAACGACGCCGCGCTGGCCAAGGCCCTGAACATCGCGCCGCCGCGCATCAGCAAGATACGGCGCGGCCGCATGGAGGTGAGCGCCGCCCTGCTGCTGCGCCTGCATGAGGTGGCCAACATCCCCGTGGCCGAGCTGCGCCGCATGGTGCAGGACGCCCAGCAGATGGAGCCCAAGCCGTCAAATTGATCGGAACTGCGCCATTCGACCAACAGCCCATCCCCGGCGGGTTCGCCTTCGCGGCGATCGCCCCGGGAGCGCATCACGCGATGGCGCTGCTGCAAACTACCGGCTGGAGCATCCCGATGGTGGCCGAGGCCTGCGGCTATCACGCGCATGCGCGCTTCAGAGAGCGCTACGGTTGTCCGCCCTCGCACGTGCGCTGAAGCGGCGCGCTGTCACTGGCCTTGCGGCGGCTCCCACAGCTCGACCTTGTTGCCGTCCAGGTCCAGCACCCAGCCGAACTTGCCGTACTCCGAATCGTCGACCTTGTCCTCGACGCGGCAGCCCTCCTCGCGCAGCGCGGCCAGCAGGCCGTGCAGGTCGGCCACCCGGTAGTTGATCATGAAGCTGGCCGTGCTCGGCGCGAAATAATCCGTGTCGGCCTTGAAGACGTTCCACGCCGTGGTGCCCTTGCCGCCCGGATTGTCCGGACCGGACCAGTCGAACGCGGCACCGCCCCAGGGCCCGATATCCACGCCAAGGTGGACCCGGTACCATTCGGACAGGGCCTTCGGGTCCGGTGACTTGAAGAACACACCGCCTATGCCGGTGACACGTTTCATGTAGGGCTCCTAAAGATGGGCAAACAGCGCGTCATGCGCGGTTATTGCCTCATCGATAATACCTTCATGCCGCCGCCCGATCAAGATCCTTCCATGCGGCTGCGCATCGCCGGCGTCAGCAACACGCGCCGCGTGGTGTCGACCATCATCACCTCGTTCAGGCCGAGGCGGCGCGACATGGCCTCCCATCCGGCCGGCCCGGTGATGAACAAGGGCTTGGAATTGCCGTCCGAGCGCAGGCCGACATCGCTGCCGCCCGAGGTGATGATGGTGACCGACGCCACCAGGTCGATCGGATAGCCGGTGCGCGGATCGATGATGTGCGGACGGCGCTTGCCGTCCTTCATGAAGTAGCGCTCGTAGTCGCCGCTGGTGCCGATGGCCTCGTTGTCGTGCAGCGTGACCATGGCCAGCGTGCCGGTGCCGCGCGGATCGCGGATGCCGACCTGCCACGGACGATCGCCCGGCTGTCCCAGCGCCAGCACATTGCCGCCGATGTTGACCAGCGCCGCCTCCACATGCTCGGCGCGCAGGATGGCGGCGGCGCGGTCGAGCGCGTAGCCCTTGGCGTAGCCGCCCAGGTCGATCATTACCGCCGGATTGACGCTGGAAATCGTGGTGCCGTCGTAGCGCAGGTCGCTCAAGCTGGGCCGCGCGTCGACCCAGCGCCGCACCTCCTCGGCGCTCGGCGCGTGGGCGCAGATGTCGCTGCTCTGGAATCCCCACAGCCGTATCAGATGGCCGATGGCCGGGTTGAACAACTGGTCCGAACTGGCCGACAGTTTGGTCGCCGATTGCAGCAGGCCGACCATTTCCTCATCGGCCTTGAACGGCTCGCCGCGCTCGATGCTCGCGTTCAGGCCGGTGAGCATGCTCGGCTCCCACGCGTGCAGCTTACGGTGCAGCCGGTCGAACTCCGACAGCACCTTGGCCGCCGCCGCATCGGCGTGCTGGCGCGTGCCGCCGTAGACCGTCACCTCCACCGTGGTGCCGAACACATGGCCCTGGGTGACATGGCGCTGCTCCTGCCGCGCACAGCCCGCCGCAAGCCACAACGCGGCCGCCAGCACGGCGGCGCGCCTGACAAAATTCCACAACATGCTTTTCTCCGATGACGGGGCGCCGTGGAAGGCGCCCCACCGGTTAGTTACTCTTTGCGATCATGTAGTCGACCACGGCCTTGACCTCGTCGTCCTTCAAGGCCGGATTGCCACCGCGCGGCGGCATCATCTTGAAGCCGTTGAGGGCGTTGGTGTACAGCGCGGGCTTGCCCTTGGCGACGCGCGGTCCCCAGGCCGCCTTGTCGCCGAACTTGGGCGCGCCGAGCACGCCCGCGCCGTGGCAAGCCATGCAGGTCGCCTTGTAGATCTTCTCGGCCTTGGCGCTGTCGGCCGGGGCCGGGGCCGGGGCTGCGGCGGTGGCGGCGGTGGCGGCGCCGCCGATCAGCAGCGCGGCGAAGAGTTGGATTGCTTTCATTTTTAAACCTCTTTGTTGCGGGTGGTTGAAACAGCGCGGCTCGCCGCGCTGACGTAAATCCCGGCCGACACCGGCCGGATCGGGAGCGCCGTCAATGCGCCATGTCTGCGTGCGCGGCGGCCGTGCGGGCCGCACTCAGCATCGACGCGCGGATATCGGCGAAGCGCAGCACCTGGCCGCCGTCGCGCTTGGCGAACGAGGCGGCATCGGTCTGCCGGGCGAACGGCACGATGGTCGGGCCCATCGAGCCACGGGCGCGGCTGCCGACCACATACACCGCGTCGCGCGCGGCGATCCAGTTGCCTTGCGGGTGCTGCCAGTCGGCCGCGCCCATGTCCTGCACGTACTGCGCGTTGGCGCTGCGATGCTGCTCGGGCGCCAGCATCGCGCCCAGCAGTTCCATCACATCGCAAAAATAGTCGGTCTTGCCATCGGCATAGCGGATCTGGCCCTTGGCGCCGGCATAGTCCTGCAACAACATGCCATCCAGCGCGCAAGCGGTGTCGGCGCTCGGTTCCTGGGCCTGCGGCAAGGGGGCGATCTGGCCGCATCCTGCAAGCGCGGCGACAACCAGCCAGGAACGCCAGCGCGGGCGATAGGTAAGCTTCATCGAAATCTCCTGTGAGCAAAATAAAACGGCACGACGATCCAGCCCAGCATCACCGCCAGCAGCACCGCCGGCTGGGTCCAGGCCGGCGGCATGACGGTGGCCAGGCCGTACATGCCCTGCGCCTGGTCCGAGCTGAACACGTTCAACAGCCGGAACACGTCGGCCGGGTTGAGCATCAGCAGCGCGGCGAAGGCGCCACTACTCAGGCCGCCCTGGCTCAGGACCAGGGCGCCCATCAGCAGCAAGTCGAACACCAGAACAAAGAAGAACCACAAGGCCAGCGCGGCGCCGCTGGCGCGCACGCGGTCGCGGGCGATCACGGATACCAGCACGGCGATGCTCAGGAACGCCATCCCCATCAACACCGCGCTGGCGACGAACAGCGCGTAGCGTTCGCCCTCGCCCACCGTCAGCTCGGACGACAACGGCAGCAGGCCGACGCCGAAGCCGAGCGCGGTGGCGGTGGTCAATGCAGCCGCCAGGCCGAGGTATTTGCCGCACAGGACTTCGAGCCGGCTGATCGGCATCGACAGCAGCAGCTCCAGCGCCCCGCGCTCGCGTTCGCCGACGATGGCGTCGTAGCCCAGCAGCAGCGCGATCAGCGGCACCAGGTAGATGACCAGGCTGGCCAGGCTGGCGATGGTGGCGTCGACGCCGTGGAAGCCGACTTGTCCTTGCTGCACCGCGCCGAAGTAGGCGATCGCCAGCGCGAACACGGCGAACACCGCCGCCACCGCCAGCACCCAGCGGTTGCGCAGGCGGTCGCGCCATTCCTTGGCGGCGATGATCCACACCTGGCGCCATTCAATGGGAGCTGGCATACGCACCTCCATAACCGAGGAAGACCTGTTCCAGCGTGGGCTCGTGCAGCGCGATGTCGCTCGCGTGCGGCAGCAGCGCGGCCAACACCGCCAGCTTGTCGGCGGCGGCGCAGCGCACGTCGAAGCGCGTGCCTTCGCGCTCCAGCGTCGGCGCGCCGGACGCGTCACCCGGCAGCGCGGCCAGGGCGGCCACGGCCGCCGTCTGGTCCGCTTCGGCCACGGTCGCCACCACGCCCAGCCGCAGCGCCATGCCGCTGCGCAGCTGGGCCAGCGTGCCCTGGGCCGCGATGCGGCCGCCGTGCATGATCACCAGCCGGTCCACCCGGTCCTGGATCTCGGCCAGGATGTGCGAGGTGATGACGATGGTGGCGCCGCGCGCCCGCACCGCGCGCAGGATGGCGTAGAAGTCGGCGATGCCCTGCGGGTCGAGGCCGTTGGTCGGCTCGTCGAGGAAGATCAGGTCCGGCTCGCCGAGCAGCGCTTGCGCCAGCCCCAAGCGTTGCCGCATGCCTTTCGAATAGCCGTGCACCGGGCGGTCGGCCGCGCCGGACAGGCCGACCTGTTCCAGCAGCGCCGGGCAGGCGGCGCGCGCCACCCGCTTCAGGTCGGCGAACAGGTGCAGCACTTCCCTGCCGCTGAGGTTGTCGTACGTGACGAAGTTCTCAGGCAGGTAGCCGATGCGGCGCCGCGCCTGGCGAAACGCCGGCGCGCCGGTGGGCTGGCCGAGCACGTGCAGCGTGCCGCTGCTGGGCGTGATCAGCCCCAGCATCAGCTTGAACAAGGTGCTCTTGCCGGCGCCGTTGTGGCCGATCAGGCCGAACATTTCGCCGCGCGCGATGTCGAGCGTTACGTCATGCAGCGCCGTCACCGCGCCGAAGCGCTGTCCGACGCCGGCCAGCGACACGGCGGTGCCGGCGGGTTCAACGTGGGTAGATGTCATGCCATTTTTTCCAATCAAGGGAGGCGGGCCGCATGCGCGGATGCTTGTCGACCACGCTCGGCGCCCGCAGCAGCGGGAACTGGCGCGCGACGAAACGCAGCGTCTGCAGCGCGGGGCTGGCGCTGAGCAGTTTCATCAGCGGGTACTGCCAGCCGAGGCGGTCGACCACGTCATTGGCCTCGTACGGCAGGTCGCCGATGCCGTCGGCGTTCTGGTCCCAGCCGCCGTAGTTGCTCCAGTAGTTGCCGGCCGTGCGGCCCCATTGCACGTCCTGCGCGGCCACGAAGCGCACCTGCTCCTCGTTGCCGATGAAGTCGTTGTTGTCGACCTGGTTGTTGGACGAGCCCGCCGACAGGTGCACGCCGGTGCGGTTGTTGATCACCAGGTTGCGGCGCACGATGTTGTATTCGGCGTCGTAGATGAAGAAGCCGCGGTCGTTGCCGGCCACCACGTTGTCCTCGATGACCGAGTCCTGGATGGTGCGCAGCATGATGCCGTGGTCGGCGTTGCCCCAGGCGATGTTGTGTCGCACGATCAGGTCGCGCACCTCCATCAGCGCCAGGCCGGCGCGGTTCTGGTAGACCTCGTTGTCTTCCCAGGTGCTGTGGTTGGTGTTCATGTAGTGCGTGCCGTAGCGCACGTGGTGGATACGGTTGCCGCGAAACAGCGCGTCGCGCGAGACGTCCACGTAGATGCCGTCGCGCGTGCCGCTGATCTGGTTGCCGATGACCTGCGCGCCGCGCGTGTCGTACACCTGGATGCCGTTGCCGCGCGCGGCCGATTGCAGGTCGCTGCGGCCGGTCACCACGTTGCGCAGCAACTGCGCGTCGTCCGAGCGTTCCAGCCAGATGCCGAACAGGTCGGCGGCCAGCTCGCAATCGGCGACGGTCAGGCGGTGGCTGCCCGGCATCACGTAGATGCCCGCGTTCTGCGCCGTCAGGTCGATGCCGCTGTCGCGCACCACCAGCCCGGCCAGCGTGACGCCGGGCGCGCTGATGCGGATCACGTCGCCGCTGCCGCCCCCGCTGATGACCGGGTGGCCCTCGCCCTGCAGCGTCAGCGGCTTGTCGATGCGCAGGTGCTCGACGTAACGGCCGGCTTCCACGCGCACCGTGTCGCCCGGACGGGCCTGCGCGATGGCCGCGGCGATCGACTCGCCGGCGCGCACCCGCAGCACCGCCGCTTGCGCGCCGGCGCACAGCGCCAGGCCGGCGGCCAGCAGCATCGCCGCCAGCGCAAACGCGGGCTTGGGCCGGGGCCTGCCTCCGCCGTTCACGGCTGCTCCTTGCCGGAGGCCGAGACATCGCGCAAGCTGCCGCGCAGGCTTTCCAGCGAGACAAAATAACCGTCCGCGCCGATCCGGGTCAGCGCCTGGCCCTTGGCCGTGCGCTGCTTGCGTTCCTTGACCAGCGGCGGGCAGGCGTGGTCGTCGTAGTACATCACCATGCAGTCCAGGCACAGCATGCATTCGGTCTGGTCGATGCGTCCCTTGGCGTCGATCGCGTGCGAGCCGCAGCCGGCTGCGCAGGCGTGGCAGGTCTCGCATTCGGACTTGCGCTTCAGGCCGAACATCCGCAGGCGGCTAGGCAGTGCAAGCCCTGCGCCCAGCGGGCACAGGTACTTGCAATAAGGCCGCTCGCTGAACATCGACACGCCGACGATGCCGCCGATGAAGATCCAGAACGGCCACGTGCGGTTCCACACGCCGACCAGGAAGGTGGTCTTGAACGGTTCGATCTCGGCCAGCCGCTCCGCCGTCTCCATCGACCACAGCGACACCGCCAGCAAGCCGAAGAAGATCACATACTTGACCCATTTGAGGCGGTCATGCAGGCGCTTGGGCAGCAGTCCTTGCCAGCGCTTGAGCCCGATGACGCTGCCCAGCTTGAGCGCCAGGTGTTGCAGCGAGCCGAACGGGCACAGCCAGCCGCAGAACAGGCCGCGTCCCCACACCAGCACGGTGATGATCATGAACCACCAGAACAGGAAGATGAACGGGTCGGACAGGAACAGCTCCCACTTCCACTGGTGCAGCAGCGAATGCACCCAGGTCATCACCTGCGTCACGCTGGGTTGCGCCTTCAGGTAGAAGCCGACGAAGCCGACGCTGAACATCCACAGCACCAGGCGAGGCCGGCTGATCCACGGCTTGTGGCGGCGGGTGGAGGCGCGCACCAGGCGGTCGCGCATCGCGTACAGCACGGCGGTAACGGCCAGCAGCGCGACGAACAGCACGATCTGCGGCACGCGGCCGAGCCAGATCGCCTGCCAGGCTGGACGCGCCACCACCACCTCGGGATGGCCGCCTTCGAGATAGCGGGCGGGCAGCCAGTACTGCTGGTCGAAGCGGGCGAAGGTCTTGACGCCGGCCGCGTCGCGCTTGTTGGCCAGCACGCCGAGCGTCCACGGCCAGGCCGGGTTGAAGCCCGACGAGCGCACGATGAAGATCGCCGATTCGGTGAACGCCGGCACGTCGGCCGGTTGCAGGTGGTACAGGTTCAGGTAGTCGGTGTCGCGGAAGGTGAAGGTCTGCGCCTCCTGGCGCACCTGGATGCGGTCGTAGATGCCGCCGCGCACGAAGCCCGAGCCCTTGAACGAGGTCTGGCCCTCGCCGATGATGAAGATGGCGTGCTCGTCCGGCCCCAGGCTCTGCATCAGGCGCTTGTAGGCGCCCTCGCCCAGCAGGCTGTTGCCGATGCTGGGGGTGTTCAGGTAGCCGAAATACAGGTCCAGGTACGGGCCGGCGGCGGGATCGACGCCCACCTCGGAGGCCGGGATCAGCAGGTGCGTGACGGCGCCCTCGTCGGCCAGCTTGCGCCAGTTCAGGCGCTCGTCGATGGGCGTGAAGCGGGCCGGCGGCCGCGCGGCGGTGGTGAAGATGCCGACCTGGCGGCCGATCTCGTAGGCGCTGCGCGAGATCACCTGGTTCTCGGCGATCGCGGTGACGGTGGCGCCGCTGATGGCGTCCAGGCCCGCGCTGCCGTCGCCGCCACGGCCGATTTCCAGCTTGGCGTCGCCACGGCGGCCGACATATTGATGAATGAAATCGAGCAGCGCGGACTCGGGAATGCCGGCCAGCAGGATCGGTTCGGAATGCTTGAGCACGCGCACGCCGGTGATGATGCCGTGCACGTCCATGCCGATCAGCGTGACCACGGGTTTGCCGGAGTAGGCGGGAATATCGACCACGTCGGTCGACAGGAAGACATAGCCGATCAGCTGCTCAGCGCTGCCGGGCTTGGTGCGGAAGGCTTGCACGTACTGCGGCGAACCCGTGCGTTGCGAGAAGCGCGTGGCTTCGGGCATCACGTCGGCGCAGGCCACGTTGGCGCACAGGTCGGGGCCGTGCATCAGGCCTTGCGACAATTCGGCGTCGTACACCGCCGCGCCGGCGGGCGCGCCGCACAGCAAGGCGACCAGCAACGCCAGCAAAATACGAATAATGGATGTGTTGGGTATCATAGTCTCAGGAGGCCGCGCCACGCGCGGGAGCGCGCGGCGCGGCAACACTCACCGCCGTCAGGCTTCTACCAGGAAGCGGCTGCGCATTTCCAGGTGCAGCGCGTGGCAGAAGTGCGTGCAGTACAGCCAGAAGGCGCCGGCATGGTCGGCCTTGAACGTCACCGACTTCGTCTCTTGCGGATTGACGATGAAGTTGATGTTATAGGTCGGCAGCGCGCAGCCGTGCGTCAAGTCTTCCACCTTGTCGTGGTTGGTCAGGGTCAGCGTGACTTCGTCGCCCTTCTTCACCTTGATGATGGGCATGCTGTACGCCGGCGCTTGCGACATCAGGCGCACATGGACCTTGTTGCCATGGCGTTCGATACCGGCGTTCTCCGGCTTGACCGCGTTCGGGAAGTCGTCCATGTTGTAGATCTGGCGCGTCTTGACGATGTCGCGGCGCACGATGATGCCGTCGTGCGGTTCGGAGTAAGCCGTGTGATCGGCCACCAGGTGCATCTTGCCGCCGCTGATGTCGATCAGCTGTTCCGTTTCAGGATGCAGCGGTCCCACCGGAAGGAAGCGGTCCTTGGAGAACTTGTTGCCCGAGTTGAGGTATTTGCCGTCGGCTTCCTTGGTCTCGCCCATCGACGAGTAGTTGTGGCCGGGCTGGTAGTGCACGTCCATTTTCTCGATGATGACCTTGGCTGTCTTGTCGCCCTTGAATTGCGCGATGGCGGCGTCGACGTTCCACTTGACGCACTGGCTGTCCAGGAACAGCGAGGTGTAGGCGTTGCCCTTGCCGTCGAAGGCGGTGTGCAATGGGCCCAGGCCGATTTCCGGTTCCGCCACGACGGCGTCGCGTGGTTCCTTGAGCTCGCCATTGAACCAGGCCATCACGCGCTTCAGTTCGATCACGGTGGCGGTCGGCGACAATTTACCCGAGCAGACGAAGTACTTGCCGTCCGGGCTGGCGTTGACGCCGTGCGGATTCTTGCCGACCGGTACGTAGCAGGTCACGGAGGTCTTCGGATCGCTGTTGGCTGCCTTGCGGCCATCGACCACCGGCACTTTCGAGCCGCCAATGGTGGTGAACTTGCCGGCCTTGACCAGCGCTTCGATGCGCTCGATGTTGAAGAACACGCAGGCGTCGCGCTCGGCCGCCATCATGCCGTTCAGGTCGGCGGCGTTCTCGGTGTTGTACTGGTTGGAGGCGGCCAGCTTGCCGTCGTAGCTGGTGGCGACCAGGTCGTTGTTGCCGTCGATGCGGCACTGCCACTTCAGTTCCATGGTCTCGGCGTTGACGCAACTGAACAGCGTGCCCCACTTGGTCGGATCGTCGAGGTCGCGGCCGTCGTTGGGCAGCGGGATGTGGAATTCGCCGCCGCAGAAGACGCGCGTGGTGTAGTTGATCTTGGTGTCGACCGGATCGCACTTGTCGGTGAACAGGCCGTGGAAGCCCATCACGTTCGGCAGTTCGACGATCTTGTCGCACTCCATCGTGTCCATGCGGATGCGCGCCAGGCGCGAGTGGATCTTATCGTTGACGAACAGCCAGCGTCCGTCGTAGGTGCCGTCCTTGTAGCTGCCGTGCACGTGGTGGGTGTCGCCGGTGGTGTACTTGAGCGTGCCGTCGGCCTTGGTGCCCATGATCGCCTTCGATTCATTGGTCACGCCCCAGCCGACCATGCAGTCGGTGTTGAAGACCGGGATGCGCTTGAGCGTGCGGCCCGATGGCAGGCCCAGCACGCGCGCCTCGCCGCCATGGCCGGCGCTGATGAATGCGTAGTATTCGTCCAACTGGCCGGGGGCGATTTCCTTGCTCGCGCCTTCCTTCTGCGGAGCGGCCGCGCCGCCCTTGGCCGCGCCGGCCTCTTCCTTGCATGCGACCAGGCCGAGCGTCACGCCCGCCAGGCCCAGCGCTGCGCTCTTGCTCAGGAAGCCCCTGCGTCCACTTTGCTCGGCACCGTTATCGACGCCATTATCCTTGCTATCCATCTGTTCTCCAATCTATGCAGTTGTCATTGATCAACAGTGCATATTGTCGGGGTAACACCATGGATTAAAGAATGATGTGGATCATGGGAATTCGTACTGGCCGGGCACAGATTGCGGGAAGCAGGTGGTCTTCTGCGTACAGCGTGAACAGTCGGGGACGCAGCCGCCGTAGCCGCCGGTCAGCTCCGCCAGTTCCCGGAATAAAAAGCGCTTCCATTTCAGCTGCCCGGTATTTCGCCGGTACAGCGGCTCGAAGTAATGCCGCAGCAGGGCCGACACGTCGGCCCGCTCGCCCAGACCCATGTCCTCCCACAGGTGCCGGCTGCCCAGCGCTGCGGCGGCGATCGCGTGAGCCAACCAGGCCGCGTGCCGCGGATCGGCCTGCTGCGAGCGGCCGGCCAGCAGCAGCGTGACCAGCCGGCCGTGCTCCGGCGGCGCCGCGCGCGAGATGGCGTGGTACTGCGGCTCCGGCATCGGCTCCATCGGTCCGAGTTCGGGGTAGCAGTGGGCGAGCAGCTTGACCAGTTCCGCCTGCGGCAGGCCGAGCGTCCACGCGAACAGCGGCAGCTCGCCCTCCTGCGCGTTGCGGATCACGCCGCCTATCGCCCTGACCAGCAAGCGCTCGCCTGCCGGGCTCATTCCACGATCCTCCTCACCTCGATGCTCTGCAGCCATTTGACGTGGCGCGGTCCGGGGCGCAGGTCTTTGCTGGAGACCATGGCGATGCGGCCCTCGTCGTCGGCCAGCGGCGCGCCGTCCTTCTCAAAGTACACCAGCACGCCATCGCCGACCGGCGAGTTGAACAGCTCGGACCACGAGAACACCACCGCATAGCCATCGCTGGCGGTGGCGATGACCACCATCTTCTTGACGTCGTTGTGGTTGCGGGACACCACGTTCGCCTGCTCCAGCAGGTCGCGCAGCCGCACGCCCTTCAGGTTTTCCAGCTGCCCCAGCTTGGCGCCGGTCTGGCACACCATCGGCACCTCCCCCAGTTTCTGCGGCGGCAGCTGACGCAGGTCCGCCACGCTCAGCTTCAGCACGTGCTCCACCGCGCCGGTCACGGCCAGCTGGGTGGTGACGTATTTGGCGGCGTCGCCGTCGGTGGGATGTGCGTAGGCGTGGACGCTCAGGCCCAGCGCCACCGCGAGTACGAGCTTACGTATCGAACAAATCATGATCATTTCCTTTGCACGTGGTTAGTATTGGTAGCTGACATTGCCGAACCATTGCCGGCCGGCGCTGGGGAAGCCATCTGCCAGCGCGTAGTTGCGGTCGCCCAGGTTGCTCACGCCAGCCTCGACGGTGACGCCGCGCGCGGGCCGGTAGGCGGCCTTCAGGTTCAAGGTGGTGAAGCCGGCCAGCTGCACCGTGTTCGACGCCCAGCGGCTGCTGTTGTGCTCGGCCAGCGCGATGACGTCGACGTCGCCGCGCGGGTGCAGCAGCGCTTGCGCGATCAGTTTTTGCTGTGGCACGTCGGTCAGCCTGGTGGATGGCGAGCTGAGGTTCTTCAGGTCGGTGTAGGTGTAGTTGGCGGCCAGTTCGACCAGGCTGTTCAACGTATGCTGTCCGCCCAGCTCGATGCCCGAGGCGCGCACCTTGCCCACGTTCTGCATCTGCGACCGGTTGCCGGAGACGTTGGCGACGGCCTGGATCTTGTCGTGGATCTCGCTGTAGAAGAACGCGGCCTGGATCGGTCCCTTGTAGCCGACCTCGTAGTTGCGCGCGGCTTCGGGGCGCAGCGCCGGGTTTTCGATGTAGGTGCCGAGGCGCTGCGAGTAGCGGTCCTTCAAGGTCGGCAGGCGCGACTTCTGCGCGACGGTCGCGTACACGCGGGCGCCGGCAGCGAGGTCGTTGAACAGGCCGGCCTGCCAGTCCCGCACCGTCTTGGCGTCCGGCAGCGTGTAGGGGTTGCCGAGGCTGTAGACCGTCAGCGGCCGCAGCCGGTGCTGCTCCGCGCCCAGCGACAGCATCGTCGACGGACGGAGCTGGATGTTGTCCTCGACCGCGTACGAGACCAGCTCATCTTTGAGGATGGCGGTGGTCGTCGCGCTCGCGTCGCGCTCCAGATGCTTGTCGAGCTTGTAGTGCGAGATCAGGCGCAGCGTGTGCTCGGCCAGGCGGCGCGATTCCAGCTCGATCGACGCGCCGTTGGTCCAGTCGCTGTAGATGCTGCGGCCGGTGCCCACGCTGCCCGCCCCCGCCGTCTTGAGCGTGGAGTAGGCGCCGTTGGTATAGCTGTCGACCTCGTTGCCGTAGTTGTCGTGGTAGGCCCGGAGCTTCAGCGACTCGCTGGCGCCCAGCGCGGTACGCGAGATGAAGTACAGGCTCTCCTTGTCCCAGTACGGCCACTTCCAGTAGCGCGCGGCCAGCGGGTCGGTCGACGGCGGTTGTCCCTTGACGCCGTGCTGCTGGTAATAGCTGAGCGCGTATTCGTCGCCGGCGCCCGGCAGCAGGCCGAACTTCAGCGACACCTTGCTGTCGCGGCGATAGGCGTTGTTGCGCGAGCCGCCGTCCTCGGTGGCCGTCGGCCGGAAGTCCGACGACAGCGGGAACGCATCGCTCTGGTCGTAGGACACGCCGGCCTGCATATACCAGTTGCCCTGATTGCTGCCGACGTTGGCCGAGGCCTGGCGCGCCCTGCCGCTGATCCAGCCGAGCGTGGCGTCGCCTTCGATCGCGGCCTTGGGCTTGCGCGAAATGAGATTGATCGCGCCGCCCAGCGTGTTCGGCCCGTAGGCCATCGAGCTGAATCCCTTGGCCACCTGTATGCTCGCCAGGTCCGCCGTGGTGAAGCGGGCAAAGTCCACGTAGCCGTCGTACGGGACGTAGACGGGAATGCCGTCGATGAACAATGGCACCTGGCGCGCGTCGAAGCCGCGCACGGCGATGGTCTTCTCGTTGCGCGAATTGGTCGACAGCGTCACGCCGGACACCAGGTTCAGCGCATCGCCGACGTTATCGCGATTAAACTGGCGCATTTCCTTGCGGCTGACCACGGAGGCGACCTGGTCCTTCCCTATTTCGCCGACCTGGTCCAGCGAGCCGGTCACCACCACGACGCCCAGTTCAAACGGCCGCGTCTCGCCGCCCTGTTGAGCGCTCGCGCCCAGCGCCAGCATCGCGGAGGCCAGCACGGTCAGTTGCCCTGCCAATTTCGACTTCTTGTTCATCCAGTTCCTCGTTCCAATCGCTATATATCGACGTATATAACGCATTACAAAAAAAATGGCGGCCTGCCGCCGCGCCCAGTCCAGCCCGCACCATAGCGATACGAAGACCAATGCGCAATATACATGGCTATATAGCGATAATCAAAACGGCAAGGTCTGCGCATCGGGCCAGCGCCAGTGTAGGCAAAGCCCGCCCCTTTGCCCATGCCCACGAAGATGGATACGCGGGAGCAAAAGGAACTAGTCGGTCTACGACGAATTAACTATATGTCTATTTTTAATCAATGAGCGTCGATGCGGCGTGTTGAACCGCCTTGGCGATCTGCTCCGCAATCTCCGGATCTGGCACCGCGCGGGCCAAGGTCACGCCGCCAGTCAGCAGCGACAGCAGAACCCAGGCCTGCGCCGTGCGCTCCGCCTCGCTTCCCTTCGGCAGCCCGGCCGCGATGGACTCCATCACGCCTTGCAGTTCGGCTTGATATGCGTCGCGAATGGCAGGGTCCGACCGTTCGATCTCGGCCGACAAGCTGGACAAGGTGCAGGCGTCCGCCAGGGTGCAGGTGCGCTTGGGGCCCATGTAGAACGCGACGAACGCGACGATCCAGTCCTTGCCCTGCTCCGCGCGCACCGCCTCGACCCCGGCCCGCAACGCCTGCAGGCCGGACACGACCGCCGCCTTGAACGCCTCCGCCTTGGAGCTGAAGTGTCCGTAAAATCCGCCGTGCGTGACGCCCGCCTCGCGCGCCAGGCCGTCGACGCCGATGCCGCCATAGCCGTGGCTCCTGAAGCCCCGGCCGGCCGCGTCCACGATCCGCGCGCGGCTCTCTTCCTTGTGTCCCTGCGTGTACCGAACCATCTGAAATCCTTTATATGACGACCGCAACATAATAATTGACAGTGTTACGATCGCAATGTAATGTGGAGTTGCTTTTCAACCAACTCCTGGAGAATATTGATCATGCCATTACTCAGAATCACCCACCAGCGCGGCGCCTTCACGGAAGCACAAAAAGCCCAATTGGCCGAGGAACTGACCTCCGCCATCCTGATCGCCGAGGTGGGAGCCGACACCCCCGCCGGCCGCTCGCTGGCTTACGTATTGTTCGACGAGGTCGATCCAAAGACCTCGTGGTACGTCGGCGGCAAGCCCGACACGAGCCCGCCCAAAGGCGGCCGCTTCCTGTTCGATGTCGTCTTTCCGGTGGGCGCCTGCACGCAGGCGGATAAGACTGCATTGCACGAAACCATCAATCGGATTATAGCGAACACACTGGATGTGGATGGCAGCTTCCCGAACCGCGCCGGCGACTGGGTATTTGTGCATGAGGTGCCGAACGGCAGCTGGGGCGCGAGCGGCCAGACCATCGGCATACGCGAAATCAATCACGTCGTCGGTGGCGCGCCGGAACGATCGGACTACTTCGAAAGCTTGCTGGCGGCGCAGGAGCGCGTGCGCGCGGCTCATGGATTCCCGTCCGAAGAACGCCGCGGGCAAGCCCAGCCCGAGGCCGCATGATGAAACTCGCCAACTACCTGTTCTTCACCACGACCTGCGAGCAGGCGCTGGACTTTTACGCCCGCTGCGGCCTCGGCCAGGTGACCGAGGTGCTGCGCTTTGGCGTCGACGGCATGCCGGTGCCCAATGAAGCCATGCGCGACAAGATCATGCACGCGCAGTTCGAAGGGCCGGGCGTCTTGTTCTATGCGTCCGACAACGACGACGCGGAACCGATGCGCGGCTCCGCGCACATCCTGCAGATGAACGACCCCGGCCAGACCGAGCAGCTCTTCGCGCGCCTGGCGGAGGGCGGCACGGTCACCACGCCGCTCGCGATGCAGGTCTGGGGCGACTACTACGGCAAGCTGACCGACCAGTTCGGTGTTCAGTGGATGTTGAACTGTCCGGTTTAAACGCATGCCCAAAAAAAAGACCAGGCACGGAATGCCTGGTCTTTGCGTACCTCAGTCCCGCTCAGCGATCAATAGAACGTGTAGTTCGCGCTGAAGGTGAAGTAGCGCCCCTGGTTGCTATGCAGGCCTTCGTTGTAGCCCGCCAGCGGCGACGCCGCGGTGCTCACGCCGTAACGTGGATCGTATGGCGCCTTCTTGTCGAACAGATTCTGAATATTCAGGCTGAGCGACAAGTTCTTGAAGCCGGTGTAGGTGTAACCCACACCCACCGTGGTCCAGCTGTTGACCGCGCAGTCCGGATAGTAGTTCTCGTACAGCGGCACGGTTGCGTCGCGGTCTGGCTCGGCATCGGTTGGCTTCGGCGTGCCGTAGTGGCAGAACGGTTGGGCGAACGTGTCCTTGCCGTCGTAGCGGCGCAGCAGCGATACCGGCCCCACATAATTGACGTTGGCGGAAACGGCATGATCGCCCAGGGTCCACGAGGTCGACAAGGTGCTCTTCCAGCGTGGAATGTCCAGGCTGCTGCTGATCGCCCAGTCGGTGGTACCGGCATTGCTGCCTGCCAGGTCGTGTTCGATATCGCCATCCTTGGCGGCGATCGAATAGTGCGAGGTGTACGTCGAGCTCAATTTGCTGCTCAACGAGCCCCACGCCCCCATATTCAAGCGATGGCGCAGTTCAAGGTCGATACCCTTCACTTCGCTCGCACCCTGGTTAATCCATGGTTCGCGGACCATCAACAACGGACCGCTGTTCGGTACCGCATTGCCGTTAGCGTCGGTGACCCAGTTGACCGGGTTGGGATCGCGAACGATGTTACCTGGAGCCTTGTCCTCGTTCTTCAGCGCGTCGAAAGCCGAACCGAGGATCACTTCACCGGTTTTGCGTATGCGCCACATATCGATCACCACGTCGATATTGTTGGTTGGCGAGACAATCAGGCCCAGCGAGTAGCTCTTGGCTTTTTCCGGCACCAGGTCAGGATTGGCGCCGCCGGTGCCGGCTATTGTCTTGTTACAATCGACCTCGGTGGCGCCCGGCTTCGGCGTGCTTTCATCGGTTTCGCAACGCCGCGGATCGTAGATATTCCTCAAGAAGAACTGCGCACCGCCCGGTGATACCTGAGTCAGGCCTGGTGCGCGGAAGCCACGCGCATAGGTGCCGCGTAGGGCGACCGAGTCGCTCACGGTCCATTTGCCGCCAACCTTGGGCACGAAGTTGGTCTTGATGCCTGGGTATTTGTCGAGACGGCCGGCAAAGTCGAATTCCAGATTCTTCAACAATGGCGTACGCAGCTCGACGAACGCCGACTTGACGTCGCGCTGACTATCAATGACCGTGTTCGCCAATCCGAAGATCTGGCCGGAAGCGACCAGCGGATCAGGGTGCAGGTTGATTTTTTCGCGACGTACCTCGGCGCCAAGCGCCAGCGCCATCGGGCCGCCCGGCAAGCTGCCAAACTCCGTGTTGGCCTTGGCATCCCACTGCAGGATGGAGGCTTTGTTGTCGCTGGTGACGTCGTGCGACAAGGTGGGATCGGCGGCCAGCGCGGCCAGCGAAGTGCCGCTGTTCAGCTTGCGCAGCGTCGGCAGATACAGGCGGCCGTAGGTGATGTCGTCCTTGGTCGACTGGTTCCACAGCAGGCCGGTGCTCCAGTCCCAGGTGTTCCAGCTGCCTTCCAGGCCGACCAGCGCGCGAACGCCCTTGTTGATGTTCTGCGTGCCGCCGCGCAGATTTTCAAAGCGGTAGCCAATCGAGGCGCGCGCGTCCGGGAACGGATTGTCCGGATGGCCGATCGGCAGAACCACCTGGAATGGAGCGCCCACGCCGGTGGCCGTGAAGTTCATCGTCGATGTTTGGTCCAGCGTGATCGGCGTGCCCGTGTAGTTCCGCTCGGTACGGCTGAACGCCACCTCGGCGAAGGCGCGTGTGTTGGCACCGAGCTTGAGCACGCCTCGGCTCATGATGTTGCCGTCGTTGCCGGCGCTTTGACCTTCCAGGAACTGCGTGGCGTCGTAGTTGCAGAAGCTACGGCCGACGAACACGCTTGCCTTGGACAAGCCCATGGCGCGGGTACCGACCAGCTGCTGCGACGGGTCGCAGTCCAGCTTGGTGATCAGACGGGTGGCGGCATCCGCCCGCGACACGGCGAAGTCCAGCGACCCCGGCGACTTCTCGCGATAGAACGACGCGTGGCGCGACACGGTACTGCCGTAGTTGGTGGCGAAGCGGCCGTTCAGCAGCTTGTATTGATCGACTTCGATATCGGTCGCATCGGAGCGTCGGACACGGTCGCGCTTGGAGATGTCGGCGGCGACAAACACGTTGTAGCCGTCCTTGTCGATGTCGCCCTTGCCCCAGAACGCGCTGGCGCCGCGTTTGCCGAAGCGGCGGTCGTCATTGGCGCCGGCACGGACGCCGAGCTGCAGGCCCTCGTAATTGCTCTTGGTGATGAAATTGATCACGCCACCGATCGCGTCGGAGCCGTAGACGGCCGAGGCGCCATCCTTGAGGATCTCGACCCGGTCCAGCGCCGATAACGGAATGCTGTTCAAATCATACAGCGTGGAATTGCCGTCGTTCGGGTCGGCATAGGCCGATGGCGTCATGCGGCGGCCGTTCAGCAGGATCAGGGTCGAGGTCGACGACAGGCCGCGCAGCGAGGCGGTCGAAACGCCGCGCGAGAACCCGCCATCGTTGGTGTCATAGTTGTTGTCGGTACCCATCGACGGCACAGTACGCATCAGTTCAGCGACCGTCGCGGCACCGCTGATTTTGATATCCGCCGCGGTGATGACCTGGACCGGCGATTCACCCTCCTTGCCGACCCGCTTCAAGTTCGAACCGGTGATGTAGACAGTTTCCATTTCCTTGCCTGCGGCCTGCTGGGCATGGAGGGCAGGCGCATAGGCCAGCGCCAACGCGATGGCGATGGCACTGGGTTTCAGTTTCATGTGGTTTTGCAAAATTACCCCTCCTGAAGATTTATTTTGACGTGTTATTAAAATTACGTAAATTTTGTCAAAAATGGTTGTCATAAACAAAATGTTTGACAGAAGGTAATCTCTCACAACCTGGCTTACACTCAAAGCAAGATTTGTTTTTTAATCAGATATCCGCATCAATTGGGCAAATAACTGTTGTTAAAAAGCCAATCGAAAGCAACATCGTGCTCGAGCTTTCGAATCAAGGAGGGGAAAACGGCGCGAAGCCAAGTCAGTCGATTAAGAAGCCCAGCTTGCCTTCGGCCTCGCACCGCCGGGCGCTTTGCGCGTCCTGCTCAAACGCCGAACACAGGCGATTGCCCTGCGGGTCTTCGAGCTGTGGATGGATGCGCAGCAGATAGGCGCCGGGACGCCAGTTCCGCGCCGGCGTGAAACGCCATTCGCGCTCGCCCGCCGCGAGCGTGGCGGTGCCGGGCAGCCGCAGCCCGTCCGGCCCCTGCACGGCAATCTGTTCCGTGGCGGCGCCATCCAGCGCGGCCGGCATGATGACGCGCAGCGGCTGCCGGCCGCCACGCCTGGCCGTTTGCACCGTCCATTGTTGCGGATCGATGCGCTGGCGCAGCGGCGCCGTCACCTGCCAGCGCCGCTCCAGCGGCCGGCCGAGTTGCGGATCGTCGATGCGCAACCTCACCGGCTCGCCGCTGCGCAAGGCCGGCCCCAGCGCCATGTTGGGTCCGACCCCGCGCTTGATGCGGCCTGGATGCAGGAGCAGCGTGGCCCGCGTGCCGCTGCGGTCGGCCAGCGGCAGGTCGAGAAAGGCGTCGGGGATGGGGGCGCCGGCGCTGTCAAGCAGCGTGACATGGGCCATGTCCAGCGGCGCCGTCAATGGCCGGTCGAAGCGCAGCTCGATGCGCAGCAGGTTTTCGGCCACCGCCGGTCCCGAGGGCGTCACGCTGGCGCCGGCCGGCGCCGGACCCGGCACCAGCGCCAAGGCCAGCAAGGCCGCGCTAGCGGGCCAGTTCAGGATAGCCCTCGATGGTGCGCGCATATTTATGGAAGTCGCGGAATTTGTCGCCGTCCGGATAACGGTAGTCGGGGAAATCGTACTCGTTGACGAAGTCGCTCAGGCGCAGGTAGCCGCCCTTGGGGATCGACACCAGCTGCATCTCGCCGCCGGCGTCCGAGCGGCGCAACGCCAGCAGCAATTGCGGATTCAGGTTATCGATCCGCATCACCGCCGACAAGGGAGCCATGACCGCCCTGACGCCGAGGTAGGGCTTGGCCGGCCAGTCGATCGGCGTATTCAAGCCCGGCGCGGCGGCGGCGCCGGCAAGATCGGCGGCGCTCAGGAGGTCGGCCGACCGGCTGGAGTTGACCAGCAAGGCATACTCCGCATCGCCCACCCTGAAGCTCACCAGGCCGTTGGGCGCGCTGCCCCAGCCCAGTTCCCCCACCGTCCGGGCGACGATATGCGCGCCGTCCTTCAAATCCTTGAGCGGGATGGTCACCAGCGGCGTGCAGGTGTAGGCCGCCACCAGCGTCGGCTCGCCGCCGAGGGTCATCACCGTCATGCTGCGGATGGGCGCACGGGTCTCGATCTGGTTGTGCACCGGATGGTACATCTCGACCGTGGTGGCGCTGGCCTTGCCGCTGAACGGATAGTCGTACACCCGCAAGGTCGAGGCGAAGCTGCGGTTCGACAGCCCGGCCACGTACAGCTTGTTCTGGTAGTAGCGCATGTCGGTCACGGTCAGCGTCTGTTGCGGCAGGTCGCGCCAGAATGCGACGTCGGCCGCCGGCGCATCGGTGATCGCGGCCGAGCCCGTAGCCTTGGCCAGATCCAGCCGCCGGACCTTGCCCGCCGCGTCGATGCTGACGATAGCCGGCCTGCCCTGGCCGTGGGCGCCGCGCACGGTCAGCGCCACGTAGGCCAGTTCGCTGTCCGGCTGCACGGCCAGGTCCTCGAAGCGCAGCGCCGCCGGCGCCACGCCAAGCGCCTTGGCGATCGGCGCCTGCACGTCCTTCAGGTTGAACGGCTTGCCGGCCGGCGCGGTGGGCGCGGGCACCTGCAGCGCGAAGATGCGGGCGCCCTTCCAGTCGGCGACAAACAGCGTCCGCGCATCGCCGAAACTTAGCTTACCGGCCGACTGGATGGCCGGTGCCGCGTGGACCGCGCCGGCCGCGAAGAGTAGGCTCAACAACAAGCGGCATGGGATGTTCATGGCGATACCTTCCTTTCACTTGATGGCAAAAATGCAGTATAGGCACGGGATACCGTGCCGGTCGCTCCGCCATAAGTCGGTGTTCGGTTCGCCCTATCGTGTATTGTTCCTCAGCTTTCCCAGTAGCCGCGGCGCAGGGCGATCATCACCGCGTGGGTGCGGTCGCGCGCATCGAGCTTCTGCAGGATGGCTTTCATGTGGGCCTTGATGGTGTCCTCGCTCAGGCCCAGCTGGTCGGCCACGCGCTGGTTCGAATTGCCCTCCCCCACCAGCCGCAGCACTTCGATCTCGCGCTTGCTCAACGCGTCGAGCTGGAAGCTGTTCGCCAGGCTGGCCGCGACCGGCGGCGGCAACAGCCGCCGGCCTGCATGCACCGAAAGGATGTAGTCGCCCAGCACCGTGCGGGCCAGGTTCTTCAGCACGTAGCCGGTCGCGCCCGCCTTCAGCCCGCGCGCCACCTGCACGTCGCCGCCGAACGTGGTCAGGATGATGATGCGGGCCTCGGGGTCGATGCGGCGGATCGCGCTGGTGGCCTCGATGCCGTTCAATCCGGGCATCTGCAGATCCATCAGCGTGACGTCCGGGCGCCAACGTTGATATTGTTCGACGGCGCTGTCGCCGTCCTCCGCCTCGGCCACCACCGAGAAGCGCGGATTGGACGACAGCACCGCAGCGATCCCGCCGCGCATCAAGGGATGATCGTCGGCGATCATGACGCTGATCTGGCCACTCTCCATGACTATGCTCCTGTAATTGTCGCGCGAACGTAGCACCTGCGGCGGCGCCGCGCATCACACTATCGGGTATATGCCAGCGCCGCCGGAACGTCCAGCTGCCACGCGGTGCCGCTGCCTTCGCGGCTGCGCACCGCCAGGCTGGCGCCTATCCCGGCCGCGCGCTCGTACATCCCGCGCATGCCCCAGTGGTTGCGGCGGCCTCCCTCGCTGAGCACGTCGGCGGGAATGCCGGCGCCGTTGTCGCTCAGGATACAGCGGAATGCCCGCCTGCCGTAGTGCAGTTGAACTTCTATCCGGCACGCCCCGGCATGCTTGCAGGCGTTCGCCAGCGCCTCGGTGAGGATCGCCAGCGCCTCGTCGTAGATGGTCGCGTCGAGGCGGCGGACGGTGCCGGAAACGACCAGGCGGACCGGCTCGGCATCGCCGTGCCGCAGGCGCGCCGCCGCCGCCAGCACCGCGTCGGCGAAACTCGGCTTGCCGGCGTCTTCGCCGCGCAGGTCGCGGATCCGCTCGCGTCCCTCGTCGAGCACCTCGTCGGCCTGCCGCAGCGCGGTTTCGATCTGCAACCGCGCCGCATCCCGCGCCGGCAATTTCATCAGCGCGGCATGCACATGCAGCACCAGCGCCTGCACCGACTGCAGCAGCGTGTCGTGCAACTCCCTGGCGATCCGCTCGCGCTCGTTGATCCGCTCCTGCAGGCGGACGGCCATCTGCCGGCCCAGGCGCGCGATGCGCCATCGATACACGAGGTAGGCGGCCGAGAGCAGGCCGAACACGCACAGCGCCTTGAACCACCAGGTCTGCGTGGCGAGCGGCGCGATCGAGAATTCCACCGTGGTGACGGCATCCGACCACCGGCCGTTGTAGTCGGTCGCGGCGACGCTGAAGTGGTAATCGCCGGGCGCGAGGTTGCTGTAGTAGGCGCTGCGGCGCGCGCCCGCCTCCTGCCACGCCGCGTCCACCTCCTGCAGGCGATAGCGGAAGCGCAGGCGTTCCGGCATCGCCAGCGCGGGCACGGTGTAGTCGACCTGCAGCGCGGAACGGCCCGGCGCAAAACGCGCAGGCTGGCGCAGCGCCTGGCTGTCGCCCGGCGGCCCCAGCGTCTTGACGACGACAGGCAGCCTCGGCGTGGGCGGCAGCGGCTCGGCGGGATCCAGCAGGAACACGCCGGTGGAGCGCGCGACCCACAGGCGCGCGTCGGACGCCAGCACCAGCGACGGCGTGGGATTGAGGTAGGGAGCGCTGCCCTCCAGGCCATCCAGCTGGTCCAGCCGCTCGTATCGCACACGGTGGTCGCGCTGCCGTTCGAACGCGGCCACCTCGGCGCCGGCAACGCGGAACAGGCCGGAAAAGGCGTTCAGCCACAGATCGCCGTTGGCCAGTTCGACGATGCCGGAGATGCCGTCGAAGGTTTCGCCGTCGGCGCCGGTGAGGCGGTCGAACCGGTCCTCCCCGAACAAGGCCACGCCCTTCTCGCCGCCCGCCCAGACGTGCCGGCCGTGCAGATGCAGCGCCATCAGTGTTCCCAGCATCAGGCCGTCGGCCGGGCCGTAGCGGCGCCGCGCGGCGCCTTGCGCGTGGACCAGCAGGCCGGGGTGGTAGCCGATCCAGAGTCCGGCGGCATCCGAGCTGGCCATCACATTGACTTCGCCCTCGTCGCCGATTTTTTGCCACTGTCCCCGCGGTCCATGGCGATACAAGCCCTGCTGGAACAGCGCCACCAGCACGCTGTCCTCCCGGTCCGCCAGCAGTGCCTGCACCCTCACGCCACCGGTCGCCGCGGGCAGGTCCACCAGCCGGCTGTCCTTGCCCTGGATCCGCCGCAAGTTCCCGTACCCTGCTCCCCAGATGGCGCCATCGCTGGTGCGGGCCAGGCTGGTCAGGAGGTTGTCCCAGACGCCGCCGGTCTGCGTCCAGAGCGGCCTGGCGGTGACCTGGCCGGTCCCGCTGGCGGCGACATGATAGCCGCCGATCCAGACCCCGCCGTCGTCGGCGGCAAGCAGCCCGCCGCCGACGGCCGCTTCCGGAATATCCAGCCTGGTCGCGCGCCGATGGCGAAAGCGGTCGATCCCGCTTGAGGTCGAGGTCCAGATATCGCCCTCCCGGTCCTCGAAGATGGCGGCCACGGCGCGCCCGCTCAAGCCCTGTCGCGGCGCCGCCAGCGCGGTTCCCCGCGCGGTGCGGTATTCGAGCCCTTCCAGCTGCCCCACCCAGAGATCGCCGTGGCGGTCGATCAGCAGGCTGCCAGGATCGCCCAGTTCGCCCCATTGCCGGTACACCGTATTCGGGCGGGCGCCGGTCAGCAGGTTGAGGCGGCCATGCAACGCATCCCAGCTCACCACGTTGCCATCGGGGAGCTCGAACAGCACGCCGGGCCCGCTGTCGACGGCGGCCTTGGCGAAGCGCGTCCCGCCCGGCTTGAGGGAAAACACGCCGGCATCGCCCTGCGCCCACAACACGCCGTGGCGGTCGCGCATCAGCGTTTTGTAGCGGCCGTCCGCCACGCCCCATGCACTGTCCGGCTTGCGCCAGCGGTCGCGCTCCAGGTAGAACATGCCCTGCGAGGTGGCCGCCCACATGCGTCCGCCGCCATCCAGCTCCAAGCCCCAGACGGCGCGGTCGGGCAAGCCGTCCCGCACGCCGTAGTTGCGTACCCGCCCCTGCTGGATGAAGCTGGCGCCGCCGGTGCGATAGCCCACCCACAGTCCGCCGCCCGCCACCGCGTTCACCAGGCTGACGTTTTTGGTCGGCAAAGCCGCGTTGACCGGCGCGAACTGCTCGAACTGCACGCCATCGTAGCGATACAAGCCGCCCGGCCCGCCCAGCCACAGCCAGCCGTCGCTGGTCTGCGTCATCGACAGTATCAGTTCCGGCGCGCCGTCGCGCGCGCTCCAGCTGGTGTGATGCAGGTTGATGGCGGGCGGCGTAGCGCCGTTCGACCAGCAGGTCGTCGGCGCAGCGGCGCCGCAAAGCAGCACGCAGCAAGCCAGCACCGCGCGGCAATAGCCAGGTAATCGCGTGATCATCATGCCGATTAGTTACTAGTTATAGTTTCGCAACTTTCATGTTGAGGATTGTATAGAAGATATCTACCCGATAGGGTGTATGTTTGCCCCCCGCCCCCGGATATCCTCTTTTCATCACCCCATTCGCAAGGAGAATCGACATGGACTTACAACTCAACGGCAAGCTGGTGCTGGTCAGCGGCAGCACGGCCGGCATCGGCTACGCGATCGCGTCCACGCTGGCGCGGGAAGGCGCCAGCGTGATCGTCAACGGCAGGACCCAGGCCAGCGTCGACGAGGCGGTGGAGCGCATGCGCGCGGAGACGCACGGCACGGTCCTCGGGTTTGCCTCCGACCTCAGCCAGGCCGAGGCGGCCAAGGAGGTGGTCCGGCAGCATCCCGGCATCGGCATCCTGGTCAACAACCTCGGCATCTTCGAGCCCAAGGCCTTCGAGGATATTCCCGACGAGGACTGGCTGCGCTTTTTCGACGTCAATGTCCTGAGCGGCGTGCGCCTCGCGCGGCTGGTGCTGCCCGAGATGAAGCGGGCGAACTGGGGCCGCATCATCTTCATCTCCAGCGAGAGCGCGGTGCAGATTCCCACCGAGATGATCCACTACGGCATGACCAAGACCGCGCAGCTCGCCGTCTCGCGCGGCCTGGCGGAAGCGGTCGCCGGCACCGGGATCACGGTCAACAGCGTGCTGCCGGGCCCGACGAAATCGCGCGGCGTCGGCGACTTCGTCGCGGACATGGCGCGCGCCAGCGACAAGAGCTTCGAGCAGATCGAGGCGGAGTTCTTCGACCACGTGCGCCCGACTTCGCTGATCAAACGCTTCGGCACGCCGCAGGAGGTGGCCTCGCTGGTGGCCTACGTGGCCAGCCCGCTCGCGTCGGCGACCACCGGCGCGGCGCTGCGCGTGGACGGCGGCGTGATCAAGAGCGCCTTCTGATGCAGGCCATGCAGATTCCATCGATCCAACCACAGGAGAACACCATGTCAGGGAATATCACCAAGTTGCTGCAGATCGGCTTGCTGCTGTTGTGCGCGGCCGTCGGGCCGGCGCGCGCCGAAGCACCCAAGAGTAATTTCGTCGAAGCCAACGGCGTGCGCCTGCACTACCTGAGCGCGGGGAAAGGCGATCCCGTCATCCTCATGCACGGCTATACGGAATCGAGCCACATGTGGCTGCCGCTGATGGCCCAGCTGTCGAAAGACCACCTGGTGATCGCGCCGGACCTGCGTGGCTTCGGCCAATCCGGGCTGCCCGCCGGCCCCTACACCAAGTCCGTGATGGCGCAGGATGTGCACGCCCTGGCGGCCAGCCTGGGCATCAAGTCGGCCAAGATCGTCGGGCACGATATCGGCCTGATGGTGGCTTACGCCTATGCGGCCCAGTATCCTAAGGAAGTCAGCAAGATCGTGCTGATGGACGCCTTCCTGCCGGGCGTCGGCAACTGGAAGGACGTGTGGCTGCTGCGCGATTTGTGGCACTTCCATTTCTACGGCGAGACGCCGCTGGCGCTGGTCAAAGGCCGGGAGCGCACCTACTTCGAGCATTTCTGGAACGACTTCGCCGCCGATAAAACCAAATCCCTGAGCGAGGCCGACCGCAAGTTCTACACGGCCGAGTACGCGCAACCCGGCCACATGCGCGCGGGCTTCGAAGTGTTCCGGGCCTTCGCCCAGGACGCGGTCGATTTCGAAGGCTACATGAAAACGCCGCTGACGATGCCGATGCTGGTGCTCACCGGCGAAAAGGCCTCGGGCGAATTCCTGATCCGGCAGGCGCGCCTGGTCGACACCCATGTGGAAGGCGTCGTCATCAAGAACAGCGGGCATTGGCTGATGGAGGAAGCGACCTCGGAAGTGGTGCCGAAACTGGTGAAGTTCCTGGCCAGGGAGTGACGCCGGCGCCTGCTTGCGGATGTCATGCCGCGGCGTTGCCGTGGATGGGGAGGTGCACGGTGAATCGGCTGCCCTTGCCCAGCTCGCTCTCGACGTCGATGCGGCCGCCGTGGCGCTTGACGATGCCGTACGAAACGGACAGGCCCAGACCGGTGCCGGTGCCGATCGGCTTGGTCGTATAGAAGGGTTCGAAAATGCGATGGACGGTTTCGGGGGCCATGCCGCCGCCGGTGTCGGAGATCTCGATCCAGACCCATTGCCCGGCGACGCCGGTGCGGATCGTGATCAAGCCCCTGCCGTCGATCGCGTGGGCGGCGTTCACCAGCAGGTTCATGAACACCTGGTTGAGCTGGGACGCGACGCACATGACCGGCGGCAGCTTGCCGTATTCCTTGACGATCTCGGCCTTGTATTTGATCTCGTTGTTGACGATGTTCAGAGTGCTGTCCAGGCCGCGATGCAGATCGGCGCTGGCGCACTCGGTGCTCCCGCCATGCGAGAAATCCTTGAGCGACTGGACAATATCCTTCACCCGTTGCAAGCCGTCCCGCGACTCGCTCATCAGGGCGAGAAAATCGTCGCGGATGAAGTCGACTTCGGCGGCATCCTTCAATTGCGCGATGCGCGCCGCGACCTCGGGCGCGCCGGCGGCCGCGAGCTGGTAGTCGTCGAGCACGCCGAACAGGGTCGTCACATAGGTCTGCAGCGAGCCCATGTTGGAGTTGACGAAACCGATGGGGTTGTTGATTTCATGGGCCACGCCGGCGGCCAGCTGGCCGATCGACGCCATCTTTTCGGCCTGGAGCAGGCGGTCGTTCGCCTCTTGCAGCAAACTGTTCTGGGACATCAACTGCCGGTGCATGGCACGCAGGGCCAGGTGGGTATGGATGCGCGCCAGCACCTCCGTGATGCGGATCGGCTTGGTGACGTAGTCGACGCCGCCGGCGTCGAAGGCCGCCACCACGTTCTCGCTGTCGGTCAGGGCCGTCATGAAGATGACGGGGATCGGGGCGGTGGCGCTGTCCTGCTTGAGCCGGCGGCAAGTCTCGAGGCCATCGATGCCGGGCATCATCACGTCGAGCAGCACCAGGTCGGGCTGCACCAGGCCGCAGCGCTCGAGCGCCTCCTCGCCGTCCTGGGCCACCAGCACGCGGAACTGGTTCTCCTCCAGGTAATTGACCAGCACGTCCAGGTTGGCGGGAATGTCGTCAACGATCAGGATGGTCTGCTGTTCTGTCGGATTCATAGGGCGCCCTCCACATAGCGCTGGGCCAATTCCACCAGCGCCCTGGATTGGTATTCCCGCGTCAGTTGCCGCAACAGCTGGACGAATGCAGCATACCGTACATCGAACGCCTCGATCTCGTCGGCCAATTGGCGGATCGCGCGCATGTCGCCCTCGCGCGCGAGGCGGTGCAGCCGTTCCAGCTGGGCGCGCGGGGGCGGGATCATCTGGTCGGCGCCGGCCGCGCGCTCGGCCGGCGCGGCCTCCTCCTCGTAGCGCAGCGCCAGCCCGAGCAGGCCGCCCAGGTGCTCGAGCAGGCCGTTCTGGTGCACCGGTTTGGTCATGAAGGCGTCCGCGCCGGCCACCAGGCTCTCGTCCTGGTCCTCCTTGGTGACGCTGGCGGAAATGGCGATGATCGGCAGCCTCGCCATGCCCGGCAGCCGGCGGATCTGGCGGGTCGCCTCGAGGCCGTCCATGACGGGCATCACGATGTCCATCAACACGGCGTGCGGCGCCTGCCTGCGCACGCTGTCGACCGCCTCCTGGCCGTTGCAGACCAGCGTGGTGTCGAAGCCCATGCCGCCCAGCAGGTCGCGCAGCACGTGGCGGTTGGCGGCGATGTCGTCGACGATCAGGATGGTCTTGCGCTCGCCGCTGTAGCCGATCACGGCCCGTTCGGCCTGCGCCGGCGCCTGCACGGCGGCGGCCGGTTCGGCCTCCAGCTCGAACCAGAAGCGGCTGCCCACGCCGGGAGCGCTGTCGACATGGATCTCGCTGTCCATCATGCGTACCAGTTGCCGGCTGATCGACAGCCCCAGGCCGGTGCCGCCGAACCTGCGCTCGGCCTCGCCCACCTGTTCGAACGGCTGGAAGATGGTGTCGAGCTGATCGGCGGACATGCCCACGCCGCTGTCGCTCACTTCGAACCGGATCGCGACGCGCCCGTCGGCGCCCGGCAGGCCGGTGCCGGAGACCGCCAGCGCCACCCTGCCCTGGTCGGTGAATTTGACCGCGTTGCCCAGCAGGTTGAGCAGGATCTGCAGCAGGCGCTTCTCGTCGACCAGCATGGGCGCGAGCTTGGCCGGCGCGCTGACGTCGAAGGCCAGCCCCTTCTGCTCGGCGCGCACCTGGATGATGCGCGCCACGCCGGCGAGAAAGGCGTTCATGTCGACCGGTCCGAGCTGCAGTTCGAATTTGCCGGACTCGATCTTGGCGAGGTCGAGCAGATCGGTGATCAGCATCAGCAGATGTTCGCCGCTCTGCTCGATGGTGTTCAGGCCGGCGCTCTGGCGTTCGTCGAGCGCCTTGTTGCGTTTCAAAATCTGGGTGTAACCGAGGATCGCGTTGAGCGGCGTGCGCAGTTCATGCGTCATGCTCGCCAAAAACGTGCTCTTCGCGCGGTTGGCGAACTCGGCCTGCTCCTTGGCGATCTGCAATTGCGTGGTGCGGTCGCGCACCAATTCCTCGAGGTGGTCGCGGTGGCGCGCGAGCTCGGCCTCGGCGCGGGTGCGGTACTCGATCTCTTGTTGGAAGGCGATGTTCTTCGCCTCGATCTCGATGAAATAGGCGTGCAGCGCCCGCCGCGTGTGCTCGACGCTGCGTCCCAGCGCGCCGAGCTCGTCGTTCCGATGCCAGACGAAGGGCAGGGAAAAATCGCCCTCGGCCAGGCGCGCCGACTCCCCCATCAGGCGCTTGATCGGGGCCAGCAGGCGGCGTTGCAGCAGGGTGACGATCATCAGCATCGACAACAACAGGGCGCTGCCCACCGTCAGCGCGAACAAGCGCCGCTCGCTGGCGATCTCGGCGTCGAGCAGGCCGCTGGCCATTTCCAGGTCGACATTGCCGATCAACATGCCGTCTCGCGTGACCTGGCGCACCACATGCGAGCTGCGCCCGCGCCGGCGCGTTGGATACTCTTCGGACAGGACGTCGCCGGTCCTTTGATCGCGCACCTTGATGGCGACGATGCGCTCGTCGGCGAACAGCGACGCGAGCAAGGGGCGGCCGGCGTCGGCATTGACGTTCCACAGCGGCTCCTGCATGCCCAGCGCCAGGATATCGGTCAGGTAGCGATGTTCGAACTCCCAGCGCTGTCTCTGCACTTCCTCGCGGTGGCGAGTGGTGTAGATGTTAATCGAGGCCGGCAGCAATAACCCGACGGCGACGGCCAGCACGATGGCGACACGCAGTTTCAATGAGCGCTCTCGTGAAGGAATTGGCGCTTGGCGGCCGACATGCCGTCCAGCTTGTCGAAATACGCGTTTTCGATTTTCGCAATATCGGTGTGGAGCAAGGCGGCGTCGTAAGACTGCTGCATTTTCAGTCCGAGGGCGCTGCGCTGGAAGCATACGTGCAAGGTCAGCTCGGCCAGTGGATGGGCATCGAACGCCAGACGCGCGCGCTCCTTGTTGAGTACGGGTTCGGTGGCGAGCAGGTAGCGCAGCACGGCTTTGTCGATCACGACCGCGCGCACCCGCCCGGCCAGCAGCTTCTTCAAGTTGATCGTGTCGTTGTCCGACGCGTCGACCCGCAGCTTGCCGCTCTTGACCATGTCATCGAAGGCTTCGCCGTTGGAATAGCCCAGCACCACGCCCAGTTTAGCGCCCGCCAGATCGTCCAGAACAGACCAGTGCAGCGGCTCCCCGGCCAGCACGGCAAAGCCGACGGTGCTGTGGCCCATCGGCGCCGAGAAGTGGCATTGGCGCGCCCGCTCCGCCGTGTAATAAGCGGGGAAGTAACCGATGAAGTCCGGGTCGGCGCCGCCGACCTGCATCGCACGCTTCCAGGGGAAATAGTCGATCTTGACGTCGTAGCCGAAGTGCTTGCTGACGGCCTTGGCCACCGCACCGGACATGCCGTCCTCGGGCAGGCCAGGTCCGACGTATGGCAACCACTGCAGACTTGCAAGATGGAGTGCCGGCGCCTGGGCGTGGATAGGCTGTGGCAAGCCGGCCAGCGCGCCTACGACAAGCAAGAACAAACCCATTCGTGTCATCTCATATCCCCACGTGGAATGAGCCAAGTGTACCGCCGAATGGTGCCGGACAGGGTTATCGTTGCGGCACACCAACACTAAACACGAACAGAGGGGTGTCCCGCGCCATCGCTCATCTGTCGGTGAAGCGGAACAGCCTTGCCGGCGTCTGGTGCAGCACCATGCTGCGCTCGCTCTCCAAGGGCAGCAATTGTTCCAGTTGCCGCCTTTGTTCGGCGTATCGTACCGTGCTTTCAAACAGCGTATGTGGCCAGTCGCTGCCCCACAGCAAGCGCTCGACGCCGAAATGCCGCAGCAACAGGGGCATCGCGGCCAGCGCGGTCGCCTCGCCGCGGCCGGCGGCGCCGTTGCGATAGGCCGCCGAAAGCTTGACCCACACCTGGCGCGACGCCCCCAGCGAAAGCAGATAATGAAAACCCGGATCATCCACGCCCAGCGCCGCGCTGGGACGGCCGAAGTGATCCACCACCACGTTGACGCCGGCCGCAAGCAGCGGCTCCAGCACCGGCTTCAAACCCGCCGCCACCTGATGCACCTCGACCTGCCAGTCGCGCTGGCGTATCTGCTCCAGCAGCGCGCGCCAGCCGGGGCTGTCAAAGTCCGGCGTGGGCAGGCCGATCAGGTTCAGCCGGATGCCGACCACCCCCGCCTGCTGCATCTCGTCCAGCTGCCGCGCCGTCACGCCTGGCGCCACCACGGCAATGCCGCGCAGCCGGGTCGGATGGGCGCGCAACACGTCCAGCATGTAGCTGTTGTCCAGGCCAAGAAAGCTCGGCTGCACCAGTACCCCGTGGGTCATCCGATTGGCATCCAGGGTGCGCAGATAGGCCTCCGGCGTGGCGTCGTAGCCGGCGGGAGCGCGGCGCGGATCCGGCATCGGCAAGGTGTGCAGGAATACATGGGCGTGGCAATCGATAGCAATCATAGAATCGGATCTTTGTGTTCCTGGAGTAGTCGCGCATCCGCCCAGCGGCGCAAGCACCATCCCGGCGGAGAGGCCCATCAAGCTCACGTTGAAATGTCGGCGCGTTATCATGGCGCCAGCTCGGGCTGGGTTGCGCGGACGGACGGCTTGCCCGCCTCCCCGTCCATCTGTTTGCCCATGGTCTCGGGCAGCATCAGCACGGTCAGCACCACCACGCCGTAGGCGATGGCGGCGTCGATGCCGATCGCCGCCCCCAGCGGCATCGACTTGCTCATGTAGCCAACCAGCACCGGGAAACCAGCCGAGGCGATGCGGCCGAAGTTATAACAGAAGCCGACGCCGGCGCCGCGTATCGGCGCCGGATACAGTTCGTTGAACAACGCGCCCAGGCTGGCCGGGATGCCGGCCGCGAAGAAGCCCAGCGGGAAGCCGAGGAACAGCATCGCCGTATTGCCGAGCGGGACCAGCAGGTAGACTAACACGGTGATGGTGGAGCAGACCGCGAACAGCGCGACATTGCGGCGCCGTCCGATGCGGTCCAGCAGCTGCGCGCTGGCGATGCAGCCCATCCAGAACGCCACGATGATCACCGCCAGGTAGCCCCCGGTGCCAAGCACCGACAGATGGCGCTCGGTCTTCAGATAAGTCGGCAGCCAGGTCATCAGCGCATAGTAGCCGCCGTGCGCGCCCATGCCGAGCAGGCTGCCGATCACCGTGATCTTCAACAGCTTGGGCGAGAAAATGCCGATCAGCGGCACCTTGTCGGCTGCCGGCGCCGCAGCCGCCACGGCCTTGGCCGGCTCCTTGATCGAGCGGCGCACGTACACCACCAGCAGCGCGGGCAGCAGGCCGAGCATGAACATCACGCGCCACGCCATGTCCGGCGTCAGCCAGGAGAACAGCACGGTGTAGAGTATCACCGCCGCGCCCCAGCCGACCGCCCACGCGCTTTGCACCGTCCCCATGGCTTTGCCGCGATGCTCGCTGCGCACCGTTTCGGCCATCAGCACCGCACCGGCCGCCCACTCGCCGCCGAAGCCGAAGCCTTGCAGCGCCTTCAACACGATCAGCTGCGGAAAGGTCTGGGCGAAGGAACACAGGAAGGTGAAGATGGAGAACCACAGGATGGTCAGTTGCAGGGTGCGCACCCGGCCAAGACGGTCGGAAATGGCCCCGGTGATCCAGCCGCCCAGCGCCGAGGCGACCAGCGTGGCGCCGCTGATCATGCCGGCCTGGGTCTTGTCGAGGCCGAACGCGGCGATCAGCGCCGGGATGGCCAGGGTGAACATCTGCACATCCAGCGCGTCCAGCCCCCAGCCGCTGAAGCAGGCCCAAAACGTCCTGCGCTCCTGCCCCGACACCTGCCGATACCAGTTAAACATTGCCATCTCCTCGTATTTTAGTCATTTAAACATATAGATGTTTGAATGAATGGTAATCCTCGAGTGCGGCGATGTCAACCATCGCCGATGGACTGGTGCGCGATATTCGGCTACAGTGCTACACATCCAGCCCTATAGTCCTACATATCAATGAAGAAATCGACCGTCCCCGCAGCAGACGACCGCCTGCCGCTGTACCAGCGTGTGCGCGACGACATGCTGGCGCGGATTTCCAGCGGCGAGTGGCAGACCACGGCGGCGATTCCCACCGAAGGCGAACTGACCAAACACTACGGTGTGGCCATGGGCACGCTGCGCAAGGCGATCGACACGCTGGTGGCCGACGGCATGCTGGAGCGCAGCCAAGGCCGGGGCACCTTCATCCGCCGCCCCACTTTCGACGCCTCGCTGTTCCGTTTCTTCCGCCATCAGATGCGCGGCGAGCAGCATCAAGTGCCGCGCAGCCGCATCCTGAAGCGCACGCTGGCGGCGCCGCCGGCTGCCGTGGCCGCCGCGCTGGACCTGCAAAAGAAAGCCCAGGCCATCCGCCTCGACCGCCTGCGCCTGGTCGATGACAAGCCGGTGCTGCTGGAGGAAATCTGGCTGCCGCAGACAGCGTTCGCGGCGCTGATGAAGATCGCGCCGGCCGATTTTCCGGATTTGCTGTACCCGCTCTATGAAACACTGTGCGGCAAAGTGATCGCGTCGGCCGAGGAGACCTTGACGGTGGATTCGGCCGGCAGCCACGATGCCGAGCTGCTGGGCATCCAAGCCGGGAAACCGGTGGTGGTGATCGAACGACTGGCGCTCGGCTACGACCGGCGCCCGCTGGAATGGCGCCGCTCGCGCGGACCGGCGGAAGACTTCCGCTACCAGGTCGAGATCCGCTAGGCAAGCCTGACTGGCCGGCCTGGCGTCCCGTCCAACCCGCCCCGAAAGTTGGCCTACACTACTCCATGTTGCGTTGATCGAAGACTCGCCGCGCCTCCTCGACCTCGGCCAACTTTGTCAATGTCCAGTCGTGCATCACCTTGAACGGCTGCAGCAACGTGCGGCCGAGCGGCGTAATTTCGTACTGCACCGCAATCGGCGACACCGGTATCACATGACGCGACAGCAGTCCGTTTCGCTCCAGCTTGCGCAGGCACTGGGTGAGCGCCTTTTGCGTCACCCCCTCCAGCCGGCGCTTGATGGCGTTGAAGCGCACCGGCTCCTCTTCAAGCGAGATCAGCACCAGCATCGACCACTTGTCGGAAACCTGATCGAACAGGGCGCGGCTCGGGCAATCGGCGGAGAAACAATCGATACGGGTCTTCATGGTGGTTTCCTTGGCTATACCTAGGCACCTCAAAGTGCCTAATTGACACTAAGTATAAATCATATACCATGCGATTTCCATCCACCATCGAGATCATTTCATGTCCTCCATCGACACCAATGTGCTGTTTCGTCCGCTCACCATCAAATCGCTCACGCTGAAAAACAGGATCGTCATGGCGCCGATGACGCGCACCTTTTCCCCCGGCGGCGTGCCGACGCCCGCCAACGCCGCCTACTACCAGCGCCGCGCGGCCGGCCAGGTGGGCCTGATCCTGTCGGAAGGCACGGTCGTCGACCGCCCCGCCTCGCGCAACGATCCCAACATCCCCTTCTTCCACGGCGAGGCGGCGCTGGCCGGATGGAAGGGCGTGATCGACGCCGTGCACGGCGCCGGCGGCCGCATGGGGCCGCAACTGTGGCACACCGGCTCGGCCCGCTACACCGAATGGGAGCCCGAGGCGCCGGTCGAAAGTCCGTCCGGCCTCAACGCGCCCGGCGCGGCGCGCGGCGTGGCCATGAGCGACAGCGACATCGCCGACACGATCGCCGCCTTCGCCAAGGCGGCCGCCGACGCCAAGCGGCTGGGATTCGACACCGTGGAAATCCACGGCGCGCATGGTTACCTGATCGATCAATTCTTCTGGTCCGGCACCAACCTGCGCACCGACCAGTACGGCGGCGCGACCATCCAGCAGCGCTCGCGTTTCGCCAGGGAGATCGTGGCGGCGGTGCGCAAGGCCGTGGGCCCCGACTTCCCGATCATCCTGCGCGTCAGCCAGTGGAAGCAGCAGGACCTCAGCGTGCGCCTAGCCGAGACGCCGGCCGCCATGACGGGCTGGCTGCTGCCGCTGGTCGAGGCCGGCGTGGACGTGCTGCATTGCTCGCAGCGCCGTTTCTGGGAACCGGAGTTTCCCGAGATCGACGGCGAGAACGGCCTCAATTGCGCCGGCTGGGCCAAGAAGCTGACCGGCGCGACCACCATCAGCGTGGGATCGGTGGGGCTCGACGGCGACGTGCTGAACGCGTTCTCCGGCAAGGGCTCCGGCATCATGAGCCTGGACCGGTTGGTCGAGCGCATGGAGCGCGACGAGTTCGACCTGATCGCCGTGGGCCGCGCCCTGATCAGTGATCCCGACTGGACCGCCAAGATCCAGGGCAAGCATTACGACAGCCTCAAAGGCTTCGACGCCGCCTCGCTGGCCGAACTCGTTTAATCCCACTCCAACGCGGGGGCGGGAGCCCGCCTCCGCCCTCAGATGCGCTGCCTGGCAGTCCACACAAATTACCTCTTCAGGAGCTCTCCCCAATGCGCGCCATATGCCTAAGCAAATACGGTTCGATCGACAACCTGGTGCAGACCGAACTGCCGACGCCGCAACCTCAAAACAGGCAAGTCCTCGTCAGGGTTCACGCTTCAGCCTTGGGCCCCGCCGACCTCAAGGTCGCACTGGGCAAAGTAAAGTTCTTGCACGGCCGACGATTTCCCATGGTGCTGGGCTACGACTTCTCGGGCGTCGTCGAATCGGTGGGGCCGGGAGAGACGCAATGGCAACCCGGCGATTGCGTCTTCGGATTCCTGCCCTACGGCCCGGCGAACAACCAGGGCGCTTTCGCCGAGTTCATCGTCGCACAAACCGATCAAATCGCACGCAAACCGGACAACGTCTCCCATGCGCAAACCGCCGCCGCGGCCACGTCCGCCCTGACAGCCCTGCAGTGCATACGCGATCAGGGCAGCCTGCCTGCGACGGACGCGAGTGTGTTGATCACGGGCGCCTCGGGAGCCGTGGGCTCAACGGCGGTTCTGGTGGCCAAGAGGCTCGGTGCCCAGGTGACGGCGTTGGGCTCCCCCAGCGGCCTTGAACTAGCCCGGCGCTTCGGTGCCGACGCGGTGATCGATCGAAAAAATCCCAACCTGGTCGACAACGCCGTAGGTAGCTTCAACGTTATTTTCGACCCGGCGGCTGCCTATCGCTGGAGCCAATGGAAGGCAAAACTGAAACACGGCGGCGCCTTCATCACCACGCTGCCGTCGGCCGCATTTTTTGCCGACAAGTTGAACAGTTTGTTCTCCCCGTCTTCGGTTGCGCTTGCCTACGTGAAGTCGAAGCAAAAAGACCTGGAGCTTCTTGCCGGTTGGCTTGAGTCGGGCTTCGAGGTGGCCGTCGACTCGACCTACCCGGTCCGCGAACTCGCGAAGGCTTACGCCAAATACCAGAAAGGCGATTACCTGGGCCGTATCGTCATCACCGTGGACGATGGTTTCTCAACCTCGAAGTGACTTGCGCCCCTGGTGATGGCGATCCGCCGCCGGTCCGCCTTGCCAAGGCGGACCGGCGGCTTGTACGTCAGAACATGTACGTCAGGCTAAAGCGCAGGGTTCGGCCGAACAGCGGCCTCGCCACGCCGCGGTTGCGGGTGCCATCCGGAGACAGCAGATCGTTGAACAGCGGATCCCCCTCCGTGAACGACAGCTGGTTGGTCAGATTGGCCACATGCAGGTGCGCACTCAGCCGTTCGCTGATCTGATATTGCGCGCCGGCGTTGATGATATGGTAGGCCGGATACAACGTGACGTTGCTGTCCGTCGCCTCCGAGTAGCGCGAGCCGTAATACTGGTACTGCGCGTACAGACTCACCGGCACATCGGTCAGCGGCTTCAGGTCATACGAGGGCATGAGGTTGACCATCACCTTCGGAAGCCGGCGCGGACGGCGGCCGTCCTCGCTGACCTGCACATAGTGGTAGCCGGTGATAACGCCCTGCGGATCCTTGTCTTCCTGCGTAATGGTGTAGTTGGCGCCATTGACCTTGGGGTTCTGCATGACCAGATTGCCCTTTAGCTCCAGGCCCTCCAGCGCGGCGGGACGCCAGCTGAGTTCGATCTCCGTGCCAACGTTTTGCACGCCGCGCTTGTACAACTGCGCCACGTCCGGGCAGGAATTGATCTGCGTGACGCCGCCTTGCGTGCCGCACGAAGCGGAGGTGATGTCCTTGTAGATATTGATCGCGCTGCGCGGCGAGAAGTTATTGTAGAAGGCCGCGATCGAGGCGCCAAAGCCACGCGTGAGATAACGCAAGCCAATCTCGTACTGGCGGATATGTTCGACGGCGCTGACCTCCACCGGCTTGCCGTTGACCACGGTGGCGGTCGCGGTGCTCAAATCGTTCAGGTCTTGCAGGCTGGGCAAACGGAAGGAATCGGACGCCAATCCATACACCGCCAGCGGCTTGCTGAAGCTATAGTTCCCCCCGACCGACCAGCCAAACCCGTGATAGGTCTGCCGCAGCGTATGCGGATCGCCCGGCATGCTGATCTCATTGTCGGCTGTCGTATCCTGGGTGGAGCCGACCACCACGCCTGCCGGCGTCAGGTCGGTGATGACGTTGCGGTCACGCCGTGTGACGTCCGCTTTCAGGTTCTGCCAGCGCACACCGAAATCCATCTTCAACTTGTTGCCCATGGTTTCCCAATGGTCAAGCAGGTAGGCCGCGTTGCCATCCCCTTGTATCTTGCTGACAAAGCCTCCCCAGCCAGGCAAAATTGCGCCGCCCTGCGTCAGGCTTGGACCAACCTGATTGCCTTGCGCATCGACGGCGATCAAATCGACCAGGCGAGACTGATTGGCGACGTCGCTGACCAACAGAGCCTGCTGGAAGTTCGGGGCATAGTTGTAGCGGCTTTTGTAGACGCCGAAAGTCAGGTCATGCGAGCCCTTGAGCGTGAACGATTTCTGGGTCTTCAGATCCAGCGAGGTGCTCGATGCATCAACGTCGGCAATGAAGGGAATCATGAAGTTCAGATTGGCCGACGCCGGCACCGGCGAACCGTCATTCAGGTAGCGGCCCGCGACAGCGGTCGCCTTCGCATACTTCTTGATGAAGTCCTCGCGGCTGATGTTGGCGAACGACGCGCAGGCGTTGCTGGAGGGGACATTGAAGAAGCCGACCAGCTTCGCGTTGCCGAGATTGCAGCCCAGCGCCGCGCCATGCGCTGGCGAGATCACGTCGTTCTGGTAGCGCGCGTTGAGGAAGTTCGTCGAGGTCGCGGTATCGTTGCCCGTGAAGACGGCGTTGAAGCCGTTGGTGCCGGTGGTGTAGCGCAGTCCGGCGGAGACCTTCCATCCGTCCTCCAACTCACGCGAACCGCTCAGCGTGAACATCTTGAAATCGGGATGGATGCCGTCGGCCTGGTCGATGGTGCGCGTGCCGTATTCGCCGGTCATGTTGAAGTAGCGATTGTACGGCGAGGCCGTGGTGCCGTGGGCGAAGTCGATTCCCAGCGGCTGTATGGTGTTCTGGCTGATGGCGGTCGGGTTGGCCGGCGTGCCGGGATTGCTGAAACGCGGCACGGAAATCGGCAGGTTCTGGTAAAACGCAGTGCGATCGTTGATCACCAGCGCGTCGGCGCGCGCGGTGGTCTTGCGGTCGTTGCTGGTGTAGACCACATTTCCCCGCACCTGGCCGCCCCGGTCGGCGGTATAGCCCGTGTCGCGCACGCCGTCGCTGCGCCGGTAGAAGCCGCCGATCGCGCCCGTCACATTGGGCGCCAGCGGACCGGAGATGAAAGCGTCCTGGCGCAGGAAACCATAGTCCGCGTACTCGATCTTGTAGCCGCCGGCCACATGATCGCCACCGGTGCGCGTCACGTGATTCACGGTGGCCCCCAGACCGTTCGAATACAAGATCCCGCCCGGACCGCCTTTGACCAGCTCGACACTCTCGGTCATCAGGTCGTCGCGGATGAAGACGTCGTTGTTCATGAACGGCGCTTCAGGCTCTTCATAGGCCGGCAAGCCGTCCACCAGCTGCGGCGCAAAGCGGTAGCCACCGGTGACCGGCAGTCCGCGCACGGTGATGTTGTTGCTGGCCTCGCCGGCGCTGCCGCCTTCGGAATAGATGCCGGGGAAATTGGCCAGCATGTCGGCCGTGCTCATCGGTGCGAGCCGCTGGATTTCTTCGGCGCTCAACGTATTGATCGAGAACGTCGCATTCTTCTTGGTCGTTGTCTTGGTCACGCCGGTGACGATGACCACCGCCGACGGATCGGTAGCGGCCTCGGCGGCCTGAGGCGCCGGCTTGGCGGCCCCGCCCTGCTGCTGCGCGAATACCAGTGCGGGCGCCAGGCAAATTGCCAGTGCCGCCGAACGCGTGAGGTAACGAGTGATCGAATAAGTCATGCTGCATCTCCTTTTATGATTATCAGGCGGCGCCCTGCCGCCGGAACAATTTTTGTTATGTCTATCGTTGTCATTTCCGAGAAAATTGTTTAATCCTGTGTTGTTACCTCCTCCAGAGTTGGCATGTCGGCGCCGCGCCGGGAGCAGGTGATCGCCGCCGCCCGTCCGGCAAAGTCCAGCGCGGCGAGCAATGACGGAGCATCCAGCGCCGACAACGCGGCGCGCGTCAGCAGCTTGTGCCAGGCCAGGTAGGCCAGCAACGCCGCCTGGAATGTATCGCCGGCCCCCACCGTGTCGACGACCTCGACCTTCCGCGCCAGCATGGCGTGCTTGCCCGCCGCGCGCGTCGCCGCCAGCACGCCCTGCTCTCCGCGCGTCACGACCACCAGCGCCACGCCGGCGTCGATGGCCATGTCGATAAACTCCTCGGGAGTCCGCCCCGGATAGACCAGGCCGATATCCTCGTCGCTAATCTTCAGCAAATCGGTCACCGGCAGCATCCATTCGATCGCGCCGCTCCATGCGGCGCGGTCGGGCTGTATCGTGAGCCGTACGTTCGGATCGAACGCAATCAGGCTGCGGCCATGTTGACGCATGACGAGCTCCTTCAGCGTCGAGGCCACCGGCTCGACCGCCATGCAATAGGATCCGACATGGATGGCGGCCGCATCGCGCGGCACGCGCAGCAGGTCGGCGGCAACAACTTGACGTTCGGCGGTCGCGCTGCCGTACAAGGTGTAGGCCGGCACGCCTCCGGCATCGACATCGACCGTGACCAGCGCGGTCGGCGCCGGCGGCCTCGGGGCGGCGGTAGTATCGACACCCTCGATTTCCAGCGCGCTGGCCAGTTTGCGGCCGAACATATCGCCCGACAGGCCGCCGAAGAACATCGGCGACATGCCCAGCCGCGCAAGACCGACCGCCAGGTTGAATGGCGAACCGCCGATACGCGCGGACAGCGCAAATCCGGCCGCCGTGTCGCTGTCGCAAAACACATCAAATAACGCTTCACCGCAAACGACGATCATGCCACCTCCGACACTGCGTTGATATCCGGCGCGCGCGCGTCCACGCGGGCCCCTTCCTGGTTGAACACATGGAGCCGGCCGACCATCGGGCTCACCCGCCAGGTGGCGCCGCTCGCGGGCGGTTCGCCCTGCACCACCACCATCAGCGACTTATCCAGTCCGGCGACCTGCACATGCACATAGGACTCCGCGCCCAGCCGCTCGACCAGCAGCACGGTGCCTTCGATCGCGCCGCCGCTATCCGCCGCCAGGTGTTCAGGCCGGATGCCGACAGTGACGTCGGCCTGCGGCCCAGCGGCCGGCGCGCGCCAGCCCAGGCGCACGGCGCCCAACCACAACTGGCCGCTCGCATCTATCCGGCCTGGCAGCATATTCATCCGGGGACTGCCGATGAAGCCGGCGACGAAGACATTGGCCGGCTGGTCGTACAGATGCATCGGCGCGCCGATCTGCTGCACGCCGGAAGGTCCCAGCACGACGATGCGGTCCGCCAGCGTCATTGCCTCGACCTGGTCGTGCGTGACGTACACCATGGTGGCGCCGAGCTGCTGGTGCAGCCGCGCGATCTCGACGCGCATGTCGGCGCGCAGGGCCGCATCGAGGTTGGACAGCGGCTCGTCAAACAGGAAGGCGCGAGGCTTGCGCACGATCGCGCGCCCAATGGCGACGCGCTGCCGCTGTCCACCCGAGAGCTGGGGTGGACGGCGTTCGAGCAAGTGCTCCATCTGCAGCATCTTCGCCACCGACTGCACGGCGGTCTTGATCTCGGCTTTCGGCACCCGCGCCAGCCGCAAGCCAAAGGCGATGTTCTCGAACACCGTCATGTGCGCGTACAAGGCATAGCTTTGGAATACCATCGACAGGCCGCGCTTGGACGGCGGCGTATCGTTGACACGCTCGCCGCCGATACGGATCTCGCCGGCGCTGATTTCCTCCAACCCGGCGATCATGCGCAGCAAGGTCGACTTGCCGCAGCCCGACGGGCCGACCAGCACCACGAATTCTCCGTCCTCGATAGTGAAATCGATGTCGCGCAAAATGTACTGCGCCTCTTTTCCAGGGTAGGTCTTGCCGACGCCCTGCAATGCTATCGCTGCCATCTCAGTTCCTCTTTTCTGTCATGCCCATCGCCCACACCTTGAGCGAGACGACGCGGTCGCCAGCTTGTGCCAGCAACGCCAGGCCGTCGGCATCTCGTCGTGTGGGGTAGACGCGGCTGGTCAGACTGTTGCGCTCATTGACGTATGCCTCGATCATGGAGCCGTCCAGGAAAAGCCGCATGCGCAGCGGCTCCTCCGCCAACGCGAACGTCCCGCCCTGCACACCGCCATCGCGGCCACTGGCGCTGCGGCTGCGGTCGATCTCCAGGCGATTGCGCGCGGTATCCACGTACAGCTCGGTCAGCTCGGCGTGTGCGGGCGCTGCGCGTACCCCCAGGCCTCGCTTGCCTGCAAGCGGCGATGGCGCCAGCACCAGCTCCATTTCCAGGGCGCGACCGTGGATGGCCGAGAGCGCCGCCGCCGCTTGGTTCACACTCACGTCGCGCAAGTCCAGCAATTGCTGGCCGCGCAACGTGGTCAGCTCGCCGATCGGCGCCAGCCGCAACTCGCCGTCCGTGCCCAGCGTAAGCACAATAGGCAATCCGCCGTTGTGGGCCCAGCCGGCGTCGTACTCGTCCTGCAGCTTGCGCTCGCCCTGGGCGATGGAAAACACAATGCTGCGCCCCGTCTTCGGATCGACGAACCCGCTTGGCCCGGAGAAGTGGCCCTGCCCCAGGTCGAAGACACGCGGCGCCTCGATGTCCGGCGTGAAGCGCGCGGTGGCGGCGTCGAACACCCCGATCCAATAGTAGGCTTGGCCATGCAGATCGTTGAGGAAGACGTGGCGTTCACGTCCGTCAACCCCTTTACCTACGGGCAGCAACACAGGCAGTTCCCACGTGGCCTCGAACCCGGGAAAGCGTTTGGCATCGATGGAGAACAGCGGGCCGCGCGGCGTCCAGTTGCGCAGGTCGGAGGACTCGTAGACCAACGCGGTGCCGCTGCGGCCGGGAAGCGACGAACCGACCAGCTGGAACCAGTGCGATCGGGCGCCATCGCGGAACACGAAAGGATCGCGGAATTCTCCGAAGCGGCCCTGTCCCTCCTTCTGCAACGTGACCGGCGTGGCGTATTTATCCCAGCGCACCAGATCCGGGTCCCGCAACTCGTGCGGCGTTGCCATGCCGGTGCGTTGGTTCGGCTTGGCCGCGTCATTGCCGGCGGTGAAAAACAGCACCGGCGTGCCGTCCGCCGCATAGGTAGCGCTGCCGGACCAGATTCCATCCGTTGCCAAGCCATCGTCCTCCGGCGCCAGCGCGATCGGCAGCTCGCGCCACCGCACCATGTCCGGACTGACCCAGTGCCCCCAGTGGATCTGATGCCAGAACGGTCCAAACGGATTTTTCTGGAAGAACAGGTGATACTGGCCGCCATAGTAAAACGGCGCATGCGGCTCGTTCATCCAACCGGCATCGGGCATCAGGTGGTATTGCGGGCGGTGCTGGTCGCCGTCGAAAATCGATGACGCGATCCGCAGGTCCGAAGGCGGCAGCGTCGGCACGGCGCCATGGCGATCGCTGAGGTCGGCCGCCATGATGGCGGACACGGCGGCGGCATCGGATGGACCGGCGCCGATACGCACTTCGTCCATCAGGCCAAGGAAGGTGTTCAGCTTGAAGACTCCACCGATTTGCTCGGGCTGGGAGTAGCGGCCTATCGTCAACGGCAACGCCGGCATGGAAAATTCCCCGTCGACCGGCGCCGCGACATTGAGCAGCCGCTCGCCGTTGAGAAATAGCGCCACCAGCCGCTTGGCGGGATCGTAGCTGGCGGCGACATGCGACCAGGCGTCGCGCGGCAATTTGCGCTCCTTGATGCGTACATCGACGATGGCGCTGCCAAAGCCCAGCTTGATCCCCCAGGTGCCAAACCGGTAAACGCCGAAGGAAAAACCCTGCTTGGCCTCGCTGTCGAACTGGCTCAGGAATGCCGAGTAATGACCGCCATCGCCCCACTCGAACGCATGCGGAGCAACCCAGGCACTGAGCGTGAAGCCTTGCGCCAGCTGCGCCGAGCTCAGACCGGGCGCGGCGATATTGGTCGAATAGCCGTCGAACAGCAAGCAGCCGTGCCGGATGCAACTGCCGGCCGGACGCCACAGCGGCGCGGAGCCGGGCTTGAAGCGCGCGCGGTTGAAGACGTAGTCGACGGCGTCGCGCCGCCCCGTTACGGCCTCGGTGGCCAGCTTGCCGTCGCCATCGTCCAGCGGCCAATACGCCAAGGACGGCGCGGCCGTGGCGGCAACCGCATGCAGCGCCGTCATCAGGCAGGCCAGCAAGCCAGCGCCGCGCAGGCGCCGCAGGTAGTGATTGATCATCGTGTCTCCTCCAGGTGCTCTTATTTTTGTATGTCTATCGTTGTCATTTTCGAGCCAAAAGATCGTCAACCCGGTACAGGCCATTTTCCAACCGCAGCGGAATCGGATCGCAGATGCGGCCCACGAACTGCCCGTCCACGCCGGTGTCTTCAAACGCCATCAGGCTGTCCTTGCCGGTGACCGGATCGCGCAGGATCTTGCCGGCATAGCGGCGGCAAGGGATGTCGCCGTCGAGGAAACCTGGCGCGGGCTGCCATGGTCCGAGCGGATGATCGGCCACCAGGTAATGGGTGCCGGACACGCCGCCATCGTGCTCGGCCCGCATTTGCTCCGACCAGTGCGGCGCGACATTGCAGAACACGCAGTACCAGCGGCCTTCCCGTTCGAACACCTGCGGCACTTCCAATTGGCCATAGTGTCCGCCTTCATACACAGGCGCTGTCGCTTCCCATTGCATCAGGTCGGGCGACACCGCATGCCCGATCACACCGCGCTCGTACAGCGGACCGTCGTTGCGGCGCGCGGTGAAGAACATGTGGTACATGCCGTCTATTTTTTCCGGCAGCACCCACGGATCGCGGAGCGCACGGTCATGCCAGCGCCCTTCCGCGTGCTCTTCATAAAACCGTTCGTCCAGGTCGAGCGCCAGACCGGTGCCGACACGCGTCCACGGGCCGTCGATGCTGGCCGCCACCGCGTGGCCGATGCGCTGGCGCATACCATTTTCAGCGCGGCTGGTGCCGGTATAGAACAGGTGATAGCCGCCTTCGGCCTTGATGACCGAGCCGGTCCAGGTGGTGTAATCGTCCCATGCGGGACCGGCCGACGGCCCGAATACCGTGCCCAGCGGCGTCCAGTCACGCAAGTCCGACGATACCGCGTGACCGATCGAAACATTCCAGTGGCGTAGATCTGGATTGCCGATCGCACGGTCGGCCTGCAGGAAAAACAGGTGTTGCCGCCCCGCTTCCTCGAAATGCCAAAAGTCCCAGATGAATTTGTCGCTGATTTGAAGTGTCATGATGCTTCCAAAAGTTAGCCCTTGACCCCGGCGCCCGCCACCGAGGCGACAAACTGCCGCTGGAAAGCCAGGAACACCGCAAGTACGGGCAAAGTGATCACCGATGCGTAGGCCATGATCTGCCCCCACGAATTAGTGCGTCCGAAAAATTGTTGTATGCCCGGCTGCACCGGACGGAACGCCTCTCCCTGTATCACCATGATCGGCCACAGGTACTGGTTCCATGCGGAGATGAACAGCACAATGGCGGCGGTGGCGATCACCGGACCGCTATTGGGCATGATGATGCGGGCATAGACCGTCCACGGGCCGGCGCCGTCCATCTTGGCTGCCTCGTCCAGTTCCGGCGGAATATCTCGGAAAAACTGATAGAACAAAAATACGCAGAACGCGTTGGCGAGGAAGGGGATCACCTGCACGTGCAGACTGTTGAACCAACCGGTGTGCAGTACCAGCCGGCCATGTTCGATGGCCGGCCAAGGCAGGCGCGCCACCAGCGACAGCAATGGGATGGCGATCACCTCAAATGGCACGATCACCATCGCGACCACCAACGCCAGCAGCAGGTTGCGGCCGCGCCAGCGCATGCGCGCGATAGAAAAGGCCAGCATGCTGTTGACCAGCACGCCGCCGACCACGACCAGTGCCGCGATCAACGTCGAGTTCAGCAGGAAGGACGGCAGGTCGCTTTTCTCGAACACCGCCGTGTAATTGCGCATCGACCACTCCGCCGAGGGCAGGTACGCCGACCAGCGATTCAGATTGGCGAAGATCGCGGCATCGCTCTTGAACGACGAAATAAACATGAACAGCAAGGGCGCGATGAAGACGATGCCGATTGCGCTCATCGCGATGAACAACGTGGTTTCGTGCAGACGCTTGCGCCAGGTGGTGCCCATCATTTCTCTCCTTTTGCGACCAACGCGCGCTGCATCCAGGACAACGCCAGCACGATGACAAAGAACACCAGCGTGATGGTCGAACCATAACCGACGTCCTGCTCCTTGAAGCCGCTGCGTACAGCGTGGTACACCACGGTCGATGTCGAATCGAGCGGCCCGCCCGAGGTCATGACATCCACCTGCGTGAACAATCCGAACGCCAGCAGCGTGGTCGATACCAGCACAAACACAATGGTGTTGCGCAGGCCCGGCAAGGTGACGTGGACAAAGCGTTGCCAGGCATTGGCGCCCATCAGCGTGGCCGCCTCATACAGTTCCGGCGAGATCGACTGCAGGCCGGCCAGGAACACCAGCATCTGGAATCCGGCCCCCTGCCATGCCGACATCAGCGCGATGGCCGGCAGGGCGTAGCGGCTATCGCCCAACCAATCCGGGCCGGCGTTCGGGTCGCCCAGCAAACCGCGCAACAACTCATTGAGCATGCCGCGATCCGTGTTCAGCATGAAGGCCCAGACGATGGACGCCACGACCATCGACGTGACCACCGGTGCAAAATACACCGTGCGGAAGAAGATACGGCCGCGTATCTTCTGATTGACCAGCACCGCAAGGCCGAGCGCAACGCCGCACTGCAATGGCAGCACCAGCAACGCAAACAGGAAGGTATTGATCAGCGATCGATAAAACAATGGATCGCTGGCGGCCAGCACCCAGCGCGCGCCGCCCAGCGCCTCGGGCAGGTCGAGATGGAACGCTTCACGGTAGGCGCCCAATTCGGGATGCAAGCGCCGGACCTGGCGCCAGGTGGGATAGCGGACGCCATCCTCGTCCCTGAGCACCGCACCCGCTTCGCGCAGCGGTTCGACGACGGCCAGATCGAGCGCGAGCAATCGGCGGTAGTTGTCCAGTCCGATATATCGCGTGGGCTCGGGCGACATCAGGCGATGGTTGGTCAGCGTGGCGCCTGCGGCCAGCAACAGCGGCAAGGCGACGAACAGCATGAACAGCAGCACCGCCGGCGAGGCGAACAGCGCCACCGCGAACGGACTGTCCTGGCCGAGTTTGAGTTTCATAAGGCGCCCCTCCCTTTTGGCGCGCCGAAGCCGTAGCCGTTGTTGCGCGCGATGTTGTGCTCCATGGCTTCCACGGCCTCGTCCAGTGCCTCGGCGGCATCCTTGCCGCTGCGGATGTCCGCCATGGCTTTCTCAAAGGTGGACGACAGCGCCGGATAGGCCGGCGTGGCCGGCCGCGCCACCGCATACCGCCTGGCGAATTCAAAATACGCCCGCCAGTCGCCATCGGGACGATAGTGTTCGGTCAGCATGGCGCCCTCGGCGGTGACAGGCACGAGGCCGGTCATGCGCGAGGCGGCGGCGATTTCCGGCGAGGAGATCAGATGGGTCAAGAACGCCGCCGCGCCGTCGGGATTGCGGCAGCTCTGGGTGATGCCCCACTGCCAGGATGCGGCGCCTATCTTCGGCCCGCGGCCAAAGTCCGGTGGCGGCATGACCACCAGATCGCCACCGAACCGCTCGCTGTATTCGCGCGCCTTCCATGAGCCGGTGTAGTGGAACAGCGATCGGCCTTGTTCAAATGCGCGATCGTCGGCTGGATGACGCTCCACCAGCTTTTCCTTGAATAGTCTGCCGTAATAGCGGCCGACGCCAACCGCCGTGTCATTATTGAGCACGCCGTCGACATGCAAATAGGTGGTGCGGTCGATCAGATCGGTGCCGGCGCTCTGCAGCCACGGCGAAAAAGCGTAGCTGTACCATTCGCCCTTGAAGCGGCCGTTCAAGTCCAGTGGAAAGCGATAATGACCGCTGCGCTTCGCGGTGGCGAGAATGTCGTGGAATTCAACCGCCGTGTAAGGCTTTTCCATGGTTGCCTCGCGCACGCCCAGCGACGCCAATTGCGAACGCCGGGCAAACAGCGCCAGCACCACATCCAGTTGGCCGACGCTATACACCTTGCCCTTGTAGGTGCCGCGACCGCCTTCCAGCAGGCGGGCCAGTGCGTCGGCGGGCAACAGCGTATCCAGCGAGCGTATATGGCCCGCCCAGGCGAAGTTGGGCACGGTCGGCTGGTCCAACGCAATAACGCATGGCAGCTGGCCGACCATGGACGCGGCGGTAATGGATTCGGTATACGAGCCCTGCGGGATCGCCTCGACCACGACCTTCCAGCGCGACTGCGAGCCATTGAAGCGCTCGACCGCGGCGCGTCCCGCAGCCATCTCGAGGTCGCCGGTATCGTGGCGCCACACCCGGATTTCAACCGGCGCCGCCATCACTGTCCCCGCCATCCCGGCCAGCAAAACGATCAATGCGCGCTTCATGGCTTGGCCCTGGCCGGCGGTGCCGCCACCGTGCCCCGCATAACCGGCACGCAAGGCACGCGGACCGTCCTGGCCATTTGACCGCCGGGGTCCAGCACAAAACGTCCGGTGAGTTCGCCGATCTCACGGTATGGCAGCGCCACCGTGGTCAGGCCGGGATCGAGCGCTTCGGAAATGAGCCTGAAATCATCGAAGCCCACAATGGACACATCCGCCGGAACGCGCAATCCCCGCCGTTGCAGGATGAAAATGACACGCATCGCCATCTTATCGTTGCCACACAAGATGGCGGTAGGCTGGTCGGCGCCGGCGAATAGACGGTCGACCGCACCGGACAGATGCGCAAATTCGTTTGCGTCGTCCGCCTCGGCGCCATGAATCAGCCATTCCGGTCTCGATGTGATGCCGTGTTCCTGCATCGCCTTGTGGAAGCCGCGCGCACGCAGCTCGGTCGCCACCATGCCGGGTATCAATTGCAGAAAGGCGATCTTGCGGTGACCGGCCCGCAGCACGATTTGCGCAGCGGCATAGCCGCCGCTCTCATCGTCCGGGACCACCTGCATATAACGCCCCGCCGTTTCAAAGCAATTGGCCAACGCGGTGGGCGTGCCGCCAAGCGACATCGCCAGTTCAACCCGACGGTGAAAAGGGGTCGCGAACAAAATCCCCTCGACACGGCGCTCCCGCATATCGGCAACCAGGCGCTCCGCCACATCGGCATGGCCGCCGGTTTCGCCGATCAGTAAAACTTTCCCCAGCTGCTCGCATACTTGCTGTATGCCTTTGATGATCTCGGTGGAATCAGGAGTTGTGGTCAGCTGCTCCGCAATGACCGCGACCAGACCGGTCGGGCGCCCACGCAGCATGCGTGCGGCGGCCGAAGGCGTGAACTCCAGCGTCCGCATCGCCTGTTCAATGCGGTTCCGGGTCTTCTCAGAAACTTCCGTGCCGCCATTTAGTACGCGCGACACTGTTTTGATAGAAACGCCTGCCTTTTCGGCGACATCATGAATCGTTGCCACACCGTCTCCTCTGCTGCTGTTTTTTTGAGTCGACTTCCTTGAACAAACGAAAATGTCCAACGTTGTCATTTTTAGAGATGATAGGCAATCCTTGGTTGGACGTCAACAGGTATCTACAGGACACCGCGCACGCCGCGATGACAGATTCGGCCAAGCTATACTTGCCGCCTCAATGCGCGCCCGGCAGCGTATAGGTCACCACGTACTGCTCGCCGGCCTTCAGCGCCATCTCGTAATGCTCAGGCCCGATGGCGCGAATCGCTGTGCCGCCGGCATGCGGCAGGGTTGCGCTCATAAACCGCAACACGCCATCCCCGGCTGGGGCCGACACCCGCATCTCCGTCCGGTTGGCGGACACGGAAATATCGCCATGCGGCGTCGGCACCCTGCCTTCGATCCATTGCAAGCCGCCCAGCCGGGGCTCCACCACGTAAGCCTGGTAGCCCGGCAGAGTCGGCCGCACACCGAGATAGTAGCGGCCGAACAGGTAGACCGGGCTCGCTCCCCAGGCGTGGCACAGGCTCATGCCAAAGGGCTTGCCATACATGGCGTAGCGCTCCGCTCCCTGCTGTTTCGGATCGTACTGTTCCCAGAAACAGCTCGCTCCGTCACGCAGCATGCCGCCCCAATAGTCCTTGACCTGGGCGGTCACGTAGTCCTGCTGACCGCTTTCCGCCAGCGCCGCCAGTTCGTAGAAACGCATATACGGCGTGGTGATCTTCTGCACCGCGTCGTTCTTCAGCACATTGCGCTTGACCGCCTCCGCCTGGGCAGGCGTCAGATAGCCGAACATCAGCGCGAACATGTTCGCGTGTCGCGTCACCAGCGGATCCTGCTTGCCTCCGACCCGGCGGTTGACCAGCACCTGCCGCTGCGGATCCCAAAAGGCCGCCATGGTCTTGTCCTTCAATTCCGCCGCCAGTTGACGATATTGGGCAGCCCTCTCGTCATCCCTGGCCAACGCGGCGCAGTCGGCCATCGCCTCCAGGCTGCGCGCGAACAGCAACTGAATCACGCTCAGCTCGCCCTCCTTGGGCATGGGCGCCCAGTCGACAAACACCCAATCACCCGGCAAGCCCTCCAGCATGCCATCGACGTTGCGCCGCCCCAGCACGAAATCCATCAGCGTTACCATGCGCGGATAGACGCTTTTCACAAAATCGGCGTCGCCCGTGTAACGATAATAGTCCTGTATGCCGATGAACCAGTACAGCGAATAATCCAGGATGGTGTTGATGTGCATGTCCACCGGATCTGCCCCGCGCAATGCCCAGGTTGTCCGCTTGACCGTATCGCCGTCAAAGAACGAGTAGTAGTTCATCAGGTAGGCTTGCGCGGCATCGCCGGACCAGACCCAGTGGTCGCGCTTGATCCCATCAAGGAAAAACTCGCGCGTGTTCAACTCCAGTGTCCGGATCGACACGTCCCAGATTCGGTTCAGTTCGTCGTCCGAGCTTTTGAAGCTGCCGCGCTGGGTGAGCGGCAGGTACTCATACATCAGCACGACATCGTCAACCGTCATACCCTCGTCCAGCTGAACGTTCACATAGCGCATGGCGCGCGAATGCGCAGCGACGAAATCGCCGTCGGCGTCGACGGAATAGCGGTCCAACGTCTCGCAGGTTTCGATGGAGAGCGCCTCGTCCCGCGATTCGCCATAATACAGCGCGACCTTGCCCCGCCCTGTCACGTGTTTCAGCCTGACGAAACCTATGGTTTCCTGGCCGAAGTCCACCAGCAGCGAGCGCGGGCTGCGTTGGATCACGGCCGCCTGGATCTCGCGCGTCGCCAATTTGTAGCGCGACGGCGGTGCATCGGGTGTATCGAAGTTCCAACTGGCGGCCCGCACCGGCGCACTCTTGGGTGGCTTGTAATGAGGCACCGGTCCCACCGTCCACGTCGCGTCGGAGCGCACAGTCGTACCCTGCAGGTATAGCGCTGGCGGCGACGCCGCGTTGTACACCTGGACGTTGATCACATGCTTGCCGGACGGGAGCATGATATGGTGCGGATCGCCCTGCACGAAGCGGCCATCCAGCATCACGCTGAACTTGCCTTCCACCGTCAACCCAAGCTCCTCCGGAGCGGCCAGGTCGACATCCTTGATGAAGTTCACCAGCGGCTGGTGGCTGTAGAAGCGCCAAAACGGCATGAACAGCGCATCGCGCTCCTTACGCTCGACCTGCATCTGATTGCTCAGCCAGATCTCGAAGTCGCCGGGAGACCAAATCCACGTGGCTGACGAGGCCGCGAACGCCTTGCAGCAAACAGCGAAAAGCAGGGCCGCGAAGGCCATGTGGCGAGAGCGTGTAGTCATGCCGACAATGTAGCGGAACCCAAACCCCGCGCGATAATTTATTCAGCCGTACCGATACCCGTTTCGATATTTCGATGGCTGCCGCGTCCCATTGCACCTGCAAGTTCCCCATTCCGGACTTTCGGCGGCGCAAAGAAAAAAGGCCCGCATCAACTTGATGCAGGCCTTATGGGAGTTCTCCGAAGACAGCCCTCATAGGAAGCGCGAACGATTGATGGCTCCCACCTGCTCCGGAAAAATCCCACCGCACTCCGTACTGACTCCGTACTCCCCCTTCGAATTTTCATTGGCGCGGGAACGATAGGACCGCCGCCCTATGCACCGTTCCGATTGCGCGTTACATAGGCCAGCACCGGCATCAGCAACAGGACCAGCGGCAGTTGCACCACCAGCCCCGAGATGATCGCGATGGCCAGCGGTTGCTGCATCTCCGAACCCTTGCCAATGGCGAAAGCCAGCGGCAGCAAGGTCAGGATCGCCGCCAGCGTGGTCATCGCAATCGGCCGCATGCGGTTGATGCCGGCCTCGACCAGCGCCTGTTCCATCGGCATGGTGCGCAACAGGTCACGCTGCTCGGAGTAGTAAAAGATCGCCACCTCGGTGGCCATGCCGATGATCATGGTCATGCCCATCATGGCGGAAATATTCAACTCCGTCCGGCTGATCCACAGGCCGGCGAACACCGCCGACACCGCCAGCAGCGCCGTCACCAGAATGGACAGCGCGATGCGGAAGCTCTCGTACATAAACAGCAGCAGCAGGAACACCAGCGCGGCCGCGGCGGCGAACACCATCAGCAAGCCCTGGAAGGCGATCTGCTGCTGCTCATACAGCCCGCCGAGCGTGAAATACGCGCCGGCCGGCAGCGCGTCAGGCTGCGCCATCGCCTGCTTGACGTCGGCGATCACCGAGCCCAGGTCGCGCCCGCTGATGCGGGCGGTCACCGCCACCATGCGCTTGAGGTTTTCACGGGCGATCTGCGGCTGGCCGGTGACCGCCTGCATCGTCGCCACCCTTTGCAGGGGGAACAGATGGCCGTCCGGCGCGCGGAGCTGCAGCTGCAGCAGCGCCGTATCCGTGCCGCGCAAGGCCTTGGGGATCCACAGGCGCAGGCCCACCATCTTGGCGCCGACGGCGACGCGCGTCGCGACCACGCCGTTCAGCATCGCGTCGACCGACTTGCTGACCGCGTCGACATCGGTGCCCTCCTGCGCCGCCTTGGCCGGGTCGATGTGGATCAACAGCGCGTCGCCGGCCGGATTGATGCCGTTGCGGACATCGACCACGCCGTTAATTTTCGCGATGCGCGCGGCCACCTTCTGCGCCGCGCGGTTCAGCTGCTCGGGGGTGTCGGCGAAGATCTTGATTTCCACCGGCTGCGGCACGGCCGTCAGGTCGCCGATCAAGTCCTCCATCAGCTGCGCCATTTCGATCGTCAGGCCGGGCACGTCGCGTTCGACGCGGCCGCGGATATCGTCCATCACCGCTTCCACCGGACGGCGATTGCCGGCCTTGAGGCGGATGAAGAAATCGCCGCTGTTCGCCTCGCTCAGGCCGCCTCCCAGGCCGGTGCCGGTGCGGCGCGAGTAGCTGTCCACATCGGGAGTGTCGCGCACGATCTGCTCGACCTGGCGCAGCAGGCGGTCGGTCTCCGACAGCGCGGTGCCGGGCTGGCTGCGGTAGTCGAGGACGAAGCCGCCCTCGTCCATCGCCGGCATAAAGCCCGAGCCGACGGCCCGGAACGCCAGGATGCCGATCATCACCAGCGCCGCCACCGCCGGCAGCGCCAGCAGCGGCCGGCGGAACAGCGCCGTCAGCGTCCGCCGATAGTGGCGCTGCAACCACAGCAGCAGGCGCGATTCGGGATGCGGCTCGGCGTCGCGCGCCTTGAGGAAGCGCTCGGCCAGCAGCGGCACGGCCAGCCAGGTGAGCAGGAAGGAAATGAACAGCGCCGCCGCCATCGTCAGCGACAACGCCTTGAAGAAGGCGCCGGTCACGCCGCTGAGGAAGGCCAGCGGCGCAAAGATCACCAGCGTCGAGGCGCTGGAGCCGGCCAGCGGACGGGTGAATTCGATCGCCGCCGAAATCACGCGCTCGTGCATTTCTCCCCGCCCGCCCTGCAAGCGGCGCACGATATGCTCGATCATGACGATCGCGTCGTCGATGATCAGCCCGACCGCCGCCGCCATGCCGCCCAGCGTCATGATGTTGAAGCTCATGCCCAGCACCGACAGCAGCAGCACCGTGCTGGCCAGCACCGCCGGCACCACCACTACCGCGATCATGGTCACCTTGACATTGCGCAGGAACACCAGCAGCACCAGGGCCGACAGGCCGATGCCGATCAGCACCGCGTCGCGCACGCTGGCCGCCGATTCCGTCACCAGCTCGCTCTGGTCATACCAGCTGGCGATCCGCACGCCGGCCGGGATATTGCGCCGGTATTCCGCCAGCTTGGCCTTGACGTCGGCGGCGATCTGCACGCTGTTGCTGCCCGGTTGCTGGTACACCGAGAACAGCACCGCGTCGCGGCCGTCGGCGGTCACGCGCGTCCATTCCGGCACCACCGCCTGCTCCACCGTGCCGACGTCGGCCAGCCGCACCATGGCGCCGGCCGCGTTGCGCAGCACGGTCTGGCGTATCTGCGCCAGGCTTTGCAGCCGGGTGTCGGACATCACCAGATACAGCTTGTAGTGATCCTCCAGCCGCCCCACCGCCGACAGGACATTGGCGGCCGCCAGCGTGCGCGCCACCTCGTCCAGCGTCAGGTCGTGCGCGCGCAGCCGGACCGGATCGACCGTCACGCGGTACTCCTCCAGCGCGCCGCCCATGGTCTGCACGCTGGACACGCCATTCACACTGGACAGCAAAGGCCGCAGCTGGTACTCGGCCAGGTCGCGCAGCTGCACCGGCGACAGCGTGCTCGACACCAGGCTGTAGGCGATGATGGGAAAGACGGTCGGATCCATGCGCCGCGTGGTCATCTGCGTCCCGGCGGGCAGCTGGCCGAGCACCTGGGCGATGGCGGCGTTGACCTCCAGCGTGGCGCCGGCCATGTCGCGGCCCCAGTCGAAATTGATCGACACCTCCGCCGAGCCGCGGCTGGTGGTCGAGCGCAGGTTGCGCACGCCCGGCACGCGCCGCACCGCCTCCTCCACCGGCCGCGTCACCAGCATTTCCATCTGTTCGGCCGGCTGGTCGCCCGCGTCGAGCGACACCACCGCCCGCGGGAACGGGATGGTCGGGAACAGCGAGACCGGCAGGTGCAAGGCCGCCACCATGCCCGCCATGGCCAGCATCAGCAGCAGGAACAGGATCGAGCGGCGGTGCGACTGGGCCCATGCCGCGACGCTCATGGCGTGCTCCCGCGCACGGCGTCGCCGTCGTGCAGTTCGTAATTGCCCAGCGCCACCACCGGCAGCGCCGCGTCGAGCGGCCCGTCGACGCCCACCAGACGGTCGGCCTCCACCAGCTTGCGCACGGCCACGCGGCGCGCCTTGCCCTGCGCCACCTGGAACAGATAGGCGCCCTGGTCGTCCACCAGCACCGCCTGGCGCGGCAGCGACCACGCGGCACGGCTGCCCAGCTCGATCGCGCCCTGGAGATGGCTGCCGACCGGCATCCGCGCCTGCGCGGCGGCCGGCAGCAAGGCGATCGCGCCGGCCATCTGGGTCTTGGGATCGACCATGTTCTGTATCGAGACGAGGGTGCTGGCGACCGCCGGCGCGTCCTCCTGCAACGGCGCGAGCGTCACCTTCATGCCGGGCTTCAGTTCGGCGACGCGCGCAGGTTCGACCGCCAGCAGCACCTTCAGCCCATCGGTGCGTCCAAGCTGGACAATGGTGGCGCCGGCCGCCACGCGGTCGCCCTGGACGACCGGGATGGCGGCGACCACGCCGTCGAACTGCGCCTTCAGCTCGACCGAGCCGTGGGCGCCGTTCAGGCGCGCCTGCGCCGCCAGCATGGCCTGCGCGTCCGTCGCGGCCTTGGCGGCGGCATCGACCTGGGATTGCGTGGACAGCTGCAAGGCCAGCAACTCCCGTTGCCGTCCCAGCTCACGGCGGGCGAATTCCATGGCGCTGGCCGCCTGTTCATAGGCCACCAGCGCGTTCGGATCGCTGGACAGGACGGCCAGCAACTCGCCGCGCCGCACGGCTTGCCCGGCGACGACGGCGATCCGGGTCAGCTGCCCGGCCTGTGGCAGGCTCTGCGACTCGACCTTGCCGGCAGCGACATCGCCGAACACGCTCAAGGTCAAGGGCATGGGCTGCATGCTGGCCTTGACAGTCTGCACCAGCACGCTGCCGCCGCCGGGCTCGTCGCCGGCCGCCGCGCCCGCGCCGCCCGCGTGGGAATACCACCAGGCGCCGCCGGCGGCCAGGGCCAGCAGCAGCGCCGCGCCGATCAAGTTCATTCGGGTCATGGTTTAACACTTTCAAGGTTGGTCATATCGATGCCGAGCACGGTGCGCAAGCCGACCCGCTGCTCCAGCATGGCCTGCTCCAGCGCGAGGCGCTCCAGTTGCCTGGCCAGCAGCGCCGAGCGCGCCAGGGTGTAGGCCAGCACGTCGGCGTCGCCGGCGCGCAAGGCCCGGTCGCTGCGCGCCAGCACCCCGGCCTGGTCCCGCAAGTCGGCGTCCAGCCTGGCGGCCTGGGCGAGGTTCAGCGCCTGTTCGTCCAGGATGCGCCGGACATCGTTGCGCGCGGCCTGCACCCGCACCTGGTATTCGTCATACGCCTTCTGGCGGCTGGCCTGGCCGATCGCGATGTTGCCGCGATTGCGGTTCAGGAACGGCAGCGACATCGTGACGCCAATCCCGCTCGAATACACGTTGCTGGAATCGCGCGCGCGGGTAAAGCCCAAGGTCAGCGCGGGAAACTGCGCCAGCAGCGCGCCGCGATAGCGCTGGTCTTCGGCCTGGTACGCGGCCTGCAACGCGCGCAGGTCGGGACGCCGCTGGGCAAGGTCGTCCAGCGCCGACCGCGCCAACGCCGCGTCCACCGCGCCGGCGTCGCTGTCCGGCCGCAGCGCCAGGACCGTGCCGGGCGCCAGTCCCAGCAAGGCGTTCAGTTCGTGGGCGGACTGGTTTTGCAACTTCCGCAGATCAAACAACTGACGGTCCACATCCTGCAGCGCCGCCAGATTGGGCGCGACCGCGTCGCTGTTCAGCAGGCCGCCGTCGAGCGCCCGGCGCGTGCGCGCATAACGGTCGGCGAACACCTGGCGCGTGTCGTTCAACACCGCCATCTGCTTGCGGCCCTGCACCACCTTGACGAACAGCAGCTGCGCCTGCGCGGCCACCTGCCATTCCTGCCACAGCAGCGTGAGGTCGGTCTTGGCGGCGTCGTTTTCGGTGGCGCGGTGCTGCGCGCCGTGCGTCAGCAAGCTGGCGACGTCGTAGCTCAGCCCAGCGCCGAACGCCGTGGTGGCGCCCGCCCCGCCGCTGTTGGACAGGTCGCGGCTGAAGGACAGCTGTGGATCGGGCAGCAGGCCGGCGGAGAACGATTGCGCATGGGCGATCGCCGCGTCGTCGCGCACCAGCCGCAATTCAGGATTGTTGACCACCGCCAGCATCGCCACTTCGACGATATCGAGACCGTCGTCCGGATCAAAGCGATGCGCGGCCATCGCTGGAAACGGCAGGCTGCGGGTGTCGACCACCAGCCTGGCCGGCTGGCCCTCCTGTAGCGGCAACGGCTGGTAGCTGGAGCAGGCCGACGCGCAGGCGCAGGCCAGCAGCAGTCCATGCCGCAGCAGCGGGGTTTTCAGTGCCAAGAACATAGTGGAATCCAAGCGGGGGCTGAACAATGCGTGCAGGATACTTGCGACAGAATTAAGTGCGCGTTAAACCTGGTCGGATATCCAGCCGCTGTCTTTCAGCTAAGTTTGCTGTAATCAAGCCTACATATTTGCTCGCCATACTTGCCGCTTGTTCAAGGCGCAGGATGGTCCGGCGCCTGCAAGTCAAAGGATGGCCCGGCGTGCGCGTACTACTGGTGGAAGATGACGACATGGTGGGCGAGGCGCTGCAGCTGGCGCTGCAGCAGGCCGCCTTCGCGGTCGACTGGATCCGCGACGGCGCCAAAGCGCTGGAAGCGGTCTTCGCCCGCTACGACCTGGTGCTGCTCGACCTCGGCCTGCCCGGCTGTGACGGCATCACCGTCTTGCAGGCCTTGCAGCAGAACGCGCCGCTGCTGCCGGTGATGATCGTCAGCGCCCGCGACGGGCTCGGCGACCGCGTGCGCGGGCTGGACCTGGGCGCCGACGACTACATCCTGAAGCCGTTCGACATGCCGGAGCTGCTGGCGCGCATGCGCAGCGTGCAGCGCCGCTACCGCAAGCAAAACGAGCGCCACGTCGGCACCGACGCCATCCGGCTCGACCTCGATTCGCTGAGCATGTGCGCGGGCGGCATCGAGGCGCCGCTGTCCCAGCGCGAGGCATCGCTGATGCAAGCCCTGCTCGCCAGGCCGGGGGCGATCCGCTCGCGCGAGGCGCTGGAACGCGAGGTGTACCGCAGCGACGACGACGTCTCGAGCAACGCGCTGGAATTCCTGATCTATTCGATCCGCCGCAAATTCGGCCAGTCCACCATCCGCAACGTGCGCGGCATGGGCTGGGCGGTGGCCAAATGAGCGCCTTGCGCTCTCTGCAAGCGAGGCTGGCGCTGTGCCTGGCCGGCGTGATGCTGATCGCCGCCGGCATCGCCGGCACCGTTTCCTACCGCACCGCCTTCCACGAGGTCAACGAGCTGCAGGACGACCAGCTGCGCCAGATGTCGGCGCTGGCGAAGCGGCGCCACCTGGCCACGCCCTACGGCCTGCAAGACCTGGACAACCAGGTGGTGGATGTGGGCGCGCGCATCATGGTCCAGGTGCTGCACCAGGGCGCGTGGGGCGACGTCGAGGGCGCCGAACTGCCGCTGCCGCTGGCGGCCGACCTGCCGGACGGCCTGCAGACCCTGGAGGTGCAAGGCCAGCAGCGGCGCCTGTTCCTGCGCACCCTGCCCGGCGGCGAGCGCGTGGCGGTCAGCCAGAGCACCGCCGTGCGCGATGAAGTTGCGCACAACGCCGGCAAGACCACCATCGTCCCCATCGCCGCGCTGATCCCGGTATTGGCGCTGGCGATGATCGCCCTGATACGGCATATGCTGGCGCCGGTCCTGCGCCTGGCCCAGGAGCTGGACCGGCGCGGCGACGATCAGCTGGCGCCGCTCGACGACAGCGACGTGCCCAGCGAAGTCTTGCCGTTCACCGCCGCCATCAACCGCTTGCTGCATCGCGTCGAACTGGCGCTGGCGCAGCAGCGGCGCTTCGTCGCCGACGCCGCCCACGAGCTGCGGACGCCGCTCACCGCCATCTCGCTGCAAGCCGAACTGCTGGCGGGCCTGAACCTCGGTGAGCAGGCCCGGCCCAGGTTGCAGTCCCTGCAGCGCGGCATCCTGCGGGCGCGCCATCTGGTGGCCCAGTTGCTGCTTCTGGCGCGCCTGCAAGGACGCGAGGACGCGCACCGGGACGCCGTCGCGGTCGGCCTGGTATGCCAGAGCGTGCTGGAAGACTTGCTGCCGCTGGCCGATCACAAGCAGATCGTCCTCACCGCCAATGTGGACATGGCCTGCAACGTGCGCTCGGACGCGATGGACTTGAGCGCCGTGCTGCGCAATCTGATCGACAACGCCATCCGCTACACCCAGCCCGGCGGCCAGGTGGGCATCGACATCGCATACCACGGCGCCGCGCTGCACATCCGCGTCAGCGACAACGGCCCCGGCGTGCCCGAGCACGAACGCGAGCTGGTGCTGTCGCCCTTCTATCGCGGCGCGGCGGCCACCGGCAGCGGCTCCGGCCTGGGACTGGCGATCGTGCACAACATCGTCCAGCGCATGGCCGGTACGGTCGCCCTGAACGCCAGCGGGCCCGGCGCCGGCGGCCTGACCGTGCGCATTGCCCTGCCCATCCCATCGACGGAATCCCCTGCCCTTCCCACCCCGGACGTTCTTCATTTTCAATGAGAGTATGTATGCACACCAAACCCATCCAGCAAGCGCTCCTTCCCGGCCTCATCAGCCAACTGTTCCTGATGCCCGCCTACGCGGCCGACCCGGCGACGCCCGCGCCGTCCGGCGACGCAATCCAGGTGATCGTGGTGGACGCCCAGCGCGCCACCAACGCCAACGCGCGCCAGGCGCAGGAGCAGGCGCCCAACCTGATCAACCTGATGACGGCGGCCGAGATGCGCAAGCTGCCCGACGTGAACATCGCCGAATCGGTGCGCCGCATTCCCGGCATTTCGCTGGAGACCGACACCGGCGAGGGACGCTTCGTCAATATCCGCGGCCTCGACGCCGATCTCAACAGCACGACCTTCGGCGGACTGCGGCTGCCGCCATCGAACAACGCCTCGCCGTTCGGCGGCGGCCGCGCCGTCGCGCTGGACGCGATCCCGACCGGCCTGGTGGGCGCCATCACGGTGACCAAGTCCAACCTGCCGGAGCAGGACGCCGAGGCGCTGGGCGGCACCATCGAGATCACGCCGAAGACCACGCCCCGCAATGGCAAGCCCTTCCTGGAGGCGCGCATCGGCAGCGGCCGCGAACCGCTGCGCGGCACCAATATCGCCGACCTGTCGCTGACGGCCGGCAGCCGTTTCGGCGGCGACGGCGCGGACAAGGACAGCGGCAACGCCTACGCGTCCCATCCGTTCTCGATCGTCGTCACGGCCGCCTACTACGAGGACAAGCGCGGCATCGACGATGTCGAACCGGGCTTCCTCGACGATGGCGTCCATTCCCCCCTGACCTACGCCGGCTGGGACCAGCGCTGGTACCAGTATCACCGCCGGCGCCACGGCGTCGGCATCGACCTGGGCTACCAGCCGGACGCGCGCAACAGCTACTACGTCCGCGGCTTCGACGCCGGCTATACCGAATCGGTGCTGCGCCAGCGCCTGACGGTGACGCCGGACGGCGCGCCGGTCGCCACGGCCAGCGGCTTTATCGACGGCATGGGCGCCAACGGCTTCGACAAGACCTTGCGCGACGAGCAGGAAACCATCAACAACAAGGTGTTCATGGCCGGCGGCAAGAACCAGCTGGAGCACGCGGTGCTGGACTACCGTCTGGGCTACACGCGCGGCTCGTACAACAAAGCGCACGACTACAATTCCGACTTCAACTACACGCCGTCAGGCGCGGCCACCGTCAGCTATGCCAACAGCGGACCGGGCAACGTGCCGGCGTTCACCGTGAGCGGCGCGGACTACCTGAATCCCGCCAACTACGCGCTGGCCAAGCTGCAGAACAGCACCACCGACATCTCGGACCACGAATGGTCGCTGGCCGCCAACCTGGCATGGGATGCGCGCATCGGCGGCTACGATGAAGAGAGCCTCAAGGTCGGCGCCGGCGCCCGCCTGCGCAAGCGCGTGGTCAACGGCCAACCCTATTCGTTCGACAATCTTCCGGCGCTGCCGCTGGCCGCCGCCTCGGGCGGTCCCGGCGTCACGTTCTATGACGGCCGCTATCAGAACGGACCGCAGCTCACGCCGGGGCTGATGCAAAAGCTGTACGGCGGCCAGCAGATCGTATCGGCCTCGGACGCGCAAAACGCCGCGCTCCAATACCTGCAGGACAAGGAAGACGTCTACGCCGCCTACGGCCAGTACCAGATGCGCGCCGGCGCGCTGGGCGTGACCGGCGGCGTGCGCGTGGAGGCGACCCGCGCCAACTACGCGGCCAACGCCAAGGGCGCCGACGCCGCCGGCAATCCCCTGATCCAGCCGGAGAACCGCGACCGCAACTACGTCAACTGGTTCCCCAGCGTGCAGGCGCGCTATGAACTGGGCGGCTCGACGCTGCTGCGCGCGGCCTTCTCCTCGACCATCGCCAGGCCGGGCTTCAGCCAGGTATCGGCCTCGCTCAACATCGATCCCGGCGCGAACACCGTCACCAGGGGCAACCCGGACCTCAAGCCCACCACGGCCAATTCGTTCGACCTGTCGTTCGAACGCTATCTGCCCAACGCCGGCATCGCCTCCATCGGCGTCTTCGACAAGGAGATCAGCAATTACATCGCGGCCAGCCAGAGCAGCCAGACCTTCCCCAACAACGGTTTGTTTGCCGGTTTTGTCGGCGTCGCCCACGTCTACTCGTTTGCCAATATCGGCAAGTCGACCGCGCGCGGACTGGAGCTGAACTACGAACAGCGCTTCACCGCCCTGCCTGGCTGGCTCGGCGGCCTGGGCGCCAGCGCCAACTACACCTTCGTCGCTTCGCGCTTCGAGATACGGCCCGGTGAGACCTCGACCCTGCCGTCGACCTCGCGCAACACCGTCAACGCGGCCGTCTTCTACGAGGCCGGCCCGTGGAATCTCCGTCTCGGCATGTACACCCTGTCGCGCAATTTGTGGGCCATCGGCGCCAGCGCGGCGCAGGACGTGTATTCCGAACGCCGCACGTCGTACGATTTCGGCGGCGCGTACGCCCTCAACAAGCACGTGTCGCTGTATCTCAACGCGAAGAACCTCAGCGACACGCCGCTCAAGTTTGCCGAGGGCACGGCCAACCGCACCATCCAGCGGGAATTCTACGGCCCGACCTATCAGGCCGGCGTCAATCTCGCTTACTGATCCTCATCCACCACTTCGGACACGCCATGAACCACACCGCACGCTACACCGCCCTGCTCGCCCTGCTGCTGGGCCAACTGGCCACGCCCGACGGCATGGCGGCCACCGCCGGCTACGCCATCCAGGACCGTCTCGCCCTGAGCGGCGACGGCAAATGGGACTACGCCAGCATCGACGCCAGCCACCAGCGGCTGTATGTCACCCACGGCAACCAGGTCCAGGTGCTCGACCTCGCCACGCAGAAAGCGGCGGGCGCCATCGCCGGCACGGAAGGCGTGCACGGCGTCGCCTTCGCGCCGGAGCTGAACCTGGGCTTCACCAGCAACGGGCGCTCGGACAGCGTCACCGTGTTTGCGCTCGACAGCCTGGCGGTCCGGCAGCACGTCAAGGTCGGCGGAAAAAATCCCGATGCCATCCTCTACGTTCCGCAAGCCCGTCAGCTGTACGTCTTCAACGGCAACAGCGCCGACGTCACGGTCTTCGACGTGCCCGGCATGCGGATCGTCTCGACCATCAAGGTCGGCGGCCGGCCGGAATTCGCGGTGAGCGACGGCGCCGGCCGCATCTACCTCAACATCGAGGACCAGAACGCGATCGAGGTGATCGACATCGCGGCCGGCACAGTGGTCGCGCACTGGCCGCTGGCCGGCTGCGAAGAGCCGACCGGACTGGCGCTCGACATCGCCCATGCGCGCCTGTTCGCCGCATGCAAGAACAAGCTGGCGGCGGTGGTCGACGCGCGGGACGGCAAACACGTGGCCGGTTTCGCCATCGGCGCCCACCCCGACGCCGTCGCCTACGACGCGGCGACCGGCCGCATCTACGTCTCCAACGGCGACAGCGCCACGCTGACCGTCGCCCAGCAGCTGACGCCCGATCGCTACAGCGTGCTGGCACAAGTACCGACCGCGGCCGGCGCGAAGACGATGGCCTTCGATCCCGCGACCAAGAACGTCTACCTGCCGGCATCGATCGGCGGAGGGTTGAAGGTGCTGGTGGTCGCGCCGGCGGACCAATAACCGTCGGTTGAATCGCGATGGGGACGGGAGTGCGCCAGCCAGCTCAATCCGGCAGGGAAAACAAGACCTCAACCTGCAAGCCCTGGCCCTCCGGGGGGGCCGACAAGGCGATCCGCGCGCCCAGGGCGTCGCATATTTCCTTGACAATGGCCAGCCCGAGCCCCGAACTGTCCGGCCGCGCCTCGTCGAGCCGGTAAAAACGCTCGAAGACCTTGGCGCGCTCTGCCGCCGGAATGCCGGGACCGTCGTCGACCACGCGGAGCCGGGCCACGCCGTCGTGCCGGGCCAGGGTGACCGTCACCGTGCTCCCGGCGGGCGTGTGCTGGATCGCGTTGTCGACCAGGTTGGACACCAGCTCCCGCAGCAGGTGGGCCGGCGCCGGCGCCGTGATGGTCTCGTCGAGGCCGTCGATGCCGAGGTCGATTTGCCGCTGCTGGGCGAGTGGCGCCAGCGAGTCGATCGCCTCCACCAGCGGCACCGAGAACAGGGTGCGCTGCGTCCGCTCCGCATGCTGGCGCTTGCGCTCGAGCGCGGCGAGCACCAACAGTTGATTGATGACGCGCGTACCCTGCTGCACCGACTTCTGGATCGCGCCCAGCACCTCCTTCTGCGTCCCCTCCACGCCCGGACTGCGTTGCGCAAAATTGAGCTGCGACGAGATGATGGCGAACGAGGTCCGCAATTGATGGGCCGTGTTGGCCACGAAGCGCTCGTAGGACGACAACGCGTGATCGAGCCGCTCCACATAATCGTTGATCGCGTCGGCCAGCGGTTGCAGCTCGACCGCCTCGTCGCTGGCATCGAGCGTTTCCAGCGAGCCGGGGCTGCGCTGTTGCAGTTTCCGTCCGAAGCGGGCCAGCGGCTTGAGGGTCCAGCGCAACGTGATCACCAGTCCGATGATCACGATGACCAGGATCAACAGGTGTTCGCGCATGGTCAGCAGGAACAGATCGTGGCGGAAGGCTTGGTGGCCGCGCAGCGTCTGGGCGACCTGGGTGACGGCGAACTCGCCGGCCGGCATGTTCGGCAACGCCAGCGCGTAGGCGATGGTGCGGGCTGGCTCGCCGCGCATGGTGGTGATGAAAAACTGCTCTTGCTCGATGGCCAGCGGCCCCGGATAGGCCGGCAGTTTGGCGTCGCCGGCAATCAGCTGGCCGCGCTTACCGCGCACCGAATAAAACACCATGTCCTGGTATTTGCTGGCGAACAGCTCCAACGCGGCCGGCGGGATGCTGATTTCATAGCCGCCCTCGACCGAGATCAATTGCTCCGCGATGATGCGCGCCGAACCTTTCAGCAATTGCTGCTGCACCAGCGTCGCGATCTGGTCGGTGCTGCGGTAGGTGACGACCAGGTCGATGCACGAGATGATGACGGTGGGCAGGAATACCCACAGCCCCAGCCGCCACTTCAGGCTGTTAAGCGGCCGTATCATGGGTCAGCATATAGCCCAGGCCGCGCAAGGTGATGATCTGCGCGCCGGAACATTCGAGTTTCTTACGCAGGCGCAGGATATAGATCTCCAGCGCCTTGGCGGACACGCAATCGTCCAGCGTGCACAGGCTGTCGCACAGCGCCTTCTTCGAGACCGTGGAGCCCTGCCGGCGCATCAGCATCTCCAGGATCGCATGCTCGCGCGGCGTCGGATTCAGGTCTTGCTCGTTGAGGAAGAAGCGTTTGGAATTGCTTTCATAGCGTATGGCGCCGCAATGGAGCACCGGGTTGATACGCCCGCTGGAACGGCGCAGCAGCGAACGCAGCCGCGCCTCCAGTTCCGTGATGTCGAAGGGTTTGGCCAGATAGTCGTCGGCGCCCAGATTGAGGTGCTCAACGATGTCGGGCAGCGAATCCTGCGCGCTGATGATCAGCACCGGCGTCGGATCGTCCTTGCGCCGCAATCCCTTCAGCACGGCCTGGCCTGGGACGCCAGGCAAGGTCAGGTCCAGCAGGATGGCGTCGTACTGCTGCGTCAACAGCAGCGTGCCCGCCTCTTCGCCGCTGTATGCCTGCTCCACGGCGTAACCGGACTGGTTCAGCAGGCGCTTCAGCCAGGACGACAGTTCGCGGTTGTCTTCGACCAGCAGTAATTTCATGGCATTCCCTGTAACAGTGCGGTGGCCCGGCCGGTGTCGTATTTTGGTGCAACCGGCCGGATTGAAGGCAAATTGAAGGGTTCGCTCTCGTATCTTGAGTGTGTCGCACCGGCAACGAAAAACCGCTTGCCATATTACTCTAAAAAAACAGGAGACAGAACCAATGAAGACCAAACTTATCGCGCTCGCCGTATTGACCACCTTGGGCGGCGCGGCGCATGCCCAAAGCAGCGCGGAGCAATTACAACAAGCGCTGGCGCAAGCCCAACAGGCCGCGGCCGACGCGCAAAAGGCGGCCGACCAGGCGCGCAAGGCCTTGGCCGATATCCAGCAAGCCACCGCCAGCGCCAGCGCGCCGGCGCATACCCCGGCGGCGCCCCAGCCCGGCTTCGATACCGACAGGCCCCTGAGCGGCGGCCTGGTGCTGGGCACCAGCAACGATTTCGTCCGTTTGTACGGCTTGATCGACCTGAGCGTGAGCCGCCACACGAATGCCGACAGCAGCGGCGCGTCGCTGACCGATATGTCGGTGGCCTGGTTCAGCGGCAACCGCTGGGGCCTGGAAGGCGCCCACGCGCTCAAGACCGGCGACGACCTGAAAGCGATCTTCCGCCTGGAGAGCGAGTATGAACTGCCGACCGGGAACATGGATACGCCGGGCACGCTGTTCAACCGCGACGCCTGGATGGGACTGGAAAGCAAAACGCTGGGCAAGCTGACCGTCGGCCGCCAGAACACGCTGGCGCGCGAGTTCTCCAAGATCTACGGCGACCCCTACGGTTCCAGCAAGGTCACCATGAACGAGGGCGGCTACACCAACAACAACAACTTCAAGCAGTTGATCTTCTATTCGGGCAGCGCCACCGGCACCCGCTACGACAAAGGCGTGGTCTGGAAAAAGGAATTCGACAAAATCATGGTGGGCGTCGGCTACCAGTTCGGCGGCATCCCCGGCGATTTCAACTCGGGCTCGACCAAGTCGCTGGGCGTGGCCTACAACGGCGGCACGGCCAACCTGTCCGCCTTCTACAACACCGCCAGCGTGGCCGGCATGACCAACACCAGCTACTCCGTCGGCGGCAACTACAAGCTGGGCATCGTGCGCCTGAACGCCGGCTACTTCCACTACACGGCGGACCAGCCGACCGCCCTCGGCAACCGCAAGGACAACGCCTACACGGTCTCGGCCAAGATCGCACCGAAGGGCGTGTTCGACTACGAGGTCGGCTACCAGGTCATGGACGCCGACAACGCCGCGGTCAACGGCGGCGGCTACGTGCTCAACGCCTACGCCAACGCCAGCAACGCCAAGGCCACCGCCAGCGGCAAGCGCAAGACGCTGTACGGTTCGATGTTCTTCCACTTCGACAGCCGCACCGAACTGTATCTGGCGGCCGACCGCCTGAACACCGACGGCAGCTACCTCGCGGCCCAAGCCAACGGCCACAAGTCGCAGCTCGGCCTGGCGACCGGCATGCGCTTCCGCTTCTGACGGCCGGCCACCGGCGATCGCCTATGATGCAAGCTCGCCCGTCCGGGCGGGCTTGCCGCCGCGGGCCAGATAATTAAAACATAGATAACGGAGACCACCATGAAATCCCCACTCAGCGCCATCACGGCCGCGCTCTTGCTGGCCGTTGCCGGCCTCTCCCAGGCGTCCGACAAAATCACCATCATGGTCGGCGGCATAGAGAAACAGATTTACCTGCCGGCCAAGCTGGCCGAACAACTGGGCTATCTGAAGGAGACCGGGCTGGACATCGAACTGCTCAGCGAACCGGCCGGCGTCAACGCGGAAACCGAAATGCTGTCGGGCGCGGCGCAGGGCGTGATCGGCTTCTACGACCACACGATCGACCTGCAGGCGCGCGGCAAGTCGGTGCAATCGGTGGTGCAGTTCAGCCAGGCGCCAGGCGAAGTCATCCTGGTGTCCAAGGCCGCCGCCGGCAGCGTCAAGTCGCCGGCCGACTTCAAGGGCCGCACCCTGGGCGTGACCGGACTGGGCTCGTCCACCAACTTCCTGACGCTGTACCTGGCCGCCAAGTCCGGCATCAAGAGCACCGAGTTCACCACCTTGCCGGTCGGCGCCGGCTCGACCTTCATCGCCGCCATGAGCCAAGGGAAGATCGAGGCCGGCATGACCACCGAACCGACCATCTCGCGGCTGGTGCGCACCGGCGCTGCCAGCATCCTGGTGGATCTGCGCTCGCCGAAGGAAACCGAAAAGGCGCTGGGCGGCACCTACCCCGCCGCCTGCCTGTACATGGAGTCGGCCTGGGTCAACGCCCACAAGCCGCAGGTGCAGAAGTTGGCCAACGCCTTCGTCAAGACCTTGCGCTACATCCGCACCCACAGCGCCAAGGAAATCGCCGACAAGATGCCGGCCGATTACTACGCGTCCGACAAGCAGATGTATATCGCGGCGCTGGAGAGCAGCAAGGCCATGTTTACCGACGACGGCGTGATGCCGGCCAACGGCCCGGCCACGGTGCTGGGCGTGCTGAACGCCTTCGACAAGTCGGTCCAGGGCAAGTCGGTCAATCTGGCCAACACCTACACCACCGAATTCGTGAAGGCCGCGAAATAATGAAGACACCCGCCATAGATCTGAACAATGTCAGCAGGAAGTTCGTCAGCCCGCAGGGCAAGGTCACCCTGGCGCTGCGGGAGTTCAGCCTGACCGTCAACGAGGGCGAGTTCTGCGCCATCGTCGGGCCGACCGGCTGCGGCAAGTCGACCACGCTGGGGATGATCACCGGCCTCAATCCACCGTCGTCGGGCTCGGTCAGGGTGTTCGGCCAGCCGGTCACCGGCATCGATCCGAATATCGGCTTCGTGTTCCAGGCGGACGCCGTCTTCCCGTGGAAAAACGTGATCGACAACATCGCCATCGGCCCCATCTACCGCGGCATGGACAAGTCGGCCGCGAAGGACAAGGCGGCCGACTGGGTGCGGCGCGTGGGACTGGCCGGCTTCGAACACCACTACCCGCACCAGCTGTCGGGCGGCATGCGCAAGCGCGTGGCGCTGGCCCAGACCTTTATCAACGAACCCAGGATCCTGTTGATGGACGAGCCGTTTTCCGCGCTCGACGTGCAGACCCGCGCGCTGATGCAGGACGAGCTGCTGGGCCTGTGGTCGGAGCGGAAGGCGTCGGTGGTGTTCGTCACCCACGACATCGAGGAAGCGATCGCGCTGGCCGACCGGGTGGTGGTGCTGAGCAAGGGACCGGGCAGCGTCAAGAGCACTTACGACATCCCGCTGGCGCGCCCGCGCGATGTGGCCGAGGCGCGCTACACGCAACAATTCATCGACCTGTCGAAGCAGATCTGGTCGGACCTCAAGGACGAAGTCCAGGTTTAAACCACACGGAGACTATTTATGCATGCAATGACATCGGCCGACAGCGCCGGCCTGCCGGGCGACGGCGGCGAGGAGCGGGCCGCGGTGGCGCGCGCGGTCAACCACCGGCGCATGGTGCTGTTCCTGCGCGTGGCGCTGGCGGTGGTCACCCTGGGCGCCTGGGAATGGGCGGTGGAGCGGCAGTGGCTGGATCCGTTCTTCTTTTCCCGTCCCTCGGCCATCTACGAGCAACTACTCACCTGGCTGAGCGAAGGTACGGCGCAAGGGCCATTGTGGAAAGAACTGCTGGTGACGATGGAAGAAACAGTGCTGGGCTTCCTGATCGGCGGCGTGCTGGGCATCGTGTTCGGCATCGCGCTGGGGCGCAACAAGCTGATGTCCGACGTGCTGAGCATCTACATCAAGGTGGCCAACGCCATCCCCCGTGTGGTGCTGGGCTCGATCTTCATCATCATGTTCGGTCTGGGCATGGGCTCCAAAGTGGCGCTGGCGGTGGTGATGGTGTTCTTCGTCGTATTCGGCAACGCCTTCCAGGGCGTGCGCGAAGCCGACCGCAACCTGATCGCCAACGCCTACATCCTGGGCGCCAACAAGCGCCAGGTGACCTTTACCGTGGTGTTCCCGTCGGCGCTGAGCTGGATCCTGGCCAGCCTGCATGTCAGTTTCGGCTTTGCCCTGGTTGGCGCGGTGGTCGGCGAATTCCTCGGCGCACGGCACGGCATCGGCCTGTTGATCGCCACCGCGCAAGGCACCTTCAATGCGGCCGGCGTGTTCGCGGCGATGATCGTGCTGGCCGTGGTGGCGCTGGCGGCGGAATACCTGCTGACCGCGCTGGAGAACCGCTTGCTTAAATGGCGTCCGGTGCAGTTCGTCGAGCAAGGAAGTTGATTCAAGCATTTGCCCCATTCGTACTCAGCGTGCCGACCCGGCCGCCAGGCAACTGGAGGCCGGGCTAACCGTTACCGGTTTGCCTGTGCTTGTTACACATGCTTACCCAGGAAACGTCTGCCATACATCCCGTTTGCCGGTTCAGCCGTTATTGGCCTATCAGCGCGACATCCGCGCCATACCGGAGAACGACCATGGAAACCGCCGCCACCTCGAATCGCATTCACCCACTGATGGCAGCCGCCGCAGTCTCCCTGACCCTGGTCAGTCTGGCTGGCGCCGCAGCGATTACCGGGCTGCTGCCCAACTCACATGGTGCGGCCGTATCCAATCCGGCAGCAGACATGGCGAACAACGCAAGCGCCCCGCTGGCACAGCAGGCGGCGCCTGCCCCAACCGTGCGCGAGGTGGTTCGATACAAAACCATCGTGCGCCATGAATACCCACGTCGCCAGGAAATCGCCTACGACAGCGACCGTGTCCACCCGGCACAAGCCGAGCAGGCCCGGGACTACCGGCCAGCCCCCGCATATCAGCAACCCGCTCCGGTCGCTCAGAACAGCCCGCTCGGCATAGGCATCGGCGCCCTGCTCGGCGGCTTCGTGGGCAGTCATGTTGGCGGCGGTAATGGCCGCACCCTGGCAGCTATCGCCGGCGCCGTCGGTGGCGGCTACGTGGGCAATGAAATCGCCAAACACAATCAGCCAGTTGGCCAACAATAATTTCGGTCAGGGTTCAGACCGTCTTTCCCCACTATAAAACAAGGACATTTAAAAAATGACTAAAAAATTATTTTATGCGGCCGCATTTGCTGTCGCGTTGAGCGGCTGCACGACTGTCGTCAAAGAGCGCGTCGTGGTCCACGAGCAACCAACCGTTGTACGCCAAGCCCCGGCGCCTATCCAGGAAGTGATTCCGCCCCCCCCAGCGTCAGGCTACGCTTGGGTGCAAGGTCACTGGGCATGGCGTGACCATGGATGGCGCTGGCAGTCGGGACATTGGTATCAAGGCTCCGCGCGCCCGATGCCTGCCGTAATCGTTGAGCAGATCACGGTCGCGCCCAGCCCCTCACACTACTGGATTCCTGGCCATTGGAGTTGGCACCACAATGAATGGGAATGGTCGCGCGGCCACTGGGAGCGATAGAGCCTTAACATCCCCAAGATTAAAAAGGCCGTCGATGATCGCAATCGAATCATCATCGGCCTTCGATTCAAGGAAGCTTCATTGCGGGCGATTCGGCGCAAAAGCGTAGGTGATTGGTAGTTGGGAACAGGACCGAACTATCTACTGGATACCGAGCGCACTGCCGAAGAATACGAACGGGAAAAATTATCCGTGCTGCTCTGTACTATTCTCATCACAACAAAAAAGGCCCGCGTCGATTGACGCAGGCCTTTGATTTTCTTACTAAATTCTGGTGGGAAGTGCAAGTTTCGAACTTGCGACCCCTGCAGTGTGAATGCAGTGCTCTACCCCTGAGCTAACCTCCCGAAGCGGGGCGAATTATCGCATACAACCTGCCAGGAGGGGAAGGCCGAAAGCGAAAATTCCCGCATTTTCTTACGCCGCGGCCGGCGGCGTGGTGGTGGCGGTCCAGATGCACTGGCCTTTGACGGCCTTGTCCAGCCCCGCCAGCGTGGCCGCGTGGGCCGCCAGTTCGTCCTCCGACGCCGGCAGGAAGATGATGTCGGCCAGCGGCACCGGCTCCAGCAATTCGGCGCCGCTCACCACTTCCTCCTCCGCGTCCATGCCCAGGCTGTTCTGCCCGCGCGTCATCGACAGGTAGACGTCGGCCAGCAGCTCGGCATCGAGCAGCGCGCCGTGCAGCTTGCGGTGCGAGTTCGACACGCCATAACGGTCGCACAGCGCGTCCAGCGAGTTGCGCTTGCCGGGATGGAGTTCCTTGGCATGCACCAGCGTGTCGATCACGCCGCCGATGTGGCTGGAAAAGTCCGGCAGGTTCAGCAGCTTGAATTCGTGATTCAGGAAGCCCAGGTCGAACGGCGCGTTGTGGATGATGACTTCCGCGCCCTGGATGTAGGCGCGCAGGTCTTCGACGATCTGATGGAATTTCGGCTTATCGCTCAGGAACTCGGTGGTCAGGCCGTGGACGTTCAACGCGCCCTCTTCCGACTCCCGTTCCGGGTTGATGTAGACGTGGAAGTTATTCCCCGTCAGCATGCGGTTGTTCAGCTCCACGCAACCGATCTCGATGATGCGGTTGCCCAGCTTGGGGTTGATGCCGGTGGTTTCGGTATCGAGTACGATTTGGCGCATAGTGTTCTGTGGTGGCTACATCCGGACGCAGGAGTATAACAGGCCGTGGCCGCTCATCGGCCGCGGGCCAGTTCGACGCCGCGGTTGGCCAGCATGTCGGCCCGCTCGTTGCCCGGATGGCCGTTGTGGCCGCGCACCCAGCGCCATTCGACGGTGTGCATGGCCTGCGCGGCGTCCAGCGCGCGCCACAGGTCCTCGTTCTTGACCGGCTCCTTGGCGGCGGTCTTCCATCCGCGCGCCTTCCAGCCGTGGATCCATTCGCTGATGCCTTTTTGTACATACTGGCTGTCGGTGTGCAGCGTCACCATGCACGGCCGCTTGAGCGCGTTGAGCGCCTCGATCACCGCCTGCAGTTCCATGCGGTTGTTGGTGGTGTCGCGGGCGCCGCCGCAAATTTCCTTCTCGGCGCTGTCGGCCACCAGGAAAGCGCCCCAACCACCGAGGCCGGGATTACCCTTGCATGCGCCGTCCGTAAAAATCTCTACCTTATCCATCCTGCTGTTCCCGCCTTTTATTTGTTGCCGGGACGACCGCGGGGGCCGTCGCTGTTTTCTTGGTCCAAGCCGGACCGATCAAATGCATGCCTTTCACGCGCTTGATCGCCTGCACGATGTACACGCCGCCGAAGTACGGCCACCAGCGCGGCCCGGCATTATCCATGAATGCGTAGCGATGCAGCCACTTTTCTGTGCGGCAGGCCGGCGCGTAGCAGCCGAAGTGGCTCTGGCTGGAGCCCATGTTCAACAATTTTAACCAGTCTTTCATGCGCGGCATAGAGATCAGCTCCTCCGTGCGCGGCAGGAAGGAGGTTCCGCCGACGCGCCGCAGCACGTGGCGCGCGCCCCACAGGCTGGCCGGGTTGAAGCCGCAGATGATGACCTGCCCTTCCGGGATCAGCACCCGCTCGACCTCGCGCAGCACCTGGTGCGGATCGGTGGAGAACTCCAGCACGTGCGGCAGCACCACCAGGTCGATCGATTGCGAAGCGAACGGTAGCTCGGTGTAGTCCAGCGTCAGCGACACCGGCCGCTGCGCCGGGCTGGTCACGGGACGCACCTTGCGGTCGGCCAGCAGCTTGTACGGCATGCGGTTGGCGGCCAGTGCATCGATTTGCGGCATGCCGATTTGCACGGCGTTGAATCCGAAGATATCGGCTGTTAAATTATCGAGACAGGTTTGTTCCCACTCACGCAAGTACACACCGGCGGGCGTTTGCAGCCAGCCTTCCAGCGCTATAATGGATTTCTCAGATCCTGCCTTGTCCATGCCTAGCCTTTTTGCGATCCAATGACCAATTCATCTATTCAAGCACTCAGTGTTCTGACGGTTCCAGCGTTCCACGACAACTACCTGTGGCTGATCCACGATGGCGTCCACGCCGCCGCCGTCGACCCCGGCGACGCCAAGCCGATACTGGCGGCCCTCCAGGCCAACGGGCTCAAGCTCACCGCCATTCTACTCACCCATCACCACGCTGACCATATTGGGGGCGTTCCTGAATTATTACAGCATTATCAGGTTCCCGTTTTTGGTCCGCGCAACGAGAGCATCGCCGCGATCACCTTGCCGGTCGGCGAAGGCAAGACGATCGACGTGCCCGGCCTGGCGCTGCGGCTGTCGGTGCTGGACGTGCCCGGCCACACCATGGGCCACATCGCCTACGTGCGCGAGCCAGCCGACGGCGAGCCGACCTGGCTGTTCTGCGGCGACACGCTGTTCGCCGGCGGCTGCGGCCGCCTGTTCGAGGGCACGCCGGCGCAGATGATCAGCTCGCTCGGCAAACTGGCCTCGCTTCCGGATGATACCAAGGTCTTCTGTGCCCACGAATATACGCTATCCAACCTGCGCTTCGCGCGCGTGGTGGAGCCGGACAACCTGGCGTTGCAGGAACGGGTGAAGGTGGAGACCGACAAGCGCGAGCACAACGTGCCGACGGTGCCGAGCACGATAGGCGTGGAAAAGGCGACCAATCCCTTCCTGCGCTACCGCGAGCCGGCCATCGCCGAACAATTGCTGCGCGCCGGAAGGCTGGACCGCATCGACACGCCGCTGGCCACCTTCACCGCGCTGCGCTTGTGGAAAAATGACTTCTGATGAAAAACGGCCCTTGCGGGCCGTTGGTCTTTCTTAGATCTCTTCGTACAGCGGCAAGGTCAGGAACTCCGCGAACTCGGTCGAGGTCGACATCTCCTCGAATATCTGGCCGGCGCGGACGTAGGTCGGACCGTCGCCGCCCGGCGCATCGCGCTGCACCTTGACCAGCTCTTCCTTGATCATCGCGCGCACCATGTCGGCCGTGACTTTGCGGCCGTCTTCCAGCACGCCCTTGTCCGAACGGATCCACTGCCACACTTGCGAACGGCTGATCTCCGCCGTGGCCGCATCTTCCATCAGGTTGTGGATCGGCACGCAGCCGTTACCGGCCAGCCAGCTGCCCAGGTAGTGGATGCCGACGTTGATGTTGTAGCGCAGGCCGGCTTCGGTGATCGGCGCTTCCGGCTTGAAGTCCAGCAGCTGCGCGGCGGTGACGTCGATGTCGGGACGCTGCTTGTCGATCTGGTTGGGCTTGTCGCCCAGGACCTTGGTGAACTCGGTCATCGCCAGTTCCACCAGGCCCGGGTGGGCGACCCAGCCGCCGTCATAGCCGTCGGTGGCGTCGCGCGCCTTGTCGTTGCGCACGCCGCCCATGGCCACCTCGTTCTTTTCCGGATCGTTCTTGATCGGAATCAGCGCGGCCATGCCGCCGATCGCCGGCGCGTTGCGCTTGTGGCAGGTCTTCAGCAGCAGCAAGGCGTAGGCGCGCATGAACGGCGCGGTCATCGTCACCTTGGCGCGGTCGGCCAGGCAGAAGTCCTTGTCCAGCTTGAACTTCTTGATGCACGAGAAGATGTAGTCCCAGCGGCCGGCGTTCAGGCCCGAGCTGTGCTCGCGCAGTTCGTACAGGATCTCGTCCATTTCGAAGGCGGCCAGGATGGTCTCGATCAGCACGGTGGCCTTGATCGTGCCTTGCGGCAGGCCCAGTTCGTTTTGCGTCATCACGAAGATGTCGTTCCACAGGCGCGCTTCCAGGTGCGATTCCATCTTCGGCAGGTAGAAGTATGGGCCGGCGCCGCGCGCCAGCTGCTCTTTGGCGTTGTGGAACATGAACAACGCGAAGTCGAAGATGCCGCCGGAGATGCGCTTGCCGTCGACCAGCACGTGCTTCTCGTCCAGGTGCCAGCCGCGTGGGCGCACCACCAGCGTGGCGATCTTGTCGTTCAGTTTGTAGGACTTGCCGTTCTGCTCCAGCGAAATGGTGCGGCGCACGGCGTCGAACATATTGATCTGGCCGGTGATCTGGTTGTCCCAGTTCGGCGTGTTCGAATCTTCGAAGTCGGTCATGTAGCTGTCGGCGCCCGAGTTGAAGGCGTTGATGACCATCTTGCGCTCGACCGGGCCGGTGATTTCCACGCGGCGGCATTCCAGCGCCTTCGGAATCGGTGCGATCTTCCAATCGCCGGCGCGGATGTGCGCGGTCTCGGGCAGGAAGTCGGGACGCTCGCCGGCGTCCAGGCGCTTGGCGCGCTCGACGCGCACGGCCAGCAGTTGTTGACGGCGCGCTTCGAACTCGCGGGTCAGCTTCACCACCAGCGACAGTGCCTCGATGGTCAGGATGTTTTCGTAGCCAGGCTTGATCTCGCCGGTGATTTCCATGCCTGCCGGCAGATTGATGGTGGACTGCGTCATGAGGTCTCTCCGATAGTAAAAATATTAGCAACCAAACTAATTATAAGCACTGGCCCTCTTGTTGCACGCCGAAAGTTTTAGTGTGCGGACTCAGTTACGCCTTGATATGTTTTACAGTATATTCACTAATAAGTTATGCAAACGAGACTAAAAATCACATCATCTATGCGTTTTTATCACAAGTGACGGGCTAGGCACTCCATGGGTCAATTCAGACAGATTTCCACCTTCGTCGAAGTGGTTTCCAAGGGCAGCCTGTCGGGCGCCGCGCGCGCCGAGGGCATCGCTCCGGCCATGATCGGCCGCCGGCTGGACGCGCTGGAAACCCGCCTGGGTGTCAAACTTTTGCAACGCACCACGCGCAAACTGGCGCTGACCAACGAGGGCGCGGCCTTCCTGGAGGATTGCCAGCGCATCCTGGCCGAGCTGGAGGAGGCCGAAACCGCCGTCGCCGAGCGCAGCGCGCACGCCACCGGGCACCTGATGATCTCGGCCCCGGCCGGCTTCGGGCGCCAGCACGTGGCGCCGTTGATCCCCTCCTTCCTGGCCGAGCACCGCGACGTCAGCGTCACGCTGAACATGAGCGACCGCGTGGTCGACATCGTCGGCGAAGGCATCGACGTGGCGATCCGCATCGCCAGCCTGTCCGATTCCAGCCTGGTCAGCGTCAAGCTGGCCGACAACGAACGGGTGGTGGTGGCCGCGCCCTCCTACCTCAAGCGGCACGGCGAACCGAGGTCGCTGGCCGACCTGGCCAAGCACAACTGCCTGGCGATCAGCAGCGAAGGCAGCCAGCGCGGCTGGACCTTCCGCGACAACGGCAAGAACGTGGTGGTCAAAGTCAGCGGCAACATGGGCAGCAACGACGGCCAGGTGCTGCACGACTGGGCGCTGGCCGGCAAAGGCCTGGCATGGCGGTCGATGTGGGAAGTGGGTAACGAGATCGAAGCGGGCAAGCTGCAGACGGTGCTCAACGAGCATTCCGCTCCGGGTAACGATATCTACGCGGTGTTCGCGCAGCGCCGCCATCTGCCGCTGCGGATACGCGCCTTCGTGGATTTCCTGCGGCACACGTATGCGCAGCCGGATTATTGGCGCAAATCCTGGAAGTGATGCTTATTTAACAGCCCGCACAAAAACGCGGGCGAAAAAAAATCCTCGGATACCGAGGATTTCTTATTTCGTTTGATTCAGCGTATTACAGTGGCTGAATGTTCGAAGCTTGCTTGCCCTTAGGACCAGCGGTCACTTCAAAAGAAACGCGTTGGTTCTCTTGCAGCGACTTGAAGCCTGCGGACTGAATCGCCGAGAAGTGAGCGAACAGATCTTCGCCGCCTTCGTCCGGGGTGATAAAGCCGAAGCCCTTCGAATCATTGAACCATTTTACGATACCAGTTGCCATTACAATTCCTATTTCAGTTAAGTTGGGCTTGCGCCCGTGATATCGTTTGAGGCAAGAAAGAAATGACAGACAAACTGCACTACTCTTGAATCTAAACGATCCCGCATTATACCCATTTACGAGAGAAAAGCACGTTTTCGCGAAAATAAATGCAAAGGCAGATTTTTTTTGGTAGAAACCCAGCAAAAACGCCAACCTTCCATCGATCAACCGCCCGTCTCCCAGGGTGTATTTGTCACTATAGACAACTTAATCCTACGTCATTTGATATGGATCAAGCGCACGCTTACTCGTAGTCTGTTGCTTGCGGGTCACGGGCTGCCCAATTCAGCAGCTGTTCGACTTCCGGAATGACCGCCGGCCAGCCGGTATGCTCTGTCAGCACGCCGCGCACCATGTGCTCGATGCGCCGCGCCTGCTGCCCCAGCATGCCGAAGCCGAAAGTGCCGGCGGAGCCGGCCACTCCGTGCAGCAATTCGTGAAGCCGGCGCAGTTCCGGTTCCGGCGGCGGATCGCCGGCGCTCGCCCGGCAAGCCGCCAGCGCCTCGGTGATCTGCGCCATCGTGCCCGGCACGGTGGCGGCGAACCGTTCGCTCAACGCCGCCAGGCGGGCGCGGTATTCTGGATCGGCCGGAGTCGCCATGATGATTACTTGGTGCCGAAGATGCGGTCGCCGGCATCGCCCAGGCCAGGCACGATGTAGGCGTGGTCGTTCAGGTGCGAATCGAGCGAGGCGCAGTAGATCTTCACGCCGGGATGGGCCTTCTGAAACACTTCGACGCCTTCCGGCGCGGCCACCAGGGCCAGGAAGATGATCTGGTCGTCGGTCACGCCGCGCTTTTTCAGCACGTCCACCGCGTGCACGGCCGAATTACCGGTCGCCACCATCGGGTCGCACAGGATGAAGGTGCGTTCGACCGTGTCCGGCAGGCGCACCAGGTATTCCACCGGCTGGTGGGTTTCCGGGTCGCGGAACACGCCGATGTGGCCGACGCGGGCCGACGGCACCAGGTCCAGCAGGCCGTCGCTCATGCCGATGCCGGCGCGCAGGATGGGGACGATGGCCAGCTTGCGACCGGCGATGACCGGCGCGTCGATGGTCATCAGCGGGGTTTCGATGGTGCGGGTGGTCAGCGGCAGGTCGCGCGTGATCTCATAACCCATCAGCAGCGTGATTTCCTTGAGCAGGTCGCGGAAGGTACGGGTCGACGTGTCCTTCGCGCGCATGTGGCTCAGCTTGTGTTGTATCAGCGGGTGGTCGGTGATGAACAGGTTGGGAAAACGCGGATCTTGTTTCATTGTTTGCTCTGTTTGGTCGGTATGTGCTTTTTATTATACTAGGCCTCGGAACCCAGAAACATGGCGACCGCCTCTTCCGCTATCTGGTCCAGGCTGGATCCATGGCCCGGCTTGTACCACAGCACGCTGTAATTGATCGCGCCCATCAGCAGCAGGCGCGCCACCGCGCTGTCGCTGCGCAGCAGTCCGGCGGCAGACAATTCATTGACCACGTCCTGCCACAATTGATCGTAGCGGTCGCGCAGCACCTGCACGCGTTCGCGCAGTTCCGGAGTCAGGCGGCGCCAGTCGTACAGCAGCACCGGGATGAAGTCGTGGCCTTCGCCCAGCACGATTTCCAGGTGGGCGCGCACCAGGGTCTGGAACTTGGCGCGCGGCGGCAGACCGCCCGCGACGATGGCCTCGGCGGCCGGCAGCCCCGCCACCAGGCCTTCCTCCATCACCGCAGCGAGGATGTCCTGCTTGCTCTTGAAGTGATAGAACGGACTGCCGGAGCGCATGCCGACGGCATCGGCGATGTCGCGCGTGGTGGTGCCGTCGAAACCGCGCTCGCGGAACAGGCGCGCGGCCACGCGTACCAGATCGGCGCGGCGGTTGTCGACAGGGGCGGTATTCGTCATAACTATTTATCCAGTTTATTCAATCAACGCGCGCGCCAGGATGGCCGCGCAATCGACACCCGCCGGCAGGCGTCCGAACGCGCCGCCGGGTTCGCGCGCCAGCCGCGAAGCGATAAACGCCGACGACACGCAGGCCGGCGCATGCCGCAACAGCAGGCCGGCCTGCACCGCCAGCACCACCCGCTCGGCCAGCACGCGGGCACCGAATTCGTCGGACTGCGGCTGGTTCAAGTCGGCCAGCAAGGCCTGCGTGTAGCGGACGTAGTCGGCGTCGGACTCGCCGGCCAGGGCCAGTTCGGACGCCAGCGCCTCGCGCGCGGCTGGAGTTTTGCCGAAGGCGCGCAACAAGTCAAGGCACATCACGTTGCCCGAGCCTTCCCAGATCGAGTTGACGGGCAGCTCGCGGTACAGGCGCGCCAGCGGGCCGTCCTCCACGTAGCCGCTGCCGCCGATGACTTCCATCGCCTCCGCGCCGAACGCCGGCCCGCGCTTGCAGATCCAGTATTTGCCGGCTGGGGTCAGGATGCGCGCCAGCAGCGCTTGCGCCGGATCGGCGCCCTCGTCGAAGCAGCGCGCCAGCCGAAGGCCGAAGGCCGTCGCGGCTTCCGATTCCAGCGCCAGGTCGGCCAGCACGTTCTGCATCAGCGGCTGTTCGGACAGCGGACGGCCGAACGCCGAGCGCCTGCGTGCGTGGTGCAGCGCATGCGTCAACGCGGCGCGCATGGTGCCGGCGCTACCCAACACGCAATCGAGGCGGGTGTGGCTGCCCATCTCCAGTATCGTCGGAATGCCGCGTCCGGGCTTGCCGATCAACCAGCCGTAGGCGCCGGTGAACTCGACCTCCGACGAGGCGTTGGAGCGGTTGCCCAATTTATCCTTCAGGCGCTGCACGCGGATCTGGTTGCGGCCGCCGTCCGGCAGATAGCGCGGCAGGAAGAAGCACGACAGCCCGGCGCTGCCCGCGTCGTCGGTCTGCGCCAGGATCAGGTGCGCGTCGCTTTGCGGCGCCGAGAAAAACCATTTGTGGCCGACGATGCGGTAGACGTCCTCGCCCTCCTCGCCGAACATCGCACGCGCCTCGGCCGGCGGCACCGGCTCTGCGTGGGTGGTGTTGGAGCGCACGTCGGAGCCGCCCTGCTTCTCCGTCATGCCCATGCCGATGATGGCGCCGCGCTTCTGCTCGACCGGCAGCGAGCGCGGGTCGTATTCGGTCGACAGGATCTTCGGCAGCCACTTGGCGGCGATCTTCGGCGCCTGCCTTAGCGCCGGCACGGATGCATACGTCATCGTCACCGGACATTGCGAGCCGTTCTCAACCTGCCCGAACAGCATGTAGCGCGCCGCCCGCGCGACCTGCGCGCCGGGGCCGCCCAACCATGGCGACGCATGCGCGCCGTTCCCGATCAGCAGCGCCATCAGGCTATGCCAGGCCGGATGGAACTCCACTTCGTCCACGCGCTTGCCGGCGCGGTCGAAGTTATGCAGCTTCGGCGTATGCTGGTTGACCAGCCGCGCCAGGTCGAGCACCTCCGCCCGGCCCAGCTGCGCGCCCAGCGCGTGCAGCGACTCGGCCGCCGCCGCGCCGCCTTCGCGCAGCAGCGCCTCCTGCAAGGCCGGATCGGCCGCGTACAGGTTGACGTTCTCGAACGGTGCAACCGTGTTGCTCACTTCATGCGTATCGAATGGATTCATTTCTTCTCCTTCTTCGGCAAGATGCCCATTTGCTTGGCGATGATGCCCAACATGACTTCATCGGCGCCACCGGCGATGGATGTCAGGCGCCCGTCGCGGAACATGCGCGCGACGCGGTTCTCCCAGCTGTAGCCCATGCCGCCCCAGAACTGCATGCACGCGTCGGGCACCAGCCGCAGCAGGCGTCCCGCCTTCAGCTTGCACATCGAGGCCAGCTCGGTCACATCCTGGCCGCTCACATACAGCTGCCCGGCGCGATAGGTCAGCGCGCGCAGGCTCTCCACTTCGGTCTTCAACTCCGCCAGCTTGAAATGGACGTGCTGATTATCCAGCAGCCGGCCGCCGAACATGGCGCGCTCGCGTGCCCAGTCCACCGTCAAGTCTATACAATTGGCCAGCGTTTGCACCGCGTTTGCAGCAGCCCACAAGCGCTCTTCCTGAAACTGCAGCATCTGGTACACGAAGCCCTGCCCCTCCTCGCCGATGGCGTGGCGCCGCGGCACGCGCACCTCGTCGAAGTAAATCAGGCCGGTGTCGGAAGCGTTCATGCCGATCTTGCGGATCTTCCTGCCGACCGAGACGCCCGGCGTATCCATCGGCACCATCACCAGCGTCTTGTTCTTGTGGGCCGGGCCGTCGGAGGTGTTGACCAGCACGCACATCCAGTCCGCCTGCAGGCTGTTGGTGATCCACATCTTGCTGCCGTTGATGATGTAATCGCCGCCGTCCTTGCGCGCGCTGGTGCGGATGGCCGCCACGTCCGAGCCGGCGTGCGCTTCGGAGACGCCGACGCAACCCACCATCTCGCCGCTGATGGCCGGCGCCAGGAACTCGCGGCACAGGGCGTCCGAGCCGAAGCGCGCCAGCGCCGGTGTGCACATATCGGTCTGCACGCCGATCGCCATCGGAATCGCGCCGCAGTCGACATGGCCCAGCGTCTCGGCCATCGCCATCGAATACGAATAATCGAGGCCCAAACCGCCGTATTCCACCGGCTTGGTCAACCCCAGCAAACCGAGCCCGCCCATTTTCCTGAACAGGGCGTGCGCGGGAAATATGCCGGCCTCCTCCCACTCATCGACATATGGGTTGATTTCGCTCTCGATGAAGCGCCTCAGTGTGCGCTGTAATTGCTGATGTTCGTGGCTGTCAAACATGGCCTGTCCCCTGGTTATCCGGCCAGACTAGCGCAATTGGCATCACGAAGCAAGCAGTTGCTTTGTTATCGTTTGCACTCTATGATGGCCGTCCAGACAAGGAGGTTCCATGATCGAAGCCTATGTGTACGAGGCCATCCGCACCCCGCGCGGCAAAGGCAAGAAGGACGGCAGTTTGCACACCGTCAAGCCGATTACGCTGCTGTCGGGCCTGATGCGCGAGCTGCAGACGCGCCACAAACTCGACACCGCGCTGATCGACGACGTCGTGCTCGGCTGCGTCACGCCGGTTGGCGACCAGGGGGCGGACATCGCCAAGATCGCCGCGCTGGCCGCCGGCTGGGACTGGAAGGTGGCCGGCGTGCAACTGAACCGTTTCTGCGCCTCGGGCCTGGAAGCGGTCAACCTGGCGGCGCAGAAGGTGCGCTCCGGCTGGGAGGATATGGTGGTGGCCGGCGGCGTCGAATCGATGTCGCGCGTGCCCATGGGCTCGGACGGTGGCGCCTGGGCACTGGACCCGGAGACCAGCCTGCGCACCGATTTCCTGCCGCAAGGCATAGGCGCCGACCTGATCGCCATGCTGGACGGCTACACCCGCGAGCAGGTCGACGCCTACGCCATGCGCTCGCAACAGAAGGCCGCCGCCGCGCGCGCCGCCGGACGCTTCCGCTCGATGGTGCCGGTGCACGACCAGAACGGCGTGCTGATCCTGGCCGAGGACGAATTCATCAAGCCCAACACCACCATCGAAACCTTGAGCGGCCTGAAGCCTTCGTTCGAGGCGGTCGGCCGCATGGGCTTCGACAGCGTGGCGCTGCGCAAGTATCCGCAGCTGGACCGGGTCGACCACATCCACACGGCCGGCAATTCCTCCGGCATCGTCGACGGCGCCGCGCTCGCGCTGATCGGCAGCGAGGCGGCCGGCAACCAGCTGGGCCTGAAGCCGCGCGCGCGCGTGCTGGCCACCGCCGTCACCGGCACCGATCCGACCATCATGCTGACCGGCCCCGCGCCCGCCGCCCGCAAGGCGCTGATGAAGGCCGGCCTGGACATCGCCGACATCGACCTGTTCGAAGTGAACGAAGCCTTCGCCTCGGTGGTGATGCGCTTCATGACCGAGATGGGCGTGCCGGAGGAAAAGGTCAACGTCAACGGCGGCGCCATCGCGCTCGGCCACCCGCTGGGCGCGACCGGCTGCATGCTGCTCGGCACCCTGCTGGACGAACTGGAAGCCCGCGACCTCAAGCGCGGCCTGATAACCCTGTGCGTGGGCGGCGGCATGGGCATCGCCACCATCATCGAACGCGTGTGAACGGAATGAGCATGATCACTACCCATCAAACCGGCGGCGCCGTCACCGTCATGGTGGCCGCGCGCGCCATCAACCCGCTGAGCCGGCTGTTCCAGCGCGAGCTGGGCGCCCTGCTCGACAAGCTGGAAACCGGCCGCGCCGGCCTGCACGGCGTCATCGTCGGCTTCGACGCCGAGGCCACCGATTCGGACCACGAACTGGAACACCTGATGGCGCTGACCGCGGCCCAGGCCGGCGACTGCATGCACATGCTGGCCGCCTACAACCGCCTGCTGCGCCGCCTGGAATGCCTGGGCATTCCGGTCATCGCCACCTTGGCCGGCGCGGTCGGCGGCCACGCGCTGGGCCTGGCGCTGGCCTGCCATCACCGCATCAGCCTGGACGACGCGACCTTCAGCCTGCCGCAAGTGCATCTGGGCGTGGCGCCGGCCGCGGGCGAGATCGTCCGCACCGTGCGCCTGGCCGGCCTGCAGGGCGCCATGCCGATGCTGCTCGATGGCGCGACGCTGACAGCCGACCAGGCCCTGCACGCCGCGCTGCTGCACGCCGTGGCCTACAACGAGGAACAGGTGGCCGAACTGGTGCACACCACGCTGGCCGCCGACGCGCCCGCCGTGCAGCCGTGGGACGCCAAGGGCTATCGCCTGCCGGGCGGCGCGCTCACGTCCGCCCCGGTGCAGACGCTGCTGCAAATGGCGCCCGCCGTGCTGCGCCAGCGCACCGGCGGCCACCTGCCGGCGCCGGAGGCCATCCTGTGCGCCATGGTCGAGGGCCTGCAAGTCGATTTCGACAGCGCCCTGCTGATCGAAAGCCGCTATTTCTGCCAGACGGCGATCAGTCCGGTGGCCCACAATCTGATGCACTTAAATCAAATTCGCGCCGACCTGGCATCGCCGGCGGCGCTGGAACTGGCCGCCGCATTGCGTTTATGCTACGCGGACGAGATCAGCGCACTGCGGGCCGGATCCGTGCCGGAAGCGCTGCTGCGCAACGCCGCCCTCGCGGCCGGCCTGCCGCCGCCGCCCGATACCGCCGCCAGCCCCGCCGGCGACGAGGGTGAAGCATCCGCGCTCCAGCTGACGGACCTGCGCGACCGCCTGCTGCACGCGCTGTGCGCCACCGCGCGGCAGCATGTCGAAAGCGGCGCCGTCAGCGCCCCCGAGGCCGACCTGATTTCCGTACAACTATTCGGTTTCCCAGCCCACACCGGAGGCGCCATGCATTTCGCGCAACCCGCCTGAACCAGGCCTGCACGGCTGTCCAGCACAGCCGTGTTTTCCCTATGTAAACTTCAATTTATTGGCCTAACTCAAGAGAAAACTGTAAAAGTCGCTTCGATGTTGTCGTTTTTCATGTAAATCCACTCTCATCAGTGATACATTGCGTTCTGGTTTTGCAAGTTTCGCGCAGCCACGTTACATGTATAAAATGAAAGATTAGATCCTCGCGATGTTTTCCAGTATCCCAGCCCCATCCCCGCGACATGAATTGGATAACCTCATGGAAGAGGCGGGCGATGTTGTGTTCCGCCTCAATCAACTGGGGCAGATACTGTATGCCAGCAAACGCGCGGTGGCCCTGATCTCCAGCCATGTCCCGCTGGCCGGCGACACGCTGCTCAAGCTGGTATCGCTGGACGACCAGGCGCCGCTGGCCGCCGTGCTGGCCGAAGTCGGCGGCACCAGTGTGTCGCGCCAGCTGGAAGTACGCATCAAGACGCCGGACGCCGAGATCTGGCACGAACTGAGAGTCTCCTGCTACGCCAACCAGCACGGCCTGAGCGAGCTGCTGGTGGTCGGCCGCGACATGACGCTGCAGCGCGCCACCGAAGAGCGGCTGCGCCACATGGCCACCCACGACGCCCTGACCGAACTGCCCAACCGCCTGCTGCTGTCGGACCGCATGCGCATGGTGATCGCCAACGCGCGCCGCTCCGGCCAGGGCTTCTCGGTCGCCACCATCGGCCTGGACGGATTCAAGAAGGTCAACGACGGCCTCGGCCATCCGGTCGGCGACGCCGTGCTGCGCACCGCCGCCGCCCGCCTGCGCAAGACATTGCGCGACAGCGACACCCTGGCCCGCGTCGGCGGCGACGAGTTTGTCGCCGTGCTGCCCGGCACCGCCACCGAGGCGCAGATCAAGCTGGTCACCGGCCGCCTGATCGCCACCCTGCAGTCACCGTTTGAAATCGACAACCACACGATCTACGTCGGCGCCTCGGTCGGCGTGGCGGTCTATCCGCAGCACGCCGAGGACGAGGTGCGCCTGGTCGCGCTGGCCGACGCCGCCATGTCGCGCGCCAAGGAGACCGGCAAGGCCCGTTGCGTGGTCTACAGCCAATCCCAGTCCGGCCCGCCGGAGCACGACATCTCGCTGGAGGCGGCGATGTTCCAGGCGGTGCGCGAGGGCGAGTTCCTCCTCTACTACCAGCCCATCGTCGACGCCCGCACGCGCGAGATCCAGGGCTTCGAAACGCTGATGCGCTGGAAGCACCCGACGCTGGGCATGGTGCCGCCGGCCCGCTTCATCCCGATCGCCGAGACCAACGGCCTCATCAACTTGCTGGGCGCTTGGGCCTTGAAGGCCGCCTGCGTACAGTTGAAACAGTTCGAGGAAGTGGCGAAGCGCAGCCTGTACATCTCTGTTAATATCAGCCCGCGGCAATTCCGCAACGATAAATTTCTGGATGTGCTGGACGACGCGATCGCCTTCTCCGGCCTACTTGGTGAGCAATTGGTTTTGGAAATCACAGAAGGTACTTTGATGATCGACCCGGCGCATGCCGAGTCCATCCTGACCAAGATGGCCGAGCGCCGCGCCCGCATCGCCATCGACGATTTCGGCACGGGGTATTCCTCGCTGGCCTACCTCAAGCGCTTCCCCATCTCCGTGCTGAAGATCGACCGCACCTTCATCCGCGACCTGCCCGGTTCGCAGAAGGACGGCGCCATCTGCAACGCCGTGCTCGACCTGGCCAAGCACCTGGACCTGTCCGTGGTGGCCGAGGGCGTCGAGACCGAGGGCCAGATGGACTACCTGGAACAGCGCGGCTGCCAGTACATCCAGGGCTACCTGACCGGCAAGCCGATGGCCGCCAATGTGGCGCTGGCCGCGCTCAAGGAAAGCATCCACGTCAAGGTGGTGCCGCCCGAACTGCGTCAGGTGGCCCAATGACGGCGCGTTTCACCGCCAGCACCCCGCTGGGCGACGCCACGCTGGCCGCGCTGTGGGACTGCACCCGCCGGCGCGGCGACATGCCGGGCTTCGCCAAGGCCATCACCGCCATCCTGGGCGCGATGCGCGGCGAGGACGAGCAGGAATTCAACATGACCCGCACCGTGCTGTCCGATCCTGTGCTCACGCAAAAGGTGCTGCGGCTGGCCAACAGCGGCATGTACTCGGCCTTCGGCCAGCATGTGAACACGGTGTCGAAGGCGGTACTGGTGCTGGGCACGGAGGCCATCGGCCACCTGGCGCTGGGCCTCAAGCTGATCGAGGAACTGGCGGCCGGCTCGCCCGACGCCACCATCGCCCACATCGAAATGGAAAAGGCCGTGCTGGCCGGGATCGTGGCGCAGCAGATCGCCTACACGGCCGAAAGCCGCCACGGCGAGGAAGCCGTGGTGTGCTCGATGCTGCACACGCTGGGCCGCATGATGATGACCTTCTACATGCCGGAGCGCTGGCAGGAACTGCAGCGCGCGGCCGACCAGGCCGGCTGCGGCATCGACCAGGTCGCGCCCGAAATGCTGGGCCTGACGATGGAGGAGATCGGCCACGCGGCAGCCCTGCACTGGGGCCTGCCGGGCACGCTGGTCAAGGGCATGCGCAAGGTCGCGCCGCCGGAACCGGGCGCGGAGGTGAGCAGCTCGGACTGGATCGCCGGCCTGTCGACCATGTCGGCGTTGTGCGCGGAATCGCTGTGGCATGACGACGCGGCCGGCGCCGCCGTGGTCCAGGAACTGACGCAGGCGTATTCAGCCATGCTGGGCGTGGAGCCGGACAACCTGATGCACGCCATCGAGCAGGCCAAGGTGGTGGCGGCCAACGACCTGAGCATCGCGCCGCTGTCGCGCCCCGCCGAGCGCCGCGCCAAGGCCCTGGCCAAGACGCGCCAGCGCGCCGCCGGCAACAAGATCCTGCTCAGCGGCCTGGCCGACATGCGCGACATGCTGGAGACGGCCAATCCCGGCCAGATGGTGCAGATCGCGCTGGAGACGGTGTACAAGGGACTGGACTTCTCGCGCGCGGTGGCCTTCGTGCGCAACCGCAAGGACAACCAGTACGCCGCCAAGATCAGCTTTGGCGAAGGCAGCAAGGAACTGCTGCCGGCGCTGGCCTTCGACGACGCCTACGAGCCGAACGTGTTCCACGCCGCGCTCAACAGCGACCGCGTGATCTTCATCGAAAACGCCCGCGACGCCAAGTTCGCCGCCAAGCTGCCATTGTGGTGGAAGAGCTCCCTGTCCGAGGCGCGCAGCTTCGTGATCCTGCCGCTGTCGGCCAACGGCCAGCCGGCCGGCTTCCTGTACGGCGACTGGGACGATTCCTTCCCGCCCATCCAGCTGAGCCAGACCGAGTTCGCGCTGCTCAACGACATGCGGGCGCTGGTGGTGCGGGCGGTCGAACGCCGCCACAAGCTGGAAGCGGTCGGCTCGCGCGGCTAATACGTGTCGCGCTGCTGCCAGCGGTAGGACAGCACGGCCGCCAGCATCGAGCACGACACCAGCGCCGCCGCCACGTAGTACACCGACTGCGGCCCCGCCCTCTCCCACCACTGCGCCAGGAACAGCCCGCCCAGCGAGCCGCCGATGCCGTACGAGATGCTCATGTACAGCGCCTGCCCGCGCGCCTGCAGCGGCCCGGAAAACCAGCGCTGCAAGGTCATCACGGACGACGAATGATGCAGTGCAAAGGTGGCCGCGTGCATCACCTGCGCCACGATCAGCAGCCACAGCACGTGCGGGCCGAAGCCTATCATCAGGAAGCGCACCACCGCCACGGCCAAGGTCACCAGCATCATGTTGCGCGCGCCCCAGCGCTTGAACAGCGGCGCCTGGAAGTAGAACAGCAGCACCTCGGCCGTCACGCCCAGCGACCACATGGCGCCGATCACGGTCTTGCTGTAGCCGTTGCGCTCCAGGTAGAGCGAATAAAAGGTGTACAGCGAGGTGTGGGCCGCGACCATCAACGCGGTCGAGGCGAAGAAGGCGATCACCTCGCGCCGGCGCAGCAGCGACATCAACGGCGGCGGCGCCACCTTGTGCACGCGGCGCGGCACGTCCTGCAGGCGGAACGCGGCGGCGATGGTCAGCACCAGCAGCACGGCCGCCACCCACGGCAGCGCGGCGATGCCGTAGTGCTCCAGCGCGTACGCGGCCAGCGTGACCGAGGCGATGAAGCCGATCGAACCCCACATGCGGATGCGGCCATAGTAGGTCAGGTCGCCGCGCATCTCGGACAGCATCAGCGCCTCGCAGATCGGCGCCTGGCCGCTGGTGAACAGGTTCAGCACGATCATCGCCAGCATGAAGTGGACGAAGGTGCTGCCGAAGAAGAAGCCGCTGAAGCCCGCCAGCGCGGCGAAGCCGGCCATCCGCAGCACGAACACGCGGCGGTCGTAGTGGTCGGCGACGTAGCCCCAGACGTTGGGGCCGACGATGCGCAGCACCTGGATCATCGACATCAGCACGCCGATCTGCGCCACCGTCATGCCTTTATCGGCGAAGAACAGCGTGGCGTAGGTGGACCAGGTTCCCGCGTGCGCGTAGTAGCAGAACAGGAATAAGGCGAAGCTGAAGGCTTGTACCGGCACCGCTTAGCGGGAGACTGGCGGCACGGGCGGCGCGATGTTCGGCGTGGCGACACGGACGTCGCCGCACTGCGCGCGGTGCATCAGCGCGTGGTCCATCAGTACCAGGGCCAGCATCGCTTCGGCGATCGGCGTGGCGCGGATGCCGACGCACGGGTCGTGGCGGCCGAAGGTCTCCACCATCACCGGGTTGCCGTCCTTGTCGATCGACTGGCGCGGCGTGCGGATCGACGAGGTCGGCTTGATGGCGATCGACACCGTGATGTCCTGGCCGGTCGAGATGCCGCCCAGCACGCCGCCGGCGTTGTTGCCGATGAAGCCTTCGGGCGTCAGCGAGTCACCGTGCACCGAGCCCTTCTGTTCGACCGACTTGAAGCCGGCGCCGATCTCCACGCCCTTGACGGCGTTGATGCCCATCATCGCGTAGGCGATGTCGGCGTCGAGCTTGTCGTAGATGGGCTGGCCCAGGCCGACCGGGATGTTGCGGGCGATCACGTCGATGCGCGCGCCGATCGAATCGCCGGCCTTGCGCAGCTCGTCCATCGCGTCCTCCATGCGGGCGATCAGGGCGGCGTCGCCGCTGGCGGCAAAGAACGGGTTGTCGTGCACGTGCGACCAGTCCTGGAACGGCACGGCGATGTCGCCGAGCTGGCTCATGCAGCCCTTGAACTCGGTGCCGTACTGCTGGTTCAGCCATTTCTTGGCGATGGCGGCCGCGCCGACCACCGGTGCCGTCAGCCGCGCCGACGAGCGGCCGCCGCCGCGCGGATCGCGGACGCCGTATTTGTGCCAATAGGTGTAATCTGCATGGCCTGGACGGAAACTTTCGGTGATGTTGCCGTAATCCTTGCTGCGCTGGTCCTCGTTGCGGATCAGCAGCGCGATCGGCGTGCCGGTGGTGACGCCCTGGTACACCCCCGACAGGATTTCCACCGTGTCAGGTTCCTTGCGCTGCGTCACGTGACGCGAGGTGCCCGGCTTGCGGCGGTCCAGCTCCGGCTGGATGTCCGCTTCCGACAAAGGCAAACCTGGTGGGCAGCCATCGATCACACAACCAATCGCGGGACCGTGCGACTCACCAAAGGTAGTTACTGAAAACAATTTGCCAAATGTATTGCCGGACATAGGAAGAGAATCTTTGGAAAAAGGTGGAAAGTACCCAATTCTACCAGCCGGCGGCGTTTGCCGCCCGCCAAGCACGATAATTTCCACAAGGCAAGTTTCAATTGGTAAAATACCATTCTTTCGATGAAAGCTGGGCAAACTTGCACACCGGTATGCAACGTTCTGTGTAAAGCGCCGGAAAACCGCGTTCTTTTTAACAATTCGCTATATACTTGATCTCAAGAACACCGAGATATCCTGGAGATGTTACACATGCCCCCACCGATCACACCCCTTGAGCAATCCAAGGACGATCACGACGATCTGGTATTCTTAGAAGAGCATCCGGCGACGCCCGCAGTGCCCGGTGCCCGCAACGTCTGGCGGGTCATGATCATCGACGATGATGAAGACGTTCACTCGACCACCACCTTCGCGCTGGGCAACCTCGACATGCAGCAGCGCCCGCTGGAATTCGTGCATGCGTATTCGGCCGGCCAGGCGCGCGAACTATTGAAGCACGAATCCGAAATCGCCGTCATCCTGCTGGACGTGGTGATGGAGCAGGACGACGCCGGCCTGCACCTGGTGCGCTACATCCGCGAAACGCTGAACCTGGCCGACGTACGCATCATCCTGCGCACCGGCCAGCCCGGCTACGCGCCGGAGATCGACGCCATCCGCGATTTCGACATCAACGACTACAAGACCAAGTCCGAGCTGACCCGCATCAAGCTGTACACCACGGTGACGGCGGCGATCCGCTCCTACGAACAAATCCGCAAGATCAACGACAGCCGGCGCGGCCTGAACCAGATCGTCCACGCCAGCACCCAGCTGATGGCGCTGCACGGCGTGCAGAACTTCGCCTCCGGCGTGCTGGCGCAGATCGCCGACCTGCTGGGCCAGGACGGCAACGGCGTGCTGTGCGTGCAGGAGTGTCCCGAGGACGGCTGCCACCAGCTGATGGTGATGGCCACCATCGGCAGCTACCGCCACCTGGACAACGCCACGCTGTGCAACCAGGACCACAAGCCCATCTACGACGCCATGGAGCTGACGCTGGGCCAGCGCCGCAACATTTACGGCCCGGACTTCATCACGCTGTACTTCGCCGGCAAGGCCAGCCGCGACTTCGTCGCCTACCTGGACGTGGGCCGCGCGCCGACCGAGATCGACGAGCGCCTGCTGGAAGTGTTCTGCTCCAACGTGGCCGTGGGCCTGGACAACGTCGAACTGGTCACGCACCTGCACAACGCCGCCTTCTACGACCAGCTGTCCAAGCTGCCCAACCGCACCCGCCTGGTCGAGATCCTCGACGCCACGCTGGCCGGCCCGGCGCGCGACGACGCCACGCTGTCGCTGGTCGACCTGGACCACTTCGCCGAGACCAACGACGCGCTCGGCCACCAGTTCGGCGACATGCTGCTGGTGGCCGTCGCCGGGCGCCTGCAAACCCAGCTGGGCGACCGGCTGACGGTGGCGCGCATCGGCGGCGACATCTTCTGCGTGCTGGGCGATTCGTCGCAGGTCAACCCGGCCAACATCCTGGCGCTGTTCGCCGATCCGTTCAGCATCGACGGCCAGGACGTGCAGCTGTCGGCCACGCTGGGCCTGGTGCGCCTGGGCGAGCACGAAGGCAGCGGCGCCGACGCCCTCAAGGACGCCGACATCGCCCTCAAGCGCGCCAAGTCGCAGCAGCGCGCCGGCCACTTCTACTTCTCGCGCTCGATGGGCGTGGAGATCCGCGAACGCGTGCGTATGATGCACGCGCTGCGCACGGCCTTCGGCCAGAACCAGCTGTTCGTGGTGTACCAGCCGCAGATCGACCTGGCCACGCGCCGGCCGATGGGCGCCGAGGCGCTGCTGCGCTGGCAGACGCCGGACGGCAAGTTCATTTCGCCGGACCGCTTCATTCCGATCGCCGAATATTCGGGCCTGATCATCGACCTGGGCGCGTGGGTCATGCGCACCGCCTGCCAGGAGCTGGTGGACCTGCGCAAGGCCGGCCATCTGGACTTCATGATGTCGATTAACGTCTCGCAGGTGCAGTTCCGCCATCCGCACTTCCTGGAGACCCTGCGCAAGGCGCTGGACGACACCGGCGCGCCGCCGGAATACGTGGAGCTGGAGATCACCGAATCGATGGCGATGGAAGAGCCGGACATGCTGATCAAGATGCTGGGCCAGATCAAGCAGACCGGTGTGAGCATCGCGATCGACGACTTCGGCACCGGCTTCTCGTCGCTGTCCTACCTGCAGCGGCTGCAGATCGACCGCCTGAAGATCGACCGCGCCTTCGTCACCGAGATCACCGGCTCGGCGCGCGGCAGCAGCATCGCCGAGATGGTGATCCAGCTGGGCCGCAACCTCGGCCTGGCCGTGATCGCGGAAGGCGTGGAGGACGAGCGCCAGGCGCAGATCCTGCAGGCGCTGGGCTGCCCGCTGGCGCAGGGCTTCCTGTTCGCGCGGCCGATGACGGCGACGGCGCTCAACGGCTGGCTCAACAACGACACGCTGGAAGGCGCGGCCTGATAAAAAAACCGCCATGCGGTCATGCGACGTTCAAGATCGTCGCATGGCCGCATGGCGGTTTGCCTGCCGGCGCCGGACGCCGGCTTGTGTTTAGTCGGCCTGGTCCGCCGTCTCGGCCGGCCAGTCGCGGATGTAGGCCTTCAGCATCTTGTTCTCGAAGCTCTGCGCCTCCAGCACCGCGCGCGCCACGTCGTAGAACGAGATCACGCCCAGGATGGTCTTGGCGTTCATCACCGGCAGGTAGCGCGCGTGCTTTTCCAGCATGATGCGACGCACCTCGTTGACCTCGGTGTCCGGCGTGACGGTGATCGGATGATCGTCCATGTGCTTGCGCACCGTGCCGGTGCCCACCGTGCCCGCGTTCTCGTGCAGCGCGCGCAGCACTTCGCGGAAGGTCAGCATGCCCGCCAGCTCGCCGAATTCCATGACCACCAGCGAACCGATGTCTTTCTCCGCCATCGTATTGGCGGCGTCTGCCAAAGGCTGGTCAGGAGAGATCGTGTAAAGAATGCTGCCTTTAACCTGAAGAATTTCGGAGACTTTCATTTTGGGCCGTCCTGTCCGCTGATATAGGCTTTGTGAATGGGGGTTCTGTTTATTGTAGCCTTATAGCGAATGTAGCGTATGCCCGGCAAAAAATCCAGCGCTCTGGATAAGCAAATCTCAACATTTTTACAGTGCTGTTGCCAAGCCGCGATTCAGGGTAGGATGCCCAGCATTCCTACAACTCCAACGAGACCACATGAGCGGACCCAGATATCCCGGCTTTGACACCCTCGCGCTGCACGCCGGCGCGGCGCCCGACCCGGCCACCGGCGCGCGCGCCACGCCAGTCTATTTCACCTCATCGTTTGCCTTCAAGGACTCCGACCACGCCGCCTCGCTGTTCAACATGGAACGCGCCGGCCACGTCTACTCGCGCATCTCGAACCCCACCAACGCGGTGCTGGAGGAACGCATCGCCGCGCTGGAAGGCGGCGTGGCCGGCATCGCCACCGCCAGCGGCCAGGCAGCGATGCACCTGGGGCTGGCCACCATCGCCGGTGCCGGCTCGCACATCGTCGCCTCGCGCGCGTTGTACGGCGGCTCGCACAACATGCTGGCCTACACGCTCAAGCGCTTCGGCATCGAGACCACCTTCGTCGACCCGCGCGACCTCGACGCCTGGCGCGCCGCGATCCGCCCGAACACCAAGGTGCTGTTCGCCGAAACGCTGGGCAATCCGGGCCTGGACGTGCTCGATATCGAAGCCGTCGCCGCCATCGCGCACGAGCAGCACCTGCCGCTGATGATGGACTCCACCTTCACCACGCCCTACCTGCTCAAGCCCTTCGAACACGGCGCCGACCTGGTGTTCCACTCGGCCACCAAGTTCCTGTGCGGGCACGGCACCGCCATCGGCGGCCTGCTGGTGGACGGCGGCACCTTCGACTGGCAGGCGGCGTACGACAAGACCGGCCGCTTCGCCGAGCTGTGCGAGCCGTACGACGGCTTCCACGGCATGGTGTTCACCGAAGAGTCGACGGTGGCGGCGTTCGCGCTGCGCGCGCGGCGCGAGGGCCTGCGCGACTTCGGCGCCGTCATGAGCCCCCACAACGCCTTCGCCGTGCTGCAGGGCGTGGAGACGCTGGCCCTGCGCATGGACCGGCACGTGGCCAACACCCGCAAGGTGGTGGAGTTCCTGCTGTCGAATCCCGCGGTGGAATCGGTGTCCTACCCCGAGCTGCCGTCGCACCCGGACTACGAGCTGGCCAAGCGCCTGCTACCCAAGGGCTGCGGCGCCGTGTTCTCGTTCAACCTGAAGGGCGACCGCGCCGCCGGCCGCCGCTTCGTCGACAGCCTGAAAGTGTTCTCGCACCTGGCCAACGTCGGCGACGCCAAGTCGCTGGCGATCCATCCCGCCTCCACCACGCACTTCCGCGTGCCGGCCGAGCAGTTGGCGGCGTCCGGCATCACCGAGGGCACGATGCGGCTGTCGGTAGGGCTGGAGGACGTGGACGATTTGATCGAAGACCTGGCGCGCGGCCTGAAACTGTCGCAGAAAGGAGCATGACATGCTGCTGACCGTACAAGGCGTGGACGCTTACTGCTACACCGGCGGCAAGCCATTCAACGCCGCCTTGCCGACCGTGGTCTTCATCCACGGCGCTCAGAACGATCATTCCGTGTGGGTGCTGCAGACCCGCTATTTCGCCCACCACGGCTACAGCGTGCTGGCGGTCGACCTGCCGGGCCATGGCCGCAGCAAGGGCGAGGCCAAGGCCAGCGTGCCGGAGCTGGCGGACTGGCTGCTGCAAGTGCTGGACGCCGCCGGCGTGCAAAAGGCCGCGCTGTTCGGCCACAGCATGGGCTCCCTGATCGCGCTGGAGGCGTCGCACAAGGCGCCCGAGCGCATCACGCACCTGGGCATGATCGGCTCGACCTACCCGATGAAGGTCTCGGACGCGCTGCTGGAAACCTCGCGCACCGACGAGCAGAGCGCCATCGACATGGTCAACATCTGGTCGCACTCGTCGATCGCGCAGAAGCCGTCCTGTCCGGGGCCGGGCTTCAGCATCATGGGAGGCTCGCGCCGGCTGATGCAGCGCATCTCGCAGATCAATCCGCAGCAGGTGTTCCACACCGACTTCTCGGCCTGCAACGCCTACGCCAACGGCGAAGCGGCCGCGCAGGCGGTGCGCTGTCCCACCCTGTTCCTGTTCGGCGCGCGCGACGTGATGACGCCACCTAAATCCACCAAGCTGCTGACCTCCACCATCAGCCACGGCAAGGTGGTGACGGTGGACAGCGGCCACTCGCTGATGAGCGAGCAGCCGGACGCGGTGCTGGACGCCCTGTTCAGTTTTGCGGGAACTTGAAGCGGATGATGCGGTTCGCACCTTCCAGCACGATGCCGCGATAGCGGCGGCGGTAGATCACGACGCCCGTGGTGGCGGCCAGCACCGCCACGATCAGCATCACCAGGTCGTTGCCGCCGTGCGTGACCACGGCGCGCTGGGAAGAGTGCATGGTCGATGCCTCGAACTTCTTGCCGACGTATTTGGCGCCGATCACCAGTTCCTCGGCGTTGATGCTGTTGACCAGGTACAGGCCGTAACCGCCCGGATGCACGGTCATCTTGCCCTCGCGGTAGACGAAGGAGCGGCGCTCGTCGCCGACGCGGATGCTGCCGACCACGTGGCCGGCGGCGTTGATGGCGGTGGCGAAGCTGTTGCCGTAGCCGATCAGCGCGCCCAGGTCGACCATCTTCTTGCCATCGTGGACAAAGGCGTGCCAGTGCCGGTCCGGCGTCTCGGACGCGCCGACCACCACGCCGGAATCGTTGACGGCGGTGGCGCTGCTGGAGCGTCCACCCAGCGTGCCCAGATCCTTCATGCCGGCGCCGGGCCTGTAGACAAAGGCGCGCCGGTAACCGTCCACCAGCGCCGCCGTGCCGACGATCACGCCATCGGTGTTGACGCCGGCCGCGTAGCTGATATTGCCGCCCAACGTGCCCAAATCGACCAGCGGGCCGTCGCCGGTGGGGCCGGTGGTGAAGGCGTGGAAGTAGCCGTCGCTGGTATCGGCAAAGCCGACCGCCTGGCCCGAACGGCTGATGCCCATGCCGTAGCTGCTGCCGCCGCCGAGCGTGCCGAGATCGCGCATCGACAGGCCGGCGCGGTAGACGAAGGCGCGCCAGTGGCCGTCGCTGTCCTGGGCCGAGCCAACCACGTCGCCGCCGATGTTGATGCCCTTGGTGAAGCTGTCGCTGCCGCCCAGGGTGCCCAGCTCGATCAGGCGCTTATTCCACAGCACCGCGCGCTGGCGCCCGTTCTCTTCCTCGATGATGCCGGCCACCTGCCCCGTTGCGTTGATGTCGACGGCGATGCTGGCCTCATTGCCGCGCTCTCCCAATCCGGGCGGGTGCAGCTGCTGCGCAGACGACGCCACACCGGCAATTCCAAACAAGACCACCGCAATCGGCATTCTCAGCATGACGTCTCCAAGTTGATTTTTATGAATGCCGATTCTATAACGGTATTCGAACGATCAGCAACTGTAACCATGGACCGACTGATACAGCATGCATCTGCCCCCGGGGGCCTGTGCCTTGCGCCCCACCGCGCCGCGCCCCTAGACTGGCGCCATCCCCCACAATGCGAGCCACAGACCATGACCGAACTGCTGCCCCTGATGACCTACTGCCTGGTGATGTCGGCAACGCCCGGACCGAACAACGTCATGCTCGCCACCACCGGCGCCAATTTCGGCGGCCGTGGCGCGATGCCGGCCATCATGGGCATCCAGACCGGCATGTTCGTGCAGACCATGCTGATGTGCCTTGGGCTGGGCAGCGTTTTTGTGACCTACCCGTTGGCGCAGCAGGTGCTGCGCATCGCCGGGTCGGTGTATCTGATCTACCTGGCCTGGAAGCTCAGCGGAGCGTCGATGAGCGGCGCGCAGGCGCCCAAGGCGGTGACGTTCGCCCAGGCGACGACCTTCCAGGCGCTCAACCCCAAGAGCTGGGTCAAGGCCGTCACCGTGGCATCGGTCTTCATGCCCGCCGGGCAGAACACGTTCGGCAATGCGCTGCTGGTGGCGGTGATCGGCACCTTGGTGGGCATGCCTTGCAACGCCATGTGGGCGCTGTTTGGCGTCTCGATCCGCCGCTTCCTGCTGGATCCGCAAAAGCAGCGCGTGTTCAATTGGACCATGGCCGCCATCCTGCTCGTGCTGGCCGTGATGTTTTTACGCTAGACTCTCACCATGTTCCCCATCGACCGCTCCTCCCCCATCCCCCTGTCCAAACAGATTGAGGCGCAGTTGCGCCACATGGTCGAGAGCCGTGCCCTGCCCGGCGGCGCCAAGCTGCCGTCGATACGCCAGCTGGCCACGCAGCTGGAAGTCAGCACCAATACCGTCGTCGCGGCCTACGACCGGCTGGTCGCGGCGGGCGTCATCGATTCCCATGGCACGGCGGGCTTCTTTGTCTGTTCGCCCAAGGACGCCGGCAGCGTGGTGCCCGATGAAGTCGCGCTGGAAGCGGGCGAGGAGCAGGAACCGGTCTGGCTCGCGCAGCAGGCCAACGACCAGCGCGCCGGCATTCTGCTGGCCAGCAGCGGCGCCCTGCCGCCGACCTGGCTGCAGGACGCCGTCCCCGCCAGCGCCGTGCAACGCGCCCTGGCGCGCAGCGCCGCCGGCATGGCGTCGCGCTGTCCTCCGCAAGGACTGCCCGAATTACGTGAACATATCGCGCTGCTGTTGCGCGGGATAGGCGCGGCCTTCGACGCCGGCCATATCCTCACGACCTTCGGCGCCACCCACGCGATCGACCTGATTTGCCGCAGTTTCCTGCAGCCCGGCGACACCGTGCTGGTCGAAGATCCCGGCTACTTCCTGATGTTCGGCCGGCTGCGCCAGGACGGCATCCGCCTGGTGCCGATCAAGCGCCGTCCCGACGGCCTCGATCTCGACGAACTGGAGGCGGCCTGCCGCGAGCACCGTCCGCGCCTGCTGTTCGTGCAGACCGCCTTGCACAACCCCACCGGCTGGAGCAGCAGCGCCGCCAATCTGCACAAGGTCTTGATGCTGGCGCAGCAGCATGGCTTCCTGATCGCCGAGGACGACGTGCACGGCCAGTTCCAGCAAGGCCATGCCACGCGCCTGGCCGCGCTGGCCGGCCTCGATGGGGTGATCTACTACTCCAGCTTTTGCAAGTCGCTCAGTCCCGCCCTGCGGATGGGCTATCTGGCGGCCGCCCCCGCCCTGCTCAAGGTGCTGATGCGGACCAAGATCCATTCCATCATGACGCTGCCGGCGTTGAACGAATACGTGCTGCTGGAAGTGCTCAGGGCCGGCAATCTGCGCAAGCACCTGGAGCGCATGCAGCGCAAGATCATGGCGGCCCGCAACGCCAGCACCCAGCAATTGAGCGAGGCCGGCGTGCGGTTCGAGCAGCCCGGCGACGCCGGCATTTTCTTGTGGGGCACGATGCCGGAAGGCTTGGACGTCGACCTGTTGGTGCAGGACGCCTACCGCAACAACATCCTGCTGATGCGCGGCGCCGCCTTCTCGGCCAATGACATACCCGACCAGCATATCCGCTTCAACGTCGCCTTCAGCCAGCATCCGCGCCTGAGCAGCTACCTGCGGGAGCGCCTGCAGGCCGTGGCCGGCGTCCGCTCAAGCCTGGCGCGCGTCAGCGGCGCGGCCAGGTCGGTAGGCTCTTAGCACTTAACGGCAGTCGATAGGCCCGAAGTGCGCGGCCAGGGTCTTGCCCAGCCCCGCTTCCACAGCCGATTCCACCTCGCGCGCCAGCGCGGCTGCCTCGCGGGCGGCCTTCAGGTCGCGTTCATCGTCGCTGTCGCCAACCACGCCGGCGTTGATCGGCATGCCGGAGAACACGAACAGGCGATAGACCTCGGCCAGCGTCAGCTTCTCCACATTGGCCAGGATGACCCAGTGATCGCTGCCTTCGCTGACACGCTTGCCCCATTGGACCCGCGCCGGCGCATCGACCTTGACGCGCCCCACCCAGCCTTCGGTCATCATCTTTTCCAGCAGCGTGTCCATCTCGTCGAAGCCCAGCCGCGTGCGCGCGCGGATCGCGCCGGCGCTGACCAGCGCCGTGTCGCCGCATTTGCAGGCCACATGCAGCACGCGCAGGATCGCCATCGCGTCGACGAATTCGCCGCCCGGCTGCGCCTCGTGCCACCAGCGCTCGTACTTCACCACCGGCAGCGCGGCCACCAGCAGCGCGCCGAACAGCGTGATCAGCCACGACACATAAACCCACAGCAGGAACAGCGGCAGCGCGGCCAGCGCGCCGTAGATCTTCGAATACGTCGGGAACTGCGTGATGAACACCGCGAAGCCGCGCTTGGCCACCTCGAACGCCAGGCCGGCCACCAGGCCGCCCCAGGCCGCGTCGTGCCAGTCGACGTCGCGGTTCGGCACCGCCACGTACAGCAGCGTGAAGGTGGCCGTGGTCAGCGCCAGCGACAGCACCGTGTAGATCAAGGCGCCGATCACCGGCACGTCGCCTATCAGGTCGCTGGTGGCCATGAAGACCCGTCCCGACAGGGTCAGCGAGACGCCGATCAGCAAGGGACCGAGCGTGATGATGGCCCAGTAGACCAGGATGCGCTTGGTCCAGCGCCGCTCGGCGCGCACGCGCCAGATGCGATTGAACACGCGCTCGATCAAGTTCATCATCGCGATCGAGGTAAAAATCAGCGCCACCGCGCCCACCGCCGACAGCCGCGTGGCCTTGGAAGCGAACATGGTCAGGTAATTGAGGATGGTGCTGGAAATCGACTTCGGCATCACGCTCTGCACGAAGTAAGCCTCCAGCGACGAGCGGAAGGTGTTAAACATCGGGAAGGTGGTGAAGATCGCCAGCGCGATCGTCAACACCGGCACCAGCGCGAACACGGTGGTGAAAGTGAGGCTGCCGGCCACCTGCGGCAGGCTTTCCTCGCGCAGGCGGCGGTGGGCGAACAAAAACAGGTCCCGCACCTCGGGCCAGGACAACGAGCGCACTGTCTCTATCCCGCTACGGCAGTTGCGGGATACATACTGTAAAACCGGATGAATAAATTTTTCGTACATGAGCGATAATCGAAATACAAGAGTGGCGACGATGCCACCCGCCAAAGCGCCCTATAATACCGCCGATGAACCAAGCCAATCTGATTATTCTTGTATTGTTTTACTCACGTCACGGCGCAACGCGCAAATTGGCGGAGTTGATCGCCCAGGGCGTGGAGAGCGTGCCAGGCTGCGACGCGCGCCTGCGCACGGTTCCAGCCGTATCGACCGTGACCGAGGCCACCGAGCCGGACGTGCCGGACGAAGGCGCCCCCTACGTCGAACTGGACGACCTGGCCGAATGCGCCGGGCTGGCGGTCGGCTCGCCCACCCGCTTCGGCAACATGGCCTCGGCGATGAAGTATTTTTGGGACGGCACGGCGGCCCAGTGGCTGTCCGGCGCGCTGGCGGGCAAGCCGGCCTGCGTGTTCACGTCCACCGGCAGCCTGCACGGCGGCCAGGAATCGACGCTGCTGTCGATGATGATACCGCTGTTCCACCACGGCCTGATGGTGCTCGGCCTGCCGTACACCAATCCGGAACTGATGACCACCGCCAGCGGCGGCACGCCGTATGGCGCCAGCCACTGGTCGGGACTTGACGGCAAGAAGACCATCACCGAAGATGAAAAACGCCTGGCCATCGCGCTGGGCCGGCGCCTGGCCGAAACGGCCGTCAAACTGCGCGCCATCGCTTGACCGGGGACGCATGATGGAAAACACAATGCAGAAGTATTTTCACTGGGGCGCCATCGGCAGCCTGGCAACGCTGATCGTCTGGTGCGTGCTGTGGGAGATGGTGCTGGCGCCGTTGAAGCCCGGCGGCTCCTGGTTGGTGCTGAAGGCTGCGCCGCTGCTGCTGCCGCTGTACGGCGTGTGGAAGCGCGACATCTACACCTTGCAGTGGACCTCGATGATGATACTGCTGTACTTCACCGAGGGCGTGGTGCGCGGCTGGAGCGACAAGGGCAGCATCTCCGCCTGGATGGCCTGGGGCGAGGCGCTGATCGTCTGCGTCTATTTTGTTTGCGCCGTGATGTATCTGCGTCCGTATAAAAAAGCGGCGAAGAAGCTGGCCAAGGAACTGCTGGACAAGGTGAAGGTCAACACCGTCAAATGATCGATTTCCTCGCGCATTGCCGCTCCGTCGTGGGCGACGCCTTTGTACTCGACTCAAGCGCCGACATGGCGCCCTTCCTCACCGACTGGCGCGGACGCTTCACCGGCAAGGCGCTGGCCGTGCTGCGGCCCGGGTCCGTGGACCAGGTGGCGGCGCTGGTGCACGCCTGCGCGCAGTGGCGCGTGGCGCTGGTTCCGCAGGGCGGCAACACAGGGCTGGTGCTCGGCAGCGTGCCGGATGCCGGCGGCGGCGCGGTCGTACTGTCGCTGGCGCGGCTGAACCAGATCCGCCAAGTCGATCCCGTCAACCGCACCATGACCGTGGACGCAGGCTGCATCCTCCAGCAGGTGCAGGAAGCCGCGGCCGCAGCCGGCTGCCTGTTCCCGCTGTCGCTGGCGGCGGAGGGCAGCTGCACCATCGGCGGCAACCTGTCCACCAACGCCGGCGGCACGGCGGTTCTCCGCTACGGCAACACGCGCGAACTGTGCCTCGGGCTGGAAGTGGTCACGCCGCAGGGCGAGGTCTGGAGCGGCTTGCGCGGCCTGCGCAAGGACAATACCGGCTACGACCTGCGCGACCTGTTCATCGGCGCGGAGGGCACGCTGGGCGTCATCACCGGCGCGGTGCTCAAGCTTTATCCGCAGCCCAAGGCCAGCATCACCGCGCTGGCCGCGCTGCCCTCGCCCGCGCACGCGCTGCAATTGCTGACGTTAATGCAGGACCATTGCGGCTCCAGCCTGACCGGCTTCGAACTGATGTCGCGCTACTGCCTGGAGCTGGTGGCGCAGCAGTTCCCGTCGCTGCCCAAGCCGTTCGCGGCGCCGCATCCGCAGTATGTGCTGCTGGAGCTGTCGAGCAGCGAGTCGGAGCAGCACGCGGTCGGCCTGCTGGAACAAGCCATCGGCGCGGCGCTGGAGCGCGATGTCATCGGCGACGCGGTGGTGGCGACTTCGGTGGCGCAATCGGCCGGGTTGTGGCAGCTGCGCGAGCACATCCCGCTGGCGCAGGCCAAGGCGGGCAAGAACATCAAGCACGATATCTCGCTGCCGGTGTCCAGCATCGCCGACTTCATCTCGGCCACCGGCCCCCTGCTGGACGCGGCCTTCCCCGGCTGCCAGCTGGTGTGCTTCGGCCATCTCGGCGACGGCAACCTGCACTACAACGTGGCGCCGCCGGACGGCATCTCCAACGAGGACTTCCTACTCAACCAGGACAAGGTCAATCGCGTGGTGCATGACAGCGTGGTCGGTTTCGGCGGCTCGATCTCGGCGGAACACGGCATCGGCGCGCTCAAACGCGACGAGCTGGCGCACTACAAATCGGCGGTGGAACTGAACATGATGCGCGCCATCAAAGCCGCGCTGGACCCGCTGGGCATCATGAATCCCGGGAAAATCCTGTGAGCGGTGCCGCGATGGGCCGCTTGTCGCGCTGGCTGTTGTTGGGCGAGTGGCGCGCGCATCCGCTGCGGGCGCTGGTGGCCATCGCCGCGATTGCGGTCGGCATCTCGCTCGGTTTCGCCATCCATCTGATCAACGCAGCCGCGTTCAACGAATTCTCGTCCGCCATCAAGGGCCTGTCCGGCGTGGCCGACGTGCAGGTGCGCGGCACCGAGCAGTTCTTCGACGAAGCCATCTACCCGGTGCTGGCGCAGCGCGCCGGCGTGGCGGTGGCATCGCCGGTGCTGGAGTTCGACGCCTCCGTGCCCGGCGAGAAGACGGCGCTGAAGATACTCGGCATCGACGCCTTCCGCGCCAGCTTCATCTCGTCCGACCTGGTCGGCGTGCCTTCGGAAGACCACGTGATGGACACGTTGGCCGACGACGCGCTGTTCCTGTCGCCGGCCGCGCAGCAGTGGCTCAAGCCCGCCGCCGGCGCGCCGCTGACGTTGCAGGTCGGCGTCGGCGAACTGAAACTGCGCGTGGCCGGTTCGCTGCAGCGTGCCCGCGCGGGCCAGCGCATCGGCGTGATGGACCTGGGCGCGGCGCAATGGCGCTTCGAGAAGCTCGGCCAGCTGTCCCGCATCGACCTCAAACTGCGCGACGGCGTCAATCGCGACGCCTTCAAGGCGGAGCTGGAACAACAGCTGGAACACGATTATCCCGGCCGCTTCCGCGTCAGCCAGCCCAATGACGAAGACCAGAACAGCCGCAACGAAGGCATGAGCCGCGCCTACCGCGTCAACCTGACCGTGCTGGCTTTGGTCGCGCTGTTCACCGGCGCCTTCCTGGTATTCTCCACCCAGGCGCTGTCGGTGATACGCCGCCGCAGCCAGTTCGCGCTGCTGCGCGTGCTGGGCATGGACCGCACGCACCTGCTGCGCCAGATCCTGATCGAAGGCCTGAGCCTGGGCGTGGCCGGATCGGCCATCGGCATCGCCGCCGGCTACGGCATGGCCGCCGCCGCGCTGCACTTCATGGGCGCCGACCTGGGCGCCGGCTTCTTCTCCGGCGTGCGGCCGCAGGTGCAGTTCACGCCCATCGCCGCAGCGGTCTATTTCGCGCTCGGCGTCGCCGTGGCCTTGCTGGGCTGCGCCGCGCCGGCGCTGGACGCGGCGCGCGCCAAACCGGCCGTGGCGCTCAAGTCGGGCACCGAGGAGGCGGCGATGTCGCGGCTGTCCAAGGCCTGGCCGGCGCTGGCCTGCATCGCATTGGCCGCCCTGCTGTCGCAGGCGCCGCCGGTGTTCGAGCTGCCGCTGTTCGGCTACCTGTCGATCGCATTGCTGCTGGTCGGCGCCATCGCGCTGATGCCGCGCCTGGCCGCCATCGTGTTCCGCGTGGCGCACCGCCGCTGGAGCGCGACCACCGCCGGCAAGCCCGGCGCCTCGCCCGTGGTCACGCTGACGCTGTCGCGCCTCGCCAACGCCTCCAGCCAGGCCGGCATCGCGCTGGGCGGCGTGCTGTCCAGCTTCAGCCTGATGGTGGCGATGGCGATCATGGTCTCCAGCTTCCGCGTGTCGCTGGACGACTGGCTGCTGCACATCCTGCCGGCCGATATCTATGTCAGCACCACCAGCGCCGGCACCACCGCCGGCCTGCGGCCGCAGGAGCAGGCCGCCATCGCCGCCCTGCCCGGCGTCGCCAGCGCCGACTTCCTGCGCATGCGCGGCATTTCGCTGGCCGCCGCCCGTCCGGCGGTCGCGCTCATGGCGCGCAATGTGGATCCCGCCGATCCGGGCAAATCGCTGGCCATCGTCGGCGCCACGCAGGTACCCGGCCCGGGCGCCCCGCCGCCGGTCTGGATTTCGGAAGCGATGGTCGACTTGTACGGCATGAACGTCGGCCAGCGCATCGAACTGCCGCTCAACGGCAAGCTGCGCGCCTTCCAGGTGGCCGGGGTCTGGCGCGACTATGCGCGCCCCACCGGCTCGATCCAGATGCGGCTTAGCGACTACCGCGCCATCACCGGCGACATGGACGCCAGCAACGTCGCCCTTTGGCTCAAGCCTGGCGCCAAGGCGGCCGACACTGATCGCGCCTTGAAGCGCCTGCCCTTCGCCGCCGCGCTGACGACCACCGCGCCGTCCGAGATCCGCGCGATGAGCATGAAGATCTTCGACCGCAGCTTCGCCATCACCTATCTGCTGGAGGCGATCGCCATCGTCATCGGCCTGTTTGGCGTGGCCGCCACCTTCTCGGCGCAGACGCTGGCGCGCGCCAAGGAGTTCGGCATGCTGCGCCACGTCGGCGTCACGCGGCGGCAGATCCTGTCCATCCTGGCCATCGAAGGCGGCGCCTTGACGGGGCTGGGCATCGTCACCGGTTTCGCGCTGGGCTGGGTCATCAGCCTGATATTGGTTTTTGTCGTCAATCCGCAGTCCTTCCACTGGACCATGCAGCTGCACCTGCCGTGGCCTTTGCTGGCCACGGTGGCGGGCCTGCTGCTGGCCGCCGCCGCGCTGACCGCGCTGCTGGCCGGCCGCCAGTCGCTGTCGGGCGGGCCGATACGCGCAGTCAGGGAGGACTGGTAATGAATCTGATCCAACGCGGAGGCGCCGCACTGGCGTTGTTGGCGGCGCTATCCGCCCATGCGGCGGAGCCGGTGTTCAAGGCAGTCACGCCGCTGGCGCCCGGCGCCTCTCTGAGCTTCCCGGCGGACTTCGGCGCCCATCCAGACTTCAAGACCGAATGGTGGTACGTCACCGGCTGGCTCGCCAAACCGGACGGCAAGCCGATGGGCTTCCAGGTCACGTTCTTCCGCAGCGCCACATCGCACGACCGCGCCAATCCCAGCCGGTTCGCGCCCAAGCAGCTGATCATCGGCCACGCGGCGATCTCCGATCCGGCCAACGGCAAGCTGCTGCACGACGAGCGCAGCGCGCGCGAAGGCTTCGGCCTGTCCTACGCCAAGGTCGGCGACACCGACGTCAAGCTCGAAGACTGGCACATGGCGCGCGCCGCCGACGGCAGCTACCAGGTCCACCTGGACGCCGCCAGCTTCAAGCTGGATCTGAAACTGGCGCCGTCGCAGCCCGTGCTGCCGCAGGGCGACCGTGGTTATTCCCGCAAGGGCGCGCAGCTTTCCGACAGCAGCTACTACTACAGCGAACCGCAGCTGACCACCACCGGCACCGTCACCAGCGCCGGCAAGACGGTCGCCGTCACGGGCGCCAGCTGGTTCGATCACGAGTGGTCCACCCAGTACGTCGCCACCAATGCGGCGGGCTGGGACTGGATCGGCGCCAACCTCGCCGACGGCGGCGCGATGATGGCTTTCCAGATGCGCAGCAAGACAGGTGCTAAACTATGGTCGCACGCGACATGGCGCGATGCATCCGGTAAGATCACGCAGTTTTCCCCGGACCAGGTCAGCTTTACCCCGCAACGGCGGTGGCGTTCGCCCCGCACCAATGCCGAGTATCCCGTGTCGACCCAGCTCACCACCGGCAGCACCGTGTGGCAGGTCGTCCCTTTGCAGGACGACCAGGAGCTGGACTCGCGGCGCTCCACCGGCGCGGTGTACTGGGAGGGCGCGGTGACGCTGGAGCGGGACGGAAAACCCGCAGGCCGCGCCTACCTTGAGATGACCGGCTATGTGAGGCCGATCAAGTTTTAGCAGCACCGAACAATTTAACGACTACTGAATCGTCAACAAAGAATACTTACGAACCGCAGCCACACGATGACCAACAGCACCACCGCCAGCACCCCGTCCGCAGCCGCCCCCAACACAGCCAGGGAAGCCAAGAAAGGCAGTCTAGCCACCCTGCGCGGCCTGACGCCGTTCCTGCTGCCGTACAAGCGCCAGTTCCTCATGGCCGGCATCGCGCTGGTGGTGGCCGCGTGCTCCACGCTGGCGATCCCCGCCGCCTTCAAGCAGATGATCGACCTGGGCTTCGGCGGTTCCGGCGCCAAGAGCATCAAGCATGTCGACCTGGTGTTCCTGGCGCTGTTCGGCGTGGCCACCGTGCTGGCGCTGGCCACGGCGGCGCGCTTCTACACCGTCTCCTGGCTGGGCGAGCGCGTCACCGCCGACATCCGCAGCGCCGTCTACAACCATGTCGTCACCCAGAGCCCCGAGTTTTTCGAGACCACGCAAACCGGCGAGGTCCTGTCGCGCATCACCACCGACACCACGCTGATCCAGGCGGTGGTGGGCACCAGCATCTCGATGGCGCTGCGTAACGTGCTGCTGTTCATCGGCGGCCTGGTGATGCTCTTCGTGACCAGCGCCAAGCTGTCGGCCATCATCATCGGCCTGCTGATCCTGACGGTGCTGCCGATCGTGATGTTCGGCCGCCGCGTGCGCAAGCTCTCGCGCGATTCGCAGGACCGCATCGCCGACGCCTCCGCCATGGCCGGCGAAATCCTCAACGCCATGCCGACCGTGCAGGCCTTCACCCACGAGAAGATCGAATCGCAGCGCTTCGGCGACTCGGTCGAAGGCGCGTTCGGCACCGCCATGCGCCGCATCCGCGCCCGCGCGCTGCTGACCATGATCGCCATCGTGCTGGTGTTCGGCACCATCGTGTTCGTGCTGTGGCTCGGCGCGCACGCCGTGCTGGAAGGCTCGATGACCGGCGGCGACCTCGGACAATTCATCCTGTACGCCTCCATCGTGGCCGGCGCCATCGGCGCCCTGTCCGAAGTGATGGGCGAGGCGCAGCGCGCCGCCGGCGCCACCGAGCGCCTGCTGGAACTGATGTCGGTCAAGTCGGCCATCCAGTCGCCGGCCCAGCCGCTGGCGCTGCCGCCGCGCGCCGCCAACGGCGCGGCACTGAGCCTGCACGACGTATCGTTCTCCTATCCTTCGCGTCCCGACACGGCGGCGCTGGGCCACCTGTCGCTGGACATCAAAGCCGGTGAGACGGTGGCCGTGGTCGGCCCTTCGGGCGCCGGCAAGACCACGCTGTTCCAGCTGTTCCTGCGCTTCTACGACCCGCAGAGCGGCAGCATCAAGCTCGATGGCGTCGACATCACCAGGCTCGATCTGCACACGCTGCGCGACGCCATCGGCATCGTGCCGCAGGATACGGTGATCTTCTCGGCCGACGCGATGGAGAACATCCGCTACGGCCGCGCCGGCGCCACCGACGAGGAAGTGATCCAGGCCGCCAAGCTGGCCGCCGCCCACGAATTCATCGAACGCCTGCCGCAGGGTTATCAATCCTTCCTGGGCGAGCGCGGCGTGCGCCTGTCCGGCGGCCAGCGCCAGCGCATCGCGATCGCGCGCGCGCTGCTGAAAAACCCGCCGCTGCTGCTGCTCGACGAAGCCACCAGCGCGCTGGACGCGGAATCCGAGCGCCTGGTGCAGACGGCGCTGGAAGCGGCGATGGTCGGCCGCACCACCGTCATCATCGCGCACCGCCTGGCGACCGTGCAGCGGGCCGACCGCATCATCGTGATGGAGGACGGCCGCATCGTCGAAACCGGCACCCATGCATCGCTGGTGGCGCTGGGTGGCGTCTACGCCAATCTGGCCGCGCTGCAGTTCCACAACGTTCATATCGAACACCGCGCGAACTGACCGCCCGCCGCGCTGGGACGCTCAGCGCGTCAGGGCGAAACGGCAGGCAGCGACGACAGCGGCAGGATGCGCGACTTGGTCTCCTGGCTGACCGTGTAGCTCGGGTCGCGTATCAAGCTGAGGAAGCGGCCATGGCCATCGGAGATGCTGACCACTCCCGACGTCGAGCCGCTCTTCGTCATGACGTTGCCTAACAACAGGTTACCTATACCGGCGTTGCCCACCACACCTTGCGACACAAACGCTTCCTCATACAATCCGGTGGAGATGATGACGTTACTCCAGGAATGCGGACCAAAGTTGAAGCCATTGACCACACCCTCGCCTCCCATCAGGCGCGGCGCAATGAAGATATTGTTGCTAAATTTGTCCACGTCCACGCCATTGGTCACGTTCTCGAAGCCGAAGTTGTAGAACTTATTGCCGTTGAACTGACCAACCTGCGCAGAACCCGGTACGGCCGCGAGGCCGGTCACGCCGTTCATCTTCCCGCCGGTGAAGGTATTTTCGTTGGCCCAGCCGTCAATCTCTGTCGTCAGCAGTACGCCGACGTCGTTATGCGTCAGCAATTCGAAGTCGATCTTGTTGTACTGCGAGCCATTCTGGTCCTTGCCGACCACCTTGATGGCGTTATGAAAACCGTCGATGGAATTTACGTTCACCTTCGCGTACTGGGCATTCATCAGCGTGATGGCGGAGCCGACATAGCCGTAGGTGGGTGTGTTTTGCCAAGTAATGCCATGCAGCTTGGACAATTCCAGCACATGGCCATACCGCCCCTGCACGACGATGCCATCGCGCGCACCAAAGTCCAAATCGCCTCTCGCGGTAAATCGGACGTATTTATTGCTTGGCAGAGTAATCGTGTCCTGGAACTTATAGTAGCCCTCCGGGATCAACAATTCCTGGCCGTTACGCAGCGCGGTGATAGCGGCCTGCACGGCGGGCGCGTTGTCCAGCGAGCTCTCGCTCAGGCCGAACCATTTGGCGTTGACGGCGCCGTCGAACATGCGCTTGTACATTTTTCTGGCGCCGCTGTTGCTTTTATTGCAGAACAACGTGGTCCCGCCGTTCGCCTGGTCTGTCGAGCTCGACGCGACCGGATAAAACAAACCCTCCTTTCCCACGTCCGAAATAAACACCAGCGGAGCGGTGCAGCTGGTCGACGTTTCGAGACCGTTGATGGTCATGACCGTCTGGGCTTGTGCGGAAAACGCTGCGGCCAGCGCGGCAACCAAAGTGGCGCCTTGTAGATTTTTCATCTGAAATCCATTCCTAAGAAATGAGTTAATTAGCAATTTTAAAGCGTCACAATCGTAGCATTACGATAACTCCGCACGATTGCCAAACCAGAAATTAATTAGTTTATAAACATTGTCCGCACGGTCGGCCTTAGCATGCGGGATCCAATTTCAAGGGAACGCCATGCTCTACCCACTCCTCCGCAGCATCCTGCAGGTTGCATGGCACTACGCACTGGTGGTGGGCGTGTTTGCGGCGCTTTGGCTTTGGTTGCGCTTACGGCCCGGCCGCCGGCGGCGGCTGCAGGCGAAGCCGATCGGCGCGCCGCAAATCCGGCGCGAGATGCTCACTTCCGTGTTCAGCATCATCGCGCTGGGCAGCGTGATGCCGCTGGCGTTCGCGCTGGGCCTCGGGCGCCACACCAATTTCTACCAAAGCGTGCATGCCTACGGGCGCGGATGGGGCTTCATCGCCTTGATGGTGGTGCTGATGATGCTGATCCAGGACACCTGGTTCTACTGGACGCACCGCCTGATGCACCACCGCCGCCTGTTCCGCTGGGCGCACCGCACCCACCATCGCTCCACCAACACCGGACCTTGGTCCACCTACTCGATCAGCCCACTGGAGGCGGTGATCGACAGCGGCGCAAGCATCGTGATCCTGCTGCTGTTGCCGGTCACGTTCTGGTCGCTGTTCATTTTCTCGTGGATTAACACGATCTTCGCCGTGTACACGCACCTGGGCTATGAGCTGTTCCCGCGCGCGCTGTCGAAGCACTGGCTGGGCCGCTGGATCAACACCTCCATCGCCCACAACACCCACCATGCGCGGGGACGCTACAACTACAGCTGGTACTTCCTATTCTGGGACCGGATGATGGGCACCCTGTCGCCGGACTACGACGAGCACTATCGCAAAGCTGGTTTTTCAGCTCCCGAGGCAAAAAGCCGGTAACATTCTCCCTTTCAGGAGAACGCCTTGACCGACGCCGAACTGCGCCTCAGCTGCGCCACCCACCTGCCCGGGCACCGGCAGCCCTCGCCCGCCCAGCTGTTCGCGGCGATGTCCGCATGGTGCGAGGCCAACGACGTCGCACACGACACCTACGGCAGCGGCACGCTGATACAGGACTTCGAGCAGAAGGTCGCCACGCTGCTGGGCTTTGAATCGGCGCTGTTCTGCATCACCGGCACCATGACGCAGGCCACCGCGCTGCGCATCGCCTGCTCGGAGCGCGGCAGCCGGCTGGTGGCGCTGCATCCGACCTCGCACATCCTGCGCCACGAGCGCGGCAACCATCAGCTGTTCGATCATTTCCAAGCCTTGCAGATCGGCGACCCGCACCGCCCGTGGACGCTGGACGAACTCAGAGGCATCCCGGACAAGCTGGGCGCGGCCACGCTGGAGCTGCCGATGCGCGAGATCGGCGGCCAGTGCCCAAGCTGGGACGAGCTGGAAGCCATCAAAGCCTACTGCCGCGAGCAATCCATCCACCTGCACCTGGACGGCGCGCGCCTGCTGGAAACCGCCGCCGCATACGGCCGCCCGGCAGCCGACATCGCGGCCGGCTTCGACACCGTCTACCTGTCGATGTACAAAGGCATAGGCGGCATGGGCGGCGCCATGCTGCTGGGTAGCGCGGCCTTCGTCGCCAAGGCCCAGGAATGGTTTCGCCGCCAGGGCGGCAACGTCTACCAGCGCACGCCGTACGTGGTGGCCGCCGCCATGCAGTTCGACGCCAGGCTGGCGGCGATGCCGGACTACTTCCGCCGCACCGAGTGGTTGTACGAGGTGCTGCGCGACTATCCGCTGCTGACGCCCAACCCCGCCCGTCCGCAGGCCAGCATGCTGCATCTGCACCTGCCGGTCAGCCGCGAGCGCGCCAACGAGATCCGCAACCGCATCGCCGAACAGCATGGCGTGTGGCTGTTCAACGCCGCCAGCCACGCCGCGCTGCCGGGCCGCAGCTCGGTGGAGCTGTACATCGGCGACAACCTGCTCAACCTGCCGGACCAGCGCGTGCGCGAGATCCTGGCCCTGTGGTCGGACGCGCTGTCCAACTAAATTCCTGCACAAGCCGGTGCAACCGGCTACACTGCGCCCTCTTTTCGTTTTACGGCATAACACCATGACCTTCCAAGCCCTCGGCCTGATCGACCCCATACAGCGCACGCTGGAGACGCTGGGCTACAAGCAGCCCACGCCCGTCCAGAAGCAAGCCATCCCCGTCGTGCTGGCGGGCCGCGACCTGATGGCGGCGGCGCAGACCGGCACCGGCAAGACGGCGGGCTTCGCCCTCCCCATCCTGCAACGCCTGACCATGGACGGCGTGACCGCGCCGAAAGCGGTGCGCTGCCTGGTGCTGGTGCCGACCCGCGAACTGGCGGAACAGGTCTACGAGAGCTTCCGCAGCTACGGCGGCAACCTGCCGCTGAAATCGGCCGTGGCCTACGGCGGCGTGCCGATCGAGCCGCAGATCACCAAGCTGCGCAAGGGCCTGGACGTGCTGGTGGCCACGCCGGGCCGCCTGATCGACCTGCACGACCAGGGCGCGATCAGCTTCGCCATGCTGCAAACGCTGGTGCTGGACGAGGCGGACCGCATGCTGGACCTCGGCTTCGAGCGCGACCTGGACATCCTGCTGGCGGCCCTGCCCAAGCAGCGCCAGACCTTGCTGTTCTCGGCCACGTTCTCCGATGAGATCCGCAAGCTGGCCGGCGGCATGCTGAAGGACCCGGTGTCGATCCAGGTCAGCGCCAGCAACACGGCCACCAAGACCGTCAAGCAGTGGCTGATCCCGACCGACAAGCGCCGCAAGCCCGAGCTGCTGCTGCATCTGCTGAAGAAGCTGAACTGGGGCCAGGTGCTGGTGTTCGTCAAGACCCGCAAAGGCGTGGAGGCGCTGGTCAAGACGCTGCAGGAACACGGCATCTCGGCCGATTCCATCCACGGCGACAAGACCCAGCCGGCCCGCCTGCGCGCGCTGGCCCGCTTCAAGAACGCCGAAGTCCAGCTGCTGGTCGCCACCGACGTCGCCGCGCGCGGGCTGGATATCGAGGCGCTGCCGCAGGTGGTCAACTTCGATTTGCCGACGGTGGCCGAGGACTACATCCACCGCATCGGCCGCACCGGGCGCGCCAGCATGGAGGGCGAAGCCGTGTCGCTGGTCTGCGCCGACGAAGTCGATATGCTGAAGGCCATCGAGACGCTGACCCGCCAGGTCATCCATCGCATCGAGGAACCGGGCTTCGAGGCCGACCACCGCGTGCCGGAGACCGGACCAAAAGGCGCCGCCGCAGCAGCAGCCAAGAAAGCGGCGGCCGAAGCGCCGGCCAAGAAGAAGCGCCCGTTCACCGGCCCGGCCGGCGGCAAGGCGGCCGGCGGCAGCGCAACAGCCAGCGGAAAGCCGGGCAACGTCGCAACCGGCGGCAAGGCAGCTGTCACGGCCCGTCCCGCAGGCGGCGACGCCTCGCTTGGTACGTGGACTCCCCCTGCGCCATCGGGCAAGCCGGCCGGCGGCGCGCGCTCCGCCGGCGCAAAGCCGGGCAGCAGCCGCACCTACGGGGGCGGCGGCAAGCCGGCAGCGCCCAAGGGCGCCGTCGTGGTCACCGGCGGACGTGGCGCCAAGTCGCTGGCGCGGGCCGCAGGCAAGGCCACCGCAAAGCCGGGCGGCCGCAAGACCGGCCCACGCTGAGCACCTGGGCGGCCATGCGCGCCGCCTGATAAAATAGCCGTCTTTCCGGGCCATCGCGGCCCGCGCACCACGTTGGAGAATTGAATGCAGCAATACCAGGAACTGATCCAGACCGTCCTCGATACCGGCAGCTGGCAAGACAACCGCACCGGCATCCGCACCCTGAGCGTGCCGGGCGCGATGATGCGCTTCGACCTGCTGAACGGCGGCTTCCCGGCCGTGACGACCAAAAAACTGGCATTCAAATCCGTGGTCGGCGAATTGTGCGCCTTCCTGCGCGCCTCCAGCAGCGCCGCCGACTTCCGCGCGCTGGGCTGCAAAGTCTGGGACCAGAACGCCAACGAGAACAAGCAGTGGCTGGACAATCCCTACCGCCTCGGCGAGGACGACCTGGGCCCGGTCTACGGCGTGCAATGGCGCCAATGGCCCGGCTTCAAGCTGATCGCCGTCGACCAGCCGGCGCAGATCGCCGACGCGCAAAAGAACGGCTTCCGCCTGATCTCGCAGATCGAGGATGAAGGCGTGACCAAGGTCCTGCTGCACAAATCAATCGACCAGCTGCGCGAATGCCTGGACACCATCGTCAACAATCCAGGCAGCCGCCGCATCCTGTTCCACGGCTGGAACCCGGCAGTGCTGGACGCGGTCGCCCTGCCGGCCTGCCATCTGCTGTACCAGTTCATTCCAAATCCAAGCACGCGCGAGCTGTCGATGTGCCTCTACGTCCGCTCCAACGATCTGGGTCTGGGCACGCCATTCAACCTCGCCGAGGGCGCCGCGCTGATGCACCTGGTCGGCCGCCTGACCGGCTATACGCCGCGCTGGTTCACCTACTTCATCGGCGACGCCCACATCTACGAGAACCACATGGACATGGTCAAGGAACAGCTGACCCGCACGCCGTTCCCGGCACCGCAGTTCCGCATCTCCGACCGCGTGCCGGACTTCGCCAAGACCGGCAAGTACGAGCCGGAATGGCTGGAAAAGGTCGAACCGTCGGACTTCTCGCTGGAAGGCTACCAGCACCACGCGCCGATCACGGCGCCGATGGCGGTATGACGCGGCTGGACTTCATCCCCGGCACACTCTGTGACGAAAGGATGTGGTCCCGCCTGACGCCGTTGCTGGGCAGCGGCTTCGCGTTCAATTACGTCCCGCTGCATCGGGCGGAGACGCGCCAGCAAATGCACGAGGTGATCGCGGCGCACAGCGCGCCGTCGGCGCATCTGGTGGCGTTCTCGCTGGGCGCCTACCTCGCCATCGAATACGCACTGCTGCATCCTGGGCGCGTGCAGTCGCTGGTGCTGATCGCGAACTCCGCGCGCGGCCTGAGCGAAAACGAAAAGCAGACCCGCCGCCGCATCATCCCCATGTTGAAGAACAGCGCCTACACTGGCATGACACGCATGCGCCTACGTGAGCTTCTGCATGAATCGCACCTGGGCGACCAAACCATCATCGACGTCATCCAGCAAATGGCGCTGGACCTGGGCAAGGACGTGCTGCTGGCGCAGTTCACCGCCTCGATGGAGCGGCCGGACCTGATGGAGCGGCTGGCCGAGATCAAATGCCCGGTGCTGATCGTCGGTGCCGCCGCCGACCAACTGGTCGATCCAGCCGACCTGCGAGAAATGCAGCGCCACCTGCCCGATGCCCGCCTGAACATCCACGACGGCACCGGCCACATGATCCCGCTGGAAGCCCCGCAGGCGCTGGCCGCCGACATGCTGGCCTTCCAACCGCTCAGGCCTTGACGATGATGGTGCCGGCCATTTCCTCATGGCCGCTGCCGCAGAAGTTATCGCACAAGAAGCCAAACTGTCCAGCCGTCTCCGACTTGAGCCTCACCTGCACCGGCTTGCCCATCACCAGATCGGCACGGATCTTCAGGTCCGGCACGCTGAAGCCGTGCGGGAAATCCAGCGCGGTCAGTTCCAGCACCACCGCCTCGCCCTTCTTCAATTCGATCACGTTCGGCGCGAAGCGGAATTTGCGCGCTTCGATCTTGATCACGCGTTCCTTGGCCTTGGCCTGCACCGCGCCAAGGGCCACCAGCGCCAACGGGGCGCACATCAGCAATCTACGTTTGGTCAACATGATGGTTCATCCTTTCATCGCGGGGAATTCGGTGATTTGATAGGCCACGGGCTTGGCCTCCGCCTCCACTTCGCGAAAGCCCAGGCCCCTGCCTGGCGCCGCCGGGTCCCACGGTAGCGGCGTGCGCTTGTCCTGCGAACCGGGCGCCGGAAGCGGGAAGATCAGCGACTTGGCCGCGTGGTGCGCAATGTGGCCGCTCATGTGGTGGTTCTCCTGGTGGATATGGCCATAGAACACGGTGACGTTCGAATACGGCATCAGCAGCGCCATCGCCTGTTCGCCGTCGCGCGTGGCCCAGTCCCATTTCGGCGCCAGGTCGAACAAGGGCCGGTGCGTCAGCACGACGATGCGCGCGTCCTTGGCCTGCTTGTCCAGGTCCGCCTTCAGCCACGCCAGCTGCGCCTCGCCGATGCGCGCGCCGGGGTCGGAGACGTTGTCGATGGCGACGAAGTGCACGCCTTTATGGTCGAAACTGTAATTCGAGGGACCGAAGAACTCGTGGAACGCCGCGCCGTTGTCGAGCGAGGCATCATGCTCGCCCGCCAGGAAATGCACGTCCTTGACCTTCAAGCCGCCGACGATCTGCTTGAACTCCGCCATGCGGCGGCGGCGCTCGGCCGCGTCGTCGGTGGTGTGGGTCAGGTCGCCGGTGAAGACGATGAAGTCCGGCGGCACGGCCAGCGCGTTGACGCTCTCCACCGCCTGCCGCAGGGTGTTCTGCGCCTCCGGGTTGGCCGGTCCCTTGTAGCCCCAGTGCGAATCGGACAACTGGACGAAATAGAAGTCCTCGTAGCCGGCTGCCGCCATCGCCTTGCCGTACAAGCCGGACATGAAGACGGCGCCGCCGCCCACTGCGCCCAGCCTTAAAAATCCTCTGCGATCGATCATGATGAACTCCGTTGTGTAGTTGAAAAGCCGGCGCCGCGCCATGGCATAATCGGCGGGCGCCGGTCGTACCGGCTAAAACCCGGAGCCAGGCCCGGATATTCCCGATATTTTTTATATTTCTGAACCGGGAATAAATCCGCACCGGACGGAGTCTTCATCCACTGGACCACTGCAATGGATAAGTATTTGGGCGACGACGACAAAACCGCGCGGTTCGAGGCGATGGCCATGCCGCATCTGGACGCGGCCTACAACCTGGCCCGCTGGCTGACCCGCAACCAGCACGACGCCGACGATCTGGTGCAAAGCGCCTATCTGCGCGCCTTCCGCTTTGCCGACGGCTTTCGCGGCGGCGACGTGCGCGCCTGGCTGCTGACCATCGTGCGTCACACCTACTACAGCACGCTGCGCGACGGCCAGGCGCAACGCGGCGATGTGAGCTTCGACGAGGCGCTGCACGGCGGCGACGATGACAGCGCCGATCCGGCCGCCATCGCCGCCAGCCGCGACACCGGCCGCACCGTCAACGCCGCGCTGGCCCAGCTGCCGCAGGCGTTTCGCGAGGTGCTGGTGTTGAAGGAGATGGACGATCTGTCGTACAAGCAGATCGCGGAGGTGACCGAAACGCCGATCGGCACGGTGATGTCGCGGCTGGCCCGCGCGCGCAAGCTGCTGCTGGCCTATCTGAAGCACGGAGAGCAGGATGGAATCTAAGCACAGCCAGGAGAAGCTGTCGGCGTACCTGGATGCCGAACTCGATGCGGCCGACCGCGCGCGGGTGGAGGCGCATTTGGCCGGTTGCGGCGAGTGCGCCGAAGCGCTGGCGCAGCTGGAGGCGCTGCGCGGCCGCGTCGCCGCCGAGGCGCAGCGCCATGCCGCGCCCGAGTATCTGAAACACCGCATCCACGCCGCGCTGCGGGCCGAGCCTGCGGGCACGCCGGCACCGCGCACACCGCCGCGCACCTCTTCACGCGCGTGGCCGTGGGCGTGGATCAACCTTGGCCTGGCGGGCGCGATGACGGCCGCCTTTGCCGTCACGCTGACGCTGTACCTGGGCCAACCCAACGCCGACGACCGCATCGAGCAGGAACTGGTGGCCAGCCATTTCCGCTCGATGATGCCCGACCACCTGGCCGACGTGGCCTCGACCGACCAGCACACCGTCAAGCCCTGGTTCGCCGGCAAGCTGGATTACTCGCCGCCCGTGTACGACCTGGCCGCGCAGGGCTACGCCTTGATCGGCGGCCGTTTGGACTATCTCCAGCAGCGGCCCGTGGCGGCGCTGGCCTACCGCCACCGGCTGCACATCGTCAACCTGTACATCTGGCCGGACGCCGGCGGCCACGCCAGCGCGCCGCAAGCGGGCATGCGCCAAGGCTTCCACCTGCTGCGCTGGACGCAGGATGGCATGCGCTATTCAGCCGTGTCGGACATCAATCCGCAGGACCTGGCGCAATTCGCCGCGCTGCTGCGCCAGAAAGTGGCACAGGCCGACGCGCAGTAGAGGACACGGCTTTCCGCTGCGGCGTGGTATTGTGGCTTGTTTATTCAACCACATTAAAGCATGAACAAGAAATTGATAGGATCCGTCGTCGCGCTGGCCGCAGTCGTGGTGGTGGTATTGGCGGCCAACCGCCGTCATGGCGAGGCCCCCGTCGCGCCCACTCCACGGGTCGTGGCCGAGGCGCCGGTTGGCGCCAAGGCACCCGCACAGGCTTCGTCTGCGACAAGCGATCCGGAAGAAGCCGAAGGCTATGTCACGCAATCGCTGAAGGGCAAGGACTTCAATCTGCAGGTGACCGTCAACGGCAACCCTTCGTACCGCAATCTGGAGGTGAGCATGGCCGACGGCAGGCCTATCCTCCTGGAACGCTCGCTGGGGGGCCAAATTGGCAAACTGGCCGACACGACCTTCGCCCCATCCGACGAATTCGAACTCAAACAGCTCATCCCCGGCGACGTGCGCGAGCAGATCGTCTGCCATGGCAACCAATACCTGACCCAAGGCGAGGGCAAGTTCGGCGCCTACGCCATCTACCGCATTGAAGGCGACCGCCTGCAGACGCTACTCGAACTCATCACCGAACGCGACCGCGAAGAAGGCAATGGCCCGTCGTCACAGAAACTCAAGGCCACCGTCGAGGAAACCACGAGCGACGGCCTGCCGGCCATCATCTATCGGGTCAAGGTGGAACAGCAACCGGAGCGCACCATCGTCTTCCGCTGGAACGGCAAGATCTTCGAGGACGCCAGCGGCGAATACGCGAAGATCGAGTCCGAATACAATCCCTGATGATGAAGCGCCTCGCCGTCGCCGCCATCGCGGCCTATCAACGCTGGCTGTCGCCGCTGAAGGGTTTCAGTTGCGCCTTCCGCATGCACACAGGCCGCGATAGCTGCTCGCAGTACGGCAAGCGCGCCATCGCCCGGCATGGCGTGGCGGCCGGCCTGCTGCTGTTGAAGCGCCGCATGGAGGATTGCGGCGATCTGCACCACCGCCACCATCAACCCGTCCAGCGGCCAGCGTTGAGCGCGCGCCACCGCCTGCAGGCGGGCTTTTGCAGCTGGGGCGAGGTGTTCGAATTCGGCTGCGACTTCCTCACCGGCTGGGCGGACGGTGCGCGCTGCTGCGCGTGGCGCTACAACACCTCGCCGACCGAAGACGACGACAACTACCCCGGCAACGCGCCGCGCCGCGCGCGCCGCAAGAAATCGGCCACGCCGAAAAAACCCAAATTGAACGATAATGTCGGCTCCGCACCTTCAGCACCGGATAGCACCGAAAAATGAGCACACTGACCATCATCGTCGCCATGGACGCCCAGCGCGGCATCGGCATCAACAACACCCTGCCGTGGAAACTGCCGGAAGACCTGGCGCATTTCAAGCGCGTGACCACCGGCCACGCCATCATCATGGGCCGCAAGACCTTCGACTCCATCGGCCGCCCGCTGCCCAACCGCCGCAACATCGTCATCACCCGCAACGCGGACTGGCGGCATGACGGCGTGGAGGCGGTCCACTCGGTCGAGGCGGCGCTGGCCCTGCTGGACGGCGCGCCCGGCTTCGTCATCGGCGGCGCCGAGATCTACAAACAATCGATGCAGCTGGCGGACCAGTTGATAATCACCGAGATCGCCCGCACCTTCGAATGCGACGCCTTCTTCCCCGCGCTGGAAGCCGGCGCATGGGAAGAAACCGCCCGCGAACAGCACGCATCGGCCACGGCCGATTTGCAGTACGCTTTTGTTACACTGCGCCGCAAGGCGGCAGTTTGATCATCAACCCCATCAAGGAATAAAAGAACATGTCAGGCGACGGTTTTCACGTACACGGACCGCACGATCACGCGGTCGAACACGCAGCCCACGGCAGCGATGGCTTTTCGAACAATATTGCTGTCATGACGGCGATCCTGGCCACGGTGGGCGCCACCTTCGGCTACCTGGGCGGCGCCACGCAGAACGACGCGGCCCTGTTCAAGAACAACGCGGCCATCGACAAGACCCAGGCCTCCAACAGCTGGAACTACTACCAGGCCAAGTCCAGCAAGCAGAACCTGGCCGAGCTGGCCATGTCGCTGCCGGGCGTCGATCCGAAGAAGTACGAGGCCGACATGGCCCGCTACAAGTCGGAAAAGGAAGACATCAAGAAGGACGCCGAGAAGTGGGAGGAATCCTCTAAAGAGTGGAACCACAAGTCGGACGAGGCCATGCACGAGCACCACCAGTGGGCGCTGGCCACCACCGCCGAGCAGATCGCCATCTCGCTGGCCGCCATCACCCTGCTGACCCGCAAGAAGTGGATGATGGGCCTGGCCTACGGCGTGGCCGGGGTCGGCATCGCGCTGGGCGCGTTCGCCTGGCTCCACGTCGATCCGGTCGGCCAGATGCTGGCCAAACTGGGCGGTGGCGCGGTCGGACACTAAGGCCTGACAGCCGGTGTAATACCGTCGTCATAGTATTGCGGCAATCTTGTCTGGATTTTTGCAATATTTTTTTCCCGCAGCGGCCCCATTTCTGCGAGAATCCCGTTCTTATTTTTTTTCTGCGGCGGCTCGGTGAGCGGTCGCGCCCTAGTCCGCCCCTCCACACAAGTCAGGGGCGGCTTGCTTTTTTGGAGACATGCATGAAATTTCGTTTCCCCATCGTCATCATCGACGAGGATTTCCGTTCCGAGAACACGTCCGGCCTGGGCATTCGCGCCCTGGCCGACGCCATGGAAAAAGAAGGCATGGAAGTGGTGGGCGTGACCAGCTACGGCGACCTGTCCCAGTTCGCCCAGCAGCAATCGCGCGCGTCGGCCTTCGTGCTGTCGATCGACGATGAGGAATTCGGCGCCGGCTCGGTCGAGGAGACCGACACCGCGCTGAAGTCGCTGCGCGCCTTCGTCGAGGAAATCCGCTACAAGAACGCCGACATCCCGATCTACCTGTACGGCGAAACGCGCACCTCGCGCCACATCCCCAACGACATCCTGCGCGAGCTGCACGGCTTCATCCACATGTTCGAGGACACGCCGGAGTTCGTGGCGCGCCACATCATCCGCGAAGCCAAGTCCTACCTGGACGGCCTGTCGCCGCCGTTCTTCCGCGCGCTGGTGCACTACGCCAACGACGGCTCGTACTCGTGGCACTGCCCCGGCCACTCGGGCGGCGTGGCCTTCCTGAAGTCGCCGATCGGCCAGATGTTCCACCAGTTCTTCGGCGAGAACATGCTGCGCGCCGACGTCTGCAACGCGGTCGAGGAACTCGGCCAGCTGCTGGACCACACCGGCCCGGTGGCCGCGTCCGAGCGCAACGCCGCCCGCATCTTCAACGCCGACCACTGCTACTTCGTCACCAACGGCACCTCGACCTCGAACAAGATGGTCTGGCACTCGACCGTGGCGCCGGGCGACATCGTCGTGGTCGACCGCAACTGCCACAAGTCCATCCTGCACTCGATCATCATGTGCGGCGCGATCCCGGTGTTCCTGATGCCGACCCGAAACCACCTGGGCATCATCGGTCCGATTCCGCTGGAAGAGTTCACGATGGAGAGCATCCAGCGCAAGATCGAGGCCAATCCGTTCGCGCGCGAAGCCAAGAACAAGAAGCCGCGCATCCTGACCATCACCCAGTCGACCTACGACGGCGTGGTCTACAACGTGGAGACGCTGCGCGAGATGCTCGACGGCCAGATCGACACCCTGCACTTCGACGAAGCCTGGCTGCCGCACGCCACCTTCCACGACTTCTACAAGAACATGCACGCGATCGGCAAGGACCGTCCGCGCGCCAAGGAGTCGATGATCTTCTCGACCCAGTCCACCCACAAGCTGCTGGCCGGCCTGTCGCAGGCCTCGCAGGTGCTGGTGCGCGAATCGGAGTCGGTCAAGCTGGACCGCGACGCCTTCAACGAGGCCTACCTGATGCACACCTCGACCTCGCCGCAGTACTCGATCATCGCCTCGTGCGACGTGGCCGCGGCCATGATGGAGGCGCCGGGCGGCACCGCGCTGGTGGAGGAATCGATCCTCGAGGCGCTGGACTTCCGCCGCGCGATGAAGAAGATCGACCAGGAATGGGGCAAGGACTGGTGGTTCCAGGTGTGGGGCCCGCAGGAGTTCGCCGAGGAAGGCATCGGTTCGCAGGAAGACTGGATCATCAAGGCCGAGGACGACTGGCACGGCTTCGGCAAGCTGGCGCCGAACTTCAACATGCTCGACCCGATCAAGGCCACCATCGTCAATCCGGGCCTGTCGCTGGACGGCCAGTTCGCCGAGACCGGCATTCCGGCGTCCATCGTCACCAAGTACCTGGCCGAGCACGGCGTGATCATCGAGAAGTGCGGCCTGTACTCGTTCTTCATCATGTTCACCATCGGCATCACCAAGGGCCGCTGGAACACGCTGCTGACCGCACTGCAGCAGTTCAAGGACGACTACGACAAGAACCAGCCGATGTGGCGCATCCTGCCGGAGTTCGCGGCCGCCAACCCGACCTACGAGAAAATGGGCCTGCGCGACCTGTGCCAGCAGATCCACGACTTCTACAAGGCCTACGACGTGGCGCGCCTGACCACCGAGATGTACCTGTCGGACATGATCCCGGCCATGAAGCCGTCGGACGCGTTCGCCAAGATGGCGCACCGCGAGATCGAGCGCGTCGCCATCGACGAGCTGGAGGGCCGCATCACCTCCATCCTGCTGACGCCTTACCCGCCGGGCATTCCGCTGCTGATCCCGGGCGAGCGCTTCAACAAGACCATCGTCGACTACCTGCGCTTCGCGCGCGACTTCAACGAGCGCTTCCCCGGCTTCGAGACCGACGTGCACGGTCTGGTCAAGCGCGAGGTGGATGGCAAGCGCGGCTACTTCGTCGATTGCGTCAAGCAATAACAGCTGCCGTACACCAATAGAAACCGCCGGTCCTGAATGCGTTCAGGCCAGCGGTTTTTTTACGTCCGCAAAAACTGCATTGCGCAAAAAATGTATTTCCCTGAGGAACGGATATTTTCTCGCCAGAAGTTCGTCCATTTACACCTCTACTTCACTCTACATCACTCAACTTCACGCTATTGCTGCGCGGAATTGAAATCAGTTTTCTCTTGAAAGTCGGACTCATCTAAAATTCCGGGTTTGAAATTCCAGAAGGCAAGGGTATGAAGCTAACATCTCTGAAATTGACATTCGGGCTGGTGCTGGCCTTGGGAACTGCGGCATGCGGCGGCGGTGGCGGTGGCGGCGGCTCCATCGATGCGGGAGAGCGCACATCGTCCAGCGGCCCCACCAGCAACGGGGTCAAGTCGGGCGTAGGCCGTCCCGGCAACGGGCCAAGCGCACCGCTGACGCCAGCCATGCCGGATGCGCCGGAACCGTCCGGTCCCGCCGCCGCGCCGCTCACGCCGGCGGCCGCATCGCATTTCCTGGCGCAGGCCACCTTCGGTCCGACCGCGGCCGAGATCGCCTCGCTCGTCGGCAGCACCAGGGCCAACTGGATAAACGGCCAATTGACGAAACCGCAAACACTGCACCGCAACTATCTGCAGAGCCTGACCAGCGTACTGCCGGCCGGCGCGCCGCTGACGCAAAACCATCTGCTTGAATCGTTCTGGAAACAGGCTGTCATCGGCGACGACCAGCTGCGCCAGCGCGTGACCTTCGCGCTGTCGCAAATCTTCGTGATTTCCTACGCCGACGAAATCCTGCCTTCGCATCCGGCAGGCGTAGCCAGCTACTATGACATGCTGGGCCAGCACGCCTTCGGCAACTTCCGCGATCTGTTGCAGGGGGTAGCGCTGCACCCGATGATGGGCATTTATCTGAGCCACTTGCACAATCAAAAGGAAGACGGCGCCCGCGTCCCTGACGAAAACTTTGCCCGGGAAATCATGCAGCTGATGAGCATCGGACTGTATCAGCTCAATCCCGATGGCAGCCAGAAACTCCAGAACGGCAAGCCGGTCGAGACCTACACGCATGACGACGTCGCCGGACTGGCCAAGGTGTTTACCGGCTGGAGCTGGGCCGGCCCCGACCAGTCGCGGAACCGCTTCTTCGGCGCCGTCGCCGATCCCGCCCGCGACTGGACGCCGATGCAGAATTATCCAACGTATCATTCCACCTCGACCAAGAGCTTCCTGGGCACACAGGTCAGCGGCGGCAGCGGCGCCACCGACCTGAAGGCCGCGCTCGACACCTTGTTCCAGCACCCGAATGTCGGCCCGTTCATTGGCCGGCAACTGATCCAGCGACTGGTCAGCAGCAATCCGAGCCCGGCCTACATCGGCCGCGTCGCGGCGGCGTTCGCCAACAACGGCAACGGCGTGCGCGGCGACATGCGTGCCGTTGTTCGTGCCGTGCTGCTGGACCCCGAGGCCGCCGACAACGGCAGCGCCAAGAAATTGCGCGAGCCCGTGCTGCGCCTGGCCAACTGGATGCGGGCCTTCAACGCCAAAGCGGCTTCCGGCCGCTTCCAGCTTCCCAACCTGGACGACCCGCTCAACGGCTTGGGGCAGACGCCACTGCGCTCGCCGTCGGTGTTCAACTTCTTCCGCCCTTCCTATAGCCCGCCCAATACCACTTTGTCGGCGCGCGGACTGGTGGCGCCGGAAATGCAAATCACCGCCGAGCCTTCCGTCACGGGCTACCTGAACTACATGCAGAGCATCATTCCCCGGGGCGCCGGCATGGCGCGCGATATCATGGGCGACTACCGCACCGAGCTGGCCCTGGCGGCGCAGCCGGCGCAGTTGATGGACCGGATCAATCTGCTGCTGACGAACGGCGCCATGTCGTCCACCTTGCGCAATCAAATCATCAGCGCGCTGAACAGCATCGGCCTCCCGGCCGCGACGGCCGGCAACGCCGCCACGGTGGACGCCGCGCGCAAGAACCGCGTTTATATGGCCATCTATCTGACCATGGCATCCCCAGAATATCTGGCGCAACACTAAGGAATCCTATGCATCCCGACATCTCCTCCCGCCGCCACTTTCTCGGCAAAATGCTGGCGCTCGCCGGCGGCAGCACCGTGCCATTCACCTTGAACCTGGCCGCCATGGGCAACGCGGCGGCCGCCGGCGCCACCGACTACAAAGCCATCGTTTGCCTGTTCCTCACAGGCGGCAACGATCATTTCAACACGCTGTTGGCCACCGATAGCGGATCATGGAACGAATACCAACGCCTGCGCAGAACCACCGACAGCGGCTCCATCGCCCTGCCCGCAGCCGGCGCGGGGGGCGGCGTGCTGCCCATCGTGCCGAATGCACCGCAAGCCGGACGGACGTTCGCGCTGCACCCGTCCCTGCGGCCATTGAAGGAACTATTCGACGCCGGACGTGTCGCCGTGCTGGCCAACGTCGGCACGCTGATACAGCCGACCACGCTGGCGCAGTACAAGGCGCGCAGCGTCGCCACCCCGCCCCGCTTGTTTTCGCACAACGACCAGCAGGCAATGTGGCAATCCTCGCAGACGGAGCAAACCGCCAGCGCCGGCTGGGGCGGCCGCCTCGGCGACATCATGGCCAGCGCCAATGGCAATGCGGCGTTCACCAGCATCTCCACCGCCGGCAACGTCTTGTTCCTGAGCGGGCGCACGGTGCGCCAATATCAACTCAGCGGCACATCGACGCCCGCCATCAACAACCTGGGCGGCTCCCTGTTCGGCGTGACGGCCTCCGCCAATCCATTGCGCCAGATCGTGACCGCCGATTCCGCCGACCCGTTCCTGAAGGAACACGCGGCCGTCACTACGCGCGCCATCAACTCCCAGGCCACATTGAGCGGCGCGCTGGCCGGCATCGGCGCGGTCGCCGATCCGCTGCCCTACATCAACCCGAATACCGGCGTGGCCGGCGTCAATCCGCTGGCGGTCCAGTTGCAGACCGTCGCCCGCCTGATCGCCAGCCGCAATGCGCTGGCCATCAAGCGCCAGGTGTTCTATGTCAGCCTGGGCGGCTTCGACACCCACGATTTCCAGGTCCGCAACCAAGCCGACCTGCTGGCCAGGGTGGCCCACGCCATGGCCTATTTCGACGGCGCGATGGCGAACCTGCAAGGCGCCGACTTGCGCAAGCAGGTGACGCTGTTTACCGCCTCCGACTTCGGCCGCACCTTCACCAGCAACGGCGACGGCACCGACCACGGCTGGGGCTCGCACCACTTCATCATGGGCGGCGCGGTCAAGGGCAAGGACATCTACGGCAGCATGCCGGTCACCGGCCTGGGCCACGATCTCGACGTCGGCTCCGGCTCGCTGTTGCCGACCACCTCGGTCGACCAGTACGGCGCCACGCTGGCCAGCTGGTTCGGCCTGTCGGCCTCGCAGATCGCCGACGTGTTCCCGAATATCGGCAACTTCAGTATCCGTAACCTCGGCTTTATGGGATGATGCCGGACCTGCAACAAGCGCCCCCGCACGGTCCATGGACAAGCAACTGCTCTTCATCTGTTTTCTGACGTTTGTGATTCACCTGATCGGCACCCTGGCCTACTCGGTCAGGATAGCCGGGGTGCGCACCCGGCGCATCGCCGTGTCGCTGGCCCTGTTCAGCATCCTGGTGCTGGTGTCGCGCACGTCGAATTCCTTTCTCGGCCCCTTCCTCGCCAAGCGCATCGAGCTGAGCCTGTCGCTGCCGCTGGCCGCCGCGCACGTGCTGTCCGACCTGCGCTGGCTGCTGCTGTCGGCGGCGCTGGCGACGGTGGCCGGCGCGCTGCTGATTCCCACCTTCCAGCGCGTGTTCTGCCGCGCGGTGGAACACTTCCAGGTGCACCGCTCGGTGCCCAAGCTGCTGCTGCACGGCTTCTTCAAGGGCGGGCTGTCCTACGTCCGGGACGTGGCCGCCGTGCCGTCCGGCGGCAACGTGCGCGGCCTGCGCGACAGCGGCAGCGTGTCGATGTCGGTGACCTTGCTGAACGTGGGCGCGGTGGCGCTGTGGACCGTGGGCGTGTTCGCCTCGCTGTACGCGGGCGTGCTCGATCCCGAGGTGCGCGTCACGTCCAGCACGCTGTCGTCCATCATCAACGGCGGCGCCACGGTGATGATGGCGGTGTTCATCGATCCCCACATGTCGGGCATGACCGACGACGTCATCGAGGGCCGCGTCAGCGATACGCAGTTCCGCCGCGCCGTGGTCTGGCTGGTGGGCAGCCGCCTGGCCGGCACGCTGCTGGCGCAGCTGCTGCTGGTGCCCTCGGCCGCCCTGATCGTCTGGGTGGCCAAGGTGCTGTGATCAGCCGGCCACGCCCACCGTCAGCGTGACGACATAGCCGTCGCTGGCGTTGCCGGTGACGGCGCCCATCTGCAGGGAATAGCCGTCGCTGAAGATGTTGTCGGTGGCGTAGCTGATCTGCGCGAGGTTGCGCACGCTGGTGCTGTAGCCGGCGGTGGCGTAGACCTCGTTGAGCGTCGCCATCGGGAAGGTGAACTGCGAGGTCTTGATGCGGTTGGCCGCGCTGGTGCTCTTGGCCAGCGTCGGATAGACCTCGAAATGCACGTGCGGCATGCGGCCCGAATAACAGCCCGGGAAGATGGTCTGGAAGGTCACGTTGCCGTTGCTGTCGCTGGCCTGCACGCCGCGCAGGTAGTTCTGGTCCGTGACGCCGTTCGAGTACAGCGAATAATTGCCGTCGCGGTCGCAATGCCACAGGTAGACCGCATAACCGGACAGGACCGCGCAACTGCCGTTGGCGTTGACGATCTGCAGCTTGATCGTCAGCGGCACGCCGGCCGCCACGCCGGTCGGGCCGTTGAAGCTGCTGCGGATGTCGCTGCGCACCACGCCCGACTGCGTCAGCACATTGACCACGCCGCTGGTGTTGCTGTTGGTGCCGTCGCCCGGATACGGGCCGCCGGTTTCCTCGGGGATCACCGCGCAGGTGCCGGTGGTGGGCGTGGTCGTGGTGGTGGTGGTCGCGGCCGCGCTGGAGCTGTCGCTGGCCGACGAGCCGCCTCCGCCGCAACCGAGCACCGGCAAGGCCGAGGCGCCGGCCAGCAGCCAGCGCAGGGTCCGCCGGCGATCGCTGGCCAGGCTCAGCATGGCGCTCAGGTCGGCGGCCAGGCTGTGTTCGTGGTCGTCGTCGTGGGATGTCATTGTCTCTCCTGGGTTAAACCGTGGTGTTGACCAGATTGCCGCTGGTCCCGCTGCCGGCGACCTTGGTCGACAGCGCTTGCAGGAAGGCCGCCAGCTTGGTGTTGGCGTCGGTGCTGTCGGTGCCGGAACTGCTGCTGCCGCCGCCGCCCAGTTTGTCGAGCAGGTTGGCGAAGCTGCTTTCCAGCTGGCTGACGGCGTCGTCTCCGCCGGCGCTGGTGCTGTCGGCGCTGCTGCCGGTGCTGCCGGATGTCAGCTTGGAAAGCAGGCTTTGCAGGTCCGCTTCCAGCTTGCCCGGACCGCCGCCGCCGGGGCCGCCGCCCTGCTGCGCCTCGCCGTAGGGCGGCGGCTCGTTGCTGACGGCGGCGTTCTGCGCATGCAGCGCGCCCATCAGGCTTTGCAGGAAGCTGCCCAACGCGTCGGCCACGCTGCCGCTGCTGTCCGTGCTGTCGGCGGCATCGCTGCTGGTGGCCGATGTGGTCGCACCGCTGCTGCCGGTGTCGCCGCCGCCGGTGATGCCGATGGCTTTCAGCGCATCGGCGATGGCCGAGGCGAAACCTCCCCCCTCGGGCGGGCGCGGCGGTGGCGCGCCGCGCGTGGCGTCGGCGCTGCTGCTGGCGTTGGTGCTGCTCAAACGGCTCAAGAAGCTGAGCTGGCTGGTGTTGCTGGAACTCAGAGCGTTAATCGACATAAGTTTCTCCGTTCAGTGGGGCCAGGCAAATCAGGGACGCGGCGCGCGGCGGGCCAGGCCTTCGGCCTGCTTCTTGCGCTGTTCCGGGGTCAGCACCGCCAGCAGCTTCTGTTCGGTACGCACATGCTGCAAGGCGATGTTGGCCATCGCCGTCGCCGCCTCCTTGGCCAGCGCGGCGGCCTTGGCGTCGTCGTACTGGTCGGCGCCGGCCAGCGCGCGCAGCGCTTCGTGGGCCTTGGCGGCGGCCTTGCCCTGCTCGCGCAGGTAGGGCTGCTCCGCGTGCAGGATGGCGAAGACCTTGTCCTCCTGCGCCTCGCTCAATTCGACACCGTGGACGAACGGCGGCCGGCCGCCCATGCCGGGACCGCCGAACGGCGGCATACCGCCATGGAAGCCGCCGCCGGGACCATGTTCCGGACCGTCGTGGCCGGGGCCTTGTTGGCCTTCATGCCTCATCATCGGCGGATGGCCGGCGTCGCCATCCAGGTCGTCGGCGCGGGCCGCACCACCGGTGGCGAACAACGGCAGCGCAAGGCTGGCAGCCAGCAAGATTTTGTGTACGCTGTTTTTCTGGGTTTTCATGCGAACTTCCTTGGTTGCTAGGGAGCAGCCATTCTCCGGCCGCCCCATGTAAAGCGCCGTAAACCCAGGGTAAATCGATGTAAAGATGGCCGTTTTGACACCTAATTGGCCGCTGGCAATGCGTTGTAAAACGGCGTAAATGGCCGCCGGCCGCGCGCGCGGGGCTGTTATGATCGGTCCATTGACATAAAAAGAAGCACGCGGCATGAAGAGCAAAGTACTGCTGATAGACGACGACATCGAGCTGGTGGGCATGTTCAAGGAATACCTGGAACAGGAAGGCTTCGACGTCAAAATGGTGCACGACGGCGAGGCCGGCACCGCCGAGGCCTTCACCGGCCTGTATTCCATCGCCATCCTGGATGTGATGATGCCGCGCATGAACGGCCTGGAGACGCTGCGCCGCATCCGCACCAACAGCCAGCTGCCCATCCTGATGCTGACCGGGCGCGGCGACGATACCGACCGCATCGTCGGCCTGGAATTGGGCGCGGACGACTACGTCGCCAAGCCCTGCACCCCGCGCGAGCTGACCGCCCGCATCCGCGCCATCCTGCGCCGCTCGCAGAGCGCGCCGCTCGACAACGGCGCCGCCGCCGCGCTGACCGTCGGCCAGCTGACCATGTGGCCCGAACAGCGGCGCGCGGCCTGGGCCGGCAACAAGCTGGAACTGACCAGCACCGAATTCAACCTGCTCGAAGTACTGGCCCGTAACGCCGGCCGCCCGGTCAGCAAGAACGCCCTGTCGGAACAAGGACTGGGCCGGCCGCTGGCGCGCTTCGACCGCAACATCGACGTCCACCTGAGCAGCCTGCGGCACAAGCTCGGCACCATCGCCGACGGCCGCTCCTGCCTGCAAACCGTGTACCGCCTGGGCTATCAGCTGATCAAGGAGTAGCCTGTGGGCCGACTGTTCTGGAAGTTTTTCGTCTGCATCCTGCTGGCGCAGCTGACCGCCATCGTCGGCATCGGCGGCGCCGTCTGGCTCAAGAGCCACAACCAGGAGGCCAACCAGCCGAAGGACCTGGACACCAGCCCGCCGGCCGAGATGGCCATCAACTCGGCCGCCGCCACGCTGGAATATGGCGGCGTCAAGGCCTTGCGCCGCCTGCTGGAGAACATGGAACGGCACCGCGTGTTCGCGGTCGACGAGCAAGGCCATGAGCTGCTCGGGCGCGCGGTGAGCGCGTCCATGCTGCGCGAGTCGCACGCCCTGCTCAAGCAGGAAGGCAAGCGCCGCGTGGTGCGCCAGGTGGGCGATCCGGAAGGAAAACGATTTATACTGTTTCTACCGTCGCACGGCATGGATCTCGACCGCCCGTTGATGGCCGGCCTGGGCGGCGCGCAGATGGCGCTGCAGGGCGGCCCGCCGATGCCGCGCGGCCAAGGCCCGGGCTTGGGTCCGGGTCCAGGGCCGGGCACAAGTCCAGGGCCGGGGCCGCAACCGGGCCAGGCCTACGGACAGTCCCCCGGTCCCGATCCCCGCTTCGACCCAAGCCGCGCAGGCGCCCCGCCCGACGCTCCACTCAACGGCCGCGGCTACGGCGGCCCCGGCGACATGCGCGGCCCGCGCTTCCAGCCGCTGACGCTGTGGGTGCCGATCGCCGCCGCCACGGTGGCCAGCCTGCTGTTCGCGATGCTGCTGGCGTGGTACTTCTCGCGCCCGATCCGCGCGCTGCGGCAAGCCTTCGACGCGGCCGCCGGCGGCGACCTGGCGCCCCGCTTCGGCGCCGGCGGCAAGGGCAAGCGCAGTTCCGAACTGAACGACCTGGGCCGAGACTTCGACCGCATGACGGCGCGCCTGCGCAGCCTGATCGACGGCCAGACCCGGCTGCTGCACGACGTCTCGCACGAGCTGCGCTCGCCGCTGGCGCGCCTGCAGGCGGCGATCGGCTTGGCGCACCAACAACCCGAAAAGCTGGCCGCATCGCTGGAGCGCATCGAACGGGAAAGCGTCCGCATGGACAAGCTGGTGGGTGAACTGTTGACGCTGGCCCGCCTGGAAGCGGGCGCCATCAAGGCCAGCGAGGAGGAAATCAGCATGGCCGAGCTGCTGGAGCAGATCGCCGACGACGCCAACTACGAGGCCTCCAGCCAGCAGCGCAGCGTGGTGCAGGAAGGGGAAGCCGACGTCATGGTCGCCGGTCAGGCCGAGCTGTTGGGGCGCGCCATCGAGAACGTGGTGCGCAACGCCATCAAGCACAGTCCCGAGGGCGGCGTGGTGCAGCTGCAGACCCGCACCCTGCCCGACGCGCGCCAGTTGTGCATCCGTGTGCTCGACCGCGGGCCGGGAGTGGACGAGGCCGACCTGGCGACCATCTTCCAGCCCTTCTTCCGCTCCAGCAGCGCCAGCACCGAAGGACACGGCCTGGGCCTGGCCATCGCCCAGCATGTGATCGAGGCCCACGGCGGCAGCATCAAGGCCAGCAACCGCGCGGACGGCGGCTTGTGCGTGGAAATGATGCTGCCGGTGAAAGGTTGACGCAGGCGGCCCGCAAAACAAACGCGGGCCGAAGCCCGCGCGTTGTAAAGATCGGCAGAGCGAAGCTTATGCTTTAGGCAAGGTCACGCCATGCTGGCCCTGGTACTTGCCGTTGCGGTCCTTGTAGGACACGTCGCACACTTCATCGCTCTCGAAGAACAGCACCTGCGCGCAGCCTTCGCCGGCGTAGATCTTGGCCGGCAGCGGCGTGGTGTTGGAGAACTCCAGCGTCACATAACCTTCCCACTCGGGCTCGAACGGCGTCACGTTGACGATGATGCCGCAACGCGCATAGGTCGACTTGCCCAGGCAAACCGTCAGCACGCTGCGCGGGATGCGGAAATATTCCATGGTGCGGGCCAGCGCGAAGGAATTCGGCGGGATGATGCAGACGTCGCTCTTGACGTCGACGAAGGAGTTCGAATCGAAGTTCTTCGGATCGACGATGGTGCTGTTGATGTTGGTGAAGACCTTGAACTCGTCGGCGCAACGGATGTCGTAGCCGTACGACGACGTGCCGTACGAGATGACCTTGCGGCCCTCTTCCTGGCGTACCTGGTCCGGGAAGAACGGCTCGATCATCCCATGTTGCTCCGCCATACGGCGTATCCATTTGTCGCTTTTAATCGTCATCGCAAGGCATTCCTAAAGTTCAGGGGCGGCGCAACAGCGCCGAATGCCCAAGATTTTACGCGAAAGCCCGCTTTTTAAGAACTTTTTTACCAGAATCGCTCAGCAGCCCGGCGATCATCTCGCGGGTGGCCTGCGCCGCCAGCGCCGGCGACTCCATCGGGAACAGATGCCCTCCCGGCACGATGCGGAAGTGCTTGCCCACCAGCGCCTGCGTGTGGCCCAGGCCGGACTGGCTGGTTTCCCAGGAATCGGTGCCGCCGATGAAGCCGATCGGCGCCGGGAAGCGGCCGCGCACCAGCTTGGGCAGGTGGTGCGGCAGGCTGGCGTAGATGCTGGTTTCGACTTCGCGGGTGAAGCGCAGCTGCACGCCCTCGGGATGAGGCTTCAGGCCGCTCGCCATGTAATCCTCCAGCACGCCCGGCGCCCAGGCGGCGAACAGGTCCTTGCCGGCGAAATGCTGGTAGGCCGCCTGCGCGTCCGGCCACACGTTGCGGCGGCGGATGGAGAACTTGGCCGGCGGCACGCGGTTGGCATTGCCGCTCATTTTGATCAGGCGCCAGAACAGCGCGCGCCAGCCGGCCACCACCGGCGCGTCCAGCATCACCACGCAACGCACCAGGTCCGGGCGGGCACGGGCCACCATCAGGCTGAGCATGCCGCCCAGCGAGTGGCCGACCAGGATCACCGGCTCGTCGTAGCGCGAGGTCAGCTCGTTGATGTATTCGTCGACCAGCGCCGGCCAGCCGTCGCTGACCGGGTAGCGCGCGCTGTGGCCGTGCATGTCCAGCGCCTGGATGTCGAAATCGTCGGCCAGCAGCTCGAAGTACTGGCGGTACACGCCAGCCGGGTAGCTGTTGGCATGGGCAAAATGCAGCTTGGGCTTGCTCACAAGCGGTCTCCGTATGATTGTTTTCGGACCATTGTAATGGCACTTCCCACGGCAGGCTTGGGGGAAAGGCTCTAATTTAGCGGCCGTACCAGTAGCGAGCGTGCGCCTGGCGGTAGGCTGCGATATCGATAGTGTCGCCGAAATCCAGCGTCAGCGCGCCCGTCTGGTCGGTGCGCAGACGCTCGATATGCAGCTGACCGTAGCGGTCATAGACTTCCGGCTTGGGATGATGATAGCGGTTGCGATAGCCCACCTGGAACACGGCGGTCCGCGGATGGACCGCCCGCAGGAAGGCCGGCGTGGACGACGTGCCGCTGCCGTGGTGCGGCGCCAGCAGCACATCGGCGCGCAGGCTGGCGCGGTCGCGCTGCAGCAGCGCGGCCTCCTGCGCGGCTTCGATGTCGGCTGCCAGCAGCATGGGCTTGCCGCCGGCGGTGATCTTCAGCGTGCAGCCGCGCGCGTTCGACTTGAGCGTCGCGTCGGCGTAGCTGGCGGGCAGCGGATGCAGCATCTCGAAGCGCACGCCGTCCCAGGTCCAGCGCTGTCCCGCCGCGCAGTGCACGTGCTGGCGCGCGGCGCCGGCAATCGGATGCTGCATGGGCAGCGACGACAGCAGCCAGTCCACCCGCACGCCATCCAGTACCGTCAAGGCGCCGCCGGAGTGGTCGATGTCGCTGTGGGTGACGATCATGCCGTCCACTGCGGCGATGCCGCGCGCCTTCAGGTAAGGCAGGATGACGCGGTTGCCGCCGTTGGAGGTGGGCGCGTAGGCGGGGCCGGTGTCGTACAGCAGGCGATGATGGCTGGTTTCGATCAGCAACGCCATGCCCTGCCCCACATCGAAGACGGTGACGGTCATGCGGCCCGGCGCCGGATGCGAGGGCTCAGCCGCCAGCAGCGGTATCCACGTCGCGAGGCCCAGCCAGCGCACCGGCCAGCCGCGCGGCGCGAGCAGCCAGATGGTGCCGCACGTGGCCCAGCAGAACAGCCAGAACGGCGGCGTCGGCGCGCTCCACACGGCATAGCGCAAGCCGCTGAACCATTGCAAGCAGACGGCCAGCCACTCCACCAGCAGATGCGCAAGGCCCAGCACAGGCGCCGCCAGCGGCGCGGGCAGCATGCTGCCGACCAGCGCAAGCGGCGTCACCACAAGGCTGACCAACGGGATCGCCACCGCGTTCGCCAGCGGGCTGACCACCGACACCTGCGCGAACAACAGCATCGTCAATGGCACCAGGCCGAACGTGACCGCGTACTGCGTGTGCGCGCCGGCATGCAAGGCCTGCCACAGCCGCCCGCTGCGCGAAGGCCCGTCCGCGTCGGTCGACACAGGTTCGTCACCATGCGCGGCGCGAGCAGGACGCGCAGGCCTTAGCGCGACGCGTCCAACGGTGGCATACAAGATCGTGGCGACCGCTCCGAACGAGAGCCAGAAGCCTGGCCACAACACCGCCCATGGATCGATCAACACCACCACGGCGAGCGCGCTGCACAGCACCTGCGTCACGCTGGCGATGCGATTCGACCACAGCGCGGCGGCGACCACCATCAGCATGTACAAGGTGCGCTGCGCCGGCACGCCGAAGCCGGCCAGCAGCACGTAGAACAGCGCCACCGTCGCGCCGACCAGCGCCGCCACTTTTTGCGCAGGCAGCAGCAAAGGCAGTTGCGCGCGCGTGAAGAAGGAATGGCGCCAGAGGTAGAATGCCGCCAGCGCGAACAGCCCCGCCACCATCGTGATGTGCAAGCCGGAGATGGAGATGAGGTGGCCGATGCCGGTGCGGTTGAAGACGTTCCAGTCGGATTGATCGATGCCGCGCTGGTCGCCGACCACCAGCGCGACGATCACGCCCGCATACGGCTGGTCCGGCAACGCGGCCTGTATGCGTGCCCGCAACAACGCGCGCGTATGCTCGATCATATTGCCGGCGCTGAAGACGAAACCATCGAGCCGGCGGTTGCTCTGCGCCGGCCGCACATAGCCCGTCGCGCGCAGGCCCTGCTCCAGCAGCCACACTTCGTAATCGAAGCCATACGGATTGGCGTTGCCGTGCGGCCGTTGCAGCCGCACGGTCAACTGCCAGCGCTCGCCGGGCTGCACGTCGCCGACCTCGGTCACCTGATCGCGAAAGCCCGCGTACCAGCCCAGCGAGATATGCGGCGGAACCGCGTTCTGCGCGCCGTTCAATACGCGCTCCACCGCGAAATTGAAACGCACGCCTTCATCGAAGCGGTATGGCAGATTGTCGATGGTGCCAACCAGAGTGAAGTCCCGGCCCTCGTTGGCGAGGGCAAGCTGCGGCGCCAGCACGCGCTGCGCCATCCATGCGGCCCAGAAGAATCCAATCATGCCGCCGGCCAGCAACGACGCGGCACAACGCAACGCGGCCCGCGCGTGCAAACCGAGACATTCAGCGCGCCGCCGCAACCAACCGCGCCACAACCCAAGCCAGATCGCGAGCACCAGCGCGGCGGCCACACCGGCCGACGCGGACGGCAGCGTCGCCTGCGTTTGCAGCAAGGCCGCTCCCGCAGCGAAGCCTGTCAATACCGCCCTCATCGCGCCGCCGCTCCTCAAGTATCGCAACAGTCCGATACTACGCAGTACTGTCGCGGTGACGAGACCGACCTTATCGCACCTTGATGTAGGTCATTCAGCGGCCCGTTTGCCGAACGGCAGCCAATTGCAAGATCGGCCCCCCATTAGGCGGAAGTATTTCCATAAAGCTTTTCCATTCGATCCACGTCAACTTCTACGGAAAATATATCGTGGAAAATTGCGCCAAAACTTTCATTTCTTATCGGGAACTCTATTCTCCTTTCTATTGTATCGATTTTGAGATCAGTCAGTTGCGGTGGGGCTCCCAAGTAAGATTCAATAACTTCGCCTGCATTCTTCGCATCTTCAAAAAACGATATTTTATTTGTGGACACAACCTTATTACCAAGAAGCTTTCCATATTTAGTATGGCTATTGGAGAAAAAAGCGTTAAGTATCGGAAGGTCGACAACGGCTACACCATTGAATTTAAAGCCGGAATATACGGCAGAATTCGTTAGGACGCAGGGCACAATTTTTGGATTCAACGGCACGTTGCATCCCATTTTTCCTAATTGCTGCAAAGCCTCACCAAGGTTATCGCCAATTGCGCGCGCCTTCCTCGAGATCTGAACGGTCGCCTTCTCGACAGTATCTCTGTAATTGGCAAATTGCAAAGAGTCATCTGGCCATAAGATACATTTCGCCTCAATTACCAGCAGTGTATCCGCAATAACCAATACTATATCAACTTCTTCACTGCGATTATCTTTGAAGTGAAAATTCACAGATTTCTTGACAAGCTGGACATCATTCTTAATGGGTGATTTTTTTATATGGCCATCGAGCTCGTCAATACAATAGGCTTCAAATTCCTTCCCCCGCCGATCCAAATCCAATCCTCCCCGTCTCATCCAGCCTTCGACGACACGCAGCAGGCTGATTGAATGGATACACGGAAGAGCCAGGCAGAAATTCTCGCCAACAGGAATGAGAGGCTGAGACCATGTGTCGTAACTGTTACCCTTGCCAAATACAAAGACATCAAGCACATGAGAGGCCTTTTCCTGACTGATGTTAAGCGATTTGGCGAACATCGAAGTCAGCACGTTTTTCGAAATAGTAGGAGCATATCTCAAAAAATCCCCCACATTGTTCTCACGTATCGGCTTCAAATTCTTAGCCATAAGCAGGGCGAGCGACTGAAGTAAACGCCAGCCATCAATTACGATATCTAAAGTGATATTTGAAAAATTGGGTAATTCCTCACGCAAGAGCTTGCCATAACATCCCGCTTTAATCATTTCGACCGCGCCAACAGATATGGCGCCATTTTCAATGGTCGAGTTTTTGAAGCCTACATCTATTTTTGAAATTTCTTCATTGCCATAGACTTTTTCGACCAGCGGTATGCGCATCAATTCCTTCTTCAACGCAAGAGGCCAAGTCTTCCAATGTCTTTGGAAGAGCAGTCCGTCATTCATGGAAATTTTGTTGCGACGATAAATAGATATCGATCTCGCCTTTTCCAACTCGACGTCTTTTGGTGTAACTGCCACACCACCTTCTGTGGCCTCAACGCCAAATTTATTTGACAAGCAGTCGTGCCAATATTCAACTGCACATTGATAATTCGTTGCGTTATTAAGTTCAGCCGCGATCAAATTTACTTGCTCAACAGACAATTCCTCACCATCAGGCACCGAAGGATCCCCAGTCCGGCTTAAAAGCTCTCTCAGGATATGCTTCATACCGTCGCCAAGGCCGCTTAAAATTTCATCTGGATGGAATTTTTGACCATTCCCCAAGGTCAATTTTTTCTCTAAAATTGACGAAACCTGCAATACCGCCTTTTCTCCGGGCTTTCTTTCAATTTCGGTGGCTTGCATTACAGATTTAAAATTAAGGACAGATATCGCCACAACGGCGCGAATAACCACCTCAGGTTTCGATATCAGCTCTGCAAAATTTTTCTCGGAACGAATAAACGATAGCAGGCTATCGAAAAACAGGCCCGCCGTAATTACTCGCTTATCCTCCTCATCGCTGGCGGTGGTTAACGCGGTCTTCCACAATGCCTGATCATAATTTTTTTGATTCGGGCCGGCTATCTTGTTTCTACGTACTTTATTGGCGAATTCACCCATATAACGTTCCTTATCTAAAACAAATGTGTTATCACATTTGTTAACATGTAGATTATAGGAAATATTTACATAAGGCAATTAGCAGGCGCCGCACCCGATACCGATCAGCCGGTGCGATAGGCGGTCAGCTGGTTCTGCATCAGGTGGAAGTACAAGCCGTCGCGTTGCTGGATCAGCTCCGCGTGCGCGCCCTGCTGCACAATGGCGCCGCGCTCCAGCACCAGTGCGCGGTCGGCCTTGACGATGGTGGAATAGCGATGCGCGATGACGATGGTGGTGCGGCCTTCCATCAGCTTGTCGAGCGCCTGCTGCACTTGCAGCTCGCTGGCGGAATCGAGCGCGCTGGTGGCTTCGTCGAGAATCAGGATCCTCGGATCGCGCAGCAAGGCGCGGGCGATGGCGATGCGCTGCTTCTGCCCTCCGGACAGCTGCACGCCGCGTTCCCCCACCACGGTATCGTAGCCGTGCGGGAAGCCGGCGATGAAATCATGCGCGTTGGCCAAGCGGGCGGCATCGACCACTTCATCGCGCGTCACCTGCCGGTCCGGCACGGCGAAGGCGATGTTCTCGAAGATACTACCCGAGAACAGCGACGGTTCCTGTTCGACGATGGCGATGTGTGCACGCACGCCGGCCACGTCCAGCTGTTCCGACGGCACACCGTCGAAGGCGATGCAGCCCTGCTGCGGGCGATAGAAGCCCAGTATCAGGCTGGCGATGGTGGATTTGCCCGCTCCCGACGCGCCCACCAGCGCCACGTTTTCGCCGGCCGCGATCGAGAAGCTCACGCCGTCCAGAGCCACTTTTTCCGGCCGCTCGGGATAGACAAAGCTGACGTCGCGGAACGCAAGCGCGCCATGCAGCGTTACCGTGCCAGCAGGCGCCGCATCCGGCTGCGCTTCGCTCTCGATGATTTCGAACACCCGTTCCGTGGCGCCGATGGTCCGCATCCAATCGCTCCAGAAGTCGCTGACCGCGCCGGATGAACTGGTGACCATGCCGGCATAAATCACAAAGCTGGTCAGCTCCCCGACCGACAGGCTGCCCTGCCCTATCAGCCGTGATCCCAGCCACAAGGTCACCAGCAGCGCCAGGTACATGACAAACGACGACACGCCACGGAACGACGCCAGCAAGCGCGTGTTGGCGATGGCCGCCATCAGCGCATGCGCGGTGGCGTCGGCATATTTGGCGCCGGCGGCGCGCTGCTGGTTGAACGCGTGCACCAGCCGGATGTTGGTGAAGTATTCGTGCGCCACGCCGCCGCATTCCGCTTGCCGCTGCTGGATGTCGCGCGAGCGCTCGAGCACTTGCTTGCCCAGCCAGTCGCCCATGTACAGCGTCAGCGGAACGTAGACCAGCAGGATCAGGCTAAGCACCGGGGAGATCAACAGCAGCATGACGACGCAACCGGCCAGCACGCACAGCGAGCGCAGTGAGATGGCCAGGCCCATGGTCAGCGTGTCGTGCAGGATTTCGACGTCGGCCGACAGGCGGCTAGTCAATTCGCCGACGTTGTGCTTGTCGTAGAAGCCCACCGGTTGCCGTATCAGCGCGCCGTACAGCAGGCGGCGGATGCGCGCGACGATCATATGTCCGGTCGATTCGAACAGGTAGTAGCGCATCGTGGTCGCCACAGCCTGCAGCGCCAGCACCGCGGTCACGATCGCGGCGAAGGGAGCGAACCAGCTGCTGTCGCCCTTCATGCCGATATGATCGATGAAGTATGAAAGCGCCCTCGGATAACTCAATTCCACCAGCACCGTCAACGCCATGAACAACAGGCCCAGGGCCAGGCGCGGCGCGAATGTGCGCAGCAGCGCAAGCCGTTGCAGGTGCGGGTTGCTCATCCGTTCAGGCGGAGCAGGACCAGCGCGGCAGCAATCCATCCTGCCGCCGATAGCGCACCGCCACGCCGTCGCGCGTGGCCAGCAAGGCGTCCTGCACCGGCGCCTCGACCGAGGCGCGGGCACCGCCGCCAATATGAGCTTGCAGCATCCGCGAGATGTCCCACGCCAGGTCATCGATTCCCGGTTCGCTCCTCACCCGCAGGCCCAGCGCCGCCAGCTCATCGCCGGTGATCGCATAGTGATGCGAATGGTAGCCGGACATCAGGTGCTCGACGATGCGGGCGCGCGCCTCGGCGTCGCGCTGTGGCAGCTGATGGCGCAGCAGTTCCTCGCCGATCTGCCGCAGCTCCAGCGTGGTGCGGTAGAACGCGGTCAGCGTCGGCGGGAACACGCTGGCGCTCAGCAGCGACAAGGCCTCCGCGCGCGCCTGCCCCGCGTCCGCGCCGAACCAGGCGGCGCACATTTCGCCGAAGCGCTGGATGTCCTGGGACGAAACCGCGCTCGACTCGCCGCCCTCGGCATCGCCCTGAAGGTGCGGATCGATGGGCGAGAAGATAGCCAATTCGCCGGCGATGATTTCGTCGCCCGCAAGCGTCAACAGCGTGGCCGAAGATTGGCAGTGGAACGGCACGATGAAAGTCAATCGCTGTGTGTATTCGCGCAGTAGCAGCGCGATGCGGCGCGCGGCGTTGACCACACCGCCCCGGCATTGCAGCACCACGTCCAGCCGCTCGCCGCGCCCGATGGCGCGCAACTGGCGGTACAGCTCCGGCAGCATTTCCATGTCCAGCTGGGACGCAGCCATCACCAGCACGCGGCTGCCGCGCAACTCTTCGAGCTGTTTGATTTTTTCAGGCAGAGGTTCGTTCAGTGCGTGCGGCATGCGGCCTCCGGCAAGAGCGGTGCCGCGCCGCTGGACGGCAAGCGTCCGGGGCGCGGGACGGTCAGAAGCTTAGCACCAGATGCCGGTGTCGGCGATGTTGTTGCGTGGACCGCGGGCGTCAGGGCCGGAGCAGCCGGCCAGTGCCACGCCTTCGCGTGCTTTCCACTGCGGCGCTGCTTTCACAGCGACGGCTTTTTTCTCTGCCAGTTTGAATGCGAACAGCTTTGCCTCATTTTGCTTTTTCATTTTCAGAACCTTTTCAGATAGTTAAAGTTCAAACGATGACCACGGGTAGTGGTGCAAGAAAGGTATCATTGCTGTTTATTCATGTCAATGAGGCACAGTTATCGCTGCATCATTTCACCGACACATCGGTGGACTTGACCGCCACGCGCTCGGTGATGTTCTTGGCGGCGATGGTCTCGGTCAGGAAGGAGGTCGACTTGACCAGCAAGTCGCGCGCGACTTCTTCCAGCGGTGAGCCGCTGATGCTGGCATGATTGCCGCCCAGCCCGACGCCGCCGCCCCAGCCCAGGGCCGACACGCCGAAGCCGTTCTTTTCATTATTGGCCTGGAAGGTTTTGGAGGCGATGATCTTGGCGCGCTTGACGTCCACCACGCGGATGTCCATGTTCATGTGCACCTTGGATTTCTTGAAGTCGACCGAGCCGGCCAGCAGGCCCAGCGGACCTTTGAGGAAGCCCAGGCCGCCCAGGCCGGTGGAGCTTTGCTCGAAGCCCAGCGAGGTGATCGAACCGGTGATCATGTAGTCGGCCGCCTCGGCCTCGACCTTCTTGCCGATCAGCGCCAGTTCCTTGTTGATCTCTTCCATTTCGGCGCGCTCCTGCACGTCGAAGCAGCCGGTCTGCGTGAGCGCAGTGGCCAGCATTTCGGTCATGCCGGTGCCGACGCCGGTGTAGCTCGGCTGCGCCACGTTGCCCGAGCGCTCCCACCAGCGGTACTGGCGCGGATCCTGCTGGCCGGCGCCGGACGAGCAATCGGCCGATTTGCACTTGAACTCGGTGAACACGACCTTGGCGGCCGGATTGGCGCACTTGGGCACGTCGATCTGGCGCTCGGCCACCTCGCTCGAGTCGGCAAGGCACAGGACGGGGACAAACAGGAGGGCGGCGGCAATGCCAGCGTGAGATTTCATCGTAGGGATCGTGAGAAGTGGAGGGAAAAACATTGGCAATTATGCACCACACCCCGATCCGCAATTCTATCTAAATGTCACAAAGACATGATAAATCAATATACCTTAATCTTCCGCAACACATCCTTTGAAATTTTATGCTTGAGCTTGCTTGAGCTTGCTTGAGCTTATTGCTTCACCGGCTTGCAACGTTGTGAATACGCGATCTTGCCGTTCGAAGTAGCCGCCATCCCGGTAAAGATATGCCAGTCGGTGGACGAGGTGTGCACCCGGCACATGAACTGCTCCACCTGAGATTTCATTGAAATATTGGGGATGGGATCCAGCTGGGCCATCACTGTGCCCGCCGCAGCGCCGCTGGACGGCGCGGTGACCAGATCGGCATAGACCCAGTGTCTGGTGATCTTTGCGAAATCCACGGCGTAGACGCGGTAGACCTGCGCCGTGAGATCCGCCGGAATGCCGGCGACGTTCGGCAGCACATCCTGCACGCGCAAGCCGGGGCACTCCGCCGTTGGCGCTTTCATCTCAACGAAGATGGTGGCCTTGGATTCGACGATGACAACGAACTTGACCGGCTGCCACAGCTTGGCCATACGCTCGGAATATTTGGCCTCCTGCCAAACCGGGCAGCGCTCATGCGGCAATTGAACAATCACCCGGTGATCGTCCTCGACGGTGGCATTTCGATAGAAAAATATCTCCTGCTTGAAGTCGGATGTCATCCTGTTGTCGGCGACGGTATCCAGCACCCGCGCGGCAGGGTTGAAACTGTACGAAGGAATCAGATTGGGGACGCCGGTAAAGCTGCGGGGTGGCTCCCAGAGTCCCGAACTGATGGCCGGCGCCCCGTCGCTTGACGCCGCATCGAAGTGGACGAACGTGTAATCCACTGGATCGTGCTTATCGCAGTTGTTGGAGCAACTCGGGCAATCGATGGTGCACTCCTGGTATGCCTTGAGCAGCGGGAAGCGCGGGTCCAGCGTCGCGGTGCGTATCCTGATATCGAAGGAGTCGCGATTAAAGCTCGGGTAGGCGCAACCGCTCAACATGGCGATCGACGCCACCACCGTCAACCAACGGATCAATCTCATCGTCATCAACATCCTTACATGCGGGGTAGTGTTTGTTTGGCGTTTGCCGTGGTCGCGGACGCGACCTCCTCCACGCTAATTCCGCGCAGCTCCGCCAGCACCGCGCCGATGCGGGGAATCTGGTCGGGACTATTGCGGCCGGGATGGACCCAGCTCGGGGCGATGTCCGGCGCGTCGGTTTCCAGCACGATGGACTCCAGCGGCAGCTCGGCCGCCAGGCGGCGGATTTGCAGCGCGCGGGTGAAGGTCATGGCGCCGCCGAATCCGAGCTTGAACCCCAGCTCGATGTAGCCCTGCGCCTGCTGGAAGCTGCCGTTGAACGCGTGGGCGATGCCGCCGGCCGGCCGGATCTGGCGCACGTGCTTGAGCACCACGTCCTGCGAGCGGCGCACGTGCATCAGCACCGGCAACTCGAAATCGCGGGCGATCTTGAGCTGCTCGCGGAAGAAAAAGATCTGCTTCTCGCGCATCGCCGGTTCGGTCAGCATCGGGATGAAAAAATCCAGGCCGATCTCGCCCAGCGCGACGAAGCGCTGGTCGCCCATCGCGGCGGCGACCTGCTCGCGCAGCACGCGCAGGTCATCCTCCCCGGCGTGCGGCACATAGATCGGATGGATGCCCAGCGCATAGCAGCCGTTGTCCACGCTGGCGGCCAGCTGCGCCACCACCGGGAAGTTGGCCGTCTCCACCGCCGGGATCACGATCATCGACACTCCCCGCTCCCGAGCCAGCGCCGCCTGCGCGACGGACTCGCCGCCGAATTCGTGCGCGTCGAGGTGGCAGTGGGTGTCTATCCACATGATGTCAGTCCTGGTATGGCTGCAGGCCCTCGTCGGTCAGGCGCAGCACGCGGTCGCAGCGGCGCGCCAGCTCGATATCGTGGGTGACGATGATGAAGGCCGTGCCCAGGGTACGCGACAGTTCCAGCATCAGGTCGAAGATGGTCTGCGCGGTGGCGTGATCGAGATTGCCGGTCGGTTCGTCGGCCAGCACGCAGGCGGGCTGCGTGACCAATGCCCGCGCCAGCGCCACGCGTTGACGCTCGCCGCCCGACAGCTCGCCCGGCACGTGCGTGACGCGCTTGGCCAGGTTGACGCGGCCGAGGATCTGCTGCGCCGTGCCGGTCGCCTCGGAGCGTTTCACGCGGCGTATCATCAGCGGCATCGCCACGTTATCGAGCGCGCTGAATTCCGGCAGCAAGTGGTGGAATTGGTAGACGAAGCCCAGCGAAGCGTTGCGCAGGTCGCCGCGCGCGGTTTCGCTCAGGCTGGCGAAGTCCTTGCCCAGCAAGGTCACGCTGCCCTTGGTCGGCGTATCGAGGCCGCCCAACAGGTGCAGCAGCGTCGATTTGCCGGAGCCGGAGGCGCCGACGATGGCCACGCGTTCTCCGCGCCGCACGTCGATGTCGATACCGTTCAGCACCTGCACCGAGTAGGCGCCTTGCGTGAACGTTTTGCCCAGGTTGCGGCAGGACAGGACCACAGGTTCGAGATTACTCATAGCGCAGCGCCTCCGCAGGTTTCACGCGGGCGGCCCACCAGCTCGGGTACAGCGTCGCCACAAAGGCCAGCACCACGGCCACGCCGCCGATCTTGGACACGTCCGGCCAGCGCAGGTCGGACGGCACGGTGCTGATGTAGTAGATATCCTTCGACAAGAACTGCACTCCCAATAAATGTTCGATAAACGGCACGATGACGTCGATGTTGAGCGCCACCAGCACGCCCAGGCCCACGCCGATCGCGGTGCCGAGGATGCCCACCAGCGCACCCTGGATCATGAAGATCTTCATGATCGAGCGCGGCGAGGCGCCCAGCGTGCGCAGGATGGCGATGTCGGCCTGCTTGTCGGTCACGGTCATCACCAGCGTCGACACCAGGTTGAACGCGGCCACCGCGATGATCAGCGTCAGGATGATGAACATCATGCGCTTCTCGGTCTGCACGGCGGCGAACCAGTTGGCGTTCAGCTTGGACCAGTCGCGCATGATCAGGTCACCGGACATGCTGTTCTTCAGATCCTGCGCCACTTGCGGCGCGCGGTGCATGTCCGACAGGCGCAGGCGCAGCCCGGCCGGCGCGTCCATGCGCAGCAGCTTTTCGGCGTCGGTCAAGTGGACGAAGGCCAGCGCCGAGTCGAACTCGTTGTGGCCCGCCTCGAAGATGCCGACCACGGTGAACGAGCGCAAACGCGGCAGCACGCCGGCCGGAGTGGGCTGGCCCTGGGCCAGCGCCAGCGTGACCTTCTCGCCGAGGTTGACGCGCAGCGCGCGCGCCAGCTCGATGCCCAGCACGATGTTGTAGCTGCCCGGCTGCAGCGCGTTGAAGCTGCCACGCCTGGTCTGTTTGGCGACGTCGGAGACGTTGGGTTCCTGCTCCGGCAGCACGCCGCGGATGATGGCCGGACGCAGCACGTCGTCGCGCACCAGCATGCCCTGCGTTTCCGCGAACGGTGCCGCGCCGATCACTTCAGGATTCTTGCGCGCCTCGGCGGCGGCGGCGTGCCAGTCCGGCATCGAGCCACGGGCGTCGAAGATCTCGATATGGGCCAGCACCGACAGCATGCGGTCCGTCACTTCCTTCTGGAAGCCGTTCATCACCGACAGCACGACGATCAGCGCGGCCACACCCAGGCCGATGCCGGCCATGGAAATCAGCGAGATAAAGGAGATAAAACTATTGCGCCCGCTGCGCTTGCCGGCGCGCGTATAACGCAGGCCAACCAGCCACTCAAAGGGCAGATTCTGGATAATGCTCATGGGCTCCGTAGGGAATCAAACTTGGTGAGCCCGCAGTTTGCCATATAAACAGCATGTCATGGGTGAAAAAGGCCGTGCCGGGCAGCAGCACCGCCGCCGGCGGGCCATGTAAACATCCCGCCGCAGCCCGCTATGCCCTACAATCTCGGGATGACTGAAATCACTCTTGCCCTGCCCTACGCCTTGCCCCCGCCGGAGATGGCGCCCGACCTGATGCGCGCCCTGAACACCCCCGCCCTGGCGGCGCTGTTGTCTCTCAATAAACACTATCAATACCAGACTTACGACGCGAAAGCCCGGCTGCTGCCGCACGAAGCCTGGCTGGCGCACGCACTGGGCCTGGCGTCCGCGCCCGATCGGCCGGACGCCGGCGCGCCGCTGGCCACCGCCGTCATGCACGGCTGCGGCCTGCAGGCGGAGGCCGCGCAAGGCCATTGGTTCATCGTGCAGCCGGCGCACATCCAGCTGTCGCGCACCCACCTGCTGCTGTCCGACCCGCGCGGCATGCATCTGAGCGAGGCGGAATCGCGCGCGCTGTACGATCTGGCCCGCCCCTGCTTCGAAGAGCAAGGCAAGACGCTGCTGCACGCGGCGCCCGGCCTGTGGTTTGCGCGGGCCGACGAGTGGTCCGGCCTGGACACCGCGTCGCCCGACGCCGCGACCACGCAGAACCTGAGCGACTGGATGCCCGAGGGCGAATACGCGCGCCCCTACCGCAAGCTGCAAAACGAGATCCAGATGCAGTGGCACGAGCTGCCGGTCAACGAAGCGCGCCAGGCGCGCGGCCTGCAGGCGGTGAACTCATTCTGGCTGTGGGGCGGCGCCGGTCCGTTGAAGGCCGCGCCGCGCGCGCTGGCGATCGGCGGTGGCCCGGACTGGATGCAGGCGCTGGCCGCGCCCGCGCTGCGCCAGCCGACCGCCGCCCAACTGATCTCCCAGCCGGGCGCGGTGATGCTGGCCGAGCTGATACCGTCGGCGCAAGCCGGCGACTGGTCCGACTGGATCACGCGCCTGCAGCGCATCGAACAGGAATGGCTGGCGCCATTGCTGGCGGCCTTGCGCGATGGCCGCATCGGCGGCTTAAAGCTGCTGCTCAGCCACCGCAACGGCTGGTCCAGCGTCGAGACCAGCAAGCTCTCGCTGCGCAAATTCTGGCGCAAGCAAAACCTGAACCTCTTACTGAAGCAAGCCTGACATGACCCGTATCGCCATCCGCCCCTGCCCGTTCCGCGAATCCGAAATGCTGCGCCAGGGCGGCATCCATCCCGTGCTGGCGCGCCTGTACGCGTCGCGCGGCCTGACCGACGTCAAGGAGCTGTCGAGCGAGCTGGCGTCGATGATCCCGCCATCGGGCCTGCTGCACATCGGCGCCGCCGCCGTGTTCCTGGCCGACTCCATCGCCGCCAACAAGCGCATGGTGATCGTGGCCGACTACGATTGCGACGGCGCCACCGCCTGCGCGGTGGCGCTGCGCGGCCTGCGCGCCATGGGCGCCAACATCGACTTCATCGTGCCCAACCGCTTCGAATACGGCTACGGCCTGACGCCGGAAATCGTCGAACTGACGGCGCGCGAAAAGCAGCCGGACATCATCATCACCGTCGACAACGGCATCGCCAGCATCGACGGCGTCGCGGAGGCCAACCGGCGCGGCATCGAAGTAGTCGTCACCGACCACCACCTGCCGGCCGACACCCTGCCCGCCGCGCGCGTGATCGTCAACCCGAACCAGCCGGAGTGCGGCTTCCCGAGCAAGCATATCGCCGGCGTCGGCGTGGTGTTTTACGTGCTGCTGGCGCTGCGCGCGGAGCTGCGCAAGCGCGGCGTGTTCGACGCCCAGACCCAGCCCAAGCTGGACAACCTGCTCGACCTGGTCGCACTGGGCACCGTGGCCGACGTGGTGCGGCTCGATCCGAACAACCGCATCCTGGTGGCGCAAGGCCTGAAGCGCATGCGCGCCGGCCGCATGCACGCCGGCGTGGCGGCGCTGTTCCGCGTGGCCGGCCGCGAGCCGCGCAACGCCAATCCCTTCGACCTCGGTTTCGCGCTGGGCCCGCGCCTGAACGCGGCCGGCCGGCTGGAGGACATGTCGCTGGGGATCGAATGCCTGATCACCGACGACGAGGGCCGCGCATGGCAACTGGCGCAGCAGCTCAACGAGATCAACCTGAAACGGCGCGAGATCGAAGCCGAGATGCAGGACGCCGCCTTGCTGCACCTGGACGCGTTCGAGCCGGCCAACAGCAGCACCATCTGCGTGTTCGACGAATCGTGGCACCAGGGCGTGATCGGCATCGTCGCCTCGCGTTTAAAGGAGAAGTTCTTCCGCCCGACCATCACCTTCGCGCCAGGCGCGGACGGCTGGATCAAGGGTTCCGGCCGATCGATACCCGGCTTCCATCTGCGCGACGCGCTGGACCTGGTGTACAAGAAGGCGCCGTCGCTGATCGACAAATTCGGCGGCCACGCGATGGCGGCCGGCCTGACGCTGCGCGCCGACGCCTTCGACGCCTTCGCCGCCGCCTTCGAGGAAGTGGGCCGCGCGTGGTTGAGCAAGCAGCAGCTGGAGCGCGTGATCGAAACCGACGGCCCGCTGGAAGACGCCTACTACACCACCGCCTTCATCGACCTGATGGACGGCCAGGTGTGGGGCCAGGGCTTCGCGCCGCCGGTGTTCTGCGACGAGTTCCGCGTGGTGAGCCAGCGCATCCTGAAGGAGCGCCACCTCAAGCTGCTGCTGGAGAAGAACGGCGCCCGCTACGACGCCATCTGGTTCGGCCACGTCGACTCGCTGGGCGAACGCGCCAAGGTCGCGTTCCGGCTCGACGCCAACGAATACAACGGCGTCACCAAAGTACAACTGATGGTGGAGCACGCCGAGCCGGCGTGAGAATGCGCGTACTTTTCACATGAACATGATGGTATTCTGGGCATTCCGGTCTTGCTACCCAGGGAGTGCGAAAAATGAAATTCGATTGGCATGGCGGGCTAATATCGCCCTCGACTGAGATCGATTCCGGCTACAGGAACACGCAAAACGTCCGACGCTTTCTTTCCGGGGAGTGCGGGCCGGAGTTCAAATTCGACCGCGACCTGATGGCGTGGATGCGCAACGGCGGCGCGAAAAACATGGCCGATGTGGTGGAAGAATGGAAGCGCCGGCGCGGCCGTAACTGACTGCCGCGAAATCTGGACTACAGCCTAACGGGAACATATGGAATCGACAATTCCAAATGACGAGTTCGTCCGGTCGAATTTCCCCAGGCTGGCCGCCGCACTGGAATACATGCCGGTCGGCGTGACGATCGTCGACCGCGACTTGACCATACGGTTTTGGAACCCGGCCTTTTGCCAGGTGCAGGGGTTTCCGGATCAAGTGATGCATCCTGGCGTCACCATGGCCGAAGTGTTCCGCCACATCGCCTCGCGCGGGGATTACGGACCCGGCGCCATCGACGAGCTGGTGGCCGCCCGGGTCGGACTGTGCCTGAAGTTCGAGCCCCACAATTTCACCCGCACCATGGCGAGCGGCGTACGGCTGAATATCGTCGGCCGCCCCATCTATGCCCCGGATGGCGCGGTCAGCGGCTTCGTGACCATCTACCACGATGTGACGGCCGAGAAGCGCCACGAGGAAGAGCTGGAGGCCAAGAACAACGAACTGCAGCAGGCCAAGCAGCTGGCCGAGGCGGCGAGTTTGGCCAAGGGACAGTTCTTGTCCAATATGAGCCACGAGATCCGCACGCCGCTCAACTGCGTCATCGGCATGGCCTACCTGGCCTTGAAGACCGAGCTCGACCCGCGCCAGCGCGACTATCTGGAGAAAATCCGCTTCGCCGGCGAGCACGTGCTGGGCATCATCGACGACATCCTCGACATTTCCAAGATCGAGGCCGGCAAGCTGGAAATCCAGCATATCGATTTTTCGCTCGACCACGTGATGCAGACGCTGACCACCGTGGTGGCGCCGAAGGCCGCCAGCCGCAAGCTGGAACTGGTGTTCGATCTCGATCCCGCCCTGCCGCCGACGCTGGTGGGCGATCCGCTACGGCTCGGGCAGGTGCTCATCAACTACACCAACAACGCCATCAAGTTCAGCGAGCAGGGCCGGATTGAGATCCGGGTGCGCCAGCAGGCCAGCGACGGCCAAGGCTGCCTGCTGCGTTTCGAGGTGAGCGACCAGGGCATCGGCCTGTCCCAGGCGGAGATGGCCAAGTTGTTTGTCTCGTTCCAGCAAGCCGACACGTCGACCACGCGGGAATACGGCGGCACCGGCCTCGGCCTGGCGATCTGCAAGGAGCTGGCCCAGCTGATGGGCGGCGATGTCGGCGTCGACAGTCAGCAAGGTGTCGGCAGCACGTTCTGGTTCACGGCCCGGCTTGGCGTATCGGGCAAGACCGTGGCCATGCTGATCAACCAGCTCAGCGACGCCGCCGCCGAGCTGCTGGCCGGCGCCCACACCTCGGCCGCGACGGTGGCACTCAAGGTGGCGCGCATTCTTCTGGTCGAGGACAATGTCTTCAATCAGCAGATTGCACGGGAGATGCTGGAGGAAGTGGGTGCCGCCGTTTGCATCGCCAGCAACGGCGTCGAGGCATTGGAACTGCTGCGCCAGACGCGATTCGATTGCGTCCTGATGGACCTGCAAATGCCGCAAATGGACGGGCTGGAGGCGACCCGCCGCATCCGCGCCGACCCGCAACTGGCCGGGCTGCCGGTACTGGCGATGACGGCCACCGCGACCATCGACACCCGGGCGCGTTGCATTGAAGCTGGCATGAACGATTTCATTTCGAAGCCCATCCAGCCGAGCCTGATGCGCCAGACCATCGCCAATTGGCTGCCGCAGGGCGCGCTGCTGACCGCGCCGCCTGAGCCGCGCCATCCGGCAGCGTTCGTCGAGTCCGCACCTTGCGGCGAAGCGGCCGCGATCGACTTCTCGGTGCTGGCCACGCTGTTCGACGACGACCTGCCGAAGGTGCGCAAATTCGCCGCCAAATTCCTGCACAGTGCGCAGGCTGGCGTGCGCGACATGGAGGCGGCGCTGGCGCGCGGCGAAATGCAAGCCTTGCGCGATCTGGGCCACCGCATCAAATCGTCGGCGCGCAGCGCGGGCGCCTTCGGCATGGCCGAGTTGTGCTGGAAGCTGGAGCAACTGACGCCGGGAGACGCGGTCAGCGAGGCGGCGTGCGCCCAGCGCCTGGTGGCGCAACTGAGGGATTCGCTCGAACAAGTGGCGGCGCAAATCATGCGGAACACGGACGACGCCGTCTGAAATGGTGGCGCCATGTTAGACCTTTGGTATCGCAAATCGGCGCTACTTCATCAGCCCATCGTCTACCCGCCCGGACTCGCGGCAGTCTGTTACTGTGCGCTTTTTCCCCGGGGGCACTTATGAGATTTCTGCTTGCTGTACTGGCATTGACACTTCCGGCGCTCGCCACGGCGGAAAGAGCCGACCGATTCCAGAAAACTATCATTTCCTACGACGGCGAGATGCATTACGACACCGTCAAGGGCATCAGCCAATTCAGCGACCACGTCGAGACATCGAAAGGCACCCTGCTGATCTCGTCGGATTACCTGACGGCGGTGCAATCGCCGGAGGGGGACTATCTCTATACCGTCACCTCGCTCAAAGACAACGTCGCCAAATTCAAGCAAAAACAGGATGCAGCGAGTGACAAATGGGTCAATGGCGAAGGCAAAACGATGGCGTACCGGGAGAAGGATGACCTCCTCACGGTCGATGGCAACGCCGAAGTTAAAATCATCGAAAACGGCAGCGTTACCGGCGTCGCGACAGGCGCAAAAATCACCTACGACGCCCGAACCGAACAGATCTTCGTGAAGAGCGCTGGCGACGCCGCGGATCCCGCCAAGAAAACGCGCGCCATGCTGGTGCTGATGCCCAAAGCGGATCCGCTAAATAAGTAAATACCACACCGCTGCAGCCAAATACAAAGAATAACAAGTGACTGCTGATATGGCGAACCATCGCGGCGTCGGGGCAGCCGACTTCAAGGAGACTGGGCTGTATAGCTTTTTCCGTAGCGCCATCATTTCGTCCGTGGCAACAAGAAAATACATAATCGCAGCTCCAAAATGATAGAGCGTCGATGGCGCCGCACCGTCATGGACTTGCTCGATGCCCACAAATAATTGATAGGACCCAATACTGACGAAAAGTAGTTTCCAAAGGAAATAAAATATCGATCTTCGGTATTTGGAAATTTTCACAATCTTTGAAGTCATGGTTTCCCCTCCCGACTTAATGATAGAGATTATTAATTGTGAAATATTCACAAAATGTCACCGTACACTAAGAGGTCCAGTTGATTCCCGGTTGCTATCCATCCGAAAAAGGAGTATAATAACTCCAACAACGGAGGATTTATGAATCTTACCTACGCTTACCCCCGCAGCCGCTTCGAACCCACCGTATTGGTCGACCTGAACGCCAAGGCCGAGCGCGAACGGCTGTCCAAGGCTGCCCTCAAGGGCTTTTTCAAACTGGCCGCCGCCTGGAAACTGCGCGACGACGACGCCCGCGAACTGTTGGGCGGCATTTCCAGCAGCGCCTACTACGAGTGGAAAAAACACCCGGAACGCACGCTGGAGGTGGACTGCATCACGCGCATCTCCTACCTGCTGGGCATCTACAAGGCGCTGCACATCCTCTACGGCGACAAGCTCGCCGACGAGTGGATGAGCCTTGCCAACACCAACCTGATTTTCGGCGGCCGCACCCCGCTCGCCTATGTCGCCGCCGGCGGCCTGCCCGCCATGCAGATCGTACGCCAGTTGCTGGACGCCCGCCGCGGAGGACTGTAAGTGCCGGTCAGCCTGATTCCACCTTTAACCACGCTGCGCCAGTTCGACACTTGCCGTTTGCTGCCCTCGCGTTTCGCCGACATGGAAGACTCGGTGTTGGCGCCCCTCGCCGACAACGAGCAGGATCTGCACGACCTGTTTGAACTGGATAACGCCACCAACGCGCGCCTGCAGGCGCAGAACGGCAACGCCGCCGGCATCACGATGGATGAACTGGTGTTCGGCGTGCCGAACTTCCGCATCGTCAACGCCGCCTTTACCTACGCCCGCCCTGAAGGCAGCCGCTTCAACGGCGGCACGCGCGGCGCATGGTACTGCGCCTTCAACGTCGAAACCGCGCTGGCAGAAGTGAGCTTCCACAAGGCCGTCGAATACGCGGAGATCAACCGCTTCGACGACAGCGTACAGTACCAGACCATGCTGGCCGATTTCACCGCGCCGTTCCACGACCTGCGCGGCCAGCTACGCTATCTCGGCTGCCTGGCGCCGGACAGCTACATCGAATCGCAACTGCTGGCGGAACGCCTGCTGGAAGGCGGCTCGCTGGGCATTATTTATCCAAGCGTGCGGCTGGACGGCGGCATCAACCTGGCCTGCTTCCGCCCCGCGCTGGTGGGCAATGTTCGCAAAGGCGCGGTGTATCGGTTAACATGGCGGGGTAGCCCTGTACCGATCATCGAACTTATCTGAATCATGCAAACCAAACCTGAAAACGACACCGACCTGCGCCTCAAAGTGAACCGCGAGACCGCGCGCCTGCCATGGACCGAACTGCTCAAGCATTTCGCCGCCGGCAATGTGGTGTGGGTCGCCAATTCGCTGGACCTGGTCGACGTGGCCGTGCGTATCTCGCACGACGACAAGGCCAACATCGCCCAGTGGATGAACGCCGGCCTGCTCGCCAAAGTCAGCGACGAGCAGGCGGCAACCTGGCTGGAGACCAGCGCCGAACTATGGGCGGTGGTTGTCAGCCCCTTCATCCTCGTCCAGCAGGAAAAGGCTGTTCCAGCCAGCGTGCATTAAAACTGGAAGCTGCCCGCGTCGAGCGTGACCGAGCCGCCGCAAGCCGGCGTGGTCGCCTCGCGATTGCCGCTGGCGGTGGACTGGTTACTCTCCCACACGGTGCTCACGCCGTACTTCATGAACTTGTATTGGATCGCCGTCGACGGCGGCAGCTGGAAGGTGCGCGACCACGGCACGTTGGCGCCGCTGCCTTCGATGTTGAGCTGATCGCTCGCACCCGGTGTCCAGTTGCCCAGCTCCGCACGATTACCCACCACGTACACGTTCTGCCCCACCACTGTATTCGCATTCGCCACGCGGAAGGTCACAGGCACCGTGGTGCAGGTACCACCGCCGCCACCCACCTTCTGGTTGATGTGCAGCGCCACCGCAGGCACGGTCGCGCCGCCATTGGCCGGGATGCTCACGCTGATCACACCATTGCCGCCGACGGTGACGCTGTCGCTGGTGCAGCCCGTGCCGGCGGCATTCAACTGGCCGTGCACCACGTTGCAGTAAGTCCCCGCAGGCAGCAGCGTTTGCAGCGAGGCGTTCCAGGCCGCGTACTCGTTGTTGATCGCGACGAAGCCCTTGGCGCCGCGCCCGAATGCGATCTGGTTGGCGGTGCCGTTGGTGAAGTAGTCCACGCCCTGCCCCGACGTCGCCGCGCGGAAGGCGACCATGTTGGAGATGTCGCCCCAGCGATGGATAAAGTCCCACTGCTGGTTGATCAGCGGGTTGCCGCTGGCGTCGAACGGGCTGGCACTCGGCGGGGCCTGGTCGTAATTGGTAAAGCGGAAGCCCGAGTGCAGCTGGGCCGAACCGTAGGGCCAGGCCAGCATGAAGATGTTCGCCAGGTCGTAGCGCTTGGTGCCCTGCGTGTCGTTGGTGGTGCCGGAGACGTAGTTGCTGGCCACCAGGGAGCTGCCGTTGCGCTCCGTGTCCCAGTTGTTGACGAAGACGGTCGCCTTCTCGCTCGGCACGAAGCCCCAGGTGCCACCCCAGTTGCCCGGCGTGCCCATGATGGCGCGCACCTGCGACAGGCTGGCTCCGTTCTCGTTGCGGAACATCGCCTTGAGCGCGAAGGTGTACTGGAATTCGTTCAGCGTGCCGACGCTGTAGTAGTCCGAGCGCACCACGTTACTGTCCGGGATCACCTCCTGCGTGATCCACAGCGCCTCGCCGGCCTTGGTGGTGTGCGTGACGCCGCCCATGATCGCCTGCAGGTCGCTCGGCTGCATATGCTTGGCCGCGTCGAAGCGCACGCCGTCCACACCCATGTTGATCAATTTGGTCAGGTAGGTCTGGACCTGCCCCTGCACATAGGCGCCGTCGGTCTTCAGGTCCGGCAGGCCGCTCAGGCGGCAGAACATCACGTTGTAGCGGTTGCCCGGTGAGCCGTAATCGCCGCCGGCGATGTCGCAGGCAGGATGAAAATCGCTGGAGCTGAAAAACGGATAGGCCAGCGTGGACGAGTTCCACGTCGAGCCATCGGTCGCGGTGCCCGAACCGGCGGCCAGGTGGTTGACCACCACGTCCGCATACACGCGCACCTTGGCGGTGTGGCAGGCGCTGATCATGGACTGGAACTCGGCCTCGGTGCCCATGTTGCTCTTCAGTGAGGCGAAGTTCACCGGCTGATACACGTCCCACCACGCGCCCAGGCTGGCCGAGGCCTGCGGCGGCGATACCTGCACCGCGCCAAAGCCCTGCGGCCCGAGCCAGTTGGCGCACTCCTTGGCGATGTCGTTCCACTTCCAGCGGAACATCTGCACCGAGGTGTCGGCGGGGTTGAACGCGGCGTGGGCGGGTGCGAGGGCGCAAGCCCCCAGCAGGCCGGCGGCCAATAGGGTTTTCTTCATTTTTCGTCTCCGTGTCGTTTTATTTGTATTTTGGGAAATACTGCAGCCCAGATAAAATGTAGCAGAACTACAGTAAACAACAAGCGAAATACGATTCAATTTTTCACAATCCCCCATAGGAACCGCTTCCACAGCCGCATCCCCCGACACAGATGTAATGCGATTACCTCTGCAATACTGCGGTATCATGGGACGAAAAAACGACACTACAGAATTCAAAGCCACTTCATGTCCATCACCCAGCCTGCCGAAAGCGCCAACGACATTGCCACCCATCTCGCCGAGGCCATCGCGGCGCGCAAGCTGCCGCCGGGGACCAAGCTGCGCGAGGAAGCGCTGTGCCGCCTGTACTCGGTCAGCCGCACCAAGATCCGCGCGGCGCTGCTGATACTGTCGAAGGACAAGCTGATTAACATGGTCCCCGACAAGGGCGCCATGGTGAGCCAGCCCAGCGAACAGGAGTCGCGCGAGATCTTCGCCACGCGCCGCATCATCGAGGCCGCGCTGGCGCGGGAGTTCACCGCCAAGGCCAAGCCGGCCGACTACCGGAAGCTGGAGAAGCATTTGAAGGAGGAGCGCAGCACGCTGTCGCAGGTGCCGTCGAAGATGCGCCAGCAGCTGCTGGGCGATTTCCACGTGCTGCTGGCGGAGGTGGTGGGCAACCAGGTGCTGAAGGAGATCGTGCGCGAGCTGGTGGGCCGCAGCTCGCTGATCACCATGCTGTATCAATCGGAGCGCGACGCCGCCTGCTCGTCCGACGAACACGCGGCCTTCCTGGCGGCGGCCCGCTCGGGCGATGCGGACAAGGCGGCGGAGCTGATGCTGCACCACCTGAGCCACGTGGAAGCAGCGCTCAACTTCGACATCAACGCCAGCCCGGCCAAGCGCGACCTAGTCTCCGCGCTGCTGATGTAGCCAGACTTCAGCGCGCGGCTTGCGCCAATTGATGCGCCAGCGCGTTGTGGCGTTCGATCACCACCGGCAGGTCGATGGTGCACAGGACGCCGTCGCGCACCACCACCTTGCCGTTGATGATGCTGTGCGAGACATTCGGCGGCGTGCAGAACACCAGCGCCGCCACCGGATCGTGCAGCGCTCCGGCGAAGCCTATCGTATCGAGCTTGAACATCACGATGTCCGCCGCCATGCCCGGCTTGAGCGCGCCGATGTCGTCGCGGTTCAGCACCTTGGCGCCGCCCAGCGTGGCCATTTCCAGCGCCTGCCGCGCCGTCATCGCATCCGGACCGAAGCCAACGCGCTGCAGCAGCATCGCCTGCCGCACCTCGCCCATCATGTGACCCGAATCGTTGGAGGCGCAGCCGTCCACGCCCAGGCCGACCGGAACGCCGCTGTCGAGCATCTTGCGGATCGGCGCGATGCCGGAGGCCAGGCGCATGTTCGAACAAGGACAGTGCGCGATGCCGGTGCCGGTGCGGCCGAACATGTAGATGCCGTCGTCGTCGAGCTGCACGCAGTGCGCGTGCCAGACGTCGCGCCCCACCCAGCCGCAGTCCTCGGCGTATTCGGCCGGCGTCATGTTGAATTTTTCGCGGCTGTAGGCGATGTCGTTCGCATTCTCGGCCAGGTGCGTGTGCAGGGAGACGCCGAAGTTGCGGGCCAGCGCCGCCGCTTCCTTCATCAAATCGCGCGACACTGAAAACGGCGAGCAAGGCGCCACCACGATGCGCTGCATCGCGTAGCGGCCGGCGTCGTGATAGCTTTCGATCAGGCGCTGCGTGTCCTTGAGGATGGCGCCCTCCTCTTCCACCACGCGGTCCGGCGGCAGGCCGCCCTTGGATTGGCCCACGCTCATCGAGCCGCGCGCGGCGTGAAAGCGCATGCCAATCTTGCCGGCCGCCTCGATGCTGTCATCGAGCTTGCAGCCGTTGGGATAGATGTACAGATGGTCGCTGCTGGTGGTGCAGCCAGACAGGATCAGCTCCGACATCGCCGCCAGCGTCGACACGTTGACCATCTCGGGCGTCAGGTTGGCCCAGATTGGATACAGGTTGGTCAGCCAGTTAAACAGTTCACCGTTCTGCGCGGCGGGGATCACGCGCGTCAGGCTCTGGTACATGTGGTGGTGGGTATTGACCAGGCCGGGCATCACCACATGGTTGGCGGCGTCGATGATCTCGTCGGCCTGCTGCGGCAGATCGGCGCTGCGGCCGACTTGCTCGATCACGTTGTCCCGGATGTAGACGGCGCCGCCGGCGATTTCACGGCGCTCGTCATCCATCGTCACCAGCACGCGCGCATTTTTGATCAGTAGAGTTTTAGTCATTTTCTATAAGGGCTAAACACTGCGGAAACAATGCGCGGGCACTGCGGAAACAGTAGGGTTGATATCAGGCGTATTTTAAGCTGCTTCACGCTCGGAGGTCAGGAAAGCCTGCGGGACGTCCTCTTCCTCATCGTCGTCGTTCAGTTCCAGCGGACGCTCGGGCAGCACCAGGTTCAGGGCCACCGCCACCAGCGCACCGACCGTGATACCGGAGCCGAAGACTTCCTTGACGAAGGCGGGCAGCTTGGACAACAACTCCGGCCGCACCGTCACCGCCAGGCCGCAGCCGATGGCCACCGCCATGATGATGCCATTGCGCTTGGTGTGTTCGACATGGCTCAATAACTGCACGCCGGCCGAGATGATCATCGCGAACATCATCAGCCCCGCGCCACCCAGCACCGGCTGCGGTATCGTCACGACCACCGCGCCCAGGATCGGGAACAGGCCCGCCAGGAACAACATCACGCCGGTCAGCGCGACCACGTGACGGCTCGCCACGCCGGTCAGCGACACCACGCCCACGTTCTGCGCAAAGGTCGATACCGGAGGGCTGGACAGCAGCGCGGCGAAGGCCGAACCGATGCCGTCGCACAGAATGCCACGGGCCAGCGTCTTGCCCCGCATTTTGGTCTCGGTGGCGGCGCCCAGGGCCATGAAGGTGCCGGTGGTTTCCACCATCGTGACCAGGTAGGCGATCGCCATCGCGACCACGCCTGCCACCGGGAAGGTCATGCCGTAATGGAGTGGCTGCGGCAGCGCGAACACCTGCGCGTTCCGCACCTGGGAGAAATCGATCATGCCCATCGAAACGCACAACAGGTAGCCGATGAACATGCCGATCACCACCGCTGCGGCGGATACAATCCCCTTGCCGAATTGGACCAGCATGATGACCGTGACCAGCACGAAGGCGGCGATGCCAAGATTGAGCGGCGAGCCGTAGACCGCACCCGGCGCATGGCCGCCCGCCGCCCAGTCCACCGCGACCGGCACCAGCGACAGGCCGATCATCGTCACCACCACGCCGGTGACGGCATGAGGGAACAGCTTGCGGATCTTCGGCATGAAGCAGCTGCCGACAATCATCACCGCCGAAGCGGCCAGCGACGAGCCAAGTATCGCCGGAACGCCGTGTTCCAGGCCTATGCTGATGGCTGCGCCGACGAAGGCGAAGCTGGTGCCCATCACGCAAGGAAGCCTTATTCCGACTGGCCCTATGCCTTTGCACTGCACCATGGTGACGATGCCAGAGCCGAGCAAGGCGGCGTTGATCAGGGTGATGATCTGGTCGGCCGGCAGCTTGAGCGCCGCGCCCACCACCAGCGGCACGGCGATGATGCCGCCCAACGCGGCGAGCATGTGTTGCGCCGCCAGCAATACGGTTGTGAATAGGGGTGGCCGATCCTCGACCTGAAATAACAAGTGATTCATAAACGCGTCTCCGTCTGTCTTTTTTTATGGGCGTTACTTTGCAACTACAACCCGCACGGGCTGCCCTTAACCGTGCGTAGAAAGGATGCTTAGCAACGCAACAGCTCGTGACCGACGCGTTTATTGACGACGATATTGCGCCTCGCCGGATACATTGTCAACGAATTTTGTATACAATTTTTTATCGAAGCGCGGCGTCCCCGCGCAGCGTGGCGATGGCCAGGTCGAGGAAGGCGCGCAGTTTGCGGGACGAGTGGCGCCCTTCGTGGTGCACCACGCTGACCGGCACCGGCGCGGGTTCGTAGGCGCTCAAGACGGAGACCAGGCGGCCGTCGGTGAGATACGGCGCGGCCATGTAGGACAGCACACGGGTCATGCCGAAGCCGGACAGCGCGGCACGCAAGGCGGCGTCGTTGCTGGTGCTGCTCATGCGGGGATGGACCTTCACCGTCTGCGTCTTGCCGTCGCATTCGAAGCGCCATTCGTTGGTGGCCGTGACGGCGGTCGCCGCGATCAGGTCATGGCCGGACAGCTCCTGCGGCGCGGATGGCGTGCCGCGCGCGGCCAGGTACTGCGGCGACGCACACAGCACCTGCCTCACCTGCCCCACGCCGACCGCCTGGTAGCTGGAATCGGGCAGCACGCCGATGCGGATCGCCGCGTCCACGCCTTCGTCCATCATGTTGACCACGCGGTCGAGAAAGCGGCATTCGACGTCGGTTTCCGGATAGCGCCGCAGGTACTCGGTGACGATGGGCGTGACGTACATCGCGCCGAACATCACCGATGCCGTGATCACCAAACGCCCGCGCGGCGCACCGTGGGCGCCGGCGGCGGAGGTCTCGGTTTCCACCACATCGGCCAGGATGCGGCGGCAGTCCGCAGCATAGCGCGCGCCGGTCTCGGTCAGCCTCACCACGCGCGTGGTGCGCAGCAGCAGGCGCACGCCCATGCCCTCCTCCAGCTCCGTCACCGCCCGCGTGACCACCGGCGGAGATATCTTCAGCTTGCGGGCGGCGGCGGCAAACCCGCCTTCGTCGACGACGGCCACGAAGATCGTCATGGCGGAGAGCTTATCCATATTATTCCCAATTCAGAAATAGTTCATTGCATATTTAACGGATTCTCATTATCGCGCTTATCGATGAAACTGCAAGTGTTCGCTGAACAAACAACCCACAACCCAAAGGAGCAACACCATGACCCGTATCGCCACCATCGAAACCGCCACCGCCAACGCCGAACAAAAAGCCCTGCTGGACGCCATCCAGGGCCAACTGGGCATGGTGCCCAACTTCCTGAAGGTGTTCGCCAATTCGCCGGTCGCGCTGCGCGCCTTCCTTGGCCTGCACGGCGTGGCCAACGACGGCTCGCTGAATGCGCTGACCCGCGAACGCATCGCCCTGGCGGTGGCACAGCAGAACAGCTGCGAATACTGCGTGTCCGCACACACCGCCATCGGCCGCAAGACAGGCCTGAGCGGCGACGAGATGAGCGCTGCCCGCAGCGGCACCAGCGCCGACGCACAAGCAGCGGTGGCGGTGAAGTTCGCGCAAAGCCTGATGGAGAAAAAAGGCGAAGTCAGCGCCGTCGAATTGGCCGAGATCCGCAATGCGGGCTACAGCGAATCGGACATCGTGGAGATCATCACCCACGTCGCCATGAACTTCCTGACCAATATCCTGGCCAAGGCCAGCCGCGTCGAGATCGACTTCCCGAAAATCGAACTGAAAATCGCAGCCTGATTCCAACCTAAACGAGGAGTCCATCATGGGACGTGCATATTCCGACATCACCTTCACGCCTGCGGTGCGTGAAGTGCAGGAGAACATGGGAAGCCGCGCCAGATATGGGTTCCTCGATCGGATGGAAAACCGGCAAGACAGCCTGGGGAAACGGGAGATCGCCTTCATCGAAGAGCGGGATCATTTTTTCCAGGCCACCGTCAACCAGGACGGATGGCCGTACGTGCAGCATCGCGGAGGACCGGCGGGCTTCCTGCGCGCGCTCGATGCGAAGACGCTGGCCTTCGCGGACTTCCGCGGCAACCTGCAGTATCTCAGCGTGGGCAATCTTAAAACGGACGACCGCATCTCGATGATATTGGTCGACTATGCGGAGCAGGTGCGGCTGAAGATCATCGGCCGCGCGCGCACCGTTGAAGCGGCGGAGGACCCGGCGTTGATGGAGCGGTTGCGCATGCCGGGCTACGCCGGCCGCATCGAACGGGCCTTCGTCATCACCGTGGAGGGCTTCGACTGGAACTGCCCGCAGCACATCACGCCGCGATATACCGAGCAGGAAATTGGCGCCATGACGGCACCTCTGTATGCGCAGATCCGGCGCCTGCAGGAGCAGTTGGCGGTGCTCACCGCGACGAAGGCCGATCCGCCAGCGCCGTAACTTCCGGCGCAGCGGTCAGCAGACGTCCACCCACTGCCCTTGCGTGACGGTCGCCAGCAGCGCTGGCGTGATCCTCACCATGCTGTTGGTGGAGCCGGCGGCAGGCAGCACTTCATCGAAGTTGCTCAGCGAATGATCGAGATAGACCGGCAGCGCTTGCGCAAGGCCGAACGGACAAACGCCGCCGACAGGATGGCCGGTGGCTTCCGCCACTTCGTCGGGCGGCAGCATCTTCCCTTTGCCGAAGGCTTCCTTGAACTTGCGGTTGTCGATGCGCGCCACGCCGCTGGCCACCAGCAAAATCACGCGCCCTTCGGCGACGCGGAACGCCAGCGTCTTGGCGATGCGCCCCGGCTCCACGCCGTGCGCCTCGGCCGCCAGCGCCACCGTGGCGGTGCTGACTTCCAGTTCTACGATAGGGAGATCAAGATCACGGGCAAGGAAGAATTCACGAACGGATTGCAGGCTCATAGACTTATGCTGGACGGTTTTTATCAGCCAGCAGTGTAGCAGCAGGTCAGGTCGGGGTGTCGACGTCGTCCCAATCGCGGTCTTCGAAATGCACCAGCCAGTTCAGCGCATGGTGGCGTTCCTGCAGCACGCCGTCGTTCAGCGCTGCGGGAGCGGCGGCTTTCTTCAAGATCGCCTGGCGCGTGGCCCAGTGCTGGCGGTAGTGCAGATCCAGCGCATCCAGTATCTCCACCGCCGGACGCATGGCCAATTGCTTGCGCAGGCCTTCGGTACCGCGTTCGATGACGGTGCGCGAGATGGCCGCCACGTCGCAGATCGCGTCGGCAAACGGCAGCGCCTCTTGCAGGCCAAGCACCCATTGCAGCACGAGGATGGCTTCATAGCGCCACAGGAACTGGGTGGTCTCGTGTTCCGTGGGCGTCTCCTGCGCGAGGAAGGCGCGCTCCGCGTCGGTCAGGCCGGCGAAGGCGGGTGGGAAGCGTTTTTTCAGATCGTCGACGGCGATGGCGCGGCCGCCCGTCAGCGACTCGGCGCGGATCGCGACCACGAACAACGCCAGCATCCGGCGCAGCACATCCTCCGGCGTGCGCAAGCGCAGTTCCGGCTCGGAGACCAGCGGCGGCAGCGTGGCCGGCACGGCGATCTTGCGGGCGGCCAGCAGCTCGTCGGAGCGCGCCTTGCGCTGCCAGGCCTGCGGTGGATATGGAACCACCGCCTGCGGATCGCCATCGTCGCCGGATGTGGACAGCAGCACGCGCCCTTGCGGATCGCGCACGCTGCCGTCGGCCATGAAGACGATGGCGTTTGCCGCCTGCGCCCAGGCGGCGAAGCTGTCCATCGCATCCTCCTCGACGGACAGGCTGACATGGTGGCGCACGCGCTGCACATGGCGGATCACGTGATACCGCACCTGCGTCATCTGGCCCGCTCCGGCCTGGGCCAGATAGTTCATGAAACCGTTGAGGTGCGGCTGCAATTCAGGATCGGCCAGGTCGCGCCGTGCATTGAGCACGTGCGGGAAACCGGGCTTGCGAACCTCGGCGACCGTGCAGTAGGCGTTGATCAGGATGTGGTGACTGGTGTCTTTGGCGGAGAACAGTTGCTTGATTCGGTTTAGCATGATTTGCTGGACAGTTTGACTGTCCAGCAGTGTAGCAGAGGCCACCGCAAGGTCTTACATGGACGCCGACGCGAATTCATATTCGATCAGCGACTCGTCGTCCCAGCTGGTGTCGGCCAGAGGGGGCGCGAACACGTTTTTCTTCTTTGCGATGAACGGCAACGTTTGACGTCGATCTCCGGAGACCAGCGTCACGCCGGTCGCGTTCAGTGGGGCCTGATAATTCAGCTGTACACTCTTGATATGGCAAACACCGCCTGCCAGCGCGAGCCCGTTACGGATCAGGAAAGACAGTTCGTCCTTGTTGACAGCCCAAGCGATCTCGCACTCCATGCGCAAATCGCCGAGGCGGCGCGCATTGGAGGGAACGCCGGGCGTATGGATGTCGCCGCGCCAGCGCACCAGGCTTTTCTTCTTGTTCGTGACCAGGTCCGCCTTGTCGTCGATCGCGGCCTGGATGCGCGGCAGGACGAAGGTGCCATCCGCAGCTACAGGAACGTTTTCCGACGTATTGTCGCCAGCGATGCGCAGCGTAACGCCATCCACCGATCCACCGGGCGTGGTTGACACCAGCTTGAATTTCATCGGCGCGGCGGGCGCGTACTGACGGTGCTCCTCGAATGCGTCCACGCCTTTCAGCATGACTTTGTAGGATTTCAGTTCAGGGTTTTTCACACCGCCCACTTCCACCACTTGCGGCGCCTCGGCATCGGCCGCAGGGACCTCCTGTGTGCAGGCGCCGGCGCAAGCCAGCAGCATGCTTAAACAAAGCAGTTCGTGTTTCATAGGTCCTTTTAACGCATGTCGAGCGCGCGGCTCCGACGGGGTGGCGGAAATGCCCGATCCAGCGCGGCCATATCCTGCGGGGAGAGTTTGATATCGGCGGCGGCGCGGTTGGCGCGCACGTGCACGGGATCGGTGGCCTTGGGGATGGCGATCACGCCGTCCTGGTGCAGCACCCAGGCCAGCGCGATCTGCGCGGGCGTGACGCTGTGGGCATGGGCGACGGCATGCAAGCCAGGACTGTCCAGCAGCGAGGCCTGTTCGCGGCCGTGCGACTCCAGCGGCGAGTAGGCCATCAGCGGCATGCCCTGCTGGCGGCACCACGGCAGCAGATCGAACTCGATACCGCGCTTGCACAGGTTGTACAGCACCTGATCGGTGGCGATGGCGCCGCAGCCGACGGCGTCCTGCATGCTTTCGAGGTCGAAGTTGCTGACGCCGTAGTCCTTGATCTTTCCGGCTTTCTTGAGCGCCTCGAAGCCGTCGACGGTTTCGTCCAGCGCGAAGTGGCCCTGCCAGTGCAGCAGGTAGAGATCGAGGCAATCGACCTTCAACCGGCGCAGGCTGCGCTCGCACGCGGCCTGCGTGCCTTCGAAGCTGGCATTGTGCGGATAGACTTTGCTGACCAGGTAGACCTCGTCGCGACGGCCGGCGATCGCCTCGCCCACCACCTCCTCGGCGCCGCCCTCGCCGTACATTTCGGCGGTGTCGATCAGCGTCATGCCGAGGTCCAGGCCCAGTTGCAAGGCGCGGACTTCATCGCGCTTGCGCGCGGCTTCCTCGCCCATGTTCCAGGTGCCTTGGCCCAGCGCAGGGGCGGTCGATCCCGAAGGGAACTTCACAGTTTTCATCGCGGCACCGCCATTAAAAAAATGTATGGTATCCCCAACCATGCTTTTTAGGCAAATGCGCGGGCTTATTTGAATTCGAAGCGAACGTCCTTGATGATTTGAACTTTACCCCAGCGGAAGTTGCAAACACGAGCGACTTCGATCTGGTCCTTGCTTTCGGGGACGCAGCCGCCGACGATACTGACCGTGTTACCGCCTTGGCGTGACAAAGGGAATTCGATGGTCGGCCCATCGAGCAATTTGTGCTCCAGTTGCACCGACTCGGCGTAGTCATCTACCAGGGCGGCGATCAAGACCTTGTCCGCCTTCAGCGTGTACAAGTCATGCTGAAACGCCGCGCCGGGGAGCAGGCACATTTCGAAAACCGTCTTTTCGGCGGTCTGGGTCTGGCACTGCGCCGGCTCACTGGCGTGGGCGGTTTGGATCAGGCAGGCGGCAATTGCTGCGGCGAGGTGTTTGTTTTCTTTCATTTCTTCGGTCTTTTTATTTCTAAGGTTTATAAGTACTCAACTGGGCAAAATCAGGGCAGCGCCTCAATCTTCACGGACTCGACCATGTGGCGCAAGGTCGCCTTCATTTGCTCATGCGCCTTCGGATTTTCCAAGGACTTCTTGTTGGCACCAAGCTGTATAGTTAGCGTGTAACCGGTATCTCCAACTGGTAATAACCAACTCACGAATCCACCTCCGATACCGCCAGGCTTCTGGGCCCCTAGCGTCTCTTCGTCATTGGCCAGAAGCCACCAGTTATTGCCACCTATCTGCTGCATTGACCACTTTCCTTGAGGATTAGCTGCACTTAACAATGCGCGCCACGTGGCTAGGTCACGCTTATACAAGCGAATCCCTAACACGTGCCCAGTCCCCTCCCATGAATAGAAACAGAGCGCCCGCAGACCAACCTCAATCTCCTCTTTCCTATCCGTCTTTCTATTCACCCCATTCACAAATTCGTACACAGGCTGCATAGATTTAATGCTATGAAAAAACTCATCAATGCTAAATACGCTTTGATCGGAAACCGAACGCTGCCATACCTTTCCATCTTCCTCAAAAATGTCACGAATATTATAAGTAACTCCTTCATAGCTGGCACCCTTAGGTATCCCCGGCCCACCATGATATCTACATCCGCCGCCAACCGGAGCTTCATGCGTCACTCTATACTTATCCATAAACTTGAAGGAATAGGTATTGTAGTAACTCGACAATGGCATATCCAACGCACCACGAACCATATACTGGTCGTCGCTCCGCTGGATTATTTCCTTTATTCCACAACCACCCAGTGTCACCACAGCCACCAGACCAACCAACATTTTGTTCACTTCGCCTTCTCCTTCTCGTTTTCTTTGGCGCCCTCTATGACCATCTTGCCGTCTACAAACCGTACGAGCGTTGCGTTGCCGTCAACCGTTCCTTTCGGGCCATTTGTCAATGGCGCCTCAACCTGGTTGCAGCCGGCTGCACCGCTACCATAGCAGCTGTGCATGCTGTGATTGCTTTTATAGACCTGCCAGATATCTGATAGCCCCCAATTCCCGGGATTTGCACCGGAGAAAATGGAAGTTGCCACCGGATCGTTAGAGAAGTAGTTGTAGGTGACGCTTTCCAAATTTCTATTGGGGCCTTGAACCGCTGAGGCCGCCAAGAAGTAATCCGTTGCACCAGCTGCGCCACCTACGCCGCGTACCGTCAAATTTTGATTGATATAGAAATTACCGTCCGCGTCAGGTCGCCCTGCCAAAATAGTGAATGAGCTTTGCTGCAACAACGTTCCCCGGCTATGTCCCAGCGAATTGGTTGCCAAGTTTCCCCGGCTAGCCAACAAGTCAGCGTACTCTTCCGCTCCGTTGGTGTAACCAAAGAAATTTGCCGTCTTGTAGTCCAGGGAGCTAATGAACTTCTCATATCCGACCGCCATCAGCTCCGACAGGGAATTCTTGGCTTCATTCACGTGCAACAAGAAGATAGTCTGCGGTTTTTCACCGTCGGGATTGGCAGTCGTCTTGTCGATATTTTCCACATTCTGATAGGCGAGCTGCTGCGCTCGTTCGGCACCATTGAAAATACCGTTAACAGCCAAGACCGTATTGGGATCCGTTGCATTCTTCACATCTTCTTTCGTTGCCAAATCCCCAGTAACGCCATTCGGGTTGTTCACACAAGAGGCTTCCTTGCAAGTCACCTTGTACAACGTCGGCTTCTCCACCATCCGCGAACGATACGCCTCGTCCGTCAGCGCAGTGACGTTTTTGATGGTCTCCTGCATGATCGCCTGGTCCGCATCCACAGTCTTCTTCAAACCCAGAACGTCTTGCTTCTCGGCCGCAGCCTGCGCGTTGGCTGTGTCACGATTGAGACTGGCGACGGTCTCCGCAGCGGTCTTACCATTCAATTGCTGTTGCAACGCCTCTTCGTTGATCGTGACCACACCAGCGCTAACCGCACTACGCGTCTGGCCTGCCGAGCCGACGGAGTCGCTCGTGGTGCCTAATGCGTTGGTCAATGCTCCCTTGGTGAGGCCATACTTCCCTGCCGTAAGCATATTGCTGCTCAAGCTGAAACCGCTGCTGGAGGCCGACGCATCAGCGCGATTGGCAAGATCGCTTGTACTCACCGCCGCCGTGCGCAACGAGTTCACCCCGTCCGCGATCGCCTTATCCGAACTCGACACCACGCCGCCGGTCAGCGTCGTCTTTCCATCAACCGCCAGCTGGAAGCCGCCATCGCCAGCCTTGATGCCGCTCTGCTCCAGCACCGACAGGAAGTCACCATCAGCATGCGATTTGCTCACGCTGCCACTCACCGTGCTGGTACCGACGCAGAACGGTGGAAGACACAAGCTGACATTCACGCCGGAGCTGCTTTGCTTGCTGTTGTACTTGCTGCTGTCCTGCAGGCTCTCGATGTTCAGGTTGCCACCGATATCGGCCACCACGGTCGGCGCCGCGATGATACCGCCTTTCAGCGTCGTGTCGCCACCGCTGTTCAGGTTGACCTTGCTGCCGGCCGTCACGTGACTGTTGGTGTAGCCGATATCATCGCCGTCGGCCTTGCCGCGCGCTTGGCTGACGGCCAGGTCGATCGTGAAACCGGTCGATGCGCCGATGTTGAAGCCGACTCCGACGCTGCTGCCACTGGAACTGTTCGTGCTGTGCTGGCTGGCCGTGCTCTGTGCCGCAAGCAGGCTTACCTGGTTGTCGGCGGACAGGTTCACATCCTTGCCCGCTTTGATGTCGCTGCCAATCGACGTCAGGTTGCTGTCCTTGCCGGCGCCGGTCGCGTTGATAGTCACGCTGCCACCAGCCGATACGGACGAGCCCACCGCTGTGTCGCTGGTGTGCACCACCGTGCTGTCGCTCTTCTGGTTGCTCAGGCTGATGCTAACGTGGATGCCGGTCGTCTCAACGCTTTTGATGGCCTTGGCGGCATCATACGCATTAAACAGGCTATCCGCAGTATTGAGCGCCGCCAGTGCCTGCATGCGGCCATTGTTGCTTGTCTGGCCCGCGCTGACCATGTGGCCCGCGCTCTTTAACGCATCCACCATCGGCACGCTGACGCTGCCGCCGATGGCGGTCTTGCTGTAGGTGCTGTGGTCGCTGCTGTTGGCGCTGTTCATGGCCGCATTGATCAGCACGTCCTTGGCAGTGATGTCGATGTCGCCCTGGGGCGCCTTCACCTCGCTGGCCGTCTGCGTGTAGCGCTCACCCGCCTTCAGGCTGACGTCGCCGCCCAGGCTGGCGATCTGGCTGCCCACCTGCGTCACGCTGGCGTTGGTGCCGTCGGTGGCGCTCTTGACCGTGCCGACCGCCGGCTGGAACGTCGTGCCGATCGAGCCGGACTTCTTGCTGCTGGTCGACGACGCGCCTTCGCTGCTGTTCTCGGCGCTGACGATGCTCAGGTTGCGCCCGGCGTCGATGGCGATGTCCTTGTCGGCCACCACCGTGCTGCCGCTGACGACCGTGTCGCGCCCGCTGCTGGCGCTGACGCTGCCGCCGCTGAGCACGCTGCCCACCTGCGTCACCGTGTCGCTGTTGCCGGCCTTGGCCTCGTCGCTCTTGCTGTAGCCGAGCGCGCCGGAGGCGACGTTGAAGGAGAAGCCGCTGCGCTGGTGCTCCTCGCTATGCTTTTCACTGTCGGTTTGCTGGGCGCTGGATACCAGCAGGTCGCGCCCCGCGTTCAGGGTCAGCGCCCCGGTGGCGCTCAGCTCGCTGCCACGGATGACGATGTCCTTGCCCGACTGCACCGTGACCGCGTCGCCGCTGACGCCGCTGCCCACCACCTTGCTGACGTTGCTGTAGTCAGCCGAGGTGTTGCTGCTCTTCTTGAACGTGCTGCTCGATTCGTCATGGTGCGCCAGGTCGGTCAGGTGGACTTCCTGCACCTGCGTGATGCTGACGTCGCCGCTGGCCGTCAGCTGCACCTTGCCGCCGCCGGCCAGGCTGCTGCCGGCCAGCGCCAGGTTGCCCAGGCCGCTGTCGCCGGCCTTGACGGCCAGGTTGCCGCCGGCCGTCACCGAGGCGCCGACCACCTTCTGGTCCTGATGGATCTCCTTGTCGTACAGCTTGCTGCCCGGATCGTTCTGCTTGCTGATGTTGACTTCGTTGACAACGGCCGCCAACGTCACGTCGCGCCCCGCCACCAGCGTGCCGTTGCCGGTCGCGCCGATGGCCACCTGCGTGCCGCTCAGCTTGATGTCCTGGCCGGCCGTCAGCTTCAGGTCCCCGCTGCTGGCGACCTGGCCGGTCTTGTAAGTAATGCTGCTGTCTTTTTCCGTGTAGCCCGCCACCTGCGAGGCGTAGGTGCTGCCGGTCTGCAGCGCGTTGAAGCTGGCGTCGCGCCCGGCGCCGATGGCGACGCTGGCGCCGGCGATGGTCCCGCCGGTGTCGGTCACGTCGCGCCCGGCCTTGATCGTCAGCGCGCCGCCGGCTGCGATGCCGGCCTGGTTGGACAGCGTGGTGTAGCTGCCGCTGGTGTTGACGCTGGCGTACTCCTGCTTGACCGTCAGCGACTGGTTGATCACGTCGCGCCCGGCCTGCAGGTCCATGGCGCCGCCCTTGACGGTGCCGCCCTGGTTGACGATGTCCTGCCCGGCCACCAGCACCGTGCGGCCGTTGGCGCCGTCGATCAGGCCGCCTCGGTTGACGATGTTGTCGGTGGTGCGGATGTCGACGCCGTCGCCGGTCACCAGCGCGCCGCTGGCCTTGACCGCATCGGCGCCCGCGTGCGCCAGGTAGACCTTGGGCACCAGCACGTTTTCCACCGTGCCGTCCGGCAGGCTGACGGTTTCCGTCTCCATCCAGACGATATCGCTGGTCAGGTGGCTGATCTGCTCGGCGCTCAGCGCGATGCCGGGCCGCAGGCCGTATTGCTGCGCGACGCTGATGCCGCTGGTCAGCAATTCCTTGTAGCGGCTGTCGTCGCTCTGGCCGCCCGACGGTGCGCGGCCGGTCAGTTCGATCAGCTGGTCGCGCACCAGGCGCTGTTCGTAGAAGCCGTCGCCGAGGCGCTTTTGCGTCACGGCCGGGTCGGTGTCGAGCGCTTTGAGCAGGTAATCGCTGCTGATCCAGTCGCCGTGGTTGGCGAACTGCGGACGGGTTTCGAACACATAGTTGCCATTGGCGTTCGGGTTCAGCAGGGACAGGCCGTTCGGCGCCACCTTGACCACCGTACCGCTGTTGGCGGCGTTCTGCGCCAGACTGGCGCCGTGGCCGGTGCTGACGTCGCCCAACGCCTTGCCGCCGGCGCCGCTGCCATGAACAGCGCCGCTGGTCGCGGCCGTGCTGGTCTTGCCGCTGGCGTTGATGCTGTCGAGCTCGCGGGAGCCGTTGTGGATGCCGCTGCCATAGGCATCCAGGCGGGTGCCCGCCTGATTGGCGATGCCGCTGCCGGCCGCCTGTCCGGCCTCCGCCGCCTGGTTGGAGAGGCCGCTGTCGCCGGCCTGCCCGCCCAGCGCGGCGTTGTTGGCGGCGCCGCTGGCGCCGGCCTGGGTGGCGCGCGCGGCCTGGTTGGCGATGCCGCTGCCGCCGGCCGCGCCGGCGCCGGCTGCGTTGTTGCCGATGCCGCTGCCGCCGGCCACGTTGGCGCCGCTGGCGTTGTTGCCGATGCCGCTGCCACCGACGTGCCCGCCGGCGCTGCCGGCGCTGGCGCCGTTGCCGGTGGCGTGGCTGGCGGCGCTGGCGCTGTTGTTGCCGGTCGCCAGCACGGTGACGCTGTCGCGGATATTGCCGACCGTGCCGGCCGTGATGTCGACGTTGCTGAAGCTGCGTCCGGTGATCGAGACGCCCTTGCCGCCGGAAATCACACCGGCGGCGGAGCCGATGATTTCGCTCTGCGACGGCATGGTGTAGGCCGTGACATCGCCGTCGTAGGTCTTCCAGGTGCCGTCGAAGGTATGGTTGCGGTACAGCGTCGCGCCCTGGTTGCTGATGGCCGCGCCGCCGTCGATGTTGAGCGCCCCGGTGGCCATGATCTGGCCGTACTGGTTGGTCAGTGCCTGGCCGACGGTCAGGTGCATATTGCCGCCGGAAAGGATCTGCGCCACGGCGCCCGAGCCGGGCGCGATCTGGTCTTCCTCGGCCGTGTGATGCGCCAGGCGGGATTGTTCCAGCTTGCCGGCCTCGGACACCAGCGAGCGTACCGTCGACCGGTTGATGATGGTGGTGGGATCATCGTAACCGGGTTGCGTGACGAAACGTACGCAGTTGGACGCGCAGCTGCCGTACAGGCTCGAATATGCCGGTGGCGTGCTGGTCCAGGTGGTGACCTGTTCCAGGTAGAAGCCTTCGGGCGTGCCGGTCGGTCCGCCTTGATCCGGGTTGGCCTGGTCGTTCTGGCTGAACTTGTAATACAGCACCCGCGTGCCGTCCGTCATCGTGATGCGCTGGCGTGCCCCCTGCGCGCTGTAGGCGCCGGTGGAGGCCCAGAAGAACGCTGAATCGTTGGCGTGCGTGCGGATCACCGCGCGGCCGTAGGAGTTGCCGTCCGGCGCGAACATGATTTGATTTTCCAGGATGTCGTCGGGGTTGACGTAGTACATCTCGTGCGGATAGTAGTTCGCCGCGTTGGTATCGTAGTTGTTGTGGTTGTCGCCGTTGTGGTCCCAGCTCGGCAGATACATCTGCTTGGTCTCGTCGACGGTCTGCACCTTGACCAGCGTGACGTTCTCGCGGATGTTGTTGACGCTGGCCGCGTTCAGCGACAGGTCGCCCGCCGCCTCGATGGTCGACGACATGTTGTTGACCATCCCGGTCGAGCCGCCGCCCGGCGTGGCGGCGATGGCCAGGCTGCCGCCGCTGTAGATGCTGGCGCCGCCGGTGTTGTTGAGTGTGCCCGCCACAGCCAGCGCCATCGAACCGGTCGAACCGAGCAAGGTGCTGGCGCCGGTGTTGTTCAGGTTCTGCGCCTCCAGCGTCAGGTTGCCGCCGACGATGGCGTTGCTGTTGTCGAGCGTGCCGCCGCTCTTCAGGTCCACCGTGGCCGTGCCGTTGATCTGGCCGGCATTGCTCAGGTTGCCCGCCGCGTTGACCGCCACGCCCTGCCCCTGCATCACGGCGCCGGCGTTGTTGCTGACGTTGTTGCCGCTCAGCGTGAGCTTGCCGGCCGCCTCGAACGTCGCGGTGTTGACGATATTGCCCGTCACCGTCAGGCTCAGGTCGCGGTTCGAATGGAACTGCTGGGTGCCGCTGCCCTGGGTGTAGTCGCCGTCCATGCTCAGCGCCAGATCGCGACCGCCTTGCAGCTCGCCACTGCCCTGCATCACATGCGTGCTGACGCTGAGGTCGCGGCCGGTGGTGATGTGGCCGCCTTCGTTGCTCAGCTGCTGCGTCGTCAGGCTCAGGTCGCCGCTGGAACCTGCTCCGGTGCCCAGGCGGCCGCCGTTGTTGTTGACCTGGTTGGCGACGATCAGCGCGTTGCCGCCCGAGACGATCAGGCCGCTGTTGTTCAGGTTGGCGCCGGCCTGGTTGAAGGTCAGCGTGCCGGCGCTGTTGATGGTGCCCTGGTTGTCCAGCAACTGGGTCAGGCGCAGGGTCATGTCCTTGCCGGAGGCGACCATGCCGGTGGCGCCGTTCTGCAGCGTGGTGGCGTTGAGCAGCAGGTTGCCGCCGCCGGCGATCACGCCGGCGTTGCTCACGCCGCCCAGGCTGGTGATGCTGGTGTCGCCGCTGCCGGCGTTGACGATGCGGCCGGTGCCGTTGTCGATGGACAGCGCCTTCAGCGTCAGCGCCGAGGTGGCGCCGGCCGCCTCGATGGCGCCGCCGTTGTTGGTCAGCGCGCCGCCGGCGTTGACCTGCATGTCCTTGCCGGACTGGATGGTGCCCTGCACGTTGTCCAGCGCGCCGGTGATGGCCAGCACGGCCTTGCCGTCGGCCAGGATCTGTCCCTTCTCGTTGCCCAGGCTGGCGGCCGTCAACGCCAGGTCGGCCCCGCTGCCCTTGGCGGTGGCGATCTGGCCGTTATTGTTGTTGACGGCCTTGGCGACGATGGTCATCGCGCCGCCCGCCACCATCTGGCCATTATTGTTCAGGTTGGCGCCGGCCTGCTGGAAGGTCAGCGTGCCGGTGCTGGTGATGGCCGCGTGGTTGTCCACTTGCTGGTTCACCGCCAGCAGCAGGTTGCCGGCCGAGCCGATGGCGCCGCCGGTGTTGTTCTTCAGCGTCTGCGCGGTCAGGTTCAGGTTGCCGTTGGCGGCGATCAGGCCGCTGTTGACGAGGTCGGTCGCGATCAGCAGCGTCGTGTCGCCGTTGCCGACGTTGACAATGCGGCCGCCGCTGCTGTCGAGCGTGGCCGCCGTCAATTCCAGCGTGCTGGCCCCGCCGTCGGCCTCGATCGTGCCGGCCGCGTTGCCCAGCGCGCCGGTGGCGTCCAGCTTCAGGTTCTTGCCCGCCTGCAGTGTGCCGGCGTTGTTGTCCAGGCCGGAAGCGCTGCTCAGCGTGGCATCGCCGCCGGCCAGGATCTTGCCGCCGTGATTGCTGATGCTCTGGCTGGTGACGCTGATGTCGGCGCCGGAAGCGCTGGTGGTGGCGATCTGCCCGCCGTCGTTGCTGAAGCTGGCCGCGTTGAAGGTGGCCGTGCCGCCGGAGATCATCTGGCCGCTGTTGCTGAAGCTGGCGCCGCCTTGCACGAAGTCCAGGGTGCCGGCGCTGCTGACCGCGCCCTGGTTCTGCATCTGCCCGGTGACTTCCAGGTCCAGGTTGCCGCCGGCGGCCAGTGTGCCGCCCGCCTTGTTTTGCGCGCTCTGGGCCGCCAGCAGAAGGTTGCCATTCCCGGCGATCATGCCGCTGCTGACCAGCGTGCTCTGGCTGACGATCCGCGTATCGCCGCTGCCGACGTTGACGATGCGCCCCGAGGTGTTGTCGATGGACTGGCCCTGCACCGTCATCGTGCCGCTGGCGGACAGCGCCTCGATCACGCCGCCCACATTGCCCAGCGCGCCGCCGACGGTCAATTGCATGTCGCGGCCGGCCTGCAGCGTGCCGCCGGCGTTGTTCAGCGCGCCGAACACGTTGACTCCGGCGTTGCCGCTGGCCAGCACGCTGCCGCCGTGATTGCTCATGCTTTGGCTGCTCAGGTCGATGTTGGCGCCGGAGTTGCTCAGCGTGGCGATCTGGCCGCCGTCGTTGTTCAGGCTGCCCGCCGCCATGCTGATCGCGCCGCCGGCCGCCATCGTGCCGCTGTTGTTGACCTGCGCCGTCGTCTGCGTGGAAGTCAGGGCGCCGCCGCTGCGGATGGCGCCGTGGTTGTCCAGCAGTTGCGACAGCGACAGCGTCATCTGCCCGCCCGCCGAGATCGCGCCGGTGTTTTGCAGGGATTGCGCGCCCAGGTCCAGCGTGCCGTTGCCGGCGATGGTGCCGCTGCTGCTGATGCCGCCCTGCGCGTTCACGCTGGTCGCCGCCGAGCCGACATTGACGATGCGGCCGCTGCCGTTGGCGATGTCGCCCGCCTGCACCCGCATGGCGCTGCCCGCCGCCAATGCCTCGATCACGCCGGCGTTGTTGCTCAGGGTGCCGCCCGCACTCAGGCGCAGATCCTGGCCGGCCTGCAATGTGCCGCCGGCGTTGTCCAGCGCGCCGGCTACGTCGAGCACCGCGTCGCCGCTGGCCTGCACGCGGCCGCCGTGGTTGCTCAGGCTCTGGCTGGTGATGGCGATGCCGGAACCGGAATTCGGCAGCGTCGCGATCAGGCCGCCGTCGTTGTTCAGGCTGCCCGCCGCGATGCTGGCCTGGCCGGCCGACGCGATCTGCCCGCTGTTGTTGACCACCGCCGTCGTCTGGCTGAAGGTCAGGCTGCCGCCGCTGTTGATGACGCCCTGGTTGTCCAGTTGCTGCGCCACACCCAGGCCCATGCGCTGGCCGGACGACACAGTGCCGCCGGCCTGGTTGCGCAAGCTGCCGGCAGCCAGGTCGAGGCTGCCGTTGCCCGCGATCAGGCCGCTGTTGGTGACGAGGCCGGAGGCGCCGACCGTGGCCGCGCCCGTGCCAACGTTGACCATCCGGCCGGCGCTGTTGTCGATGGCGCCCGCCCGCACCGTCAGGCTGCTGGCGGCGGTCACCGCCTCGATCGTCCCGCCGGCGTTGTTGAGCGCGCCGCCCGCCGTCAATTGCAGGTCGCGCTGCGCCTGGATCGTGCCATGCGCGTTGTTGGCCGCGCCCGCGACCGCCAGGGTCGCGCTGCCGCTGGCGACCACGCTGCCGCCCTGGTTGCTCAGGCTCTGGCTGTCGATGGCGATGCCGGCGCCGCTGTCCTTCAACGTGGAGATCTGGCCGCCGTCGTTGTTCAGCGCGCCCGCCGCGACATGCACCTGGCCGGCCGCGACCATCTGGGCACTGTTGTTGACCACGCCGGTGGTCTTGCTGAACTCCAGCGTGCCGCCGCTGCTGATCGCGCCCTGGTTGTCCAGCTGCCGCGTGACGGCCAAGTCCATCGCCGCGCCGGAGGACACGGTTCCGCCTGCCTGATTCCGCAGGCTGTCGGCCGCCAGGTCGAGCGTGCCGTTGCCGGCGATCAGGCCGCTGTTGGTGACGAGGCCGGAGGCGCTGACCGTGGCCGCGCCGGTGCCGACGTTGACCATCCGGCCGGCACTGTTGTCGATGGCGCCCGCCCGCACCGTCAGGCTGCTGGCGGCGGTCACCGCCTCGATCGTCCCGCCTGCGTTGTCGAGCGCGCCGCCCGCCGTCAATTGCAGGTCGCGCTGCGCCTGGATCGTGCCGTGCGCGTTGTTGGCCGCGCCGGCGACCGCCAGGGTCGCGCTGCCACTGGCGACCACGCTGCCGCCCTGGTTGCTCAGGCTCTGGCTGTCGATGGCGATGCCGGCGCCGCTGTCCTTCAGTGTGGCGATCTGGCCGCCGTCGTTGTTCAGCGCGCCCGCCGCGACATGCACCTGGCCGGCCGCGACCATCTGGCCGCTGTTGTTGACCACGCCGGTGGTCTTGCTGAACTCCAGCGTGCCGCCGCTGCTGATCGCGCCCTGGTTGTCCAGCTGCTGCGTGACCGCCAGGTCCATCGCAGCGCCCGAGGACACGGTTCCGCCCGCATCATTTCGCAGGCTGCCCGCAGCCAGGTCGAGCCTGCCGTTGCCTGCGATCAGGCCGCTGTTGGCGATGGCGTCCTGCGCCGCCACCGACGCCGCCGCACTGCCGACATTGACGATGCGCCCCGCACTGTTGTCGATGGAACCGGCTTGCACGCGCAAGGCGCTGCCGGCGCCGATCGCCTCGATCACGCCGCTGTTGTTGTTCAGGGCGGCGCCGGCCGCGAACTGCAAGTCCTGCCGGGCCTGGATGGTGCCGTGCGCATTGTCCACCGCGTAGGCCACGCCGACCGCCACGTTGCGGTCGGACTGGATCACGCCGGCGCGGTTGCTCAGGCTCTGGGCGTTGAGCGCAATGTCGGCGCCGGAACCGCGCACGGTCGCCAGTTGGCCGCCGTCGTTGTTGAAGGCGCCCGCGCTGATGCTGGCCGCGCCGCCGCTGACGATGGTGCCGCCGTTGCGCACCGCCGCCGTGACCTGCGTGAAGTCGAGCTTGCCACTGCTGCTGATGGCGCCCTGGTTGTCCAGTTGCCGGCTCACGCCCAGCGCCAGGTCCTTGCCGGCCGCGATGGTCCCGGCGGCGCTGTTCTGCAAGGTCGCGGCGGTGACGGACAGGCCGCCGTTGCCCGCGATCAGGCCGCCGTTCACCAGCGCGTCCCGCGCGCCGACGCTGCTGGCGCCGGTGCCGACGTTGACGATGCGCCCGCCGGTGTTGTCGATGGAGCCGGCCAGCACGTTCAAGGCGCTGGTGGCGCCGGTGGCCTCGATCACGCCCTTGGTGTTGGTCAGCGCCGCGCCAACGTTGGCCTGCATGTCCTTGCCGGACTGGATCACACCTTGCGCGTTGTTCAGCGCGCCGGTGACCGTCAGCGCGGCGTTGCGGTCGCCGACGATGGTGCCGCCCTGGTTGCTGGCGCTGTTGGCGACGATGCTCACGTCCGTCTGCGATTGCTTGACGGTCGAGATCTGCCCCTTGTCGTTGTTCAAATCGCCGGCCTGGAGGTTGATGCCGCCACCGGAAACGATCTTGCCGTCGTTCTTGACCACGCCGGTGGCCAGGTCAAACCGCAACAGGCCGTAGCTGCTGACCAGTCCATGGTTGTCCAGCAGGTCGCGCACCGACAGGCCGAGGCCGGCGCCCGCCGTGATGCTGGCGGCGTCCGTATTGAGGACCGACGCCGCGCCCAGGTCGAGCTTGCCGTTCGCGGCGATACGCCCGCCGTTCCAGACATAGCTCGCGCTGCTCACGCCCACATTGCCCGCGCCGACGATGTTGCCCGCCGTGTTGTCGATGCCGTTGGTCTGCACCGTCAGCCCGCCGCCGACACCCAGCGCCTCGATCGTCCCGCTGCTGTTGTCCAGTGCGCCGCTAGCGCTCAGCAACACACCCAGGCCGCCCTGGATCCCGCCGCTCCGGTTGTCCACCGTGCCGGCCACGTTGATATTGGCGTTGCCGGCGGCGAGGATGCGGCCCAGATAGTTGCGCAGCTGCTGGCTCTCGATCGCCAGATCGGCGCCGCCGGCCTGCGTGGTCGAGATCTGGCCGCCGTCGTTGACCAGCAAGCCTGCCTTGATCATCATGGCGCCATCGGCCATGATGATGCCGCTATTGCCCACTACGGACGTCGCTTTGCTGAAATCGAGCGCGGCGGCGCTGCGGATGGTGCCGTCGTTTTGCAACAGCTGCTCCACCGCCAGCGTCATCTGCTTGCCGGATGTGAGGGCGCCGGCGGCGTTGTTGTGCAGCGTATAGCTGGTCACATCGACGGCGCCGTTGCCGGCGATCAGGCCGCTGTTCTGGATGTCGCCAAGCGCCGCGATGGCGGTGTCGCCCGTGCCTACGTTGGCGATGCGGCCGCCTGCGTTGACGATGGCGCCCGCGTTCACCTGCATGGCGCTGGCCGCGCCGATGGCTTCGATGGTGCCGGAGGTGTTGTCCAGCGTGCCCCTGGCGGCGATGCCCAGGTCGCGGCCTGCCTGCACGAGGCCGCCGGCGTTGTTGAGCGCGCCATCGACGCGCAGATCGACCGCGCCGCTGGCGGCGATGCTGCCGCCGTGGTTGTCCAGCGTCGTCCCTTGCAGGGTGATGCCGCCGCCGCCGGCGGTGGTGGCGATCTGACCGGCGTTGACGAAGTTGCGCGCCTGGACGCCGATGTCGCCCACCGCATAGACCTGGCCGGTGTTGCGCATGTCGGCGCCGGCGTTGCCCAACTCCATGGCGCCGCCGCTGCTGATCAGGCTTGAATTGTCGAGTTGATCCGTGACCGCCAGCTTGAACGCGCCGGCGCTCGACAGGGTACCGCTGTTGGTGACGGTCGCCGCCGCCATCGCCATGCTGCCGTTGCCGGCGATCAGGCCGTCGCTGACGATGGCGCCCTTGGCCGCCACGCTGCTGTCGCCGCTGCCGGCGTTGACGATGCGTCCGCCCAGGTTCTGGATCGCTCCGGTGTCGAGGCTGAGTTTGCTCTTGGCGCTGACCGCTTCGATCACGCCATCTTGGTTGAGCAAGGTCTGCGCCGCGTTGACGGTGGCGTCGTTTCCGGCGTGGATCAGTCCCTTGCTGTTGTCCAGGCCGCCCTGCGCGGCGCTGACGCCGACGTCACGGTCGGCCAGCAGGCTGCCGCCGCGGTTGCTGATGTCGGCCGCACTGAGCGACAGGCTGGCGCCGGAGGCGGCCGCCGTGCCGATCTGGCCGCCGTCGTTGCCGGCGTGTTGAATCGCGATGTGGATGTCGCCGCCAGCCGCCATCTGGCCTGCATTGTTCAGGCTGGCGCGGCTTTCGTCAAAGCTGAGCGCGCCGCCGCTGACGATGCCGCCCAGGTTGTCCAGCTGCTGGCGCACGGCCAAAGCCATGGCGCCGGCGGACTGGATGCTGCCGCCGGCCTGGTTCTGCAGCGTCAGCGCGCTCACGGTCAGCGCGCCGTTGGCGCCGATGGCGCCGGTGTTCAGCAGGCCGCCGGCCGCGCCGACACTGCTGGCGCCGCTGCCGGCGTTGGCGATGCGGCCCTTGCTGTTGTCGATCTCGCTGGCCTGCACCTGCATGGCGCCGCCGGCGCCGATTGTTTCGACCACGCCGGATTGATTGTCCAGTTTTCCGCTGGCCTTGAGCGCCAGCCCGGTGACGGCCTGGATCTGGCCGTTATGGTTGTCCACCGCGTCGGCGGCGGTGATGGACGCGCGCCCGCCGGCGACCAGCTTGCCGTCGCGGTTGACGATGGCGGCGCTGTCGAGCGCCAGGTCGGCGCCGGCCGACAGCAGGCCGTTGCCGTTGTCCAGCCCTTGCACCTGCACGTCAACGCTGGCGCCCGCCACCAGCTTGCCTTCGTGGTTGTCGAAGCTGGTGCCGTGGATGCTGGCGCCGCGCTGCACATTGATCTGCGCGCCGTGGTTGTTGAACGCGCCACCATTGACCGCCAGCGACGACAGGTTCATCTGGCCGCCGGTGTTGTCCACCGACGTGGCCGTCAACGCAATGCCGCCGCCGGACAGGATCTGGCCGCCGTCGTTGTTCAACGCCCCGGCTGCGTGCACGAAGCCCGGCACAATCGGCGCCGGCGGCGTGGCGCCGTTGCCGGAGCCGTTGGTGCTGCCGCCATTATCGCCACCGTTACCTGAGCCGTTGCCGGTCCCAGTGCCCGCGCCGGTCCCGCTACCAGAGCCGGAGTTGGAACCACTGCCGTTGTTGTCGCCGCTGCCTGTGCCAGCGTTGCCGGCTCCGCCGTCCGCGCCGTTGCCCGCGTTCGCACCGCTGCCGTCCGCGCCAGTCGAAGGCGCCGCCCCCACCTGCCCGCCATTGGCGTTGTGCAGGCCGGCGACCGTCAGATCCAGCGCGACCGCCGCCGTCTGCAGCAACTTGCCGGACTGGTTGTTGATGCCGCCGCCACTGCTCAGCGCGAGGCTCTGCGCCTGGATCACGCCGTGGCTGTTGTCGACATCGCCCGCCAATGCCAACGTGGCGCGGCCGGTGCTGCTGATCAGGTTGTTGTTGCTCAAGCTGGCGGCCGTCAACTGCAGGCCGGCCGCACCGCTGATGGTGCCGCTGTTCGACACCGCCGCCGGCGTGCTCATCGAGAGCGCACCGCCGGCCGAGATAGCGCCGCTGTTGACCACACCATCCCGCGCCGTCGCCGACAAGGCCAGGCTGGCAGCCAGACTGCCGGTGTTCTCCAGCCGCCCCTCGGTCGTGACGATCAGCTCGCCCGCCGCCGCGCCCAGCGACCCGGCGTTACGCACGCCAACGCCCGCCTCGGTGCCGACCAGCGTGATCTTGTTGGCATACATGCCGCCAAGCTGCGAGGCATCGATGCCGTAACGCGGCACATCCCCGCCAGCCGCCACCGGAATCGCGGTGTTGCCAGCGGCCGCGCCATCGGCGGCCAGCGCGACGTCGTTGACACCGGTCGTCACCTCCAGCTGCTGCGCCCACAGGCCAGCATTCAGCTGCACCGAGCGCGCGATCAGCGTCGTGTAGTCGGCCTGCCGCGCATCCAGGCCGGCGCCGCCGATGCTGATCATGCCGCCCCGCACCGCATAGCCGCGCAGCGCGCCATCGGCCTGGTCCAGCAAGGGTTTGCCTGTGGTCAGCGTGGCGCGGCTGACGTTGATAAAGCCGGCGCCATCGACCACGATGCCGGCCGCATTGGCGATCACCATTTCCGCGCGCGAACCGGCCACCTCGATATAGCCGCGCAGCTGGCTCGGATCGTTGGAATTGACCTCGTTCAGAATCACACGCGCGGTGCCGTGCGCCATCCACGGATTGGCGTCGATCCATCCGCCCAACTGGCTCTGCACGGCAGTGCGCGAATTATTCAGCACCGCGCCGGTCTTGGGCACGTCGAAACGACTGTAGACATTTCGCGACACACCGGCCACGCTCGGCGTTTGTATATTGACCTGCAACACACCGTTTGCCGCGTTGAGCACGGTCGCCTGCTGGCGGCCGGACGCGTTCGGATCGGCAATGATCTGCGCCGAGGCCAGCCCGGCCAGCAAGGCCGTCCCGCCGAACGCCCCGAGCAAGGCACGCGCGAGGCTGCGCAAGCGCGTCGCCAGGCCGCCCGCCGCCGCCGTGCCCGCCGGTCCCGCCTGCCCCGCGCCCTTGCCGTGGCTGCGGGCGGTTTCCTGTACGGCCATGCAGAGGCCACGGGCTTTGTTGAAGACGATGCGGTAGCAGAGCTTGTTCATTGCGAGTCCTTCCGCCGGCGGGGTTGGGGCCGGCTAAGAAAATTAATACTGATAATTGACGTTGAAGCCGCCGGCGTTTGGGGCGGTACGGAAATGCTCGGGCTTGCGGATTGGCCGCCCGATGAAAAGATCGATCTGGGCGCCACCGAACTGGCCGCGCCAGCCCAGCGCGCCGCCAGCCAGGCTGGTGCCGGCCAGCGCGGCCGCGTGCGCGCCCGAGACCTGGCCATAATCCAGGCCCAGGTACAGCTGGGCGTGGTCGCTGACCGACCAGTTGAGGTCGTTACGCAGCAGCCAGCCGCGCTCGGCCGACAGGCTGGCCTCGCCGTCGAAACCGCGCACCGTGTAGCGGCCGCCGATGGCGAAGCGGTCCTGCGGGATCAGCGTCGAGCGGTTCCACTGCGCGCGCCAGTTGGCCTGGTATTGCAGCTTGGCCGAGCGCAGCGCGAACGGCAGCGTCAGCGTGGCGTCGGCGTTGATGACGGTGGGCCGGGCCGTGCCGTCGCCGAACTCCTCCTCGGGCGCCGGCAAGGTGCCGAACAGGTGCGCGCCGCGCTTGTAGAGCAGGTTGCCGTCCAGCGTGGCGTCGCCGATGAATTCCTTGTGCGACAGGCCCAGTTCCAGGCCGCCCATCTGGCGGCGCTGCACCTGCACCTCGGTGTCGTCGATGAAGTTGTTGCTGCGGCGGCGGTACAGGCGCAGCGCGGCCGTGGTCTTGCGCGCGGCGTCGCGGTACAGCACACGGGCGGCCTTGAACTCGAGGTTGCCGCTGGTGCCGCTGTAGACGTAGGTCTGGTTGGCGCCGGCGATACCCTGGTAGTAGCGGTAGCGGCTGGCGTTGAGCGAGAACAGCCAATACCCGGCCGGCATCGAATAGTGCAGCGCATAGTTGCGGGTGCCGTGGTCGCGGCCGTGGGCGGCCAGGTCGCGGGTGACGCTGACATAGGCCAGCTCCTGCAAGCCCAGCAGATTGTCCAGCGACACCGTGGCGCCGCCCTGGTACTTGCCGGTGGAGTCGCTGCCGCTGTCGTCGGCGGACAGGCTCAGGCGCACCGGCAGCGCCTGGCGCCACTTGATCAGCAGGTCGCTGTCGCCGGGCTGTTCGCCGGGCACGATTTCGATGTCGGCCTCGGCGGTCGGCACGCGCTTGAAGTTCTCCAGCGCCTGCTCGATGTCGCGCAGGTTGAGCAGGTCGCCGGGCCGGGCCGGCAGCGCGGTGCGCCACGAGGCGCGGTCGTTGCTGGCGCCGGCGGCCGGTTCGGCGAAACGGATGGCGCGGATGCGCCCCGGCACCAGCACCAGTTGCAGGTCGCCGCCACGCAAGTCCTGCGGCGCGGCCACCACGCGGGTGGTGACGTAGCCGGCCGCGATCAGCGCATTCTGCACCTTGCCGATCACGGCATTGACGCCGCCGCTGCCCAGGCAGCGGCCGATGGCGTCGGCCGCCGCGTCCAGCGCCCAGGCGAACTTCGCCGCCTGGTCGCCCTGCAAGCCGATATGGCGGATCGGGAAACACGGGGATTCGTTCGCCGGATAGGCGGCAGCGGCCGGAACCGGCTCGCGCGGCAGCCGCACGGCGGGCCGCTGCTCCTCGGCCTGCTCGTTCTGCGCGCGCTCCTTTTGCTGCTGACGCTGGATCTGCTGCGCCGCGATCTCAGCCTGGGACTGAGCGTGCGCCGCCTGATGAACCAGGCTGTACAGCAGCATCACGCCGCACAGCCGACTGCTTACCTGTTGCATTTATTGCCCTACAGAAACTCAATAGTTGCAAATTATATCTATCGAATTTCCGTGCGGCAATTGATTTATTCTAAAATATATAACTTTTATTTTGCTAGTAAGTTAATGCCCCTGTCCGCCGCCGAGGTAGGCGGCGATCACTTTCGGGTCGGTCTTGAGGCTCTCCGCCGGGCCGTGGACCGAGATCGTGCCGTTTTCCAGCACGTAGCCGTAGTCCGCCACGTTCAGCGCGGCGGCGGCGAACTGCTCCACCAGCAGCATCGTCACGCCTTCGGACTTCAGGCGCTGGATGATGCGGAACACTTCCTCGACCAGGATGGGCGCCAGGCCCATCGACGGTTCGTCGAGCAGGATCACTTCCGGGTTGAGCATGACGGCGCGCGCCATCGCCAGCATCTGCTGCTCGCCGCCGGACAGCGTGCCGGCCAGCTGGTGCTGCCGCTCCTTCAGGCGCGGGAACAGTTCCAGCGATTTTTCCAGGTCGCGCTTGATGTCGCCCTTGGGCCGGGCGCGCGTGAAGCGCGGGAATGCGCCCAGCAGCAGGTTGTCCGTGACCGTCATCGACGCGAACACGCGCCGCCCTTCCGGCGAATGCGCCAGGCCGGCGCGCGCGATCTTGTGCGAATCGGCGCCGGTGATGTCCTTGCCGTCCAGCGTGACCTTGCCCTCCTTCGGCTTGAGCATGCCGGAGATGGCGCGCATGGTGGTGGTCTTGCCGGCGCCGTTGGAGCCGATCAGCGTGACCAGCTTGCCCTTCGGGACCTCCAGCGAGATGCCGTGCAGGACCTCGACTTTGCCGTACGACGCGTGCAGATTGGTGATCGATAGCATGTGCTGTCCTCTTTAATGCGCCGCTGGCGCTTTGGTGCCGCCGTGTTCTTCGCCGCTGCCGCCCAGGTAGGCCTCGATCACCTTGGGGTCGCTCTGCACGGCGGCAGGTTTGCCTTCGGCGATCTTCTGGCCGAAGTCCAGCACCGTCACCGTGTCGGACAAGGCCATCACCACGTCCATGTGGTGCTCGATCAGGATGATGGTGATGCCGTGGTCGCGGATCTTGCGGATGATCGCCATCAGTTCCTTGATGTCCGGCGCGGTCAGGCCGGCCGCCGGTTCGTCCAGCAGCAGCAGGCGCGGACTGAGGCCCAGTGCGCGGCCTATCTCCAGCAGGCGCTGTTTCCCGTACGGGAGATTGCGCGCCTCCTCGTTGGCCATCGCCGTCAGGCCGACGAACTCCAGGATGCTGGCGGCCCGTTCGCGCGCGGCGCGTTCCTCGCGCTTGTAGCGTGGCGTCTGCAGCATCACGTCGAGCACATTCGATTGGAAGGTGTTGTGCAGGCCGACCAGCACGTTCTCGGTCGCCGTCATCTCGCCGAACAGCTGCACGTTCTGGAAGGTGCGCGCCACGCCGCCCAGCGCGATCTGGGACGGCGTGCGGCCGGAGATCACGGCGCCGGCGAACGACACCTTGCCGGCGGTGGGCTTGTAGATCCCTGTCAGCACGTTCATCATCGTGCTCTTGCCGGAGCCGTTGGGGCCGATCAGGCCATGCACCGATCCCTGCACCACGTTCAGGTCCACCTGGTTGAGCGCCTTCAGGCCGCCGAACTGCATCAGGATGCGGTCGACGCTGAGCAGCGTTTCGCCGGCCGCGCCGCCCTTGGCGCGCGCGAACGGCTCGGCGCCGCTGGCCTGCACCGCTTGGGCGTGCACCGCGCCCCGCCCCATCAGGCTTTGCAGGAAACCGACGATGCCGTCCTGCAGATAGTAGACCACGAACAGCGTCATCAAACCGAAGATGGTCAGGCGCCAGTCGACGATGTTTTCCAGCTTGTAGGAATACCCGGCCATGCCGATGGTGGCGACCAGCGGCACCATCACGCCACGCACCGTGGCGCGCCGCTTGTACAGCATCAGCGCGGAGCCGATCACACCCAGCACGGCGGCGGCCACCGCGATCTGGCGGAACAGTTCAATGTCGGCCAGCAGGCTGGGAAGCATCACCACGATCATCGCGCCGATGAGCGAACCGGAACGGGTCTTGCGGCCGCCCATGATCACCGCCAGCAGGAACAGGATGGTCAGCTCGAAGTTGTAGGTGTTCGGCGAGATGTACTCCTCCGAATATGCATACAGGCTGCCGGCCAGGCCCGCGAAGCCGGCGCTGATGATGAAGGCATACACCTTGTAGCGATACACCGATACGCCCATGCAGTCGGAGGCGATCGGGCTGTCGCGCAGCGCCTCGAAGGCGCGGCCCAGGTTCGATTTCAATATGCGGTGGACCACGATCAACGACACCACCATCAGCGCCGCCACCATGTAGTAGTAGCCTACCTCGCCGAGCTTTTGGCCGATGATGGTGGGCTTGGCGATCTTGATGCCCATCGGGCCCTCGGTGAGGAAGGTCATCTCGTTGATCAGGATCTGGATGATGGTGCCGAAGGCCAGCGTGACCATCGCCAGGTAAGGGCCGGTGACGCGCAGGGCCGGCAGCGCGAGAATGGCGCCGAACACCGCGGCGCCGGCCACGCTGGCCGGAATGGCGATCCAGAACGGCGCGCCCAGCTTGAAGACCATCACGCCGGTGGCGTACGAGCCGATGCCGAACAAGCCGGCGTGGCCCAGCGACACCTGCCCGGTGTAGCCGACCACGATGTCCAACCCGAACAGCAGGATGGCGTAGATCAGGATCGTCTCGAACAGATGGATGTAGTACGGATTGGGGATCAGCACCGGATACAGCACCAGCACCGCCAGGCCCACGATGCTCGCCGCGAGGAGTTTCTTGTTCATGGGTCAGACCTTTTTGATGGCGGCTTTGCCGAACAGGCCGGACGGCTTGATCGCCAGTACCAGCAGGAGCAGCAGCAGTCCAGGTACTTCCTTGTAGCCGGTCGAAACGTAGTAGCCGGTGGTGGTCTCGGCGATGCCCAGTATCAGGCCGCCGACAATGGCGCCGACGCCGGAGGTCAAGCCGCCGATGATCGCCACCGCGAACGCCTTCAGGCCGAGCGAGGCGCCCATGGTGGCGCCGGTGAGCGTGAGCGGCGCCACCAGCACGCCGGCAAACGCCGCCGTCGCCGACGACAGCGCGTACGAGAACGTGATCACCATGCGGGTGTTAATGCCCATCAGGCCCGCCGCGTCGCGATCGTTGGCGGTGGCCACCACCGCCTTGCCGTAGATGGATTTGCGGTTGAAGATCTCCACCGCCGCCATGATCGCCAGCGCGCCGACGATCACCGCCACCTGCATCGGCTGCACGTTCGCGCCCAGCACCTGGAACGGCGCGGAGCTCAATGGCGACGGGAAGGTCAGGTCGTCCTTGCCCCAGATGTTCTCGGCCACGTTCTTGAAGATGATGGCCAGCGCGATGGTCGACATGATCCAGCCGAACTCCGACTTGATCTTGATCGCCGGCCGCACGCCTATCCACTCGACGAACATGCCTTGCAGCGCGCCGAACACGATCACCAGGGGGATCATCAGCAGGTAGCTCATGTAAGGCCCGCCGTGGATGGTGCCGACCAGGCTAAGCCCGACCAGGGCGCCCAGCATCAGCGACTCCCCTTGCCCGAAGTTGAGCGTGCCGGACGTGGCGAAGGTGAGCTGATAGCCGAACGCGATGACGGCGTAGATCATGCCGAGCGCGATGCCGCTGAATGCCAGTTGCAGGAAGATTTCCATGATAACCACCACTTTAGGACGACAAGAAAAAGGCCAGGCTTGAATCCTCAAGACTGGCCAGTACGAAGACTCGCGAGCTTACTTGGCCAGCACTACTTTGCCATCTTTGACTTCACCGAAGACGGTGATGTCGGCGGTGATCGCTTCGTGATTGTCTTTGCTGAACGGCTTGTTATAGGTGGTGACCACGCCGTCGATCTTCTCGTTCAGGTTCTCCAGCGCGGCCTTGACTTTAGGACCGTCGGTGGAACCGGCCTGCTTGATGGCCGCAGCCAGCAGATAGATCGAATCGTAGCCCTGCGCCGCCGACACCGGCGACGGCATGCGGTCGCCAGGCGGATGGTAGGCCTTGACGTAGGCGTCGATGAAGGCCTTGCGCTTCGGCGTGTTCGGGTCCTGGATGAAGGTCTGCGGCATGCGGGTGCCGTTGCCGTTCTTGCCGGCGTTGTCGATGAAGTTAGCCATCGACAGCGTCCAGCTGCCGATCAGCGGCACTTTCCAGCCCAGCTTCTCCATGCCGTTGGCGATCTGCGCCAGCTCCGGGCCGATACCGTAGGTCAGCACCACTTCGGCGCCGGCCTGCTTGGCCTTGAGCAGCTGGGCCGTCATGTCGACGTCCTTCAGGTTGTATTTTTCGATGGCGACGGCGCTCATCTTCTTCAGGGCCAGCGCCTTTTCCAGGTCCTCACGGCCAAGCTGGCCGTAGTTGGTGGAGTCGGCCAGGATGGCGACCTTCTTGAACTTGCGATGATCGACCGCTTCCTGCACGATCATGTGCGACTGGATGGTGTCGTTGGCGGAGTTGCGGAAGATGTAGTTTTCAGGTTGGTCGGCGAACTGGCGGGTGACGATGGAGCCGGTGGCGACGTTGTTCATGACCGGGATCTTGGCTTCCTGGTAGAAGCGCTGCGAAGCCAGGGCCACGCCGGTGTTGATGTAGCCGACGGTGGCGGTGACCTTTTCCTTGTTGATCAATTCCTGGGCGATCTGCACGCCGCGTTCGTTCTTGGCTTCGTCGTCGCGCTCCACCAGCTGGATCTGGCGGCCCAGCAGGCCGCCCTTGGCGTTAATCTCCGCCACGGCCAGCTTGACGCCGTCGCGCATGGACACGCCCATCGGCGCCGAACCGCCGGTGAAAGGACCGGCCACGCCGATCTTGATGGGATCAGCCGCCATCGAGGAAGCCGAGAAACCGAGTGCCATGCCTGCAACGAGCAATTTCAACTTGAAATTCATCTGTGATCTCCTGTTTACAACGTTCTTATAGTAGTCGCTTACGTGGGAAATTCGGCCGGATGGGCTCCCCATCGATGGGCCATTGTAGGGTAGTAGATCGGCAGCGGCAACAGATAGATGTGCGGCATCGCAGCAAGCCGCAGAGGGGCCGCCGCGTGTAAGCAAGCAGTAAGGAAGGCGTGCCTCGGCGGGCCGGAATTACATGCCGGAGGTGCGCTGCGCCAGGGCGCGATTGGCGAAGCGCATCTGCGTTTCGGACAGCGCCTCGTTGCGGTCGAAGCCCATGGAGCCGTCGCGCAGGCCGATGGCCATCGCCATCACCGCTTCAGGATACTCCAGATCGGCGGCTTTTTCTATCAGGTGGCGCGCGGCCTGCTCGTCGCGCTTGACGCCGTCGCCGCTCAGGTACAGGTTCGCCAGCGCGAACATCGCGGCCGGCATCTGGCGGTCGGCCGCGAACTTCAACCAGCGGGCCGCAGCCTTGGCGTCGCGCGCGACCGCCATGCCGTTCCGGTACATCATGCCCAGGTAGTAGGCGGCCAGCGGATCGCCGGCCTTGGCGGCGGTGCTGAAGATCGAAAACGCTTTCGGCAGGTTGGCGGCCACGCCCGAGCCGCCGCGCAGGTACAGGCGCGCCTCGTCGACCGGCCCGGCCGCCGCGCAATTTGCGATACCGGCCGCCGCCAGCAACAAGCCCGCCAGCACTCTACGCCCCTGCTTCATGCGTCCTCCGTTCATATGGCCAAATCGATGGCGTACAGGGCCAGGCCCTTGCCGCCGCCATCGTCCGTTTTGATCTGGGTGACGGCCTTCAGGCCCGCCTCCCTCGCCAGTTCCACCATGTTGGGGGCGGAGTGAAACACCACCGTGCCCTTGACCGCCACCGGCGCGAAACGCCAGCTGCGCGCGGAGCCGTTGCGGGCGCGGGTCACGTTCTTCTGCTGCTGAATGTAGGCGATCAGCACATCGCGGCTGGCGTCCGGCGATGCCAGGACGGTCTTGCCGCCATCCAGTCCGGGGAAGGCACCGCCGCCGCTGGCGCGGTAGTTATTCGTCGCGACCAGGAATTCCTGCGCCGGCGACAGCGCCGCGCCCTTGTACCGCAAGGCCGCGATGCGCTGGCCGGCCGGCTTGGTCACGTCGATCTGGTAGCTGATGTCGGCGTCGCTCAGCATGTCGAAATTGAAGCCGGGGACCGCCGTGTTGACCAGTTCCTGCTGCGCGCCGCTGGCCGGGTCGATGCGGTTGAAGCGTTCCGCCGCCTTTTCCAGCCAGGCCTTCAAGCCGGCGCCATCCACCTTCACCACATGCAGCGCGTTCGGGTACAGGTACAGGTCCGCCACGTTGTTCAGCGCCAGGCCGCCCGGCTTGACGTCGGTGTAGTCGCCCGCGCCGGCGGCGCCGGCCTTGAACGGCGACGCCATCGACAGCACCGGCAGCGCCGCGTACTGCGGCAGGTTGGCCTTGACGTAGTTTTGCACGTAGGCGGTCTGCGCCTGGTTCACCACCTCGATGGCGCTGCTGTCGCCGACGTCGGCGAAATAGGTCGTCATGCGGAAGTCGCTGCTGCCGACCGGCGTTTTCACGTAGCCGATGGTGGCTTCGTGCTCGGCCGCGACCATCGGCGCGATGGCGGGATCGGCGGCGACGTAGCTGCCGTCGGCGTTGCGCGTCGAGCGCACTTCGACCGTGGTGCGGCTCTTGTCCACCACCCAGGCCTTGCCGTCGTACTTCAGGCGCAGGCCGATCACGCCCAGGTGCTTGCCCCACAGGTTGGCCATCACGGCGGGCACGCCGTGGACCGTGCCCTTGGCCTTGTCCACGTTCGGCAGGCCGAACTCCGGCACCTTGCTGGCGGCGTCCGGGAATGGCTGGTGCGAGTGGCCGATCATCATCGCGTCCACGCCCGGCACCTGCGCCAGGTAGTAGTTGGCGTTCTCCATCTCCGGCGAATACGGCGCGCCATCGAGGCCGCCGTGCGAGATGGCCACCACCAGGTCCGCGCCCTGCGCGCGCATTTGCGGGATGTACTTGAGCGCAGTTTCGCGCACGCCTTCGGCGTAGACTTTACCTTCCAGCCAGTGCTTATCCCACGACATGACCACCGTCGGCGCAAAGCCGATGATGCCGACCTTGATCGTCGCCGCCACCGGCTTGCCATCGGGGCCGGTGGCGCTGATCCGGCGCGTGAGGATGCGGTATGGCTCGAACAGCGGCTGCCTGGTCTTCGCGCTGTAGATATTCGCCAGCACGATGGGGAAGTCCGGCCCGGCGCAGCGCGGCGCGTTGGCCGGCACGCCGTCCACGTCGAAATGGCTGGCGGTGACCTGGTTCAGGTAGGCCAGCCCGTAATTGAATTCGTGGTTGCCGATGCCGCCGCCGTCCACGCCCAGCGCGTTCATGGCCTTGTAGATGGCCAGCGGCTGCCCGCACGGCACCGGCGCAACCAGCGCCTGGTAGTCGGCCAGCGCCGTGCCCTGGATGGCGTCGCCGTTATCGAGCAGCAAATTGTTGGGGAATTCGGCGCGCGCCTGTTTGATCAGCGTCGCGGTGCGCTCCAGGCCTATCGACGGATCGGCCTTCAGCTTGTAGTAGTCGTAACTGAGCACGGTCGCGTGCAGGTCGGTGGTTTCCAGCAGCGCCAGCGTGGCCTGCGCGCCCACGGGCGTGGTCTCGCCGTGCGGCAGGCCGGCACAGCCGAGCAACAAGGTGGGCAACGCGAGTGTGAGGCGGCAAACTGCTGGGCGCATGAGGGAACTATCTAAAGTTGCAACTTTTTGGCAACGGACCGATGCGCAACATCATACGCACGCGATTTCCTTGCATCAAGCAACTTAAGGGGGAGAGGCCATATTTTTATGCTTTGTGTGGCAAAAATGTCAGCTTTTCGCCTCCACCGGCGCGGGCGATGGGCCGACCGCGCAGGCACCGGCGTCGCGCTGCCCATTTAGCTGCAAGGGAACGGCCCGGCTAGGGTATAATCGAAGGTTTGATTTCAGCCTTAGAAAAGAAGAAAACATGGAAGCCGAACGCATCAACTCCCTCTCCGCCCTGCTCGCCGATCTGACCTCGCGCGAAGCCGAACTTCGGAGGTATCTTTGACTTCGATAAAAAGTCAGAGAAACTCGAACAAGTAAACGAAGAACTGGAAGACCCGACGGTCTGGAACGACCCGAAAAAGGCCCAGGATCTCGGCAAGGAAAAGAAATCGCTCGAAGCCATCGTCTTCGCGCTGACCAAGGCCGACACCGACCTCAAGGACATGGGCGACCTGTTCGCCATGGCCAAGGAAGAAGGCGACGACGACACGCTTGAAGCGCTGATCGTCGATGCCGAGGAAGTCCGCAAGGTCGTCGAAGGCATGGAGTTCCGCCGGATGTTCAACAATCCGATGGACCCGAACAACTGCTTCATCGACATCCAGGCCGGCGCCGGCGGCACCGAGGCCCAGGACTGGGCGTCGATGCTGCTGCGCCAATACCTGCGCTACGCGGAACGCAAAGGCTTCAAGGTCGAGGTGATGGAACAATCCGACGGCGAGGTGGCCGGCATCAAGACCGCCACCATCAAGGTCGAAGGCGACTACGCCTACGGCTACCTGCGCACCGAGACCGGCGTGCACCGCCTGGTGCGCAAGTCGCCGTTCGACTCGGCCAACGGCCGCCACACCTCGTTCACGTCGCTGTTCGTGTACCCGGAGGTGGATGACTCGATCGACATCGAGATCAATCCCGCCGACCTGCGCATCGACACCTACCGCGCGTCCGGCGCCGGTGGTCAGCACATCAACAAAACCGACTCCGCGGTGCGTCTGACGCACGGCCCGTCCGGCATCGTGGTCCAGTGCCAGAACGACCGCTCGCAGCACCGCAACAAGGCCGAGGCGATGGAAATGCTGAAGGCGAAGCTGTACGAGCTGGAACTGCGCAAGCGCATGAGCGAGCAGCAGAAGCTGGAGGACTCCAAGACCGACGTCGGCTGGGGCCACCAGATCCGCTCCTATGTGCTGGACCAGTCCCGCATCAAGGACTTGCGCACCAACTTCGAGACCGGCAACACCAAGGGCGTGCTGGACGGCGACCTGGACGACTTCATCTCGGCATCGCTGAAGCAAGGCGTCTGATGAGCTCCTCGAATTCGCAGCGCGCGTTCATCTTCGACATGGACGGCACCATCGTCGACAACATGGCCTTCCACACCAAATCGTGGCTGGCCTTCTTCGCCCGTCGCGGCCACGACCTCGACGCCGATGAGTTCTTCCGCGCCACGGCCGGCCGCCAGGGCCATGAAATCATGAGCACCTACCTGGGCAAGCCGATGTCCAAGGAAGAAAGCGCAGCGCTCGACTTCGAGAAGGAATCGCTGTACCGCGAGCTGTACGCGCCGCACCTGGCGGCGGTCGACGGCTTCGAAGCCTTCATCGCCCGCGCCAAAAGCGCCGGCGTGAAGCTGGCCGTGGCCACCGCCGCGCCGAACGAGAACATCGACTTCACGCTCGATGGCCTGGACCTGCGCAAGCAGTTCGACGCCATCGCCGGCGCCGCCGACGTCGCGCGCGGCAAGCCGGAGCCGGACGTGTTCCTGCTGGCGGCGGAGCGCAGCGGCGCCCTGCCCGTCCACAGCATCGTGTTCGAAGACGCGCCGCTGGGCGTGGAAGCGGCGCGCCGCGCCGGCATGCGCGCGGTGGTGCTGACCACCACCCTGCCGGCCGAGGCCTTCGCCGAATTCGACAACGTCATCGCCGTCGTGCGCGACTTCAGCGAGCTGGATGTCGAAACGCTCTTCGCCGCCGCCATTAACTAATCATCACCTCAACAAAAGAACAGACCATGACTACGGATCTTCAAGAACAAGCAGCAGCGCCGGACGAAAACAAGATCATCGCCGAGCGCCGCGCCAAGCTGGCCGCCATCCGCGAACAAGGCGTCGCCTTCCCTAACGACTTCAAGCCACAACATAAAGCCGCCGACCTGCACGCGCAGTATGGCGCGAAGTCGCGCGAAGAGCTGGAAGCCGAACCAGTCACCGTGGTGCTGGCCGGCCGCATGATGCTCAAGCGCGAAGCCGGCAAGAAGGCCGCCTTCGCCACGCTGCAGGATTCGTCCGGCCCGAAAGCCGACGGCCGCATCCAGATCTACGCCACGCTGGACCTGACCGGCGAAGCCGCGATGGCCGCGCTGCACCACTACGACCTGGGCGACATCCTGGGCGTGGTCGGCACGCTGTTCAAGACCAAGACCGATGAGCTGACCATCAAGGTGTCGGAACTGCGCCTGATCACCAAGTCGCTGCGCCCGCTGCCGGACAAGTTCCACGGCCTGGCCGATCAGGAAACCAAGTACCGCCAGCGCTACGTGGACCTGATCATGAACGAAGAGACGCGCCGCACCTTCAAGGCGCGTACCGCCGCGATCTCGTCGATGCGCCGCTTCATGGAGAAGAACGAGTTCATGGAAGTGGAAACGCCGATGCTGCACGCCATCCCTGGCGGCGCCGCGGCCAAGCCTTTCATCACCCACCACAACGCGCTGGACATGCAGATGTTCCTGCGTATCGCGCCCGAGCTGTACCTGAAACGCCTGGTGGTCGGCGGTTTCGACCGCGTGTTCGAGATCAACCGCAACTTCCGCAACGAGGGCGTGTCGGTCCGTCACAACCCTGAATTCACGATGATGGAATTCTACGCGGCCTACACCGATTACCACTGGCTGATGGACTTCACCGAAGCGATCATCCGCCAGGCCGCGATCGACGCGCACGGCACCGCGACGCTGACCTACGGCGGCCGCGAGCTGGATCTGGCCAAGCCGTTCCACCGCCTGACCATCGTCGAAGCGATCAACAAGTACGCGCCCGGCTACACGCCGGAGCAGTTGACCGACGTTGAGTTCATCAAGAAGGAGCTGCTGAAGTTCGGCGTCAAGCCGTTCGCCACCGCCGGCCTGGGCGCGCTGCAACTGGCGCTGTTCGAGGAAACCGCCGAAGCGCAGCTGTGGGAACCGACCTACATTATCGACTATCCGGTCGAAGTGTCGCCGCTGGCCCGTGCTTCGGACACGCGTGAAGGCATCACCGAGCGCTTCGAACTGTTCATGGTCGGCCGCGAGATCGCCAACGGCTTCTCCGAGTTGAACGATGCGGAAGACCAGTCGGCACGTTTCCTGTCGCAGGTGGCGGCCAAGGATGCGGGCGATGAAGAGGCGATGTTCTACGACGCCGACTACATCCGCGCGCTGGAATACGGCATGCCGCCGGCCGGCGGTTGCGGCATCGGCATCGACCGTCTGATGATGATCATCACCGACTCGCCGAACATCCGCGACGTGCTGCTGTTCCCGCACCTGCGCCGCGAAGAGTAAGCAAGCAAAAAGGCCGCTCAACTGAGCGGCCTTTTTTTCCGCCATTTGTCCCTAGTGCGGGAGCTTGCCGCGATAGGCCGTCCGCATGACCGTGCCGCCCTCTTTCGTCGTGAGCAGCGAGACCAGCATGTCCGGCAGGATGAACACGGTGGCGGGCCCACGGGCCGCGCCGATGACGAGATCTCTCAGCCGGTAGCTCTTCGCGGGTCCGATGTTCAGCTTTGACTTGATCAGGTCATCGCAATCCGGCCACCATTGTTCATGGGGACACTGGTCCGATCGCACGTACGGTATCCTGCGGCTCTCCAGCCGCTTTGCATATTCGGCCATCACCTGTGCCGGGGGCGAGTCGGAATACAAGGTATAGCCGCTGTAGATTCCAAACGAGGTTTCATACGCGAGCAGCTTGACGTTTGCGCCAAAGGCCTGCGTGGGAACCGAAGGCGCATAGACCATCGGCTGCGCAGGATCATAGGGAATCGCCTTCACCACTTCGTCCCTGCTGGCCTGGTGCCAGTTGGCCAGGCAGTGGGCGTCGGCCGCCGTGAAACAACTGCGGTAGCCGGTCCGCTCGCTGAGAAAAATCTCTTCTGCCGGATTGGCGGCCGGGGGTGCCACCGGCGCCAACGGTTCGGCTGCCCATTTGCCGTTGCTGTCCCGCTGCCATTTATAAGTGGCGTTGAACCAGGTTCGGACACGATCGTATGGGTTGACATCGGACTCGGGCCGGGGCGCGAGTTCAACGCGCGGAATCGGAATGGGATCGCGCCGTTCGCCATTCTCATCGACGACCATCACGAACGACGGCACATCCATGTCGTCGACATAGGCGAACGATTTCTCGTCGGGCGATACCGCTGCGAGCTGGTTGGCGGCCAGGCGCTTGAGCAGGTCGACCGGCTGCGGCAGAACACTGACCTTCATGGGAAAGACGCTGAGCAGGAATCCCGGCGTCATCGCGCGGGGAAAATACCTGACGCCCTGACGCAAAGGATAGCCAAAATTGAAGCCCCGGGTGGCCACACGATGGGTATCATCCCGCCCCGGGGGGCCCTGCTCTATGCGTTCGACCACAGGTTTGCCATCCACCTCATGAATCAGAAAGTCCCGCCAGTAGTAGTCCTCATAGACCTCGGCGAAAAAGGCTGGCGTATCCAACTCCGACCAGGGCTCGAGTTGGCGCGCCTCCTTGATGACAATTTTGTCGCGATAAATCAGGCGCTCAGATATCACCTCTCCGGAAGTCATATAACTTCCGCCACCCAAATACCTGACGGTTAGCTTGGTGAACTCCCCATGCGGGACGGCCTTGGTGACATCCTCGTCGTCGAAAAGGGTTTTTGCGTATATCCCCTCGGGCTTGTAGTGCATCGTGCTAAAACAACCGGTAAGCAGGGACGCGACCATTGCTGGGCCAAGCAATTTAACTAGTTGATTCAAGTAGTTCATTTGATCGCGCCCGACAAGAAACCGAACGCATAGATATTGAGGTCAGGTAGTCTAGCGGATCGAAGCCGATAGAAATGCGCGGATTGTCACGCCGGAACACCCAGCGCCCGCGCAGGGCAATCAAGAATCATGCTTGACTACCTAACGAACGTTAGTTAGAGTTACAACCTCTACTTACCAATAGGAGTTGGCGCATGATTCTGGCTCAACGAGCTCAACGCAACTGGTGCGACTCCGGGATCGCCGGCGTGCAAACCTGTTCGACATGGACCGGCAACGACGGCGATGGCGGCTACCTGGCCAAATTCCAGGCTGGCGCGCGGTTTCCAAAACACGCTCACGACGGATGGGAGCAGATCCTCGTCATATCGGGCGCCATCCGCTTTAACGATGTCGAGATGCGCGCAGGCGATGTGCTGCAGGTTCAGGGATGCGATGAGCATGAAGCCTGCGCATTGGAGGAAACGCTGCTGTTCGTCGCTCACCGCGGCGGCATCGCCATTCTGGAGTGAGCCCCATGGTGCCTACGAAAAAAAACAATCCGCCACTGACGCGGGAAACCATACTCGGCGCGGCAACCCGCCTGTTCCAGCAGCGTGGATTCAACGGCCTTGGTATGCGTCAGATCGCAGAGCACCTGCAAATAAAGGCACCCAGCCTCTATCACCATTTCGCTTCAAAAGAAGATTTGACCAGGCACGCGCTGCGGCAGTATCGGGAGGAACAAGCCACGCGGCTGCTCGCCATCGAGGACGGCGCAGACCTGGCCGAGCAGCTTCGGATGTATGCAGGCCTGTTTGCCGAGATGCTGCACGACGGGAATCGTCTGTGCATGTACGTGACGATGCTGCGCGAGCCGTCTTTTCAGGAGCAAGCCTGCGTCGACGAACTGCAGCTGTTCGCCAAACAAAACATCGACTGGCTTGAGAAAATTCTGCACGCCAGAAAAGGCGCCTCGCGCTTACCGGCGGACGTACGAGAACGCGAGCTGGCGGAAATCATCTTTGCGTCTTTCGAGGGCTTCATGACGGTTTCCCTTGCCGATAAAACGCCAGCCGCGGCGTTTCGGAAAAAAGCCGCCAATCTCCTGAAGATCGTGGTCAACTCCACGCGATGATCATCTCAGAATTCTTCCCAGTCGCTTTCAGCTGAAGCGCGTGAATGCGCCACCCGCTTCAGCGGCCTGACATCGTCGGTGGCGACCGGCGCCTTAGCCTGCCGGGACATCGGGGTACGATGGCCGGCCGCCTCCAGCTTCATAACAACCGCCGTGTGCGCGCCATCCAACTTGAACACCCCCACCACTTGCGACAGATTGTTGGCTTGATCCTGCAGCGCCCCCGCCGCTGCGGCGGCTTCTTCGACCAGCGCGGCGTTCTGTTGCGTGACCTCATCCATCTGCACAATCGCCTGGTTGATTTGCTCGATGCCCAGGGTTTGCTCTTGTCCAGCGGTCGTAATCTCCGACATGATTTCGGTCACGCGCTTGACGCTGTCCACGATCTCGCCCATTGTCGCCCCGGCCTGGCCCACCAGTTTGGCGCCGACATCGACCTTGTCGACCGAGTCGTCGATCAGCGTCTTGATCTCTTTAGCGGCTGCGGCCGAGCGTTGCGCCAGGTTGCGCACCTCGGAGGCCACCACAGCAAAGCCCCGGCCCTGTTCTCCAGCGCGGGCCGCTTCAACCGCAGCGTTCAAGGCCAGGATATTGGTCTGGAACGCAATGCCATCGACCACGCTGATGATATCGACGATCTTCCGGGAAGACGCATTGATTGAACTCATGGTGTCCACCACCTGCGCCACCACGCCGCCGCCTTTGACGGCCACTTCGGAAGCGGACGCCGCCAGTTGATTGGCTTGCCGGGCATTGTCGGCGTTCTGCTTGACGATCGACGTCAGCTCCTCCATCGACGACGCTGTTTGTTCCAGCGAACTGGCTTGCCCTTCGGTGCGCGCCGACAGATCGAAATTGCCGGCCGCGATCTGCGCCGACGCGGTGGCGATCGTGTCGGTGCCGATGCGAACCTGACCCACAATGTTTCTCAGGTTGTCGTTCATCACCTTCAGTGCCTGTAATAATTGGCCGATTTCGTCAGTCGACGTAATGTCGATGTGGCTGGTCAAATCGCCCGCCGCCACGGTCTCCGCCACTTTTACCGCCTCGCTGATCGGACGGGTGATCGAACGGGTGATGCCATACGCAAAAGCCACGCCGATCAGCAGCGCCGCCAGGCCCAGGCCGACCATCAAACGCCGGGAAGACGCAATGTTCTGCTTGATGTCGCCTCCGCTGGCTTCGACTATCTTTTTCTGCTGGTTGGTCAATTCCTTGACGCTGCCCTGCAGCACATCGAGCATTGGGAGCGTTTCCGCGATCATCAAGCTTGTGGCCTGTTCGCGTTGATCCTCAGCCACCAACTTGCCGACCTTGCCGAAGGAGACCACATACCGCGCACGTTGCTCCTTGATTTTCGCCAGCAGGGCCCGGCCTTCCGGCAAATAGACCAGGCGATCGAGCGTCGCCAGCGCGTCGCTGATGGTCTTCTTGTTGACCTCGATCTGTTCGCGCACCTTGTCCGCATAGGCCTTGTCTGGCGCGATCAGCAACTCCATCGAGCGGCGCGCATTGGCCCGCGTGGTGGCGTCGATGACGTTTGCCGCCTCCGCCTTGACCCAGTCCTTCTCGATCATTTTGCCGCTGGTTTCGCCGATGTCCGCCAAGTGCATGAGGCAAACCACAATCAGCGACGCCATCAGCGTCAACACCAGCCCGAAACCTGCGCCGAGCCGGCCGGCGATCCGTATATTCGCGAAACTCATTTAGACTCTCCTGACTCTGGATAACTGCGATATGCGATTCCGTTGCATCGAAGCGGACACCCGTGCCGAGCAGCGTGCTTTTCGATCAATCCGATGTTTTCTCGTTGTGCGCCAGTTAGCCATCACGGGATAGATCGTCTACCCCGGCGCGGCGCGCGAACGCGCTCATTCCGGTGTGAGAACTATTCGATGAGATATTGCACGGGGTTAGGTGCGAGGAGCTTCGGTTGGCGCAAAATTGATATAATTGACTAATTCAATTATACCTGTATTTGCTTATTGAGATTTATTGAATTTGATAATTCTTGATTTACATTAAGATGCCTTGCCGCAACAAGGCAGTATCGCGGACTGCTGCGCCCGAGTCAGCTTCATTCAGCGCTCGGTGGATCTCCGCGCGAAAAGTCCTGGCGGAAGATGGTCGCGATCATGGTGCCGCCATTCTTCGATGACAGGACGACGACGGCGAGATTCCGCATGACGAACACCGTGCCGCCAGTCTCTCCGGCGTGGATCACCTCATCCAGTCCATAGCCATTGCGCCCCTGCTTGCCCAGGTTGGACTTGATCAAAGCGTCACAGTCGCTGCGCTTATTATCCTCGCCGCGTGGACATTGATCGACCCGCACGAAGGTGATCTTGCGCTGCTGGAGGCGCCTGGAGATCTCGGCGACCACCTTCTCCGGCGTGGATTCCGCGAACAGCGTATAGCCGCTGCCGCTAAAATGGACGCGGCGAAGCAGCACCAGTTTCGCATTGGCGCCGAACGCCTGCATGGGCGTAACCGGAGCGTACACAAACGGCGGAGTATAGTCCTCGCCAAATTCACGATTCATCTCGCCGGCCGTCGCCTGGCGCCAGCCGCTCGCGCAGCCTTTATGGGCGGTGATGAAGCAATTGCGATATCCGCCAGCCTCAGTCAGGAATATCTCTTCGAGAGGGTTGGCGGTGTTGCGATGCTCCGGTGCCACAGGTGCGATAGGTACGATATCCCATTTCCCTTCCGCGTTACGCTGCCAGGTGTAGGACTGGTCGAACCAGGCACGGACGCGTTCATATGGATTTACCTTAGGATCCGGTTCGCGCGGCAGGCTGACGATCGGAATGGGCAGCGCATCGCGCGACTCGCCATTGTCATCCGCAACCAGCAGGCTCGATGGCTCATCCAGGCTGTCCACGTAGGCAAACGACTTCTGATCCGGCGAAATCGATGCAAGGGACTGTATCCAAAGCTTATCGCGGCGTTCGTTGAAGGGAGCCGGCAGCACTTGCACCTTCATGGGAAAAACGCTAAGCAAAAATCCCGGCGTCGATACACCGGGGAAGTATCTTGCGCCAGCGCGCAGTGGATAACCGAACGGGAATTCCCTGGTCATCACGCGCTGGCTATCGCTGTGCTCCAAGTCGCCATGGTCTATGCGGTCCACCACCACCTTGCCGGCGGTTTCGTGCACCAGGTATTCCTCTTTCTCCAATGGCGAGTTGGAGTGCACGAAAAAGGCGGGGCGATCGAGGCCTGGCCAAGGTTCGATCAGGTCGGACTTCTCGATGACGATCCGGCCATTGTGGATCAGGCGTTTGTAGTCCGAGTGCCATGCGCCGAAAAAGCCCTTGCCGCCCGACTGCCGAATGGAGAGCACAGTAAATCGTCCATTGGGCGCGTCCTTCGTGACGTATTCGCCGTCCTTGAGGGTGCTGACATACGGCCCAAAAGGCTTTTGCATATTACTGGTTTCGCAGCCGGCCAGCAGGCCAAGGGCGATCAAACAAATTACAGGGACGGCTTTGGCCATAGTGCTCGATCTGGCGTCCGCGCACACCGCACGCGGACGCCGGCTGGTGTTACTGGATCACGCGATAGCAAGGCGTGTACTGCTTGCCCGCCAGTTTCATGCGATGCTGCGCCACGAAGGATGCCAGCAGCGCGTCCATCGGCCCCATGATCTCCTTGTCGCCGTGGATTTCAAAGTGGCCGAACTTCTCGATGGCGCGTATGCCCTCGTCCTTGACGTTACCCGCCACCACGCCCGAAAACGCCCGGCGCAGGTTCGCCGCCAGCAGGTGCACTTCCTGGTTCTTGTGCAGGCTCAGATTGCGCATGTTCTCGTGCGTGGGCGCAAACGGATGCTGGAACTCGTGGTCGATCTTCAGGCCCCAGTTGAAGTAGTAGGCGTCGCTGCGGGATTTGCGGAACTCGCGCACCTGCTTGATCCCCGCCTGCATCTCGCGCGCCACCAGTTCCGGATCGTCGATGATGATCTTGTAGCGCTGCTGCGCTTCGGGACCCAGCGTATCGTGGATGAACTGGTTGATCTGCACGAAGTACTCGCGCGAGGTCTCCGGCCCGGTGAACACCAGCGGGAACGGGATCTCGGCGTTATCGGGATGCAGCAGGATGCCCAGTATATAAAGGATCTCCTCGGCCGTCCCCGCGCCGCCGGGGAACACGACGATGCCGTGGCCGGAGCGCACGAACGCTTCCAGGCGCTTCTCGATGTCCGGCATGATCACCAGCTCATTGACGATAGGGTTCGGCGATTCGGCCGCGATGATGCCAGGTTCCGAGATGCCCAGGTAGCGTCCCTTGTGCAGGCGCTGCTTGGCGTGGCCGATGGTGGCGCCCTTCATCGGGCCCTTCATCGCGCCGGGACCGCAGCCGGTGCAGATGTCCAGGTCGCGCAAGCCCATTTGATAGCCGACTTCCTTCGAGTAGTTATACTCGGCGCGGTTGATCGAGTGTCCGCCCCAGCACACCACCAGGTTGGGGTTGAGCATGGGCTTGAGCACGCCGGCGTTGCGGAGGATGTGGAACACCGAATCGGTGATGCCTTCGGTGCTGCCCATGTCGAACTTCGGATTGTCGCTCACCTCATTGCTGACGAAGACGATATCGCGCAACACCGCGAACAGGTGCTCGTGGATACCCTTGATCATTTTGCCGTCGACGAAGGCGATCGCCGGCGCTCCCTTGATATCGAGCTTGATGCCTCGCTCGCGCTGCACAATACTGATTTCGAACGACTTGTATCGTTCCAGCAGTTCCTTTCCATCGTCGATCGTGCTGCCGCAATTGAGCACGGCCAGCGCGCAATTGCGGAAGATGTTATAGAGGCCGCCCTGGCTTGTGTCGAGCAGCTTGTTCACTTCCGCCTTCGAAAGCACTTCCAGCTGGCCTTCGGGCGAAATCAGGGTATCGACAACGTCATGTTCCATGATGCGTAAATCCTTATTCAAATTCGATGCATAACAGGTAAGCCTGCCCTGCCAATATACGACAAACCGGCGCATTTTGGGGCGGAGAATGCCGCAGCAGGAATTTACATAGTTCTTAGCACAAAAGACATAACTTTGCAGGCACGCCATCAAAATGTACGGGCGGGGCGATTTGTAGATTAAAATGGCGCCCAATTTGGATCCCCATAAGGGAACCCGAGACACTTTTCATAGATCACAAAATTAGGAGAAGCCGCATGAGCGGTGCTACCACCACCAATACGGAAGTCGTTATTCCCGAATTCAAGCAGATCATGGGTCACCCTGCTCCGCTGTGGATGTTGTTCATGACCGAGTTCTGGGAGCGTTTCGCGTTCTACGGCATACGCTGGGCCCTGGTGCTCTACGTCGTGGCGCAGTTCTACGCTGGCGCCCCCACCGGCGAGGCCCCGGCCAACCTGATTTACGGCTCCTACCTGGCGCTGGTCTACGCCGCCGCGCTGTTCGGCGGCTATGTGGCCGACCGTGTCCTCGGCTACCAGCGCTCCATCCTGGTCGGCGCGAGCTTCATGGCGGCCGGCCTGTTCATGATCGCCTTCCCCAACCAGACCGTATTCCAGCTTGGCCTGGCGACCGTCATCGTCGGCAACGGCATGTTCAAGCCGAACATCTCGACCATGGTCGGCAAGCTGTATGGCGCCACCGATCCACGCCGCGATTCCGGCTTCACCATCTTCTACATGGGGATCAACTCCGGCGCGATGGTCGCACCGCTGCTGACCGAGTGGCTCGCAACGACCGTCTTCGGCGTCAACGGCATGCCCGCTTACAAAGTGGTGTTCATGTCGGCCGGCGTCGGCATGCTGATCTCCCTGGTGTGGTTCCTCATCGGCCGCCGCAACCTGAAAGGCATCGGCGCTCCGGACGCATCGAACTCCGATCCAAAGCGCGTGGTGTATGTGGTTCTGGGCTCGCTGTGCGTGATCCCCGTGGTTTACTTCCTGCTGGCCGCCGGCGCCAACAACCTGCAGATCGTGCTGTCCGCGCTGTTCATCCTGCTGTCGGTGATGCTGCTGATCGAAGGCATCAAGAACGGCAAGGTCGCCCGCGACAAGGTCATCGCCATGCTGCTGATCTTCTTCTTCAACATCATGTTCTGGATGTTCTTCGAACAGGCAGGCAGCTCGTTCACCTTCCTGGCCGATAAAATCGTCAACCGCCAGATGTTCAACTGGACCTTCCCCGTGGCCTGGTTCCAGATCGTGAACTCGCTGGCCATCATCAGCTGCGCGCCGATCGTGGCCTTCGTCTGGGTCGCCATGCGCAACAAGAATCCTTCGATCCCGCGCAAATTCGGCCTGGGCCTGCTGTTCAACGGCTCCGCCTTCGGCCTGCTGATGTTCGCGCTGTCGTCGCTGGTCAGCGCCGACAACCACATCCCGTTCTGGACCCTGGTCATGGTCTACGTGCTGCAGTCGATCGGTGAACTGTGCCTGTCGCCTATCGGCCTGTCTATGGTGACCAAGCTGGCGCCTACCCGCCTGGTTGGCCTGGGCATGGGCGGCTGGTTCCTGTCGACCGGCATCGGCAACAACCTGTCGGGCATCTTCGCTTCGGCGGTCAGCGGCGAGAGCGGCATGTCGGTGACGTCGGCGCTGTCCGGCTACACCTTCGGCTTCTGGTCGCTGATGGCCGGCGGCGTGCTGCTGTTCCTGATCGCACCGCTGATCCAGAAGCTGATGCACGGCGTGAAGTAAGTCTTCCGCACCAAATAAAAAACCACCTGCACGAGGCGCGATCTTAAGCGCTCCGGCAGGTGGTTTTTTTATGCGGCCTGCTTGTACTGGAACGGGTTCGCCGCCAGCCAGGCCTGCAGCTTGTCGCCGGCATCCCTCGGCAGGTGCAGGCCCAGTTTGGAGCGCCGCCACAGGATGTCCTGCGCGGTGCGCGCCCACTCGTAGCGGCGCAGGTATTCCACTTCCGCCGCGTACAGGCCGGGCGCGATCTCCTCGCCCATTTCGGCGATATCCTCTTTCTTCCCGATCAGCGTGTGCACGCGCGTGCCGTAGGCGCGGGCGTAGCGCGCCACCAGCAGCGGCGGCAGCCAGCTGTAGCGACCCTGCACGTTGCGCAGCCAGTTGTCGAACTCCAGCACCGAGCGGTTCTGCGGCTCGGCGCCGAACAAATCGCCGCCAGGCAGGCAGGCGTTGTGGGTCCAGGCGCCGTGGCGGTTGCCCAGCGACTTGGCGATCAGGTCGACCGCCTCCTCCGCCAGCTTGCGGAAGGTGGTGATCTTGCCGCCGAAGACGCTCAACATCGGCGGACCGTCGCTGTCGACTTCCAGCCGGTAGTCGCGGGTGACGGCCTTGGCGTCGGCGCCGTCTTCCACCAGCGGGCGCACGCCCGAATAAGTCCACACCACGTCGGCCGGCACGATGGGCTTGACGAAGTACTGGCTGGCCAGCTCGCACAGGTAGGCGATTTCGTCCTCGCTGATGGCGACCTGGTTGGCGTCGCCGTGGTAATCGAGGTCGGTGGTGCCGATCAGCGTGAAGTCGCGCTCATATGGAATCGCGAACACGATGCGGCCGTCCGGGTGCTGGAAGATGTAGGCGTTGTCATGCTCGAAGATGCGCTTGACGATGATATGGCTGCCCTTGATCAGCCGGAGATTCCCGCCGCCCTCCTTCGGCAGCGTCGAATGCAGCAGGCTCGCGGTCCACGGACCGGCGGCGTTCACCACGTAGCGCGCGTTGACGCGAATGTCGCCGCAACCGGTCTTGTGCAGCGACGCTTCCCAGCCTTCCGCCTTGCGCGTCAAGCCGCTGCACAGGGTCCGGGTCAGGATGGTGGCACCCTTTTCGCAGGCGTCGATGGCGTTCAGCACCACCAGCCGGGCGTCGTCCACCCAGCCGTCCGAGTAGATAAAGCCGCGCTGGAATTCGGGCTTGAGCGGCTTGCCCGCGGCGTGCGCGCGCAGGTTGATGCCGGCCGACGCGGGCAGCAGCTCGCGCTTGGCCAGCAGGTCGTACAGCATCAAGCCGGCCCGTATCATCAGCGCCGGGCGCTGGCCGGGCGCGTGCGGCATCACGAAGCGCAGCGGCCACATGATGTGCGGCGCGGCGCGCAGCAGCACCTCGCGCTCGATCAGCGCCTTGCGCACCAGGTTGAATTCGTAGTACTCCAGATAACGCAGGCCGCCGTGTATCAGCTTGGTGGACGCCGACGACGTATGCGACGCCAGGTCGTCTTTTTCGCACAGCACCACCGACAAGCCCCGCCCCGCCGCGTCGCGCGCGATGCCGGCGCCATTGATGCCGCCTCCGACGATCAGGATGTCGCAATCAAGAGTGTGCAGCGGTTCCGCCATGTCTTCCCCGGTTGTAGAGCGTTTTTACCCAATATCTATTACGTTACGACAAAATCACCAATAGTCATAGGGGTGAGTGACCATATTTGCATAAAAAGCCACTTTTCATTTAAGGGTAGCCAAATTTTTGTTGGTCTATAATCGCGCCTACCGCCGCTATCGTGAGACTAACGCCTTGACTGCTTCCCCCATCAATCTGTCCAAATGGCTGACCCGCCGCAACGCCATTCGCGGCTTTATCGTGGCCGGCGTCGCCGCGCTGATCGCAGGCGGCCTGCTGCTGGCCTACCTGCTGCTGTATGTGGCGCCCAACCTGCCGTCGCTGGAGGTCATCACCGACTACCGCCCGAAGATCCCGCTGCGCATCTACACCGCCGACAATGCCCTGATCGGCGAATTCGGCGAGGAACACCGCGATTTCGTGCCGATCAAGGACATCCCGGAGATGATGAAAAAGTCCGTGCTGGCGATCGAGGACAAGCGCTTCTACGACCATAACGGCATCGACTGGCGCCGCGCGCTGGGCGCCGCGCGCGCCAACCTGGGCGGCGCGATGCGCCAGGGCGGTTCCACCATCACCATGCAGGTGGCGCGTAACTTCTTCCTCACCCGCGAAAAATTCTACGGCCGCAAACTCAATGAGGTCATGCTGGCGTTTAAGATCGAGGCTGCGCTCAGCAAGGAGCAGATCCTCGAACTGTATATGAACCAGATCTACCTCGGCCAGCGCTCCTTCGGTTTCGGCGCGGCCTCGCAGGTCTACTTCGGCAAGCCGCTCAAGGACCTCGACATCGCCGAGATGGCGATGCTGGCCGGTCTGCCGCAGAATCCGGCCCGCCACAACCCGGCCGTCAATCCCAAGCGCGCCAAGCAGCGGCAGCATGTGGTGCTCAAGTCCATGCGCGACCTGGACTACATCACCGAAGACCAGTACCAGAAGGCGCTGCACGAAACGCTGCACGTCAGCCATCGCGGCCAGGAGTTCGACACCCACGCCGAGTACGTGGCCGAGCTGGCGCGCCAGGTGGTGTATGCCCAATTCAAAGAGGACTCGTACACCAAGGGCATCAGCGTCTACACCACCATCCTGAAGGCCGACCAGAACGCGGCCTACGAATCGGTGCGCCGCAATGTGCTGAACTACGACCAGCGCCACGGCTACCGCGGCCCGGAAGCCTTCATCACGCTGCCGGCCACCGAGGACGAGCGCGACGACGCCATCGAGGAAGCGCTGCAGCGCCGTCCGGGCAGCGACCGCCTGATCCCGGCCGTGGTGCTGGAGGTGGGCGCCAAGTCGGTCAAGGTGCAGAATCCGTTCGGCGAGGAGATCACCATCAGCGGCGACGGCCTGCGCCTGGCCGCCAATGCGCTGAGCGACAAGGCCAAGGACACGGTCCGCCTGCGCCCCGGCGCGGTGATCCGCATCATCCAGGAGAAGAACAACTGGAGCATCACGCAGGTGCCGCAGGTGGCGGCCGCGTTCGTGTCCATCGATTCGGTCACCGGCGGCTATCACGCCATGGTCGGCGGATTCGATTACAACCTGCAGAAGTTCAACCACGTCACGCAGGCATGGCGCCAGCCGGGTTCCTCGATCAAGCCGTTCGTGTATTCGGCGGCGCTGGAAAAGGGCTTCTCGCCGGCGACCCTGATCAACGACGTGCCGCTGGACCTGACCGGCGCGGAAACCGGCAACGAAGCCTGGAGCCCGAAGAACGACGACGGCAAGTTCGACGGCCCGATCACCATGCGCACCGCGCTGGCCGAATCGAAGAACGTGGCCTCCGTACGCATCCTGCGCTCGATCACGGTGCCGTACGCGCACAACTACCTGGGCAAGTTCGGCTTCGACCTGGCCAAGCATCCGAAGAACCTGACCATGGCGCTGGGCACCGGCTCGGTCACGCCGGCGCAACTGGTGGGCGCGTACTCGGTGTTCGCCAACGGCGGCTACACCGTCGAGCCTTACCTGATCGCGAAGATCGTCGACGGCAGCGGCAAGATCATCTCCGAGGCCAAGCCGCGCACCGCGCTGCCGGACGACGCCCGCGTCATCGATCCGCGCAACGCCTTCGTCACCGACAGCATGCTGCGCCAGGTCACACGCACCGGCACCGGCGCCGCCGTGGCGCGCCTGGGCCGCCCCGACCTGGCCGGCAAGACCGGCACGTCCAGCGACGCCATCGACGGCTGGTTCGCCGGCTACGGCGGCGGCATCGTGGCGGTGTCGTGGATGGGTTACGACGATTCGAAATCGTTGGGCGGCAAGGAGTTCGGCTCCAGCGTGGCGCTGCCGATCTGGATCGACTACATGAAGGTGGCGCTGCAAAGCCGTCCGCCGCAGGAACGCCAGGTGCCGGCCGGGCTGACGCAGGTGGACGGCGAGTGGCTGTACGACGAGTTCACCGGCGACGCCGCGCGCCATACGCTGGACATGGACGACGTGCCGCCGGGCGCGGAGAACGTGGCGCCGCAGCCGGCCGGCACGACGCCGCCACCACCGACCAACTAAATCAGGGCGCCAGGTAGGCGCGCATCAGGCGCACGGCGCTGTCCGCAAACTGGTCCGGGCTGATATCCGCAGCCCGGTACTTCCAGCGTTTCACATACCAATCCTGGAACATCGCCATGATGTGCGCGGCCAGCATTTCCGGGCTGCCTTCGGGACGTTCGGGGATCTGCGCGATCACGCCGGCGAACAAGGCCTGTACGTACAACTCCGATTCCTTGGCCGTGGTGCGCTGGGCCGCCTGCAGCACGCGCGAATCCATGAACACAAAATAGAACCACGGCTGCAGGATCTCGGAGACGTAGATCGAGGCGCGTATCAAGGCCTCCAGCTTGTCCAGCGGATCGGCGACGTCGTCGGACAGGCGCGGCATCTCGTGGGTGGCATGGCGCACCACGTCCTCGATCATCTCCGCCAGTTGGTCCTTGTTGCTGATGTAGCCGTACAAGCCGCCCATCGACAAGCCTGTTTCCTGGCACAGGTCGCGCAGGTTCATGGCGCGGAAGCCGACGTCGTTGGCCAGCTTGAACGTGGCGCGGAAGATCCGCTCCAGGTTTTCCAGCGCCGGCTTGCGGCGCTTGACGGTGATGCGTTCAGCGTTGTGGTCGAGCAGATATGCCCAGACATTGGCGCCGTCCAGCGGCGTCATCGCCTGAAATTGTTGGAAGTCGAATCGCGACGGCAAGGTAGTCTCTTTGTAGGATTTTTGTCATCGATTATAGCGCACGAAAACAACAGTGGACTGTAACGGAAGAAACGGTAGTGCAGGACACGCGGGCGGCGCGCAGGGCAAGGCGCAAAGCGCAGCAATAGCGAGCTATTGCGAGCATTTGCAACGCCGCCATGCGTGGCGCTCCGCGTGGCAGGCACTATCGTTTATTCCGTTACAGTCCACCAGCATCGGCAGCCCATCAGATTGGCTCCCCAGGCCTAGCGTGCGGACTGCAACGCCATCGGCTCGGTGCTACATTTTGTTGACCGGGGAAGCACCCGGACTTCAAAAATACCACCGGAGACTTCAATGATTAAACGCTATTGGACCTACCTCGCAGCCTGCCTGCTCGCACTCGCCGCCCTGCCCGCGCCATCCTGGGCCACCGGCTACACGCAAACCAAGTATCCCATCGTGCTGGTGCACGGCCTGTTCGGCTTCGACAACATCGGCCCGGTCGACTACTTCTACGGCATCGCCTCGGGACTGCGCAGCGGCGGCGCCAATGTGTATGTGACGTCGGTGTCGGCAGCCAACAGCACCGAGGTGCGCGGCGAACAACTGCTTTTGCAGGTCAAGCAGATCCTGGCGGCCACCGGCGCCTCCAAGGTCAACCTGATCGGCCATAGCCACGGCGGCCCCACCGCGCGCTATGTGGCATCGGTACGTCCGGACCTGGTGGCCTCGGTCAGCAGCGTCGGTGGCGTCAACAAGGGTTCGAGGGTGGCCGATGTGCTGATCGGCGCCGTGCCCGACGTGACCTACACGCTGGCCAACGCGGTGTCGGGCTTCATCAGCTTCCTGTCCGGCAGCCCGACCTTGCCGCAGAACGCGCGCGCGGCGGCGACCTCGCTAAGCACCGCCGGCACGCTGGCCTTCAACAGCAACCACCCCGAAGGCGTGCCGACGTCGGCCTGCGGCGAAGGCGCGTATCAGGTCCATGGCGTGTACTACTTCTCGTGGAGCGGCGCGCAGCCTTACACCAATGTGCTGGACATCAGCGATCCGGTGCTGGCCCTGACTGCGATCGCCTTCAGCGGCGCCAAGAACGATGGCCTGGTCAGCAGCTGCTCCAGCCATCTTGGCCGGGTGATCCGCGACGATTATGCGATGAACCACCTGGATGAAGTCAACCAGATGGTGGGCATCACCAATCTGTTCGAGACCAGCCCCGTGACCATCTTCCGCCAGCAGGCCAACCGCCTGCAGGGACTGGGATTGTAAGGAGCGCACGATGAGCACGAACGCAAAACTGCTGCGCTTCGGCGCATTGGCCGCTGTTGCCGGCATCGGCCTCTATCTGGCGCTGCCGCGCAGCGAGCCTCCGCCGGCCAGGCCTGCCGCGGATCCGAACTACTTTGCGTTCGTGCCGTCGATGATCGGCACCCGGCCCGACGGCGACGTGCACCAGGTCGCTGGCGACAAGCTGATCGTCAACGCGGAACTGGCCTACCTGTTCGACTACTACCTGGCGGGGCTGGGCGAGAAGCCGCTGGAGGCGATCCGCGTGGAGATAGGCCGCGAACTGGATCGCCGCCTGGGCGCGGCGCCGGCGGCCGAGGCCAAGCGCCTGCTCGACGCCTACCTGGCCTACAAGCGCGCGCTGGTCGATGTGGAGCGCGAGCTGCCGGCCACACCTGATCTGGCAAAGGGGGCGCGCCAGCGGCTGGAGGCCATGCAGCGCCTGCGGCGCTCCTATTTCAGCGACGCGGAAGCCGAGGGGCTGTTCAGCGCCAGCGATGCCTACGACCTGGATGCGCTGGCGCGGCTGGAGTTCAATGCGGACAAGGGCTTGAGCGATGCGCAGCGCAAGGAGCGCATCGCGGCGCTTGATGCGAATCTGTCGCCACAGGAGCGCGAGGACCGCGCCGCGCCGGCCAGGGTGTTGAAACTGGAGGAAGCGGTGTCGAAGGCACGCGAACAAGGCCAGGGCGACAACGAGATCTACCGCATGCGCGCGGCGGCGCTATCGCCCGAAGCGGCGGCCCGCCTGGCCGACGTGGACCGCGAGGAAGCCGACTGGCACCGGCGCATCGCCAGCTACCAGGCGCAGCGCCAGCAGCTGGCCGGGGCCGGCGATCCCGCGTCATTGCAGAAACTGCGCGACGCCATCTTCTCCGCCGACGAGCAAAAGCGCCTGGGTGCATACGAACAGTAAGCGTACTTCTAATGCACGTAGCGGGCGATGTAGTACACGCCCGCCACCAGCAGCGACGCCAGGCCATAAAATTTCCATGCCTGGTTTGCGAAGCCTTTATACAGCTCGATTGAATGACTGGCCAATGCGGCATGGAAGTCTTCACGCTGGAGGGCCAACGCGGCATGAAACTCTTCGTGCTGATGAGCCAATGCGGCGTGAAGCTCTTCGTGCTGATGAGCCAATGCAGCGTGAAACTCTTCGTGCTGATGAGCTAGTGCGGCGTGAAACTCTTCTCGCTGCTGAGCCAACGCAGTCTGAAACTCGTCCCGCAGTTGAGCCAACGCAGTCCGAAACTCGTCGCGCTGATTAGCCATCGCAACGTGAAAGTCGTCACGCTGATTCGCCAACGCAACACTAAACTCCTCATGCAGCTTTGCCAGCGCCACCTGAAACTCTTCGCGCTGCTTTGCCAGCGCGGCGTTGAAGTCGATGCGCTGGTTGGACAACGCCGCCAAGACCTCTTCGCGCAACTTGTCGATTTCGGCCTTGACCTCCTGCCGATGACTGTAAAACGCGGCGGCAATCCGTTCGAAGCCCTCGTGCATCTCCGCTCGCAAAGCTTGCAAATCATCTTTGGTGGCGAAGTTGTTTTGCATGACAGCCACGTCCTTCTCCAACACCCCGAGGCGCGCCTCGACACGTTCATCATAGGTGCGGCTCGGGACATTTTCAAATTTACTTCCTTCAATGTTCGCAGGCATGGCAGCTCCTCGACAGCGGGACACTCTCCACACTAGCGCACCTGCGGGCCGCTCCGTTTGCGTCAGATCAGCGAAAAAAAAGCAGCCCGAAGGCTGCTTCACTTTGCTGCTACGCCAGATAGTGGCTTACTTTATTGTTAGAACTCTCTTGCCGCAATATGCTGCCCAGCCGCTGCAGCGTCAACCAGATTCTTCGGATGTGTGGCGCGATCCGCACAGTTATCGGTTAAGCTTGCGGTTTTTACACCTCCCCTACCGACATGGAACCATTGGAAATTCTCGACACCCAGACCGAAGCCCAGGCCGCCGGCAAGAAACTTAACGCCACCGTCGCCATCACGGTTGCGCTGCTGGCCACCTTCATGGGCATCTGCAAGGTCAAGGACGACAACATCAATCAAAGCATGCAGCAGGCGCAGGCCAACCGGGTCGACCACTGGGCCTTTTACCAGGCCCGCAACGTGCGCGAGGAAGTCGCTAGGTCGACCGTGGTGCAGCTGCGCCTGGCGTCGGCGGGCAAGCCGGCGGCCGAACAGGCGGCCTATCAGCAGGCGATCCAGGAGTACGAGAAAGTGGCGCAGGACCAGGCCACCAAAAAGGCCGACGCCAAGGCCCAGGCCGAGCAGGACCAGAAAACCTACGACGCCGCCAACTTCAAGGACGACCAGTTCGACCTGTCGGACGCGCTGCTGGCGATCGCCATCTCGCTGCTGGCCATCACCGCGCTGACCCAGTTGTGGGCGCTGTACTTCACCGCGCTGGTGCCGACCGCGTTCGGCGTGCTGATGGGCTTATCGGGCCTGGCCGGATGGGGCCTGCACCCGGACTCATTGATCGCACTGCTGTCCTGACAGTAGCGGCGGGCCGGCGCCGGCCGTTCAACCGGCGATCACGCGGTTGCGGCCGGCGCGCTTGGCCTCGTACATGGCGGCGTCGCCGGCCGAGATCAGGCGGATCAGGTCATAGCCATGTTCGTCCGACGTCACCACGCCCAAGCTGGCCGTGTAGCGCACCGACAGCGCATCGATCTCCACCAGCTCCAGCTCGATGCGCGCGCGCAGGCGCTCGGCCACCTTGATGGCGGCCTGGCGATCCAAGCCATCCAGCGCCAGCACGAACTCCTCGCCGCCGAAGCGCGCCAGCAGATCATAGGGCCGCAGTTCCAGCTTCAGCATCCGCGCCAGGTGGCGCAGCACTTCGTCGCCCACCGGATGGCCGTAGGTATCGTTGATCCGCTTGAAGAAATCGACGTCGATCATGATCACGGCCAGGCTGCGGCGCCCGCGCTGCGCGCGCAGCGCCACCCGCTTGCCCTCGTTTTCCAGGCCGCCGCGGTTCAGGGCGCCGGTCAGCGGGTCCAGCGTCGACAGATGGCGCAACCGCTCGGCGTAGCGCCACATCACCATCAGGATCATGCCGAAGACGATGCAGACCTGGGCCAGCGGAATGGCCAGCATGCTCGCGCCCATCACCAGCGAGGCCGGCACGTCGGCCGGGTCGGCATGCCGCAGCATGTGGGCGCCGCGCATGAACAGCGCCAGTCCCAGCACAACGAAGCCGCTCACGCAGATGGCGATGCCGCGCCAGCCGCCCTGGCGCGCCAGCGTGGCCGCGCACAGCCAGTTGAGCAGCGCGAAATAGAAACCGCTGAAGCACAGCCGCCCGCGAAGGCTCGGCACCACCAGCGTGAAATAAGCGGGAATGAGCAGCGCCAGCACGGTGAAGACGGCCACCACGCGCCATGACAAAGTGGCGGAGCCGTGCAAGCGCAGCCCGCGCAGCACCAGGCCCAGGCCGAAGGCGATCACGCCGTAGCCGAGGATGGCGCTGAAGATGGACGGCAAGCCGTCCAGGTTGGCCATCGCCAGGCCGGCCGACACCACCAGGTTGCCCGCCGCCCACCAGCGCAGCTCGGACGGGCTGCCCGCGTAGCAAGCGGAAGCCACCAGCAACGCCGTCGTCAACAGCGTTACACAGACCTGAACCAGTAAAAGTGTGTCGAGATTGAGCACGCCGGTTTCCTGTCCTGGGGATGCTTCAATGTATCCCAGCGTCGTGCCAGTGGCAATCTCGCATGCAAGAAAGAAACAAAAAAAGCTGCCGAAGCAGCTTTTTTGGCGACGCCCGGATGAATCAGGCCTTGCTGCGACGGCGCGCAACCACGCCCACCAGCGCCAGCCCGCCCAGCAGCATGGCATAGGTTTCCGGTTCCGGCACCGGCGTGGCGACGTAGCCCTTGAACGGCTCATAGCCGATCTCGACGGCGCTGACCAGGGATTTGGCCACCACGCTGCCCTCCAGGTGGCCGGCGCCCGACAGCACGGCGTTGTTGGCCAGCACCGAGCCCCAGACGAAGGTGTTGACCTTGACCACGTTGGCGTCGTTCAGGTTGAACAACACGTTGGCGCGCAGCTGCTCCAGCAGGCCGCCCTGGCCGCCGCCGAAGACCACATCGCCGCTGCCGCTCACGTTGATGACCACGGTGGCGCCCTCTTTTACATTGCTCAGCGACAAGTTGGTCAGGTTGCGGGTGTTGACGTTGAACACTTGCAGGCCGGCGCTGTTGTTGCCCACCAGCTCGATGCCGCCGTTGGCGAAGTTGACCGTGCCGTTGGCGGCCTGGCTGTTCAGCGTGCCCGACAAGCCCGTCAGCTGGGTCTTGGCCGCGCCGAAGTCGGTGTAGGTCGAGACATTGGCTTTATTCAGCGTCAGGTAGCTCGACGACGTGTTGACACCGCCGTACACGCCATAGCCGTTGTAGTTCTTGGTGTACTCGGTGATCGGGCCGATGGAGGCATTGGTGTTCACATTGGTCAGCGGCGCGGCGTAGATGTCGCCGCCGCTCAGCTTGACGTTGCCGCCCACCACCAGGCTGGGCGCGGTCACGCCGTAGGGGGTGCGGTAGCCGATCGACGCACCCGAGGTGACGACGTTGCCGCCGACGGCCAGGCGGCCTTCGATATCGGTGAAGTTACTGGCGTTGCCATAAAAATAGGCGCTATAGCCGTTGGCCAGGCCCAGGTCGAAACTCGGGACCGCCGCCTGGGCGGCGCACATGGCGCTCACGCCCAGCACCAGCGGCAAAACACGGTGCATCAGAGTGGAAATAGTCATGGTATGTAATTGGTATGTTCGTTAAAAAACGGAGGAAACCCGCATGCAAGGGCTAAATTATATCTCAATAACAACAGCAATAATCTTATTGATAATAAAAAATATTGAGATATATGACCAAAACAATACCAATAATATGCCGCGCGTGAAGAATGCGAATCGGTTAAAGTGATGCCAATTGCAATCCACAGACAAGACCATGGCCTACCCTATCGAGCACAAACTGGTGATCGGCATCGCCTCCAGCGCGCTGTTTGACCTCACCGAATCGCACAAGATCTACCTGGAAGGCGGCGCCGAGGAGTACCGCAAGTACCAGGAGCAGCATATCGACGTCATCCTCGGCAAGGGCGTGGCCTTCCCCTTCATCCGGCGCTTCCTCAACATCAACAAGCACTACGCGCAGTCGGCGCCGGTGGAGGTGGTGCTGATGTCGCGCAATTCGCCGGAGACCGGGCTGCGGGTGATGAATTCCATCGCCCACTACGGGCTGGACATCTCGCGCGCCTGCTTCGTCACCGGCAAGTCGCCGTACAGCTACCTGCCCGCCTTCAATACCTCCCTGTTCCTGAGCGCCAACGAGGAGGACGTCCGCAAGGCGCTGGAGGCCAACTATCCGGCCGGCCTGGTGCTGCCCTCGCGCACCGAGGACGACGACGACGAGGAATTGCGGGTCGCCTTCGACTTCGACGGCGTGATCGCCGACGACGAATCCGAGACCGTCTTCAAGCGCAACAACGACGTCGACGAATTCCACGCGCACGAGCGCGAGCGTGTCGCCATCCCGCACCAACCCGGCCCGCTGGCCGACCTGTTCCAGAAGCTGTCGCTGATGCAGCGGCTGGAGGAGCGCGCCCAGCGCCGCGACCCGTCGTACAAGCGCATCCTGCGCATCGCCATCATCACGGCCCGCAGCGCGCCGTCGCACGAGCGGGTGGTCACCACATTGAAGAGCTGGGGCGTGTCCGCCAATGAGACGTTTTTCCTCGGCGGCATGGAAAAGGCGCGGGTGCTGGGCATCTTCAAGCCGCACATCTTCTTCGACGACCAGCTCAGTCACCTGAAGTCGGCCGGCGGCAATATACCGATGGTCCATGTACCCTTCGGCATAGCCAACCGGCCGCCCAAGCCGGCGTGAGCGCGAGGCGGCGGGCGCGCGGGGCTTCGTCTATAATGTCGGCAGCGGCATTGCCCCTCCGGCGGTGCGCCTAACCGTTGAATGTGTGTTGTGTCCCTGGTCTTAAAAAACTCCCTACCAAAACCCGGCACCCGCTTCGCCCTGCCTGCGCTGCATGGCTCGTCGGACGCCTACGCATTGGCGCTCACCGCGCTTGAACTCAAATCCAGGGGCCAGATGCTGGCCGTGATCGTCGCCAACGCCAGCGACGGCCAGCGCCTGCTCGACGAGATCCCATGGTTCGGCGGCGACCAGCTGCGCTGCCACCTGCTGCCGGACTGGGAGACCCTGCCCTACGACGCCTTCTCGCCGCACCAGGACCTGGTGTCCGAGCGCCTGGCCACGCTGCACGAAATCTCCAGCGGCCAGTGCGACGTGATGCTGGTGCCGGCCACCACCGCGCTGGTGCGTATGGCGCCGCCGTCCTTCCTGGCGGCCTACACCTTCTTCTTCAAGAAAGGCGAGTCGCTCGACGAGGCGCGCCTGAAGTCGCAACTGACCTTGGCGGGCTACACCCACGTGGCGCAGGTGATGTCGCCCGGCGAATACTCGGTGCGCGGTGGCCTGATCGACCTGTTCCCGATGGGTTCCGCCCTGCCCTACCGGCTCGACCTGTTCGGCGACACCATCGAAACCATCCGCACCTTCGACGCCGACACCCAGCGTTCGCTGTACCCGGTCAACGAGGTGCGCCTGCTGCCGGGCCGCGAGTTCCCGATGGATGAAGCGGCGCGCACCACCTTCCGCAACCGCTGGCGCGAACAGTTCGAAGGCGACCCTTCGCGCTCGGTGGTGTACAAGGACATCAAGAGCGGCATCGCCTCGGCCGGTATCGAGTACTACCTGCCGCTGTTCTTCGAAGAGACGGCCACGTTGTTCGACTACCTGCCGCAAGGCGCGGCGCTGGCCCTGGTGGGCGACATCGACGCCGCCATCAAGCGCTTCTGGACCGACACCGGCTCGCGCTACCGCTTCCTCAAGTCCGACCGCGACCGCCCCATCCTGGCGCCGGAAGCGCTGTTCCTGTCGGACGAGCAGTTCTTCACGCTGGCCAAGCCCTACGGCCGGCTGGTGATTTCCAGGGACGCCGGCGAAGGCGCCTCCGAGTTGTCCGCGCCGGTGCCCAACATCGCCGTCAACCGCCACAACGACGATCCGCTGACCAACCTGCGCGCCTACCTGCTGCAGGCGGGCCGCCGCGTGATGATCTGCGCCGAAACCAACGGCCGCCGCGAAACGCTGCAGCAGTACTTCACCGAATACGACCTGGCGCTGACGCCGGTCGAAGGCTACGAAGGCTTCGCCACCTCCAGCGCGAAGCTGATGCTGGGCGTGGCCCCGCTGCACGCCGGCTTCGAGCTGTCGACGCCGGGCGAAAATCTGATCTTCATCACCGAGACCGAGCTGTATGCGGGCTCCGGACGCCGCGTCGGCACGAAGAAGCAGGAAGCCGTCACCCAGGTCGAATCGATGGTGCGCGACCTGTCGGAGCTGAAGATCGGCGATCCGGTGGTCCACATCAACCACGGGATCGGGCGCTACATGGGCCTGACCAGCATGGACCTGGGCGAAGGCGAAACCGAATTCCTGCACCTGGAATACGCCAAGGACACCAAGCTGTATGTGCCGGTATCGCAGCTGCACGTGATCTCGCGCTACTCCGGCGCCTCGCCGGACGACGCGCCGCTGCACGCGCTGGGCTCCGGCGCCTGGGAAAAAGCCAAGCGCCGCGCCGCCGAACAGGTGCGCGACACCGCCGCGGAGCTGCTCAACCTGTACGCCCGCCGCGCGCTGCGCCAGGGCCACTCGTTCGAATACTCGGCGCACGACTACGAGCGCTTCGCCGACAGCTTCGGCTTCGACGAAACGCCGGACCAGCAGGAAGCGATCAACAACGTCATCAAGGACATGACCTCCGGCAAACCGATGGACCGGCTGGTGTGCGGCGACGTCGGCTTCGGCAAGACCGAAGTGGCGCTGCGTGCGGCCTTCATCGCCGTCATGGGCGGCAAGCAGGTGGCGATCCTGGCGCCGACCACGCTGCTGGCCGAGCAGCACGCGCAGACCTTCGCCGACCGCTTCGCCGATTGGCCGGTGCGCATCGCCGAAATGTCGCGCTTCCGCACCGGCAAGGAGATCGCGCAGGCGATCAAGGGCATGGCCGACGGCACGCTCGACATCATCATCGGCACCCACAAACTGCTGTCGGACGACGTCAAGTTCACCCGCCTCGGCCTGGTCATCATCGACGAGGAGCACCGTTTCGGCGTGCGCCAGAAGGAAGCCCTGAAATCGCTGCGCGCCGAAGTGGACGTGCTGACACTGACCGCCACGCCGATCCCGCGCACGCTGGGCATGGCGCTGGAAGGCCTGCGCGACTTCTCGGTGATCGCCACCGCGCCGCAAAAGCGCCTGGCGATCAAGACCTTCGTGCGCAGCGAGGGCGAGTCGATCATCCGCGAAGCCTGCCTGCGCGAACTGAAACGCGGCGGGCAGGTGTACTTCCTGCACAACGAGGTCGAGACCATCCAGAACCGCATGGCGATGCTGACCGAGCTGCTGCCGGAGGCGCGCATCGCCGTGGCCCACGGCCAGATGCACGAGCGCGACCTGGAAAAAGTGATGCGCGACTTCGTGGCGCAGCGCTACAACATCCTGCTGTGCACCACCATCATCGAGACCGGCATCGACGTGCCGACCGCGAACACCATCATCATGCACCGCGCCGACAAGTTCGGCCTGGCGCAGCTGCACCAACTGCGCGGGCGCGTCGGCCGTTCGCACCACCAGGCGTACGCCTACCTGCTGGTGACCGACGTGCAATCGCTGACCAAACAGGCGCAGCGCCGCCTGGACGCCATCCAGCAGATGGAGGAACTGGGCAGCGGCTTCTATCTCGCCATGCACGACCTGGAGATCCGCGGCGCCGGCGAAGTCCTGGGCGACAACCAGTCCGGCGAGATGACCGAGATCGGCTTCCAGCTGTACTCGGACATGCTCAACGAGGCGGTGCGTTCGCTCAAGGCCGGCAAGGAGCCCGACCTGGCGGCGCCGCTGGCCACCACCACCGAGATCAACCTGCACGTGCCGGCGCTGCTGCCGGCCGATTTCTGCGGCGATGTGCACGAACGGCTATCTATTTACAAGCGCATGGCCAACTGCAACGTCCAGGGCAAGATCGACGACATGCAGGAAGAGATGATCGACCGTTTCGGCAAATTGCCCGATCCCGTCAAGGCCCTGATCGAGACCCACCGCCTGCGCATCGCCGCCAAAACCGTGGGCATCGTCAAGATCGACGCCCATGGCGAAGCGGCCACCTTGCAGTTCATGGCCAAGCCGCCGATCGACCCGATGCGGATCATTGAGCTGATCCAGAAGAACCGCCAGATCAAGCTCAATGGCCAGGACAAACTGAAGATCACCGCCGCCATGCCCGACCTGGCGGCGCGTGTGGCCCAGATCAAAGGCGCCATCAAACAGTTGACCGCATGAGCCTTAACACGTAACTTGGGCACTTAGCCCAAAAAACGCTATCCGCATTTTATGAAGACTGCAAAAAACACCATGAATCTTGTGCTGCAAGGGTTGGACGACTGCAAGGCCAGGCTGGAGCGCATCGCGGCGCTGACGGCACCGACAAACATCACCTGGTTGAACGACCGCGCGCTGCGCTGCGAAGGCATCACCTTCTCGCCGGCGCTGCGCCAGACCATCGAAGTGGCGGCCCAGGCGGCCCAGCTGGACGCCACCTATTCCATCGGCGTGCACAAGATGAGCGAGTTCAAGCTGGTCGCCATGGACATGGACTCCACGCTGATCACCATCGAGTGCATCGACGAAATCGCCGACATGCAGGGCCTCAAGCCGCAAGTGTCCGAGATCACCGAGGCGGCGATGCGCGGCGAGCTCGATTTCTCCGAAAGCCTGAAGCGGCGCGTGGCGCTGCTGGAGGGCCTGGAGGCGTCGGCGCTGGAGCGCGTGTACGACGAGCGCCTGCAGCTGTCGCTGGGCGCCGAGGCGATGCTCAAGGCGGTGCGGCAGGCCGGCCTGAAGACGCTGCTGGTGTCGGGCGGCTTCACATTCTTCACCTCGCGCCTGAAAGAGCGCCTGGGCCTGGACTACACCCACGCCAACGAACTGGAAATCGTCGACGGCCGGCTGACCGGCCGCGTGGTCGGCGGCATCGTCGATGCGGAAGAAAAGAAGCGCACCGTGGAACGCGTGTGCGCGGAGCTGGGCATCTCGCCGTCGCAAGCCATCGTCATGGGCGACGGCGCCAACGACTTGAAGATGATGAGCATCTCCGGCATGTCGGTGGCGTTCCGCGCCAAGCCGGTGGTGCGCGAGCAGGCCAACGTCGCGCTCAACTTCGTCGGCCTGGACGGCATCCTTCCGCTGCTGACCTGATCCCGCAGGGCGCCGGCTCAGTCCTTGCGGCGCGCCACCTGCTCGGGGCCCGACAGGCGCACGCCGGCGACGTTGCCGTTGTCGCGCTGGTCGAACTCCACCCGCAGCCCGCCCCAGCGCGTCATGAACACGCCCTTGCCCGCCGGCTCCAGCTCCACCTCGGGGCCGCCGTTCATTTGGGCGTACAGCTTCCTGCGATGCTGCGTGACGGTCAAGGTGCGGCCGTCGGCCAGGTCGTACTGGCCCCTGAACTCTTGCAAGTCGGTCTCGCGTTGCGGTTTCTCGGCAGCGCCGGCGGCGCCGGCCATGCAGCAGCCCAGCATCAAAGCCCACACAAAAGTACGCATGATATGTCCCATCCCGGTCGATATCGCCATCGCTCATAAGGTGGATGGCAATACGATCACTCTAGACAAGAGAACCATCTTTTGCACGGGACATCCGACGAACCGCGCGCGCCGCCGGACGAACCGTCGTTTTGCGGCGATGAAGGGAATGCCAAACACAAAAGCTGACTAAAATGCTAACATCGGCATTTGCCTACCGCTCCCTCGCTCCATGACCCGCTTCCTGCTTTGCGCGACCCTGCTGACGGCCGCCGTTTCCATCCACGCGGCCGAGTGCCGCTACACCGAGCTGGCCGCGCTGGACATCGGCGTGGACCGGCGCTTTTCCGACACACCCTATCTGGACGCGCAAATCAACGGCAAGTCGGTGCATATGCTGATCGACACCGGAGCCTTCAAAACCCTGCTGACGCGCGCTGAACTCGACCGCCAGCAGGTCACACTCACCCGCACGCGCGAGATCGTGCACGGCGTGGGCGGACAGGCCTCGATGTTTTCCGCCCGTCCGAATGAAGTGGTCATCGGCCCTTCGCGCGTGAGCCAGACCTTGTTCCCGGTGGTCGAGGGCTTCGACATCCCCGGCTACGGCGGCATCATCGGCGCCGACTATCTGCTGCAGGCGGACTTGGAAATTGCGCTGGCCGACAGGAAGATCAAGTTCTTCCGGGGTGCGGGCTGCGACGACAAGGCCCTGGCCTACTGGGACGCCAACGCGCTGGACGTGCCGCTGGATATCCCATCCGGCGACAGCCGCGCCATGGTTCCGGTATCGGTCAACGGCACCAGGTTGACGGCGCTGATCGACACCGGCGCGGCCGTATCGGTGATCAACCAGAACACCGCCGAGCGGCTGGGCTTCGACCCCGCTTCCGCCAGCGCCGTCAAGGGCGGCAAGCTGCGAGGCGTCAACGGCAACAGCAGGCAATCCTGGATTGCGTCGTTCGACAGTTTCGCCATCGGCGAGGAAAAGATCGCCAGTCCGCGCATCATCGTCCTGGAACAGGTAGGGGGCGACCTCTCCAGCCGGGGACACCAGATGATCCTGGGCCGCGACTTCCTGCGCGCCCACCATGTGCTGCTGTCGCCACGGCAGCAGCGTTTCTACTTCTCGTATCTGGGCGGGCCGGTATTCGCGGCCTCGCAGGCAAAGGAAAAGCCATGAACGACCAGTGCAGAACGACGAGCCGGGCGGCGGCGATTGGGACGGCTACCAGATGGGGGCGCCGCGCCAATCGAAGGTCATGATCGGCTCACTGAGGCTTCGGTGGACGGATGCCGGTGTACTGCGCCGACGCCAGCTTCCACTTGCCGCCTTCGTTCACCGCGACATAGCCGGCGCGGAAGGCGAAGTTCCGCTTCTCCGCATTGACCGTCGCGCTGCCACTCAGCTTGACGAGGATGGTGCCGGTGTTGCCGAACACCTGGATCGATGGCTCGGACACCTCCATCGTCGGCGCCTCGCGCTTGTTGGCCGGCAGGTAGAAGCCCAGCACCTTCTCGCGCGGGTCCACCTCGCCGATCGGGGAGACCTCGTAGAAATCGCGGGTGACGATGGCGTCGATCTTCGACGGCTCGAAATCGCGCTGCGCCTCGGTGTAGGCCTGCACCAGTTTCAGCAACTGCTGCCGCGGCGCGGCTTCCTGCGCATGCAGCTGCAACGAGGCCAGGGCGATGGTCGCCATTAAGACGGATTTGAATTTCATATCGACTCCTTAGTGTGCTTAGTGTGGTGCGGGTGCCGAGGCGTCCGCATTGGTGAGCGCCGGCGCGGCTTCGGCAACGCGCGGCAGGCGCATGTTGCGGCCGCCCTGCATCAGCGTCACCGCCTCCACCTTGCCGGCCGCGTCGCGATTGAGCTCCAGTTGCGCATCGATCTTGCGCAGGAATAGCCGGTCCGCCGACTCGGCGTAGATCGGCAGCGCATCCTGCCCTTGCAGCTGCGTCGTCATGCCGCCGTTACTGGCGCGCAGCCACAGGCGGCGGCCATCCGGCATGGTGTAGGTGCCGGCGATGGCGGCCATCTGCTCCGCCGACAAGGCGATGTCCTTGCGTTCGGACGGCAGCACGTACGTGGCGCCACGCGCGGTCGCGGTCAGGCCGGCGGTCAGGCCTTCCAGCTGGCTGCCCTGGAAGTTACTGAGCACGATCACGCTGATCTTGTCGCCCATGCGGTAATGCACCTCGGTGGCGAAGCCCGGAATGCCGCCGCCGTGGCCAACCTCCTTGCCGCCATCCTTCTGCTGGATGCCCAGGCCGAAACCATAGCCGGAATGATAAGGCGTCGTCATCGCCTCCAGCGAGGCCGGCGACAGCAGCTTGCCCTCATACAGCGCGCGCTGCCAGCGCAGCAGGTCGCCGGTGGTCGAGTACAAGGCGCCGGCGCCCTGCGGCACGCTCATGTTGATGTAGCTGGCGTTGGTCACGCCGTTCTTGCCGCGCGCATAACCGGCGGCGCGGTTCGGCAGCACGGTGGCGTTCCAGTCGTAGCCGCTGTCCTTCATGCCGAGCGGGTCGAAGATATTCTTGCGCAGGAAGGCGTCGTAGCTCTCGCCGCTGACCTTCTCGATCAAGGCGCCCAGCAGCACATAGCCGGTGTTGCTGTAGTTGAAGCGGGAGCCGGATTCGAATTCCAGTGGCTGGTCCCTCACCAGCGCCACCACCTCCATCGGCTTCTTGGAGAACGGCTCGATCGATTCGTATTCCTTCGCCGCCGTGAAATTGGGAATGCCGGACGTGTGGTTAAGCAGCTGGAAGATGGTGATCTTGCTCCACGCGGCAGGCAGGTCGCTGAGATATTTGCCAACCGGATCGGTGACACTCAGCTTGCCGCGCTCCTGCAACAGCAACACGCTGGCGGCGGTGAACTGCTTGGTCACGGAGCCGAGCCTGAACTTGGTGCTGGGCGCGTTGGGGATGTTCCATTCAAGGTTGGCGGAGCCGTAACCCTTGTCCAGCAAGACCCGGTCGCCTTTGGCCACCAGCACCGTGCCGGAAAAATGATCGTTGGCGACCACCGTATCGACCAGCGCCTCCAGGCGCTTCAGGTCCTGCGCCTGCACTGCCCCGCCGAACAGCAGGGCCGTGGCAACGCCTGCGGACAGCATCCACTTGCGATGTTGCGACATATTTCTCTCCCGTTGCGGATCGCTCTCAAATGGCGATCAACCGCCGTATGCTGCCATCAACTTATTTTTTTCGCAATCGCTTTATTTCATCTTCAGCGCGGCGATCAGGCCATCGGAGGCGTCTTCGATATAGTCCAGCACCAGGTCGAAACCGCGCCCGCCGCCATAGTACGGATCGGGCACCACGTCGGAATCGCTGCGGCTGGCGTGCGCCATGAACAATCCCAGCTTGTGCCGGTGGCGCGGCGGACACGCCGCTTCCAGCAGGCGCAGATTGTCGTGGTCCATCGCCAGCACGTGGTCGAAGTTTTCAAAGTCGGAGGCCGCCACCTTGCGCGAACGTTGCGCGGACAAGTCATAGCCGCGGTTGGCCGCATGCTCCATCGAGCGCGCGTCCGGCGGCTCGCCGACGTGGTAACCATGCGTGCCGGCCGAATCGATGACGAGGCGGTCCGCCAGGCCGGCCGCCGCGGCGCGATGGCGGAACACGCCCTCCGCCGTGGGTGAGCGGCAGATATTGCCCATGCAGACAAACAGCACCGAAGTTTTCGCAGCCACGCCGGCTCCTTATATAATCAACATGATTGTATTTTATCGACTTTACTTCGCAGCCGCCGGCGCGCCGGCAAAATAAATGAGCCTCCCCAACGACCAGTCACCCCGCGCGGAATACGCGCGCCGCATGAACCGCGTGCTGAACTACATCGACACCCATCTGGACCAGCCTCTCGAACTGGCGCAGCTGGCCGACGTCGCCAACTTCTCGCGCTTCCACTTCCACCGGATCTTCCAATCGTGGATGGGCGAAACGCTGGGCGACTACGCGCGCAGGCGCCGGCTGGAAAAGGCGGCCTTTCGCCTGAGCTGCACGCCGCCCGAGTCGGTGCTGGAAACGGCGCTGGCCACCGGCTTCGGTTCCGGCGAAGCGTTCGCGCGCGCCTTCAAACTCAAGTTCGGCTGCACGCCGACCGAGTGGCGCCGCGACACGCGCGCGCGGCTGGCGTCGCAGGCGCTGGGCGGCGCTCGAGGCGCGGACAGCAATCTGGATCAGGTGTTAAGCAAGTACGATCAGACGCCGCAAACCGGCATCGGCGACGATGACATCTCCAACAACCAATCAGGAGATTTCAACATGGACGTTAAAGTGATCGACTTGCCCGCCGCGCGCGTTGCCTACCACCGCCACATCGGTCCTTACGGCCCGGCCATCGGCGCCTTCTGGGGCCGCGTGGTGGGACCGTGGGTGCAGTCGCATGGCCTGGGCCAGGCGCTGTGCTACGGCGTCGGCTACGACGACCCGACCGTCACGCCCGCCGACAAATGCCGCTACGACGCTTGCGTGACCGTGCCGGATAATTTCAACGCCACCGGCTCGGCCGACATCACCACCCTGCCCGGCGGCCGCTATGCCGTCGGCCGCTACGAAGGCCAGACCGCCGACATCGCCGACGCCTGGACCTGGATGACGCGGAACTGGCTGCCGTCGAGCGGCTTGCAGTGCGACGACCGCCCCTGCTTCGAAATGTTCAGGCCAGACCTGGCGTTCAATCCGCAGACCGGCGCCATGACCTGCGACATCTGCATTCCCGTTCGTCCACTGTAAGGAACAAGACATGATGCATGTATGCGGCTGTCGCCTGGTCGACATCGACGACGCGGTACAAGGTGCGGTGGTACCGCTGGCGTTGCTGTATCCCGCCGATGGCGTCGAAACGGCCGAACACTTCGGCCCATACACGCTGGATGTCGCCAGGGATGCGCAGCCGGCCGCCGGCGCGCATCCGCTGGTGGTCATCTCGCATGGTAACTCCGGCACGCCGTGGGCCTACCGAGAGCTGGCCAAGCATCTGGTGCTTGCCGGCTTCGTGGTGGCGCTGCCCGCGCACACGGGCAATACGCGGCACGACAACAGCTTGGTCGGCACCGCCGCCAACCTCGCCAACCGCCCGCGCCACATCACGCTCGCCATCGACGCGGCGCTGGCCGATCCGGTTTTGCGCGACCACTTAGCCAGCGACGGCGTGGCTGTCATCGGTCATTCGATCGGCGGCTACACGGCGCTGGCGGTGGCCGGCGGACAGCCTTGGTCCGGCCCCCGCGAGAGCAAGGGCGGCCAGCCGCAACCGGTTCCCGTGCGGGCAGACCCGCGCGTGCGTGCGCTGGTGCTGCTCAATCCCGCCACGCCCTGGTTCATCCCCGGCTCGCTGCAGGCGGTGCATGTGCCGATACTGATGCTTACCGGCGAAAAGGACGACCTCGCGCCGGCCGAACACGCGGAACGGGTCATCCACGGCGTACGCGATGCGGCACTGGTCGAGCACCGCGAGATCGCCGGCGCCGGCCATTTCTCCTTCATGAGCAAATTCCCGCCCGAGATGACGCGGCCGGACTTCAAGCCCTCGCAGGATCCGCCGGGCTTCGACCGCGCGGACATCCAGCCGGAGCTGTTTGCCGACGTGACCGCGTTCCTTCAGCGGACCTTGTCCAGCAAGCGCAGCGCCTGACGCAAGCCGTCGACGATGACCTGGCAGGCCAGTCGCCGGCTGGCCTGGTCCCGCGCCCGCGATGCAAACCGCGTGATCCTTAGTGCGGCTATACTGTAAACCGTTACTCAACCGAAGGAGTGATCATGTCGCAAGAACTGGTTCTCGACGGCCGTCTAGACTCGGCAAAAACCACCGCCTGGTGGCTGTATGTCGTCCATGCGGTCAGCTTCCTGTTTTCGCTCGGCCTGTTTTCCGTCATTCCGCTGGCGATCAACTACATACAGCGGCCCGACACCGCCGGCACCTTCGTCTACAGCCACCACAGCTGGATGATCCGTTCGTTCTGGTGGTACGTGGTCTTCGTGGTCGTTGGCGCGCTGCTGTTCGTCACCATCATCGGCATCCCGCTGGCCTATCTGGTCTGGCTGGGCGCGTGGCTGTGGAAGGCTTATCGCCTGATCAGCGGCGTGCAGCGGCTCAACCGCAACGAGCCCGCCGCCGACTGATTCTTACACAATAGCCTTCAGCGCTTCGACCAGCTTGGTGCACTCCTCGTCCGTGCCGATGGAGATGCGCAGGAACTGGTCGATGCGCGCCTGCTTGAAGTGGCGCACAAGGATCGCGCGTTCACGCAGCCCTGCCGCCAACTGCGCTCCGTCGCGTTGCGGATGGCGCGCGAAGATGAAGTTGGCCGCCGATGGCAGCACCTCGAAGCCCAACGCCTGCATCTGCACGGTCAACCATGCGCGCGTGGCGATGATGGCGTGCGAGGTCTGCTCCATGTAGGCTACGTCGTCCAGCGCGGCCACCGCGCCGGCCTGCGCGACCTGCCCCAGCGGATAGCAGTTAAAGCTGTTCTTCACACGCTCCAGGCCCGCGATCAGGTCGGGATGGCCGACCGCAAAACCCACCCGCAGCCCGGCCAGCGAACGCGATTTGGACAGCGTCTGGATCACCAGCAGATTGTCGTAGCGGCCCAGCAGCGCGATGGCGCTTTGGCCGCCGAAGTCGACGTAGGCCTCGTCGATCGCCACCACCTGATCCGGATGCGCGGCCAGCAGCGCCTCGATCCGCTCCAGCGGCAAGGCGATGCCGGTCGGCGCGTTGGGATTGGCGATGATGATGGCGCCGCACGGCTGTGCGTAATCCTCGACATCGATCTCGTAACGCTCGTTCAACGGCACCTGCACCGCCTTGATGCCGTACAAGCTGCAATAGGTCGGATAGAAGCTGTAGCTGATGTCCGGGCAAAGCAGCGGCAGCTCGTGCTTGAGCAAGGCGTGGAAGGTGTGCGCCAGCACCTCGTCCGAGCTGTTGCCGACGAAGACCTGCTCGCACGTCAAGCCGAAACGGCGCGCCACGGCATCCTTCACCGCCGCGTTGGCCGGATCGGAATACTTGCGCAGCTGGTCGCCGACCGCCGCCTGCATGGCCGCTATCGCCTTGGGCGACGGGCCGTACGGGTTCTCGTTGGTGTTCAGTTTGACGAGGCCGGGCATCTGCACCTGCTCGCCCGGCGTGTACGGCGTCAGGCCGTGGACCACGTCACTCCAGAAGCGGCTCATTGCAGCGCTCCCAGCGCGCGCTCGATGTCCGCGATCAAATCGTTGACGTCCTCCAGGCCGACGTTGAAGCGCACCAGCACGCCCTTGTCCTGCCAGTTCTTGCGCATGTTCCGGATACGGTAAGGCATCACCAGGCTGTTGGCGCCACCCCAGCTGTAGCCTATCTTGAACAGCTTGAGCGCATCGACAAAGCGGTCGGTCTGCTCCTCGGTGTAGCGCTCATCGAACAGCACGGAGAACAAGCCGCCGGCACCGGTGAAGTCGCGCTTCCACGTTTCGTGGCCGGGGCAGTCGGTGAAGGCCGGATGCAGCACCCGGGTGATCTCCGGGCGCGCCTGCAGCCAGGCCGCCAGCTTGCGCGCCGCCGCGTCGTGCGCGTCGAAGCGCAGGCGCATGGTCGGCAGGCCGCGCGCGACCAGGTAGGCGTCGTCGGCGCCGACGCCCATGCCCAGCCGCATGTGCGCGAGGCTGAGCCGCTCGTGCAGCGCCGGGTCGCGCGTGATGACGGCGCCCATCAGCACGTCCGAGCCGCCGGACTGGTACTTGGTCAGCGCCTGCATGATGATATCGACGCCCAGCTCGAAGCCGCGCAACGCCAGGCCGGCCGACCACGTATTGTCCAGCGCGACCACCACGCCCCGTTCACGCGCCGCCTTGCAGATGGCCGGCAGGTCCGGCACCTCCATCGACACCGACCCCGGCGCCTCGGCCCAGATCAGCTTTGTGTTCGGCTGGATCAGCGCGGCGATGCCTTCGCCGATCAGCGGATCGTAGTAGCGCGCGGTGATGCCGAAATCGGCCGACAACCAGCGCCCCAGCTCCTGGTTGGGGTTGTAGACATTCTCGGGCAACAGCACATCGTCGCCGGACTTGAGCAGCGCGAAGTCGACCATGGCGATGGCCGCCAGTCCGCTCGGCGCCAGCAGGCAGTATTTGCCGTCCTCGATCTCGGCCAGGCGGGCTTCCAACGTGAAAGTGGTCGGCGTGCCATGCAGGCCGTAGGTATAGGCGTTCTTCTCTTTCCAGTCGCCCGACCGCATGGCCGCCACGTTCTTGAACAGCACCGTCGAGGCATGGTGGATGGCGCCGGGGAAAGCGGCGAAGCCTTCCGGGGCCTGGTAGTCGGTGTGTACGAGCGTGGTCTGGGGGGATTTTTTGATAGTCATGGCCCGATTATAAACGCTTTGCGCGACCGGCCCGGGACCCGGATTCAGGCGTTACAAAGCACGTATTTGTGACAGCAGCCAGCGACTATAGTTCATTAGGGACAGGCCAGGCACTTTTGATACGCCTCAAACGCCAGCCCGCGCGCACCGTTAAGTTAGTGCTCATGCCCGCAATCGAATTCGTGTCCACACCACCTTTTCAAGGAGACCATCATGTCGAAACCCACCCCGTATCAAGATCACGAGTTAAAGCTGAGCCTCACCGAGGAACAGCGCAAGGAGCTCACCCACTTCATCGCCAGCCACGGCCGCATCAAGATGGATATCGACCTGCTATTCGAAGGCGATGTCTCGGCCAAGGCCGTCGCCCCTGTTGCGGTGCTGGTCGGCAACGCCATCTGACCGGCAGCGAGGCGCGCATGGTCCCGGACGTCCGCATCCGTCAAGAAGACTTCGGATTCATCCTGGCTTTCGGCACGGGCGAAATCGGACTGTACCGCCATGCGGTCGCGGAAGCCCTGCTGCAGGGCGCGACGCGGGAGGCGCTGGAGCCATATCGCCTGCCGTCCATACCGGTCAGGGACGAGTTCCACCTGAGCGCCCCCCTCATCGTCTGGTTCGAGATTACCCGCGCCTGCAACCTGAGCTGCCGGCACTGCTATATCGAGGCCGGCAAGCCCAGGGACCACGAGTTGTCGACACCGGAGATCTTCGACGCCCTCGAACAGATGAAGGCGGCGGGCGTGTTCGCCCTGGTGCTGGTCGGGGGCGAACCGATGATGCATCCGGATTTCCTGGCCATCGTCAATCACGCCCACCAGCTGGGTTTCGTCATTTCGATCGCAACCAACGGCGGCTACATCACGCAGGAGCTCATCGATCGCCTGCCGCGCAAGGAATGCGTGGTGAGCGTCAGCGTCGACGGCACGGCGAACCACAAGGAATTGCGGGTGCGCTCCACCTGGGACGAGGTGCGCGAACGCATACTGCTGCTGCGCAGGAATGGCATCCCGACCGCCATCATGTCGACCCAGACGGCGGGCAATGTGCACGAGCTGGAGGCGCTGCTGGACTTTGCGCGCGAGCACCAGTGCTTCTTCGGCTCGACACCCATGAGCCCGATCGGGCGCGGCAAGTTCTTCCCGCAGTACCAGCCGCAATCGAACATCGTTGAAGAATCCGCCCGCCTGTACATCGCCGACAAGCACCACGACCAGACGATGAACGACACCGTCGGGCTGTGCGTGGCCAAGTTCCTTGACGAGTGCCACAACATCGCGAAGGCGACCGGCCGCGAATTCTGCGGCGTGGCGATGGCCTACCTGATGAGCGACGGCGGGCTCTACCCCTGCTCGATCTGCGCGTCGAACGAGAAGTTCCGCGCCGGCAGCCTGCGCGAGCAATCGTTCCAGACGCTGTGGCGCGATTCGTTCAAGGACATCCGCCAATTCACCTACGACAAATTCAAGGAATGTCCGAACTGCGAGCTGTCGCGCGATCCCTACTACTGCACGTCGCGCTGTGCCGTGATGGCCGAACGCTATACCGGTGATCCGCTGGGCTGCGGCTCCACCTCCTTCGTCAAGGCCAGCCTCAAGCGACGCACCGAACTGCTGCAAAACGAGTTTCCCGGCATACCGGGTGGCGCATGAACGGCAGCGGCGCGCGGCGGATCATCCCCGTCATCACCGGCATCGGCCACGGGCAGACCGAACTGTCCGCGTACGACGACGCGCTCTGGAGAACGGGCATCGGCAATTTCAACGTGATAGCGCTCTCCAGCGTGATCCCGCCGGGATGGGAGCCGGCGCTACAGCAAGAGCCGGACGTGCGCCAGGTGTGGGGCAACCGCCTCTACGTGGTGCAGGCGGCCGCGTCCTCCGGCGGACATCGGGAAACCGGCCTGGCGGCGGGCATCGGCTGGGCCATCTTCGACCATGGCGGCGGCGTATTCGTCGAGCACCACGGGGAAGCAGCCGATGCCGCCAGCGCGTTGCGGGCGGTCGAGCACGACATCGAACTGTCGATCGCCGACTTGTGCGAGCGCCGGGGCGCCGCGCCGGCCAGGCAGGGCAAGGCGACCATCGCGGCCACGGCCAGCCGGCCGTGCTGCGTGCTGGCCGTCGCCGTTTTCCAGCAAGAAGACTGGTGAAAGGAAGAGCCATGCCCAACGCGCCCTGCCGCAATCAACCGATCGCCTACGACGACCATGGCAACATCCCGCTCGATGTTCCCTTTCGCAAGCTGCGGCCGCAGGACATCAGCCTCTATCTGCAACTCGACACCACGGTGGGCCGCAAGACCTGCCGCCAGGCGTGCGTCCACTGTTTTTATATCAATCAGCCGGCGGCCGCCAACCGCTCCATCGACCTGGCCGAAGGCCGCGACATCATGGACGGCCTGGCGGCGCAGGGCTACCGCGTCTTTCCCATGATCTCCGACAGCTTTGGCAGGGACGGCACATTCCTGCGCCTGTTCGGCGACTCGCACAACCGGGACTTCCACCAGGAAGCCAGTCGCAGGGCCACCAAGACCATGCAACGCGGCGACATGTGGACCAGCGGCGCGCCGCTGCTCGATGACCAGTGGCAGGAGTATTTGTGGACCGGCATCGAGAACGGCTTCGGCAACGTCACCATCACGTTTCACGGCGTCCTGGACCACGATCTGGAGTTGCTGCCGCCGGAAGACTATCCGATCAAGGGTGTGTTCGCCGGCCGCGACTGCGAGCGCGTCATCGCACGCATCCATGCGTTCAACGACGCGCTACAAGACGGCGCCGCCTGCCGCGCGGAGCGCATCCCGGCGCATCTGCTGGCACCGCTTGATATCAATATCGGAGTCACGGTCGGCAAGCACAACCACAGCCGGGAGCACCTGCTGCGTTACACCGCCTACTTTACCCGGCTGGGCATTTCAGTGCTGCGGTTTAACGCCTTCCACGATCACGGCGGGCGGCTGCCGCAGCTGCCGTTGACAGCAGCCGAACGCGCGCAATGGTATAGAGACCTGAAATGGGTGCATGAAAACGTCCCGCTGGATTTTCAGCTCGGAGTCGACGAGGATTTCGGCAGCAGCGGCGTTGACGCCATGGGTTTCCCACCGCATGTGGGATGGTGCCGCGCCGGCCAGCAGCTGTTCGCCATCGTCCCGGATCCGCCGACAACCGTCGCGTCCGGAGACTCCGGCCGCACCGAACACATCGGATCGATAGCCGCCTGCGTCGATGCCTTCCATCCCATCGTCGGCAAACTGATACGGCATACGCCCGCCGCCGGCGGCAGGCCAGGCTACACGCTTGAATTCTTCCACGACGTGATCGAGAAGCTGCAGCGCAAGCGCCTGGACGGCAGCTACCGCGACGGCTGCTTCGCGCCGGAGATGTTATCCAGCAAAGCTGTATTCATCACCTCCGCGCGCTAGCCAGGCGCTTACTGCGCCTCGCCCCACAGGTCGTGGGCGTCGGACGTGGTGATCTTCACGTCGACGAACTGGCCGACGGCCAGCTTCTTGTGCGGCTCGTACGGCGGCTTGACGTAGACCACGCCGTCGATTTCCGGCGCGTCCGCGCTGGAGCGGCCCACGCCGCCGCTGCGGTTGACTTCATCGATCAGCACGCGCACGGTCTTGCCGACCTTGGCCTTCAGGCGCGCTTTCGAGATCTCTTCCTGCAGCAGCATCACGCGGCCGCGGCGCTCTTCGCGCACTTCTTCCGGCACCGGATTGGCCAGCTCGTTGGCGGTCGCGCCTTCCACCGGCGAATAGGCGAAGCAGCCCAGACGGTCGATCTGCGCTTCCTTCAGGAAGTCCAGCAGGTATTCGAATTCGGCCTCGGTCTCGCCGGGGAAGCCGGCGATGAAGGTCGAACGGATGGTCAGGTCCGGATTCATCGCGCGCCAGGCCTGGATGCGGTCCAGGTTTTTCTCGCCGCTGGCCGGACGCTTCATGCGCTTCAGTACATCGGGATGCGCGTGCTGCATCGGGATGTCCAGGTAAGGCAGCACGTGCTCGCCCATCATCGGAATGACCTGGTCGACGTGCGGATACGGATAGACGTAGTGCATACGCACCCATGCGCCGTACGACTTGGCCAGCTCGCCCAGCGCTTCCATCAGCTGCGTCATGTGGGTCTTGACCGGACGGCCGTTCCAGAAGCCGGTGCGGAACTTGACGTCCACGCCGTAGGCCGAGGTGTCCTGCGAAATCACCAGCAGTTCCTTGACGCCGGACTTGAACAGGTTCTCCGCTTCCAGCAGCAGCTCGCCGATCGGGCGCGACACCAGGTCGCCGCGCATCGAAGGGATGATGCAGAACGAGCAGCGGTGGTTGCAGCCTTCGGAGATCTTCAGGTAGGCGTAGTGCTTCGGCGTGAGCTTGATGCCCTGCGCCGGGATCAGGTCGAGGAAAGGCTCGTGCGGCTTGGGCAGGTGCAGGTGGACCGAGTCCATCACCTCGGCCAGCGCGTGCGGACCGGTCACGGCCAGCACCTTCGGGTGCACCTTCATGATGATGTCGTCGCCGGCGGCGTCTTTTTTCGCGCCCAGGCAACCGGTCACGATCACCTTGCCGTTTTCGGCCAGCGCTTCGCCGATGGCGTCCAGCGATTCCTGCACGGCGGCGTCGATGAAGCCGCAGGTGTTGACGATGACCAGATCGGCGCCGTCATAGGACTTGGCCGTCTCGTAGCCTTCGGCACGCAGTTGGGTCAGGATCTGTTCGGAGTCGACCAACGCCTTGGGGCAGCCGAGCGATACGAAGCCGACTTTAGGCGCGGGGGCGCCGGCTGCGGGCTTGGGGAGACGGGAGAGTGGTTGCGATTGCATGATAGGTTGCTTTATACGCCATGAAAATTACGAGCAATCGAGCATTATACCCCATTCGCCATAGGGAGATCATGCTAGGATAGAGGCTAACCCAGTGGCCCGCATCGGCGCTGCATTCATCACCCAGTTCAGGAGAATTCGTGGCAACGCTGAAAGACGTCGCAGTGCTCGCCGGTGTAGGCATGTCGACGGCATCGCGCGCCATTTCAGGCGCCGGGCCGGTATCGGCCGAGGCGATGAAAAAAGTCCAGGCCGCGATTGAACAGCTCAACTTCCGCCCCTCCTCCATCGGCCGCTCGCTGTCGGCCAAGTCGCTGGGCATGATCGGGATCTTCACGCCGTCGTTCTTCGGCGCCTACTACGGCACCATCCTCAAACAGACCGACTTCGAACTGCGCGCCATGCGGCGCCACGTGGTGGTGGCCACCGGCTGCGGCGACGGCACGCCTCGCGACGAGGCGCTGGAAGCGGTCAAGTTCCTGATCGGCCGCGATTGCGACGGCATTGTGGTGCTGGGCCACGACCTGCACGACGAGGACCTGATCGCGCTGCAGAAGATGAATCCGAAAATAGCCTTCCTCAACCGCCGCAGCGCGCAGGTGCCGGAGGCCTCGTTCTGCCCTGATCATTTTCACGGCGGCGAACTGGCGGCGCGCACCTTGCTGCAAGCGGGCCACCGCGAACTGGCGGTGATCTCCGGCCCGGCAGCCACGTCGGACAACACCGAGCGGCTGGACGGCTTCTTCGCCGAGCTGCGGCGCAACGGCATCGAGCGTTCAACGGTGCGCCTGATCGAATCGGACTTCTCGCGCGAGGGCGGCTTCGGCGCCACGCAGCAGTTGATCACCGAAGGCACCAAGTTCACGGGCCTGTTCTGCGCCAACGACGAGATGGCGGTCGGCGCCCTGTCCTGCTTCCACCGCGCCGGCGTCGACGTGCCGGGCCAGGTCTCCGTCATCGGCTATGACGACGACTACTCGGCCGAATACACATCGCCGGGACTGACCTCGGTCCACATCCCGATGGAACAGCTGACGCAGAACGCCGTACGCTGGCTGCTCAACCTGTGCTACGGCACCCGGCACGAAATCGTCCGCGACTTCCCGGTCACGGTGACGATGCGCGGCTCCGTGGGCGCCCCCAGCCGCATCGCCGCGTGACAATTCGCTACATTTGCAAAAGAAACATGCAATAAAATAAACGTCTCAACCTATTGGAGTACTTTCTAAAAGGACGACGTGATGGCCAGCAGATGGATACTTGGAAAAATCAGCACTGCGGTCACGCCATCCATGCGTGCCATGGTCAGGGTCACGCCCCAGGCACAGATCGCCCAGAAAAAGAAAGACAGGTTGTGGCGCTGGTACGCTCACCAGGTACTGGATGCGTCGACTTACTGGTCGACACGGTTTTGGGGAGTCAGAGACACCACATCGACAGCCGAACAAGCATATGCGCGCCACGGCAATCATCAAATCGCAGGCACCCATCGGGCCCACCATGTTTCTCGTTCCGACATCGGCAAGGCGGTAAACGACTACCTCACCAAAGTCACCTCGATAGAGACCCTGCTTGACCAGATCGGAACACTGTATCTGACAAGTTGGCAGGACGTCTGGGTTACCCCGCGCATCTTCTGGATTTGGGGGCAATGGTCCAATGCGATTGGCAAGACATTCCGGTTGGGAATGGCGCAGTTCCTTAACTTGCCGATGGCCGATCAGGAAATACTGGCCGAGCGGCTGATCGCGGTGTTGGAAAGGTCCGTAGCCAACATGCGCGTGGGCCATTCAGCCACCGACAGGCAGCTGGGACACGCTCTGGCGCCGAGGGTACATCGCGGTCAGTACGACATGCTGGCGCGCCTGATCGCGGCGATTAACAAGGAAAACCTGAACGTGCCGCGATTGACCTTCGAGACCACGGTAGTGGAGGCCGTCTGGAACGCACACTTTGCGCGACACCCGCGACATGCCACCGGCAAAAACGTCTTCGTCGTTGACCAGGTATTTCTTGGCCCCACCCAAAACGGGATCTACCTATCGGAGGATGTTCCTTCCGCGAATAACCTCTTCCACGTAATCACCCTTCCCCGACGCTATCCGCTCAAAATCGGCACGAACGACTACGGCTACGTCATACGCGGATCGCGGGCAATCCTGCATCTTGCGGCGGCGATCTTCATATTGAGCGGTTTCATTCAGCTCGGAATGGGAGTGACGAATATGGCCTGGCCAAAAGAGTTCGAAAAGGATGACACCGAGTGAGTTCGTCCTGCGCCGCCGTCAAAGCCGCTGTTCGCTGGCCCCGTCGAACAGCGAGACGCGCGGGGTGCGGATCGAGAAGCTGAGTTCCTGCTCGGTCTCGATCTGCTGCTGGTCCTGCACGATGCCCGCGACCTGGGTGCCGTGGAAGTCCAGCCACAACACGCGATGCGCGCCCATGGCCTCGACCAGCGACACCGACGCGCATACCGCGCTGTCGGCGCCATCGCAATTGCCGATGTCGATGTCCTCGGGCCGCACGCCCAGCACGCATTCATGCTTGCCGGCCGGCGGCTGCTTGAACGGGTAGTCCGTCACATCGAGCGACAGGTGCTCGTTGCGGAACATCGTGCGCGCGCCCTCTTGCTCCAGCCGCCCCTTGAACAGGTTCATGCCCGGCGAACCGAGGAAGGTGGCGACGAACAGGTTGGCCGGCTCGTTGTAGATGTTGGCCGGCGTGTCGAACTGCTGCACCACGCCGCCCTTCATCACGGCCATGCGCTGCGCCAGCGTCATCGCCTCCACCTGGTCGTGGGTCACGTAGATCATGGTGGCGCCGAGCTGCTTGTGCAGCTGTTTCAGTTCGCGCCGCAATTCGGTGCGCAGCTTGGCGTCCAGGTTGGAGAGCGGCTCGTCGAACAGCATCACATCCGCCTCGCGCACGATGGCGCGGCCGATCGCCACGCGCTGGCGCTGGCCGCCGGACAGGTTGGCCGGCTTGCGCTTCAACAGCGGGCCCAGTTGCAGCATGTCCGAAGCGCGGGTGACGCGGCGCGCGATTTCCGCCTTCGGCGTGCCGTTGATGCGCAGGCCGAAGGACATGTTGGCCTCCACGTTCATGGTCGGATACAGCGCGTACGACTGGAACACCAGCGCGATGCCGCGGTCCTTGGGGTCGGCCCAGGTCATGTCCTTGCCGCCGATTTCGATCTGGCCGGAGGTGGTGTCGATCAGGCCCGCGATGGAGTGCAGCAGCGTCGATTTGCCGCAGCCCGATGGGCCGAGCAGCACCACGAACTCGCCGGCTTTCACGTCCAGGTTCAGCGACTCGATCACCTTGTTGCCGCCCAGCTGAATCTGCAAATTACGAATAGCTACGTTAGACATGTTTAACCCTTCACAGCGCCGGAGGCGATGCCGCGCACGAACCAGCGGCCGGAAATGAAATAGAGAGCCAGCGGCACCAGCGACGTCAGGATGGTCGCGGCCATGTTGACGTTGTATAGGCGCTCGCCGGTGGTGGTGTTGATGATGTTGTTCAGTTGGACCGTCATCGGCAGATGCTCGGAGCCGGCGAACACCAGGCCAAGCAGGAAGTCGTTCCAGATGCCGGTGACCTGCATGATGACCGCGACCACGATCACCGGCGTCGACATCGGCAGCATCAGCTGCAGGAAGATGCGCCAGAAACCGCCGCCGTCGATGCGGGCGGCCTTGAACAGCTCCATCGGCAGCGCCGCGTAGTAGTTGCGGAACAGGAGCGTCATCACCGGCATGCCGAAGATGGTGTGGATCAGCACAATGCCGGGCAAGGAACTGAAGAGGTTCACTGCGGCCAGCACGCGCACCAGCGGATACACCATCACCTGCACCGGGATGAAGGCGCCCATCATCAGGATGGCGAACAGCAGCCCCGCGCCGCGTGGGCGCCAGAACGACAGCGCATAGCCGTTCACGGCGCCGATGGCGATCGACAGCACGGTGCTCGGCACCACGATGGCCACCGAGTTCCAGAAGCCGCCGCGTATGCCGTCGCATTCCAGGCCGGTGCAGGCGGATTGCCACGCTTGCAGCCATGGCTCCAGCGTCGCGTGCACCGGCAACGCGAACAGCGTGCCGAGGCGGATCTCTTCCATCGGCTTGACCGACGTCACCAGCATCACGTACAGCGGCAGCAGGAAGAACAGCGCCGCCACGATCAGGAAGCCATACACGCCGATGCGCGCCGGCGTCCATGCCAGCTTGCGGCGCGGCCTGATGGCCGGCTGCGCGGCGATGGTGCTGTCGTTGGCGGCGCCGCCCGGCGCCATGCCTGTTGCCTTGTCCATTACTACCTTTTCGATTTTAACGGCCTGTCCCATCACGCCCCCCTGGCCGCGCGGCGGTTGCGCACATAGTACAGCGGCGCGACGATGGCCAGCACGGTGGCCAGCAGCACGATCGAGGCGGCGGACGCGAGGCCGATGTTGGCGCGGCCGAACAGGTAGTCCATGATGAACTTGGCCGGCACCTCGCTGGCCGTGCCGGGGCCGCCCTGCGTCATCGCGACGACGGCGTCGAACACCTTCACCACCATCACGAACAGCAGCACGAAGGCGGTCGACACCGAAGGGCCGAGCATCGGCAGCACGATGCTGACGTAGACGCGCCAGCGCGGGATGCCGTCGATGCGGGCGGCCTTCCACAATTCCTCGTCCACGCCGCGCAGGCCGGACAGCATCAGCGCCATCACCAGCCCCGAGGCCTGCCACACGGTGGCGATGACGATGGTGTAGATCGCCATGTCCTGGTCGACGATCCAGTCGAAGGTGGCGCCGGCGAAGCCCAGCTTGTGCAGCACTTCCTGGATGCCCAGCTCGGGATTGAGTATCCACTGCCAGATCAAGCCCGTCGCCACGAACGACATCGCATACGGATACAGGAAGATGGTGCGCAGCGCGCCTTCGGCCATCACCTTCTGGTCGATGAAGACGGCCAGTAGGAAGCCGATGATCAAACACGCGGCGATGAACAGCACGCCATACACGGCCACGTTTTGCAGCGACAGCAGCCAGCGCTCGTTGTTGAACAGGCGGATGTACTGCGATGCGCCGACAAAATCGCTGGCCGGGAAGGTGCGCGAGCTGCTGACCGACACGCGGGCCGTCCACAGCATCGTGCCCAGGTAGGCCAGCAGCACCGTCAACGCCATCGGGATCATGGCGACGTAGGCGGCGAAGGATACGCTTTGACGCTTCTTGGCCATGGCTTATTGATCCTTCAGCGCGCGGGCGAAGGCCTTCTGCGCGTCTTCCGGCGATTGGTTCTTGTTCCAGTAGCTGGTCAGCACGTCCTGCAGCGCGCCGGTGGTGTCGGGCGTCGCCAGCATTTCGGAGTTTGGCAGCTGGCGGCTCTTGTCCTTGATGATAGCCAGGCCCTGCTTCGCGCAGATATCCAGCGTGGATTCATCGACATCGCCCCGGATCGGGATCGCGCCCTTGCGCGAGTTGAAGGCCACCTGCGCGGCCGGCGAAGTGACCACCGTCGCCAACAGCTTCTGCGCCTTGACGGCGTTGGCGTCGGTGGTTTTCGGGAACACGAAGGCGTCGCCGGCGACGATGTACGGCGCCTTGGGGCCGAAGCCGGGGAAGCAGCCGAAGTCCTTGCCCGCCACCTGCTTGGCCGACGAGAACTCGCCCTTGGCCCAGTCGCCCATGATCTGCACGCCGGCCTTGCCGCTGACGACCATGGCCGTCGCGTCGTTCCAATTGCGGCCCGGCGAGCCGGCATCCACAAAGGCCTTCAGCTTCTTGAAATCGACCAGCACCTGCTTGAAGGCCGGCGACATCACGGCCTTCTGGTCGCGGTCGCGGTACACCTTCAGGTACAGGTCGGCCCCGCCCACCATCGCGAAGATGGCGTCGAAGGTGATCTTCTCCTGCCATACCTGGCCGCCGAAGGCCAGCGGCACCACGCCCGCGGCCTTCAGCTTGGCCAGCTGCGCCAGGAACTCGTCCCAGGTCTGCGGCTCGTTGGTGATGCCGGCTTTTTTATACGCGGCCTTGGAGTAGAAGAACCAGGCCGGCATGTGGATGTCCACCGGCGCGGCGTAGAAGTGGCCGTTGATCTTGATCGCGGCCAGTATCGACGGCGGCATGATCTGGTCCCATTTTCCGGCGGCGGCTACGTCGTCCACGTTGTTGAGCAAACCCTGCTCGACGAAATCGCGGAACTGCTTGGAGGTGTTGAACTGCGCCGCCGTCGGCGCATTGCCGCCGACGATGCGGTTGATGGTGGTGGCGCGCGACTGGTCGGCGCCGGCGATGGCGTTGTCGATCCAGAGTCCACCGGCCTTGTTGTAGGCGTCCGCGAACTGCTTGACGGCCTGGGATTCGCCGCCCGAGGTCCACCAGTGGATCACGGTCGCCTTCAGCGGTGCGGGCGCCTGCGCGCTGGCCGCGCCGCATGCCGCCAGCGTGAGCGCGACGGCGCTCGCCAGTTTTGTAGCCTTAATCATTCTGTCTCCAGTGGGCGTCGAGCGCCCATTTTATTCGGATGGCTGCCGGAAGTTCAATTATTTGCTGTTCCGCTCAGCCAGGAATTGCGTCACCAGTTTGGCGCTGCGTTTCAGCGTGCGCTTCTGGGTCGCGTAGTCCACGTGGATGATACCGAAGCGGCGCTCGTAGCCGAAAGCCCATTCGAAATTGTCCATCAGCGACCAGATGAAATAGCCGCGCACATCGACGCCCTCCTTCACCGCTTGATCCACCGCAGCCAGGTGCCGGTTCAGGAACGAGATCCGGCTTCTGTCATCGACCTCGCCGTCGACCACCTGGTCGTCGGACGCGGTGCCGTTTTCGGTGATGTAAATCGGCGGCAGGTTCGGATAGTCGCGATGGAAGCCGACCAGCAAATGGCGCAGGCCCTCGGGATAGACTTCCCATCCCATCTGCGTGCGCTCCACGCCTTCCAGATCGACCTCCAGATAACCATGCTTACCGTCGCTGACGACGTTGGTGCGGAAGTAGTAATTGATGCCGAGGAAATCGAGCTTGCAACCGATGACCTCCATGTCGCCCGCGTGCACCGGCGGTTCGGCGCCGGGCCACAACTCCCACAGCGCGGACGGATAGGACTTCTTCAGCAGCGGATCGAGTATCCAGTTGTTGTGCTGGAGTTCGAACAGCCAGGCCGCGTGCTGGTCGGCGTCGGTCGCGCCGTTGCTGGTGCCGCGGCCGACGTTGGTGACGATGCCCACCTGCGCGGCCGGATCGTTGGCGCGCAGGCGTGCCGCCGCCAGGCCGTGGCCCAGCAGCAGGTGATGCATGGCGCGCGTGGCCAGCACCACATCCCGCTTGCCTGGCGCGTGATGGCCGGTGCCGTAGCCGTGCATGGCCGAGCACCATGGCTCGTTCAGCGTGGCCCATGCGTCGACCAGGCCCGCCAGCTCCCTGCTGATCATGTCGGCGTATTCGGCGAAGCGGTAGGCGGTGTCGCGGTTGGTCCAGCCGCCCTGGTCTTCAAGGTGCTGCGGCAGGTCCCAGTGATACAGCGTGACGAAGGTCTTCAAACCCTTGGCGCGCAGGGCCGTCAGCAGCTTGCGGTAGAAGGCGATGCCCGCGTGGTTGGGAGCGCCGTCCTCCGTCATCACGCGCGGCCAGGCGATCGACAGGCGGTAGGCGCCGACGTTCAGGCTGGCCAGCAGTTCGACATCCTCTTCCCAGCGGTGATAGTGGTCGCAGGCGACGGCGCCGGTGTCGCCTGCCAGCGTCTTGCCCGGCGTGGCCGAGAAGGTGTCCCAGATCGAGGGGATGCGGCCGTCTTCGGCGACGGCGCCTTCGATTTGATAGGCCGCCGTGGCGGCGCCCATCAGAAATTCCTTGTTCCAGAGGACCGAACCGGCCGGCGGGGAAAACGTCTCTTCCAGTGCAACGGATGCATAGCCTGCCACAACAACTCCTTCATCTGATCGTCAAGTGGAAGCGTTTCCACATCAGTTGTCGATAGTACTACCGAAGAAATTCAAGTGTCAAAGAAATTCTGGAGTTTTTGTAACTTGGCTACAAAAACGGCACAGCGACCGAGGTGGCTGTGCCGTTTTGATGACCGCGAACGGTGAAGGATTACTTCTTGTCGGTCGGCGGTACGCCGGGCACGAACGGGAAGGTGCCGAAGATGTTCTTGCTCTGGTTTTGCATCTGTTCCTGCATCTGCACGAACAGGCTCTTGCTCTGGTCGATGTAGTTGTTCATCATGCCCTGCATCATCGGGCCCTGGACGTTCATGAACTGGGTCCACATTTCAGGGCTGAAGGGCTTGCCTTCCAGGCCGCCGACCGCGCTGCCGGTGAACTTGCGCTGGATGTCGGTGAAGGCCTGCACGTTCTTTTCCAGGTACGAGCCCATCATGCCCTGCATGGCGTGGCCGTAGAAGCGGATGATCTGCGCCAGCACGTCGCTGGAGAACATCGGCGCGCCGCTGGCCTCTTCTTCCAGGATGATCTGCAGCAGGATGCTGCGGCTCAGGTCTTCGTTGGTCTTGGCGTCAACCACGGTGAATTCTTCGTTGTCCAGCACCAGCTGCTTGACGTCCGTCAGCGTGATGTAGGAACTGGTCTGCGTGTCGTACAGACGGCGGTTCGGGTATTTTTTGATCAGACGGTCAGCATTTTTTTTCGCACTACTCATCACAAGTCCACTTATTGCGCCGCAGCGCGTACTCTAACAATTCGAAAAAAAAGCGAACTTCGGTCCGCTTTCCCACTAGCCTACTATTCCTATTATAGAGGGGAACAAGCGGATCTTGCACAATCTGATATAACTTTTAGGTTTTATTGCAACGCAACCAAATTTACAGATCGACAATATCGTGCTTTTCCCCTGCCGGCATTAATCCGCGCGCACCTTCACGTAGCGGCCGGGCGCCGGTTCGATGGCCTTGTAGCGGGCATTGCCCGGCTTGGCTTTCGGCTTGACGTCCTTGCCGCCGTGCTCGGCCAGGAACTTGGCCCATTCCGGCCACCAGCTGCCGGGATTCTCGGTGGCGCCGGCCATCCAGGCCTCGCCGTCCTGCGGCTTGGCGGCGGCGCGGCCCAGCGGCTTGTCGTTGGTCCAGTAGCTGCGCTTGTTCTTCACCGGCGAGTTGATCACGCCGGCGATGTGGCCGGACGCGCCCAGCACGAAACGGTTGGCCTTGACCTTGCCCGGGTTGAGGATGTTCATCGAGCCGAAGGCCGACATCCACGGCACGATGTGGTCCTCGCGCGAGCCGTAGATAAAGGCCGGCGCGTCGATGCTGCCCAGGTCGACCTTCTGCCCCGCCACCGTCAGCTTGCCGGTCTTGAGCTTGTTTTCCAGGTAGGTGTTGCGCAGGTACCAGCAGAACATCGGGCCCGGCAGGTTGGTGCTGTCCGAGTTCCAGTACAGCAGGTCGAACGGCGGCGGCTCGTTGCCCTTCAAATAGTTGGACTGCACGTAGTTCCACACCAGGTCGTTCGGACGCAGGCTGGAGAAGGTGCTGGCCAGGTCGCGGCCCGGCATCAGGCCGCCGGCCTTCAGTTGCTGCTCACGCATGGACACCTGGGCTTCGTCGACGAACACGTCGAGCACGCCGGTATCGCTGAAATCGAGGAAGGTGGTCAGCAGGGTCAGGCTGGAGGCCGGCTTCTCGCCGCGCGCCGCCAGCACCGCCAGCGCGGTCGACACCAGGGTGCCGCCGACGCAGAAGCCCAGCATGTTCATCTGGTCCTGGCCGCTGATGTCCTGCACCACGTGGATGGCTTCGATCACGCCCTGGTCGACGTAGTCGTCCCAGGTGGTGCCGGCCAGCGACTGGTCGGGATTGCTCCACGAGATCAGGAACACGCTGTTGCCCTGCTCCACCGCGTAGCGCACCAGCGAGTTTTCCGGTTGCAGGTCAAGGATGTAGAACTTGTTGATGCAAGGCGGGACCATCAGCAGCGGGCGCTGGTGCACCGTGGGCGTGACCGGCTTGTACTGGATCAGCTGGAACAGCGGGTTCTCGTACACCACCGTGCCCTCGGTCGTGGCCAGGTTGCGGCCGACCTCGAACGCCGACTCGTCCGACAGCGAGATATGGCCCTTGTTCATGTCGGCCAGCATGTTGGCCAGGCCTTTGGTCAGGCTCTCGCCCTTGGTCTCGATCAGCTTTTGCTGCGCCTCGGGATTGGTGGCCAGGAAGTTGGCCGGCGACATGGCATCGATAATCTGTTGCACCGCAAAGCGGATTTTCTGCTTCTGCTGGGTCGAAGCGTCCACGGTATCGACCATGGCATTCAGGAATTTGGCGTTGAGCAGGTATGATGCCGCATTGAACGACGACATGGGATTGCCCTGCCAGGCGGACGAGGTGAAGCGGCGGTCGGCCACTTCCGGCGTTTTACCGGCCAAAAATTCCTGCCACAACACGCCAAAATCTTGCAGATACTGGTTTTTCAGCTGCTCCATGGCCTCCGGCTTCACCGAGGCGCCCACATCCTGCATCATGGCGGCCAACGGATTGGCGTCCGTCGTGGGCGCCACGTTGAACCAGGATTGCCACTGACCGGGGTCGCTCATCTGCGACATCCAGGCGTTGGCAATGGCTTGAGGATCTGGCAAATTCATGTTTGATTCCCTAAAAATAGTTAAATATCTTTACTTGGGCTGCTGATGCTGATTGTTGCTATTGCTTGGATTTACGTGGTCGGACTGATGGCCCTGACCGAGCCCACCGTCGTTGCGGGAATTGTAACGTTTTTGTTCTATTGCGTGCTGCCGCTGAGCACATTGATTTACATCGCCGGCAGCGGCAAGCGGAAAGCCCGCCGCCGCGCCGCCGAGCTGGCGGCGCACGAAGCCCGCCAGGCCGGACGCGAAGAGTAAGCCCGCGCCGCCTCGATTCATTTGATCCAAATCAGCGCCGCCTGCCGGCCGGTGACGCCGTCGCGCCGGAAGGAGTAAAAACGGCCGGAATTGGACACGGTGCAGAACTCGCCGCCATGCACCTGCTTCACGCCTGCCCGGTGCAGGCGGTAGCGCGCCAGCCCGTAGATGTCGGCCAGATGCTTGCCCGGCTTGCCTTCCACGGGCGTGAACGCCGCCTCCACATGGCGCACGCCGGAATCGTCGAGCGCGTCGTTCAGGAAGGTCTGGCGCACTTCCGGGCCGACCTCGAACTGATAGGGGCCGATCGCCGGCCCCATCCAGGCCATCAGCTCGCCGGCGCCGGCCGCACGCATCGCGTCGATCGTGTTTTCCAGCACGCCGCCGGCCAGTCCACGCCAGCCCGCGTGCGCCGCCGCGACGACCTTGCCCTCGACATCGCAGAACAGCACCGGCAGGCAGTCGGCCGTCATCACCACGCACACCTTGCCCGGCATGGTTGAGAGGCTCGCGTCCGCCTCCGGCACCTCTTGCGGGCCGATCCTGGCCACATCCACCACCGTCGCGCCGTGCACCTGCGACAACCAGGCGGGGGCGCCCGGCAGCATGGCGCGCACGATCTCGCGGTTTTGCGCGACATTGTGCGGCTGGTCGCCGACGTGGGTGCCCAGGTTCAGGCCGCCCTGCCCCATGCCGTCGTCATACGGCACGGGACTGACGCCGCCGCGCCGCGTGGTCGACAGCGCGCCCACATTGGCCGGCAGGCCGGGCCAGTGCGGGATCAACCATTGCGGCAGGCCGGACATCAGATGCCTTCCGGTACTTCGATGCCGGCCCGGGCCAGCAGCTCGGCGAAGTCGTCGGCCAGCGGCACGGTCCACTCGCATTGCTCGCCGGTGGCCGGATGGACCAGGCCCAGGCGGCGCGCTTGCAGCGCCTGGCGCGGGAAGTAATCCGCCAGGTGCTGCTTGCCGTAGGTGGTGTCGCCGACCAGCGGGAAGCCGATCGACATCATGTGCACGCGGATCTGGTGGGTGCGGCCAGTTTCCAGGCGACACTGAACCAGCGTGACCGGACGGCCCTCGCCCAGCTTGCCGCCGCCCAGCACCTGGTAGTGGGTGATGGCCGGCTTGGAGCCCATGCCGGTCGAGACCGCCATCTTGATGCGGTCCTTGGGATGGCGGCCCATCGAGGAATCGATGGTGCCGCTGATGCGCGGCATGCCCCACACCACGGCGAAATACTCGCGCTTGACGGTGCGCGCGGCCAGCTGGCGCACCAGGTCGGTCTGGGCCGGCAGCGTCTTGCCGACCACCATCAGGCCGCTGGTGTCCTTGTCCAGGCGGTGGACGATGCCGGCGCGCGGCACGCCCGACAGCTGCGGGCAGTGGTGCAGCAGGCCGTTGAGCAGCGTGCCGGACCAGTTGCCGGCGCCCGGATGGACCACCAGGCCGGCCGGTTTGTTAATGACCATCAAGTGCTCATCTTCGTAAACGATGTTAAGTTCCATCGGTTCCGGTTTAAAAGCCTCGTCTTCCGGCGCCGGTTGGGGCAGAATGACGATCTTCTCGTCGCCGTAGACGGTGTCCTTGGTGGACTTGGCCGGCTTGCCGTCGACGGTGACGAAGCCGTCGGTGATCCACATTTGCAGGCGGCCGCGTGAAAATTGCGGGACCAGGTGGGAGATCACCTTGTCCAGGCGTTGGCCGCAGACTTCGGGGGTCAGTTCCAGATGGATCGGAGCCAGGCCGTCGTCCTCGCCAAAATCACCGTCCTGCTCGACCAGCAGGTCGGCGTCGGCATCGTGATCGGAGGAAGAATCGGCCAAATTCGGCTTTGGAGTTAATATCACAGCATTCCCATCGGCTATAATCAGCCTATTGTAAAACTTTGGTTAAACAGCTTCTTGCAAAACATATGCAAAAAAAATTGAAAGTAGTCGCAGCAACGTTGGTTCTGCTTAGTTTGTCCGCTTGCGGTTTGTTCTCGGAGAAAATCGACGAGACTAAAGGTTGGAGCGCTACGAAATTATACTCGGAGGCGAGCGAAGAGCTGGAAGGACAGCACTACGAACGCGCAATTCAGTTGTACGAGAAGCTGGAATCGAGCTATCCGTTCGGCACCTACGCCCAGCAGGCGCAGATGCAGATCGCCTACGCCTACTACAAATCGCAGGACCAGGCCCAGGCGCTGGCGGCCGTGGAGCGCTTCATCAAGCTGCACCCGAACCACGCCAACGTCGACTACATGTACTACCTGCGCGGCCTGATCAACTTCAACGACCAGATCGGTTTCCTGAACTTCATCTACGAGCAGGACGCCACCGAGCGCGACCCGAAAGCCACGCGCGAAGCCTACGCGGCCTTCAAGCAGCTGGTCGACAAGTTCCCGAACAGCAAGTATACGCCGGATTCGCTGGACCGGATGCGTTACCTGATCAACGCGATGGCATCGTATGAAGTGCACGTGGCGCGCTACTACTACCGCCGTGGCGCCTACCTGGCAGCGGCCAACCGCGCCATGGGCATCATGAACGACTACCGCGACTCGCCGGCGATCGAGGAAGCGCTGTTCATCATGATCCGCAGCTACGACAAGCTGGGCATGACCGAACTGCGCGACGACACCATGCGCGTGTTCAAGCTGAACTACCCATCGAGCAAGTTCCTCGACGAAGGCAAGAAAGCCGAACGTCACTGGTGGAAACTCTGGAACTAAGCCAGCCCCAGCGAAAACCGGGACCCAGGTCCCGGTTTTTTTTACGGCAATTTTGGGGTCAAGTCTGACATTCGGACACGGCCTCTGCCGTAGCGCGGCCGCTACGGCAGAGGCCGTGTCCGAATGTCAGACTTGACCCCAATGTTATTCGGTGCGGCGGCGGAAAATCCAGGTTTTGTCAGTCGAGTCTTGCTTGTCGTAGGCGTAGCCGTCGACGTTGAATTTCTTGAGCTTCTGCGGGTCGGTGATGCCTTTGACGGCGGCGTAGCGCGCCATCAGGCCGCGCGCGCGCTTGGCGTAGAACGAGATGATCTTGTATTTGCCGTTCTTCCAGTCTTCGAACTGCGGTGTGATCACCGGCACGTCCAGCAGCTTGGGCTTGACCGACTTGAAGTATTCCTCGGACGCCAGGTTGACCAGCGTTTCGGCGCCCTGCTCGGCCGCGGTCTTGTTCAGCGCCCGGGTGATGGTCTCGCCCCAGAAGGCATACAGGTCCTTGCCGCGCGGGTTGCTCAGGCGGGTGCCCATCTCCAGCCGGTGCGGGTGGATCAGGTCCAACGGCCGCAGCATGCCGTACAGGCCGGACAAAATCCGCACCCGCGATTGCACATAGTCCAGCTGCCCAGGCTTGAGCGTGCGCGCATCCAGGCCGCCGTAGACGTCGCCGTTGAAGGCCATCACGGCCTGGCGCCCTTCGGCGGTGTCGCTGCTCCAGCTGGCGTAGCGGGCGACATTGAGCGCCGAGAGGTTGTCGGACAGATCCATCAGCTCACCGATCTGCACCGGCGAAAATTCGCGCAGGCGGTCGATCAGCTGGGCCGAGTGGTCGAGAAAATCAGGTTGGGAGTGCAACTTGGTGGTCGGAGGGGTCTCGAGATCGAGACTTTTTGCAGGCGAAAGCACTATCAGCATAAGATTCCAGATAAACATTTTTACGAACTAAGCACATGATACCTGTTCCAGAGAAACTCACACTGACCCGTGTCGTTATCGACACCAACGTCTGCCTCGACCTGTTCGTGTTCAAGGACCCGCGCTGGGCCGCCCTGCTGGCCGCGCTGGAAAACGGCACGGTCGAGGCGATCACCCGCTCGGACTGCCGCGACGAGTACAACATCGTGCTGCACTACAAGCACCTGCCGCTGGACGACGACTCGCGCCCGCTGGCCGCCGCCCGCTTCGACCAGCTGATCACTGTGGTGGCCCCGCCCGAGTCCGGCGTGCGCCTGCCGGTCTGCACCGACAAGGACGACCAGAAGTTCCTCGAAGTGGCGCGCGACGCCAACGCGGCCATCCTCATCACCAAGGACAAGGCGCTGCTGAAACTGGCCCGCCGCCTGGCCAAGGCCGGCATGTTCAAGGTGATGGTGCCCGAGGCGTGGAGCCCCGAAAGCTGAGGATTTTTTCGCCACACCAAACCCGGCGCGCTGAGCTAGAATAGGCTATCTGTCCACTACACAGCCGCCATGAATAGCCGTAACAACCTGCCGAGCAGCACGCCTTCCACACCGGTCCTGACCAGCCGCCTGCCGGCCGTCGGCACCACCGTGTTCACCCGCATGTCCACGCTGGCCGCGCAGGCCAACGCGGTCAACCTGGGCCAGGGCTTCCCCGATTTCGCCTGCGAGCGCAGCCTGCTGCAAGCCGTCAACGACGCCATGCAGGCCGATTTCAACCAGTATCCGATGATGACCGGCGCGCCCGTGCTACGCCAGGCCATCGTCGCCAAGATCGCCGCCATCTACGGCCACCAGTACGACGTCAACACCGACATCACCGTGACCGCCGGCGCCACCCAGGCGCTCACCACCGCCATCCTGTGCTGCGTGCATCCGGGCGACGAGGTGATCGTCATCGAACCGAGCTACGACAGCTACGTGCCGGCGATCACGCTGGCCGGCGGCGTGCCGGTGCTGGTGCAAATGGAGGCAGGCGCGCAAGGCTACACGGTGCCGTGGTCCGACGTGGCGGCGGCCGTCAACGGTAACACGCGCCTGATCGTCATCAACACCCCGCACAACCCGACCGGCAGCGTGCTGCGCGCGGCCGACCTGCAGGCGCTGGCCGACATCGTGCGCGGCACGGACGTGCTGATCCTGTCGGACGAGGTCTACGAACACATGGTCTACGACGGCCAGCGGCACGAGTCCGTCTGCCGCCATCCCGAGCTGGCGGCGCGCGCCTTCGTCGTCTCCAGCTTCGGCAAGACCTACCACGTCACCGGCTGGAAGATCGGCTATGTCGCCGCGCCGGCCGCGCTGTCGGCGGAGTTCCGCAAGGTCCACCAGTACAACGTCTTCAGCGTCAACACGCCCATGCAGCACGGCATCGCCAGCTACATGGCCGATCCCAAGCCCTACCTGGAACTGCCGGCGTTCTACCAGCGCAAGCGCGACCTGTTCCGCGCGGGCCTGCAACACTCGCGCTTCGAACTGCTGCCGGCCGACGGCACCTATTTCCAGTGCGTGCGCTACGACAAAATTTCAACGCAAACGGAAGCGCAGTTTGCGGAGTGGCTGACCACCGAGATCAAGGTGGCGGCGATACCGGTATCGGCGTTTTACCAGCAGGGCAAGGAATCGGGCATCGTGCGGTTCTGCTTTGCCAAGAAGGATGAAACCCTGGCGCTCGCGTTGGAGCGACTGGGCAAAGTTTAATTCGGGGACGAGAATCATGGCCGAGACCAACCAGGCGGACACGCCGCTCGTGGCGGGCGAGTTCGCGGAGCAGGAGCCGCCGCCATCGGTGCTGCATCTGCTCAACGAGTCGAACCGCAGGCTGGAGCGCCTGCTGCAAAACCTGCGCAACGAGCACAACGCCGAGAGCGAGCTGCGCGACATCGCGCGCGACGTGATCCACGCGGTGGACCTCAATCCCGACATCGCGCTGGCCTGCATCTTCCTGTGCCAGATCGCCGGCAGCTACGCGGTGCGCCATTGCATCGAGACGGCCGTGGTGGTGGTGGTGATCGCGCACAGCCTCGGCAAGACCCCGGCCGATACGCTGACCGTGACGGCCGCCGCGCTGACGATGAACGTCGGCATGCTGCGCCACAATAACGCTTTCCAGGACAAGCACACGCCGTTGACCAGCGAGGAAATGGCCATCGTGCGCCGCCACCCGGAGCAAAGCGTGGACATGCTCAAGGACGCCGGCATCCATGATGACGAGTGGATTTCCTGCGTGCTGCTGCACCACGAGAACGACGAGGGCAGCGGCTATCCGGCCGGTGTCGCCAGTCCCGAGGTGACGCAGAACGCCAAGCTGCTCAGCCTGGCGGACCGCTATTGCGCGCAGGTGTCGGCCCGCAATTACCGCCGTTCCCTCCTGCCCGACCAGGCCTTGCGCAACCTCATCGAGGACAAGGTGGCGCCGGTCGATTCCACGCTGGTGCAGTACTTCCAGCGCGAGCTGGGCGATTTCCCGCCGGGGACGCTGGTGCGTTTGCGGAGTGGGGAAATCGGCGTGGTGTGCCGCCGTCCGGGCGGGGCCGGCGGCTTGCAGATCCACTGCCTGCGCGATCCGGCGGGCGCGCTGCTGTCGCCGCCGCCACTGCGCAGCAGCGCCGACCAGGACGGCGCGATCGCCGCCGCCTTGAGCGAGGATGAGGCGTCGACCCGCTTCAGCATGAAACAGATCTGGGGCCAGCAGGCCAGCCTGTAGGACGGCCTAGTGCGGCAGCGATTCGATCTTGCGGTCGATGAAGGCTTGCAGCTCGGGCGACAGGCCGTTCGATGCGCGCGCGCGCCGGTAGGCTTCGCGCGCTTCCGGCAGGTGCATGTCGGCTTGCAGCGAGATGCCCAGACCCATCCACCACACGCCGTTCTGCGGCGCCAGCGTCAACGCCGCGCGATAGTATTGCGCCGCTTCGGTGTGGCGCTGCTGGCGTTGCAGCACGCCGGCCAGGAAGGCCTGGTACTCGGCGCTGTTGCCGGCGTATGGCAAGGTCGTCATCAGCGTTTCCAGCGCCGGGCCGCCCCTCTCCAATTGCAGGCGCGCCAGCACCATCGCCAGGCCAGGCTGGCGCGGATCGATGCCCAGCGCCAGCCGCAGCTGGCGAATGGCGTCGTCGTTGCGCTTGTTCTCCAGCAGCAGGCTGATGTTGGTTTGACGCGCGGCTTCGTTGCGTGGATCGATTTCCAGGGCGCGGTCCAGGTCGGCCAATGCGGCGCTGACGCGGCCTTCCTGCAGGGCCACCAGCGCGCGGCGGTAGCTGTTCTCGGCCATCTGCTGCGGACTGATGTCGTGCGTGATCGTGCCCTCGCCGGCCGCGTTGCCGGCACCGGCCTGGCGGGACGGCTTGCGTTCGGCGCGCGCGGCCACGGCGGGCTTGCGGGGCGCCGCTTCGACAGCATCGGTTTCCGGCGTCGCCGAGGCGTCGGATGTCGCCACGCGACCAGCGGATGATCCGGGCCCGGCGCCGGACTTCGCCAGCGCGGCAGCCGGGGCTTGCGCCCACGACCGGTTCGGCGCGGACTCGCGCGCCGCCGGCGGCGCATCGGCCGGAACCGGCGTCGGCGCTGCGGCCATTGCCGGCGCAGGCGCTGGTGCTGATGCTGGTGCTGCCGTCTCCGGTGCGCTCGTCGGCGCTGCTACCGCTGCCGCCACAGGCGTCGATGCGGCCGCGACTTGCGGGGCCTTGACCGGCGCCGCCGCCAACGCAGGCGCTTGCGGCTGCGCCGCGCGATGGCTTTGACTATACTGCCAGCCGAACCATCCGCCGCCCACCACCACCGCCGTCAACACCAGCGCGCCGCCGATCGCCAGCGGCCGCCTGTCGCGCGGCTGTCCGCCCACGCCATGCAACTGCTGCTGGCGCAAGGCGTCATCGCCGGCGCCGCCGCGCGCATCGAGGTCCTGCAACATTTTATTGATCAGACTCATTTCGTCAACGCCCAAGTCAGGCCGCACGCGGCGATCAGCAAACTGACGCCGGCCATCAGCCATTGCCAACGCAAGCCCGCCTTCGACTGCACGGTATCGAGCGCCGCCATGTCCACATGACGGCGCGTCACTTGTTGCTTGCCTTCGCCGAAGCATAGCATCAACGACTTGTTTGCCATAATGTTCACCAGCCGAGGAATGCCGCCGCTGGCCTTGAACAGGCGTCCGATGGCACCCCGGCTGAACAGGCGGCTGCCGCCATAGCCCGCCACGCGCAGCCGATGGGCCAGATAATATTCCATGTCGTCGCGGCTGAGCGGCCCCAGGTGGTAGTGGAAGGTGATGCGCTGCGCCAGCTGGCGGATCGAATTGGTCTGCAGATGCTGGTTCAGCTCCGGCTGCCCGAACAGCACGATCTGCAGCAGCTTGCGCTTCTCGGTCTCCAGGTTGGTCAGCAGGCGCAAGGCCTCCAGGCTCTCCAGCGGAATCGCCTGCGCCTCGTCGAGGCACATCACCACCTGCTTGCCCTCGCGCGCCAGGTCCATCAGGCGCTGCGTGAGCGACTTCAGCAACTGATGCTGGTCCACGTCGCGCTGCAACGGCAGTTCCAGCTCGTCCGCCAACGCCAGCATCAGCGTGCGCGGCTCCAGGTAGGGATTGGGAATGTAGGCCGTGACGAAGCCCTCGCCCAGCGTCGCCATGAACTTGCGGCACAACAGCGTCTTGCCGGTGCCGACCTCGCCGGTGATCTTGATGAAGCCCTCGCCGCTGCGCGCCGCCACCAGCAGCGTGTTGAGCGCCTGCTGCGAATGCGGGCTGGTGAAGAAGAAGCTGGTGTCGGGCGTGATCCCGAAGGGCATCTCGCCCAAGCCGAAGTGGGCCTGGTACATTTATTTGCGTCCTCCGGCAGGCGGCGCCAGTTGCTGGACCCGGCGGCTGGCATCGTCCAGGTCCTGCGCATAGCTGGACGCGCCATCGACGATGGTGGGCTTGATCAACACCACCAGCTCGCGCTTCTGCGTGCTGCGTTCGGTGTTGCGGAACAAGGCGCCGACCACCGGCAGGCTGCCGATGCCGGGCGCCTGGCTGTTGTCGTCGGTGCTGGACTGGCGCATCAGGCCGCCGATGGCGACGATGCGGCCATCCTGCCCGCGCACCATGCTGTCCATCTCAGACGTGCTCGACGCCGCCAGCGGCAGCTGCAGCGAACCGGCGCTGCCCAGGTTGACGATCTTGTTCACGGTCGACACCTGGCTCACCGACGGATGCACGTGCAGCATGATGTTGCCCTCGTCGTCGATCTGCGGCGTCACGTCCAGCACCACGCCGGAGAAGAACGGCTGCAGGGTCACGTTGGGGCTGGTGGTGTTGCCGCTGACGTTGGAGTTGGTCGTGGTGCTGACACCGGTCACATAGAATTCGTCGGTGCCGATCTTGAGCACGGCCTTCTGGTTGTTCATGGTGGCGATGCGCGGGCTCGACAGCACGTGCACCGAACCCTGCGACTCCAGGAAGGAGATCATGGCGGCGAAATTACTGGTCTGGAAAGCCAGGCCGAACAGCGAGCCGGCGTTGTTGGCCGCGTTGGCCAGCGAAAAGCCGGTGCTGGCCGAAATCCCTGCAGTGCCGCCGCTGGTGATGACCGCCGGCTGGCCGCCGTTGGCCGGCAACGGCGCCAGTCCGGTGCCGGGCGCAAGGAAGCCGCCGGACAGGCGGTTGCTGCCGCCGCCGCCGAACGAGGCGAAGCTGGCCCAGTTGATGCCGCTCTGGAAGCCGCTGTTCAACTGGACTTCGAGGATCTTGGCCTCCAGGATCACCTGGCGTTCGACGGCCAGGCGGGTCGCCTTCAGATACTGGTCCACATTGCGCAGCTGCTCAGGCAAGGCGCGCACCACGATCACGCCCGATTGCGGACTGATCACCACGCTGCGGCCGTCGCCGGTGCCGCCGACCAGGGCCACCAGGGCTTCCTTCAGCTCGGTCCAGAAATCGGTGGCCGACGAGGTCTTGACGTTGCTGGAGTCTTCCATCGAATACTGTTGGTTGCCCTGCCCCGGTTGCTGCGGCTGGTTGTTCTGGCCGTTGCTGCCGCTGCCGGCGTTGCCGCTCTGGCCGGACACCACCGTGCCCACCGTGTTCACCGACGTCGACGACACCCGCACATTGGACGTGCCCTTGCGCGTGGAGTTCAGGTAGTTGACCTGGAAGATGCGGGTCTGCATCGTCAGCGGACGGATGTAGATGCGCGTGCCCTCCACCTTGTAGTCGTAGCCGTACATCTCGCGCACGGCGTCGAGCGCCTCGAACAGCGTCACGTCCTTCAGGTTGGCGGTGATGGTGCCGCTGACGTCCGGGTGGATCAGCATGTTGTAGCGCGTGCCGGCCACGATGGAATTGTAGAACTGCTGCACCGGCACCTGGTTGAACGACACGTTGAAGCGCTCCTCCATCACCGCGCGCGCCTTGGGCAGCTCGGCCGCCATGGCCGCGGCCGGCGGCGGCAGCAGCGCGGCCTCCACCGCGGCCGGACTGGCGGGCTGCGCGTGGGCCTGGGCGGCGGCGTCGCGCACCTGCTGGTCGATGGTGTTGTAGGTGTCGCGCGGCGCCTGGGTCTGGCAGGCCGACAGCGCGGCGGCCGCGCCCAGCACGCCAGCCCAGCGCAGCATTGGGTGTGGTGTAAGTTTCGTCATTTAGTTTTCCCTGTCGGGTCTGCGGCCTCGGCCGGTTTGGGAAACAGGGTCAGGGTTTCCAGATTCTTGCCCCGGCGGAGTACCACCGAATTGTCGTTGATGCGGTCGAGTATTGCGTCGCCCACCTTGGCGCCGGCGCGCACGGTGGCGCCGTCGATCACCGCCAGCCTGCGGCCGCCGGGCGCGCGGCCGATCAGGATCGATTGCAGGCGCGGCCCCGTCGGCGCGCTATCCGATGCGGCGGCCTCGCTGTCGGGTGCGGCCAGCGTGGCGGGCGGACGGGTCGGGTCGGCCATCTTCTGCGCCAGCGCGGGCAGCGCCAGCATCAGCAGCAGCGGCAGCGGCAGCGGCAGCAGGTTCGAGCGGCGGTTCACAGTGCGATCCATTTCTGATCCAGGCTCAGGGTGTACAAGGTCAGCGTCAGCCGTGCTTGCGGATATTGGTCGGCGTCGAGCGCGGCGGCCCCCCAAAACAGCTGGGTCGGCATGGATTCAAGCGCTTCGAGGTAATCGATCATCTCCAGGTAACTGCCTTGCAGCACCAGCTGCACGCCGTGGCGGAACAACAGTGGCGCCGGCGCGGCCGCCGGACCGGCGGGCGGCTTGGCTGCGGCGGCGCTGGCGTTGCCGGGACCGTTCGCGCTGGGAGTGCCGTTCGCGTTGGGCTGCAGGATGGACGCCGGCGTCGGCTGCGGCGGCGCGGCCGGACGCGCGGGCGGCGGCTCGGCCAGGTCCAGCGCGGCGAAGCTGCCGTCAACCGTGCCTTGCGGCGGCAAGGTCCTCAGCGACACCAGGCGCAGCTTGCCGTGTCCCTTAACCATCTGCTGCAGCAAGGCGCCCATGTGCTCCGGCGCCACCAGTCCTTTTTGCGCGCTGCGCAGTTTGGCGCGCAGGTCCGCGCTATCCTGCTGCAACACGCGCAGGCGCTCGCGCACTTCGCGGTCGGGGTCGCGGCGCGACGCCACGTCGAGCTGTATCAGTTCGGAGTCGATGCCCGAGATCAGCATGCGCTGTTCCACCATGGCGGCGCGCAGCGTGCGCTCGCGCGTGTAGGCTGGATCGAGCACCAGCATGTACGTCAGGTACACCAGCATCGCCGCCGTCGCGCCCACCACCATCAACCGTTCGCGCTGGTTCAGGGCCATCAGCCAGGTGTCGAATTTGATCCAGTATGCTTTCATGGCCGCTCCGCCTTGCCGTGCTCGCCGGCCGATGCCGACTGCAGGCTGAATTCCACATAACGCGGCGCCACCGCCGGCGCGGCAGCGGCCGCATCGGCCTTCGCTTCAGCCTTGGGCTCGCGCATTTCCAGCTGGCCGAAAGTCTTGCCGCGCAAGACGGCCTCGCTGGCCAGGCCGTTCAGATAGCCCGGCAGCAGGCTGGCCTTGAGCGCCCGTCCCTGCAGGCCGATCGCATCGCCGCTGCCCTGGATGGTGACGCCGGTCAGCCACAAGCCATCGACGCCGCGCCGCGCGAAGGCGCGGAAGTATGCCGAATAGCCGCGCGTCGCACCCGGCTCGCCCTGTTCGAGTATGCCGGCGACCCGCTGCAGGTTGTGGAACTCCACGCCGGCCTGGTCCAGCTCCTGCTGCAGCGTCTCGCTCTTGCGCGGCGCGACGAAGGCGGCGGTGGCGGCGCTCTTGCGCTTCTCGTAACTGTCCAGGTTGGACTTGACGATGGCGGCCTCGCCCTCCAACGCCGCCAGCTGGGCCTTGGTCCAGGCCGATACCCCGACCAGCAGCAGCACCAACGCGCCGATGCCGGCCGCCAGCACCGGCGCGGTGGCGTAGTTTTTCTTGCGCTGGAATCCAGCGTTGAACAGGTTGATCTGCTGGCTCATGTGCTCGCCCTTTCACGCAGGGCCGCGCCCAGCGTGCGCAGGAAGCCGGCCTGCTGCGCGGGTTCCCGCAGCTCGGGCGCCGCGCTCAGGTCCAGCACCTTGGCCAGGTCCAGCTGCTCGACCGGCAGGTACAGATTGCTGGTCAGGTAAGTGCACAGGCCGCCCTCGCCCACCGGCGACAGCACCAGCTTGGCCACGGTGACAAACGAGAACTGCCGCTCGAAGTGATCGAGCGAGCGTTGCAGCTCCAGCGTGATGCGGTCGTACAGCTGATGTAGGCGCTCATGGTCCGGGTCCAGCAACTGGTTCAGCGTGATATCGATGCGGCGCGCCAGGTAGAGCTCGGATTGATAGCTGACCGTCAGCAAACCGCCGTCGGCGTCGAAGGCCAGCAGCGCCAGGCCGCGTCCCTCCGGCTCCAGCAGCGCCGAGATATTCCGCTGCGCCATCTCGCCGATGTCGATGGCGGTCAGCGCGATTTTGCTGTCGGCGAACAGCTGCTGGTGCGGCATCAGCACGCTGTTGCGGGCGGCCACCGCGAACGCCTGCCGCGCCTGGGTCGAACCATTGGCCGGCGGCAGCAGCGCCATGTCGATCGTGGCCTGCTCCAGCGGGAAGTCGATCATGTCCTTGACGCACCAGCCCAGCGCGGTCTTCATCTCCGCCTCGGGCACATTGGGCGCCTCCACCATCAGCAGCTGATAGCCGCCCGCGCCCAGCAGCGTGGTGCATTGATAGCGGTTGGCATGCAAGTCCTTGCCCAGCCGCGCCAGCGTGGCGCCGGCCTCGTCGGCCTTGCCGGGATAGGACGCGGCCAGCACCACCTTCGGCAAGCCGTCGGTGCGGCGCTCGATCGCCGCCGCCTGCACGCCGTCCGCCGTCAGGCCGATGGCCAGCCAGCCGTTCTTTTTTTCAGCTTTTCCGAATAAACGCATCCGACTGTCTCAAATGATTAAGCACGGGATTCAATAGTCGCCGCACGTCGTTGATTATATTCAAGTTTCATTGAGCCACCTCCCCTATTTCGGGCCATGTCTCCAGTTTGCCTTCTTAATGCTCAGATACAAAATAAAATGAGGCGGATTCAATACACTTCCCTCAAGAAAATGACCGGGCTGCGGTACAAGCCAAAAGTCACACGTCCTTGGCCGGTCGGCAGCCACACCGGCGCGTTGATGGCGGCGACGTTGGCGCCGCTCTTGCCGGTGCTGCTGCCCGCCTTCAGGCTGACGCCCGCCACGCCGGCGTTCATCGTGTAGGTCGGCAGGGCGCCGCTGGCCGGCGACGGGCAGGCCAGCAGGCAGCTGGTGTATTGCAAGTCCGTCGCCGGCGTGACCGTGGTGGTGCTGTCGCTGAGGTTGTTGCGCCAGGCGCGCACGGTGGCGCCGCCGACGGTGGCCTGGCCGTAGTACTGGGCGGCCAGCTGCAGCGTCACCGGCAGGTTGGACGCGCCGTAAGCATTCGGCACGAACAGGCGGCCGGACACCACCGCCACGCCGCCCTCCACCGCGCCGGTGCGCAGCGACGTGACGCCGTCGTTGGGCGCGCCGGTCTCGTCGGCGCGCACGTAGACCATGGTCGGCGGCACCCAGTTGTTGGCGAACGGCGCGGTCGACACGTAGGGGTTCGGCAAGGTATAGACCGGATTGGCGTTGGCCGTGCCGCCGGGCGGCGGGAGCGGGTTGGCGGGGTCGGTAACGACGCCGAAATCGGTGGCGGCCAGGTTGTTGGCGCTCATCGCCGCCCCGGCCGGCGAGGCCGGCGGATTGGCGGTGGTGGTCGAGCCGGGCGCCGACCAAGCCGACAGCTGCACCGCGCGCGCCAGGGCGCCGCGATAGTTGACGGTGGTGGCGCCCTGCAGGTTGGCCGCCGTCACCTTCACCTTGAACGACTGGCGCGAGTACGCCATGCCGGCCACCGAGGCCGGGCAGCTCATGCCGGCCGGGTCGCAGGCCATGGGCGCCGTCACCACCGTGTCGAAATGGTCCGGCACGAAGCGGCCGACGTTGACCGGCACCGACACCACGCCGCCGGTGCCGAGATAGCTGCCACTAGGCGTGGAGGCATCGGGCGGAGCGATCACCGGCGTGATTTCCAGCACGCCGACATCGGCGTACGAAAACGCGTTGCCGGTGGCGCTGCCGCCGCTGAAGGCGCCCAGGCTGCCGTTCAGCACCAGCTCGTCCTCGGGCTTCGTCGGGTCGGCCAACATGTCGACCAACCGGTCGCCGTTCGCGTCCTTGGCCGCCTTCACGGTCAGTTTGATGGCGACCGGTGTGCTTTCCTTGCCAAAGTTGGGCGCCGGCGCGCCGCCATACATCAGCGCGCTGACGGTCAACGGGAACGCGGTGCCGGCGCTGATGAACACAGGGTCGGTGACCGATGCCGCCGGGTTGCCGGCATGGTTGCCGGATGGCGTGAACAAGGCCAGCTTGTCCGGACGTTCGACGAAGGGGCCGCTGGTGCCGTAGCGGGCGCTGTTGTCGCTGACGAGGAACTCGATGCGTCCCACGTCCGCGTAGTGGAACTTGTACATATTGACCGAGCTGGCCATGCCGGCGGCCATGTCGACGTTGTTCAAGCCGGTCCAGGTGGACGAGTTCTGCGCCGGCATCGCGCCCGAGCGGGCGCACAGCGGCAGCGTGCTGGTGCCGCCGCCGACCATGCTGAAGGTGGCGCGCACGCCGGCGTCCTGCGCCGGATCGTGGCAGGACAGCGCGTACTTGACCTGGATCGTCGTGACCGAGTTCGACAACGCGGTCGGCACGCCGGCGGCCACGAAGGTCAGGTACATCGGGATATCCATGTTGGCCACATACTGCTTGCCGGTGAAGTCGATCGGCTGGCAGGTCTGGCCCGGGTCGTCGAACGCCAGGCCGTTCACGCACTGGCCCTGGTCGGGCCGGTTGTCGTCCTTGGAGACGGTGTACACATAGGTCGGCGTAAAACCCGCCGCCCCCACCAGCGAGCTGACGGTGGAGGTATCGTTGCCGTCGTAGTAATCGAACAACTGGCCGCTGACGGTGGCGCTGTTGACCACCAGGCCGCTGGCGGCTGCGGCCGTGGTCACCCGCAGCGTGATCACCGGCAGTGTGGCGCCGGCGGCCATCGTCGCGCTGTAGGTGCAGGTGAGCTTCTGCCCCGCCATGCCGCACACCCAGCCCGTGCCGCCGGCGCTGACGAAGATCAGCGACGACGGCAGCACGTCCACCACGGTGGTCGGGCCGCCCTCGGCCAGCGGGCCGTTGTTGCTGACCTTGATGAGGTAGTTGCTGGCCTGCGCAGGCTGCAACGGGGTTTGCAGCGTCATCGAAATGGCGCGGTCGGCGGCCGGCACGTTGGGCGCGGCGATCACCTCGGCGTTCAGCAGCACCAGGTCCTGGCCGGACTGGTAGTCGCTGCGCGCCTGGGTCTGGCCGGCCTTGATGGTCGGCGACGACACGGTGTAGGCGTCGAAGTCGATGCCGTAGGACTTGTCGTCGCCGTCGATGTTGGAGGCCGAGTTGAACTGGTTGCCGGACGGGTTCATCGCATCGACCAGCTCGACCCCGTTGTAGCGCAAGATCTCGCCGCCGCCAGACAGCGTGGGGTCGCCCTCCCAGGTGATATGGCCGATCCTGCCGGTCAGGTTGCCGATCGGCGTGGGGGTCTTGAAGTTGGCCAGCGTCAGCGTCACGGAGGAATAGCGGATGTACTGCAAGCCTTCGTAGACGTTGAGCACCCGGAACGGCTCGCTGGGGTCCGAGTACACCACCAGCAGCTGGAAGCCGCCCAGCACGCCCTCCACCGCGCAATAGGGACTGCCGCTGTTGATGGTCAGGTCGTCGACCTTGTAGTTGCCGTTGCCCTTGGCGATCACCTGCGCGGTCACGTCCACCGAGCCCGCGAAGAAGTCGTAGCCCACCGTGGCCGACGTGTAGCGCCGGTTGCTGGGCGCGCTCACCGGGTCGCCGTCGAACGTCACATCGAAATCCGGGGTCGAGCCGGAGCCGGCCCAGTACAGCTGGGCGCTGAGGATGGTGGCGCTGTGCGGCACATCCTTCAGCTTGAGTTGCAGGGTGCCGTTCTTGAGGGCGCAGGGATCGGTATCGTTGTCCTTGGCGCGCATGGTGACCTGGGCGCCGGTGAAGCTGACGTTGCCGGCGAAGCTCTTGAACAGCGTGATCGGCGTATCGGCGCGCGCCGCGCCGGCGGCCAGCGCGCACAGCAGCGCCAGCACGCAGGCCAGCCGGTGCGGAATTCGTGTCATGGTTCGCATCGTCGCCTCCTCAGAACTGGACCATGACCGTGCGCTGCACATAGTCGGCGCTGGTGGTGGCGGCGTTCGGACACGCGCCGCCGGCCGGCTGGTTGCAGGCGGTGGCGGTGACGGTGATCCGGTTCATCTCCGGGCCCATGCCGGGCGTGGGGTTGACGGTGCACTGCACGGTCACGGTAAAGGTCGACAAGGTGCCGCCCAGCGGGAAGCTGGTGGCGGCCACGCAGCTGCTGTTGATCCGCTGCTGGTACAGGCCGTATTCGACGCCGGCGCGGGCCGCCTCGTAGGCGCGCGCGCCCAGCAGATCCAATGCCGAGCTGGTCTGCTGCGAGGTGGTCAGGCTCATCATGGCTACGCCCAGCGCCGACAGCACCACCACCAGGAACAGCGCGGTGACGATGGAGAAGCCGGCGGCGAGGCGTTGGCGGAACGGCGTCACGGCGTGTTATCCAGGTGGACCTGGCGCACCAGGCTGATGGTTTCGCCATTGCTGCGCGCCAGCGTCAGCGAGACGGACACCAGCGCCGCATTGGTATTGGCCAGCACGGTGCTGTCGAAGTCGCAGGCCGCGACCAGGTTGGCCAGCCGCGCCGCCGCGCCGTAGGGCGGCGCGCCCAGCCCGTTCAGGCCGATGATCTGGCTGGTGAAGTTGCGCGTCAGCGTGCCGCCGGTGGCGGATGGCGCGCAGACATAGGTCACGGTGCCGGTCACCACCTGGAAGCGGCTGGTCGGCGATTGCATCGATGGCGACTGGGCCGCGAACGGATTGGTGGCCAGCGTGACGCGGGTGCCGTTGACCGCCGTCACGCGGGCGGCGTTGCCGAAGGTGCGGGCGTCCGCCGGCGCGGTGCCGATGTTGAACACGGTGATCCAGTTGCCCGGCACGATCGCCATGCGTCCGGTGGGCGCGGCGCCGGCGATGTCGAACTGCAGGCTGGCGGCCGGGCTGAAATCGAGCGGCAGCAGGGCGGCCGGCGGCGAATCGGCGATGTCGATATAGCGGCCGCCGGTGCTGGTCAGCAGGAACTGCAGGGTGTGGCGGTCGGCGGAGATCAGCACGCTGTTGGGCAGGGCCAGCCGCAGCTCGCGCGTCATGCGGCGCAGGGCCAAATCGGCGACGTCGGTCATGTCGACGCGGGCGGCGGTGTCGACATAGTTCTGCACCGGGGTCTTGAGGAACACCGCCACCACGCCGGCCAGGATGCCGGTGATCACCATGACGATGATCGCCTCCACCAGCGTGAAGCCGCGCGCACGATGCTGGTTCATAGCGACCTCGGCGCGTAGCGGGTGCGGTAGCCGTCCAGCACCACCGGGTCGCCGCCATTGATGTAGGTGACGGTGACGGTGATGTGCAGCACGTTCATGTTTGCCGACGTCGCTGAGGACTGGATCTGGGCGCCGGCGGGCCCCAGCGGGTCGGCCGTGATCGCGACATTCGCCGTGTAGCCGACCGGGAAAGCGTTCCCAGCGGCGTCGGTGGTGTAGTTGCCCGCATAATCGCTGACGTTGTCGAAGGGACGGCCGATGTTGTTGATCTCCTGGCCGAGCACTTCCGGAATCGCGCAGTTGGCCGGACTCGTCGTGGTGGGCAGCTCTGCCGCCGGATCATTGGCGTCGCAAAATGTGAAGCGCGCCTGCCGGACTTCCTCCATCATGCCCTCGGCGATGGCCAGTGCCTGCTTGCGCCGCATCGGATCGGGACTGGAGCGCGCGCCGAAGCTCAGCACCTCCAGCACGCCGACCACGGCGATGCCGACGATGACGATGAACATGACCAGCTCAACCAGGCTCAGGCCCAACTGCGCACGCGAGGCCGGCTTAATAGACATAGCCGGTTACCGGGGTGACGGTGACGTTGTGGGTGCTGCCGTCGCCGGTGATGGCCAGCGTCAGCGGGGCGAAAGTCGAGTTCAGTCCGCCCGGCGGATCGTTCGCCGCGAAGGGTTGGCCGGCGGGGTCGAAAAAGAAGGTGGCGGAGGGCGCCGCCAAGCCGTTGGGCACGCCTTCGCAGGCCCAGGCGGTGGTGCCGCAACTGGCCAGCGTGGCTTTGGTGGCGCTGTTGGATCCGCCCGCCGGCGCCACCCGCACGGCGCAGGCGGCGTCGTAGCATAGCGCGGTGCTGCCGCCGCTCAGCCGCACGAAGACGTTGCGGCCCTGGGCGATGGCGATCTTCTGGCCGTAGCGCAGCAAGGCCCGCATCTGGTCGGTGTAGGCGACCGCGTCAAAGCCCTGGCTCTGGAAGAAACGCGGCGCGGCCATCGCGCCCAGGATGCCGATCACCACGATAATGACGACCAGCTCGACCAAGGTGAAGCCATCCGACCTCGCGGGCCGGGTACGGCGCCGCAGCGCCAGCCCCATCACGCCCAACTCCGGCCGGTCATGGACGCTAGGTCAGCAAGCGCTGCTATCGACCACCGCACTCGGGCCGGCCGAGGTGGCCGTATAAGTGACGGAGCACCCCACTTTGTGGGAGGCATCGCTGTAAAAGACGCCGGTGGAAGCAGCGGTGGTGTCGAAGTCGGTAAGAGTGAGGGCGCTCGTCATGGTGGCCACGGTAGGATAGCCGGTGGTGTTATCAACCACGACACTGTTATCGAAATTCGTGGTGCCGGTTGAGGGCGAACCCGCCGCCAGCCAGCGGCCGTGATACATATTGGCCGCGCTCAGGATCGACGCGCGCGCCGAGTTAAGCTTGGCGGTACGGGCGTCGGCGCCCAAGCCGGCGAACTTCGGCAGCGCGGTCGCGGCCAGGATGCCCAAAATAACAATCACAACAATCAGTTCGATCAGCGTGAAACCGCCTTGTTGTGGCCGGCTACGAAAAACGCGCGCTTGTGGGGTATGCATAAAAAATCTCCAGACCTGGCTAAGAAAAGTTCATCAACGCCTTCTGCAGCGGATAGCCGCAGCGGCAATTATTCGGGGACTTCGATTAGCGCGACACCGGGATCGTTTCCCGGCTGGCGCTCTGCGTTGGCGTTTTTTGAGGGCAAGCGCAGTAATTCTACCTTGAAACAAATGTTCTTTGAGGCACCATTTAACAAATTTCCCTGCTCTCCCCTCACGAAAATCAACTTTTGTTGAGTTGGATCAAAATACCAATTGCCAGCTTTAACACTTTTGGCCGCGCCGTCTGTTAGCTCACCAACATAATTGTTTGGCACGCGTTCCAGCCACGTCACCGGATTGGCGCCGGCCAGCGCGTCGATTTCCTGCTCCCTGCCCTGCGCCTGCAAAGCCATCACTTTCCCAGACAAAGCGCTACGCATATTGATCAGCAAAGCCTGCACCGCCGCCTCGTCGCCGGCGTGGCGGTAATACGCCACCCGCTCCAGCGCCACAGTTATCAACACGGCAAAAATCGAAGCCACCACGGCGAACTCGAACAGCGTGAATCCCCGCCCCCGCCGCCGTTGTGGCCGCACAACACCCGATAAGCGCAGGCGGCCCATCAGTGCGGCAACGCCACTTTGCCCAGGTCCCAGATCGGCACGAAGATGCCCAGCGCCAGCACCAGCACCAGCACGCCGAGGAAGGTGATCAGGATGGGCTCGATCTGCGCGGCCAGCGTCTTCAATTCGTAATCCACCTCGCGCTCGTACATCTGGGCGATCTCGTCCATGAGTTCGTCCAGCGAGCCGGACTCCTCGCCCACCGCGATCATCTGCAGCACCACCGGCGTGAACACATTGGCCGCCACCGAGGTACGCAGGATGCTGTCGCCGCGCTCGACGCCGTCGCGCATCTGCTCGACGCGGGTGCACAGGTAGGAGTTCTCCACCGTCTGCGACACCACCGTCAGCGCCTGCACGATGGGCACGCCGCTGCGGCTGGCCAGCGAGAAGCTGCGGGCGAAGCGCGCCATCGTGGCCTTGTGGATGATCTTGCCCGCGATGGGGAATTTCAGCTTGTAGCGGTCCCACTGGTAGCGGCCGGCGCTGGTGGCCACCCAGTAGCGGAAGCCGAACACCGCGCCGCCGGCCATCACCAGCAGCTGCGGCCAGTAGGTGACGGTGAAGTGCGAGGCGCCGATCAACAGGCGCGTCATCAGCGGCAGCTGCGCGTGAAAGCTCTCGAACACCTTGACGAATTGCGGGATCACGAACACGTTGACGATCACGATGGCGATGATCATGGCGACGATGACGAAGATCGGATAACGCACCGCGCTCTTGACGCGGGCGCGCATCTCGCGGTCGAACTCGAGGTGGTCGAACAAGCGCAGGAACACCTCCTCCAGCCGCCCGGTCATCTCGCCCACGCGCACCATGGACAGGTAGAAGTCGTCGAACACGGTGGGATGGCGGCGCATCGCGGCCGACAGCTCGCGGCCGGCGTCGAGCGACTCGCGCAGGTCCTTGATCACCTTGGCGAACGATTTGCTGATCGCCGATTCCTGCAGGCCGGCCAGCCCGCGCATGATGGGCACGCCGGCCTTGAGCAGCGTGTACAGCTGGCGGCTGAACAGTTGCACATCCATCGACGTGACCTTTTTTTCAAGCAGCGTGGTCCACCAGGGCTCGCCGCTGGAGCTGCCGCTGGCGGCCTTGCGGGTCAGCGCGATCTCGACCGGGATGGCGCCGGCGCTGCTCAAATGGTCGGCCACGGCGCCGCTGTCGGCCGCCTCCAGCACGCCCTGCATCAGTTCCCCGCGCGCGCTGCGCGCCTTGTAGGCATAGAACGGCACGTCAATCCTCGATCTGGTTACTGATACGCATCGCCTCGGCCACCGTGGTGCGGCCCTGGATCACCAGCGCCACCGCGTGCCGGCGCAAGGTTTCGCCGGCCATCTGCGTCGCCGCCGTGCGCAGGAAGTGCGACGGATCGGGATCGTTGGCGGCCTCGACCACGTCGCGCGTCATCTCCAGCAGCTCGTACACGCCGGTACGGCCGCGATAACCCATGCCATTGCAATGCGAACAACCCTTGCCGTGGAAGTAGCGTCCCATGTCCACCTTGTCGCGCAGCTCCATGCTCAGCCACTCGCGCTCGGTCGGCGTCAACTCGTACGGCGTGGTGCAGCTTTCGCAGATCACCCGCACCAGGCGCTGCGCCAGCACCGCCTGCAGCGAACTGCCGACCATGTAGCGCGGCACCCCCATGTCCATCAGGCGCAGCGGCGTGCTGGCCGCGTCGTTGGTGTGCAGCGTCGATAGTACCAAGTGGCCGGTCATGGCGGCGCGCAAACCGATCTGGGCCGTTTCCTGGTCGCGCATCTCGCCCACCAGCACGATGTCCGGGTCCTGCCGCAGCGCCGAGCGCAGCACGCGCGCGAAGCTCAGCTCGATCTTGTCGTTGACCTGCACCTGGTTGATGCCGGGCAGCCGGTATTCGACCGGGTCCTCCACCGTGATCAGCTTTTTCTCGACCGAATTAAGCTCGGCCAGCGCGCAGTACAGCGTGGTGGTCTTGCCGCTGCCGGTCGGCCCGGTCACCAGCACCAGGCCGTTGGGGCGCTGGACGATGGCGCGGAACTTCTCCAGCATCGCCTTCGGCATGCCGATCGCGTCCAGCCGCAGCTGGGTGTTGCTCTGGCTGAGCAGGCGCATCACCACCGATTCGCCGTACTGGGTCGGCATGGTCGAGATCCGCACGTCGATGCGCTGGTTCTTCACGCGCACGGCGAAGCGGCCGTCCTGCGGCAAACGCTTTTCCGAGATGTCGAGCTCGGACATCAGCTTGAGCCGCAACGCCAGCGACGGCGCGATCTTGATGTCGGCCTCGGTCTGCAGGTGCAGCACGCCGTCGATACGGAAGCGGATCTGCAGCCGGCCCTCCTGCGGCTCGATGTGGATGTCCGAGGCGCGCACCTGGCTGGCGTCGTCGAACACCGACTGCAGCAGCTTGACGATGGGCGCCTCCTCCAGGTTGGCGTTGGCGGCGGCCAGCGCGCCGAAGTCGACCGAGACGTCGCCCAGGTCCTGCTCCAGCTCGCGCGCCAGGTCGGAGATGTCCTCGGTGCGGCGGTAGATGCGGTCGATCGTGCCCAGCACCTCGGTCTCGTTGACCACGGCCAGCTCGATCGGCTGCTTGACGATGCGCGCGATCTCGTCGTAGGCGAACAGGTCGGTCGGATCGGACATGCCCACCAACAGCGAGCCGCGCCGGTCCTCCAGCACCAGCGCGCGGAAGCGGCGGGCCTGGGTCTCCGGCAGCAGCCGCACGATCTCGGGATTGACGTTGTAAAACTTCAGGTTCAGGTAGGGAATACTCAGCTGACGCGCCAGCGCGCCGGCGATCTGTTCCTCGGTGACATAGCCGTTGTCGATGAACACCCGGCCCAGCTTGCGTCCGCTGCGCTTTTGTTCGGCCAGCGCCAGGCCCAGTTGCTCCTCCGTCAGCAGCTTCTGCTGCACCAGAATTTCCCCAAGCCGCACTTTCTCTGGCCTTGCCATACCCGCTCCCCGGCCTCTGCCGTCTGTCAACTTGCGGCCATTCTAGTGCAGAATCCGGCGTCGCAACACCAGGACATGCGGCGGGCGCGGCCGGGTGTCGCTTTCTTCGCACGAATGCGCTACAGTGTCGTTCGTTTTCCAGCCCCACAGAGCCACCACCTTCCATGACCGCACCCGCCCTGCGCTTCCAGCAAGTTGTCAAACGCTATGGCCAGTCCGAGGTATTGCGCGGCGTGGACCTGGAGCTGCGGGCGGGCGAATGCTTCGGCCTGGTCGGCGTCAACGGCGCCGGCAAGACCAGCCTGATCAAGTGCCTGCTGGATTTCTGCGCCCTCGACGGCGGCAGCATCGACATCTGCGGCCAGCCGCACGACCGCCCGGCCAGCCGCCAGCCGCTGGGCTACCTGCCCGAACGCTTCACGCCGCCCTACTACCTGACCGGCGCCGATTTCATCCGCTACCTGCTCACCTTGCAGGGCCTGGCCTACGACCCGGCCGCGGTCGGCGCCATGCTGGCGGCGCTGGACCTGGACCCGGCCGCGCTCAAGCGCACGGTGCGCGACTATTCCAAGGGCATGACGCAGAAACTCGGGCTGGCCGCCTGCCTGCTGGCGCGCAAGCCGCTGTATGTCCTGGACGAGCCGATGAGCGGCCTCGACCCGAAAGCGCGCGCCCTGCTCAAACAACAATTGCGCCAGCTGCACCAGGCCGGCGCCACCGTGTTCTTGACCTCGCACATGCTGGCCGACGTCGACGAGCTGTGCGACCGCATGGCCATCCTGCACGAAGGCCGCGTGCGTTTCGCCGGCTCGCCGGCCGAGTGCCGCGAGCGCTACGGCGCCGCCAACCTGGAGCAAGCCTTCCTGGCTTGCATCGCGTGACCATGTACCAGTCGCACTTCGGCCTGCGCGAGACGCCGTTCGGCATCACGCCCAATCCCGCCTTTTTCTACGCCGGCAACACCCGTGGCGAAATCCTGCAAGCCTTGCTGTATGCGGTCTGCCACGGCGAAGGCATCGTCAAGGTGACCGGCGAGGTGGGCGCCGGCAAGACCATGTTGTGCCGCATGCTGGAGAGCCAGCTGCCGCCGCACGTGGACGTGATCTACCTGGTCAACCCCAACCTCGATCCGCAGGAAGTGCAGTACGCCATCGCCGCCGAGCTGGGCATCGACGGCCACGGCCTGCGCATCGATGAGGTCCAGCGCCGGCTGCAGGCCGACCTGATCGCCCGCCACGGCCAGGGCCGCCAGGTGGTGCTGCTGGTCGAGGAAGCCCAGGCCATGCCGCTCGACACGCTGGAGGCGATCCGCCTGCTGACCAACCTGGAGACGGCGCGCAGCAAGCTGCTGCAGATCGTGCTGTTCGGCCAGCCCGAGCTGGACCAGCACCTGGACCTGGCCGGCATGCGCCAGCTGAAGGAGCGCATCACGCACAGCTTCACGGTGCCGGCGCTTGCGCCGTCGCTGATCGGCGAGTTCCTCGAATTCCGCCTGCGCGCGGCCGGCCACGACGGCCCGGCCATCTTCAGCCCGGCCGCCGCCCGCCTGATCGCCCAGCGTTCCGAGGGCATCGTCCGCCGCATCAACATCCTGGCCGACAAGGCCCTGCTGGCCGCCTTCGCGGCCGACGCCACCACCGTCAGCGCCCGCCACGCGCGCCAGGCGATCCGCGAATCGGCCTTCCGCCGGCGCGGCTGGCGGCAAACCTTCCCCTTGCGCGCTGTTGCTGTGGGGGCCCTGGCGGTCCTGCTAATTTGGGCTATTTACGGGGCCATCCTTGCGGTGGCACCGAATTTGTAAGATCATGGTGTCTATATTGCAAATGCACAACATCGTGCATTCCCTCCGGGCCGGAAAGAATCAATGAAAAAACTCGCCTCCCCCATCGTGCCTATGGTGTGCAGCGTGTTGCTGAGCGCCTGCGCGACCCATCCCCTGCCCAATTCGCCGACCCACATCATGGAAGCGCCGCGTCCGGCCGGGTCGATCCCGGAACCGGTGCAGCAGAGCGCCGCGCTGCCGCCGCCGGCCGCCGCGCCCAAGGTCGAGACCTACAGCGTGACCGTGCACAAGGTGCCGGTGCAGTCGCTGCTGTTCGCGCTGGCGCGCGACGCCGGCCTGAACGTCGACGTCCATCCGGGCATCGAGGGCACCGTCACGCTCAACGCGCTGGACCAGACGCTGCCGCAGCTGCTCAACCGCATCCAGCGCCAGGTCGACATGCGTTATGAAATCAACGGCGGCACGCTGACGGTCTTGCCGGACACGCCGGAGTGGCGCAACTACAAGGTCGACTACGTCAACATCGCGCGCAGCACCAACAGCAGCGTCAACATCGCGACCCAGATCTCGACCACCGGCGGTGGCAGCGGCAGCGCCTCCAATCCCGTGGTCGGCACGCCGGCCACCGGCCAGCCGCAGCAGCCGCAACAGCAGCAGCAGTCGGCGCCGGCCAACAACGGCGCCAACGGCAACGGCAGCAACAACTCGACCACCGTGGTCAACAACCGTTCCGACAACAACTTCTGGTACAGCCTGGAGAAGAACATCCGCGACATGCTGCGCGCCTCCAACCTGGGCGACAACCCGGTCGATCCGCTGGCCTCGATGAACGGCGCCACGCCGGGCGCGACGGCGCAGACGCCGTTCGACGCCTCCGGCTTCGGCGGCGCGAAAAGCGGCGCCAACGCGCAGCGCGGCACCTCGGTCATCGTCAACGCCGAGGGCGGCCTGATCGCCGTGCGCGCCACCGCCCGCCAGCACGAGAAGATCCGCGAATTCCTCGACATCGTGCTGGGCGCGGCCAAGCGCCAGGTGCTGATCGAGGCCACCATCATCGAAGTCCGGCTGGGCGACCAGTACCAGCAGGGCATCAACTGGCAATCGCTGGCGCGGGGCGGCCTCAAGCTGAACCAGGGCGCGCTCGGCTCGGCCACGCTGCCCACCGCCACCAATCCGGGCGTGTTCGTGATGAACTACACCAATCCAACCAGCCGGCTGGGCAATATCGCCGCCACCATCGAGCTGCTCGAATCGTTCGGCAAGGTCAAGGTGCTGTCCAGCCCCAAGATCAGCGTGCTCAACAACCAGACCGCGCTGCTCAAGGTGGTCGACAACAACGTCTTCTTCTCGATCAAGGTCACGCCGGCGGTGCTGGGCTCGACCGGCACGCCGATTTCGCAAGCCACCTATGAATCGCACCTGGAGACGGTACCGGTGGGCTTCGTGATGAGCGTGACGCCGCAAATTTCCGAGTCCGACGAGGTCACGCTCAACGTCCGGCCGACCATCACCCGCGTCGTCGGCTACGTCAACGACCCCAACCCGGACCTGGCCAAGGCCAATGTCATCAGCAAGGTGCCGGTGATCCAGGCGCGCGAGCTGGAATCGCTGATGAAGGTGTCCAGCGGCCAGATCGCCGTCATGGGCGGACTGATGCAGGACTCGATCGACAACGCCAAGGACGGCATCCCCGGCCTGAGCAGCGTGCCGCTGATCGGCGACCTGTTCTCCCACCGCAACGAGAACACCACCAAGACCGAGCTGGTGATCTTCATGCGGCCGGTGGTGGTCAAGGACGCCAGCGTCAACGGCGACTACAAGGACTATCGTTATCTGCTGCCGAGCGAGAAGCCGGACAGCGCTCCCTATGGCGCGGCCACGCCGGCCCCCGCCCCAGCCAAGGCGAACGGATCATGAGTCTCCTAATGCAAGCGCTCAAGAAGGCTGAGCGGGCCAAGCAAAGCGCGGCCGACGACGACGCCACCGACAAGCCGTCGCAGGCGTTCGACGACGTCCTGGCGCTGACGCCGGAACCGGCGGCGCCGGCCCGGCCCGGCCCGAGCCTGGACCTGGAGCCGATGTCCGGCCTCAGCCTGGAGCCGATCGCGGCCACGCCGCAGGCCAACCTGCAGCCCTCGCCCGACCCGCTGCCGGCGCCCAGCGACCACCGCACCGCCGGCCTGACGCTGGACCTGGCGCCCGATCCGTCGGCGCCGCCGCCGGCGAGCGCGATGGCGTTCGAACCCGCGCCGGCCACCGCGCCCGCGTTCGCGTCGAAGACCGCGCCCGCCCCGGCCCCGGCGCCCGCCGGCCCGGCCGCCGGCGCCGCCGCGTCCGCCGCCAAATCCGCCGCCGGCGCGCCACGCGCCGACAAGGCCGAGCAGGCCGCCCCCCTGCGCGGCGCGGCCCGCGCGCGCGCCGCGGCGGCCGCCACCGCGCCGTCCGAATCGGCCGGCCTGGACCGCGAACGCCTGCGCCTGGTCGGCTGGGTCGCGCTGCTGGTGCTGGTCGTGGCCGGCATGGGCTATTACTACTGGCAGGCGATCGCCGCGCCGGGCGCCGGCTCGCGCCTGCCGCCGGTGCCGATGCCGCCGATCGGCGCCACCGGCGCCACCGGCGCCACCCCGGTCAAGGTCGCCGTGGCGCCGGACGCCGCCGCCGATGCCGCGCTGGCCGACACCGCGCCAATAGCGCCGTCGGCCGCCCACGCCGGCAGCGAGGAACTGGAACGCCGCCTGAGCGCCGCCGAACAGGCGCTGGCCGCGTCGCAACAACTGATCCAGACCCAGATGGCGCAGCTGAGCGCGCCCCGCCCCGACCGCCTGCCGCCGATCGCCGCGCCGGACAACACCGACATCCGCGTGGCCCGCGCCAGCAAGCGGCAAGCGGTGGCGCCGGCGCTGGAGAACGGCTACCAGGCCCTCAACAGCGGCGACCTGGCGCAAGCCCAGCAGCAGTACGAGGCCGCGCTGCGCGACAGCCCGACCAGCCGCGACGCCCTGCTCGGCCTGGCCGCGCTGGCCGCGCGCAAGGGCCAGGGCGAACAGGCGGCGGGCTACTACCTGCGCCTGCTCGAACTCGATCCGAACGACGCCACCGCCGTGGCCGGCCTGGTCGGCGTGCGCCAGGGCGACACCGCCCAGAGCGAGGCGCGGCTGCGCGCCATCCTCGGCACCAACCCGGACGCCGGCCCGGTGCTGTTCGCGCTCGGCAACCTGCAGGCCCAGCAGGGCCGCTGGCCGGAGGCGCAGCAAGCCTACTTCCGCGCCTACACCGCCATGCCGGACAATCCCGACTACGCCTACAACCTGGCCATCGGCCTGGACCGCCTGAACCAGGGCAAGCTGGCCCTGAAGTACTACCAGCGCGCGCTGGCGCTGGCGCAGGACCACGCCGCCGCGTTCGACCGCAACGCGCTGCGCACGCGCATGCACGAGCTGAGCGCGCCGGCCAAACCACAATAAGAGATCCATGGCAGAACAAGTCAAACTCCCGCTCGGCAAGCTGCTGATCCAGAAAGGCGTGATCAGCGAAGACCAGCTGCGCATCGCGCTGATCGAGCAGAAACGCAGCAGCGAGCCGCTGGGAAAACTGTTGATCACGCTCGGCTTCGTGACCGAGGCCACGGTGCGCATGGCGCTGTCGGAAAACCTCAACCAGCAGAGCGCCGACCTGACCAGCCTGGTGGTGGACGCCATCGCCCTCAAGCTCATCCCCAAGGACGTGGCCAAGCGCTACAAGGTGTTCCCCATCGTGTACGAACGCGCCACGGACAACCTGATCCTGGCCATGTCGGACACCAGCAACATCGTCGCGCTGGACCAGATCAGCGCCATGCTGGTCAAGGGCATCACCATCAGCCCGCTGCTGGTGAACGATTCCGACATCCAGCGCGCCATCGACCAGTACTACGGGTTCGAGCTGTCCATCGACGGCATCCTGCACGAGATCGAGACGGGCGAGGTCAACTACGCCAGCCTGGGCAGCACCTCGGACGAGTACAGCCAGCCGGTGGTGCGCCTGATCGACGCCATCCTGGCCGACGCCGTGCAGAACGGCGCCTCCGATTTGCACTTCGAGCCGGAGCAATCGTTCCTGCGCATCCGCTACCGCATCGACGGCATCCTGCGCCAGATCCGCAGCCTGCACAAATCGTACTGGCCGGCGATGGCGGTGCGCCTGAAGGTGATGAGCGGCATGAACATCGCCGAGACCCGCGCGCCGCAGGACGGCCGCATCTCCATTAAATTCTCGGGCCGCCAGATCGACTTCCGCGCCTCGGCGCAGGCCACCACGCACGGCGAGAACTTCGTGCTGCGCGTGCTGGACCGGCAGAAGGGCATCGTGCCGCTGGACGGCCTGGGCCTGGAGGAAAACGAGCTCAACCTGTTGAAGCTGATGATCGCCCGCCCCGACGGCGTGATCCTGGTGACCGGCCCGACCGGCTCGGGCAAGACCACCACCTTGTATTCGATCCTCAACCACATCAACACCGAGAGCGTCAACATCATGACGCTGGAGGACCCGGTCGAGTATCCGATGAACATGATCCGCCAGACCGCCGTCAACGAGGCCGCCAAGATGGGCTTCGCCGACGGCATCCGCTCGATGATGCGGCAGGATCCGGACATCATCCTGGTCGGCGAGATCCGCGACCGCGAGACCGCCGAGATGGCCTTCGCGGCCGCCATGACCGGCCACCAGGTGTATTCGACGCTGCACACCAACTCGGCGATCGGCTCGATCTCGCGCCTGCTCGACATCGGCGTGGTGGCCGACATCATGGCCGGCAACATCATCGGCATCATCGCCCAGCGCCTGGTGCGCCGGCTGTGCCCGCACTGCCGCGAGGCCTATCCGGCCGAGGACCTGGAACGCCGCCTGCTCGGCTTGTCCCAGGACGCCGCGCCGTTCACGCTGTACCGCGCGGTCGGCTGCGAGCGTTGCGGCCACCAGGGCTACAAGGGACGGCTGGCCATCATGGAGCTGCTGAAGATGACGCCCCAGCTCGACGAGATGGTGGCGCGGCGCGCCTCCTCGCGCGAGCTCAAGAACGCCACCGCCGCGGCCGGCGTGCGCTCGCTGGTGGACGACGGCCTGCGCCGCGTGCGCGAGGGCGTGACCACGCTGGAGGAAGTGTCGCGCGTGGTCGACCTGACGGACAGGCTGAGCTGATGCCCCAATACCTCTACCGCGCCATGGACGCCAGCGGCCAGCTGCTGCTGGGGAATATGGACGCGCTCAACGAGCCCGACCTGGAGCTGCGCCTGCACCGCATGGAGCTGGACCTGATCGACTGCCAGGTGTCGCGCCAGAAGCTGGCCGCCATCGGCCGGCGCGACATCACGCGCAAGGACCTGATCAACTTCTGCTTCCAGATGGAGCAGCTGACCGGCGCCGGCGTGCCCATCCTGGAGGGCCTCAACGACCTGCGCGACAGCATGGACCATCCGCGCTTCCGCGAGATCATCACCGACCTGATCGAGAACATCGAGGGCGGCCTGCAGCTGTCGGGCGCGCTGGAGGCCTACCCGGACGTGTTCGACAAGACCTTCACCAGCCTGATCACCGCCGGCGAGCGCACCGGCAAGATCTCCGAGGTGTTCCTGAACCTGTCGGACAGCCTGAAGTGGCAGGACGAGCTGGCCTCGCAGTCGCGCAAGATCGTCATGAAGCCGCTGTTTGTCGGCGTGGTGATCCTGGCCGTGGTGGCCTTCCTGATGATCTACCTGGTGCCGCAATTGACCGCCTTCATCAAGAACATGGGCAACGAGCTGCCCTTCCACACCAAGGCGCTGATCTTCGTCTCCGACATCTTCATCAACTACTGGTACGTGCTGCTGGCGCTGCCGGTGGCGCTGTATTTCGGCGGGCGCGCCTGGCTGGCGCGCAGCGAGCAGGCGCGCTACAACTTCGACGCCTTCAAGCTGCGCATCTGGATGATCGGCCCGGTGCAGCACAAGATCATCCTGGCCCGCTTCGCCACCTTCTTCGCGCTGATGTACGGGGCCGGCATCACCATCCTCGAATGCATCCGGCTGTCCGAGGGCATCGTCGGCAACCGCATGGTGGCGGCCGGGCTGCGCCGCGCGGCCCAGCTTATTTCAGAAGGCCAGAGCGTGACGGCGGCGTTCCAGAACACCGGCATCTTCCCGCCGCTGGTGATCCGCATGCTCAAGGTCGGCGAGGCCACCGGCGCGCTGGACGGCGCGCTGCGCAACGTCAGCTACTTCTACAACCGCGAAGTGAAGGAAATGATCGAGAAGGTGCAGGCGATGATAGAGCCGGCCATGACCGTGGTGCTGGGCCTGCTGCTGGGCTGGATCATGCTGTCCGTGCTGGGGCCGATTTACGACACCATCTCCAAGATCAGACCCTGAGGCCGCCGTGTTGCACAGCCATTTACTTTATCTCAGCAGCGAATTCGTGTGGGCCTACCCGTGGCACAAGGACGCGCTCGGCGAGCCCACGCGCTACCCCAACGACCGCGCCGGCGTCGACGCCTTCATGGACGACCTCGACGCGCGGCCCTACGGCCCGGTCTACCTGATGGTCGACCTGATCGAGGAGGATTTCCAGCGCATCACGCTGCCGCACGTGACCGGCCGCTCGGGCCGCCGCCTGCTGGCGCGCCGGCTGCTGCAGCAATACCGCGAGACGCCGTACCGCTACGTGCGCGTGCAGGGCCGCGAGCCGGACGGCCGCCAGGACGACATCGCCCTGCTCAGCGCGCTGACCAATCCGGCGCTGGTGCAGCCCTGGGTGGAGGCGCTCGAACTGCTGCGCGCGCCGCTGGCCGGGCTGTACTCGACCACGCTGATGACCTCCTCGCTGGTGCGCAAGCTGGGCCTGGCGGACCGGCGCCTGCTGCTGGTCACGCAGCAATCGGCCGGCCTGCGCCAGAGCTACTTCCTCGACGGCCAGCTCAAGTTCTCGCGCCTGACCTTGGCGGTGGACCGCGACGGCGCCCCGGTCGACGTCGCCCGCGAGACCGCCAAGACCCAGCAGTTCCTCACCAGCACCCGCCTGATCGGGCGCGGCGAGGTGCTGCACACGGTGATCCTGGCGCCGGACGAGACGCTGGACCGGCTGGAGCCGCAGTGCCAGGACGGCCCCGAGACGGCCTACCATTTCGAATCGATGGACACCGCGGCCGGGCGCACCGGCCTGCCGCAGGCGCCGGAGCTGGCCGACATCCTGCTGCTCACGCTGCTCGGCCGCGAACGTCCGGCCAGCCAGTACTCGCTGGGCGAGGCGCGCCGCTACTTCCAGCTGTGGCGCGCGCGGCTGGCCCTGTTCAGCGCCGGCGCCGTGCTGGCGGCCGGCACCCTGGTCTGGCTGGGCGTCGACGTCTGGCGCTATGTCGAGGCCACCTCGGCCACCGACGCCATGTACGCCGAGGCCAAGCAGTACGACAACCGCTACCGCGCCGCGCTGTCGACCATGACGCCGGCCATCGACAAGACCGCCAACATGAAGGCCGCCGTCACGGTGGCGCAGCTGCTGGTGCGCCAGGGGCCGCAGCCGCTGCCCTTGATGACGCACCTGAGCGCGGCGCTCGACAAGGTGCCGCAGATCCATCTGGTCCAGCTGGACTGGAAGATCGCGCCGCCGGCCGCGCCGGCCGATCCGGCCGCCACCGGCTTTATGACCAGCGCCCCGGGGACGGCGACGGAGCCGATCTCGTCGCTCATGCTGGGCCTGCCGGGCAAGGTGCCGCAGGCGCTGCGGCTGGAGGCCGAGATCATGGTGCCGCCGGATAATTACCGCGAAGTGGTCAACACCATGAACGCCTTCACCCAGGAACTGGCGCGCCAGCCGCGCATGACGGTGGAGATCGTGCAGCAGCCGGTCGACACCCGCTCCAACGTCAAGCTCAGCGGCAAGGCCGGCGGCGGCCCCGTGGGCGGCGTCGAGACCAAGGCCCGCTTCATCCTCAACCTGAGCTGGCAGCCATGAACGCCTCCCCCGCCCCCTTCAGCAAGAAGCCTGCCCGCGCCGCCAGGCCGCTGCCTTACTGGCTGCGCGAGTTCGCGCTGATCCGGCTGGCCGTGGTGGTGGCCGCCGGGGCCCTGGCCATCGGCGTGGCGACCGTGTTCGCCAGCAGCTGGTACGTCCACCACGCCGAGGAAAACCGCCTGCAGGCGCTGCAGACGCGCGACGCCGCGCGCCAGCGCTTCGCCCAGGTGGAAACGGAAAAGCGCGAGATCCGCGCCTTCCAGCCGCAGTTCGCGCTGCTGCGCAGCCACGGCCTGATCGGCGAGGAGAACCGCCTCGACTGGGTCGAGCAGATCCGCCAGATCCAGGAGCGCCGCAAGCTGCCGCCGCTGAGCTACGAGATCGAGCCGCAGCAGGCCGTCAAGCTGGACGCGCCGCTGCCGCTGGGCGACTACGCGCTGCGCGGCAGCCGCATGAACCTGCGCATGGAGCTGCTGCACGAGGGCGACCTGTTCAACTTCCTCGAAGACCTGCGCCAGCGCGGCTATTACGCGGTGCAGCAATGCACGCTCAAGCGCGTCGGCGGCCCGCAGAACGTGCCGAACGCGCCGACCATCGGCGCCGACTGCAAGCTCAACTGGCTGACGCTGGCGCCGTCCGCCGCGCTCAACGCCGCCGTGCGCAAGAAAGGTTCGTGATGACCACCTCAACTCCGCTGATCCGCGCCTTGCTGCTGGCCTCGCTGGCGGCGGCCCCGCCAGCGGCAGCCCAGCAAGTGGCGCTGGGCCGGCTGTTCGCCACGCCGGCCGAACGCGGCGCGCTGGACCGCCAGCGCGAGGCCGGCCCCGCCGCCGTGCCCGCCATGCCCGGCGCGGCGGACCCGGTGCAGAACATCGTGGCCAACGCCGCGTCCGGCGCCACGCCGCCACCGGAGGCGCCGCCCGCCGGCACCGCCGACGCGCCCGCGCCACCGGCCTCGTCCGCCGTCCAGCTGAGCGGCGTGCTGCGCGGCAGCAGCGGGCGCACCACCGTCTGGCTCAACCAGGTGCCGCAGACCGGCGGCGTCAAGGCCGGGCCGGGGACGGCGGTGTCGCTGCGGCTGTCGTCCGGCCGCCGCCTGATCATGAAACCCGGCCAGAGCTTCGACCCCGACAGCGGCAGCGTGCAGGAAATCGGCCGCTAGCCGGCGCCCCCTCATCCATCGGTCCCTACGCCATGAAGAAACACAGACAATCCGGCTTCACGCTGGTCGAAATCGCGATCGTGCTGGTCATCGTCGGCCTGATGATAGGCGGCCTGCTCACGCCGTTGAGCATGCAGCTGGAGCAACGCAAGATCGCGGAAACCCAGAAATCGATGGAAGACGCGCGCGAGGCGCTGATCGGCTTCGCGATCCGCAACGGCTACCTGCCCTGCCCGGCGATCTCGGCCAGCAACGGCCTGGAGGCGCGCGACGGCAACCACTGCGCCGGCGACCGCCGCAGCGGCTACCTGCCCTGGGCCACGCTGGGCCTGGGCAAGCTCGACGGGTGGAATCATCTGTTCCGCTACAGCGTCACGTCGGCCTTCAGCAACAGCGGCCTGCTGTTCAACCTGCACACGCCGCGCGACATCACCGTCGCCACCCGCGACGCCTCCGGCCAGCTGGTGGCGGCCACCGGCGTCAACGACATCCCGGCGGTGATCATCTCGCACGGCAAGAACGGCTACGGCGCCAGCAACGAGCTGGGCGGGCTGATCGCCAACGCGGCCACCGGCAACAGCGACGAGCAGATCAACGCCGGCTCCGACACCCAGTTCGTCAGCCGCGACGCCACCGACACCGCCGCCGCGCCGGGTGGCGCGTTCGACGACATCGTGGTCTGGCTCTCGCCCAACATCCTGTACAACCGCATGGTTGCGGCGCAGAAGCTGCCATGACGGCCGCGCTGGTCATCGCCCGCTACACGCTGCTGGAGGCGCTGCGCAACCGCCTGCTGTGGTTGCTGTTGCTGGTGCTGGCGGCGGCCGTGTGCGCCGGCGGCTTCCTCGGCCAGCTGGCGCTGACCGAGAGCCGCCAGTTGCAGGCGGCGCTGCTGGCGGCCGTGCTGCGGCTGGCGGCGGTGTTCCTGGTCGCCACCTTCGTGGTCAGCAGCATGGCGCGCGAGGCGGCCGACAAGGGCGCCGAGCTGTTGCTGGCGCTGGCCCTGCCGCGCGCCGTGTACGTGCTCGGCAAGCTTGCCGGCTTCGCCGCGCTGGCGCTGCTGCCGGCGCTGCTGTTCGGCGCGGTGGCGCTGGCCTTCGCGCCATTCGACCAGGCGGCGCTGTGGGCCGCCTCGCTGCTGGGCGAGCTGTGGATCGTGGCCGCCTTCAGCCTGCTGTGCTCGCTGACCTTGAGCCAGACCCTGCCGGCGCTGACGGCGGCCGGCGCCTTCTACCTGCTGGCGCGCGTGCTGGGCACGCTGCAACTGCTGGGCCATGCCGGCACCGCCCAGGCCGACGCCGGCCAGCGCTGGCTGACGCGCGGCATCGACGCGCTGGCCCTGCTGCTGCCGCACCTGGACGGCTTCACCCGCACCGAATGGCTGCTGTACCACACCGGCGGCCTGGCCGACCTGGCCAATGTGGCGGCGCAGACCGCGCTGGCGGTCGGCCTGCTGACGGTCGCCGCGCTGTTCGACCTGTACCGGAAGAACCTGTGAACACGCCGGCCCGCCCGCCATCATCGGCGCCGCCGGCGGCGCCGTTCGGCCTGCATCGGGACTATCCATGAACACACCGGCCCGTCCGCTGTCGTCGGTGCCGCTGGCCGTGCGCCTGCTGCTGGCGGCGGCGCTGGCCCTGCAGCTGGGCTGGCAGGCCGGCCGACCGCCGCCGCGCGCGCGGGCCGAGGCGCTGCCGCCGGCGCCGTCGCCGGCCGCGCTGCGGTTGACCAGCTTGGGCGATCCGCTGGCGCTGGCGCGGCTGCTGATGTTGTACGTGCAGGGCCACGACGACCAGGCCGGCGTCGCCATCGCCTGGCGCGACCTCGACTACGGCCGCATCCGCCAGTGGCTGGAGCGCGTGCTGGAGCTCGATCCGCGCAGCCAGTACCCGCTGCTGGCCGCCAGCGAGGTGTACGGCGCGGTCGGCGATCCGGCGCGGGTGCGGCAGATGCTCGAGCTGGTCTACGAGCGCTTCGGCGAGGACCCGGACCGGCGCTGGCCGTGGCTGGCGCACGCGGCCGTGGTGGCGCAGCACCGGTTGCACGACCTGCCGCTGGCGCGCCGCTACGCGCAGGCGATCCGGCTGCACGCCACCGGCCAGCAGGTGCCGGCCTGGGCGCGCGAACTGGAGCTGTTCGTGCTGGAGGACATGGACCAGGCCGAGGCCACGCGCGCGCTGATCGGCGCATTGCTGTCGAGCGGCCAGATCACCGACGCCAACGAACTGCGCTTCCTGGAGCGGCGGCTGCAAAACCTGCCGCCGCCGGCCCGTCAACCAGCTCATCAACCACGCTAGGCGGGACGGCACTTTCCGTCTATCATGATGGTTACCGAGCGCGAAGTCTTTGCGCCACCGACACCGTTACGAAAGGATGCCCCATGCAGCGAGCCCAACGCGGCTTCACCCTGGTTGAGATTGCGATTGTCCTGGTCATCATCGGCCTGCTGCTGGGCGGCGTGCTGAAGGGACAAGGGCTGATCGACAGCGCCAAGGTCAAGAACATCATCCAGCAATCGAACTCCCTGTCGGCGGCGGTCAACTCCTACCAGGACAAGTTCCACGCCCTGCCCGGCGACGATCCGCAGGCCACCACGCACGCGCCCGGCGCCACCGGCAACGGCAACGGCGACGGCCAGATCACCGAATACCAGCTGGCGCCGCAGCACCTGGCGCTGGCCGGCTTCATCACCGGCTCCTTCAACGGCACCACCGACTTCATGACCAGCGCGCAGGGCGGCGCGGTCTACATCTACAACGACGTGGTGGGCGGGCGCGGCGGCAACGGCATCCGCCTCGACAACCTGCCGGACTCGTTCGCCGAACAGGTCGACAGCAAGCTCGACGATGGCAAATACAACACCGGCTCGGTGCGCGCCACCGCCGCCTACACCAACAACGGCACGGTCATCCAGCGCACCGCGCTGTTCTTCTGACCGCGCGCCGCGCCTCAGCGCGCGGCCAGCAGCGCGCCCAGCCCCACCAGCAGGCCGCCGAACACGCGGTCTATCCAGTGCCGCGCCCGCAACAGGCGGGCGCGCACCGTCCCGGCCGAAAAGCACAGCGCCACCAGGCAGAACCAGACCACGTGCGCCGCCACGATATAGGCCCCATAGGCCAGCTGGACGGCGAACGGCGTCTCCGGCCGCACCGCCTGCATGAACAGGCTGACGATGAACACCGTGGTCTTGGGATTGAGCAGGTTGGTCAGGAAGCCGGTGCGCAGCGCCGCCAGGTCGGACAACGCCACCGGCGCCGTCCCCTGGCCCGCCGCGCCGGGCCGCGCGCGCAGCATCCGCACGCCCAGCCAGACCAGGTAGGCCGCGCCGGCCAGCTTGATCGCGTTGAACAGCCACAGCGAATTGCGGATCAGCAGGCCCAGGCCCAGCAGCGTGTAGCCCACATGGATCACCACGCCCAGCCCGATGCCGACGGCGGTCAGCACGCCGGCGCGCCGCGACAGCATCAGGCTGTTGCGCGAGACCATGGCGAAATCCGGCCCGGGGCTGATCACCGCGAGCAGCGTAATGGTGATTACAACTATCATTTCGGTCATGCCATCTCCTTCGGTTGAATTGAACCAGCGGCCATGCTAAAGGCTACAATCGCCTCAACATAACGATCAATTCTGACCATCATGGTGACTCCAGCTCACAGAATGCCATCGCTGACGGCGTTGCGCTGCTTCGAGGCGGCCGCCCGGCTGGAGCATTTCGGCCGTGCCGCCGAGGCCCTGCACCTGACCCACGGCGCCATCAGCCGCGCCGTGCGCGCGCTGGAGGACGACCTGGGCGTACCGCTGTTCGAACGGCGCAGCCGCCGGGTCTTCCTCACCGACGCCGGCCGGCTGCTGGCGCGCGCGGTGCAATCGGGCTTCGGCGTGATCGAACAGGCGGTCGGCGAACTGCGCGCCTGCGCCGGCCCCAGGCGGCAACTGGTGCTGTCGTGCGAACCGACGCTGCTGATGCGCTGGCTGATCCCGCGCTGGCCGGCGTTCCAGGCCGCCCATCCCGACGCCGACTTCCTGCTGGTGGCCGGCGGCGGCCCGTTCGCCTTCGACGGCGGCATCGACCTGGCCATCCGGCGCGGCGACTTCGGCTGGCCGGAAAACTTCCACGCGCACGCCCTGTTCGCCGAACAGGTCGGCCCCGTCTGCCGGCCGGACAAGGCGGCGCAGTGGTTCGCACCCACGCTGCAGCCCGACGCCCCGCGCCTGCACGCGCGCAGCCGTCCCGACGCCTGGCGCGACTGGGCCCGCGCCGCCGGCATCCGGCACAGGCAAGGCGGCGCCGGCCAGTCCTTCGAACATTTCTACTTCAGCCTGCAGGCGGCCGTGGCCGGACTGGGCGTGGCCATCGGCCCGCGCCACCTGGTGTGCTACGACCTGGCATCCGGCCTGCTCGCGGCGCCGCTCGGCTTCGTCGCGGACGGCAGCAGCTACTACCTGCTGTCGGCCGCGCCGCTGGCGGAGGCCTCGCCCCAGCAGGCGGTGCTGGACTGGCTGCGTGGCGCCGCCGCCGACAGTTGAAAATAAAAAGCACGCACGTACTTTTATTGGACTAGAATAGCTGCTACTCACAACAGCGGGAGACAGCATGTTCGAAGAATTCATTGGAACCAAGGCGGTGTCGGCGCGCCACCAGTTCGACGTGGCGGCACTGGACGCCTATCTGCGCCAGCACGTGGCCGGCTATCCGGAAGGCACGTTGGGCGTGGAGCAGTTCAAGGGCGGCCAGTCCAATCCCACCTACAAGCTCAGCATCGGCGGCCGGCACTACGTGCTGCGCACCAAGCCGGCGCCGGCCGCCAAGCTGCTGCCGTCCGCGCACGCGATCGAGCGCGAGTACCGCGTGATGGACGCCCTGAGCAAGAACGGCTTCCCGGCCGCGCGCCAGTACGCGCTATGCACCGACGAGTCGGTGATCGGCCGCGCCTTCTACGTGATGGAATTCGTCGAGGGCCGGGTGCTGTGGGACCAGGCCCTGCCCGGCATGACGCCGGCCGAGCGCGCCGCCATCTACGACGAGATGAACCGCGTCATCGCCCAGCTGCACACGGTGGACTACGCGGCCATCGGCCTGGCCGACTACGGCAAGCCGGGCAACTACTTCGCGCGCCAGATCGAGCGCTGGAGCAAGCAATACCTGGCCTCGCAGACCGAGTCCATCGAGGCGATGGACCAGCTGATCGCGTGGCTGCCGGCCCACATCCCGCCGGGCGAGGACACCTCCATCGTGCACGGCGACTTCCGCCTCGACAACCTGCTGTTCCACCCGACCGAGCCGCGCATCCTGGCCGTGCTGGACTGGGAGCTGTCGACGCTGGGCCATCCGTTCGCCGACTTCTCCTACCACTGCATGAGCTGGCACATCGAGCCCGGCCGGTTCCGCGGCATCGCCGGGCTGGACCTGGCGGCGCTGGGCATCCCGTCGCAGCAGGAGTACATCGCCCGCTACGCCGAGCGCACCGGCAAGACCATCCGGCTGGAGGACTTCAACTTCTACCTTGCCTTCAACATGTTCCGCCTGGCCAGCATCATGCAAGGCATCATGAAGCGCCACGTGGACGGCACGGCGGCCAGCGCGCAGGCGCTGGAATCGGGCCGCATGGCCAGGCCGATGGCCGAGCTGGCCTGGAGCTACGCCCTGGGCAAGCCGCTCTGACATGGACAAAATCGCTTTCTGAAACGGCCAGTCTCGGCTACTATCGTGCTGCCTGCCTGAACCCGCATCACCGCCGAGGCCCACCACGTGCCAGCACCGTCACGCCGCCTGCCATCCATCCGCTCGCAGATCGCGCTGCTGGTGCTGGCGTGCGCGCTGCCGACGGTGATCGGCTTCGGCGCCGTGGTGGCCCAGTTCTACCAGCGCGAGCGCGACACGCTGATGGAGGACACCGGCCAGGCGGCCCGCCTGGTGGCCGCCGCCATCGACCGCGACCTGCTGCAAGGCGAGAGCGCGGCGCGCGCGCTGGCCGGCTCGCCCAGCCTGCAAAGCGGCGACCTGGGTGCATTGCGCAGCCAGGCCGCAGCCCTGCTCGGTCCGCAATTCCCGGCCGCCCAGTTCCTGCTCAGCGACGCCTCCGGCAGGATCGCGCTGCAGGTCGGCGCGCCACTGCCGGCCGCGCTGGCCGCCGCCGACAACCGCCGCCGCCTGGCGCCGCTGTACGCGCACGACCGCGTGCAGCTGTCGCTGGTGGGCAGCGGCGCCAACGCCCAGCTGGCGATCGACGTCCCGGTGCGGGTCGATCGCCGCCTGGCCTACGCGCTGACCGCGCTGCTCAAGCCGGAACGCCTGGCCTACATCCTGCGCGACGAAAACGTCGGCCGCCACCAGGCCATGTCGCTGTTCGACAGCGAGGGCGTGATCGTGACCCAGGCCGGCGCCCCGCACCAGTTGCTGGGCGCGCCGGCCGAGGCCGCGTTGCGGGCCCGGCTGCAGGCCAACGGCAACGCCCTGCTGGCCACGGCGGCGGCCGACGGCACGCCGATCTACCTCGGCTTCAGCCGCTCGCCGGTCAGCCGCGCCATCGTCGCCATCGCCACCCCGCAGGACCAGGCGCTGCACGAACTGCTGAACGCCGTCACCACCATCTCGCTGGCCATGGCGGCGCTGCTGCTGGCCGGCTTCTCGCTGGCCTGGTGGGTCGGCGGCCGCATCGCCGGCTCGGTGCGCGCGCTGGTCGGGCCGGCCCAGGCGCTGGCCGGCGGCAGCCCCTTCACGCTGGGCGCGGCCACCTTCCGCGAGGCCGGCGAGGTCGGCCAGGCCTTCCGCGCGCTCGAGCTCGACCTGCGCCGCAACCAGGCCCAGCTCGAACAACTGGTGGCCGAGCGCACCGCCCAGCTGGAAAAAAGCCGGGCCCAGCTTGAAACCCTGTACGCCACCGCGCCGGTCGGCCTGAGCTACGTCGACAGCCAGCTGCGCTTCGTGCGCCTGAACGACTACCTGGCCGCCCTCAACGACCAGCCGGTCAGCGCCCACCTGGGCCGCCACGTCGGCGAGATGATCCCGGACGCCGCCGTGCGGCGCGGCGTGCTGGCCGACTACCGCACCGTGCTCGACAGCGGCCGCCCGCTGACCGGCCTGCAGCGCTCCGGCCACCCGGCCGCCTCGCCGAACCAGCTGTGCCATTGGGTGCTGAGCTACTACCCGCAGTTCGGCACCGACGGCCGCATCGCCGGCATCACCGCGCTGCTGATGGACGTCAGCGAGCTGAAGCGGACGGAGGCGGAGCTGCGGCGCTCGCGCCAACTGATGGGTTCGGTGCTGGAGAACATGCCGGCGATGATCTTCCTCAAGCGCGCCGCCGACCTGCGCTACGACATGTTCAACCGCTACGGCGCCCAGCTGTTCGGGCGCGCCGGCGGCGAGGAGTTCATCGGCAAGTGCGACTACGACTTCGTGCCGGCCGCGCAGGCCGACAGCTTCGCCGAGGCCGACCGCCGGGTGCTGGCCGCGCCGCCCGGCGAGGTGGCCGAGATCGCCGAGGAGCCGGTCACCGGCGCCGGCGGCGGCACCCGCTACATGACCACCCGCAAGGTGGCGCTGCGCGACGAGCACGGCGCCCCCACCCACGTGCTGGGCATCTCGATCGACATCACCGAGCGCAAGGAGGCCAAGGAGGCGCTGCGCGCCACCGTGGCCAAGCTGGCGCAGAGCGAGCATTTCGTGCGCACCGTGGCCGACAACCTGCCCGGCATGGTGGCCTACTGGGACGCCGGCCAGCGCTGCCGCTTCGCCAACCGCTACTTCCTCGACTGGCACGGCCGCGACAGCGCGCAGATGCTCGACGCGCTGATGCCCGAGGTGATGGGCGAGGCCCAGTACGCGGTCTGCGCGCCCTACGTGCAGGGCGCGCTGGCCGGCCAGCCGCAGGCGTTCGCCGACCGGCTGCGCTGGCCGTCGGGCGAGCTCAGCCACACGTGGGTCAACTACATCCCGGACATCGACGAGCGCGGCGCCGTGCGCGGCTTCTTCGTGCTGGTGTCCGACGTCACCGAGCTCAAGGAGGCCGAGCTGCACCTGCAGGAGGTCAACGAGGAACTGGTGCTGGCGCGCGACCGCGCCGAGGCCGCCAGCCGGGCCAAGAGCGAGTTCCTGGCCAATATGAGCCACGAGATCCGCACCCCGATGAACGCCATCATCGGCTTGGCCCGCCTGCTGGAGCAGGCCGCGCTGGCGCCGCGCGAGCGCGAGCAGCTGGACAAGATCCAGCTGGCCACGCAGTCGCTGCTGGGCCTGGTCAACGACGTGCTGGACTACTCGCGCATCGACGCCGGCCAGCTGGTGCTCGACCATGCCGGCTTCAGCCTGGAGCGCATCCTCGACAGCGTCGGCCTGCTGGTGAGCGGCGCCGCCGGCGACAAGGGCATCGAGCTGGTCTACGACATCGACCCGCGCCTGCCGGCCGAGCTGGCGGGCGATCCGATGCGGCTGGAGCAGGTGCTGCTCAACCTGGTCGGCAACGCCGTCAAGTTCACCGAGCGCGGCGAGGTGGTGCTGCAGGTGCGGGCGGCGGCCGGCGCCGACCTGGCCGGCCGGCACGCCATCCTGCTGGAGTTCCGCGTGCGCGACACCGGCGTCGGCATCCCGGCCGCGCAGCAGGCCCGCATCTTCGACGCCTTCTCGCAGGCCGACGGCAGCAGCAGCCGGCAGTTCGGCGGCGCCGGCCTGGGGTTGGCGATCTGCCGCCAGCTGGCCGACATGATGGGCGGCGCCATCAGCGTCAGCAGCGAGCCGGGCGGCGGCTCGGAGTTCCTGTTCAGCTGCCCGTTCGAATGCGGCGCGCCGCTGGCCGCGCCGGTGCCGCCGCCCGCCGCGGCCGGCCTGGCGCTGCTCATCGTCGACGACAACGCCAGCGCGCGCGAAGCCCTGCAACTCGCATGCAACCACCTGGGCTGGGCCGCCAGCTGCGCCGCCGGCGCCGACGCCGCGCTGGCCATGCTGCGCGAGCGCCGGCACCGGCCCTACGACCTGCTGTTGCTCGATTACCACATGCCGGACGGCGACGCCGCCACCGTGCTGGCCCGGCTGCGCGCCGGCATGGCGCTGCCGCCGGTGCTGCTGATGGCGCCCGAACCTGTCGCCGCCGGCCAGGCCGGGCTGGCCGAGGGCCTGGGCGTGGCCGGCGTGCTGTCCAAGCCGGTCCTGCCGGCGCGCCTGCTGGAACGGGTGGCCGCCCTGTTCAGCGGCGCCCCCGGCGCGGCGCCGTCCGCCCCGCACGGCCCGCTGGACGGACAGTTGAACGGCCTGCGCATCCTGCTGGTCGAGGACAACGAGATCAACCAGGAGGTCGCGCAACTGATGCTGCTGCACGCCGGCGCCGCGGTCGAGACGGTGGCCAACGGCCAGCTGGCGGTCGACCTGCTGTGCGCCGACCCGCAACGCTGCGACCTGGTGCTGATGGATGTGCAGATGCCGGTGCTCAACGGCTACGACGCCACGGCCGCGATCCGCGCCGCCGGCGGCCCGCTGGCGCGCCTGCCCATCGTCGCCATGACCGCCAACGTGATGGAGGACGACCGCCGCCGCGCCGACCAGGCCGGCATGGACGCCCACGTGGCCAAGCCGATCGACGTCGCGGAAATGATCGCCGTGCTGACCCGGCTGGTGCCGCGTCCGGCGGCGCCCGCCCGGTCCACTTCCGCCGCGATGCCGCTCGCCGCGCCAGCTGCGGCGCGGGACGCCCCCCGGCCATCCGCCCCGCCCGGGGCGATGCCAGCCGCCGCGCCGGGCGTGGTGCCGGGCGCCATGCCGGCCGCCGGCCCCGCACGCGCGCCGGCCGGCCTGCTCGCGCTGCCCGGCGTCGACACGAAGGCCGCGCTGGCCCGGCTGGGCGGCAACAGCGACGCGCTGGTGGCGCTGTTCAAGCGCTTCGAACAAACGCAGGGCGCCACCGTGACCGAGGTCCGGGCGCAGCTGGCGGCCGGCCACCGCCAGCAGGCCGCGCAAAGCCTGCACCGCCTGCGCGGCGTGGCCGCCAACCTGGGCGCGACGCAGGTGGCCGGCCTGACCGCCGAAGCCGAAGCAATCCTGCACCGCGACCACCCCGACCCGGCCGCGCTGGACGCCGCGCTGACCGTGCTGGACCAGGCCCTGCAAGGCCTGGCCGCCGACGCCCGCCGGTTGTCAGTCTCGACAGACTCGCTTCCCCAAGGCAAGCCGATCGCGCACGACTTGCCGCAAAAGCTGGCGGAGTTACATAGTTTGCTTCAGAATAACAACTTGAAAGCCTTGGACGTGCTGCGCCAGCTGCGCCCGGCGCTCACGGACGCGGACGGATGGAGCGCGCTGGCGGAGGCGGTCGAGACGCTCGATTTCACCGCCGCGCAAGCCATCGTGGCGGATATGTTGCATCGAAAGGATAGTGCATGACTTGGACCGACCTGGCCAGGAACGGACGGATACTCGTGGTCGACGACGCCATGGAGAACATCCAGATCCTGCACCACGCGCTGCGCGACGAGCACGAGGTGCTGTTCGCGCTGGACGGAGAAAAGGCGCTGGAGCTGGCGCTGGAACAGCAGCCGGACCTGATCCTGCTGGACGCCGTCATGCCCGGCATGGACGGCTACGCCGTATGCGCCGCGCTGCGCAACTCGCCCCGGCTGCAGGACATCCCGGTCATCTTCGTCACCGCGCTCAACCAGCCGGAGGACGAGACCCGCGCGCTGGAGGCCGGCGCGGTCGACTTCATCAGCAAGCCGTTCAACGTGGCCGTGGTGCGCGCGCGCGTGCGCAGCCAGCTGACCATCAAGCGCCAGGCCGACGCCATGCGCGAACTGAGCATGACCGACGGCCTGACCGGCGTGGCCAACCGCCGCAGCTTCAACGACACCCTCGACGCCGAATGGCGGCGCTGCGCGCGCGCCGGCCTGCCGCTGTCGGTGATCATGATCGACGTCGACCACTTCAAGCTCTACAACGATCACTACGGCCACCAGGCCGGCGACCTGTGCCTGCAGCAGGTGAGCCTGGCGATGGCGCGCTGCGCCTCGCGGCCGCAGGACCTGCTGGCCCGCTACGGCGGCGAGGAATTCATCCTGTTGCTGCCGCAGGAGCCGGCGTTGGGCGCCGAGGTGGTGGCGCGCCGCATCCTGGAGGAGGTGCGCGGCCTGGCCATCCCGCACGCGGCCGCGCCGACCGTGCCGTATGTGACGGTCAGCCTGGGCGTGTGCACGGCGCTGCCGCCGCTCGACAGCGTCGACAGCAACGCCCTGGTCCGCATGGCCGACAGCCAGCTGTACCGCGCCAAGCAGGACGGCCGCAACCGCTACTGCAAGGCCGAGATCGGCGGCGGCGCCGCCTGACGCCGGCTCAGTAGCGCCGCATCACGAACTCGGCGACGCAGACCGGCTTGTCGCCGCCCTCCCGCTCGATCACCACGCCCCACAGGATCTGCGCGCCGTCGGCGATGTCGTCGATGGCGACGATGGTCAGCCGCGCCCGCACCCGGCTGCCGACCGGCACCGGTGCCGGAAAGCGCACCTTGTTCAGGCCGTAGTTCAGGCCCATCTTCATGTCCACCATGTGCAGCGCGTTCACCAGCAGCGCCGGCAGCAGCGCCAGCGTCAGGAAGCCGTGCGCCACCGTCGCGCCGTACGGCGACTCGCGCGCGGCCCGTTCGGCGTCGGTGTGGATCCACTGGTGGTCGCCCGTGGCGTCGGCGAACAGGTCGATGCGGGCCTGGGTGATCTCCACCCAGTCCGACACCGCCACCTCGTTGCCGATCTCGGCCTTCATGGCCGACAGGTTGGCGAAGCTGCGCATCAGCTGTGCTGCTGGAAGCCGCGCTGGGCGATGAACCGCTCCAGGTGGTGGTCGACGTCGCCCAGCGTCAGCTCGATCATGGCCATGCGCTTGAAGTGGTGCGCGGCCGGCAGCTCGTCGGTCACGCCCATGCCGCCGTGCAGCTGCACCGCCTGCTGGCCGATAAACTTGGACGCCTGCCCCACCCGCACCTTGGCCGCCGACACCACGCGCCGGCGCTCCTCGGCGTCGCCGCAGGACATGCGGGCCGCGGCCAGCATCGCCATCGAGCGGGCCTGCTCCAAGTGGATGTACATGTCGGCCATGCGGTGCTGCAGCGCCTGGAAGCCGCCGATCGGCGTGCCGAACTGCTTGCGTGTTTTGAGGTACTCCAGCGTGGCGGCGAACAGCGCGTCCATCGCGCCCACCGCCTCCGCGCACAGCAGGCTGGCGCCGTAGTCGGCCGCCTCGTCGAGCATGTCCCAGCCGCCGCCCAGCTTGCCCAGCAGCGCCGAAGCCGGCACCGCCACATGGCTGAACTGCACGGTGGCGGCGCGCTGGCCGTCGATGGTGCGGTAGTCGCGCACGATCACGCCCGGCGTGTCGGCCGGCACCACGAACAGGCTGATGCCGTTGGTGTCGCGCTGGGCGCCGGCGCTGCGGGCCGACACGATCAGCGCACCGGCCTGGGCGCCATGGATGACCACGGTCTTGGTGCCGTCGATGCGATAGCCCTCGCCGTTGATGCTGGCGATGGTCTTGACGTCCGACAGCTCATGGCGCGCGTGCTTCTCGCCCAGCGCGCAGGCCAGTTTCAGCTCGCCGCTGGCCACCTCCTCCAGCAGGCGGTGCTGGTTGCCGGCCAGCTTGAGGAACTGCGCGCCCCACACGGTGGCGAAATACGGCTCGACCACCAGGCCGCGGCCGATCTCCTGCATCACCACCCACAGGTCGACCGCGCTGCCGTTGAAGCCGCCCTGCTCCTCGGGCACCGGCAGCGCCGTCATGCCCAGCTCGACCAGCGTGTTCCAGGCCACGTCCGAGACGCCGCTGTGCGAATGCACGATGCGATGGCGCACATCGAAGCCGTAGTCCTTGTCGATCCAGCGGCGCAGGGCGTCGGCGAACTGCTGCTGTTCTTCTTTCAAATTAAAATCCATCGCTGCCCCTCACAGTCCCAGGATCATCTGGGTGATGATGTTTTTCTGAATCTCGTTCGAGCCGCCGTAGATCGACGTCTTGCGGAAATTGAAGTAGTAGCCGGCCAGCGGCGCGGCGGCGTCGTCGCCGGTCACGGCGTGGTCGGCCTTGCCTTCGAGGTAGTCGGTGTCGAAGGGCAGCGCGTCCGGGCCCAGGGCCTCGACCATCAATTCGGTGAGCAGTTGCTGGATCTCCGAGCCGCGCACCTTCAGCAGCGAGGCCTCCGGGCCGGGCGCGTGCGACTCGCGCGTGATCACGCGCAGCACCGTGGTCTCCAGCGCCATCAGTTCGATTTCGAGGCTGGCCACCTTGGCCGCGTACACCGGATCCTGCAGCAGCGGCTTGCCGTGCTTGTAGTGTTCGGAGGCGATCTTCTTCAGGAACAGCAGCTCGCGCTTGGAGCGGCCCACGGCGGCGATGCCGGTGCGCTCGTGGCCCAGCAGGTACTTGGCGTAGGTCCAGCCCTTGTTCTCCTGGCCGATCAGGTTCTGCACCGGCACCTTGACGTTGTCGAAGAAGACCTCGTTCACCTCGTGGTCCTCGTCGAGCATGATGATGGGGCGCACGGTGATGCCCGGCGTCTTCATGTCGATCAACAGGAAGGAGATGCCCTCCTGCTTGCGCACGGTGGTGTCGGTGCGGACCAGGCAGAAGATCATGTCCGCGTGCTGGGCCAGCGTGGTCCAGGTCTTCTGGCCGTTGACGATGTAGTGGTCGCCGGAACGTTCGGCGGTGGTCTTGAGCGAGGCCAGGTCGGAGCCCGAGCCCGGTTCGGAGTAACCCTGGCACCACCAATCCTCGCAGCTGAGGATGCGCGGCAGATAGTGGGCCTTCTGCGCCTCGTTACCGAAGGCCATGATGACCGGCGCCACCATGTTGACGCCGAACGGCAGGATGGGCGGCGTGCCGGCGCGGGCGCACTCTTCTTCCCAGATATGGCGCTGGGTGGCGCTCCAGCCCGGACCGCCGTATTCGACCGGCCAGGCCGGCGCGGCCCAGCCCTGCTTGGCGACGATCTGGTGCCAGCGCACATAATCCTGGCGGCTCAGGCGCAGATGGTTGCGGACCTTCTTCTGCAGATCGCCCGGCAGGTTGGCCTCGAGGAAAGCGCGCGCCGCGTCGCGGAACGCCAGATCCGCCGCCGTGTAGTTCAAATCCATGCTGTCTCCGTATTCTTATGATCCCGCTAAAAAAGCACGATCGTTCAAATAATTGTACCCGATATCCCCCCACGCATTGTGGCATTTTTAAAGGGCGACAGAATGGCGTTGTTTGTTCACTTTTTAGTGGTTTTCTTCACTTGGGCATGGGCCGGCTTGAGGACGTGGCCGGCATGGTCGCGCGGCAACATCGCGGCCACCGGCTTGCCGGTCGCCGCTTCGATCAGCAGCGAATGCGGATCGTGCTTGCCAAACAGTTGGCGCTCGCCCCATTGACGCAGCGCCACCACGACCGGAAACAGGTCTTCGCCTTTCGGCGTGAGAACGTACTCCTGATAGGAGGTGCCGTCCGAAGCAGGCTGGACGGCAAAGATGCCCTCCTCGACCAGCGCGCCCAGGCGGTCGGACAGGATGTTGCGGGCCACGCCGAGGTTGCGCTGGAAATCGCTGAAACGGCGAATGCCGTCGAAGGCGTCGCGCACCAGCAGCATCGACCAGCGGTCGCCCACCAGGTCCAGCGAGCGGGCCACCGGACAAGGATCGTTCTGCATGGTCTTCCGTTTTGCCATCTCGGCGCCTCCTGAATATTGGTTGCATTTTAAAACCAGACTGCCTACAATTCAACTGGTTTTGTTTTGCAACCAGCTTGAGGATGAAGATGCCCATGCCCCGCTCCCTGGTGGCTCTGTTTGCCTGCGCCAGCGGACTCAGTGTCGCCAACGTCTACTACGCCCAGCCGCTGCTCGATGCGCTGGCCTCCGACTTCGCCATCAGTCCTGCGGCCGTTGGCGGCGTGATCAGCGCAACCCAGGTCGGCAGCTTGCTGGCCTTGCTGTTGCTCGTCCCCTTGGGCGACCGCATCGACCGGCGCCGTCTGATGCTCGGTCAACTGCTTGTGCTGGCGGCGGCGCTGGCGGGCGTCAGCTGCGCGCGCAGCGTGACGGCTTTGGTCGCGGGCATGCTGGCGATCGGGCTGCTGGGCACTGCGATGACGCAGGGCTTGATCGCCTACGCGGCTGTGGCGGCGGCGGAGTCGGAACGCGGCCGCGTGGTGGGCGCGGCGCAAAGCGGCGTGGTGGCCGGGCTGCTGCTGGCGCGCGCATTGGCCGGATGGGTCGCGGACATGGCGGGCTGGCGCGCGGTCTACGGCGGCTCGGCGCTGGCGATGCTGGCCATGTCGGCCCTGCTGTGGCATATGCTGCCGCGCCCGCCGGCGCAAAGCCTGGGCGCGTCGAACGCCCGGCTGTCCTACCTCGCGCTGATCGCCTCGATGTTCGCCCTGCTGCGCCACGACCGCGTGCTGCAAGTGCGCGGCGTGATCGCCTTGCTGATGTTTGTCGCCTTCGGCATCCTGTGGAGCGCGCTGGTGCTGCCGCTGGCCGCGCCGCCGCATCACTACTCGCACACCGCCATCGGCGCTTTCGGCCTGGTCGGTTGTGCCGGAACGCTGGCCGCCGCGCGCGCCGGCCAGTGGGCCGACCGGGGCTGGGGCCAGCGCACCTCCCTGGCCGCGCTGCTGCTGATATTGCTGGCATGGCTGCCGCTGTGGCTGGGCGCGCGCGGCACCGGGCCGCTGTCGCTGGCGGCGCTGGTGGTCGGCATCCTGGCGCTGGACCTTGGCGTGCAGGCGCTGCAGGTGACCAACCAGCAGATGATCTTCAGCGGCAGCAAGGCTGCGCACAGCCGGCTGGTCGGCTGCTACATGATGTTCTACGCGGCCGGCAGCGGCGCCGGCGCGCTTGCGGCGACGACGGTGTACGCGCGGGCGGGCTGGAGCGGCGTGTGCCTGCTCGGCGCCGCAGTCAGCCTGGCGGCGCTGCTGTTTTGGGCCGCCAACATGCTCGATGAATCTTTCAAATTCCGCCGTCGTCGATGTACCTGATATTCCTGGTGTAGGCCGTATAGAATTCCGGGCTGTTTATTCTGCCGCCCAGCCAGTGGTAGAAATCGATGTCGTCGCGAGTGCGAAGATACGGATGCAAACCGGTTCCGAACTTGTTTTCGTAAGGGAGTTCAAAAACAACAGCAGCACCATCAAGGAGCCGGAAATGGGAGTAGTTGCCATCTCCGGCAATCTCAATATGGGTCCTGTCGATTTTCGGATAGTAGAGTTGGCCGCTATACGTCAGCAACGGGCCATCAGGCGTGGCCACCAAAGCGAGGGATTCCAACCCGGACTTGCCACGTTCGGCCTCGAACAGTCCGAAGGCAACATCATCCTCGGCTACGGCCCCGAGCGGGACGATCTCCCTTTCGCCACTGGACAAATCCATCTTCAACAAACTGACCGTGCCGTCGAACTGCGCTACTGCGATAAATCTATTTGGCATTCAGTTCTCCTGATCGGAAATACCAACCATTCTGCCCCAATTCCCACCACCTGCCGGCCTGTAGCGCCGAACGCAGATCTTAACCCGAGCACGGTAGGCTTGTGGCAAATGAAAACGGCCGCCTGTGGAATGGCGGCCGTCCGGGGAGCACTGAAGACTACTTCATCGTGTAGCTTTGCAGCGCGGTGTCGACGGCGTAGTTATGCGCCGTGTCCCAGTAGGTGAAGCTGTAGTTGACCACGTCGCCGATCTTCAGGCCGCTGGCGGTATAGCTGTTGGTGCCGGCGTTCTGCGTCATCCGCACGTTCAGCTGGCCGCCGCCGTTGACCGTGTAGTGCACGTCCGCCCAGCTGCTGGTGTTGAGCGAGAACTTCAGCATCGTCGCGCTGGTTTGCTGCGCGGCTGGCGTCGGTGTCGGAGTGGGAGTTGGCGTTGGAGTAGGCGTCGGCGTCGGCGTTGGAGTAGGCGTCGGCGTTGGAGTCGGCGTGGGTGTCGGCGTCGGCGTGCCGGTATCCCAGACGATATCGTCGATCGCCATCTGGAACGCCGAGCCCGGCAGCGCGGCGCTGTCGCTGGCGATCTGGAACAGGTCCAGCATCGACTGCAAGGCGATCTTGCTGCCCGCCAGATCGGCCACCGGGATGGTCGCCGTGCCCCAGTCGCCGTTGCGCACCAGGCCGTACGTGGTGGCGTTGGCCGGGAACTTGACCGCGTTCTGGTTGGTGTACGTGTCCTGCACGCCGACCGTGAAGGCGACGTTGGCCGGAATCTTGATCTTCAACTTCATGGTGCCGTTGCGGAAGTTGCTCATGTCCCGCGCCTGGCGCGACTCGACGCTGCCGCCGAACCACTGCCCCGGCGTGTTGAAGCTCCACGCCATCACGTTGCCGCCCTCATACGGCGGCAGGTTGCCCGGCGTGACGGAGGCGTTGTTCCACACGAAGATGTCGGAGCTGGTGCCGGCCACCAGCTTGTTGTTGACCGGCGTGTTGTCGGTGAAGACGCCGAACTTGCCGACCTCCGCCGTGCTCTGGCTGCCCAGCTGGACCGAACCCTTGCCGTCCAGCTGGTACACGCGCACGTAGTCCACGTACATGGTGCCCGGCAGCGGCGCGGTCACCTGCCCCGGCGTGGCGGCGTCGGTGAAGTTGCCGCCGACGGCCAGATTGAACAGCAGGTAGAACGGCGCCTGCAACGCGGTCGAATTGACCGGCAGCGGATTGTCGTACAGGTCGTGCTCGACGCCGTTGTCCACCACCGTGAAGCGCATCTGCGTGTCGGTCCAGTACAGGCGGTAGATGACGAAGCGGTTGGCCAGCGACTGACTTGGCGTGTACCAGTTCTTGGTCTGCCACGCGGTGGAGGCGGCGCAGCTTTCGTTGCCCGGCACGCAGGCGGCCTGCTGCCAGGTGATGACGTTGGAGCCGACGAAGTTGTCGATCGCCGGCGTCGGATTGCCGGCCGCCGCGCGGCTGCTGGCCTTGTGGCCCATCTCGACGATGTCCATTTCGCCGTTGCGCGGCCACGCCTGCGGACTCACGCCCAGCATCCACGCGGCAGGCCACAGGCCGATGCCCAACTGCGGCGTGGACATGCGGATCTCGACCATGCCGTACTGCACCTGCACCTTGCCGAAGGAGCCGATCTTACCTGAGGTGAAGACGTTGCTGCCCACCGTCTGGCTCTGCGCCTTGAGCGCCAGCGCCCGCGTGTTCGGCTCGAACGGGACGTTGACGATGGAGACGTTGTTGGGGCTGTAGTACTCCAGTTCCTGGTTGCCGTAGCCGCACAGGTTGATCTGGCAGCCGTTGCCGTCCACCGCCGTCCACAGCGAGGTGTTGAGCGCGGCGCCGTTGAACTCCTCGGACCACAGCAACGGCCCGATCACGGGACTGGTGACGCTGGCGAACACTTGCGGGCCGTACGCCGACAGAATGCCGGCCGCCACGGCGGACAAAACGAGTTTCTGTTTTTTCACAATGCATGTCTCCTCGTATTCGAACTTCCACATTTCGAACCGGACGGGCGTCCGGTCCGCGCTATTCCGCTTGTGGTCAGGGAGCATGGGACGATGCGCGGTCCGCTTGCCCGAAAGCTGTCGCCAAACGAAATTGGAAACGATTCCAATTTCGTCTTCAAAATATATTCTGATTAATATTTTTTGTCAACGAAGATGCGCAAGCGTGCGCGCGGCTTACTTTTTGCGGAAGCGCTTGAGGTAGGCTGGCAAGCAATTGAAGATGCGGACCATCGCATGCATCTGCCACGGGAAGACGCAGCGCTCGTCGCGCCGTTCGATGGCGGCGGCGATGCGCCGCACCGCCTCCTGCTCGGACATGAGGAAGGGTTTGCCGCTGGCGTCGCCGTTGTTCAATTCGCGCAGGCGGGCCGTGTCGACGTAGCCGGGTACGATCACGGTGACGCCGATGCCGAACGGCGCCAGCGCCTTGCGGTAGGCGTCGCAGATCGCGATGGCGGCGCGCTTGCTGGCACTGTACAGCGAGCCGCCGGGATAGTCCCGCTGCAGGCCGGCGATCGACGCCACCGCGACCAGTTGCCCTCGCCCGCGCCCCATCATCGCTTCGGCGGCGGCGCTGAAGGCGTGATCGAGGCCGCCCACGTTCACGCGCAACACCGGCAAGGTGCTGGCGGGATCGCGCGCGATGGCTGCGGCGTCGGTGTACTGGCCGGCGGTGACGATCAGCAGGTCCAGCTCCGCAAACGCGGCCACGGTGCGCGCGACGGCCGCGCGGTCGGCGATGTCGCAGGCGTGTATGCTGATGCGCTCCTCCCCCAGCAGCGGCGAGCCTTCCAGCTTGGCTGGATGCCGCCCGCAGATGGCGACACGCGCGCCCTGCCGCCAATAGTACTGAGCCAGTCCCAGGCCGATGCCGCTGGTGCCGCCGATGATCATCACGTTCATGCTGTTGCCTTGTTATGTCGGGTTGCGTTGCGCATCGCGGGGCTGCGGCCTTGCGCGGCCAGCGCGTAGGCTTCCTTTGCGCGCCGGTAGCCATACTGCCATTGGGTTTCGACGTCGGCCACGTAGCGTTCGTAGGTGGCCGGTGCCACCAGCTGCACGCGGTTGCCGCGCCATGCGATGCGCTTCTGGATGCCGGTGCCGCGCAAGGCCCGACTGACGTCGGAGGTGTCGATCCACACGTCGGCAGGCTGGCCGTGTACGTGGCGCAGACGCGCGTTGGCGTCGATGCCGAACACCGCGCGCAGTGCGGGAATGGCGGTCTGCTGGTCGTAGGACTGCTTCATTTCCATGCTGACGTGGCGCGCCAGGCAGCGCGCCAGCTCGATCGGGAACAGGTCGATGGCGCCGCCGGTGTAGTCCGCGCCGCCGGCGGACTGGCAGCGGAAGTAGACCATGTCGGCAATCGAGATGCGCGCCGCGTCGGCCAATGGCATTGTCGTGTCGATCGCCAGGTCATGCGCGACTGCGTCGGTCCAGCCGTCGCGGCCGATGGCGGATGGTTGGCCGGCCGCCAGCGCGGCAGTGCGCTCGTCGCCGAACAGCGTGACGCGATAAATGGCGCGGCCTTGCCGCAGCTGGCCCGCTTCATCGGGGCCGAACAGCAGCCGGCCGCCGACGATGGCCAACGCGGGTCCGGGCGTCGGCGCCGGCTCGGGCGGCAGCGGCAGCGCTGGCGGAATTTCGAACAGGTAGTCGTTGAACAGATCCGGAATGCGCGCGGCCCGCGCCCCGTTCATCCGCCGCAGCGCGATGCCGGCCAGTGCGCGCAGCGGCGTCGCGCGCGGGCCGGATCGCAGGCCGCGAAAAAACTCGTACATCTGCGGCGATGCCAGCCACTCCTTGCGCGCCGCGTTGTCGGGCAGGTTGCGGATGATGGCGCCGGCCACCGCGCCGCCGCACGTAGCGAGCAGCAGGTCCGGCTCCTGCCCCGCATCGACGGCCGCCGCGTGCATGCCGAGGTAGTAGCCGAAGCGGAAGCCGCCTCCGGCCAGCACCATGCATCGTTCGTATCGTGGGTCTCGCGCAGCGTCGGTCATGCGTGACATAATGCCTCAATTACATCGTTATCAACAAGGACAGTCCGACAATGAACCGGCCAAGCATGCGGCAGCGCGTTACCCAGCTCGCGCTCAACGGCGCGCTGTTCGGCATCTGCTACCCGCTGACCAACCACCTGGCGCAGCTGCGGACGGACATCGGCAACGTCGCGATGGCGTGGGAAGCGGCGCTGCCCTTCCTGCCCTGGATGGTGCTGCCGTACATGACGTCCGGCCTGTTCTTCGTGCTGAGTTTTCTGCTGGTGCGCGACCGCGCCGGCCTGCAAGCGCTGAGCCGACGCACCGCGTTCGCCACCATCGCCGCCTGCCTGATCTTCGCCGCATGGCCGCTGCGCTTCTCCCTGCCCCGCCCCGCCGTCGACGACGCGCTGCCCGCCTGGCTGTTCGCGCAACTGGCCGCGATGGACCAGCCCTACAACCAGCTGCCGTCGCTGCACGTGGCCTACTGCCTGATATTCTGGGCCGCGCTGCGCACCGCCACCACATCGGCCCTCCTGCGCGCAGCACTCGCCGCGTGGCTGATGCTGGTCGCGCTCAGCACCGTGTTCACCTACCAGCACCACGTGCTCGATGTGGCCGGCGGCGCCGTACTGGGCGCGCTGGCGTTGCACCTGCTGCCGTCCGACGGCGACGTCCGCAAGCCGGTGGCCTTTTGCTACACCGTGCTGGCGGGGCTGTCGTTGCTGGCCTGGTTCGCGCTGGGCGGCCCGTGGTGGCTGTACCTGGCGGCCAGCCTGCTGCTGGTGGCGCGCGCCTACTACCGCCGCCACGCCGCCTTCCTTCACAAGCGCGACGGCCGCTATCCCCTGTGGATATGGACGATGTACGCGCCCTACCTGTGCGGCTACCTGCTCACATGGCAGCTGGTGCGCTGGCGCGAGCGCCACCGTCCGCCGTTCACGCGCCACAGCGAAGGCCTGTGGGTAGGCCGCCGCCTGACCGACGCCGAAGCCGCGCAACTGCCGGCCGATTGCGCCGTCATCGACCTGTCCAACGAATTGAGCGAGACGCGCGCGCTGCGCAATCGCAGCTATCATCACTTCCCGCTGCTCGACCTGCACGCGCCGGACGCGCAATCGGCCCGTCCCATCCTGGCCGCGATCCGCGCGCACGCGGGACAAGGCCGCGCCATCTACCTGCACTGCGCCATGGGCTACCGGCGCAGCCGCCAAATCGCCCAACTCTACAAGGAGCACTACCCGCAATGAGCTTTTCGATCTACCAGCTGAAACCGCAATTCCAGCAACTGCTGCAACCGTTGATGCGCGCGCTGGTGCGCTGCCGCGTCACGCCCAACCAGATCACGCTGGCGACCATGCTGCTGTCGGTGGCCTACGGCGCCGCGCTGGCGGCGCAACCGCAATGCGCGGGCCTGTGGGCCGGCCTGGCCGCGTTCCTGCTGCTGCGCATGGCGCTCAACGCCATCGACGGCATGCTGGCCAACGCCACCGGCCAGAAGACACGCCTCGGCACGCTGCTCAACGAAATCTGCGACCAGGTGTCCGACGTGGCGCTGTACCTCCCCTTCATGCTGGCGCTGCACGCGCCGCTGGTGATGCTGGCCGTGGCGGCCGCGCTGCTGGCCGAATTCGCCGGCGTGCTGGCGCTCAGCGTGGGCGCTGCGCGCCGCTTCGACGGCCCGATGGGCAAGAGCGACCGCGCCTTCTGGTTCGGCCTTCTCGGCCTGCTGATCGCCTACGGCGCCGCCCCGCTGCTGATGAACGGCATCCTGGCGCTGGTGATCGCCCTGTCCGCGTGGACCGTCGTCAACCGCCTGCGGCAGGCGCTGCGGGCTTCTGCGCCAGCGACACCGTAAAGATTCCTTCCAGTCCGATGCGGGTGGCGATCTTGCGGCAGCCCGCATGCGCCACCAGGCCATCCATCTCCGCCTGCGGGCGCGGACGCATCTGCCACGGCTTGCCCTGGTGGCTGGTCAGGGTCAGCGCGATCATGTCCAGCTGCGGGTGCCACGGCTGGCCGGTGTAGATCAAATAGCCGCCGGCGCGCAGCACGCTGGCGATGCCCTGCAACGATGCCGCCACCGGCGCGTTCTCGCTGAACAGCTCATACAGGCCGGAGACGATGACGATGTCGTACTCGCCCTCCTCCGCGCGGTAGCTGCCGGCGCTGAAGGCGTCGCGCAGTTGATAATCGATCCTGGCCCGCAGTTGCAGCTGGTCCGCCAGCACGCGCGCCTCGTCGAGGTTATGCTGGGTGAAGTCGCGCAGCGTGACTTCGATCTCTCGATCCTGGAAGCGCTTGATGGTCTCCAGCACGTAGCGCCCGGAACCTGCCGCCACGTCCAGGATGCGCAGCGGCCCCTCGCCTCGATGCGCGGCGATGCGTTCGCCCAGCATCTGCTGCAACTGGCGCTTGCGCAGGCGGATGCCGCGCCAGCCCACCGCGTCCAGATAACCGCGATCCATCATCCCGCCGAACAGGAAACGGCCGCCGGCCTGGTTGCGGTACACGTAATCGAGCGAGGCGCCGGAATCGAAGCCGTGCCGCAGACCGATCTTCATGCCGTTGCTGACCGGCCCCATCATGCCCAGCATCACACGCTGCATGCCGAACCACGCCTTGGCCACCGGGCCGCAGCTCCGGCCCGCCTGCAGCGCCGCGTACTGGCGGGCGCTGTGGCTGTCGCGGTCCGCGCTCAGGTAGTGCGACGGCGCCAGCGGCGCGCGCTCGAAGCACTGCTCGATGAATTCGCGGCTGGCCTCCAGCGCCACGCTGGTGTCCTGCTCGTAGAACAGCGCGTGGAAGGCGTCCGGCAGATGCACGTAGCGCTTCAGCGGCGACGACAGGCGCTGGTAGAAGTCCTGCTGCGGGCCTTCCTTGACCACGTAATCCTTGCCCGCGCTGAGCATCAGCACCGGCGTGTCGATGGCGGCGGCGTCCTGCACGATGCGCTTGGCGGTATCGGCCAGGCCTAGCAGCACGCAGGCGGAGATGGCCTTGGCTATCAGCGGATCGGCGGCGTAGGCGGCCGCCTCCTGCGCCGAGTGGGTCAGCATGCCGGGACGGATGTAGCTGGTCACGAACAGCTCCGGCTTGAAGCGGCGGGCGAAACGCAGCGCGGGTTTGGCCAGCGGCACGTACAGGTTGATGTCGAACGCGGCGGCGGCCATGATGACGCCGCGCACACGCGGTGCATAATCGTGCAGCCAGGTGGCAGCGATCACCGCGCCGACGCTGTTGGCCACCACCAGGATGTTCTCCGGCGCGATGCCGTAGGTGGCGGCGATGTGGGCGATGAAGGTGTCGAAGTCCTCGACCAGCGCCTCGAAGCTGGGCGCGTCGCCACGCTCGCCGGGCGAGTAGCCGTGGCCGCGCGCGTCCCAGGCGAAGGCCCAGTCCTGCGTGTAGCCGAACTGCTCGACCAGCGGCTGGATGCGGCCCGAGTGTTCATGGCCGCGATGCAGGAACACCAGCGCGCGCTGCGGCCCGTCCTGGCGCGGCGCCTGCGGCTGCCAGGCGCGGTAGAACAGGCGCACGCCGTCGTTGCAGTCGAAGCCGGATTCGGTGGTGCGCCATGCCAGTGAGCGTTCAGCTTTCATATTATTTTTCCAGGAGATGAGTGATGAGGAAGTACAGCAGCGGCGCAGTCACGACCAGGCTGTCGACCCGGTCGAGGATGCCGCCGTGGCCGGGAATGAGCTGCGAAAAATCCTTGACGCCCAGCGCCCGCTTGGCGGCCGAGAACATCAGGTCGCCGCAGAAGCCGCCCAGCGATAGCAGCAGCGCGCATATCGCCAGTTGCGCGGCGCCGGCCAGGTGCAGGTAGCGGCCCAGCGTCAGCGACAACGCGGTGGTCACCGCCACACCGCCCAGCAGTCCCTGCCAGGTCTTGTTCGGACTGATGCCGGGCGCGATGCGGTGGCGGCCGAAGATGGTGCCGCTGATGAACTGGGCGACGTCGTTGAGCGCGGTCAGCACGTACAGGTAGAACAGCCAGGCCAGGCGCGCGTGCGCATCCAGCGGCAGGCTGTCGTACAGGGGAAGGAAGCGGCAGCTGTAGCACAATACCAGCCATAGCAGCCACGCCAGCGCGGCGGCGCCGCGCATGCGCAGGTAGATCGCCGCCGTCAGCGCGACGGCCGGCGGCAGCGCGGCCATGGCCACCGGCGCCGGCAGGAACAGCGCCGTGCCGAACACCACGGCGGCCGGCACCACGAAGCCGCGCCCGGCGAACGGCGCCAGCTCGCGCAAGGCCAGCAAGCCGATCAGCACCGCCAGCAGCGTCGCCCCGAGCGGATGCAGCAGCAGGCTCACGGTCACCACCGGGAAGATCCACCACCAGGCGTTGACCTGGTCGCGCAGCTGGCTGTGCGGCCGCGCGCGCAGCTTGACGCCCACGCCCAGCGACGCCATGCCCAGCATCAGGTACAGCATGCCCAGCGCGGTCAGGATCTCGGTACCCAGCAGGGAAAACAGCAATTGCATAAATGCCTCAATTATTTTTGTGGCAATTGTATAGCGTTTTCCGTTATGAGGCTCAGTCTACGGTGATCAGCACGTCGCGCCCCTTGGTGGCGGCGTTGCCCGCGTAGTCCTCGGCCGTGATGCGCAGCGTGTAGTTGCCGGGGCCGAGGGCGCCGACTTTCCAGCCGCCCGGCGTCAGCTTGCCGTGGATGAGCGTGTTGTTGATGGCGTAGGAGAAGCGCGTCTCCGCCGCGCCGTGCACGGTGATGCCGCTGGTGGCCGAGTAAGCCAGCTTGACGGCGTCGCGGTTGCGCGGCAGGCGGTCGTAGAGTTGCGTGATCAGCGGCTGCTCCATGCCGGGGATGATCTCGCCATCGGCATTCAGCAACTGGTAGCCCAGCTTGTACAGGCCGAGGCGGCGGCGCGCCTGGTTGCCGTTCATCTGGTCGAAGGCGTCGACGATGATCTGCACCTCGCCCAGGCTGCGCGGCACCATCAGGCGGCCATCCACCTTGTCCTTGAGCGGCTTGCCGCTGCTGTCGGCCAGCGTGATGCTTTGGATCTGCGGGGCGATGGTGTCTTCCAGGTCCACGAACGGCAGCGACAACGGATTGAGCACGTCGCCATTGGGCAGGTAGTCCAGGTGCACGTGCGCCATGCGGTTGACGGTGCCCAGCGTTTCACCCACCACGAAGCGGGTGCCGCGCTTGACACGCACCGCCGACGGCACGCCCTTCTCGTCCTTCAGCACCTGGAAGCGCGGGTCGAGCGGCTTGTCGTTGGCGCCGCGCCCCACGCGCATGTGGATGTAGCGCATGCCGTCCAGCGCCAGCCCTTCCGACAGCTCGCCGTAGCCCCAGCTGGCGAGCGGGCTGCTGACCTTGCCGGAGGTGACGGCCAGCACCGGCGTGCCGATCGCGGCCTGCACATCGAGGCCGGCGTGGAAATGGTCGCGGCTTTCGCCGTCGAAGTTGCCGCGCACCTCGCCCATCAGGCCGACCACCTCGTGCGGCTTGTCCTGCGGCTTGACCGGCCACGGCATCGTGGCGCCATGCGCCGGGATGCCGGACAGGGACTCGTCGGGCGCAGCCGCCTCGTCATCCCGCGCCAGCGCCACGCGATGCAGGCGGTAGGTGGCACTGTCGGCCACGTACAGCGAGCCGTCGCGCGCCAGCGCCAGGCCGCGCGGCGCGTAGAAGCGCACGCCGCCGTCGGCGCCATAGCCCGGCTGGGCCGGATGGTCGACGTCCTCCAGCGCCAGCACCTCGCCGGCCGGGGTGATCTGCGCCAGGCGGCCGTGGGCGTTGCTGGTCACGTAGAGGAAGCCGTCCGCCGTGCGCGCCAGCCCGATCGGCGATTCCAGCGGCGGCGAGCGGTCGCCGTCCTTGGCCTGGGCGACGGTGCTCACGCTGCCGTCCTTGCCCAGCTTGCGGATGGCGTGGTTGCCGGTGTCGGCGATGTACAGCTCGCCGGCGGCGCCGAGCGCCAGGCCGGTGGGGCCGTTGAACAGCGCCTGTGCGCCGGGGCCGTCCACATCGCCCGCGCGGCGGCCGCCGGCCACGGTGGTGACGTCGCCATTGGGCGCGATGCGGCGGATGCGGTCGTTGTAGGTGTCGGCCACGTAGACCACGCCGGCCGCGTCCACCGCGACGCCGACCGGGCCGTTGAACTGGGCCGCCGCGCCGCGTCCGTCCTTGTCGCCCGCCAGGCCGTCGCCGGCCAGCGTGCTGACCGTGCCGTCGGGCGTGATCTTGCGGATGGCGTTGTTGCCGGTGTCGGCCACGTACAAGTTGCCGGCGGCGTCGATCGCCAGGCCGGACGGGGTGTTGAACGCGGCCGCCTTGCCCGCCCCTTCCGCATAGCCCTCGACCGCGCCGGCCAGCGTGGTGGTGGTGCCGTCCGGGGCGATCTTGCGGATGCGGTTGTTGTCGCCGCCGTCGGCCACGTAGACGTTGCCGGCGGCGTCGACCGCCACGCCGAACGGGTCGGCGAAGCGCGTGCTGCGACCGCGTCCGTTGTTAGCGCCCGGCATGCCGTCGCCGGCAATGCTGGTCACGCGCGCGCGCCAGTGCGGCTGCGTGCCTTGCGGGACGGCGGGCTTGGCCAGGCCCGCGCCGGCGCCCTTCTGATGCGTCAGGATGTAGGCCGCTCCGCCCCCACCCAAAGCGCCACCCACGGCAAGGGCGACGGCGATTAGCTTGAATTGGCTGGGAGTCACGTTGCAGAAGCCTAAAAGTTGATCAGAAGAAAAGATTCTACCTGATCTTCCAGGCCAGAGCTACCAGCCAACTCAAGGCCTACGCGTCAATCGGACAACTTCGCCGCCAGCTGTGCGACACGGGCGCCGTCGGCCTTCAGGGCGGCTGCCAGCGCGCGGCCGTAGCCGGCGTCGGCCTTCAGGAAGTAGGACAGCATGGTGTATTTCACGCCGTCATCCTTCACCTGCCCCAGGTCGCCCGCCAGGTTGCTCACCAGGTTGGCCTGCTGCTGCGCGTCCAGCGAGCGATAGAAGTCGCCGGCCTGCTTGAAGTTCTGTGTCTTGACGATGCGGGCCTGCTGCGTGGCGCCGCTCAGCGGCAGCTGGCTGGACTTGTATTGCGCATCGTCGGCCAGCGCTGCGTGCTCGCTCGGCTGATAGTTGACGTCGCCTTTGCGGCCGCCGCTGTTCTGCGCGCCGTCCTGGTTGTAGTTGACGGCCGCGTTGCGCGGACGGTTGACCGGCAGTTGCAGGCCGTTGGCGCCGATCCGGTGCAGCTGGGTGTCGGCGTACGAGAACAGGCGGCCTTGCAGCAGGCGGTCCTCGGAGGCCTCGATGCCGGGCACCAGGTTGGACGGCGCCAGCGCCGACTGCTCGGTTTCCAGGAACACGTTGTCCGGGTTCTTGTTCAGCGTCATGCTGCCGACCTTCACTTCCGGCACGCCGGGCCAGGTCTTGGTGGCGTCGAGGCCGTCGAAGTCCAGTGCGGCCAGTTGCGCCGGCGTCAGCGTCTGGATGTACAAATCCCAGCGCGGGAAATTGCCTTGCTGAATGGCGCCGATCAGGTCGCGCGTCATGTGGTTGAACTCGGTGGCCTGGATGGCCGACGCTTCCTTGGCGCTCAGGGTCTTCTGCCCTTGCAGGCTCTTCCAGTGGAATTTCACGTAGTGGATCCGCCCCTGGGCGTTGACGAATTTATAGGCGTGTACGCTGTTGCCGTCCATCTCGCGGTAGCTGGCCGGGGTGCCGAAGTCCGAATACACGCGCGTCAACATATGGGTAGCTTCCGGCTGGTGCGAGAAGAAATCGAAGAAACGGTTCGGGTCCTGGATGTTGCTGTCCGGCGCGGGCTTGAGCGAATGCACCATGTCCGGGAACTTGATGGCGTCGCGGATGAAGAAGATCGGCAGGTTGTTGCCGACCAGGTCCCAGTTGCCCTCACTGGTGTAGAACTTGGTGCCGAAGCCGCGCGGATCGCGCAGCGTTTCCGGCGAATGGTTGCCGTGGATGACGCTGGAGAAACGCACGAACACCGGCGTCTGCGTGCCGGGGCGGAACACGGCGGCGCGGGTCAGCGCGGACAGGTCCTGCTCGGCCACGAACACGCCGTAGGCGCCGGTGCCGCGCGCGTGGACCACCCGCTCTGGCTGCCGTTCGCGGTCGAAGCGCTGCAGCTTCTGGATCAGCTGCACGTCCTGCAGCAGGACCGGGCCGTTGGGGCCGGCCGTCTGCGAATTCTGGTTGTCGCCGACCGGCGCGCCGTTGTCGCGCGTCAGCGTGGTGCCGGCGCCGGCGATCAAGGGTAGAGCCAGCAACAGTATGATGGTCGAAGTTTGCAATGGTTTCATGGTGACGTCTCCTGGTTGAGTTGATGTTCAGTCACTATAACCATCGCGCCATCATTAATAAACATAATTAAAACTATGAAATCGATAGCAATTCAAGCAGAAAAGGGCAAAAAAAAAGCCCGCTAAGTTAGCGGGCTGAATCTATTTCCTTGGAGGAGATAGAGGAGACAGGTGAATGATGCTGCATCGCGACATATAAATCCAATTTATATTAGTAATGGCGAATATACGATGCGTGAATAACTGGCCTATTTATGGCGTTACTCGACAGAACATGCGCAAACTCGCGGTCACCAATTTTTCGACCTTTCCAGCTCCGGTACATGAAGGAAGCTCCACGTTGTGGCATCTCGTAGATGTTCTGCGCTGGATGTTGCCGCGCGGGGGCTACAAAGTGGACCAAAGTACTGTTGATGCCGCAACGACCGCTAAGCAGCTTAACCTGGCCAAGCAATAGAGCCTGAAATACTTCATCAAGTACAGCCGTTGCTGGCGTAAGGGCCTTAATAAGCAAATGGCCGCCATCTGCTTATTAACACCCTGGCATAAAAAAAAAGCCCGCTAAGTTAGCGGGCTGAATCTATTTCCTTGGAGGAGATAGAGGAGACAGGTGAATGATGCTGCATCGCGGCATATAGGTCCAATTTATATTGGCAATAGCAGAGATATTCAACGTGAATATCCCTGCCCTGTACGCTTATTTATTGATGTCCACCGCGTAAGGCAGCACGCGCGAGGCCATGCGGGTGTCGGTCTTCAACAGACCCACCTCGTCGGCCAGGATGTGGACTGCTTCGTTCAGCAGCACGTCCTTGGCGGCCTTGGCGGCCTTTTCCGCATCCAGCTCGGCCGTCAGCGAACGCTCGTCGCCCTGCAGGCCGTCGTCGGTGCGCAGCGCGCCCTTGACCGCCGCCACTTTCGGCGATGGCGCAGGCTTGCCGTTGGCCGGCTTGGCCGAGATCGCCTTGTTCAGCGCGTCCTTCGGATCCGGGATCAGCACCGGATCGTCAGCGCCCAGCGTGGTCGACAGCAGGCGCGCCTCGCGCAGCTTGGCGCGCGCTTCCTGGGCGTCGCGTTCCTTGCGGCGCACCGCCTCGTTGAGCGAGATCAGGTTGTCCTTGCGCTGCTTCTTGACCAGCGCGATGTCCTCGGCCAGGTACTGGAAGTCCTTGTCCTTGGCCACGCGCGCCTCGTGCTTCTTGTCCAGCAGCGGCAGGATCTCCTTGAGCTCGCCGGCCGGGATGTAGACGGCCGGCTTGATCGAGGTCCACGGCAAGGCGTTGTCGTAGCTCGATTCGCCGAAGGTGTCCGAATCGCCCATGGTCGGCAGCTTGATGTCGGGCGTGACGCCGCGCAACTGCGTGGTGCCGCCGTTGATGCGGAAGAACTGGGCGATGGTCATCTTCAGCTCGCCGTAGTGCACTTGGGCGTTCTGCGAGAAGCGGTCCAGGCCGAAGATGGTCTGCACCGTGCCCTTGCCGAAGCTCGGCTCGCCGATGATGACGCCACGGCCGTAATCCTGGATCGCGGCCGCGAAGATCTCGGAGGCCGAGGCCGAACCACGGTTGATCAGCACGCCCAGCGGGCCATCCCAGGCCATGCCGGGGTTGGTGTCGCTTTCGACTTCGATCTTGTTGTCGCTGTTACGCTGCTGCACCACCGGGCCCTTGTCGATGAACAGGCCGGTCAGCTGCACCGCCTCGGCCAGCGAGCCGCCGCCGTTGTTGCGCAGGTCGATCAGCACGTTGTCGACTTTTTCCTTCTTCAGCTCGCCCAGCAGGCGGGCCACGTCGCGGGTGGCGCTCTTGTAGTCCTTGTCGCCCTTGCGGCTGGCCTCGAAGTCCTGGTAGAAGGTCGGCAGCGAGATCACGCCGATGCGGCGCTTGGCCGTGCCATCCTTGACCTCCAGGATGGATTTCTTGGCCGACTGCTCTTCCATGCTGATCTTCTTGCGCACCAGCGACACCTGGGTGTGCTTGCCGTCGACGCCGGCGTCGACCGGCAGGATGTCCAGCCGCACGGTGGAATCCTTCGGCCCGCGGATCAGCGCGACCACGTCGTCGATGCGCCAGCCCAGCACTTCGGTCATCGGCGAGCTGTCGTCCTTGGCCACGCCGAGGATCTTGTCGCCGACCTTGATCTTGCCCGACAAGCCGGCCGGGCTGCCCGGCACCACTTCGCGCACCACCGTGTATTCGTCGCGGGTCTGCAGCACGCAGCCGATGCCCTCGAGCGACAGGCGCATGGCGATGTCGAAGTTTTCAGACGCGCGCGGCCCCAGGTAGTTGGTGTGCGGCTCGATCGACATGGCGTAGGCGTTCATGAAGATCTGGAACACGTCCTCGTTGGTCAGCTTGCGCGAGCGGCTGATGTAGTTCTCGTAGCGCTTGTCGAGTGTCTCGCGGATGCCCTTGTCGTCCTTGCCGGCCAGCTTGAGGCGCAGCCAGTCGTTCTTGACGCGCTTGCGCCACAGCTCCTTCATTTCGGCGTCGGTCTTGACCCAGTCGGCCTTCTCGCGGTCGTACTGGTAGCTGTCGTCGAGGCTGAAGTCGGGCTTGGTCTTGAGCAGCTCGCGCGCGTAGGCGATGCGCTCGTTGAAGCGCTGCTGGTACAGGTTGTAGATGGCGAACGGCACGCTGAGGTTCTCGCCGTTGATAGCGTCGTCCAGGCGGGTACGCACGATGGCGTACTGGTCGAGGTCGGCCTGGGTGAAGAATAGTTTTTCCGAATCCAGCGATTTAAAATAGCGGTCGAAGATCTTTTCCGACATGGCGTCGTCCAGCGGCATGGACTTGTAATGCAGTTTGGTCAGCACCCGCGAGGCCCACACGGCCGCCTGGGCCTGGCCCGGCTGGGGTTTGAGCACGGTCTCCGCCGCGGCTTTTTCCGGCACGGCGGCGCCGGCCTGCGCCGACAGCGCCGCTAATATGGCCACCAACAGCATTTGCTTCTTCATCGGCTTACTCCGAAAACATAGTTATCAATATCGTCCTGCGCAGCGCTCCTGCCTGCCGTTCCATTCTACAGGATAGCACCTGGCACAGGCTCCGGGAGTTTGCAGTGTCCCCGCGCAGGCTTAAGCCGGCCTGAAATACCCGGTCAACATCGATGTTGCCATGCAGCAAAACTGTGATATCATGCCGGTCTGTTGTTTTTTGACGGCCCGCCAAGCACCACTCCGGCAGCGCCGATACGCCTCGACCCGTGAGGCGCCCTGATGTCCTCACGCAGTCGCTCCGCTGGAGCATGCTCGCCTTCGAGCCCTCAATCCGCAGTACCCTGAACTGATAAATACATGCAAACCTTTACGATGAACCCCCGTGACTGGGGCGTTGGCACCAAGATTTCCGTTTTCACTTTCGGCCTGATCGCCGTCATCCTGGCCATGCTGCTCAGCCTGATCAACATGAGCACTTCGGCCATGCTGACCGAGCGCGCCAAGGCCAACGTCGCCAACACGCTGGGCGGCATCGCCAACACGGTCGAAGTGTTCAACACCGCCATGACCAACGAGGCGTCGAGCTTTGCCCGCCTGTTCGCGTCCGGCTTCGGCGAAGGCACGTTCACGCTGGACACCGCCGCCACTGTCGACATCGGCGGCAAGCCCACGCCCACGCTCAAGCACAACGGCCGCGCGCTGAACCTGGACTTCGCCATCCCCGACAAGTTCACCGCCGACACCGGCGTGGTCGCCACCATCTTCGCCGCCAACGGCGACGAGTTCGTGCGCGTGAGCACCTCGCTGAAGAAGGAGAACGGCGAGCGCGCGGTCGGCACCCAGCTCGACCACGCCCACGCCAGCTACGCGCCGCTGCGCGCCGGCGGCAGCTACATCGGCCTGGCCACCTTGTTCGGCAAGCAGTACATCACGCAGTACGATCCGATCAAGGACGAGCGCGGCCAGGTCATCGGCGTGCTGTTCATCGGCCTGGACATCTCGAAGAACATGGCCATGCTGAAGGAAAAGATCAAGGCCATCAAGATCGGCGACACCGGCTACATCTACGTGCTCAACGCGGCGCCCGGCAAGGCACAGGGCACGGCGCTGGTTCACCCGGCCAAGGAAGGCGAGAACCTGATCGACAGCCAGAGCAGCGACGGCCGCGCCTTCATCAAGGACATGCTGACGCAGCAGAAAGGCGCGATGACCTACGCCTGGTCCGACAGCGCCGGCGCCGCGCCGCGCGACAAGATGGTCGAGTTCCACACCTTCAAGCCGTGGAACTGGCTGATCGTCGGCGGCACCTACACCGAGGAGATCACCCACGAGGCGGGCCAGCTGCGCAACCGCTACGCCCTGCTGGGGCTGGTGTCGCTGGCGCTGTTCGCCGTGGTGCTGTTCCTGCTGGTGCGCGCCAACGTCACCCGCCCGCTGGCCCGCGCCGAAGCGGCCGCCACCCGCATCGCCCAGGGCGACCTGGACGTGCAACTGGCCATCGACAACAAGGACGAGATCGGCCTGGTGCTGCGCGCCCTGAACGGCATCAGCAAGAACCTGTCGGGCGTGGTCGGCCAGGTGCGCCTGGGCGCCGAGCAGATCGCCACCGCCTCCAACGAGATCGCCGCCGGCAACCTCGACCTGTCGTCGCGCACCGAGGAACAGGCCTCCAGCCTGGAGGAAACCGCCGCCTCGATGGAACAGCTCAGCAGCGCCGTCAAGCAGAACGCCGACAACGCCGCCCAGGCCAACCAGATGGCGCTGGCCGCCTCCAGCATCGCCGCCAAGGGTGGCGATGTGGTGGCGCAAGTGGTCGACACCATGGGCTCGATCAACCAGTCGTCGCGCAAGATCGTCGACATCATTTCGGTCATCGACGGCATCGCCTTCCAGACCAACATCCTGGCGCTGAACGCGGCCGTGGAAGCGGCGCGCGCCGGCGAGCAGGGACGCGGCTTCGCGGTGGTGGCGTCGGAAGTGCGCAACCTGGCGCAGCGCTCGGCCATGGCGGCCAAGGAAATCAAGGCGCTGATCGACGACTCGGTCGGCAAGGTCGAAACCGGCAGCCAGCAGGTGGCGCAGGCCGGTACGACGATGCAGGAAGTGGTGGTCAGCGTGCGCCGCGTGACCGACATCATGGCCGAGATCAGCAGCGCCAGCGAGGAGCAGCGCGCCGGCATCGGCCAGGTGCACGAGGCGATCGCGCAGATGGACCAGGTCACGCAGCAGAACGCCGCGCTGGTCGAGCAAGCGGCGGCGGCGGCGCACGCGCTGCAGGACCAGGCGTCGGACCTGGAGCAGGTGGTGCGTATCTTCAAGCTGGGCGATGCGCAAGCCGCGCCCCGCCTCGCGCTGAGGTAAGCAGCGCCGGCGCCGGCTTTGTCCTATAATCGCGGCATGGGCAAATTTCTGAAGCACCGGCGCGGTTACAGCCTGATCGTCTGCATGGCGATCTTGCTGAACCTGTTCGCCCCGGCGATCGGCCACGCGATGGCCACGCTGGCGGGCGATCCGCTGGTGCTGGAAATTTGCAGCAGCAGTAGCAGCAGCGCGCCAACCAAGCCGGCGCCTGGCGATCCGGCCACGCACGCGATCAAGCATTGCGCGCTGTGCGCCACCCATGCCGACACCTATGCGCCGCCGCCCGCGCCGTCGTCCGCGCTGACCGTGCTGCGCGGCCACGACGCCTATCCTGCGCTGCACTACCAATCCCCCACCCCGCTGTTCAACTGGTCCAGCGCGCAGCCGCGCGGACCGCCCGCCCTGTCCTGACATCCCGTTAAGTCCGCAAGCCACCGCGCCGCACCGGCGACGGCCGGCCCGCGCCTGTTCAACGAATCACAGGATTAATCATGCAACGCCGTACCCTACTCACCGCGCTGGCCGCGCTGCCGCTGGCCGCGCACGCCGCGCCGCCGGCCTACACCGGCATCGACGTCACCGGCAGCAGCATCGGCCCCGACTTCCGCCTCTTCTACGGCGATGGAAAACCCGCCTCGCTGCAGGACTTCAAAGGCAAATACGTGTTGCTGTTCTTCGGCTTCACGCAATGCCCGGACGTCTGCCCGACCGCCTTGTCGCGCGCCGTCGAAATCAAGAAACTGCTGGGCGCCGATGGCGGCAAGCTGCAAGTGCTGTTCATCACCGTCGATCCCGAGCGCGACACCGCCGCGCTGCTGGCCGAATACATGCGCGCCTTCGACCCGGGCTTCATCGGCCTGCGCGGCGACGCCGCGCAAACCGCCAAGGCCGCCAAGGACTTCAAGATCTTCTATCGAAAAGTCCCCAGCGGCAGCTCGTACACGATGGACCACACGGCCATCACCTACGTGTTCGACGCCACCGGCAAGATACGCCTGGCCTTCAAGCACGAGCAAACCGCCCAGCAATGCGCAGCCGATCTGCGCCAACTGATGCAACCTAAAAAAGAAACCAGCTTCCTGAAAGGACTCTTCTCATGAAACGCATACTCTACCTGATGCTCCTCGCCGCCCTGCCCGCGTTCGCACAAGTCACCGTCAGCGAGGCCTGGGTGCGCGGCACCGTGGCCGCGCAAAAAGCCACCGGCGCCTTCATGACGCTGACCTCAAAACAAGACAGCCGCCTGGTCGGCGCCAGCTCGCCGGCGGCCGGCGTGGTCGAGGTGCACGAAATGAAGATGGTCGACGACGTCATGCACATGCGCCAAATCGACGGCCTGGCGCTGCCGGCCGGCCAGCCGGTCCAGCTGTCGCCGGGCGGCTACCACCTGATGATGATGCAGCTGAAGCAGCCGCTGGCCAACGGCGAGAAGATCCCGTTGACGCTGGAGTTTGAAGACGCGCACAAGATCCGCAGCAAGGTCGTGGTGGACGCCGTGGTCAAGCCGCTGAACGCCGCGCACTAGGCGCGCATGGTGGCCGTCACAGCGCTTGCCGTGGCGGCCACCAGCCCCTTCTATTTCGTCAACACCAATGAGAAATACATGCGCAAGGGCCCGTTCGCCAATTTGAAAAACACCTTGTTGCGGCCTTTCTTGAAGCGCACCCTGCGTTTTCCCTCAGTCATATTGAAGTCCTGCGCATAGGTATTCTGGGTGTCGTAGAGGGCACGCCAAAGCGACATTTTGTTGATGTTGCCGCCGACCCAAACCTGCTCGTCGTTGAGCCATACCTGGGCATCGTCGTCGGCCCCTATCCACATCGTCAGATCCTGCTCCCGGTCGAGCATGAGTTCGGTATAGCCGTAGTACACGGCGTCCTCGGCGAAATCGGGCGGCACCAACGGATAGCTGTCGGCGTTGAAGTAGCGCCACTTCACCACACGACTGTCCTTGCCGGCATAGGCGGCGTCCAATACGACACCCTCTTCCGGCGGATAGCGGTAGTTGGAAAATAGTCCGCGGCCGTGTTTGCCTTCAAACGGCCCGATCAGATACCAACTGTTGACGTACACGCGGTCGGCGAATTCACCGCCGCGCCCCAGCATGCGGCCGACACCTTTGTGCATGGCGCCGGCATCGACCGACGGGATTTGGCCGGTCCCAGGGTTGAAGATGCTTTCTCCGCTACGCCGATACCATCCGGAGACATGCCGGGGGAGCGCAAGATCGCGATTGATAAACTTGCCGATCCGTTCGACGGCCAGGCTATCGTTGCCGCCGGGGGTGGTGCTAAGCGGGCCATCGCTGGGCAGTTCTCCGCCGGCGCCCTTTCGGACCGCGTCGGGATGCCGGCCGCCGCCGTATGCGTCGCCGGATGTGCTCTCCGGGCTTTGCACGGCAACCCCATCGACACGGCGCCGCAGATCCTGTTGCCGTTGCACGAGCGCGGCGCGTGCGCGCGCCGCAAGCTGCTCGATCTCCTTCGCCAACTGTTCCGGCCTGGCGTCCGCCGCTGGCGCTGAAGCCGGCACCGGCTTGGGTGCCGTTGCGTCAAGTTGCTTGCGCGCCTGTTCCTTCGAGATCCCTTCGATGCGTGCCAGCTCGTCGGCCTTGAGACGCTTCTCCACCTCGGCGATGGATTTTGAAAACTGCCTGGCTTGTTCAAGCAATTCGGTCGGTGTCTTCGGTAGCGAAGTGGCGCTGAAATTCGTCTGGTCCTCGGCAATGCCGGACGGGGCGTGGTCGCGCCCACTCTGTTCCAGCAAGTCGTGGATCTGTTTCATATCCAGCACGCGCTTCTCCGTGCTCGACTGCTTCGACAATTCAGCGCCGGCGCGCACAAGGTCCTGTTGCCGCACCAGCTCGATACGGTAGGAGCCGAAGTAGTAGCACAGTGAAATCAACGCGGCATGCACGGACAGCGACACCAGCATGAATCTGTGCCGTTTGCCCAGCGCTGCCATGTGGCGGCGCAGCGGCCGCGAAACATCAATGGAGCCGAACCTCATTGCGCGCCACGCGTGTGCATGGAAATATTGGTCAGCCGCTCGAACTGGCACAAGTCGAGCACATGCACGATGTCCTGATACCTGGCCAGCTGGTCGCCATCAATGCGGACCCGGCGCCCGGGATTGGCCGCCGCCTCGATCTTGAGACGGCCATGCAGAACCTGGGTGGACACGGGTTCGCCGTCGAGAAACAGCTGGCCACTCTTGTCCACGCCAATGACGAGCGGCGCCTCCCCCGCTTCATCGGCCTGAAGACTGGCCTGGGCGGCGGGCAGGGAAATCGGCAGCTCGGCCTGCTTTTTCGGATTGCTTGGCTGCTTGAACGAAGTCGCCACCATGAAGAACATCAGCAGGAAGAAAATGCAGTCGATCAGCGCGATCAGGCCGATTTCCGGCTGCTCCTCTTCGCCCAGCTTAATTCGCATGGGCCACCACATGCAAAGACTGCGGTGGCGCTTCGCTTCCAAGGAACCACTCGTTGATCAGTCCGCCGACGTTTCTTTCCAGCGCCAACCCGAAGAACGCCTGGCGATTTTTGAAGAAATGGTGCATGGCCAGGGACGGCAGCGCAACGACGAGACCGCAGGCAGTGTTGATCAAGGCCTTCGATATGCCACCGGCCAGCAAGGCCGGATTTCCCATGCCTTCGGAGAAGGCGATGACATGGAATGCTTCAATCATGCCGACCACGGTGCCAAGCAGGCCGACAATGGGAGCAACCGTCGCCACGATCGCCAACGCATAGGCCTTTTGCTGTTGGTGGCGCAATTCGATCGAGGCGATGTCGCCGGCACCACTGCTGACGACGGCGTATCCGTGATGCCGATGCGCGACGATGTAGGCGATCACGCGGGCCAGCGTGCTGTCCTGCTCGGCCAACAGTTGTTGCAGCTTGCCGAATTCCTGCGCCGCCCACAGCGGTTTGACGCGCTCGATCAGCCCGTCGGGCACGATGTTTCGCGCGCGGAAATTGACCAGGCGCTCGATCGTGACCGCCAGGAACAGAATCGACAATCCAAGCGTCAACACGATGGCTCCACCGCCGTCAGCGACCTGCGCAATGATATTGAAGTCGGCGCCGAGCGCGATGTTGTGTGCCGCGAGGGCGACCAACGGCGCGGTGCGGTAGAGTTTTCGCATACTTAGCGCCCCGTGGCGACAGGTGGTGCGCCGCCACCAAGTTGTCGCTGCATCAGGTCCTTGGCCGCCACAAGCGCATCATCCACCTTCGCCGCAACATCCGGGATGACACCCACGCCCTCCCAGTTGGTATGGGTGATCGGGCTGATCGAGCGCCTGCTTGGTATAAACGCGGCAAAGTGCTCGCTGAGACGATAGGGGCGCGAGGCGTTGGCGCCGCCCCAGGTGCGTTCGCCGATCACCGTGACGCGTTTCAGCGCCTGCAGTTGGTACGCGAATGATTCGGCGGCGGACTTCGTATCGGGGCCTGCCAGGATCAGGACCGGTTTCTTGCCGCCGTAGCGTTTGCCGTCGAGCTTATCCTGCGTCCAATACTGCGTGGTGATGCCGGTCGCGCGTTCCCAGCTGTCGTTGAGGCGGGTGCGCTCGTCAAAAAAATAGCTGATCAATAGCGCCACCGATTCTCCCCCGCCGCCACCGTTGTTGCGCAGATCGATGATGAGGCCGTCCGTGTCGGCGAGCGCATTCATCGATGCGGCGAACTTGTCGGATACGAGGAAAACCGGCGCGAAGGAGGATAGCTGCAGATAGCCAATGTTGGCGCTGAGGTGATCGACCTTTTCCACGCCAAGGTTGGATGCGAGGACCCTTTCAAGCACCGCGGGCGGCACCTGTTTTTCCCATTCCGCCCGCGTCTGGGGTGGCGGCGGCATGGCATCATCGGGCGGCACCGGGCGGCCACTGGCGTCTACCAACATGTGCTTGTCGTGCACAACGCCATCGATGTCATCCGACAGCTGTCTGGCCAACTGTTTGCCGTCCGTGATCCCATCGTACTTGCCCTCGCGCTGGTGCTGGCGCAAGACGACCTCGGCTTGTTTGGCTTTGTCTGGAAAAACGTAGTTGGCATTCAGCTTGGCGATCAGCGTATCGATGACCTCCAGCCGGGTCGCCCGATCGACCTCCACCGTCGGCGGCGACGGGGGCGTGCCGGCGATTGCCGCCGTCACGGTCAGCGAGAACAAAGACAGTGCGATCATCCATTTCATGTTCATTATTTTCCTCTCACATCGATTTGTGGAAACGATTAACAGCCCTGCTACATCTGGCGGAACTGCCTGGTAAACCCCTCGCTAACGCCCAGGCGCTCGGTCCGCCCTTTCAGGATGACCTCCAGCCCGGCGCCGAATTCGCTCCGTTCGATCCGGTCGATGGCCTGCAGATTGACGATGGTGCTGCGGTGGATTTGCGCGAACAGCTGCGGGTCCAGTTGCTCGAGCAGGGACTTGAGAGGCAGCCGGATCAGCGAATCGCCGTTCTCCGTCACCACCCGCGTATACTTTTCGTCCGACTGGAAGTACAGCACTTCGCTCACCATCACCAGCCGCACCGAATTGCCGCTCGAAGCCTTGATCCACTTGAGGTGCACCGGCGCGCTCTCCTGCTCGAACAGCTGTTCCCACACCGCCGGCGGCGGGCTGGCGGCGGTGCGCGACTTCAGGCGGCGGATCGTCTGCAGCAGGCGAGCGGTCGTCAACGGCTTGACCAGATAGTCGGACGCGCCGGCGTCGAAAGCGGCCAAGGCATACTCCGCATGCGCCGTCACGAACACGACCTGGCACGACTCGGGAATATGGCGCGCCACCTCCATGCCGTTGAGGCCGGGCATCTGTATGTCCAGGAATACGATGTCCGGTTTCAGTGCATCGATGGCCGCCACCGCTTCGATGCCGTTTTCGACCTGGCCGGCGATGTGCAGTTCGGGCCACAAGGCATGCAGCTGGTCCGCCAGCTCCGCCCGCAGCAGGGGTTCGTCTTCGACAATCAGGGCGCGCGGCATCAGGCGGGGCTCCCAACAATAGGCACGGTCAACAAGGCGCGTACTCCGTGTGCGTCGCCCGGCTCGACGAAAAGGCTGGCCTTCCGCCCGTAGAGCAGCAGCAGGCGCTCCGTGATATTCGCCAGCCCCGTGCCTTGCCCGGCTTGTTCGGTCAAGCCGACGCCGTCGTCGACCACGGACACGATCAGCAGCCCGTCCTTCCCGTCGCGCTCATGCCTTGCGCCGATGGTGATCAGGCCCGGTCGGCTGGCCCGCTCCAAACCGTGCTTGACGGCGTTTTCCACCAGCGAGATCAGCATCGCCGGCGGGAACGGCAGGCCGCGCAATTCTTCGGCCACTTCGACCGCGAAGCGCAGGCGCGCGCCCATGCGGATACGCATCACCGCCAGGTAGTCGCTCACCAGATCCATTTCCCGCCCCAGGGTCGAGGACACCGAGCGCATATCCGGCATCGCGTTCTGCAGGTAGCCGACCAGGTGGTCGAGCATGTCCTGCGCGGCGTGCTGGTCGGTGCGGATCAGGTACTTCAGATTGGCCAGGGTGTTGAACAGGAAGTGCGGCTCGACCTGGGCCTGCAAGGCCGACAGGCGCGCCTGCAGCGAGGTGCGCTCCAGCTCGCGCTCGCGCCGGGCCGCGTCCAGTGCGCTGGCATGGCGCGCGAGGTGCTGGCGCAGTTGGGCAGACACCAGCTCGGCGGTCTTGAGCGACTCGCCCTGCTGGATCGTGAACCAGGCCAGGCCCGGGCGGCAGCGGACATCGATGTGGCAACTGGGGCCCAGATCGGACGACACCCTCACCTCGACATGGCGCCCCAGCGTCAACGGACGCCAGCGGCCCAGCACTATCCGGCCCTTGAAAGGGTCGTGGAAGAACGCCGGCGGGCCTGAATAGCCGAGTGCGGTGCCGAGCGCCAGCCCCGACAAGGACTCGGTGCACAGGTCAAAGGTGGTCAAGGGATTGAACGACGCATCGATGCGACGCGTCACCGAGGAAGCCATGGCCTCCGCACTCAGTGCCTTGCCCTCCTCGACCAGCCGCGCAAGAAAGCCGCGGGCGATCCCGCTGGACATCAGCGCGAGCCAGATCATCACCGCCAGCACAACGCCGCCGGCAATAATGTACGGCGTCAGCTTGCGGGCCTCCATTTCGCTCGGCGCAGCCGGGCCGAGTTTCAGCCAGAGCGGCAGCAGTGCGATCGCCAGCGACAGGAACAAAAGCGAGCCAGCGTTGAAGCGCAGCGCCGACTGCAGCAGGTAGCGGCGCACCAGGCGGCGGTCGTGCCCGACTTCCGGTACGGCAGGCGCGTTAAATGGCAGAAATGGGGGAGAACGCATTACATTCCTCGTGTTGAACTGGCACCGCCATTCTAGCGGCAGGGGCGCGCGTGTTTTCGCCTATGCGACGAATGCCCGCAAATCGGGGAGGAAACCGGTGCTGGCGGGATGAATGCCGGCGGGAAGATGCGTACCGGCTACGCAAGCAGTCGATTGAACTGGAAAACGCCCAGCCAAATCAAACAAGCGATACAGCCGTACATCAGGGCGGACAGCGCCCCCATTTTGATGTCGATATGGGAGGGAAGGCAGGAGAACAAGGCGACCGCCGCGACATATCCGGAGACTATCCAGCTCATGTAGTCGCCGTTCTGGAAAGCCGACTGCGTCCAATAGTTAAAGATCAACCAGCTCACCCAAGCCAACAGAAGCGGGGCAAAGGCCACCGGCGCGGAGTTCCAGATATTCAGGTTTCTAAAGCCCACGGAACCCAGCATCCAATAGTTTTTCCCCCGTCTCGGAATGATGGAAAACGACGTGGGCTTCGCATACACCACCCAGCCCACCGCCGCGTGCAAGACCTCGTGACTGATCGTCCCTATCAACGTCAGGATCGCGATTCCCCAACCCGAATACCTCACCCAGCGCAGCAAGCAGAACCACACAAATATCAAAACGAGGGATGGGATGGAGCCAACCGTCAGGCCCAGGTGATTTAGCGAGAACATTCTGGCCTCTTGTCGGGTATGGCCGCATCGTCGCACGGAGGCGAAAGCGCGTCAATTGTCCCTATTAAAGTTGTACGATGTCTGACATCTGCGTTATGATCGCTGCAAAACCACCATAGCAAGGAGACCGCATGACCCCTCTTCCGACCAAGGCCAGCCGGGTACGCTGGCTGATACTCGCCATCCTGTTCGCCGTCACGACCATCAACTACGCCGACCGCGCCACCATCGCCATCGCCGGGCCGGAGCTCAAGAAACTGCTGGGCCTGTCGCCGGTGCAGATGGGCTTTGTGTTCTCGGCCTTCGCCTGGTCCTACGTGCTGGCGCAGCTGCCGGGCGGCTGGCTGCTGGACCGCTTCGGTTCCAAGCGCACGTATTTTTTCAGCATCTTCCTGTGGTCCAGCTTCACCATGTTGATGGGCACCGTGGGCTTCCTGACCGGCGCCGCCGCCGTCTCGACGCTGTTCTGCCTGCGGCTGCTGATCGGCGCGGCCGAGGCCCCCTCCTTCCCCGGCAACAGCCGGCTGTCCTCGGCCTGGTTCCCGACGGCCGAACGCGGCACGGCGGCGGCCATCTTCAACTCGGCCCAGTACTTCGCCACGGTGCTGTTCGCGCCGCTGATGGGCTGGCTGGTCCACAGCTTCGGCTGGCAAAGCGTGTTCTACGTGATGGGCGGGCTGGGCATCGTCATGTCCTTCATCTGGCGCAAGACGGTCTACGGGCCCAAGGATCATCCGGCCATCAACGCGGCCGAGCTGGCCTACATCGAAGCGGGCGGTGCGCTGGTGGACCTGGAGAGCAAGGACAAGGCCGTCGCCACCACCAGGCTCGACACCTGGTCCTGCATCCGCCAGCTGCTGGGCAACCGCATGCTGCTGGGCGTCTACATCGGCCAGTACTGCATCAACACGCTGACCTACTTCTTCCTGACCTGGTTCCCGGTCTACCTGGTGAGCGAGCGCCACATGACGATCCTGAAGGCCGGCTTCGTGGCCGCGCTGCCGGCGGTGGCGGGCTTCCTCGGCGGCGTGCTGGGCGGCTTGATCTCGGACCGCCTGATCAAGTCCGGCAAGTCGCTGTCGATGGCGCGCAAGACCCCCATCGTCGGCGGCATGCTGCTGGCGATGTCGATGATCATCTGTAACTACGTCGACGCCGACTGGCTGGTGGTGCTGGTGATGTCGCTGGCCTTCTTCGGCAAGGGCATCGGCGCGCTGGGCTGGGCGGTGGTGGCCGACACCTCGCCCAAGGAAGCCGGCGGCATGAGCGGCGCCTTGTTCAACACCTTCGGCAACACGGCCGGCATCACCACGCCGATCGTGATCGGCTACATCCTGCAGGAGACCGGCTCGTTCGCCGGCGCTCTGGTGTTCGTCGGCGCCAACGCCGCCGTCACCGTGCTGTGCTACGTGCTGATGGTCGGCGAGATCAAGCGCTTCGAGTTCAAGACGCCGGTGCTGAAGCACATCGGCGGCGCGGCGCCGGATGCAGGCGCTCCACTGCCCTCGACGAACATCAACTGATGCAGCACTGGCTTGGCGGCGGACTTGTCCGCCGCCGCGCAGTTATCAGGCACGACCAAGAGGCAAATACAAAGTCAACGCGGTGTCTACTGTAGGACGGAATCCAAATCCTTCGTAAAATGCCGCTATCTGAGCGTCCTTCGCATCCACGACCAATACGCGTACGCCCATTGTCCGCCGTACGGACAGCGCCAGATTGACTGCGTGGCCCAACAATAGTTGCCCATAGCCTTTGCCTTGCTCGGACTGAGACACAGCCAGGCGCCCCACACGTACGGCGGGTATTGGGTAGGTGGGCAATCGCTTGCGATCTCGGCGGACAAAGCGCAGTAAGCCAGGATGCAAGTTGGTTGCGCATCGTCGATCAGGACATGTGTGGTGGCGATACCGTCCCGCTGATGCTGCCCGGCGCGTTGACGCAAATAATCGTCCAACGCGGCGACTCCACAGGTGAAAGCGTCGCGGTCATGGTGGGAAGTATCCAGGACAGCGATGGCGAGCGCCATAGTTCAGCGCCGCTTTAGACCAGACGCCCCATCCATTGCCTTTTTCAGACGATCATTCGGGCGGAATGGTTCATCCAACGCGGCGAGGAAACGGCGCGACTCCTGCTCAGACAGCACGACAACGCCATCGGCCGCGATGGTGGCATCCGCTTCGCGCAGTACGGCATCGCGTGCGAAGGCCGACACGGCCATTCCTCGCAACGCGGCGGCTTTGGCGATCCTATCCTTCTCGCGGGACTCAAGGCGAAGATCAAGACGAACGGTAGCAGACGTCATGGCAGACTCCTTTTGTATGGGATCTTACTGCACACCCCACGCATCGGCAAGACATGAAGATTTAGTGACTGTCGGGCGTAGACGGGGATCGGCCACGCCGGAAGGCAGCGAGTGGTGAAAGTGCTGATGGGCTAGTAGCTGTCCGTGTAGAAGCACCGCCCGCAAGCCTGGCGGTAGCTTTCATTGCCGCCGATGCTGATCTGCTCGCCTTCCTTCAGGCGCTTGCCGTTCTCGTCGACGCGGATGTTCATGGTGGCCTTCTTGCCGCAGGTGCAGATGTTCTTGAGCTCTTCGATATCGTCGGCCAGCGCCAGCAGATAGGCCGAGCCGGGGAATGGCTCGCCGCGGAAGTCCGTGCGCAGGCCGTAGGTGATCACGGGGATGCCGCGCACCTGCGCCAGCTGGTGCAACTGCTGCACCTGCCGCGTACTGAGGAACTGCGCCTCGTCGATCAGCAGGCAGGCGATCTTGCGGTCGATCGCGTCGAGGAAATTGGTGTCGGCGTCGAACACCTCGGTCTGCCGCTGCGGCCCCAGCCGCGACGTCACCTGCCCCACGCCGTAGCGGTTGTCGATGGCGGCGGTGAACAGGCGCACCTGCTGGCCCTGCTCTTCATAGTTGTGCGCCACCTGCAGCATCGCGGTGGATTTGCCTGCGTTCATCGCAGAATATCGGAAATAAAGTTTAGCCACTACTGTCCCTTTTGAAGAGCGCGATTATAAACCGTCATTCTTCAAAAAGGCGCATACTGGCCGTTGTGCTTTTCGCATATAGAAACTCGAAAACATTCCTTTCCAGCGCTTATCGAGCGGCCTACCATCCGCTCTTTACAAAAAAGCACGGACGGACACAATCCTCCCGTGCCGACAGTTCGCAAGGAGAATCGTATGCCCACCCCCGCATTATTCAAACTCATCGGCAACACCCCGCTGGTCCAGGTCACCCGCCTCGACACCGGCCCCTGCCAGCTGTTCCTCAAGCTCGAATCGCAGAACCCCGGCGGCTCGATCAAGGACCGCATCGGCCTGTCCATCATCGAAGCGGCCGAGGCCGACGGCCGGCTGCAACCGGGCGGCACCATCGTCGAAGCCACCGCCGGCAACACCGGCCTGGGCCTGGCGCTGGTGGGCCGCCTCAAGGGCTACCGCGTGCTGCTGGTGGTGCCGGACAAGATGTCCACCGAAAAAGTGCTGCACCTGAAGGCGCTCGGCGCCGAGGTGCGCACCACCCGCTCCGACGTCGGCAAGGGCCACCCGGACTACTACCAGGACTACGCCGCCCGCCTGGCGCGCGAGCTGCCCGGCGCCTTCTTCGCCGACCAGTTCAATAACCCGGCCAACCCGCTGGCGCACGAGACCACCACCGGCCCAGAGATCTGGGAGCAGATGGGCCATGAGCTGGACGCCATCGTGGTCGGCGTCGGCTCCGGCGGCACGCTGGCCGGGCTGACCAGCTACTTCCGCAAAGCCGCGCCGCAGGTCGGCTTCGTGCTAGCCGATCCCAAGGGCTCCATCCTCACCGAATACGTCGACACCGGCCGCGTGTCCGACACCAGCGGCTCGTGGGCGGTGGAAGGCATAGGCGAGGACTTCATCCCCGCGATCGCCGACCTGAGCGGCGTGCGCAAGGCCTACACCATCACCGACCAGGAAAGCTTCGACAGCGCCCGCAGCCTGCTGCGCGCCGAGGGCATCCTGGGCGGCTCGTCGACCGGCACCTTGCTGGCCGCCGCGCTCAAGTACTGCCGCGAGCAGACCACGCCCAAGCGCGTGGTCACCTTCGTGTGCGACACCGGCACGCGCTACCTGTCCAAGGTCTACAACGACGGCTGGATGCACGACCAGGGCCTGCTGCGGCGCGAACCGCTGCACGACCTGCGCGACCTGATCGGCCGCCGCCACGACGAGGGCGACGTCGTCAGCGTCTCTCCCGGCGACACGCTGCTGACCGCCTTCAACCGCATGCGCAGCACCGACGTGGCGCAGCTGCCGGTGCTGGAAAACGGCAAGCTGGTCGGCATCATCGACGAGTCGGACCTGCTGCTCAAGGTCGACAACCACGCCGAACAATTCTCCAGCCTGGTCGGCGCGACCATGACGTCGCGCCTCGAAACGCTGCACCCGAGCGCCAGCGTGCAGGCGCTGCGCAGCACGCTGGACCGTGGCCTGACCGCCGTGGTGGCCGACGCCGACGCGTTCTATGGCTTGATCACCCGCTTCGATTTGCTGAACCACCTGAGAAGGACTTTATCTTGAGCCAACCGCACAAAAAAGCCGCCCTGGCCACGCGCGTGATCCACGCCGGCCAATCGCCCGACCCGTCGACCGGCGCCATCATGCCGCCGATCTACGCCACCTCCACCTTCGTGCAGGACAGCCCCGGCGTGCACAAGGGCCTGGACTACGGCCGCTCGCACAACCCCACCCGCTGGGCGCTGGAGCGCTGCGTGGCCGACCTGGAGGGCGGCGCCCAGGGCTACGCCTTCGCCTCCGGCCTGGCGGCGATCTCGACGGTGCTGGAACTGGCCGACGCCGGCGCCCACATCATCGCCGGCGACGACATGTACGGCGGCACCTACCGCCTGTTCGAGCGCGTGCGCCGCCGCAGCGCCGGCCACGACTTCACCTATGTCGACCTGACCAACCCGGAGAACCTGCTGGCCGCGATCAGGCCCGAGACCAAAATGGTGTGGGTCGAAACGCCGACCAACCCGATGCTCAAGCTTGCCGACCTGAAGGCCATCGCCGAGATCTGCCGCGAGCGCGGCATCATCGCCGTGGCCGACAACACCTTCGCCAGCCCGCTGGTGCAGCGCCCGCTGGAACACGGCTTCGACATCGTGGTGCATTCGACCACCAAGTACCTCAACGGCCACTCGGACATCATCGGCGGCATCGCCGTGGTGGGCGGCGAGCAGCACCAGCAGGCGTGGAACGAGCAGCTCGGCTTCCTGCAGAATTCGGTGGGCGCCATCGCCGGGCCGTTCGACAGCTTCCTGGCGCTGCGCGGCGTGAAGACGCTGGCGATCCGCATGGAACGCCACTGCCGCAGCGCGCTGGAGCTGGCGCGCTGGCTGGAGCAGCAGCCGGAAGTGCGCAAGGTCTACTACCCCGGACTGGAATCGCACCCGCAGCACGAGCTGGCCAAGCGCCAGATGGACGGCTTCGGCGGCATCATCTCGATCGACCTGAAGACCGACCTGCCGGGCGCGCGCCGCTTCCTGGAAAGCTGCTCGGTGTTCGCGCTGGCCGAGAGCCTGGGCGGCGTCGAGAGCCTGATCGAGCATCCGGCCCTGATGACCCACGCCACCATCCCGCCGGCGCAACGCGCCAGGCTGGGCATCGGCGACGGGCTGATACGGCTGTCGGTGGGAATCGAGGATATAGAGGACTTAAGGGCCGATATTCGCCGTTCGCTCGATGCGATTTAGGTGCTAGTATCCGGGCATTGCGTAATCAGCCTGAGAGCTCATGGAATTCCTCTTAATCATCATTGGCGTACTGGCCATAGGCGCCATCTACTCGATCGGCGTGGCCAGCGCCAAGCCGGTGCCCGGCAGCGACTTCTACAAGGTGTCGAAGGATGGCCGCGTGCTGGCCGCCGGCGGCCCCAAGGTGACGGCGCTGCGGCCCAAGGTCACGCCGGAAGGCTTGATGGTCAAGCTGCGCAACGGCCAGCGCACCGGCGAATTCCTGGTGCACGACCTGGTGGCCGAAGTCCACCTGCCCAATCCATCGGGCCTGAAGAACGTCCGCCACAAGGACGGCAACCTGCGCAACAACAAGGTCGAGAACCTGGCGTGGATCAGGGAGCCCGCCCAAACGCCGGCTCCCGAAGCGATCCCGCCCGAGGAACAGCCTCAGTCGCCGGGGTGATATTTGCGTTCCAGGTGCTTTTCCACGTCCGACTTGTAGAACAACACGTCCTTGAATTCGCCGCGCGCGTACATCGCGGCCTGGTCGCTGAAATGCGGCGAGGCCGGATTGCCGCTCTCCCCGCCCGCCAGGATGCTGCGCGCCTTGATGCGCGGCCCGAACTCCACCGCCGCCACGAAGCTGTTGCCACGCTCGCCGTAGATCTTTTTGGTCTGGCTCTTTGACGTCATGCCGTAGGCCGCCAGCGAACCCCAGTTGGCCGACGCGAACGCCACCGGCAGACTGGGCTTGCTGTCGTCGAAGGGCTGGACGATGTCGCCGGTCAGGCGCTGGAAGCGGTTGATCTCACCCCACGGCGTCTGCCAAGTGCCGAAGTCCGCCGCCAATTTGGCCGACGCGCGCTCCAGGGCCTGCAGGCGCTGCTGCGGCGTGATCGCGGCCTGCAGGTAGTCGAGCACCTGCACCTCGCGCGCCTTGGCCGCCGCGCCGTAGGTCGCCGTCAGGTCCTGCGCCCAGAAGACCGCCAGCGAGGTCGGCACCGACTCCAGCGCGTAGCGCATGTTCCAGCCGCGCAGCGCGGCGATCTGCGGCGCCAGGCTGGCCTTGAACGGATCGCCGTCGGGCAGTTCGTCCCACGCCGCGAACAGCTGCGGTAGCAACGGCTCGAAGGCCGGCAGCTGCGTGTCGTAGGCGCTGGCGATCAGGCTGTCGAGCGTGAAGTTCTTTTTGTTCTCCAGCACCCGCACCGCGTGGATGCCGCGCGGGTTCTCGGGGTTCATCGACATGTAGGCCGGATAGTCGCGCGCCTTCGGGCTGTAGGCGCCGGCCGCCGTGTAGGGCCAGTTGTTGGTGTTCTGTATCCAGCCGTTCTTCGGGTTGAACAGCGTGATGGTGTCCTTCACCGCGTGCAGGCCTTGCCATTCGGTGGCGGGGTCGCCGCCGTCGACCGGATGCTTCCAGTCGAATTTCGGATCGCGCTTGGGGATGAAGTTCCCGTGGAAGTAAGCGATGTTGCCGTCGGCGTCGGCGTACACGGTGTTGTTGGACGAGTTGGTGCGCAGCTCCATGGCCTTGTAGAAGTCCTTGTAGCTGCGGGCCTTGGTGCGGATGTAGGATTGCGTCAGCGCCTTCAAGGGCTCGTTCATCAGGCGCACGGCGATCCACTTGCCATCCTTCGCGCGCACGATGGGGCCGTGGTGGCTGTAGTACACCCTGACCGTCTTGCTGGCCATGCCGTCCGCCGTCTTGTACGGCAGCGCGATGTCGACCGCCTTCAACGGCCGGAGCTCCTGGCCGTACTGGTAGTAAAACCGGCCGTCCTTCTCGTTGATCGTCTCCAGGTATTCGTCGATGACGTCGCCGCCGCCGGACGTGTGCATCCAGCCCAGCCGGTCGTTGAAGCCCTGGTAGACGAAGAACTGGCCCCAGGTCACGGCGCCATACGCGTTCAGGCCCTGCTCGCTGTGCACCTGCACCTCGGGCCGGAAGTAGAACGAGGTGTGCGGATTAATCAGCAGCAGCGCGTGGCCGTCCTTGGTCAGCGCGGGCGCGATGGCGAAGCCGTTGGAGCCGCCCGGCTCCTTGTCCAGGTCGATACCGTCGCCGCGCGCCGACAGCAGCACTGGCGGCGCCAGCGGCAATTTGGCGCCGTTGGCGTACAACTCCTGCAACTGCTTGATGTCCACCGATTCGATGTCGCCGCCGATGCTGCCCTCGCTGAAGCTGAGCGCCATCCACGGCTCGAAGTGCGTGATCAACGCCGGCTTCACATCCGGGTGGGTGGCGAGGTAGTAGTTCAAGCCGTCGGCGAAGGCCGCCATCAGCTGCTTCAGCCACGCCGGGCTTTGCTTGTACTGCGCCTGCAGCTCGGCCGGATTGATGAACAGCTTCATGCGCAGGTCACGATACAGCTCGGCCTCGCCTTCGACCTCGGCCAACCGGCCCATGGCGTTGATGTAGTTGAGCTCGACCCGCTTGAAGTCGTCCTCGGCCTGCGCGTACATCAGGCCGAAGACGGCGTCGGCGTCGGTCTTGCCGTAGACATGGGGGATGCCCCATTTGTCGCGAAGGATGGTCACGCGCTGGGCCGAGGCCTTCAGGCGCACGGCCTCGGGCTTGGCCACCGGCGGCGCCGCCACCGCCGTACTCATCGCAACACAACACATCAGGGCTAGGCAAGAACGCATCGACAGGACTCCGGGCGGTGGTGGGGACTACAACTCAGCTGGCGTCGACCAGCTCCGAGATGCGCAGCTGCAGCGCTGTGATTTCCGCCCGCAGCGCCGCGTTCTTTTCCTTGAGCGAGGCGTTCTCGGCGCGCAGTTCCTCGACCTCGGTCAGCGGCCGGCCGTAGTCGCCGCCGCCCTCCTTCGGTTCCTTGGCCGGACGCGAGGCGGCGCGCAGTTCGCGCACCTCCTTGGCGGCCTTCTGCAACTCCTTCTTGCCGCCGGCGACCGCGGCCACTTGGTCCGCCTCCGGCAGCGAGGCCACCGTGGCGGCCGCGTTGATCGAGATCGTGCCCGAGCGGACCGCCTCCACCAGCTCCGGCGTGGCCGTCTTCTGGATCTTTTCGATCTGGCTGATGGTGGCGCTGCTCAGGCGCGCGGCGCGGGCGATGTCCTCGCGCGAGGTCAGCGGCATGGCGGCCGGCTTGGCCTTGGGCGCCTCGCCCTCGGGCGGCGCGATGGCCGCATCCTCGGCGGCCGCCTGCGCGGCCAGCTCGGCCACGCGGGCCGCCACGATTTCCTTCTTGCGCAACGCCAGCACGCCGCGCTGGAAGTCGGAAATGCTGCGGCGGCCCAGGTTGTTATCGATCATCCACAGCTTGACATCGTCCAGGTTGCGGAAGCTGGTGTTTTCCGTGACCTTGAACGGCACACCATGCTGCTGGCAGATCTGGTAGCGGTTGTGGCCGTCCACCAGCACGTCTTCCCACAGCACCAGCGCGTCGCGGCAGCCTTCCACCAGGATGCTGCGCTCCAGGGCCGCGTATTCGGCCTCGGTCAACGGCTCGATATAGCCGCGCAACACGTCGTTAATTTTGATTTGCATAGTTGTCCTCGAAATACCGGCGGGCCGGCGCCTGTGCGCCCGGCCAAATCGCCGTCCCGCATGCTACACCATCCGCGCGCGCCGCCAAAGCCCCCGCCCGGAATGGCAATTAAGGCAATCTTAAGCGTCCTCCATTATGATGCCTTCCAGTCAACAAGCTTTCTCCGGCCATTGACACCAAGCCCCGACAGGTTTCCCTCCTGCTCGGGGCTTTTCTTTGAATTGCATTTGCCTGGGCCTTGCTGCATGATGCAACTTCATCAACCAAGGCCCGACCATGATCAACTACATAATTCACGTCTCCTTTACCGATGCCGCCGCCGACAGCATCGTGCGCCTGAGCCACGAACTGTCGAAATACAACATCGCCGCCGGCGTCAAGGCCGACGATGGCCGCGCCTATCACCTGCCGCCCGGCACGTTCATCTACCACGGCAACGAAACCATCAACGAGGTGCGCGACGCCGTCCACCGCCTGGCGGAAACCATCCATACCGGGGTCTCGGTGCTGGTGACGGAAGCGGCGTCGCTGTCGTGGAGCGGACTGCGGGAATTGCCGGCCGCCTGAGCGCCTGCCAAGCCTGTCTAGTTCCTGCCGGCCGCCTCGACCAGCACCTGGTCGTCGCAGCCGATCTCGCGCGGCGCCGCCGTGGCGGCGTTGCCGACCAGTTGCGGCAGCTCGCCGCCGGTGCTGAAGTCCAGCGGCAGCGCCACCCGTATCTCCTGCAGGTATTTGCGCTGGGTGCACACCAGCGTGATGCTGGCCGCCACCCGCTCGCCATAGCGCGCCTTGACGCGGTCGAAGAACTCGCCGACGCGGAAGCTCTTGCCCGCGCTGCCCAGCACGATCTTGCCGACCTCCGAATCGTTCACCACCTTGACCGCCGACACGGCCTTGACGAAATACTCGTCCGGCGGCAGCGCCTGGCATTTGCCGTGCTTGTTCCACTCGTACGCGCCGAACGTGCGCTCGAAGTAGAAGTTGGGCATCCACGGCGCCACCTTGTCGATGGTTTCCTTGGTCAGCGCGAAAGCCGGGCCCTCGCAACCGCCGTAGCGGGTGCCGCACTCCTTCTTGTTCGGCCACAGGCCGTGCAGGCTCAGGGTCTTGGCTTCCAGCGCGCCGCTGTTCATGGCGTCGCATTCCGGCTTCTTGCCGTTGTAGGGCACGTGCTCGCAGAACCCGGGCTGCCAGGTGATCGCCAGCACATAGCTGTCCTGCTTGTTGGCGATGCTGCACGACTCGCCGCCGTTGCCGCCGGACGGCGCCTTGACCGCCTGCTCGGCCAGCGCCGGCGTGCCGCAGCTGCGCTGCACCCAGCGCAGCGACGGCTCGGCGCCTGGCACCTCCACCCGCAGCCAGTCGTATTCGACTTTGTTAATCTCGCGCACCGTGTAGGCGGTGCCGGCGGCGACCTTGACCTCGCCCGGATTGGTGCGCTTGGCGAAGGAGGCGAACGCCTCGCAGGACTGGGTCGCGGTGAATGTGCCGCTGGCCGATTCGCTGGCGGCGGCGTCGAGCGCGGCCACGGCCAGCAGCAGCGCTGCGAGATGACGATGCATGGAAACTCCTAAGATGGGGAAAAGTCGCGCTATTCTATTACAGCCAGCCTGCATCGCGGGCCAGGCGGAAGGCCTCGACGCGGTTGCCGGCATCGAGCTTGCTGATCGCCTCCGACAGATAGTTGCGCACCGTGCCCTCGGACAGGTGGATCTGGCGCGCGATGTCGCCGCTGCTGCGGCCCTCGCCGGCCAGCCGCAGCACCTGCCGCTCACGCTCGTTGAGCGGATCCTCCTTGCCGCTCCAGCTCTCCAGCGCCAGCTCCGGCGCGATGGCGCGTCCGCCCGCGTGCACGGTGCGGATGGCCGCCGCCAGCGTCTCGGCCGGCGCGTCCTTGAGCAGGTAGCCGCGCACGCCCGCGCCCAGCGCGCGCCGCAGATAACCGCTGCGGGCGAAGGTGGTCACGATCATCACCCGCGTCGGCAGGCTTTGCGCGGCCAGCGCGGCGGCCAGTTCCAGCCCGGTCATCAGCGGCATCTCGATATCGGTCAGCAGGATGTCCGGCCGCAGCGACTGGCACAGCGCCAGCGCCTGCTGGCCGTTGGCGGCGCGGCCCACCACATCGAGATCGCCCTCCAGCTTGAGCAGCGCGGCCAGCGCGCCCAGCACCAGCGCCTGGTCTTCGGCGATCACCACGGATATCATCGTCATGCTGTCCCTCCCATCGGCAAACTCAGTTCCAGCGCCAGTCCGCTGTCGACCCGCAGCGCCAGGCGCCCGCCCAGCGCCGTCACGCGCTCCTTCATGCCGCTCAGGCCCGAGCCGTGCACGATGGCGCCGCCCCGCTCCAGCGCCTGGCCGTTGTCGCGCACCCGCAGCAGCACCATGCCCGACTCCAGCGTCATGCTCACCTCGCAGTGCGAGGCGCCGGCGTGGCGCAGGATATTCGTCACCGCCTCGCGCAGCGCCAGCGACAGCACGTTCTCCAGCGCGGCCGGCAGCACGCACGGCTGCACCTGCTCGGTGAAGCCGACCCTGGCCGCCGCCAGGCTGGCGCGCGCCGTCGCCAGCTCGTGCGCGAAGCCGGTCTGGCGGATGCCCGTCACCGCCGAACGCACCTCGTTCAGGGCGTTGCGCGCGGTCTGTTCGATATCGCGGATCTCATCGCGACAGGCCGCCGGGTCGCGCTCCAGCAGCTTGCCCGCCAGCTCGGCCTTCAGCGTGATCATCGACAGCGTATGGCCCAGCAGGTCGTGCAGGTCGCGCGAGATGCGTTCGCGCTCGGCGATGCGCGCCAGGTGCGCCACCTCCTCCTGCTTGCGCAGCAGCTGGTCGCGCGAGCGCCGCATGTTTTCCTCGATGACGCTGGCGAATCCGACCGGACCGCCGACGATCAGCGCCGGCGCAAGGAAGTTGATCTTCAACGTGACATAAGGGGTCATCACGCAGGCGCACAGCAGCACCAGCGCGATCCCCAGGTAGGAATAGCCGCGCCGTTCGAAGCGCGAGCACATGGCGCAGCCGAAGATGAAGAAGGTGCTGGCGCCGGAATTGTACGGCGCCCACAGCACGCCGAGCAGCACCACGAACAGCAGCAGCGGCAGCACCTGCAGGTTGCAGCGCCAGAAGCTGAGGAAATACACGGGGAAGAACACCAGCACCGTCAACACCAGCCACATCACCTCGGCCGGGCTGGGGGCGACGTAGACGTACTTCCACACGATGAACAGGAACGACCACGCCCATAGGTATGGTGCCTTGCCCGAGGCCGGCGGCACCCACGGTGCGCGCAGCGCGTTCACTACATTCTGTCCAATGCCCAAGCTCTTCCCCGTTCTGTTATTCGTTCACCAGCCGCACGTCGGCGATCTGGAACTGGTAGTCGCCCACCGCCGGGCCGGCGTTGAACGCTATCATGGTCACGGCGCCGAAGTCGATGCCGTTGAAGCGGTCGAACGGCAGCGCCACCTCTTTCCATTCGTCCGAGGTCTCGAAGCCCTGGTTGACCGGGATGGTCAACCCGCTCGACAAGACGGCGACATTGTAGCGCCGGCCGTCGCCCTTGACGCGGAATCGCAGCACCTTGGCGCCGCGCAGGTCGGCCGGCTGCATGATCTGCGCGCCCGGCATGAAGGCCAGTCCGGCCCAGGGATAGGCAAAGCCGGGCACCACCTTCGCGTTCACCGCGACCGTGCCGGCCTCCCGCACCTTCAGTTCGACGGTGGATTTGCCGCCGGCGAATTGGTCGGTGGACGGCACCCAGCCCATGCCGATCGGGCTGGCCAGCTTGTCGGCCGTGAACTGGCTGATACGGCCGCCGTCCGGCAGCGCCATCGCCGGCTGCGTGCGCGGCGCCAGCTCCTGCGCCACCTTGTCTTGCTGGGCCTTGCGCAGCGGGCTGGCGGCATCGCCGTCCTTCCACACTTCGACGATGTGGTGCAGCGCGCCGATATCGCTGCCGGCGTCGCCCTGCACCAGCAGCAGGTCGGCCTTGTAGCCCTTGGCGATGCGGCCGCGATCGGCCAGCCTGAAGGCGCGCGCCGGCGCCGACGTGGCGGCGGCCAGCGCCTGCTGCGGCGTCAGCCCGGCCTCCACCAGCGAGCGCACCTCGTGCAGCAGGCTCACACCGTGCTGGGTGCCGGCGTTTCCGGCGTCGGTGCCGGCCAGTACCGGCACGCCGGCCTTGCCCAGCGCCGCCACCAGCTGCCGCGGCGCCGCCATCAGCGCGGGATTGGGCTGGGGGCTGTACGGGGACTTCAACGGCGCCATCTGCTCCTTGGTGAGCAGGGCCGCCAGGCCGGCGTCACCCATCACGTCCTCCTCGCGCAGGCCGGCGACGCTTTCCAGCACGCTCAGGGTCGGGATGATGAAGGCGTGCTTCTGCTGCGCCAACTGGACGAAGGCGGCCACTTCCTCGCCGCTCATGGCGCGGGCGTTGAACAGGTGTGCCAGGCCGTCGGCGCCCGCCTCCAGCGCGGCGCGGGCGTCGGCCAGCTTGCTGATGTGGACCACCGCCAGCTTGCCGCGCGCATGGGCGGCCGCGATGACGGCTTTCACCGTCGGCAGGTCCAGCGTTTTCATCGGATGGCCGGGCCAACCGCTCTCCATCACGATCTTGATGAAGTATGAGCCCTCGGCGATGCGGGCGTCGACGAAGGCCTGGGCGTCCTCGGGACGCGTCAGCGTGGGGATCGGCACGCCGTATTCGGTGCCGTGGCCCTCCGGCGCGGTGGCCAGCGTGCCGGCCGAATACAGGTCGGCCTGGCCGTGATTGGCGTTGGCGCGCATTTTCTCGCTCATCGCCTGCATCGTTTCCACAGCGGTGAACATGTCGATCTGCGTGGTCACGCCGAACATCAGCGGCAGCTCCAGGTGTTGGTAGGCGTGGACGTGGGCGTCGATCAGGCCTGGCAGCAGCGTGCGCCCGGCGCCGTCGACGACGTGGGCGCCGGCCGGCACCGCGCCGTGAAAGTCGGCGTCGGCGATCTTGTCGTCCTTGATTAGAACCGAGCGTTTGGCGTGCATTTGCTCACCGTCGAACACGCGGGCGTCGCGTACCAGCCAGGTGTCGGCCAGCGCCGGGAGGGTCAGGCCGAGGCCACAAGCGAACAGCACAGTCGAAATTACAGGTTTCATCGTAGTCTCCAGGTTGGAATGACGACAGTGTGCCGCGAGCTGCGGGGGCAAACCAGACGCAAATGCCACAACTTTGACATGACAATTGTCAGCACGCCCCTCGCGCCAGCCGATGCGGTTAGAATTGTACTAAACACGCTCCATCCGCCGAACCGGAAGAAAAACATCGTATGTTCAAACGCCGTTTACGAGTACTGGCCAGCCTTGGCGCACTGGGCATCCTGCCCGCCATCGCCGCCCCGGCGGCGCCCATCGCCAAATTCGCGCCGGTGCCGGTGGTATCGATCTTCCGCCCGCTGCAGGCCAACGGCTCGGCCGACGACGCGCTGGCCAGCGGCCGCGTGGTCCCCGGCAGCTATGCGATGGCGCCCAAGGCCAGCAAGCATTGGCGCATCGCCTTCCTGTTCCCGCATTTGAAGGATCCGTACTGGGTCGGCTGCAGCTATGGCGTCATCAGCGAGGCGCGCCGGCTCGGGGTCGCGGTCGACATCCTGCCGGCCACCGGCTACGACGACCTGAAAGGCCAGCTGCGCCAGATGGACGCCGCCATCGCCGCCAAGTACGACGCCATCGTCATCTCGCCGATCGGCATGACGGCCAATAACAACTCGATCGCCAAGGCACGCGCCGCCGGCATACCGGTGTTCGAGCTGGCCAACGACAGCCGCAGCGACGACCTGACCATCAAGGTCACGACCTCGCTGCGCAACATGGGCGTGGAGGCGACGCGCTGGATGGTGCGCGACGCCCAGCAGCGCGGCCTGAAGTCGGTCAACATCGCGCTGCTGCCCGGCCCCATGGGCGCGGGCTGGGTCAAGGGTGAGGTCGACGGCACCCGCATCGCCGCGCAGGAAGCGGCGATCCCGGTCAACATCATCGACATCCGCTACGGCGACAGCGACCGCCAGATTCAATCGCAACTGGCGGCGCAGCTGCTGGCCAAGCACGGCGCCAAGCTCGATTACCTGCTTGGCTGCACCGGCTGCGCGCCGGCCGCGGTCCAGCCGATCAAGGCGGCCGGCTTGAAGGGCAAGCTGCGCGTGGTGGCCTACGACCTGACCGACGAAATCGCCCGCCTGATCCGCGGCGGCGACATCTACGCCGCCGCCGACACCAAGGGCGTGAGCCAGGCGCGGGTGGCCATCAACGCCGCCGTCAACCTGCTGGAGGGTCGTGGCAAGGACCTGCCGCACACCATCCTGGTCAACCTCGGACTGGTCGACCAGCAGAACTACGGCAGCTATCCTTTCGATACCTCGATCGCGCCGGACGGCTACAAGGCCGAGCTGTCCTACGACCCGGCCAGGAACTGATCAGGCCTGGCGCTTCAGTTCCACCACCCTGGCGGCGCGGAAGCGCGCGGCCAGTTCGGTCCACTGCGCATCGGCCTTGTCCAGCGCCGCCAGCTTCACGTGGCCGTAGCCGCGCACCTGGTCCGGCAACTGCGCCAGCTTCAGCGCCGCCTCCTTGTTGTCGACCCGCAGACCGGACGCCAGTTCTTCGGCGAAGGCCAGGTAGCGGTCGCGCAGCGCGCGTTCGCGCTTGCGCTCCCGCGTGTAGCCGAAGACGTCGAACGGCGTGCCGCGCAGGGACTTGAGCCAGGCCAGCGCGCCGAAGGCCGGCATCATCCAGCCGCCGAACGTCATCTTGGCCGGCACGTCGGAACCGGGCTTGCGGCGCGCCAGCAGCGGCGGCGCCAGATGGAAGGCCAGCTTGTAGTCGCCGTCGAACTGCGCGGCGATCTGCGCGCGGAAGGCGGGATCGGCATGCAGTCGCGCCACTTCGTACTCGTCCTTGTAGGCCATGACCTTGAACAGATTGCGCGCCACCGCCTTGCTCAGCTGCTTGCGCGAGCCGCTGCCTTCCAGCGCGATCTCGCGCAGCTCGACGGCGGTCACCGCATCGAAGTACTGGCGCGCGTAGGCGGCGTTCTGGTACTTGGTCAGCCAGTCGACGCGGAAGGCCACGGTTTCGGCCAGCGACTTCGGCGCGGCGAACTGGATCACCTGCTGCGACGGCTGCACTAAACGATCCAGCGCGGCGCGGTCGGCGGCGGCCAGGCGGCCCAGCATGAAGGCGCGCTTGTTCATGTCGATGGCGACGGCGTTCAATTCGATCGCCCGCATCAGCGCCTCCAGCCCGACCGGCACCAGCCCCAGTTGCCACGCATAGCCCATCAACAGGATATTGCCGCCGATAGGATCGCCGAGGAAGCGCGCCGCCGTTTCCTGCGCGTCGAGCTGCGACAGGTTCTCCGTGCCGGCCGACGCGGCCAGCTTCTCCAGCAGGCCGTCCTTGTTGATGGAGGCGTCGCGCTCGCGGGTGAATTCGGCGGTGGGGATTTCGCGCTCGTTGGCCACCACTTTGGTGTGCCCGTGGCGCATGACGGAAAGGCTGTCCGGCATCGCCGCCACCACCAGGTCGCAGGCGAACACCGCGTCGGCCTGGCGCAGGTCGATGCGGACCTGGTTCAGGCGCGATGGCGACGAGGCCACGCGCACATGCGACAGCACCGCGCCGCCCTTCTGCGCGAAGCCCATGAAGTCCAGCGTGGAGGCACCCTTGCCTTCCAGGTGGGCGGCCATCGAGATCAGCGCGCCGACGGTGACGATGCCTGTGCCGCCGACGCCGGCCACCAATATCTCGAACGGCTTGGCCAGCGCGTGGCGCGGCGGCTGCGGATAGGCGGCCAGCGCCTGCTCCAGATCGGCCAGCGACAGCTTCACGCTTTCCGGCTTGCGCAGCGCGCCGCCCAGCACCGAGACGAAGCTCGGGCAGAAGCCCTCGACGCACGAGTAGTCCTTGTTGCAGGACGGCTGTTCGATCTGGCGCTTGCGTCCCAGCTCCGTCTCCAGAGGCAGGATGGACAGGCAGTTCGACTGCACGCCGCAATCGCCGCAGCCTTCGCACACGGCCGGATTGACCACCATGCGCCGCGCCGGATCGGGGAAGACCACCTTGCCCGGCTTGTTCTTCTTGCGGCGGCGGCGCTTCTCGGCGGCGCAGGTCTGGTCGTACACCAGCACCGTCACGCCGGCGATCTCGCGCAGCATGCGCTGCATGGCATCGAGCTCGCTGCGGTGGTGCACGGTCACGCCTTGCGGCAGCGTCACGCCCTGATAGTTTTCCGGCGCATCGGTGACCACCACGACTTTCTTCGCGCCCTCGCTGCACACCTGCTGCACGATCTGCGGCACCGACAGGCTGCCGTCCACCGGCTGGCCGCCGGTCATGGCCACCGCGTCGTTGTACAGGATCTTGTAGGTGATGTTGGTGCGCGCGGCGATGGCCTGCCGTATCGCCAGCGATCCCGAATGGTAGAAGGTGCCGTCGCCCAGGTTCTGGAACACATGCGGCTCGCCGACGAAGCGCGAGGAGCCAACCCAGCTCACGCCCTCGCCGCCCATCTGCGACAGGTAATTCGTGTCGCGCTTCATCCATGTCGCCATGAAGTGGCAGCCGATGCCGGCCAGAGCGCGGCTGCCTTCCGGCACGCGGGTCGAGGTGTTGTGCGGACAGCCGGAGCAGAAATACGGCGTGCGCTTGACGCCATCGGCGCCGTTCGACAGCAGCTCGGCGGCGCAGAAGTCCGGCAGCATGCGCGCCAGGTCCAGTTGCGGGAAATGCGGCGCCAGCCAGCGCACCAGCGCCGGCGCGATGCGCGATGGCCGCAGCTCGCCCAGCGCCGACAGCAGCGCGTCGCCATGCCGGTCGGTCTTGCCGATCACGATGGGACGCTGCTCGTGCGGCAGGTTGTAGAACAGGTTCTTGACCTGCTGCTCGATGACCGCGCCCTTCTCTTCGACCACCAGGATCTCGGCCAGTCCCTCGGCGAATGCCGACAGGCGGGTGCGCTCCAGCGGATACGTCAGGCCCGGCTTGTACAGGCGCACGCCCAGCTGCTCCAGCCGTTCGAGCGACAACTGCATGCGCTCGAGCGCCTCCAGCAAATCGAGATAGGCCTTGCCGGCGCTGATGATGCCGATGGCGGCGCGCGGCGCCGGCACCACCAGCTTGTCGATGGAATTGGCGCGGGCGAAGGCCTGCACCGCCTCCAGCTTGGCGGCGGCGCGCTGCTCCAGCGCGAGGCCCGGCAGGTCCGGCCAGCGGTTGTGCAGGCCGTCCGGCGGCGCCGTGTAATCTGCCGGCTCGGCGTACTGCGGCAGTGGCGGCAGCTCGACCACCGCGCCACCCTCCACCGTCTCCGAGATGGCCTTGAAGCCGCTCCACGCGCCCGAGTAGCGCGACATGGCCCAGCCGTACAGGCCGAACTCCATGTACTCCTGGATGTTGGCCGGATTAATCACCGGCATGCCCCAGGCGATCAGCGCCTGTTCGCTCTGGTGCGGCATCGACGACGACACGCAGCCATGATCGTCGCCCAGTATCACCAGCACGCCGCCATGCGGCGACGAGCCGTAGACGTGGCCGTGCTTGAGCGCGTCGCCGGCGCGGTCCACGCCCGGCCCTTTGCCGTACCACATGGCGAACACGCCGTCGACCTTGCGGGTCGGGTCGGCCTCCACCTGCTGCGAGCCCATGACGGCGGTCGCGCCCAGTTCCTCGTTGATCGCCGGGAGGAATTCGATGTGGTGGCCTTGCAGCAGGTCCTTGGCGCGCCACAGTTCCTGGTCCACGGCGCCCAGCGGCGAGCCGCGGTAGCCGCTGACGAAACCGGCGGTGTTGAGTTGACGCGCTTCGTCGCTGAGCTTTTGCATGCACAGCAGGCGCACCAGCGCCTGGGTGCCGGTCAGGAACACGCGGCCTTCGGCGCGGGTCAGGTTGTCGTCCAGCGCGTAGTGCGGATCGGCCAGGAATGGCACGGGGATGGTCAGGGTATTCATGGTCTCGTTATGTTTTTTTGATGAGACAGGATATGCCGCCACCATGGAAAAATTATTTCTATCTTTGCCGCGTGCGGGGCTAGAATGGCGAGAATATTTCGAAATTTGACCTAAAACATGAAAAATACTTCTATCGACCCCGCCTCGGTGAAAATCCTCGCGGAACTGCAGAAAAACGGCAGGATTTCGTCGAACGAGCTGGCGGAGAAGATCGGCATGTCGGCCAGTCCGTGCTGGCGCCGGCAGAAGGAATTGGAGGACAACGGCTACATCGTGCGCTACACCGCGCTGGTGGACCGGCGCAAACTGGGGCTGTCGGTGGTGTGCCTGCTGCACATCTCGCTGGCGCGGCACGAGGAAGGCGTGGTCGAACAGTTCGAGGCCTCCATGCGATTGCGCCCGGAGGTGGTGGAATGCTACGAGACCACCGGCAGCTCGGACTACATGGTCAAGGTGGTCCTGGCCGACATGGACGCCTACCACGACTTCCTGCACAACGTGCTGGTCAAGCTGAACGGCGTGGCGCAGGTCAACACCAGCGTGGCGCTGCGCGAAGTGAAGTACGAGACGGCGCTGCCCTTGTAGGCCCGCCGTTACTCGTGGCGCAGCGCCTCGATGGGATCCATGCGCGCGGCGCGGCGCGCCGGCACGTAGCCGAACACCACCCCGATCCCGGCCGAGAACAGGAAGGACAGCAGGTTCACGCCGGGATTGAACAGGTATGGCAGCTGCAGCGCGTGCGCCATCAGCACCGTCGCCAGCGCCGCCAGCAGCACGCCGGCCAGGCCGCCCAGCGCGGCCAGCACCATGGCCTCGATCAGGAATTGCAGCAGCACGTCGCGCTCCTGCGCGCCGATGGCCAGCCGCAGGCCGATCTCGCGCGTGCGCTCGGTCACGCTCACCAGCATGATGTTCATGATGCCGATGCCGCCCACCAGCAGGCTGACCGCCGCCACCGCCGCCAGCAGCGTCGTCATCACGCGGGTGGCGCCGGACATCGTCTCGGCCAGTTGGCGCGTGTCGAGGATGTTGAAGTTGTCCTCCTCGGCCGCGCCCAGCTTGCGGCGCTCGCGCAGCAACAGCCGCAGGCGCGCCTGCAGCGCCGTGGCGTCGCTGCCCTCCTGCATCGAGATGAGCAGCGTGTTCACGCGCTGGTTGCCGGTCACGCGCCGCTGCAGCGTGTGCAGCGGCAGCAGCACCACGTCGTCCTGATCGTTGCCCATCGCGCCCTGGCCCTTGGGCGCCAGCAGCGCCACGATCACACAGGAGAACTGCTTGATGCGCAGCCGCTCGCCCAGCGGATCGCGGCGGCCGAACAGCGAGCGCGCCACCGTCGCGCCCAGCGCGCAGACGGCACCGCCGGCGCGCTGTTCGCCGTCGTCGAACTGGCGGCCGGCGCTCAGCGTCCAGTTGGCGGCGGCGATCCATTCGGCGCTGCCGCCGGTGACGGTGGTGGTCCAGTTGCGGCCATTGGCCACCACGGTGGCGCCGCTGCGCGCCTCGGCCGCCACCGCGCGGATGCCGCCGATCTGCAGCGCGATGGCCTCGGCGTCGGCCTCCTTGAAAGCCGGCGCTCCGGAGCCGCCCTGTCCCATGCGCTGGCCGGTACGCACCATCAGCAGGTTGCTGCCCAGGCTCGCGATCTGGTCGTGCACCGCCTGGGTCGCGCCGTTGCCCAGCGTGACCATGGCGATCACCGCGCCCACGCCGATCACGATGCCCAGCATGGTCAGGAAGGAGCGCAGCAGGTTGCGCCGGATCGAGCGCAGCGCCAGCAGGATGGTGTTGAGCAGCATTAGCTCACCTCCAGCGCGGCTGGATTCTGTTCATCGCTCTCGATGCGGCCGTCGCGGAAGCGCACGATGCGCTGCGCGTACAGGGCCATGTCCGGCTCGTGCGTGACCATCACCACCGTGATGCCCTGCTCGCGGTTCAGGCGCGCCAACAGCTCCATGATCTCGGCGCTGCGCTGGCTATCGAGATTGCCGGTCGGTTCGTCGGCCAGCAGCAGCGACGGCGCGCTGACGATGGCGCGCGCGATGGCGACCCGCTGCTGCTGGCCGCCCGACAGCTCGGCCGGCGTGTGCTGCTCCCAGCCTTCCAGTCCGACCGAGGCCAGCGCCTGCGCGGCCAACACGTGGCGGCGGGCCGCGCCCTCGCCGCGGTACAACAGCGGCAATTCCACATTCTCCTGCGCCGAGGTGCGCGCCAGCAGGTTAAAGCCCTGGAACACGAAGCCCAGGTAGCGCCGCCGCAATCGCGCCCGCTGGTCGCGGGTGGCGGCGCCGACGTCGATCTGATGGAACAGGTATTGGCCGGCACTGGGCGTGTCGAGGCAGCCGAGGATGTTCATGGCGGTCGACTTGCCCGAGCCGCTGGGCCCCATGATGGCGACGAACTCGCCCTGCGCGATATCGAGGTTGACCCGGTCCAGCGCCATCAGCGCGGTGCCGCCCGCGCCGTAGCGCTTGCAGACGTCGCGCAGCCGTATCAGCGGGACGGCGTCGTTCACGGCGCCGCCGCACGCTGGTCGGTGATGACCGGCACGCCCGCCTCCAGCCCGGCGCCGCTCACCTCCGTGTAGCGGCCGTCGCTGATGCCCAGCGTGACGCTCAGCTCCTGCGGCCGTCCATCGCGCAGCACCCACAGCGAACGGCGCACGGCGGCGGCCACGCCGGCCTGGCGCGGAGCCCGTGCCGGCAGGCGCGGCATCAGCCGCGACACCAGCCCCGCCGATGCCGCCGCGCCGGTATCGCCGGGCGTGAAGCGCAGCGCGCTGTTCGGGATCAGCAGCACGTCGTCATGCTGGGCCGCGCGGATGACGGCGGTGGCGGTCATGCCGGGCCGCAGGCTCAAGTCGGCGTTGTCGACATCCAGGTAGGCGACGTAAGTCACCACGTTCTCGGTGATGGTCGAGCCGTACGAGACGCGGGTGACGGTGGCGGGATAACTGCGGTCGGCGTAGGCGCTGACGGTGAAGCCGGCCTGCTGGCCCGCCTGCATCGCACCGACGTCGGCCTCGTCGACGTTGACCAGCAGGCGCAGGCGATGCAGGTCCTCGGCCAGCGCGAACAGCGTCACCGCCTGCAGCGAGGCGGCCACCGCGTTGCCGGGATCGACGCTGCGGCTCAGCACCACGCCGTCGATCGGCGAGCGGATCGACGCGCGCGCCAGGTTGGTGCTGTCGGTCGACAGCGTGGCCTGCGCGCTGTCGACGTTGGCGGCGGCGCTCAGGACGGCCGCTTCGGCGCGGGCCAGCGTCGCGCGGCCGGTGTCGAGCTCCGCGCGCGACGGCATTTTGCCGCCGGACAGGCGGGCCACCTCCTCCAGCCGTGCCAGCGCGCTGCGCGCCTCGGCCAGGCTGGCCTGGCTCTGCGCCAGCGCGGCCCGGGCGGCGGCCAGCGCGGCGCGCGAACGCACGATCTGGTCCTGCAGCTTGGCCGTGTCCAGCTCCACCAGCACCTGGCCGGCGCGGACCTGGTCGTTGACGTCCACCAGCACGCGCGCCACGGTGCCGGACAGCTCGCTGCCGATGTTGACGGCGCGGGTGGGCTGCAAGGTGCCGTTGGCGGTGACGCTGAGCGTGACGCTGCCGCGCTTGACCGGCACCGTCACATAGCCGGGCGCGCGCGCCGCCTGGCGCTGCGCCTGCCACGCATACAAGCCGGCGCCGGCGGCAAGCAGCGCCAGCATGCCGGCCCAGAAGGTGGCGCGGCGCCACCACGGACGCCGGACCGGTTCCGCCAGTTCGCCCAGCGGCGTGGAGGCGGCGGCCCGGGGCGCCTGGGTTAAAGGTTGGTTCATGGTGCGCTTCCTTGTTTCGTTGCGGCGCCTTCGCCGTCGGGCTGCCAGCCGCCGCCCAGCGCCTTGTACAACCGTACCAGGTCGCCGCCCAGGTCGGCGCTGGTGACGGCCACGCCGTCCTGCGACGCGTACAGCGCGCGCTGGGTTTCCAGCACAGTTTGAAAATCGACCAGCCCGCTGGCGTAGCGCTGCCGCGCCAGCAGCGCGGCGCTCTCGGCGGCGGCGGCGGCCAGGCGCAGATGGTCCAGCCGCGCGCGTTCGCCGGTCAGCGAGGCCAGCGCGTCCTCCACCTCCTGCAAGGCGCCCAGCACGGTGGACAGGTAGCCCGCCTGCGCCTGCGCCAGCGCGCCGCGTTGCAAGTCGAGCTGGGCCTGGCTGGCGCCGCCGTCGAGCACGTTGCCGGTCACGCCGGCCAGCAGCGTGCGCAGCAGGGTGCCGCCGCTGGCGCCCCAGCCCAGTCCGCTCAATCCCAGCGAACCGTCCAGCCGGAACTGCGGATAGCGGGCCGCGTCGGCCTGGCCCACCCGTGCGCGCGCCGCCTCCAGCTGGAACTCGGCCGCCCGCACGTCGGGCCGCTGGCGCAGCGTCGCGGCGGGCAGGCTCAGCGCCAGTTGCGCGCCGTCGCCGGGGATGGCCCGCGGCGCCGCCAGCTGCGCATCCAGCGCGGCCGGCGCCTGCCCGCACAGCACGGCCAGCGCGTGGCCCAGCTGCGCCACGCTGGCCTCCAGCACCGGCAGCTGGGCGGCGGCCTGCTCGGCGGCGGTGATCGCCTGCTGCTGTTCGAGCGAGGTCAACATGCCGGCCTGGACCCGCCAGTTGGTGATCTCCAGCGTGTCCAGCTGATTGGCCAGGTTGTCGCGCGCGATCGCCAGCCGGGCCTGGGCGCCGCGCAGGTCGATGTAGTCGCGCGCCACCTCGGCCGCGACCGACACCTGCGTGCCGCCCAGCGTGGCCGCGCTGGCCTGCAGGGCGGCGGCGCTGGCCGCCAGTCCGTAGTGGTTGGCGCCGAAGATGTCCGGCTCCCAGCGGGCGTCGAAGCCCAGGTTGTAGGAATTGGAGACGGCCGCGCCATCCTGCTTGCTGCGCTGGGCCTGGCCGCTGCCGCTGACGGTGGCGGCCAGGCCGGCCGCCGCCGCCGCGCGCGTGGCACGCGCCTGCTGCAGCGTGGCGCGCGCCTGCGCGATGCCGGGATTGGCTTGCAGCGCCTGCGCCACCAGCTGTTCCAGCAGGGGATCGTTGAAGCGGCGCCACCACGCGGCCAATGCGGCGGCATCGGCCGGCGCCGCGCCGGCCTTGCCTTGCGACCAGTCCGCCGGCGCCTGGAACGGCGCCGCCGCCGGCGGCAGGCCGACCGGCCGCAGGTTGGCGCAACCGGCCAGCGCCAGCAACAGCGGTGCGACGGACAACAGCGGGGACGTTTTCATCGGATGCGGCTCCTCGATCAGGCGGCGGTGCCGCCCACTCCCCGACTGTACGGGCGCACCGGGCTGGCGTCACCATCGCCATTTGATCCAACTCAAAAAATGGACACATACAGCGCGAGTATCGCCAGACTCCGTCGCGCTTGATTTGGATCAATCAATTTGGACGGTCAAATCACTACGATGACGGTACTTGACGCGACTCAAATGCCGCGTCGCCGAATCCGTGCCAGCCATCAGGGAGACACCATGTCCTACAAAACCATACTCGTGCATGCCGACGGCACGCCGCAGGCCGAACAGCGCATCCGGCTGGCGGCGCTGGTCGCGCTGGCGCATGATGCCCATCTGGTCGGCGCCGCCATGACCGGCCTGTCGCGCCACGCCCTGCCTGACGGCTCGATCGCCGCGGTCGGCACACCCTTCCCCTTCGACCTGCGCCTGCTGCACGACCGCGCCGACGCGGCGCTGTCGCAGTTCACCGAGTGCGCCAGCCGCCTCGGCGTGCCGTCCATCGAGGCGCGGCTGGTCGACGACGCCGCCGACGACGGCCTGATCCTGCAAAGCCCGTACGCCGACTTGCTGGTGCTGAGCCAGTCCGACCCGCACGACCACAGCAACAGCCTGCAGGCCCGCCTGCCGCAAACCGTGATGTTCCACAGCCCGCGCGCGGTGCTGCTGGCGCCGCACGCCGGCCGGTTCGAGCAGCTCGGCAAGCATGTGCTGGTGGGCTGGAACGGCAGCGCCTCGGCAGCGCGCGCCGTCACGGCCGCGCTGCCGATGCTCAAGCGCGCCGCCGCCGTCACGGTCGCCGCCGCGCCGCGCACCGACGGCCATGGACGCCAGGCCGACGTGCCGGGCGCCGAACTGGCCCGCTACCTGTTCCGGCACGGCGTGGACGTCACGCTGGTCGCGCAGGACCAGGACCGCCGGGCCGGCGAAGCGCTGCTGGACATGGCCGCCGCCGGCGGCGCCGACTTGCTGGTGATGGGCGGCTACGGCCACCAGCGCCTGCACGAATGGCTGCTCGGCGGCGCCACCCGCACCGTGCTGCGCGAGATGACGCTGCCGGTCCTGATGGCGCACTGAACCAACACCCCCGCAACACCTATAACAATGGAGAACACCATGAGTACCGTCAGCGCCAACGTCATGCAAGTATTGAGCAACCGGCTCCAGCAACGGCGCGAGCAACTGGCCGCCCAGTTGCGGCAACGTCTGCACCAGGCTGACGAACAACAGGAGATGGCCCTGTTCAACAACTACGCCATCGACGCCGACCTGGCCGAGGCCAGCCAGCTCAGCGATACCGACATCGCGCTGCTCAATCATGAACTATTGGAGTTGCGCAGCGTGGACGACGCGCTGGCGCGGCTGCACCACGGCGGCTACGGCCAGTGCTCGCGCTGCGGCGAGGCCATCCTGGAAGCGCGCCTGCTGGCGCAGCCCGAGGCCGAGATGTGCCGGGACTGCCAGACGGAACTGGAACTGCGGGGTGGGTCGAAAATGCCGCCGCGCTGACGGCGGCATCAGGCCATGGCGGCCTGCATCATGATGGCCGGACGGGCGCCGGCGGCCGGTGCGGGCATGCCGGTGGCGAGCGCCTCCAGGCTGGGGTGGTCGAGCAGGGTCAGTTCGCGCTTGTCGACCGCGATCCAGCCGCTGGCGCGGAAGCGCGACAGCAGGCGGCTGATGCTCTCGATGGTCAGGCCCAGGTAGTCGCCGATGTCCTCGCGCGACATGCGCAGCTGGAAGCTGTTGGGCGAGTAGCCGCGCGCGGCGTAGCGGGTCGACAGGTTCAGCAGGAAGGTGGCGAAACGCTGCTCGGCGCGCATATTGCCGAGGAAGAGCATGGCGTTCTGTTCACGCATGATTTCCTGGCTCATGATGCGGTGGAAGTGGCGCAGCAGCTGCGGCACTTCGGCGAACAGTTCCTGCAGGCGGGCGAACGGGATCTCGCACACTTCGCTGTCCTCCAGCGCCACCACGCCGCAAGCGTGCTGGCCGCTGCCGATGGCGTCCATGCCCAGCAGTTCGCCGGCCATCTGGAAGCCGGTGATCTGCTGCTGGCCGCTGTGGTTGACGCGCGAGGTCTTGAAGTGGCCGAAGCGCACCGCGTACAGGCTGTGGAAAGGCTGCTCCATGCGGCACAGGTTCTCGTCGCGCTCGACGCGGCGGCGGCGGCCGATGATCTTGTCCAGGCGGCCCATCTCGCTCTCGTTGAGTCCCTGCGGCAGGCAGAGATTTTTGAAGCCGCACATGCCGCATTTCGATTGCGCCGCACCCACGGTGCCGCCGGATGCTGCGAGTTGTATATTGGTCATCATGTCCATGCTCCTTAGTCTGCTGGCCGGCGCATCGCGATGATGGCTTGGGCATGGACACAGTATCGGCGATGGGCGGCGCCCTGCTAATCGGGCTTCGCTGCCACGGCGTGTAAGGATCGCCCGACAAAAACCTGTAGGGATTCCCCTACAGCGTCAGATAATGCCGTGTTCCAGCGCATATCTTGTCAATTCGGCATTACTTTCCAGGCCCATCTTCTCCAGGATGCGCGACCGGTAGGTGGTCACGGTGTTGGGGCTCAGGTGCAGGGTTTCGCCGATCCGCACCAGCGATTCGCCGGCCGCGATCAGCTTGAACACCTCCAGCTCGCGGTTGGACAGCGCCTCGTGGCCGGCGTCGCCGCCGCCGCCGATCAGGCTGGCCAGCTTCTCCAGCAGCGCCGGGCTGACGTGCTTGCCGCCCGAGGCGGCCTTGCGCACGGCCGCCACCAGCGTGGTGGTCGGCGCGTCCTTGATCAGGTAACCTGCCGCGCCCAGCTTGAGCGCGCGCACCGCGTAGATGTCCTCCGAATACGTGCTCAGCATCAGCACGGCCAGCTTGGGCCGCTCGCCGCGCAGCTGCTTGAGCAGTTCCAGGCCGTTCTTGCCGGGCATGGTGATGTCGAGCAGCGCCACGTCGAACTCCTGGGCCAGCACCAGCTGCAGCGCCTCCTGCGCGTTGCAGGCCTCGCCGTCGACGCGGATGTCGTCGGCCGTGCTCAGCATCAGGCGCACGCCGTTGCGCGCGATCGCGTGGTCGTCGACCAGCAGCACGCGGATGGGTTTGTTACTCATTTTTACTCACGTCATTCGTCCAATGGCAGGCGCAGCAGCAGGGTCGTGCCCTCGCCGGGCTTGCCGGTGATTTTCAGTTCGCCGTCGAAGTGACGGCAGCGTTCGTGCATGCCGAGGATGCCCCAGGATTCGCGGTTGAGCAGGCGCTCGGCCTCGATGCCCTGGCCGTCGTCGCCGATGCGCAGCTCCAGCACGCCGTCGGCGTAGTCGACCTGCAGCGTGGCGTTGCTGGCCTCGGCGTGCCGCACCACATTGGTCAGCGCCTCCTGGGCGATGCGGAACAGCATCGTGCTGCGCCCGGCGTCGAGCTCCAGCGCGGCCGCGGCCGGCGCCACCGCGCACTGGCAGTGCAGGCCCGAGCGGCGCTCGACCTGTTCGGCGTACCACTCCAGCGCGGCCCACACGCCCAGCTGGTCCAGCACGCTGGGACGCAGGTCGGTGATCACGCGCCGCACGGTGTCGATCGCGTCCTGCGCCAGCCCGGCCACCTCGGCCAGCAGCGGCTCGGCCGGCGAACCGGCCGCCGCCGCGCGCTCGATGCTGACCGCGACGTAGGCCTTGATGCCGGTCAGCAGGCCGCCCAGCTCGTCGTGGATCTCCTGGGCGATGCGCTTGCGTTCGTGCTCCTTGATCTGCTCCTGGTGCGCCGACAGGCTGCGCAGCGCCTGCTGCGACGCCAGCAACGCCTGCTCGGCCAGCTTGGTCTGGGTGATGTCGATCATGATGCCCTGCATGAACAGCGGCTGGTCCTGCTCGTCGCGCACCAGCTCGGCCTGGTCGCGGAACCACAGCGTGCGGCCGTCGCGCGCGTGCAGCAGGTACTCCAGGTGCAGCGGGCTGGCGTCGCGGCGGCTGCGGCGCATCGCCTCCAGGATGGCCTCGCGCCGGTCCGGGTCCATGCGCTGGCCGTGCAGCGCCGGGTCGGCCAGCCACTCGGCCGGGCTGAAACCCAGCAGGCCGATCTGCGGACTGATGTAGCGCAGCGCGCCGGCCTCGCCCAGCTCGGCGATGTAGCTGATCGCCTGCATCTGCTCGATCAGCGTGCGGAAGCGGGCCTCGGCCTGGCGCTTGTCGTCCAGCAGGCTCTGCTCGCGCAGCATGCGGTGGATCGCGCCCGGCAGGAACTCCAGGTAGTAGCCGTCGACGTCCTTGACCAGGTAGTCGCGCGCGCCGCGCCGCATGGCCTCGGCCGCCACGGCCGCGCTGTCGGCGCCGGTCAGCATCATCACCGGGATGGCCAGCGCCGCGCCGTCGCCGTTCAGGTGGGCCAGGAACTCCAGCCCGGTCAGGTCGGGCAGGTGGTAGTCGAGCAGGATGCAGTCGGGCCGCTGGCTGCGCGCCAGCGCCAGGCCCTGCTCGCCGCTGTCGGCCTCCAGCAGCTCGAACGGCGCGTCGGCCGCGGCGGCGAAGGCGCGCCGGCACGCCATGCGGTCGACCGCGTCGTCCTCCACGATCAGCACGCGCAGGGGGGCGTTCACGGCATCTCGCTGATGGTCCAGTACAGGTCGATCGAGCGCATCATCTCGACGAAGCGGCGGTAGTCGACCGGCTTGGCCATGTAGCCGGCCACGCCTAGGTCGAAGCTGTGCACCTTGTCCTGTTGTTCCTCGGAGGTGGTCAGCACCACCACCGGGATGCGGCGCAGCGAGGCGTCGAGCTTGATCTGCTGCAGGAATTCGATGCCGTTCATGATCGGCATGTTCAGGTCGAGCAGGATGATGCACGGCCGCTCGTTGGCCGGGTCGCGCAGGTAGGCCAGGCCCGCCTCGCCGTGTTCCATGCTGACCACCTCGTTGCCGACATGGATTTCCTTCAGCGCGCGCTTGATGGTCATGATGTCGACGTGGTCGTCTTCGACCAGCAGGATGGGTTTGTTAAGTACTTTCATTGGATGGATCCTGTTCTGGGTAGGGGGGCGCCGGACTTGGGCAGCGTGAACCAGAAGGTGCTGCCCTGCCCCATCTGCGATTCGAGCCAGATGCGGCCGTGGTACATTTCGACGATTTTCTTGGCCAGCGCCAGGCCCACGCCGGTGCTCTCGACGCGGTCGCGCGAGGCCAGCGTCTGGAACAGCTGGAAGATGCGCTCGAAATGGCGCGTCTCGATGCCGGGGCCGTTGTCGCGCACGCTGAAGCGCCAGTGGCTGCCGTCGTCGGCGCAGCCGATCTCGATCTGGCCGTCCGGCTTGTCCATGTACTTGATGGCGTTGGAGATCAGGTTGTGGAACACCTGCTGGATGCGGGTCGGCTCGATCAGCACGGTCGGCAGCGCCGGCGCCACCGTCACGCGGAAGGCCGGCGGCGGCGCCAGCAGGTCGACCACGTCCACCAGCAGGCGGTTCAGGTCGACCGGCAATTGCGCCTCGCGCACCCGGCCCACGCGCGAGTACTGCAGGATGCCGTCGATCAGGCTGCTCATCCGGTGCACCCGGTTGATCAGCAGGCGCATGTGTTCCTTGCCCTCGTCGTTGAACTGCTCGGCGTAGTCGGTGGCCAGCCAGTCGGCCAGCGAGCCGATGCCGCGCAGCGGCGCCTTCAGGTCGTGTGACACCACGTAGGCGAAGTTGGTCAGCTCCTCGTTGGCGCTGCTGATTTCCTGCATCAGGCGGCGGTTGCGGTCCTCGGCCGCCTTGCGCTCGGAAATGTCGCGCACCATGCCGGTGAACATGCGGCGCGCGCCCAGCTGCATCTCGACCACCGACAGCTCGATCGGGAACACGCCGCCGTCCTTGCGCAGGCCCTCGACCTCGCGGCCCTTGCCGATGATGCGCTTCTCGCCGGTCTCGCGGTAGTGCGCCAGGTAGCCGTCGTGCTGGGCGCGGTGCGGCTGCGGCATCAGCATCGAGACGTTGCGGCCGGCCACCTCGGCCTCGGTGTAGCCGAACATGCGTTCGGCGGCCGGGTTCAGGCGCTCCAGCACGCCGCGCTCGTCGATGGTGAGGATGGCGTCCACGGCGGTCTCGAAGATGGCGCGCATGCGCGCCTCGCTCTCCTGCAGCGCCTGCTCGGCCAGCTTGCGCTCGGTGACGTCGCGCACCGTGGCCAGCACCATCTGCCGCCCCTGCGAGGTGCGCAGCGGCGACAGGCTGACCTCGACGCCGAACTCGTAGCCGTCGTGGTGCAATCCGTACAGCTCGGCGCCGGCGCCCATGGCGCGCGAACGCGGCTGTTCGAAGAAGTCGTCGCGCTGGCCGACGTGGGCGGCGTGGAAGCGGGACGGCACCAGCGATTCCAGCGTCAGCCCCAGCATCGCGTCCGGCCCGTAGCCGAACAGCTTCTCCAGCGCCGGATTGGCCAGCACGATCTTGCCGTCCTGGTCAACGATCAGCATGGCGTCGGTGGCCGAGGCCACCAGCCACTCCAGACTCAAGCCCTCAATTCCCAGATTTTTCAAAGGCGCATCCCGAATAACGATGCCAATCCGGCACCCAAACCTCGATGATACGTTTGAATCGCCCGAAACACAAAAAAAAGTGCCTTATCGGCAAGGAACCGGGACCGATAGTATTCCCGGGCATTTTGATCTGGATCAACGGGCGCTACTGACGGCGCGCGGGCGCGGCCCTACAGTGGTGCCATGAACCCGCCCTCGCCCACCGAACTGGAAGCGCTCGCCGCCCGCCTGCACCGCCACCGCGCCGAACTGGCCAGCCAGCTGCGCCTGCGCCTGGGGCCGTTGCCGCTGACCGCGCAGTTGCTCGACGGCACGGCTTCGCCGGACGATCCGGCCATCGCCAGGCAGCTGCCGGGCTGCGACCCGGTGCGGCTGGCCGAGGATCTGGCGACCCTGCGCGGCCTCGACAGCGCGTGCGCGCGCCTGGCGGACGGCAGCTATGGCCGCTGCCAGGGCTGCGGCGTCGCCATCCCGCATGAGCGCCTGCGGGTGCAGCCGACCGCGCACATGTGCCTGCCCTGCCAGCAGGCGCACGAGCGGCGCCCGCATCGCGGCAAGCGCGATTGACCCCTTCAACCAACCGGAGCCCGACCAACGACATGTCCGCCAACCCACCCAGCGCCGCCAACGCCCAGCAACAAGCCCTGCTGCAGAATTACGCGGCAGCCGATCCCGACGCCGCGCTGCGCCTGCTGGACAGCCGCGCCGGCGGGCTGACCGACCAGGAGGCGCGCAACCGCCTGCAGCGGACCGGGCCCAACGCGGTGGTCCACCAGGCCCACGGCAACGCCTGGCTGCGCTTCCTGACCTTGCTGGCCAGCCCGCTGTCGCTGTTGCTGCTGGCCCTGGCGCTGGTCAACTACCTGACCGGCCAGGCCTGGGGCGCCATCGTGATCGCCGTCATGGTGGTGCTGTCGTCGCTGCTGGCGTTCGTGCAGGAACACCGCTCCGACCTGGCGGCCGAACGCCTGCGCTCGATGGTGGCCACCACCGCCAGCGTGCTGCGCGACGGCCAGGCCGGCGACCTGCCGCTGGCCGCGCTGGTGCCGGGCGACATCGTGCGGCTGTCGGCCGGCGCGCTGGTGCCGGCCGACCTGCGCATCCTGTCCAGCCGCGACCTGTTCGTCAGCCAGTCCGCGCTGACCGGCGAGGCGCTGCCGGTCGAGAAGCACGGCCAGGCGCTGGCCGCCGCCGGCCTGCCCGCGCTGGAGCTGGGCAACATCGCCTTCATGGGCAGCACCGTGGTCAGCGGCACCGCCAGCGCGCTGGTGGTGGCCACCGGCGCGCGCACCTGCTTCGGCCAGATCGCCAGCGACCTGGCCGGCGCCCGCGCCCTGACCAGCTTCGACCGCGGCGTCAACCAGTTCGTCTGGCTGATGATACGGGTGATGATCGTGATGATGCCGCTGGTGTTCCTGCTCAACGGCTTGAGCAAGGGCGACTGGCTGCAGGCGCTGCTGTTCGGGGTGGCGGTGGCGGTCGGCCTGGCGCCGGAGATGCTGCCGATGATCGTGACCATCAACCTGGCCAAGGGCGCGCTGGCCATGTCGGGCAAGCAGGTGATCGTCAAGCGGCTCAACGCGATCCAGAACTTCGGCGCGATGGACGTGCTGTGCACCGACAAGACCGGCACGCTGACGCAGGACCGCGTGATCATGGAGCGCCATGTCGACATCGAGGGCAAGGACTCGGCCCGCGTGACCGAATACGCCTACCTGAACAGCTACTACCAGACCGGCCTGAAGAACCTGCTGGACGTGGCCGTGCTCAACTACGTGGACGTGCACGAGCACCTGGACGCCGACCACGCTTTCCGCAAGATCGACGAGCTGCCGTTCGACTTCCAGCGGCGCCGCATGTCGGTGGTGGTCGAGCGCAGCGACGGCAGCCGCGTGCTGATCTGCAAGGGCGCGGTGGAGGAAGTGCTCAGCGTCTGCACCCGGGCCGAGACCGGCGCCGGCGTGATCTCGCTGCAGGACCACCACGGCGCGGCGCTGGACCGCGTGGTGAACGAGCTCAACGAGGACGGCTTCCGCGTGATCGCCGTGGCCTGCCGCGAGCTGGCCGCCGGCGAGACGGTGATCGACAACCGCGCCGAAACGGACCTGCTGCTGGTGGGCTACATCGCCTTCCTCGACCCGCCCAAGGACAGCGCGGCCGAGGCCCTGCGCGCGCTGAGCCATTACGGCGTGGCGGTCAAGGTGCTGACCGGCGACAACGCCACCGTCACGCGCAGCGTGTGCCGCCATGTCGGGCTGCCGGTGCAGCAGGTCATGCTGGGCAGCGACATCGACGCCCTCGACGACGCCGCGCTGGCGCTGCGCGCCGAAGAAGTGTCGGTGTTCGCCAAGCTGGCGCCGCAGCAAAAGGCGCGCGTGATCCGCGCGCTGCAAAGCCGCGGCCACGTGGTCGGCTACCTGGGCGACGGCATCAACGACGGCGCCGCGCTGAAGGCGGCCGACGTCGGCATCTCGGTCGACAGCGCGGTCGACATCGCCAAGGAATCGGCCGACATCATCCTGCTGCAGAAGAGCCTGATGGCCTTGAAGGACGGCGTGGTCGAGGGCCGCAAGGTGTTCGGCAACATCAGCAAGTACCTGCGCATGAGCGCGAGCTCCAACTTCGGCAACATGCTCAGCGTGCTGGGCGCCAGCGTGCTGCTGCCCTTCCTGCCGATGGCGCCGGTGCAGATCCTGCTCAACAACCTGCTGTACGACGTGTCGCAGACCGCGCTGGCCAGCGACCATGTCGACCCCGGCTACCTGCGCCGGCCGCGGCGCTGGGACATCGGCAATATCTGGCGCAACATGCTCTACCTCGGCCCGCTCAGTTCGCTGTTCGACTACCTGACCTTCGGCGTGCTGTGGTATCTGTTCGACGCGGCCCATCAGCCGGCGCTGTTCCAGTCCGGCTGGTTCCTCGAATCGCTGCTGACGCAGACGCTGGTGGTGCACGTCCTGCGCACCGGCAAGGTGCCCTTCGTGCAAAGCAAGTCCAGCACGGCGCTGCTGACCACCACGCTGGCGGTCTGCGCGCTGGGCCTGTGGTTGCCGCTGTCGTCCTTCGGCGGCGCGCTCGGCTTCGTCACGCCGCCCGGCGGCTATTGGCTGGCGCTGTCGGCCATCGTCGGCGCCTACCTGGTGTCGGCCCAGCTGCTCAAGGGCTGGCTGGCGCACCGTTACGGCCAACTGTAGGGAGCGCCCATGAGCATCAGCGCCAATTTGATCGGACTGGGCGCCGCCCTCGGCAGCGGCATGTTGATCGGCATCGAGCGCGAGCGGCGCAAGGGCGAGGCCTCCGCGCACGCGCTGGCCGGCGTGCGCAGCTTCGCGCTGGTGGCGCTGTGCGGCGCGCTGGCCCAGACCATCGATCCCGCGCTGACGCTGATGGCGGCGCTGATGGTGGTGGCACTCAACGTGGTCGGCTATTACCGCGCCAGCGCCCAGGAGTCCGGCATGGTGACGCAGCTGGCCTTGTTCGTCAGCTTCCTGCTGGGCGTGAACGCGGTCGGCCATCCGCAGCTGTCGGCCGGCCTGGCGGTGCTGGTGGCGTCGATGCTCAACCTGCGCGCGCCGCTGCACCACTTCATCCGCGTCACGCTCAAGAGCGGCGAGCTGCGCGACGGCCTGATCCTGGCCGGCGCCGCCCTGGTGATCTGGCCGCTGCTGCCGGACGCGGCCAACAGCTGGCTGCTGGGCGTCAATCCGCGCCGCATGTGGGGGCTGGTGGTGGTGCTGATGGCCCTGCAGGCGGTCGCCCATGTCGCCATGCGCATGGCCGGTCCGCGCATGGGCCTGGCGTTGACGGGGCTGGCCTCGGGCTTTGTCTCCAGCGTCGCCGCCACCGCCGACATGGGACGGCGCTACCGCCGCGAGCCGTCGCTGCTGGGCGCGTGCGCGGCGGCCGCGCTGCTGTCGAACGTGGCCACGTATCTGCTGCTGTTCGTGGTGGTGCTGACCATCGCGCCGGGGCAGTTGCTGTCGCTGGCGCCCACGCTGGCCTGCGCGCTGCTGGCGACGGCGCTGGTGTCGGCCGCGCTGTTGCGCGCCGCGTCCACGCCGGTGCGTCCGCCCGCGCGCGGCGGCCGGGTGTTCAGCATCCGGCAGGCGGTGGTGTTCGCGCTGATCCTGAGCGGCGCGACCGCGTTGATGGCCTACGCCAACGCCTATCTGGGCACGGCGGCGGCCACGCTGGGCGCGTTGCTGGTCGGGCTGGTGGACGTGCACGCGGCGGCCAGCTCCATTCTGTCGCTGGCCGACAGCGGCGTGCTGACGCCGGCGGCGGCGCGGCATATTCTGCTGTTTGCGTTGGCGGCCAACACGTCGAGCAAACTGGCGGCGGCCGCCGCCGGCGGTGGCCGCTTGTTCCTGCGCCGGGTAGGATGGGGATTGGTGGCGATACTGCTGGCGGCCAGCCTGCCGTCGCTGCTGGCCATCTGGTGAGGCGCGCCCGGCCTGCGCCGGGCCGCGCTGGCGGGGCGTTAGCTGATGACCAGCTTCTTGGCGCCGTTGTTGGGTTTCTTGGGCAGCGTCAGCTCCAGCACGCCGTCCTGGTATTTGGCTTCGGCCTTGCCGTCGTCGACGTCCTTCTCCAGCGTGAAGCTGCGGTACAGCTGGCCGACATAGCGCTCGCTGCGCACCACCGTCTTGCCTTCTTTCTGCTCGCTCTCGCGCTTGGTCTCGGCAGAGATCGTGACGCGGTTGCCGTCGACATCGACCTTGATGTCTTCCTTCTTCATGCCGGGCAGCTCGGCCTTGACGCTGTAGCCTTGCTCGGTCTCGACCACGTCGAGCTTGATCGACGGCTTGGCGTCGAAGTCGCGCAGCATGTTCTTGAGCCGGAAATCGCGGAAAAAGTCCTCGACGCCACGCAGCGGTTCCAGCCGCGCCAGGTCGCCAAAGGGATCGAACTGTGTCAGATTGTTAGCCATGTCATGCTCCTTCTGTCAGTACACGCCGGTGGAGACTGGTCGATGGCGCGCCGGCGGACACGCCATCTGCGTCAAGCTTCCGAACCACTGTAGCAATCGGGCCGGGCATTGTCAGCGCGGCATTTTGATCCAAGTCAAAGGTCGGCAAAATTGACCGGTATTTTGACTTGGATCAAGCGCCAGCCTGTGCCGCCGCAATGTCCGCCGCTACAGTCGATGCTGCAGGGCCGGGCAATGGCCCAGCATCAACCGATCCGCACTGGAGCCACCATGCAGCACCCACCTCATGCACATTAGCCGTCGCCTTTGCCTGGCCGCCATGTTGGCGGCCCCGCTCGCCAGCGGCGCGGCGCCGGCCCAGCCCGCGCCGGAACGCGCTGTGCCCGTGCTGGCCTACCATCGCTTCGGCGCCACCGTGGCCGACAGCATGACCATCCGCACCAGCACCTTCGAGAACCAGCTGCGCTACCTGTCGACGCACGGCTACACGGTCATCCCCTTGCGCCAGCTGGTCGACTACCTGGCCGGGAAGCAGGCCGCGCTGCCGCCGCGCGCGGTGGTCATCACGGTCGACGACGGCCACCGCTCGGTGTGGGACGAGATGCGGCCGCTGGTGCTGCGCTACCGGGTGCCGGTGACGCTGTTCATCTATCCGTCGGCGATCTCGAACGCCCCGTACGCGCTCACCTGGCAGCAACTGCAGGCGCTGCAGGCCAGCGGCTGGTTCGACATCCAGTCGCATACCTTGTGGCATCCCAACTTCAAGCAGGAGCGGCGGCGTTTGACGCCGGCCGCCTATCGCCAGCTGCTGCGCCAACAACTGCTCGGATCGCGGCAACGCCTGCAACAGAGGCTGGGCGGCGAGGTCGCGCTGCTGGCCTGGCCGTACGGCATCGTCGACGACGAGCTGATGCAAGCGGCGGCGGACGCCGGCTACAGCGCCGCCTTCACCCTGGCCGCGCACGCGGCCAGCCGGGCCGACGCGCCGCTGGCCCTGCCCCGCTACCTGATCAGCGACGCCTACGGCGAGCGCGCCTACGCACGCCTGCTTGAGCAGACACAACCATCCGCCGCATCGGCGCACTGAACATTCACCAAGGACTATTCCATGCACCAACTCGTACTCGCGGCCGCCCTGACGCTCGCGCTCCCGCCCGCGCTGGCGATCGACGGCACGGTCCACAGCCAGGCCGACCAGAGCCCGATCGCCGGCGCCATCGTCACATCCAACGGCGCCAGCACGCTGACGGACGCGGCCGGAAAATTTCACCTGCCCGGAGCCGGGCCGGACGTGGCCGTCCGCGCGCCAGGCTACACCCGCCGCCAGGCCGTGCACGCCGACGGCGAGGCGCCGCTGCGGCTGGCGGTCACGCCGTTCCAGCCCAAGGCCGTGTACCTGTCGGCCTACGGCATCGGCAGCGACGCGCTGCGCGAGGCCGCGCTGCGGCTGGTCGATCAGACCGAGCTGAACGCGCTGGTGATCGACGTCAAGAGCGACCGCGGCATGATCCCCTACGCCAGCACCATCGCCCTCGCCGAGCGCATCGGCGCGCAGAAGGTGCGCACCGTCCGCGACATGCCGGCGCTGATCGCGCAGCTGCACCAGAAAAACATCTACCTGATCGCCCGGATCGTGGTGTTCAAGGACGAGCCGTTGGCCACGGCCCAGCCCGATCTGGCGCTGAAAAACAGCCAGGGCCAGGTCTGGCGCGACGGCGAAAACCTGCCGTGGGTCGATCCGATGCGGCACGAGGTGTGGCAGTACAACCTCGACATCGCCGAGGAGGCGGCGCGGCAGGGCTTCGACGAGATCCAGTTCGACTATGTGCGCTTCCCGGACGCGCCCGGCGTGCAGTACGCGCAGCCCAGCACGCAGGCCAGCCGGGTCGACGCCATCAGCGGCTTCCTGGGCGCGGCGCGGCAGCGGCTGGCGCCCTACAACGTCTTCGTGGCCGCCGACATCTTCGGCTACGTACTGTGGAATACCGACGACACGGCGATCGGCCAGCAACTCGAACGCCTGGTCCAGCCGCTCGACTACATCTGTCCGATGCTGTATCCGTCCGGCTTCAAATGGGGCATCCCGAATTACCGCAACGCGGTGGCCCATCCGTACGAGATCGTGTACCAGTCCCTGCAGCGCGCCAGGCAGCGCACCGGACTGGGCGGCGCCCGCTTCCGGCCGTGGCTGCAGGACTTCACCGACTACGCCTTCGACCACCGCCCGTTCGGCGCGGCCGAGGTGCAGGCGCAGATCGACGCCGCCGAAGCGGCCCAGTCCAACGGCTGGATGCTGTGGAATCCGCGCAACCGCTACTCGGACGGCGGCCTGCACGAATGAGCCGCGCGCGTCAGCCCTGCGGCGACGCCGGATAGCCCACCGATTGCGCCGCGATCACATGCTGGTGCGGCGTCAGCCCCATGACCTCGGCCAGCGCCGGCCGGTCGACCCAGCCGCGCACCACCGTGGCCAGGCCCTCGGCGGCGCAGAACAGATAGACGTTCTGGCTGATGAAGCCGGTGTCCAGCGCGGCGTAGAATTTCTGCTCGGTCTCCGGCCGCGTGCTGTCGTCCTTCAGGCTGGCCACGTAGATCAGGTTGATCGGGGCCGTGGCGACGAAATCCTGGCAGCCGGTGGCGGCGCGGATGTCCTCGGCCAGCACCGGCAGCAAGGCCAGCTGCAGCGCATCGAAGCGATACAGCCCGGCACGCATCGCCACGTAGATGTCGATCTCCTGCCCGTTGCTGGCCGACGGCGCCGTGCGCAGGCCCAGCTGCGGCCGGTTGATGCCGAACGCGGCCCACAGCAGGCGCGACAACGCGTACAGCGGCAGCTCGCCGGGGCTGAACTCACGGCTGGACTGGCGCCGCAGCAGCACCTTGAACAAGGCCATGCTCAGCGGCGCGAATTCGGCGTCGAGCGCCAAGGCCTCGGGTGCGATCAGTTGCAATGGGGTCAGGGGGGTGTGGGGTGTGGTCATGGCATTCCATTCAGGTGATTCATTGCGCCCGGTCCGGCTTGGCTCATTCCGGGTCCCAGTAAAAATACAGTTCACGCGCGGCCAGGGGCTGCACGGTGAGCGCCTGCGTCAATTCCTTGCCGCGCAGGCTGGCGACGATGCGATAACTGCCCGGCGCCAGCTTGAGGTAGCACCAAGGGCCGGGCGACACGAAAGCCGCCGCCACCGCGCCGGCGCGGTCGACGATGGTGACCGCGACGTCCGCCCGGTATTCGCCGCTGCCCTTGGTGGCAAAGGTCAGCCGCACCGGATAGTCGGCGCGGGCGGCCTGCATGGCCTGCCGCTCGTCCTCGCCGACGCCGCCGCTCAGATAGACGATGCCGTTCTGCGTCCGCGGCGCCAGCTCGGCCGCCAGCGCACCGCCTTGCGCGACCAGCGCCAGGATCAACACTCCGCTTCTCAATGCGTACATGGCAATTCCTCCGTGAAGAATCCTCACAGTAATAGGAGCCGCGCATAAATGCACCAGGGCCGCCTGACCCAAATCAAAAAAACCGTGAATTGTTCAGACGCGGCGTCGCTGCCCAGACCGGGACATTTTGATCCACGTCAAGGACTTGTACTGGCGAGCGGCGCGATGATCACGGTATCCCGCCGACGGCGGCCCGAACCAGCAGCCTTAGCGGCAGAAAGCATTTATGTACCAGACCATCCTACTTCCCAGCGACGGCTCCGCCTTGTCGAAGGCAGCGGCCACGGCCGCCATCGAACTGGCGCGCAAGCTTGGCGCGAGCCTGGTTGCCATGTCGGTCGCCGAACCGTATCCCTACTCCCCGTATGTTGAATTCGGCGCCGTGATGGACGTCCAGGTGTTTGCCGACGCCATGCAGGCGGCGGCCCACGCGTGCGTGCAGGAAATCGGCGCCGAGGCGGCCCGCGCGGGCGTGCCCTGCACCACCCACATCGCCACCTCGCTCAGCCCGTCCGACGAGATCGTACGCACGGCGCAGGACTACAACTGCGATTTGATTTTCATGGCCACGCATGGCCACGGCGGCCTGCAGCGCCTGCTGCTGGGCAGCCAGACCCAGCGGGTGTTGGCCCATGCGACGGTGCCGGTGCTGGTGTATCGCTGACATTGCGTCAGCGAACGAGATTTAGAATGTGAAAATCTCTTCTATGGTCGTTCCAAACAGCCTGGCAATGGCGAAAGCCAGGGGCAAGCTTGGATCGTAGCGTCCGGTTTCTATGGCATTTACGGTCTGTCTGGACACGTCGAGCCGGTCGGCCAGGTGGGCTTGACTCCACCCACGTTCCGCGCGCAGCTCACGGATGGTATTGTTCATCGATCCATCCTCCAGCGGCGGAACAGGCCGATAAGCAGCCACGACGCCCCCATGATCCCCCAGACTGTGAACATGCTCAGGCGTGGATAACCAGCGGCCTCGAGAAAACCGTAGGTGAAGGTGACGCCCACCGTGACGGCGGCCGCGAGGGTGACGGTTTCAAGCATGACGACACGTTGGTATTCGTCCATTCGGCCGACTTGCCGCGCGACCGCCCATATCATCAGAAAAAAGCCTATCACTGGACATGCCAGCGCGGCGGTCTTAAGAGAGCCTGAATCCATCGACGGACCGTACGTCAGGGAGGCCGTGAGCAGCAGGACATAGACCGCGATACTGCCCGACAGCTCACGCAGATACTTTCCACCGGCCCTACGTTCCGTCTCGGAATATTTCTGGTTTTGTTGAACGTGCATCGATTTATCTCCTGTAAAGTATGCTTTACATGGTAGGACGGAGAAAACCGGATGTCAAGCAAACTTGACATCCTTCAGGGCGTCGGGGGGATACTCGGAGATACGGTCTTTGTTTGCTGCCAGACGCTACTGTCGGCAGTGCAAGCACCAGTTGGCCAGCAGAAATAAAATTTCACGGCTACAAACACGCATGCGCGTACGCATTTGCGACTGTAATGCGAATACTGCGGGAATTTAATCTCCCGCACCGCTCTGATCTCGGTAAGCGTCTGCTCAGCGAGGTCTCGAGTGGTGCGCGATTTAATCGACGATGGCATCACACCGCTAGCATGCGGCTACCACGATGATGTGTGCCGACTGACTGGTAACTTTTTGCGGAGCTGCGGCCGGTTTGCGAAACTGGCGCGTCAGTAATGTGAGCTGCCGCTAACAGGGAAAGCCCGGGTTTATGCGGATGCCCGAGCCGGAATCGAAAATCGGCTTGCAGGCCTGATGGATTGACGCTTTGGCTCGGGTACAGGAGGAGGTGCTGCGCATATAAATTAAAAGTGATCTCTTTTAATTAATTTAGGCTTGAGTAAACTTATACTTCTGAAGAACAATTAGATTCTCTAATTCAGTACCAAACATACGCATGAGGCTCGTTGTTTTTTCCGAAATTTCATCAAGCTCACTAAAGGATATTAATGTATCCTCGCCATGCGCAATCGAGTTGCGACGTTTAAGAAGAATTATATCAATAAATGTCGACCACTCTTTAAATGCGTCCAACGATATCCCACATATCAAGCAAATATCCGAGAACACTTCGAAATTCAAATTTGCCTTCGTATTTACTAGATCTTCGTTTATATGGGTAAATCGGTGACCAGATTTTTCTAGGATTTCATCTATCAAATTGCAGCGTTCTGCAATTCCTGTCTTAGAAGAGGAAAGCGCCGCTAATCGTGGTAAGAAGTGGTTTCGAAGAAATTGGCGATCAAGCATCTCATATTGAAATTTTCTAAGCGCTATATGTTCGAAATATTTTCGAGAAGCAAACTTAATATAGCCTTCCCAATGTGCATAGCAGATCGCGACCAATGCCCGAAGAAGCACCTTTCGCATACTGTCGTCACCTCGTTTGATCGCTAGTTTGAGATCAGATACCTCTTTCATGCGCCAGTTTCTGTCTGTCGTAATCTGCGCTGAAAATTCACTTTCGGTATAAGGTTTGCTCATGGGCGGAACCAATTCTCTCCGAACGGAACCGTACGTTGAATTCTCACTGTGCCGCGAAGTCCCAATGATGTAAAGTTCGGTACTTCCGGCTGCGCCCAAAATGCTTGCATTTTCTGCCGCACGAACTCTCTTGACTGGACAGCGCCGAGTGCCTCGATCGCATCGATGTTCTTGGCAACACCGACTGCTATACCTTCTAGTCCGGCTAAGACCGCCTTACCTACATATTGACCGTTACTATATTTCCGAAGGGCATTTGCGCCAGCCACTTCGTTCAGTATTTGAAAAGTGCGATTCATCAAGGTCGATGCCGAAACCCCATCCCCGACGGTAGCAAGGGTAACGATACTTTCATCGATAAACTCTTCAACGTCTAATAGACCGTCGTAATGTACGCTAGAGTGAACGAGAAAGCGCATTGCCATTTCTAAATGTCGTTGTTTCTCGACTTGCTCTTCCCCGATGGCAATGACACTACGGAAAGCATCTTGGTCAGCAGCGGCCTTGACTGTCCTGAAGTAGTTCCCATTAATCATAAGTACAATGCAGTTTCGAATTTCCTGTGCATTGGCCTGTGTGCCTCCAGCATTAAGTCGCTGGAAAAGGTCATACTTTGTTTGATCGTCACTTGGGCGTTTTAGTATTTCGACGCCAAGTCTACTGCGACGGATCGCGAGCTGCTGCGTTTTGTCAATCGGCTTTTGATCAGGTACCGGAACGTCCACCACGGACTCCGAAGAATTCCAAACGGCATTATGCAACGACGGAAGATACTTGGTTGCCTCAAGAGAAGATGGAGGAAAAACGTCGTTGGGCGGACTACGCAGTACTCCCATGAATTCAAGAATTGTCGAGATCCGCTGCAAACCGTCGATAAGCTCCCACTTTCCATCATCTTTTTCAAAAACGAAGATTGATGGTAACGGAATGCCAAGCAGGAGCGACTCAATCAGTTTCGATTTTTGCCCGATATGCCACCGAAATAGTCGCTGAAATTCGGGATCGATGATGAGCTCGCCATCGTTATACATTGTGACAATCTCACCAATGGACATCTGATAGGCATCTGTCTTTACGAGGCGTTGAGCAACTTCAATTTCTTTAGCGAGCATTTTGCAATCCTTTTCTTTTTTCCTATTGCCAAATATTATTTATAAATTTGGTTTACCAGCGGCGGTAGCGGGAGGCGGCATGTTGCCGTACGTCACTTTTGCGTCAAAGCAGAAAGAAATTAGTTTTCTAGTCCACCCTACCGTTACTCTTTCTTTTTCATCAGACCGGCCAATGAGGCAAATGGACTATGCGTTGCTGGCGCGACCTCGGCCGATTTCAGACTAAGTCCCCGGTCGGCCTCAAGATAACGCGAGTGTTCGTTATCGTGGCAGTAAAGGCACAGCAATTCCCAGTTGCTGCCATCGGGCGGATTGTTGTTGTGATTGTGGTCACGATGGTGCACTGTAAGTTGCGACACATTGGTATGCGTGAATTCGCGCATGCAGCGCCCACACACCCACGGATACATTTTTAGCGAGCGCTCGCGATAGCCCAGCTCGCGCTGGTCGGCCGCGCGCCGTGCGTCAGCCACAATTTTGTCCAGCCGCGCGGCGTCCGGTTTTTTCCCAACTGTCATGCTTATTCCTTCCATTGCTGTTACCTGTTGACCGGCTCGGCTCCTGTCGGCCCGTTGCAGGCCTGCGCACAGCGCTAGACCGGCACATTAATAGGAATGTGCCTGGTCGATATGAACCTATTTGAGGACAACTGTTCGAAAAATCTCATACGCAACAAGAGCAAAAAACAAATACGCAAACCATGGAACCAAAAAATATGGCACCAGCGGAATGTGAATTACCTTATCCAATATCAGATACACCGTAGAAAAAACAAAAGCGGTAGCGAGCAACCAGTTCTTTTGTTTAATGAAGAGACCTGCGCATGTTACCGTACCTGCCAAACCAATAATCGTTGCAATCTGCATGTTAATTAATTAATGAAATATATATTACTCAGAATACCGCTGCGGCAAATGGCCGTCAACGCTCGGCTTACTTCAACAATGCCTGCACTTGGTCGCTTGCGTTCATCATCTCGATGAGTCGCCCTCTTTCGCTTGTGTCGCGCCCTGGTCGGCCTTGCTCCGCTTCTTCGCCATGACCGGCTGAAGCGTCTCATGCCGAGCCAGCATGGCTGCGTACTCTTGCGCCTTGCGTAGTTTGGTCTCAGGCTTTATTGCTGTCTGCACCCGGAACAACACTGCATAGCGGGTTTGCGAATTGAGCGTGGCGAAAAATTCGGCTGCCCCGGGGTGGTCAGCGAATGCAGCTTGAAGTTCGGGCGGCACGCTCGCCATGCTAGCCGATTCGTATGCCGCATCCCATCGGCCATCTTTTTTCGCCCGCTCGATTTCAGCCAAGCCGCTCGGCTGCATCTTACCCTCCTCAATATACCTGAGCACCTTCTCGCGATTGACCTTGGACCATAGGCTGCGTGGGCGACGCGGGGTCCAGCGCTGCAAATAGTGATGGGCGTCGAGCGAACGCTTCTGGCCGTCGATCCAGCCAAAGCACAGCGCAACTTCCAATGCTTCTTGATAGCTTACGCTAGGGACCGGGGCTCCTTTTTTCGAGTGCTGCAGCCACACACCGTCAGAGTCGGCATAATGGGCGGCAAGCCAATGCGCAAACGCTCCCTGGGATGGGAACAGCATCATCTCAACATCTTCAGCCATTGAATCACTCCGATATTTTTTAGTCAGGCTGACGGATCTAGCCGTCAGTTCCTGGCCGGACTTGGTCTACGGGGCAGCATAACAGTTTGTCCATATGAAAAAAACGCAAATTGTCACAGAAAATCAGCGCGCCGCGGACTGGGGCGGCGTATAGATATGCACGCGCTGTTGGACGGCGCGCGCGACTGGAAAGGTAGGTGGCGATGCACGCGAAATTGGATTCCCGCCTGCGCGGGAATGACGCCCGGCCGTGATTTCTCCTATTGGAAGGAGAAAAACCGCGACGTGCGTGGACGTGTGCGGATGAGGGAATGGTGCTCCGAGCCGGAATCGAACCGGCACGCCTTGCGGCGGGAGATTTTAAGTCTCCAGTGTCTACCAATTTCACCATCGGAGCGACAGAGCCCGTGATTATGCCACGAAGCCGCCGTAACTGCCATACCGGCAACTATCCAATCCAATAACATGGCATCATTACCAACATCTACGTCACAAGGATAGCCATGACCGTTCTGCGCCGACTGCTCTTCGCATCGCTGTTGATGATGCTCCACTGCTTCGCGACCGCCGCCGACACCCTGCCCAGCCCACAAGCCGCCGCGCCCGCGCAAGCCAAGCTGGTATTCGCCAACCGCACCATCTTCGTGTTTCGCTCCGTGCTGACCGGCTATCCTCCGGAGGAACGCGCCGAAGGCGCGCGCAAACGGCTGGAAGTAGCGCTGTCCCGCAACGGTCCACAGCTACCCGCCACCCGGCCGATCGCCGAAGGCACGCAGGTGATGCTGGACGGCGCACTGCTGTTCCTGGTCACGCCCGCCGACATCAATCCGCTGGCCGGCGACACCACCGACAGCGTCGCCGCCGACAGCGCGGCGATACTCGGCAAGGCCCTGCTGGAGCGCCGCGAACAAGCCAGCCCGCGCTACCTGCTGATCGCGGCGGCCCTGTGCGCGGCGGCCACGCTGGCATACGGCCTGATACTGCATGGCCTGCGGCTGATGCACCGCTGGGTCGGCAAGCGCTCGACCCAGGCCATCAGCCGCCGCCTCGGCCAGGTGCGCCTCAAGAACGTGCGCGTCCTCGACGCCGAACACTACGTGGCCTTCATGCGCCAGTTGGTGAACCTGCTGATCTGGGGCCTGCGCCTGATGGCCACCTATCTGTGGCTGGCCTTCGTGATGGGCAAAATCCCCTACTCGCGCAGCTGGGGCGAACGCCTGCAGGACTACCTGATCGACGTCATCGCCGGCGTCGCGCAAGGTGTCATCGATGCGCTGCCTGGCCTGGTGCTGGTGGCCGTCATCGCCGCCATCGCGCGGCTGGTGATGCTGACCGCCGGCTCGGTGTTCCAGCGCGTGGAAAGCGGCGAGCTGCAAATCGCCTGGCTCGATCACGATACCGCCATGCCCACGCGCCGCATCTTCAATGTCGTGATCTGGCTGTTCGCGCTGGCGATGGCCTACCCTTACCTGCCCGGCGCGCACACGGCGGCGTTCCAGGGCGTCTCGGTGCTGGTGGGGTTGATGGTGTCGATCGGCGCGTCGAGCATCGTCGGCCAGGGAGCCAGCGGTTTGATCCTGATGTACGCGCGTTCGCTGCGCAAAGGCGAGTATGTACGCATCGGCGAGTCGGAAGGCACGGTGGTCGAACTGGGCATGTTCGAAACGCGGCTGCGCACCGGCCTCGGTGAGGAGATCACCATGCCCAACGCCTGGGTGCTGTCCAACACCACCAAGAACTACTCGCGCGCGCATGCGGGCACCGGCTTTGTGCTCGACACCACCGTCACCATCGGCTACGACACGCCGTGGCGCCAGGTGCATGCGATGCTGGAGCTGGCGGCCGCCAGGACGGAGGACATCGCCGCCACGCCCAAGCCCTACGTAATGCAGATCGGGCTGTCGGACTTCTACGTGGAGTACCGCCTGGTGGCCTATGCCACCGTGGAGACGCCGCGCCGCCGCGCCGAGGTGTTGAACCAGCTGCACCAGTACATCGTCGATGTGTTCAACGAGTTCGGCGTGCAGATAACATCACCGCATTTCACGCAGGAGCCGGCCACGCCGCACGTGATCCCAAAGGAAAACTGGTCTCCTGCGCCGGCGGTGCGGCAGCAGCAATAAGCTCTAGGCCGGCGGCTTCCGGTCGCGCGCCACCGGCGGCAAGCGGTGCTTGAGCATGCCGACCTTCTGCGCGCGATAGATGCCGGCGTGGCCGGAGAACAGATAAGCCACCACGCACGCCAGCGCGGCGTACGGCCCGATCTCCGGCCCGAATAATTCGATCGCCATGATGGTCGAGGCCAGCGGCGTGTTGGCCGCGCCCGCGAACACGGCGACGAAGCCCAGTCCCGCCAGCATGGCGAATGGCAGGTGCAGCAGCGGCGCCAGCGCGTTGCCCAGCGTCGCGCCGATGTAGAACAGCGGCGTGACCTCCCCGCCTTTGAAGCCGCTGCCCAGCGAGGCAACCGTGAACACGAACTTGCCGATGAAATCCGTCGGCGCCAGCGGCTGCTGAAACGCTTCGACCATCACCGGGATGCCAAGGCCGATGTAGCGCGTGCCGACCATCCACACCGCCACCGCCACCAGCGCGCCGCCGATCAGGGGACGCAGCGGCGCATACGCCACATGGCGCTTCATGAAGGCCGATGCGGCGTGCGTGGATTTGGCGAACAGCATGCCGGTCAGTCCGAACACGATGCCGGCGGCCAGCACGGCGGCCATGCTCCAGAAGCCGATCGCCACCACGCCGCTGATCGCGTAGTGGGTGTGATGCACGCCCCAGGCCATGCCCACCTGGTCGGCGGCGATGGCCGCCACCATGCAGGGGAAGATGGCGTCGTAGCGCAGGCGTCCGATGGCCAGCACTTCCAGTCCGAAGATGGCGCCGGCCAGCGGCGTGCCGAACACGGAGGCGAAACCGGCGCTGATGCCAGCCATGAGCAGGATGCGGCGTTCGGCGTGGCGCATGCGGAACACGTGGGTGAGCTGGTCGGCCAGGGTGCCGCCCATCTGCACCGCCGTGCCCTCGCGGCCGACCGAGGCGCCGAACAGGTGCGAGATCACGGTGCCGATCAACACCAGCGGCGCCATGCGCAGCGGGACGACTTTCTTGGGGTCGTGGATTTCGTCGATCAGCAGGTTGTTGCCGGCTTCGACGCTGCTGCCCAGCTTCAGATACACCCAGCCGACCGCGAAGCCGGCCAGCGGCAGCAGCCAGATGATCCAACGGTGGGCTTCGCGCCAGCCGGTGGCGCGGTCGAGCGCGAACAGGAAAAAGGCGGAGGCCGTGCCGCTCAGCAGCGCGATCAGGCCTGCGATGAAGGTCCATTTGCCGATGTACGGCAACAAGGCGATTTGTTCGGGATAGCGGCGTGATTTCATCTGACTTGCATACTAGCAAATTCGCCGGGGGGCGGCAATCAGACGACTCAGATGGAACGAATTCAGCCTGCGCCGGTCTAACACCTTATTAGCTGGAAGGACGGGCCATGGAAGAGCGCATCACCGAGCTCATCCTAACCAGGCTGGAGGCGCAAGCAATCCAGATCGAGGAGCTGCGGCAAGGCATGGACAGGCGATTTAAAGACACGGATCGGCGCTTCGATCAGATGGACCGCCGCCTTGAGCACATCGAACGCCGCCTGGACGAGCAAGCCGAGCAGATCAAGGAACTGCGCTCGGACCTCCGCTACATGGCCCGCTGGCTCTTCGGCACCCAGTTCGCCATCGCGCTGTTCCTGCTGGGGCTGGCGGCGAAGACTTTCTATCCGTCCTGAGCCCAGGCTCAGGCCAGCCGCACCAGCGGGTTGGCGATGATGTTGTCGATCTGGCGGATCGCCTCGTCGCAGGCGGCGGCGATGGCCTCGTCCTCGGTGTCGCGCACGAACTGCATGGTAGCGCCTTCGAACACCTCCACCCCGCCCACGCTGGCGCGCTCGATGTCGCAGCTGGCGGACCAGCGGCGGTCGGTGGTCTGCAACGCGGTCGGCACGATATCCCAGCCCTTGTAGTGAATCTTGTCCATGATGCTCTCCTCGATAAGTCAGCAGCCTATCACGAAGGCCCCGGCGCGCCGCGCACGGATGCGCCGCGCGCCGGCCTGATCAGTCCTCCTCGCCGTCCTGGTGCGCGGTGCGGCCGATCGGCTGCTCCATATTCGCCAGGAACCAGCTCAGCGACGTCATCACCGCGACATGGCGCTTCAATTCCAACGGGTTGACCTTGTCCAGCGTATCGGCCGGCGTGTGGTGGTAGTTGAAGTAGGCCGACGAATCGACCATCGGCTCGAACACCGGCACGCCCGCGCGCTCCATCGGACCGGTGTCGGCGGCGCCGGCGACATCGCGGCGCTCGAACTGACCGGCGCCGATCGGCGCCAGCGCCTCCTTGAGCGGTGTGAAGTACTTCACCATCGGCGGCGTCACGCTGCCGATGAAGCCGAACGGACGGCCGCCGCCGCTGTCCGACTCGATGGCGGCAAACTGTTTATCCAGTTTATCCTTGTTCGCGTCGAAGTAGGCCTTGCCGCCACGGGTGCCATTTTCCTCGTTCATCCACGCGATCATGCGGATGGTGCGGCGCGGATGCAGGTCCAGCTTCTTGAGCGTCTCGATCACGCCCATGGCGCCGGCCACACCGGTGCCGTCGTCGTTGGCGCCGGTGGCCAGGTCCCACGAGTCGAGGTGGCCGGAGACCACCACCACCTCGTCGGCCTTGTCGGTGCCCGGCCAGTCGGCGATGACGTTGAAGCTGTCGGCGTCCGGCAGCATTTGCGGGGTCAAGGTCAGGTGCATCTTGACCGGGCCGCGCGCCAGCAGGCGGTCCAGCAGCAGCACGTCCTCGGTGGTGATGGCGGCGGCGGGAATGCGCGCGCCGTCGACCAGGCCGGTCACGCCGGTGTGCGGGATGCGGAAGTTGGCGCCGCCGACCGAGCGCACCAGCGCCGCCGCCGCGCCCATCTCCGCCGCCATCTTCGGACCGATATAGCGGAAGCCCGCGCCCGGACCGTAGGCCGCGCCGGCGTGGCCGCGATCGGCCAATTCCTGGTCGAAGGCCACGTCCACCAACACGATGCTGCCTTTCACCTGGGCCGCCTTGGCCTTCAGTTCCGCCAGGCTGCGCACCACCAGCACCGGCGCGGTCAGGCCGGCGGCGGGCGTCGCCCCCGAACCACCCAGCGCCGTCAGCACGATCTTCTGCGTGATGCCGGCCGGACGGCCGTTGTAGTCGACCAGTTCAGCCGTCTCCACGCCGCGCACCCAGTGCGGCACCTTGACCGGCTGCAGCGTGACCTTGGCGCCCAGCTTGCGCATGGCGGCCGCCACCTGCTCGACCGCCGCCGCCGCGCCGGGGGAACCGGACAGGCGCGGGCCAACCAGATCGGTCAGGTCGGCCAGGCGCTCGTAGGCCCAGTCGTTCTTCATCGCGCTGTCGCGGATCTGGGCCAGCGTGGCCGGATCGTTGGCCGGGGCGGCAATGGCGCCGGCGCTCAACAAGGCGCTGGCAAGGACGGTCAGGGACAACGGGGACTTGAAGACGGATTTCATGCGTTTCCTATCGATGGGGGAGTAAATAGCAAAGAACGATCTAAACGATAACCCATCATGGAGTTCTTGTCATCAATGTTGATTTGTTATGGCGCTTGCACTACCATGAACCTTCACCTCCGACGAAAGCGCCGCCTATGCTCAAGGGTTCACTCTGCACCGTGCGCCACCTGCTGACCACCGATTTGAACACCTTCATCGCGCTGGTCAACGACCTGCCCTCGCGCGGCGACTACTTCTCCAGCCATTTCAAGTCGCCGGAGACGATGCGAAAGGAGTTCATGCAGAACGGTTTCGTTTCAGACGACAGCGAGCTGTTTGTGATCGAGGATGGCCTGCACCACATCGTCGGCGTGATCACCCACTTCAAGAGCCGCACGCCGGTCACGCGCGAAATCGGCTACCGCCTGTTCGACAGCAAGCTGTCCGGGCACGGCTACGTGACCGAGGCATGCCGCATGCTGGTCGATTACCTGTTCAAAGTCCACCAGTTCCACCGGCTGGAACTGCTGTCGGCGCCGGAAAACGTGGCCTCGATCCGGGTCGCGCAAAAATGCGGCTTCAGCGCCGAAGGCACGCTGCGCCAAAGCTTTTTTATCAATGGCCGCTACCAGGATGTGCAGGTTTTCAGCCTGCTGCGGCCCGAATGGGAGGCGCTCCGGGGCTAAGTGGGGGCCGGCGCCAATTGTTACAAGCCATTACCGGATCCGCCGGTTTGTAAGCATGTGTATAAGACGTGGCGTATTTTTCTGCGGGCTTTATAGTGAAGTCACTGGCCGACGTATCATTCCGATCCGGGCCACCGCAAGGGGAAATACCATGTTGAGCAAAAAATTTATGGGTGTAGCGTTACTGGCCGCAGCAGCAGTATCGTCGTCGGCCTACGCAGGCGACCGTGATTTCAACACGGTCGCCGGTGCGGTGGTCGGTGCAGCCATCGGCCATAATGCCGGTGGACGCGATGGCGCCATCGTCGGCGGCCTGGTTGGCGCGGCGGTCGGCAACAGCATCAGCACCAATGACCGCTACTACGGCCGCGGCGACCGCTACGTCGAGACCCGCGTGTACACCCAGCCCGCCCCGGTGTACTACGAACCGGCCCCGGTGTATTACGCTCCGCCGCCACGCTACTACGCTCCGCCTCCACGCGTGGTGTATGTGGAACCGGCCCGTCCTTACTACCGCGAATATCGCGAAGAGCGCTGGGAACACCACCACCGCCATTACGATCGCTGGGAACGTTAAGCGTCCCGCGCCTAAAAGCCCCGCAAGGGGCTTTTTTTCGTCTTCCCCCCGCTAGCCCAGCGTAACGGCGCGGGCCGAGGGGAAATCATGACGACAGCAGACGCAATCATCGCTTTGGAACTTGGCCACTACCGGCTGCGCGAGCAGATCGGAGGATCGGCCTACGGCATCATCTGGCGCGCCAGCGGGCCGCCGGCCACGCGCGACGTCGCCCTCAAACTGATCAACCGCGAGCAGATGGCGCGCGCCCTGCCCGCCCAGCGTGAGCGCTGGATCGCCAGCGCAAACAATGAAATCGGCTTCCTGCAATCGCTGGAACCGTGGGACGAGCGCCACATCGTGCGCCTGCTCGACAGCGGCTGGCACGAGGGCCTGCCGGTGCTGGCGCTGGAGCTGATGGCCACGGACCTGGGCAAGCACATGATCGCGCTGAAGGGGCGCGGCCAAGCGCTGGCGCTGCCGCGCATCCTTCACTGGATCGCCCAGATCAATCAGGCGCTGGCCAAGGTGCATCAATACGGCTGGCGTTACCTGGACCTGAAACCGGCCAACGTGCTGCTGGACCGGGACCTGGGCACCGTCAAGCTGGCCGATTTCGGCACCAACCGCCAGTTGGGCAGCCTTCAAGTTCACTCGTATGCCGGCACCGCCAATTGGCAGGCGCCGGAACAGTTCTTCCCGGCCGACGGCGGCGGCTACGCCACCGGCCAGCGCAGCGACTATTTTTCGCTCGGCGCCATGTTCTACTTCCTCGTCACCGGTGGCCTGCCGCTGCGCTTTTGCAGCGACTGCGGGCAGGCCTATCGCGAACATCACACGGCAGGCGCCGACCTGCTGCGGCGCATGCACGGTGGCGCGATTCCGGCGGCGCTGCATGCGGAGGAAGAGGCGCGCTTCGCCGCAGCGATTCCGGCGTCGGCCCGCGATGCGGCGCTTGAGCTGCTGCGCGCGCTGCTGCATCTGGACCCGGCACAGCGTCCGCGCCATGCGATCCAGATCAGCCGCATGCTGCACGCGATCGAGGGCGTCAAGCCGGCTCGCGGTGTTTTCGACGCCGCCGATCCAGTCCACGGCATGAACCGGCCGACAGCCAATAACAGCTGGCGCACCATCCAGGGGGCATGATGGCGATCTCTTTGCGTCTTCCGTTTTCCACGAAGCCGACTGCGCGCCGGCCCGCGTTCGACCGGCCGGCTCCCGCGGATATCCTCGCAGCTATTACCCGCGCCGCCGCGGCCAATTGCGCCCTCGCCGTCACATTGGCCTTGTTGGCCGCGTTGTGCGGCTTGCAGGCGCTGGCCCTGTTGCGCGCCCCGGCGGCCTGGCTGCCGGCCGCCATCACCGTCAAGCTGGCGCCGGGTGAAGCCGTCGCGCTGGGGCGGCACGAACTGGCGGCGCCGCAGGCCGACCGCGATCACCTGTCCCTGCGCCGCGATGCGCAAGATGGCTGGACGGTTCGCAACCTGAGCGCGACCCGGCAGGTGGTCCTGTTGCGCGACGGCGACGATCAACGGTTGGGCAGCACGTCGCTGGCAGGCGGCCAACGCTTCCAGATCGACGGCACGTTGTTCGATGTGCGCGCAGCCGATACCGGCAGCATCGCCTTCGCGCGCGACGGCCATGAATGGCGCTACGACGGCGCGGTGCTGTATCGCGACGGCCATCAGCAGGCCAACTGCCCCGAGTCGCATGTGGCGTCCAAGCTGCTGTCGTTGTGGAACCGCGCCGTGCCTGGCGTGCTGACGATATCGCGTCCGCTGTCCTTCGGCGGCAATCTGCATTGCGACAATCGGCTCGGACTGGCGCAGGTGACGCCCGGCGCGGCGCTCATCGCCCGTGGCAACGGCGGTCTCCAGCTCACGGCCGGCAATCCGGATGGCGACCGTGCGGCCGTGTTGGTGCACGGCGCCGGTTCGCAGATCGACTTGCGCAAACAGGAGGCGTCGCTGGCCGGTGCGAAGGCGATTGTGGTCGGCCATACGCGCTTCCAGCTGGAGACGGATGGCGGCCAGCTCACGCTGCATCCCAGCCGCCACGTGAGCCTGTTCAGCGCACCAGACCTGAAGCTGCCCGAGCACGTAAGCTGGGAATGGCAGCAGCGCACGCTGTGGAACGGTGGACATTCCGGCGCCATTTGGGCCGGCATCGCGGCCAGTCTCGCCTGCATGGCGGCGGCCCTCGTGCTGGCGGCTCGCCGGCCGCGCAGCGTCGGCCGGTCCGGCGGCGTCGGAGCTAGCCTTGGCGGCGCTGGCCGCGCTGCGCGCATCGGTGGCTTTGGTGGCGTGAGCATGCTACTGGCTGCCGGCGGCGTACTGATTTGCGGCGTCGTCGCGCTGGTGTCGCAGCGTGCGGGGTACGCGCCAAGCGCCGCATGTTCGATGGCGTTGGCCGCCTGCGCGCTGGTGCTGTGGCTCGCGCTGCCAGGCCGCCTCACGCTGGTGACCGCCGCCGGCGTGGTGCTGCTGGCCGCCGGCCTGCTGTCGCAGCTGGAGCTGGGCCTGGGCGCGCCCGAATCGTCCTGGCTGCGCTACTACCAGAAAAGCGCCGCCATGCTGGCGGCAGGCGCCGGCCTTGGCGGTCTGCTGCGCCTGTGGGCACAACACCAGGCCGCGCGCGGCGCCCACCTCCAGCAACGCAGTATCGAATGGCTGCTCGCCCTTTTCGCCGCCGTGGCCTTGGCCGCGCTGGCCGCGCAAGTGCTGTGGGGCGATGAACAAGGCGTCTTCGACCTGCAACCGGTGGAACTGGCCAAGCTCGCCCTCACCGCCCTCACCGCCCACTGCCTGGCGCTGCGCTTCAACTGGCACGCCGGCCCCCACACGCTGTCGGAACACGGCGCCCGCTGGTTGCAACTGATCGCACCCGCGCTGCTGTTCCTTGCCCTGCTGGGCCTCTCGCTGGTGCAGGTTGACGACTTCTCGCCGCTGATCCTGCTGCTCATCTGGAGCACCGTCGTAGCCTTCGCCTACGCCCTCGCCGCGCGCAACCGCAGGCTGGCCGGCGCGCTGATCGCCATGGCGCTGACGGCCGCCGGCGCCATCGTCTACCTGCGCTGCGTCGGCACCGACGACCTGATACGCTGGGGCTTCTACGCCGACCGCTTCCTGGTCTGGCTCAATCCCGCCGAGCATCCACACACCGGCCAACAACTGCTGCTGGGCGCCCGCGCCATCGCCGATGGCGGCTGGCTTGGCGCCGACCACTGGCTCGGCCTGCGCTCGCTCGGCCTGGCGGCCGGCGGCGCGGTGCAGATCCCCGCCGTGCAGGACGATTTCGCCGCCTCGTTCTTCCTCAACCGCCATGGCCTGGTTGGCGGCCTGCTGCTGTGGGCCGCGCAAGCCGCCTTCCTGGCCGGCCTCGCCCTCACCGCCGCCCGCGCCTACCAGTCCGGCGCCTCGGCGCGCGACTTCCGCCATGCCTGGTCCGGCCGCTTCCGCTACTTCGCCTTGTGCGGCGGCGGCGCCTTCGTGCTGGGCCACTTCCTGCTCTCGTGGGGGACCAACCTGGCCATCTTCCCCATCATGGGCCAGCCCATGAGCTTTCTCTCGGCCGGCGGCAGCCACCTGCTGTTTTTCCTCTGCCCCCTGCTAGCGTTCAGTGCCATCAGCGCGCAATCATCAGAAGGAGAATGAATCATGCCGATCTATGTACAACACCAAGTCCTGGGCCGCATTCCCGACGTCTTCAACGCCGAGGCGATCTGGCAGGCGCCCGGCCTGGCGCTGTTCTCGCGCCGCCCACTGCTGCGCGACCTGCTGGAGCGCAGCCCGCGCGAACACAAGGGCCGCGCCGCCACGCGCTGCTTCTCCCACGTCACGCTGATGCTGCCGCAGGAAGAAGTCGACGACGACTACCACCTGACCCGGGGCGCCCGCGCCCGCGACCTGGCGCAGACGCTGACGGCGCTGCACCAGAAGGACTTCGGCGATCTCCTTGGCGGCGACCAGGTGCGCTACGACGTGATCGGCACGTCGTCGCTGGCGCCGGGCGAAATCGAAGTCAAGTTCGGCCACGCCGTGTACCTGCCGGCGCCGGACGAAAAAATCCTCTACAACGTCAGCGTCTCGCGCGACAGCGCGATCTGGCACCCGGTCTGCCCTATCTACCCCAACCAGCGCCTGGCGCTGATCGGCGGCGAAGGCGGCGAAGCGAGCTTCATCGCCAGCGGCTGGCCGTTCGGCCCCGACGGCGCCATCCTCGTCATCAACGACGGCCCGGACGCGCCACCCGTCGTGCAGATGCGCCCCAAGGACGCCTACGACTGCCGCTTCGATCCGCGCAGCGGCTACTACACCATCAAGTCCACCCGCGAAACACCGGGCGGCAGCCCGCGCCTGATGCTCAAGATCGCGCGCACCGCAACGGCGGCGCGCCCGCAAGCCAGCGCGCCGGCGGACACCATCAGCATCGCCCCGGTCAACACCGGCAAGCCGGCGGTATGGCAAAGCCGCGCCCACAACGGCACCGCGCCCGACATGACGGCCATCCCGGTCAGCCACAAGCCGGCCAACAACGCCGGCGAAAGCGACGCCACCTACGCGCCGGTGTCGCAACAGCGCGTCAGCCTGGTGGCGCTGGCCATGCCGCGCCTGAGCCGCTACCGCGACACCGGCGCGCAAGCGATGGAGCTGCCGTTCAACCGCGCACTGGCCTTGTCCAGCGACGGCAAGCCGGCGATCAGCTTCGTCGTCGACGCGTCCGACGAGCTGTATGCCTGCACCGCCGAAGGCCGCCAGCGCATCACCGCGCCGGCCACCTTCACGCCGGTCGACACGCAAGCCATCCGCGTGCTGGCCGCTGCGCCGCAGATGGACGACCGCTACCGCGCCCTGATCTGCCTGGCGCAGCCGGTCGGCGCCTCGGTGGCGAGCGGCGCGCGTTTCAGCTTCGGCCGCAATTCGCCGATGCTGGCGGCATTGCGCCTGCTCGATTCGCCGCGCTTCCTCAAGCGCGCCGGCGGCGCCAACACCGCCAGCGCCGACCGCATCGGCCTCTCGCGCGAAGCCTTCAGTTTCGAGGCGGCGGCTCAGGGCTACAAGATCGGCCGCCTGAGCGCCTCGCAGGCCCTGTACCACTTGAACGAGAAGATGGAATTCGTCGCCAGCATCGGCGATGCCGACACCGACGCGCCCTATCTTCTGCCGACCGGCCATCACCTGGTGGCGGGCCATTACGTGCTGCGCTTCGACGCCTGAGCGCACAAGGAGCCTGCATGGAAACGGCAAAACTCTACGCGGCGGGCGCCTTCGCGGCGGGGCTGGTGATCACCCTGTTCCTGGCCGCCTACCTGACGCCGCGCCAGTGGTGGCGCCGTCCGAACGCGCGCGCGCTGCTCATCATGGTGGCTGGCGCATGGGGCTTCGGCAGCCTGATACTGTACGCGGTACACAGCCGGCAAAGCGAAAGCGAAGCCGCCATCGCGCCAGACCGCGCTGCCGAAGCGCGCGCCATCACGGCCGCTGCCGCGGCAAGGGAGGCAGCGGCCCGCGCGTCGGCGCTGGCATCCGCGCCGCTGATCGCCGGCCAGCCCTTCGCCGTCTACCGCGACCTGAACCTGCGCGTGGCGGCCGGCGTGCACGCGGCCCGCCTGATCACCGTGCCGGCCGGCGCCACCGTCACGCCGACCGGCGCGCGCAATGGCGACTGGTGGCAGATCAGGACCAGCGTGGCCGGGCACGAAAACACCGGCTGGGTCAACAGCCTGTGGCTGCGCCGGAGCGGCGAATGACGCCGGCGGCCATGCCATCCCGCCCCGGCCTATTTTCGGCTAAGCTGTGGCCTTTCATGTCTCGCGCCACGGCGCCCGCACCGATGACCCGAATCACCGACTCGCAGAACTTCGGCCCCAACCTCGACATCGCCGCCCGCAGCAGCGCCAGCGTCAGCAAGCTGCAAGTGCCGGAGAACCAGGACAACCTGCTCATCATCGACGCCAACGGCCACGCCGTCTTCCTGCGCGACCAGACGCCGCACAGCATCACCCTGCCCGACTGGCCGCGCGGCCACGTGCGCCTGGCCGTGTTGGACGGCATGGGCGGCCACGGCAACGGCCGCGAGGCCGCCGAAGCCGTGGCCACCGGCCTGCTACTGGTCCCCGCCTGCGCCACACTGGAAGAACTGGGCACCCGCCTCGACGCGCTGCACGCCCGCCTGCAGGATCAATTCCGCAGCGAGGGCGACGCCGACAGCTTCCGCCGCCCCGGCACCACCCTGACGCTGCTGGAGATTCCGCCCGGCGCCGCGCCGATGCTGTACCACGTGGGCGATTCGCGGTTGTACGAAATCACCTCGCAAGCCGCGCAGCCGCTCACGGTGGACCACGTGCCGGCCACCTCGTTCGCCATGCACGGACTGCTGGGCGAGCGCGAATGGTGGCAGCAGGTACACGGCGAACACCGCCCGCAGATCACGCAGGCCTACATCCTCGGCAACGCCTTCGCCAATCCGCAGGTGCTGGACGACGGCCTGCTCGCGCTGAGCACCGCCAACCTGCCGCCCTTCCTGCGCGGCCTGGCCGACCGCCGCCTGCTGACCGTGCGCGCGGACGCTACCTATCTGCTAGCGACCGACGGCTTCTGGTCCTGCGGCCGGCCGCTGCAATGGACCGCGCGCTGGCCGGCGCTGCTGGTTCAGCCGGGCCACTCGGCCGGCGCCGCGCTCGACGCGCTGTTCAACGACTATGCCGACCATCCGCCGCCCGCGCTCCACATCGACAACCTGAGCGCCATCGTGCTGCGCTTCGCGCCCCCCCCCGCTCCCGCACCCGGTGAAAACGTTGACGAAACGGCACTCCCGCACGCATCAATGCCGTCGCATTTTTGATAACTGATAGGCGGTGGTGTTGCGCCGCCGCCCCACGACGCGGCATGGCTCAAAAATATATCGTTTGATTGGCCGGCGAATTGCCAAACCAGGTGAAAACCGCATAAACTGACGGGTATCCCATCGGTCGGTTCACCATGAAAAAATGCAGTAATGCCCAGCACCCGCATTGCACCTACTGGGTCATGCCAGGAGCGCAAGCTTGCGAAGGCGGCCACGCCCAAGCAGAGCCCTCCAGCTTTGACCTGCTGAGTGCCGTGCGCCGCACCCGTTCCGGCGTCCCCGGCACGGTGCTGGACGCCGCCCCTGCCGACACCACCGCCCAAGCACCCAGCACCTACGCCCGTCCGCTGCAGCGCGCCCAGTCGGAGCGCCCGCAGCTGCACATCAGCGGCTTCGACCCGCGCGCCGCCGGTGGCCGCCAGACCCTGAAGATGGAATTGCGCGGCATGCCGGACGCCTGCGCGCCGCAACTGACGCTGCAAGTACAGTCCGACCTGATCCCCAACGGCGCCGCGCGCCAGCAGTTCGTGCGCGCCACCAGCGGCGAATGGCGGCCCGTGTTCGTCGAGTTCTCCTCGCGCGGCAAGGAGCACGGCCAATACCAGATCAGCATCGAGCTGCTGAGCCAACACGCGGCGCTGGCCTCGCGCAAATGGGTGTGCACCTTCGTCATCCTGGTGCCGCGCCTGGACGCGACGCTGACCGAAATCCACCGCATCTTCCTCAGCACGCACAAGAACGTGCGCGTGATGGCGGACGACGCCTCCATCGCCCGCGTCAGCGCGCAGGGCGGCGACAGTCTCGATATCGACGTCACCGCGCGCAACGCCGGCATCGCGCATCTGGACCTGAACGCGCCGGCCGGCAAGGTCGACATGGGCTTCACGACCATCGCCTGGGACGAGGACCTGATCGAGATCGACATGCCGGTGGCCGCCGCCATGCATCCGCATCCGAGCCGCGCGGCCTGCCTGGTCAACGCCGCACCGGAAGCCGGCGCCCAGCGCCAGATCCGTTTGTTCGCGATGGAAGAATGCGTGCTGGGACGCTTTGAACTGGTCGATCCCGAATCGGACGTGCTGCTGACCCACTACAGCGCCGACGGCCAGGATACCAACGGCCTTACACGCCGCCTGTCCGGCCGCCACGCGGTGATACGCCGTTCCGGCCAGGGGTTCGAGATCGAGGACGTATCGCGCTATGGCCTGCTGCTGGACGGCGTCTGGCCCGGCAAGCACAAGCCGACCGCGCTGCGGCTGGGCATGCGCATCGAGCTAAGCGCCAGCATCAAGGGCATCGTGGTGTTGTCGGTGTCGGCCATCATGCCGCATGGCGTGATCCTGCACCGCATCGACCAGGGCGCCAACGCCGAGTGCTTCTACCTGCTGATGCCGGAGACGCATCCCGGCTATCCGGTCAAGTCCTTCGCCGCCGCGCCGCATGCGGCCGCGCTGCCGCTGCTGCTGCACCGCGACGGCGGCTTCTGGCACCTGGACCAGTTGACCGGCAAGGAAACCGCGCTGGCGCCGACCGTGCCGCTCGATAAACTGAGCCGCGTCCCGCGCCACAACCGCTTCGCCAGCGATCCGTATCCGGAACACTGGATCATCCGCACCGGCGCCAACGACCTGTATAGCACCGTGGCGGCCAACGCCATGTCGACCGCCTGAGTTGAGGTGCTTACGCCGGTTTTTTAGCCGGCAGCGGAATGAACTCGGTTTCGCCGGGCACCTTGTCGAACCGCTGCGCCTCCCAATCCTCGCCCGCCTGCACCACGCGCTCCTTGCGCGACGAGACGAAGTTCCACGACATGAAGCGATGGCCGTCCAGCGGTTCGCCACCGATCACCACGAACTGCGCATCCGCGCCGGCCTTGATCAGCTGCGCGGTGGACGTATCCAGCAGCGCCATGTTGTGCAGCGCCAGCGCCGCGCCATCGACACTCAGCTCGCCGCTGATCGGATAGATCGCCGCCTCGGCCGGCAGGCCGCTCAGCGCCAGCTCGTGGCCCGCCTTCAGGGTCACGTCCAGGTACAGCGTCTGGCTGTAGGTCTTCACCGGCGAGGCCTGGCCGAACGCCGAACCGACCAGCACCCGCACACGCGCGCCGTCCACGTCGAACTCGGGAATGTCCCCGGAAGGCGTGTGGCAGAAGCCCGGCTCGTCCTCTTCGTGCGCGGCCGGCAGCGCGGCCCACAACTGCAGGCCGTGCGTGCGGTGAGGCTTGCCGACCAAATCCTTGGGAGTGCGCTCGGAATGGACGATGCCACGGCCGGCGGTCATCCAATTGATCGCGCCCGGTTCGATGCGCTGGACGCTGCCGATGCTGTCGCGGTGGTCGATCGCACCTTCGAACAGATAGGTCACGGTGGCCAGCCCGATATGCGGATGCGGACGCACGTCATGGTCGGCGTCGAGCGGCACGTCGACCGGACCGAAATGGTCGAAGAAGATGAACGGTCCCACCGCCTGCTTGACGGAGGACGGCAAATAGCGGCGCACCACAAAGCCGCCGCCCAGGTCTTTCTCGTGGCCCTTGAGCAGATTCGAAATCGTCATGTTCTTACCCCAGCACGGTGGTGACTTCGGTGGTCACGGAAGTCATCAGTTTATGGATCGGGCATTTCTGCGCGGCGGCCAGCAGCTCGGCGCGCTGTGTCTCGGTCAGGTTGCCGGTCAGGTGCAGCGTGGCGGCCAGGCGGTACGTGCCCTGGCGTTCCTCGCTGGCGTCGCGCTCCATGCTCACTTCCACATGTTCGAGCGGGATGTTCTTGCGCTTGGCGTACCAGACTACCGTCAAGGCCTTGCAGGCGCTCAGCGCCGCGTCGTACAGGTCGTGCGGCGAAGGGCCGGCGTCGCTGCCGCCCTCCTCCACCGAACCGTCGGTCGACAGGATGTGGTTGCGCACATGGACGATGTGGCGCATCGGCAGCGACTGGTCGCGCAGTACTTTGATAGTCATACGGTGGTCCTCGAAAACGGCATTATCAAAACCGTCACTCTACACCGTTTGACAGGGTTCCGCCTCTACTAAACGGGTCACAGGCCGTTCAGCAGCACCATCGAAAAATCGGCGCCGCCCTGGCGCAGCTTTTTCAGCGGCGCGTGCGCCGGATCGTCGTACCAGGCCTGCGCGTGCTCCATCGACGGGAACTCGACGATGATCTGCGTTTCCGGGATCAACGGCGAACCTTCGAGCACCACGGGCGCCGCCTTCGCCAGCGGCTTGCCGCCGTGCTTTTTCGCCAGCGCCGGCATGTGCGCGCTGTACTCGGCCACCCAGTCCGAGTTGCGTAAAGTGAGATAGCCGATTGCGTATGCTGCCATGATGACCTCCTTGCTGTTGAATGAGGCTTCATTATTATTCGAAGTGATCACGGCATAAATGAGCTAGAATTTCACAGACTCGTAACTATTACTTTCGAATAAAAATGAGCGATAAACTCCGCAGCATGCAGGTATTCGTGGCCGCCGCCACGGCGCGCAGCTTCGCCGCCGCCGCGCAGGCGCTGGACATGTCTCCGGTCATGGTCGGCAAGCATGTGCTGGCGCTGGAGCAGGAACTGGGTGCACGCCTGATCGAGCGCACCACCCGCAAGCAATCGCTGACGGAAATCGGCGAGGTCTACCTGGAACGCTGCCGCGACGTGCTGGCCAGTGTGGAGGCAGCCGACCATGTGGCCGAGCATCTGCGCGCGGAGCCGCAGGGCAGCCTGCGCATCTCCGCGCCCTCCACCTACGGCGAGCATCGGCTGATGCCCGTCATCGGCGCCTACGCGGCGCTGCATCCGCAAGTGAAAATTGACCTGATGCTGACCAACCGTGTGGTCGACATGGCCGAGGAAGGCGTCGATGTCGTGATCCGCTCCGGCACACTGGCGGACAGCGGCTTGATCGCGCGGCCTTTGCGGCCGGGCCGCGTGCTGGTCTGCGCCAGCCCGGCCTACCTCAAAAGGCGCGGCACGCCACGCCACCCGTCGGACCTGGAAAAGCATGACTGCCTGATGTTTTCGGACTGGCGTCCGCACGCGACCTGGCGCTTCCGCAAGGGCGAACAGGAAGTCGAGGTACAAGTACGCAGCTCATTCGTCAGCAATACGGGGATGTCGCTGGTGACGGCCGCGATCGCGGACATGGGCGTGGCGATGCAGGCGGATGTGCTGCTGGAACCTGCGCTGGCGGAGGGAAAACTGGTGCGGCTGCTGCCGAAGTGGGAACTGCCGTCGCGGCCCATGCACATCTTGCGCCGCCCGGAAGCGCGCCCCAGCGCCAAGGTCCGCAGCTTCGTGGACTTTGCGCTGGAGCGGCTGGGATGATTACACGACTTTGCGAACGAACTCGGTTTTCAGGCTCATGGCGCCGAAGCCGTCGATCTTGCAGTCGATATCGTGGTCGCTGTCGACCAGGCGAATATTTTTGACCTTGGTGCCCACTTTGACGGTGCCGCCGCCGCCCTTCAATTTCAAATCCTTGATCACGGTCACAGTATCGCCGTCCTGCAGGATGTTACCGACGGAGTCGCGATACACCTTGGCGCCTTCTTCAGCGGCTTCCGCAGCGGTGGCGCTCCACTCGTGGGCGCACTCCGGGCATACCAGCTGGGTGCCGTCTTCGTAGGTGAATTCAGAATTACATTTCGGGCATGGTGGCAAGGTGCTCATTGTACGGTCCTGGTGTTTTGAAGAAGGCAGCATTATACCAGCGCTTGACCGTAGTTAGACCAATTTTCGCGCCACTCTGAAGCCGACGATGTCGTTAGCCAGAACCGCCGAGAAGCCGTTGCGCACCGCGGACCGCAGGTAGCGCGGGTTGTAGAGCCACGAACCGCCGCGCAGGATGCGCCGCACCGGATCGCCGCCCTCCTCCCACGCGCTGCCGTCGACCGGCGCGCCGGCGTAGTTATCGTGCACCACATCCTGCGTCCACTCCCACACGTTGCCGTGCATGTCGAACAGGCCCCAGGGATTGGGCTGGAAGGTGCCGGCCTTGTTGGTCCCCTGCAGATAGGCGCCGCGCGGACTGCCGTTGTAGGTGTAGTGGCCGTCGTAGTTGGCCTGCTCGGTGGTGATGGTGTCGCCGAAGCTGAAGGCGGTCTTGGTGCCGGCGCGGCAGGCGTATTCCCATTCCGCCTCGCTGGGCAGGCGGTACAACTGGCCGGTCTTCTCCGACAGCCAGCGCAGGTACTGCTGCGCATCGACCCAGCTGACGCCGACCACCGGATGCTCGTCGGTCTGCGCGAAGCCGGGCGCGCGCCAGTCGGTGTCCGATTGCGACTCCCAGCCGGTGGCGCGCACGAACTGCCGCCATTGCCCGACCGTGACGGGCGAGCGCCCCATCGCAAACGAATGCTCGATGCCGACCCAATGCTGCGGGGTTTCGCGGTCCAGCCAGTTTTTCTGCGCGCCGGCCTTGATGGCCGCCGCCTGCTCATGTTCGTGTGATCCCATCTGGAAGCGGCCGGTCGGGATCAGCACCAGGTCGGGGCCGACGCCGGTGCCGTCGAGGAAGCGGTCGCGCAGCACGCCGTTGGCGTCGGCGACCGGGCTGCCCGGCGTGGGCATCAGCGCGGCCAGTTCGGCGGCGTTGCGTTCGGCCTGCTGCCTGCGATGGCGTTCCTGCTCGGCGCGATAGGCCGCTTCCGCTTTCAGCTGCGTGGCCTTGCGTTGCTGCTCCTCGCGCTCGTCGCGGGCCTTCTTCGCGTCGGCATCGCGGCGCGCCTGCAACTGCTCGCGCAAGGCCTGCTTGCGCGCCTGCGCGGCCGCTTCCGCCTCGGCGCGCTGTTTGATTTCCAGAGCGCGGCGCTGCTGGTCCAGCCTCGCCTTCTCCGCCGCAGCCGCCTGTGCCTCGGCCTGGCGGCGGGCCGCCAACTCGGCCACTTGCGCCTGGCGCTTCACCTCGGCGGCGCGCGCCTGCTCCGCCTGCGCGGCCTTGGCATCGGCGTGGGCGGTTTGTTCGGACTTGCGCTGCTGCTCGCGCTCCTGCGCCAGCCTGGCCTGCGCGGCCAGTTCCTCTTCGCTCGGGCCGGCGGCGCGGTGCAGCTCCGCCAGCAGTTCGTTGACCGACGCCGGACGGCGCTCCTGCGCGTAGGCAAAGCCGTTTTGCAGCACCTTCCACTGGGCGGGATTGAGCCCCTGCGGCGGCGACGGATGGAAGTCGGCCGGCCGCATGTCGTCGAACGGCATGCGGCCTTCCAGCAGCTGGTAGATCATCACGGCGACGGCGTAGACATCCAGCTTGGGCGCGGGCTGGCGCTGATGCGTGCCCGCCTCCGGCGCGCGATAGCCAACCGTGCCGGCATTGGGCGTCTGCAAACCGAGGCTGCTGCCGGCGCTGCGCGCGCGCGAAGCGATGCCGAAGTCCAGCAGCTTGATCTCGCCGCGCTGGGTCAGGAACACGTTGCCGGGCTTGATGTCGCGGTGGACCAGCTTGTGCTTGTCCCATGCGTATTGCAAGGCGTCGCCCACTGGGGCCAGCAGGCGGTAGACGGTGTCCAGCGGCAGCGGGCCTTGCGCCGCCAGGTAGGCGTCGAGATCCTGGCCTTCCAGGTATTCCATGATGATGAAATAGCTGGAGGTGGCCGGGTCCTGCGCCCATTCATAAACGCGGACGATGTTTTCGTGCGCCAGCTTGCGCGCCTGCGTCGCTTCTTCGATCAGCAGCTTGGCGTGGGTGGCGCTTTGTGTCAGCTGCGGCGGCAGGATCTTCAAGGCCACCATGTCGCTGTGGCCCAGTTCCGCGTGGGTGGCCAGGTCGGTCGCCTGCCACACCTGCCCCATGCCGCCCATGCCGATCAAGCGCTCCAGCCGGTAGCGGCGGTTCTGCGGGCCGATCTCCTGGCCGGACATCAGCCCCAGCTCCGTCCCCTGCCGCACCGGCGGTGGGGCCGTGACACCGCCTCCCGGTGGCGCGTACTCCGCGTCCAGGATGGCGTTCTTGCGGCGGTCGAACTCCTGCAAGCTCAGTAGACCGTCATCATGTAAGGCCCGCAGTTCGCGGATCTTGTCTCTTGCTGTTTGCATCATTAAGCGAAGTGTAACCGTTCCTGCTTCAAACCGTTCAAGCTAAAGGCACGCCGCATTGGGCGCAGAATTTGTCCAGCGGGTGGCCGGCCCGCGTCGGATGGCCGTTGGCGCAGTAGCGCACCGGCGCCGGCGTGGGAGCGCCAGCTTGCGCCACGCCGATGCCCAACTGGCTCTGCGTGGTCAGCGCGCTGGCGCTAGCCGTGTTCTGCACGTTCAGCAGGTCGAGCTGGTGGCGGCGGTCCTTGTCCATTTCGGCGTCGCGGTGGGCGCGCTCCTCCAGCACCCGCGCGTGCGCCAGTTGTGCCGCTTCCGCCGGCGTGACGCCGTGTTCGGCCGCCACCACATGCGCCAGCGCCTGTATCTGCTCGGCCGTCATGCCGCCCTGGATCTGCAGCTTCATGATCTGCGTCAGCGCCTCGGCGTTCGGCGCGGCGGCCGTGGCCACCTTGCCGGTATCGCTCAAGCGTCCGATGGTTTCGATGCGCGCCAGTTCGTGCGACTGCTGCGCCAGCAGCACATCGTACTCCCCCTTCCAGCGCGCGAACTTCTCGTCGCGGTCGTGCTCCAGTTTCTTGAGCTCGCGCTGCCACTGGGCTTCCTGTTCCTTCTGCTTGAGGATCTGGCGCTGCTCCTCGACCTCCAGCTGGTCGAGCATGGCCTGCTTGTTCACGGCCAGGTTCTGGCGCTGGTGCACACCGTCGGCTTCGATGGTGCGCAACAGCTTTTCGTACTGGGCGACGGAATCGGCCTGCGCGCCGGCGCGCTTCAGCTCCTCGATCTTCTGGTTGATCTCCGCCACTTGTACGGCGTTGGCGGCGTCCTTGACGGCATCGCCGCGCAGCAGTTCGCGCTGGCGGGCCAGTTGCAGCTGGTCTTCCCACTCCTGCACGCGCTCGGCCTCGCGCCGGCGCGCGGCGGCGGCCAGGGTCATGCCCTGGATGCGCTCATTGTGGCCCTCGGCCTCGATTTGCAGCTCGCGTTCTTTTTCCGCCTTCTCGCGCTGGCGCAGCGCGGTCAGTTCGTTGCGGCGATGCGCTTCGTCCTCGATCAGCAGCGCCTGCGCCATCTGGTTCTCGATGGCCTGCTGACGCAGCTGGTGCGACAGGCGCTGTTGCGCCAACTGGCGCTGTTCGGCAGCGGTCTGCTGCAGCACTTCGAGCTCGGTACGCATCTTGATCTGGGCCAGATGGCGCACGTGCTCCCAGTCGGCCTGCTCGCCGGCGCGGTGCGATTTGTTCTTCGCCAGTTCATGTTCCAGATCGGCCAGCACGGTGCCGGCGCCCTTGTCGACGGCGACCTTGCGGGTCTTCGCTTCCATCACGCGGCTGTACAGGTCCACTTCGCGCGCGCGCAATGCCTGCATGCGCTCGGACTCCTTGAACGTGAGCTCCGCCTTGTCGACGGCGGCATCCTGGCGCAGCTCGGCGCGGCGCAGCTCGGAGCGCATCTTCTGCTCTTCGCGCCAGATGGCCTGCCATTCCTCCTCGTCGTAGATCTGGTCCAGCTGCTTGGTATGCTCCAGCTGTACGTGGCGCTCGTCCGCCACCAGCCACAGGGTGCCGATGCGTTCGCGGTTGTGGTCGAATTTATCGTGGCGCAGCACGGCGGTCTCCACGCGGTCGACGGCCAGGCCGTAGGCGGCCAGGCGCAGCTTCAGCGCAGCTTGCAGGCGTTCGTCCAGTTGCAGGCGCAGGTCCGCGTTGTGCGCCATGTCGCGCATCGAACGGCTGCCGACGAATTCCGCCGCCACCTGATGCACCGAGGGCCCAATCAGGTCGTGCAGGTGCTGCGTGCTGACGGTGCCCGGCACGGTCATGAAGTGCTGGGCGAAGGCCGGCACGTTCTCGATGCGGATCGCGACCGTGAAGCGGGCCGACACCTTCAGATGTTCCGCCGTTTGCAGGTCGGCGAAGGAGAACTCCACCGGCAGCGCGGTGCTGCGGGTGATCAGGATTTCCGCGTTCTGGTTGCGCAGCAGGTGGTTCAGGCGGGTGAAGAAGCCTTCGATCTCGTACTCGCCCTGCGGCACCTCGGTGGCCTTGTCGGCCTGCAGGATGTAGGCGCGCGAGGTGGCCGGCACGCGCAGCGTTTTGGTGAAGATGCCGGACAAGGCGCTCACGCCGAAGTACACGGCCAGTTCGTCGTCGCCAGGGATCCAGCGGTTATCGCGCAGCACCGGCTCGTTGCGCGGGGCGCCCAGGGTCAAGCCGCAATGCTTGCAGTAGCCCGACTGGTCGTCGTTTTTGTGCTCGCAGCGCGGGCATTTAACGCCGCCAAAACCAAACATTTGGAACATGTCAGACTCCTTCTTCGATTCATCTTCCGGGCCGCCCTGCCATGCGCCGATTTTAGCAGGGCGGGCCCGTTTTCATTCTTGCGCACGATACCGCAATGCGCTAAATCATGCCGATCCGCTCGATACAGGCCACGCTGGCGCCTCTTTGGCGCAGCTCAGCCGCAAACCCGGCCGGTAGTTCGGGCTCCCAAGCCTTGGGCAGTAGGATGCGGTCGCCAGCGGATGCTTGCATTAATATTAATTCCAGCTTGGGCTGGCGGCCTTCGACCGTGTCGACGCGGCCGGCATGCCAGGCGCTGGAACAGCCGGTGGCAATGATGCGCCCACGCGGCACGAACTCGCGGCCCCGCGCGAGCCGGTCGGCCATCACCAGCGCCAGTTGGTACGATCCGCCCTGGAAGCGCGGCTGGCCAAAGCGCACCACGCTGCGCCAGCGTCCCAGTCCCTTGGCATCGAAGTGGCGGGCGCCGGCCAAGGTCTGGCGTACTTCCTGTTGGGCGCTCAGGTCCAGGCCCGGCGCGGCGATGGTGTCTTCCTCGCTTGTCGCGGCCTGGCCGTCCTTGGGGCTTTCGATTGCAAAGACGCTGACCTCCACCCATGCCAGGCTGTCGTTGATGCCGCCGCTGTGCAACGGGAACCATGCGCGCACGGTGGACACGCCCGACGATGGATCGGCGTGTCCGCTCAGGGCGCCGAGGTGGGTGATGTGCAACGTGCTTGCCGCGCCGTCGCCGATGGTGCCGTGGACGCGGCCAAAGTGCCACGCGTCGGACCATCCTTGCGCGTGTTCGCAACCGGCGTGCATCGGCTGATACACGCCGCGCACCATGCGATCGGCCAGCACGGCGGCCAGTTCCCAGTCGCGGTCCGCCGCGCCGGGGGCGATGTCCATGCTGAGGACGACCTGGTCGCGGCTGTCGAGACGCACTTCGGTGTGGCGGGCCAGGCGCACCACTTCCTGCATCCGCTCGGCGATGGCCGGGGCGCCGGCGACGGTGCATTTGACGTCGGCACGGTTGGCGCGCGGGCGGCGGCTGGCGGTGATCGTCAGCACGCGGCCGTCCGACAGCATGCTGCGGCATTCGGCGTTGGTGGGCACGGTGGCGGCGGACAGTGTGCTCATAGCGATGGCTCGGCGCGGGGCGCATGCGGGGCGCGGCGGAAGGCCAGGCCGGTTTCCAGGTTGGCGCAGATGCGGTCCGCGTCTTCCAGCAATGCCGGCCATTGCGCGTGATCGGCGCGCTGGAAGCGGGCCAGCAGCGCCCAGGCTTCGTCCAGCGCCTGGACCGCCAGCAGGGTTTGGACGGTGCGGCGGGCTTGTTCTTCGGGCGCAAGCGGCTGGTCGGGCGCGGCCCAGGCCAGTGCCGGCATGGTGTTGACGTTCAGCGCGGCCATGCCGAGGCGCAGCAGCAAGGCTTGGTGCTGTTGGAAGTTTTGCAGACCGTCCGGCAGGACTAGCACGCGCAGTTCGCTGGCAAGGCTGGGGAGTTCGATGAAGAGGCGCCGCAGGGCGAAGGCGTCCTGCCGGGCGGTTGGCGTCGCAGCCGTGGCGTTGCGCTGCACATGCGCGGACAGCGTGGACGCGACATCCTGTTGCGAGGCCTGCGCCACTGGCGCGGCGGTACGCGGCGTTTGCGCGGACGAGGCGCCGGAATTCTCCACGGGCGGCGGCGCGACAGCCGCTTCGACTGCGGCGCGGGCTTTCAGCACTTCGGCGTAGTCGACCTGGTCGCCGAGATCCACCGGCACGCAGTCGTCCACGGTCAAGCCGAAACGCGTGTACATCAGTTGATTCAGGCCGGCGCGGAATGCGTGCCACTCGTCCATCGTCGTGCATGGCGGCAGATCCAATGCGCCTTGCGCCAACTCCGTTTGCAGCGCCGCTTGCGCAGCCGCGCGCAGCGTCTCCAATTCCAGTCGCCCCGCCATCTCGCTGTACAAATACAGGTCGAAACGCTGCTGCGTCACGCGCGGATTGGCCGCGTCGACCACGAACCGCAGCCGCAGCCCCCACTCCGGCGCCGAGGCGAATGGCGCCAGATGCACCGTGTACGGACCCGGATGAAAGCACAGCACCGTCTCGCCCTGCTCGCAGGCCACCTTCCCTGCGGGCGCGCGGCGCGCATGGCCGCCGGCGTTGAAGACCACCACCGTGCTGCCAACCGGCGCGGAGTCGCCCGCATCGAGCCGAAGCGCGACGAGCGTGACTCCCAGTCCATCGATGTCGATGGCTGGCTTGCGGCGCCGGGAAAATATGCCCATGGTCTAAGGCGTCACCGGTTCGACGGCAAAGCCCGCGCCGTACATCTGGAAGTGCCGCGCCGGTGCGGTGGCGAAGGGCCAGCCGCATTCGCATTCGCCGTCCAAGTCCAACCGGCCCTGCAGGACGATCGCCCCGCCGCCGTCGATCACGCGCACCATCACATGCTCGCGCAGCAGGCGGGCGGCGAACGGCGCCTCGGCCGACAGGCTGAGAATCACCTGCCAGCCCTCGCCCTGCGGCAGGAAGTGCAGCGTCCAGCAACCATCGTCGGTGACCAGCGATTCCAACGCGGCGGCGCTGGCGGCCGCGCGCAGCATGCCGCCGCTGCCGCTCCACACCGGATCGTTGGCGGCCTGCGGCGAGCGCCCCGACGCCTGCCGCTCCAGCGACAGTTGGCGAAAGCGCCGCAGCGTCAACGGCGATGCGGACAGCGCTTGCCGCTCGTTCGGCGTCAGCACGCGGCTGCCGTCCAGCGCCGCCAACAGCGTGGCGTCGGCCAGCATCAGGCGGTCGCCCGGCACGGCGCGGGCCAGCAGCGCGCGCTCGCGCAGCCGTGCGTCCTGCTCATCTTGTGCGGATTTCAATTCGTTCTCCTTCATTTCGCCGGCGCGGTGTTGGCCGCGTACAGCTTGTCGATCGCTTCGTTGCGGCGCTTGCGCAGCGTCGGCATCGAAATCTGGTCCAGCGCCGCCAGCTGTTGCAGGGTTGGCAGCTCTCCGGTGGCCGGGTCCAGCCAGGCTTCCGGGTAAGTGTCGTCGGCTGCGCCCAGCAGTTTTTGGTACACGGCCAGCCGGATCGGCAGCGATTCGCTGCCCAGGATGCGCAACGCCCAGCTGCCGGCTTCCTGCGCGGCCCGCGCCAATTCCAGATAGCGGGGGGGCAGGGAAAGCGCGCCGGCCAGCGACTGTTCCACCGCCAGGTCGTGCGCCTTGAACTCGGGTTCCGGCCCAGCGGCGCCGTTCGCCGAATCGTCCGGCATGTCAACCGAAGGATCGGCTTCGCCGTCCTCCGCCGGCTCGGGCAGGATGCGGTCCTCGTCCTGCGCCACGCCCTGTTCGGACTCGCCGATCACGCGCCAATAGTCTTCCAGCCACAGGGCCGCCTCGCCGGCGTCGCCCGACCAGTCGTCGGCGCGGTCCATATTGGCGGACAGTTCCTCATAGTCGCCGATTTCCGCCAGCATCGCCGCGATCTTTTCAGGACTGTTTTTCAGGCTGGCGAAACGCTTGGACTTGGTGTGCAGCGGCCCGGGCGAGCCGGCATAACGCTCCTGCGACTCGCTCCAGCGGATAATCCATTCCGCCTTGCAGCCGCCGATGGACTTCATCTGCCGCGTCTCGATCGGGCTGCCTTCGATCGCACGTCCGAGGATGGCGCCCACCTGCTCCGCGTGCTGGCGCCAGTCCGCGAACAGGCTGGCGATCTCGCGGTAGGCGGTATCGAGCATACGGTATGTATAGATTTTGTTGGGCGAGCAGTCGCGGCCCGTGGTGACGATATAGTTGTCGGCGTCGACCTTGTCGCGCAGGCCGGCATACATGTCGTTGACCTTCTTGCGCATCACGCCTTCGGCGGCGGCGTCGAGCCAGAAGGCGCCGCTGCGCGCATGCTCGGCGGCGACGGCGGCGGCGAACGCCAGCCAGAACGCGGGCTGCGCCTGCAACTCGAACAACAGGCTAAGCGACAGTTCGTAGACGCTGTCGCCGTAGCTGTTGCCTTCGGCCTCGGCGCGGGCCGAGCGCGCGCCCGCGCGCAGCGCCGCAGCCACCGCGTCGGTGTAGCAGTCGAGCAGCGCGGCGTGCTGTCCCGCGTCGACTATCTGGTGCATCTCAAGCCGCCGGAACGCCTGCAACGAACAGTGTCCCAACAACTTGCGCACTTGTTCCCAGCCGTGCTCCTGATACCGGGTTCCTGGCAAGCGCATACAGTCCTGTCAATAATAGAAAAACGAAAATGGGCGCGCTATGGCGGACGCCTCAAAATCATGCCACAAAAGCGGCGATTTCATTATCCCGTTTACAAGCCTATTTCCCCTTCTGTTCGCGGTTCTGCGCCGCCAGCGTGGACAGCACCGCCGCCAGCACCGGCGCCGCGTGTTCGCCGCCGGTGGCGTCGGAGTGGCTAGCAAAGGCCGCCATCGCCAGCCGGTGCGTCTGGCCGGGCAAGGTGCCCGGCTCCAGCCAACCGGTGAACCAGACGGTGGCCGTGTCGTCGCCGCTGGGCGCGGTGCCGGTCTTGCCGTACAGGCCGCGCCGCACTGCGGCCAGCGCCGTGCCGCCGAACGCGCCGGCGCCGGTGCCCACATCGACCACGCCCTTCATGCCGGCCCTGATGCGATCGAGGCGGATGCCGACCGGTTTCATCTCCGGCACTACGCTGTCTGTGCGGCCCAGCGTGAGCAGCATACGCGGCGCCACCACCTTGCCCTGCCCGACCGCCGCCGCGGCCAACGCCATTTGCAGCGGCGTGACCTGCATGCGCAGGCCGATCGACATCTGCCGCAGCTCGTGCCGCGTGTGGATAGGATCGATGTGCGCCGGCGTCGCCTGCAGCGCATCCCAGCTGCGCCAGTTGAAATCGGCCGGCAGCAGGCCGCCGTCCAGGCGCAATGTTTGCTCGAAGCCCAGGCGGTGCGCGGCGGCGACGATGGGGCGCACCGCGTCGAGCGCGTCGGCGTCCAGCGCCTGCAGGTCCGGGGCGCCGCCGTCGGCGCGGCCGAACAGGCTTTGGTCGCTCAATTCGCCGGACCAGGCGAACCAGGTATTGAGGCTGTAGGTCAGCGCCTGCGCCAGTCCCAGTCGGCCCTCCTGCGCACGGCGGTCCAGGCTTTGCTCGTGGTAGTTGGTGATGTGGGCCAGGCGCGGATTGAGCGGATAGCTGGCGGCGTCGGTCTGGAAGCCGAAGCCGCGCTGCTGCGCCAGGCGGTTGATGGCCGGCAGCGGCATGCCGCCCAGCAGGGCATCGATCTGCGGATCGCGCTGCGCGGCCAGCTCCAGTCCCAGCGCGCTGACCACCTTGAACGTGGAGCCTGGACTCTGGTGCGCGCCGCCGTCGTGCTGCAGGGCCGGCAGGCGCAGCGGGCTGCGCGCGGGGCTGGTGCGGTCGAAGTCGCGCACCTCGGCCCAGTTGGCGGCGCTGACGTTGCCCGCGCCGGCGCCGGCGGCCGCCAGCACGTCGCCGGTTTCGGTGTCGAGGATGACCAGGCCGGCGTGGCGGCCTTCCGGCGCGGGATGGCCGCCGGTGCAGGCCTTGCCATCCCAGCGGCCGCGATGCATGCCGATGCAGTCCAGCACGCGCTGGCTCAAGGCTTGCAGCGGCAGGTCCAGCGTCAGGCGCGCGCCGACCGCCGCGCCGGATGCGCGCGAGACGGTGGCGTCGGATACCGGCAGACGCGCCAGCATGCCGGCCACGCTGTTCGCATGGTCGCCGCTCACACCCAGCAACGGCGCGAGGCCGGCTTCGATGGCGGGCTGCGTCGGCGCGCCATCGGCCCACAGCGGCGTGCCGTTGCGGTCCTCCAGCTGCACCGGCGACGGCGCGGCAGGCCGGGGTGCGCCGGGTGCGGCTTCGCCGGCGGCGGGCGACAACGCCTGCCACACCAGGCGGCCGCCGGCGACACGCAGGTGGCGGTACTTCTGGTCCTCCGGCGCGCTGAAGTCCAGCGGCTGGGCGATGAGCTGCACGCTGTGCGCCCCCGCTTGCAGGGTCAGCGTGAGTTGCTGGACGTCCGAAGCATTGGCGCAGGCGCGGCCGGTGCACGCCGGCGCCGATTGCGCGCTGGCGCCGATGGTGCCGGTGACCCGGCCTGCCACCAGCACCTGCATCATCTCCCCGCCGGCTGCGGCGCGTGGCAGCGCGAGGCTGAGGCGCACCACGGGGCGGCCCCCCCGCCCTTCGGCCGCCTGCGGCCAGCGGGCCACGCGGGTCCATGGCTGCCAGCCTTGCGGCAGGGAGGCGAACAGCCGCGAGGCGGCGACCGGCATCTGGCTGGTGGTGGCGACCATCGACGGCACGCTGCCGGACGAGGCGTCGCTCCCGGCGCTGGCGCTCCAGTCCAGCGCAAGGCCCGCGGGCGCCTTCACGCGCCAGGCCAGCAGGCGGCGTTCGGTGTTGTAGATGTCGATCTGCTGGCGGACGTAGGCGCCGTCGGCCTGGTAGTAAAGGCGTTTGAAGAGTTTGTGCGTGGCGGCGCCGGGCTTGACCTGCTTCCAGTTGCCCAACTCGGCGGCGCGTTCGGCGGCGCCCGCGGCCTGCCACTGCGGCAGGTCGCGCGGCGCCAGTTCGATGGCGCCGGCGGCGGTCAGGCGCACCAGGCCCTGCTCCTGCAGCTCGTTGAACAGCGACTGGTCTTCCAGCGCGACCGGCGCGGCGGCCGGCACTTGATACGATCCCGCCGCGAGATTGGTGCCGACCGCCCTGCCGCGCGCGGGGAAGGCGACCACCAGCGCGCCGGCTGGCATGCCGGCGGCGGCAGGTGGCGCCAGGCGATACATCTGCACCACCAGTTCACCGGCTTGCGGGCACATGGCGTTGGCGCGTCGTTCGATGCGCAGCGCCGACGCGGCGCCCCACAACAGCCATCCCTGCTGGCGCAGCGCGACCTGGCCGCTGGCGCCCTGCTCGACCTGGCCGAAGCTGGCGTCGCTGATCCAGCGCGCGCCGGCTTGCGCGCTGCGCCAGCTCAGTTGCAGCGGCTCGCTCAGCGGATCGGCGAAGTCCGCGCGGGCGGTGCCTTCGATTTGTATTTCGGGGACGGCGTCGGCACCGCCATCGGCCACCAGCAGTACGTTGCGCAGCGAGATACGGGCGTCCGACTCCTCGTTGCGCTGGACCCAGCGCTTGACGTCATCGAAACGGTAGCCGAGCCGCAGCGGCAGCAGCCGCGCGTCGGTGGGGCTGCGCATCTGGCTGCACAAGTCCACGCGCACCGCCGGCGCGGCTTGCATCCCCGACGCCACCAGCAAGGCACCGCCGGCATGGATGCTGGTGCTCAGTCCCGCCTGCGACGGTACGGTGAAGGCGGCGCCCGGCAACACGGATTGATAGGCGTAGGCCGCACGCACGCTGTTGACCGCTTGCGGCGTGCTGACCGTGGCGGCGGCCAGGTGGCGCGCGTGGCCGGCGATCAGCATGCCGCCGCCCGCCAGCACGCAAACGCCCGCAATGGCGATCCACATGGCTCGCTGCCGGCCGAGCGTCTGCGCCGCGATAGCCGCACCGCCAACCGCACTGGCTGGCGTGCCGCCTGCCCCCGGCCGGTTCCCGGCGCGCGTCGACGGCACCCGGCGCATCGACCGGCCGCCGCGCGCGCCTGCACGCAGATTGGCCTGCCGGCGGCGTGCGCGGCGGCGCTCGACCCAGGCTTGCAGAATGGTGGTGATGAATCGCGGCATAAGCCCCTCGCGCTAGTGGACGGCTGGTGGACGGTATCTGCCCAGCCTTAGCGGAGGGACCTGGAAAACACTGCCGCGCAGCCGCCTTATCGCGCCAATCTGCATTTTGGGCCGCCAAAAGCGCGGCTCGTCGCAATCCCGTGGCGGCTTGACGGGCCTTTGCATAAAGTGAGCACATCGAAACACACTTTTAACCACCGAAAGGAAGCAAAATGAACGTCCTGAAAAACTTCGAAGCCCTGTTTGTCGTGACCCTGGGCCTGGCCTGCGCTGCCAACTACGTCCTCGACGAAAACACCGCTACCCCAGCGCCGGTGCAAGCCAGCTACACTGCGCCTGCCGCGAAGGACATGCAAGTGATCGTCGTCAGCGCAAAACGCCTGAGCGCCGAACAGAAAAAACAATCGCTGATCGACGAAGGCAAATCCGTGCTGGCCGCCGACACCACCGCAGCGAGCAAAATTTGAAGGCCCGTAAGCCCTTCGCCTGTACGCGCTTCCGACATGCCGCGTAACAGGCGAAGCCTTTTCCCGCCTCGCTCCGTTTCACGCACCGCCCCCGCCTCGCTGTCCTCTGTGCGCCATCGCACATAACACCATCCGCGTTTGTGTCAGATGTAAAAAGTTGCATCTTCGGGAGTCATCCCAGACGCCGCTTGCTATAGTTCGTTTCAAGCGTTGTACCAACACGCGCAAACGGAGAACATCATGATCAAGCGCTCGCACACCATTTACGCCGCCGCCATGCTCGCCATGAGCGCCGCAGCATTCGCTCCCGCCATCGCGTCCGCGCAGGTCGGCGTCAGCATCGTGATCGGCAATGCGCCGCCTCCGCCGCGTTTCGAAAGCATTCCCGCGCCGCGCCGTGGCTATGTCTGGGCGCCGGGCTACTGGAACTGGGACGGCTATCGCCATGTGTGGCTGGCAGGCCGCTGGGAGCAGGAGCGCATCGGCGCGCAATATCGCCCCGCCGAGTGGATACGCGACGGCGGCAACTGGCGCCTGAGTCCCGGCGGCTGGGTGACGGTCGACGCCGGCCCTGGCCGCGTGGACTATGTGACCGTCGCCCCGCCGCCGCCACGTTATGAGCGCGTGCCGGCCCCGCGCGTCGGCTACATCTGGGCGCCGGGATATTGGGACTGGCGCGGCAATCGCCATGAATGGATAGGCGGTAGCTGGGTGGCTGAACGGCCGGGTTACGTGTACGCCCAGCCGCATTGGGTTCAACGCGAAGGCCACTGGTGGCGCGAGGAAGCGCGCTGGGAGCGCGGCCCTTACGGCGACCGCGATCACGACGGCATCCCCAATCGCTACGACCGCCACGACAACCGGGGCCACGGCCGTGGCGACAAGGACCACGACGGCATCCCTAACCGCTATGACCATGATCGCGACGGCGACGGCGTGCCTAACCGCTACGACCGCCATCCGGACAATCCACGGCGCGATTGATGAACGAAACTGAATTCGAAATATTGGCCACGGCCGCCTACAAGGGCGAGCGCGTGGCCGCTCGTCGTCTGGCGGCGCGTTCCGACGTGAGCGAGGCGCAGGCGCTGCATCAGGTGTTGACGCAAGCGGCCGGCGCGCAAGGCCTGCCGATGCTGCTGGCCGGGCGCGAGGCATTGCGTCAGCGCGAGCAAGAACGGCGTTCGGCAAGGATCGCGGAGAAGGCGCGGCTGCTGGAGCAGCGTACCGCGCGCATGCGGCCGGCCGCCGATGGCTGGCGTGGATGGTTCGACGGTTCGGCGCATCCGAATCCGGGGCAGATCGGCATCGGCGCGCTGTTATGCGGGCCGGGTGGCGAGCGGGTGGAGATCAGCCGCCGCGCGGGCCACGGCAATAGCGGCGAGGCGGAATACCTGGCGTTGACGGCTTTGCTGGAGGCTGCCGGGCGGCTCGGCGCCATCGGCTTGGTGGTGCATGGCGATAGCCAAGTGGTGGTCAACGATGTGAACCTGAGTGCGCAGGCGGTGGCCGCAGGCCGTGGTGCGAAAGGGCTGGAGGCGCATCGGCTGCGCGTGATGGCGTTGCTGGAGCCGCTGGGCGATGTGAGCCTGCGCTGGGTTCCGCGCCACCGCAACGGCGACGCGGATCGTCTGTCGCAGCAGGCGATCGAGGGATCGCCTGCGCAGGAATGACGTGCTTCAGGCGGTGCTGGTCAGGCGCAGCGCCGAACGGCCAGCCGTTGCACGCGCCGGTGTGGCGCGCGAACGCGAGGCCGATCCCTCGACCTTGAACACACTGACGGCCTGCGCCAGCGCCGCCGCTTGCTGCTGCATCGATTCGGCCGCCGCAGCGGCCTGCTCCACCAACGCCGCATTCTGCTGCGTCACGCCATCCATCGCACCGATGGCCTGATACACCTCGTTGATGCCGGCACTCTGTTCGTTGCTGGCTGCGGTGATCTCGGTGATGATGTCGCTGACGCGATGCACGCTGGTGACGATTTCGTCCATCGTCGAACCGGCATCGGCCACCAGCTTGCTGCCCTGGTTGACCTTCTCCACCGAGTCGCCGATCAATTCCTTGATCTCCTTGGCCGCCGACGCGCTGCGCTGCGCCAGGTTGCGCACCTCGGTCGCGACGACCGCAAAACCGCGCCCCTGCTCGCCGGCGCGGGCGGCTTCCACCGCCGCGTTCAGCGCCAGGATATTGGTCTGGAATGCGATGCCGTCGATGACCGCGATGATGTCCACGATCTTGCGCGACGACTGATTGATCGAATCCATCGTATCGACCACCTGCGACACCACCTGCCCGCCCTTCACCGCCACCTGCGCGGCCGATGCCGCCAGCTGGTTGGCCTGGCGCGCGTTGTCGGCGTTGTGCTTCACGGTCGACGTCAGCTCCTCCATCGAGGACGCGGTTTCCTCCAGCGCGCCCGCCTGCTGCTCGGTGCGGCGCGACAGGTCCTGGTTGCCCGCCGCGATCTCGCTCGACGACGTGGTGATATGGTCGGTACCGTTGCGCACTTCGGTGACGATGCCCAGCAGGCTGGCGTTCATCTCCTTCAACGCGGTCAGCAGCTGGCCGGTTTCGTCGCGTGCGCTGTCGTCGATATGGCCGGTCAGGTCGCCGCCGGCGACGCGGCGCGCCGCCGTCACCGCCTGCCGCAGCGGCCCTGTGATCCCGGTGGTCAGCAGCCACGAACTGACGGCGCCGAAGGCCAGCACCAGCAAGGCCAGCACGTACAGCAGGTTGCGGCTGCTGGCCGCCACCTCGTCGATGTGTACGGCGCTGGCGTCGATCTTCGCGCGCTGCATCTTCAGCAGCTCCTGCATCAGCGCCAGATAACTGGTGGAGCCGGGAACGAACACGGTGGTGAAGACCTTGTCGGCCGCTTCCGGATCGCCGGCGCTTTTCAGCTTGGTCACCTGGTCGCGCGACGACAGGTAGATCTTGCGCTGCTCGCCGATGCGCTTGAACAGCTCCATCTCGTCGGCATCGACGATCAGGGCCTCCACCTTCTTCTGGTATTCCGCCGAGATGGCCGACGAAGCCTTCGCCTCGTCCGCGAAGAAGGCCGCCAGCGAGGGATCGCTGCTGCGGGCGATGGCGGTGGTGCGGCGGATCGCGCTGTCGATCTTGCTCGACCAGTCGGAGATCATGCGCTCCTTGGCCAGCGGTACCTGCATCATGTCGCTGGTGGCGGTGGCCACGCCCTGCAGGCGCCACACCGAAATCCCGGTGATCAGCATGGCGAACGCCAGGATGATGGAGAAGCCCAGCGCCAGGCGCTTGCCGATGCTGATATTGGCCAGCATGCCCATTACGCCGCCAGCGCGGTGGTCTCGACCAGGCCCATGTCGGCGCTCGACATCAGCTTGTCGATGTCGATCAGGATCAGCATGCGCTCTTCCAGCGTGCCCAGGCCGACGATATGGTCGCTCTTCATGGCCGCGCCGATTTCCGGCGCCGGCTTGACCTGCTCGGGCAGCAGCGTGGTCACGTCGGAGACGCGGTCCACCACCATGCCGACCACGCGGTGGCCGATGTTGAGGATGATGACCACGGTGAACTGGTCGTACGACGGGGTGCCCAGGTTGAACTTGATACGCATGTCGACAATCGGCACGATGATGCCGCGCAGATTGACCACGCCCTTGACGAAGTCGGGCGCGTTGGCGATGCGGGTCGGGGTTTCGTAGCTGCGGATTTCCGCTACTTTTTGTATGTCAATGCCGTACTCTTCCTGGCCCAGGGTGAAGGCCAAGTACTCGCCGGCGGGGTTCGTTGCGTGCAGTTCGCTTACATTAGACATGGGGTTTCCTTCATTGCCAAAGTGATTGGCGGCAATGTTACCTCAAGTCAAGTTATTAAGCACCAAATAAATGCATCCGGGCAATAAATTGTGTTAACGTTTCCAGCTGGGGTTTTCGACCAGGCGGGCGGCGGCGGCGGACGGCAGCGGACGCAGCACGGTGGTGGTCACGGCGCGCGGATTCATGGCTTCGCGTTCGGGGCGCAGGGTCTCGTTCTCGGCCTGCGCGCGGCGCGGCGCCGACGCCGCCAACGCGGCGGCCGCGTTCGGACGGGCGCCGGCCAGGCGGCTGTCTTCCCCCTTGATCTGGAAATGGGGCGTCACGGTCGGGGTGTCGTCGAGCGCCAGCGCGGGGGCGCTGAGCAGGCTCAACAACATCGGTGCAAGCGCCAGGAAGTTACGCATCATAGTGCCTGTGATTATCAAATATGGTTGCATTTTGCATAATTTCGTCCCGCTTGGCAAGCAAACAATTGTTAATTGCCGCCAAGTTCCACTGCACAAGGGCCGTATCAGGCTGTATGATCTGAAAAAAAGAACGTCGAGACAGACATCACGGGAGAACAATGAACAGCTTGCTCAACAGCTGGCACCCGCGCCTGGTCCGCCTGGCCAGCGCCGCCGCCGGAGCCGACGGCGCCCACGACACCAACCACCTGCACCGCGTCTGGCGCAACGCCAGCCTGCTGCTGGACGACTATCCCGAGGCCGACGCGCTGGTCGTGCTGGCCGGCTGCTACCTGCACGACCTGGTCAACCTGCCCAAGAACGATCCCGAACGCCACCTGGCCTCGCGCAAGGCGGCGCTGCTGGCCAGCCGCCAGCTGGCCGAACTCGATTTCCCGTCCAATAAGCTGGCCGCCGTCGCGCACGCGATCGAGAGCCACAGTTTTTCCGCCGCCATCCGCCCCGAGACCATCGAGGCCAAGATCGTGCAGGACGCCGACCGCCTCGACGCCCTGGGCGCGGTGGGCCTGGCGCGGCTGTTCTACACGGCCGGGCGCATGGGCAGCGGCCTGGCCCACCCCGACGATCCGATGGCGCTGCATCGCGATCTCGATGAAAAAGCCTATGCGCTGGACCACATCGACACCAAGCTGGCCACCCTGCCCGGCAAGATGCAGACCTCCGCCGGCCGCCACCTGGCGCAGACCCGCCTCAACGAGCTGACCGCCTTCCGCGACAGCTTCATCGCCGAGTGGGCCGCCAGTCCGGCCGCGCCCTGACCCTTTTCATTCACCGATCACATGGCCACCCCCGATACCGCTGCACCCGCCCTGCCGGCCGCCCCGGCGCCGGGCAACCTGAACTTCATCCTGATCTGCGTCTTCATCGACATGCTGGGCATCGGCCTGATCGTGCCGGTGCTGCCGATGCTGGTGGGCGAATTCACCGGCTCGCGCGAGAACCAGGCCTACTGGTTCGGCATCATGAGCGCGGTGTTCGGCCTGATGCAGTTCATCTTCATGCCCATGCTGGGCGCCCTGAGCGACCGCATCGGCCGCCGCCCGGTGATGCTGTATTCGATGGCCGGCATGTGCATCAACTTCCTGTCCACCGCGTGGGCGCCCAACCTGGCCTACCTGTTCATCGGCCGCGTGGTGGGCGGCATGTCGTCGGCCAGCATGTCGGTGGCGTCGGCCTACGCGTCGGACATCTCGACGCCGGAGAACCGCGCCAAGAGCTTCGGCAAGGTCGGCGCGGCGTTCGGCCTGGGCTTCATCTGCGGCCCGATGCTGGGCGGCCTGCTGGGCAGCGTCAACCTGCACCTGCCGTTCTACGTGGCGGGCGGGCTGTCGGCCGCCAATTTCGTCTACGGCTATTTCGTCGTGCCGGAATCGCTGCCGGCGGAGCGCCGCTCGACGTTCAAGCTGGCCAAGATCAATCCCCTGTCGGCGCTGTTCAAGCTTGCGCGCCGCACCGACATCCGCGGCCTGGTGGTCACCTTCTCGCTGGTCACCTTCGCGCAGATGATGCTGCAGACCACCTGGGTGCTGTACACCCACTTCCGCTTCGCCTGGACGCCGGGCCAGAACGGCGCGGCCATGTTCTGCGTCGGCCTGACGGCGGCCGTGGTGCAGGCCGGCCTGCTGGGCATCCTGATCAAGCGCTTCGGCGAGGTGCGCCTGTCGCTGCTGGGATTGTGCTCGGGCGCCATCACCTACCTGCTGTACGGCCTGGCCACGCATGGCTGGATGATGTATGTGCTCATCCTGTGCAATGTGCTGGCGTTCGCGGTCGGCCCGGCGCTGCAGGCCATCGTCTCGAAGGCGACGCCGCCCCACGAACAGGGCGAGTTGATGGGGTCACTGCAATCGGTCAGCAGCCTGGGGGTGATCTTCATGCCGCTGCTGGGCACCGCCATCCTCGGTGAAGTCAGCCACCTGCCGGCGGACGACTGGCGCATCGGCAGCACCTTCTACCTGTGCGCGGCGATGCAGGCGGTGGCCATCCTGGTGGCGCAGCGCTACTTCCACCAGCACCATATGCGGACGGCCACGCCATGAAACGATACGCCATCGCCGCGCTGCTGGCGGCCTGCGTGGCGCACGCCCGGGCCGGCGACTGTTCACGCGACATCTCCGTGCCGGTGTCGGCCAGCGGCGCCAGCGTGCAGATCGAGGGGGCCCGCGTCGGCGGCATCTATCCCGACCTGCTGCGCAGTGCGAGCGGCAAGAGCGGCTGCAACTTCGTCTTCACCGTGGTGCCGCGTGCGCGCCAGGTGGCCATGTTCAAGGCCGGCAAGGCCGACCTGCTGCTGCCGGCCTCGCGCACGCCGTCGCGCGACCTGGCCGGCACGTTTGTGCCGATGATAGGCCATCGCGCCATGCTGATTTCGGTGGCCGGCCCGCGCGCGCCGATCACCGACGCCAAGAACCTGCTGGAGCGGCGCGAGCTGCGCGTGGCCGTGGTGCGGGGCTTCGACTATGGCGAGCAATACACCGCGCTGGTGAACGAGCTGGCCAAGCAGGGCCGCCTGTTCACCGAGGTGGACGTGGTGGCGGTGGCGCGCCTGCTGCACGCCGGCTCGGCCGACCTCACCATCATGGGGCCGACGCTGATGGCCGGTGCGATCCGGCGCGATGCGCGCGTCAACGGCTTGCAGGACAGGCTGCGGATGGAGCCCATTCCCGAACTGCCGTGGAGCGACAGCGGCGCCTACGTGTCGCACGCCCTGCCGGCGGCGGACCAGCGGGTGCTGATCGACATGCTGGAAAAGATGGGCAGGTCGAACCAGGTGCTGGAGGGCTATCGCCACTACTTCCGCGCGGACGTGCTGACCGACAGCGTGCGTCCGCGCTAAACGGTTTATTCCGTTTAGCTTATTTCCCCTCCACCACCGGCAGCTCCAGGGCGCTGCTTTCGGCGCCGGCGTGGTACACGCGCAGCGTCGCTTTCTTGTAGTCGGCCGGCTTGGCGTGGAAGATGTTCTGCACGTAGGTCTGCGGATTGCGGTCGTACAGCGGGAACCAGCTGGACTGGATCTGCACCATCACGCGGTGGCCCGGCAGGAACACGTGGTTGGCGTTCGGCAGCGCGAAGCGGTACTTCTCCACGGCGCCCGGCGCGACCGGCGACGGATGCTCGAAGCTGTTGCGGTAGCGGCCACGGAAGATGTCCATCGCGATGCCCAGCTGGTAGCCGCCCAGCTCCGGCTGCGACGGCACTTCGTCGGGGTAGACGTCGATCAGCTTGACCACCCAGTCGGTGTCGGTGCCGGTGGTCGAGGCGTACAGGTTGACCATGGCGGCGCCGGCGATCTGCAGGCGCGCCTTGAGCGGCTCGGTGACGTAGCTCAGCACATCGGTGCGGTCGGAGACGCCGCGCTGGTCGCTCACCAGCCATGGGCGCCACACGCTGGCGTCGTTCATGTGCACCGGACGCGGGACGAACGGCACCGGCTTGGCCGGGTCGGACACGTATTCGTCGAAGCCCGCGCCCTGCTGCGGCGCGTCGAAGTCCAGCTTGAAGTCGGGCTTCAGGTAGATCGGCTTGAGCGGCGCCGGGCAGCCGGTTTCGCACGCCAGCGGCCAGCGCTGCAAGCGCTGCCAGCGATTGACGCCGGTCTGGTAGAACAGCACCGGCGGCGTGTCGGCGGCCGGCGCGCCGTCCTTCAGGTATTGGTCGAGGAAGGGCTGCATCACGTCGCGGCGGAATTCCAGCGCGGTGTCGCCGGTGAACTTGAGCGGGCCCAGGCTGGAGCCGTCGTAATTGACGCCGCTGTGGCGCCACGGCCCCACCACCAGGAAGTTCTTGTCGTTGGCCTTGTCCTGCGGTTCGACCGCCGAGTAGAACGCGTGGGCGCCGTAGATGTCCTCCTGGTCCCAGTAACCGACCACGGTCATGGTGGGCACCTTCATCGGGCGCTTGGCCAGGATCTTGTCGAGCGCCTGCTGCTGCCAGTAGCTGTCGTACGCCGGGTGCTCGAACAGCTTGCGGACGAAGTTGAGCTGGTCCAGGCCGAACTGCCGGGCGTAATCGGCGGTGGAGCCGCCGCGCAGCACGCCCTCGTAGTCGTCGTAGACGCCGGTGGCCAGGGTCTTGCCGCTGCCCTTGGCGGCGGTCTGGCCGGCGATGTAGCTCAGGTTGGTCACGCGAAAGGCGCCGTTGTGGAACCAGTCGTCGCCACGCCAGCCGTCGACCATGGGACTCATCGGCACGGCGACCTTGAGCGCCGGGTGCGGGTCGACCAGCGCCATCAGCACGGTGAAGCCTTCGTAGGACGAGCCTATCATGCCGACGTTGCCGTTGCTTTCGGGGACGTTCTTGACCAGCCAGTCGATGGTGTCCCAGGCGTCGGTGGTGTGGTCGGTGCGAGTGCTGTTGAGCGGGCCTTTGACAGGGCGGGTCATCACGTACTCGCCCTCGGAGCCGTATTTGCCGCGCACGTCCTGGTAGACGCGGATGTAGCCGTTTTCCAACATCACTTCGTCGCCCTGCCCGACCGTGGCCAGCACGCTGGGGCTGACGTTGCGCTGGGCGCGGCCGCTGGCGTTGTAGGGGGTGCGGCTCAGGACCATGGGGGCGTGGACGGCGCCCTTGGGGATGACGATCACGGTGTGCAGCTTGACGCCGTCGCGCATCGGGATCATGACGTCGCGCTTGACGTAGTCGGCGTTGGGGATGGCGGTGTCGAACTTGGCGGGGATGTCGGGCGCCATCGGCGGCGTGGATGTTTGCGCCGTTGCGGCGGAGACCATCAGGGTGGAAAGCACGGCAACTGCAAGAACACGCATATCGGCTCCGGTAAGGGGTATCGCTCAGGATCGGCAATACTACCTTATCGTTTAGATTAATGCATGAGCTTGAAGAGCACGGCGGTGACTCCAGTCTGCACGACCACCACACCGACCATCCACTGGATCAATTCGGACTTGAGCTGCGCCAGGCGCATGTCGAGATAGTTCTTGGTCACCAGGTGGGTGTCGATAAGCTGGAACATCGCCGAGGCCAGCGCCTTGGCCTGCTTCTCGGGCATGCCGCCTTCAGTCAGGGTATCCATAAACGCGACGGAATCGAAGTTATCGGCCATTTTAATCTCCTTTGTGTCAGACCGCGAGCATTCAATCTAGTTCCGAATCCCGCAGCGGGCCTTGCGGCGCCTCACACCTTGACAGACCGGCGCTGAACTGCAACCATACGCGGATGACTTTTTACACCACACTTCACGCCTGCCTGAATTGGCGCCGCTCCTAGCGCGCGGCCACTGTCTACCCATAGTGATGTGATATTTTTATCAACGCCGCCCTTTTCTGGTGGCGTTTTTTACATTCGTCGCGCCGGACCGGGGCAACGTAAAGGAACCCCTGATGAGCCTGACCGAACAGTCCGAAGTAATCGCCACCGCACCCGCCGCGTCCAAAGGCCCGACCGTGATCCTGACCGGCGACCGCCCGACCGGCCCGCTGCACCTGGGCCACTTCGTCGGCAGCCTGCGCAACCGCGTCGCCTATCAGCACGAATACAAGCAGTTCATCATGCTGGCCGACGCCCAGGCCCTGACCGACAACATGGACGACACCGGCAAGGTGCACCGCAACGTGGTCGAGGTGGCGCTGGACTATCTGGCGGTCGGCATCGACCCGGCCAAGTCGACCATCCTGATCCAGTCGCAGATCCCGGAACTGGCCGAGCTGACCTTCTACTACCTGAACCTGGTGACCGTGGCCCGCCTGGAGCGCAACCCGACCGTCAAGACCGAGATCGCGCTGCGCGGCTTCGAGCGCGACATCCCGGCCGGCTTCCTGACCTACCCAGCCTCGCAGGCGGCCGACATCTCGGCGTTCAAGGCCTCGCTGGTGCCGGTCGGCGAGGACCAGATCCCGATGATCGAACAGACCAACGAGATCGTGCGCCGCTTCAACCGCATCGCCAACAAGGACATCCTGGTCGAGTGCAAGGCGCTGGTGCCGGAGATCGGCCGCCTGCCGGGCACCGACGGCAAGGCCAAGATGAGCAAATCGCTGGGCAACACGATCAACCTGGGCGCCACCGCGGCCGAGATCACCGCCGCCGTGAAAAAGGTTTATACCGATCCGCTGCACCTGCGCGTGGAAGATCCGGGCCACCTGGAAGGCAACGTGGCCTTCATCTACCTGGACGCCTTCGATCCTGAAAAGGACAAGCTGGCCGAGATGAAGGCCCATTACGTGCGCGGCGGCCTGGGCGACTCCATCGTCAAGAAGCGCCTGGAAGTGGTGCTGCAGGAGATGCTGGCGCCGATCCGCGCCCGCCGCGAAGAGCTGGCGCAGGACAAGGGCTACATCATGCAGATGCTGAAGGAAGGCACGATGCGCGCGCGCGAAGTGGCCGCGCAGACCGCCGACGAAGTCAAGGCCGCCCTCGGCCTGAGCTACTTCTGAACGTTCCGGCCCTGCCGCCCTTCCAGCTCGCGCTGTTGCTGCTGGCGGCCGCGTATGGCCTGGCCAGCATCGTCTGCTTTATCGCCTACGCGATCGACAAATCGGCCGCCATCGGCCGCCGCCGGCGCATCCCCGAACGCACGCTGCTGCTGATAGGATTGGCCTTCGGCTGGCCGGGCGGCTGGCTGGCGCAGCGCTGGCTGCGCCACAAGTCCATCAAGACCAGCTTCCTCGTCAAATTCTGGCTGACCGCCGCGCTGAACCTGCTGGCGGCGGGCGGGCTGCTGGCCTGCCTCTAACGTCCCACTACAAGCCGGACGGATAGGTCTCGGGCAGTTCGTCCAAGCGCCAATGCGCGGACAACTCCAGCGGCTTGACGGCGTTGGAACGGTCCACATGGATCACGGCGTCGAACTGGCGCGCCACCTCGGCATCGAAGTAATGGCTCTGGCGTTCGGTCTCAGGGCGGTAGACCACGCCGATGGCACGCTCCAGCAGCGTGGCCGGCAAGGCCGCGCGGGCGTCCGCGCAGGCCCGCAGCGGCAGCAGGAAGCGCGCCAGCCGGGCCGGATCCTCCTCGGTCACCTGGTGCAGCAAGGCCTCCAGGCTGCCCGGCAGCGATGGCCGCACGCGCTTGAGCTGGGCCGGCCCGTCCCATTCGCTGGCGGCCGTCACCGTGCCGTCGTGGGTGCTGAAGCCCAGCAGGTAGACCGCCGCCTCGCCGTGCCGCTCGCGCGCCAGCTGTCCCAGGTTGAGCTGTCCTCCACGCCCCATTTCCGTCGCCCGCGCGTCGCCAAGGTGCGAGTTGTGCGCCCACACCACCAGCCGCGCCGGGCCGCTCCTGTGTGCGGACAGGTGGGCCAGCAAGGCGTCCAGCGTGTCGGCCATGTGGCTGTCGCGCACATTCCAGGACTCGTCGCGACGGCTGAACATGGCGCGGTAGTAGCGCTCGGCGTTCCGCACCACGCGGGCGTTTTGCTGCGCGTAGAACAGCTCGTCCGGCACCGTGTCCCCAGCCACGTCCAGATGCCGCTGCGCCTGCGCGGTCAGCTCGGCCAGCTGGCGCACCACTTCCTTCTCGCAGTCCTCGCGCAGGCCAAGGCTGGCGAGGTAGCCGTAACGCAGCGGATCGGCGCCGACGTGGTCGATGCAGCTGTAGCGTTCGCGCGCACGGCCGGCGGCCGGCGGATCGGCCTGCTCCAGGTAGCGCACCACCAGGCGCATCGACTGGTGCAGGCTGTATAAATCCAGGCCGTAGAAGCCGATGCGGCGCGCCGGCTCCCGCACCTGCTGGTTGTGCAGCCGCAGCCAGTACAGCAGCTCGACCATCTCCTCGTTGCGCCACATCCATTGCGGGAAGCGCTGGAAGCCGGACAACGCCTGGTCGGCGCTCTGGTCGGCGCCCTTCAGCTGGACGAAGCGGCTCGCCTGCAGCGCGTCCGGCCAGTCCGCTTCGACGGCGATGGCGTCGAAGCCGTGTTCGACGATCAGCCGCTTGCTGAGGGCGGCGCGCAGTTGATAGAACTCGCGCGTGCCGTGGGTGGCTTCGCCCATCAGCACCAGCCGCGCCTGGCCGATGTTGCTCAGCACGGCGTCGAGGTCGTCGTCGGTGCGCAGCGGCAGCACCTGCTCCCGCAGCACCGCCAGGGTTTGGTCGGTCATGGCAGTCTCCCTAAACAAATCCACGCAGGTATGCAATACTCTAGGTCGATTTTTATTTTTGTGCTTTGGAAAGAGTGTGCGATGTGGACTGGGATCTTGTGCGGCTTGCTGGCGGGCGCGATGTGGGGCATGGTGTTCATCGTGCCGGAATTGCTGTCGGCCTTCACGCCGCTGGAGATGGCCTGCGGCCGCTACATCGCCTACGGCCTGATCGCGGCTGGCCTGATGGCGCGGCGCCTGCCTGCCCTGTTGCGCCGCCTGGACCGCGGCGATGTGGCCGCGATGATCAAGCATGCGCTGGCCGGTAACATCGTCTACTACATGCTGCTTGCGCTGGGCGTCAAGTTCGCCGGCGTGGCGGCCACCTCGCTGATCATCGGCGTGCTGCCGATCTCGGTCACGCTGATGGGGAGCAAGGACCATGGCTCGGTGCCGCTCAAGCAGTTGATGCTGCCGCTGCTGCTGGTGGCGGCCGGCATCGCCTGCATCAATGTCGATGTGTTCTCCCACGACGCGGGCAATGGCGCGCCGCTGCCGGACAAGATCCTCGGCGTGCTGTGCGCGGCCGGCGCGCTGCTGTGCTGGACCTGGTATTCGGTGGACAACGCGCGCTACCTGAAGCGCAATCCGCACTTCAGCAGCGGCGAGTGGTCGGCCTTGTATGGCGTGTCGAGCGGATTGATCGCGCTGGCGATCGCCCTGGTGGCGCTGGCGCTGTTCCATGCCGACGTGACCGGCGCCGGCGCCGTGGCCAGCGGCCGCGACTGGACGCTGTTCTGGATCGTCAACGCGCTGCTGGCCCTGGGCGCTTCGGTGATCGGCAACCATCTGTGGAATGTCGCCAGCCGCAAGGTGCCGCTGACCTTGTCCGGCCAGCTGATCCTGTTCGAGACCTTGTTCGCGCTGCTGTACGGCTTTATCTACAAGCAGCAGCTGCCGCGCGGGCTGGAGATCGCCGCCATGCTGCTGCTGGCGGCCGGCGTGCTGTGGTCGATGCGCGTGCATGCGCTGGACGAGGCCAGCGAGGCGCATGCCGGCTAGCGTTCCGGCCGCTCCTGCTACTCGGGCTTGAGGCGCTCGGCCACCAGCTGCGCCATCGGATCGTCGCCCAGGCCCGCCACCACGCCACGCTGGTCGGCGGCGCTGCGGTTCTGGTTGACCTTCCATTTGCCCACCAGGCTGTCGATCGGGATCTCGATGCCGACGATGGCCTTCATCGTCGCGGCCATGAAATCGACCGGCGCGTCGTCCAGCTCCCACGGCTGCGGCATGCCGCTTTCGTGGAAGGCGGTCATGCGGTCCAGCAGGCGGCGCAGCCAGAATGGATCGTCCACCGCGCGGCCGGCGCCGCGCGCCTGCACCATCGCGTAGTTCCAGGTCGGCACCACCTTGTGCGTGGTGCGCTTGGTTTCGTACCAGCTCGGGCTGATGTAGGATTCCGGCCCCTGGAACACCACCAGGCACGAGGTCGCCGTCTCCAGCTTGCGCCACAGCGGATTGGCGCGCGCCACGTGGGCGCGCAGCACGCCCAGGCCGCTGTCGCCCTCGTCGGCGTACAGCATGAACGGGATCAGGTCGGCGGTGACGCCGTCGGCATCGGCCAGGATCAGCGTGGCCAGCGGGAAGGCGCGCATCAGGCCGTGGCGGACTTCGAGACGGTCTTCGGCGAAGGCGGGTTGCAGGTACATGGCGGCTCGGGTGGCGTTGACAATGATGTCAGTCTAGCATCAACACCCGCCGGCCGACAGGGCCAGCGCTGGCCGCCCGCGTAGGGCCACTAATCGAGCAGGCCGTTCTCGCTCAGCACATCCTGGATCAGCTCCAGGCGCAGCACGGGATTCTCCTGCAGCAGCAGGCGCTGCTTCTCGCCCACGTCCAGCCGCAGCAGCTCGCACCAGCGGTTCGCCACCCAGCCGGCTTCGTCCAGCCGGTACGGCGGCGCCAGCGGCATGTTCGCGGTGGAGATCTGCTTCTTCTGCAGCGAACGGATCAGCGAGCCCAGCGCGTTGGCGACGTCCTGCTGCTCGGTGGGAACGGGCACCACCATGTCCTCGGCGACCTGGTCGACCTCGGCCATCCACAGGCCATGCTTGAGCTTTTCGGCCGACCGGATCTGGAAGCGCGTGGTGCCGACGCAGGAGATTTGCAGCAGTCCCGGCAACGGCGCGGTCCATTCGAGGATGCGGGCCATGGTGCCGGCGTCAGACAGGGTTTCCTGCATGTCGGGAATGCGCGTTTCGCTGCCTTCGAGCAGCGGGACCACGCCGAATTCCTCGCCATTGGCGATGCAGCGCTTGATCAGGTCCAGATAACGCACTTCAAACACCTGCAATGGTAAATGCCCGTCCGGGAACAGGATGGTATTCAGCGGGAAAAGAGGAATTGATGCCATTCCACTATCATCGCACGAAATGGCTGTGGCTGGTCTAGGCAGGTGACACTAACCTTAACGCTGAGTTAAGGCCGGGGGTAATTAACGCCGCCTTTCAGCATAAAAGCAACGTCGCGTGGCGACAGGAGATATAGAACCGCAATCAAAGCGGAGAATAAGACCCGCGGCGACTCGGCATGTATCGCGCCCCGAAAAAGAGAAAAGCCGGGAGCGGGGTTTATAAAAACATATAAACCCCGCTCCCGGCTTCCGGCAAACCGACGGTGCGGCTTACTTAATCAGATACTGCTCTTTGTCCTTGCCTTCCAGCCATTTCGGAGCGCGGCCGCGGCCGGTCCAGGTCTGGCCGGTGGCGTCGTCGCGGTATTTGGTCGGCACCGGCGCGCGGGTCTTGACCGCCTTCACCTTGGCTACGCCGCCCAGATCCGCCACGGTCAGGCCGTATTCACGCATGATGGCCGTGACTTTCTCTTTCGCCTGCGCGATTTCATTTTTGCGGGCGGTTTCGGCCAGATTTTCCAGTTCGGCGATCTTTGCTTTGTATTCCTGGTAAGTCGTCATCTTATTTCCTTCTATCGGCAGGTTAGATTCTAAAAAAACCACTGGTGACAATGTGTGAGATTTGATAGCCGCAATTTACCATAACTTTGCACCAATTCTCCAGAGATATACGCGACAAATACCAATATAGCTATAAAAACGAATATTTTCCACCACTGTTGTTCAATTGAAGCGCGTATCGGACGGTTTTACGACGGCGCGGCAATATGCCCGCTTCAGAGAATAGCGCCCGGTGGATTAACTGTTTTCTATTCAGCCGCACAGCGGCCGGTGCTCGATGCCGTCCTTCACCACTTTGCGGATCAGGTTGGCCAGGCGGCAGGTGGCGGGGCCGGCCACCTCGGGATTGGCGACGATCAGCGACAGCGACAGCTTGCGGCGCTGCCCCACCCGCAGCGGCAGCGGCTTGAGCAGGCCCTGCTCCAGCTGGGTCCGTATCTTGTGCTCGGGCAGCCAGCCGAAGCCCAGGCCGTTGCAGATCATCTCCAGCCGCGTATGCGGGCTGGTGACGGTCCAGCGCTGATTGCTGCTGAGCCAGCCGTGGTCGCGCGGATTGAGCGTGCCCGAATCGCGCACCACGATGTGCAGGTTGCGGCCCAGGTCCTCCACTTCCAATTCGCGGCCCAGCTCGTGCAGCGCGTGGCAGGGATGGGCCACGGCGATGAATTCGATATCCATCAGCACGTCGCCCAGGAAGCCCGACGGGATGCGGCTGGCGATGGCGATGTCGACCCGCTGTTCGACCAGCGCATCCTCGGAGCCGGACAGCACGGTCTCCTCCAGGTTGACGCGGGTGTGCTTGGCCCAGGGTTCGAAATCGCGCAGCACCTGCACCAGCAGCTCGACCGGGAACAGGCTGTCGACCGCGATCGACACCTGCGGCTCCCAGCCCTCGGCCAGGCTGGTGGCCAGCTGCTCGAGCTGGAAGGCGTCGCCCAGCAGCTCGCGCGCCTTGGCCAGCAGGGCCTCGCCGTTTTTCGTCAGGCGCGCGCGGCGGCCGTCGATTTCCAGCAGCTCGACGCCCAGCTGCTCCTGCAGCTTGGCCACCATGTAGCTGACCGACGACTGGCTGCGGTGCAGCGCCTCGGCCGCCTGCGCGTAACCGCCGCATTCGACGATGGCCTGCAGGACCTGCCACTGCTCCAGCGTGCTGCGGGGGATCTTCACTTCGATTCCATCACGAAGGTGCCGTCCCAGTCGTCGGGCGGCGGGTTGGCCGCCATGTGCAGGCTGCGCTCGATGTACAGCGCGGCCACGCGGTCGTGCGGATTGAGCGACAGCACCTCGTCGAACAGCTTGCCGGCGGCGGCCCAGTTGCGCTTGCGGTAGCTTTGCAGCGCGTTGCGGAACACGCCCATGGCCTCGACCAGGTTGGGATAGCTGTCCTCGCTGTGGTAGTCCATCACCTCGTAGATCGACACCGGCCGGGTCTTGCCCTTGACCACCACGATGTCGACCTCGCGCAGGCGGTAGGTGCCGCGCAGCGCGCGGTAGGTAAACTCGCTGATGAGAATGTGGGCGCCGTACTGCTTGCACGCCGATTCCAGCCGCGCCGCCAGGTTCACGCCATCGCCGATGATGGTGTAGTCCATGCGCTTCTTGGAGCCGATGTTGCCGGAGACGACCTGGTCGGTGTTGAGGCCGATGCCAATCTCCACCGGCGGCTTGCCTTCGCGCGCGCGCAGCCCGTTCCAGGCGCGCAGCTCGGTCATCATGGCGATGGCGGTGCGCAGCGCGCGGTCGGCGTCGTCGTCGTGGCCGACCGGGATGCCGAAGGCCGCCATGATGGCGTCGCCGATGAACTTGTCGAGCATGCCCTCCTCGCGCTGGATGCAGTCGACCATCATCGTGAAGTATTCGTTGAGCAGGGTGACCGTGCCCTGCGCGCCCAGCTGCTCGGTGATGGTGGTGAAGCTGCGGATGTCCGAGAACAGCACCGTGGCCGGCACGTTTTTACCGCCCAGCATCTCGGCGCCGTTGGCCACCATCTGGTCGGCGATGCCGGGGTCCATGTAGCGCGACATGGTCGAGCGCAGGCGCTTTTCGCTGGAGATGTCCTCCAGCATCAGCATCCAGCCGATGCCCTTCTTTTCCATCGACAGCAGCGGCTGCACGCTGAAGTTGACCGACAGCGTGGCATCCTCCACCACCAGCTCGGCGTCCATCAGGTGCTCGGCGCTCTGGTTTTCCTCGACCTGGCGCAGCTTGTCCATCACCCAGCTGTTGGCGCCGCCGAAGAAATCCTGCGCCGGGCGGCCGAGGATGCCGTCCGGCCCGGTGCGCAAAATCCGCAGGCCGGCCGCGTTGCAGGTGACGATCTTCTCCTGCCCGTCCAGCGTGATGACGCCGTTCGACATCGACTCCAGCATGGCCTCGTTGTAATTCTTGATTTGCTGGACGTCGGCGAACAGCTTGGCGTTCTCCAGCGCGATCGAGATCTGCGCGGTGAAGGCGCGCAGGCGCGATTCGTCCTCGTGCGTGAACGGACCGCCGCGCTTGTTGAGCACCTGCGTCACGCCGATGATCTTGCCGGCCTTGTTGACGATGGGGACGCACAGGATGGAGCGCGTGAAGTAGCCGGTGCGCTTGTCGAAGGCCGGGTTGAAGCGCAGGTCGGCGTAGGCGTACGGGATGTTGATGGTCTTGCCGGACGTGAAGACGGCGCCGGCGATGCCGGCCGTGTTGGGCAGGCGGATCTGCAGCGACTCCAGGCCCTGCCCCACCTCCGACCACAGCTCGCCGGTCTTCTCGTCGTTGAGGAACAGCGTCGAGCGCTCGGCGTTGAGCAGGCGCGTGGCCTCGCCCATCACCTTCTGCAGCAGCGAGCCGAGCTTGATGTCGGCCGTGACCTCGGACACCACGTCGATGAATTCCATCTCCTGGCGCCGGATCTTCTTCATGCTTTCGAGGAAGCGCGCGCTTTGCAGCGCCAGCGTGCCCTGCGTGGTGAGCGCCTCCAACAGTTGCAGGTCGGCGCGGGTGAACTTGCCGCGCCGCTTGTTGAGCGTCTGCGACACGCCGATGATCTCGCCCTTGAAGGTCTTGATCGGCACGCACAGGATGTTGCGCGTGACGAAGCCGGTCTGCTCGTCGATGGAGCGGTTGAAGCGCGGGTCGGCGTAGGCGTCGGCGATGTTGAGCGCCTCGCCGGTGGTGAACACGTGGCCGGCGATGCCGGTGTGGTTCAGGAAGCGGATCTCGCGCTGGATGTTGCCCTGTGCGACGCGGGAGAACAGTTCGCCGGTCTCGGCGTCGTTGAGGAACAGCGTGCCGCGCTCGGCGTCCAGCTCCTCGGTGGTGACGTCGATCAGCGCGGTGAGGATTTCGTCCAGCGTGTCGTAGGCCGCCATGCGGCGCGACACCTCCAACAGCAGCTCGACCTGGCGCAGCCGCTTGCGCTGGGCGCCCGCCGCCGCTTGGGCCGATGCGGCCTCGCTCTTGGCGGGCGGCTTGGCCGGCACGCTGCGGATGGCGGGCTTGGCGCTCATGCGCGCGCCTCCAGCGTGTCGCGCAGGGCGCGGATGGTGTCGTGCAGCTGGGCGACCTCGCCGTGGTGGAGCGTGCTGGCCTGTTGCAGCGCGTCGAGCTTTTCCTGCGTCACCCGCTCCAGGCTGGCGCGCAGGGCGGCGACGGTCTCGCGCAACTGGGTGATCTCGCTGTGGGCGAAGGACAAGGCGTCCTGCACCGCGTGCTGGCGTTCCTGGTGAGACAGCTCCAATTCCGAGCGCAGCACGACCACGGTGCGCTGCAAATCGCGCACCTCGGCCAGCGCCAGACGCAGGCTGTCGTCGTCCGGCTGCTCGATCTCGGTAACTTTAGGCTTTTTCAGAGGGGGGCCCGCGGCAATTAAGTACACCGGAGAATCATATCACCTCGGAATCACACCATCAAAAACGCTTTTCGACCGTGACGCGCAGCTGGGTTTCGCCGCTGGCCACCGAGGTGCGGTTCTGCGTGCCGTTGGCGTCGCTGTACAGGCTTTCCGTGACGTAGTCCTGCGCCAGCAGGTTGGAGACGGCGATCCGCAGGTTGTTCTGGGTGTCGATTTTCCACAACGCGTACACGTCCAGATCCCGGCGCACGCTGCTGTAGCCGCCCTGCGTGCCGCTCAGGCGCGCCAGGCCGCCGTTGCGGAAGTTGAAGCTGCCGCCGGTGCTGAGCACGCCGCTCGGGCTCTTGTAGTCGACGCCCAGCGTGGCGCTGAGCGGGGTCTGCTGGTCGAGGCGGTTGTCCGGGCCGGGTACGCTTTCCACGCGCGACCAGTTGCGACTGACGCTGGCGCGCAGGTCCAGCGCCGGTGCGTGTTCGATCAGCGCGCGGACCGGGAACTTGGCCTCCAGCTCGATGCCGCGGGTTTCGGCGCGGCCGTCGTTGATCGAGGTCGAGACCCAGCGCTCATCCTCGTACAGCAAGCCCTGATGGGTGTAGTTCTCGATGCGGCGCATCGAGGCGCTGGCGCTCAGCAGGCCGCCCTCGCCCCAGTAGTGCTCGAACGAGGCGTCCAGGCCCAGCGCCAGCTCCGGCTTCAGGTGCGGATTGCCTCGGCGGTCGGGATCGGTCGGGCTGTTGTTGGTCGAGGTGAACTTGCGTGGAATCAGGCTGGCCGTGGACGGCGCCTTGTAGGTGCGGGTCAGCGCGACGCGCAGCTGGTCCTTCTTGTTCGGGAATTTGTACAGCGTCTGCATCAGCGGGCTGAGCACGCTGGAGCGCTGCTGCACGGCGTCGAAGGTGTTGCCCTCGCTGCGCGTGTCCAGGCCCTCCCAGCGCAGGCCGGTGTAGAGCGACCATTGCGGCGTCAGGTTCCATTCGTCCTGGCCGTACAGCGCCAGCCGCATGACCTTGGCCGAGAAGCCTTCGTCGCTGTTGTCCGGCGTGGCGCCCGGCAGCGCGGCCTCACGCTGCATGCGGGTGTCGTCGCGCTTGGTCACGCCGGCATCCCAGCCCATAGCCAAAGCGTGCTCGGTCGGAGCCTCGCCCTTGCCGTCGGCCGGCGCCGCGCCGAAGGTCAGCGGCCGCGAGTACTTGCCCTGGGTGCTGAAGCCCTTCTCGCCGCTGGTCGAGATGACGGTGCGTTCCAGCGTGGCCGGCTTGCCATTGTTGCCGCCGAACTGGAGGGAATCGGCGGTGTTGCGGTTGTCGCTGACGCCGGCCTTCATGTCCAGCTTGGCGCCACCGTCGAGCTTGTGCACCCAGTTCAGGTCGGTACGGCCGAAGGCGTTGTGGCTGCTGAAGGTGCTGTCGATGCGGTCGTAGTCCGGGCCACGGCCCAGCGCGGTCGTGGTGCGGGTGTGGCCGTTGCTGACGAACTGGTTCAGGTTGACGAAGGTTTGCGAGGTCAGCGTGTCGCCGTTGTCGAGTGTCCAGTTGATGCGCGGCGACAGGTTCATGCCGTCGGCGCGGCCCTGGTCGCGCCAGGTCGTGGCGCGGTCCAGATTGGGCTGGCCTGCTGCGTCGGTGCCGGTGTCGAACGACGGATTGACGCGGGTGAACATGTAGCGCCAGGCGTTGCCGCCGAACGAGTACGAGGTCGAGCCCATCTTGTCCGACATCTGCAGGCTGAGCGACGGCGAACTGAACTTGCTGCCCTTGGCCTCGCTGAGCTTGACTTCGCGCTGGGCGGATTTCAGCGCCTTCTTCAGCACGATGTTGATGGTGCCGGCGATGGACTGCGTGCTGAACTCGGCGCTGGCGGCGCGCAGGACCTCGATGCGCTCGATCACCTCGGGCGCCAGGCTGTCGATGGCGAAGCCGGCCGGGGCGCGCTCGCCGTTGATCAGGATCTGCGTGTAGCCGCTGCCCAGGCCGCGCATGCGGATCTCGCCGCCGCTGCGGCCGGCCGCGCCGCTGACGGTGATGCCGGGCACGCGCTTGAGCACGTCGTTGACCGAGGTGTCGCCGTATTTCTGGATCTCCTCGCTGGTGACCACGGTCTTGCTGGCCGTGTCGTCGCGGCGCGGGTCGTAGCTGGCGGCGGCGCCCTTGATCTCCACCTTCTGCATCGGCGCCGGCTTGGGCTGCTCGACGGGCGGTGTTTCGGCCTCGGCGCGGACGGCGCCTACATAAAGGGACAACACGGCGGCGGCGATCTGCGTCAGGCGAAATTGGCGGGCGGGCATCATTCTGAAGGGCAAGTTGTAGGACAAGTCCGCGCATTATGCCTTGTTTTAATCAAAATGTTCGGAATTTGGCAAGTTGCGCTGCGTGTTTAGTCCATTTTTCTAAACCGCGCCGGCGGCCGGCGCTATAATGCGCGATCGTTCATTGTATGGATACCCTATCGTGTCTCGTCTTGCTGTCCTGCCGCACTACCTGCTTCCCAAGGGAGCGTTGACCAATTTTGCCGGCCGCGTGGCCGGCGCCAAATGGGGCGGCAAAACCACCTGGCTGATCCGCTGGTTCGTCGGCAAGTACAACGTCAACATGGACGAGGCGCTCGATCCGAACATCGAGAACTACAGCAGCTTCAACGAGTTCTTCACGCGCGCGCTGCGCCCGGACGCGCGCCCGATGGCGGACGCCGACTTCATCTGCCCGATCGACGGCCGCATCAGCCAGTTCGGCGCGATCAAGGACGACCAGATCTTCCAGGCCAAGGGCCACAACTTCACGACCACGGCGCTGGTGGGCGGCGACGCCGAGCTGGCCGCCAAGTTCCAGAACGGCAGCTTCGCCAACCTGTACCTGAGCCCGCGCGACTACCACCGCATCCACATGCCTTGCGACGGCAGGCTGACCCGCATGATCTACGTGCCGGGCGAGCTGTTCTCGGTGAGCCCGGCGGCGGCGCGCGGCATCCCCGGCCTGTTCGCGCGCAACGAGCGCGTGGTGTGCGTGTTCGACACCGCCCACGGCCCGTTCGTGATGACGCTGGTCGGCGCCACCATCGTCGGCAGCATGGCCACCGTGTGGCACGGCGTGGTCAATCCGCCGCGCATGCCGCATGTGTGCGAGTGGCAGTACGACGACCAGGACATCGTGCTGAAAAAGGGCGAGGAACTGGGCCGCTTCCTGCTCGGCTCGACCGTCGTAATGCTGTTCCCGAAGGATGTGCTGAGCTTCAACCCGGCCTGGCAGCCGGCCGGCGCCGTGCAACTGGGCCAGGCGATGGCCACGCTGAAGCAGTAAGCCTCACCGCTCCACTGGCCGGCCGTCCTCGAAGGCGGTCTCCAGCATGTCGAGGAACACCCTGGTCTTTGCCGGCATCAGCCGGCGGCCGGGGAACACCGCCCAGCCCGTGACGACCGGGAATGCCCACTCCGGCAACACCCGCACCAACTCCCCGCTCTGCAGATACTCGCGCGCGAACAGCTCGGTCGAGGCGGCGATGCCGACGCCGCTGGCCGCCATACGCACCAGGATTTCCGGCGAGTTCGCCATCAGGCGCACCGGCATCTCGCGCTCCCACTCCACCTTGCCGCGCAACAGCTTCCAGCGTATCAGGCCGTTCAGCCGTGGCGGCAGGCTGAGCAGGTCGTGCCGGAACAGGTCGTCGGGATGCTCGGGCAGTCCGCGCAGCGAGGTGTACAGCGGCGAGGCGTACAAGGCGATCTTGCTCAAGGTGACGCGGCGCGCGGCCAGCGAGGCGTCGTCCGGCAGGTTGCCCATGCGGATGGCCAGGTCGAAATTCTCCGCCACCAGGTCGACCCGGCGCGGCGACAGGTCCAGCTCCAGCGAGATGGCCGGGTACTGGTTCATGAAGCGCGCCATCATGCCGCCCATCGTCAGGTTGGCGAAGTCGGCCGGCATCGACACCCGCAGCAGCCCGCTCGGCGCGCCCTGCCGGTGCTGCGCCAGCGCGCCGGCCATCTCGGTTTCGTCGGCCACCCGCCGCGCGTGCTCCAGCAGGCTGGCGCCGAACTCGGTGAGCACCAGCTTGCGCGTGGTGCGCTGGAGCAGGCGCTCGCCCAGTTGCGCCTCCAGCAGCGAGATCCGGCGCGAGACCGTCGATTTGGGCAGCTGCACGCGCTGCGCCGCCAGGCTGAAACTGCCGCATTCCACGATGCGGGCAAACAAAAGCAGGTCGCCAGGGTCGATTTCCATGGGATTGTTCCATCAGTGGACTAATGTTATCCATTTTAACGGCTTCCGGAATGAATTTGAAACGATTAAAGTGACTCCATCGCAGCACAAACCCAATAACAGGAGCAACACCATGAACATCTTGCAAATCAACTCCAGCGCCCGCAGCACCGGTTCCGAATCCACCCGCCTGGCCGACGCCATCGTCGCCAAGGTCCGCGCCGCCAATCCGGCCGCCACGCTGCTGCGCCGCGACCTGGCGACCGATCCGCATCCGGTGATCGACGAGCCGACGCTGCAAGCCCTGTTCACCCCGGCCGACCAGCGCACCGAAGCCCAGGCCGCCCGCGTGGCGCTGGACGACGCGCTGATCGCCCAGGTCCAGGCTGCCGACGTGATCGTCATCGGCGCGCCGACCTACAACTTCGGCATCACCGCGCAACTCAAAAGCTGGTTCGATGCGATCGCCCGCGCCGGCGTGACGTTTAAATATGGCCCGACCGGCCCGGTCGGCCTGTTGACCGGCAAAAAAGTGTATGTGGCGCTGGCCCGCGGCGGCATGCACCGCGACGCGCCGACCGACACGCAACTGGCGCACATCAAGATGTTCCTGAACTTCGTGGGCCTGAGCGACGTGCAGTACGTCTTCGCCGAAGGCTTGGGCATGGGTCCGGAAGCCGTGGCCAAGGCGCAGGCCCAGGCCGAAGCGGAGATCAACGCAGTACTGGTGTAACAAACAAGGAGATTGCCATGACCGACCAAGTAAACAGCCCTCGCGGCGTAGAACGCATCATCAGCGGCCAGGCCGTCATGGACGGCGCCGGCGTCAAGATCAACCGCGTGCTGACTCAGCCATTGCAGCGCCGGCTGGACCCGTTCCTGATGCTGGATAATTTCGGCAGCGACCAGGCCAACGACTACATCGCCGGCTTCCCCAGCCACCCGCACCGGGGCTTCGAGACCGTGACCTATATGCTGGAAGGCCGCATGCGCCACAAGGACAGCGCCGGCAACGAAGGCTTGCTGACCAACGGCGGCGTGCAGTGGATGACTGCCGGTCGTGGCGTGATCCACTCGGAGATGCCGGAGCAGGAAGAAGGCGTGATGGAGGGCTTCCAGCTGTGGCTGAACCTGCCGGCGAAGGACAAGATGCAGGCGCCGTGGTACCGCGATTTCAACGGCGCCGACGTGCCGGCCTTCACCACGGCCGATGGCGTGGACGTGAAAGTCATCGCCGGCAGCAGCCACGGGGTGGCCGGCGCGGTGCAGCGCGAGGTGACGGAACCAGTTTATCTCGACATCCATCTGCCGGCCGGCGCCAGCTTCAGCCAGGCGCTGCCGGAAGGCCACAACGCCTTCATCTTCACCTATCGCGGCGAGGTGAATGTGGGCGACAAGGCGGTGGCGTCGGGCCGCATGGCGATCCTGGCCAACACGGCGGGCGCGGACGGCGTGACGGTGCATGCGGAGCAGGCCAGCCGCCTGATCCTGGTGGCCGGCCGGCCGCTGAACGAGCCGATCGCGCAGTATGGCCCGTTCGTGATGAACACGCAGGCCGAGATCTTCGCCGCCGTTGAGGATTTCCGCGCCGGCAAGCTGGGCGAGGAAGCCCACGTTTAAGGTTGCACCAGCCGCCGGACAGGCATACTGCCCGGCGGCTGTCTCCCCATCAGTTTCCCGTCTCAGGATAAAATGCCGGGATGATGCCCACTATCCTCAAATGGCTGCGCTACCTGAGCCACGTTCTCGGCTTCGAGACGGCCGAATCCTTCCCGCCCGGTCATCCGTATGAACGGACGCGCTGGAATGGCGCGTATTTCGACATCGCTTCCGACGTCAAGCCGGACCAGATCGAGAGCCGGCTGTGCGAGGCCATCGGCAACACGCCGCTGGTGTTCGGCTACATCACCAATCCCACGCCGCGCATGCAGCGCGCGCTACTGGCGATGCTGGAGGAGCGCATGCGCAACAATCGCGGCCGCGCCAGCGAACTGGCCGCGTTGCTGGTGGCCGCGTACGACAGCCCGCACATCACCGAAGTGGTGCCCGGCCTGCGCGCCGCCATCGCCGCCACCCGCCATGAGGACATGGCCGAACGCGCGCGCAGCGTGATGGCCTTCCTGGGTTCGATGCAGTCGCCGTTCGACGTGATCGAGCTGAATTAAGCGACAGCGCCCGCCGGCGCCACAGGCCGCGCGAAATTGCCCGGCACGTAGCGGTCGCGCAGCTTCATGAACGGCGTCTCCACCAGCAGATGCAATAGCCAGCCGGCCAGCAGACTGGCCGCGCTCATCAGCACAATGGCCTGCCAGCTGTTCGGCCCCCAGCCCTCCGCCTGCAGAGGCGCGCGCAGCAGCACGCACAGCGTCTTGTGCGTCAGGTAAATCGCATACGACCACAGCGCGATGCTGGCCGCGCCCGGCACGCGCAAGCGTTGCAGCAGGGACCCGGGGCTCAAGGCAGCCACCAGCAACAGCGTAAAACTCAGGCCCAGCAGCGGATAGCCGATCACCGTCATCGGATAGCCGTAATGGTCTTCCAGGAACAGCGACCATGTCAGCGCCAACAACGCCGCGCCTGCGGCCAGCGCCCAGTTGCCGCGCGAGGTGAGCCGAGTCCAGGCGTTCGCATGATAGTTCTTGACCAGCGCCAGCGCCACGCCAGCCACCAGCTCGTCGAAACGGCACAGCGACGAGTAATAGATCAGCGTGTAGTAATGAAAACCGCCCTGTTCCTCCGGTCCCACATATTGCGTCCACAGATGGCTGCGGATCGCCATCCCGGCCAGCAGCGTGCCGATCACGGCCAGCCACGCCAGCAGCAGCGGCTTGCGGCAGGCGGCGATCGCCAGCGCCACGGCCGGCAGCAGGAAGTAGAACTGCTCCTCCACGCACAGCGACCACGCGTGCGAGAACGCCGTACCCGGCATCAGCTGGATATTCTGCGTAAAGGTGAGGAACTTCCACAACGGCGGCAGCACATTGGCGCCGCGGAACGCCGGCCACAAGGCATACAGCGCCAGCACGAAGTAAAAGTTCGGCAAGGTGCGCAGCAGGCGGCGCGCGTAAAAGCGCGCCAGCGAGAAGCGCTCGCCGCCGCCGGACTGCCGCGAACGGCGAATGCCGCCCAGGATCTGGTTGCCGATCAAATAGCCGCTGAGGGCGAAGAACAGGTCGACGCCGGTCCAGCCGACCTGGCCGAACCAGCCGAAGGTCGGGCTGGCACTGACGAACAGCATGTAATGGTTGGCAAACACCAGCACGATGGCCAGTGCGCGCAAGGTGTCGAGGCCGGCGTTGCGGCCTTGGGAGGTGGGATTCATGCCCGCATCTTATCAAATCAGGGCGAGATCACCATGTTGAGGACGTTGTTGGTGACGTTCAGCACAGCCGTGCTGCCGGCCGCGATCGCGAAGTTATGGCTGTGGCCCGAATAATAGTCGACCGTGCCGAGCCGGATGCTGTCGATCGCCGCGCTGACGCCGTTGCTGATGGTGTAGGCCGCCAGCAACATATCCGGCGCCGTGACGAACTTCAGCACCAGGTCCTGCCCCGTATTGTTGAGAAAAATCGTCTTGGCCGGCTTGACCGTCTTCAGCGACACGGCCTCGGTAAATTGTATTATTTGCATCACAGCACCCGGAACAGGCCTGCCGGATAGCCGTCGTTGGTGCGGGTCAGGTCGACGCTGATGCGCTTGCCGTCGTCGACCTGCAGGCTGGCCGACGCCAGTTGCTTGAGGCTGAAGCCGACATAGTCGCGCGAGCCGTGGTACTCCGGCGATGGCGAGAGCCAGCTCAACGCCGCCAATCCCCTGAGCAGCATCGTCTCGCAGCAGGCGCCGGAGCCGTACACGCCGACCTGATACCTGGGCTCGCCCGGCCCGGCCGCGCGGAACGCCTGGTTGACGCCCTCGAAGTAGGCGCAGACGGGACCGGCGATCGCCTCATCGGACGGGTTGAAATCCACCGCGAAATAAATCGCCGAGCCGGACGGCTGGGTGATGACCTGCTGCGCCATCAGATAGGCGGCGGCGCCGTCGGCGCAGCCCTGGGCGCGGCTGAAGTAATTCAGGTGGTCGCCGCCGGCCTGCCACAGCGCGCCGATCTGGATGCTGGCGTCCGTCAGCGAACGGGCCTCGGCCAGCGACAGGCTCTTGCCCGCCTGGTGGCTGTAATAACGGATCGCGAAATCGATCCCTTGTTGCTTGATTGCTATTGCGTGCTGCGTCAGTTCAAATGGCGCTTTCAGGCCGGTCAGAACAACCATAACATCTCCGGTAGAAAGGGGTGTGGTTTCCCCGTGTTAATGTTAATATTTGCAAAAGATGTAGATATGAAACAACTGTAGTCAATCCGCATGGAATTGGCCTTCGGAAAACCTTCCGGCCTCCAAGTCATTGATTACAAATAACTTATCTGAGAACCAAGAAGGTCCGTGTGAACCACAAAAGCTTTCGTTTCGGGCAGTGGCGGGTCGATCCCGCCACCAATACACTCAGCTGCGGCGACCTGAACCGCCAGCTGGAACCGCGCGCCATGGATGTGCTGTTGCATTTATGCAAGCATCCGCATGTGGTCGTGTCCGCCGAAACCTTGCTCGACGCGTGCTGGGGCGACATCTCCCCCAGCGACAACGCGGTCCATAAAATCATCACCCAGCTGCGCCGGGCGCTGGACGATTCGGCGGTCGAGCCGCGCTATATCGAAACCATCCGCAAGCGCGGCTACCGGTTGCTGGCCGAGCTCAGCTATGACGACGACGTCAGCAACGGCAGCTGGCTGCACGCCTCGCCGTTCCGCGGCCTGGAAGCATTCGAGGAGCAGCACGCCGCGATCTTCTTCGGCCGCAAGCTCGGCGTCGACCAGCTGGTGCAGGTGGTGGTCGGCCAAGTGCAGGCGGCGTGCGCGATGGTGCTGGTGCTGGGGCCGTCGGGCGCCGGCAAGACCTCGCTGGTGCAGGCCGGCCTGATCCCTGCGCTCAAGGCGGGCGCGGCGCCGGCCGAATCGGGCCTGGCCATCGCCAGCCATCTGCAACTCGACTGCGCCGACATGGGCCAGTCCGGCCTGCTCGACACGCTGGCCAGCGTGCTGCTGGACGCCGAGCTGGACGGCAAACTGCTGTTTGAAAACACCAGCGCGGTGGCGCTGGCCCAGCGCATGGCGCACGACCTGCCGGGGCTGATCGACCACTTGCAGGCGCGGCTGCCGACGATACGGCTGATGCTGTTCATCGACCGTTTCGAAGCCATCTTCCGGCTGCCGCATATCGGCGAGCAGGAGCGGGCCGCGTTCATCCACGTGCTCGACCAGCTGGCGCGATCCGGCTGCATCCTGATCGTGCTGGCCTGCCGCAACGACTTCTACCCGCACCTGAGCGCCCATCCCGCGCTGATGAGCATGAAGCTGCGCGGCGGCCACTTCGACCTGGCGCCGCCCGGCGCGGCCGACATCGCCCAGATCATCCGCCATCCGGTGCAGGTGGCGCAGCTGCGCTACACGGTCGACGCCGAGACCGGCGAATCGCTGGACCAGGTGCTGATCGACGCCGCCAAGGCCGGCCCGGACACGCTGCCGCTGCTGCAATACTGTCTGCAGGAGCTGTACCGGCTGCGCAGTCCCGACGGTGAATTGAGCCACGCCAGCTTCCACGCGCTGGGCGGGCTGGAGGGCGCGATCGGCGCGCGCGCGGAGCAGGTCATCTCGGCGCTGGGCGGGGCGCAGATCGCCGCGCTACCGCATGTGCTGTCGCAACTGGTGCTGGTGGCTGAGGACGAATCGACCGTCACCTCGCGCCGCGTGCCGTGGTCGGCGCTGCGCGACGAGGCCGATCACGGGCTGGTGCAGGCGCTGGTCGACGCCCACTTGTTCGTCAGCGACCTGCACGGCGGCGCACCGGCGTTCGGCATCGCGCACGAAGCGCTGCTGCGGCGCTGGCCGCGCGTGGTGGCGTGGATCGAGGAACACCGGCAAGCGCTGCAGGTGCGCAGCCGCATCAGCGCGCAAGCGAGGCGCTGGCAGGACAGCGGCCGCGCGCGCGACATGCTGCTGCCGTCGGGTACGCAGGCGAACCAGGCGCGCCAGCTGCTCAAGACCAGCGGCTTCAGCTTCACGCCGCAGGAGCAGGCGTTCGTGCAGGCCTCGCTGCAAGGCGTGCAGCGCGGCGAGCGGCTGCGCTTGACGATCACCATCGTCATGGCCGGCCTGGCGCTGCTGGCCGGCGGCCTGTTCCTGATGGCACGCTCGGCACAGCAGGCGGCCGAGCAGCACCGCACCGAGGCAGAAAATTTGATGGGCTATATGCTGGGTGACTTTGTAGACAAGCTACGTCCGCTGGGTAAGCTGGACTTGCTCGACAGCGTCAGCAGCCGCGCCTTGACCTACCTGTCCGACAAAACCACGTCGAACGACAGCTATACCGCATTGGCCCAGCGGGCCAAAACTCTGCAATTAATTTCCGAGGTCAAAACAGAACGTGGCGATCCAATCGGCGCCTACTCCGCGCTACTGGCGGGGCGCGATATCCTGAACAGACAATTACAAGTCACCCCTACCGATACGGTCTTACTGAAAAGCGCGGGAGAAAATGCATTTGGCTTAGGGCAGATCCATTTCGACCGCAAGGAATGGAAACAGGCGCAGCAGTTCTTTGAAGAGTATAGGGCATTTAGCGACCGTTTGGCTGAAGCAGCTCCCGCTAATCCCGACAGTTGGATAGAACAATCGTATGCACACAACACCTTGGGTACCCTGGCCTTAAGACGTAGTGATGTGCGACAAGCCGCCAAGGAATTCACGTTGTCGGTAGAATTAAAGACCCGAGCACTTAACCACACCCCAACAGATAAGCAGCTAACGGCAAACTTAGCTGATAGCCTGTCCTGGCTGGCAAGCGCTCAACTACAATTGGGTCAACTTACGCAAGCCGAAACGCTGTTCGCGCGACAATTAAGGCTCTTGCAGGCACTTCATCAAGCCAATCCCACTGACAAGTTATGGCTAAAACCACTGGCGGCGGCGTGGTTGCATCAAGCGGAAGTAAAAATGGCCATCGGCGACACGGTCAGCAGTGCTAGAGCCCTCAATGATGCCCAAGACTTGCTCACCTCGCTTGTTACACAAGATCCAAGCAACCGCTCGTGGCAACGAGATCTGTATGTCGCTCAGCTCAAAACGCTAGATCTCAAGGGTGCCGATATGGAGCAGACCCAGGCACTTGCACAACTGAATCGAATTCACGAAGGGTTGTCTACACTCAGCCAATTGGAACCAAAGAAGCTCACATTGCAAATGCTGGTCGCCGCAGTTAAACAACGTCAAGCAGCGATAGAACTTCGTCACGGCAGGAGCGCTGAAGCCGCGACCACACTTCGCCCTTCGCTTGAGCAATTGAAAAAAATCCATGCAGCAGCTCCGACCGACCAGATCATTCGCGGATACCTGTTAGACGCATTACTGCTCAATGCAGAGATAGACTTCTCACTGAACGACGCCACCGCGGCGCGGCTCCAATGCAAGGCAGCTAAAGACATCCTATCGCCGTTAATAGCTGGGAGCGCAGACTTTCATATTCTGGCGCCATGGGTGAAGACGCATGTCTGCCTAGATTCGGACGCCGGCGCAACGACAGCGCGCAAGCAGTTAGAAGTGATGAACTATAAAGATCCGGTTTATCTGCTGTACCTTGTTAACCACCCACCGAAGAAGGAAAATTCATGACCGCATCCGTTCCAGCAACCTCCTTTCAGAACATTCAAGTTTGGGTTAAACCAAAAGCCAATAAACCAGGCCATTACGACGTCGTCACCGAGCCAACCGACCCTCAAATAACAAACCCCGATACGGTGATTAATTATCAAATCGTAGACACCGCTGGACATGCGATTGTATTTACCGGCATGAGCGTCAAGCCAAAAGACAATGGGCAACTGAGCGAAGCCAGCGTTAGTGTTGACGGAAAATTGTTGACCTTTAGCGACGCCAACACCGTCAAGATGTCGTTGGCAATCAACTTGAAATTCAAAGATGGGGACATGGTGGAATTCTCCCACGATCCTCAGATTCAGAATAATCCTGAATAAGGTTGGAAACCGATCGGTACTGTGACTCAACACGATGAGTGCAGTACCAGATGGGTTGCATGCGGCAGCGAGCACCTATGTGGAGCGTCAGCCAACCAACCTTGCGTATCTACGCCGGGCGTGGGGATGGCTCTCCACCAGCAATCCGTATAAACTGTATTCCTTTGCGATTTCAACGGAACAGGCATGATCGCTGGCGACGCCCTGCAATTCAAATCCCACCAATACAGCGGCCAGCACCCCGGCACGCGCCTGATCGTCACCGGCGCCGTGCATGGCAACGAGACCTGCGGCACCAAGGCCATCGCGCGCGTGATGCAGGAGCTCGACAGCGGCGCGCTGACCATCCGCAACGGCTGCGTCACCTTCGTCCCGGTCGCCAATCCGCTGGCCTACGCCAAGGGCGAGCGCTCCGGCGAGCGCAACCTGAACCGCAACCTGTTCCCAAATCCGCATCCGCAGGATTTCGAAGACCGCGTGGCCAACTGGCTGTGCCCGCTGTTGGCGCGGCATGATGTGCTACTCGACCTGCACTCGTTCAACGCCGCCAGCGAACCATTCGTCATGGTCGGCCCGCGCAACAACGACGGCCCGCTGGAGCCGTTCCAGCACGAGCAGCAGGAGCGCGCGATGGCGCGCCGGCTCGGCGTGCGCCGCTTCGTCGACGGCTGGCTGCGCACCTACGGCGCCGGCGTGCAGCGCCGCCTGCGCGACGACAGCCAGCTCGAAACCGTGCTGCGCTACGGCATGGGCACCACCGAATACATGCGCAGCACCGGCGGCTACGCGCTGACGCTCGAATGCGGCCAGCACGCCGATCCGCAGGCGCCCGAGGTCGGCTATCGCGCGATCGTCAACACCCTCGCCTTCCTCGGCCTGATCGACGCGCCGTCGCCGCAACCCATCGCGGACGAGGCGATGGAGGCGCTCAGCATGGTCGCGGTCTACGACAAGCAGCACGCCGACGACCGCTTCACGCGCGCCTGGTCCAGCTTCGACCCGGTGCGGCAAGGCGAACAGATCGGCACGCGCGCGGACGGCACGCCGGTGCTGGCCGAGTTCGACGGCCGCATCCTGTTCCCCGACGCGGCGGCCGGCGCCAACAGCGAATGGTATTACCTCACCCGCGCCAACCCCGGCTTCTGATCAGGCGGTCGACAGCTTCAGGCCGACGATGCCGCCGATGATCATGGCGATGCAGCCCACGCGCAGCGCGCTGGCCGGTTCGTTGAGCACGACGATGCCGAAGATCACCGTGCCGACGGTGCCGATGCCGGTCCAGATGGCGTAGGCCGTGCCCAGCGGCAGCGTGCGCAGCGCCAGGCCCAGCAGGGCGACGCTGCCGGCCATCGCGCCCAGAGTCAGCACGGTCGGCAGCGGCTTGCTGAAGCCGTCGGTGTATTTGAGCCCGACCGCCCATGCCACTTCCAGCAGGCCGGCCAGGATGAGGATAATCCAGGTCATCGCGTGTCTCCAAAATTGGCCGGAACTATAGCATCGGCGTTAAATCTCCGCCGGCGGCTTCCCGCCGCGCCCGCCCCGGGCCATAATGCCCTTTCAATAATAACGAGGAGCATCCATGCATTTACTGGCGCAGATCGTCACCGGACTGGTGGCGCTGATTCATGTCTACATCGTCCTGCTGGAAACCGTGCTGTTCCAGTCGCGCGGGCGCCGCGTGTTCGGGCTGACGCAGGAGAAGGCCGACATCGTCCAGCCGGCCATGTCCAACCAGGGTTGCTACAACGGTTTCCTGGTGGCGGCGCTGGTGGTGGGCTTCGTACATCCGGATGCGGCGATCGCCTCGGCGTTCACGGTGTTCGGCCTGGCTTGCGTGGCGGTGGCCGGCGTGTGGGGCGGCGTGACCGTCAAGCGTTCGATCCTGCTGATCCAGACCCTGCCGGCCGTCGTCGCGCTGGCCCTGCACTTCGCTTAAGACTCAGCTGCCGGCGGCCTTGGCCACGGTCAGGCTCGGCAGCACGATGGTGTCGACCACCACCGGCGCCGGGCCGGTCGGCGCCGGCTTGGAGCCGGTGCCGCGCAGGGCCAGCAGCCAGCCGATGCCGTCGAACCAGAACGGCGATCCCAGCGACGAGGCGAAGGCGGTGAGGATCCACCCCATCAACGCGAACGCCAGCGCGCCCATGAAGGCGGCGGCGCCCTTCCCGTGCGCGCCGTCGAAGCGCGCGGACGGCCAGCCGATCGGCAGCGCCTGCACGGTTTGCAGGTCTTTTTTGGCTTCCACCACCTGGCTCAGCGGTGCAGGCGCCGGAGCGCCGGGGGCGGCGGCCACGGGCGGCTTCATGCTGCCGGCCGCGATGGCGTCGGCGCCCTGCTGCGCCAGGGCGCTGGCGGCGGCGTTGTCGCGCCACAGGCGCTGGCTCAGTTGCAGCGCGTCGATGTTCATCGCGCCGGCGTAGAACAGGCCGACACAGAACAGCACCAGCTGCGAGCGCCGCTTGTACCAGCCGGTGATGCGGTCCATCACCGTGTCGTACCAGATACGCACGGCGTTCTCCAGCGCCGCCAGGTCGTCCGGCCCCTCGCCCATGATCGCCAGCAGCGTGCGGCTCAAGCCCTCGTTGCCGACGTTGGCCAGCAGCAGCGCGGCCGCATGTCCCTTGCCGTACCTGGCCGTCAGCGTGGACACGAAGGCGCGCGCGAAGATCGCCGACGGGATGTAGGACGGCATGCGGCCCTGCTGCGCCATGCCGGTGATCAAAGGGTGCGACATGACGGCGGCCGACAGCGAATCGGGCCCGAGCTTGGCCAGGTTGAAGCCGCTGTCCATGCGCAGCAGGCGCTTGATCGACGGGCCGATGCCGCTCAGGCGCGGCTTGCCGGCCGACTCGTGCAGGATCGTCAGCACGCCGTCCAGCAGCACCTTGGCGCGGGTCTGGAACAGCGAGGCGATCGCCTCGCGGGTGGCGCTGCACAGCAGGCTCATCGCCAGAAAGGTGTAGGACAGCCCGATGGCCACATCCAGGTAATGACTCGTCATACGGCCCTCATTAAACTTCGAACAATGTTCCAATAACATAAATGATTTTCGCGCCGCCAGCACGTTTTTCTTTTATATCGTAAGATGGCGATATTGAAATCGGAAAAAGACGATCCATATATCGTTACATGACAATGGACATAGACGCTATCCACAAAGCCCTCGCCAACCCGGTGCGGCGCCAGATCCTGGCGTGGCTGAAGGAGCCCGAGGTGTATTTCGCAGAGCAGCAGCACCCGCTGAGCCTGGGGGTGTGCGCCGGCCTCATCGACCGCCGCTGCGCCCTGTCGCAGTCGACGGTCTCGGCGCACCTGGCCACGCTGCTCAAGGCGGGGCTGATCACGTCCCACCGCGTGGGGCAATGGAATTATTTTAAACGCGACGAAGCCACCATCCAGGCCTTCATCGATCAAATGACCTTATAGGAAACTCATCATGGCAAATCTTTTCGACCCGCTCACCATCGGCGACCTCACCCTGAAAAACCGCATCGTCATGGCGCCGCTGACCCGCGCCCGCGCCGTCGGCGGCGCCCGCGTGCCGAACGCGCTGATGGCCAAGTACTATGTGCAGCGCGCCAGCGCCGGCCTGATCCTGAGCGAGGCGACCGCCGTCACGCCGCAGGGCGTGGGCTACGCCGACACGCCGGGCCTGTGGTCGGACGAGCAGGTCGAGGGCTGGAAGCAGGTGACGGCGGCCGTGCATGAGGCCGGCGGCCTGATCTTCGCCCAGCTGTGGCATGTGGGCCGCATCTCCGATCCGAGCTTCCTGAACGGCGAGGCGCCGGTGTCGGCCAGCGCCATCGCGGCCGACGGCCATGTCAGCCTGCTGCGTCCACAGCGCGCCTATCCGGTGCCGCGCGCGCTCGACACTGAAGAGCTGGCCGGCATCGTGGCCGCCTACAAGCTGGGCGCGGAAAACGCCAAGAAGGCCGGCTTCGACGGCGTGGAAATCCACGGCGCCAACGGCTACCTGCTCGACCAGTTCCTGCAGGATAAAACCAACCAGCGCACCGACAACTACGGCGGCTCGATCGAGAACCGCGCGCGCCTGATGCTGGAAGTGACCGACGCCTGCATCGCGGTCTGGGGCGCCGGCCGTGTCGGCATGCACCTGGCGCCGCGCCGCGACGCGCACGACATGGGCGATTCCAACCCGGCCGCGACGTTCGGCTATGTGGCGCGCGAGCTGGGCAAGCGCAAGATCGCCTTCATCTGCGCGCGCGAAGCGGTGGGCGAGGACAGCCTGGGGCCGTTGCTGAAGAAGGAATTCGGCGGCGTGTACATCGCCAATGAAAAGATGGACAAGCAGACCGCGCAGCAGGTGCTGGATGCCGGCACGGCCGACGCCATCGCCTTCGGCAAGGCCTTCATCGCCAACCCGGACCTGCCGCGCCGCCTGCAACTGGACGCGCCGCTCAACGAGTGGAAAGCCGAAACCTTCTACGCGCCTGCCGAAGAAGGCTACACCGACTATCCTGCGCTGGCCTAAGCCCCTGTGGGGTCAAGTCTGACATTCGGACACGAGCTCTGCGGTAGCTGATCGCTACGGCAGAGACCGTGTCCGAATGTCAGACTTGACCCCAAAATTTTAGCGCGGCAACGCGTAGTTGACCGGCACGAATTCGTAGCCCTTGCCGCCGTTGCTGCGCACGTGGCCCAGCGCCGGGAACGACAGGTGCGGCGCGCCGATCAGGTAGCCGTCCTTGGCCGCCGCGGCGAACGCTTCGCGACGCTCGGCGATGGCCACCTTGCTGTCAGTGTCGAAGGCGATGCCCACGCCCGGATTCTCGAACTGCACCGCCTGCACGTGCAGCAAATCCCCCAGCAACACCAGCTTCTGCCCCGCGCTCTCGACCACATAGGTGATGTGCCCGGGCGTGTGCCCGCCGTTGAAATACGATTTGATCCCCGGCACCAGCTCGCTGTTGGCGACGATGGGCTGGAACTTGCCCGCCTTGACGTAGGGATTCAAGGAAATCATCACGCCACGGAAATCCTCCTTGCCGTCGCCGGTCGCCTTGTCCAGGTTGCTCTGGCTCAGGTAGTAGTCGGCGTCGAGCTTGCCGGCGCGGACCACCGCGTTCGGGAACACCCGCTGGTCGTTGGCGCTCAGGCCGCCGACGTGGTCGCCATGCATGTGGCTGATGTAGATCTCGTCCACCTGCTCCGGCTTGTAGCCCGAGGCCTTGAAGTTGGCCAGCAGCTTGCCGGCCGTCGGCCCGAACAGGCTGGCGGCGCCGGCGTCGATCAGCACCAGCTTGCTGCCGGTGTTGATCAGGAAGGCGTTGATCGAGGTTTCCACCGGCGTCTTGAGGAACGAGCGGGCCAGCGCGGCGTTGGTCTTGGCGGCCGGCTGCTTGAGCAGCTGGTCGACCGGCAGGTCGATGGTGCCGTCGTTGAGCACGGTGACCTCGAACTCGCCCAGCGTGGTGCGGTAGAAGCCCGGCGCCTGGAACTTGGCCATCGGCGCGGCCGCGTGCGCCAGCGAACATGCCGCCGCCAGTGCGAGCATGGCGGCGGAGCGGGTCAAGGTGGTCGTGGTCATAGCGTCCCTGAAGTTGGTTATCGAGAACGCTACGATACCGCAAAATCAACTTTATTGCTGATACGCCTAGAAGGTAAACGGCATGCGGAACGACAGTTGCACATCGGGCGTGTCGCGCGTGAGCCCGGCGCCGACCGCGACGTTGATGGTGCGCTTGTCGCTGAGCCGGTACGACACCCCCATCAGCAAGGTGCCCAGCTGGGTCCGCACCGAGCCCGGCACCGGCACGCCGTTCTGGCGCGTGCGCGCGATCGAGCTGTGGTCGTAGCCCAGGCTGACCAGGGCCTTGTCGTTGATCGCCAGGCCGATGCCGAAGTTAAAACCCAGCACATCGCCCGGCGCGACCGTGCCCAGCGGCTCCCAGTCGCCGGCCAGCACCTTGCGGCTGACGTTGCTGCGCTTGACGTTGACCAGGTAGCTGACGCTGCCGAACAGGATGGCCGGATCGCTGGCGTACAACCACGTCAGGCTGGGCTGCACCGCGTAGAAGCCCGAGCCGGTGGGCAGTTCCAGCGGCAGCCCGGTGCCGGTGGCGTTGGGCCCGACGCAGCGCTTGCTGCAATCGGTGACCACGCTGAACGGATCGGTGCCGGTGCGCGACTTCACGCGCAGGCCCGCCACGTAGTACGGCTGGTCCGCCCCGCCCTGGTTGAGCTGGTAGCGCAGCGCCAGCTCGGCGTCGCCCACGCCCCTGCCGCTGGTCTCGAACACCTTGTCGACGCCGGTGCCGGTGAAAATCTCGCGGCTGACGGTGGAGTCGGAGCGGTACACATAGGGCAGCTTCAGCTCCAGCTCGGCGCGGTTGGTCAGCCCGTAGCGCAGGCTAACCGCGCCGGTCAGCGTGTTGCGCTTGACCTCGCGCACATCGACCAGGCCGATCAGCAAGGCCGGGATGATGGTGTAGCCGACCAGCACCACCCGGTTGCTCGACGAGTAGCCGAACTGCGCCGACGGCTCCAGCACCAGCCTGCCGCGCGGCGTGAGCACGCCGGGCTGCTCGAACAAGGGCGCCACCGCCGGCGGCTGGGCCGCCCCGCCCTGCGCCTGCGCCGCCGCGCACGCCAACACCCACAGCGCCACCGCGCCGCCCTGCCTTCTTGCACCTCGCATCGCCGCCCTCCTGAGTCGCGTTCATTTCGGTCCCACCGCACCGCTCAGGGCATCGCGCAACAGGGTTTCGAAGTTGGCGGCCTTGAGCAACGCCAGGTTGCTGACGCTGGTGCTGATCGTGGTCTGGCTGCGGATGGCCTGGTCGCTGACGCTGTTCTGGATCAGCAAGGCGCCCAGTCCCGGCGCGGCCGGCAGCGCGTCGACCGCGTTGCCCGCGCCGTTGCGCACCACCACCGCGGCCAGCGCATCGCCGGCCATCTGTGCTTCCGCAGCGCTCAACTTTGTCACATCGGCGATCGCGAAACGACTATTCGCTACAACACTGCCATTGATCGAAACCAAACGTTCGACACCTAGCGACACCACCAGGCCCGTGCCCAGCTCGTAGCCGCCGCGCGCCCGGTCCAGCCGGGCGTCGTCGACGGCGGTCCAGCCGTCGGTCGGGTCCGGCAAATCGCCGGCGTGGGCCGCCGCCGCGCAGGCCAGCAGCAGACTCAGGAAGCTGGTGCGCATGCGCGCCTCCGTTCAGTAGTTGCCGCTGCCGTTCTTGGGCAGCGTGAGGTCGGTCAGGCTGGTGCGGTCGATGCCCTCGCCCAGCGGCGCGCGCGGCGCCACGCGCCAGTCCGCCGCCTGGTTGAAGCGCGGCTTGCCCGGCCAGTTGTGGATCACGAACAGCAGCCGGTCCTGCCACAGCGCCTCGAAGTCGGCGCGCCGCACGGCGCGCGTGCCGCCGGACGGATCGCCCAGCAGCACGCGGTCCTGGTCCAGCCCCTTGATGACGACGAAATGGTCATAACCGTTTTCGCGGATACGCACGATGGCCGGAAAGGCCGCCTCGGCCAGCTTGTGCAGGGGCTGCTGGTAGCCGTCGGCGATGAAGCCCAGCGTGGCCAGGTAGCGCTTCATGTCCAGCAGCGAAAAGCCTTCGCGCCGTATCTTCTGCTGGTCGCCCTGCGCGTACATGGCGTCGAACACCTGGCGCTCGCTGACCGGCGTGTCGTAGTGAAAGCTGAGCAGCGTGGCCACCGCCGCCGAGCCGCAACTGAAATCGAATTGCTGGCGCACGGTGGCGCGGAAGCGCGCCTCCTTCAGGCTGGTGACGTGCAGCGCGTAGCTGCCGCCCGCCACGCCGGGCAGGTCCGCCGCGCCGGCCTGGCCGCCAGCGAGCGCGGCCAGTACGATGATGCGTGCATAAGTGTTCATTGCACTCTCACGTTGATGATGGTGGCGTTCTGGATCAGCACATTGGCGCCCGAATTCTGTATCGCCACCGGCAGGCCGGAGGCATTGCTGAACGAGCCGCTGCTGATCGCGTTGGCGCCAGTGTAGACATTGACCGCCGTATTGCCGCTGACGGCGCCGTTCAGCTGCATATCGTTGTTGACCACCTCCGCGCCCGCGCGCTTGCCGGCCAGTGTGGCGGCCGGCACGGGGGCGGCGTCAAAGCCGGCGGGATCGGCCGCCGTGATGACGATGGCGTCCGGCAGCAGCGCCGGCCGGGATGGCGCGGGCCGTTGCGCCAGCGGTGGAATCACCGGCGCCGCCGCGGCCTGGCCGGCCAGCGCCAGCGCGGCGCATAAACTCAAGACTGGTCTGTGCATACCGTACTCCCTGTAAATGGCGGGATGCGACCGCACCCCGCCACCGTGTTACCTGCCGACCGACAGGTTGGACTGGACGTTGACGCTCTGCTGCACCAGCGAGGAGATGCCGCTGTTCTGCGACATGACCAGGATGCCGGCGGCCGACTGGCCGACGTTGCTCATGGTGTTGGACATGTTGAACGTGCCCGCCGACACCGAGACATCGCCGCCGGCGCCGCCCGTGCCGCCAGCCGCCGCGCCGCCGGTGGCCGCCCCACCGGTGGTGGTGCCGCCGCTGCCGCCCGCGCCGGCCGTGTTGCCGCCGCCGCCCGCACCACCTGCCCCGCCGGCGCCGCCGGTCGAACTGCCATTGGTGGGATTGCCGTTGCTGGCCGTGCCGCCGGTGGCCGCGCCGCCCGCCGCACCGGCACCGCTCGTGTTGCTGGCCGCGCCGCTGCTGCCGCCGTTGCCGCCGGTCGCGCCCGCGCCACCCGCAGCACCGGTGCTGGTGGCCGCGCCACCCGTGCCGCCCGCACCGCCGCCGCCCGTGGTGGCGGTGGCGCCGGCGCCGCCGGTTTGCGTCACGCCCGCGCCGGCGCCGCCCGCGCCGCTGGTGGCCGCGCCGCCTGCCGCGCCGTTACCTGCGGTATTGCTGCCGCCCGTACCCGCCGCGCCGGCGCCGCTGGTCCCGCCCGCCGCACCGGCGCCGCCCGCGCCGCCGGTGGCGGTGCCGGTGCTGCTGGTCGCATTGCCGGAAGTGCCGGCACCGCCGGTGCCCGAGCCGCTGCCGCCGGTCGAGGTCTGCGCGGGCGGCGTCGCGGGAGTGGCCTCGGTGCCGCCAGGCGTGCCGACGCTATTGGACGACGACGCCGAGCCGGTGACCGCGCCGCCGCCGGTGCCGTTGCTGGTGGCGGCACCCGAGCCGCTGCCCGCCATGCCGCCCGCCGCGCCCGAACCGCCCATGCCTGCCATGCCGCCGGCGCCGCCGCTCGCGTTGCCCCCGTTGCCGGTCGCGCCGCCGTTGCCGCCATTGCTGCCCGTGGCCGCGCCGCTCATGCCGCCCGCGCCCCCGGTCGAACCGCCGTTGCCGCCGCCCGCACCGCCGGCCGCAGCGCCGCTGGCGCCGCCGTAGCCGCCGCTGCCGCCGGTCGCCACTTCACCACGGCCTCCCGCGCCGCCAGCTCCGCCCGCGCCCCCTGCGCCGCCAGCGCCGCTGGCCGCGCCCGAAGCGTAGCCGCCGCCACCTCCAGCGCCGCCGGTGCTGCCGCCCACCGCCGGCGAGCCATTGGTGGCGCTGCCGTTGGTGGCGTTGCCGCCCATGCCGCCGGCCGCGCCGCTGCCGCCGTAGCTATCGCCGCCATAGCCGCCGGTGCCGGTCGCCGCGCCGGCCGTCGCCGCACCGCCCACGCCGCCGTAGCCCGCGCCGCCCATGCTGCCGGCGCTGTTGCTGGCGTTGTTGCCGATGTCGTGCACCGTGTTGCCGCTGACGGTGCCGGTCAGCGTGCTGTTGGCGTTGGCCGACGAGGTGTTGTACGCGTTGGTCAGCGACGAGGTGGCCGTGCCGCCGTTGTTGGCGGCGGCGGCGCCGATCTGGCTGGCCGCGCTGCCGCCGGTGCTGTTGTTATTGTTGTTCTTGTTGCTGCTGTCCTGGACCGCCGTGGCGGTGTCGCTTGCGTGCGCGCCGGCGCCGGACTGCGTGGTGGCCGTCGGCGGCGTGGTGGTTTGCGCATAAGCCGCGCTTGCGCCAAACGCCAGCGCGATCGCCGCGCTGATCAAAGTTTTCTTCATAGCTGCTCCCTACCTAACAAGGTGTACGGTTAATCGGATGGTGCCAGGGGACCGATCTCCCAGCACTCCCCTCTTTCGCAAACTTGGTGCCACCACCCGCGCCGCACACGTAAACTGTTGAAAACACGGGACTATTCTCCAGCGCCGCCACACCGCTTGCGGACGCTGCGGCGCATCGCCGATCGCTGTCCGTCACACCGGTGTGACAGCGGGGCCGCGCCGGCGCGCCTTCCGCGCCGGCGCCAGCCCCTATTTCGACGCCGGCGGCGCGGTGTAACAGGTACGCGACGGCGCCCGGATGCCGTGCTTGGCCAGCAGGCGATACAGCGTCATGCGCGATACACCCAGGTCGCGCGCGGCCAGCGTGATGTTGCGGCCGGCGCGCAGCAGGCTGGCGTCGATGGCGTCGCGCTCGGCGCGGATGCGGGCGTCGTCCAGCGGCGCCGTTTCGGCCGGCGCGCGGCCGGTGCTCAGGCCCAGATCCTGCGGCAGGATCAGCCTTCCCTCGGCCATCACCATCGCGCGCCGCACACGGTTGAGCAGCTCGCGCACGTTGCCGGGCCAGTCGTGGTCGCGCATCGCCTGCGCCGCACGGCCGCTGAAGCCCTTGACGTGCGGCGCCCGTTCGCTGGCATAGGTGTTGAAGAAGTGTTCGGCCAGCGGCAGCAGATCCTCGCGGCGCTCGCGCAGCGGCGGCACGTCCAGCGCCAGCACGTTGAGGCGGTAGTACAGGTCTTCGCGGAAGGCGCCGCGCTCCACCGCCTGCGCCAGGTTGACGTGGGAGGCCGCGATCACCCGCACATCGACCGCGATGCTGCGCGTGGAGCCCAGCCGGTAGATGGTCTTCTCCTGCAGGAAGCGCAGCAGGTTGGCCTGCAGCTCCATCGGCAGGTCGCCGATTTCATCGAGGAAGATGGAGCCGCCCTGCGCCGTTTCGATCAGGCCGCGCTTTTCGCGCGCCGCGCCGGTAAAGGCGCCGCGCTCGTAGCCGAACAATTCGGACTGGATCAGCAAGGCCGGGATGGCGCCGCAATTAATCGGCACGAACGGGCCGTCGCGGCGCGGCGAGTGCGCGTGCACGGCCTGCGCCGCCAGCTCCTTGCCGCTGCCGCTTTCGCCCCAGATCAGCACCGGGGCGCTGGCGTTGGCCACCTTGCCGATCTGCCGCCGCAGCCTGGCGATGGCGGCCGACTGTCCCGTCAACGCCGCTTCCTGCTTGCCATGGCGCGGGGCCGGCGGCGCGCGGCACAGCGTGGCGAGGCCGTATGCATGGCCCAGCGTCTGCCGCAGGCGCGGGATATCCAGCGGCCAGGTGTGATAATCGCCGCAATGGTCGTGCACCAGCTGCCGCCACGCGGACGACTCCAGCGCCGGCGCGTGCAGCGCCGCCACCCAGTGCATATGCCAGTGCTCGTGCAGGAAGTCGTCCAGCGCGGCGCGCAGCGGCTCGTCGTGCGCCTCCACCAGCAGCACGCCCAGCACCAGCGGGCGCGCCTTCAGGTGGTGGCGCGCCTCGGCCAGCGTGACCGCTTCATATACCTCCCATTCCTCCACCGCGGCGTTGATAATCTCCGGTACGGCGGTGCTTCCGACCGCCAGGCAAAGTAGGTTTTTTTTCGTCATCCGGGTTGGACGAGGAAAGATGAGATAAGTTCAAGCTTGCCGTTTAAGCCAACACAAGAAGCTTGCCGCGCCATCGGCATCAATATAGAATGCCTGCGCAGTTTTTTTGACGAGGGATATGCCAGCCTGTCAATAGTGAAAATAAGTTAAAAACAAAGACAGGAGCATCACATGAGCGACTTTCAACTGAAGCCGGCGGATTTGCCGAGCTGGAGCCAGCGCACCGCCTTGCGCGTCCTGGGCCTGTTCGGCTGGCGCATGCTGTATCGCCCGCTGCCCGGCCCGCGCGGCATCGCCGTGATTTATCCGCACACGTCCAACTGGGACTTCATGGTCGGCCTGTTCGGCAAATGGGCGCTGAACCTGCCGTTCCGCTGGCTGGCCAAGGATTCGCTGTTCAAGTTGCCGGTGCTGGGTAAATGGTTCCGCGCGCTGGGCGGCGAGCCGGTCGAACGCGGCACGCCGAGCGGCACCATCAAGCTGCAGGCGCAGCGCATGAACGCGGCCGACTGGTACTGGGTCGGCATCACGCCGGAAGCCACGCGCGGCTATCGCCCGAACTGGAAGAGCGGCTTTTACCATCTGGCGCTGGAGGCCAAGGTGCCGTTGGTGCTGGTGTATATCGATTATCCGAACAAGACGCTGGGCCTGGTCGATCACGTTTTCCTGACCGGCGACCAGGAGGCCGACATGGCCGCCATCCGCGCCGGCTTCGAAGGCCACCAGGGCCTGTATCCGAAGAACGCGGCGCCCATCGTGCTGCAGGAGCGCCGCGCCGATCCGCGCGACCAGGCTTAGGCCGCAGCCACCAGCATCACACCGGTGGCGGCGATCGCCGCGCCGGAGAGCTTCAATGCCAGCGCAGGGCTGACGCGGCCCAGCATCCTGCCGCCGTAGACCAGCAGCGCGCTGGCCGCCAACAGGCCCATGGCGCTTGCCGCCTCGGGCAGTTCGTGGCCGTGCGCGTTGCCGTGCAGGAGCGCGAACGCGCCCACCATCACCGCGCCCAGCGCCGCCGGCAGGCGCGCCGCCACCGCGATCAACACGCCCATCAACGCCACCGTCAGCGCGATACCCGTCTCCAGACCTGGAATCGCCAGCCCCGCCACGCCGGTCAGCACGCCCACCAGCACCATGCCCAGGAAGGTCGCCGGCAGCCAACGCGCATTGGACTGGCGCGCGCTCCACATGCCCACCGCCAGCATCGCCAACAGGTGATCGAGGCCGGTGAACGGATGGACGAAGCCGTCGAAGAAGCCATGCGTGTGCGCGCCACCTCCCTGCGGATGGGCCGATGCGACGGCGCTGACCAGTATCAGTGCGGCGGCGGCCGCGATGCGTTTATGCTTCATTGGATCTCCCGTGGGGTTTGGCCGAGCAGTCCCTGCTCGCGAATGAAATCGATGACAGCGGCCACGCCGTCGCCGCTGCGCAGATTGGTGAACACGAACGGCCGCGCGCCGCGCTGCTGCTTGGCGTCGCGCGCCATCACATCGAGGTCGGCGCCCACGTGCGGCGCCAGGTCGGTCTTGTTGATGATCAGCAGATCGGAACGGGTGATCCCGGGACCGCCCTTGCGCGGGATCTTCTCGCCGCCGGCCACGTCGATCACGTAGATCGTCAGGTCCGACAGCTCCGGGCTGAAGGTGGCGGCCAGGTTGTCGCCGCCCGATTCAACCAGTATCAGATCAAGATTGGGGAAGTCCGCCTGCATGCGGGCGATGGCTTCCAGGTTGATCGACGCGTCTTCGCGGATCGCCGTGTGCGGACAGCCGCCGGTCTCCACGCCCATCAGGCGCTCGGCCGGCAGCGCGTCGGCGCGCAGCAGGATCTCCATGTCTTCCTTGGTGTAGATGTCGTTGGTGATGACGGCCATGTCGAAGTGATCGCGCATGCCTTTGCACAGCATCTCGCACAGGGCGGTCTTGCCGGAGCCGACCGGGCCGCCGATACCGACGCGCAGGGGATTGGAAGTTGATGTCATGTTGGTTCTCTCTTCAGGATCGGTATAAACGGCTGTACTGCACTTCATGCTGCATCGACAGCAGCGACAGGCCGGGCGCCCAGTTGCACATGTCGTCGTCGGCGACGGTTTGCGCGTGATGGGCGGCCGCTTCGATGTCGGCCCGCAGCGACAGCAAGATGCGCTGGCCCGCCACCTGCCCCAGCGGCACGGATTTGACGCACACCAGCACCTGGTTCTCGGCCCACGCGAACAGCATCGCCAGCAGGGCCGCGTCGTGCGGGATGTCCAGCGCGGCGACGGCGCAGGCGAAGGCGGTCGGCAAGGCGACTTCCGGTTCGCCCTGCAAGCGCGCCAGCATTTCGGCGTCGACGAAGCCCAGTTCCGCCACCAGCTTGGTCAGCGAGTAACCCATCTGGATGGTCTCGGCGCGGAACTCGGCGCTGTCGCGCGAGGCGATGAAGCGTTCGCTCCATTCCGCCGCGCCGCGCCAGTCGCGCCGCGACCAGGCCTGCATCAGGCGCCAGCACACCGGCGCCTCCCATTGCGCGACCACCTCGTGCAGATGCCGCACTATCCATGCGCGCGCGGTGGCGGCGTCGTGGACGATGCCGGTTTCCAGCGCCGCCTCCAGCCCCTGCGAATAGCTGTACGCGCCGATCGGCAAGGCCGGACTGGCGAATTGCAGGAGGTGCAGCAGCGCCGATGCCTGCATCACCGCGTCATTCCCGCGCAGGCGGGAATCCATAGAACGCATGCCGGCATGCTCAGCATGGATTCCCGCTTTCGCGGGAATGACGGTATCGGGGCCTTCACTTGGCGTCACCCGGCCGGTGAATTTTCTGCCGCAGCGGAATCGGCGCCAGCGGATTGCCGTCGTGGTGATGCGAGTGCCCGCCGCCATACGCGCCGGATTCCGGCTCGAAGGCCGCCTTCTCCTCCACCACCGTCGCGCCCAGGCCGGCCAGCATCTCCTTCAGCACCGCGTCCGCGCGGATGCGCAGGAAGCCGTCGCCGACCTGTGCCTGCGTGTGCCGGTTCCCGAGATGGAAAGCGCAGCGCAGCAAGGTGTGCGCGTCGGCGCAAGTGATCTTGTAGGTCGGCTCCGGCGCGGCCACCACCTTGACCACGCGCTTGTCCTCGCCGATCAACAGGTCGCCGTCGCGCAGCACGGTGCCTCGCACGGTGAACACGGCGACGTCCTCGCCGGTGTCGAGCGTGGCCCGCAGGCGGCACTTCTCGCGCAATTCATATGGCAGCACCAGCCGCGCGGCGATGGCGTCGGCGTGGGGGATTTTTGTGTGCAGTGTCAGCATGGTCAGAACAGGAAATAGCGCTGCGCCATCGGCAGCACGGCCGCAGCTTCGCAGACCAGCAGCTCGCCGTCGGCGCGCACTTCATAGGTTTCGGGATCGACGGTCATCTTCGGCGTGGCGCCGTTGTGGATCATGTCGGACTTGCGCAGCGAGCGCATATTCTTGGCGACGATCAGCGTCTTGTTCAACTTGAGCTGGTCGCCGATGCCGGCGTCGAACGCCGCCTGCGAGACAAAGGTGAACGACTTCTTCAAGCCGCCGCCGAAGGCGCCGAACATCATCCGGTAATGCACCGGCTGCGGCGTCGGGATCGAGGCGTTCGGGTCGCCCATCTGCGCGGCGGCGATCATGCCGCCCTTTAAAATCGTCGACGGCTTGACGCCGAAGAAGGCCGGCTTCCACAACACCAGGTCGGCGATCTTGCCCACCTCCAGCGAACCCACCGCATGCGCGATGCCGTGCGTGATGGCCGGGTTGATCGTGTACTTGGCGATGTAGCGCTTGACGCGGAAGTTGTCGTTGCGCGAGGAGTCCGGCGCCAGCGGCCCGCGCTGCACCTTCATCTTGTGCGCGGTCTGCCAAGTGCGCATCACCACTTCGCCGACCCGGCCCATGGCCTGCGAATCGGACGACATCATCGAGATCGCGCCGATGTCGTGCAGGATGTCCTCCGCCGCGATGGTCTCGCGCCGAATGCGCGATTCGGCGAAGGCCACGTCCTCGGCGATGGCCGCGTCCAGGTGGTGGCAGACCATCAGCATGTCCAGGTGCTCGTCCAGCGTGTTGACGGTAAATGGGCGGGTCGGATTGGTGGACGACGGCAGCACGTTCGATTCTCCCACCGCCGCGATGATGTCCGGCGCATGGCCGCCGCCCGCGCCCTCGGTGTGGAAGGTGTGAATGGTGCGGTCCTTGAACGCGGCCAGCGTGTCGGCCAGGTAGCCGCCTTCGTTGAGCGTGTCGCTGTGGATGGCGACCTGCACGTCCATGCGGTCGGCCACGGACAGGCAGTTGTCGATGGCGGCCGGCGTGCTGCCCCAGTCCTCGTGCAGCTTCAGGCCGATGGCGCCGGCGCGCACCTGCTCCTCCAGCGGCTCCGGCAGCGACACATTGCCCTTGCCGAGGAAGCCCAGGTTCATCGGGAAGGCGTCGGCCGCGCCCAGCATCGCGTGCAGGTGCCACGGCCCCGGCGTGCAGGTGGTGGCCGAGGTGCCGGCGGACGGTCCGGTGCCACCGCCTATCATCGTGGTCACGCCGCTCATCAGCGCCTCCTCGATCTGCTGCGGGCAGATGAAGTGGATGTGCGTGTCCACGCCGCCGGCGGTGACGATCATGCCTTCGCCGGCGATGATCTCGGTGGCGCCGCCGATGGCCATCGTCACATCCGGCTGGATGTCCGGGTTGCCGGCCTTGCCGATGGCGGCGATCATGCCGCTTTTCAGGCCGATGTCGGCCTTGACGATGCCCCAGTGGTCGACGATCACCGCGTTGGTGATCACCGTGTCCATCACGTCGGCGGCGACGCGCTGCGACTGGCCCATGCCGTCGCGGATCACTTTGCCGCCGCCGAATTTGACTTCCTCGCCATAGGTGGCGTAATCGTGTTCGATTTCGATAAACAGTTCGGTATCGGCCAGGCGGATGCGGTCCCCTTTGGTGGGGCCGAACATTTCCGAGTAGGCGTGGCGCGAGATTGTAACCATGTCAGCCTTTAGGTGGATTGGGGTCCAGCTTGCCCATTACTTTGCCATTGAAGCCGAACACCTTCTGGTCGCCGCCCAGCTTCACCAGTTCCACCGTGCGCTGCTGGCCCGGTTCGAAACGGACGGCGGTGCCGGCGGCGATATTCAACCGCATGCCGTAGGCCTTCCAGCGCTCGAACTTGAGCTCCGTGTTGACTTCAAAAAAATGAAAATGCGATCCGACCTGCACCGGCCGGTCGCCCTGGTTGGTCACCACGACGGTCGCGGTGGCGCGGCCTTCATTGAGGCCGATCTCGCCCTCTTCGAGCATGTATTCACCTGGGATCATGGCGATCTCCTTTACGGGATGGGGTTGTGGACGGTCACCAGCTTGCTCCCGTCGGGGAACGTCGCTTCGACCTGGATGTCGGGGATCATTTCGGGGATGCCTTCCATGACGTCGGCGCGCGTCAGGATGCGCGTGCCGTCGGACATCAGCTGCGCGACGGTTTTGCCGTCGCGCGCACCTTCCATGATGGCGCAGGTGATCAGCGCCACCGCTTCCGGGTAGTTCAACTTCAGGCCGCGCGCGAGGCGGCGCTCCGCCACGATGCCGGCGGTGAAAATCAGCAGTTTGTCTTTTTCTCTTGGTGTCAGGTCCATGGGTGTCTCTCAGGTTTGCCAGATGCGCGGCGTGACGGCCGCGCGCCCCAGCAGGTGCGGGCGCACGCGGCGCCAGACGGTGAGCATCAGGCGGCGCGCGGTCTCGCTGTCGTCGCCCAGGTGGCGCGCGACCAGCACGCCCTTGGTTTGCGTGACGCCGAAACCGTGGTCGCCGTCAGCCTGGATATCGGCGCGGATCTCGGACAGCACGGCGGCGGGCAGCGGCTTGCCGGCGGCGATCAGCGTGGCGCAGACAGTCCTGCCGTTCAGCGCCAGCGGGCTGTCGAGGCGACCGCCCAGCATCGCGCCTTGCTCCCACCAGATCAATTTGCCGTCGCGGCGGATGCTGCTGCGCTGGGCCACGGTGCCGGTGTTGAAGCTTTCGCCCGAGCCGCGCCGGCCCATGCAAAGGATCTCGCAGCCGATGTAGGTGGCGCCTTCGGCCAGCTCGATGTGCTGGTCCAGCGCCACGTTAGCGGTATCAAAAAAGATGGTCTCTTGCGGCAGCCATTCGAGTGCGGCGCCCGCGCCCACGGTCAGGCGCACGTGCTGGCGCGAGACCTTGCCATTGGCCTTGTACCACTTGGCGGCGCCCGGCGTGGTGATGAAGGCATGCGCCTGCGCGCCAACGCCGACATTGATCGCCAGCTGGTCGCCGCCCACCACGCCGCCCGGCGGATGGACCACGATGGCGTGGCACACCTTGGCGTCCTCCGGGTACAGCGCCTTCTGCACGCGCAGCGGGCCATAGTGCCGGTTGTCGAACAGGCGCGTGGTGCCGCCGTCGTCGGCAAAACCGAGCGTGAGGCTGGCCTGCCATGCGCCAGGGCCGGCGGCGAGTTCTCTGGATGCGGTGGTATCGGGCATGGCTAACGTAATGCAATCGTCATGCCAGCCGAATCGCGCGCCACAGGCGATGTAAAGACTTATTTCGCACCAAAGCGAGTCTTGCGCACCATGGTGGTGCACGTCTGATGCGTCAAGTTTTACTTTTGTCTTTTTTGCTTGTAAAATAAGCACCCTTTTTCATTTCCGACCAAGGACTAGCAATGCGCTTCCCGACTTTTGCAGCCGCTGCGGCGGTTGCCCTGGCACTGGCCCCGGCCGCACACGCCACCGGCTTCGGCTCCAACCTGATCGCCAACGGTAACGCCGAAACCGGCAACACCACCGGCTGGAACACCACGTCGGCATTCACCGTCGTGCAGTACGGCGCCAGCGGCGGCTTCCCCTTCCCGGCCGATCCAGGTCCGTCCGACCGCGGCACCTACTTCTTCGCCGGCGGCGACAGCAACGCCAAGTCCACCGCCACCCAGACCATCGACCTGTCTTCGCTGAGCGCAGCGATCAACACCGGCGCCTCGCGCTACGATCTGTCGGCCTGGCTGGGCGGCTACTCGTCGCAGAACGACAACGCCAAGCTGACCGCCACCTTCTTCGGCAGCGGCGGCGCCGTGCTGTCCAGCGCCAGCCTGGGTCCCGTCTCCAATTCGGAACGCGGCAACCAAACCGGCCTGCTGCTGCGCGACACGCAAGGCTACATCCCGGTCGGTGCGCTCAATGTCGGCATCACGCTGACCATGACCCGCGAAGCCGGCTCGTACAACGACGGCTACGCCGACAACCTGTCCTTCGCGGTGGCCGCCGCGCCGGTGCCGGAAGCCGACGCCTACGCCATGCTGCTGGGCGGCCTGGCCTTGCTGGGCGTGGTCGCCAAGCGCAAACAGCGCAAGGTTCAAGCCTGATCATTGCGCCGTAATCAAGGGAGCTTTGCGCCGCGCGGCCTGTTTGCGCGCGGTACCCGTCCCCATACTGTTTGCTCCCCTATTTGATTAAGTGAGCACAGTATGAAAATATTCGTCACCGGCGCGGCGGGCTTTATCGGCGGTTCCATCGCAGCGGGCCTGGTGCGCGCCGGCCATCAGGTGGTCGGCCTGGTACGCAAGCCGGAACAGCTGGAGGAACTGGCCTCGATCGGCGTGACCGGCGTGGTCGGCACCCTCGACGACCGCGATCTGCTGATCGCCCAGGCCCAGGCTGCGGACGCCGTCGTCAACGCCGCCAGCAGCGACAACCGCGCCGCCGTCGAAGCCTTTGTCGACGCGCTGGCCGGCAGCGGCAAGGTGTTCCTGCACACCAGCGGTTCCAGCATCGTCGGCGACGCCTCCGGCGGCGAAGGCACGGACCGCATCTACTTCGAAGACCAACTCCCCGCCCCCACCGCCGACAAGGCCGCGCGCGTCGCCATCGACGACCTGGTGCTGGCCGCCGCCGGCAAGGGCGTGCGTTCGGCGGTGCTGTGCAATACGCTGATCTACGGCGACGGCGCGCTGCCGCGCGACAGCGTGCAGCTGCCACGCCTGATCAAGCAGGCCCGCAAGAGCGGCATCGTGCGCCACGTGGGACGAGGCCTGAACATCTGGTCCAACGTCCACATCGACGACGTGGTCGACCTGTATCTGCTGGCGTTGGAAAAGACCGAGGCCGGCGCGTTCTACTTCGTCGAAAGCGGCGAGGCGTCGTTCCGCGACATGAGCGCGGCCATCGCCCGCGCGCTGGACCTGGGTGAGCCGCAGGACTGGCCGCTGGAGCAGGCCAGGGAGGAATGGGGCTACGAGATGGCTTCCTATGGCCTGGGCTCCAACAGCCGCGTGCGGGGACAACGGGCGCGCACGCAACTGGGCTGGAAGCCGCATGGCCCGTCGGTGTTTGAATGGATCGCCAAGCAGTGATTGCTTTTTAAATAAAATTCCGCTACCGTGTGGGCGGGGCGGATCCTTCAAGCCGGCCTGTCTTTGCTTCGGCAGGGACAGCCTCTACGGGGCTACCCCGTGGGATGTTTAATGTTCAGCACTTCGCCGCATGAGCGCCGTTGCGCTACCGCGCAAGACAGCTCACGCATCACGAGACTCGTTGAAGGCTCTCCGCTCCTTTCACTACGCATGACGATTGCAAAACTTACCGCGTTGGCGCTGGCCGACACGATGCTGGCTTCGGACGGCAGCGTGGAAAAGCTGATTGCGGCATGCGGCCGCGTATTCGGCGCACCGCAGCCGTGGGCACCGAAGCTATGCGCGGCGCTCAGCGAACGGACCGGCGACAACTTCCATTACTTCAGCCGGCACGAGATCGCGGACATCCTGCTGCACCTTCTCGGCCACGACTACAACGACGACGAAGAGCGGCCCGTCATCGCACTGCCGGCGGTGCGGCGCTATTGCATCGACCCGCCGATACGCCCGCCGCAGGACGAGTGGTTCGCCGCGCTGGCGCTGCCGGAACTGCCCACGGTGGGCGCGCTGGCCGCGTGGCTGGACGAACCGGTGGATGCGCTGGACTGGTTCGCCGACCTATGGCGCGTTGAGAGCGGCCAGCAATCGCGCCTGCAGCACTACCGCTATCGCTGGGTGCCGAAGCGCAGCGGCGGCCTGCGCCTGATCGAGATCCCCAAGGCGCGGCTGCGGCGCATCCAGCAGAAAATCCTCCGTCAACTGCTGGACCGCTTGCCGCCGCATCCGGCCGCACACGGCTTCCGGCGCGGACGCTCCTGCGTCACGCATGCCGCGCTGCACGCGGGCCGGCGCATCGTCATCCGCATGGACCTGAAGGATTTTTTCCCGAGCATTCAATACTCACGCATCCACGCGCTGTTTGAAAAGCTGGGCTACTCGCCGACCGTCGCCGGAACGCTGGCGCGGATCTGCGTCAACCGCGCGCCGTGCGGCGTGTTCAGCGATCCAATGGAAGGCGGCTCGCTGCCGTGGGCCGAGCGCCAGGCCCTGAAGTCGCACCATTTGCCGCAAGGCTCCCCTTGCTCGCCCGCGCTGGCCAACCTGTGCGCCTACCGGCTCGACATGCGCCTGCAAGCGCTGGCGCAGTCGCTGGGCGCGTCGTACAGCCGCTATGCCGACGACCTGGCGTTTTCGGGAGATCAGGATTTTGCGCGCACTGCGGAACGATTCCATATCCAGGTCGCCGCGATCGCGCTTGAAGAAGGCTTTCGCATCCACCACCGCAAAACGCGGCTGATGCGCGAAGGGACGCGCCAGCAGGTGACGGGCGTGGTCGTCAACACCCATCCCAACATCGCGCGCGACGAATACGACAGGCTCAAAGCCACGCTGACCAACTGCGCGCGGCATGGACAGGCCACCCAGAACCGCGACAGCCATCCCAACTTCCGCGCCTACCTGGCCGGCAGGATTTCCTACGTGGGGATGGTCAACGCGAACCGGGCGCTTAAATTGAGGCGCCTGTTCGACGCCATCGCGTGGCCGGCCTGAGCGCGTCCGCTCACTTTTTCTGTGTGGCGTCGAAGGCCTTTACCAGGTCGCCGTCGGGCATGCCCGGCAGCGGAACGGCCTTGCCGTTGAAGGTCAGCTTGCCCTGACGGATTTCGATGGCCGAGCGCAGTTCACCCTTGTCCATCACCGCGAAGCCTTCGTTCACCAGTTTTCCGATCACAACGGCGGCGATGTTCTTGCCCGCCGCCTCGATCTGTTCGGCGGCGTTGGGCGCCGACGCATCCACCTGCTTGGCGCCCATCAGGCGCGACACGTCGTTGACCATGGCAACCGGCAGGCGTACGTCAAGGCGCGCGATGATCTTCCTGCCAAATCCTATCGGCGAGCTGAAATCGGCGTCCACCACCTTGTCGAAATCGATGCGGCCCTTGATCGACGCCGTATTGCCGCGATAGCTGGCGCTGATATCGTCGATCACCACGCTGGCGCCACTCGTCACCATGTTCTTGCCGAAGGCCTTCATGGTCCTCAGCATCAGCTCTGTCTGGGCATCTTCCGGCAGGCCGCTGCCCTGCACCTTTTTCAATTCGCGATCGACGTCCTCCAGCGCCTGCGCCGGCAAATTCACCACGCGCAGGCCGATATTGGCGTGCTCGATGGGCGCGCCGCCAAACAAGATCGACTTGATCGAGAAACCGTAGTTCACATCGGCCTTCTTGCCGTGGAGCGCAACGCCGAAGGCCGCGGACATGTCGTCCAGCCGCAAGGTCTCCTTGAATTCCGAACTTCCCGGCGTCGTTCCGCGTACCACCACCGAGCCCACTTTCATCACGCCGTTGCCATACCAAAGGCCGTCCTTCACGCGCGACTGCTTGAAGTCCATCGACATCTTTTCAAGCGTGCCGCTGGTCGCAGTGCCGAGGATGGACAACGAGGGCCACGTCGCGATGGTGCCCATCGTGGTGCCGGCTTTGTTGACGACGCTCCTGGCATTGAGTTCGGCCCACGAAAACGCCACCGCATTTTCGTCCAGATAGGTGTGCGGCGCCAGCTTCGCCACGTAAGCGACCTGTCCTTTCGGGCCGGCGGTGCGCTGCATCGCGAATATATGCTCGTTGCCGAACACCTCTTTCAGCTTGGGGCGCAGCGCCGGTGAAAATTCGAGTTTCGAAAAAATCTCCAGCCGCTTCACGGTGTCCGTCTGAGCACCCACGGCCGCGCTGATTTCCTTGCCGGCGGCGGCGACGGCTTCGATGAAGGAGGACTTGACCCGGGCAGCCTGCGCGACCGGCGCCGGTACGACGGCCGGCGGCATCTGCTCGATGGCCTGGATGGAGGTATGCGCCAGCAAGGCGCCGGCGATGGCTACTGCGAGTATCGATTTTTTCAACGTGCTGCCCGAAGAAAGTGGTTATGGTAGGGCCGCGATTCTACCTAACCACCTCGGTTCGGAAATACACACTTTGTCACGACCCCATTACATCTGGGAGAGCTTAGTCCAGGTTGGGATAAGGGCTCTTGCCGCCTTCGGCGATGAAGGTGTCGATGCGCGCCTCCAGCACCGGCAGCGGCACGGAGCCCAGTTGCAGCACCGTGTCGTGGAAGGCGCGGATGTCGAACTTCGATCCCAGCGCCGCCTCGGCCTTCTTGCGCGCGTTGATGATGCTCATCTCGCCCAGGTAGTAGGACAGCGCCTGGCCCGGCCACGAAATGTAGCGGTCCACCTCCGTCTCGATCTCGTGGTCCGACAGCGCAGTGTTGTCGTGCAGGTAGTCCTGCGCCTGTTTGCGGGTCCAGCCCTTGCTGTGGATGCCCGTGTCGACCACCAGCCGCGACGCGCGCCACGCCTGGTAGCTCAACATGCCGAACACCTCGTACGGCGTTTCGTACATGCCCATCTCCACGCCCAGCCGCTCCGAGTACAGCGCCCAGCCCTCGCCATAGGCCGAGATGTAGGCGTTGCGGAACGGCGGACGGCCCTTCTGCTCCATCGCCACCGGCATCTGGAAGGCGTGGCCCGGCGCCGATTCGTGCAGCGTCAGTGCAGGCATCGAGTACAGCGCGCGCGCCGGCAGGTTGTAGGTGTTGACCAGGTAGACGCCCGGACCGCCACGGCCCGAGGTGTAGAACGGCGCCTGGTCGTCCGGCACCGGGATCACGGCGAAGCGGCGGCGCGGCAGGTAGCCGAAGTACTGGCCGACCTTGGCGTCGAACTTCTTGGCCACCCAGGCGGAACGCATCAGCAGCTCTTCCGGCGTCTTGGCGTAGAAGCGCGGATCGGTGCGCAGGAACTGCAGGAAGGCCGGCAGGTCGCCTTCGAAGCCGGTCTGCTTGATCACGTCCTGCATCTCGCCGCGGATCTTGGCCATCTCGCTCAGGCCGATCTTGTGGATCTGGTCCGCGCTCATCGAGGTGGTGGTGAATTCGACGATCTTCGACTGGTAGTAGGCTTTACCGTCTGGCAGGCTCTCGGCCGCCAGGTCGGTGCGCGCCTTCGGCACGTATTCCTCGCGCATGAACTTGAGCAGCTTGGCGTACGACGGCAGCACGTAAGCCTGGATCGCCTTCACGCCCTCGGCGCGCAGCGCTTCCTGCTGCGCCGCCGGCATGGTGGCCGGCATGGTCTTGAACGGCATGTAGAACACCGTGTCCTGCGGGGTCTTGGCGTCGGTGACGGAGGTGATCGAGGAATCGCGGCCGATCAGCGTGACCTTGGGCGGCGTGAAGCCGCGCGCCAGGCCGGCGCGCATATTGTCCATCTCCTCGTCGAAGTAGCGCGGAGTGTCCGCCAACTGCTTGAGATAGTCGCGGTACTGCTTTTCATCGGTCAGCGGCTTGCGCGCGCCGGACGCCATGTTGGACCAGAAGGCCGAATCGGCGTTGAGCGGCTTCTCGTATTCGCGGAACACCTGGCCGGCGATCAGCGCGGCGATCTGCGCCTTGTAGACCTGGTAGTTGATGCGCTCCGGCGCCGACAGCTTGTCCTGCGAAATGCCGTCGAGCTTTTTCATCACGCCCTGCCAGTAGGCCAGCCGCTTCTTCTGGGTGGCGGCGTCGATGCGCGGCAGCGATGAGGACACGCCGTTGTCGTCGTCCTCGTCCTCTTCCTGTTTCTGGCTGATGCGCCACTTCCACTCCTGGGTGTAGATGGCTTTGAACTGCGCGTCGGCGGGGCCGGGCTTGACGGCCGGCGCCGGAGCGGCTTGGGTGGCGGAGACGGCCAACAGCATGCATGCGCCGGCGATGGCGGCGCTGAACTTCTTTTCCATAACACTCCAGTGGGAAGGGTTGATTACATGTCCAGCAGATTACGGTGTTCGCGCAGCAGCGCGGTGAAGGCCTCGCCGTTGAGGGGCCGGCTGAAGAAGTAGCCCTGCATCTCGTCGCAACCGCGCTCGGTGAGGAAGCGCACCTGCTCGCGGGTTTCGACGCCCTCCGCGATCACCCGCATGTTGAGGTTGTGCGCCAGCGAGATCACCGACAGCGCGATGGCCGCGTCGTTGGCGTCGGTGGTCACGTCGTCGACGAAGGATTTGTCGATCTTCAGCACGTCGATCGGGAAGCGCTTCAGGTAGCTCAGGCTCGAATAGCCGGTGCCGAAATCGTCCAGCGAGATGCTGACGCCGATGTCCTTCAGCCGGCGCAGCGCGGCCACCGCCTTGTCCGGATCGCCCATCACCGTGCCTTCGGTGATCTCCAGGCCCAGGTACTCGGGCGCGATGCCGAACTTGCGCAGCGTGCTCTCCACATACGGCACGGTGGCGTCGTTGGCGAACTGGCCGGCCGCCAGGTTGACCGACACCTTGATGTCGCCCAGTCCCTGGTCGTGCCACACCTTGATCTGCGCGCACACGCTCTCCAGCACCCATTCGCCGATCGAGTTCACCAGGCCGTATTCCTCGGCCAGCGGGATGAAGCGGTTCGGCGGCACCTTGCCCAGCACGACGTTATCCCAGCGCAGCAGCGCCTCCGCGCCCAGCATGGCGCCGGTCTTCAGGCACATTTGCGGCTGGTAGTGCACCTCGAACTCGTCGCGCGCGATGGCGCCGCGCAGCTGTCCCTGGATCGCCAGCTTATCGCGGATTTCCGCGTCCATGCGCTCGGTGAAGAAAGCGTAGTTGTCGCGGCCGATCTCCTTGGCGCGGAACAGCGCCGTGTCGCCGTTGCGCACCAGTTCATCGAAGCTGTCGCCGTCGGTCAGGCTGACGGCGATGCCGATGCTGGAGGTGACGGTGATCTGCTGGCCGTCGATCATCAGCTCCTTGCGCAGGCCGCCCAGGATCTTCTGCGCCAGCGCCATCGTCGCGCCCAATTGGACGTCGTCCGGCACGATGATCTGGAATTCGTCGCCCCCCTGGCGGGTGACGATGTCGCCCTCGCGCACGGTCTCGTTGAGGAACTTCGACACCACCTGCAGCGCCTTGTCGCCGACGTCGTGGCCGTAGGAGTCGTTGATGCTCTTGAAGCGGTCCAGGTCCAGGCACATGACGGCCACGCAGCGGTGCTCGCGCTTGGCCGTGGCCAGCGTCTGCTCGAAGCGCTGGCGCGCCAGCAGGCGGTTCGGCAGGCCGGTCAGCGCGTCGTGGTTGGACAGGAAGTCGATCAGGTGCTGCTCGGCCTTGCGCTCGGTGAGGTCCATGAACACCGCCACGTGGTTGATCACCTGGCCCTGCTCGTCCCTGACCACCGAGGCGCTCAGCAGGCCGGGATAGGTGTCGCCGCTCTTGCGGCGCGCCAGCACCTCGCCCGACCAGTGGCCGGTCTTGACGATGGACTGCGCCATCAGCTCGAAGGACTTGGCGTCCGGCTCGCCGGCGTGCAGCAGGGCCACGCTCTGTCCCACCACTTCGTCCGCGCTGTAGCCGGAGATCTGCGTGAAGGCGGGATTGGTGGCGACGATGCGCCCATCGCGGTCGGTGACGACGATGGCGTCCTGCGTGGCCTCGAACACCTGGCTGGAGAGCCGCATGAACTCCTCGTTGGCGCGGCGCTGCTCGACCTCCTTTTCCAGCGACGCGGCCAGCGCGGCCAGCTCGGTGGTGCGTTCGGCCACGCGTTCCTCCAGCAGCGCGCGCTCGGCGGCCAGCGCCTGCTGGGCGCGGCCCAGCCGCACATGGGCGTCGGTGCGGGCCAGGATCTCCTCGGCCTGGAAAGGCTTGGCGATGAAGTCCACCGCGCCCAGCGCGAAGCCGCGCACCTTGTCGTCGGTGTCGTGCTGGGCCGACAGGAAGATCACCGGCACCTGGCTCAGCTCCGGCGATGCCTTCAGGCGGCGGCACACCTCGAAGCCGTCGATGCCGGGCATGCGGACGTCGAGCAGGATCAGTTCCGGCGGGCGTGACTGCGCGGTCCACAGGGCCAGTTCGCCGTTGGGCGCCTGGCGCACGTAGTAGCCCGCTTCCGTCAGCAGGTCGCTCAGCAGTTTGAGCGAGGCCGGCGTGTCTTCCACGATCAGCACTTCGCCCTTGGTGTGTTGTTCCGACAAATCCCGATGCATGTAAAACTCTCTCGCCTGGTTTGCTGCAGCTATCATATACCCGTCAGGCTTGCGCCTCCAGTTCGTTGTCCGCCTCGTCCAGCAAACCGCAGAGCTGCGGATACTGGTGCAACCGTATCATGTGCTCGATGCGCTCGACCACCTCCGCCAGCTCCAGCGGCAGGGGCGCCAGCAACAGCGCCACGCGCGGCAGGTTCAGTTCCTGCAGCGCGGTCTTGAGCTGCTGGCGCAGCGCCGGTTCCAGCAATCCCAGGTCGGCGCGCGACAGCGGCGGCGGCAAGGGCTGGCGCGCGCTGTGGTGGCGGCGCATGAACTGCAGGCCCAGTTGCTGCTCCAGCACCGCGTACAGCTGCTCCTGTTCCACCGGCTTGCGCATGAATTCATCGGCGCCCGCCGCCAGCGCCTCCTCGCGTTCCTCGGCGTAGGCGGACGCGGTCAGCATCACCACGCGTGGCTGCGGGCCGGCGGCGTTGGCGCGGATCTGGCGCGTCGCGCTCAAGCCGTCCAGCGCCGGCATGCGCCAGTCCATGAACACCAGGTCCGGCCGCCAGACGTCGACCATCGCCAGCGCCTGGGCGCCGTCGCCCACCACCGCCACCTCGAAGCCCAGCGGCTGCAGCAGGTTTTCCAGCAGCGCGCAGCCGTCGGCGTTGTCGTCGGCCACCAGGATGCGGCGGCCGCGCTGCGGCGGCGCCAGGGCGGCCACCTCGTCGTCCTCGCCGATGACGGGCGCGCTGTCGGCCACCTGCACCGTGATCGCGAAGCGGAAGGTGGCGCCGGCGCCGGGAGCGGATTGCACCGTCAGGTCGCCGCCCATCAGCTGGACGAATTCGCGCGAGATGGTCAGGCCCAGGCCCGTGCCTTCATGCGCGCCGGGGCCGTCGGCCTGGATGAACGGCTCGAAGATGCGGGCCTGGTCGGCCGGCGAGATGCCCGGGCCGGTGTCGATGACGGCGAATTCCAGCTCGCAGCCGTGCGGCGCGTTGCGCATCGCGCCGCGCACCCGCAGCGTGACCTTGCCCTGCCCCGTGAACTTGACCGCGTTCGACATCAGGTTGAGCAGCACCTGGCGCAGCTTGGTGCCGTCCACGCGGGCGCCGGCGGGCAGGCCGGCGGCGTCCAGCTCCAGCTCCACGCCGGTCTGGCCGGCGCGCATGCTGACCATGTCCATCACTTCCTGCAGCATGTCGTGCAGGCCGACCACCTCGGTCTGCAGGCTGGCGCGGCCCGCCTCGATCTTGGACAGTTCGAGGATGTCGTTGATCAGTGTGAGCAGGTGCTGGCCGGAGCGGTGGATGATGGCCAGGTTGCGCTTCTCCTCCGGCAGCATGTTCTTGGAGTCGGCCATCAGGCGCGAGAAGCCGATCACGGAATTGAGCGGCGTGCGCAGCTCGTGGCTCATATTGGCCAGGAAGATGCTCTTGGCCTGGTTGGCCGCCTGCGCCTGCAGCACCGCCACCGACAGCGCGTTGGTGCGTTCGGCCACCAGGTCTTCCAAATGGATGCGGTGGCGGCGCAGCTCCTGCTCGGCCACGCGGCTGGCGGTGACGTCGTAGTTCACGCCGACCATGCGCGCAGGGTGACCCTCGGCGTCGCGGAAGATCATGGCGTCGCCCTTGATGTAATGGACCGAGCCGTCGGCCCAGACCACGCGGAACTCGACGTCGAATTCCGCCGTGCCCTCCAGCGCCTGGCGCAGCAGCGCCTCGGTGGGGATGGCGTCGTCGGGATGCATCATGCTGCGCCACAGCTCGAACGGCCGCGCCACCTTGCGCCCCTCGATGCCGTGCAGGCGGTACATCTGCTCGTCCCACACCACTTCGTCGGTGAGGATGTTCCAGTCCCAGATGCCGATCGCCGCCGCGCTGCTGGCGATCTGCAGGCGCTCCTCGCTGGCGTGCATGGCGACGAAGCGGCTGTCCATCAGGCGCACCATCTCGCGGATCGAGCCGTTCAGGGTTTTCAGCTCGCCGAAGAACCAGTCGGTGGGCGGCAAGGCGCCGGGGTTCTGGCCGGCCTTGACGTTGGCGGCGTAGCGCTCGATGGTGGTCAGCGGCTTGAGGATCAGCTGCCACAGCAGCAGGTACAGGCTCAGTACCAGCGTCACGTCGAGCACGAAGATCATGCCGGCGATGGTGTACAGGCGCTGGCGCAGCTGCTCGATCAGGCCGGCCGGCGAGGCGAACACGGTGATCGTGCCGATGTTCTGGCCGCCGGCGACGATGGGACGCTCCTCGAACAGCAGCTCGGGATTGTCGGGCATGCGGGTGGCGGACACCAGCTGCGCCTGGTCGTTGCGGGTGATGATGAAGGGATGGTTGCTGGCCACCGGCGCCACCGCGCTGGCGTACAGGTCGCGGTTGCTCAGGCCGCTCTTCATGATGGTGACGATCTGGGTCTCGTCGAAGTTCCAGGCCGGCAGCGCCACGGCGGCGGACAGCTCGTCGGCGCTGTTGGCCAGCGTCTTGTGCAGCTGCTCCCAGCGCTGGGCGCGCTCGACCTGGTAGAAGTACAGCGCGAAGGTCGTCAGCACCAGCGTCACCACGGCGGTGAGCGTGACGCTGACGAACACGGCGATTGATACTCTTCCTGCGCGGCGGGCAAGTCGGTCCAACATCGGAAAACCATTCTTTTGGGGTTAGTCTGCGGGGCTTCGGCTTAAATCATAGGTTCAAACCGACCCGAAGTCCATGCATTTAATTGCCCAAAAGGATTAAATTACAGAAACGGCAAGTTTTTACACAATCATGCAACATCCTTGACGGTTTGCAAATGGTCGCAGACGATGGCCGTGCTCAGGAACAGCTGCCCGTTCAACACCGGCGGCGGCGCCGCCTGCTTATTTCGGGTCCGTGCATTCTGGCTTGGTCCTGTCGCAGAGCTCCTGCTCAGTGTAGCTGATTCTCTCGCTCAAGGTGAAGCCGAAGGAATGGTTCTGGTTGAAGAAATTAAACGAAAACGGGGTGTAGTGCAGCGTCGCCGAGCCGGGGCTGTGGGTATAGTCGGATTCTTTGATCTGTGGGTTGATCGTCATGTTGATGCCAGCGCTGGTATTGAGCAGATAGCTGAAGTTGTTGACGATATAGCTACCATAATCGACGCCGTCGAATACATACTGCCCCGGCTTGATGGCGTTGGTCAGCCCGAACAATTGCAGCTTACCGAAGTTGTCCTTGTCGCTGATCTGCGCGGCGGCGTTGTTGGCGATCTCGATGGCTGCGCCGCCGACCCGGTTGGCGGCATAGCGGTCGATGAAGCCGCCCAGCACGGGTATCCAGCTCAGGCTGCTTGAGCAAGACGTGTTCTGCGTCGGATTCAACTGGGCCTGGGTTACCTGCTGGATCGTGCCGTTGACCGGGTTATACAGGAAGGTGAAAGCGATCGAGTTCAGCCTGATATCGGTGGTGCAGCTGACCGACAGGCCGTTCCACGACCTGCGGCCGCTCACGCTGGCAGAGTAGCTGGGGCCGGAAAACGCCACTTGCAGCAAGCCCGATTGGGCCGAAATGCCCAGATTGATCGGTCCGCCCAAGTTACCGCCGTTGAACGTGACGCCCGCCTCGCTGCTCGCTTCCTTCGCCATCCGGTCGTTCAGGTCAGACGCCAGCTTGCCGGTGAAGTTATCCAGGGAAGTGTTCAGGGCGCCCAATGGCCCGCCGGATTTCATCACAGCGGTCATGGTTTCCGGTACCGAGACGCTGCGGCCGTCAAAGGAGAGGGTGCCGATAAAAGCGCCGTTATCGAACCAGCGCGCGTAGCGCGCGGCTTGCGCCGCACCGGTTGCGCCCAACAGGGCGAGTGCCGCCGCAGCCGCGGTCAGGGATTTCATTGAGATCAGAGTCATGGGATTTATCGCTTTGAAATAAATGTAGAAAAGGTAGCTGTCGACGCGATCCAACCGAGTCCAGCCTTAAAAATTCTACAATAATGTCAATTAAACAAAGTCACCAATTGTAACTTCCTGTCATTTATTTGCACCGACGCTCACTCAACCCGGCGCAGACTCCCCCTGCAACGCCTCGCAGGCCAGCGCCGTGCTGAGGAACAGCTGCCCGTTCAGCTCGCGCAGCAGCGCGGTGCCGCGCAGCCGGTCCAGCACCGGGCCCTTCACCTCAGCCAGATGCAGGCCGATGCCGCGCCGCTTGAGGCGCTGGTTCAGCTCGGCCAATTCGTACAGCGCCGTGGTGTCGATCGAGCTCACCGGCGACATCACCAGCACCAGGTGGCGCGCGCTGGCGTGGGTGGCCAGTTCGCATTCGATGCGCCCGGCCACCGCCTCCATATTGCCGAAGAACAGATTGGCGTCGATGCGCAGCACCAGCAGTTCCGGCCGGGTTTCGACCGGATAGCGCTCGACGTTGCGGAAATGCTCGGTGCCGGCGATGCGGCCCAGCACCGCGATGTGCGGCCGGCTGGCGCGCCAGATCAGTGTGCCCATCGACAGCGCCACGCCGACCACCACGCCCGCCTCCACGCCCAGCGCCAGCACGCCCAGGCAGGTGGCGGCCCAGGCCAGCACGTCGCCACGGTCGTACTGCCAGGCGGTGCGCACGATGTCCAGCTCCAGCAGGCCGAGCACGGCCACGATGATGGTCGCGGCCAGCACCGGCAGCGGCAGCAGCGCCAGCCAGCCGGTGGGCGCGACCAGCGCGGCGGCCAGCAGCGCGGCGGTGACGATGCTCGACAGCGGCGTGTGCGCGCCGGCGGCGTAGTTGACGGCGGAGCGCGACAGGCCGCCGGTGACGGGGAAGCCGCCGCTCAAGGCGCTGGCCACGTTGGCCGCGCCCAGGCCGACCAGCTCGTGGTTGCTGACCAGCTTTTCGTTGCGCTTGAGCGCCAGCGACTGCGCCGACGACATCGACGTCAGGAAAATGATGAAGCCGATCAGCAACCCCGGTTGCAGCAGCGGCTTCCAATGCGGAGCGGAGGTGGCCAGGTTCAGCCGCGGCAGGCCGCCGGGGATGGCGCCGGCGGTGTGCACGCCCTGCTCGCCCAGGCTGGTGGTCGCCATCAGCGCGATGCCGGCCAACACCACCATCATCGGCATCAGCTTGGCGGCGACGTCGGCGGCGGCCGGCTTCAGGCCGCAGCGCTTGAGCAGGCCGGCCAGGTACAGCCGCGACAACACCAGCACCAGCAGCGCGCCGACGCCCAGCACGGCGCTGGGCAGGTGCAGGTGCGGCGGCTCGGCGCCGAGCAGGGTATGCAGCTGGTTGAACGCGATGACCAGCGCCGAGCCGACCGTAAAGCCGCTCATCACCGGACGGGAAAAGAAGTTGGCCAGGAAGCCCATGCGCAGCAGGCCGCACAGCAGCAGGGCCGCGCCGGAGATCAACGCCAGCTGCGCGGCCAGCACGCCGGCCAGCGCGGAGCCGGCCGGCGCCAGGGGCGCGATCGCGGTGGCCGTCATCAGCGCGATGATCGCCATCGGCCCCACCGACTGCGTCATGCTGCTGCCGAACAGCGCGTAGGCGATGGGCGGCAGGATGCTGGCATACAGCCCCGCCACCGGCGGCAGGCCGGCCACCAGCGCGTAGGCGGTGGCCTGCGGGATCATCATCATCGCCACCACCAGGCCGGCGGAGAGATCGCCGACCAGCAGCGGGCGCCGGTAGTGCTTCAGCCAATGCAGCATGGTCGGTCCGTGGAGCTGGAAAATACCGCCAGTCTACGCGATCGGCTCCCTGCGGCCCAGACCCTCATGCGTTTTTTTTATAAGCTAATCTGAAAAACGCATAAGAAGACCCGCAGTCAACGTGGCGGCAGCGACGCCTGCACCGCCTGCAGGATTTCCAGCGACAGCGCCTCGTCGTCCACCGCGCGCGACAGCACGATGGCGCCGACCATGGCGGCATAGGTCGCCACAGCCTGGCGGCGCTTGTCGGCGTCGTCGGCGCCTGGCATCAGCTGTTCGAGCACGGTCATCTGGGCGCTGGCGCCTTCGGTCAGCGCGTGGCGCGCCTTGGGGCCGAGGCGCGCGATGTCGGCGCCCAGCGAGGTCACGGAACAACCGTTGGCGGGACCGTCGCGATGCTTGAGCGACAGGTAGCCGGCGCCGATCTTGTCCAGCGCGGTGTCCGCGCCCTGCTCCACGTAGCCGCGCCAGCGCTCGACGGAGCGCTTGAGCGCATGCGCGGTGGCCTCGGCCAGCAGGTCTTCCTTGGAGGCGAAATGGCCGTAGAAACCGCCGTGCGTCAGGCCGGCGTTCTTCATCAGGTCGGCCACGCCGATGCCGTCATACCCTTTTTCGCGGAACAGCCGCGCCGCCGTTTCCACGATGCGCTCGCGGTTGAGCGCCACCTGCTCCCTGCTGACCTTCATATTCGCCTCCGTCGTTACATGCATTGACATCATACATGATGAGCGTAATATATCAATCATTACGATCATCATCAAAAAGGAGTGTGACCATGAAAGCTGTGATCAGTGCCTATGCCCGTTCGCCCTTCCACTTCGCCCGCAAGGGCAAGCTGGCCGACACCCGTCCCGACGACCTGGCCGCCCAGGTGGTGCAAGGCCTGATGCGGCGCACCGGGCTGGACCCGAAGCTGCTGGACGACGTGATCCTCGGCTGCGCCTATCCGGAATCCTCGCAGGGCAACAACCTGGCGCGCATCGTCTCGCTGCTGGCGGGCTTTCCGCATGAGGTGCCGGGCATGACGATCAACCGCTTCTGCGGCTCGTCGATGTCGGCCATCCACATCGCCGCCGCGCAGATCGAGGCGGGACTGGGCGAGGCCTACCTGTGCGTCGGCGTCGAATCGATGACGATGGTGCCGCAGGGCGGCTACAACTTCTCGCCCAACCCGCAACTGCTGGAGCAGACCGACGCCTACATCAGCATGGGCGACACCGCCGAAAACGTCGCCCGCAAATACGAGGTGTCGCGCGCCGACCAGGAGCTGCTGGCCTTCCAGTCGCATCAAAAGGCGGCCGGCGCCCGCGCCGCCGGCTTGCTGAACGATGAAATCGTCCCCATCGCCACCGCCACCGGCGAAGTGGTCGACGAAGACGGCTGCATCCGCCCGGGCACCACGGTCGAAGCGCTGGCCAGTTTGAAGCCGGTGTTCGATCCCGAGCACGGCGTGGTCACGGCCGGCACCTCGTCGCCGCTGACCGACGGCGCCTCGGCGGTGCTGGTCACCAGCGAAGCCTTCGCCCTCAGGCACGGCCTGAAGCCCAGCGCGCGCATCGTCGCGATGGCGGCGGTGGGCTGCGATCCGGCGCTGATGGGCATCGGCCCGATACCGGCGACGCAAAAGGCGCTCAAGCTGGCCGGCCTGCAGGCGAGCGACATCGACGTGGCGGAGATCAACGAAGCCTTCGCCTCGCAGGCGCTGGCCTGCGTGCGCGAGCTGGGAATCCGGCCGGAGGTGTTGAACATCGACGGCGGCGGCATGGCCATCGGCCACCCGCTGGGCGCCACCGGCGCGCGCATCACCGGCAAGGCGGCGGCGCTGCTGGCGCGCACCGGCGGCCGCTACGCGCTGGCCGCCCAGTGCATCGGCGGCGGCCAGGGCGTGGCGACGGTGCTGGAGAAGTTCACGCCGGCGGCTTGACACCGCGCGCTTTTTTATCCACCATCACGGAGGTGCAATAAGCACCGTTACCAATTGAGGTTGCCCTCCCCCCATCGCTCGCTTCCCTGAGCCTATCCGCTGGACACAATGCCGCCGCAAGGGCGGCATGCTGCTTTGTGCCCGCGTCTTCCTTTTTTTGCTGTACATTTTCGGCGCGTGTGCGCTGAAGGAGTTCCCATGATTTATGACGTCGTCATCGCCGGCGCCGGGCCGGTCGGCCTGTTTCTCGCTTGCGAATTGCGCCTCGCCGGCATTTCGGTGCTGGTGCTGGAGCGGGCCGAAGACCCGCGCTCTCCCCTCAAGCGCCTGCCATTCGGCATGCGCGGATTGTCCGTGCCGTCGGTCGAAGCGTTTTACCGGCGCGGCCTGCTGAACGACATCGCGCCGCCCGCTTCGCCGCAGCAGCGCCACCAGGCCGGCCACTTCGCCGGCATCCCGCTCGACCATGCCAACATCGACACCTCGCAATGGCCGTACCGCCTGCCCAATCCCGCCGACGCCAACGCGGCGGCCGACATGGAGCACATCGAGACGACGCTGGCCGCGCGCGCCGGCATGATGGGCGCGGAGATCCGGCGCGGCGTCGACGTCGAAGGCTTCGAGCAGTCCGCCGATGAAGTGGCCATACGAGCCGGCGGCCAAACGATCCGCGCGCGCTGGCTGGTCGCTTGCGACGGTGGCCGCAGCACGGTGCGCAAAGCCGGCCGCTTCGCGTTCACCGGCACCGACCCGGAGTTCACCGGCTATTCCGTCCAGGTGGAATTGGCCGATCCTGAAAAGCTGTGCATCGGCCGCCACTACACGCAGACCGGCATGTATTTCCAGTCCCGCCCCGGCACCATAGCGATGGTCGAATTCGACGGCGGCGCTTTCCACCGCACGCAGCCGGTCACGCTGGAACTGGTGCAGGCGGTGCTGCGCCGCGTCTCGTGCACCGATGTCACGCTGACGTCCCTCAAGCTGGCGACCACCTGGACCGATCGCGCCTTCCAGGCGGCCAACTACCGCGACGGGCGGGTGCTGCTGGCCGGCGACGCCGCGCATATCCACTCGCCGCTGGGCGGACAAGGCCTCAACCTCGGCCTGGGCGACGCGATGAACCTGGGCTGGAAGCTGGCCGCCACCATACACGGCACCGCGCCGGCCGGCCTGCTGGACAGCTATTCGAACGAACGGCATCCGGTCGGCGCGCAGGTGCTGGACTGGTCGCGCGCCCAGGTCGCGCTGATGCGTCCCAGCCCGCACGCGCGCGCGCTCGAAGCCATCGTCCGGGACCTGATCGGCACGCGCGACGGCGCGACCTACTTCGCCGGCAGGGTTTGGGGTGTCGCGCTTCGCTACGATGTGGGAGACGGCCATCCGCTGGCAGGCCGCAGCGCTCCCGACTTCGAACTGGCCGACGGAACGACATTGGGCGGGCGGCTAGGCGCGGGGCGCGGCCTGCTGCTGGACTTCGACGCGCGCAAGCCGTGGCAGGCATGGGCAAGCCGCTGGGACGGCCGTTTCGAGTATGTCGCCAGCGGCGCCAGGGATACGCTGGGCCTGAGCGCGGTGCTGGTGCGTCCCGACGGTTGCGTGGCCTGGGCCGGCGAGGCATCGCCTGACGAGGAGGCGCTGGCCGCCGCCGCGGCGCGCTGGTTCGGCGAACCGCGGCGGTAGAGACTATCCTTACCCGGCCAGCTCGATGCAGTTGCGGCCCATGCGCTTGGCGCGGTGCAGCGTGGCGTCGAGCCGGTCGAGGACCGTGGCGCCGCCCTCGTCCGCTTCCACCTGGGCCACGGCCAGGCTGACCACCACCTCGGTGGTGCGCGGCAGGTCCGCTTCGGCGATCGCCGCGCGCAGCTTTTCCGCCAGCCGCACGGCGTCGGCCGCCGTGGTGTGGGTGGCGATCAACAGGAACTCGTCGCCGCGCATGTGCGCCAGCAGGTCCGAGGTGCGCAGCCGCGCCTTGACGATGTCCGCCACCGCGCGCAGCGTCGGGTCGCCGACCGGGGAACCGTATAAATCGTTTTCGGACTGGAAGCTGGCGACGTCGAACGACAGCACCGCCAGCGGCAACCCGTAACGGCGGGCGCGGCGGATCTCGTTGTCCAGCATGTCCTCGCCGGCGCGGCGGTTGGCGGCGCCGGTGACGCTGTCGACGGTGCTGATCAGTGAAATCTGGCCGGTCAGCTCCTCGTTCCGGTGCTTCAACTCGCTCATGCCCAGGCCGAAGCTGACGAACTGCGCCAGGCTGGCGAAGCACGCGAACTGCTCGCGCGAGAAGGTGATGTGGCGGTCGAACATCAGGCAGATCGCGCCCAGCTCAGGGCTGCCCGGCTCGGTGCGCAGCGGCAGCGCCAGCACCATACGCACGCAGCGGTCGTGCAGCATCATCGCCAGTTCGGGGTCGCCGGCTTTTTCCGGCGCGTCCAGCAGCACCATCTCGCCGCGCGCCACCGCCAGCAGCGGCGGGAACACCTCGCGCAGCGGCGATTGCAGCAGGCGGTCGCGCCGTTGCAGCAGGCGCGCCAGGTCCAGGTGGTTGCGCGATTCCTGCGCCACCAGTTGCAGGTCGCCCCGCTCCTTCATGTGCAGCACGGCGGTATGGCGCACGCCAGGGAAATTGCACAGCGCCAGGCAGATCTGCGCCGACATCGATTCGACGGTGTCGATGCCGCTCAGCGCGCGCTGCAGGCTGCGCTGCACGCCCAACAGGTCGCGCAGCTCCTTTTCCTTGTCCAGCAAGGCTTGCTGCAGGGCGGCGGCGGCATCGGCCGGCACCGCCAGCGCCTGTTGCACGGCCTGTTGCAGCTCGTCGCTCAGGACCGGACAGATGCGGTAGTCGAACTGGCCGTAGGTCATCAGCTCCGGCAACCAGGCGCTGTGCTCGTACGAACAGAGCACCAGCACCGGCGCGCCCGCGCGGCCCCGTATCAGCGCGCCGACGCCCGCCAGTTCGCTCAGCTGCCCATAGCCGTTCAGGTCCAGCACCAGCAAATCCACGTGGCGCTTGCCCAGCGCAGCGGCCGCGGCTTCGACGTGCTCCGTCATCGTCAGCTGGGAGAACAGCTCTCCGCAGCAGGCCTGAAACTCCGAGCGCCGCTCGCCAGTGGCGTTAAAAAATACGCCTACGCTATTGGTCCGGTCCGACATTATGTTACTCCCAGGCACTCTTTTGATGTTAAAAATATATCCCCAGCACTAGTGTGCCATAAAGTTCATAAAAAGCAATATTTTTTGCAATAGAGACTAGATAATTTCCTTGAGCAACTTCTTTTGCGCGGCCGATATGCCGCATGTGTGAACGAGCGCACCGTCCCGGCGCGCGGCGGCGTCAATACTGTCCCCTCGGAGGGAAAATACCATGGCAGACATTAAAAACCAACCGGATTCCGGCGCCGGCAGCATGCAGCGCGAGATCCAGCAGCGCCAGGACCAATCCGACGCGCGCAGCAAGCGGGAGCCGCGCTCCAGCCAGCTCGGCGAGCGCCAAGGCCCGGTGCAGACCACGCAGCACGACTACCCCGGCACACCGCTGCCGGCCCAGCATCTGGAAAAGCCGGGACTGGAGGCGGACATGCAGCTGAAGCCGGAGTTCCTGGCGCCGGCCTACTGCGGCAGCGGCAAGCTCGATGGCATGGTGGCCATCGTCACCGGTGGCGATTCCGGCATCGGCCGCGCGGTGGCGGTGCTGTACGCGCGCGAGGGCGCGGACGTGGCCATCGTCTACCTGAACGAGGAGAGCGAGGACGCCAACGACACCAAGCGCTACGTCGAAGCCGAAGGCCAGAGCTGCCTGCTGCTGCCAGGCGACGTGCGCGACCCGGCGTTCTGCCGCGCCGCCGCCGAGCAGGTGCACGAGCGCTTCGGCCGGCTGGACATCCTGGTCAACAACGCCGCCTTCCAGGAGCACGCGGAGTCGCTCGCCGACCTGACCGAGGAACGCTTCGACCTGACCATGAAGACCAACGTCTATGGCTACTTCCACATGGCCAAGGCCGTGCTGCCCTACCTGAAGCGGGGCGCGGCCATCATCAATACCGGCTCGGTCACCGGCTTGAAGGGCTCGAAGCACCTGCTGGACTATTCGACCACCAAGGGCGCGATCCATGCGTTCACGATGTCGCTGGCATCGAACCTGCTGGAGCATGGCATACGGGTCAACGCCATCGCGCCCGGCCCGGTGTGGACGCCGCTCAACCCGGCCGACGCGCCGCCCGACAAGGTGGCGCAGTTCGGCGCCAGCACCGACATGCAGCGGCCCGCGCAACCGCAGGAGCTGTCGCCGGCCTATGTGTTCCTGGCGGCGCCCTGCTGCTCCAGCTACATCACCGGCATCGTGCTGCCCATCACCGGCAGCGTCGGGGAGTGAGCCATGGCGGCGCGGGCGTTGTGGAAGGGCGCGATCAGCTTCGGCCTGGTGCACATCCCGGTGGAGATATATTCTGCCGTGCAGGAGCACGAGCTGGATCTGACGATGCTGGACCGGCGCGACTTTTCGCCGGTCGGCTACAAGTGCTATAACAAAAACACCGGCAAGGAGGTCACCTGGGACGATATCGTCAAGGGCTACGAGTACCAGGACAATGAGTACGTGGTGCTGTCCGACGAAGACCTGAAGCGCGCCAACGTCGAGGCCACGCAGACCATCGACATCCTGGCCTTCGTCGATGCGGCCGACGTGCCGCTGACCTACTTCGAGCAGCCCTACTACCTGGCGCCATCGCGCGGCGGCGCCAAGGTGTACGCGCTGCTGCGCGAGACGCTGCGCAAGGCCGGCAAGATCGGCATCGCCACGGTGGTGATCCGCACCAAGCAGCACTTGTGCGCGCTGGTCTGCGACGAAGACAAGATCGTGCTGAACACGCTGCGCTATGCGAACGAGATCCGCAGCGCGGAAGAATTGAAGCTGCCGCCCGCCACGATGAAGGCGGCCGGCATCAGCGACAAGGAACTGCAGATGGCGCTGTCGCTGGTGGAAGGCATGAGCGAGCCGTGGAAGCCGGAGCAGTATCACGACACCTACAAGGATGACGTGCTGGCGCTGGTGGAGAAGAAGGTGAAGGCCGGCCAGACCAAGACCATCACCGCCGCCGAGCCGGAAAGCAAGGCAGCCAAGTCGTCGAACGTGGTGGACCTGGTGGCGCTGCTGCAGGACAGCCTGGGCAAGCGGCCGGCCCCGAAGCGCCGGCGCACCAAGGCGGCCGCTTAGCGGCGGCGCCCTTTCCAGCCGATTGCAGCCAGGCCGGCCAGCAGCATGGCGTAGGTTTCCGGCTCGGGAACCGGCGTCGGCACCTCCGTGAACGTCACCGACGTCAGCGCGCCGTTCGCGCCCATCATCGCGTGGGTCGCGTTGGAGGAATACGTGTAGTAGAAAGTCGACCGGTTAAAACTGGCGAAGTCCAATTGCCCCGGCATGGTCGCGGCGTTCAGGGCCAGGCCGGATTTATCGAAAAAGCTCAACGCCATCATCTCCGACGCGTAGGCATTGGCCGAGACGTTGGCGATGCCGAAGCTGTCCGCTCCGCCCAGCGCGGCGGCGTTGTTGGCGACCTGCACATTGGTGCTGCTGTAGTTGGCGTCGCTCAAGGCGATGTTGTTGCCGCCGATGCTGGCGCCCAGCGTGTTCAGGGCCGCAGGCGCTGAATACATGACGCTGCCGCCCTTGTTGCTGAACATGGCGGTCTCGGTGTCATAGCTGAAGTGGCCGCTGATGATATCCCCGACCGAAACCGTGCTGCCCGACAGACTGCTGGAAGCGACTGGGCCGCCGTCGAACGTCATTGGCGAAAACTCGACCATCTCCTGGATTTTTGCAGTGAAATCAAATTGGTAGACGGTAGCCTGGGCCGAACCGAACAGGCTCAAACCGGCTAACAACATTGGCAGTTTTTTCATCTGGAAGATCCTGGAATATATGTCGATCCGTCATTAAAACATCAACAACAACTGTTGTCAATATTAAATAATATTTCCTTCACGGAAATCGCAAAATCAGGTGCTTCCAGGTTTGAACCCCATGACGCGCATCGCCGCCGCCAGCCCCTTGGCGGACTTCGCATAGTCGTCCCAGGGGGCGTTGCCGACATCGAGCCGCGTGTGGACATTGGCGACTGTCCACTGGTCGGCGCCGTGCAGGCCGTCCAGCTCATCCCACGCCACCGGCACCGAAATACCGAGGCCGGGACGACTGCGCGCCGACCACGCCGCGACCGTGGTGGCGCCCCGCCCATTGCGCAAATAGTCGATGAAGATCTTGCCCACCCGGTTGCGCGGCCCGCTCTTCAACACGAAGCGTTCCGGCACATGCTCCGCCATGTGGGCGACGATGGCTTGCGAGAAGTCCTTGACGTCGTCCCAACCGAAGCCCGGCTTGACCGGCACCACCACATGCAAGCCCTTGCCGCCGCTGGTTTTCAGGAAGGCCGGCAGGCCCAGTTGATCGAGGAAGGCATGCATCAGCTGGGCCGCCTCCTGCATCTGCGTCCAGCCGACGCCCTTGCCGGGGTCGAGGTCGAACACCATGCGGTTGGGCTTCTCGTAGCTGGAGGCGTTGGCGTTTTGCGTGTGCAGCTCCACCACGTTCCACTGCGCGGCCGACAACAGGCCTTGTTCGCTGGAGATCTCGAGCATCGGCGGGTGATCGGGATCGAGCGCGGGATCGAGCTGTTTGACGCCGGGCAGCTTGTTGGTGTCGGCATGCTTCTGGAAAAACAGTTCGCCGCCGACGCCCGCCGGCGCGCGCACCAGCGAAACGGGACGCCCCTTCAGATGCGGCAGTATCAATGCGCCGACCAGCGCGTAGTAGCGCACCAGCGTGATCTTGGTGGCGCCGCTCTGTTGATCGATCACGCGGTCCGGATTGGTGACCTTGAGTGAGGCGGGCAGCTTGCCCTGCACTGTGCTTGCTGGCTGCATGTCGGTTTCCTCCTTCAGGTGGGCCGGCACTTCGCGCACGATGGCGTCGGCTTTTTTATCCTTGCGCAGGCCTTTGAAGACCGCATGACGGATCGAGCCCGAATGCGTCCATTCGCCGAAGCCGACCTCCGCCACCAGCGTGGGCTTGAGCCAGTGGGCCATCTTGTCGATCTCGCGGCTGGGGGCGAACGGGCTCTTGTCCGCCGCCAGCTTGTCCATTTTAGCTTTGATGTCCCGCAGCGTGGCGGCGTTGAAGCCGCTGCCGACGTTGCCGGCGTAATGCAGCTTGCCGTCCTTGTCGTATGTGCCCAGCAGCAGCGAGCCGAAGCCGCTGCGCGAGCCTTGCGGATCGGTGTAGCCGCCGATGACGAATTCCTGCCGCTGGCCGCATTTGAGCTTGATCCAGCTGCCGCTGCGGCGCGCGGTGTAGATGCTGTCGCGCCGCTTGCCGATGATGCCTTCGAGGCCCATGCTGCACGCGGCGGCGATCATCTCCTGCGGCCCTGCGTCCAGCGCGGAACTGAGGCGGACGGTGTCCGACGGCTTTTTGCCGAGCAGCGCTTGCAGGATCGCGCGGCGCTGCTCCAATGGCGTGTGGCGCAGGTCGTGGCCATCGTGGAACGGAATATCGAACAGGAAGTAGACGATATCGGCGGGATTGTTTTCGTCGAAGGCGTTTTGCAGCAGGCCGAAGTCCGGGCGGCCGTTGTCGTCGTGGACGACGATCTCGCCGTCGTACCAGCCGTTGGGCAGCTTCATTTGGGCGATGGCCGCGTGCAGCTGCGGCAAGCGGTGGGTCCAGTCGTTGCCGTTGCGCGTGATCAGGCGTATGTCTTTGCCATCGACGCGCGTGATCAGGCGATAGCCGTCGAATTTGATTTCGAACAGCCAGTCTTCGGGAGACGATGGCGGACCATCGACCAGCGTTGCCAATTGCGGCGACAGCGTCTCCGGCAGGCCGGCGGCAGGCGCGTCCGACAGCGCGGCTTTCGGCGCGGAGGCCGCATGCGCCTCGCGGCGCGCGCGATGGCCTTGGCCGGCCGCCGGCAGCGGTTTGACGGAGTCCGGCATTTCGTCCACCACGCTGAACTCGGACGCAGGCCGCGCGTAGTCGTCCTTCTCTTTGATCAACAGCCATGGCTCCTGCTTCTCGCCCTTGTCCTTCATACGCACCAGTGCCCAGCGGCCGCGCATCTTGTGGCCCGCCAGCTCGAACTTCAGATTCCCCTCCGCCAGCGCCTTGCGCGGATCGCCCAAGGGCGTCCACACGCCGCGATCCCAGATGATCACCTTGCCCGCGCCGTACTGTTTGGGCGGTATGGTGCCTTCGAAATCGTTGTACGAAATCGGATGATCCTCGACATGCACGGCCATGCGCTTGTCGTGCGTATCGTAGCTGGGGCCTTTAGGCACGGCCCAACTGACCATCACGCCATCGAACTCCAGCCGGAAATCGTAGTGCAGCCGGCTGGCCCAGTGTTTTTGAATGACGAAGGCGCGCGCCTCACCGCCCTCCTCGCCACCTTCGGCCGGTTCGGGCGTGATCGCGAAATTGCGCTTGGACTTGTAGGTTTTCAGCGAGTCTCCCATGCAGCCAGATTATGCCGCCGCCGGCGCCGCCTCTGTGCGCTGACGAACATGTAAGCAATCTGGGGAGCTTGTAAGCGAATGTAAAGCCCGTCAACGACAACGCTCCGGGCGGCGTTTTTCGCTCAGTGACACGGGAATTGTCCCGGCTCCAAATCAACCTGAATGAGGATTTCATCATGAACAAACTTATCGCTACCCTGATCGCCGGCCTGTTCGCTACCGCAGCTTTAGCACAGACCCCAGCAACCGCTCCCGCCGCTCCTGCCGCCGTGAAGGCGGAAGCCAAGGAAGCCAAGACCGATGCCAAAGCCACCGCCAAGGAAACCAAGACCGCCGTGAAAGCCGAAGCGAAAACCGCCAAGGTCGAAGCCGACGCCAAGAAAGACGTCGCAGTCGCCAAGGCCGATGAGAAAGCCGAAAAGGCCGACGCTCACGCCAAGGCTCACAAGACCAAAGCCAAGGCCCACGCCAAGGCCGAGAAAGCCGAAGCAGCAGCCGCCGCACCGGCACCAGTCGTAACGAAGTAATCATGTCATTCGCGGCGGCCCCCAGCCCGCCGCAGACGTAAAAAAACCCCGCCAGCCTGAACGCGTTCAGTGCTGGCGGGGTTTTTCGTTGACTCTTCAGCTTATCGCTGTGCGACCTTCTCCGGCGCGTTGGCGCCATCCCAGCCGCCGCCCAGCGCACGAATCAACGCCACGGTGGTCACCGCGCGATTGCCGCGCAGTTGAACCGCGTTGCGTTCCACGGTCGCCAGGTTGCGCTGCGCGTCCAGCAGATCAAGGTAGCTCGAACGGCCGGCCGTGTACAGCTTCTGCGCCAGGTCGGCCGAACGGCGCGCCGACACCACCGCGTCTTCGATCTGCGCGGTCTGGCCAGCCAGGATGCGCAGGCCAGCCAGGTTGTCTTCCACTTCCGCGAAAGCCACCAGCACGCTCTGGCGATACGTTCCGACCGATTCCTCAAGCGCCGCTTCGCTGCGCGTGATATTGGCCTTGTTGCGGCCACCATCGATCAAAGGCATCGACATCAGCGCGCCCAGCACCCACGAACGGCTGCTCCACTTGAACACCTCGGCGACGGTATTGCCCGAGGCGCCGCCGGCGTTGGCGTTCAACACCAGCGACGGGAACATCGCCGACTTGGCCACGCCGATGCGGGCGTTGGACGCCTCCATCGTGCGCTGCGCCGCAGCGATGTCGGGACGGCGTTCCAGTAGCGACGACGGCAGGCCCGCCGGAATCACCGGCAGCAGCGAGGTGTCGAGCAGCGGGCTGGCGCCGGCCGTGTAGCTGGCCGCCGGTTTGCCCAGCAGGACCGCCAGCGCATGCTCGGTCGTCACACGCTGGCGTTGCAGGCCGATGGCTTCGGCACGCGACGTCGCCAGCTCGGTCTTGGCGCGCGACAGGTCGAATTCGCCGATGTCGCCCAGGTCGAAGCGGCGCTGGTTGACCTTGACGTTTTCCTCGCGGGTCTGCACCGTGCGGTTCAGCGTTTCCAGCTCGGCGTCGGTGGCGCGCAGACGGAAGTAGGTCTGCGCCACATCGGCCTGCACCGACAGCAGCACCGAACGGTAGGTCGCTTCCACGGAAGCGGCGTCGTTGCGGGCGGCGCTGACGTTCGACGATACGCGGCCGAACAAATCGACCTCGTAGCTGGCCGTCAGGTTGGCGGTGAACGCATTGCCCGGAGCGACCGGCGTACCGGCCGGCAGGCCAAGCGCCAGATCCGACTGGCGCTGACGCTGGGCGCCAACGTTGACGCCGACCTGCGGAATGCGGTCCGCTTCGGCGATGCCGGCGATGGCGCGGGCCTGCTTGACGCGGGCAGCGGCCACTGCCAGGTTGGCGTTGGCGCGGGTGGCTTCGGCGATCAGCTCATTGAGGGCTGGATCGTTGAAGGCCAGCCACCACTCGCCGCGCGGCTGCGCTTCGGCGGCTTGCGCCTGTTTCCAGGTGCTGCCGTCGGCGGCGACCTTGACGGCCGCCGGCAGCTGCGATTCCTTGAACGCGACCGGCACGTCCATCGCGGGCTGCTTGAATTCCGGCGCGGCGCATGCGGTCATCAGCAAGGCCGCCAATACAGGCGCCACACCTTTGGCGATCATATGCAGCTTGTTCATCGAGGTGCTCATATTAATGGCTTCCTTCCAGTTTCACCGCGGCGGCGTCGCCGGCCACGGCAGGTTTTTTCTTCTCCAGGCGCACGGCCAGCTTACGCAGCAGGACGTAGAACACCGGCGTCAGGAACAGGCCGAAGAAGGTCACGCCCAGCATGCCGGCAAACACCGCCACACCCATCGCATGACGCATCTCCGCACCAGCACCGTGCGAGAACACCAGCGGCAGCACGCCCATGATGAATGCGATCGACGTCATCAGGATCGGACGCAGACGCTGACGGCAAGCTTCCAGCGCCGCTTCGACGATGGTGCGGCCATGGTGTTCCAGTTCCCGTGCAAACTCCACGATCAGAATCGCGTTCTTCGACGCCAGGCCAACCAGCACGAACAAGGCAATCTGCGTAAAGACGTTGTTGTCGCCGTGGGTGAGCTTCACGCCGACCAGCGCGCAGAAGATCGACATCGGCACGATCAGGATCACCGCCAGCGGCAGGGTCCAGCTTTCGTATTGAGCGGCCAGCACCAGGAACACCAGCAGTACGCACAGCGGGAACACATACATCATCGTGTTACCGGACAGGATGTCCTGATAAACCAGCTCGGTCCATTCGTAGCCGATACCCTTAGGCAGGACTTCGTTGACGATCTTGGTCATCTCGGCCTGCGCTTCGCCGGTCGATACGCCAGGTGCGGCGCCGCCATTGATTTCAGCAGCGACGTAAGCGTTGTAGCGCTGTACGCGATCCGGGCCATAGCTGTCCTTGACGCGCATCAGCGACGACAGCGGAATCATCTCGCCCTTGTTGTTGCGGACCTTCAGCTGGGCGATGTCTTCCGCGTGCGAACGGAACTGCTTGTCCGCCTGCACACGCACCTGGTAGGTACGGCCAAACTGGTTGAAGTCGTTCACATACAGCGAGCCCAGATTGATCTGCAAGGTCTGGTAGATCGTCTGCAGCGGCACGCCCAGTTGCTTGGCCTTCGAACGGTCGATGTCGGCGAACAGCTGCGGCACGTTGATCTGGTAGCTCGAGAAGACGCCGGCCAGTTTCGGGTTCTGCCATGCCTTCATCTGCACCGCTTGCACCGCCTTGTACAGCGCGTCGTAACCCAGGTTGTCGCGGTCTTCAATCATCATCTTGAAGCCGCCCGTGGTACCCAGGCCGCTCACCGGTGGCGGCGACAGCACCAGCACGAAGGCGCCTTCGATCGCACCCATGCGCTTGTTGATCTCACCGGCGATCGCCTCGGCCGATTCGCTGGCCTTGGTGCGTTCTTCGAACGGTTTCAGGCCGACGAACACGATACCTGCATTAGGCGCGTTGGTGAAGCCGTTGATCGACAGGCCAGGGAAGGAAATCGAGTTGTCCACGCCAGGGATGTCCTTGGCGATGTCCGACATCTTGCGGATGACGGCGTCGGTACGGTCCAGCGAAGCGGCGTCCGGCAGCTGCGCGAAGCCGATCAGGTAACCCTTGTCCTGCGGCGGCACGAAGCCAGGAGGCACCACCTTGAACATGAAGCCTGCTGCAACGGCCAGCACGGCGTACACGATCAGCGAACCACCCTTGCGTTTCAGCGCGCCTTTGACGCCGCCTTCGTAGTTGTGCGAAGCGCGGCCGAAGAAGCGGTTGAACCAGTTGAAGAAGCCACCGAACACCTTGTCCATGACGCGGGTCAGCGCGTCCTTCGGTGCGTCGTGCGAACGCAGCAGCGATGCAGCCAGGGCCGGCGCCAGCGTCAGCGAGCTGAATGCCGAAATCACGGTCGAAATGGCGATGGTCAGCGCGAACTGCTTGTAGAACTGGCCGGACAGGCCCGACACGAACGCGATCGGCACGAACACGGCGCACAGCACCAGCGCGATGGCGATGATCGGACCGCTCACCTCTTTCATCGCCTGGATGGTCGCGTCATGCGGCGACAGGCCGTTGGAGATATTGCGCTCGACGTTCTCCACCACCACGATGGCGTCATCGACCACGATACCGATGGCCAGCACAAGGCCGAACAGCGACAGCGTGTTGATCGAGAAGCCGAAGCCCAGCATCACGGCGAAGGTACCGACCACCGACACCGGCACGGCCAGCAGCGGGATCAGCGAGGCACGCCAGGTTTGCAGGAAGATGATCACCACCAGCGCCACCAGGATGACAGCTTCGATCAGGGTGTGGATCACGGCGTCGATCGACTGACGCACGAATTGGGTCGGGTCATATACAACGCTGTACGTGACGCCTTCCGGGAAATCTTTCGACAGACGCGCCATGGTCGCGCGGACGTCGGTCGACAGTTGCAGCGCATTGGCGTTCGGCGCTTCGAAAATAGGGATCGCCACCGCCGACTTGTTGTTCAGCAGGGACCGGAGCGCGTACGAGTTCGAACCCATTTCAAGACGGGCCACGTCCTTCAGCAGCGTCACCGCGCCGTCGGCGTTGGTCTTGAGGATGATGTTGCCGAATTCCTCGGGGCTCTTCAAGCGACCCTGCGTGTTGACGGTCAGCTGGAAGTCCGCGCCCTGGCTTGGGCCCTGGCCGATCACACCTGCGGCCACCTGCACGTTCTGCTCGCGCACCGCGTCGACGACGTCGCCGGCGGTCAGGCCGCGCTGCGCCACCTTCTGAGGATCGAGCCAGACGCGCATCGCGTAGTCGCCCGAACCGAACAGCTGCACCTCGCCCATGCCGGGCAGGCGGGCCAGTTGGTCCTTGATGTTCAGCACCGCGTAGTTACGCAGATACAGGTCGTCGTAACGGCCGTTCGGCGATTGCAGGTGGACCACCATCGTCAGGTTGGGCGACGACTTCACGGTGGTCACGCCGATCTGGCGCACCTCTTCCGGCAGACGCGGAAGCGCACGCTGGACGCGGTTCTGCACCTGCGTTTCGGCCTGCTCGACGTTGGTGCCGATCTTGAAGGTGACGGTCAGCGCCAGCGCGCCGTCCGAGGTGTTTTGCGAGGACATGTACAGCATGTTCTCGACGCCGTTGATCTGTTCCTCAAGCGGCGCGGCCACGGTTTCGGCGATGATCTTCGGATTCGCGCCCGGATACTGCGCGCGCACCACGATCGACGGAGGCACCACGTCCGGGTACTCCGAGATCGGCAGCTTGAAGATCGCTATCAAGCCGGCGACGAAGATGATGATCGACAGTACCGCCGCAAAAATCGGCTTGTCGACAAAAAATCGAGAGATGTTCATATTGTTTTATTCCTTGGAAGTGCCGGTCTTGGCTGCGACCGCCGCTACTTTTTCATCTTTTTTAACTTCGGGTTTGGCCACGTTGGCGGCCAGCGGATCGGAATCCATGGCGACCACGGTCGGCGTGATCGGCGCGCCGGGACGTACCCGCTGCAGGCCGTTGACGACGATCTTCTCGCCAGATTTCAAGCCGTCGCGCACCACGCGCAGGCCGTCGATCGCAGGTCCCAGGGTCACAGGGCGGTACTCGGCCTTGTTGTCCTTGTCGACCACGAACACGAACTTGCGGTCCTGGTCCGTGCTGACGGCGCGGTCGTTGATCATCAGCGCCGACTTGGCGCCGGTGGAACCGGCCAGCTGCACGCGGGCGAACAGGCCGGGCACCAGCATGCCGTCGGTGTTGGTGAAGGTGGCGCGCATGCGTACCGAGCCGCTGCGCGGGTCGAGCTGGTTGTCGACGAATTCCAGCTTGCCCTCGTGGGGGTAGCCGGTTTCGTTGGCCAGGCCGATCCTGACGGTGGCCGGCTTGCCCTGGTGGGCGGCGGCGCCGACGCGCAGGTAGGTCTCTTCATCGCCGTCGAAGGAGGCGTAGATGCGCTCCAGCGAGACCACCGAGGTCAGCACCGCCGAAGCGTCGACCAGGTTGCCCAGCGTGATTTCGGCCTTCGACACGCGGCCGTTGATTGGCGACGTCACCTGGGTGTAGCTCAGGTTCAGCTTGGCCGCTTCGTACTGGGCCTGTGAGGCGCGGGCGTCGGCGTCCAGCTGTTTCAGGCTCGACGCCAGGGCGTCGTATTCGCGCTGGGCGATGGCTTTGTCGGCCAGCAGCTTCTCGGCGCGGACCAGTTCCACCTTGGCCAGTTCGGCCTTGGCGCGTGCCGAACCGGCTGCCGCTTCGGCGCGGTTGGCTTCGGCCTGGAACGGACGCGGATCGATGACGAACAGGACTTCGCCCTTCTTCACTTCGCTGCCCGGCTTGAAGTTGATGGCGGTGATGAAGCCGCCCACGCGCGGACGGATCTGCACTTGCTCGATCGCTTCCAGGCGGCCCGAGAACTCCTGGGTCTCGGTGATGGTTTTCTCGACGACCACTGCGGCCGAAATCGGAGGACCGCCGGCGGCTGCCGGTGCTTCAGCTGTCTTGCCGGTCGCGTCGTCGCAACCGGAGAGGCCGAAAGCGGCCAGTCCCGCCAGCGCCATAGCGGCGGCCAGCGGCCGGGCTACGACGGTGAGTTGTTTAATGGTTTTCATGTTCATTCCTTTTTGTATGAAAATTATTAATAGAAACGGCGGCACCGGTTGCCCTCAACGAATTGCGAGAAAACACGGTACTAGCGCCCCTCCGGCAAGCCAGTGGGGACGTGATTGCAGATACTGCTTAAAGGTTGGGGAATCCTATGAGGCTGGAGGCGTCTCGGACCGTTCCAGGCCAGCGATGAAGCCGGCGATTTCTCCCAGCGCGTAACACCTGCACGCGCATTCGTTGCGCGCCCCTGCTTCATTCAGGGCCGCGGCCGGCATTCGGTTGACGGTGGTCTTGACTCCACAGGCGATCAACTTGGCGCCATATTGTTCCGCTTCGTCGCGCAGCGGATCGTCTTCGGCCGACAGGATCAGTGCCGGCGGCAGGTTCTTCAAACGGCTCGACTGCAGCGGCGAGGCGTACGGATGGGTACGATCGGCGGCGTTCGGCAGGTAACCGCGGTAGGCCGCCGCGCAGGCGTCGGCCACGTCCAGCAGGTCCGGCGCGTTCTGCATCTCGCGCATCGACCAGGTGCTCAGGCCCGGATCGAGCATGGGCATCACCAGGATCTGGCCGGCCAGCGCCGGGCCGCCACGGTCGCGCGACATCAGCGCGCACACCGCCGCCAAGTTGGCGCCGGCCTCGATGCCGGCCACCACCAGGCGCTTGCCGGTCCAGCCCAGCTTGGCCTTGTGTTTCTTGGCCCAGTTCAGCACGGCGTGGGCATCCTCGACGGCCGCAGGGAACGGCTGCACCGTGGCCAATGTGTAGGCGGTGGCCAGCACGGTGCTCTCTTGGTTGTCGTCGGCCATGTGGCGCAGGAACATGTCGGCATCGTCCAGGTCGCCGCTATTGAAGCCGCCGGCATGGAAGAACACGATCAGCGTGTCGCGCTTGGCGCCGGCCTCGCCGCTGGTGTACTGGCGAGCGGCCAACGGGCCTTCCGCGCCGCGCACTTCCAGGTTGCGGACTTTGATCAGGTCCGACAGCTGCGGCAATGGCTCGACGTTTGCGCTCATCGCTGCACCGTATCCGACGCGCTGGACAGCATGGCGGTGTCGGCGCAGGCGATGGCGGTATCGCCGGCGGCCGCCTGGGTCAGGGCACGAACGCCGTTCGCCTCGGCCTTGGCCGCCTGCGAGTAGGCATCGGTATAGACCACGCTTGCCAGGGCGACCGAAGTCAGCGCCAGGGCGATCGTCGTAACAATTCCATTCCGATATTTCATGTTGAACCCCTTTCCTTCCGTGTACTTTCTTGGTGCAGTACAGCAATCTTAAACTTGATCTACAATCTGATAAATACCGCAATGTCGAATTGATTGTTCAGGATTCCGAACAATGGGATGGGAAGATGAATAAACTGCAAGCAATGGAAGTGTTTGTGCAGGTGGTCGACGCCGGCGGCTTCACGCGCGCGGCCGACAATATGCAGCTGCCCAAGGCCACCGTCTCGACGCTGATCCAGGCGCTGGAGGCCACGCTGTCGGTCAAGCTGCTGCACCGGACCACGCGCCAGGTCAGCGTGACGGCCGACGGCGCCGCCTATTATGAGCGCTGCCTGCGCATTCTGTCCGACGTGCGCGAGGCCGAGGAATCGCTGTCGCGCACCCGGCTCAGCCCGAGCGGACGGCTGCGGGTGGACGCGCCCACCGGCCTGGCCAGCGACGTGCTGATCCCCGCCCTGCCCGACTTCTTCACGCGCTACCCGGACATCCAGCTGGAGCTGGGTTGCAGCGACCGCACCATCGACCTGATCGAGGAAGGCGTCGACTGCGCGGTGCGCGGCGGCGTGCTGGGGGACTCCAACCTGATCGCGCGGCGTGTGGGCATCCTGCAGTTCGTCACCTGCGCCACGCCGGATTACCTGGACCGCTACGGCCGGCCCGCGCATCCCGATGAGCTGATGCGCCACCGCTGTGTGAACTATTTTTCCTCGCGCACGGGCAAGCTGTTCGACTGGGACTTTTCGCGCGACGGCCACCGCATCCAGGTCGCGCTGCCCGGCCACATCGCCGTCAACGACACCAACGCCTACACGGCGGCCGGCCTGGCGGGACTGGGCATCGTGCAGATGCCGAACTTTATGATGGAGCCCATGCTCAAGGACGGCCGCTTCGAACAGCTGCTGGCCGACTGGAGCACCGATCCGCTGCCGGTGCACGTGGTCTATCCGCAGAACCGCCACCTGTCGGCCAAGGTGCGGGTGTTTGTCGAATGGGTAGCCGAACTGTTTTCCAACCATCCGGGCATGCGCCTGCCGAAGGTCCCGCCGCCGGCGCGCCCGATTCCCTTTGAGGTCGCACTATGACTGCCATGACTGATATTCACCGCATCGTTTTCCTCGACCGCGACAGCGTCATCGCCACCATCCGCAAGCCGGCGTTCGCACACGAGTGGAGCGAGCATCCGGCCACCAAGGCGGCCGACGCCATGCAGCGTCTGCGCGACGCCCGCGCCACCATCGCCATCACCAACAAGGTGCCCTTGCGCGCGGCCGACCTGGAACAACTGCCGGAGCTGAAGATGATCGCGGTGGCGGCCACCGGTACCGACATCATCGACCTGGCCGCGTGCCGCGAGCGCGGCATCGTCGTCTCCAACATCCGCAACTACGCGGTGCACACGCTGCCCGAGCACACCTTCGCGCTGATCCTGGCGCTGCGCCGGCAACTGGTGGCCTACCGCGCCGACATCGAGGCCGGCTTGTGGCAGAAGTCGGAGCGATTCTGCCTGTTCGGCCACCCGATCGCGGACCTGGCGGGCAGCCGGCTTGGCCTGTTCGGCTACGGCGCGCTGGGGCGCTCGGTGGCGCAGATCGCGCGCGCGTTCGGCATGGAGGTGATCGTGCATACGCGCTCGCCGCTGCCCGACGCCGCTGGCGACGGCGTGCGCGAGGCGGGCTTCGACGAAGTGCTGGAGACCTCGGACATCATCAGCCTGCACCTGCCGCTGAACGACAAGACGCGCAACATGATCAGCGCGAAGGAGCTGATACGCATGAAGCGCAGCGCGCTCTTGATCAACACCGCGCGCGGCGGCCTGGTGGACGAGACCGCGCTGGCCGACGCCCTGCGCAGCGGCGTGATCGCCGGCGCCGGCTTCGACGTGCTGGTGCAGGAACCGCCGCCGGCCGACAACGTGCTGCTCAACCTGCGGCTGCCGAACTTCATCCTGACGCCGCATTCAGCCTGGGCCAGCTCGCAGGCGATGCAGGTGCTGGCCGATCAGCTGATCGACAACATCGAATCGTGGGTGGCTGGCGCGCCTCGAAATGTGCTGGCTTAACCGGCTCCCGGGGCAGGTCGGGTGAAGCTGCTGCTGGCTGTGATTCTGGTGCCGTTCGCAGGCCTGCTCGTGCTGGTGCTGGCCTACAGGCTGGCCTTCCTGTGCCTGAGCCGGCGCGGTACGGCCATCGTCACTCACACGTCCTTGCATCAACAGGAGGATTCGGAGGGCTCTCTCAATCGCCACTACCGGATCTCGATCCGATATGAAGTGGCCGGCCGCAGCTACGAGGCCGACGGCTTCCAGGGACTTGTCGACTACGCGGTGGGCAGCGAAGTGTCGATCCGCTACCGCCGCGGCAAGCCGCAGGACGTACACCTCGGATACTGGGGAAACCTGTGGACGCTCGCTGTCGCCACGGCACTCGCCGTTTCCTTCGCGTGGTTCATGCTGAATTAATCGACTCGATTGCGAGTCAGGCTGACTTGCGCGCTCATCAGGCGCGTGCCCCCGCCGAGCCGGAGGCCGTCGTTGCGGCTCGCAAGATAACGCGCACGCAGCTGGTCGGCGCCGTGGTCGGACACCGCGCCGTAGCCCATGGCGCGCAGCTCGCACGCCAGCACCTCGGGCGCGAAGTAGGAAATCCACGGTTCGCCCTCGGCCTCGTACTTCTGCGCGAAATAGGACATGCCCATGCGCTCCATCGGGTTGAGCAGCTCGGGCACCACGCCGTAGTCGAACACGATGCCGCTGCCCGATGGCAGGCCGGCGACGAAGGCCAGCGTGTCGAACACGGCGTCGGTGCTCAGGTACAGGGTCACGCCCAGCCAGGAGAAGAACACCGGCTGGTCCAGGCGGCAGCCGGCCGCCATCAGGGCGTCGGCCAGGTCGTCGCGTTCGAAATCGACCGGCACGTAGGTCAGCGACTCCGGCGCCGCGATGCCGGCCTGCTCCAGCAGGCCGCGCTTCCAGCGCTGGGTGGCGGGATGATCGACCTCGAACACGCGCAGATCGGGCACCGGATTGCGGTAGGCGTAGCTGTCCAGGCCCGCGCCCAGCAGCACGAACTGGCGCACGCCGTTGTCCAGCGCCCGCGCCAGTTCATCCTCGGCGAAGCGGCTGCGCACGGCCATCGCGGCACGCAGCACGCGCACCACGCCGCTGTCGAATTTTTGTGGCGCGGCGCGCACCACGGCCTCGTTCTCGGGACCGAGGATGGACAAGGCCAGCGGATCGTCGAACACCAGCGGCTTGTCGATCAGCTGGTGGGCGGCGCGCAGCATGGCCACAGCCAAGGCGCTGCGGCTGGCCACACCCTGCTGCAACAAACCCTTGCCGGTGCTGGCCTGCTTCATGGGTAGCTGCCCGGCAGGAGGATGTTTTTATCGACCTTGGTGACGTCGCGCAGGCCGCAGAAGGCCATGGTCAGATCCAGCTCGTTGCGGATGATGTCCAGGCATTTGCTGACGCCCTGCTCGCCCATCGCGCCCAGTCCATACAGGAACGGGCGGCCGATGTAGACGCCCTTGGCGCCCAGTGCCAGCGCCTTGATCACGTCCTGGCCGGAGCGCACGCCGCCGTCCATGTGCACTTCGATTTGCGTGCCCACCGCGTCGACGATGGCCGGCAGCGCGCCGATCGACGACTGCGCGCCGTCCAGCTGGCGGCCGCCGTGGTTGGAGACGATCAGCGCGTCGGCGCCGCTCTCCACCGCCAGCCGCGCGTCCTCCGCGTCCATGATGCCCTTGATGATCAACTTGCCGCCCCAGCGCTGCTTGATCCACTCGACGTCCTTCCACGACAGGCTCAAGTCGAACTGCTGGCTGGTCCACGCCGACAGCGACGACATGTCCGACACCGACGACGCGTGGCCGACGATGTTGCCGAAGCTGCGGCGCTTCGTACCCAGCATGCCCAGCACCCATCGCGGCTTGGTGGCCATGTCGACGATGTTGGCGATGGTGAGCTTGGGCGGCGCCGACAGGCCGTTGCGCAAGTCCTTGTGGCGCTGGCCCAGCACCTGCAGGTCCAGCGTCAGCACCAGCGCCGAGCAGCGCGCGGCCTTGGCGCGGTCGATCAGGCGGTTGATGAATTCGCGGTCCTTCATCACATACAGCTGGAACCAGAACGGCTTGCTGGTGTTGGCGGCGATGTCCTCGATCGAGCAGATGCTCATGGTCGACAGCGTGAACGGCACGCCGAATTTTTCCGCTGCCTTGGCGGCGAGGATCTCGCCGTCGGCGTGCTGCATGCCGGTCAGGCCGGTCGGCGCCAATGCCACCGGCATCGCCACTTCCTGGCCGACCATGGTGCTCTTGAGCGTGCGGTTCTCCAGGTTGACGGCCACGCGCTGGCGGAATTTGATGCGCTGGAAATCGTCGACATTGGCGCGGTAGGTCGATTCGGTCCACGAGCCGGCATCAGCGTAATCGTAGAACATGCGCGGCACGCGCTTCTGGGCCAAGACGCGCAGGTCTTCGACGGTGGTGATGATGGTCATGCACACTCCTCCGGGATGATGATCGGACAATCATCGCACGAGGCCCGTGTATCATGGAAGCACTATCAAAAAGGGAATGATCTTTGAAATCCAAAACCAACGTCGCCATCACGCTGGCCGCCGCGGCGCTGCTGGGCATCTTCGGCTATCGCAGCCTGACCCGGCAGGTGCAGCCGGTCGCGGTCAGCGCCGCCAACTGCACGCCGGAGCACATCCGCGCCGTCACCGACGCAATGGAACGCTCGATCCTGTCGGCGCAATGCGCCAAAGCCCGCAAGCCGTAAAGAAAAAGGGCCTGAAGATTACTCTTCAGGCCCTTCGTCTTACGAATTTTGGTGCGGCTGGCAGGAATCGAACCCACGACCCCTTGGTTCGTAGCCAAGTACTCTATCCAGCTGAGCTACAGCCGCGAAAGACAACATTATAGCAGGGGAAATTCAAATCAAGAAGAGCGGTGAAGCATTTTTTTAAGGCTTGCGGTCAGTGGTGGGCGCGCCCATATTTCGCCTTGTATTCCTGGCAGCGGATTTCGTAGGTCCCGTACTCGACCGCCATCAACACCGCCGTCTCGCGGTCGGCGAAGCCGAGGATCTGCGGCCGCTTGAGCGGCGTCGCGTCTTCGGCGCTCTTGATAACGCGGTACTCAGGCAGCCATTGGCCTTCCTGATGGTAGGCGGACGCTTCGATCTGGGTTTCCATGAAGGTAAAGCTGGTGGCGCGTGCGGTGGTCATTGTGTTCTCCTGGCTGTTTGAAACAGGATAGCCGCAATGGCCGCATCGCATCGTGCGCTTGCGTACACAAAGCCATGAAGCTCGCCGCACAAAGAAAAAAGGCCTGAAGATCGCTCTTCAGGCCTTTCGTCTTACGAATTTTGGTGCGGCTGGCAGGAATCGAACCCACGACCCCTTGGTTCGTAGCCAAGTACTCTATCCAGCTGAGCTACAGCCGCGAAAAACAAGATTATAACAGCGTTTTCTTGTTTGGCGAAGCATTCCTTGAAGAAATTTTGCAATCTGTTTCAAGGGCTTACACTTATAGCAAAAGGGCCCGAAGATCGCTCTTCAGGCCCTTTCACTTACGAATTTTTGGTGCGGCTGGCAGGAATCGAACCCACGACCCCTTGGTTCGTAGCCAAGTACTCTATCCAGCTGAGCTACAGCCGCTTAAGCAACATTATAAAGCATTAATTTCGTTTTGCAAAGTTCGATATTTTCTATCGTTTAGTTGGTCAAGCGCACGAAACACCGAATCAACCACTTTGCAAACTGCTTTGCTGCATCTCCTTCAACCGGCATGCCGTTCGAAAGAAGCAGCATTATAGGGACACTCCCCCGGCTTGTCCAGCACTCTCTGTCAGGTGCCGAATTCGGCCGCCGCCTTGGCCGACCACAGCGCCTCGTTGTAGGACGCGTACGGCACACCGTAGCAATCGATCTGGCCGCCCTCGCCGACGAATTTGATCCACCAGCCGGCGGCGTCGGTGATGATGGCGATGTCGCCCGGCCGGCAGTTGTCCGCGATCTGCTCGCTTTGTTCGAGAACAACAATATTCACTTTCCTGTGCTTCAACACCGTCGCCATCGCGCCTCCAGTTTGCGGCACTGCGCCGCGCCGCCCGCCAGTGTACATCCAGCCCGCCCGGACGCGGAAAAAAACATGGCCGTTTCACTCACAAATCCAGCATTTCCAAGGCTTGCGGGTGGCTTCATTCATGCCAGTGATCACGCTCATCATCAGAAAAAATTTGCATTCGTTTGCGCAATGCAGCATCATTCACCTGTCTCCTCTATTCTCCTCCAAGGAAATAGATTTAGCCCGCTCCTGTAGCGGGCTTTTTTTTTAGTGTACGATGCGGTCAGCTTTGCCTTCCAAGACAAATTCAGACAGGTTGCCCCAGCATGACACCATCCACCGCCGTCGCGCCGCCCTCCCCTGACTGGTCGCGCACCGCCCTGGGCGCACCGGCCGGCTGGCCGCTGCCGCTGCGCCTGACGGTGGACATCCTGCTCAACTCCCCCACCGCCATGCTGCTGATGTGGGGTCCCGAACAAATCATGGTCTACAACGACGCCTACGCGGCGCTGACCGGCCTGTCGAGCCTGCGCGCGCCGGGCGGCGGCGTGCCGTCCATCCAGCCGGCCGCGTGGAGCTGGAACGGCGCCGCGATCCGCCAGGCCTGGGCCGGAGACAGCACCAGCCACCGCGGCGTGAGCCTGCCGGTGTGGCGCAACAACGGCGTCGCCCAGCTGCCGCTGGACCTGTACTACACCCCGGTGCGCAACGAGGCGGGCGGCGTGGCCGGCGTGCTGTGCACGCTGGCGCCGGCCCAGGCCGCGCCACCGGCCGAGACCGCCCGTCCGCTGCGCCTGCTGGTGGTCGAGGACAACGCCGACGCCCGCTACCTGGTCTGCGAGACCCTGCGCGCGCTGGGCCACGAGGTACAGGCCGCCGCCACCGGCGAGGACGCCCTGCCCGAGCTGGCGCGCCAGCCCTTCGACGTGCTGTTCACCGACGTCAGCCTGCCCGGCATGTCCGGCGTCGAGCTGGCCCGCCTGGCGCGCAAGCAGACGCCGGCGCTGCAACTGCTGTTCGCCTCCGGCTACGGCGACGCCCTGACCCGCCACCTGGAGTTCCCCGCCCAGTCGCTGCAAAAACCCTACGACATCGAACAGCTGCAAGCCGCGCTGGACCAGATCGCCCAACGCCTGGCGGCCCGCCCGGCCTGAGCCGCCGCCAACCGTGCGTAGCCACGGCGGGAGATGGGCATACAATAAAGACACCGTAAAACGTCAAGCGCAAGTCTGACGAGCCTGACGGCCGCCGTCCGGCGGCCACAGGTTTCGCGGCAGCCCGAAGCCTTACATGATTCTTCCAAACGAGCCCAACGACGCCGTAACGCCCCAGCCCCCGACGGACGACGCCGCGCTCCCCACTTCAACGACCGCCCAGCATGATTTGCTGAGCGCGCGGGAGGCGTTGCGGCAAAGCCAGCTGGAATTGCGCGCGCTCGCCAATTCGATGCCGCAACTGGCCTGGATCGCCGAGCAGGACGGCAGCAAGGTCTGGTACAACCAGCCGTGGTACGCCTACACCGGCACCACGCCCGAGCAGATGGGCGGCGACGGCTGGCGCCAGGTCTACGCGCCCGACTGCATCGTCCCCATGCTGGAGCGCTGGGAATACTCGCGCGCCACCGGCCAGCCCTACGAGCTGGAGGTGCCGATCCGCAGCGCCAACGGCGAGTTCCGCTGGTTCCTCACACGCGCCAACCCGGTGCACGACGCCGCCGGCCGCGTGCTGCGCTGGTTCGGCACCAGCACCGACGTCGACCAGGTCAAGCGGGTGCAGGAGGCGCTGCGCGACCAGACCGCCGTGCTGGAGCTGGTCAACCGCACCGGCAACGCGCTGGCCTCGACCCGCGACCTGCATCCGCTGCTGCAGGAGGTGACCGACGCCGCCACCCGCATCAGCGGCGCCCGCTTCGGCGCCTTCTGCTACCACGGCGCCGACGGCCACGGCAAGGCGCGCATGCTGCACATGCTGTCGAGCGACGCCCCGGCCGGTTGCGCCGGCTTCGGCCGCCCGCGCGACGGCGCGCCGCCGGGCGCCCCGCTGTGCGCCAACGGCACGGTGCGCAGCGACGACTGGCCGGCCGACGCCCGCAACGGCGGCGGCGCGGACGGCCCGCCGGCCCAGCCGCCGCTGCGCAGCTACCTGGCGGTGCCGGTGGCGCTGCGCTCGGGCGCGGTGATCGGCTGCCTGCACTTCGGCCATCCCGAGCCGGCCATGTTCAGCGAGCGCACCGAGCGCATCATCGGCGGCATCGCCGCCCAGGCCGCCATCGCGATCGACAACGCGCGCCTGTACGAGGCCTCGCAGCAGGCCGCCGAGGAGCGCAAGATCCTGCTCGACAGCGAACGCCACGCGCGCGCCGAGGCCGAGCGCAACAGCCAGATGAAGGACGAGTTCCTGGCCACGCTGTCGCACGAGCTGCGCACGCCGCTGACGGCCATCCTCGGCTGGGCCCAGGTGCTGCGGCGCGGCAGCCGCGACCAGGCCGACCTGCACCGCGGCCTGCAGACCATCGAGCGCAACGCCCGCGCCCAGGCCCAGCTGATCGAGGACCTGCTCGACATGAGCAGCATCGCCTCCGGCAAGGTGCGGCTGGAGATGCTGGCGCTGGCGCCGTCGGCCATCGTGGCCGCCGCCATCGACACCGTGCGCCCGGCCGCCGAGGCCAAGCAGATCCACATCGCCCAGGAGTTCGAGCCCGCGCCCGGCATGGTGGCCGGCGACGCCAACCGCCTGCAGCAGATCATCTGGAACCTGCTGACCAACGCCCTCAAGTTCACGCCGGCCGGCGGCCGCATCGAGGTCCGCATCCGGCGCGAGGGCGACCAGATCGCCATCGCCGTGCGCGACAACGGCATCGGCATCGCGCCCGACTTTCTGGCCCACGTGTTCGAGCGCTTCCGCCAGGCCGACGCCAGCACCACCCGCCAGCACGGCGGCCTGGGGCTGGGACTGGCGATCGTCAAGCACCTGGTGGAGCAGCACGGCGGCACCGTGGCGGCCGCCAGCGAGGGCGTCGGCCACGGCGCCTGCTTCACCGTGCGCCTGCCGCGCCGGCGCGGCGCCAACGAGCCGCTGGGCGCGGCCATCGGCGGGCGCCGCGCGGCCGCCCACGACCTGTCCGGCCTGCAGGTGCTGGTGGTCGACGACGAGGACGACGCCCGCGAGCTGATCAAGCGCATCCTGGCCGACTGCAACGCCGACGTGCTGACCGCCGCCACCGCCACCGAGGCGCTGTCGCTGCTGCAACACGCGCGCCCGGACCTGATGGTCAGCGACCTCGGCATGCCGGAGGTGGACGGCTACGGCCTGCTGGACCGCGTGCGCGCGCTGGGCCCGTCGCGCGGCGGCGACCTGCCGGCCATCGCGCTGACCGCGTTCGCCCGCTCGGAGGACCGCATCAAGGCGCTCTCGAGCGGCTTCCTGGCGCACATCGCCAAGCCGGTCGAGCCGAACGAGCTGATCGCGAAGGTGGCCATGGGCGCCCACCACCGCCACGCCTGAGCGGGGTTGACAGACACTCAACAGGCGTGGCGACTATTACTATTACGAAATAAAACATTTCCTACCCGCAGACGCGGCAATGTCCTACAAGCAATCCGAAATTCGGTTGGTAAACTACAAAATCACGAAAAAGCAGGTACAATTAGTTTCCACATGGAAATATCATGCGCAGGTGTGCGCCGCAGCACAGACGCATGCGCTATGATCGTGAGAGTATAACTTTCCGGCCAGAATGGCCGAATTTGAGACAGACAGAGACCAATATGCCGAGCCGAGACGAAATCCTGCACGCCAAGATCCTGGTGGTGGATGACAGCGCCGACAACGTCGAACTGATGTTGGAGATCCTGCGCGAAGCCGGCTATACCGATGTCGCCTCCACCATGCTGCCCGAGCAGGTGTGCCCGCTGCACCGCCAGCACTGCTACGACCTGATCCTGCTGGACCTGCAGATGCCGGGCCTGAACGGCTTCCAGGTCATGAAGGGCCTGAAGGAAATCGAACAGGGCGGCTACCTGCCGGTGCTGGCGCTGACCGCCCAGCCCAGCTTCAAGATCGCCGCGCTGGAGGCGGGCGCGCGCGACTTCATCAGCAAGCCGTTCGACCTGCTGGAGGTCCACAAGCGCATCCACAACATGCTCGAGGTGCGGCTGCTGTACAAGGAGCTGGCGCAGTACAGCCGCCAGCAGCAGGAGCTGGCGCTGCACGACCCGCTCACCGGCCTGCCCAACCGCCGCCTGCTCGAGGACCGCATCGCCACCGTGCTGCAGCACGCCACGCGCCAGCAGAACAAGGCCGCCGTCATGTACCTGGACCTGGACGGCTTCAAGGCCATCAACGACACCCACGGCCACGCGGCCGGCGACGAGATCCTCAAGATGGTGGCGCAGCGCCTGGTCGGCTGCGCCCGCAAGGAGGACACGGTGGCCCGCGTCGGCGGCGACGAGTTCGTCATCGTCATGGGCAATATCAGCCAGCCGGGCGACACCCACGAGCCGGCCGCCAAGCTGATCGAGGCGGTCTCCGAACCCTACCTCGTCAACGGCCTGACCTTGCGCCTGTCGACCAGCATCGGCATCGGCATCTATCCCGACGACGCCGACCAGGTGGCGTCGGTGATCGCCGTGGCGGACGCCGCGCTGTACGAGGCCAAGCGCTCGGGCAAGAACCGCTGCTGCACCGCGCAGATGATGCCCATGCCGCCGCAGCAGCACCACGCGATGTCGCCGGCGCCGGCCTGAGCGGCCGGCGCCGGCCGGGTTCACGCCGGGTGCGCGGCGTCGTGCTCCATCTTGCCGGCGTGCTGGTGGTCGTCGTGCGCGTCGACCTTTTCCGGCGCCACTTCGATGCGGGTGACACCGGCGTCGACCGACACCGGATCGCTGGCCGGGAACGTCATCTCCAGGCCGTCGTCCAGCAGGGTCTCCTTGGCCTGCTCTTCCGGCGTGGCCTGCTCCAGGTCGGCCAGGGTGGTGATGGCCGCGGCCCATTTGACGAACTCCAGCGCGGCCAGCTCGCGCACCGTGTGCACATTGAACGCCTGCGCCAGCGCCTTGGCGTCCTTGGCGCTCAGGCCGCGCAGCGCGCTGGTGGGCGCGTCGGCCAGCGCGCGGAAGCTCTGGCCCAGGTATTCCTTATCCACCACAGTATCGATATTCATGATGTGTCCTTTCAACGAGGTTGGCCCCCACTATCGCAACGCGCGCCGGCGCGGTCTGTACGGCGCCGAACACTGGCGCCGCATGGCTGCCGCCGTGTTCGATTGAGGGACCGTTTTTGACATTCATATATGCAATTGATATGATGGTTTGGCGACAATTTCTTGCTTCTCTGGCAGCTACAAGGCCGCGAAGATTTCGCCGTGTCAGCAGGATGCAGAGACCCCGTGCCTAAAACTGAAAAACCCAAAATCCTGGTGGTCAACGACGATGCCAACAGCCTGTTCGCATTGACCAGCCTGCTCACCCAGTGGGCGGAGCAGGAAGCCTATGAGGTGCTGGCGGCCCGTTCGGGCCAGGAGGCCCTGCGCCAGGTGCTGATGCACGACTTCGCCGTGATCCTGCTGGACGTGAACATGCCCGGCATGGACGGCTTCGAGACCGCCGAGGCGATCCACCAGCGCGCGCGCTCGGCCAACATCCCCATCATCTTCATCACCGCCTTCCTCGCGGACGAGCTCGACCGCCTGAAGGCCTACCAGCGCGGCGCGGTCGACTTCCTGTTCACGCCGGTGATCCCGCAGGTGCTGCACGCCAAGGTCGCGGTGTTCGTCGCGCTGGCCACCAAGAACGAGGAGCTCAAGCGCCAGGCCCGCCAGCTGAGCCAGCGCACCACCGAGCTGACCGCCACCAACGAGCGCCTCACGCGCGAGATCGAGGAACGCGAATCGGCCGAGCGGCAAAACCACGCCAAGGACGAGTTCCTGGCCATGCTGGGCCACGAGCTGCGCAACCCGCTGTCGGCCATCAGCAGCGCGGCCTCGCTGATCGGGCTGCCGGGCGTGTCGGCCGACGGCGTCGGCCGCGCCCGCAAGATCATCCAGCGCCAGAGCCAGCACCTGGGCAGCATTGTCGACGACCTGCTGGACCTGTCGCGCGCGATGTCGGGCAAGATCCTGCTCAACCGCGCGCCGCTGGACCTGGCCGCGCTGGTGGCGCAGACGCTGGAAACCTACCGCGCCACCGGCCGCAGCGCCGACTACGAGCTGGTCAACGACCTCGACCCCGGCTGGGTCGAGGGCGACGCCACGCGGCTGGAGCAGATCACCAGCAACCTGATCGACAACGCCCTCAAGTACACGCCGGCCGGCGGCCGCATCGAGGTACGCACCTGGACCGAGAACGACGATGTCGTGCTCAGCGTGCGCGACACCGGCGTCGGCATCGCGGCCGACCTGCTGCCGCATGTGTTCGACGTGTTCGTGCAGGGCTCGAGCACGCTGGACCGCGCGCAGGGCGGCCTGGGCATCGGCCTGTCGCTGGTGCGCCGGCTGGCCGAGCTGCACGGCGGCGACATCGCCGCCGACAGCAAGGGGCCGGGCGGCGGCAGCACCTTCACGCTGCGCCTGCCGCGCATCGAGCACCAGGCGGCGCCGCCGGCCCCTCCGGTCGAGGCCGGCGCCGCGCATGGCGGCGCCGGCCGCCCCACCATCCTGCTGATCGAGGACAACGACGACGGCCGCGAGATGATGACCATGATGCTCAGCTGCTACGGCTACGAGGTGCACTCGGCGGCCGACGGCCACGAGGGCGTGGCGGCCGCCGCGCGCCTGCGGCCGGACGTGGCGCTGGTCGACATCGGCCTGCCCGGCATCGACGGCTACGAGGTGGCGCGCCGGCTGCGCGCCGATCCGGCCACGCGCGGCATCCGCCTGATCGCCCTGACCGGCTACGGCCTGGCCGAGGACCTGCGGCGCGTGATGGACGCCGGCTTCGACCGCCACCTGGTCAAGCCGGTCGACATCGACCAGCTGACCGAGGCGATCGGCGGCTGCGTGCGGGTGCCGGTGCGGCAGTGAGCGCGCCAGAGTGCGCCACGACTTGCAAAGCTCGGGTATCATCGAGAGACACAGTCCGTCCTAACAGAGAGAACCATGTCCGTCCCGGCACCACTAGAACAAGACGCCCTGCGTAGCGCCGACCTGAGCGACCTGCTCGGCCACGTCCACACCTGCTGGGACAACGAGCGCCGCTCGCTGTCGCGCCAGCTGCACGACAGCCTCGGCTCGTCGCTGACCGCGCTCACCATGCACCTCGGTTTGCTGATGCAGAAAATGCCGCAGGACGCCGCGCTGCAGGACCGCGCCGCCCACATGAAGCAGCTGCTGATGCAGATCGTCGAGACCAACCGCCAGATGCAGATCAAGCTGTGGAACGACAAGCTCGAATTCCTCGGCGTGCGCGTGGCGCTGGGCGAGGCGGTCGAGCAGTTCGGCCAGCAGCACCAGATGACCGCGCGCTGCAGCCTGCCGGAGGACGAGCTCAACTGTCCACGCAGCCACGGCATCGTACTGCTGCACACGCTGGAGGAGGCGCTGCGCAACATCGCCATGCACGCGCGCGCAACCGAGGTGGACGTCATCGTCGACGACAACGAGGACGAGGTGATGTTGACGGTCAAGGACAACGGCATCGGCCTGAACGCGCCGCTGGCGGGCGTGCTGGGCCAGCTCAGCGGCAAGTTCGGCCTGCGCACCGCGCGCGAGCGGGCGGCCTACCTGGGCGGCACGCTGACGCTGGCGGCCGGCGCCGAGCACGGCGTCACGCTGACGATGATACTGCCCAAGCCGGCCGCCTAGGACCGCACGCAGCCACGATTCCGCCCTTTGCGCTCCGATCCACGCCAGACGCTGCGGCGCCGGCAGGTGATGTTCATGTAATTTATGCAAAACCAAAATCAAAAGACTTCCCCGTTCGATCGCACCCGTCTTGCCGCCGCGCTGCTCGCATTGAGCTCGGCCACGCTCCCGGCTTACGGCGATGCCGCGACGGCGGGCCCTTTCATGCATCCGGGCGCGCCGCTCAGCCTTTCGGATCTCACCGCGCTCAAGGCCAACGTCGATCAAGGCAGGGAACCGTGGACGTCCGCCTACAAGCTGTTGGCGAACGATGGCAAGGCCAAGCTCACCTACGCCATGGCCGGGCCGTTCGCGACCGTGGGCCGCGCCCCCGACGTGAATCTCTGGGCATGGCGCAACGACATGGTCGCCATCTGGAATCTCTCGCGGATGTGGTATTTCACACGCAACGACGACTACGCCAGGAAAGCACACGAAATCCTGATGGCATGGGCCACCACCCAGACCGCGTTCACGGGCCGCGAGTCGATGCTCGATCTGGGCGACTACGCCTACCAGTTCGTCGGCGCCGCCGACATCCTGCGCGGCACCTGGGGCGGCTGGACGGACAACGACACGACCGTCGTGAAGAAGTACTTCAACGACGTCCTGATGCCGGCGGCAAATCCCTACGGCGAAAACCAGTTCGGCGCCGCCAACAAGGGGGCGCTCGCCCTTGTCGCCCTCGGCCTGATGGCCATCTTCAACGACGACAGCGCGATGCTGGACCGGGTGGTGTACCAGACCCGCTCGCTGGCCCACATCGGCCTGCGCAACTCCAACGACCTCGGCATGCTGGGCGACTCGCTGCGCGACCAGGGGCACGCCCATGGACAGCTCAGGTCGCTGGTCATGCTGGCCGAGGCGCTCTGGAAGCAAGGCATCGACGTCTACTCCGAATTGGACGACCGCCTGCTGGCGGCCGGCGAATATTACGCGCGGGTGAACGAACTCGTGCCCACGACCGCCCTGCCGTTTGGCACCACCGATGCCTACTATCTCACCGACGCCACCAACCGCGGCTGGAGCGGCTGGGGCGGCGGCAACATCGCGCTCAATCAGATCCATGGCGCCTATGTCCTCCGAAAAGGCATGCAAGCCCCCTACATCGCTCAGCGACGCCTCTGGATGCCGGTGGACAGCGGCAGCTTCATGTTCCTGAAGGACAGCGACACCTCGACCGCCACGCCGCCACCGCCGCTTGCCATTCCCGCAGTCGCCTCCATCACCTCGGGCTTGAGCAATATCGAGATCGGCGGCGCCACGCCGGCCGGCACGTCCAGCTACGCCGCCGGCAAATGGAGCGTGGCGGGCGCGGGCGCCGACAGCTGGGGCACGACCGACAGCTGCCACTTCAGCTACAAGGCCCTCACCGGCGACGGCGCCATCATCGCGAAAGTCGAGTCGCTCCAGAACACCAGCCCGTACGCCAAGGCCGGCGTGATGATGCGCACCAGCCTGGCCCAGGGCGCGCCCCGCGCCTGGATGGCCGTCAGCAACCAGGTCAAGGTCGAGCAGAACATGCAGAACCTCGCGGTCTACGGCGGCAACAACTACGGCAACAAGGCCCTCGCCATCGCGAACGGCGTGCCGTCGTACTGGGTGAAGCTCGAACGCGTCGGCAACATGATCACCGGCTACATCTCTCCCGACGGCAGCAACTGGGCCGCCACCGACGCCGGCCGCATCGACGCCCCGCTGCCCGACACCATCTATGTGGGCCTGATGGTCGTCTCGCACGCCAACGGCACGCTCAACACCTCCACCTTCAGCAACGTCCAGATCACCGGCGGCGACGGTCGCGCGCCGAGCGTCATCCCCGCCGCGCCCGCCATGCTGTACGCATCGCCGGGCGATGCCGCCGTCCCGCTGCGCTGGCAGCAGTCCGCCGGCGCCACCGGCTACACGGTGATGCGCTCGACCTCCAGCGGCGGCCCCTACTCGACCATTGCGATGGATATCACGGGCGGCAGCTACACGGATCGCTCGGTGGCCAACGGCACGACTTACTACTACGCGGTTACGGCAACCAACTCCGCCGGCGCCAGCCTGACGTCGCCCGAGGACAGCGCCACACCGGCTCATCCGCTGGTGAACATCGCCACCGGCGGCACCGCCAGCGACAGCAAGAACAACCCGGCCAACGCCGGCTACGCCTTCGACAAAAACTCGGCGACGCAATGGTTCTATCCGGGTGCGACGGGCTGGCTGCAGTATGACCTCGGCCATGCTGAAACCGTGCGGCGCTATACGGTGATCAGCTCCACCGGCCTGGTCCCGCGCGATCCCAAGGACTGGCAGCTGCAGGCGTCCAACGACGGCCTCGCCTGGACCACGCTGGACACCCAGAGCGACCAGGCGTTCACCGGCCGCAACCAGCTAAAAGGCTACACGGTCGCCACTCCGGGCGCCTATCGCTACTACCGCCTCGACATCGCGGCCAACAACGGCGACGCCACCTTTACGGATCTTGCCGAATTTGGACTGTTCGCCGTCAAGCCGTAGCGAGACCGGCACGCCGCGCCGGTGCGGTTCGACCGGCGGCGTGCTAGTGCAGCTTGACCAGCGGCGTGCTGCGCTTGATCAGGAAGCGCGCCAGCGCCAGCACGCCGGTGCGCACCGTGCCGAGCACGGCGCGGTGGTGCATCAGGTGCAGGCTCACGTACATCAGCCGCGCGACCAGGCCGTCGACAAACCAGCTCAATCCCTTCAGCGATCCCATCAGGCTGCCCACCGTCGTGGTCTGGCCGAACGACACCAGCGAACCGTAGTCGCGGTAGACGTACGGATGCGCCTGCGGCGCCCTGCCCTGGTGCTGGCGCATGAACGCCTGGAACAGGTAATCGGCCTGCTGGTGCGCGGCCTGCGCGCGCGGCGGCACCGGCTTGCCGTCCGGCCCGGCGCAGGCGGCGCAATCGCCCAGCGCGTGGATGCCCGGATGGCCCGGCACGGCCAGGTGGCCGTCGACCTCGATCTGGCCCGATTTCGCGACCGGCAGACCCAGCTGCGCCAGCCATGGCGGCGCCTTGATGCCGGCCGCCCACACCACCAGTTGCGCCGGATAGACGACGTCGCCGGCCGTCACCGAATCGGCGGTGATGGCGGTGACGCGGGTGTCGGTGACGACGGTGACGGCGCGTTCGCGCAACAGGTCCAGCGCGGCTGCCGCCACCTTGTCCGGCAAGGGCGCGAGGATGCGCGGCGCGCCTTCCAGCAGGGTGATGCGGACGTCGCGCTCGGCGTCGAGGCGATGGAAATCGTAGGCGGCATACACGCCGCTGGCCTCGCGCAACTCGGCCGCCAGCTCGACGCCGGTGGCGCCGCCGCCGATGATGACGATGTCGACGCCGGCCTCGGGCCGCGTGCTTTTCCGCAGCTCGGCTTGCGTGAGCAGCTTCAGCAGCGTCAGGCGGAAGCGCTCGGCGTCCTCGGTGGCGTTCAGGGAAATGGTGTGTTCGGCCGCGCCGGGCACGCCGAAATAATTGGAGACGCTGCCGACCGCCAGCACCAGCGCGTCGTAGCCGATGCGGCGCTCGGGCAGCACCTGTTCGCGCTGGCCGCTGTCGCCGCTGTAGATGGGGCCGATCGTCAGCCGGCGCCCGGCCTCGTCCAGCGCCTGCATCGGCCCGTAGACGAAGGTGAAGCCGTTGTCGTGGGCCAGCATCGGGTAGGACAAGCCTTCCTGATGCACGTCCAGCGTGCCGGCCGCCACCTCGTGCAGCGACGGCTTCCAGATGTGGAACTGGCGGCTGTCGACCAGCGTCACCGCCTGCGGCCCCAACTTGCGGCCGAGCTTGCAGGCGAGCTCCAGCCCGCCCGCCCCGCCGCCTACGATCACGATTTTGCTGTGCAAACCTGACTCCTGTGGGCGGCGGCCTGCGCCGCGTGCTTAGTCTTTGTCTTTGCCGTGGCCGTTGCCGTGGCCGTTACCGTTGCCATGACCCCGGCCGTTGCCGTTGCCGTTGCCATGGTCGTCGTCGCGGCGGTCGTCACGGCGGTCGTCGCGACGATCATCGCGGCGGCCTTCGCCATGACGCTCGCGATAGCGCGGCACGTATTGATTCTGGTACCAGCCGTCATCGACGAAGTACACGCGCTGGCCGCAGGCGCGATACTCGGCGCAGTGCTTGTCCCAGTGCTTGGCGTGGCCCGGAGGCACGTGCAGGTAGACCGGCGCGGTCTCCACATAGCGCACCGGGCGCTGCACGATCACCGGCTCGCGGTAGATGACCTGCGGCTGCGGGTAGTCGCCGATATCGAGGCGGCCGTAAAAGCCGGGCTGGCCGATGCTGATGGAGACGCCAACGTCGCTGGCGTAAGCTGCGGAGGACAACGCCAGCAAGCTGGCGGCGAGGATCTTGGCTTTCATGATGGCCTTCTTTTCTTGTAATAGTGTGGCTGAGCGAACTTGCTCAATTCCCATCTTAGCAAACCGAGGAGTAACTTTCCGTACGCTAGCGTACATAAATCGCCGCAATCGCTCACCACAGTTGCGCCAGCGGCAACACTACACCGCTGAAGAAGGCCCAGTCCGGCGACGCGCGGTTCATGCCGTGGGCCGCGCCGAAGTCCACCGTCAGCCGCTTGCTGGGGCTGTAGCTCATCGCCACCAGCACCTGCGCCGTGCTGGCCGCGCCGCTGCGGCGGGTGCCGGACCACTCGCCGGTCACGCCCCAGCGCTCGTTGACCGGCGTCGAGAACGAGGCCGACAGTCCGGTCTGCACCCGGCCCGTGCCGGCATCGTAGGCGCCCAGGCGGGTGGCGTTGAGGTTGGCGTCCATGTGGACGCTGCCCATGTCCTGGCTGTAGATCCCGTTGAGGCTGTAGTCGGCGCGGCCGCTGCCGATGCTGTCCTTGGCGGTGGGCGCCTTGGCGCCCAGTTCCAGCCCCAGCGCGCTGGCCTCGCTGAGGATGAAGGCGCGCTTGAGCACGAACTGCGTGTCGCCGATGCCGCGCGCGCGGCCGCCATCGCCGTCCGGCGCCGACACGAAGCCCTCGCCCACCAGCACCACGCCCCATTGCTCGTTGAAGCCCAGCTTGAGCGCGTACGGCAGGCTGTTGCGCCGGCCGTCGTCGGACTTGCTGCTCAGGCCACCCAGTTCAAGTTCCAGCTGGCCGGCGGCCGGCAATTGCGCCGGACTGGACACGGACGGCCGGTAAGGCGTGATCGGCGGTCCGTCTTCGGCCAGACAAAACAAGGGCAACAGGCACAGCGCGGCGGCGAGAGTAGTTTTCATGGTGGTTCCTGATTGGGCAATGCCGCCAGCGTAGCACGCCACTTGTTGAACGGAAAACTCCCGTGCTAAAATAATCGTTCGATACCTAACCATTAGCTGCAAAATCATATGCCCTCTATCGAAGAACGCTTCTCCGCCGCGATGCACGGCACCGCCCGCGCCTGGCGCCTGGCGGTCGACCGCCGCCTCAAGCACCTGGGCCTGAGCCAGGCCAGCTGGATGGCGATCGCCTTCATCGCCAAGGAAAGCGAGGCGCTGTCGCAAACCCGGCTGGCCGCCCGCGTCGGCGTCGAGGACCCGACCATGGTCGCCACCATCGACCGCCTCGTCAAAGCCGGCTACGTGGTCCGCACGCCGTCCGAGACCGACCGCCGCGTCAAGCTGGTCAGCCTGACCGAACAAGGGCAGCAGATCTACCAGAGCGTCTGGAAGGAAGCCTCCGCCTTCCGCCTGGAGCTGCTGGGCGGCGCCGATCCGGCGGTGCTGCGCGTCGTCACCGAATTCCTGGAGACGCTGCTCACCGAGATCGAGTCGCGCCCATGAGCACGGCCGCACCGCCAGGCGACATCAACCGCCCCATGATCACGCTGTCGATCATGCTGGCGACCGTCATCCAGGCGCTGGACGGCACCATCGCCAACGTCGCGCTGCCGCACATGCAGGGCAGCCTGTCGGCCTCGCAGGACCAGATCACCTGGGTGCTGACCTCCTTCATCGTGGCCGCCGCCATCGCCACGCCGCTGACCGGCTGGCTGTGCGACCGCTACGGCCAGAAGAACATTTTCCTGACCGCGGTGGCCGGCTTCACCTTGGCCTCGGTGCTGTGCGGGCTGTCCGGCTCGCTGGCGGAGATCGTCGCCGCGCGCCTGCTGCAGGGCGTGTTCGGCGCGGCGCTGGTGCCGCTGTCGCAGGCCACGCTGCTCGACATCAATCCGCGCGAGAAGCACGGCTCGGCCATGGCCGTGTGGGGCATGGGCGTGATGATAGGCCCCATCCTCGGCCCCACGCTGGGCGGCTGGCTGACCGACAGCTACAACTGGCGCTGGGTGTTCTTCATCAACGTGCCGGTGGGCGCGCTGGCGTTCTACGGCATCTGGCGCTACATCCGCCCGGTGCCCGGCGCGCGCAAGATGAGCTTTGACGCCTTCGGCTTCGCCACCCTCAGCCTGTCGATCGGCGCGCTGCAGATGCTGCTCGACCGCGGCGAGCAAAACGACTGGTTCGCGGCCAGGGAGACCTGGGTGGAGGCGATCGTGCTGGCCCTGAGCTTCGCCTACTTCGTGGCGCACACCGCGCTGCGGCCGGCCGGCAAATCGTTCTTCGACTACCGGCTGCTGAAGAACGCGAACTACGTCAGCGGCCTGCTGTTCATCTTCATCGTCGGCCTGGTGCTGTTCGCCACGCGCGCGCTGACGCCGTCGATGCTGCAAAGCTTGATGGGCTATCCGGCCGCCGTCGCCGGCCTGGTGACCGCGCCCAGCGGCATCGGCACCATGATCGCGATGATGGTGGTGGGCCGGCTGGTCGGCAAGTTCGACCTGCGCCTGTTGCTGGGCATAGGTTTCGCCATCACCGCCTTCTCGCTGTGGCAGATGACGCGCTACACGCTGGTGCTCTCGCGCAGCGACATCGTCTGGCCGGGCGTGATCCAGGGCCTGGGACTGGGGCTGGTGTTCGTGCCGCTGAGCGCCGCGACCTTCGCCACGCTGTCGCCGGAGATGCGCGCCGAGGGCACGGCCATCTACAGCCTGATACGCAATATCGGCAGCTCGATCGGCATCGCGTTGGTGCAGACGCTGTTGGTGCGGAACACGCAGGGCATGCACGCCACGCTGGCCGAGAAGATCACCACCGTCAATCCGGCGCTGCTGGACAACGTGGCCACGCCCGAAGCGGCGGCCGCGCTGAATGGGGAGATCACCCGCCAGGCGTCGATGATCGCCTACGTCGACGACTTCTGGCTGATGATGATCCTGACGCTGTGCGTGATACCGCTGCTGCTGTTGGTGCGCCCTCCCGCCAAGCAGGCCGCGCCGGCGGTCGACCACGCCGCCATGGAATGAACATGAAACGAATGGAACCTCAAGTGAACAAGACCACACTGCTGTTTGCCACGGCCCTCGGCCTGGCCTTGGCCGGCTGCGCCCACATCACACCGGAGCAGCATCCGCCGGTGCGGCGCGACATCGCCGAACTGCCCGCCGACATCAAGCTGGCGCGCGAAGGCTGGCCCGATGCGCAGTGGTGGACCGCCTACCGCGATCCGCAACTGGACGCGCTGATCAAGCAGGCGCTGGCCTCCGCGCCGACGCTGGACGTGGCGGCGGCGCACATCGGCAGCGCGCGTTCGGCATTGTCGCGCAGCGCGGCCGACCTGGGGATTGATGTCGACGGCTACGCCGGCGCCAACCGCCAGCGCTATTCCGGCACCGGCCTGTTCCCCGCGCCCATCGGCGGCGCGTGGTTCACCGCCGAGACCCTGCGCCTGGAAGCGCGCTACAACTTCGACTGGTGGGGCAAGAACCGCGCGCAGGTGGCCGCCGCCGTCGGCGAATTGAACGCCGGCCGCGCCGAATATGCCGAAGCCGAACGCGCGCTGGCCGCAGCCGTCGCGCAAAGCTACTTCCGACTGCAAGGCGCGTGGGCGCGGCTGGCCAACAACGAGCAGCTGACGGCCGCGCAGGCGGCGCTGGTGCAGGACAAGGCCAAACGCATCGCCGGCGGCCTGGCCAACAGCGACGAGCAGCGCGCCGCCGAAGCGGAGCTGAGCCAGATCCGCAAGCAGCACGCGCAGCTCACCGCCGACATCGGCCGCGAACGCGAAGCCCTGCGCGCCCTGACCGGCGCCGACAGCGGCGCGCTGGCCGGCCTCACAGCGCGCCCGCTGGGCAGCGCGGCGCACGCCCGGCCCTCCCGCCTCGGCATGGAGTTGCTGGCGCGGCGCCCGGACCTGCAGGCCGCGCGCTGGAAGCTGGAAGCCTCGCTGAGCAGGATCGATGCGGCCAAGGCGGCATTCTATCCGGACGTGAACCTGACCGGCTCCATCGGCCTGGACACCGTCAAGCTGGAGAACCTGCTGCAAGCCGCGAGCCGTACGCTTTACGTCGGCCCTACGCTGACGCTGCCGCTGTTCGACAGCCGCCGCCTCGACGCGCAACTCGATGGCGCCCGCACCGGCCGCAACGAGCGCATCGCCGAATACAACCAGGCGGTGGTCGACGCCGTACGCGAAGTCGCGCAGGACGGCGTGCAGCTGCAAGGCATCGAGCGGCAGATCACCGAGCAGGCAGCGGCCACCGGCACGACGCGCGCGCAACTGGCGTCGGCGCAGGCGCGCCTGGCACACGGCCTGGCCGACCGCGCGGCAACGCTGACCGCACAACTGGCGCTGCTCAAGCAGCAGGACGCCGACCTCTATCTGCAACAGGTGCAGCTGCTGGCCGAAGTGGCCCTGACCAACGCGCTGGGCGGCGGCTACCGCGAAGAAGCGCCCACCGCCACCGCCTCCAAATAAAACCGGGAACCGAACATGAGCACTGACATCACCAAAACCAACGACAGCAAACGCAAGACCGTCCTCGCCGCCATCACGCTGCTGTTTCTCGCCGCCGGCGCGGCCTACGCGGTGTACTACAAGGCCGTGCTGTCGAAGGAGCAGGAAACCGACAACGCCTATGTGGGCGGCAACCTGGTCAACCTGTCGTCGCAGGTGGCGGGCAACGTCACCGAAATCCGCGCCGACGAAACGCAGATGGTGCGCGCCGGCGCCACGCTGATCAAGCTCGATTCGGCCGACGCCGATGTCGCCTTGAGCCAGGCCGACGCCCGCCTCGGCGCGGCCGTGCGCCAGCAACGCCAGCGCTATGCGGACGTCGCGCAGTACGAGGCCACCGTCGCGCTGCGCAAGCTGCAATTGAAGACCGCCGAGGACGACCTGGCGCGCCGCAAGCCGCTGGCTGCGGACCACACGGTGTCGGGTGAGGAAGTGGACCACGCGCGCCAGGCCGTGGACAACGCGCGCGCCGCGATCGCGGTGGCGCTGCGGCAGGCCGAGGCCGCGCAGGCCGGCGTGGCCGGCGTGCCGCTGGCGCAGCATCCGCTGGTGCAGGCGGCCAAGGCGGACTATGTGCAGGCATGGCTGGCGGCGCGCCGCAACACCATCGTCGCGCCGGTGTCGGGTTATGTGGCCAAGCGCAGCGTGCAGATCGGCGCACGTGCCACACCGGGCACCTCGCTGCTGTCCATCGTGCCGCTGGACCAGTTGTGGGTGGACGCGAACTTCAAGGAATCGGAGCTGCGCGATATCCGCGTCGGCCAGGATGCGAAGATCGAGGCCGATATGTATGGCAGCAAGGTGGTCTTCCACGGCAAGGTGGTCGGACTGTCGGCCGGCACGGGCAGCGCGTTCTCGCTGCTGCCGGCGCAGAACGCCAGCGGCAACTGGATCAAGGTGGTGCAGCGGCTGCCGGTTCGCATCGCGCTCGATGCGAAGGAACTGGCAGAGCATCCGCTGCGTATCGGCTTGTCGACCACGGTGACGGTCGACGTCAGCAAGACCGACGGCCCGGTGCTGGGCGCGGCGATGCCGCAGGCGCCGGTCTACAGCACGCAGGCGCTGGCGCAGCCGCTGCAGCAGGCCGCCACCGCCGCCGACGCCATCGTCGCCCGCAACCTCTGATTATTTGCGCAGCTCAGCGTCGAGCTGGCGGATCGCCGCCTGGGCGTGGGTGATCACGCGGTCGGCGATACGCTGGCGCATGCCGGGCACGCGGCCGGCCGCTTCGGCCTCCAGCAGCAGAGGCGTTAGCAGCTGCAGCGCCGACTCGTGAAAGCCTTGCGCCACCAGGTCCAGCTGCGTGTTGAAGCTTTGCTCGGCGGCCTGCAGCTGCTTGCGCAGTTCGGCCTCGAAGGCGGCGCGCTTGTCGCGGATCTCGGTGCGTTTGCGCTTGCCGCCGTCGGTGAACCATTTGAACGCGCCGGCCAGCAGCACCGCGCCGCCGACAAACGGCGCCACCGGCGCCACCACCGGCAGCACCACCGCCGCGCCGATCAGGTAGGCCGCCGTACCGGTGCCGGCCGCCACCACCGCCCCGCTCATCAAGGTGACGTTGGCCGCCGTGTCCACGCTGTTGACGATGCGCGTGCCGACCCGCAGCCGCGGCATCAGCTTGGCCAGCGTGGAGTGGTGCTGACGCTGGAACACCGACGATTGATTCAAACGCATCGCCTGCTGGAACAGCCGCAGGTCCTCCTGCAGCAGGTGCAGCGATTGCTCCTTGCGGCGCACGATGCGGTCCAGCCGCCGCTCCATCTCCTGGCCGAACTGCTGGCGGCCCATGCTGGCCCACACGTCTTCATCCTTCCACTGATCGGTGTTGAGCCGGTCGGTGATGGCCAGTTCGATGGCGTTGCCGGCGTCGTGCACGGCGTCGTCGATCTCCTCCAGCATCAGGCGGCGTTCGTGGGCGATGCGCTGGTCCACCAAAGTCAGGCGTTGCAGCACCTGGTTTTTCAGGTCGTTGGCGGCGCTGATCAGCGTGGCGGCCATGGCCTCGCCCGCCGACAGCATGCGCGCCTGTTCCAGGTAGGCGCTGATGTCCTGCGCGATGGCGGTGGTGGCGGTGCCCACCAATTCGCGCAGCTGGCCGTGGTCGATGTCGCCGGACTGGAAGTTGCGCGCGTGTTCGACCAGCACCGGCTGGCCCGCGTGGCGGCCGAAATCGGCCACGGTGTCGGCCAGCGAGCGGCCGCGCACCAGCCGGCGCGCCTGTTCGCCCAGGTTGGCGAGGATGCCGCGTTCCTCGGCCGGCGGCAGGTGGTTGAGGTCTTCGGGCGAGAGCCGGGCCGACAGCGCCTTGGCCAGGCGCTGCGCCAGCGCGCGGGCGTCGGCGCCGTGCAGCGCCAGCAGCGGGATGGTCATGGCGAGGGCGTTTTCGCGCGCGGCCTGGTCGATGCCGGCGCAGCTGCGGCTCAGGGCGTTGAAGGCCCAGTCGACGTCCACGCCCGATTCGATGGCGTTCAACACCAGCGCGGTGAAGACGGCGGAGGATTTGCCGTCGCCGGCGATGTCGGTGACGGCGGCGAACTGGGCCAGCGTCAGGCTGCCCTCGTTGCCGGCGATGGCGCCGACCGCGCGCGCGTAGGCCGAGCTGAAGCTCTGGTCGGATGACATGTGCTCGTCGAGCGAGCGCACGCTGATGACATGGGTATCGCCTGGAGTACCGTGCTGATTGTTCACACTTGCTCCGCTTCGTAAATAATGCTGTTATGGCATTTTAACTGAAGCGGCGCGATCGCTGCGTTAGCTGGCGAACGGCTAGGAGCGGAAGTAGGTCAATGCGGCGAACAGGACGGCAAGCTGCGAGAGATTGAGCGCCACGGTCCAGCCCATCAGATAAGTCTTTAACTTGAGCATGTCGTTATGGAGGCGGTCGCCCTGCCCTTTGATCAAACCCTCAAGCCGCCGCACCTCCAGATCGATTTTCGCATCCAGCAGCATATCCCGTTTTTCTGAGGCTGCAGCAACCTCCCGGATAATCTGCTGCAACTGAAGACCCTGCGCATCCATCCGTGCACCTTGCGAAAGTATCGCTTCGCGCAGTTCTTCGCGCAGTTCATAGATATCGGCCTTGGTCGCGCATTGCGTCCGCATCACTTCGCCAAGCGCGAACGCATGCGCCTCCGCTTGCTCAGCGGGTACGCCGGCCGCTTCCAGCCGCTTGGTATAACTGAGGGTGTCGAATGTGGTGTTCATCCGCATATTGTGCGCCTCTCGCTGCGCCGCGCAAGCGCCACACTTTGAGGCGGCTCAAGCCTGCGCCACCTCGGTGGAAAGGATCAAGGTTTCCTTGATCTCCTCCATCACGACATAACTTTTCGACTGCGCCGCGCCGGGCAAACTGAGCAGCATGTCGCCCAGCAGCTTGCGGTACTCGGCCATCTCGTGGATGCGCGCCTTGATCAGGTAATCGAAATCGCCCGACACCAGATGACACTCCTGCACCTCCGGAATGCGCAGCACCTCGCGCCGGAATTGCTCGAACACCGGCCCCGACTTCTGGTTCAGCGTGATCTCCACGAACACCAGCAGCTTGGCCCCCAGCGCCGGCGGATCGATGCGCGCATGGTAGCCGGTGATCACCCCGTCCCGCTCCATGCGCTTGACGCGCTCGATGGCCGGCGTGATCGACAGCCCCACCTGCTCGCTCAAATCCTTCATCGAGATCCGCCCATCCTCCTGCAGGATGCGCAATATCTTTCTGTCCAGTTTGTCCAGGGTGCGGACCGATTCCTTTTGAATTCGCATGAAAATCCACTGAATTTATCAAGTTATACAGTAACAAATACTGGTGATACAAGCATACCATAGCGGAATATCTGGCATGGCTAAATAATCGGGAGACTGTATGCGCGTTGTGATCTTGGGTAGCGGTGTTATCGGCGTCACCAGCGCCTACTATCTGGCCCAGGCCGGCCACGACGTGACCGTGCTCGACCGCCAGCCCGGCCCCGCGCTGGAAACCAGCTTCGCCAACGCCGGCCAGATCTCCCCCGGCTACGCCTCCCCGTGGGCCGCGCCCGGCATCCCGCTCAAGGCGATGAAGTGGATGCTGCAGCGCCACGCGCCGCTGTCGATCACGCCGGACGGCACGCTGTTCCAGCTGCAATGGATGTGGCAGATGCTGCAGAACTGCAATGCCGAGCGCTACGCCGTCAACAAGGAGCGCATGGTGCGCCTGGCCGAGTACAGCCGCGACTGCTTCAAGGCGCTGCGCGCCGCCACCGGCATCGAATACGAAGGCCGCCAGCAAGGCACCACCCAGCTGTTCCGCACCCAGAAGCAACTGGACGACGCCGCCAAGGACATCCAGGTGCTGAAGGAAACCGGCGTGCCGTACGAACTGCTGAGCCGCGAACAGCTGGTCGCCGCCGAGCCCGGCCTGGACCAGAACAAGCTGGTCGGCGGCCTGCGCCTGCCCAACGATGAGACCGGCGACTGCCAGCTGTTCACCACCCGCCTGACCGCGATGGCCGAGCAGATGGGCGTGAAGTTCCGCTACGGCGTCGACATCACCGGCCTGGTCACGGCAGGCGAGGAAATCAAAGGCGTGCAGCTCGCCGGCGAACTGGTGACGGCCGACTCCTACGTGGTCGCGCTGGGCGCCTACTCGACCACGCTGCTGAAGGACCTGGTCAAGATTCCGGTCTACCCGCTGAAGGGCTACTCGATCACCGTGCCGATCGTGAACGCCTCGGCTGCGCCGGTCTCGACCATCCTGGACGAGACCTACAAGATCGCCGTGACCCGCTTCGACGACCGCATCCGCGTCGGCGGCATGGCCGAGATCGCCGGCTTCAACCTGAACCTGAACCCGCGCCGCCGCGAGACGCTGGAGATGGTGGTCAACGACCTGTTCCCCGGCGCCGGCGACACCGCATCCGCCACCTTCTGGACCGGCCTGCGTCCGATGACGCCGGACGGCACGCCGGTGGTCGGCCGCACCGGTCTGCGCAACCTGTTCATCAACACCGGCCACGGCACCCTGGGCTGGACCATGTCGTGCGGCTCGGCCCAGCTGCTGGCGGACCTGATCTCGGCGCGCCGTCCGGCGATCTTGTCCGACGACCTGTCGGTCAGCCGCTACCAGCGCGACGGCGCCGCGCGCCGTCCGCAATTCGCCAACGCCTGAAGCTGAACCAAGCTTTTCCCGTGCGCGGCGCCCCCGATGGCGCCGCGCACTGTCGCATTGCCGCCTCCTCCCGCCGCCAAGAAGCCACATCACGCCATGATGGCGTTGAGATTGGGGCCGCGCATGCGTATAATTTTGATCATGAATAAACTTGAAGCATTCGGCCATATCGCGGCGCTGGCCATCCGTGGTGAACTGGTTTTCCCGACCAGTGTCAATGCGGCACTCCGCGTTCAACTCGCGCTGGACGACCCGGAGTGCCCGGTCGACAAGGCGATCAGCCTGGTGCTGGCGGAGCCGATCCTGGCCGCGCGCACCGTCGCCATCGCCAATTCGGCGATGTTCAACCGCTCCGGCGCGCCGATGATCACCAACGTCCGCGGCGCCATCATGCGTATCGGCTACCAGAACCTGTTCGCGCTGGCCGCCGCCATGGTGGTGCGCCAGTTCGGCGCCAAGATCGCCGATCCCGACCTGCGCTTCAAGGCCGAGAAGCTGTGGGACCACACCATCGCCGTGGCGGCGCTGTCGCGCATCATCGCGCGCCAGGTCACCGGCGTGAATCCCGACACCGCGCTGTTCGCCGCCATCGTGCACGAGGTGGGCGGCTTCTACCTGCTCTCGCGCGCCGACGAATTCCCCGGCCTGCTGGAAGAGGATCCCGAAAACTGGCACTCGGCCAGCGAGGAGATCATCACGCGCGAAGTGATGCGCAAGCTGTGCATCCCCGAGCCGGTGGCCGAAGCCATCGAAGGCCTGCGCGACAGCTTCATGTCGATCCCACCGGACACGCTGCTCGACACGCTGCTGCTGGCCAACCACCTGTCGCCGGTGAAGTCGCCGCTGCAGGAGCCGCAGCGCGACCTGCCGCCGCACTCCGATTCGGCCATCGATTTGTTCATCGACGAAGAGAAGCTCGAATCCATGCTGGCCGAGGCCAGGATCGACGCCATCGAGATGAACGCCGCGCTGCTGGTCTAAGGATTTATTCCCCCGGCCGGGCGTATTTTGCTATCCTCACGTCCGTGATCATCACGGAGGAATCGAATGCAGAATGCGCCACTGTCCTACGGCTCCGACCCATCGGGTCTGGTCTGCGGCTACCTGTTCGGCCGCGCGCCGGACGGCAAGGGCCTGCCGCTGGACGCCGACGCGGCCCGCACCTGGCTGGCCGCGCGCGAGCAGCATCCGCAGGAATTCATCTGGCTGCACTACAACCTGGCCAACACCGCCAGCGAGAAATGGCTGCACGAGCACACCGCGCTGCCGGAGGAATTCTACGAGAGCCTGCACGAAGGCCCGCGCTCGACCCGCATCGAGATGGCCGACAACACGCTGATCGCCGTGGTCAACGACGTGCTGCACGATTTTTCGTTCGAGCCGTCCGACATCTCCACGCTGTGGCTGAGCGTCGACCGGCAGATCGTCATCAGCGCGCGGCGCAAGCCGTTGAAGGCGGTCGACGGCCTGCGCAACGCGGTGCGCAACGGCGAGCCGATACGCTCGTCGGTCGAACTGCTGATCCATCTGCTGCGCGACCAGGCCGACGCGCTGATCAAGATCGTCCGCAACGCCATCAGCACCGTCGACGAGATCGAGGACAATCTGCTGGCCGGCAAACTGAAAACCAAGCGCGCCAGCCTGGGCGCGCTGCGGCGCGTGCTGGTGCGCTTGCAGCGCCTGCTGGCGCCGGAACCGGCGGCGCTGTTCCGATTGCTGCAACGGCCGCCGGCCTGGGTGGCCGAGATCGACGCGCAGGAGCTGCGCGAATCGACCGAGGAATTCTCGATGGTGCTGGCCGACATGGCCTCGCTGCAGGAGCGCATCAAGCTGATACAGGAGGAGATCGCGGCGCTGGTCAACGAGGGCAATAACCACAGCCTGTTCGTGCTGACCATCGTCACCGTGCTGGCACTGCCGATCAACATCATCGCCGGTTTGCTGGGCATGAACGTCGGCGGCATCCCGCTGGCGCAGGACCCGGAAGGCTTCTGGCTGGTGGTGGCGATCGTCGCCAGCTTCACCGTGATCGCAGGCTGGCTGGCCTTCCGCCGCCAGCGCGACGTGTCATAAGGTCATGGGAGGGTCAAGTCCATGCCGAGCATTCTGACCACGAGGAAGGTGACGAACCCCAGGCCCAGGAGCGATAGCGTGAAGAGCGCCATCACCTTGCCGCTCGCGCGCAGCACCGCGCGCCCCTCGCCCTTCTTGCCTTGGTCGTAATGCCATTTGATGGCGAAGAACATGCCTGTGCCGAGCACGAGCGCCTTGAACGTACCGAAGACTATTGGGATCCAATCCATTTTGTGTATTTCCAGGTTATTACTTGCGACTGTCTATCGTGAGGAGCTCGACCTCCGCACGTTCTGAGGCATAGTACCTAAAAACAATTTCCATACATCGGGACAAAATGTCCCAGGTGCATCTCATGTGGAGCTTGCGGAAATGAGGAGCAAATGCGTCTGTCAGCCAAATTAACCCGGATCGGCATCTCCCTAACCCTGGGAACAGCGCTGGCGCTCCTGTCGGTGCGCGTTGAGCAAGTTGGTCCCGAAGTGGCGGAGTATGGCAACTTGTGTGGACCAAACGCCGCCAGCCCGTGCTACAAACCGGTATTGAAGGGCGGGTTCCCGGCGGCCTATTTGTTCGACGCACCGGGTATCTCCGTGGAACGCCAACTGTCGTTCGGTGAAGATCGGCTGTTCGCAGGTGCACTGGTGTTGGATATAGCTTTTTATTTTGCTATTGTCCTGCTGGCGACTCAGCTTATTCGCGCTGTATCAGGCCAGATCAGAACTAGTAAGGAGAGTGAATGAACGGACCATCACCCAATAACCCACATCCGATGGTGGGCTTCCCGCAAGTCTGCTACATCAAGAACACGGTCGCCAATCCCAACATCGTCATCGGCGACTACACCTACTACGACGATCCCGAGGACTCGGAGAACTTCGAGCGCAACGTGCTGTATCACTTCCCCTTCATCGGCGACAAGCTGGTGATCGGTAAATTCTGCGCGTTGGCGCGCGGCGTCAAGTTCATCATGAACGGGGCCAACCACAAGCTGTCGGGCATCTCGACCTACCCGTTCCAGATCTTCGGCAACGGCTGGGAACAGGCCATGCCGGCGCAGGGCGAGCTGCCATACAAGGGCGACACGGTGATCGGCAACGACGTCTGGATAGGCTACGACGTGCTGGTCATGCCGGGCGTGAAAATCGGCGATGGCGCCATCGTTTCGTCACGCTCGGTGGTGGTGAGCGATGTCGCGCCGTACACGGTGGTCGGCGGCAATCCGGCCAGGCAGCTCAAGGAGCGCTTCGCGCCGGACGTGGCGGCGCGCCTGCAGACGATCGCGTGGTGGGACTGGCCGGTCGAACATATCACGGCCAACCTGGCCTTCATCGTGGCCGGCGACGTGGAGCTGCTGGAGCGACTGCGGCCCTGAAGTTCCACACGCGGCGCCCGCCATACGCCGCGAACAGCACGCCCATCGCCAGCGCGATCAGGTTGTCGCGGCGGTAGCTGCCCCGCACCGTGGACAGCGAAGAAACTTCCTTGCCGCCGACCGTCACGCCGTAGACCGCGTAGTAGCGCCCCGGCATAAAACTCGGGCTGCTCACTTGCCCCGGGTGGTAGCTCACCTTGACCGGATAGGCTTGCGCGTCGGCGATCGCCGCGCGCAGGCGCTGGTCCGAGTCGCCTTTGGCGAACAGCACGAAGCGGCGCTCGTCGCCGTCCAGCGTGAAATACAGGCCGCCCTGCGCCGGCTACGACCACGCGACGCGGCCGCTCGCCGTCTCCAGCTGCGCCGCATCCGGGAAGTTGCGCTCCAGCGCGACGAACAGCAACATCAGGCCTATGCCGAGCAGCAGAAAGAAGTAAGCACCGCGCTCGCTGGCAAACCAATTCTTCATCGTGTTTCAGTATCAAAGTGATGCCGCATCATAGCGCAACAATGTATAGTTGAGGTCTTGACAACACAGGACTCCATAGCGTGCGTATTCAACTGCGAGAAAAAATCATCCGCGTCTGTAACGACAAGATCGCGCAAAAGGGCGAGACGGTCGGACTGTCCTTCTACGCCTTCTTCGCCAACAAGAACGACGACCCGGAGCTGCTGATGGAAGCGGCCGAATGGTGGATACGCACGCACCAGCTGGATCACTTCGAGAAGGCCGTCAAGATCCGCGGCATGATCGAGCAGGGACAATAAGCGATGCGTATCGATCACCTGTTCATCCGCGCCCGTGCCGGCGCGCCGGAGTCGGAACTGCTGCGGTCCTTCGGCCTGAGCGAGGGATCGGGCAACCGTCATCCGGGCCAAGGCACGGAGAACCGCCGCTTCTTCTTCCACGACGCCTTCCTCGAACTGCTGTGGATCGCCGACGACGATGAAGTGCGCAACGCGCAGACCAGCCCCACGCTGCTGGCCGAACGCCTGGCCGACGACGGCCCGGCCTGCCCGTTCGGCGTGTGCTTCCGGCCCGACGGCGACGAGGCCGACGCGCCCTTCCCGTGCTGGGACTACGCGCCGCCGTATCTGCCGCCTGGCATGTGCATCGGCATCGGCGCGGACGTGCCGGCGTCGGAGCCGATGTGGTTCTTCCTGCCCAAAGGCGTGGCGCCGGCGTTCTATCCCGAGGGGCGCCGCCAGCCGCTGGACCACGCCGCCGGCGTGAACGCGATCACCTCGGTCACGCTGACCTTGCCATCGCCGGCACTGTCGGCGCCCGCGCAAGCGGCCAGCGCGGGCACGCAGCTCACGCTGCTCGAAGGCGACGCCTACCTGATGGAGATCTGCCTCGACCACGGCGCGCAAGGCCAAACCCGTGACTGCCGCCCCACCCTGCCGCTGGTCCTGCACTACTGAGTTAATAAACATTTTCGTTTACTTATTAGCGGAGTCCGCTTACAGTGTCGGTACTCGCTCCCTTTGATTGCCGACGATGAAAACACCTCTGCTGATCAGCGCCGCCTGCCTGCTGGCCCTGCTCTCGACGATAGGCGCCTCGCTGCCCTACCCCATCCTGCCGCCGCTGTTCGCGGCCGGCGTCAGCAACGGCCTGAACCAGTTTCTCGGCCTGCCGCCCAAGCTGCTGTTCGGCCTGGCGCTGACCATCAATCCGCTCGGCCTGCTGATCGGCTCCGCGCTGCTCGGCCCGATGTCCGACCGCTACGGCCGCCGCCCGGTGCTGCTGATCACGGCGGTCGGCGCGGCCATCGGCCATGCGGCCACCGCCTGCGCGCTGCTGCTCGAATCCTACCCGCTGTTCATCGTGGCCCGCTTCGTCACCGGCCTGCTGGAGGGGAACGGCTCGGTGGCGCGCGCCATGCTGGCCGATCGCCTGAGCGGCGACCTGCGCCGCAAGGCCCTGTCCTGGCTCAACGGCGCGTTCTACATGGGCTGGCTGGCCGGGCCGCTGGTGGCCGGCGTCACGCTGGCGTGGGGCCTGACGGTGCCGTTCTGGATCGCGATGGCGGCGCTGCTGCTGGTGGCGCTGCTGGTGGCCGTGGTGCTGCCGAACGAGGCGCCATCGCTGGCGACCACCTCGTGGTGGCAGGTGGCGCGCGACCGCCATTCGCTCAACCTGCTGCGCGAACCGGACCTGCGCAACCTGTTCATCGTCACGCTGGCCTACACCTGCGGCGTGACCGCGTTCTACGAGTTCTATCCATTGTGGCTGGTCGAGGTGCCGGGCTTCGGCGCGCGCGGCATCGCCTGGACCACCGCCGCCATGTGCGCGGTGATGACCACCACCACCATGTTCGCCGGCCGCCCGTTCGAAGGCGAGCCGCTGCTGCGGGCGCGCCGCTTCGCGCTGGTGACGGCCTCGCTGATCGCGCTGGTCGCGGCCAGCAACGCGTGGGTCGGCATCGCCGCCATCGTCTTGTACGGCATCCCGCATTCGATCTACAACGCCATCGTCCCCAACTGGTGCGCCGAGCGCTTCGGCGCGCACGGACAGGGCGCGGTCATGGGCCTGATCTCCACCACCTTCTGCCTGGCCAACATCATCATGGCGCTGGTCGGCGCGGTGCTGACGCTGATCGACACGCGCCTGATCCTGGTGCTGGGCGCGGCGCTGACCGCGTGGTCGGCCTGGCGCATGCAGACCTGGCACGCGGCCATGGCCAGCAAGGACAAGCTGCAAGGCGCGCTGCCATGAACACCGCCGAACACACCCTGTTCCTGCTGAAGACGCGCGGCCCGCACACCGCGCAGCAGCTGGCCGGCCTGCTCAACCTGACGTCGATGGGCGCGCGCAGGCAGCTCGAGGCGTGGCAGGAAAAAGGCATGGTGACGTACGAGGACGTGGCCGACAAGCCGGGCAGGCCGTCGCGCCGCTGGCTGCTGACCGAAGCCGGCCACGCGCGCTTCCCGGACCGCCACGCCGACCTGACGCTGCAGCTGATCGACCAGGTGCGCGGCCTGTTCGGCGACGCCGGCCTCGACAAGTTGATCACCGCGCGCGAGGCGGCCAGCGAGCAGCAATACCGCCAGCATCTGCAGGCGTCCGGCACGCTGCCGCAGCGGGTCGCCGCGCTGGTGCAGGCGCGCAGCAGCGAGGGCTATATGGCCGAAGTCGAAACCGGCGACGACGGCAGCCTGCTGCTGATCGAGAACCACTGCCCGATCTGCGCCGCCGCCCGCCAGTGCCAGAAGTTCTGCCGCTCGGAGCTGGAGCTGTTCCAGCGCGTGCTCGGCCCCGGATGCTCGGTGGGCCGGGTCGAACACCTGCTCGACGGCGCGCGCCGCTGCGTCTACGTGATCAAGCCGCTGCGCTAATTTCCGCGCAAAATTAATTACGAATGGAAATCTGAAAGTCAAGTGGTTCGGTTAAGCTCCGCCGTGCCGTTTGATCGCTGTCAAGCCGCCATGTGCTGGTCAGAAGACAATCAACGCATGCCGGACGCCCTGAGCGTCCGGCCCATGCCACGCTTGCTTCACCGAGGTCCCGCACCATGCTTGCCGTCACCCGCCGCTATCTTGCCGCCGCCCGCCTGCTCAGCGGGAAGCTGATCGCCCTCAGGCGCGGCGGCAAGCGCGCGCTGATGTTCGGCGCGGACGGCCTGGCCCTGCCGCTGTGCTTCCAGCTTGCCTTATTGATGCGCGGCGGCGCCAGGCCGGCGCCGGCGCTACCGCTCGCGCTGCTGCTGGCGGCCACGTCGCTGTCAGCGCTGTCGATGAGCGACCTGTACGGCTCGGCGGTGCGCTACCTGGACCAGCGCCGCCTCGCGCTCGCCGGCCTCGGCCTGGCCGGCGCGGCGCTGTGCATCCACCTGCTGACGCTGGACCGCGCCGACGCCTGCCCGTCCGGCGCGCTGCTGAGCTACTGGTTCGTCGCGCTGTCCTACCTGGTGGCGTCGCGACTGGCGGCGCGCAGCTTCCTGCAGCGCCACACGCGACCGCCACAGGCGCGCGAGGCGGTCGCCATCTACGGCGCCGGCGACCCCGGCGCCCGGCTGGCGCAGACGATGCAGGGCGACGGCCAATATTGCCCGGTCTGCTTCTTCGACGAGAAGGCGCGCCGTGAACAACGCACCATCGCCGGCCTGCGGGTGTTTCCGCCGGAGCGTCTGGCCGAGGTCGCCGCGAGCTGGTCGATCCGGCTGATCGTCGTCGCGCTGCCGGCCGCGTCGGGCGAACGGCTAGTCGCGGTGTCGCGCATGCTGGGCGGCGCCGGTGTCGGCATCAAGTTCCTGCGCGCCCTGCCCGACCTGGCCGACCACGCGCCACGGCGGCGGCCCCGGCCTGCGTCGCGCCCGGCCGCGGCGGATTTCCCGCTGGAGCTGCTGCTGGGCCGGCCGCCGGTGCAGCCCGACCCGACGCTGTTCTCCCGCTGCGTGCGCGACAAGGGCGTGCTGGTGACCGGCGCCGGCGGCTCCATCGGCAGCGAGCTGTGCCGCCAAATCGCCGGCCTGGCGCCGCGCTGCCTGCATCTGCTCGACCACAGCGAGTTCGCGCTCTACACCATCGTCCAGGAACTGCAGGCGCGCTGGCCGAAGCTGGCGCTGCGGCCGCACCTGGGCTCGGCCTGCAACGCCCGCCTGCTGGAGCGCGTGATGCGCAGCGACCGCATCGACACCGTCTACCACGCGGCCGCCTACAAGCATGTGCCGCTGGTCGAGACCAACATGGTGGAGGGCCTGCGCAACAACGTGCTGGGCGCGCAGGCGGTGGCGCGCGTGGCCGCCCGCCACGGCGCCGACACCTGCGTGCTGGTCTCCAGCGACAAGGCGGTGCGGCCCAGCACCATCATGGGCGCCAGCAAGCGCCTGTCGGAGCTGGTGTTCCAGGCCGCGCAGGGCGGCGGCGCGACGCGCACCGTGTTCAGCATGGTCCGCTTCGGCAACGTGCTGGGCTCGTCCGGCTCGGTGGTGCCGCTGTTCCGCCGCCAGCTGCAGCAGGGCGGGCCGCTGACCGTCACCGACGCCGCGATGGAGCGCTACTTCATGCTGATACCGGAGGCGGCGCAGCTGGTGATCCAGGCCGGCGCCATGGCCGAGGGCGGCGACCTGTTCGTGCTCGACATGGGCCAGCCGGTACGCATCGTCGACCTGGCGCGGCGCATGATCGCGCTGGCCGGGCTGACCGAGAAGACCGCCGCCTGCCCGCAGGGCGACATCGAGATCCGCTACGTCGGCCTGTACCCCGGCGAAAAGCTGCGCGAGGAGTTGCTGAGCGCCGACGACGCCGTGCCCAGCCGCCATCCGCGCATCCTGCGCCTGAAGGAGCAGGCGCAGGCGCCGGCGTTGCTGGACCAGTCGATCGAACTGCTGCTGCTGGCCTGCGCCACCAACGACCGCTGGCTGATCGAGGCCATGCTGCAGACCATCCTAGGCGACTTCGCGCCGCACGGCGGCGCCCCGGCCGCCGACGGCGAACGGGCGCGCCGCGCCATCGCCCGGCTGGCCATGGCGCCGCAGCCGGCCCACGCCTCGTAAGCGCCATTCCAAGGAGACCGCCATGCGCCAGTTCGTTCCCGCCGTCGTCGACCGCAAGCTGCGCTTCGCGCTGGTGGGCTGCGGCCGCATCGCGCACAACCACTTCAGCGCGCTGCGCCAGCACGCCGCGCGCTGCGAGCTGGTCGGCGTGTGCGACATCGATCCGGCCGCGCTGCGGCGCGCCGCCGAGCACACCGGCGCCCCCGCCTACACCAGCCTGGAGCAGATGCTGGCGCACAGCGAGGCCGACGCCTGCATCATCACCACGCCGTCCGGCCTGCATCCGGAGCAGGCGGTGCAGATCGCCCGCGCCGGCCTGCACGTGATCACCGAGAAGCCGATGGCCACCCGCTGGGAGGACGCCAAGCGCATGGTGGCGGCCTGCGACGCGGCCGGCGTGCGCATGTTCGTGGTCAAGCAGAACCGCCGCAACCCGACGCTGCAGCGGCTCAAGCGCGCGGTGGACGGCAAGCGCTTCGGCCGCATCTACATGGTCACGCTCAATGTGTTCTGGACCCGGCCGCAGGCCTACTACAACAGCGCCGCCTGGCGCGGCACCTGGGAGTTCGACGGCGGCGCGTTCATGAACCAGGCCAGCCACTACGTCGACCTGATCGACTGGATCGTCGGCCCGGTCGAGAGCCTGCAGGCCTACACCGCCACGCTGGCGCGCGACATCGAGGTCGAGGACACCGGCGTGATCAGCCTGCGCTGGCGCAACGGCGCGCTCGGCTCGATGAACGTCACCATGCTGGCCTATCCGCACAACCTGGAGGGCAGCATCACCATCCTCGGCGAGAAGGGCACGGCGCGCATCGGCGGCGTGGCCGTCAACGAGGTGCAGCAGTGGGACTTCGCCGAGCCCGAGCCGGAGGACGCCGGCGTGCGCGAGGCCAGCTACGCCACCACCTCGGTCTACGGCCACGGTCATCCGCTGTACTACGACAACGTGCTGCAGGTGCTGCGCGGCGAGGCCGAGGCCGAGACCGACGGCCGCGAGGGCCTGAAGTCGCTCGAACTGCTGATCGCCGCCTACCGCTCGGCGCGCGACGGCCGCCGCGTCGCCCTGCCGCTCGACTACTGACCACCACGGAGCCCGCCATGGAATACATCGTCCACCCCAGCGCCATCGTCGACGCCGGCGCCGCCATCGGCGCCGGCACGCGGATCTGGCATTTCAGCCACGTGTGCGGCGGCGCCCGCATCGGCGCCGGCTGCTCGCTCGGGCAGAACGTCTACGTCGGCGGCGACGCCGCCATCGGCGACCGCGTCAAGCTGCAGAACAACGTGTCGGTGTACGACGCCGTCACCATCGAGGACGACGTGTTCTGCGGCCCCAGCATGGTGTTCACCAACGTCCACAATCCGCGCGCGGCCGTGGTGCGCAAGCACGAGTACCGGCCCACGCTGGTGCGGCGCGGCGCCACCATCGGCGCCAACGCCACCATCGTCTGCGGCGTGACGATCGGCCGCTACGCCTTCATCGGCGCCGGCGCGGTGGTCACGCGCGACGTGCCGGACTTCGCGCTGATGGCCGGCGTGCCGGCGCGCCAGCTGGGCTGGATCAGCCGCCACGGCGAGCGGCTGCCGTTCCCGCGCGGCGGCGGCCGCGCGCGCTGCCCGCACAGCGGCGAGCAATATGTGCTGGAGGACGGGCGCTGCATGCCGCAGGAGGACGACGGCCGGAGCGCGCCATGGAAATGACCGACCTGAAGGCGCAATACCGGCTGCTGCGCGCGCCGATCGACGCGGCCGTGCGGCGCGTGCTGGACCACGGCCAGTACATCATGGGGCCCGAGGTGGCCGAACTGGAGCGGCGCCTGGCCGACTACACCGGCGCGCGCCACTGCGTGACCGCCGCCTCCGGCACCGAGGCGCTGCTGATCGCGCTGATGGCGCTGGACGTGCGGCCGGGCGACGAGGTCATCACCACGCCGTTCTCCTTCATCGCCACCGCCGAGGCCATCGTGCTGGCCGGCGCGCGGCCGGTGTTCGTCGACGTCGAGCCCGGCAGCGCCAACCTCGACCCGGCGCGCATCGCCGCGCGCGTCGGCCCGCGCACGCGCGCCATCATGCCGGTGTCGCTGTACGGCCAACCGGCCGACATGGACGCCATCAACGCCATCGCGCTCGAGCACGGGCTGGCGGTGATCGAGGACGCGGCGCAAAGCTTCGGCGCGGCCTACCGGGGCCGGCGCAGCTGCAACCTGTCGACCATCGGCTGCACCAGCTTCTTCCCCAGCAAGCCGCTTGGCTGCTACGGCGACGGCGGCGCCGCCTTCACCAGCGACGACGCGCTGGCGCAGGCCATGCGCGAGATCCGCGTGCACGGCCAGGCGCGGCGCTACCACCACACCCGGGTCGGCGTCGGCGGCCGCATGGACACGCTGCAATGCGCCATCGTGCTGGCCAAGCTGGACCTGTTCGCGCAGGAGCTGGCGGCGCGTCAGCGCGTGGCGAACCGCTACGAGCGCCTGTTCGCCGGCCGCGTCGCCACCTTCGCGCCGCGGCCCGACCGCACCAGCGTCTACGCGCAATACACGATCGCGCCGCGCGACCGCGCGGCGGTGCAGGCGGCGCTGCAGCTGGCCGGCATCCCCAGTGCGGTGCACTACCCGCTGCCGATCCACCGCCAGCCGGCCTACGCCGCCATGGACCAGGCCGACTGTCCGCAAGCCGACCTGCTGGCGCGGCAGGTGCTGAGCCTGCCGATGGGGCCGTATCTGGCCGAGGCCGCCGCCGAGCGCATCGCCGCCATCGTGCTGGCCGCCGACGGCCGCTGACCGGAGCTTGGCCATGCGCGCCCTGCCGCCCTTCTGGAAGCATCTGCTGACCGTGCTGAGCGGTTCGGTGGCGGCGCAGGCGCTGCCCATCCTGGCCGCGCCGCTGATCACCCGCCTGTGCCGGCCGGCCGACCTGGGCCGGTTCGGCGTGTGGTACGGCGTGGTCGCCATCGCGGCGGTCGCGGCCACGCTGCGCATGGAGAACGCCATGATCATCGACCACGCGCCGGCGCGCCAGCGGCTGTGCTTTGGCGTGGTCGCGTGGTCGGCCGGCTGGCTGGCCGCGCTGCTGACCCTGGCCGCGACGGCCGCGCGGGCGGCGGGATGGACCACGCTGCCGTGGAGCGGCGTGCTGACCTTGGGCGCGGCCGCCTGGCTGACCGCCGGCATGCAGACCACGCTGGCCTACGCCGCCTCGCACAACGCCTTCGCGCCGGCCGCCAAGGCCAAGATCTGGGCGGCCGGCGGCGTCGCGCTGTCGCAGCTGGCGCTGCTGGCGGCCGGCGCGGGCGCGGTGGCGCTGCCGGCCGGACAGCTGCTGGGCCTGGCCACCGGCCTGGCCGCCGCCCGCCTGCTGCTGCGGCCGCCATCGTCGCGGACGCGCGCACGCCGTCCGCTGGTACGTCTGCGCCTGCTGGCGCGGCGGCTGCGGCGCGGCGCGTTGCCGACACCAGCCCAGCGACGCTATTTGCACGCCCACCGCGCGTTCTGGCGCTACGCGCTGCCATCGAACGTGCTCAACGCCGCCATCGGCCCGCTGCCGCTGCTGCTGATCGGCGCCCGCCACGGCGCGCTGGCCGCCGGCCTGTTCGCGCTCACCCAACGGGTGCTGGCGGCGCCGGTCTCGCTGCTGGCGGCCTCGGTGCAGGAAGTGTTCAAGCGCGAATCGGTGCGCCAGTACCAGAACAGCGGCAACTGCCGTCCGGCCTGGCGCCACGCGGCGCGCGTGCTGCTGCTGGGCTTTTTGCCGTCGCTGCTGTTGCTGCTGGCCGCGCCGCCGCTGTTCGCCTTCGCCTTCGGCGCGCCGTGGCGCGCGGCCGGCGAGCTGGCGCAGATCCTGGCGCCGCTGTATTTCCTCAACTTCATCGCCAGCCCGCTCAGCTATGTGTTCTTCGTGGCCGGCCGCCAGAAGATCGAACTGGCCTGGCAACTGGCGCTGTTCGCGATGACGCTGGCCGTGTTCGCCGCGCCGCTCACGCTGCACCAGAGCGTGGCCGCCTACGCGACCGGCTACTCGCTGCTGTACCTCGTGTACCTGCGCATGTCCTACCGCTACGCGCTGGACCGAGATCCCGCCGGGAGGCTGCATGCGGCCCGCTGACGCCACCGCCGGCGCCGCGCACCCGGCGCCAACCGAACCGACCGCCGCCGCATCTCGCGCACCGGTCGCGCGCGCTGCCGCCCGGCCGGACACCGCCTGGGCCGAGCTCGGCTTCTTCCTGTTGTTCCCCGGCTTCTTCGCCTACCAGACGCTGCTGGGCCTGGGCCTGATCCGCGCCTACCTGGGCGGCTATTTCGCCGCCGTCTCGCTGCTGCTGCTGCCGGCCATGCTGCTGACCTATTGGCGCCGGCTGCACCGCGCCCGCCACCAGCTGCCACGGGTGGACGCCGCGCTGCTGGCTTTCCTGGCCTATTTCGGCGCCATGGTGGCCTGCCACGCGCCCAGCGCCAACCCGGCCATCACCGCGCACCACGCGCTGGCCCTGCTCTACCTGTTCAACCTGTTCGTCATCTTCAGCACGCTCGACTGCACCAGCCGCCGCTTCCGCCTGACCCAATACGCCAGCCTGGCCGCCATGTCCTGCGTGGTGTTCGCGTACGCGGTGGACGGCGCCTTCTACCTGGCCGCGCTGGGCGAAGCGCGCGATCCCGACAGCGTCGCCACCTACCAGGGATTCTCGCGCTCCTACCTGCTGCCGCTGGCCGCCGTGCTGGCCACCATGCGCCAGGCGCCGCTGCGCTGGGCCTGGTACGCGCTGGGCGCGGCCACGCTGTACGTCAACACCGCGCGCAGCGAGTTCGGCGCGCTGCTGTTCCTGGTCCCGCTGATCGAACTGCACGCCACGCGCCGCCGCGCCGCCACGGCCGCCGCCTTCGCCGCGCTGGCGCTGCTGGCGCCGCGCCTGCTGGCGCTGCTGCTGGCGGCCGTGCCCGGCAACCGCACGCTGGAGCTGCTGGACCTGTCGCACTCGACCTCGGCCAACATGCGCCACCAGCTGACCCTGAACGCGCTGCGCACCATCGGCGAGCACCCCATCCTCGGCGACTACGGCAGCTATCCGGTCGGCCTGTACAGCCACAACATCCTGTCGGCCTGGGTCGACCTCGGCCTGTTCGGCTTTGCCGCGCTGCTGGCGCTGCTGCTGTACCCGCTGTTGCAGATGGGCCTGCACACCTGGGCGGTGGGCGGGCGCGACGGCCGCGGCCCGGCCTTCCTGCTGGCCTGGAGCCTGCTCGGCATGACCGTGCTGCTGCTGTGCCTGTCGCACTTCTTCAGCGACATGCTGATCGGCGCCGCGCTGGGCGCCTACGCGCGCTACCGCGCCGGAGCGGACCATGCTTAAGATCGCCCACCTGAGCTCGGCGCACCCGCGCGACGACAGCCGCATCTTCGGCAAGCAGTGCCGCACCTTGGCCGCGCACGGCCACCAGGTCACGCTGGTGGTGGCCGACGGCCTGGGCGACGCCAGGCGCGACGGCGTGAGCATCGTCGACGCCGGCGCCGCACGCGGCCGCCTCGACCGCATGCTGCACGCCACGCGCCGCGTGTACCGGCGCGCGCTCGCGCTCGACGCCGACATCATCCAGCTGCACGACCCGGAGCTGCTGCCGGCAGGCCTGCTGCTGCGGCGGCGCGGCCGCAAGGTGGTGTTCGACGCCCACGAGGACGTGCCGCTGCAGCTGCTGGGCAAGCCCTACCTGAACGCGCCGCTGCGGCGCCTGCTGTCGGCCGCCTACGCCCGCTTCGAGCGCCGCGCCTGCGCCCGGCTCGACGGCGTGATCGCCGCCACCCCCGTCATCCGCGACAAGTTCCTGCCCATCCAGCCGGGCGCCGTCGCCATCCACAACTATCCGCAGCCGGAGGAATTCGGCGCCGCCGCCTGGGACGGCCAGCCGCTGCAGGTGTGCTATGTCGGCGGCCTGAGCGCGCTGCGCGGCATCGCCGAACTGGTGCGCGCCTGCACGCTGCTGCGCACGCCCGTGCGCGTGGGCCTGGCCGGCCGCTTCAGCGAACCGGGGCTGGCCGCGCACATGCGGGTCCAGCCCGGCTGGGAGCGGATCGACGCCCATGGCGTGCTCGGCCGCAGCGGCGTGGCCGCGCTGATGGCCGCCTCGCGCGCCGGCCTAGTCACGCTGCTGCCGGCCGCCAACCACCTGGACGCGCTGCCGGTCAAGCTGTTCGAATACATGGCGGCCGGCATCGCCGTGATCGCCTCGGACTTCCCGTTGTGGCGCCGCATCGTCGACGACGCCGGCTGCGGCCTGTGCGTCGACCCGCGCGACCCGGCCGCCATCGCCGCCGCCATCGACCGCCTGGCCGCCGACCCGGAACTGGCGCGCCGCATGGGCCGCAATGGCCGCGCCGCCGTACTGGCGCGCTACCACTGGCGCGGCCAAGCCGAACAACTGCTGCGCTATTATGAAAACCTCTGACCGCCTCCACGCCCTGCCCGCACAGCTGGCGCTGATCGCCGACGTGCTGCGCCTGCCGCGCGCGCGGCTGCGCTTCGAGCGCGCGCTCAACCCCGAGCTGGTCGAGCGCACCCATGCACTGTTCACCAGCCCGCATCCGCGCTGCAAGCTGGTGCGCTTCAAGTCGCTCGGCGTCGCCCTGCTCGACCTGCGCGCCTACCGCGACAGCGCCGCCTACCTGCGGGCGGTCGGCCGCAAGGACTACGCCGGCTACCAGAGCCGGCGCGCCCGCGCCCACGGCTACCGCGTGGCCGAGATCGACCGCAACCGCTACATCGACGACATCCACCGCATCAACACTTCGCTGGCGCAGCGCCAGGGCCGGCCGATGGATCCGTCCTACGCCGACCGCGCCGAGCACTTCGTCGCGGTCGACAGCTTCCGCTACTACGGCGTGCTGGACCAGGACGGCCGGCTGGCCGCCTACTGCGACCTCGGCATCTACGGCGACTTCGCCGCCACCGACCACCTGCTGGGCTACAAGACCAGCGACGGCCTGATGTACCTGCTGCTGGCCGACATCGCCTGCCGCCTGATCGACGAGGGCCGGCTGAACTACCTGATGTACGACACCTACCTGGGGGCCCTGCCGGGCCTGCGGGAGTTCAAGAAAAAGCTGGGCTTCGCGCCCTACCGCGTCCGTTATTCCATCCATTGAGGGAGATGCCGGCATGATCGCCACGCTTACCCGTCCGTTCCGCCTGTTGCTGGACGTCGCCCGCCTGCCCGTGGCGAGCCTGACCTTCGACCCGCGCCTGCATCCGGCCGACGTGCTCGACACGCACCGCCGCTTCACGCGGCCGCATCCGAAATACAAGCTGTTCGGCCACAAGCAGCTGGGCGTGGCGCTGATCGACCTGCGCCGCCACCCGACGCCGGCCGCCTACCTGGCCAGCATCACCGGGCGCTGCGGCGCCGCCAGCTACGCCGGCAAGGCCAGGCGGCGCGGCTACACGCTGGCGCGCATCGACCGCAACGAGCACATCGACGCCATCCACGCCATCAACACCAGCAGCGCCAGCCGCCAGGGCCGGCCGATGGACGAGCGCTACCAGCACAAGCCGCCGCGCTACGAAGCGCTGAGCCATTTCCGCTACTACGGCGTGTTCAACAAGGACGGCCGGCTGGCCGCCTACTGCAACGTCGGCCGCTACGGCAACTTCGCCGCCTTCTCGCAGCTGCTGGGCTACCGCAACAACGACGGCGCCATGCACCTGATGGTGACCGACATCGTCATCGAACTGCTGCAGGAGCTGCAGGCCGGCCACGGCCCGCACTACCTGATGTACGACACCTTCTTCGGCGCCAAGCCGGGTCTGCGGCAGTTCAAGACCATGCTGGGTTTCTCCCCCTACCGCGCAAGGTACACGCTGCTATGAACACCATCCTGCGCCGCCTCTACAGCGACTACCTGATGCCGTCGCGCCTGCACCACTACGCCGCGCTGCTGCGGCAGGCCAGCCAGGCCGGCTACCGCCAGACCTCGGTGCGCGGCTGGCTGGCGGCGCTGCGGTCGGGCGCGCCCGACGGACCGGTGCTGGTGCACCGCCACGACATCGACACCGACCTGCGCACCGCGCGCGCGCTGTTCGCGCTGGAGCAGCGGCATGGCGTGCACGCCAGCTATTACTTCCGCCTGTCGACGCTGGACTTCGGCCTGATGCGCGACATCGAACGCTACGGCAGCGAGGCCAGCTACCACTACGAGGAGGTGGCCACCTACGCCAAGCGCGAGCACCTCAGGCAGGCCGACGCCGTGCGCGCCCGCCTGCCGGAGATCCGCGCCGAATTCGAGCACAACTTCCACCGCGTCGAGGCCGGCGTCGGCGTCAAGCTGCGCACCGTGGCCAGCCACGGCGACTTCGCCAACCGCCGGCTCGGCATGGCCAACTGCGAGCTGCTGGACGATTCCGCGCTGCGCGCGCGCTGCGGCATCGCCTGCGAATGCTACGACCCGGCGCTGCTGGCCAGCTTCGACCTGTACATCAGCGACCGCCCGGCGCCGCAGTACTTTCATCCGCAGCCGCCGCAGCAGGCGCTGGGCCGCCACCGCCGCATCTGCCTGCTGACCCACCCGGCCCAATGGCGCACCAACTGGGCCGCCAGCAGCCGCCACAACCTGCTGCGCCTGGTCGAGGCGTGGCGCTGGTAACGCCTGGGAGCGCGCATGAACATCCTGCTGATCAACCACTACGCCGGCTCGGTCCGCCACGGCATGGAATACCGGCCGTATTTCCTGGCGCGCGAATGGGTGCGCGCCGGCCACCGCGTGCGCATCGTGGCCGCCGCCCACAGCCACCTGCGCAACCGCGCGCCGCAGCTGGGCGGGCGGGCCGTGCTGGACGAGACCATCGACGGCATCGCCTACCGCTGGCACGCGGCGCCGGCCTACCACGGCAACGGCGTGGCGCGCGCGGTCAACATGGCCGCCTTCGTCGCCGCGCTGTACCGCGGCGCCCGGCCGCTGGCGCGCGCCGACCGGCCGGACCTGGTGATCGCCTCCAGCACCTACCCGGCCGACATCTGGCCGGCGCGCCGCATCGCCCGCCTGGCCGGCGCCCGCCTGGCGTTCGAGGTGCACGACCTGTGGCCGCTGTCGCCGATGCTGCTGGGCGGCATGTCGCGCTGGCACCCCTTCATCGTGCTGATGCAGGCCGCCGAGGACTACGCCTACCGCCACGCCGACACCGTGATCTCGCTGCTGCCCAACGCGGCCGCGCACATGGCCGCGCGCGGCATGGCGCCGCACAAGCTGCACGTGGTGCCCAACGGCGTCTGTCCGGACGAATGGCAGGGCCGGCTGGCGCCGCTGCCGGCGCCGGCCGCAGCGCTGTTCGAGCGCCTGCGCGGGCAGATCGTGGTCGGCTACGCCGGCAGCCACGGCGCCGCCAACGCGCTCGACAACCTGCTGGCGGCCGCCGTGCGGCTGCGCGGCCACCCGCTGGCCTTCGTGCTGGCCGGCGCCGGCCCGGCGCGCGAGGCGCTGCGCCGGCAGGCCGCCGAGGCCGGGCTGGACAACGTGCACTTCCTGCCGGCGCTGGAGCGGCGCTACATGCCGGCGCTGCTGGCGCGCTTCGACCTGGCCTATCTCGGCTGGCAGCGCCAGCCGCTGTACCGCTACGGCATCTCCCCCAACAAGCTGGGCGACTACATGATGGCCGCGCGGCCCATCGTCCACGCGGTCGACGCCGCCAACGATCCGGTGGCCGAGGCCGGCTGCGGCCTGAGCACGCCGCCGGACGACCCGGCCGCGCTGGCCGACGCCATCGCCCGCCTGGCCGCGCTGCCGGCCGCCGAGCGGGCCGCGCTGGGCGCGCGCGGCGCCGCCTACGCGCGCGAGCGGCTCGACTACCGCATCCTGGCGCACCGCTTCCTGGCCGCCTGCGCCGCGCCCGCGTGAAACGACCATCACCGAGGAGACCATGATGACCCCGTCCCGACGCCGCCCGACGACGGCTTCCTGCCGTTCGCCCTGCCCGACCTCGGCCACGAGGAAGCCGAGGCCGTCCTTGAATGCCTGCGCTCGGGCTGGATCACCAGCGGCCCGGTGTGCCGCCAGTTCGAGCAGGACTTCGCGGCCTACCTCGGCGGCGGCGTCGAGGCCATCGCGGTCAACTCCGCCACCGCCGGCCTGCACCTGGCGCTGGAAGCGCTGGGCATCGGCCCCGGCGACGAGGTGCTGGTGCCGACCATGACCTTCACCGCCACCGCCGAGGTGGTGCGCTACCTGGGCGCCGACCCGGTGTGCGTGGACATCGACGACGCCACGCTGGGCATCAGCGCGGCCGCCGCCGAAGCCGCGATCACGCCGCGCACGCGCGCCATCCTGCCGGTGCACTACGGCGGCCTGGCCTGCGACATGGACACCCTCCTGGCGCTGGCGCGCGCCCGCGACCTGCGCGTGGTGGAGGACGCCGCCCACGCCTTCCCCACCGTCCACAACGGCCGCCTGGTCGGCACGCTCGACAGCGACGCCACCGTGTTCAGCTTCTACGCCAACAAAACCATCACCACCGGCGAGGGCGGCATGCTGGTCAGCCGCGACGCCGCGCTGTGCCGGCGCGCGCGCACCATGCGCCTGCACGGCATCAGCGAGGACGCGTTCGAGCGCTACACCTCGCGCCGCCCGGCCTGGTTCTACCAGGTGGTCGCGCCCGGCTACAAATACAACCTGGGCGACGTCGCCGCCGCCATCGGCCGCCAGCAGCTGCGCAAGATCGGCCGCTTCCTGGAACGCCGCCAGGCGCTGGCGCGCGCCTACCGCGAAGGCCTGGCCGGCCTGCCGCTGCGGCTGCCGCCGGACGCCGGCCCCGGCAGCCGGCACGCCTGGCACCTGTACCCGGTGCGCCTGCGCGCCGACGCCCCGCTGGCGCGCGACCGCCTGATCGAGCTGCTGGCCGAGCGCGGCATCGGCACCAGCGTCCACTACATCCCGCTGCACCGCCAGCCCTACTGGCGCGAGCGCTACCGGCTGCGTCCGGAACAGTTCCCGCAGGCCGAGGCCAGCTGGCCGATGCTGCTGACCCTGCCGCTGTACACCCGCATGCGCGACGCCGACCAGGCCCGCGTGATCACCGCGCTCAGGGAGCTGCTATGTTAGCCAAACGCCTGTTCGACGTGGCCGCCGCGCTGGCCGGGCTGGTGCTGCTGGCGCCGCTGTTGCTGCTGCTGGCCGTGTGGATCAAGTGCGACTCGCCCGGCCCGGTGCTGTTCCGCCAGCGCCGCGTGGGCCGCCACGGCCGCCCCTTCGACATCCGCAAGTTCCGCACGATGGCGCCCTCGGCCGAGGAGACCGGCCAACTGTCGCTGGCCGACGACGCCCGCGCCACCCGCGCCGGCCGGCTGCTGCGCCGCCACAAGCTCGACGAGCTGCCGCAGCTGCTCAACGTGCTGCTCGGCCAGATGAGCCTGGTCGGCCCGCGCCCCGAGGTGTCGCGCTACGTGGCCCACTATCCGCCGGCCGCGCGCGCGCTGGTGCTGTCGGTGCCGCCCGGCATCACCGACTGGGCCGCGATCCGCTTCCGCGACGAGGGCGAGATCCTGCGTCGCGCGGCCGACCCCGAGCAGGCCTACCTGCAACAGGTGCTGCCGATCAAGCTGGAATACTACCTGCGCTACGTGCGCGAGCGCAGCTTCGGCGGCGACCTGCGCATCGTGTTCTGCACGCTGGCGGTGCTGCTGGCGCCGGCCGCGCGGCTGCGCCTGCTTGCGCGCAGCCGCCTGACGCCGCGCGACCAGCCGTCGCCGTGGATCGCATTGCTGCGCGGCTTGGCGGCGCTGCAGGTGGCGGCCGCCCATCTGCGCGCGCAGGTGTTCCCCGGCCTGCGCACGCTGGAGCATCCGCCGCTGTGGTACCAGGCGCTGGCGTTCGCGACCGGCTTCGCGCAGCTGGCGGTGGTGCTGTTCTTCGTGCTGAGCGGCTGGCTGGTCGGCGGCAGCCTGCTCGACCGCCACGGCCGCCCGCACGCGCTGCGCGACTACGGCATCGACCGCCTGACGCGGCTGTGGATCGTGCTGCTGCCGGCCTTCGCGCTGATGCTGCTGCTCGGCCTGGCCGATGGCACGCTGGCGGCCAGCGCCGACGTCGGCGGCGGCCAGCCCTGGTCGCTGCTCACCTTGCTGGGCAACCTGGCCGGCGTGCAGACGCTGGCCGTGCCCGCGTTCGGCGGCAACTTCCCGCTGTGGAGCCTGGCCAACGAAACCTGGTACTACGCGCTGTTCCCGCTGTTGCTGCTGGCAGCGCGCGGCGCCACCGTGCGCGTGCGCGCGGGCGCGGCCGTGGCGGCGCTGGCGATCGCCAGCCGCCTGCCGCCCGTGATGCTGCTGTATTTCACGCTGTGGCTGCTGGGCGCGGGCGCCTCCCGCCTGCGCTGGGACGCCGGGCCGTGGGGACGCCGCGCCTGCGTGGCCGGCACCATCGGCGTGGCGGTCTGGCTGCGCCTGCGCGGCCCGGACGGCGACCTGAGCACGGCCACATGGCTGCCGCATTTGCTGTTCGGCGCCCTGGCCCTGCTGTGCCTGTGCAGCCTGGAGCGCGGGGCGCCGCCGCGCCGCTGGCTGGCCGCGGCCGGCGCCTTCCTGGCCAGCTTCTCGTTCACGCTGTACGTGGTGCACATCCCGCTACAGCAGATGCTGTGGACCTACCGCGGCGGCGCGCCGCTGTCGCCACGGCAGCCGGCCAGCCTGGCGGTGTATGCCGCCATGCTGGCCGTGGTGGTGGCGCTGGCCTACCTGTTCCACCTGCCGTTCGAGGCGCAGACGGCGCGCCTGCGGCGGCGCATCCGGCGCTGGCTGGCCGAACGCGGCGGCGAGCCGGCCACCCCGCCGGCCCCGCAGCCGGACGTCTGAGCCGGCCGACCGGCGCGGGTGCCGGCCGCCGCCCACGAACCGGCCGCCGCGCCAGCCTCGGCCGAACGTCCGGGCCTACTGGTAGGCGCCGATGCTGACCGGCGAACGCGGCGTGCCCTCGATGTCGACGGACGGCGCGTAGCTGGTGGTGCCGGCGCCCTTGGCGGGCGAGGTGCTGCGCAGGTGGAAGTCCGGCGTGCCACTGCGGCTGTAGGCGACGAACTGCGGGTCGGCCGTCACCGTGGCGGCCGCGCTCAGGCCGTTGAGCAGGCTCCAGTTGTAGCTGCTGTTCTGGAACGACAGGTTGTTGCTGTAGGTATTGTGCGTACCGGTCGAGCCCTGCTCGGAGATGCCGTAGCGGTTGTCGTAGACGATGTTGTTGACCACGTGCGTGTAGTCGTCCGGTCCGCTGGTGAAGTAGAAGTCGCCGCCGCCGACGATGATGCCGGTGTCCGACGACGACACCGTGTTGTTGGCGATGACCACATGGCTGGCGTCGTGCCACAAATGGATGGCCGCCTCGGACACGCGGTAGACCACGTTGTTGACCACGCTGCCGGACGTGCTCAGGTAGATGCCCTGCACCCAGCGGCAGCCGGCCGGCCCGATGTCGTGCACCACGTTGCCGACGACGTCGCCCATCACGCCGTGGTAGTAGGCGTCGATTCCGATGGCCGAACCGCCGCCGCTGGTGCAGCCGCCGAGCGCGATATGGTGCACATGGTTGCCACGGATCGCGTCGTAGGAACCGCCGTTGTAGATGCCGTGCGTCCACGGCGTGCCGGCCTGCGTGGCGCTGCCGTCGATCTCGAAGCCGACGATGTCGACATAGCTGCCGCGGTTGTCCCAGGCCGTGTCGTTGCTGGAGCTGGCCGGCGGCACGATGCGCGCGCCCCAGCGCGTGTCGGACAGGTAGTAGATGCGGCCGCCGGCGGTGCCGCTGGCGGTGGTCTTGAAGCCGCCGGCATAGGCTCCCGCCGCCACGTGCACCGTGGTGTCGGGACCGGCCAGCGCCGCCGCGCGGGCGATGGTCCGCAATGGCGCGGCCTGGGTGCCGGGGTTGCCATCCGAACCGGTGGTGGCCACGTACAGCTGGTTGGCCGTGGCCGGCGTCGGCGTCGGCGTACCGCCAACGTACTCGTACGCGCCGACATCGGAGGCGGCGCCATACGGCCGCGCCTTGCCGTCCAGGTCGGTGGCCGGCGCGTCGGCCGCCAGCGCCCTGTCGATCGCCGGCGAGGCCGCCGCCAGATGGTAGTCGCCGCCACCGCTGCGCACGTAGTTGACGAACTGCGGCGGCGCGGCGATCGTCGCCACCGCGAAACTCCTGCTGAGCAAATAGGCGTAGGACGTCTGCAGATACATCAGGTTGTTCGCATAAGTGTTGTGCGTGCCGATCGTGCCCAACTCCATCACGCCATAGGTGGTGTCATACACGATGTTGTTGCTCACGCGGTCGTAGTCGCCCGCCGCCGTGGCGTGGTAATAGTCGCCGCTGCCCACCACCACGCCCACATACGCGGCGAAGATGGTGTTGTTGCTCACGGCCACCCGCGTCGCGTCATGCCACAGGTTCACCGCCGCGTTCGACACGCCGTAGACCAGGTTGTTCTTGACCTCGCTGTCGGCCGTGTTGATGTAGACGCCGTACATGCTCTTGCAGCCGGCCGCGCCGATGTCGTGCACCACGTTCGCCAGCACATCGTTGCCGGCGCCGCCGTAATAACTGTCCGAACCGATGCCGCCGCCGGACACGCAGCCGCCCTGCCCGATATGGTGCACATGGCTGTTGCGCACCGTGCCGAACGCCCCGGCGGTATAGATGCCGGTGCTCCAGCGCGTGCCGGCCTGGACCGCGCTGCCGTCCACCTCGACACCGTCGATGTCGACGTAGCTGCCGCGATTGTCCCAGGCCACGTCATTGGTGGAACTGGCCGGCGGCACGATCTTCGCGCCCCAACGCGTGTCCGACACATAGCGTATCCGCGCCGTCGCCGTCCCGCTGGCGGCGGTGCGGAAGCCGCCGGCATAGCGGCCCGGCGCCAGGTGGATGGTCGCGCCTGCCGTGGCCGCCTGCGCCGCCCTGGCGATGGTCAGGAAGGGCGCCGCCTGCGTGCCGGCGTTGCTGTCCGAGCCTGCGGGGGAAACGTACAGCTCGGCCCCGGCCAGCAGGCCGTTGTAGCTGGCCTCGGCGGCCAGCCGGGCCGGCGGGGCCGGGGTGGGCGCGCCGCCTTCGCCGCCGCAGGCAGCCAGCAACACCGCGCACACGCCGCCGGCCACGACGTTTCCTTGAGACAGGTAAATGACAGATTTCTTCATCAGACGTTCCTCGCTACATTAAGTGAATGAGCGAGGTTTGATCTGAATCAAATTCTATAGTTCAATGCTTTTAGAAAAAAATTCTGGCAAGACAAAATGTCAACAGGAATTAGCTGCCGTCAGGCATCGTTGTACAGCACCCCGTGCGGCGCGATGCCGGCCAGGTTCAGGCGCCGGATCGCATCGCACAGCTCGGCTTCGGTGGTCACGCCGGCGCGCGCCACCAGGAACACCGCGCCGGCCAGCGCCGCGACCGCCAGCGCATCGGCCCGGGCCGGCAACGGCGGCGCCGCCAGCAGCACCACGTCGTAATGCGCGCCCAGCGATTCGAGCAGCTGCGAAGGCTGGAAGCGCTGCAGCAGCTCAGCCCGCTCGGTCGGGCCGGCCTGCACGCTGCCGGCGCCGATGAAATCGAGGCCGGGCGCCACCTCGCGCCGCACGGCCTGCTGCGGCGCCAGCGCGCCGGCCAGGCAGTCGGCCAGCCCGGCCGCGCGCCCGACGCCGAAATGCTCGTGCAGGTTGCCGTCGCGCAGGTCGGCGTCGATCAGCAGCGTGCGCCGGCCGCCGGCCGCCAGCAGCAACGCCAGGTTGACCGACACGAACGACGCCCCCACCCGCCGCGCCGGCCCCAGGCAACACACCACGTTGTTGCGCCTGCGCGCCAGGCCGAACAGCAAGGCCGCGCGGAACGCCCGCAGGCCCTCGGCCGCCGCGTCGTCCGGCGCCGCCCGCGCCAGCAGCAGCGGCCCCTGCTTGCGCGACCGCCGCCAGCGCGCCTGGCGCCGGCTGTGCGGAATGACCGCCTGCACCGCGTGCGCGCCCAGTAGCGCGTCGATGCGCGCCGGCGCGTCGATGCCGCCGCGCACCGCCCGGCTGGCGAACGCCAGCAGCGTGCCCAGGAACAGGCCGGTCACCAGCCCCAGCACCACGATCAGCGGCCGGTCCGGCAGCAGCGCGCGCTCCGGCGCCACCGGCGCGTCCACCAGCCGCACATTGCCGACCCGCCCCACCGCCACCAGCCGCAACTGCTGCGCCGTGTTCAGCAGCGCCGTGTACAGGTCGGTGTCGACCTTGACCTCGCGCGCCAGCCGCGACTGCTCCTGCTCCAGCAGCGGCAATTGCGCGATGCGCTCCTGCAGCGCGCCGATCTCGCGCTCCGACGCCCGCGCCTGCGCGTTGAGCGCCCGCAGCAGCGGATGCTCGTCCGTGTAGCGGCCCAGCAGCTCGGCGCGCCGTTGCACCTGCGCGCTGCGCCGCGCCTGCGCCGCCGCCAGGCTGTCGAGCGCGATGCGCACCTCCTGGTCGATATTGATGCTGCCGTGGCTGCCGCGATAGCCGTTGTAGCGCAGCTCGGCCTGCTCCAGCTGAGCCTTGAGCGCCGGCAGTTGCTGGTCGAGGAAGGCCAGCGTCTTCTCCGCCTCCTCGCTGCGGCGCGCCAGGTTCTGCCGCATGTATTCGGCGCCGATCTGGCCCAGCGTCGCCGCCACCTGCTGCGCGTCGTGGCCCTGCAGGCGCACCGCGATCACGCCCGACTGCTTGCCCTGCTCGCTGATCTGCAGCGCGTTCTGCAACTGCTCCAGCGCCGCCAGCCGCGTGGTGCGGCGCACGACGAAGCGCCCGCCCGGCTGCGCGCGCAGGCTCTCCACCTGCAGCTCGACGCCGTCGCCGTCCTGGTGCGCCAGCGCGCCGGCCGCGCCCTCGAGCAGCACGCGGCCGCCGGCGTCGCTCAGCCGGTAGCGCCCGCCGCCCAGCGCGGTGATGAAGAAATCCCGGTTGTACCAGGCCAGCGGCACCTCGAAGCGGCACACCGCGATCGACTCGCCGCCCCACACATAGCCGCCGTAGCCCAGCAAGCCCGGCCGCGACAGCCGGCCGTCGCCGCGCGCCGCCAGCCAGGCCCCGCCCAGCGGGAAGTAGCGCGGCGCGGTCTGGATGTACAGGTGCTGGGCGTCGACCGCGCGCGCCACCACCAGGCGCGAGCGCAGCAGTTCCATCTCGGCGATCGCCGCCTTCTTGGTCTCGAACAGCGACGACACGTCGTTGAGGATGTTCCTGGACGCGTTCGGATTGTCCTCCTCGACGTGCAACAGCAGGTTGGCCTCGTACACCGGACGCGCGGCGACCGCGTACACCAGCGCCACCAGCGTGCACAGCAGCGCGACCGCCGCCACCAGCCAGCGCCGCCCCGCCAGCACGTGCGCGTAGCTGCGCCACGGCAGCGCGCCGGGCTCGGGCGGCGCCGCGACCGGCGCGATCAACTGCACGGCCCCGCCGCTTGGCGGGCGCAACAGAGGAGTATCGTGTGCGTCGTTCATGCCGCCTCCTAGGGCCGGGTGGCGCCGACCGCCGACGACAGCTCGCCGGGGAACAGCTGGCTGATGGTCCGGTGCCAATTGGCCAGCGGCGACGCCGCCACATACACCACGTCGCGCGGCCACAGCTCGAACTGCTCGGCCAGCGCCATCGCCCGCGCCGGCCGCGCGTCGAGGCGGTACACGCGCGCACCCTGCGGCGTGTGGCGCACCACGTACACCTGGCCGGCGTCGCCGCTCTGCGGACTGATGCCGCCGGCCTCGCCCAGCGCCTCGTTCAGCGTGAGGCGGCCGTCGTGCATGGTCAGCGCGCGCGGCGCCAGCACCTCGCCGCCGACGAACACCTTGCTCTCGTCGCGCGGCGGCACCCGCACGATGTCGCCGTCGGCCAGCAGCAGCGCGGCCGGATGGCGGCCGCCGCGCAGCGCCGCCACCAGGTCCACGCGGTGGCGCTGGCCGCCGCGCTCGACCGTGATGCGGCTCTGGTCGGCGCCGGGCAGCATGCCGCCGGCGCGGTTGATCGCCTCCAGCAAGGTCATCGGGATGTCGTTGATGGCCAGCAGGCCCGGCGCCTTGACCTCGCCGTCCAGGTAGACGCGCTGGCTGCGGTAGGCCTGCACGCCGACGGTCACGCGCGGCGCGCGGAAGTAGCGCGCCAGCCGCGCGGCCAGCAGGCTGCGCGCCTGCTCGCGCGTGCGCCCGGCCAGGTGCAGCTTGCCGGCGAAGGGAAATTCCAGCATGCCGTCCTGGTCGATCACGAAGCTGGCCGCCGGCGGGCCGAGCGCGCCGCCGTCCGCGCCCTGGTCGCGCGCGACGGCGCCGGTCAATTCGGGATGGTCCCAGACGGTGATCGCCAGCACGTCGCCGGCGCCGAGGCGGTAAGGCCCGGCGGCCGGCCCGGCCGGCAAGGAGGCGGCCGCCAAGCCGCCACCCGATGCACCGGTCGCCGAGGAACCTACCGCCGCGCTCCCCGCGCCGGCCGCCTCCGGCGCGTGGCGTCCCTGCGCGGCCAGCAACTCCTCGGTGATCGGGATGACGTCGGGCTCGCCCGGCCCCGGCGCGCGATGCAGGTCGGCCGCGCAGCCGGCCAGGCACAAGGGCAACAACAGCAGGGAAATAGGGATGTGCATGAAGGCCACCGCCGGCTCGGGAACGAATGTCCAGAGTAGATGGCCGGCCGCGCACCGGCCTTGTTTCACATCAAACGTGCGGCTAAGCCAGCAGGCAAGGCTGCGGCTCGGTAACGTGCGGCGCGGCCTGCCCCGCCAGCAGCAGCCGCAGCTGTTCCGGCGGCAGCGGACGGCTGAACAGGTAGCCCTGCATCTCGTCGCAGCCGTTCTGGCGCAGGAAGGCGCATTGCTGCTCGGTCTCCACGCCCTCGGCGATCACGCGCAGGTGCAGCCGGTGCGCCAGGTCGATGATGGAACTGGCCACCGCCTGGTCGCCTTCGCTGATGCCCAGGTCGCGCACGAAGGACTTGTCGATCTTCAAGGTGCTGACCGGGAACGACTTCAGTGCCGACAGGCTTGAATAGCCCGTGCCGAAATCGTCGATCGACAGCGACACCCCCATCGCCCGCAACTCGCCCATCTTGGCCACGGCCTGCGTCAGGTCGCGCATGATGACGCCCTCGGTCACCTCCAGCTCCAGCCATTCGGGCGCCAGGCCGCTGTCGGCCAGCGCCAGCGCCACGCGCGGCACCAGGCCCTGCTCCTCGAACTGGCGCGGCGAGACGTTGACCGCCATCCGCAGCGGCGCCAGGCCGGCCTCCTGCCAGGCGCGGTTCTGGCGGCAGGCGGTGCGCAGCACCCACTCGCCCAGCGCGACGATCATGCCGCTTTCCTCGGCCAGCGGAATGAAGCGGTCCGGCCCGATGCAGCCATGCTCCGGATGCTCCCAGCGCACCAGCGCCTCCACGCCGAACACGCGGCCCGTGCGCAGGTCCACCTTGGGCTGGTACACCAGCCGGAACTGGCCGTCGTCCAGCGCGCCGCGCAAGCCCTCCAGCAGCACCAGCTTCTCCTCGATGCAGGCGTTCATCTCGCGGGTGTAGAACTGGCAGTTGTTCTTGCCCATGTCCTTGGCGCGGTACATGGCGGCGTCGGCATGCATCAGCAGCGTCCCGGCGTCGGCGCCGTCGTTGGGATAGACCGCCACGCCGATGCTGCAGCTGACCTGCACTTCCTGCCCGCCCACGTCGATCGATTCGAGCACCGCCTCGCGCACCCGCTCCAGCACCGGCGCCGCGTCCTCGCCGTGGCGCGACTCGTTCAACAGCAGCACGAATTCGTCGCCGCCGAAGCGCCCCACGGTGTCGCCGGCGCGCAGGCAGGCGCTCATGCGCGCGGCCACCACCTTCAGCAGCTCGTCGCCGGCGTTGTGTCCCAGCCCGTCGTTGACCAGCTTGAAGCCATCGAGGTCGATGAAGGCCACCAGCACCGAGCCGCCGCCCCGGCTGGCCTGGGCGATGGTCAGCTCGAGCCGCTCGGCGATCAGGCCGCGGTTCGGCAAGCCGGTCAGCGTGTCGTGGTGCGCCAGGTGCTGCATGCGGCCCTCGGCCAGTTTGCGTTCGCTGATGTCGCGCACGATGGCCACCAGCCCGCCCTCCACCGGCACCACCTGCTGATGCAGCCAGCGCGCCCGCAGCTGCGGGATATTGCTCTCCCATTCCTGCTCATGCACGCCGCCCACCCTGGTCACATGCACCAGGTGGTCGAACATGCCGTTGCCGCGCGCCTGCGGCATCAGGCCGCACAAGGTCGTCTGGCGCAGCCGCTCCTTGCTCAGCCCCGTCATCTTCTCGGCCCGCGAATTGGCGTCGACGAAGCGGAAATCGATGATCGCGCCGCCGGCGTCGCGCACTTCGCGCAGCACGAAGAAGGCGTCCAGGCTGGCCAGCGACGCCGCCGCATACGTCTCCTGCGCGCGCCGCATGCGGGCGCGGTGGCGCGAGCCCTGCCACGACCATAGCCACAACAGGGCGGTGCCCGCCACCAGTGCCGCGCTGACCACCGAAGCCTCGCCGATCTTCTCGCGGCGCTGGCGTTCGAAGACAGCCATCTGCTCGGCCTCCGCCAGCCCGACCACCACGTTCAGCGCGACGCCGTGCACCTCGCGCATGCCGATGTAGCGCCGCACGCCCTCCACCACGGCGACCTGCCCGGCCGGCCGCTCCATGCGCTGGCCGAAGGACAGCTTGTCGCCGACGCGCAGCGAGCGCACCACGCCGTCGTCGCCGACGAGGCCCAGCATGCCCTGCTCGCCGAGACGGCTGCGCTCATAGCTGCTGGTGAAATAGGCGGGATCGGTTTCGACGATGACGATGCCGGCGAAGTTGCCCGCCTCGTCGTCCAGCCGGCGCGTGAAGTGCAAATGCCATTCGGTGTTGGCGGCGTCGCGCGTGGCCTGGCTGACGAAGGTGGCGCCGCTGTCGCGCTCTTGGTGGAATTTGAAGTAAGCCTGGTCGGCCACCGAAATCGACAGCGCCCTGGGATTGCTGGCGACGGTGACGCCGTTGCGGTCGACGATGCTGACCACGAACACCACGCCCGGCGGCAGCAGGCCCTCGCGGCCCAGTTCCGGCAGCGCGCCCAAGGCGCCCTTGCGCTCGACCGCGTACTTGAGCACGCGCAGCGTCTGGTCGATGCCGTCCAGGCTGCGCGCCACCTGCGCCTCGTAAGTGCCCATCAACTCGCCCAGCGACTCGGCGGCCGCCTCGCGCGCGTGCACCCGGTCCGCGTCGACCTCGTGGAATGTCACCACCCAGATCGCCACCAGCAGCAGGAAGGCGAACAGCGGCAGCGAGACGTGCGTGTCGAGGCCACGCCGCAGCCAGCGGTGGCGCAGGGTCTCGCTTCGGGCGCGCACCGTCATCGCGTCACCAGCACGGCCTTGACGCTGGCATCCAGCGCCGCGCGGTCGATGTAGCCGATCATCGACGGATTCTCGGCCACCATCTTGCGCACCGCGATGCTGTTATCGAGTTCGCGCGGCGGCTGGCCACGGCCGGTGAACACCATCTTGGTCCAGTAAGCCTTCATCAACGCCGGCGACTTGGCCGCCATCCTGTTGTAGAACTCATCGCGCAGCGGACTGCCGACCGGCAGGTCCAGCGCGGTGGCCTCGTCGCCGCCGGGGAAGCGGCCGGTCTGCGCCAGGAAGATGTCGGCCACCTGCTCGGGGCGCAGCGCGGACAAGGGATTCCTGGCCGAGACGATCACCACCAGCTCCGCCGCGCCGGCGCCGGCGCACGCCAGCGCCAACACCAGCGGCAGCGCAATCAATCGAAGGGTATGCATATCATCCCCCTCAGAACACAAAATCGACCGAGGCGCTGACCACGCCGATCGAATGGCCGGACTGGAAGCCCGGCTGCACGTTGACGAAGGTGCCGTTCGAGCCATCGCGCGGCGTGTAGCGGTCGTATTGCAGCTTGAGCGCATGGTTGGCGCGCAGGTCCCAGCGCACGCCGGCGGTCACGCTGCGCTGCTGCGGAATCGTCTCCAGCATTTGGTTCAAGCCGGCGTTGAGCAAGAAGCCTGCGCCGGCCAACTGCGGCGGCAGGCCGCGCAGGTCCAGGCCCGCGATGCGCGTCGGCGTATTGGAACGCGACATGGCATAGGCCACGTAAGGCGTCAGGTCGCCGAAGCGGTAGCCGCCGCTGAGATACGCGGCGGTCTTGTCGCCCAAGAAGGAGCGCGCGTTCATGCGCCCCACTTCGCCCATCAGGAACCACGCGCCCGGATCGTAGCTGGCGCCCAGAGAGACCACGTCGGCGCGCTTGGCGTCGACGTCGTAGCGCCCCGCCAGCGCCGCGCCCTGTGGCCCGAACTGCCGCAGGCCGTCGAACAGCTCGCGCGCCAGCCCCACGGTCAGCTCGGTGCACATCGCGCTGGCGCGCACCGTCAGCGCGCCGCTGGCGGTGGTGTTGGACAGTCCCGTCATCGAGCGCGCGACCGCGTGCGTGTGCGGCGCGACGACGATATCGGTATGGCCGAAGAACACCTGGGTGACGTTGTTGAAACCCGCCGCGCTCCAGCGGTAGCTGGCGTCGACGCCGTCGCTGTTGCTGATCGGGATGGCGCCGTACACCTCGACCGGCGGCCGCACCCAAGGCAAGGCATAGCCGGCCTTGCGGTAGTCGCCGGCCAGGAACAGCGGCAGCGCGATGCGTCCCACGCGCAGACTCAGGTCCGGCGTGGCCTGGTATTTGACGTTGGCCCATTCGACCTGCGGCGCATAGCCGCTTTGCAGCGTGCGCTCGGACAGCACCTGCAGCACCGCCGACCAGCGGCTGTCCAGGTTCAGGCCCAGTTGCACGCCCACGCGGCTGTCCACCGTGGCGCTCCATTCGTGGCTGGCGCCGGCGTTGCCGGGATTGAGGACGTTGGCGGTGAAGTCGGACTGGCTGTCGTTGCTGTGCACCAGACCCAGCGTGCCGTAGCCGCCGAAGGTCCAGCGCGGCGCGTCGCCTTCGCCGGCCTGCGCGGCGGCGCAGGCGAGCAGCGTCAAGCCGAAGGTCAATGTGCGCAATAGTGAAAATTCAACGGTCATTCGTGTTCCTGTAAGCGTTCGCCAAATGAACCGTGTTCAGGACGCGCGAAGACGCCGGCCGTCCGCAACGGAGGGCGCTCATACTCAACAAGGTGGGATGGTTATGGAGGCACATCGGGTGCCGTTCCGACGAACTGAATCGGATGTAAGTACTTTATACTGCCGCACGGCAACTGTCGATGAATTAGAGTAAGGCACCAAAAATTCTATCGAAAATCCACACAATCGAATAATTAAGTATCAATAGAAATAGCTTTTAGCTACCAAATATATTGCCCTGCCAGCCATCTTGTCGACGCGGCCACGCCGCGCGTCTGCGCATGCGTTGCCGGTTATATAAAATTCAGCTACCATGAGAATAAGAATCATTATCATCATGGAGCGATATGGACATCCCCCAGGAACTGCGCAAGCTCGGACTGAAAGCCACCCTGCCCCGCCTGCGCATATTGCAGCTGTTTCAGGAATCGAAAAGCAAGCACCTGAACGCCGACGACGTCTACCGGCTGCTGCATGAAGAGCAGATCGACATGGGACTGGCCACGGTCTACCGCGTGCTGATGCAGTTCGCCGACGCCCGCATCCTGATACGGCGCCACTTCGAAGGCGTGGCCTCGGTGTTCGAGCTCAATGAAGGCAGTCACCACGACCACCTGATCTGCACCAACTGCGGCCGCATGGAGGAATTCCTCGACGCCGAGATCGAACTGCGCCAGGAAGCGGTGGCCAGGGAGCGCAACTTCGTGCTGCACGAGCACTCGCTGTCGCTGTATGGCTTCTGCGGCGAATGCGCCGGCACCATCAATCCGCTGGCGGTCCGCAAGCAGCGGCGTCCTTGAACAAGGCCTCGACGAAGTCCACGAACACCTTCACGCGGGCGGCGCGCTGGTGCCGCTGCGGATACAGCACCGACACATCCGGTCCCGGCGCCTGCCACGGTTGCAGCAGCGGCAGCAGCGCGCCGCTGCGCAACGGCTCGATCAGCGACACCGACAAATGCTGCGCCACGCCGGCGCCGGCAACCGCCATCTCGATCAGCGATTCCACATGGTCCATCGCCACTGCGCCGCGCGGCGTGCTGGTGAAGGGCCGGCCGTCCTGCTGGAAGACCCAGGGCCGCACCTGGCGCGCCTTGGGGTAGAGGAAGTTCAGGCAGGGGAAATCATTCAAGTCGTCGGGATGCTGCGGCCTGCCATGACGCTCGATGAACGCCGGCGAGGCGCAGCAGATATAGCGGTTCTTGAAAACGCTGCGCGCCACCAGGGCGGAATCGGGCAGCTCGCCGATACGCAGCATCACGTCCACGCCCTCGTCCACCATGTCGATCAGGCGATCACTGGCCGTCAGCCGCACGCTCAACTCGGGATACGCGGCCAGGAAGCGCGGCAGCGCCGGCGCCACGAACCGGCGCGCCAGGATGCCCGGCATGTCGACCCGCAGGCTGCCGCGCGGCGCCTGGCGGGCGTCGCTCAAGCTGCCCTCCAGTTCATCCATCTCCTCCAGCAGCCGGCGCGCCTGCTCGACGCAGCGGCGGCCCTCGTCGGTCAGCGACATGCTGCGCGTGGTGCGGTTCAGCAGCTTGACGCCGAAATGCGCCTCCAGCACGCCGATCTGGTGGGTCACGGAGGATGTCGAAATACCCAGCCTGGCGGCCGCACGGCTGAAGCCACCGGCATCGACGACGGCGCAAAAAACCTTGAGGGCATCCAGACGGTCCACGTTCTCTCCTTGTTCGGCGGGGCGATTCCAGCCCGATTATCCACGATTCCGGGATACTGAATGCGGCGCGGCCCACTTTTTCCGGCCGCCTTCCGGCCGCAGAATGGCTCCATCAATCCACCACCGAGGAGCCACTCCATGAACACCATGCAAGCCGTCGTATTGAACACCTTTGGCGCACCGCTGTCGGATCAACGGATCGCCCGCCCTGTGGCCGCCGCCGGCCAGGTGCTGGTGCGCGTGATCGCCAGCGGCGTCAACCCGCTCGACACCAAGATCGCCGCCGGCAAGGCCGATCACGCCCAGGTCCGGCTGCCCGCCGTGCCGGGCATCGACATCGCCGGCATCGTCGACAGCGTCGGCGACGATGTGCAGGGCTTCGCGCCCGGAGACCGCGTCTTCGGCATGACGGGCGGCATAGGCGATGTACAAGGCTCGCTGGCGCAATACGCTGCGGTGGACGCCCGCCTGCTGGCGCACATGCCGCCGCAGCTGGCGATGCGCGAAGCGGCCGCCCTGCCGCTGATCTTCATCACCGCCTGGGAAGGCCTGGTCGACCGCGCCCGCGTCGGCGAAGGCATGAAAGTGCTGGTGCACGGCGGCGCCGGCGGCGTCGGCCACATGGCGGTGCAGCTGGCGGCGGCGCGCGGCGCGCAGGTCTACGCAACCGGCGGCGCCGGCCAGCGCGAGGCCATCGAGAACATGGGCGCGACCTTCATCGACTATCGAAGCACCAGCGTCGAACAATACGTCCAGCAACACACCGGCGGCGAGGGTTTCGACGTGGTCTACGACACCGTCGGCGGTGCCACGCTGGACGCCTCGTTCCGCGCCGCGCGCCAGTACGGCGGCCATGTGGTCAGCTGCCTGGGCTGGGGCACGCACGCGCTGGCGCCGCTGTCGTTCCGCGCCGCGACCTACTCGGGCGTGTTCACGTTGCTGCCGCTGTTGTCCGGCAAAGGCCGCGCCCACCACGGCGCGATCATGAAGGAAGCCGCCGCGCTGGTCGCCGAAGGCAAATTGAAGGTCGCGCTGGACGCCGGCGTCTACACGCTGGACGCGGCCAGCGTCGGCGCCGCCCACGCCGCGCTGCTCGACGGTACGGCGCGCGGCAAGGTGGTGGTGCAGGTCGCCGGCGATTAAAATGGCTTGCAATCCTGGCGATATAGGACAGATACTTCCGCAATATATCGTCACTTGAATGCAACCATATGAACAGCCTGAACGGTATTTCGATGTTCGTCACCGTCGCCGAGACGCGCAGCTTCACCAAGGCGGGTGCGCAATTGGGGGTATCCTCGTCAGCCGTCGGCAAGGGCATCGCCCGCATGGAAGAACGGCTGGCGGTGCGGCTGTTCCACCGCAGCACCCGCAGCATCACGCTCACCGCCGAAGGTGCGCTGTTCCTGGAGCGCTGCCGGCGCATCCTCAGCGAAGTGGAGGCTGCGGAAGCGGAACTGTCGGAGCTCTCCGGCAAACCCGGCGGCCGCCTGCGCGTCAGCACCCCGCAGCTCACCGGCCTGGTGATGCCGACGCTGACGGGCTTCATGCGCCGCTATCCCGATATCGTCCTGGAAATCGACCTGTCCGAGCGCATGGTCGACATCATCGAAGAAGGTTTCGACGCCGTGATCCGCACCGGTACCCACCACGATTCGCGTCTGGCCTCGCGCCGCATCGGCGCCTGCCCGCAGGTGGTGGTGGCCTCGCCGGCCTACCTGGCGCGGCATGGAACGCCCGTGCATCCGCGCGAACTGGCGCGGCACCACTGCCTGCTGCACAAGTTCGCCGCCACCGGCCGCATCGAACGTTGGCCCTTCAAGCTGGCGGCGGACGAACCCGAGCCGCAACTGAACGAGCGCATGACATGCAGCACCCTCGAAGCGATCACCTACGCACTGCTTCAAGGCGAAGGCATCGCCTTCCTGCCCACCTTCATCATCGAGGATGAACTGAAGGACGGCCGCCTGCAGGTCATCCTGGCCGACCACGTGGAGCAGACGGTGACGTTTTCCTTGCTGTGGCCAGCCAGCCGCTACGCCTCGCCCAAACTGCGGGTGTTCATCGACTACGTGGTGAAGAACCTGCGCATCTAGCTCCGGCGATTTCGGAGCAAAATGTCCGATATCTTCGGAACTCCAGCCCATTTATCTTCGAAACCGATGCCGTCAAGCTGGCCCTCCGCACATTTTGAAGGAGCCGGTATGAACGAAAAAATCCGCGTAGGCATCGTCGGCGCAGGGACCTGGGCTGAATATGGCCACATCCCCTCCCTGAAACTGCTGCCGCAATACGAGATCACCGCGATCTTCAGCCGCAGCCAGGAAAAGGCCGACACAATCGCCGCGCAGCACGGCATCAAGTACGCATTGAATTCGCTGGAGGCGCTGGTCGCCCATCCCGAAGTCGACCTGGTGCTGGTGCTCAATCCCGCGCCCAGCCACGAGCGGGCGATACGCGCCGCCATCGCCGCCGGCAAGGACGTCTACAGCGAATGGCCGCTCACCCCGAGCAAGGCCGTGTCGCAGGAACTGATGGAGTTGGCCGACCGCGCCGGCGTGCGCCACACCGTCGGACTGCAACGCCGCCTCGGCCCGGACTACCGCTACGTGCGCGACCTGCTGCGCGACGGCTACATCGGCGAACTGCGCTCGGTGCGGCTGCACGTCAGCGTCGAATACTTCCAGAAGCGGCGCTTGCAATCGCTGTACTTCACCGTCCCGGCCGAGAATTTTTCCAGCCTGCTGTCGATCTACGGCGGCCACTTCTTCGACGCCGTCTTCACCATGCTGGGCCACCCGGACAGCATCCACGCGCTGACGGTCAACCAGTTCAAGGAAGTGACGCTGATCGAATCCGGCACGGTCCTTCCGCACACGCTGGCGGACCAGGTGGTGGTGGGCGGCACCTTCGCCAACGGCGCCGTGCTGACGGCCCACCTGGAAGCGGGCAAGCGCAACAACTTCGGCTGGCAGCTGGACCTGACCGGTTCCGAAGGCGACCTGAAAATCTCCAATCACACCAGCTTCGGCGACGCCTTCAACGTCATCGAAGGCGCGCAGGGCGACGCCCAGCCCATGCGCGTGCTGCCGGTCCCGGAGGCGTACAACTGGCTGCCGGCCAGCGACCTGGGTGGCAGCCAGCTGGAGTTGACCAACCTGTACGCGGCCTACGCACGCGATGTACGGGACGGCACCCGGCTGGCGCCCACCTTCGCCGACGCGCTGGTGATGCACGAGCTGCTCGACAAGATCGAAGCGTCCAGCGGCAGCGGCCAACGGATGCGGCTCAAATAGCCACACCGGCGCATCGCCGGGTCGAAGTAAAGTGGCAGCCGCGCGCGGATTCCGTTACGCTGCCACCTATGAAAACCGAGAAACTCTATGAGACGCTGGCCGATGCCATCGCCGGCCAGGTCGCTCAAGGCGTGCTGCGCGAAGGCGACCGCGTACCGTCGGTACGCCAGACCGCCCAGCACCATCAGTTGAGCATTTCGACGGTGGTCCGCGCCTTCCTGTTGCTGGAGAGCCGTGGCGTCATCGAGGCACGGCCGCAGTCCGGCTATTTCGTGCGCCGCCGGCCAGATGGTGCCACGCAGGCCGGCGCCTCGCAGGCCGCATTGTCGCCCGCCGAGCTGGCGCGCGCGCCGGCGCTCGATACCAGCACGCTGGTGCTGACGACCTTGCGCTCCATTGACCAGGGCAGCATCCCGCTTGGCTCGCCCTTCCCCGACCCGGCGCCCTTCCCGTGGGCGCGGCTGAACTACCACGCCGGCGTCGCCTCCCGGCGCGGCGGCCAGCATCAACAGCTGTCCGACCTGCCGCCGGGGAATCCGGAACTGATACGCCAGATCGCCCGGCGCCACATGGAAAACGGCCTGACCGTGGACGCGGCCGAAATCATCATCACCACCGGCGCCACCGAGGCGATCAACCTGTGCCTGCAAGCGGTGGCCCAGCCGGGCGACCTGGTGGCGGTGGAATCGCCGACCTACTACGCGCTGCTGCAGGCGCTGCAGCGCATGGGCATGCGGGTGCTGGAAATCGCCACCGACGCCGTGCACGGCATCGACATCGAAGCGCTGGAACGCGCCATCGTCGAACAGGGCGTCAAGGCCTGCATCCTGATGCCGAACTTCCAGAACCCGCTGGGTTTCCTGATGAGCGATGAGCGCAAGCGCGCGCTGGTGCAGATGCTGGCGCGGCACGACGTGCCGGCGATCGAGAACGATGTGTATCACGAGCTGTATTACGGCGACAGCCATCCCGGCTCCCTGAAGCAGTACGACACGCGCGGCCTGGTCCTGCACTGCAACTCGTTCTCCAAGAGCCTGGACACCGGCCACCGCATCGGCTGGACGCTGCCCGGGCGCTACCGCGCGCAGGTCGAAAAGCTCAAGTTCCTCAACTCGCTCAACACCGCCGCGCTGCCGCAGTTGGCCATCGCCGAATACCTAAAGAACGACGGCTACGACTACCACCTGCGCAAACTGCGCAAGGCCTACGCGCAGCAGGCCAGCATCATGTCGGCCGCCGTGCTGCGCTTTTTCCCGCCGGGAACCGGCGTGTCGCAACCGGCCGGCGGCTATCTGCTGTGGGTGACCATGCCGCCGGCGGTGCGCGCGTTGGAGCTGTATGCCAGGGCGCAGGAGCGCGGCATCAGCATCGGCGCCGGCAATATGTTCGCCACCGGCGACGCGTACCAGCACTGCATCCGCCTGAACTACAGCTATCCCTGGACCGCCGAGGTGGAGGCGGCGGTGCGGATGCTGGGCCAATTGGCCCGCGAGCTGACCACGGCGCGCCTCAGTTGATGTAGTAGCGCGAACAGGGCACGAGCTGCTCGGGCTTGGCCTGGCCGCACTGCTCCAGCAACGAACGTTCGATATTGCGCGTCATCGCGTGCAACGCCAGGCAGTTCGGCTCCGTGCCGAAGGGCTCCGAAATCTCCTGTGCGATCGCCTCCAGCGCGAACAGCGTGTAGGCGACAAACACGGAGATCAGCGGCGTGGCGAGGCCGATGGCGTCCACCAGGCCAAACGGCAGCAGGAAGCAGTACAGGTAGACGGTGCGGTGCACCAGCACGCCGTAGGGATAGGGAATCGGCGTATTGCTGATACGCTCGCAGCCGCCGACGGCCGCCGCCAGCTCGGCGACCTGTGCGTCCAGCATCCACAGCATCTGCTCCGACCCTTGCCCCCTGCGGGCGGCGCGCGCCAGCATCAGGCGCAAACGGTCCAGCAGCGCCACGGGGATGTAGTCCAAGCCACTCAGCTGCGCCATGTCCTCCTCGTTCAGGTAGCGCGCCAGGTCCGGCTTGGGATCGGTGCCGCGCAGCTGGTGCGTCAGCGCGTAGGCAAAGGCGATCAGGCGCCGCACGAACAGCTGACGGGCGAAGCCTTCGTCCTCCTGCGGCAGGTAGCTGAGCGCCTGCGACGTCAGCGACCGCGCCGCGACCAGGATGCGGCCCCATATCTGCCGCGCCTCGACAAAGCGCGCATACGCGGCGTTGTTGCGGAAGCCGAGGAAAATCGCCAGGCTGACGCCGACCAGCGGAAACGGCGCCGTATCCAGCGGGATCTTGACGCCGTCGATGCGGCCGCCGGTCATCACCGCCAATGAGCTGATCGCCAGCATCAGCAGCAGTTGCGGAACAATCGACTTGAGCACCGAGCCGTCCCATACGAACAACATGCGCAACCAGTTGCCGGTTGGACGAACGATCATGGCGTCACCTCCCGCCGTTGGCCGGCATGGCGCCCGGCGACAGCAGCACCGGGATCGACTTCGACGTCGGCGTGCCGGCGCCGTCGGCCACGCTGGACAGCGGCACCAGCGGATTGGTCTCCGGATAGTAGGCGCCGATGCAGCCGCGCGGGATGTCGTAGGCCACCAGCATGAAGCCGTCGGCGCGGCGCTCGACATCGTCCTCCCAGACGCTCCGCACGTCGACCCAGTCGCCGGCCTTCATGCCCAGCATGTCGATATCGGCCTGGTTGATGAAGATCACCCGCCGCATGCCGAACACGCCGCGATAGCGGTCGTCCAGCGCGTAGATGGTGGTGTTGTACTGGTCGTGCGAACGAGTGGTCATCATCACCATCAGGCGCTGGCCGTAGCGCAGCATGGCGCGCGCGATCGGCGTATCGCGCTCGACCTGGTGGGACACGAACTGCGCCTTGCCGCTGGCGGTATGCCATTCGCGCTCGCGCGAGGCCACCTTCAAGTGGAATCCGCCCGGCACCGCGATCCGCGCGTTGTAGTCGTAGAAATCGTCGAACACCTTCTCGATATCGTCCCGGATGCGCGCGTAGTCGTCGCGGTAGGCAGGCCACGCCAGCGCGTGCCGCCCGCGCCCCGCCCCGCTGCCCAGCGTGGCTTCCGCCATGTGCGAAACGATGGCGATCTCGGACAGCAGCGCCTCCGACGCCGGCTTGTTGATGCCATACGAAATATGCACCATGCTCATCGAATCCTCGACCGTGACACCCTGCGGCAAGCCGCCCCGCACATCGATCTCGGTGCGGCCCAGCGTCGGCAGGATCAGCGCCTGGCGGCCGTGGATCAAGTGACTGCGATTGAGCTTGGTGGCGATATGCACCGTCAGCTCGCAGGACTGCAAGGCCTTGAAAGTCAGCGGCGTATCCGGCGTGGCGACGGCGAAATTCCCGCCCAGGCCAACGAAGACCTTGACCTTCCCTTCGGCCATCGCGGCGATGGTGGCCACCACGTCGTAGCCGTGATGACGCGGCGGTTCGAAATCGAAGACCTCCCGCATGCGGTCCAGGAAGGCTGCGGTCGGGCGTTCCTCGATACCCACCGTGCGGTCGCCCTGCACGTTGGAATGGCCGCGCACCGGGCACAGGCCCGCGCCACGGCGGCCGATATTGCCGCGCATGAGCATCAGGTTGGACAGCATCTGTATCGTCGGCACCGAATTCTTATGCTGCGTCAGGCCCATGCCCCAGGTGGCGATCACGCGCTCGCCGCGGGCATAGACCTGGGCCAGCGCTTCGATCTCCGCGCGCGGCACGCCGGATTCGTCGACCAGCAGCCGCCAGCTCTCGTTGCGCAAATCCCGCGCAAACTCGTTGAAGCCTGCGGTGTGTTGTTCGATGAAGTCCACATCCAGCACGCGTTTTATGCCGTGCAGCAGCGCATGGTCGTCCAGCTCCAGCAGGCGCTTGGCCAGCGCCTTGATCAGCGCGAAGTCGCCGCCAAGGCGCGGCTGTACGAACATCGAGCAGATCGGGGTACTGGACATGGTCAGCATCTCGACCGGGTGCTGCGGACTGGTGAAACGCTCCAGTCCCCGCTCGCGCAGCGGATTGATGGACACGATGGTGGCGCCGCGCCGCGCGCAATCACGCAGCTCGCCCAGCATGCGCTGATGGTTGGTGGCGGGATTCTGGCCGAAGATGAGCAACGTGTCCGCCTGTTCGAAGTCGTCCAGCGTCACCGTGCCCTTGCCGACGCCGACGGTGCCAGGCAGGCCGCGGCTGGTCGCCTCGTGGCACATGTTGGAGCAATCGGGGAAGTTGTTGGTACCGTAGGCGCGCGCGAACAGCTGGTACAGGAAGGCCGCCTCGTTGCTGGCGCGGCCCGAGGTGTAGAACGCCGCCTGGTCCGGGTGGTCCAGCGCATTGAGCTCGCGCGCCACCAGCGCGAACGCCGCCTGCCACGATACCGGCACGTAGCGGTCGCTGACGGCGTCGTAGCGCATCGGCGCGGTCAGGCGCCCGTGCTGTTCCAGTTCATAGTCGGATTGCTCCAGCAGCTCTGCGACGGTGTGGCGGGCAAAGAAATCTTCGGTCACGCGCTTGCTGGTCGATTCCGCCGCCACCGCCTTGACGCCGTTTTCGCAGAACTCAAAGGTGGAACTGTGCTCGCGGTCCGGCCACGCGCAGCCAGGACAATCGAAACCATCCGGCTGGTTCTGCGCAAACAGCGACTTGTAATTGACGCCGCTGACCCGCTCCTTGAGCAGGTTGAGCGCCACATACTTCAAGGCGCCCCAGCCGGCGGCCGGATGGGTGTAGGGTTCGATCTTGCCGGCGGGGGCGGCTGGTTTGTTGTCGTCCATGGCGATGGTGCTCCTTATGTTGTCAGGTCGAGCATAATTCCCGCCGCCCCCTCCGCATGAGTACAGATCGCATCATCGCCAGCAGGTACAGTCGTCACCGGCGGCGGTTGACATCCAACGAAACATCCCCAACTATATTGACATGCGCAAACCGCCCGCCGCCGCCGACCTGTGGCACGACTTCCACCCCGCCGTGGCGGCGTGGTTCCGCTCGACCTTCGCCGGCGCGACGGAGGCGCAGCGGCGCGCCTGGCCCCTGATCCGGTCAGGCCGGCCGACGCTGATCGCCGCCCCCACCGGCTCGGGCAAGACGCTGACCGCCTTCCTGGCCGCCATCGACGCGCTGGTGGCCGAAAGCGCCGCCGCCCCGCTGCCCGACGAATTGCGGGTGTTGTACGTATCGCCTTTGAAGGCGCTGTCCAACGACATCCGCCTCAACCTCCTGGCGCCGCTGGAAGGCATCGGCCGCGAACTGGCCGCGATGGGATTGCCCGACCACGGCATCCGCAGCGCCGTGCGCACCGGCGACACCACACAACAAGAACGCAACGCCATGCGCCGCCGCGCCCCGCACATCCTCGTATCGACACCGGAATCGCTGTACGTGCTGCTGGGTTCCGACAGCGGCCGCGCAATGCTCTCGACCGTCCGCACGGTCATCGTCGACGAGATCCACGCGGTGGCCGGCACCAAGCGTGGCAGCCACTTGGCCCTGAGCCTGGAGCGGCTCGACGCGCTGTGTACGCAACCGCCGGTGCGGGTGGGCCTGTCGGCCACACAGAAACCGCTATCGGCGGTGGCGCGCTTCCTGGTCGGCGCTAGCGGCGACTGCGCGGTGGTCGACGTCGGCCACGTGCGGGCGCGCGACCTGGGCCTGGAACTGCCGCCCGTGCCGCTGGAGGCGATCATGTCCAACGAGGTCTGGGAGCGCGTGTACGACCGCCTGGCCGAGCTGTCGGTACAGCACAAGACCACGCTGGTGTTCGTCAACACGCGCCGCATGGCCGAGCGCATGGCGCGCCACCTGGGCGAGCGGCTGGGCGCGGAGCTGGTGGCGGCCCACCACGGCAGCCTGGCCAAGGAATATCGGCTCGACGCCGAGCAGCGCCTCAAACGCGGCGAGCTGCGCGTGCTGATCGCCACCGCCTCGCTGGAACTGGGCATCGACATCGGCGACGTCGACCTGGTGTGCCAGATGTCTTCACCGCGAAGCATCGCCGCGCTGCTGCAGCGCGTGGGCCGCTCCGGCCACCAGGTCGGCGGCCTGCCCAAGGGCCGCCTGTTCCCCACCTCGCGCGATGACCTGATCGAATGCGCCGCCCTGCTGGACTGCGTGCGCCGCGATGAACTGGACATGCTGCACATCCCCAACGCCCCGCTGGACGTGCTGGCGCAGCAGATCGTCGCCGAAGTGTCCAGCCGCGAATGGGGCGAGGACGAGCTGTTCGACATGGTGCGCCGCGCCTCGCCCTACGCGCAGCTAGAGCGCGCCAGCTACGACGCCGTGATCCGCATGCTGGCCGAAGGCTACACGGGCCGAAATGGCGTGCGCGGCGCCTACCTGCACCGCGACACGGTGGCCGGCGCGCTGCGCGGACGGCGCGGCGGCAAGCTCACCGCCGTCACCTCCGGCGGCACCATCCCGGACAACGCCGACTACTCAGTGGTGCTGGAACCGCAGGGGCAGATGGTCGGCACTGTGCACGAGGACTTCGCCGTCGAAAGCCTGGCCGGCGACGTTTTCCAGCTCGGGAACACCTCCTACCGCATCCAGCGCATCGAAGCGGGCAAGGTGCGCGTGGAGGATGCACATGGCGCCGCGCCCAACATTCCCTTCTGGCTGGGCGAAGCGCCGGGCCGCAGCGACGAGCTGTCGATGGGCGTGGCGCGCCTGCGCGGCGAGATCGAACATCAACTGGCGGCGGTCGCGGACGGCGCCGCCGCCATCGAGCGCGCCATCGACTGGCTGTACGAGCACCTCGGCCTGGCCGACGACGCCGCGCGCCAGATCGTCGAATACATGGCCCGCACTCGCGCCGCGCTGGGCGCCCTGCCAACCCGCGACACGCTGGTGATGGAGCGCTTCTTCGACGAATCGGGCGGCATGCAGCTGGTAGTGCACTCGCCCTACGGCAGCCGCATCAACCGCGCCTGGGGGCTGGCGCTGCGCAAGCGCTTCTGCCGCAGCTTCAACTTCGAACTGCAGGCCGCCGCCAGCGAGGACGCCATCGTGCTGTCGCTGTCGACCGCGCACAGCTTCCCGCTGGATGAAGTATGGCGCTACCTGCGCTCGGCCACCGCCGAGCACATACTGATCCAGGCGCTGCTCGACGCGCCGCTGTTCAACGTGCGATGGCGCTGGAACGCCACCACCGCGCTGGCCCTGCCGCGCTACTCAGGTGGACGCAAGGTCGCGCCGCAACTGCAACGCATGAAGAGCGACGACCTGCTGGCCTCCGTCTTTCCCGACCAGGCGGCGTGCCTGGAAAACATCGTCGGCGAACGAGAGCTGCCCAGCCATCCGCTGGTCGACCAGACGCTGGACGACTGCCTGCACGAAGCCATGGACAGCGAAGGCTGGCTGGCCCTGCTGCGCCGCATGGAAGCCGGCGAAGTGACGCTGATCGCGCGCGACCTGCCGGCGCCGTCGCCGCTGGCGATGGAGATCCTCAACGCCCGTCCCTACTTCTTCCTCGACGACGCGCCGATCGAGGAACGCCGCACGCAAGCCGTCATCAACCGGCGCTGGACCGATCCGGCGTCCACCGACGACCTGGGCGCGCTCGACGCCGGCGCCATCGCCAGCGTGGCCGAGGAAGCCTGGCCGAGCGTGCGCAACGCCGACGAAATGCATGAAGCCTTGATGTCGCTGGCCTGCATCACGCAAACGGAAGCGGCGTCCAACGAAGGCTGGCCCGCCTGGCTGGACGCGCTGGCCGCCGGCGGACGCGCCACGCGCCTGCGCGGCGAGACGATTGCGACCGCAACGGACGGCATCGGCCTCTGGGTACCGCTGGAACGCCTCGCCTGCCTGCGCGCCGCCTATCCGCAAGCGAAGGCCACGCCACCGCTGGACGCACCGCCCGCCGACGCCGACGTCTGGACCGCCGACAGCGCGCTGGTCGAAATCCTGCGCGCGCGGCTGAGCGGTTTCGGCCCGCAAACGGTGGACACCATTGCCGGCGCATTGGGTCTCACGACCGGCACCGCCACCATCGCCCTCACGCAGCTGGAAAGCGAAGGCTACGTGATGCGCGGCCGCTTCACCCCAGGCGCCAAAACCGAAGAATGGTGCGAACGCCACCTGCTGGCGCGCATCCACCGCTACACCATCAAGAGCCTGCGGCGCGAAATCGAACCAGTCGAGCGCCAGGACTTCATGCGCTTCCTGTTCGACTGGCAGCACCTGTCGCCGGACGCCCAACTGCAAGGCGAAGACTCGCTGCCGCTGTTACTCGCCCAGCTGGAAGGCTACGAAGCCGGCGCCGGCGCGTGGGAAAGCGACCTGCTGTCGCTGCGCATGCGGGACTACGAAAAATCCTGGCTCGATGACCTGTGCCGCAGCGGCAAACTGGTTTGGACGCGCATCGGCGCACCGTCCAGCGCCGCCGGCGGGCCTGTGCGCAACACGCCGCTGGTACTGCTGCCGCGCCGCCAGCTCGCGCTGTGGCACGCGCTGCCGGTGGTCGCCGCCGAAGTCGAAGTATCGCCGCGCGCCGCGCGTGTGCTGGCCGCGTTACGCAGCGAAGGCGCCATGTTCTTCGACGAACTGGCGCACGAAGCGCGCCTGCTGCCGGTGGAGCTGGAAAACACGCTGGGCGAACTGGTGGCGACAGGCTTGGTCAACGCCGACAGCTACGCCGGCCTGCGCGCCATGCTGCTGCCCGCGAACAAGCGCGCCAGCAACGACAAGCGCCGCCAACGTGGCGCCGCGCCGTCGATGGAGGAAGCGGGACGCTGGGCACTGGTGCGTCGCGGCGACGGCGTGACCGTGCGCGAACGCGTAAGCGAAATCGCGGAAGCCGGCGCCGGAGGCGGCACCATGGCCGACGCCACCGCCAAGGCCGAGGGCACCGCCAGCGCCGGCACCAGCGCCGCGGCTGTTCGTGCCGCGCCACCGGCCCGCACGCCACGCACCGCGCCCGACACGCTGGAACACATCGCCATGACACTGCTGCGCCGCTACGGCGTGATGTTCTGGCGCCTGCTGGAGCGCGAACCGTCGTGGATGCCTTCATGGCGCGAACTGCTGCCGGTCTACCATCGCCTGGAGGCGCGCGGTGAAATACGCGGCGGCCGCTTCATCGCCGGCCTGTCGGGCGAACAGTTCGCCCTGCCCGAAGCCATCCCGCTGCTGCGCGAGACGCGCCGCCGCAAGCACGACGGCAGCCTGGTATGCGTCTCCGGCATCGACCCGCTCAACCTGTGCGGCACGCTGCTACCCGGCGACAAGGTCCCCGCGCTGGCCGGCAACCGCCTGCTGTTCCGCGACGGCCTGCCGGTGGCGACCATGGTGTCCGGCAAATTCAACTACCTGTACCAGCCCTCGGCCGGCGACCGCGAAGCGCTGCACCACGCGCTGGTGCACGCCTGAACCAGCTGCAGCGCTCCTACAGGCCATACAAGTAAAGGATGAAACGAATCAATCTGCATCCTTGAAGGTGTCATACTCATCATAATAGAAGACCGCGTCAACAATATCGCTGATCGGCGCTTTCGCATCGCGCTCGAGTCGATCAACAATGATATCTTGAACTATTGGCGCCTCCAGCCATGAGAAATACCCTTTCCCGGCCAGCACATTAGGGATTCGTCTCCCGTTCTCTTCGGTATATCCATCTACCTCACGGCTCGGAATCACGACGAACTCTGCATCCATGATCGTCGCCCTGTCTATTTTTGGCTTCGTGAAGATGCGCCCCGCTGCAGGAAATTCCTCGACAGCGTTTCTCAACGCCATAAATCCTTGATAGGTTGTTGCCATTTTGATTCCTCATGTTGATGATGTTTCTCCGGAGCCTGTCACTACCTGCAGCCTGTTCCCCCACCCCATTTATTACGCCCCCCGGTACCATCAGGATGGTAAATTTTGGCGAACTTTCTGTGGTCCAACCTGTCTGCCAACACAAGCGATCCCGGCTTATCAGCATGGTGCCATGTCATCCCAGGTGGTGAATCCCCACTAAAGTTTCCAGTTGACGAAGGTTGAACATGCTCAATTACCCCCGGATACTTGGTTTGCAATGTGCGGCGGAACTCTGGATCGGTTTGCAACCGTTGATACACAGACTCGTTCGCTTTCGAAAAATGGTAGTCATCGGACAGCTTATACTCATTTACCGAAAGGACGTGCTCGTGGAAGGTATGGTATTTACCTAACCCGCGTACACCCTCGCCGTTATACCAGCCTAACGGATCGGCCCATCGAATCGGATTCGCGGCAAATTGATGCAGATTATTACCACCCAGTATGCCTATCGGATCCCCCGATATGTACGTGCCTAAATCCGGATCATAAAAACGGAACGTGTTGTAATGGAGGCCGATCTCGCGATCGAGATATTGTCCTTGAAATCTCAAATTCTGAGGCAACGGGCAGCCGCCCCCACTGGCCGAAGGCGCCCACGTTTCCGTAACCGCATTTCCCCAAGTCCGATATTTGGCTTCCCACACGATATCGCCCAATGCGGTCGACATTTCTTCTGGCAGGCCTGAAACGTCGTTATGAAAATAGTACACCGCACGCTGCAGTATATCGGGCTGCATTTCGGTGGCGGGATCATTGGCCGCCGCATTCCGGCATTCGCTCACCAGCACGCTATCAAATCGCGCCAGCGGGGCGAAGCTATCTGGCTCATATACGTACGTCGCCACATCTTTGCCACGCTGTTCTTGCAGTAACTGAACACCATCCCACAGGAAGTGCGTCGTGCCGAAATCGTCATGCTTCCTGATCCTGCGCCCCAGCGGATCGTAGTCGAAGTGCACGGCTTGACGTACGCCATCGCGGTTGGTTTCCACCTGGACCAGCCGATGCTCGCCATCGTAGCTGAAGCGCTGAACCGTGTGACGCCCGATTCGCTTGCTCTCCAAACGGCCGTGGACATCATATTCGAAACGCTTATCCTCGAGAACCTGGACGCGGTTATATTTTACGTAGCCCCCGCCTTGGTTGCTGTCGACCATATTGGCTGCCGCATCCCAGCGGAATAGTTCGCGCTGCGCCTCGTGCGTCGCGCTGGTGATACGGCCAAGCGGATCGTAGGCAAACGTACTGGATCCTTGGCGCGAATGACGCTTTGTCGTCAACTCGCCGGCCAGGTCGTACGTCCACTCCTTGCGCAATGCCGGCTTGAGACCGGCCGCATCGCCGAATTGCTCCCAGCGCTTGCGCCCCATGGCGTCATAGCTGTAGCGCGTCGACAGCGCACCTTGGGTGCGAACTACCTCACGGTACAAGTCATCACGTTCGATATCGCTGATGACCTCGCCATCGATATTCAATTGGTGCAAATGCCCGGAGCCGTAATGCAAACGCCCGATCGTACGCCCATCAGGCAGTATCGTCGCGCACCGGTTTCCCAGTTCATCGTACTCATGGGTTAGTGTGCCCAGATGGCCAGTCTCGCCTGTCAGCTCCCCACGTTTGCCGTAGGTGAAGCTGACGTCTTCATGGATGACACGCCGCAACCCATTATCGGTAAACGACTGCGCCTGCACCACCCGTCCTGTTTTCCCGTACCTGAATGAGATGCCTCTACCTCTTGCATGCTTGACGACTACACGTCCAAGCGCGTCCCGCTCCAGCCGCATAGTTATCGCATCGGCTTCTCCAGCCGCATCGGTGATCGCGTGCGCGTTGCCACACACATCGTGGTCGACACGTTTGATGCTGCCGTCGAGGCCGCGCTCCTCGATGCGATTATCGTTGCGGTCGTACGCGAAGCGATAGGACTCTCCGTTCTCATTGACCAACTCCGCAAGGCGGAACGCCGCATCGTATTTAAAGCACACACCGCGCCCCATCGCGTCGATCCGACGCTGAAGCAGCCCCCGCCCATTGCAGTGGTATTCGGTTACACGGCCAGCAGCATCTATTCGCGCACTTATCCTGCCGAGGCTATCGTAACGGAAGCGCTGGGTGCTGCCATCAGGCGCGATGGTTGCTGTGACGCGACCCAGCACGTCAACTTCGTAGCGTGAAACGCCGCCCAAGGCATTGGTGACGTTAATCAGATGGCCGCGCGCGTCATATGTGAAACTGGTGCGTTTCCCGGAGCAGTCGGTATAAGCGGACAATTGCGCGCATCTATTCCATTCGAGGTGTTTATACCCCCCGCGCGCATCGCAAATCGTATGGGGCAGGCCCCTCTCGTCGTAAACCTGCTCCGTCTGATAGCCCTCTGGATCAGTCGTCAGGATCAAGTTTCCGCGCTGGTCGTATTCGTAACTCCACCGGTTGCCGGCCGCATCCCATTCCGCGCGCGGCACGTCGAACCGTTCATGCCACTGCGTGCGCTCAATTTGGTCCAGCGCATTGATCACGGCGATTTCCCGCCCAAGCTCATCATATTCGAAACGCGTGCGGTTTCCAGCGGGATCGGAAAATTCGACTAGCTGGCGGTTCCGGTCCCAAGTGTAGCGCCAAGTGTGCCCCTCAGCATCGGTATACGCGGTTGGCTGGCAATCGTCATTCCACTCCCATTGATATAGCCTGTCGATTTGGTCGCGCACTTGCGTACGTCCTCGCGCAATATCGTAATCGAAGGTGTATTGTTCGCCATCGTTGGTCCAGTGGCGCACCACCCTCGCCTCCGCACCGCGACCTTCCCACGAGTAGCAGCAGCGCAAGCCGCCGGGCACATTGTGCTCGATCATCAGCGCGTTAGCGTAAGCAAAATTGCGCACCGGCGTCCCCGTGCGGTCGATCACTTCGGCCAGCTGATACTCACTGGTGTAACGATACTGCACCAGCACTTCATGGGCCACGCCATCAGCGCGGTCAGTCAGGACGATCGCCGAAACGCGACGCGGATCACCTCCATCGTACCGGAGTTCGAGCCTATGTCCACATCCATCGCGCAATGCGACAAGCCTGCCATTCTCAGCGTAATCGAGCGCTTGCCAATTGCCATTGCGGTCCTCGATGCGCTGTAGCGCCAAGGTGCCGGAAAAGCCCGCATCCGGAATGCCGAAATCCCGATAAATGCCGTCAACACTTTCGACCAGGTAGTGACCAAGCTCCGTGCATATCAGATAGCAGCCTTCGGCCGTGCTGAGGTGACTCTCTCCTGGCATCACTGCGGGGAAACGTATCTGACGTCCCTGTGCATCGCAATAGGTCACAGCGCAAAGTTCGCCGTCGTGCGTGCGCTCCAGCGTCAAGGACACCTCGAACGGCACACTCCAGCCCCGCCCAAGCAAACCGCCATCGCGGGTATCATGGCTACTGTAAAAGCGACTCCACCCAAGTTGAATCGGGCCAGGCAGCAAAATGTCTGCAGACTCGCGCAACACCTTGCCGCCTGTGATCACGTTGACCGGATTGCCAATGAATGTACGGATCTTGCTGCCGACGTAGGTTCCGAGCATTGATGCACCCATGTTCATCAAGAGGCAAGGCAGCGCAGCCTTCAGCGATGAGATATTTAGCTTTCCGCGCCCGCACAGGGCCAGCGCCACCCCAATCGCAACACCCAGGGCGGTAATCCACCAAGGACGTTCATCCTTGATATCACGCACGGTGAGCGTGCCGCCGCCAACGAATACATCGGCGGAACCTTCGGCGATGGTTCCACCGCAGGTGGTCATGTCGCCGATGCGTGTGGCTGGTTGGCTGTTGATGAAGACATTGTCGGAACCCTGCGCCAACATGGGCGGCGCGCCGGATGAATGCTTCCCGCAATGGATGACATCCAGGTCGCCTGGTGAGGCAGCACGCGCCGCCGGCAGCGAATTGAATGTGACGTTAGGCGCCCCGCTAGTGATCTTGCCTTCGATTGAAGGTGGAATGAACTTGTCGACCGCTCGATTGATCTGGTTGTCTATAAATCCGTTTAGCCCAGTAGCCTCCATCGCGACGCTGACGCCGAAGCCGATGGCCAGTACCGCCGCAAACCCTAAACCACCGGTCGCTACCGTTGCCACGACGGCAGCTGCCACCAACGCTGTGAGGGCAGCGCCGACCAGCGCCCCTACGAGCAGAGAGCCGCCCATTTTGGCGAGCATCCCCATCGTGGATGTGTGTGCGATTGGGTCGTTCAGGCGAGCGGCGGCCGGGCACATGGGGAATCAGTCCCTCGCCGCCGGAGTGAAGCTGTCCAGCAGTTGCTGCGCATACGCAGCCTGCTCCTGCGTCAGCGGAGAGGCGCAAGTCAAGGTAAACACAAGCACTGCATCCCCCCCCAACGCGACCATGGTTTGCAGCTGATAGACCGTAGCATTGTTCTGCTTGAATGACGTCGACACCTGCAAGGCTGACAAACGCGCTTCACCGACTTGCACAGCAATCGGGTCTTGCTGTTTGAAGTTTTTCACCTGGCTGCCCAGTGTCCGCAGCTGGCGCCGCAGCATGGCATCGAGCGCTTCCCCGTCCTGTGCCATGTCACGAGAAACCACCAGCGTCAGCCCGCCGGGGCCGTGATTCAGCACCAGCATGTTGACACTACGATCTTGCGCTTGGGGCGGTAGCGCGAAACTGCCCTCATTGATCTGGTAATTCATTGGATATCAAGATTGGTTACTGGGGAACTGCGCATCGACATCGGCGATGATGGCCCCGCCACCTTTCGGGCTGGGCGTGACGGCCGCCGCGCCGCCGCTGGAGTTCAGGTCGATCGGTTTGCCGTTGACCTGCACCGGCCCGTCGGCGGTGATGTTGATGCTCTTGCCCGTGATGGCGACGTTGCCGCTTTTGTCCATATAGAACTTGGCCTGCCCGCAAGTGATCTCGAAGGACTCGCCGGCCTCCACCTTGTAATGCTTGCCGACCAGCGTGTTCTTTTCGCCGCCGATCTGCTGCAAGGCATCGACCTTGACCGTCTCCATCAGGCTGTTCTTGATGCGGCGGCTATGGTTGTTCCCGACAAACGCGTCCTCGTCCTGCGCCACGACTTTGCTGCGGTTGTTGCCCACCGTGAGGGTCTGGTCGTTGCCGACATTCGAATCAAAATCGCGCTCGGCCTTGAGCCAGACTTGCTCGGCGCCTTTTTTGTCCTCGAAGCGCAAGGCGTTCGCGTTCTGCGCAGCGCCCCCTGGACTGGACCTGGACATCATGCCGCTTTGGGTCTTATTGGCGGGCAGCTCCCACGCCGGCATGGTATCGACGTTGGGCACCATGCCGATAATGATTGGGCGATCCGGATCGCCGCCGATAAAGGAGACGATCACCTCGGTCCCAACGCGCGGAATCGACGTCATGCCGAAGTTCGAGCCGGACCATGGCGTTGCGACGCGAATCCAGGTGGAACTGTTCTCGTCGCGGACGCCCACCCGGTCCCAGTGGAACTGAACCCGCACGCGGCCAAATTCATCGGTATGGATCTCTTCGCCGGCCGGGCCGGTGATCGTGGCGGTCTGTAGTCCGTAGATCCGTGTCTCTTCGCAATTGCGTGTGCGGCCGGGCCGCCAGGGGATGAACTTGCGCAAGCACGACATCTCGTTCTGGTACTCCGACGGCTGCTGCGCGTTGACCTGGTAATTGTTCGATGCGCGATGCCGCACTTCGACGACGAGAAACTCATCGTTGTCCCCGCTGCCTCCGTTTGGCGCACCATCGAAATGTCCTGTCAGGCGGAACCAGCGTCCCGGCGCCAGGCGGCGGTTATTGCCAGCGCCATGGAACAGTTTTCCCACCGCCTCCATTTCCTCCAGGCGCAAGCTAGCCAGCGCTTCGCCGGTGGCATGGTCGGCAAAGCCGAGGGCGCCGGTGTATTCGTACGATTCGATGACCGGCACATTGCCCTGCCGGTTCACCGTCGGCATCGCGCTGACGATGGGCTTGCCGCTTTTGAAGTCATAACTGGCAACCGCCACGGCGCCTTGCACCAGGTGGCGCGTCGGCGACCACTCGCCGATCCCATCCTCTTCCAGCGCGCCACCGTGGCGTTGAAACGGCACCTCTTCCCCGCCCTCGATCGGCGCGGCACTTGTCGTGTCGTCGGTCAGCACCATCTTGTGGCCGCTTGCACTATGCTCGAACCAGTAAACCAGCCCCGCCGCGTTCCAGCGCCGCTGCAAATAATTGCTGTCGGTCTCGTCGAACTGGCAGGCATCGTTCATTCTTTTCTGAGCGCCGGCGACGCGCCAATCCCAATCGCAAAGGCCGTCGTAATCCGCAAACACGCTGGAGGTTTGCTCGTACAACGTCGCTTGATGAAAGAGATAGTTATCCTTGCGCAGGCTCAGGAATCGGAACCAAGGTCCCAGCGTGGCTTCGTAGTAGGCGATACCACCGTCGACTTTGGTCAGCCCGAAACTGAAAACATGTCCGGTGAAGTAGCGAATACCGCCGTCGCCAAGTACCAGATGGACCGAGAGCAGCTTGCCCTGCATGTCCTTGAGCTCAACGTGGGCGGACTCCGAAAGCAGCTCGACCTTGTACTCGAAGGGGCGCGACAGCCCTTCCATGGCGTCAAGTTGATTGACAAGGAACCGGCCAGGCGCGTCCTGGTTGGGAAATTGAAGACGCAGGAGTCGATTGTGCTGGCCATCAGCGAATGCCGCCACTATGGATTTGACTTCATCGCGCATCGCTTGGCCTTATACGGTGGGATAGTTGCCATTTCACAAACAATCGAATTTTACTATTATTGCTGAGGCCGCGCATTTTCAACCGTGCGCTGGGTGTGATGGCGTACAGAGTTCACGGCGTCGCGCGCCTATGCTGAGGGTTGACAGTTCAACCACGAAGGAACCGCCATGCGCCTGCCATTGATTGCCCCGAAAGACCTCACCTCCGAACAAAAAGCCCTGTACGACAATATGCGCAAGGGCATCAACAGCAACTTCAACGATTTCATTTCGGTGCGCGAAGACGGCGCGCTGATGGGACCATGGAACCCGTGGCTGCACGAGCCGGGCATCGGCAAGGCGATCTGGGACCTGACGCTGGCCATGACCGCCAACACCAAGCTGCCGGAAAACGTGCGGCAGATCGCCATCCTGACGGTCGGCGCCAGCTACAACGCGGCTTACGAGATCTACGCCCACATCGCGGTCGCCGAGCGCGAAGGCATGACCGCCGAGCGGCTGTCCACGCTGGTGGCCGATGTCAAGCCGGGAGATTTGAACAAGGAGGAAAGCATCGCCTACGACACGGCGTATGCGCTGAGCCGGGGCGGCACGCTGCCGGAGCCCCTGTACCGGCTGGCCGTCGACACCTTCGGCCAGCATGGCGCCAGTGAGCTGATCTACCTGGTCGGCCTGTACGCGCTGGTGTCGGTGACGCTGAACGGCTTTAACGTGCCGGTGCCGGAACGGGACTGAATTCGAACTTAGAACTGATAGCCCACATTGGCCCACACCGTGGGCTGTCCCTTGCCGGGCTCGGAGCGCGGCGCGCCGCCGTGGGTGCGCCAGGCGGCGATCAATGAGGCGTTCCAGGTGCGTCCGCCATAGCGCACGCCGGCGCCGCCGCCGGCCAGGCTGCGGTGGTTCACGTCGGGCGTCCATGGATCGCGGTTGGTGGTGACGCGACCGGCATCGTAAAACACATACGGCAGCCACAAGCCCATGGCATAGCGCAGTTCGACCTGTACCAGCGCGCCGCTGTCGCCATACCCTTCCCCGCTCGGATAGGCGCGCACGCCATTGCGTCCGCCCAGGCCGAACTTCTGCGACGAATCCAGGTTCTTGCTGGCCCATTGGGCCGAGATGCGGCCGTACAAATCCAGCCCTTCGCTGAGCGACTGGATGCGCGCCAGGTCCACATTCAGTTTCGAGAACTGGCCGGCGGTGCGGGCGGTGGCGGCATCGGCCGGCGCCAGGTCGGCGTCCAGTTGCAGGCGGCCCGGCGTCCAGCTGACGGCGCCGTAGCTGATGCCTCCATTCAAAAGGGTGTCGCGCACGTCGAAGTTGAGGGCGATCGGCAGGCTGTTGCTGCCCTTGTCGCTGTGCGTGGCGGTGGCGCCCTGGCGGTCGTGCAGGCGCTTGTGCTCCAGCGTGCCGGACAAGGTGAGGTTGAGGCGCTGCGAACGCACCACCGGATAACTCAGGCCCGCACTCGTGACGTCGGCGGTGCCGGTGGCGTTCAGCGCGGCGAAGGTGTCGGCCAGCGTGTAGTAGGAATGGCTGTAGCCGACTTTTCCGCGCAGTCCGTAGGCGTTGAGCGGCATGGCGTAGTTGGCGGCGCCGAACCACATCTTTTCATCGGTGACCATGGCCTGCAGGACCAGTTGGTCGCCCAGTGTCAGCGGGCTATCGATGTCGAGGTTGACGTGGGCGCGCGTGCGGCCGGTGTAGCGGTTGCCGTCGTTGTCGATGCCGGCGTCGCCGGCGTAGCGGTGGTCGCGCCGCACTTCGACCGCGAGGTCGCCGGTGCCGACGTCGCGGCCGGGCTTGACCACCGGGATGCTCTTGATGCCGGGTTGGTCGTCCAGGATCAGCGTGACGCGTTCCAGTTCGTGGCTTTCAATCACGCCACCGGGTTTAAGCGGCGACAGGAAGCGCTGCCCGGGACCGCTCAGTTCAGGATCGCCGTGGGCGGTGATCTGGCCGTAGCGGCCTTCCAGTACTTGTATGTGCAAGACGCCTTGCTGCAGATCCTGTTGCGGCAGGTAGGCGCGGGCGAACGGGTAGCCTGCGCTACGGTACTGCGCGGAGATCTGGTCGGCCAGCGCACTGAGGCCGGCGAAGTCGTAGGTCTTGCCCTGCACCGGGCCGATGGCGCGCAGCAGTTCGTCCTGCGCGATCAGGGCGTTTCCGCTGATGACGATCTGTTTCAAAGTGATAGTCATGCCTCCGGGGGGCACTTGCAGCGGCGGCGCGGCGGGCAGTTGCAGCGGCGCTGTGGAGGGTTGCGGCTCTCGCAGCGCGCGCGGGCCGTTCTCTTGCAGCAGCTGTCCGGCGTCGGGACGTTGCTGTGCCAGTGCTCCAGAGCCGAGGCACAGCGTGATGGCGATGGACAGAACAGTCAGAGCTGGTTTCATGTCGGCTTTCAACGCAATCTGATGGGTAGGTGGATTTTAGCCTTATTGCGTCGACTTTGTCGCGGTTCCTGCCGAGGCAGTACTGGAGTCGATCGCGGCCGACGGCATCTGGATGCCGCCGCCAACCACGAACACGCTCAGGAACTTCACGTCACGTCCAGCGCCCAGGCCTTGCGAGACAGGCGAGCGTTCGGTGCTGGAGCTGGAGCTCGTTCCGCTGCCGCCGCTGGCCGCGCCACCTGTGCCGCCGGCGGCGACGGTCACACCGCTGGCATCGGCGACCGGCGTGTAATTCAGCCCGCCGACACTAAGCGATGGCAAGGCAGGTGCCGAGCCGCCCTGCAACTGCAGCACCGGCGTCGATGCCAGAACCGATACCGCGGCAGGGACCGATGCTGGTGCTGGTGCTGGTGCTGGTGCTGGTGCTGGTGCTGGTGCTGGTGCTGGTGCTGGTGCTGGTGCTGGCGTCGGAACAGGCGCTGGCGTCACCACCGGCGCGGGTGCTGGCACTTCAGCAGGAGCCGGCACTGGCGCAGGCGTGGGCACCGGCGCTGGCGTTGGCGCTGGCACCGGTGTCGGAACAGGCGCAGGGACAGGGGTTGGCACCGGCGCAGGCGCAGGCACTTCAACTGGAGTCGGCACGGGAGTTGGAACCGGCGCTGGGACCGGCGTTGGTACCGGTGCCGGGACGGGCACTGGCACAGGCGCTGGCACAGGCGTTGGTACCGGTGCCGGGACAGGCACTGGCACAGGCGTCGGGACAGGCGCTGGCACAGGCGTCGGGACAGGCGCTGGTACTGGCGTCGGTACAGGTGTTGGTACTGGCGTTGGTACTGGCGTTGGTACTGGCGTCGGCACAGGCGTCGGTGCTGGCGTCGGTACTGGCGTCGGCGTCGGCGCAGGCGCTGGCACTGGCGCTGGCACTGGTGTTGGCGTTGGCGTTGGCGTTGGCGTTGGCGTTGGCGTTGGCGTTGGCGTTGGCGTTGGCGTCGGCGTCGGCGTCGGCGTCGGCGTCGGCGTCGGCGTCGGCGTTGGCGTCGGCGTCGGCGTCGGCGTCGGCGTCGGCGTCGGCGTCGGCGCCGGCAGAATATTCGCGGTAGTCACTGTGGTCCCGCTGATGCTGTAGTTCTGCGCATCAGTCCCGGCCAACGCCAGCCCGCTGACGTTAACAGTCAACCCATTGCCCGCCGCCGTCTGCGCAAAATTCGCCGACGCCGCACCATCATTGAGATGCACATCATCGCCACCCACCTTGCCACTGACCGCCCCACCGGACGTCAATACAGCCGCCGTCGTCCCATCCTCGACCTTATCCGCAGCGGTCGCACCGCTCACCGTCAAGCCCTTGGGCAAAATGGAAGCCACCACATACGACGGCATCGTCAGCTGATAGTTGGACGCGAGTCCCGAACCATCGGCCAGCACCGCCCCGCTCACCGTCACCGCCTTGCCATTGCCGGCATTGCGATCAACGAAATCCCCGACCTGACCGGAAAAGCCCAAGGTCTCCGTTCCAACCAGCCCACTGAGCGTACCTCCACTCAAAGTCGCCGAAGTCGTACCGTCATACGTCTTGTCAGCCGCAGACATCCCGACAATCGTCAACTGCTTGCGCGCGATCGTCGCCGCCGCGCTGGCCTGATCGGTGATCGTGTAATTGCCCGCGTCCGCGCCACCATAAGTGCTGGCCAGCGTCACCGGCTTGGCCGCACCCGCATTCGCATCAGCAAACGCACCGCTCGCCGACACCGTCACCTGATCGCCCGACACCAGGTTCGAGAGCACCGCGCCGCTGGCATCCACCACCGCAGCCGCGCTGCCGTCATACGTCTTGTCCGCCGCCGTAATGCCGGACACGCCGGCGGCACGCTTCGAAATCGTCGCCGTCAAGCCGGCCGGGTTGGACACCGTGTAGTTGGACGCCTGGCCAGTACCGGTACCCAGCGCCACGCCACTCACCGTAACCGCCTTGCCGGCGCCCGCGTTCTTGTCCGCGAAAGCGCCCACCTGGCCGGAGAACGAGAGCGTCTCCGAACCCACCAGGCCACTGAGCGAACCGCCAGTGAGCACCGCCGACGTCGTGCCATCATACGTCTTGTCGCCCGCCGTCATGCCGGTCACCGTCAACGCCTTCGGCGTAATCGACGCGGTATTCGACGCACCCGCCGCCGACAAACCCGGCACCGCATAATTGGATGCCAGGCCGGTAGCGCCATTGGCCAGCGTAATCGCATTCACATAGCTCGCGCCCAGCACCTGCGAGCTGTTCGCCGTCGCACCGGTGTAGGTCAGATCATCTCCCGCCACCAGATTCCCCAGCGTGACATTCCCCGTCAGGCCGGCCGCGCCGTCATACGTCTTGGCCGCATTCAGCGTGACGGCACGCGCGGTGATGCTGGCCGACGCGCTGGCGCTACTGCTGGCCAAAGTGTAGTTGCCCGCATCCGCACCACCCAACGAGATATTGCTGACATTGACCGAATAGGTGCCCACGTTCTTGCTGCCGAACGCGCCGGTGCCGCTCAGCGTCACCGAATCGCCCGACACCACACCGCTCGCGGTCACCGCCGCCGTGGTGCTGCCGTCATACACCTTGCTGGACGCGGCAGGCGTCAGCGTCTTGGGCGTGATGGTATAGCTGCCGGTGTTGAAGTAACCCACCGCATAGGTGGTGCCGCCGTTCACATAGCTGACGGGATTCGACCCATCAGGTGTCAGGCTGGCATAGCTGCCCACGTTCTTGCTCGACGTGGTGTACGTCACCGACGGCGTCAGCGACGACACCGAGAAGCCGGACGGCCCACCCAGCGTGGTAAAGGTCAGGCCCGTCGCCGTGGTCGAACCATCATAGACCTTGGTACCGGCCCCGCTCTGTATCACATAGACAGGCTGGGTCGCCATGCTGACGGCCTGGTAGGTCGCATACAGATAGCTGTTGTTCGAACCGGGAATCACCAGCGTGCCGCAGTTGGGATACGGCGTCGCGCAGCTCGACAGCTGCGGCGACTGCGTATAAGCCGACAACTGCGGCGCCCCGTTGACGAACACCAGCCAGCTGGCCACCGATGGTCCCTGGAACGCGATACGCGCACGGCTGCCATAGGACACCAGCCCGATCGCCCCCTGGTCCTGCAGCGACGAACTGTAACCCGCCGTCGAATTCACCGCGTTCAGCAGCATGCCGCCGCCACCGGTCGCGCTGCCGACCGTGGTCAGCGTGCCGGAACTGCCCTCGAAGCCGACGCCAAACGTCTTGATGCCGCCGGTGCTCTCGCCGGTCATGAACAGGTTGCCGGTCCCCGACAGGATGGTCGCGCCGGAGTAGATATACACGCCGCCCGTCACACCCGAGTAACTGCCATTGTTCGAGCCCACCGACGACTTGCCGTTGATGGTGATATTGCCGCCCTGCGACAAGATGTTCTTGTTCACTTCAACGATCACACCGGCCGTGCTGCCGCTGTAATTGAGCGCATAGCCGATGCCGTTGGTGACCGCACCGGCCGCGCCGCCCAGCATGATGGCGCCGCCATTGCTGGTCAGGTTGGCGTTGACATCGACGCCGCCCGAGGTGGCGCCGCTCGCGTTGGCCGCGCTCAGCGTGATACCCAGCTTGCCGGCGGTGGAGGTGATATCGCTGTTGACCGCGATGCTGTGATCCGCCCGCAGCGTCAGCGTCGCGTCGCCGCCGCCGGTCTTGTTGATCGCGCTGGCCACGGTGATGTCGCCGGTGCCGCTGGCGCCGCCGCCATAGCCGCTCACGCTGGTCTGCGTGCTGACCGTGACGCTGGTGCCGGCATTGAGCGCCGCGTTGATGTTGTTGGCCGCAGTGGTGTTGATGGTGTAGTTGTACGGGTCGATCAGCCACTCGCCGCCCTGCCCGCGCGCCGCGCCGGCGTCCACCTTCAACGCGCGGCCGGTGGCCACTTCCGCCGCCGAGGTTTCGATGAAACCGCCGTTGCCGGCCTGCGGCGCGCTGGCGTCCAGCGTGCCGCCGATATCGATGCGGCCATTGTGCATATCGCCCAGCAGCACGATCTGTCCGCGTTCGCCGGTGGCCAGCGTGCGTGCCTGCACCACGCCGGTGTTGTTGATCACCGTGCTGACCAGGTCACCGGCCGCCTTGGCCGTCATCAGCACCGTGCCGCCATCGGCGCGCACCGCGCCGCCGTTGTCGATCAACGCATCGAGCGCCGCCTGCTTCACCTGCAGCTTGACAGGGCCACCGAAATCCAGCTGCACCTCGCTGCCCGCGCCCAGCAGCACATTGCCGCGATCGGCCGCGATCTCGCCGCTGTTGACGATGCGCGCCGCCACCAGCGCCACCGAGCCGCCGCCGGCGGTGTGGATATTGCCCTGGTTGATGACGGCGTTGGCGCTGGCGCCTTGCAGGCGATAGTTCCCGGCCATGAAATCGTCGTTGGTCATCGCCAGCGTCGACGCCAGCAGACCGCCCACATCCACCCGCGCCGTCGGCGAGAACAGCACGCCGTTTGGATTGAGCAGGAACACCTGGCCGTTGGCCTTGAGCGCGCCCTGGATTTGCGATACGTCGCTGCCGGTCACGCGGTTCAGCGCCACCGAACTGGCCGACGGCTGCACGAAGTTGACGGTGTTATCCCTGCCGATGGAGAAGCTGTTCCAGTCGATGGCCAGCTTGTTGGTGTTCTGGTTGACGGTCAGCGTCTTGCCCTGCTGCGCGATGCTGCCCTGGCCCGCCACCACCGCACCGCCGGTCGGCAGATCGCCCGCCAGCGCCAAGGCGCCGGTCAACGCCAGAGTCGCGGCGATCAACGCGCGCCGCGCGGTACGGGATGCGCTGCGCTTGCCGCGCGCGCCACCCTGCTCCGAACAGACCTGCCAAACACCCAGGGCGGCATTCCACACAACTCTGTAAATTCGGTTCATGACATCACCTTGCAACGAGGCCCGGCCACACGCGTTGTCGCCGTTGACGGCGGACAGGGGAAACCGGTGAGAATTCAAGAGCAGCGGAGCGGGGCTGCGGTGACTGGCGCGCGGGAGTTGAGCGGCGCCGAGGAGTGCTTTACTTACTGTGGGGCAAGTTAGATTCTACCGAAAACGTTCACGTTTTCATATGGCAACATCCTAAAAATGGCTATTATGTTGCCCCACTGCATCACTATTATGAGGAGAGGAAGGCGCTGCGTCAGAATTTTTTGAATTCGCCTTCTGCCGCGTCATAGACCTTGACCTTGCCTGCCGAGCTTATTTGATAGCGATCACGCACCGGCGATACGCCAGGGTCTCCCCCGCATCTTTTGTCGTGAATTTCATGCGCCGCGAACTCCCACTGCTCCGCCTTCGAAACTGCGGGATCATCGGTTTCCGCCATAAATTCAAGACAATCCAGGTCGGCAACCTTGCGCCGTTTCAGCCCGGCCAAAAGCAGATCCAGCGCCTGGCTCTCGGTGATCTCTTTAGATGCGGCTTGCTTGCTTGCCGTGGTCTTCGACGCCGGCGCCTCCTGCGGTGGCTGGGGCGAACGCGAACACCCAAGCAGCAGTGCGGCAAAGATAAAAAGCGAAGCGCGCTTTGTGAATGGCATATCTAAAATTCTCTTCGTTTCGTTGATGGGTTAATACTGCGGCTTGCTCCGGACGGAGGGCGTCAGGATAGCAGCTTGCCAGTGTACAAAATACGCGAATTATCACTTAGTCATGGAAAATCATCTCAAGCTAGTATATGATTCGTATACGTTTCATATATAGGATAAAAAATGGGCATTGTGAATATCGATGATGAGCTGCACGACCAGATCCGCAAGGCGAGCGCTGTCGCTTGCCGGTCCATCAACGCGCAGGCGGCGTTCTGGATCAAGATGGGAATGTTGAGCGAATTGAACCCTACGCTGACCTTCAACGAGATCGTCGCGCGGGAACTGCGCGCTGCCGGTGTCGAGGCCCCGCCTCTCCGGAGCGCGGCATGACCAAGCGTCCCGAGGAAATCGCGCTGATGGCGGAGGCGGGCAAGCTGCTGGCCAGCGTGTTCGCCCACCTGGACCGATTGAGCCTGATCGGCATGTCCACCATGCAGGTCAACGATATGGTGGACAGCCTGATCGTCAATGAACTCCAGGCGCGGCCGGCCAGCAAGGGGCAGTATGGCTACGCTTATGCGCTCAACTCTTCGCGCAACAGCGTGGTGTGCCACGGCGTGCCGTCGCACACGGAGTTTTTGCAGGACGGCGATATCGTGAATTTCGATATCACGCTGGAGAAGAACGGCTTCATCGCCGATTCCAGCAAGACCTATTTGGTGGGCGACGTTGCGCCCTTGGCCAAGCGGCTGGTGCAGGTGACTTACGAGGCCATGTGGCGCGGCATCCGCGCGGTCCGCCCCGGCGCCAGGCTGGGCGACGTCGGCCATGCGATCGAGCGCCACGCCCGGCGCAACGGTTATTCGGTGGTCAGGGAATATTGCGGGCACGGCATAGGCCGCGAGATGCACGAGCCGCCGCAGGTGCTCCATTGGGGCAAGCCGAAGACCGGACTGGTGCTCCAGGAAGGCATGGTGTTCACCATCGAACCCATGCTCAACCAGGGCCGCCGCGCGGTCCGCACCGAGGACGATGGCTGGACCGTCGTCACCATGGACGGCAAATTGTCCGCGCAGTTCGAGCACACGGTGGCGGTCACGCGCAGCGGCGTGCAGGTGCTGACGCTGCGCGACGGCGAGCGCGCCTTGAACTAGACGCTTACTTGTAGTCGTCCGGCGTCAGCGCGTACTTTTGCATCTTGTAGTACAGCGTCTGCTTCGGCACGCCGAGCGCGACGCTCACTTCGGTGACGCTGCCGCTGGCCCTGCGCAGTTCCTGTTCGATCACCGCGCGTTCGAAGCAGCCCACCTGCTCGGCCAGCGGCAACGGCGCCAGACTGCGCGCCGACAGCAGGCCATCGGCCCCGCTCGACAGACCCAGCACGAAACGCTCGGCGATGTTGCGCAGTTCGCGCACATTGCCCGGCCAGTCGTGCGCCATCAACGCCTGCATCAGCGGCCCCGGCACGGGCGGCGCGCTGCGCTTGTAGCGCGCGGCGGCGCCCAGCAGGAAGTGCTCGAACAGCAGCGGGATGTCCTCGCGCCGCTCGCGCAGCGGCGGCAGGTTCAGCACGATCAGGTTCAGGCGATAGTACAGGTCGCTGCGGAATTTCTGCTGGTCCGACCATTCCTTCAAATCGACCTTGGCCGCCGCGATCACGCGCACGTCCACCGGCACCGGGCTGTTCGAGCCCAGCCGTTCGACGTAGCGCTCCTGCAGCACGCGCAGCATCTTCACCTGCAGCGCCATCGGCAGGGATTCGATCTCGTCGAGGAACAGCGAGCCGCCGTCCGCGTGCTCGATCTTGCCGACCTGGCGCTTGGCGGCGCCGGTGAAGGCGCCCGACTCGTGGCCGAACACTTCGCTCTCGAAGATGGTCTCGGGGATGGCGCCGCAGTTGAGCGCGACGAAGTTGCTCTGGTGCCGGCGGCTGAACTGGTGCAGGCAGCGCGCCACCATCTCCTTGCCGGTGCCGGTTTCGCCGTAGATCAGCACGTCCGCCGGCTCGTCGGCCAGGTCCAGGATCAGGCGGCGCAGGTCGCGGATCGCGGCCGAGTCGCCCAGCAGGGTCGCCTCGATGCCCTCGCCGTGCTCGATGCGGTGGCGCAGCGCGGCCACTTCCAGCACCAGCCGCCGGGTCTCCATCGCGCGCTGCACCACGTCGGTCAGCTGCTCCGACGAGTACGGCTTGGCGATGAAGTCGTAGGCGCCGTCGCGCATGGCGCCCACTGCCATCGTGATGTCGCCGTGGCCGGTCACCAGCACCACCGGCAGTTGCGCGTCGATGGCCTTGACGGCGGCCATGAAGTCCAGCCCGCTCATGCCGGGCAGGCGCACGTCGCTCACCACCACACCGTCAAAGCCCGGCGTGATCAGCGGCAGCGCCTGCTCGGCGGTGTGGAAGGCTTGCACCTCGATGCCCGCCAGGTCCAGCGCCTGCGCGCTGCCCGCGCGCACGGTCGGGTCGTCTTCGATCAGTAATACTTTCATGCTGTCTCCTGCTCTGCAATGGGCAATTCGATGATGAACCGGGCGCCGCCCGTGGACGTGGCTTCCGCCAGCAGCCGTCCGCCGAATTCGCGGATGATCTGCTCGGATATCGCCAGTCCCAGGCCCAGGCCCTGCCCTTGCGGCTTTGTTGTGAAAAAGGGTTCGAATAAGTGGCGGCGGATCGCTTCCGGAATGCCCGGCCCGGTATCCGAGACGGCGATCATGGCCTTTTGAAAACTGCGCGACACGCTCACGGTCAGCTGGCGCGTCTCGCTGTCGGCCATCGCGTCGAGCGCGTTGGTGAACAGGTTGACCAGCACCTGCTCCAGCCGGTTGGTGTCGCACAGCGCAAACACGTCCGGGCTCTGCATCGACATGCGGAAATTGACCCGCTCCTGCTCCACCCGCCGTTCGACCAGGAACAGCGCGGCGGTGATGGCCCCCGCCACCGCCACCGGCCTGACGCTGGCGTCGGACTTGCGGGCGAACTGGCGCAGCTGTCCGGTCAGCGCGCCCATGCGCGCGACCAGTTGCGAGATGGTCGCCAGGTTGTCCTTGGCCTCGTCCACCCGGCCGCGTTCGATGAGCACGCGGGCATTGTCGGACATGGTGCGCAGCGCCGTCAGCGGCTGGTTCAGCTCGTGCGTGATGCCGGCCGACATCTGGCCCAGCACCGCCATCTTGCCGGCCTGGACCAGCTCGCTCTGCGCCTGCCGCAGCTTCTGCTCGGCCTGGCGGCGCACGACGTTTTCCTCGCTCAGGTTGTGGGTCATCTGCTGCAGGCTGGCGGTGCGCTCGGCCACCATCGATTCCAGGTCGTCGTAGGCGCGCTGCAGGTCCAGCCGGGCGCGCTGGCGTTGCCGTCCCAGCCGGCGGCGCTGGCGCGCGTACAGCACCAGCATCAGCAGCAGCGCCTCCGACAGCCAGGTGAAGAGGAAGGCGTTGCGCGCGCTGGCCTCGACCGGCGCCAAGTCCGACAGGTAGACGAACTGCCACTTGCGCGGCGCGAGCGAACGGGTCTGGGCCAGCATGCGCAGGCGCGCGGCCGGGGCCGGCGTGGCGACGATGGCGGCGCCGTTGTCGAGCTTGCGCAGTTCGCGTATGCCCAGCGGCAGCAAGGCGTGCGAGAAGTATTGGCGCGAGACCTCCAGCTCTTGCAGCACGGCCGGCGACAGCGGCGCCAGCGCGCGGTACTTCCATTCCGGCTCGGAGCTGAGGAAGACCACGCCGTGGGCGTCGGTCAGCAGCACCTTGTCGTTGCCCTGCATCCAGCCGCTTTCCAGTTTCTCGATATTGACCTTGACGGTGGCCACGCCCAGCATGCGGCCGTTGTGATAAATGCCATGCGCGAAGAAGTAGCCCGGCTCGCCGCGCGTGGTGCCGACGCCGTAGAAGCCGCCGGGCGTGCGCCGCAGCGCGTCGCGCACGTAGGGGCGGAAGGCGACGTTGTCGCCGACGAAGCTGTCCGGCTCGCGCCAGTTGCTGGCCGCCTGCGTCACGCCCTGCAGGTTGACGATGTAGATGGTGGTCGATTTGGACAGGTGGTTGACCTGTTCCAGGTAGGCGTTGACCTCGGCGCGCAGGGTCTCGTCGTCGGGCTGCTGCAGCAGGGCGATCACGTCCTTGTTGAGCTCCAGCGTGCCGGGCAGGAAGTCGTATTTGGACAACAGGTTTTCCAGGCTGACGGCGTAGCCGTCGAGCCGCTGCGCCGCGGCCAGGCGCAGCTTTTCGGTGGCGGCGTTTTCGGTCCAGCGCCAGGCCAGCGCCGCCACCGCGAGGCAGCACAGCAGCAGCAACACCCACAGCGCGGCCCGGCGCAGCAGCCGGCGGCCCGGCCGAGACGGCAAGACGGTCTGCGGTGGTGCTGCTGCCATAGTCTCCTCTGTTGTTATCCTCGTTTCATACGCCCTCATTAAAACACATGACGCACGCCCAAGTTGAATCCGGTTGTACCGGTACCACTATCGGTGGCCGTGCCGACGTGGAAATTGGCGCCGTTGCGGTTGACGATGTGGCCGTACGCGGCGTACAGGTCGGTCCGCACCGACAGCGGATGCAGGTAGCCGATCGCGGCCTGGCGGGCGCGCTGGCGCGGCGACGAGTCGTCGCGGTGGTCGATGTACGAGGCCAGCAGCTTGTCCGCGCCGACCGACACCGTCACGCCCAGCAGCGCGTCGCGGCTGCCGATGCCCAGCAGGTCCTTGTTGCGTGAGTAGGCCGCGTGGCCGGTGACGTCGCCGTAGCGGTAGCGGCCGCCCAGCATGGTGTAGCGGGTGTGGGCGGTACCCAGGGCGTTCTCGCGCTGATGATGGGTCAGCACCACGCTCAGCGGGCCGTTGTCGTAGCTGGCGGCGCCGCTGATGGTGCGGTTCTTGGAGGCGTCGCCGGCGGTTTCGCCGAAGCCGTACAGCAGGTCCGCCGAGAAGCCGTTGTACTTCTTCGTCATGTACTCGACCGAGTTGTCGACCCGCGTGCTCGGGAAGAAGATGTTCTGCACGTTGCCGGCGAAGCCGGTGCCGAACGGATCGATCACATCGCGCAGGGCTTTGAAGTACGGCATGTACTGGCGGCCGGCGCTGATGGAACCGGCCGAGGCGGACAGGCTCACATAGGCCTGGCGGCCGAACAGCAGGCCGCCCTGTCCGGCGGTGCCGGTGTCGATGTTGTAGCCGTTTTCCAGCTGGAAGCCGGCGACCAGGCCGCCGCCCAGGTCTTCCTTACCCTTGAAGCCCAGGCGCGAGCCGGAGCCCACGCCGCTGCTGACGTTCTGCGTGTTACCGGCGGGGCCGCCGCGTTCCAGCACCAGGCCGGCGTCGGCGATGCCGTACACGGTCACGCTCGATTGCGCCTGTGCCACGGCCGATACCAAACCCAGCGCCAACGCGCCCATCACATGCTTTTGCATCTTTCAATCTCCTCTAATTATTCTTCAAGCCGCACGCATCGTGGCGACGACAGGTTGTTCCACTTCTTCTTCCAAAGCGCCTTCCCACTTCGCGACCACGGCGGTGGCGACAGCGTTGCCGACCGCGTTGGTGGCCGAGCGGCCCATGTCCAGGAACTGGTCGATGCCCATCAACAGCAGCAGGCCGGCTTCGGGAATGTGGAACTGGTTCAGCGTGGCGGCGATCACCACCAGCGAGGCGCGCGGCACGCCGGCGATGCCCTTGGAGGTCACCATCAGCAACAGCAGCATGGTGATCTGGGTGCCCAGCGACAGGTCGATGCCGTAGGCCTGGGTGATGAACAGCACGGCGAAGGTACAGTACATCATCGAGCCGTCCAGGTTGAAGGAGTAGCCCATCGGCAGCACGAAGCTGGAGATCTTGCGTTGCACGCCGAACTGGTCCAGCGCGACCAGCAGTTTCGGATAGGCCGCTTCCGAGCTCGCGGTCGAGAACGCCAGCAGGAACGGTTCGCGGATCAGGGCCATCAGGCGGAACACGCGCTTGCCGATGAACAGGAAGCCGCCCAGGATCAGCAGCGCCCACAGGCAGACCAGGCCCAGGTAGAAGCCGCCCATGAATTTGGCGAAGGTGCCCAGGATGCCCAGGCCGTTGGTGGTGATGACCGAGGCCATCGCGGCGAACACGGCCAGCGGAGCCAGGTTCATGATGGCGCCGGTGATGCGCAACATCACCTGGGCCAGCTGGTCGATGACGGCGGTCAGCTTGGCGCCGGCCTCGCCCATCGCGCTCAGCGCGCTGCCGAAGAAGATCGAGAACACCAGCACCTGCAGGATCTCGTTGTTGGCCATCGCCTCGATCGGCGACTTCGGCACCATGTGGGCGACGAAGTCCTTCAGCGTGAAGGCCGAGGTTTTCAGGCCGGTGGCGGCGTCCATCGGCGGCAGCGGCAGGCCCAGGTGGGTGCCCAGCTGCAGGAAGTTCGACAGCAGCATGCCCAGCGTCAGCGACACCAGCGAAGCGATCACGAACCAGCCCATGGCCTTGATGCCGACCCGGCCGGCAGCCTTGCCGTCGCCCATGTGCGCAATGCCGACCGCCAGCGTGGAGAACACCAGCAGCGAAATGATCATCTTGATCAGACGGAGGAACACGTCGGTGGCGATCGAGATGTTGCCGGCGATGGTGGCGCTGAGCGCCTTGTCGGGGAAGGTGTCATGGCAGGCATAGCCGACACCGATACCGAGCACCATCGCGATCAGGATGTAGAGGGTTAATGGGCGTTTCTTTTTCACTTGGGTTCTCCAGATTTTTGTTGTCGTCACCGCTAAGCAGTGCGCCGGCGGGGTCCAAGCTACATAGCAATGGTTGTGCCAGCCTTGGACGAACGAAAATTCGGAGGCAAGTCCTTGATTCTAAATATAATTCATAACAGCAACATCTTGTGACACGCCGGGGCCACCCCGAAATTCAGACGGTTGCAATGGCTGTTGTATGAAAAGTTGGACGGTCGTCAGCCGGCCGGCGGAGTCTGGCTCCACTCGAACCAGCCGCCGTCGTAGACGCTGATCGCGGGCCAGCCCATCAGCCAGGCGTAGAAAAACGCCATCGAGGCGCGCCAGCCGGTGCCGCAGTAGAAGGCGGTTGGCGTGCCGGGCAGGATGCCCTGTTCGGCCCACTGCGCGGCGATCTCGGCGGCCGGCTTCATGCTGCCGTCGGCCTCGTGATAGACGCTCATACTGTTGACGTCGCCGTCCTCGCCCGCCCTGCCCCAGCGCGCGCCGGGGATGTCGCCGGCGGCGATGTAGTGGTAGCCGGAGGCCTGGCCCGTGAATTCGGCCCGGGTGCGGATGCTGGCCAGCACGCCGTCGCCGCGCGCCAGCAAGGCGCGCGCCTGCGGCGTGCCGATCAGGTATTCGGGATGGGCCGGGAATGCGATGCCGAAATCGCCGGCCGCTGCGGCGGTGGCCGCCGGCCCGCGCGCGCAGGCGTGGCCGCCGGCCTGCCAGCGGGCGAAGCCACCGTCGAGCAGGCGCACGTCGGCCACGCCGGCGTACAGCAGCAGATGCGCCAGCCGCGCGGCAGCCAGGTTGTTGCGGCCGTAGAGGATGACGGTGGTGTCGTGGCGCACGCCGCGCGCCAGCAGCAGCGCCAGCAGCGCCTGGTCGGCCACCTTGTTCCACAAGGGCAGCTGTTCGATGCAGGCGGTGTCGAAGTAGGTCGCGCCCGGAACATGGGCCTGCTCGAACAGCACCGCCGCGCCGCAGCCGACTTCGAACAGGCGCCAGTCCGCCGCCGGCGGCGCCTCGACCTCGGCGCCTGCGGTCAGTCCCGCCAGCCAGGCCGGCGTGACGAGCTGGCGCCAGCGGACCAGGTCCGGTCTGAAGTCGGTGGCAATATTGTCGGCAAAACCAGAAAGCATAGCGTGTGGCGGCGGGTCGGAGTGGCGGCTCGATATTTTACGCGATCACATCCTTCAACACCCGCAGATAGGAACGGTACAGGTTGGCGGCGGGCAGCTGGCCACGCTCGGCCATCAGCGCGTGTACTTGCGGCAGGCGGTAGAACGGCACCTGCGGATACTGGTGGTGTTCGATGTGATGATGGATGCGGTGCGGGCCGACGAAGAACGTCTGCCAGCTGCGCCGCACCACCGTGCGCGCGTTCAGGCGCTGGTCGTCCATGGCGGGATAGCCGGCGTGCTCGGTGATGGCGCGGATGCGGGCGAACAGTTGGAGGAAGGTCAGCGCCGGCAGCAGCCACAGCGTGAGGTACAGCGTCGCGTGGCCCAGCGCCCCCAGCACGCCCAGCATCAGGCCGTTGACCGCGACGATGGAGGCCAGCGCGTACAGGCCGCGGCGGTCGCCCTTGCGCGCCTTCGGCATGATGTGCGCGTGCTTGCCGGCGGCGAAATCGCGCACGCTGAGAAAATAGCCGATGCTGGTCACATCCTTGAACAGGCGCCACCACAGCTCGCGCTTGGGGACAGGATAATCGCCGATGCCGAACACGGTGGCGACCGGATCGTCGGCGGCCATCGGTGCGCGGTGGTGGCGCAGGTGGCCGCGCCGGTAACCGAACATCGACAGCATCAACGGCGCGGCGGCGAACAGCTGGCCGACCACGTCGTTGGCGCGGCGGTTGCGCAGCAGCGTGCGGTGCGCGCTCTCGTGCATCAGCACGGCCAGCGCCAGCTGCGTGCGGGCGATCAGAATCATCGCCACCAGATAGGCCGCCGGGTGCGCCAGCCGAATGGCGAACGCGAAGCAGGCGGCGATCAGCAACCAGTCCAGCGCCAGGCTGGCCAGCGCGCGGCCGTCGCTGATGCGGGCCAAGTGCGGTGGCAGCGCCAGGCTGGCCTGCACGTCGCCGTCGCCGCTGCGGGCCAGGTCCGGCGGCAGGCTGTCGCGCGCGTGGCCGCCGTCGCAGATGTGGTCCTGCTGCGATGACAGCGTCATGTTCGCCTCCTGCCTGCCGCCAGTTGCTGCAGCACCGAGACCCAGCTGTCCAGCCGCGCACGGGCGATGTTGTGGCCGTCGCCCGCGCCGCAGCGCTGGCCGGCGCCGCTGCGCGCTTGCGCCAGCAACTCGATGCCGGCCTGCCTGACCTCGGCGCCAAAGGCCGCCGCATCGCCGCGCCATACGACGACGCGGTGCGCCAGGCCAAGCGCGGCGGCGCGCGCCGCGTTGCTCTGCTGCTCCGGCTGCTCGGTCAGCACCAGCACGATGGGACGCCGGTACACCAGCGCCACCGACAAGGCCGCCATGCCGGGCGCTGACACGATCAGGTCGCTGACGGCCGCGCCGTGCACCCAGTCCGGATCCTGCGCCTGCCATGCGCCCCGCCCCGCGTAGCCCTCGCCGACCAACTGCGCGCTCACGCCCGCGCCCTCCAGGCCGGCGGTCAACGCATCGGCCAGCGCGGGATCGCGGAAGTGCGGATTCAAGTAGACCGCCGCACGCGGTGTGGCGCCCGGCTCGGCTTCGGCCGGCGCGGCGATCGCCACCGGCGTCGGCAGGCGGAAGGTGGCGCCGCCGCTGGCCTCGTCGATATAGCAAAAGTCATGCTCCAGCCGCGCCAGGCTGGCGTTGATCTGCAAGGCGATCACCCGGTGGAACAGGCCGGACAGCAAGCCCGGAACACGGCCGCTGAAGTTGGTTTCCAGCGCGTGCCGCAGGCTGGCGCCATACACATGCACCACCTTGCCCCGCCAGCCCGGCAGGCAGCCCATGCACAGCAGCGCCGGATGGAAGGAATCGTTGATCACCAGGTCGGCGTCGCGCAGCACGCGCCGCAAGCGCCAGATGTCGCGCCACATGCGCGTCGGCCGGAACACATAGTTGGCCACGTTGGCGTCGGTGGCGCCGCGCAGCATGTTCTGGTGCGTGTCGAACTGCACCGCGTAGTGGCGCGACAGCACCGTGGCCTCGATGCCGAAGCGCGCCAGGAAGTCCACGCCCTCGTCCGAGGTGGTCAGCACGCCGACGGTGGCGCCATCGGCGCGCAGCGCGTGGGTCAGCAGCTGGGCACGCATCAAGTGGCCGCGCGCGTCGGCGGTGGCGAGGTAGGCCAGCTTTATCCCCTTCATGCGGCCGGCCTCAAACGCAAAGCCAGACCGGCCAGGTACATGCCGATGGCGCCCGTCACGCCCCAGGAGCGGTCGATGGCGCGGATGCGCTCCAGCAGCGACGCCAGCGCCGGCTGCTCCTGCGGTGCGACCAGGCGCTCCAGTGTGTGGCTGCACAGGCGCACGTGGCGGTCCTCGTCGGCCAGCACGCCGGCCAGCAGCGGATGCAACGGATGGCCGGCGCCGATCAGCGCGCAGTGGCGCTGCAGCACGCGGCTGGCCATCTGCTCGGCGCACAGGCCGATGGCGAAGGCCGGCACGATCATCCCGGCGCCGAACTGTCCGCCGTAGCGCTGCGCCAGTTCGCGCCATTGGGCGATCTTGCGGCGGCTCAGCAGGTCCGGACGGCCAGGCTCGCCCGACGGCGCCGGGCCGCCGCGCGCGGCCAGCTCGGCGGCGAAAGCGGCCGCGTGGCGGCGCTCGTCCGCCAGGTGATGCTCCATCTGCCGCGCCAGCCAGTCCGGCGGCGTGCCGGCCAGGTCCGACGCCAGCGCGATCTCGGTGGCCTCCTCGCCGATCAGGTAGACGCGCAGCAGCAGCCGCTCGCCGGCGGCGCTGGCGTGCAGCTGGCGCAGCGCGGCGCACTTGATGCGCGCCACCCAGCGCGCCTGTCGCGCCGCCCAACCGCGCGGCGGCGGCGGTTGCAAATCAATGGGCATGGGCCTGCTCTTGCGTCTGCTGCCAGCCCAGCACCAGGCCGATAAAGCTCTGCTGCAGGAAGGCGCGCGCCACCGCGTCGGCGCCGTCGAACGGCTGCTGCTGGTCGCCGTAGCGCAGATAGCCTTTGCCGCCGGCCGCGCCGACGATCAGCTTGTCGTGCGAGGCGAAGCCGCGTTCCATCAGAGGCTTCAGCAGCGGCTGGTTGTCCAGGCCGTACAGGAACAGCTCGCGCTGCGCCACGCGGTCGGGGATCTTGCCGGTCAGCGCCTCCAGCTCGAACGACCAGTTGTCCGGCGCCTGCGGACCGGCCACCGCCGGCACGCCGTGCAGCACCGCGCGCATCACCGGCTTGGACAACTTGCTCGCGCCCAGGCCGATGGTGATGTCGGCATCGTGCGCACCGGCCGCACGGTTGCTGCGCACCTGCACCAGATGGCTGGTGAAGCGGGCGGCGAGGCCGGGATCGGTCAGCGTTTTGGCGATCTGCGCGGCCGGCAGCACCTGCCGCTTGCCGCCCGCCTCGGTCACGTCGACGTCGTAGGGATCGATGTGCACGTCGCTCAGGCGCCCCTTGACCGGCGCGTGCGAATGGCCGGTGACCGACCATTTGCCGCCCGACTTGCTCAACACCAGATGGAAGCTGACCGGCACGCGCGCCCCGCCCTCGCTGGCGGCGCTGCCCTGCAGCAGCAGGTCGCCGACGATGGCCTTGCTGTCGTAGCTGCGGTTGTTGCTGAAGTGGACCTGGTGCGCCTTCTCATCCACCTCGACCGAGGTCGCCGCGTCGTCGAGGCCGATGCGGTTGCATTGCGTGGCGTTGCCGGTCAGCTCGCTCAACGGGCAGCCGCTGGCCGAGGCGAAGTAGTACACACCGCGTCCCGCAAAATCGGCGGCGCCGGCAGTGGCGGACATGGCGCAGATCGCGGCAAGGATGGCGTGACGTTTCACATTCATGTTCAGGCTCCTGGTTGACGTTGATGGTAAGAGAGTGCGCGCGCATCGGCATCGATGCCGCCGGCCGTGCGCAGGCCGAGCCCGCGGAACAGGGCGCCCAGCATGTCGACCGCCGAGAACGCGGCGATCAGCGCCAGCGCGGACAGACGGCGCCAGCCGCGCAGAGGCGGCAGGTCCTGCTTGTTCAGCGAGCGCATGCTGAACCACAGCCGCGAACCCAGCACGCATAAGGGACCGACCGGGCCGCTGTGCGCCAGCCACTGCATCCCGGCCGGCAGATAGGCGCGCACCAGGTGCGGCGTGAGGCCTTGCGTATCCTGGCCGCGCAGCCAGCGCAGCTTGAACAGCTCGCCGCGCGTGTCGGGCAGCTTGTGCTCGGTGTGCGCGCCGGCCGCGTAGTGCAGCGCCACGCCGGCCTCCTGCAGGCGCAGGCCCAGCACCTGGCAGTGCGCGCGGTAGACGCCGTCGAGCGACTGGTAGCTGTGGTGCGCGAACACCTCGCGCCGGAACACCACGTTGTTGGCGTAGAAGTTGCGCGTGGCGCCGGCCCGCAGCGGGCTTGGGAAATACATGAAGTCGATGGTGGTCAGCGCCGCGCCGGCCACGGTGGCGGCGTAGCTGGTGCGGCCCGCCACCACCGCCGGCGGTGTCGCGCTGTCGAGCGGCGCCAGCAACTGCGCCAGCCAGTCCGGCGCCGGCACGCAATCCGTGTCGGCGAAGCAGACGTAGTCGCAGCGCGCGGCGTCGGTGGCGGCGAAGCCGTCATTCTTGGCCGAGTAGTAGCCGGTGCCGGCGTCGATGCGGACGAAGTCGATGGCGCGCCCGGCCAGCCGCTCGGCGGCGGCGCGGGTTTCCTCGTCCAGGCCGTCGTGGGTGATGACCACCTGCGCCAGCGCCGTCAGGGGCACGGTCTGGCGCGACAGGAGCCCGACCACGTGCAGCAGGCTGGCGGCGGCGGCCCCGGCATCGGCGCCGCCGCGCAGGTTGTTGGTTTCAAGGACCAGCGCGGTGCGCGCGGCGATGGACTCATGAGGCATAAGCGTCCCATTCATTGCAAAATAATTAATGCGAATTATAGTGGCTAATGTGCAACCCTGCATGCGCCAGCCGTGCGCAGCCCCGAGGCAAGCGCCGCCATAATTGCGAATGCTTCTCATTTGCGATAATATGCGCGTTTCCGTCGTCCGAAAGCCGAACATGCGCAGTCCCTCATATTTCCGTCTTTGCTATGCCCTCCCCCTGGCCTGCCTGGCCGGCGCCGCCGCCGCCCAGACCGCCGAGGACGAGGTGCTGCAGACCGTGAAGGTCACCGCCGCCCGCGCCCAGGGCCTGCTGCCCCGGACCACCGAGGCCGGCAGCTTTCGCGGCGCCGGCATCATGGACGTGCCATCCACCGTCAACGTCGTCACGCGCGAGCTGCTGGAACGCCAGGCCGCCGCCGGTCTCTACGACGCGGTGCGCAACACCGCCGGCGTCACGCGCCAGCAGAACGGCGGCGATACCTGGGACCAGCTGGTGATACGCGGCATCGCCGTGGAGAACCGCACCAACTACCGCCTGAACGGCTCGCTGCCCATCATGAACTTCTCGCAGGTGCCGATGGAGGACAAGGAGCGGGTCGAGGTGCTGAAGGGCGCGTCCGCGCTGTACTACGGCTTCACGTCGCCGTCCGGCGTGGTCAACTTCGTCACCAGGCGCGCCGGCGCGACGCCGATCACCAGCGTCGGCCTGGCGCTGGACCAGCAAGGCAGCGCGGTCGCCAGCGCCGACGTGGCGCGCCGCTTCGGCGAGCGCGGCGAATTCGGCGTGCGCGTCAACGCCGCCGGCGGCACGCTGGGCTCCTACCTGCGCGACGTCGGCAACGGCAACCGCGGCTTCGCCTCGGCCGCGCTGGACTGGCGCGTCAACAGCCGCCTGCTGCTCAAGGCCGACCTGGAGCACGACCGCCGCCGCGTGACGGAGCAAGCCGCCGTGATGCTGCCGGCCGCCGTCAACAACGTCATCAGCCTGCCGCGCGCGGTCGATGCGCGCGCCCTGGTCGGCCCGGACTGGGCCCGCTTCGAAACCAGGAGCGACAACGCCCAGCTGCGCGCCGACTACGCGCTGGCCGGCGACTGGGCCGCGACGTTGGAGGCGGGCCGCTCGGAAACCGCGCGCGACCGCACGCTGCCCATCTTCCGCCTGAACAACGCGGCCGCGCTGCAGACCGGCGCCGGCCGCATCACCGGCAACATCCAGCATCAGGTGACGGCGTCGACGCTGCTGCGCGCCGAGCTGGCGGGCACGGTCGCCACCGGCGCGCTGACGCACGAGCTGACGCTGGGCGCCACCCACACCGGCAAATCGCAGGACCCGATCTACCAGCGCAACTACACCATCGCCGCGCAGAACCTGTACAACCCGGTGGCGATCCCGCTGGCGAGCGTGGCGTTCGGCGCAGCGCCGACGACGCCCACCACGGCCGAACTGAAGACGCGAGAAACCGGCGTCTACGCGCTGGACCGCATCGTCCTGTCGCCGCAGTGGCAGACCGTGCTGGGCCTGCGCCACACCAGCTACCGCAGCGACCAGGGCGACAATCGCTACGACGTCGGCCAGACCACGCCCATGGCCTCGCTGATCTACAAGCTGTCGCCGGCGCTGTCGTTCTACGCATCGGCCGCGCGCGGGTTGGAGGAAGGCGAATCGGCGCCCACCGGCACGGCCAACCAGGGCGTCAAGATGGCGCCGGGTGTCAGCAAGCAGCGCGAGCTGGGCGCGCGCTGGCTGAGCGGCGGCGGCACGCTGGTGTCGGCCGCGCTGTTCGACATCCACCGCCCCGGCTACTACACCAACGCGGCCAATGTGTTCGTGGCCGACGGCGCGCAGCATTATCGCGGGCTGGAACTGTCCACCCAGGGCAAGCTGACGCGCCAGCTGTCGTGGCAGACCTCGGCCCAGCTGCTGGACCCGGCATTTGAAAACACCACCGCCGCCTACAACGGCAAGGCGCCGGAGAACGCCTCGCGGCGCACCGCCAGCGCCTTCCTGTCGTATGACGTGGATGCCCTGCCCGGCTGGTCGATCGACGGCGGCGCCTACTACTACAGCGCCCGTCCGGTCAACGACCTGGACCAGGCCTTCCTCGGCGGCGTGACCTTGTTCAGCGCCGGCGCGCGTTACGCCACCAGCATCGGCGGCAAGCGCGCCACGTGGCAGCTGAATATCGAGAACCTCGGCGACAAGCAGTACTGGGCCGGCGCCGGCACGCGCCTTGCCGCCGGCGCGCCGCGCCTGGTCAAGCTGGGTGTGAAGGTGGACTTGTGATTATTCGAAGCGGTAGCTGAGCGCCACCAGGCCGGAATCGAGCGAGCGGCGGTGCACCGCCGGGTTGCTGCGGATGGAATCGTCCAGCCAGGTGCGGCGCACGTTGGCGACCAGGTACCAGTGGCCGCTCAGGCGCGCCTCCACCAGCAGGCCGGCGAACGGGTTGCTGGCCGAGCGCGCCACGCCGTCGTAGTAACGCACGTAGCTGGCCGAGCGGTATTCGATACCGGCTTGCGGATAAAACGCGAAGCGGTCGTGATCGATCTCGGCCGCATACATCAGGTCGAGCATGGTGCCGTGCGATTTGCCGAGGTCGCGGTACACGTTGGCCATGAAGGCGCCAACCGGCGTGACCTGCAAGGTGCCCAGTCCCAGCGGCACCGACGAGCGCAGCCGCTCTTGCGGCGGCGCGCTGGCGCGGTAGCCGTCCTCCAGCACCCGCGTCAGCAGTTCGACGCTGCCGTAGCCGGCCGGCGCCAGCTTGACGCCGAAGGTATCGATGCGCGCGAACGCCGGGCCGTATTCGAAGTTGGCGTACGGGACGGCGCTGGTGCTGCGCGATTGCGCCGGCACCGCGACCGGCGAACTGCTGATGCCCAGCCCGATGTCGCCGACCAGGCGCGGCGCCTGATCCTGCGCCTGCGCCTGAGCGCAGCCGGCCGTCAGCAGCAGCAGCAACGCGGCGCAACGCCGCAGCCCAGCCCTCATCGGAACGCGCTGACGATCAGCGCGACGTTGCTGCCGCCGAAGGCGAACGAGTTCGACATCGCCGCCCGCAGCGGCACGCCGCGCCGGGCTTCGAGCGGCACGAAATCGAGGTCGCACTCGGGATCGGGCCGGTCGAGGAAGGCGGTCGGCGGCACCGCGCCGTGGCGCACGGCCTGCGTGGTCATCACGAATTCCAGCGCCCCGGCCGCGCCCAGCGTGTGGCCGTGCATGGACTTGGTGGAGCTGACCATCAGATCGCGCGCCAACGGCCCGAAGGCCTGCTTGATCGAGGTGGTCTCGGCCAGGTCGCCAGCCGGAGTGCCGGCGCCGTGGGCGTTGATGTAGCCGATCGCCGATGCCGGCAGGCCGCACTGTTCCAGCGCCTGGCGCATGGCCCGTTCCTGGCCGTCGGCGTCGGGCTTGGTGATGTGGGTGGCGTCGTTGCTGGTGCCGTAGGCGACCAGCTCGGCCAGGATGGTGGCGCCGCGCGCCTGCGCCGACGCCAGCGATTCCAGCATCACGGCGGCGCCCGCCTCGCCCAGCACCAGGCCGCCGCGTCCGGCCGAGAATGGCCGGCACGAACGCTCGGGGTGTTCGGCGTCGAACGGCGCCAGCACGCGCAAGGCGTCCCAGGCGGTGACCACGCCGTAGCACAGCAAGGCTTCCGAGCCGCCGGCCAGCACCCGGTCGGCGTAGCCGTGGCGGACGTGGCGGTAGGCCTCGCCGATGGCCTGCGCCGACGACACGCAGGCGCTGCTGTAGTTGTTGACGCTGCCCTTGAAGCCGCAGCGCAGCGCGATCTGCGCAGCCGCCGCGTTGGTCATGCCGGCCACGACCGACATCGGCCGCACGCGGGTCTTGCCGTCGATGAACAGGTCGACGTAGCCCGATTCGACGGTGCCGGCGCCGCCCATGCCGCTGCCCCAGAACACGCCGCTGCGCTCGGGCGCGACGGTCGCATCCAGGCCCGACTGGGCCAGCGCCTCGCTGGCGGCGGCCCAGCCCAGCAGCGAGAAGCGGTCGAAGATCGGCAGTTCGGAATTCTTGACCAGCTCGGGCAAGGAACCGCGGATTTGCGCGGCGGGCGTGTCCGGCCGCTGGCGGTCGCCGCCGAGCTGCAGCAGGCCGATGCCGCTGTGGCCGGCCAGCGCCTGCTCGAAATTGCGGTCGGCGCCGACGCCCAGCGACGAGATCGCCCCGAGGCCGGTGATCACCACGCGCTGCGCGGTCATGCGCTGGTGGCCTTGTTAGCCAGGTAGGTATCGATCTGGTCGGCGATGTCCTGCACCACCACCAGCTTGGGACGCTCGTCGCCCACTTCGATGCCGAACTCTTCTTCCAGGTCGAAAATCAATTCGATCACGGTCAGCGAATCGGCGCCCAGCGCCTCGAGTTCGGTCTGCGGCTGGATGGTATCTTCTGGCACGTCCAGGCTTTTGGCCAGCAGTTTGGCGACGGTGGGGAATGAATTCATAAAAAATAATCTCTGTTTAATAGGTGTTAAGCACGGTTCAGCAGCGCGTCCTGGGACGGCAGATGCTGGTTGAAGAACGCAACCGTTTCGTCGGCAACGAGTTCCTTCTCATTGTCGAGGGTGATGATGTGGTAGCTGTCGTGCAGGATGACCTTGCGGCGGCTGGCCGAACTGATGCTGCGCTCGACCAGGTCGGCGCTCTTGGTGCTGGCGACGTCGTCTTCCTCGGCGTGGATGATCAGCGCCGGCGCGGTCACCTTGGACAGCTGGGCGCGCACCTGCTTGATCAGGCGGTGCGCCTGGAAGATGCCCTCGGCCGACAGGCGCGAGGCGCCGGCCGCCGACGAATCGCTGACCTTCATCTCGCGCGCGATCCAGCGCCGCAGGTTCTCGTTTTTCAGCCCGTAGGGATAGCGCTCTTCGTACGAATACCAGTGGCGGGCCGGCGTGTAGTACGCCAGCGGCAACAGGAAGCGGTACTTGGGGATGCTCCAGCCGTCGTAGGACAGGGTCGTGGCCAGCAGGCCGAGCGAGGCGATTTCGTTGCCGCGCTCGATAGCCAGGCGCAAGGCCAGCACCGCGCCGATGCACAAGCCCACCACCGACACGCTGGCGTGGGTCTCCTTGAGCTGGTCGAACAGGCGTGCGACTTCCTCGTACCATCGCTCGCTGCGGGTAGTACGATAGGAGTCGGCCTGGCCGGACGAGTAGCCGTAACCCGGTATCAATGGAATGACAACGGTATAGCCTGCACGTTGCAGGCGCTTGCCCACATACTGCATTTCCAGCGGGTTGCCCAGCAAGCCGTGCAAAGCCAGCACGGCATGCGGACCGCCTGCCAATTCAATAGTCTTCATACTACCCTGTTCAAGAAAATCTTTTTATTGTTGACCGGGAAGCGGTCATCAGTCGCTGTTGCCGCGAGCGTTAAAAAATGGGTTCATCATACCCTCGTTTGGCACAGAAACTCCAGTCACCTCAGCGCCGGAATGCCGTCGACATGCAGGTTTTTTTGCCGGGGTGCGCGCCGCGAGACCAATCGGCTCGCGTGATGGCACTAGCGGGACGTGGATGCTGTGGGAAATTGCGAGGATAAACTGGTCCGACCGATTTGGATGGCGAATTTTAGCCATTCGCGGCTATCGGTAGCATGATCACTTCATTACAGATTGGAAAGGTAGCGCGCGCTTGAAAACGCCGCCTTTTGCTTTGTCCGGGCCTTTGCTATAATGCGGCCCGCACACAGGGGGGTATAGCTCAGCTGGGAGAGCGCTTGCATGGCATGCAAGAGGTCAGCGGTTCGATCCCGCTTACCTCCACCAATGTGCGAAATATCCGGCAGTTCACAGTCCCCATCGTCTAGAGGCCTAGGACATCACCCTTTCACGGTGAGTACGGGGGTTCGAATCCCCCTGGGGACGCCATTCCATCTCACGCCGTCGTATCGACCACGCTGCCCACCGTGGCGCTGGCGTCTTTCGACGCCCGCTGCCGTTTCGCGCTGGCGGCCTGTTCCTGCTGATGCTTCAATTGTTCCAGCGCCGCCTTCTGCGCGGCCTGCGACTGCAGCTGCTCGATCTGCGTTTGCAGCGCCTGGATCTGGATCTGGATCAGCTTGAGCCGCTCCTTGGCGCCCGGCGAGCGGTCCTGCGTGGCGTCCCGCAGCTTCTTTATCAGCTCGCCCATTTTCGCTTGCAGCACTTCGATCGCGCTGTTGCCGCCCGACGCGCTGCTGGCGGCCGCCGTGCTCGATCCCAAAGCCTTCACCATTTCAACCTCCAAAGGGTGTTAATTCCACAAGAATACCATTTCTTTAAGCGATTTGAGCCGGGCATATTTTGGCGTACAATGAACATCTATATTTCGGCGAGGTGTGGGTATGCGCAAATCAAACGCGGAGACGGCGGAGACACGCAAGCGTATCCTGTCGACCGCCTCCGGCATGTTTCTCAGAAACGGCATTGCGGCGACGCCGATTGCCGACATCATGGTCGCGGCCGGGCTCACGCAGGGTGGTTTCTACCGCCATTTCCAATCGAAGGAACATCTGGTGGCGGCGGCCAGCGCCGCCGCGTTCGAGCAGATCCGCGCCTTGCTCGACGCCGCCACCGCCGGCAAGCCGCCGCGCGAAGCACTCGACCTGATCGTGGAGTACTACCTCAGCCAGCACCAGGATACGACGCTGGGCAATCTCTGCCCGATAGCCAACCTCGCCAGCGAACTCAGGGATGCGGATGAGCAGATCAAGGAAGTCGTCACCGACGGCTATACGCGCTTCGTCAAACTGTTCGCGTCTTATTTGATGCGCCTCGATTACAGCGATTATCTGGGCGTGGCCGAGTCCATCGTCTCGGTATTGGTCGGCGCGGTGTCGGTGGCGAGCGTGGTCACCGATCCGGTCCTGGCCGAGACCGTCCTGCGCAACGCGAAGAACACGGTGAACCTTATCCTGCGCAACGCCGCCACCAGCACCGGCCTGGAACAGGACAACCGGGCCGCCGCCGAAGCCTAGCGGCGGCCCGTTGGAACGCTAGCCTTGCGGCGCGCTCCAGCCCCCACCCAGCGATTTGTACAAGGCGATGCGGTTTTGCAGCTCGGCCAGGCCGGCGCGGATGGCCTGCTGCTGCGCAGCGAACAAGGCGCGCTGCGCGTCCAGGTATTCGAGGTAGCTGGCCTCGCCGCTGTCGTAGCGCAGCCTGGCCAGATCGTGCCTTGCCTGCTCGGCCTGCTCCTGCGCCCTCACCGCCTGCAACTCCTCGCCCAGCGTCGCGTGGCCGGCCAGCGCGTCGGCCACCTCGCGGAACGCCACCTGCACCGTCTTTTCATACTGCGCCACCGCGATGTCGCGCTCCGCCACGGCGGCGCCGAGATTGGCGCGGTTGCGGCCGCCGTCGAAGATCGGCAGCGTGACCTGGGGCAGGAAGTTCCAGGCGCGGCTGCCGGAATCGAACAGGCCGCTCAACGCGTCGCTCGACGAACCGAACGCGCCGGTCAGGCTGATGCGCGGGAAGAACGCGGCCCGCGCCACGCCGATGTTGGCGTTGGCGGCGCGCAGCAGCGATTCCTGCTGGCGGATGTCGGGCCGCGCCGTCAGCAAGTCGGACGGCAGCCCGGCCGGCAGGGCCGCGATGGCCTCGCCGTCCCAGCGCTTGCCGGGTCCGGGCAGCAACGCCGCCGGCACCGGCCGGCCGATCAGCACCACCAGCGCGTTCTCGTCCAGCGCGCGCTGGCGCTGCGCCTGCAGCACCGCGATCTTCGCGGCCTCCAGCAGCGACTCGGATTGCCGCAGATCGTAGTCCGAATTGGCGCCCGAGGCGCGCAGCAGCGTCTGGCGCTGATGCGAGGCGCCGCGGCTGTCCAGCGTCTGGCGGGCCAGCGCCAGCAGCTGTTCGTCGGCCAGCACCGCCTCATAGCTGTAGGCCACTTGCGCCACCAGGCTGATCTGCGCGGCGCGCTGGCCCTCCTCGGTCGCGGCGAAGCGCTCCAGCGCCGCACCCGACAGATTGCGCACGCGGCCGAACAAGTCCAGCTCGAAGGCGGTCACGCCCAGGCCCGCCGTGTAGCTGGTGGTCAGCCCTCCCCGGCCGCCAGGCGCCACCAGGTCCGGCACCCGCTGCCTCGCGCCGCTCAGGCCGGCGTTCACGCTCGGCAGGCGGTCGGCCGATTGCACCTGATACAGCGCGCGGGCGCGCTCGATGTTCAGTGTCGCCACGCGCAGGTCGCGGTTGTGCTCCAACGCCATGCCGATCAGCTGCTTCAACTGCTCGTCCCTGAAGAACGATTGCCACGGCACGCTGCTGGCCGATGGACCTTCCTCGGTGCGCTGAGGCGCAGGCCACTCGCCGGCCACCGGCAGCGCCGGACGTTCGTAGGTCGGCGCCAGCGAGCAGCCGGCAAGCAGCGCGGCCAGCAGGACCGACGCGCCCCCTAAATGTTTGGTACTCATGCTGCCTCCCTGGATTGCATATCATTCGATTCGGCCGCCGCAGCGGCATGCTTGCTGACCTTGAACCACAGCGAATACAGCGCCGGCAGGAACAGCAGCGTCAGCACCGTGCCGACGCCGACACCGCCGATCAACACATACGCCAGCGGCCCCCAGAAGCTCGAATGAGTCAGCGGAATGAAAGCCAGCATCGCGGCGGCGGCGGTCAGGATCACCGGCCGCGCGCGGCGCACCGTCGATTCGATCACGGCCTGGTACGGCGTCAGGCCGGCGGCCAGGTCGTGCTGGATCTGGTCCACCAGGATCAGCGTGTTGCGCATCAAAATGCCCGCCAGCCCGATCAGGCCGAGGATGGCGTTGAAGCCGAACGGCTGATGGAACACCAGCAGCGTCGGCACCGCGCCCACCAGGCCCAGCGGCGCGGTGGCGAACACCATCCACATCGTCGCGAACGAGCGCACCTGCACCATGATCACCGCCAGCATCAGGATGATCATCAGCGGGAACAGCTTGGCCAGCGCCATGTCGGCCTTGGCGCTCTCCTCCACCGCGCCGCCGGTGTCGATGTGATAGCCGGGCGGCAGGCTGGCCTTGAGCTGCTCCAGCTTGGGTAGGATGGCCTTGGTCACGTCCGGCGGCTGCGTGCCGTCGCGGATGTCGCCCTGCACGGCGATATAGCTTTCGCGGTCATAGCGCTTGAGGACCGAGTCCTCCATGCGCGTCTCCAGCCGCGCCACCTGCGACAAGGGCACGCTGGCGCCGCTGTCGTTGGTCAGCGTCAGGTTGCGGATGTCGGCCAGGTTGTTGCGCTCGGCGTTCGGGCTGCGGATCACCACATCCACGGTGCGCAAGCCTTCGCGCACCTGGGTCGCGGGGATGCCGTTCAACAGCGCCTGCAGCTGGTTGGCCGCGTCGCGCGGCGACAGGCCGACCTGGCGCAAGCGCTCCTGGTCCAGCGCCAAACGCAGCGACGGCGTGCGGTTGCCCCAGTCGAGGTGGACGTCGCGCATGTCGGGGTTCTGCGCCATGATGGCGCGCACCTGTCCGGCCAGCTCGCGCACGCGGTCCAGGTCGGGACCGGCCACGCGGAAGAGCACCGGATACGGCACCGGCGGCCCGAACAGGAACTGGCTGACGCGCACCCGCGCCTGCGGGAAGCGGCCCTCGGCGATCATGGTGCGGATTTTCTGCTTCAGGATGTCGCGCTCCTGCGGGCCGGCGGTCAGCACGATCAGCTGCGCGAAGGCCGGGTTGGGCAATTCGGGATTGACCGACAGGAAGAAGCGCGGCGTGCCCTGGCCGACATAGCTCGACACCAGCTTGGCCTCCGGCTCCTTGCGCAGCGCGGCCTCGATCTGGCGCACGGCCGCGTCGGTGGCGGCGAAGGCGCTGCCCGGCGGCAGGTTCACTTCCAGCGTCAGCTCGGGACGTTCGGAATTCGGGAAGAACTGCTTCTGCACGGCGCCCATGCCCACGCCGGCCAGCGCGAACAAGGTGACGGTGACGGCGGCGGTCAGCCATTTGTGGTCCACGCACCAGCGCACCAGTTGGCGCAGGCGCTGGTAGTTCGGCGTGTTGTAGATGGCGTCGTGGCCGCCGGCCTTGACCGGTATGTCCGGCAGCATCTTCACGCCCATGTAGGGAATGAACAGCACCGCCACCACCCACGAGGTGATCAGCGCGAAGGCCACCACCCAGAAGATGTTGCCGGCATACTCGCCGGCGGTGGAGCGCGCGAAGCCGACCGGCAGGAAGCCGATGATGGTCAACAGCGTGCCCGACAACATGGGCGCGGCCGTCGCGGTCCACGCATGGGTGGCGGCGGCGATGCGGCTCACGCCCTCCTCCATTTTCACCACCATCATTTCGATGGCGATGATGGCGTCGTCCACCAGCAGGCCCAGCGACAGGATCAGCGCGCCGAGCGTGATGCGGTCGAACACGCGCCCGGTCACCAGCATGATGACGAACACGGCGGCCAGCGTCAGCGGCACGGCGGCGGCCACCACCAGGCCCACGCGCCAGCCCAGCGTGACCAGGCTGACCACGATCACCACCGCCAGCGCCACCACGAACTTGACCATGAACTCGTTGACGGCGGCCTTGATGGCCAGCGACTGGTCGGAGATCTGGTCCAGCTCGATGCCGGTCGGCAGTTCGCCGCGCAGCGTCTGCTGGGCGGCGCCGAGGTCGTGGCCCAGTTGCAGGCCGTTGTAGCCGCGCTTCATCACCACGCCCAGCACCAGCGAGGCCTCGCCCTGGGTGCGGATGGCGAAGCTGGCCGGGTCTTCATAGCCGCGCCGCACGTCGGCGATATCGCCCAGCTTAAGCGTGCGGCCGGCGTCGACGATGGGGATGGCCTTGACGCTGTCCACGCTGTCGATGGCGCCGTCCAGGCGCAGCTGCACGCGCGGACCGCGCGTCTCGACGAAGCCGGCCGAGGTGACGGTGTTCTGCCGGCCCAGCGCGTCGATCACCGCCTGCGCCTTGATGCCCAGCGTGGCCAGGCGTTCATGCGAGATCTCGACAAAAATTCTTTGCTGCTGCTCGCCCAGGATGTTCACCTTCTGCACGCCCGGCACATGCAGCAGGCGCTGGCGGACCTCCTCCGCCTTCAGCACCAGCTGGCGGTGCGGCAGCTGCTTGCCGCTCAACGAGAACAGCGAGAAATACACGTCCGAGAATTCGTCGTTGACGAAGGGGCCGAGGACGCCGCGCGGCAGGTTGATCGCCTCGTCGCCCAGCTTCTTGCGCACCTGGTAGAACTGGTCTTCCACGGTCTTGGCCGAGGCGTCGTCCTTCAGGTAGACCTTCATCGTCACCAGCCCCGGCCGCGCGCTGGTTTCCACGCGGTCGTAGGCCTCCAGTTCCTGCAGGCGTTTTTCAAGACGGTCGGCGACCTGCTCCTGCATTTCGGTGGCGGTCGCGCCGGGCCAGCTGGCGGCCACGGTCAAGACCTTGACCACGAAGCTGGGATCCTCCGCCCGTCCGAGACGGAAGAAGGCGAACAGGCCGGCGGCGCTGATGGCGATGATCAGGAACAGCGTGATGGCGCGCTCGCGCACGCCGAAGGCGGACAGGTTGAAGCCGCTCATGATCCGCTCCCGGTCTTGGTCTCAGCCAGCAGGCGGACCTTTTGGCCGGCCTTCAGCAGATGCCCGCCGACCGCCACCGCGCGTTCACCTGCGGCCAGGCCCTGCGACAGGCTGGCCTGCTCCTCGCCCAGCTGCGCCACCGTCACCGGACGAAGGCTGACGGTGGAGGTCTTGTTGTCGATCACCCAGACGGCGGGACCGTTGCCCTGGTCGGTCAGGGCGCTGACCGGCACGCTGATCGCGGCCGAGCTCGCCGTGGCGATGCGGATCGTCACCGTGGCGCCCAGCGGGGCCTGGGCGGCGCTGCCGCTCAGCGTGTAGCGCGCCAGGTAGGTGCGGGTCTGCGGATCGGCGACGGCGGCCAGTTCGCGCAAGGTGGCCGGCGCGGTGCTGCCCGGCTCACTGTACAGCGAGGCGCTGGCCGGACGCTTGGCCAGCGCCAGCTCCTGCTCGGGCAGGAAGACCTGCGCCTCGCGCACGCCCTGGCGCGCCAGCTTGACCACGCTCTGGCCGGCCGACACCACCTGCCCCACATCGGCCGGCACTTCCAGCACCACGCCGTCCATGTCGGCCAGCAGCACGGCGTAGTCGCGCTGGTGCTCGGTCTCACGCGCCCGGGCGGACTCGGCGCGGGTCTGGGCGATGGCGGCGTCGGCGGCGGCCTTGGCCTGTTCGTAGGCCTGGGCCGAGGTGGCGCCGTGGGCCAGCAGGTTGCGCAGGCGCGCCTCCTCCGCCACCGCCTGCACCTGGCGCGCCTGCGCCGCGTCGACCGACGAGCGGGCGGCGGCCAGCGCCAGGTCATAGTCGACCGCGTCGATACGCATCAGGGGCTGGCCCTTGCGGACGGTCTGGCCCGGGTCCACCAGGCGCTCGACGATCTTGCCGGCCACGCGGAAGCCGAGGTTGCTTTCGGTCCGCGCATGCACGACGCCGGTGAAGGTGGCCACGCCGGACGTGGCCGGCTGGGCGGTGAACCAGGCGACCCTGGCCACCGTGTCCTGCGGCGGCGCCGGCTGGCTGCACGCGGCAAGGCCCAGCAGCAGCGCGGCGCCGGCGACGCTACGCCGGGGGAAAGTGGGGAATATCGTTTTCATAAGGCCCTCGTTATTTTAGAGTTCTAGCAAACGCTAAAAATAGATTACATCGATAATCTATAAAACTCAAGCCATTTTTGCGTCGCCGGGCGCCCGCAGCATCAGCCGGATGGTCTGCCTGGCGTTGCGCAGGACGCTGGCGGCCGGCGCCGGACCGGCCGCCAGCCTGGCCAGCATCACCGCGCCGACCATGGTGGAGACGATGGCGTCGGCCAACCGGGCCGGCTCGGCGTAGCCCGCCTGATCGGCCAGCCCGGCAAAGAACTGCACCAGCCGTTGGTAGCCTCCCATCGCGGCGTCCCTGACCTGCTGGTCCGCACGGCCTAGCTCGCTTCCCAGGCTGGGCAGCGGGCACACGGCCTCGCAGCCCTGTTGCTCCGACTGGGAAAGGTACAAGTCCACCGCGATGTCCAACCCTTCCGCCGCCGGCTTGCCGTGGATCGCCTCGTTGAAAAGGCCGCGCAGCCTGTCGTGGGCGGCGTTGCTGGCCTCCACGATCAAGTGCTCCTTGGAACGGAAATGGCGGTAGAAGCCGCCCTGGGTCAGCCCGGCAGCGGCCATGATGCTGGCGATGCCGGTGTCGGCCAGCCCGTGCTCCAGAAACATCCTGGTCGCGGCCGCCACGATGCGCTTGCGCGTGTCGATCGTTGCGCTTTTTGACTTTTTCATGCGTGTCACTCCTGTCTTGCCATTCTGCTTGCCACATTTAGAGTTTTAGTATAATCTATTTTTAGCGTTTAATTGAACTCTATAACTTCAGGAGAAGCAAAATGTCCAATTCACAGGTAGTGGTCGTCACCGGCGTTTCGTCGGGAATAGGCCGGGCGGCGGCGCAGCAGTTCGCCGCGCGCGGTTGCGAGGTGTATGGCACGGTGCGCAGCACTGCGGGAATCGCCCCCATCCCCGGCGTGACGCTGGTTGAAATGGATGTGCGCGACGGCGAATCCGTGACGCAGGCGATGCAGTCGGTCATCGTGCGCGCGCAGCGCATCGATGTGCTGGTCAACAACGCCGGCGTCTCGCTGGTGGGCGCCGTGGAAGAGACCTCGGTGGCCGAGGCGCAGTCGCTGTTCGAGGTGAACGTCTTCGGTCTGTTGCGGACCACCCAGGCGGTGTTGCCGCAGATGCGCAAGCAGGGCGCGGGCAGGATCATCAACCTGAGCTCGGTCCTGGGCTTCCTGCCCGCGCCCTACATGGGCTGGTACGCCGCCTCCAAGCACGCGGTCGAGGGCATGTCGGAAAGCCTGGACCACGAGGCCCGCCAGTTCGGCGTGCGCGTGGTGCTGGTCGAACCGTCCTACACCAAGACCAGCCTGGACACCAACGCCCCCAAGGCGGCCGGCAAGATCGCCGCCTACGACACCGAACGCGAGACCGTCACGCGCGCGGTCACGCAGCACGCCGCCAACGCCCCCGGACCGGACAGCGTGGCACGGACCATCGTCGAGGCGGCGTTCGGCCCGTGGAAGATGCGCCGCACGCCCAAGGGCCAGGCATCGCTGCTGAGCAAGCTGCGCCGCTTCCTGCCCGCCGGCCCGGTGGACTCGGCGCTGCGGAAAAACCTGAGCCTGAACACCTGAACCCGGGCGTGACAGCGGCAGCGCGCGCATCGTGCAATTGCGGCATTGGTGGTGCTTTGATTTGGATCAATCAAATTGAACGACCACTTCCGTAGTATGAATCGGCACCGTTCGGATGCCGACCTACTTTGGAGAACAATATGAAAAGCAAAAATATCGCATTGGCATGCGCCCTGATCATGAGCCCGATGCTGGCTGCGGCACAAGATCAGCCGAATCACGACGCGCACCATCCCGCTGCCTCTGCGCCGAAGCAAGCGGCGGCCAAGCCCGCCGGGCCAGCCACGAAGATCGATGCGCAAATGAAGCATATGCAGGAAATGCATGAAAAGATGATGAGCGCCAAAACGCCGGAAGAGCGCAAGGCGTTGATGGGCGAGCACATGAAGGCGATGAAAGACGCGATGTCGATGATGAACGCCCCGGCCGGCACCATGGGCGGCGGCAAGCAAGGTGACACCAACGCCACCCAGCAACAGATGGGCATGATGAAGATGATGATGCAGATGATGATGGACAGGATGGAGGCGGCACCGGACACGGCAAAATAGGCCCCCGCGCCCGGTTCACAGCAGGGATACGTCGTTGGGCAATTCGTCCGGATTGCCCTCCTTCGCCGGCAGGCAGGCGATCAATTCGCGCGAGACGGCGGCGATGCCGCCGAGCGCTCCCGCCTCGAACCGGCCATCCGCGAATTCGGCCTGCATGGCTTGCGCGATCGCTTCCCACGTGGCGCCGCCGACGCGCGCGTGGATACCACGGTCCGCCAGGATTTCGATGGCGTGGTCGGCCAGCAGAACATAGATGAGCACGCCGCTGTTGTGCTCCGTGTCCCATACCCGCAGTTCGGAAAAGAGTTCGACCGCGCGTTCACGCGGCGTGACATCGCGCCACAGCTGAGTCGGATGCAGCGCCGCCTCGATGGCGAACCGGATTTCCCCCAGATGGCCCGCTTCGGACTCGGCGATGGCGGCCTTGATCGCAGCCAGGCCAGGGGCCGTGAAATAGCGCCGGACCGTTCCCCGACTGGTCAAGAGGTGTCGTATCGTGCGTGCGAAGTTCATCGTTACCACCTCCCGGACGCGCCGCCGCCGCCAAAGCCACCGCCGCCACCGCCCCATCCTCCACCGCCACCACCTCCCCAGCCGCCGCGGCCGTGACCACTGCCGAGGTACATGCCGGCCAGGCGGGAACCGCCGGCAAGCGTGAACAGGAAGCCGAGCACACCGGCGATCAATCCAATCGCCGCCGCGCCCGCGAGCAGCCAGGCGGCGAGGCCGATGATGCCGCCGGCGGCCATGGCGCCGGGCACACGGCCAAGCACGGCCCGCAAGACACCGCCAAGCGCCAGCGCGGCGATCAGCGCGACCGGCAGCAATTGCCTCAAGCCAGGCACCTCGTCGGACCGACGCTCCCATTGAGCGGCCGGCAAAGCCTCGCCGTCGATCACCTTCATGATGCTGGCGGCGCCGGCGGCTATCCCGCCGTAAAAATCGTTTTGCCGGAAGCGCGGTACGACAATGTCGTCAATGATGCGTTTGGCCGTGGCATCGTTGAGCGCCCCCTCCAGCCCATACCCGACCTCGATGCGCAAGGTGCGGTCGTCCTTGGCCACCACCAGGATGGCGCCGTCGTCGATCTTCTTGCGGCCGATCTTCCATTGTTCGGCCACCCGTATTGAGTATTCCTCGATCGACTCGGGCTTGGTGGTCGGTACGATCAGCACCGCGACCTGGCTCCCCTTGCGCTGCTCGAAGGCGCGCAGATCGGCCTCCAGGCTGCTGCGCTGGTCGGCGCTCAGCGTGGACGTGAGGTCGGTGACCGGCGAGCTTAAAGGCGGCACCTTCACCAACCCATCCTGGGCGAACGCCAGGCCGCCCAGCGCGTACAGGACCGCTGCAAACATCCATGGGAGCCTGGACAAGGTCATCTCACTTGCCCGGTGCCGGCTTCGGCGGGGCGTCGAAGGATACGGCGGGCGCCGCGCTGACCGCTTTCTCGTTCTCCACCGTGAAGTTCGGCTTGACCTCGAAGCCGAACATTTTTGCCGTCAGGTTGCTGGGAAAGGAACGCACCGTCACGTTGTAGTTCTGCACCGACTCGATGTAGCGCTTGCGCGCCACCGTGATGCGGTTCTCGGTGCCCTCAAGCTGCGCCTGCAGATCGCGGAAATTGGCGTCGGCCTTGAGCTGCGGATAATTTTCGCTCACCGCCAGCAGGCGCGACAGCGCTCCCGACAACGCGCCCTGGGCCTGCTGGAACTTGGCGAACGCGGCAGGATCGGCCAGCACGGCGGGCGTCACCTGGATCGAGCCCGCTTGCGCGCGGGCCTGGGTGACTTCGGTCAGCACGTTCTGTTCATGGGCCGCATACCCCTTGACCGTGTTGACCAGGTTGGGCACCAGGTCGGCGCGCCGCTGGTACTGGTTGACCACCTCGGACCAGCTCGCCTTGACCTGCTCGTCGCCGGCCTGCAGGGTGTTGTAGCCGCAGCCGCTGAGCGAGAGCGTCAGCGATGCCAGCAGAAGAATGAGAAGTTTTCGCACGTTAGCTCCAAAAGTTGATGTTGACAAGTCACCGCAGCCGCAAGGCGTTGCTGATGACGGACGCCGAACTCAGGCTCATCGCCAGCGCCGCGATCATCGGCGACAGCAGCCAGCCCGTGAGCGGATACAGCACGCCGGCCGCGACCGGAATGCCCAAGGCGTTGTAGACCAGCGCGAACAGCAGGTTCTGCTTCATGTTGCGCACCGTCGCCACCGAGATCAGGCGCGCCGCCGCGATCCCGCGCAGGTCGCCCTTGACCAGCGTCAGCTGGGCGCTGTTCATCGCCACGTCGGTGCCGGTTCCCATGGCGATGCCGACATCGGCCCTTGCCAGGGCCGGGGCGTCGTTGATGCCGTCGCCCGCCATCGCCACCACGCGCCCCTCGCGCTGCAGCCGTTCGACCAGTTCCAGCTTGTCGGCCGGCTTGACCTCGCCGTGGACCTCGTCGATGCCGAGGCGCCGCCCGACCGACCTGGCCGTCGTCATGCCGTCGCCGGTGGCCATGACGACACGCAGACCGGCCGCCTTCAAGGTGGCCAGCGCCTCGGCGGTGCTCGCCTTGATCGGATCGGACACCGCCAGCAGCCCGGCCAGCTTGCCGTCGACGGCCAGGTACATCACGCTCGCGCCCTGGGCGCGCAGCGCCTCGGCCTCGGCCCGCAGCGCGTCGACGCCCACGCCGGTCTCGCTCATCAGGGCCGTGTTGCCCAGCGCCAGCGGCCTGCCGTCCACGCTGCCGCGCACGCCGATGCCGGTCGCGGACTCGAAGGTGTCCGGCTTGGCCAGCGCCAGCTGGCGCCCGCGCGCCGCGCGCACGATGGCGTCGGCCAGCGGATGCTCGCTCCCCTGGTCGAGGCTGGCGGCAAGGCGCAGCACCTCGTCCTCGCCGAAACCCGGCGCGGCGATGGCGCGCTCGAAGGCCGGCTTGCCTTCGGTGAGCGTGCCGGTCTTGTCGATGATGAGGGTGTCGACCAGGCGCAATTTCTCGATCGCCGCGGCATCCCGGAACAGCACGCCGCCCGTTGCCGCCCTGCCCGTGGCGACCATGATCGACATCGGCGTGGCCAGGCCCAGCGCGCACGGGCACGCGATGATCAGCACCGCCACCGCGTTGATCAGGCCGTAGACCCAGCGCGGTTCGGGACCGAACAGGCCCCAGGCGAGGAAAGTCGTCAGCGCGATCGCGACCACGCCGCCGACGAAGTAACCGGCGACCTGGTCGGCCATGCGCTGCATCGGCGCCTTGGAGCGCTGCGCCCTGGCCACCATCTGGACGATCTGGGACAGCACGGTGTCGGCGCCGATCTTCTCGGAGCGCATGGTCAGCGCGCCGGCCGTGTTGAGCGTGGCGCCGATCACCTTGTCGCCCGGACGCTTGGTCACGGGCAGCGGTTCGCCGGTGAGCATCGACTCGTCCACCGCGCTGGCGCCGTCCGTCACCACGCCGTCGACCGGCACCTTTTCGCCGGGCCGGATGCGCAGCACGTCGCCGACATGGACGTGCGCGAGCGGGACATCCTGCTCGCTGCCGTCGGCATTGATGCGGCGCGCGGTCTTCGGCGCCAGCCCGAGCAGCGACTTGATCGCGGCCGAGGTCTGCGAACGCGCCTTCAGTTCCAGCATCTGTCCAAGCAGGGTCAGCGAAATGATGACGGCCGCCGCCTCGTAGTACACGCCGACGCGCCCCATCGACACGAAGGACGCCGGAAACAGCTGCGGCGCGACGGTCGCCGCGACGCTGTAGACGAAGGCGGCGCCGGTGCCAAGGCCGATCAATGTCCACATATTGGGACTGCGGTGGACGATGGACTGGGCCGCGCGCACCAAAAACGGCCAGCCGGCCCAGAGCACGACGGGGATGGACAAGGCCAGCTCCACCCAGGTCTGGCTGCGCATCTCGAACAGGCCCAGGCGGTGCCCGAACATGGCCAGCACCGTCACGACGACCGTCAGCGGCAGGGTCCCCCAGAAGCGCCGGCTGAAATCCCGCAGCTCCGGGTTCTCGTCCGCCTCCAGTTCGGGGATGACAGGCTCCAGCGTCATGCCGCACTTGGGGCAGCTTCCCGGATGGTCCTGGCGTATCTCCGGATGCATCGGGCAGGTGTAGATGGCGCCCGCCGCTGCCGTGGCCGTTTCCTGCAATGGAATAGACATCATGGGGTGTGGGTTCGATTTGTTGAGGCAGGATCACTGTAGTCCACCGCCTCCCCCAACATCCTTGATCTACATCAAACCGCGCCGGATTATCAATGGGCTTGCGGCCGGCCGGACTACTTCTAGTGCGCAGGCGCAGGCACGGCCCGCAGCATGTCGTGGCGGCGGTACAGCATCCATGTCGCGAACAGGCTGCAGCCCGCCGCCGCCGTCATCCACAGTCCGGGCGCGCCCTTGTCGCCGCTGACCTCGATCAGCGCGGTGGCGATGGCCGGGGTGAAGCCGCCGAACAGCGCCGTGGCCAGGCTGTAGGCCAGCGAGAAGCCAGCCGTCCGCACCTCCACCGGCATCACTTCGGTCAGCGCCACCACCATCGCGCCGTTGTAGCTCGCATAAAGGAAGGACAGCCACAACTCCACCGCCAGCATCCGGCCGAAGCTCGGATCGGCCACCAGCCAGCGCATGGCAGGATAGGCGGTGACGATGGTCAGCAAGGCAAAGGTCAGCAACAGCGGGCGGCGGCCCACGCGGTCGGACAAGGAACCCATCAGCGGCAGCCAGATGAAGTTGGACAGGCCCACGCACAGCGTCACGATCAGGCTGTCGCCGGTGCTGAGCTTGAGCACGGTCTTGCCGAAGGTCGGCGTGTAGACGGTGATCAGATAGAACGAGACCGTGGTCAGCGCCACCAGCATCATGCCCGACAGCACCAGGCCCCAGTTGTCCAGCATCGAGCGCAGGATGGCGCGCAGCGTCGGCCGATGCGTGCGGCGCTGGAACTCCTCGGTCTCCTGCAGCGAACGGCGGATCGCGAACAGCACCGGCACGATCATGCAGCCGATGAAGAAGGGAATGCGCCAGCCCCACGCGCCCATCTGCGCCGGCGTGAAGCACAGGTTCAGGCCGTAGCCCAGCGCCGCCGCCGCGATGATCGCGACCTGCTGGCTGGCCGACTGCCAGCTGACATAGAAACCCTTGCGGCCCGGCGTGGCCATCTCCGCCAGATACACCGAGACGCCACCGAGCTCGGCGCCGGCGGAAAATCCCTGCAGCAAGCGGCCGGTCAGCACCAGCGCCGGCGCCAGCGCGCCGATGGTGGCGTAGCCTGGCACGCAGGCGATCAGCACCGTGCCCAGCGCCATCAGCCCCAGCGTGACGATCAGGCCCTGGCGGCGCCCGGCCCGGTCGACGTAGGCGCCCAGCAGGATCGCCCCCAGCGGCCGCATCAGGAAGCCGGCGCCGAAGGTCATCAGCGTCATCATCAATGACGCCACCTCGTTATCGGAAGGGAAAAACGCCTTGGCGATGGCCGTCGCGTAAAACCCGAACAGGAAAAAATCGAACATTTCCATGAAATTGCCGCTGGTAACGCGCAGCACCATGCCGACGCGGGATTGCGTCTTCGTCGAAGTGGCAGTCATTGTGATCTCGCTTGGCCGCGCATCGGCGGCATCAGGGGTGGAAAAACGTGGGGGCTCAGTTGCTCGGCAAGGGATCGAGGCCGCTGGCGGCCACGGCGTCGCGCGCCTCCGGCCCGGCCAGGAAGCGCAGCAGCTTGCGGGCGGCCTCGGGATGGCGCGCCTGCACCGGAATGCCGGCCGCGAAGCGGGTCACGCTCTGCAACGGCTCCGGGATACGGGCGACAAAGGTGGCGCCGCGCACCGGCAGGATCTCGCTGACCTGCTGGAAGCCCAGCTCGTACTTGCCCTCGGCCACCTGCATCGCGACCGGCGTCTTCTGCACCATGTGGGCCTTGGGTTTGACGGCCGCCTCGATATCGAGTTTCTTCAACAGCTCGCGTTCGATGTAGACCCCGCTGGCACTGTCGGAATAGGCGATCGACCCGGCGCCGAGCAAGGTCGCCTTGAACGCTTCAACGGTCGAGATATCGGGCAGCGCATGACCGGCGCGCACCACCATGCCGATGCGGGAGTCGGCCAGCTCGGTGCGGCTGGCGGGATCGACCTTCCCTTGTGCGATCAACTGGTCGAGCGCGTAGCCCACCATGATGACCACGTCGGCCGGCTCGCCGCGCGCCAGGCGATTGGGGATCGCCTCCGGCGCCTTGCCCATCGACGGGCCCCAGGCGGTGACCAGCGTGTCGCCGCTGGCCGCCTCGTAGCGCGGCTTGAGCGCCAGGTAGGCCGCCGTGTAGCCGCCGGAATTCATGATGTCCAGCTGTTCGGCGGAGGCCGCCGTGGCGGCGAACGCCAGCACGGCCGCGCACGCGATGGATGTCTGCATGGGTATCTCCTGTTTTACGATCAGATTTTTGTCTGGTCATTATCAGGAGCGTCATTGCGAAAGTAAAATGCATACTTTCTTCGTATTGATACCCTGAAGGCATCAATCAAGCGGTCAGCGCGGCCTTCAGTTCCTCGTACAACTGCTGGGCCGCCGGTGCGAACACCCGGCCGGAACGGCGGATAATACCCAGCGTGCGCTCGATGCCCGGCGCGGCCAGCGGCACGGCGCGCAACATCGCGCCGGTGGCGCCGGCCGGCATCGACAGCTGGGGCACCACGGCGGCCCCCAGGCCCGCGCGCACCAGCTCCAGCAAGGTCGACACGTGGCGGACCTCGATGAACGAGGCCGGCCGCTGCTCGGCCGGCGCCATGGCCTGGTCCAGCAGCAGGCGGTTGCCGCTGGACTTGGCCACGGTCATGTACGGATGTTTGCCGATATCGTCCCAGCCGACCGAGCGGCGCCGCGCCAGCGGGTGGTTGGCCAGGCAGGCCAGCACGAAGCGTTCCTTGAGGATGGGTTCGAAGTCTATCCCCGGCTCGCCCGCGCCGAGAAAGTTGACGCCGAAATCGGCCTCGCCGCGCGCGACGATGTTCAACACCTCGTGCGCGCCCTCGTCGGCCACGCGCACGCGCACGCGCGGCAGCGCGAGATGAAAGCGCTGCAGGATGGGCGGCAGGAAGTGGTGCGCCACCGACGGCACGCAGGCCACGGTCACCTGGCCCGAATGGGTGCGGGACAGGTCGCTGATCTGGTGCAGCGAACGCTCGACGCCGTCGAGTATCTCCTGGGCCTGCACGAAGAACTCGCGGCCCATCAAGGTCAACGACACGCGCCGGGTGCTGCGCTCGAACAGCTTGACGTTCAACGCCTCTTCCAGCTTGGCGATGCGGCGCGACAGCGCCGGTTGCGACAGGTGCAAGGCCGTCGCGGCGGCGCGAAAGCCGCCCTGTTCCACCACCGCCACCATCGCCTGCAAATCGCTCAAATCAAAACGCAACTGATTCATGTCTTTTCAATTTTCCATTTCGGAATAGTTTTATGCCGAAGTAGCATAAGTCGGCCGTCCCGCGATCCTACACTAGGTGCGTCTCCAAAGGCTTCCCATCGGAAATACCCCACCGGTCGGCCTGCAGGAGCCATCCAACAACAGATCAATAAAGTTCTTACATCGGGAGCGGGACAAGCATGAGAAGCGTTAAATTAACTACATGGATTATGATCGCGATGATCCTGGGGATCGCGGTGGGCGCGGTCTGCCACGGCCAGGCGCCCACGCCTGCCGCCGCCAAGGATCTCGCCGGCTATTTCAGCCTGGTCACCGACCTGTTCCTGCGGCTGATCAAGATGATCATCGCTCCGCTGGTCTTCGCCACCCTGGTCAGCGGCATCGCCAGCATGAGCGATGGCAAGGCACTGGGCCGCATCGGCATCAAGGCCTTCACCTGGTTCGTGCTGGCCTCGCTGGTCTCGCTGTCGCTGGGCTTGTTGTTTTCCAATCTGCTGCATCCCGGCCAGGCGCTGGGCCTGCCTTTGCCCGAACTGGGCGCCGCGACCAAGCTGAGCACCGCGAGCTTCAGCCTCAAGGATTTCGTGACCCACCTCGTTCCGAAAAGCTTCTTCGAGGCGATGACGAACAACGAGATCCTGCAGATCCTGGTGTTCTCGCTGTTCTTTGGCTGTGCCGTGGCATCCGCGCGGCCGGGCGAAGCGCTCACCGTGGTCAAATTCTCCGACGAGATGACCGGCATCATGTTGCGGCTCACCGGCTACGTGATGCGCTTCGCCCCGCTCGGCGTGTTTGCGGCGATGGCGGCGGCGATCACCGTGCAAGGCTTCGGCGCGCTGACGACCTACGGCAAGCTGCTGGGTAGCTTCTTCCTGGCGCTGGCGGTCCTGTGGGTGGTGCTGGTCGGCGCCGGCTTCGCCTTCATCGGGCCGCGCGTCTTTACGCTGCTGGGTTTGCTGCGCGAGCCCATCATGCTGGGCTTCTCGACGGCCAGCAGCGAATCCGCTTATCCCAAGCTGCTGGAGCAACTGGAGAAATTCGGCCTGGATAACAAGATCACCGGCTTCGTGCTGCCGCTCGGCTACTCGTTCAACCTGGACGGCTCCATGATGTATCAAGCCTTCGCCGCGCTCTTCATCGCCCAGGCCTACAACATCGACATGTCGCTCACCCAGCAGCTGACCATGCTGCTGGTGCTGATGGTGAGCAGCAAAGGCATGGCGGGCGTGCCGCGCGGCTCGCTGGTGGTGGTCGCGGCCGTGCTGCCGATGTTCGGCCTGCCGGAAGCCGGACTGCTGCTCATCATGGGCATCGACCAGATCTTCGACATGGCGCGCACCGCCACCAATGTGCTGGGCAACGGTATCGCCACCGCGGTCGTGTCCAAGTGGGAGTCCGGTCCGGTTACCCATGGCGCAAGCCGTCCGGCGATCGTCGCCGCCCCCTGAGCAAGCCACGTCCACCGAGCCACCGGGCAAGCCGGTGGCTTCATCACATTTATGGAGTTAGCCATGTCCCTCTTTTCAAAAGTCTCAATCGGCGCCCTGCTCTGCTTAGGCATGTCCACCCTCTGCCACGCTGAAGGTCCGGCCGGCACACTGCAAAAGATCGCGGCCCGCGGCACCATCGTCGTCGGTTACCGCGCCGCCTCGGTGCCGTTTTCCATGCGCAGCGGAGGCGCAGCACCCACCGGTTACACGCTGGACCTGTGCGCGCATATCATCGACAACATCCGCAAGGAACTGGCGCCCAACCTCAAGGTGAGCTATGTCGAGGTCAAGTCGAGCGACCGCATCCAGAAGCTGCTGGACGGCGAGATCGATCTGGAATGCGGCTCGACCACCAACACCCGCGAGCGCGCGGAACAGGTCACCTTCGCGAATACGACATTCGTGACATCGAGCCGGATTTTGACGCACGCCTCCAGCCCCATCAAAAGCGTGGCCGGCTTGAAAGGACAGCGCGTTGCCATCGCCCAGGGCGCCAGCGTGGCGCCGCTGCTGAGCAAGATCGACATGGAGCAGGGATTGAACATCCACTATGTGCGGGTGAAGGACTTCACCGACGGCTTCCAGGCGCTCGACAGCGGCAAGGTGGACGCGTTCGTCAGCGACGATATCCAGTTCGCCGAGTATATCGCGCACTCCGCCCATCCCAAGGACTACGCGATCGTTGGCGATCCCATCTCGATCGACGCGCTGGGCATCATGATGAGGAAGCAGGATGTCCAGTTGCACGGCATCGCCAACCGGACGCTGTCGGCGCTGGTGGCCAGCGGTGAGTTCAACAAGATCTACACCAAATGGTTTGTCACGCCATCGATGCATTTCCCGATGAGCGAGGAACTGAAAAAACTGCTGAAAAACCCGGGCAATCAAGCGTATTGAATCGACCGGGCGGCCATGCCGGCGACGGCGGCCGCCCGCCTTCCCTTACGCCCCGCCCCGCGCCAGCTCCACACAACGGCGCGCCAGGATCGCGGTGGGATCCAGCAGCACGATGCTGAGTTCACCAAGCGGAAACGCCTCGTTTTCGCGCAACAGCAATGGCAGTTCGGTGCAACCCAGTATCACCACGCTGGCGCCGGCTTGCACCAAATGGGTCAGCGCCAGCATCAGGTCGTCCCTGCACTCCCCCTCCAGATAGCCGGCCTTGATGCCCCGCTCGCCGTAGATGGCGCGCATCACCAGTTCTTGATGGGCCTGGTCCGGGACCAGCAAGTCAAACGGCGCGCCCGCCGCCGCGTCATGATAGACACGGCTTTGTATGGTGCCGCTGGTCGCCAGCAAGCCCACGCGAGTATGGCCCGCATGGTGCCGCTCGATGTGCCTCACCGTCTCATGCAGCATATTGACGATCGGTATGGCGACCTGCGCGCTGATACGCTGGAGATAGGCGTGGGCGGTATTGCAAGGAATCGCGATCAGGTCGGCATGATGGGCTTCCAGGCGCTTGCAGGCGGCGTAGATGGCCAGCGTGGGATCCTCGCCGTCGCCGATCAGATTGGCGGTGCGGTCGGGGATCTGCGGGTTATGCTCGACAATTAATTTGACGTGTTCCTGATCGCGGCCGGCGTTCGTGTTCACGATGATCTTGTCCATGAAATCGACCGTCGCCGCAGGACCAACGCCGCCGATGATGCCGATCTTAAAAGACTGGGGCGGCATCTGCTCGCGGATCGAGAGCGCGTGGTCGACATAGGCCTGGTTGCTGTCCATCGCCGGTATGCCGGCCATGTTCAGCAGGCTCGATATCATGGCGATTTCCGTCGTACCCGGCACGATCAAATCCGCGCCTTGCGCCATCAGGTCATGGCACGCTTCCAGCAGCAGCGCCACCGCCGCCGGAGACTGGTCATGGGCTTTGAGTCCGCCGTGACCGTACACCGCCTCCATCACGCAATCGCGTTGTATCCGCGCCGAGGGATAGCGCACCTGGTAGCCCGCCGGTTCCAGATGCCGTTCGAACAGCCGCTGGCCAAGCACGTAGTCGGAAGTCAGCACGCCCACCGTGCGCGCGCCGGGGGCGTTTTGCCGGAGCGCCGCCAACAGGGCATCCATCAGGCTGATGATCGGCAAGCGCAGCTCATTGCGCAACTGGTGCAGAAAGGTGTGGCTGATAAAGCAAGGCAGCATCGCGCAGTGCGCGCCCGCCAGTTCGTAGCGCTGCAGCATATCGTAGATGTAGAGCTTGCGGCCGGCCAGCTCGGGCGTGCCGCCTTCCAGCCGGTCCCCGCCCTGGAACGGGTGCTGCTCATACAACACGGCGTAGTCGTCGGCATGGCCTCCTGTCGCGATACTGCGCAACATTTTGCCGTGCACGTCGGCGCCGGCCAATGCGCCGAGACCGCCAATGATGCCGATACAGGTTTTCGCGGGATCAGCGGAGGTAGGGAATTTAGGTGTGTGAGGCATGATCTTTGTGGTATCCGGGAGACACTTCATACAATACCCGCGCCCAACCACCAGGTTATGCAATTTAGACCTGACCTCATGCGACACAAGCATAGCAAAATATCCGGCGACGGCTAAGCTCTTCAATCACAACGGATGCGGGACCTATGGATATCAAATGGCTGGAAGATTTTCTGAGTCTGACTCAGACGCGCAACTTCTCGCGCTCGGCCCAGGAGCGCAACGTGACACAGTCCGCGCTCAGCCGCCGGATCCGTGCGCTGGAGGCCTGGGTCGGCGCGGACCTGGTCGACCGCAGCACCTACCCGCTGGTACTGACGCCTGCCGGCAAGCTGTTCAGCAGCTCCGCCACCGACGCCATGCGCCTGCTGAACGACGCGCGCTCGCTGCTGCGCATCGAAAGCAAGGACGAGAACATGCTCAGCATCTCGGCCGGCCACACGCTGTCGCTGAACTTCCTCCCCAAATGGCTGGGCGCCATCGAAGCGCGGCACGGCCAATTGCGCACGCGCGTGCTGCCGGCCAACGTGCATGATTCGGTGCTGTCGCTGGTGGAAGGCAATTGCGATCTGCTGCTGTGCTACTACCATTCCGACCTGCCCATCGAACTGGATCCCGCGCGCTTCGAATTCATCAATCTCGGCGGTGAGATCGTGATGCCGGTCTCCATCCCCAAGCGCAGCGGCTTCGCGGCCTTCCCCTTGCCCGGCAACCGGCTGGCGCCGACCTCGCACCTGGCCTACACCGCCGGCTCCTTCTTCGCGCGGGTGGTCGAGCGCATCGTCGCGCGGGTGGACCAGCCCTGCTTTCTGAACAATACCTACGAATCCGACCTGGCCGAGCTGCTGAAAACGATGGCCTTGTCCGGCCACGGACTGGCCTGGCTGCCCGAGAGCTGCATCAAGCGCGAACTGAGCGAAGGCAAGCTGGTGGCCGCCGGCGGCGAGCAGTGGAATATGACCATGGAGATCCGCCTGTTCCGCGCGCTGGACAACCGCAAGCCGGCGCTGCAGCGCCTCTGGGATACGCTCAAGCAGCCCTGAAGCGGCGCGCCTGCGCCACCAGGACTGCATTCCCGTATGACATCAATGTATGCGGAATCAGCATAAATGCCTGGCATCGCGTCTCTAGAATGACTTTCATCGGCCGCATCGCAACGCGGCATCGGCGAAGTCCCATTCAAGCGAGGAGAGACAAGATGACCATGGCAACACGAATAGAACACGACCTGCTGGGCGAACGTGCCGTGCCCGAAGGCGCGTATTACGGCATCCACACATTGCGCGCACTGGAAAACTTTCCGGTTTCCGGCACGCCCATTTCGCAATGGCCGGGCCTGATCATCGCGCTGGCGATGGTCAAACAGGCGGCGGCCCTCACCAACCACAAGCTCGGGCTGTTGAGCGACGCGCATCTCGACGCCATCGTCGCCGCTTGCCGGCAAATCGTCGACGGCCAGTTTCATCAGCACTTCGTGGTCGACATGATACAAGGCGGCGCCGGCACGTCCACCAATATGAACGCCAACGAAGTGATCGCCAACCTGGGGCTGGATCTGCTGCAGCAGCCGCGCGGCGCCTATCACGCGCTCCATCCCAACGAGCATGTGAACCTGAGCCAGAGCACCAATGATGTCTACCCCACCGCGCTGCGGCTGGCGACCTATCGCGCGATGGACGGCTTGATCGCGGCGATGGATGTGCTGAAATTGGCGTGCCGCGCCAAATCCATCGAGTTCGCCGATGTCATCAAGATGGGACGCACCCAGCTGCAGGACGCGGTCCCCATGACATTGGGACAGGAGTTGTCCACCTATGCCGTGATGCTGTCCGAAGACCAGGAACGCCTGCGCGAAGCCGCGATGCTGATGTGCGAGATCAACCTGGGCGCCACGGCCATCGGCACCGGCATCAATGCCCATCCCGACTATGCGCAGCTGGTGTGCGCCGCGCTGTGCCAGATCAGCGGCGTGCCGCTGTCGACCTCGATAGACTTGATCGAGGCGACCCAGGACGTGGGCGCCTTCGTCCAGCTGTCCGGCGTGCTGAAGCGGGTGGCGCTGAAGCTGTCGAAGATCTGCAACGATCTTCGTCTGTTGTCGAGCGGGCCGCGCTCCGGCTTCGGCGAGATCAACCTGCCGGCCATGCAGGCCGGCTCCAGCATCATGCCCGGCAAAGTCAATCCCGTGATTCCCGAGGTGGTCAACCAGATCGCCTTCGAAGTGCTGGGCAACGACGTCACCGTCAGCTTCGCCGCCGAAGCCGGCCAGCTGCAGTTGAACGCCTTCGAGCCCATCATCGGCTACAGCCTGTTCAAGAGTATCAGCCATCTCACGGTCGGCTGCACCTTGCTGGCGACGCGCTGCATCAACGGCATTACCGCCAATCGCACCGCCCTGCAGGCCAGCGTGGAAAACTCCATCGGCCTGGTGACCGCGTTGAATCCCTACATCGGCTACGAGGCCGCCACCCGCATCGCCCAGCTCGCGCTCAGCAGCGGCCGCGGCGTGGCGGAACTGGTGGTCGAACAAGGCCTGTTGACCGAATCCGAATTGCGTCAACTTTTGCAGCCCGCCCAGTTGACCAGGCCCCGGCTGTCGCCGCTGGCCGCATAGACGACGCGCTAAGCGCCCTTCCCCGATTGTCCTGGCAAACAGGCGCCCTGGCGGCGCCCGGGGACGCGCACGCCTGTCATCCGCCCTTTCTCATCTTTTTATAACAACGTTTCAAAACCGGGAGAACACATGAAATCGCAAACCACCTGCTTCGCGCTCATCGGATGCCTTTGCGGCATCGCGTCGGCGCAATCGAATGTCACCATCTATGGTATCGCCGACGCCGGCCTGGTCCGCGAAACAGGCGGCGCCGCCGGCAGCGTCAGCCGCGTGAGCAGCGGCGTGGGCTCCGGTTCACGCCTGGGCTTCAAGGGCAAGGAAGATCTCGGCGGCGACATGAGCGCCTTCTTCCAGCTGGAGAACGGCTACAACATCGATACCGGCAGCGCCGGCCAGGGCGGGCTGCTGTTCGGCCGCCAGGCCTTCGTCGGCTTGTCCACCAAATATGGCGCCATTTCACTGGGACGGCAGTATTCGCCGCTGTACAGCACGCTGCGCGATGTCGTGGACCCGTTTGAAATCGGCTTGGCCGGCAACGTCACCAACATCATTCCCGGCAATACGCGGGTCGACAATATGGTGGAGTACAAGACCCCGCGATATGCGGGCTTTGCCGCCGACCTGGCTTACGGCGCCGGCGAAACCGCTGGCGACAGCCGCAAGAACCGCACCTTGGGCGCGGCGCTCAGCTACGCCGACGGCCCGCTCAATGTGACGCTGACCAATCACATCAAGGAAAACGCCGACGCCAGCGACAGCTCGCGCTACAGTCTGATCGTGGCGAAGTACAAGGTCGCCGCGTTCAGTGTGGACTACGCGCACGGCGTCACCCACGGCCTGGCCGGCGCCCGCAGCAAGGACGATGTGCTGGGAGGCACCTGGACGACCGGCGCGCATACGGTGCTGGCCTCGTACATCCGCCATGACGATCAAGCCGTCGCCGACAAGGATGCGCGCCAGTGGGCGGTGGCCTATCTGTATGGGCTGTCCAAACGCACCGACCTTTATCTGAGCTACGGCCATATCGCCAACCGCAACGGCGCCAGCTATACGGTGGGCAATGGCACGGATACGGGGACTGGTAACACCGGCACCGACATCGGCATCCGTCATCGCTTCTGATTTCCCCGCATCTCTCGATTGATATCGAAAACGATATCAATCGAGAAAAAAAAGTGATTGGTTAATTGACAATTCAAGGACTACATTTGTCGTATTAAAAAATGTTATCGCAAACATTTTTAGCTTCACTAACATGGAGGCTAACATGCGACATAAAAAGGCCCGCCTACAGGGCCGAGCAGGAGACACGTATCACCGGTGGAAGCGCTTGGCCGTACCGGTCTTTGTGCTGGCCGCCGCCATGCCGCTTCCCGCCCACGGCGCGGACGTGCGCGCCGCCGCCCAGGCGCACGCGCAGAGCCTGGTGGCGCGGCTGACGCTGGACGAGAAGATCGAACAGTTGCTGAACGTGGCGCCGGCCGTGCCGCGCCTGGGCATCCCGGCCTACAATTGGTGGACCGAGTCGCTGCACGGTGCACTGGGGCCGCTGCCCACCACCAACTTCCCCGAACCGATAGGCCTGGCCGCCAGTTTCGACGCGCCGCTGCTGCAACAGGTGGCCGCGGCCATCAGCACCGAAGTACGGGCCCTGCACACGCTGGGCCGCGAGACCGGACACCTGGGACGCATCGGCACCGGGCTGGACACCTGGTCGCCCAACCTCAACATCTTCCGCGACCCGCGCTGGGGGCGCGGCCAGGAAACCTACGGAGAAGACCCTTACCTGACGGCGTCGCTGGGCGTCGCTTTCATTCGCGGCATCCAGGGCGGCAACCCGGACTTGCCGGACGTGGTCGCCACGCCCAAGCACTTCGCCGTGCACAGCGGACCGGAATCGACCCGCCACGCGGCGAACGTGTTCGTTTCCGCGCACGATCTGGAGGACACCTATCTGCCGGCCTTCCGCGCCGCCATTGTCGATGCCAAGGCCGGCTCCATCATGTGCGCCTACAACCGCACCGACGGCCAGCCGGCCTGCGGCAGCGAGCTGCTGATGAAGCAGCACTTGCGTGGCGCCTGGGGCTTCAAGGGCTACGTGGTCTCCGACTGCGATGCGGTGACCGACATCTCGGAACGCCACAAGTACGCAGCCGATCCGGCCGCCGCCGTGGCGGTGGCGCTGAAGGCCGGCACCGACAACGAGTGCAACACCCAGACCCTGGGCGAAACGCCGGGCCTGGCGGAGCGCTATCGCGAAGCCTGGCAGCGTGGCCTGATCAGCATGGCCGACATCGACCAGGCCTTGGTGCGCCTGTTCTCGGCGCGCTACCGCAACGGCGACCTGCCCGGCCTGCCGCAGCGCCAGCTCAACGCGGTGCCGGTCAGCGCCATCAACACGCCCGCGCACCAGGCGCTGGCGCTGCAAGCGGCCACCCGCAGCCTGGTGCTGCTGAAGAACGACGGCGTGCTGCCGCTCAAGCAGAGACTCAGACTGGCGCTGGTCGGTCCGCTGGCGGACGCCACGCGCGTCCTGCGCGGCAATTACTCGTCGACCCAGTCGGCGCCGCCGGTGTCGGTGCTGGAGGGCTTGCGGCGCGTGCTGCCGCAGGCGCGGATCACGCTGGCGCCGGCCGGCGCCTCAATCACCGACGGCGATCCGGTGCCGGCGTCCGCCTTGCGCGCGCCGGATGGCCAGCCGGGCTTGCGCGCCGAGTACTACAACCGCAACGGCCAGCAATACGACAGCAAACCGGTGTTGAGCCTCATCGAACCGGGACTGGAGGCGCGCGGCCTGCAATTCAAGGCGGTCGCCGATCACCACAAGGTCGTCTGGGATGGCGAGCTGAGCGTGCAGGAAAGCGGCTTGTACCGGTTGGGCGTCAGCGGCGTCAAGGGCGCGCTGAAGGCAGATGGCAAGGCGGTGGTCGAAGCCGGCGAGTATTCGCAATGGGGCGAACCGCTGAAACTGACCACGGTGCGGCTGGAGCAAGGCCAGCGCTACCCGCTGCACTTCGAGGCGGAATCCGGTGGCAGCGGCGTGCCCGGCCTGTTCTGGAAGCGCATCTCCAGCGACGCCGATGCCGACCTGCGCCGCGCCACGGCGGACGCCGACGTGGTCGTTGCCGTGGTCGGCCTGACGTCGGACCTGGAAGGCGAGGAAATGGCACTCAAGGTGGACGGCTTCGAGGGCGGCGACAAAACATCGCTGGACCTGCCGGCCGAACAGCGGCAACTGCTGGAACGCGCCAAGGCGCTGGGCAAGCCGCTGGTGGTGGTGCTGATGAACGGAAGCGCGCTCGACCTGTCGTGGGCCAGGGACAACGCCGCCGCCATCCTGGAAGCCTGGTATCCCGGCCAGTCCGGCGGCCTGGCGATTGCCGATGTGCTGACCGGCCGCGCCGACCCGGGCGGCCGCCTGCCGCTGACCTTCTACCGCAGCGTGGCCGACCTGCCGCCATTCGACGACTACAGCATGCGCGGCCGCACCTACCGCTACTACGACGGCAAGCCGGTCTACGCCTTCGGCGCCGGCCTCAGCTACACGAGCTTCGGCTACGCGCCGCTGCACGTCGCGCCGGTGGATGGCGCGCCGGAAAACGGCGTGACCGTGACCACGCAAGTCACCAACACCGGCGGCCGCGACGGCGACGAGGTGGCGCAGCTGTACCTGACGCCGCCAGCCTTCGAGGGCGCGCCACGGCTGGCGTTGCGCGGCTTCCAGCGCGTCACGTTGAAGGCTGGCGAGAGCCGCCGGATCAGTTTCCGCCTGACGCCGCGCGACCTGAGCTTCGTCACGCGCGACGGCCAGCGCCAGCTGACACCGGGACAGTACCAGCTGAGCGTGGGCTCCGGCCAACCCGGCACGGGCGTGGCGGGACAGCAGGCACCTTTGGTATTGAAGCGCACCGTGTCATTGGAGCGATAACAAGAAGCGGCTAAACATCAACCGTCACAAGGAGGCAAGAGACCGGATATCCAAGCGTTGGACCACGTACAAGATACTCAATATAAAAAATACGGAGACTTTATGCAGAAACCTTTTCAACGTCGTTTGATGTACCTGGCAGTCGCCAGTGCCTGCGGCGCGCTGGCCATGCCCGGCCATGCCCAGCAGGCGCCGGTCCCCGGCACCGAGGGCCCGCAAGTGATCGTGACGGGCATACGCGCCAGTATGCAGTCGACCCTGAACCTGAAGCGCAATTCGGACGGCATAGTCGACGGCATCGTTGCCGAAGACATGGGCAAGTTCCCCGATACCAACCTGGCCGAATCGCTGCAGCGGATTTCCGGCGTCTCAATCGACCGCAGCAACGGCGAAGGGCAGAAAGTCACCGTGCGCGGCCTGGGTCCGGACTTCAACCTGGTGCTGCTGAACGGCCGCCAGATGCCCACCACCGACCTGAGCGATTTGTCCGGCCGTTCGTTCGACTTTTCGAACCTGGCGTCGGAATCGATTTCGCAACTGCAGGTGTATAAAACCGGCCGCGCCGACAGCCCGACCGGCGGCATCGGCGCCACCATCAACGTGGTCACCGCGCGCCCGTTCGACAATCCCGGCATGCATTCCAGTATCGGCGTCAAGGCGGTCAAGGACACCTCCAACGACCACCTGCCCGATAGCATGAAGGGCAATAGCGTGACGCCGGAGGTGTCCGGCATTTACTCGAACACCAGCGCCGATGGCCGCTTCGGCGTGTCGCTGAGCGCCAGCTTCCAGTCGCGCGATTCCGGCTTCAACCGCGCCGGCCTGTTCAACGGCTACCAGGGCCCCTATCTGGGATCGGCGGTCATCGACGGACAGACCCTGCCGCAACCCGGCCAGCCCGGTTCGCAGAACATCACCAATCGCCCGGCGCAGGACGCGCTGTATTCGATTCCGCAGAATATGAACTACAACGTCGCCGCGGTTCAGCGGCAGCGCACCAACGGCCAGTTGACCTTCCAGTTCCGCCCGGTCAAGGACCTGACCACCACGGTCGACTACACCTATTCGGAAAACAAGATACAGACCAAGCGTAGCGAACTCAGCGTATGGTTCGCGCAGACGCCGACCTCGACCAGCAGCTGGCCAAGCGGCCACGTGGTCAGCCCGCTGACCTATTCCGAGGTCTACCCGACACCGCAGGACATCTCGGTGGTGGGCAGCGATTACGCCACCAAGACCAAGAACCAGTCGATCGGCTTCAACGCCGCCTGGAAAGTCCGGCCGGGCCTGAAGCTGGAGTTCGACGCCCACCACTCCACCGCCGAGTCCGGCGCGGACAGCCCGTTCGGCAGCGAGAACGTCCTGTCCAACGCCAGCTTCAGCCGCGGCACGACCAAGGTCGACTTCACCCACGAGCTGCCGATCCTGAGCATGCCGGCCGCCAACCTGGCCGCCGCGCCGATCCAGGCCGCCGGGTCGTGGTTCCACAACGGCTACGAGAAATCGGTCATCAAGCAGGCGCAGGCAAAAGGCAGCCTGCAGTTGATGGCGGCATCCGAGCTGAACTTCGGCGTCGGCTACACCGACACCACCAACCGCTCGACGTTCTCCAATGTGCAGAACAACACCTGGGGCGGCGCGACCAAGGCGTCGGACTATCCGGCCAGCCTGTACCAGGCCAACTCCCTGCCCTCCTTCTTCAACAAGCTGGGCGGCGCCAACTCGCCCGACCTGTTCGCCACGCTGTACACCTTCGACTTCGCCAAGGTGCGCCAGGTGACCGCCAACGCGGTGGGCAACCAGGCCGCCTACCTGCCCAACTTCGGCGTTCCCGACACCGACCGCACGCTGCAGGAAAAAACCACGTCGGCCTATCTGTCCCTCAGCAGCGATTGGGATCTCAAGATTCCGGTCCACACGTCGGTCGGGGTGCGGGTGGAACGCACCCAGGTCAGCTCGGTCGCCCAGGTGCTGCCGGCCAGCGCGGTGGTGTGGGTGGCGCAGAACGAGTTGCCGCTGACCTTCGGCGGCCAGGCATTCAGCAACACCGATGCGTCCTACACCAACGTGCTGCCGGCCCTCAACCTGGACGCCGACCTGCGCAGCGACATGAAGCTGCGGGCCAGCCTCGGCGCCACCATTGGCCGCGCGCGCTACGATCAACTGCAAGGCGGCCTGACGCTGGGCACCATCGCCAACGTCTTCACCGGCGGCAGCGCCTCGGTCGGCAACCCGGCGCTGAAGCCGGTCAAGTCCAAGAACCTGGATCTCTCGTGGGAATGGTATTACAACAAGCAGAGCCTGATGTCGCTGGCCTTCTTCCGCAAACAGCTGGACAACTACGCCGGCCAGACCCTGGTTTCGCAGACGCTGTACGACCTGCACACGCCGGTCGGCGGCGCCTACTACAAGGCGGCATTGGGCAATGGCTGCGGCGCGGCCGATACCAACTGCATCCGCAACTACATCCTGGGCCATTTCGACGGCCAGCCTGGCGTGAAGAAAACCGGGGTCAAGGGCGATGGCATGCTGGACGGCACCATCACCGGCCTGTCGACCGACCCGCTGCTCGTCTTCCAGACCACCACCTATGCCAACCAGAAATCGGCCAACGTCAGCGGCGCCGAGGTCAACGTGCAGCACATGTTCGGCGAAAGCGGTTTCGGTCTGCAGGCGAACTACACGTATGTGCACTCGCCGCTGAAGTACAACAACGCCGATGTCAACGACCAGTTCGCCATTCTCGGCTTGAGCAATTCAGCCAACGTGGTGGGCATCTTCGAGAACAAGGAATGGTCGGTGCGGGTGGCGTACAACTGGCGCGACGAGTTCCTGGCCGCGACGGTCGACGGCAGCAACCGGGCGGCGCCGGTGTACACCGACGCCTATGGCCAGGTCGACGTCAGCGTGGGCTACAACTACAACAAGAACCTGAGCTTCCAACTTGAGGCGATCAACCTGAACGATGCCACCCAGCGCCAGCATGGCCGCACGTTCGCATCGACGTTGAACGTGACGCAGGCCGGACCGCGTTACATGATCGGCGCGCGCTACAAGTTCTAACCATCGTCTCGCGGCCACGTTCGTGGTCTTAGCCGCTCGCCTTGAAGGGAGCGGCTTTTTTATTCGATCACGACACCATCAACTTGATGGATTTCAGCTGGACGCTGTCCGGGCCGGCATGGATGGTAAAACTGCCCGGCTCGACGACCCGCTTCATGTCGATGTTATAGAACCACAGATCGGCCGGCGTGATGTCGAAGGACAGCGTGCGTTGCTCACCCGGTTGCAGCGTGACGCGCTTGAAGGCCTTCAGCTCCAGCACCGGACGCGTGACCGAGCTGACGTCGTCGCGGATATAGATCTGCACCACCTCGTCGCCGGCCAGCTTGCCGGTGTTGCGCACGTCCACTTCGACCCTGGTCGATTCGCCGGCGCGGATGCTGGCCTTGGCCAGGCGCGGCGCCGAGATGTCGAAGCTGGTATAGCTCAGGCCGAAGCCGAAGGGATACAGCGGCGTGGTCAGGCCGTCGATGTAGCCGCGCCGGGCGGAAGGCTTGTGGTTGTAGAAGACCGGCAGTTGGCCGACGCTGCGCGCGATCGACACCGGCAGCTTGCCGCCCGGGTTGGCGCGGCCGAACAGCAGGTCGGCGGCGGCGTGGCCGGTTTCCTGGCCCATGTACCAGCCTTCGATCAGCGCACCGGCTTTCTCCGCCAGCAGGTTGACCGACAACGGGCGGCCGTTCAGCAGGAACACCACGGTCGGCTTGCCCAACGCAAAGATGGCGCGCGCCAGGTCGTTCTGCTGGCCCATCAGGTCCAGGCTGTCGCGGTCGCCCAGGTGGTTGTCGGCCCAGGCCTCGCGGCTGGTCTGCTCGTTGTCACCCAGGACCATGATGATGGTGTCGGCCGATTTGGCCGCTTCCACCGCCTCGGCGATCAGCCTGGCGTTGACTTCCGGCGCCGTGAACTTGATCTCGTCCGCACCCCAGACGTGGCCTTCGGTGATGCGCACGCCTTCCGCGTAGCGCAGTTCGAAACCCTGCGCCCGGCTCTCGGCCAGCAGGCCGTCGTGGATCGACACCACATGGCGCGGCACGTCGGAATAGCCGCCGATCGGGCAGTCCTTGGCGTGGGTGCCGAGCAGCAGCACCTTGCCGACCTTCTTCGCGTCCAGCGGCAGCAAGCCCTTGTCGTTCTTCAGCAGCACCGGCGTGCGGGTCGCGGCGCGGCGCGCCAGCGCGACCGCCTCCGGCGTCGCGGTCAGGCTGTCGGCGGCCTTGGCATCCACGTAGGGCTGCTCGAACAGGCCGGCCAGGAATTTCAGTTCAAGGATGCGGCGCACCACGGCGTCGATGTCCTTCTCGGCGATCTTCTTTTCGCGCACCAGTTCGCCCAGCGTCTTGTAGGCTTGGCCGTCCGGCGTTTCGATATCCACGCCGGCCTTGAAGGCGGCCAGCGCGGCCTCCTTCGGCGTGGCGGCCAGCTTGTGGCGAGTGATCAGTTCATTGATGCCGAAATAGTCCGACACCGTCACGCCCTTGAAGCCCCACTCCTCGCGCAGCACCTTGGTCAGCAGCCAGCGGTTGGCGTGCGAGGGGACGCCGCCGATCTCGTTATACGACGGCATGACGGCGCTGATATGGGTTTCCCTGACCAGCTTCTCGAACGGCGGGAAGAACTCCTCGCGCAGCGTGCGCTCGCTGACTTCGGCCGGGCCGATATTGGTGCCGCTCTCCGGCTGGCCGTGTCCCGTCATGTGCTTCAGCGTCGCGTAGACCTTGTCCTTGGCCAGCTGCCGCGATTCGCCCATGAAGCCCAGCACCGCCGCCTTGCCCATCTCGCCGCACAGGTGCGGGTCTTCGCCGTAGGTTTCCTCGATGCGGCCCCAGCGCGGCTCGCGCGCCACGTCGACCACCGGCGCCAGCGCCAGGTTGGCGCCGCGCGCGCGCATCTCGCGAGCGGCGGCGCTGAAGATGTCGCGCACCATGTCGGTATCGAACGACGACGCCAGCCCGATCGCCTGCGGGAAGCTGGTCGCGTCGCGCGCCACGTAACCATGCAGCGACTCCTCGTGCATCAGCAAGGGGATGCCGAGGCGGGTCTGTTCGAGCGCCCATTTCTGCATGGCGTTCACGTAGGTCGCGGTTTCAAACGCATTGCGGTTGGCCACCACGCCGGTGTCGCCGGCGCCGGCCGCCTGGCCCACCTGGCGGTCGGACGGACGCGCCACCATGCCCAGGCCGTGCGGGTACATCCGCGCCGCCTTCTCGGCGGAGAATTCGTTTTGTGCGTCCTGGATCAGCTTCTTGTCCTGCCAGATGCATTGCATCTGCGCGACCTTTTCGTCCAGCGTCATGCGGCCCAGCAGGTCGTCGACGCGCCTGGCGAGCGGCAGCGACGCATCCTTGTAAGGCGGGCGCGCGGTGGCGCCCAGCGCCATCGCCGGCGCCAGCGATGCCGCGCCGGCCAGGCCGGTCATCGATTTGAGGAACTGCCTGCGCTTGTCGTTACTCATCTTGTCTCCTGGTTTTTTTGTTAGATGGTATGACGCCATTAACTCACCATGAATAGCGCTACCATTTTTCCAGTGTGATCGATTGAGATTGCCAAGTCAACACGTCTTAGCGGAGTGCGCCGGCCAGCATGGCCAAGGTATTTCTATGGGAAATCATCGTCGACACGCCGCGTGGTGAAAATGTTTGCTAACACTCGTGGCATAATCAAAATGTTACAACACAAGGTTAGCAAAAGGCCGATGGCAAGCATCAAGGTGAAATCCAAACCCGCAGCGGGTTCCCGGTCGGGGGCGCCGACGATGATCGACGTCGCCAAGCTGGCCGGCGTTTCGCCGATGACCGTATCGCGCGTGATGAACGGCGACACCCGTGTCCGCGAAGTCACCCGCAACCGTGTCGGCAAGGCGGTGGCGGCGCTGAACTATGTGCCCAACCAGGCCGCGCGCCGCCTTGCGGGGGCGCCGCCCATCCGTGTCGGCTTCTTGTACAGCAACCCAAGCGCCGGCTACCTGAGCGAATTGCTGGTCGGCCTGTTGAACCAGGCCAGCCCGAACAACGTGCAACTGCTGGTGGAAAAGTGCGAGGCCGACGAGCAGGCCGCCGACCAGGCGCGCCGCATGATCGCCAACGGCATCGACGGCATCATCCTGCCGCCGCCGCTGTGCGACACGCCGAACCTGATCGATGCCATCGTCGCTTCCGGCACGCCGGCCGTCACGGTGGCCTGCGGCAGCCCGGACGACCGCGTCTGCGCCGTCAGCATCGACGATTTCCACGCGGCGCACGCGATGACCAGCCACCTGATCTCGCTGGGCCACCAGCGCATCGGCTTCATCATCGGCCATCCCAACCAGACCGCCAGCGCGCGCCGGCTGGCCGGCTTCCAGGCCGCCATCGCCGAAAAGCGCGCGCAAGGCGGAGCTGAGCTGATCGTCCAGGGACTGTTCACCTACCGCTCGGGCCTGGACGCCGCCGAAACCTTGCTGGGACTGGAACAGCGCCCCACCGCCATCTTCGCCAGCAACGACGACATGGCGGCGGCGACGGTGGCCATCGCCCATCGGCTGGGACTGGATGTGCCGGGCGACCTGACGGTGGCCGGCTTCGACGATACCGCGCTGGCGACCACCATCTGGCCGGAGCTGACCACCGTGCGCCAGCCCATCACCGACATGGCGGCGGCGGCGGTGCAGTTCCTGGTCAGGCAGATCAACGCCCAGCGCGACGGCGAGGACGAGGCGCCGGAGCACGTGGTGATGGACTATCAACTGATACGGCGCCAATCCGACGCCGCCCCACGGACGCGCCCGTCGACCAAGATCGCGGGCAAGCTCAAGGTTTAACGTCGCATCATATTCAGCAACTGCGCGCGCAGCCTGCGGGCCGCGTCGCCATCGAACGGCGCCAGCACCCCGCGCGCATGCGGCGGGATATGAGCGGCTTCGCCGCCGTCGCTGTCGAACACGTAATGGCGGAAGATCTCCCGCCACGCCTGCCGCTGCGCCGGCGGCAGTTCGCGCAGCGTCATCAAGGCTTGCAGCAGCGTGTTGACCGGCGTGTCCATATAGTCGGGCGATTGCCGCCACCAGTAGTTGACCAGCACATTGAAGCTGTCCAGCGCCTCGATGTGGTGCCACCACATGCTGGGAATGAAGAGCGCGTCGCCGGCTTCCAGCTCGGCCGTCTGCGCGTGTTCGAGCGCGGTGGCGAATTGGGGGAAGGCGGCGAAATCGGGCGCGGCGAAATCGACCAGGCTGATCGCCTGGCCGGCCGGCGTCAGGTCCAGCGGGCCGACGTACAGGTTGGCCAGCTGCTCCGGCGGGAACAAGGTGAAGCGGCGCCGGCCGGCCGCAACGCACGCCAGGTTGTCCGGCAAGTCGTAGTGCGCCGGGATGCGCGTGCGGTTGCCCACCCAGATGCTGGCCAGGGCATCGCGCGTGCCCAGGTCGATATCGTTTTCCGCGCGAAAGCCCGGTAGGCAGGCGTCGATCGTGGTCGAGCCGACGTAGAAGGCCGGCGGCTGCTTGTCATCCAGGTGGTCGCGCAGCGCGTCGAGCACGGCGTCGAAGCGCACGCGCACCGATGTGAAATTGAATCCGCTCATGTCGGCGTTGTAAAAGAAACGCCCGCCTATATCGGGCGCGCCGTGCATCGCGTTGACGCTGGCGTCTCGGTAAAAGCGCCGCAGATAGGCGTCGGCGGCCTGCGGCGAGGTTCGCGCGGCGCGCACCATCGGCCACGCGGCCGCCAGGCCGCGCAGCACCAGCGGCTGCGTCGACGTCAGGATGGCGTCCGTCAAGCCGTCCGGGACGACGCCGTGGAGTTCGCGTATCGGCTTAGCGTGCGGCAGTGGAACAGCTTGAGGCATCGTGGTTCACCATGGTCGCATGGTCCTGTTATCCGGCGAACCAGTGTAAAAGGGTTGAAAAGTTATTGTCAATGAAAATTGATATGCGCAACCATCGCCAACATCGCCGAATGCGTCGATTACAAACAGTGCGTAGTCTTCAGGTAGTCCACCCAATGACGGTAGCCCGCTTCGTTCAGATGCAAGCCATCGCGCCCGAATCGGGGATCGAGCCTTGCGCGCGCATCGACAAATTGGGCGTATAGATCGACAAAGGTGTAATCCAAGGCTTGGGCGTCCTTGCGCAGATGGGCGTTGATGTCCAAGATATCCTGCCCCTTGTCGAACTGGCGCATGAAGTCGCGTGCGCCAGGATCGACCGGCAGCAGGCTCTGCACGTAGATGCGCGTGGCCGGCGACGCGGCCTTGACCGCCTTGACGATCGCCGAGATATTCTCCGTAACGACCGACGGCGCGATGTTCTTGGAGAGGTCGTTGACGCCGATGAGCAAGAACAGCTTGGCCGGTTTGAGGCGGACGACTTCATCGAGGCGCCTCAGCACGCCGAACGAGTTGTCGCCCGAAATGCCGCGGTTGATCACGCTCGGATCGCCCAGCAAGGCGCCCCAGGCGCCGCCTTCGGTGATGCTATCGCCCAGAAACACGATATGCCCGCTGCCAGGCGCCTCGCTGTTGAACAGCTCCACGCGCTGGGCGTAGTGCTCCGGCAAGTTTGGCGCCGTGTCTTCGGCTTGCTGCGCAGAAGCATGGAGCGCCGCGGCCGCGAGCAACGCGCATAGTAGTTCTTTGATCCTCATCCATCCTCCAGTGTCATGGTGATTCGATTGGTCCAGCCCAGGCGGCGCCGACCTCGCCCTCACGGGCGCGCAACCGGCGGCCAGGCATTGCTGCGGGCTTGTCATTGGCCTTGCGTTGGGATGGCTGTCCGTCGCCTGTTCGATGCAATATGGAAGCGCTTCCATATTGCATCGAATTTAACACGAACTGATTTTGAGAGTCAACCGTTGCGGCCGCGCCCAAAGCCACAATTTAGATGACGCATACGTCGCGCGCCCTCGGCGCGCGGCGCTGGCGCGTTGCGCCAGCAGTTGGGCGATTCGGAGGGGATTTGCGCGGCACGCGCAAATCCTTCGAATCCCACCGTCTCCGTCCGAACAAAAAAAAATGGACTCCCGCAGGGGAGTCCATTTTTCTTTGTTCTGGCGGAGACGGTGGGATTCGAACCCACGATACAGGTATAAGCCGTATGCATCCTTAGCAGGGATGTGCCTTCGGCCACTCGGCCACGTCTCCTAGTCGATCACTCAACTATGTCTTTTCTACCAAACTGCGCTAGAGCAGACGACCGTCATAGTATAGAGCGAGACCACTTTGGTCAAGGCTACCCGACGATATTTTTCGAAAAATTTATGCCTTCTCCAATTCGAACGCTTTGTGCAGCGCGCGGACGGCCAGTTCCATGTATTTTTCGTCGATCAGCACCGAAATCTTGATCTCGGATGTGGAGATCATCATGATGTTGATGCCCTCTTCCGACAAGGTGCGGAACATCTGCGAGGCCACGCCCACGTGCGAGCGCATGCCCACGCCCACCACCGAGATCTTGGAGACCTTGGCGTCGCCGGTGATGCTGGCCGCGCCCAGTTCCGCCTTGGTGCTGTTGAGCACGTCGATGGCGCGCTGGTAGTCGTTGCGCGAGACGGTGAAGGTGAAATCCGTTTTACCGTCGACCGACTGATTCTGTATGATCATGTCGACTTCGATGTTGGCGTCGGCCACCGGGCCCAGGATGTGGTACGCCACGCCTGGACGGTCTGGCACGCCCAGCACGGTGATTTTGGCCTCATCGCGGTTGAACGCGATACCGGAGATGACTGCTTGTTCCATGTGTGTGTCTTCCTCAAACGAAATCAGGGTGCCCGAGTTGGCTTCTACTTCCAGGTCCAGCATTGGGTCGGTCAGCGACGACAGTACGCGGGTCGGCACGCGGTAGTTGCCGGCGAATTCCACCGAACGGGTCTGCAGCACTTTCGAGCCCAGCGACGCCAGTTCCAGCATTTCCTCGAACGTGATCGCCTTCAGGCGGCGCGCTTCCGACACCACGCGCGGGTCGGTCGTGTAGACGCCGTCGACGTCGGTGAAGATCAGGCATTCGTCGGCCTTCATCGCGGCGGCGATCGCCACGGCGGAGGTGTCCGAGCCGCCGCGGCCGAGGGTGGCGATGTTGCCGTCGTCGTCCACGCCCTGGAAGCCGGTGATGATGACGATCTTGCCATCGTCCAGGTCGCGGTTGACCTTCTCGTTGTCGATCGACTGGATGCGGGCCTTGGTGAAAGCGGAATCGGTTTTAATCGCGACTTGCCAGCCGGCGTAGGACACGGCCTTTTTGCCGATCGCCAGCAGCGCCATCGACAGCAGGCCGACCGACACCTGCTCGCCGGTGGAGGCGATCATGTCCAGTTCGCGCGGGTCGGGCTGGGCCTGGATTTCCTTGGCCAGCGCGATCAGGCGATTGGTCTCGCCGGACATGGCCGACGGTACGACGACGATGCGGTGCCCGGCGTCATGCCACTTGGCGACACGCTGCGCCACGTTCTTGATACGGTCCGTCGAACCCATCGACGTACCGCCGTATTTGTGCACGATTAAAGCCATAACAGTGAGTTTTCCGCTCAAATAAAGGTAAATGGAACCCTTAACTCTACATGCCGCACTGCAAAATAACAAGTCAAAAAACTCATAATGTCATACCGAATAGACATATCTACATACAAAATTCGGCACATGAGCCCGATTGTCTATACAGCCTGCCAACGCAGGCGCCAGCGTGAAGCGCCTTCATCGACCAGATGGTTGCAATCCATGCCCACCCCGGCCGCGAACAACACCTGCTTGCCGGCGCTGACCACGGGCAGGCGCGAGCGCTCCCAGGCCGGAATGTCCAGCGCCTGGTAATGATACTTGAGTCCGCGCGTCGGCCGGTTGTGGGCCGGCTTGAGGCGCTCGCCGCCCTTGCGGAATTCGATCAGCAAGGGCTGGCCGCGCAGCCAGTCGGCGGCCAGGCCGCCCTCGCCTTCGCCGGCGGGATCGAAATGCAACACGCCGCCGTAGGCCGGGAAGGCCAGCTCGGTTTCGCCGTTCCAGTGGAAGGTGGTGCCCGGCGTCTTGTCGAACTCGTCTTCGCGCGTGCCTTCCAGGTCGGCCAGCTTGGGCGTGATGTGCAGACGGTCGCGATGGCGCCGGACGTGGCAGTCGGGATGCGTGACCAGCGGCTGGGCGCCGTCGCGCGCTTCGAGCAGCTGGGCCACCATCTCGGCCAGCCACGCCGCGCTCGGCATGCGCAGCTGGCGTGTGCCGAACCAGTGGCGCAGCATGTTGTAGCCGCGGTCCAGGCTCAGCATGCGCAGCTTGGCGATGTCGATGCAGTCGTCGACCAGGCACAGCGCCAGATCCTGCTGCGCCAGCTCGGTCAGCAGCCGCTGGGCCGATTGCGCGTGCTGGGCGCTGCGCGCGAAGCGTTCCTGGTAGCCGGGGAAGGCCTCGTCCAGCGCCGGCATCACCTTGTGGCGCAGCGCGTTGCGGGCGAAGCGCGGGTCGTCGTTGGACTCGTCATTGATGTAGGCGATGTTGTGTTCGGCCACATACGCGGCCAGCTGCTTGCGCGAGGCCGGCAGCAGCGGACGCGCCATCACCAGGCCGGGATTGGCCAGCAGCTCGGGCGCGGCGTTGGCGGCGTCCATGCCGGACAGGCCGGCCGGGCCGGAGCCGCGCAGCAGTTGCAGCAGCACGGTCTCGGCCTGGTCGTCCAGATGATGCGCGGTCAGCAGCAGCTTGATCTCGTGCGCGGCGCACAACGCGCCCAGCGCGGCGTAGCGCACCTTGCGGGCGGCCGCCTCGGTGCCGCTCTTCTGCTGGTTGGCCAGCTGCACGCGGCGGGCTTCGAAGGTGACGCCCAGCGCGGCGCAAGCTTGCTCGCAGTGCGCCAGCCAGGCGTCGGCGTTGGCGCTGAGGCCGTGGTGCACGTGGAAGGCGTACAAGGCCACGCCATGCGCCTGCGCGTAGGCGTGCGCCAGGTGGAGCAGCGCCGACGAGTCGAGGCCGCCGCTGAGGGCCACGGCCATGCGTGGAGCGCCCTGCCCCTGCTGCGCCAGCGCCGCCGTGACGGCTTGTTCGAAGGTTGAGGACAAGGTCGGGATCTGTTGCTTCTTCAATTGCTGCTCCAAAATGCAAACCGGGGGCAAGCGCCCCCGGTCGTGGTGTCGTGCCGCGCGCTTACTCTTGCGGCGTGGTTTCTTTGAACTTACCGTAGCTCATCAGCTTTTCGTGACGCGCTTCCAGCAGGTCCTTGGTCTTCATGCCATGGAACTGGCGCAGCGAGTCGGCCAGCGCGCGCTTGAGCAGCGTGGCCATCTGCTTCGGATCGCGGTGCGCGCCGCCCAGCGGCTCGCTGACGATCTTGTCGATCAGGCCCATGGCCTTCAGGCGGTGCGCGGTCAGACCCAGCGCTTCGGCCGCGTCGGCGGCGCGCTCGGAGGTTTTCCACAGGATCGAGGCGCAGCCTTCCGGCGAGATCACCGAGTAGGTCGCGTATTGCAGCATCAGCACCGCGTCGCCCACCGCGATCGCCAGCGCGCCGCCGGAGCCGCCTTCGCCGATGATGGTGGCGATCAGCGGCACTTTCAGTTCCGCCATCACGTACAGGTTGTGGCCGATGGCTTCCGACTGGCCGCGCTCTTCCGCGTCGATGCCGGGGAACGCGCCCGGGGTATCGACGAAGGTGAAGATCGGGATGCCGAACTTCTCGGCCAGCTTCATCAGGCGCATGGCCTTGCGGTAGCCTTCCGGCTTCGGCATGCCGAAGTTGCGCATCGCGCGCTCTTTGGTGTCGCGGCCCTTCTGGTGGCCGATGACCATGCAGGCCTGGCCGTTGAAGCGCGCCAGGCCGCCGACCACGGACAGGTCGTCCGCGTAGCTGCGGTCGCCGTGCAGTTCGTGGAAGTCGGTGAAGATTTCGTTCACATAGTCCATGGTGTATGGACGCTGCGGGTGGCGCGCGATCTGCGCGACCTGCCAGGGGGTCAGCTTGGCGTAGATGTCTTTGGTCAGTTGCTGGCTTTTTTTGGCCAGACGGTCGATCTCCTCAGAGATGTCGACAGCCGAATCGTCCTGCACGAAACGCAGCTCTTCGATTTTGCCATCGAGTTCGGCGATCGGTTGCTCAAAGTTGAGGAAAGTCGTTTTGGTCATTGTACCTCCGTGTTTATTCTCAGCCATGCGGGCACGAACCTGCCTCGCTCAGCGATTAGAGCATCTATTCTACAGCAACCGGATCCAGGCTACGCCATAAGTACCAGGTGGCGACCGTGCGCCAGGGCTCCCAATTGGCCGAGACCTCGCGCGCATCGCTGCGGGAGACAGGTTCGCCGGAAAAATAATTCTGGCTGATGCCCTGGATCAAACCGGGGTCATCGAGCGGCAAAACGTTGGGCCGCAGCAGATTAAATATCAAAAACATCTCGGCTGTCCAGCGGCCGATGCCGCGGATCTGGACCAGCTCGGCGATGACGGCCTCGTCGTCCATCTGGTCCCACTGGCTGGTGTGGACGCGCTTGTTCTTGAAGTGGTCGGCCAGGTCGAGGATGTATTCGGTCTTGCGCTTGGACAGGCCGCAGCCCGCCAATTGCTCGGCGCCGGCCTTGATGATCTGCGCCGGCGTGCACTTCGGACTGACCTGGAGCAGTTTTTTCCAGGCGGTGTCGGCCGCCTTGGTGGTCACTTGCTGGCCGACGATGGAACGCGCCAAGGTGGTGAACGGGTCGTCATGGCCGACCAGGTGCAGGTCGCCAAATTGCGGGATCAGCTTTTTCATGATGCGGTCCCGCTTCATGAGCTCGATCTTGGCCTCTTCCCAGTACGGCGGCACGGCCGATACCGGGCCGCCTGCGCCCTCGTTATCCTTGGCGGTGACCATTATGCGCGGCGCCAGTTGGTCGTGCCGTCAGGCTTGTCTTCGAGGATGATGCCGGCCGCCAGCAGGTCGGCGCGGATCTTGTCCGATTCGGCGAAGTTGCGCGCCTTCTTGGCTTCGATGCGCTTGGCGATCTGCTCGTCGATGGCGGCGTCGCCGGAAGCGTCGGTGTCGCCGACGGCGGCCTGGCGGAACTGCTGCGGCGTGCGGGCCAGCAGGCCGATCACGCCGGCCAGCGCCTTGAGCTGGCGCGCCACGGCCGGCGATTTCGACTTGTTGAGCTCGCTCACCAGGTCGAACAGCACGGCCAGCGCCACCGGCGTGTTGAAGTCGTCGTCCATCGCCTCGGCGAAGCGCACCGCGTACGGCTCGCTCCAGTCCAGCGCTGCGCCGTCGCCCTCCACGCCGTCCAGCGCGGTGTACAGGCGGGTCAGCGCGACGCGGGCGTCGTCCAGGTGGGCGTCCGAGTAGTTCAGCGGGCTGCGGTAGTGGGCGCGCAGGATGAAGAAGCGCACCACTTCGGCGTCGTACTTCTTGAGCACGTCGCGGATGGTGAAGAAGTTGCCCAGCGATTTGGACATCTTCTCGTTGTCGACGCGCACGAAGCCGTTGTGCACCCAGTAGTTGACCATGGTGTGGCCGAACGCGCCTTCCGACTGCGCGATCTCGTTTTCGTGGTGCGGGAACTGCAGGTCCGCGCCGCCGCCGTGGATGTCGAAGTGCTCGCCCAGCAGCGCCGAGCACATGGCCGAGCACTCGATGTGCCAGCCCGGACGGCCCTTGCCCCACTTGGAATCCCACTTGACCTCGTCCGGCTCGGACTCCTTGGACGCCTTCCACAGCACGAAGTCCAGCGGATCGCGCTTGCCGGTGTTGACGTCGACGCGCTCGCCGGCGCGCAGGTCGTCGAGCGACTTGCCGGACAGCTTGCCGTAGTTGGGGAAGTTGCGCACCGCGTAGTTGACGTCGCCGTCCGCGCCCTGGTAGGCCAGGCCCTTCGATTCCAGCGTCTCGATCAGCGCCAGCATCTGCGGCACGTATTCGGTGGCGCGCGGCACCAGCGTGGCCGGCAGGATGCCCAGCGCGCCGGTGTCCTCGTCCATGTAGCGGGTGAAGCGGGTGGTCAGCTGCGAGATGGTCTCGCCGTTCTCGACCGCGCGCTTGATGATCTTGTCGTCGATGTCGGTGATGTTGCGCGCGTACGTGACCTGGTAGCCGGAGGCCATCAGCCAGCGGTACATCACGTCGAACGCCATCATCATGCGGGCGTGGCCGATGTGGCAGTAATCGTAGATGGTCATGCCGCAGACGTACATGCGGACTTTGCCTGCCTCGATGGGTACGAATGTCTGCTTGTCACGCGCCAGCGTGTTGTAAATCTTTAAATTGCTCATCGGGCTCTTGCGTATTCTCTTTTAAGCGCGTGCCGCGGCCCCGGGCAATACGAGAACCGGGCGCGGCGCAGTGGGCGCGCACCTGGCATTCGTCGTATCGCGTTGGAGACCGGCTGACACTCGGGTGTTATTCTTTCCACCTTCTAAGGGGTAGAATGAACAAGTATAGCATTGATAAAAACAGCATAGACCCAATCTGACTGAGGATTTTTGGCAAGTCGGCCAGTTCCCCACTGATCAAACCACCACGAGGAAGCAACAATGCACCAAACCCAGCCATCGCTGTTCGCCAAACTGATGACCTTGTTTGCCGGCGTCACCCTGTCCGGCGCCGCGCTGGCGGCCACGCCGGCCCCGGCCAATCCCACGCCGCAAGTGGAAATCAAGACCTCGATGGGCGACATCGTGGTCGAGCTGAACCACGAGAAGGCGCCCAAGTCGGTCGACAACTTCCTGACCTATGTGAAGGCCGGCTTCTACAAGGGCACCATCTTCCACCGCGTGATCGACGGCTTCATGATCCAGGGCGGCGGCTTCGACGAGAAGCTCAAGCAAAAGAAAACCAACCCGCCGGTGCCGATCGAATCGCAGAACGGACTGACCAACAACACCTACACGCTGGCCATGGCCCGCACCGGCGATCCCAACTCGGCGACCTCGCAGTTCTTCATCAACGTGGCCGACAACGACGCCCTGAACTACCCGGGCCGCGACGGTTTCGGCTACACGGTGTTCGGCAAAGTCATCAAGGGCCAGGAGGTGGTCGACAAGATCAAGGGCGTGCTGGTCGACGACAAGGGCATGTTCCAAAACATCCCGGTGATCCCGGTCGTGATCAAGTCGGCGACGATTTTGAAGACCCCAATCCAGCCAAAACTGTAAAATAGCGGCCTGCCGTATTTTTTAACTACTCAGGATAACAACATGACCAACGTAATCATCACCACCAACAAGGGCAACATGACCGTCGAACTGAACGACGAGAAAGCGCCTAAATCGGTAGCCAACTTCCTGAAGTACATGGAAGCCGGCCACTACAGCAACACCATCTTCCATCGCGTGATCGACGGCTTCATGATCCAGGGCGGCGGTTTCGAGCCAGGCATGAAGCAGAAGCCGGCCGACGAGACCGTCGAAAACGAAGCCAAGAACGGCCTGAAGAACGACACCTACACGCTGGCCATGGCCCGCACCTCGGCGCCGCACTCGGCATCGGCCCAGTTCTTCATCAACGTGAAGAACAACTCCTTCCTGGACTACCCAGGCCAGGACGGCTGGGGCTACGCCGTGTTCGGCAAGGTCATCGAAGGCACCGAAGTGGTCGACGCCATCAAGAAGGCCAAGACCACCCGCAGCGGCATGTTCGCCGACGTGCCGGCCGAAGACATCATCATCGAGAAGATCGAACTGGCCGCTTAATTAATGAGCGACGCCAACATGCGCGCGGGCCAGGCCTGCGCGCTGTTCATCTCCGACCTGCATCTGCAGCCCGCGCATCCCGCCACCAGCACGGCGTTCTTCGACTTCCTGGAGCGGCACGCGCGGCGCGCGCAGCAGTTGTACCTGCTCGGCGACCTGTTCGAATACTGGGCCGGCGACGACGACATCAGCGATCCCTTTCATCAACGGATCATTGCCGCGCTGCGCAGCGTGAGCGATGCGGGCGTGGCCGTCTACTGGATCGCCGGCAACCGCGATTTCCTGGTCGGCCCGCAGTTCGCGGCGGCGGCGGGCCTGACCCTGCTGCCTGAAACGTATGTGACCGAGATCGGCGGCCAGCGCCTGGTGGCGCTGCACGGCGACGCCCAGTGCACCGAGGACGTCAAGTACATGGAGTTCCGCGCCATGGTGCGGCAGCCCGCGTGGCAGCAGCAGTTCGTGGCGATGCCGCTGGCGCAGCGCAAGGCCATCATCGCCGGCATGCGCGAGAACAGCCGCAAGGACCAGGGCACCAAATCCTACGAGATCATGGATGTGACGCCGCAGGCGATCCGCGACGTGTTCGCCGCCACCGGCGCCGACGTCATGATCCACGGCCACACCCACCGCCCCGCCCTGCACGTCGTGGACGGCAAGCGCCGCTACGTGCTGCCGGACTGGGAGCCGGACGCCAACCCGCCGCGCGGCGGCTGGATCGCCATCGACAGCCACGGCGCCATCACGCGCCACGCGCTCGACGGCGCCGTCATTCCGTCATAGCCGCCACGCCGCCCATTTGCGGCGCGGTCAATCCAGCGTAATCGCCACGCCGCCCACCGGCGGCGCGGCGTCGATCGGCGCCTCGCAATAGGCCGCGATCGACGGCAGCTCGCGCATGCGCCGCACCAGCTCGGGCCACGGTTGCGCCCACACCTGCGGATACAGCTGCTCGCCCGGCGTCACCACCGGGAAGGCCAGGTTCTCCGCGCCCGGCGTGAACTCGCAATGCACGGTGGCCTTGTTGCCGCGCGCGTCGCAGCGATACCAGCCGCCCTCCTCCAGCCATACCGCCACCAGGCCGTGCGTGCAGAACGGCGAGCCGGCGTCGCGCAGCGTCAAACGCTGGTAGCAGAAGCCGGACGGAAGTCCGTTGGCGCGCAGCAGCGCCACCAGCAGATGGCTCTTGGCCGTGCACAGGCCGGTGCCCAGCGCCAGCGCCTGCGAGGCGTCGCAGCTGACCTCGTCGCGCTGGTAATCGATGCTGTGCTCGATGCGGTCGCGCACCCATTCGAAGCAGCGCTGCGCCGTCGCGCGCGGCGTATCGGCCCGCAGCGAGCGCGCCAGGCGCTCCACGTCGGGATGGTGAAAATCGATGACGTCGCTGGCGGCGACGAATGCGGGCAACAAGGCGTTCATGGTCCTCCCATTTATCAAAGGAGCAACAGTCTGCCACACTTATGGTTTTGGCACAGCGGATAGCCCTATAATCGGCGCATGACCTTCCGCATCTTTTTTCAACGCAGTCTCCTTGTCGCCGGTGTGCTTTCGGTCGGCGGCGCCTGGTGTGCGCCGCAGCCGCTGACGGTGGTGTGGCGCGACAAGCCACCCTATCACTACCAGGAGAACGGCGAGCCCAAAGGCTTCCTGCTGGAGCGGGTCAAAAATATCTTCAACGTCGCCGGCGTCCCCGCGCAGTTCATCACCGAGCCGCAGAAGCGCATCTGGGCCAACTTCAAGCACGGCGCCAGGAACTACTGCTCGATCAGCTGGTACCGCCTGCCGGAGCGCGAGGCGGTCGCGCAGTTCACGGCGGCCATCCACGAAGACCTGCCGCACAGCGTGCTGATCGCGCCGGCCTACGTGGACAAGGTGACGGCGCATCCTACCCTGAGCTCGCTGCTGGACGATCCCGAGCTGACGCTGGGCCTGGTGGACGGCGTGTCCTACGGCCCGGCGCTGGACCAGATGATCAAGGGCGGCAAGAACCGCATCATGAGCCGCACGGTGGAGGCGACGCTGATGATGCGTATGCTCACGGTGGGCCGCGCCTCGTTCATGTTTGTCGACCGCGAGGACTGGGAGTATTTCCGCGCGCGGGAAACCACGCCGCCGACGATGGTGCGCCGCGACTTCCCCGACATGCCGCCGGGGATGAAGCGCCACATCGTGTGCAGCAAGGACGTGCCGGCAGAGACCATGGCCAAGCTCAACCAGGCCATCGCCGCGACCGGCGGCGCCTACAACCCGGGCCACAGCGCCCGGCAAAAATGATCAGCGCTTGACGCCGGCCATCGCCGCGTTCAGGCGGCGTATCAATTCCTGGTTCAAGTCGCGGGTGTGGCGGGTCCAGCGTTCCATCGTGCGCTGCAGCTCGGCATGCAGCTGGTTGGCGCGCGCCGCGTCGCCAACGCCGGCAGCCCAGATCGCGAACTCGGCCTGCGCGGTGAAGCTGTTGTAGCGGCCCAGCGCGAACTCGAACTCCGCCCTCGCCTCGTCCTGGCGTCCGGCCGCCGCCAGCGACTGGGCCAGCAGCAGCGACACTTGCTCGCCACGGAAATTGGCGTCGGCGGCGCGGATGGTTTGCAGATGCGTCACCGCTGCGGCGGCGCGGCCGCAAGCCAGCGTGGCGCGCGCGGCGCCGTAGCGGATCTCCAGGTCGCCGGAGAACGGCCCTTGCAGGCAGGCTTCGTAGGTGGCGGCCGCCTCGTCGGCGTTGCCGGCCTCCAGCAGCGCGCTGGCCAGGCGCATCTGGTTTTGCGCGGTCGGGGTGTAGGCGTAGGCGTCGCGCGCCTCGCGCAGTTCGCGGCCGGGATCGAGCGTGCGGGCCGCCGCCGTCACCACCTTGCGGGCGCCGTGGTTCAGTTTCGAGTCCGGCAGGTAGATCGCGATGAAGTAGACGATGCTGCCCAGTCCGGGAAACATGAACAAGATCATCAGCCAGTACATCTGCTGTCCGCTGCGGATCACGTGAACGGCGAAGAATATCGCCACCAGCACGTGCAATCCAATTCCAAATATGGTCATGAGGCCAACTCCAACATTTCATCGATGCCGCGAATTGTAGAAGCTCTTGCCCCGCACCACAAGGAAACTTGTAAATTCATTAAGCCACAACGGGTTCCGGCTGGGCCATCCAGGCTGCCACGTAGCGCGCCAGGCGGCCGACGAACACACCGTTGAACAAGCCGAACAGCAAGGTGACCGTCGCGGCAAACAACGGGTTCTGCGCCAGTTCGGGATGCATGGCCGTCGTCACCGCCACCGCGTATTTGGTGCAGAAGATGGCGATCATCAGCATCAGCGGCAACCAGCTGCCGCGCTGGCGCACGGTGCCGGCGGCGCGGTCGACCACGATGGGGACGCCGCTGCCAAGTCGCCACGTCACCACCACGCCGGGCAGCACGCCCAGCAGCCACATGGCCCAGACGCCGCTGCCCAGCGCGCCGTGTCCGTTCATGCTCGACAACGACAGGCCGATCATCACCACCGGGATGACGAACAGCGCCCGCATCGCCAGTTCGCGGTCGCGGCTGGCCAGCGCGCCGCGGTACAGCAGGAAGGCCAGCAAGGCCCAGACGTAGGTTGGTGTGTGGCTGACGATTTGCGCAATCATGATTCGCTCCGCATGGCTGGTTAAGGTGACGCCACTATGCCGGGCGCGGCGCCGGCGCGGCTCGCGATGCGACGAAATGCAGCGGCACGGCGCGAAATGCAAGCCTGCGGCGCAAAGTGTGTGCATCCCGTCAAGCAAACGTTGCGGCGAAATGCTTCGTTACAAAATTTCAATGGCGCAACAAGCGGACTCGGAATAAATTACCACACAGCAATGCCTGAGCCCCTTCCTGGAGATCACAGTCATGACCCCGACACCGACCGCGGCCGCCGCCGCCCGCTTCCTGGCGCAAGCCTCGATGGGAGCCAACCGCGCCGAGATCGCCAAGGTGCAATCGCTGGGCTACGCCGGCTGGATCGACGCCCAGCTGGCCGCGCCGCGCTCCGGCGCCCGCTGGGACTGGCTGGTCGCCAAGGGCTACAACGCGCTCGCCAACCGCAACTCCGAAAACGGCTTCGACGCCTGCGCGTGGCGCAAGCTGATCACGGCGCCGGACACGCTGCGCCAGCGCGTCACGCTGGCGCTGTCGGAAATCTGCGTGGTCGCGATCGACGGGCTGGTCGGCGCCGGCTGGCGCGCGTTCTCGGCGGCGGCCTACCTGGACCTGCTGGAGGGCTACGCCTTCGGCAACTACCGCGCGCTGCTGGGCGCGATCTCGACCAGCGCGCCGATGGGCCAGTACCTGACCTTCCGCGGCAACGCCAAGCAGAACCCCACCACCGGCGCCCTGCCCGACGAAAACTACGCGCGCGAGCTGATGCAGTTGTTCAGCATCGGCCTGATCCAGTTGAACCTCGACGGCACACCCAAGCTGAACAACAACGGCGTGCCCATCGAAACCTACGGCCTGAGCGACATCACCGGCCTGGCCCGCGTGTTCACCGGCTGGGACTTCGACATGGCCGGCCTGGACGCCAACACGCCCGACTTCCTGCGCCGGCCGATGGCGCAGGTGGCCAAGCGGCACGAGACCGGCGCCTCCACCTTCCTCGGCGGCACCGTGCCGGCCGGCCTGTCCGGCGCCGACGCGCTGAAGGCGGCGCTCGACATCATCTACGCCCATCCCAACGTGGCGCCCTTCATCAGCCGCCAGCTGATCCAGAAACTGGTGACCAGCAATCCCTCGCCGGCCTACGTCGCGCGCGTGGCCGCCGTGTTCAACAGCGACAACCGTGGCGTCAAGGGCAACTTGGCGGCGGTGGTGCGGGCGCTGCTGCTCGATCCCGAGGCGCGCGCCGACAGCCTGAACGTGCCCGGCGCCGGCAAGCTGCGCGAACCGATGCTGCGCTTCATCGGCTGGGCGCGCGCCTACAACGCCAACTCCGCCACGGACGCCTGGGCCATCGGCAACACCAGCGACGCGTCCAGCCGGCTGGGACAAAGTCCGCTGCGCTCGCCGTCGGTGTTCAACTTCTACCGGCCCGGCTATGTGCCGCCCAACAGCGCCGTGTCCAAGGCGGGGCTGGTGGCGCCGGAGTTCCAGCTGACCAATGAGACCTCGGTGGTCGGCTACGTCAACTACATGCAGCGCGCGGTCAGCAAGGGCGTCGGCGACGTGCTGCCGGACTACGGCAGCCTGCTGCCGCTGGCCGCCAACGGCCAGGCGCTGGTCGACGAGATCAACGTGGTGCTGGCGGCCGGCCAGCTGAGCAGCGCCAGCGTCGGCCTGATACGCGGCGCCATCGACACCATGTCCGCCAAGACCGACGCCGCGCTGCACAACCGCATCTACGCCGCGCTGACGCTGGTCATGGCCGCGCCGGAATACCTCGTTCAATCATAGGGAGCCGCCATGACCACCAACTCTTCCCGCCGCGCCTTCCTGCAACGCGCCTCGATGCTGGCCATGAGCGGCGTGGCCGCGCCGCTGGCCGTCAACCTGGCGGCGATGGCCGAGGCCTCGGCCGCCACCGCCAGCGACTACAAGGCCATCGTCTGCGTGTTCCTGTACGGCGGCAACGACTACGCCAACACGCTGGTGCCGTACGACGCCGCCAGCTACAACGCCTACTACGCGCTGCGCTCGACGCTGGCCTACCAGCAGAGCGCGCTGTCGGCCACCGTGCTCAACACGGCCGCGCCGCCGGTCGATGTCAACGGCGTGGCCCACCAGTACGCGCTGGCGCCGGAACTGGCGCCGCTGCTGCCGATCTTCAACGCCGGCAAGATGGGCGTGCTGCTCAACGTCGGCACGCTGGTGCATCCGACCAGCAAGCAGCAGTACCTGGCCAAGTCGGTGCCGCTGCCGTCCAAGCTGTTCTCGCACAACGACCAGCAATCCGAATGGCAATCGTCGATGCCGGAAGGCGCGACCTCGGGCTGGGGCGGACGCATGGGCGACCTGTTCGAGTCGGGCAACGGCAACGCCACCTTCACCTGCGTCAACGTCTCCGGCAACGCGGTGTACCTGTCCGGGAAGGAGGCGGTGCAGTACCAGGTGTCGACCAAGGGCTCGGTGCCGTTCAGCGCCTTCCAGAGCCCGCTGTTCGGCTCGGCCAGCTGCAGCAACGCGCTGCGCACGCTGATCACGCAGCAGCACAGCAACCTGATGCAGTCCGAGTATGCGCGCGTGACGCAGCGCGCCATCTCCGCCAACGACGTGCTGACCTCGGCGCTGGCGGGCGCGCCGGCCATCAACACGGCCTTCCCCGCCAATAACAGCCTGGGCGACCAGCTGAAGATGGTGACGCGCATGATCTCCTGCGCCTCGACGCTGGGCGCCAAGCGGCAGGTGTTCTTTGTGTCGATGGGCGGCTTCGATACGCACGACGGCCTGGTCAAGGTGCATCCTGGCCTGCTGAAGAGCGTGGCCGATGCGATGGCGGCCTTCTACCAGAGCACGGTGGAGCTGGGCGTGGCCAACCAGGTGACGGCCTTCACCGCGTCGGACTTCGGCCGCACGCTGAGCGGCAACAACGACGGTTCGGATCACGGCTGGGGCAGCATGCACTTCATGCTGGGCGGCGCCGTCAAGGGCGGCCGCTACTACGGCAAGGCGCCGGTGGTGGCCAGCAACGGCCCGGACGATGTCGGCCAGGGCCGCCTGCTGCCGACCACGTCGATCGAGCAATACGCGGCCACGCTGGGCAGCTGGCTGGGCGTCTCGAACACCGACCTGCTGGCCATGCTGCCCAACCTGGTCAACTACAACGCCAGCGCACGCAACCTCGGCTTCGTCTGACGCTTATTGCGCCGGCTGGAGGTTGGCGACCAGCGCGCCGGGACGGGTGCTGATCCCGGTCAGCACGAACTGCACGCCGGCGTAGCGCAGGTCTTCCGGCCGGAAGGTGTGGACCGGCACATCCTTGAGCGTGTTCTCGCCCAGCAGGTTGGCCACGCTGGCGATCTGGTTCTGCTTGCCCTCGTCCATGCCGTCGACCGCGAAACGGTCCACGTGCGCATCGCTGATGTAGATGGTGTTGCGCACATTGTCCACCTTCAGGCGGCCCGATACCGCCATGCTGCCATGCCACGACTGGCGCGCCAGCAGCGGCGCCACGTTCACGTCCAGGGTCAGCGCCACGCGGTCGTTCTCGGCCAGGATGTCCAGCTGCGGATGGCTCAGCTCCACTTCGAACACGCCCAGCACGCGATGGCGCACGGGGAACTTGCGGTCCAGGTTCTGCTGCAGACGCGCCTGCGGCAGCTCCACCTGGCGCGGGCCGATCAGCGTGGAGCAGGCGGCCAGCAGGCCCACCAACATGAGCGGCGCGGCAATTCGGGCGTAACGTTTAAGATCGGTCATGTCGTCTTTCTGAAAATAGCGGATCGCCCACATTATGACCCACACGCGAATTGGCTGCGCAAGCTGGAGTATCGATCGTGCGTCGGCACCGCACTTCGCCACGGACGGCAGCCATCTGCAGCGCTACGCCCGGGTCATGAACGCGGTGGAGATCAACTCCTCGTTCTACCGGCCGCACCAGGCGTCGACCTATGCGCGCTGGGCGGACGACGTGCCGGACGATTTCCGCTTCTCGGTCAAGCTACCGCGCAGCATCACGCACGACCACCGGCTCAAGGACATCAATGAACTGCTGGCGCGCTTTACCGGCGAGGCCGGCGCGCTCGGCGCCAAGCTGGGCTGCGTGCTGGTGCAGCTGCCGCCCAGCCTGGCGCTGGATACGGCGCCGGCCGACGCGCTGTTCGCCCGCCTGGCCGCCCTGTTCGGCTGCACCATCGCCTGCGAAGCGCGCCACCCGAGCTGGTTTTCCGCGACGGGCACCGCGCTGCTGCAAGCCCACAACGTCGCCAGGGTGATCGCCGATCCGCCCGCAGGCCAGCCCGGCCCCCACGTGCCGACCTGCGACATGATCTACGCCCGTCTGCACGGCAGTCCGCGCATGTACTACTCAGCCTACACGGACGAATACCTCGACAGCGTCGCCGCCTACCTGGCCGACAAGGACGGCTGGGTCATCTTCGACAACACCGCCAGCGGCGCCGCCCTGCCCAACGCGCTGGCGCTGATGAAAAAAACAACGTAAGGCGCGAAGCGCTTGCTTTTTCAAATTCTAGTGTTATAGTTCACTACAACACCACTCCATCAACACACACCAAGGGGACCACATGTATGTCCACGATAGGCTGGAATGACAATGCGCCGATTTATCGGCAGCTCAAGGACAAGGTCATCGGCATGATGCTCGACGGCCTGCTCAAGCCCGGCGACGCCCTGCCCTCGGTCAGGCAGGTGGCCGCCGATTACCAACTCAATCCGATCACCGTATCTCGCGCCTACCAGGAACTGGTGGACGAAACGCTCGTAGAAAAAAGAAGGGGACTAGGTATGTACGTCACTGACGGCGCCCGCGACAAACTGCTGGCCACTGAACGCGAACGCTTCCTGAGCGAAGAATGGCCGCTGATGCTCGAACGCATCCGCCGCCTGGGCCTGGAACTGGAAACCCTGCTCAAGCCGCTCTCCACCGGAGGTGCGTCATGAGCGCGGTCATCACGGCTGGCAACCTCAGCAAAACCTATGGCAAGCAGGCCGCGTTGAATGGCGCCAGCTTCACGGTCGAGGCCGGCCGCATCGTCGGCCTGATCGGCCCCAACGGCTCCGGCAAGACCACCACGCTCAAGGCCATCCTGGGCCTGACCCAGTTCGAGGGCGAGCTGACGGTGCTGGGCATGGATCCGCGCAGCCAGCGCGAGGCGCTGATGAACGAGGTCTGCTTCATCGCCGACGTCGCCATCCTGCCGAAGTGGCTCAAGGTCAAGGACGCGATAGCCTTCGTGGAAGGCGTGCATCCGCGCTTCGACCGCAGCAAGGCCGAGAAATACCTGGCCAACACCAAGCTCACGCCGAACATGAAGGTCAAGGCCATGTCCAAGGGCATGGTGGTGCAGCTGCACCTGGCGCTGGTGATGGCGATCGACGCCAAGCTGCTGGTGCTCGATGAGCCGACGCTGGGCCTGGACATCCTGTACCGCAAGCAGTTCTACCAGAACCTGCTGGAAGACTACTTCGACGAGAACAAGACCATCCTGATCACCACCCACCAGATCGAGGAGGTCGAGCACATCCTCACCGACCTGATGTTCATCCAGGACGGCAGGATCTCGCTGGCGGCGTCGATGGACGAGGTGGGCGAGCGCTTCACCGAGGTCATGGTCGAGCCGCAGTTCGTGACGGCCGCCAACGCGCTGCAGCCGATGAGCCAGCGCACCGTGTTCGGCAAGCCCATCATGCTGTTCGATGGCGTGCCGCGCCTGCAACTGTCGACCTTCGGGGAATTGCGCACGCCCAGCGTCGCCGACCTGTTTGTCGCATCGATGAAAGGAACCTACGCATGAAAACGATGAAATGGCTGATCAGGCGCGAGCTGTGGGAGCACAAGGGCATGCTGGTCTGGGCGCCCGCCGTCATCGCCACGCTGATCGCGGCGCTGGCGCTCGGTTCCATCATCATGGGCAACCACCTCAACTTCAACGATGGCGACCAGGCCGTCTCGATCGGCTCGGTCACGATCGAAGGCACGGCGCGCACGCGCATCGTCCAGACCATGTCGCAGGCCTACATGGTGTCGGCCATGCCGGTGCTGATGGTGCTGAGCTTCGTGGTGTTCTTCTACTGCCTGGGCGCGCTCAACGACGAGCGGCGCGACCGCAGCATCCTGTTCTGGAAATCGCTGCCGGTGTCCGACCTGTCGACCGTGCTGTCCAAGGCCACGCTGGCGCTGGTGGTGGCGCCGCTGATCACGCTGGGAATCGGCACCGTGCTGTCGCTGCTGATTCTGTTCGCCGCGTGCGGCGCGGTGCTGGCGCACGGCACCAACCTGTTCGGCGCCCTGCTGATGTCCCCGGACTTCTACCTGACGCCGCTGCGCCTGGTGGGCCTGCTGCCGGTCTACATCCTGTGGGCCTTGCCGACGGTGGGCTGGCTGCTGATGGTGTCGAGCATGGTGCGCTCCAAGGTGTTCCTGTGGGCGGTCGGCACGCCGCTGGTGACGTCGTTGCTGCTGGTATGGGCGGAAAAGATGCTGCACTTCGGCTTCGACGCCAGCTGGTTCGTCACCCGCATCGTCGACCGCATCCTGCTGGGCGCGATTCCCGGATCGTGGATCATGTTCGAGGCCGACCATGTGCCGCTGCAGCTTGAAGCGCAGCGGATGGCGGTGCCGGAGACCATCTTCCGCGGCTCGTGGGGCACGCTGGGCGGCATCAGCGTCTGGCTCGGCGTCGCGGCCGGCGTGGCGATGATCGCCACCGCAGTCTGGATGCGCCGCCGCCGCGAGGAAGGCTAGGCGTGGCGGGCAAACACTTGATGACCGCCGCGCTGCTGGCGGCCGCCGTGGCGGCGCTGCCGGCCACGGCGGCGGAAACGGAAACCGGATCGGAGCAGGTTGTCGTCATCAATGGCAGCCGCAGCCCGGAAATGCAGCCTTACCGCTACATGCTGTCCGGCCTGGACGCCTTCGACAGCCAGCACGCGTTGGCGCCGGATGCGCAGCAATTGCGCTTCCGCCTGCACGCCAAGAAGAAGGCCCCCAAAGGCGCCTTCGACAACCTGGTGGTGCGCCTGTCCGGCAACGAGACCGACATCCCGGTGCCGCTGGCGGAGGACCACAGTTTCACGCTGCCGCGCAGCGCGGAGGCGGAACGCGACAACGCCGACGTGGTGCTGAACCAGAAAAAGAGCTACTACGGCTGGATGCCGGACGTGCGCAGCGCCGGCGTGCCGGCCGACATGCGGCGCCTGGGCGACATCCGGCTGGAGTGCCGGGTGCTGGTCGCGATCGCGAAGAACTACATCCCCTTCCTGGTGCGCGCGACGATCAACACCCTCATGCTGACCGGCGACTGGTGCTCGTTCAAGGACTTCGATATGAGCATGCGCAGCGACCGCGCGATCGCCAGCGCCACGCTGGTGGATGGCGTCCACAGGCTGGAGCTCAAGGTCGGCGAGGATGGGAAAAACTACTCGGTGCCGCTGAACGACAAAACCTACTCGAACGATGCCCTGATCGAGTTCACCTTCGAGTAAACCCGGTGGGGTCAAGTCTGACATTCGGACACGAGCTCTGCTGTAGCGCGCCGCTACAGCAGAGCTCGTGTCCGAATGTCAGACTTGACCCCAAATTGTTTATTCGAATTGTTTGCGGAATTCGGCGAACTGCGCGGTCAGGTCTTCGACTTGCTGGCGCAGTTGCTGCACTTCCTGCTCCAGCGCGGCCACGCGGCCGCCCTGCCCCGCCGCGCTGACCGAGCCGCCCAAGCTGGCGGCGGTTTCTTCCCGCGCCAGCGCGTCTTCGCCGCCCAGCAGCTGGCCGTAGCGCGGTTCCTTGGTGCCGGGCGCCAGCGCCAGCTTCGATACCAGCGGCGGATATTTGTCGATCAGGAATTGCAGCGCCTGCTCGACGTCGGCCACGCTCTTGAATTCGTGAAGGCGGCCGGTGCGGGTGCGGATCTCGCCGGCGGTCTGCAGGCCGCGCAGCATCAGGATGGTCAGCACGGCCAGCTTGTCCTGCTCCAGCGACCATTTGATACGCATGCGGTGCTCGTACTTGGTCACGCGCGCGCCCGCCTGCGTGATGCCGTTGACGTACTTGCGCTGCATCAGCCGCTGCAGCACGTCGGCCACTGTCTCTTCCGACAGCGCCATCACCGGATCCCGGCTCGACAACTGGTTGCAGCCGTTGACCAGCGCGTTCAGCGACAGCGGATAGTTATCCGGCGTCAGCGCTTCCTTCTCGGCCAGCACGGCCAGCACGCGGATTTCAAACGGGTCCAGCACTTCCACGCCATCGGGCGACGATTCCATATGTGGCATCCTTATTCAACGAGTTTGTTGAGTTGGTCTGAATTCAATTTATCACAGTCGGGCACGCCCTGACAGTGCAAGCCCGCCGCCTTCATCGTGGCGAGGATGCGTTCGATCTGCTCTTCCTGCTTGACGGCGTGGTTGATCAAGCCGTGCAGCGCCTTCGACAGCGGATCGTCGCCGTTCGGCGTGACGCCGTAGGCGCTGAACAGGTTGGCCGTGGCGCTCACCGCCGAGGCCGGCTCCTTCTGCACGATGTGCGCCGGATTGCCGACCGCCGTGGCGCCCGGCGGCACCGGCTTCAACAGCACGGCGTTGGAGCCGACCTTGGCGTACTCGCCCACCGTGAACCCGCCCAGCACCTTGGCGCCGGCGCCGACGATGACACCGCGCGCCAGCGTCGGATGGCGCTTGGCGCCGGTGTGCAGCGAGGTGCCGCCCAGCGTCACGCCCTGGTAGATGGTGCAGTCGTCGCCCACCTCGGCGGTCTCGCCGATCACCACGCCGAAGCCATGGTCGATGAACACGCGGCGGCCGATGGTGGCGCCGGGATGGATCTCGATGCCGGTGACGATGCGCGCCAGGTAGGAGATGAAGCGTCCCAGCCATTTCATCTTGCGCGTCCAGCACCAGTGCGCCCAGCGGTGCATGACGATGGCTTGCAGGCCGGGGTAGCAGGTCAGCACCTCCCAGGCGTTGCGGGCCGCGGGGTCGCGTTCGATGATGCTGTTGATGTCTTGGCGCAGGTGATGGAACATGGGGTGTACGGGATTGCAACTGAAACGCTCATGGTAGCGTATTCGGTCGGTGGTTGCTGGGAAGCGGCTTGCAAGGAGGGGAAACCAGCGGCCCTCGTAGCAGGCCGCCGGCTGGTCGTATCGCTTAGATCTCTTTGGCGATACGCTGGCGGCGTGCCTCGTACAGACAGACGCCGGATGCGACGGAAACGTTCAGGCTCTCGACCGAGCCGAACATTGGAATGCTGACCAGCATGTCGCAGGTCTCGCGGGTCAGGCGGCGCATGCCCTCGCCTTCCGAACCCATGACCAGCGCGGTCGGGCCGGTGAAGTCGGCTTCGTACAGGCCCTTCTCGCCGTCGTCGGAGGTGCCGATCAGCCAGATGTCGCGGTCCTTCAGGTCGCGCAAGGTGCGCGCCAGGTTGGTGACGGTGATGTATGGCACGGTCTCGGCCGCGCCGCTGGCGACCTTGGCGGCGGTGGCGTTCAGGCCCACCGCGCGGTCCTTCGGTACGATCACCGCGTGCGCGCCGACGCCGTCGGCCACGCGCAGGCAGGCGCCCAGGTTGTGCGGATCGGTGATGCCGTCCAGGACCAGCAGCAGCGGCGGGCCTTCGATGGCGTCCAGCAGTTCGTCCAGGTTGCGCGCCAGCGCCAGCTGCGACGCGAAGGCGATCACGCCCTGGTGGCGGCGGGTGCCGACGATCTTGTCCAGGCGGGCCGAGTCGACCGGCATCACGCGCACGCCGGCCGCCTTGGCGTTGGCGATCAGGTCCTTCATGCGGCGGTCGTCGCGGCCCATGTCGACAAAAATCTCTTCCACGGACGAAGCCTCATGACGCAAACGCGAGGTCACGGCGTGGAAACCAAAAATCATTTTATTCTTACTCATTTATCGCTTCTTTTTACTTTTTGAGACAGTCTTCGCTGCTCGGGGTGCTACCGGAGCAGCCGCCCCGGCATTAGTCTTGCGTCCACCGCGCCCGTTGGCGGCGGGCTTGGCCGCCGGCTTGGCGGCAGCTTTGGCTGGCTGCGCTTTCGGCACGGACGGGCCGGGCTTGACGTTGGTCTTGCGGTCCTTGGACGGCGCATCGCCTTTCTCGGCGCGTGGCGGCGGCGCGTCGGCCCCGGCCAGGCGCAGGTCGATCTTGCGCGCCTCCAGGTCCACGCGCACCACCTGCACGCTGACGCGGTCGGTCAGCTGGAACTTCTTGCCGGTACGTTCGCCGCGCAACTCGTGGCGGGCGTCGTCGTACTGGAAGTAATCGGCGCCGAGGTCGGTCACGTGCACCAGGCCTTCAACGAACAGCTGGTCCAGCTGCACGAAGATGCCGAAGGTGGTCACGCCGGTGATCAGGCCAGTGAATTCCTCGCCCAGCTTGTCCTGCATGAAGTAGCACTTGAGCCAGGCCTCGACGTCGCGCGACGCTTCGTCGGCGCGACGCTCGTTGGCCGAGCAGTGCACGCCCAGCGCGTCCCACACGGTCAGGTCGCCGGATTTCTTTTCTTTGCCTTCGGCCTTGTCCTTGGCCTGCTGCTTGCGGGTGGCGTTCGAGACATTCGTGTTCAGCACGCTGGTGCTGGCCACTTTCGGCTCGTACTTCTTACCCAGCAGGATGGCCTTGATGGCGCGGTGCGTCAGCAAGTCCGGATAGCGGCGGATCGGGCTGGTGAAGTGGGCATAGGCCTCGTACGCCAGGCCGAAGTGGCCGATGTTGTCCGGCGAGTAGACCGCCTGCTGCATCGAACGCAGCAGCATGGTCTGCAGCAGCGACGCGTCCGGACGCTCCTTGACCTGCTTCATCAGCGCGGCGTAGTCGCCGGCGGTCGGCTTGTCGCCGCCGTTCAGGTTCAGGCCGACCTGCTTGAGGAAGGTGCGTACCTGCTTGAGCTTTTCGGCGGTCGGGCTGGCGTGGATGCGGTAGGTGCCGGGATGCTTGTGGCGGATCAGCAGGTCGGCCGCGCAAACGTTGGCCGTCAACATGCATTCTTCGATCAGCTTGTGGGCGTCGTTGCGGGTGCGCGGGATGATCTTCTCGATCTTGCCGGACGGGTTGCAGACGATGTAGGTCTCGGTGGTCTCGAAGTCGATCGCGCCACGCTCGGTGCGCGCCTTCAGCAGCGCGTGGTACACCTCGTACAGGTTCAGCAGGTGCGGCACGATGCCGGGACGGCGCGCCGCCTCGGGGCCCTTGGTGTTGCCGAGGATGTCGGCCACTTCGGTGTAGGTCAGGCGCGCGGCCGAGTGGATCACGGCCGGATAGAACTGGTAGGCCTTGATCTCGCCCTTGGCGGTGACGACGGCGTCGCACACCAGCGTCAAGCGGTCGACCGCCGGGTTCAGCGAGCACAGGCCGTTGGACAGCTTCTCCGGCAGCATCGGAATCACGCGGCGCGGGAAGTAGACCGAGGTGCTGCGCTCGAGCGCGTCGGCGTCCAGCGCGTCGTTCGGCTTGACGTAGTGGCTGACGTCGGCGATCGCGACGATCAGGCGGTAGGCGTTGGTGCGGCCGATCTTGACCGGTTCGCAGTAGACCGCGTCGTCGAAGTCGCGCGCGTCTTCGCCGTCGATGGTGACCATCGGCACGTCGCGCAGGTCGACGCGCTCGCCCAGGTCGGCGTCGCGCACGTGGTCCGGCAGCTTGTTGGCCTGCTTGAGCGCGGCGTCCGAGAACACGTGCGGCACGCCGAACTTGCGCACGGCGATTTCGATCTCCATGCCGGGGTCGTCCAGCGAGCCCAGGATTTCAACGATCTTGCCGACCGGCTGCTTGAAGCGCATCGGCTGCTCGGTCAATTCGACGCTGACGACCTGGCCCGACTTGGCCTTGCCGACCGAGCCTTCGACCAGGATGTCCTGGGCGATGCGCTGGTCTTCCGGCGCGACGATCCAGGCGCCGTTTTCGTTCAACAGGCGGCCGATGATGTGGGTGTTGGCGCGCTGCACCACCTCGACGATGGTGCCTTCCGAGCGGCCGCGGCGATCGACGCCGACCACCTTGGCCAGCACGCGGTCGCCATGCAGCACTTTCTGCATTTCCTTCTCAGGCAGGAACAGGTCCTCGCCCGGCTCGTCCGGGATCACGAAACCGAAGCCGTCCTTGTGGCTGCTGACGCGGCCGGAGATGAAGCCCGTTTCGGTGGCCAGCGAGAAGTGGCCGCTGTCGTCGGAGACGATCTGGCCGTCGCGCTGCATGGCGTTCAGGCGGCGCGACAACACGGCCTGGGCCTCGGTCGCGACCTTCAGCGACTTCGACAGTGCGCGCAGATCGAGCGGCGCCTTGGCGCTGCGGAAGATGCCGAGAATTTCCTCCCGGCTGGGAATGGTATGGGTAGATTGGTTCAAAAGTATTTCTGTAGTTATTATTGACAGTGTTCAGAGGAAATCCGGCCTGGCAAAATCGTCAGGTGCATATATATGACACGACGACAGGCGTAGTGTACTTGGAAACGCCCTGATTGACTAATTTGCGGACGGCGTTGCGAATTCCGGCGGATTTTTTAGGTCGGGCCATTTGACATCCCGCAAAATTCCTCTATAATCTTGGTCTCTCGCAGCGACAACGTTGAAAAACGACGGCAAAGCGGGAACTGCTAGACAGGGTTGATGTGCAGTATGGAACGAAAGTTCATCTGGCGCGAAACTCTCCCCGTCGCTATAATAGCAGAGTTGTTAAGAAGCATCAGTGCCCACGTGGCGGAATTGGTAGACGCGCATGGTTCAGGTCCATGTGCCGCAAGGTGTGGGGGTTCGAGTCCCTCCGTGGGCACCACAAATTCCGCAAAAAAGCCTCCATCGAGCTGAAAAGCAGATGGGGGCTTTTTTCATGGCGCCGTCCCGCCTCACGGGGAATTATTTCGTAAAAGCACGAAATCTCTATTGACGGGGTAGCATCCCTCCTTTAAGATTCGGGCCTCTGTTGCAGAACACGCGGCAGAGAGCAGCAAAGCAGTAACAGTGCCCACGTGGCGGAATTGGTAGACGCGCATGGTTCAGGTCCATGTGCCGCAAGGTGTGGGGGTTCGAGTCCCTCCGTGGGCACCACAGAATTCCGCAAAAGCCTCCATCGAGCTGAAAAGCAGATGGGGGCTTTTTTCATTGCGTCGCCGTGCTCCACTCCAGCTTGAGTTGCGCGCCGATTTCCCGCAGCAGTTCGTGCTCGTCGACCGGCTTGCTGAGGAAGGCGTTGGCGCCCACCTGCAGCGAGCGCTCCTCCTCTTCCGGCGTCGAGCTGGCGGAAATCATCAACACCGGCATGTGGGTGGTGCGGGCGTCGGCGCGCAGGCGGCGCGTGGTTTCGATGCCGTCCATGTCCGGCATCACCATGTCCAGCAACACCAGGTCCGGCAAGGCCGCCTGCATCTGGCGCAGGGCGGCGACGCCGCTGTCGGCCTCCAGCATGCGAAAGTCCAGCGCCCCCAGCAGATCGCGCAGCAGGGCGCGGTTGGTGGCGACGTCGTCCACCACCATGATGGTCTTGCGCGGCCCCAGGTAGCCGGTGGCGTTGTGGCCGTCGTTGCTGGCCGGCGCCGGCGCCTCCGCCAGCGGCACCGCAATATCGAACCAGAAGCGGCTCCCCTGCCCCAGCGTGCTTTCCACCTTGAGTTCGCCACCCATCAGCCGCACCAGCTGGCCGCTGATCGCCAGGCCCAGCCCGGTGCCGCCGGCGCGGCGCGACGCCTCGCCCACCTGCTCGAACGGCCGGAAGATGGCGTCGATGTGATCCGGCGCGATGCCGATGCCGTCGTCGCGCACCTCGAAGCGCAAGCGCGCCTGCTCCGGCGGCGCATCCGGCAGGGGCATGACGCGCAAGCGCACCGTGCCCTGGTCGGTGAACTTGACGGCGTTGCCCAGCAAATTCAGCAATACCTGGCGCAGGCGGGTTTCATCGGCGCTGATCGCCACCGGCAGGCCGCCCACCAGCTCCAGCTCGAAGTGCAGCTGCTTCTGCTCGGCGCGCACGCGCATGATGTCGGCCACCACCGACAGCACGTCGCCCAGCAGCACCGGCTTGGGATGGAACTCCATCCGCCCCGCCTCCACGCGCGACAGGTCGAGCACGTCGTTGATCAGCGCCAGCAGGTGCTGGCCGCCCTGCTGTATCGTGCCGACGCCGGACCGCTGCGACGGCGTCAGCGCCTTGTCGCGCTTGAGGATTTGCGTGTAGCCGAGGATGGCGTTGAGCGGCGTGCGCAGTTCGTGGCTCATCGAGGCGAGGAAGGCGCTCTTGGCGCGGTTGGCCACCTCGGCCCGCTCCATGGCGGCGCGCAGGTCGTTGTTGACCTGCTGCAGCTCGGCGTTGACGGCCGCCAGCTGCGCCGGACTGGGAATGCGCAGCGCCAGCGGCACCAGCCGCACCAGCACCAGGGCCGTGACCACCGAGGCCCCGGCGGTGATGGCCTTCAGGATCGCCGACAGCCAGTAGTCGGGATGCCAGATCACCCAGATGTCGGCCAGGTGGGTGGCGCCGCAGGCCAGGATGAAGACACCGAAGGCGATGAACATCCAGTCGAACGGCATGTCGCGTCGTTTGCGGATGAAGTACAGCAGCGTGACGGGGATGGTCAGGTAGGCCAGCGCGATCAGGGCGTCTGAAATCACGCTCGTCCACAGGATGGATGGCATCCATAGAAAACAGTGGCCGTGCGGCATAAAACCCTGGCTTCCGAACCAGTTGCTCAACATGTCCATTGCCTACCTCCTTGGTCTCAGATGACGGGGCCAGCATTCAGGAGCTTACGAAAGTGTGAGCAAACAAGCAAGCAGCAAATCTGTGGTGCGGCTTTATGCAATCTTTCTCAAAAATCAGCATTCCACCCTTGACGCGGGCGCGGCACTCCCCTATGATTCTGGCCTCTGTTGCAGAACATTCGACAGAGAGTAGCAAGCAGTACAGTGCCCACGTGGCGGAATTGGTAGACGCGCATGGTTCAGGTCCATGTGCCGCAAGGTGTGGGGGTTCGAGTCCCTCCGTGGGCACCACAGAATTCCGCAAAAAGCCTCCATCGAGCTGAAAAGCCGACGGAGGCTTTTTTCATTGCGGGGCTATTTTACGCCCCGCCCTTGACGGCGGCGCCGCCATGCGGCATGATGCTGCCTCTGTCGCAGAACACGCGGCGGAAAGCAGCAAAGCAGTAACAGTGCCCACGTGGCGGAATTGGTAGACGCGCATGGTTCAGGTCCATGTGCCGCAAGGTGTGGGGGTTCGAGTCCCTCCGTGGGCACCAAGAATTCCGCAAAAAAGCCTCCATCGAGCTGAAAAGCAGATGGGGGCTTTTTTCATTACAGCGCCGCTTTGACCGCGTCCGCCAGCGAGATGGTCGGACGGCCGATCAGCTTGCCCAGCGTGCCGCTGCCGTCGTACAGCGCGCCCTTGGCGGCCTGCGCATCCGAATCGGCGATCAGGTCGGCCAGCGGCGCCGGCAGGCCCACGCTCACCAGCATTTCACGGTAGTCCTGCTGCGGCAGGTTGTGGAAAGGGATCTGCCTGCCCGACTGGCGCGACAGTTCCGCCGCCAGCTCGGCCAGCGTGAACGCCTGGTCGCCCGCCAGCTCGTACACCTGCTGGACCGGCCCGGCGCCGGTCAGCACGGCCGCCGCCGCGTCGGCGTAATCGGCGCGGGCCGCCGCAGCGATGCGCCCCTCCCCGGCGCCGCCGGCCAGCGCACCATGCGCCAGCGCCGCGCCCAGCCCACCCGTGTAGTTCTCGACATACCAGCCATTGCGCAGCAAGCTGTACGGCAGGCCGGAGGCGCGCACGGCCGCCTCGGTGTCGCGGTGCTCGGCGGCCAGCGCCAGCGGCGATGTATCCGCATGCAGCACGCTGGTGTAGGCCAGCAGGCCGGCCTTGGCGCGCACGGCGGCGTCGACCACGTTGCGGTGCTGCGGGCCGCGCTGCCCCAGTTCGCTCGATGAAATCAGCAACACCTTGGTCGCGCCCTGGAAGGCTGCGTCCAGCGAGGCCGGATCGGCATAGTCGGCGCGCCGCACCTGCACGCCCTGCGCGGCCAGGTCGGCCACCTTGGCGACGTCGCGCACGGCGGCGACGATCTGCGCGGCCGGAACGGTTTTCAGCAGGCGGGCGATCACCAGACGGCCCAGTTGGCCACTTGCACCAGTAACGATAATCATGTTTTTCTCCTTTGAACAGGCTGCCACGGGGAGGTTTCCGCGCGGTTGGTGCTATCATATGGCCTATACTTACTAATTGTAAGTACGCACGAATTGGTAAGTACCCCATGCGACCAAAGGAATCCGAGATGAACCAAGTCAAATCAAGCCGCTCGCTGCGCAAGGCGCTGGCCGGCAACCTGGGCGACCCGCGCGCCCAGGTGCTGGCGGCGGAATGTCCGTCGCGCATCGTGCTGGGCCACATCACCAGCCGCTGGGGCGTGCTGGTGCTGGTGGTGCTGCTGGACGGCACCCACCGCTTCAGCCAGTTGCGCCGGGAAATCGGCGGCGTCAGCGAGAAGATGCTGGCGCAGACCCTGGACGCGCTGGCCACGGACGGCCTGGTGCTGCGGGTGGCGCAGCAGGTGGTGCCGCCGCACGTGGAGTACAGCCTGACGCCGCTGGGGCGCCAGGCGGCCGAGCGGCTGGAGGTGCTGGTCGACTGGATCGAGGACAACTTCCCGCTGATCCAGCAGGCGCAGGAGGCCGCCGCCCTGGCCGCGGCCTAGTCCTGCTGAAAGGCTTGACCGGGAACGCCCATCCTGTGACACTGGCTGCACCAAGTACTGCGGAGCGGATCCCCCCACCCATGATGCAGCCGTCACCTCCCGACCAGCCCAACGTCGTGTTGATCGCCACCAACACGAACTATGATCTCGCCACGCTCAGGACCATGCTGGCCCCGCACGGCCTGGCGGTCGAGCAGGTGCGGCGCGGCGACGAGGCCCTGGCGCTGGCCGCCGGCGGCAAGGTCGCCCTGGCGCTGCTGGACGCGGCCCTGGCCGGCAGCGCGCGGCTGGAGTTGTGCGGGCGCCTGCGGGACGCCTGCGGCGGCAAGCTGCCGCTGTTCCTGCTGTCGTCCACGCCCTCGCCCGAAGAGCGTGAGCGCGCCCGCGAAGCCGGCGTCAGCGCCTACCTGCCGCTGTCCTTCCCCACCGAGGACCTGGCTGAAAAAATCCTGCTGCAACTGAAGGCGATCACGCCGGCGCCGGCGCCGGACGGCCTGCCGACCATGGCGACGCTGGAAGTGAACTACCACCACATGCTGGCCGGGTCGCCGGACGCCATCCTGCTGATGCAACGCGGCAGCAACCGCGTGCTGGACGTCAACCGCGCCACCCGCCTGCTGTTCGGCATGACGGAAACCGAGCTGCTGCAGGCCAGGCTGCCCGACCTGTGCCCGCCGCTCCAGCCGGACGGCCGCGCCTCGTCCGAAGCGTTCGCCGGCTATGTCGACCGGGTGATGGCGGGCGGCGTGCAGGTGTACGAGCTGACGGTACGGCACAGTTCCGGCCGCCAGGTGGCGTGCGAACTGCGCATGGTGCCGCTGAACACGCCCGAACACCGGGTGATGCATGTCCGCATCGTCGACGTCAGCAGCCGCAAGCGGGCCGAGGAACTCCGCGACGGCAAGAACCTGGTGCTGGAAATGATCGCGCGCGGCGCGCCGCTGAAGGACACGCTGGACCAGCTGGCGCGCCTGATCGAGGCCCAGGCGCCGCCGGTGCTGTGCTCGGTGATGCTGGTGGCGCCGGACGGCGTCACGCTGCAGGTGGCCGCCGGCCCCAGCCTGCCGGCCGAGTACCTGGCGACCATCGACGGCCTGCCGTCGGGTCCGGTCGCCGGCTCCTGCGGCACCGCCGTGCACCGCAAGGAGACCGTGGTGGTCAGCGACATCCTCAACGATCCGCTGTGGGCGCCCTACCAGGAGACCGCCCTGCAATACGGCCTGCGCGCCTGCTGGGCCATGCCTATCCTGCTCGATCCCGGCACCGTGCTGGGCAGCTTCGCCATGTACTACCGCGAATCGCGCAGCCCGACCAGGGAGGACCGCCAGCTGATCAAGGCCGCCACCCACCTGGCCGGCATCGCCATCGCCAGCACCCGGCGCGAAGCCGAGCTGGTGCGCCACCGTGAGCATCTGGAAGAGCTGGTGCAAGCCCGCACGGCCGAGCTGCAGCGCGCCAAGGAGGACGCCGAGCACGCCAACGAGGAACTGTCGACCGCGCTGGAGAACCTCAGCATGACGCAGGAGGAACTGGTGCGGCGCGACAAGCTGGCCGCGCTGGGCGCGCTGGTGGCCGGCGTGGCCCACGAGCTCAACACACCGATCGGCAACTGCCTGACCATGGCCGGCAGCATGAGCGAACGCACGGAGGCGCTGCGGCGCGACCTGGACGGCGGCCTGCGGCGCTCGGTGCTGGCCGAATATCTGCAACAGGCCGCCGACGCCGACGACGTCGTGCTGCGCAACCTGAAGCGCGCGGCCGCGCTGGTGGATGGCTTCCGCCGCATCGCGGTCGACAACACCAGCTCGCAGCGCAGCCGCTTCGTGCTGGGCGACCTGGTGGCGCAACTGCTGCAGGCCCGGCAGGCCGATGTCAAGCGGCACGGACTGGAACTGGTGGAGGAGATCGAACACTGGCTGGAGCTCGACAGCTATCCCGGCCCGCTGGGCCAGGCGCTGGAAAACCTGATCGACAATTGCATCGCGCACGCCTTCGAGGGCCGCACGCAGGGCACCATCACGATCCGCGCGCAGGACATCGGCAACGGCGAGATCGCCGTCTCGGTCGGCGACAACGGCGTCGGCATCCCGGCCGCCAACCTGCCGCGCATCTACGATCCCTTCTTCACCACCCGGCTCGGCGCCGGCGGTTCCGGCCTGGGCCTGTACATCACGCACAACATCGTCACCGGCGTGCTGGGCGGACGCATCGAGACCGTCAGCGCGCCGGAGGCCGGCACCACGGTCACCCTGCGGCTGCCGCGCGTCGCGCCGTGCTGAGGCGGCCCCGATAATTTTCTTTCACGCAATTATCGCGGTCGTATAATAGCTTGCAGCAGACCGGCAACCAGCCGGCAGCCAGCGGGGAGACCATCCAGTGCGCCCACATCCTGCCCAGATCGAGAAGATGGACATGGCGAACCTGCGCTGCGAATTTCGCGACGCCGCGGCCGAGCGGGCCTTCCTGCGCCACCACCTGGCCATGACGCAGGCGCAGCTGCGCGTGACCTTCATCTTCTGCTCGCTGTTTTACCTGTGCTTCGCCGCCTCCGACATGGCGTGGCTGGGCTACAGCCCGCGCACGGCGATGCTGATGGGCGCGCGGCTGGCGGTGGCCGGCGTCGCCCTGGGCGGCCTGATCGTGCTGCGGCGCCGGCCCGGCTCGATTCCCGTCACACGCGGCGTGGCCAGCGTGGTGGAAATCGCGGGCGCGGCCGGCTTCCTGCTGATCGCCGCGCTGCGCCCCGCCGAGTTCTCGCTGCATGCGATCTCGATGGCCATCGTGGTGATTGTGATCTACATCTACATTCCGAACCGCCTGCTGTACGCGGCCGCGATCGCGGCGCCGGCCACGCTGGGCTTCATCGCGCTGGCCGCCCGGCTAGGCGAGCTGCGCCGGGTCGAGCTGGGCACCATGGCCGCGCTGCTGACGCTGACCAACCTGTTCGGCTACGTGGCGGCGCGCCGCTACCAGCTGCTGCTGCGCGACGAGTACAAGGCCCAGATGGTGCTGAAAAACCTGTCCGTGCGCGACCCGCTGACCGGCTGCTACAATCGGCGCCACCTGCACGAACAGCTGCTGGAAACGGAAATCGCCCGCGCCCAGCGCTACCGGCTGTGCCTGACGGTCATCATGAGCGACCTGGACCACTTCAAGGCGGTCAACGACACCTACGGCCACAACGGCGGCGACGCCGTGCTGCAGCGCTTCGGCGCGCTGTTGCAGTCGATGACGCGCGACGGCGTCGACAGCGTGGTGCGCTACGGCGGCGAGGAGTTCCTGCTGATCCTGCCGGAGACCGACCTGGCCGGCGGCGCGCTGCTGGCCGAGCGGCTGCGCCACGCGCTGGCCGCCACGCCGGTCGAGCACGAAGGGCGGCAGATCGCCATCACGGCCAGCTTCGGCGTGGCCAGCGTGGACTTCGCCACGTCGGCGCACGACGCCCACCTCAACATGATCGCCGCCGCCGACGAATTGCTGTACGCTGCCAAGAATGGCGGCCGCAACCGCGTCTGCACCCGACAACTGGTTTAAGACATGATCCACATCAAACGAAGCGTGGCCATCCTGCTGGCCCTGTTCTGCACCAGCCTCAGCGCCGGACCGGCGCCGTGGTACAAATGGCGCAGCAAGATCGACAACTACCTCAGCTGCTCGCAGACACCGCTGGGTCCGGGCTGGGTCAAGGACTCGGGCCCCTATAAAGATAGCCGTTGCGAAAAGTTGGTTCTTGCTAAATAATGGGTCAGCAATAACAGGGGAAACCCAGGGCAGTACTGGCTACATTTCATCATCTTGAGGAGACTGTATGTTTACGAATCCCGAACAATTTGCCAACGCCACCAAAGCACTGTTTGAATTTCAACTCGAAACCTTCAACACCCTCACCAGCAAAGCCGTGCAAGGCGTCGAACAAGTCGTCGCCCTGAACATGGCCACCGCCAAGAACCAGCTGGAAGACAACCTCGCCACCGGCAAGGAGATCAGCCAGAGCACCGACCCGAAAGCGGCGATGTCGCTGGCCGCCTCCAAGGTCCAGCCCGGCATGGCCGGCGCCGCCGCCTACAACCAGCAGCTGGGCGAGATCATCGCCGAGATCCGCGAAGAATTCACCCGCGCCGCCGACGCCCACATGACCGAAGCCAAGAGCACGCTCAGCGCGCTGATCTACGACGTCACCAAGAACGTGCGTCCCGGCTCGGAAAACGCCGTGCAGATCGTCAAGACCGCGATCGACAACGCCTTCAACGGCTACGAACAAGTGACCACGGCCACCAAGCAGGCCGTGCAGGCAGTCGAAGCGCAGATCGCCAAGGCCAGCGAGCTGGTCGAGAAAAACACCGCCAAACCGGCCAAGGCCGCGAAAAAATAAACTGTCCCGTCTCCTCCCGCCAGCCAGGCCCGCGCGCCTGGCTTTTTACTTTTCCAATGGATCCCGACCAACAATTCGACGCTCAGAACTTGGCGCACGCAGAGGCCATCCTGCTAGCGCACGAGGTCGCTCGGGAGTACTTTCAGGGCGAGCTCTATGATCGCCAAAACAACCGCTTGCGCGGCATGACAATCGAACGCCAGGCCGGCGACCTGCTCGATCTCGACGAAACAACGGTCGGGCGCTTGTTCATGATCCCTGACGGCTCCATAGTCTGGGCGCTAAAGGTAGGCGAAAACGCCGATGCCCCGGCCGGACTGGATGTCCAGTCCACCAATCCATTCCTCGCCGAAGATGAAACCAACAGCGTGATAGCATTCCGAGACGAAGCCGGACCGGCCATGTGGCTGGACGCGTTATATATTCGACGGCTCATGCTCGCCCATAACGCCCCCGAACGAATGGCAACAGTGTCTTTCGGACTGATGGCCATTACCGCGTACCGGCTCGGATTTCAGCGTATCAGTCTCTTCGCCGCTGGCAGGGGACCGCTTGAACCAAATGACCCCGACACTTACATCGGCTATGACGTGTGGCCAAAATTTGGCTTCGACGCGCCGGTCATTCCCGCAGAATTGAACCGCTTCCCGATGCCGGAACTGGACAGTGCCTGCACCGTGCAAGATGTTGTTGCGGCGGCGCCCGAATGGTGGTCGATGCATGGCACAGGAAGAAGAATGCAATTCGACCTGACTGCCGGGAGCCGCAGTTGGTCCGTTCTGCTAAACTATCTGTACGAGGTATTGCAGGAGCAGCAGCCATGACAACCGCAAAGAAAGCCCAGAGCACCAGCTACAGGCTCGAAGCGGCGTTGCGTCGCTCTAAGCAGGCCGCCACACATATCGCCCTTGAGCATGAAGTTCAACCGGCGGAAGGCAAAATTCGCGTTGTCCTGAACGGAGCCCCTATTCCGCGCGATATGCAAGAGTCATTATTCGGCCCTTCCGCCATTAATATTCCCGAATTTGGACAGGCCCGCACAAAGCAGGGTAAATGAAGGTCCGACGATAGCTCTTATTTTGCTGGGCGTGCGCCACCAAATGCGATACACTGTACATAAACACAGTTATCGCGCAGCTATCCCCGGCAATGATCAAAGTTCTGGAAAATCCCTTTTACTACCTGGACAACTTCCATCAGGTGCTGACGTGGATCGGCGCGCGCTACGACGATCTGCTCACCGCCGAGGAGCGCGCCTTCCTCACCGCCTTCCCCGCGCTGCCGCAAGCCTCGCGCGCGCTGTTCGTACGCATGGTGATGCGCAAGGGGACGGTGTTCCGCGCCAGCAAACTGGTGTACGCGGAAATCGGCAGCACGCACGAGGCGGCTCGCCCATTGGCCGCCCTCGGCCTGATCGAGGAAGACCCGGCACTTGACCTGGAACAGTTGTTCGAGCTGCTGCAAAAGCCCGAGATCGGCAAGATCTTCCAATTGCCGCCTCACCTGCGCCAACTGCGCAAGGCCGACCAACTGGAGGCGCTGCGCGCGCAGTACGACGGCGAGCACCGCTACTCCAACTGGCACCAGGACTCGGGCGACCACTGCTACCGCAACCTCACGCAGGAACTGTGCGACCGGCTGCGCCTCATCTTCTTCGGCAACTACCACCAGGACTGGACCGAGTTCGTGCTGTCCGACCTCGGCATCTACCAGTACGAAAAAGTGGACTTCTCGCCGGCCGCGCGCGGCTTCCGCAGCCGGCGCGATATCGACGACTTCCTCGCGCTGCGCCGCTGCTACGAGCGCTTCGTCGATGGCGAGGCGCCGGCCGACGTGATCCGCGACCTGCCGCCCTGCCCCGACGACAACGAATGGCTGCGCAGCCGCCGAGACAAGCTCACCTTCCAGATCGCCCAGCATCTCGAAAAGCTCGGCGACTGGCCGGCCGCGCATCAGCTGTACGCAAGCTGCGACTACCCCGGCGCCCGCGCGCGCGCCGTGCGCGTGCTGGAGAAAGACGAGCAACCGCGCGCCGCCTTCGAGCTGCTGCAAGCGGCGCTGCTGGCGCCCGAAAGCGAGGCGGAGCGCCAGCAGCTGCTGCGCATGGCGCCGCGCCTGGCGCGCAAGCTGGGCCACGCCAAGCCGCCGCCGACTACACCCGCGCAACCGCAGCGCATCGACCTGAGCCTGCCGCCGCCACCGGAGCCGAACTACGTCGAGTTCGTCGTGCGCGACCACCTCACGCGCGACGACGCCCCCGTCTACTACGTCGAGAACGCGCTGATCAATTCGCTGTTCGGCCTGCTGTGCTGGGACGCCGTGTTCAGCCCCATCCCCGGCGCCTTCTTCCACCCCTACCATCGCGGCCCGGCCGACCTGCACAGCGCCGATTTCCATCGCCGCCGCGCGCAGCAGTTCGCCGCCGCGCTGGCCCAGCTGGACGGCGACCAGTACCGCGCCACGATACGCGCCAACTTCGCCGCCAAGGCCGGCATCCAGTCGCCCTTCCTGTACTGGGAGACGCTGGACCCGGCGCTGCTCGACCTGGCGCTGGACTGCATCCCGGCGCTGCACCTGAAGCGCGCCTTCGAGCGCATCCTGGCCGACATCAAGGCCAACCGCAGCGGCTTCCCCGACTTGATCCAGTTCTGGCCGGCCGAGCGCCGCTACAACATGATCGAGGTGAAAGGCCCCGGCGACCGCCTGCAGGACAACCAGCTGCGCTGGATCGACTACTGCGCCACGCACGACATGCCGATCTCGGTCTGCTACCTGCAATGGGCCGCATGAGCGCGCAGCTCCCATACACCATCGCCGTGCGCGCGCTGTGCGAGTTCACCGCCAAGACCGGCGACCTCGACCTGCGCTTCACGCCCTCGCCCACCGCGCAGGAAGGCATCGCCGGCCACGCCGTCGTGACGTCGCGGCGCGGCGACGATTACCAGACCGAGCTTGCGCTGTCGGGCGACTTCGGCCCGCTGCGCGTGCGCGGCCGCGCCGACGGCTACGACAGCCGCGCCAACCGCATCGAGGAAATCAAGACCTATCGCGGCGACCTGAAGAAGATGCCCGACAACCAGCGCCAGCTGCACTGGGCGCAGGTCAAGGTCTACGGCCACCTGCTGTGCCAGGACCAGGGACTGGACAAGGTCAACCTGGCGCTGGTCTACTTCGACATCGGCAGCCAGAAGGAAACCGTGCTGCAGGAGACGCATACCGCCGCCAGCCTGCAAGCCTGGTTCGAGCAGCAATGCACGCTGTTCCTGCAATGGGCACAACAGGAGCTGGCGCACCGCGCCGAACGCGACGCGCAACTCAAGGCGATGCGCTTCCCGCACGGCGACTTCCGCCCCGGCCAGCGCCAGCTGGCCGAGGCCATGTACAAGGCCAGCAAGCGCGGCGTGTGCCTGCTGGCGCAAGCGCCCACCGGCATCGGCAAGACCGTCGGCAGCCTGTTCCCGATGCTCAAGGCCAGCGCCGAGCACGGCGTCGACAAAGTGTTCTTCCTGGCCGCGAAAACCTCGGGCCGGCAGATGGCGCTGGACGCGGTCGAAGTGATCCGCGCGGGCGCTCCTCTGCTGCCGCTGCGCACGCTGGAGATGGCGTCCAAGAGCACCGCCTGCGTCAACCCGGACAAGGCCTGCCACGGCGATTCCTGCCCGCTGGCCAAGGGTTTCTACGACCGCCTGCCGGCCGCGCGCCAGGCCGCGCTGGACATCATGCTGCCGCCGGCGTCCGGCCCAAGCGCCACCCTGCTCGCGCTGGACCGCGACACATTGCGCGCGGTCGCGCTGGCGCACGACGTCTGCCCCTACTACCTGAGCAGCGAGATGGCGCGCTGGTGCGACATCGTCATCGGCGACTACAACTACTACTTCGACCTCAGCGCCATGCTGCACAGCCTGACGCTGCTCAACGACTGGAAGGTCAACGTGCTGGTGGACGAGGCGCACAACATGGTCTCTCGCGCCCGCAAGATGTACTCGGCCGACATGGAGCATGCGTCGCTGCGCCTGCTGCGCAAGGTGGTGCCGGAGGAACTGAAAAAGCCGCTCGACCGCGTACACCGCCAATGGAACCAGCTGGAGAAGGACCAGACGGCCGAGTACCAGTCGCACGCAACGCTGCCGGAAAAATTCATGGGCGCGTTGCAGACGGCGGCCACCGCCATCGGCGACTACATGGCCGAGCATCCCGCCTACGTCGACGCCGACCTGCAAGAGTTCTATTTCAACGCGCTGCTGTTCACGCGGCTGGCCGAAAGCTTCGGCGACCACGCGCTGTTCGACATCGAAAAATCCGAAGGCGCGCGCGCCAGCCATTCCAACTCCGTGCTCTGCATCCGCAACATCGTGCCGGCGCCCTTCCTCAAGCCGCGCTTCGAGAGCACGCACACCACGGCGCTGTTCTCGGCCACGCTCAGCCCGTGGAACTACTTCGGCGACATGCTCGGCATGCCCGACACCACGGCCTGGGTCGACGTCGAATCGCCGTTCGTGGCCGAGCAACTGTCGGTGCAGGTGGCCGCGCACATCTCCACGCGCTACCAGCACCGCCAGCAATCGCTGCGCCCGATCGCCGAGCTGATGGGCGAGCAATACCGACGCCAGCCCGGCAACTACCTGGCCTTCTTCAGCAGCTTCGACTACATGGAAAAGGCCGCCAACCAGTTCGCCGAGCACTACCCCGAGGTACCGGTGTGGCGCCAGTCGCGCCGCATGGACGAGACGGAACGCGCGCAGTTCCTGGCCCGCTTCACGCTCGACAGCGCCGGCATCGGTTTCGCGGTGCTGGGCGGCTCCTTCGGCGAGGGCGTGGACCTGCCGGGCGCGCGCCTGATCGGCGCCTTCGTCGCCACGCTGGGCCTGCCGCAGATCAATCCGGTCAACGAGCAGATCCGCCAGCGCATGGACGCCATCTTCGGCGCCGGCTACGACTACACCTACACCTATCCCGGCATGCAGAAGGTGGTGCAGGCGGCCGGCCGCGTGATCCGCACGCAGTCGGACCGCGGCACCGTCTACCTGATCGACGACCGCTTCGGCCGCCCGGAAATCCAGCAGCTGATGCCGGCCTGGTGGCGCATCGAACGCAGCGCCGTCCCGGCGTAGCGGATCGCCGCCTGTTCGTCCATAGCGATATGCAATCAACAGTCGCAAACATGTCTGCTATATTGGGCTGACTGGTGTTCCGCGCGCCCCGCACCTGCGCGTATGGCAGGTGATTGTCGACTCACCCAGACTCCGTGAGCCTTAGGTTTTCAGAAATGATGACATGAGACTACGGGAAAATACGCGCCTGGCCATCGCGATCCAACACGCCATCCTCATCGACGCCACCGTCGGTGCCGCCCATGCGTGGGCCTACCTCAGCGCGCTCGACGTGCCGCAATCGACCATCCTGCGGGTGCTCTCCTGCACCGGCCAGCGGCGCGCCTCCGACCCGCAAGCGGCGCGCCAGTTGACTACTGAATGACCGCGCGTATCTTCTGGTAGCCGCTGCGGCTGACCGGAACCTTGCCGCCGTCCTTGAGGATGGCGACGTAGCTGTCCTTGGTGGCCTGCTCGATGCGATCGACGCAGGCGATGTTGACGATCCACGAGCGGTGGATGCGCAGGAACTGCCCGGGGTCCAGCTGCGCCTCCAGCTCCGCCATGCGCTGGTTCTTCAGGTAGGACTTGCCCTCCGAGCGGATCTGCACATAGTCGTCCTGCGCCTCGATCACTTCGATCTTGTCGCTGTTGATGACGTGGACCTTGGCGCCGTCGCGTATCAGCACGCGGCCCAGCGGCTTGTTGCGGGCGGCCGCCTCGCGCACCATGTTCTCGACGGCGGCGTCGCCGTCGCCCTTGCCCAGGTTGGCGCGCGCGTGCGCCAGCGCCTGGTCGAAGCGCTGCTGGCTGAAGGGCTTCAACAGGTAGTCGAGCGCGTGGAACTCGAAGGCCTTGATCGCGTACTGGTCGTAGGCGGTGGCGAAGATGTAGCGCGTCTTGCGGCCCGCCAGTTCGGCCACCTCGAAGCCGTCCAGCTTGGGCATCTGGATGTCCAGGAACACCAGGTCCGGCGCCAGCTCGGTGATCGCCTTGACGGCCTCGAAGCCGTTGGCGCATTCGGCCACCACCTCCACGTCCGGATGCTCGGCCAGGTACTCGCGCACGACGCCGCGCGCCAGCATTTCATCGTCGACGATGATGATACGCATGCTCTACTCTCCTTCTTCGCCTGTCTGCGCGGGCATCGCGATGTCCACGCCAAAGCTGTTTTCGTGACGTCCCCAGTGGATGCTGGCTTCGTGCTTGTAGGCGCCGGACAAACGCTGGCGCACATTCGCCAGGCCGATGCCGTGGCCCTCGCTGCGGTTGGACGACATGTCCGGATCCACCGGATTGTCGACGCGGATGTGCAGCATCGAGCCGGCGCGGCGCGCCGTCACCCGTATCGTGCCGCCGTCCGGCATATTGCAGATGCCGTGCTTGACGGCGTTCTCCACCAGCGGCTGGATGATCATCGGCGGCACCAGGCAGGCGGCGGCTTCCGCCTCGACCTGCTCCTCCACCTGCAGCCGCGCGCCGAAGCGCACCTGTTCGATCGCCAGGAAGTGGCGGATCAAGCGCATCTCCTCGTCCAGCGTGACCTTCTTGTGCGCCTCCATGCCCAGGCTCTGGCGGAAGAAGCTCGCCAGTTCCAGCGTCATGCGGCGCGCCGCCTTCGGGTCCTGCGAGGTCAGCGCGCTGATCGAATTGAGGCTGTTGAACAGGAAGTGCGGATCGATCTGCGTGCGCAGCATGCGCAGCTCGGCCTCCTGCGCCATCAGCAGCGATTCCAGCTCGCGCTGCTCAGCGCTCTTGGCGCGCACGAACTCGATCACCAGGTAGTGCACCGCCGCCGCGAAACCGTACAGCAGGATGCCCAGGCCGACGATCAGCGCCGACAGCTGCGGGCTGAAGGCGATGCCGGCCCACGACACGCCGAGCATCTGGCAGGCGCCGTTCCAGGCGCGCCCCACCGCCAGCCACAGGAAGCCCGACACCGCCGCCGCCACCGTCAGCACCAGCGCGGTGGCGGCGGGCCGGTTGCCGCCGAGCGGATAGGCGCGGCACACGTAGTAGGCCGAATAGCCGGCGGCGAAGGCGTACAGCAGGTTCAGTGGAATCGCGAACGCCATGGCGTTGGCCAGCGGCGCGTCGCCCGCCAGCGAGATCACGCCGCCCAGCGCGATCCCGAGGAACAGCCACACCAGCAGGTAGATGACGATGCCGCGCCGGCTGGAGGAAATCTCCTGCATGCTTTAGTTACGCACTTCCAGGCCGCCCATGATGGCGTAGCCGCGCACGACCAGGCGCTTGGCCGGCGTAGGAGGCGGCACGGTCTTCTCCTCGAAGCCGCCCATGATGGGCGTGCCTTCCAGGACCACGGTCCAGTCGATCGGCACCTTGATGGTGATCCCGCCGAACATCGAGAACACGTTCAGCACCGCCTCGCCGTTGATCGAGCTTTGACGCAGGTCCAGGTCGCAGCCGCCCATCACCGTGGTGATCTCACCGCCGCGGAAGTCCGGCGACGTGATGCGGCGCTTGAAGCCGCCCATGACGGCCGTGACGTTGACCACCGAATCGTCGCTGGTCTTATCGAGCGTGTCGGAGCGCGGCTCGAAGAAGGAGCGGCCGGTGGTGGACTTGAACATCACCGACAGTCCGGCGGCGATCAGTATCAGCGGCCACAGCGAACGCCAGGCGATGTCGATGAAGCCCGTCTCCTTGAGCAGGACCAGGCAGCCGACCAGTATCAGCGCGCCGCCCACCACGGCGCCTGACGTGGTGCGGGTCTGCACCACCTTCAGGATGCCGAAGAAGATCAGCGCGGTCGGCCACAGGTGCAGCGTGAAGTCCAGGTCCAGCCAGCCCAGGTTATCGAGCAGGAACACCATGCCGATGATGACGACGGCCACGCCGACGACCAGTTGCGAGGCGGGATCGCGTTGACGTTTCGTTCTCATTTCTGCTCCTTGATCGAGGCGGAGATATTTTCCAGCAAAGGACGCAGCACCAGGCCGATGCCGCAGGCGACCACCAGCGCGGGCCAGGTCTCGCCGAAGCCCAGGCCCCAGACGTGGTTGAACGACACGTACCACCAGCCGGCCAGGAAGATCTCCCACAGGCCGTTGAGGAAGTAGCGTGGTGTGGTCGGCGGAATGATCTTGGTGACGCCGGAGATCACCAGCAGCCATGGCCACCAGCGCCAGAAGTTCAAGGGGTTGAAGTCCAGTTCGATGATGTCGGCGCGGTCCAGCAGCAGCACGGTGCCGGCGATCACCAGCGCCAGGCCCCAGACCATTTGCTGGCGCCAGCGGTAAGCGGTGTGAATACTCATGTCAGTCCCCAAAGTCGGTATGGATGTAACGATACCGGGGAACCGCGGGCGGGGAAACCGCTATTCGGCGAACGGCGGAAAAGGGCCGGTGAACGGCGAAAAAATATCAGCTGCGGCCGTTACCGACCTTTTGTTCGAACCCCATCATGCCCCAGCCGAGCTGGCGCCGGATCTCGTCCGGGGTCGGCGGCGGCTGGACCGCGTGGGAGCGGCGCTCAAGGTAGGCGCGCACCAGGAATTTCGATGGATGAGTAGTCTGCGACATGATGGCCTCCCTGCGGCGCCGACGCGTTGTTGGTGCCGATATTCGAGGCTATCGGCTCACCTGCAGCCGGAGCGCTCACCGGGTTGGTCCGGGCGCTGCTCCAAGCATGCAAGGCCAGTGTAGCGCCGCACCGGATAGCTATCTGTACGGCGCCGCACACTGCGCCGCTTCAGAGCTTCTGCTGCAGGAACTCGAGGAAGCAGCTGATGCGCTGGGCCAGCTGGGTGTTGCGGTAGTAGACCGCGTGGATCTGCTGGCAGTAGCCGGTGTTGGCGTCTTCGAGAATGGGCACCAGGCGCCCCGCCTCGATGTCGGCGCGGGTCATGAAGTCCGCCAGGCAGACGATGCCCTGGCCGGTCAGCGCCAGCTGGCGCAGCGTCTCGCCGCTGGAGGCCGCGATCGACGGCGTGATCGGCAGGCTGTTGCCGGCCGCGTGGCGCAGCGGCCAGTTGTTGCCCTGCTCGTACTGCGCGAAGCCGATCAGCGAGTGGCGCGCCAGTTCCTGCGGCGTGTCCGGCGTGCCGTGGCGGCGCAGGTATTCCGGGCTGGCCAGCACGTGCAGCGGGCTCGATGTGAGCGCGCGCGCGTGCAGCGTCGAATCGGTCAGCGTGCCGATGCGGATGGCGATGTCGGTGCGGTGCTCGATCAGGTCGGTGATCTGGTCGTTGCTGCTCAACTCCAGCTTAATCTCCGGGTACAGCGCGCGGAACTCGGCCATGTGCGGCACCACGCAGTGGAGCATGAACGGCGAAGCCGCGTCCACGCACAGGCGGCCTGCCGGCTTCTGGCGACGGATGCGGATGGTTTCCTCGGCTTCTTCCATCGCGCCGAGGATGGCGCGCGCGCGTTCGAGGAACAGGTGTCCCTCTTCGGTCAGTTCCATGCGGCGCGTGGTGCGGGTCAACAGCGAAGTGGCCAGCTTGTCCTCGAGCCGCGACAGCGCGCGGCTGACGCCGGACGTGGTCTGGCCGAGGTGGACCGAGGCGGCACTGAGGGTGCCGCTGTCGATCACGGTGATAAAGGTTTTCAGGTCGTCGGAATTAATATCCACTGGTGCTCTACTCTCGAAATCCTACAGTTGTACAGGTGCTTCACGCTACATACAGCAATACCGCGCCAAAATGGCAGGCGCTGCCGCCCAGCACGAACAAGTGCCAGACGCCGTGGCCGTAGCTCCATTTGTGGTCGGTGACAAAGAAGGCGATGCCCACCGTGTACACCACGCCACCGGCCGCGAGCCAGGCGAACCCGCTCCAGCCCAGCGCATCGATCAGCGGGCTGGCGCCGATCACGGCCACCCACCCCATCGCCACGTAGATCACGAGCGACAGGACGCGCGCGCCCTTGGCGAACCAGATTTCCTGCAAAATGCCGATCAAGGCCAGTCCCCAGACCACGCCGAACAAGGACCAACCCCACGGTCCACGCAGGCTGACCAGCGTGAACGGCGTGTAGCTGCCGGCGATGAGCAGGTAGATGGCGCAATAGTCCATCTGCCGCAGCACGTCCTTGGCGCGGCCGCGCAGGCTGTGGTACAGCGTCGACGTCAGGTACAAACCCAGGAGCGTGGCGGCATAGATGCTGAAGCTGACCACTTTCCAGGCGTCGCCGCTGCGCGCCGCCAGCACAATCAGCAGCGTGCCGCCGATTGCCGCGAGCGCGGCGCCCACGGTGTGAGTGATGCTGTTGAAGCGCTCTCCGTAATACATATGTGTTTCCAATACAGTGAGGCAGCGGCGGAAAGCTGCGGCCTCGAGCATTGTATAGCGCATTTCATAACGGTGCTGCGGGTTTCACCTTGCCGCCTGTTCCACGCGACTGTACATAATTTGGCAATTAGCAAAAACTTAATCGTAACATATAAGGAATTAATACAAAGCAATGTTACAAATTTTTAGACAACAATTGACGGGCATGCGACATGTGTCGCATAATCATCCCATCTGTCGCAGAAAGGCTAAACCATGAGCATCCCGATTCCCATCCCGTCGGTCACCGAGCTGACCTTGCTGAAAGCGCTGTGGAAACAGCAGCCGCTGAGCGCCCGCGAACTGCATGACGCCGTCGCCGACGAACTGGACTGGTCGTTCTCGTCCACCCGCAAAACGCTGGAGCGCATGCTGGACAAGCAGATGCTGGCCCAGCACACGGCGCATGGCGTCAACGTCTACAGCGCACGGCTGGAAAAGGTCGGCACGCTGGCGGCCTTCGCGCATGATTTCGGCAGCCGCGTGATGGAGATGGCGGCGCCACTGCCGGTCACCATGTTCACCGGCAGCAAACTGGTCGACCAGGCCGAGCTGGCGCAACTGGAGCAGCTGCTGCAGGATTGGCCGTCCGACGAGGCCGGCAAGCCATGATGCTGGCCTACGTGGTGCTGTTCAAATGGATGCTCGCCAGCGTCAGCTGCGTGCTGGCCGGGACGCTGGTGTGGGCGGTGCTGGCCCCCGCGCTGCGCCGCTGGCCGGCGCTGCTGCCGCGCCGCGCGCTGTGGCTGGCGGCGCAAGGCGTGACGGCTGGCGCCGCGTTGCTGGCCCTGCTGCCGCACAGCGCGCAGCACAGTTTGGCGCCGACCGTGACGCTGAGCGCGGCCGAGTCGTCGGCCATCCGCGACGCGCTGCCGGCGCTGGCCGGCGCGGGACCGGAGCATACGTCCGCCGCCGTCGCACCGTCAGCATCGCAGGCACACGCCGACGATGCCGGCGATTCCGATCTGCCTCCCCTCCCCCTTATCCTTCCCGCCGCCTGGTCGCTGGTGTATGCGGCCGGCCTGGCGTGGATGCTGGCGCGCTGGCTGCGCGCGCGGCGCGTCTGGCGTGGCTTGCTGGCCGCGTCACAGCGCCTGTCGCCGCAGGAGCTGCGGGCGCATGGCGCCTTCGACGCAGCGCAGCTGACCGAAATCGCCAGCCACCGCCTGGCCGTGATGGAAACCGACGCCGCCATTTCGCCGATGCTGGTCGGCGTACGGCGCCCGGTGCTGCTGCTGCCGCGCCACCTGCGCGGCTTCAGCATCGAGCAGCAGCACATGGTGATCGCCCACGAACTGCACCACTGGCGCGCACGCGATCCGCTGTGCCTGGGCGTGGCGGCTTTGCTGCAAACGGTATTCTGGTTCAACCCCGCGCTGCGCTGGATGAACGGCAAGATGGAATGGGCGCTGGAGCTGATCTGCGACCAGCGCGTGCTGGCCGGACGCCCGCAACAACAACGCAAGCAATACGCCGCCGCCCTGCTGCTGCAATGGAAAGCGCAAACGGCGGCGATGCCGACCGGCGGCGTGGCCTTCGGCGGCATCGACGGCGCCACCGCCACGGCACGCATCCGCCAGATGCAGCAGGCGGCGCTGCCAGTGCCCAGCAAGGCCGCCGCGTGGAGCGTGGCCGCGTTGATGGCCGCCGTGCTGGCAGGCGGCGCCCTGCTGCAGCCTGCGCTGGCCTTCAATGTGGACCGCCAACTGGCACCCGCGTCGATGCTGGCCGCGCCTGCCGCCGATACCGCGATGCCGGTTGCGCGCCCGGCGGACGGCGGCGCGGCAGCCGCGTCTCCCGCCGACCAAGCCTGGCGCAACCCACTGGACAAGATGCGCGTCACAGGCCTGTTCGGCGTGCGCCGCAGTGTGCTGGTCACGCCGCATAAGGGCATCGACATCGCGGCGCCGAGCGGCACGCCGGTGCATGCGGTGGCGGACGGCGTCGTGGTCGGCGCCGCACAGCTGACCGAGAACGCCAGCCGTTACGGCAACACAGTCATACTCCAACATGACGGGCAGCGCACGTTGTACGCGCACCTGACCAGCATGAACGTCAAGCCTGGCGCCATCGTGAAGGCCGGCCAGCAGATCGGCACCGTCGGCGAGACCGGCTTCGCCACCGGCCCCCATCTGCATTTCGAGGTGCGGCAAGACGAAACGTTAATCGACCCCGCCACCAAGCTGGCCAACCTGGACGCCGTCAGCACCAGGCACGCCCTGCGCGTGCGCCGCCAGCAGCTAGGCTACTAAGCCCTCCCCCTACAAGTTCCCCGAACCGCAGCCACCACGCTGCGGCCGGGTGAACTATCGCCCGCGTTTTTGAAGACAAGGATGAATATGCAGCTACATCACATCGCCGGCAGCCTGATGCTGCTGGCCGCAGGCGCCCACGCCGCCGACAACGAGACGCCGGAACCGCCGCAGGTCAAGGTCAGCGGACTGCGCGTCGACCAGCGCCAGCGCGAGACCACCACCAGCATCGTCATCAACCACGACGACATCATGCGCCAGGGCGACCAGACCCTGGCCGATGTGCTCAAACGCCTGCCCGGCATCAGCATCACCGGCGTGCCGGGACGCGGTGGCGCGATCAGCATGCGCGGCTTGGGCAACGGCTACACGCAGATCATGCTGAACGGCGAACCAGTACCGGTGGGCTTTTCGCTCGACACCATCGAACCGGAAACCATCGAGCGCATCGAAATCATGCGCAGCGCGACCGCGGAGTTCAGCAACCAGGCGGTGGCCGGCGCGATCAACATCATCCTCAAGAAAACCATACGGCGCGGCCAGCGTTCGATGAGCGCAAGCCTCGCACGGCAGGCCGGCGTCGATACGCCTGCGCTGTCGGCTACGCTGTCGGACCAGGATGGCGGCTACTCCTACAGCCTCGCCGCGACGCTGACGCGCAACCGCACGGTGGCATCGTTCAACGACCTGGAAGAACTGAGCAACGCAAGCGGCGCCCTCGTGGAGCAGCGCCGCACGGCGAAGGCGGAATCCGGCCGCACCGACGCCCTCACCCTCACGCCGCGCCTGAACTGGACCTTCGCCGGCGGCGATACGCTAACGTGGCAAGGCTTCGCCAATCTGCGGCGGGTCGACAAGATCCACAGCGAAGACGAGACCGCGCTGCTCGGCCCCCATAGCGAGTATCCGCGCAACCAGAACCATTTCGCCGCCAACTTCGTCACGCTGCGCAGCGACCTGAATTGGACGCACCTGCTGGAGAGCGGCGCCAAACTGGAAACCAAGCTGGGACTAAGCCACAACCGGCGCGTCGGCACCTTCGACTTTGACGGCATGGATGTCGACGGCAAGCCCTCCGGCCGCCACCACGTCGACTCCGGGCCGTCGGAAACCAGCGTGACGGCCAGCGGCACCTACCGCCATCCGGTCGGCGAGCACCATGCAATCGCGCTGGGCTGGGACGCCAGCCACGCGGTGCGCAACGAGGACCGCAACGAGACCCTGTTCGACGGCAGCGGCGCGCAGACCGGCAGCAATAACGCCGACTACCGCGCCAACGTCAACCGCCTGGCCCTGTTCGCGCAGGACGAATGGCAGGTCACCGAGCGTTATTCGCTGTATCTCGGCCTGCGCCACGAAAGCCTGTCCACCTCCAGCCGCGCGAACGCCGCCAATGCGCCGGATGCGCTGGACCTGCGCTCGCAGGTGTGGAGTCCTTCGCTGCAATCGCGCTATCAACTGCCGAACAAGGACGTGCTGCGGTTTGCCGTCAGCCGCACCTACAAGGCGCCGCCCTTGTCGCAGCTGGTCCCGCGCCGCTACACCAACGACAACAACAATAACGAAACCAATCCCGACGAACAGGGCAACCCGAACCTGCGGCCGGAACTGGCCTGGGGCATGGACGCGGCTTATGAGCACTATCTCGGCGCCGGAGCGCTGGTCAGCGCCAGCACCTATGTGCGCCGCATCCGCGACGTGACCTTGTTCCACCTGTTCCAGCAAGACGGCGAATGGGTGGAAGCGCCATTCAACAACGGCAACGCCAACGTGCGCGGGATCGAGTTGGAAGCCAAGCTGCCGCTGTCGCCCAAGCTGGACCTGCGCGCCAACATGTCGCGCAACTGGTCGCGGGTGGACAGCGTTCCGGGACCGGACAACCGGCTCGAAAACCAAGTGCCGTTCACGGCCAACCTTGGTGCGGACTATCGCCTGCCCGGCGCGGCGTGGACCTTGGGCGGGAACCTGAACTACCAGGCCGGCGGCCCGGTGCGGCAATCGGCCCAGGTGCTGATGAACACGAGCCCGAAACGCGAGCTCGATCTGTACGCGCTGTGGAAGATGGACGCGAAGACGCAGTTGCGCCTCTCGGCCAGCAACCTGCTGCGCCAGCAGTCGTTCGAATCGCATGAATACGTCAACGGCCAGGGGCGCCGCTACCGCATCTCGCAAACGCCGACCAGCGCCACGTTGCGCATCCTGCTGGAACATCAACTGTGAACGGACACCCGATGAGAAACAACCATATCGACACCTTGCGCGGCGTCGCCATCATGTGCGTGCTGGTGCTGCACTTTACGCTGGCTTATGGTCTGAAAAACAGCCCGCTGGGCGACATCCTGCCCGGCTGGCTGCTGCGCGCGGCGCTTCAGGGTAACTTCGGCGTGACGATGTTCTTCACCGTATCCGGCTATCTGATCACATCGATGTCGCTGCGACGCTGGGGCGAACTGTCGCGGATCGATATCCGTACATTCTATTTATACCGTTTCGCGCGCATCATGCCTGCCCTGCTGCTGGCGTTGGCGATCATCGTGGTGCTGGGGACTTTCGACGTGCCCTTCTTCTCCAATTCCGACGGCGACGTGGACCGGCCAGCCAGCTACTTCCTCATCGCCGCCGGATCGGTGCTGACGTTCTGGCACAACCAGCTGATGCAAACCGCCGGCTACTTCAACTACTGCCTCAATGTGTACTGGTCATTGTCGGTCGAGGAGATGTTCTATCTGCTGCTGCCCCTGTCATGCCTGCTGCTGCGCCGCAGCTGGATGATCGCGCTGCTGTGCTGCGTCGCCATCGCGGCCGGGCCGTTCTACCGCAGCCAGCATACCGACAACGAGATCTATTTCATGTACGGCTACCTGGCCTGCTTCGACGCCATCGCCATCGGCTGCCTGACGGCGATGCTGGCGCGGCGCGAAGTGCCGGACGCTCGGCAGGGACGCATGCTGCGCATTGCGGCCGGCATCGCGCTGGCGGCGCTGTACCTGCGCGGCATCGAGGGCCATGAGGTATTCGGCTTCACGCTGGTATCGTTGGCGAGCGGCGTTTTCCTGCTAGGCAGCTCGGCGCCTTCCGCGACGGGGCACCCGCCGCGTGTGTCGGTGCTACGCTGGTTCGGCCGGCACAGCTACGAGATCTACCTGTTCCATATCATCGTCCTGGCGGCCATGCGCAACGTGGTGGACAAGGCGCACCTGAGCTACGCCGCCCGGCTGCCATGGCTGCTGCTGTTCCTGTGCCTGACGGCGCTGGCCGCCGCCCTCGTCGCCCGCTACGTCTCCGAGCCGGCCAACGCCGCCCTGCGCAGGACACGGATCAAGAGCATGTAGCACCTGTTGTGGTATGGTTCGGTTTATGACGCAAGCACAAATTCAACCCTGGCAACAATCGTATAAACCGTATAAACGCTGCATGGTGCTGGGCGGGGGCGGGTTCCGCTTTGGCATGTACATCGGCATGTACGCCGCGCTGCGGCAGGCCGGGCGGGCACCCGATGTGCTGCTGGCCAGCTGCGGCGGCGCGATCGCGGCCACCATCATCCACAACCTGCCCGACCCGGACGCCCAGCATGCCTGGCTGTCGTCACGGGAGATGTACCAGTTCTGGTGCAGCCTGAAATCGACCCAGCGCGCGGACCTGATGGGCAGCCTGATGCGCGCCGCCAAGCGCAAGCTGTCGACCGCCAAGGCCCCCGTGATCCCCGACCTGTTCGGCGACTACCTGTTCGAGATCCCGTCGCAGCTGCCCTTCCCGCCCGCCACCGGCACGCCGGACGTGGATGTCGCCATCATCGGCGGCAAGCTGCTGTTCGACGAATCGGAAGTGGGCCAGCCGCGCGCGGGCCGCAAGCTGTTTGCGGAGACGGTGTTCTGCGGCGAGCAGGCCGCCGCGCTGCTGCAAGGGATGCAGTCGCCGCTGAGCGACACCCGCTGGGGCCAGCACGCGGTCGCGCACGACCTGCTGGTCGATGGCAGCGTGCCGCTGGCCGACGCCGCGCGCATCTCCATCGCCGACATGATCTACTTCCGCTGCCAGCAGTATCGCGGCCAGGAGTACATCGGCGGCGTGCTTGATCTGTTCCCGGTGGAGATCGCGCGCCGCCTCGGAGTGGAAGTCATCATGGAATTCAAGGAAGCCTTCGACCAGGTGTTTGCGATTCCCGCCTGGCGCTCGGTGCTGGGCATCAACGGCAATGCGCGCCTGCGCTACGCCAACACCCATCTGGCCGATATGCGGATCGATTCGTCGGACGTGTCGGTGGTGCTGGCCAAGCAGCAGCTGCAGCAAAAGCTGGACTGGCGCCGCAACCGCATCGAGCTGGCGATGCCGCCAACGTACGACACCTTCGTCCAGCACATGAACGACCAGTGGCAATACGGCTACGACCGCGCCATGGAGGCGCTGGCGCACCCGCCGGGCAAGCATCCGGCGATCCGGCGATCCACCCGCTACAGCAAGCCGCTGCGCAGCGTGTGATCAGTCGCTCGCCAGCACCTGGTGCAGCGACTGCACCGCCGCCGAACCCTCGCCCACCGCCGCAGCCACGCGCTTGACCGAGCCGCTGCGCACATCGCCCACGGCGAAGATGCGCGGTCGGCTGGTTTCCAGGAAGTGCGGGCCGCGCTCCAGCGGCCAATCTTCCGCTGCGACCTGCGGGCCGGTCAGCACGAAGTGCTTGTCATCCAACTCCACGCAATCGCCCAGCCACGCGGTGTTCGGCTCCGCGCCCAGGAACAGGAACAGGTGGCGCGCCGGCGCGGTCTTCACCTCGCCGCCGGCGGTCTGCCAGCTGATGCGTTCAAGCTTGTCTTCTCCCTGCAGTTCGACGATCTGCTTGCGCGTGTGCAGCGTGATGTTGGGCGCGGCCTCGATACGCTGGATCAGGTAGCGCGACATGCTGGCGGCCAGGCCGTCGGCGCGCACCACGATGTGAACGTGCTTCGCATGCCCGGCCAGGAACACCGCCGCCTGCCCCGCCGAATTGCCGCCGCCGACGATCACCACTTCCTCGTTGGCGCAGAAGGTCGCCTCCATGAACGAGGCGCTGTAGTAGACGCCGCAGCCTTCGAAGCGCTCCAGTCCCGGCAAGTCCGGCTTGCGGTAGCGCGCACCGGTGGCGATGACGATCGAACGCGCGCGCAGACGCTCGCCGCTGTCGATGGCGATCTCGAAGTCCGGTCCTTCGCAGTCGACGGCACTCACACGGACCGGCACCGCCACCTCGGCGCCGAACTTGCGCGCCTGCGACAGCCCGCGCCCCGCCAGCGCCTGCCCGGAGACGCCGGTCGGGAAGCCGAAATAGTTTTCGATCTTGGAGCTGGAGCCGGCCTGGCCGCCTGGCGCCTTCGAGTCCAGCACCGCCACGCTCAGGCCCTCCGAGGCCGCGTACACGGCGGCCGCCAGCCCGGCCGGGCCGGCGCCGACCACGACCAGGTCGAAGGTGCGGCCGTCGATGTTGTCGGAACTAAGGCCGATGCTGTCGGCCACCTGGCGCAGCGTGGGATGGCGCAGCACCTCGCCCGACGGCGTGACGATGACCGGGATGTCGGCCTCGGTGACGCCGAAGCGCTCCATCATCTGCGCCGTTTCGGCGTGCAGTTCGGTGTCGAAGTAGGCGGTGGGCTGGCCGTTGCGGGTCAGGAAGTGGCGCAGCACCAGCGTCGCCTGCGAGTGGCGCGCGCCAAACATCACCACGCCGCCGGTCTGGTCCTGCATGTAGGCCACGCGCCGCAGGATGTAGGCGCGCATGATGGTTTCGCTCAGCGCCGCTTCCGAGATCACCAGCGTGCGCAGGGATTCCTCGCTGATGACGATGAATTCGCCGTCCACCACCACGCGCCCGGTGGCGACCGCCGCGCGGCCGGCCAGCGTGCCGATTTCGCCGGTGAACATGCCGGCGCCGTGGGTGCCGTGCACCACCGTCGCGCCCAGCGCCGAGGCGCGCTCGATTTCGATAGCGCCGGAGATGATGACGTACATGGAGATGTGGCGGTCGCCCTGCCGGAACAGGACGTCGCCGGCCTTGAAGTGGCGGCGTTCGCCGTAGCGGCCCAGCAGTTCGAATTGCGCCTCGTTCAGCGCCGGCAGGATCTGGTGGCGGCGGTTGCCGATGTCGGTCGATGCGGCTTCCGGGAGCGCGCCCTGGCCACCTGCGGTTTTTGGTTCCATGCCCATGTGTTTCCTCAGTCAGTGTCCGCCCATGATAGCGCCAAACGCGCCCGGCGGCAGGCGGACTATCGGCAGAGCTGGTTCCAGTTTTGTTCGAACTCGGAGGGCGAGACATCCTGCGCCAGCAAGGTCAGGTCGCGCGCCACCGAGATGTAGCGCTGGTAGCCGATGTAGGCGCCGAACGCGTCCTTGGCGTTGAACTCGCCGCAGGTGGCGCCGCCCTTGCCGACCACCTGGTTGCGGAACATCGCCGAGGCCGGTTCGCGGACCTTTTCCTTCACATATTTCTCGCCCAAACTGGTCAGCGTCGCGGCTTCTTCCTGCCGCTTTTCCGCCGCGCTCTTCCCGCAGGCGGCCAACACGGCCATCAGCGCCAGCACCGCGACCCTGCGCGTGGTGTTAGCAAAAGTCATAATATTTTCTCTTTTATAATTTTCTTACGGCAATTATCTATGTAAACATGATCTCACGCCATCCATAACGCGGCAACGGTACGCATTGTTGACATGCGGGCTATTTGTTACTATCTCAAGCTTTATAACTAGCTCGGTCAGGAGATCGCATGACGCACCCAATCCCCGCACGGTTTCTTAAAGCAATATTCGCCTGTGCAATGGTGCTCGGCGCCTATGCCGGGGCAGCAGAAAAAGCCGCCGCGCCGCTCGCCCACGTGACCATCCTGGCCACCGGCGGCACCATCGCCGGCAGCGGCGCCACCAGCACCACCACGGTCGGCTACACCGCCGCCACGGTCGGGGTCGACCGCCTGATCCAGGCCGTGCCGGAGCTGGCCAAGGTGGCCCAGGTCAAGGGTGAGCAGGTGTTCCAGATCGCCAGCGAAAACATGAGCAACGAGCATTGGCTGACCCTGGCCAAGCGCGTCAACACGCTGCTGGCCCAGCCTGACGTGGACGGCATCGTCATCACCCACGGCACCGATACCCTGGAAGAAACCGCCTACTTCCTGGACCTGGTCGTCAAGAGCAAGAAGCCGGTCGTGCTGGTCGGCGCCATGCGTCCGGGCACCGCGCTGTCGGCCGACGGCCCGATCAACCTGTACAACGCCGTGCTGCTGGCCGCCAGCCAGGAAGCCGTCGGCAAGGGCGTGCTGGTCGCGATGAACGACCAGATCCACGGCGCCCGCGACGTCACCAAGACCAACACCTCGACCCCGGACAGCTTCAAGACCACCGAACTGGGCATGCTGGGCTACATCCAGGGCAACAAGCCTTACTTCTACCATGCGTCGACCCGCAAGCACACGGTTGACACCGAGTTCGACATCAGCAAGCTCGACGCGCTGCCGCAGGTGGACATCGTCTACGGTTACGCCAACGTCGGCCCGGTCGCGCTGAACGCGCTGGTGGCCGCCGGCGCCAAGGGCATCATCCACGCCGGCGTCGGCGATGGCAGCCTGGCGACCAAGGTCGTGCCTGCGCTGACCGCGGCCCGCAAGCAAGGCGTGCTGATCGTGCGCGCCGCCCGCGTCGGCCAGGGCATCGTGGCCCGCAACGGCGAAGCCAACGACGACGAGCTGGACTTCGTGGTGGCCGATACGCTCAATGCGCAGAAGGCACGCATCCTGCTGATGCTGGCGCTGACCAAGACCAGCGACAGCAAGGAAATCCAGCGCATGTTCTACACCTACTGATCCATCAAGGATAGTCTGGCCGCCGCATGCGGAACAGGCTGTCCCGATTGATCTCGAAGTAATCGGCAGGGCCGCCGCCACGCAAGATCGTCCGCGACCCTGCCGTGTCATACACGCCGTCGCGCAGCAGGTCGCGCGCGATGTGCACCCCCACCACTTCCCCCATGATGAGCCAGCCATCGGTCGGCGCGCCGGACGCGTCCTGCAGACGGATGATCTGACTGCATTTGCATTCGAACGCGACCGGGCTCTCGGCCACGCGCGGCACGCCGACGATGGTCGACGGCGCCGGCGTCAGGCCGGCCAGCGCAAACTCGTCCACGTCCGCCGGCGCCGGCGCGCAGGTGGCGTTCATCGCCTCGGCCAGCGGGCGCGTGGCCAGGTTCCATACGAACTCACCGGTTTGCTCGATGTTGCGCAGCGTATCCTTGCGGCCCTGGCTGGAAAAACCGATCAGCGGCGGCGTGTAGTTGAAGGCGTTGAAAAAGCTGTAGGGCGCCAGGTTTAGCGCGCCTTCCGCGCTGCGCGAGGCAATCCAGCCGATCGGGCGCGGACCGACGATGGCGTTGAAGGGATCGTGCGGCAGGCCGTGGCCCAGCGCGGGCTGGTAGAAATAGCGGTCTTCCATGCTGGCTCCAGATGACGCGTTTGCGCCGGTGTGGCATTTTCGCACAGGCCCCGGACTGCGGCGCGGGGAGCTGCCGCGCTCCTTCACTCCCGAGCAACAATTTATACAAATCATTGCTTGTATTCCTATCGTGCGCCCCTTAGGCTAAGTGATTCCCTTAGCCAGATTCACTTATGCCCTTGGTTTTACAATTCGTCCCCCTGAAGACGGCACTTCCCCTCAAAGCACTGCGCGCCTATCGCCAAGATGCAAATTGGCCAACAGACACAAAATTGCCTTCCAACCCGATCGGCAAGATTGTTTGGGTCAGTGTGGAAACGAACCGCAAACAGATCGCCATCGCGCGCCTGGAATTGGCGCCACCCGAGTTTTGCATGGTCTCCGAATTGATCGTCAACAGTAAATACCGGTCACAGGGAGTGGGCCGCTGGTTCGTGCAGCGCATAGAACAGTATTGTCACAGCCTGGGCATACGCCGCTTGGTGTTGCGGCCAACCAATGGAAGCGAAAAATTCTACGCGTCCTTGTCCTTCCAAAAAGATCCTTTTGTGCCGGAGATGCTGAAAAAAGAAATCAATCCGATGCTGCCGAAGATGTTCATGCCAATTGGGAACACCTGACTGGCGCGCCATTCAACGCGACTTATCGGACGGGGCCGATGCGGCCTCGTTCCTGGGCGGCAGCTTGAGCGGCGTGACGGCCACAGGCGCCACGCCCTCTTCCTTCATGTCCAGCTTATCGGCGGTCTTGGGGGTAACGTCGATGATGCGCCCCTTCGCGTACGGCCCGCGATCCTTGACCACCACCACGTCGCTCTTGTTGTTGTCAAGGTTGGTGACCTTGGCGACCGTGCCCACAGGCAGCGTCTTGCTGGCGGCGGCGTTGCTGTCCGGCCTCATGGTTTCGCCATTCGCCATCTTCCGGCCACGGAACCGGCGGCCATAGTACGAGGCCTTGCCCTTGCGGGTCTTGCCGGAACGGTCGAGATGACGGTCCGATGGCGGAACTTGCCCGATCTTTTCCACATGCGCCTGCTTTACGTCCGGCGCGGCCGGAGCGGAAAACGCCAGCGGCAGCCCCAACGCCGCCCCCAACAACAATGTGCGCAGCTTCTTCATACACTGCATTGTAGGCCGTTTGGGCGGCGCGCCACGTTCGACAGGTCACACTAATCAAGCGCTTGCTTGCTGCAAAAATTGCAGCAATAATGACCCTCCAACACATCAGCAAGAGGGACGGCGGCCATGGGCGAAGCAGACGCGGGGCAAATCAAGGCGGCGTTCGACGCCCAGCTGGCGACCGCGCTGCGCTGGCGGACATCCAACGCGGCCGAGCGCATCGCCCGCGTCAAGCGCCTGCGCGACGCGCTGATGGCGCAACGCGAAGCGTTTTACGCAGCCTTCGAAAGCGACTACCGCAAATCCCCGGCCGAAGTGGAGGCAACCGAGTTCCTGCCGGTGATGGAGGAAATCCGCCAGGTGCTGGGCGCGCTCAAGCGCTGGATGAAGCCGCGCCGGCGCTGGCCCACCACCACCATGCTGGGCACCTACGCCACGGTGCGCTATCAGCCGCGCGGACGGGTGCTGATCATCGCGCCCTGGAACTATCCGCTGAGCCTGTGCTTCGGCCCGCTCGTGTCGGCGCTGGCCGCGGGCAACACGGCACTCATCAAGCCATCGGAGATGACGCCGGCCGTGTCCGCCCTGATGGCGCGCATCATCGCAGACGTGTTCAGGGCCGACGAGGTGGCGCTGTTCGAAGGCGGCCAGCCGACCTCGCACGCCCTGCTGCAACTACCCTTCGATCACATTTTCTTCACCGGCTCGCCGGCGGTCGGCAAGCTGGTGATGGCCGCCGCCGCCCAGCACCTGGCCAGCGTGACGCTGGAGCTGGGCGGCAAGTCGCCCACCATCGTCGACCAGACCGCCAACCTGCAACTGGCCGCCGAAACGCTGATGTGGGGCAAATTCCTCAACAACGGCCAGACTTGCGTGGCGCCCGACCATGTGTATGTGCACGCCAGCGTCAAGGCCGGCTTTCTCGCCGCCTGCCGCCAGGTGCTGCAACAACGCTACGGCGCCGACGCGGCGGCGCAAAGGCAGAACCGCGACCTGACGCGCGTGGTCAACCAGCGCCACACGCGCCGCCTGGCCACCCTGCTGTCGGACGCGGTGCAGCGCGGCGCCGTGGTGCATACCGGCGGCGAGGTCGACGAGGCCCAGTGCTACATCGCGCCGACGCTGATCGAACAGATTCCTGCCGGTGCAGCCATCCTGTCGGAAGAGATCTTCGGGCCGCTGCTGCCCATCATCGAATACCGCGAGCTGGACCAGGTGATCGCCGCCATCAACGCCGCGCCCAAGCCGCTGGCCTTGTATGTGTGGAGCACGCGCCAGGCCAATATCGACCAGGTGCTCCAGCAAACCAGCTCGGGCGGGGCCTGCGTCAATCACTGCGTCGCGCATTTCGCGCACGGCAATCTGCCTTTTGGCGGCGTCAACAATTCCGGCGTGGGCAGCGCGCATGGCGAGTATGGCTTCAAGGCGTTCTCGCATGAGCGCGCGGTCTTGCGCGCTTCGCCGCTGATGCTGATCAAGCTGTTCTTCCCGCCCTACACGCGAGGCCGGCTGCGCCTGATACGCCTGGTGGTCGACTCGTTGAGACTGCCCATGCTGTGAGCGCCGGGTTGTTAACAAATTCTGTGGATAAGGCTGTTAACAAGGATCAGGCGCCGAGCACAAGTGGCTGTTTTTAAAAGAAAAATACCTGCTGCGCAAATTTGTCGCAGCCAAAGTTATCCACTGGCATTACACTAGGCGGGTTTGACTTCTTATTGACAAGGAATTCATGAAACCACGTCTTAGCGCCCTCCTCCTCGCCCTGATGCTGGGCGGCCTCTCCCTCCACGCCAGCGCGGCCGCCCCCGGCGCCGCCGAGCCGAAATACAGCCTGCGCGAACACTACACCAAGTACGAATTCCGCATCCCGATGCGCGACGGCGTACGCCTGTTCACCGCCGTCTACGTGCCCAAGGACGCCGGCAAGAGCTATCCGTTCCTGATCCAGCGCACCCCGTACAGCGCGGGGGTGCAGTCCGGCGGCGAACTGCACTACGGCGTGGACTTCTACCCGGAGCACATCGGCCCCTCCCAGGAGTTCGAGGACAGCGGCTATATCTTCGTCAAGCAGGACGTGCGCGGCCGCTACATGTCCGAAGGCAAGTGGATCGAAATGACGCCGCACGTCAATCCCGCGCGCGCCAAAGGCCAGGGCAACGAGAGCGAAGACATGCACGACACCGTCGAATGGCTGCTGAAAAATGTCGCCAACAACAACGGCAAGGTCGGCATCCTGGGCACCTCGTATCCCGGTTTCTACACCTCGGCCAGCATCATCGATTCGCATCCGGCGATCAAGGCGGCCTCGCCGCAGGCGCCGGTCACCGACCTGTTCATGAACGACGACTCCTACCACGGCGGCGCCTTCATGCTGGCGGCCAACTTCGATTTCTACTCGGCCTTCGTGGAGGCGGAAAATCCGACGCCGCTGCCGAAGACCTGGGACCATTTCGACTACGGCACGGCCGACGGCTATGAGTTTTTCCTCTCGCACCTGACGCTGTCCAACATCACCGGCACGATGACGCCCAAGCAGCGCGCGCTGCTGCTGCCGACCATCGAACACTCGACCTACGACACCTTCTGGAAAAGCCGCAACATCGCGCCGCACCTGAAGAACATCAAGGCCGCCGTGCTGACCGTGGGCGGCTGGTACGACGCCGAAGACCTGCAGGGCCCGCTGACCACCTACAGCACGATCAAGCGCAACAACCCCGGCATCTACAACGGCCTGGTGATGGGCCCGTGGTCGCACGGCGCCTGGGGCCGCGCCGACGGCAAAAGCCTCGGTTACATCAAGTTCGACGCCAAGACCGGTGAGCAGTTCCGGAAAACTATGCTCTATCCCTTCTTCGAACAGCACCTGAAAGGCGTGCCGAACAAAAATGTGTCGGAAGTCTATGCGTTCGAGACCGGCAGCAATGTGTGGCGCAACTATGCCGCCTGGCCGCCGAAGCAGGCGCAGCCACGAACGCTGTTCCTCGGCCCGAACGGCACGCTGGGCTGGAAGCAGCCGGCGGCCGGCGAGGCCTACGACGAATACGTGGCCGATCCGCGCAAGCCGGTACCGTTCACGGCCTACCCGGCGCAGGGCGCGCCGAAGGAATACATGGTCGGCGACCAGCGTTTCGCCTCGTCGCGGCCGGACGTGTTGACCTACCGCAGCGAGGTACTGGAAGAGGATGTCACGCTGGCCGGCCCGGTCAAGCCCAAGCTGTTCGTCTCCACCACCGGCACCGATGCCGACTGGGTGGTCAAGCTGATCGACGTCTATCCGGCCGCCTATCCCGGCGCGGGCGATGACGAGGAGCGCGGCCCCGACGTGCCGAAGCCGACCCTGACCATGGCCGGCTACCAGCAGCTGGTGCGCGGCGATCCACTGCGCGGCAAGTTCCGCAACAGCTTCGAGCAGCCGGAACCGTTCACGCCCGGCAAGGTGGAGGCGGTCAACTACGCCATGAGCGACATCAACCATACTTTCCGGCGCGGCCACCGCATCATGGTGCAGATCCAGAGCTCGTGGTTCCCGCTGGTGGATTTGAATCCGCAGACCTTCGTGGACATTCCGAAAGCCAAGCCGGAGGACTTCCAGAAGGCCACGCAACGGGTGTATCACGCGCCGGCGATGTACTCCGGAATTGATGTGCAGGTGCTGCCCGGCTTGCATTAATCTTTGCTTTGGGAGCATAATTTAGTTGATAACGATTCTCATCTAGCCAGCGAAAGTGTCTTTCCGACGAAGTAGCCAGCCACACACTACTTCAAGGACATCATGGCACTGAACAAAAAACCGCTGGCGTTGATGCTGGCCAGCCTCACCCTTTCCAACGCCGCGCTGGCTGACACCGGCGCGGCGCCGGAGCAGACGATGAGCACCGTCACCGTCACCGGCGCGGCCGAAACCGGCTACCGCCCCACCGCCGCCAGCACCGCCACCAAGATCGAGGCGCCGCTGCGCGATATCCCGCAAACCGTCAACGTTGTGCCGCTGGAACTGCTGCGCGACCAGGGCGCAAATTCGCTCCAGGATGTGCTGAAGACCGTGCCGGGCATCGGCCTGTCGACCGGCGACGGCCAGCGCGACCAGGTAACGATACGCGGATTTAGCGCCATCAGCGACCAGTTTGTGGACGGGATGCGCGACGATGCGCTGTATTTCCGCGACTTGTCGAATATCGAGCAGGTCGAGGTGGTCAAGGGGCCCGCTTCCGTGCTGTATGGTCGCGGTTCGTCCGGCGGCATGATCAATCGCATCACCAAAAAGCCGGGCATGGACCGCAGCGAAGTGAGCGTGCAGGCCGGCAGCTGGGGCCAGAAGCGCGGCGAATTCGATCTGGCGCGCAATCTGAGCGAGCGCGGCGTCGCCTTCCGCGTCACCGGGGCGGTCGAGGATTCCGACAGCTACCGCAACCAGCAATTCCTGAAGCGCGAGGCGCTGGCGCCATCGCTGCAATTCAAGCTCAGCCCGGATACGCTGTTGCTGTTGCAGGCCGAGTATCTGCACGACAAGCGCCTGACCGACTTCGGCATCCCGTCTTATCTGGGCCGGGCTGTGGACGTGGCTCCGGGCACCTACTACGGCGCCGCCAATGCCAAGGACTTCGACTACAGCGAATCGCGGGTGCACGCCTTCGGCTTCACGCTGGATCACCGCATCAACCAGCAGTTTTCGATCCGTAACGCCTTCCGCCACTACGATTACTCGCTGGACCGCAACAATACGCTGGTCGGGTCGGTCAATGAAACCGCCAAAACGGCTACGCTAACGCGCGGCAACGTGGCGCGCGATGAAGACGGCTACACCAACCAGACCGAGCTCACACAACGCGCCGATCTGGCCGGCATGCAGCATCAGGTGTTGTACGGCGTCGAGTTCGGCAAGCAGAACAAGGACCAGCTGGTGCGCTCCCAAGCCAACGTGGCGACCGTGTCATTGTTCAACCCAGTCGCGCCGGTTGTGCCATTTACCGCTGGTGGCGCGCCTACGGCGAACAATCTGGGGATTTTCAAGGTCGGCAGCGCCTACGTGCAGGATCTGGTGACGATGTCGCCGCAATGGAAGGCCCTAGCCGGCGTCCGCTACGATAAGTTTGAGCAGGAAACGGTGGAGCGCCGCGTCGGCGTGGCCAGCGTGGCCCGTACCGACCGTAACTGGAGCCCGCGCGCCGGCCTGGTGTACCAGCCGGATACCGCGCAGTCCTACTACGCCTCGTTCAGCCGCTCGTTCCAGCCTTCGGGCGAAGGCTTCGCACTGGCGGTCAACAATGCCGACATCGCGCCGGAAATCACCAAGAACAAGGAAATCGGCGCCAAGTACGACCTGTTCGAGGGCCGCGCCTCGGCGGGCATCTCCCTGTTCCAATTGACGCGCACCAATATGAAATCGTCCGACCCGGTGACCAACAAGCTGATTCCGCTGGGTACCCAGCGCACCAGCGGCCTGGAGCTGACCTTCAGCGGCGATCTGGGCGCAGGATGGCAGGCTTGGTCGGCCTATTCCTACCTGGACGCGTCCATGCTGGCATCGATCGCCAAGGACGACGGCCAGCCGGTGCAGGGCAAACGGCCGACGCTGACGCCCAAGCATAGCGCCAATCTGTGGGTAAGCAAGGCGCTGGCCGGCCACTTTGGCGTCGGCGGCGGCCTGAATTACGTTGGCGACCGCTTTGCCAATCCGGGCAATACCGTGGTCCTGCCGGGCTTTGTGACGGCGGACGCCATGGCCTATTATCGCGACCGTGGCATCGACCTGACGCTGAACGTGATGAATCTGCTGGACAAGGCCTACATCGTGGCCGGCCACGGCAGCAGCAAGAACCTGAACCTGCCCGGCGCCCCACGCTCGGTGCGCTTGACGGCGCGTTACCGGTTCTAAGCGGGGCGGACGTCCGGGTTGTTAACAAATTCTGTGGATAAGCTTGTTAACAAGCCGGACCGGGCGACGCTAAGCTGCTGTTTCAAAAGAAAAATAATCCATTGCGCAATTTTGTCGCAGCTATAACTTATCCACCGCGACGCCGCTCGATCAGCTCGAATATTCCCATTCCAGCCAACATCGCCAGAACAAAGACTATCGCCTTCGGCAAGCCCATGCCCAGCCCGACAAGGGCCGGGCCGGGGCAGAAACCGGCCATCCCCCAACCCGCGCCAAATAATATCGAGCCGATTACCAGACGGCAGTCGATGTGGGTGGCGGACGGCAGCTTTATTTCAGTGCCCAGCAAAGTGGTCTTGCGGCGACCGATATAGGAGAAAGCAAAGAATCCTACCGCGATCGCGCCGCACATAACGAATATCAGGGAAGGATCCCATTTCCCAGCCAAATCCAGAAAACCCAGCACTTTGGCCGGGTTGGCCATTCCGGAAACAATGAGACCCAGGCCGAACAACAGGCCACAAAGAAAAGAGATAATCATAATACATGCCTGATCAAGTAGACGCTGACAAAACCCGCCGCCATAAATATTACGGTCGCCGCTATCGAACGCGGGGATAGCCGGGATATTCCGCAAACGCCGTGTCCGCTGGTGCATCCGGATCCGTAACGTGTGCCGATACCAACCAATAAACCCGCCCCGATTATTACGCCATAATCCGCATCGATTTGGGTTGCCGGCCATGCGTGAAATACGCCATACACCAGAGGCGCCAATATCAGGCCGATAACAAAAGTAATACGCCATAGTATATCGCCGCGCACCGGGCGTAGCAGGCCGCCGACAATTCCACTGATGCCGGCTATGCGGCCGTTCAACAAAATCAGCAGCGCCGCCGCAGCGCCGATCAGGACGCCGCCCAGCAACGCGGACCAGGGTGTGAAGCTCAGACTATCGATGATCATTCGAGACTCCTATGGATGCGCCAGAAAGCGGCGCGAACAAGCTAATTATTAGCATAATTTTACTCGCCCAGCAGAGCGAGGGACTCCAACCATGCGGCCTTCCACGGTCGCAAGTCCGCCTGGGTGGCGAATGCTTTCTTCAGATGGGACATAGGCACACGATACACGTCGTTCAATCCCAGCGCCAATGTGACCGGATTCCACAGATGGGTATTTTTTCCGGCTCGGGAATTCTTTCTGACCCTGGCGCCATCGTCGCCGAATATGCCGATACCGCCGGCCAGCGATTTTTCCAGATCCAGTTTCGCCATGCCGCCGAATATACGGAGCACCTCGTCCTTTGTTATTCCTTTCAGAATCTCTTTAGGCGGCGGAGCGGCCGGATCCTCTTTCGGATGCAATATACTTTCCAGAAAATCGGCTATATCCCGATGAAAGAAACGCAATGCATCCAAAGGCATGGTGATGCCTGGTGGTTTGAGTTTAAAAGATATTCGATCCGAATCGCGTGTCATGCGGATCAACACATCGCCGCTGCCGGCGCTCAGGCGTTTGGTATCCTCAATATAGAATATCGGTGCCGGATACCGGGTAATTCCCTCGGCAAATAAACCAGCATACTCCTCCGAATAATCCAGCCACACATGAGGTGTTATACCTGCCTCCACTAAACGTGCAAGATCCCAAGAGCTGCCGGTCCGCACACTTAACCATGCACAAGTCTCCTCGGTAGTGGCATTGTTGGGAATTGTGCCTGATGTCATTTTCTTCTCTCGAAATATTCGGATGCCGCAGTGTACCAATAATACCTGCGGATCACCTTGCTACGCTTGCCATCGAGGAATCGGCAAACAAATCGAGCGGGCGCTATCGGGGTGATTGGAGGAGAAAAGAATGGTCCGCCCGGAGGGAATCGAACCCCCATGATCGCTTTAGAAGAGCGAGGTCCTATCCGTTGAACGACAGGCGGTTTTCATGTAGTCAGTATTCTAACCACTAGCGGCAGCTTTGTGACGACTTTGATCCATCGCACAAATGAAAAACGGGTCGTCTTTCGACAACCCGTTTTAAAGTTTTTGGTCGGAGTACAAGGATTCGAACCTTGGACCCCCTGGTCCCAAACCAGGTGCGCTACCGGGCTGCGCCACACTCCGAAGACAGTATTCTAACGCTTGCCTCCCTCTACGTCAATGCAAGGCCAGCTAATTATTACACTGCTGAAATCTTACGCAGCGAGCTGGACTTCCACTTTGTCGGCGATACGGCGCGCCATCGACTCCGCATCGCTGGCGTTACGTGCTTCGACCATCACGCGGATCAAAGGTTCCGTGCCGGAGGCGCGGATCAGCACGCGGCCGCTGTCGCCCAGCTCGCGCTCGACCAGTTCCTTTTCCGCGACCATGGCCGCGTTCTTGGTCCAGTCGAAGCCCGGCGAGACGCGCACATTGACCAGCGTCTGCGGGAAGATCACCAGCTCGCCGGCGCACTGCTCCAGCGATTTGCCGGCACGCTTGAGCGCCGACAGCACCTGCAGCGCCGAGATGATGCCGTCGCCGGTGGTGTGCTTGTCCAGGCACAGCAGGTGGCCCGAACCCTCGCCGCCCAGCAGCCAGCCCTTGTCCTTCATCACTTCCAGCACGTAGCGGTCGCCCACCTTGGCGCGGGCGAAGCCGATGCCCTTCTCTTTCAGCGCCACCTCGACCGCCATATTGGTCATCAAGGTGCCGACCGCGCCGGCCACCGGGCCGGTCGCCAGGCGGTCCATGACCATCAGATACAGCAACTCGTCGCCGTTGTACAGGCGGCCGTTGGCGTCGCACATGATCAGGCGGTCGGCATCGCCGTCCAGCGCGATGCCGAGGTCGGCGCCGTGGGCGCGCACGGCGGCGGCCATGGCTTCCGGCGCGGTGGCACCGTGGCCCAGGTTGATGTTGAAACCGTCCGGCTTGTTGCCGATGGCGACCACCTCGGCGCCCAGCTCATGAAACACGTGCGGGGCGATGTTGTAGGCGGCGCCGTGCGCGCAATCGACCACCAGCTTCAGGCCACGCAGGTCCAGCTCGTTCGGGAAGGTGCTCTTGCAGAATTCAATGTAGCGGCCGTGGGCGTCGTCCAGGCGCTTGGCGCGGCCCAGCTTTTCCGACGATACGCAATCCATCGGCATGTCCAGCGCGGCCTCGATTTCCAGCTCGACCACATCCGGCAGTTTGGTGCCCTGGTCGGAGAAGAATTTGATGCCGTTGTCCTGGAACGGGTTGTGCGACGCCGAAATCACCACGCCGGCCGACAGGCGCAGCGCGCGCGTCAGGTAGGCGATGGCCGGGGTCGGCATCGGGCCGGCCAGCATGACGTCCACGCCGGCCGCCGAGAAGCCGGCCTCCAGCGCCGCCTCCAGCATGTAGCCGGAGATGCGGGTGTCCTTGCCGATCAAAACGGTCGGACGCACCGAGCCGCTGCGGCCACCAGCCAGCACCTTGCCGGCCGCGTAGCCGAGGCGCATGACGAAGTCCGGCGTGATCGGCGACACGCCCACCAGGCCGCGGATGCCATCAGTTCCAAAATATTTACGTGACATTGTGTGTTCTCTTTATCGTTGTAGGTTAGTTCCTGCCTGCCATACTTTTAGCGCATCGACCGTTTCCGCCACATCGTGCACGCGCACGATCAGCGCGCCCTGCGCCACCGCCGCCAGCGCGCCGCCGACGCTGCCGGCCATGCGTTGCTCGACCGGCTTGCCGGTCACCGCCCCCACCATCGATTTGCGCGACAGGCCGGCCAGCAGCGGCACGTCCAGTTCCGCGATCAGCTGCGCGGTGGCTTTCAACAAGGCGTAATTATGCTCCACAGTCTTGCCAAAGCCAAAACCCGGATCGATGCATAGTCGACGCGGATCAATACCCGCCTCCGTCAGCGCTTCGATGCGCTCGCGCAGGAAGGCGGTGACTTCGGCCACCACGTCGGTGTAGCTGGGCGCCAATTGCATGTGCCGGGGGTCGTTTTGCATGTGCATGATACACAAGCCGCAGTCGCTATCGCGCACCGCAGCAATCGCGCCGGGCGCGCAGAAGCCGTTGATATCGTTGATCATGTCGACGCCGGCGATGATGGCTTCGCGCATCACCTCTGGCTTGTAGGTATCGACCGAGATGGCCGGGCCGATGTCGCGCAGCGCGTACAGCACCGGCATCACGCGCTGCAGCTCCTGCTCCAGCGGCAGCGGCGGCGCGCCCGGACGGCTGGACTCGCCGCCGACGTCGATGATGTCGACCCCGTCCAAAATCATCTGCTCGGCATGGGAGATGGCGAACTCCAGCGACTGGTGCTGGCCGCCGTCGGAGAACGAATCGGGAGTGACGTTGAGGATGCCCATCACGCGGGCGCGGACGCGCTCGCCCTGCCACGGGAAGTTGAAACGGCCGAACTGTAAAGTGGATCGCATGTAAAACCGAAAGAAAAATAAAAAAAAGGGCGAGGATCGCTCCCCACCCTCCATCTCAGCGTTCAGCCTTTATCAGGCTGGTGCCGTCACGCTGGGCGATACGCCCGGACCGCCGTCGCTGGGCGGATGCTTGCGGATCGTCACGCCGGCCTTCGGTGCGCGCGGCTCCAGGCCGGACATGATGTCGTTGATCTGGTCGGCATCGATGGTTTCCCATTCCAGCAGCGCCTTGGTCATCACTTCGACCTTGTCGCGGTTCTCTTCCAGCAGCTTGCGCGCCAGCTTGTATTGCTGATCCAGGATGGCGCGGATCTCGGCGTCGACCATTTGCTGGGTCGCTTCCGAAATCGTCTTCGAGGCGCCGCCGAAGAAGCCGTCGTTCTGGCTGTCTTCGTAGACCATCACCCCCATGCTGTCGGACATGCCGAAGCGGGTCACCATCGAGCGGGCCAGCTTGGTGGCGCGCGAGAAGTCGTTCGAGGCGCCGGTCGACATCTGGCCGACGAAGATTTCCTCGGCGATGCGACCGCCGAACAGGATGGAAATCTCTTCCAGCATCTTGTCCTTGTAGCCGGAAATGTTATCGTGCTCGGGCAGCTGCCAGGTCAGGCCCAGGGCCCAGCCGCGCGGCATGATGGTCACTTTGTGGACCGGATCGGCCTTCGGCAGCAGCTTGGCGACCACGGCGTGGCCGGATTCGTGGTACGCGGTGTTGCGGCGCTCTTCCTCGCGGATGATCATCGACTTGCGTTCCGGACCCATGAAGATCTTGTCCTTGGCGTCCTCGAAGTCGATCATGTCGACCAGGCGCTTGCTGCGGCGCGCGGCGAACAGGGCTGCCTCGTTGACCAGGTTGGCCAGGTCCGCGCCCGAGAAGCCAGGCGTGCCGCGGGCCAGGATGTCGGCCTTGACGTCGGTGCCGATAGGCACTTTGCGCATGTGCACGTTCAGGATCTGTTCGCGGCCGCGGATGTCCGGCAGGCCGACCGATACTTGACGGTCGAAACGGCCCGGACGCAGCAGCGCCTTGTCCAGCACGTCGGCACGGTTGGTGGCGGCCACCACGATCACGCCGGACGATGCTTCGAAGCCGTCCATTTCCACCAGCAGCTGGTTCAGCGTCTGTTCGCGCTCGTCGTTACCGCCGCCCATGCCGGCGCCGCGATGGCGGCCGACCGCGTCGATCTCGTCGATGAAGATGATGCAAGGCGAATGCTTCTTGGCGTTCTCGAACATGTCGCGCACGCGGCTGGCGCCGACGCCGACGAACATCTCGACGAAGTCCGAACCGGAGATCGAGAAGAACGGCACCTTGGCTTCGCCGGCGATGGCGCGCGCCAGCAGGGTTTTACCCGTGCCCGGAGGACCGACCATCAGCACGCCGCGTGGAATGCGGCCGCCCAGTTTCTGGAACTTGCTTGGATCCTTGAGGAAGTCGACGATTTCGTTGACTTCTTCCTTCGCTTCGTCGCAACCGGCGACGTCGGCGAAGGTGACGGTGTTGTTGGTTTCGTCCATCATGCGCGCCTTCGACTTACCGAAGGAGAACGCCCCGCCCTTGCCGCCGCCCTGCATCTGGCGCATGAAGAAGATCCACACGCCGATCAGCAACAGCATCGGGAACCAGGACACGAACACTTGCTGCAGGAACGATGGCTCTTCAGGTGGACGCACGTCGAAGTGCACGCCGTTGTCGCGCAGGTCGCCGACCAGGCCGCGATCGAGGCCGGTGGCGGTGGCGCGCACCTTGGTGTCGTCGCTACGGGTGGCCGTGATGTTGGCGCCCTCGATCACCACATCCTTGATGCGCTTGGCCTTGACCTCATCCAGCAAATCGGAATAAGCGATGGGTTTGGCGCCGGCGGTGACGCCGTGGCTGTCAAACTGCTTGTACAGCATCAGCAGCAGCAGGACCACTACCACCCAGATGGCTGATTTGGAAAACATGTTATTCACGAAAACTCCTTGGATGCAGGGCGCATCTTTTAACCGATAGCTAGAAACCCGATTTTACTCGCAATAAGCAGGCGGTGCCAGAAGCCCACCAGCGCGTGCGGCCAAAATTCCAGCCGTAAAACACATTATTTGACCAAAATACCGGTGCGATCAAGTCAAAACTGATCGTCACCGTGCCGATGTGCGGCCCATGCGTCAAATATCAAGGGCGAACAGGGGGGAAATCGTCCAATTCCAGCGGTTGCGACGAGCTCATGCCCTCGGTCGGATTTTTCAGGCCGCGCCCCAGCAGGAAAATCTCGGAGGATTTGTCGCGGCTGGCTTTCGGTTTTTTCTGGATCACGGTTTTGAATTCGCGGCGGAATTTAAGCACGATATCGTTAAAACCCATGTCTTTAAAACATTTCACCAGCAGCGAGCCGGTCGGTTTCAGGTGGGCCTGGGAAAATTCAATTGCCAAATCGATCAGATGTTCCATGCGCGCGGCGTCCGAATCCGGGATGCCGGACAGGTTGGGCGCCATGTCCGACAACACCAAGTCGACTTTTTGACCTTTGACATGATCTTCCAACAACTGCAGCACCTCGGGCTCGCGGAAATCGCCCTGGATGAAGTGGAAGTCGGCGATCGGCTCCATCGGCAGCAGGTCCAGGCCGATCAGCGTGCCATTGATGCCGCCGCCCTCCTTGCCGGCCAGCTTGCGGCGCGTGTACTGCCCCCAGCTGCCGGGGGTGCAGCCGAGGTCGACGATGACCTGTCCGGGCTTGATCAGGTGCTCGTCCTCATCGATCTCCTTGAGCTTGAAAGCGGCGCGGGCGCGGTAGCCCTCTTTTTGCGCCAATTTCACGTAAGGGTCGTTAATGTGGTCGTGCAACCAGTTTTTGTTTAATTTCTTCTTCTTCATTCGCGTAGAATACTGCCTTTAAGGGAACCACTAAAAATATATTATGCAAAAACTTACACCTGTTGAGCGCAGCGCTCTGCGCGCCGAAGCGCATGGTCTCAAGCCCATCGTCCTGATCGGCGAGGCTGGCCTGACAGCCAACGTCCTCAAGGAAATTTCGCTGGGACTGGACTCGCACGGCCTGATCAAGGTCCGCGTGTTCGGCGACGACCGCGAAGCCCGCGCCGAAATGTACGACACCATCTGCGAAAAACTGGATGCGGCCCCGGTGCAACACATCGGCAAGCTGCTGGTGCTGTACCGTCCGAAGGTTGAAACGGAAAAAGCCCGTTCGACCTCCGGCAAGGGCCTGCGCGAAGTAACCATCGTCAAGCCTAGCCCAAGCGGCACCAAGCGTCCGTCGGTGACCAAGGTACTGCTCAAGGGGAATGAACGCGTGACCCAAGGCGGCAATATCAAACGCGCCAAGCCACTGCAGAAGTCGACCAAGAAGAGCGCACTGGGCTCGAAATAAGCCAGCTGCATCGTCCTTTCCCGCCTGGGAAAGGACGAAACTGTTATTACTGTATTACTGTTTCACCACCAGCCACGCGGCCAGCAAGCTCTGCACCAGGTAGATGCTGCTGGAAATGCCGTGCAACACGCCGAACTCGTTCTGAGCGGCGCCATCCATCACCCCGCCCGGCCCCGCCGCGGCACGCAAGGCGGCCATCATCGGCTGCAGGCCGAAGTGCGACACCAGCGTGCAAGCGAGCATCGTCGAAACGATCAGCAGCAGCATGCGGCGCGTCTTGGCGGCCGAGTTGGCGGCCGAACCGGCAAAGATGCCGCCCGTCTCCGCGCCCTTGCTCACCCACAGCAGCACCAGCATCACCAGCGCGCAGCCGATCGACAGCCAGGCCTGGTTCTTGAACAGACTGGCGGCAATGGTGCCGGCCAGCACCCGGTCGCTCAGCGTGGCGAACAGCGTCGGCGCGGCCAGATAGCCAACCGCCCACAAACTGCCCGCCCACAGCGTCGCGACCAGCAAACGTGTACGCGCAAGCAGCATCAGATGTATCGCACTTCCAGGATTTCGTATTCGCGCGGGCCGGACGGCGCCTGCACTTCCACCACGTCGCCGGCCGACTTGCCGATCAGCGCGCGGGCGATCGGCGAGGTCACCGACACCTTGCTCAGTTTCAGATCCGCCTCGTCCAGGCCGACGATCTGGTAGGTCACTTTCGCGCCAGATTCCAGGTCTTCCAGGTCCACGGTCGACGCGAACACCACGCGGCCATCGGCGTCCAGCGTGGTTGGGTCGATGATCTGTGCTGCGCTCAGCTTACCTTCCAGTTCGGCGATGCGGCCTTCGACGAACGCCTGGCGCTCCTTGGCGGCATCGTACTCGGCGTTTTCCGACAGGTCGCCATGCGAACGCGCTTCAGCAATCGCGTCGATCACGATACGGCGTTCTTTGGTCTTCAACTGGTGCAGCTCTTCTTTCAGGAGCTCTGCGCCGAACTTGGTAAGTGGAACTGAAGTCATGTTTATATTTACTCTGTTGTTACAATGGAAAACCACAGAGGCCACGCCAACCTGCAGCGCGAGCTCTGTGGTTAAAAGGTACTGTTTCCCGTCACCGAGGCGACGAAAGAACCTTAGTGTAAGGTTTTATGCAGCCCTTGTAAATCGTACACTTGCAACTCGTCCAAATGACGGATGCCTTCGACCGCCGCTTCCGCGCCGGCGATGGTGGTGTAGGTGGTCACGCGCGAGGCCAGCGACGAGGTGCGGATGGCACGCGAGTCGGTGATGGCGCTGCGCTTCTCTTCCACCGTGTTGATCACCAGGACGATCTCGTGGTTCTTGATCATGTCGACCACGTGCGGACGGCCCTCGACCACCTTGTTCACCGGCGTGACCGGGATGCCGGCCGCCGCGATGACAGCGGCCGTGCCCTTGGTCGCCACCAGCGTGAAGCCGATGTCCACCAAGTCGCGCGCCACTTTCACGGCGCGTGGCTTGTCCGACGATTTCACCGACAGGAACACCTTGCCCGACTTCGGCAGCTTGATGCCCGCGCCCATCTGCGACTTGACGAAGGCTTCGCCGAAGGTCTTGCCGACGCCCATGACTTCACCGGTCGATTTCATCTCGGGTCCGAGGATGGTGTCGACGCCAGGGAATTTCACGAACGGGAACACGGCTTCCTTGACGCTGAAGTAAGGCGGCACGACTTCGTGCGTGATGCCCTGCTGCGCCAGGGTCTGGCCGACCATGCAGCGCGCGGCGATCTTCGCCAGCTGCAGGCCGGTCGCCTTAGACACGAACGGCACGGTGCGCGATGCGCGCGGGTTCACTTCCAGCACGTAGACCACGTCGTGCATGACGCCGTCGCGTTCCTGCTTCTGGATCGCGAACTGCACGTTCATCAGGCCAACCACGTTCAGGCCCTTGGCCATCAGCGCGGTCTGGCGCTTCAGTTCATCGATGGTCTCCTGCGCCAGCGAGTACGGCGGCAGCGAGCAGGCCGAGTCGCCCGAGTGAACGCCGGCTTGTTCGATGTGCTCCATCACGCCGCCGATGAAGGTGGTTTCGCCGTCGGAGATGCAATCGACGTCGCACTCGATGGCGTCGTTCAGGAAGCGGTCCAGCAGCACCGGCGAATCGTGCGATACCTTGACCGCTTCGCGCATGTAGCGCTCCAGGTCGCGCTGCTCGTGGACGATTTCCATCGCGCGGCCACCCAGCACGTAGGAAGGACGCACCACCAGCGGGTAGCCGATTTCCTGTGCCAGCGCCAGGGCGTCTGCTTCGGTGCGCGCGGTGCGGTTAGGCGGCTGGCGCAGGTTCAGCTTGTGCAGCAGCTGCTGGAAACGCTCGCGGTCTTCGGCGGCGTCGATCATGTCCGGCGAGGTGCCGACGATAGGCACACCGTTCGCTTCCAGGTCCAGCGCCAGTTTCAATGGAGTCTGGCCGCCGTACTGCACGATCACGCCGACCGGTTTTTCCAGTTCGACGATTTCCAGCACGTCTTCCAGCGTCAGCGATTCGAAGTACAGACGGTCGGAGGTATCGTAGTCGGTCGACACGGTCTCCGGATTGCAGTTGACCATGATGGTCTCGTAGCCGTCTTCGCGCATCGCCAGCGCCGCGTGCACGCAGCAGTAATCGAATTCGATACCCTGGCCGATACGGTTGGGGCCACCGCCCAGCACCATGATCTTCTTCTTGTCGGTCGGGTTGGACTCGCACTCTTCATCGTAGGTCGAGTACATGTAGACGGTGTTGGTCGAGAACTCCGCCGCGCAGGTGTCCACGCGCTTGTACACGGGACGGATGTTCAACTCATGGCGCTTGGCGCGCACGGTCTTGGCATCGGTCTGCAGCAGGAAGGCCAGACGACGGTCCGAGAAGCCTTTTTGCTTCAGCTTGTACAGCGTGTTGCGGTCGATCTGCTCCAGCTTCTGCGTGTCCATCCACAGTTCCAGGTCCACGATCTCTTTAATCTGGATCAGGAACCACGGGTCGATCTTGGTCAGGTTGTGCACTTCTTCCAGCGTGAAGCCTTGCGCGAACGCGTCGCCCACGTACCAGATGCGCTCAGGACCAGGCTCGCCCAGTTCCTCTTCGATCTTCTCGCGGTCCTTGGTTTTTTCGTTCAGGCCATCGACGCCCACTTCCAGGCCGCGCAGCGCTTTCTGGAACGATTCCTGGAAGGTGCGGCCGATCGCCATCACTTCGCCGACCGATTTCATTTGCGTGGTCAGGTGGTGGTCGGCGGTCGGGAACTTCTCGAACGTGAAGCGCGGGATCTTGGTGACGACGTAGTCGATCGATGGTTCGAACGAGGCCGGGGTCGCGCCGCCGGTGATCTCGTTGCGCAGTTCGTCGAGCGTGAAGCCCACGGCCAGCTTGGCCGCCACTTTCGCGATCGGGAAGCCGGTGGCCTTCGACGCCAGTGCCGACGAACGCGATACGCGCGGATTCATTTCGATGACGATCATGCGGCCGTCGGCCGGGTTGATCGAGAACTGCACGTTGGAGCCGCCGGTGTCGACGCCGATCTCACGCAGCACCGCCAGCGAGGCGTTGCGCATGATCTGGTATTCCTTGTCGGTCAGCGTCTGTGCCGGCGCCACGGTGATCGAGTCGCCGGTGTGCACGCCCATCGGATCTAGGTTTTCGATCGAGCAGATGATGATGCAGTTGTCCGCCTTGTCGCGCACCACTTCCATCTCGTACTCTTTCCAGCCGATCAGCGATTCTTCGATCAGCAGTTCGGAGGTCGGCGAAGCTTCCAGGCCGCGTTTGCAGATGGTCTCGAATTCTTCTTCGTTGTAGGCGATGCCGCCGCCGGTGCCGCCCATCGTGAACGATGGACGGATGATGACCGGGAAGCCCAGCGTGCGCTGCACGGCCCACGATTCTTCCATGGTGTGCGAGACGCCCGACTTGGCCGAACCCAGGCCGATCTTGGTCATCGCGTCCTTGAACTTGGAGCGGTCCTCGGCCTTGTCGATGGCTTCCGGCGTGGCGCCGATCAGTTCAACCTTGTACTTGTCCAGGATGCCGTGGCGATGCAGGTCCAGCGCGCAGTTCAGCGCGGTCTGGCCGCCCATGGTCGGCAGGATCGCGTCCGGCTTTTCCTTGGCGATGATGCGCTCGACGACTTGCCAGGTGATCGGCTCGACGTAGGTGACGTCGGCCATTTCCGGGTCGGTCATGATGGTCGCTGGATTGCTGTTGACCAGGATGACTTTGTAGCCCTCTTCGCGCAGGGCCTTGCAGGCCTGTGCGCCGGAATAATCGAACTCGCAAGCCTGGCCGATGATGATCGGGCCAGCGCCAATAATCAGAATACTTTTAATGTCTGTACGTTTAGGCATCTTATTTTTTCTCCGTTGCTTCCATCATGCCGATGAAGCGGTCAAACAGGTAAGCGACGTCAGTCGGGCCGGGCGATGCTTCAGGGTGGCCCTGGAAGCAGAAGGCCGGCGTGTCGGTGCGGGCGAAGCCCTGCAGCGAACCGTCGAACAGCGATTTGTGGGTTACGCGGCAGTTGGCCGGCAGGGTGTCCGGGTCGACGGCGAAGCCGTGGTTCTGGGACGTGATCAGCACTTGTTTGCTGTCCAGGTCCTGCACCGGGTGGTTGGCGCCGTGGTGGCCGAACTTCATCTTCAGCGTCTTCGCGCCCGAGGCCAGGCCCATGATCTGGTGGCCGAGGCAGATGCCGAACAGCGGCAGCTTCTTCTCCATGAAGACCTTGGCGGCGGCGATCGCGTAGTCGCATGGCTCAGGATCGCCTGGGCCGTTCGACAGGAACACGCCGTCCGGGTTCAGCGCCAGCACGTCGGCGGCGCTGGTCTGCGCCGGCACCACGGTGACCTTGCAACCGCGCGCGGTCAGCATGCGCAGGATGTTGCGCTTGACGCCGAAGTCGTAGGCGACCACGTGGAATTTAGGATCCGTCAGTTTGCCGTAGCCTTCGCCCAGCGTCCATTCGGTTTCGGTGTACTCGTACTGCGACTTGACGGTGACGACCTTGGCCAGGTCCATGCCGGTGATGCCGGGGAAGGAGCGGGCCAGGTCCAGCGCTTGCGACGCGGACGGCTCGTTGCCCTGGGTGCCCACCAGGATGGCGCCGGATTGGGCGCCCTTCTCGCGCAGGATGCGGGTCAGCTTGCGGGTGTCGATACCGGCGATGGCGACGATGTTCTCGGCCTTCAGGTAATCGGACAGCGACTGGGTCGAGCGGAAATTGGAGGCCATCAGCGGCAGGTCACGGATGATTAAACCGGCTGCGTGGACTTTGGTGGATTCAACGTCTTCCGGGTTGACGCCGGTATTGCCGATATGCGGATACGTCAGCGTGACGATCTGGCGGCTGTAGGAAGGATCGGTCAGGATTTCCTGATAGCCGGTCATGGAAGTGTTAAAGACCACTTCGCCGGTTGTATGGCCGGCGGCGCCGATCGAAAAACCTTTGAAAATGGTTCCGTCAGCGAGGGCCAGTATGGCTGGAACGGCGGGGCCAGAAAAAAATGGCGGCAAGGGCAACTCCTGATAAAGTTACCGTAGCTGCGCCACGTCAGACGACCGTCGTGTGTCCCCCGCCGTCGCAGGCCGGGGTGGAAGGTCAATTGATGATGGAGTGAGTGGTAGTCGCTACGGTAGAGGTGAGATTGGCTAAACCTTTGAATTATAACCAAATCTCCCCTGCTTGGCAATGGACCGCCGGCGAAATACCTGCAAATTCCCCACTGGCGGGGGCGCTTTATTTACTTGCAATATTGGCGCTGGACTTTGGTGTCGACTCGGCCGGCAGCTGTGGCAAGCCCTGCCGCCCCACATAATCGGAGATCGCGACGGACAGCAATTGGTTAATGCTACACCCCTGCAATTGCGCAAGTTCCGCGACATCCCGATGCAGGCCGCGTGGAATGCGTAGCACAACCTTCCCGCTGAAATCAAATGGTTGAATCGGCTCGGCAATCGGCTGTCCATGTGCAAGCGTTACTGCGAGCCATGACGCGGCAGCCTTATCCAAATTAAACAATGCCTCATCGGCAGTCTTGCCCTCGGCAACGCATCCTGGAAACTCATGGATATAGGCGGCGTAGCCACCCGCTTCGTCCGGCAGGAGTCTGCGCACATAAGGACGAGCAAGAATTGCCCGAACTTTGCTATCACTTTTTGCGGCCATTGCCGTATCCTCGCAAATACGCTTTCCAAACGGACACGTCGTCAAGCAACGCAGGTGTCATGGCATCGCAGCGATATCGCTGGCGATATCACATTATAGAGATGCGGTCTGCATGCTGCCTCGATTCTCCAATAGAAAATGCCGCCTGGTTTTGAGCCAGGCGGCATTCTTGTGCGGCGGTGTTGCTTAGTTCAGCGCGGCGATGCCGGCCTTGGCGACCTGCACATCCTCGGCCGACTTGACGCCCGAGACGCCGACGGCGCCGACGACGTGGCCGTCAACGATGATGGGCACGCCGCCTTCCAGCAGGCCGTCGGCCATCGGCGCCGGGGCGCTCAGGAAGGCGGTGCGGCCGTTGTTGATCATGTCTTCGTAGATCTTCGATTCGCGGCGGCCCAGCGCCGACACGCGCGCCTTGGCGGGGGCGATGTGCGACGACAGCGGCGCGGCGCCGTCCTGGCGCTGCAGCCACAGCAGATGGCCGCCGTCGTCCACGATGGCGATCACGACCGGCCAATTATGGGCCACTGCCTCGGCTTCGGCGCCGGCGGCGATCTTCTTGATGTCGGCAAGCGACAGGTATGGTTTGGTTTGCATGTGTTCTTCCTTATTATTGGACCGGATATTGTACTGCTATGGCTTGCGCTTCGCTTCCAGTTTCTGTTTGATCTGCCCCATCACCTGCGCGGCGGCCTGCTCGCCCGCCAGGATCGCCTGGTTGCGGCCGGCAAAGTCGTTGCCCGCCATCTTGCCCAGGCTAGGCGAGATGACAATGTCCGCATCCTTCAATTCGTACTGGTTGATGCGCTGGCCCATGATGCTGAAGGTCTGCATGATCACGTCCAGCGAGCTGACGGTGGCCTGCACGTCGGCCTGGGTCGAGATGTTCACGGCGATGACGAAGTCCGCGCCCATGTCGCGTGCGAAGCGCACCGGCACCGGCGCCACCAGGCCGCCGTCCACGTAGGAGCGGCCGTTGATGACCACCGGCTGGAACACGCCCGGCACCGACGACGACGCCCGCACCGCCATGCCGGTGTTCCCGCGCTGGAAGAGGATAGGCTGGCCGGTCTTCAAGTCCGACGCCACCGCGCCGAACGGGATCTTGAGCTTCTCGATAGGCTGGTTGTTGACCGCCTTGTTGACGTAGGTTTGCAGCGCCTCGCCTTTCAGCACGCCGGAGCTCTTGCCGAACAGCGGCACGGCCCAATCGGAGATCGCCGCTTCGTCCATGTCCATGGCCACCTTCTGCAGCTGGAAGCCGCTGTTACCGGCCGCGTACAGCGCGCCGACCACGCTGCCGGCGCTGGTGCCGACCACGATGTCCGCGTAGATGCCCTGCGCCTCCAGCGCCTTGATCACGCCGATGTGGGCGAAGCCGCGCGCGGCGCCGCCGCCCAGCGCCAGGCCGATCTTGATTTTCTTGGGCGGCAGGGGCTCCGGCACCGCCAGCGGCGCCGAAGGGGTTTCAATCGAAGGATTGGTCTTGCAGCCGACGATGGCGGCTGCTGCGACGATGGTTAAAGCGGCAAGGGAAAGGCGGCGTGATGGCATGTAGGTTTCAATCTGCTGGTGCTAAGTTTAGGCGCAGCAGATTGTAACCTACCTTACAGCGCGAAGATCGGCTTGCGCGTCTTCCAGGCCCCGGCCGTGAAGTCCGGGAAGTCCAGCGTCTGGAAGTTCTGCGCGATCGACTGCTCCGACAGCGGCGAGATGGCGCTCCACGTCACCGCATCGTAGATATCGATCGGCATCGGCGCCCTCGCCTTCAGCGCCTCGATGAAGGACTGGATGACGAAGAAGTCCATGCCGCCATGGCCGGCGCCCTCCGCGTCCTTGGCGTGCTTGCGCCACAACGGATGGTCGTACTTGTCCTGGTACGCCTGGAAGTCCTCCCACTGATGCGGCTTGCTCTTGCCCTCGATGTGGATGGAATTGTTCACGTCCATCCACAGCCCGTCCGTGCCCTGCACGCGGAAGCCCAATGAATACGGGCGCGGTAGCGAGGTGTCGTGCTGCAGCATGATGGTCTCGCCGTTCTCGCAGGCCAGCGTGGTGGTGACCACGTCGCCCAGCTTGAACTGCACCTTCGCGCTCGGACTGGCCGCGCCGCCGGGCTGCTTGACGATGTAGTCGTGCAGGCCGCGCGCCTTGGTGGCGAAGCTGTTGATGCGGGTGAAGCGGTTGCCGCGGTTGATGTTGGTGTACATCGCGCACGGGCCGATGCCGTGACTGGGATACAGCTCGCCGTTGCGCTGTACCGAATGCGCCGTGCGCCACTTGGCCTCCGACCAGCCGCCGGCGCCGAACTCCACGCCGCCGCCATACGGCTTGGCCGGATCGCCGCTGTTGAACTTCACCGCGCGCAGGTCGTGCTGGTAGCCGCCCTGCAGGTGTACCAGCTCGCCGAACAAGCCGGAACGCACCATCTGCAGCACCGCCATTACATCGCGGCGGAAGCACACGTTCTCCAGCAGCATATACGGCGTGTTGGTCTTGAGCTGCGTGTTCAGCACATCCCAGTGGTCCTGCAGCGTGATGCCGGCCACCACCTCGCAGCCCACGGGCACCTTGGCCTGCATGGCGGCGATGGCCATCGGCGCGTGCCATTCCCACGGCGTGGCGATGATCACGCCGTCCAGCGCACCGGCGTCCAGCATGCGCTTGTAGGCTTGCGGATCGCGGTCCTCGCCGAAGGTCCTGGGCTTGGCCTTGCCGGATTTTTCCACCTGCTTGAGCGCGCGGCCCAGCATCAGCGGCTCGATGTCGCACAGCGCGACGACTTCGACGTCGTCGCGGCGCAGCAGCTCCTGCAGCAGCACCTGGCCGCGCATGCCGGTGCCTATCATGCCGATGCGGACCCGCTCGCGGGTGGCGGCGAACGCCGTCGGCATCAGCAGGCTGCCCGCGAGCGCGGCGCCTGCGGTGAGGAAATCGCGTCGATTGAATTTTCTGTCCATCGTTTCTTCCTTGGAAGTGATCGTTGATTGTAGCGGGTCAGAAGAACTTGTAATTCGCCGAGAACGAATACATGCGGCCGAACAGGTTCTGACTGTGGTTGTAACCTTCCCAGCCGTTCGGATCGTAAGTCGGCTGCTTGTTCAGCAGGTTCTTGATGTTCAGGCCCAGCTCCAGGTTCTTCATCGGCTTCCAGTTCAGGCCCAGGTTGACCGTGTAGTACGACGGTGCGCCGCCGCACAGGTTCTCCGGCAGCGCGACCGAGGCGGCCGTGCAGCTTTCCGGCGTGTTGTCCTTGTCCCACGGGCCGTAAGCCCACTTGGTCTTGCCGGTGTAGTTGACGAACATGCTGGTGACGAAGTTACGGTACGCCCAGTCGGCATTGAAGGTGGCGCGCACGCGCGGCGAGTCGTAGAAGCCGACCGCGTTGCCGGTGAATCCGGTGCCGTCCTCGGAGTTGTAGGTCTCGCGCCGGCGGATCGTGGCCGAGACGCCGGTGTTCAACTTGCCGTACTCGCCCAGCGAGAAGCGGGTGCGGGCATCGACGTCGATCCCGTCGAGCAGCGTGCGGCCACGGTTCGAGTAGGAGTTGATCAAGCCACCCAGGTTACCGACCGAGTACTTCGGCACGCCGCCTGCGCAGGCCGCGGTGTTGGCGGGGTTGTTGCACATCGCGGCGACGGCGGCCATGTTGCCACGGTCCGCATCGGAGATCGGGTTGCGGATCGCGGCGGCGGTGCCGGCCAGCGCCGGGCCGTATTTATCCACCAGTTGCGTGAACAGTTCATTGAAGTCCTGGCGCACGATCTCGTTGCGGCGATAGACGAACCAGTAATCGACCGAGATGCTGACGTCCTTGACCGGCTGCAGCACCAGGCCCACCGTGGAGATCTTGGCCTTCTCCGGACGCAGCGACGGATTGGGCGGCGTCAGGCCGCCGACCGTGGTGGAGCAATTCGAATTGAGCAGGTTCTTGCCCAGCTCCGCCTCGGCCGGTGTGACGGACTTCATCAGCAGCTTGGCCATCGCGTTGGTCTCGTCGCAGCGCACGGTGTCGCGGATGCCGCCCACCTGCGCGAACACGCCGCCGCTGCCCGATTCGGCCAGGTTGGGCGCGCGGAAGCCTTCCGAGTAGGTGCCGCGCACCATCACCTCGGGACGCGCGCGCCACAGCACGCCGATCTTGGGCGCCAGGTTGGCGGCGAAGTTGGGGTATTTGTCCAGCCGCGCGGCGGCGTTCACTTCCAGCGTGTCGGTGACCGGCACCACCACCTCGCCAAATACGGCGGCCACGTTGCGCTGGCCATCGAACCACGAACCACCCTGCTGCGTGATGTAGCCGTTGGCCGCATCCTGGTTGCCCGGCGTGTAGAAGCTCTCGCGCATCAGGTTCACGCCAAAGGCCGCGCGCACTTCACGCTCGCCCAGCTTGGCGATAGTGCCTTCGATCTTGCCGTCCCAGGTGATCAACTTGGTCCAGGACTGGATGTCGAAGGTCGGATAGGCGGCGCGCAGCAGCGCGCCGTTGGCGTCGCTGATTTCGCCGAACTTGTAGGCCGGGTTGTCGGCGATGTAGGTACGGCCGGTGGCCGCGTCGGTGGTGAACGGGCCGAAGGCCTTGGCGAAGCCTTGGGTGTTGATGTTAATCGTCTGGAACAGCGTCGAGTGGCTGCCCGCCACGCTGAGCGCCGTCTCGAAGTCCCAGCCGCCGCCGATGCTGCCGCGCAGGCCGACCAGGCCTCGGTAGTTGTCGTCCTCGTTGGTCTGGCCGAAGTGGCCTGGCGCGTCGAGCATGATGTAGTTCAGCCCCGCCGCGCCGCCCATCTTGGCCGCCATGTCGGCATCGAGCTTGCCCTTCAGGTAGACGTTGTTCGGGCCGAGATACGGCGTGACGAAGGTATTGAGCGTGGTGCCGGTGTTACGCGCGAACCAGTTGCTGGTGCTGCCGCTGTTGAAGCTGCGCGGGCCGTTCTCGCCGCGCAGCTTGATGTGCGTGTAGGCCGCTTCGGCAAAGCCTTCCAGGTCGCCGCCCAGCTTCATGCGGCCACTGAGGTAGCCGGTCACGCGGTCCGACGTTGGGCCGGTATCGAGTTGGTACGGCAGCGAGTTCCATACGCAGCGGGTACCTGCGGCCTCGGTGATGGAGGTGCCGCAGCCGTTGACGGCGCGCTGGGTGCGAGCGTTGTTCTTGGATTTGTCGAAGACGAACAGCGTACCCGGATTCATCACGCCCGGTTCGCTGCCGGTGCCGATTCGCATGCCGGAGACGAAGGTCGGGTTGTTGACGTAGAAGTAGTCGGGGCGCTTCAGGTAGGTGTCGGACAGTGCGATGCGATCGCGTTGGTAGACGTTGACCGAGCCGTAGACGTTGTAGCCGTCGCTGTTCAAGTCACCCAGGCCGTAGATGACGTTGGCCTGGCGTTCGCCGTAGGCGCTGACGTTGGTCGAGGTGTCGGCCGTGGCGCGCGCCTCCAAGCCCTGGTAGCTCTTCTTCGTGATGACGTTGATCACGCCCGCGACCGCGTCCGAGCCGTAGACGGCCGACGCGCCGTCGGTCAGGATCTCCATGCGCTCGATGGCGGCGGCGGGAATGGCGTCGATGTTGACGAACATGGTCTGGAAGCCGGCCGGCGCGCCGTAGAACGACAGGCGGCGGCCGTTCAGCAGCACCAGCGTGCCCTGCGCACCCAGCCCGCGCAGGTTGGCCTGCGAGGCGCCATCGGAGCCGGTGAACATCGAGCGGAAGTCCTGCTGGGCGGGGCGCGCGGCGGGCAGGTTGTCCAGCACCTGCAGCAGCGTGCGGGCGCCCATGTTTTCGATCTGCTTGGCGTCGACCACCTGCACCGGCGACGCGGTTTCGGCGTTGATGCGTTTCAGGCTGGAGCCGGTTACTTCGACTCGAGGAATCGTCTTGTCGTCCCTGGCGCTTTTCTGTGCCTGCTCGTCCAGGTCATCGGCTGCCAGCGCAGTCGAGGCCAGGCCCACCGCCATCATCGCTGCCACCAGTTTTTTCATGTGCATCATAGTCTCCCTGTTATTAGTGGTTTATTTACGGCTGCAACCGCCCCTCCCCGGTCCGAAGAGGGGCTCTTACTTGTGAAAACGGAGGTGAGGTCAGCGCGGCCGGACGGTGCTGCCCTCGGTGCCTATCAGGACCGCGTTGGCCCAGTTGCCGCAGACCTGGGCCGGCTTGCCGCCGCGCGCGCCCAGGGTGCGCAGGCTGAGTTGACTCAGTCCGCGCACATCGATTTCCGGCTTGACGACGGCCGGCGCGGCGATCAGGCCACTGTCGTACAGCAGCCGCTCGCCGCTCCAGACCTGGAACTGCAGGCCGCCCGCGCTGCGACAGCTGTCGTCCACGCCCAGGTCGGCGCGCAGCAGGTTCCAGTTGCCGGACAATTGCAAGTCCACGCGGCTGGATGCGCCCACGCCCAGGCCCTTGCGGAACCACAGGCCGTTCATACGCATCTCCTTGCCGCGGACCGGCTGATCGCGGCTGACGTTCTTCGGCAAGGCCAGGTCGGACAGGAACTGCTGCACTTCCGGGCCTTCCTTCGGCTGGTAGGCCATCACGCGGAACTCGGACAGCGTGATCGGCTGCACTTCGCTCGGCACGGCGGCGTTGTAGGCGCGCGCGGCTGGCGTGCCGACGGCCGTCACCATTGGGTCGGTGGCGGAGGCGCCGTCGCCTTCGGGATTCTGCGTGCTCATGACGCGGAAGCGCAGCAGGCGGCCGGCGGCCGGCGGGAAGCTGATGGTTTGCGCTTCCTTCTGTAGTTTCAGCTGGCCGCGCTTGATCGGCTGGCCCCAGTCGCCGTTGTTGTCGCCCATGTAGATTTCGTAGTCGCGGATCTGGCCGTGCTGCCAATGCTGGTCGTTGCGCGGTGCGATCTCGATGCCGTCGATCAGGCGGCGCTCGGTGAAGCCGATCACCCACTCGTGCGGCCCGCCCTGCACCGCCGGGCTGCGCGTGGTGCGGAACCAGGTGGCGGGGTTGTTGTCGAAGGCGTTTTCCAGCGGGTAGCCGGCTTCCTCGGATGGACGGTTCATCACCATCATGGCGTCGGCCGGAATGGCGCGACCCAGCACCGGCGCGGACGGGAAGGCATCGTCGGCCACCGTTGGCGCGGCGCCGGCCTGCACCGCGAAGCGCAGCGGCTGGCGGATGTCCTGGCTGGCCGTCTTCACGTGCAAGGTGCCCAGCCGCTCGGCGGCGTCGAAGTACCAGCCTTCGGCGGCGGCGTCGAAGGCGGCGCGGTCGGCCAATGGCGGCAGCACGGCGCTGCCGGTACTGACGGCGGCAGGACGCTGGCGAGTCAGCATGCGCAAGGCGTAGGCGCGGCGCGCGGGCTGGCCTGCGTAGGCGCCCACCACCGGTTCGACATCGACCTGCACGCCATTGTCGGCGGCGTTCATGCGGATCAGCTGCTGGCTGAAGGCGCCGTCCTGGTATTTGCGGGTGTTGCCGTCATCCTCGTACAGAGTGAACTCGGAGGCGCCTTGCGGATACAGGTCCAGCGTCAGCACGTCCTTCGGCTTTTCGCCGTCGTACAGCATCTCCGGGTACATCGGCAGGATGGCGCCGGCGCGTACGAACACCGGCAGCTTGTCCAGCGTGACGGCGAGGTCGATATCGCGCCCGCCCTTGCCGGCCGTGGCCTGGCGGCCGTCCCAGTAGTCGAGCCAGCGGCCCTGCGGCAGGTGGATCGCGCGGCGCCAGCCCTGGCTGACCGCCTGACTGCGGTACACCGGCGCCACCAACAGGTCGCGGCCCAGCAGGTACTGGTATTTGTAGGCTTCGGTGTAGGCCGCCGGATCGTCCGGGTTATCCCACATCAGGCCACGCACCAGCGGCGCGCCGCTCTGCTCCGTCTCGCGCATCAGCGTGTACATATAAGGCGTCAGGCGCATCTTCAGCTTCAGGTAGCGGCGGTTGATGCTGACGTAAGGCTCGGCGAACCACCACGGATGCTTGCGCTCCGCAGCCGCCCAGCCGGACATCCCCATCAGCACCGGCGTGAAGCTCTTCCACTGCAGGTCGCGCGTGTAGGTCTCGGGGCTGCCGCCGAAGATGGCGTCGACGTCGCCGGTGGCGTAGGCCTGGCCGGACAGGCCGGAGCCGATCAGCGTCGGCACGTGCCAGCGGATGTAGTCCCAGCTGGCGCTTTGGTCGCCGGTCCAGGTGACCGCGTAGCGCTGGGTTCCGGCCCAGCCCATCACGGTCCAGATGAACGGACGGCCGTCGGAGTTATTCAGGATGCCGTCGTAGGCCGACTTGTTGGCGTCCAGCGAGAACTGGTAGCCCTTGCCGGTCCAGGCCACGTCCAGCTTCTGCACGCGGGTGCCGGCGGTGCCGACTTCCCACGCCATTTTCTCGACGCCGTTCTCGGTCCACAGGCCGGTGCGGAAGCCATACTTGGCCAGGCCCTGCACCGTCTCCGGCAGCGCCGAATAGCCACAGCCGTAGCCGTCGTTCGGCAGGATCCAGCCGCCCGGCATGTCGTGCTCGCGGTACTGGCGGGCTACGGTCTCGATCACGTCCGGCGTCTTGCCGGTCGGGCCATCGGTCCAGCCTTTGGGCACGGTGCCCGGCTTCTTGACGTTGTCGCCGTCGTTGTAGCAATCGGCGTCGCCATATTCCAGCGCCCAGCGTGGCAGCATGCGCGCGCGGCCGGTCCATTCGGTGTAGCGGGCCAGCACGTCGCGCAGGTCCTTGCCGACGAAGTAGTAGGCGTCGAAGCGTGCCTCGTCGTGCTCCAGCGAGATCTGGTCGTTCTGGCGCAGGTCATAGCTGCCGTCGGACCAGGTGTTGCGCAGCATGCCCCAGCCGCGTGAGCTCATCAAAAACGGCGCGGGGCTGGGACGGTCGCCCTCTTCCCAGCCGCCGGAGTACGATACTTGCAGCTGCTTGCCCTTGAATTCATAACGGCCATTCTGCTGGCCGCCGCCGAAGAAGCGTTCGGCCTTGTCGCTGCTCAGCGTCTGCACGCTTTGCTTGTCGCCCAGTTCCAGCGGCTGGATCTCGCGCCACAGCGGCTGGGCGTCGCCGGCGCGGAACAGGCTGAAACGCAGCGGCTTGCGGTCGATGCGCAGGCTCAGGGCCGGCGTGCGGATCAGGATATGGTCGGACTGCTCGCTGACGCTGTGCTCCACCGTGGCGGCGGGCGTGGCGACAACGATGGGCGCGGCCTTGTCGCCCGCGCCGGTCAGGCCGGATTTGGGGCCGGCCCAAATATGCAGCACGTCGGCGCGCGGCAGGCTAACCTGTATGTGGGCGCCGGTGTCGGTGACCAAGTCCCACTGCTGGCCGGCGCCGGCGGTGACGGTGCGCAAATTGCCGATCGGTGCGGCCAGCAGGGGTGCGCTGGCCAGCAAAGCGGCGGTGGCGAAAATCTGTTTCATAGTTTGCTTCTCGAAAGAAAAACCGTTGCGATGCAATTACTCTAGGAATAAAAACAAAGCAGGTCAACAAAAAGAAAGAGAAAATTTTAAAAATATGCAGCAAATCTTTCGTATTGATAGTTGATCGAATAACAAACTTTCGTTTACGTGGCAAAACTGGTACAACAGGCGAAGCTATGCCGGTTTGGTAACTTTCTTTTAGCTTTCGAATTTGACATTTCGAAAATAAGACCTTATTCTTTCGATGACTTAACCAGACTAATTCTTTCGATGACCAACCTACTCCAGCGTGCCCCCCAAGCCTGGCGCGATATCGGCGGCCTCGATACCGCCGAAGAAATCGTCCATCAGCCAGCCCTCTGGCGCGAGCTGGCGGCGCACCTCGCCGCCGAAAAAGACCGCATCGCCGCCTTCCTCGGCGACACCCTGGGCAATCCGCAGCAGCGCGTGATCCTGACCGGCGCCGGCAGCTCGGCCTATGTGGGCGAGATCATCGCCGACGAAATCAACGCGGCCTGGCCGTGCCAGGTGCGCGCCATCTCCACCACCAGCCTGTTGACGCATCCGGCGCTGTACCTGGAACGCAGCGCACCGACGCTGGTGGTGTCCTTCGCCCGCAGCGGCAACAGTCCGGAAAGCACGGCGGCGGTTCAACTGGTGCGCGACATGGTGCCTACCGCGCGCTTCCTCAACATCACCTGCAACGCCGACGGCGCGCTGGCCACGCAGGCCGAGGGCGACGCCGCCACCTTCAACCTGATGATGCCGGCCGCCAGCTGCGATCGCGGCTTCGCCATGACCTCCAGCTTCACCTGCATGCTGCTGGCGGCGCTGTGCGTGCTCGATCCCGATTTCCAGCCGGAGCGCCTCAACACGCTGGCCGGCTTGGGTGAGAAGGCGCTGGCCGCGTGGTCGGCGCCGGTGGCGGAGCTGGCCGCGCAGCGCGTGTCGCGCGTGGTGTACCTGGGCAGCGGTCCGCTGGAGGCGCTGGCCAAGGAAGCCGCGCTGAAGATACTCGAACTGACCGCCGGCAGCGTGCTGGCGATGGCCAACAGCGCACTTGGTTTCCGCCACGGTCCGAAGGCCGCGCTCAATGCCGAGACGCTGGTGGTGCTGTTCCGCAGTTCCGATCCGCTGTCGCGCCGTTATGAACACGACCTGCTGCTGGAGCTTCAACGCGACCAGGTGGCGGGCCGCTGCCTGACCGTGGGCGCGGGCGCCGACATCGGCATCGATGCGCCGGCCTGGCCGGACGCGTGGCTGGCGCCTTTGTGGCTGCTGATGGCGCAGCAGTATGCGCTGCACCAGTCGGCGCTGCTGCAGCTGCGTCCCGATAATCCTTTCGCTGGCGGCACCGTCAACCGTGTCGTGCAGGGTGTCACCATTTATCGCCATGACGAATTCTGAACCACGCGGCTATCACGGCATCGACATCGGCGGCACCAAGATCGAGCTGGTGGCGTTTGCCGACAATGGCCATGAACTGAAGGAAGTCCACCGCGAACGCATCGCCACGCCGGGCACCGATTTCGCCGAGTTCCTGCTGGCGATCCAGGGCCTGGTGGGCCGCGCCGACAAGGCGCTCGGCCTGCGGGCGCCGGTGGGCGTCGGCCTGCCGGGTGTGATCGACAGCGCCACCGGGCGCCAGCTCAGCTCCAACGTGCCGGCGCTGAACGGCCGTGCCGTGGCCCATGCGCTCAAGGATGCGCTGGAGCGTCCGGTCGCCATCGGCAACGATTGCCAGTGCTTCGCGCTGTCGGAAGCACATGGCGGCGCGGCGCACGGCCAACCGACCATGTTCGGCGCCATCATCGGCACCGGCGCCGGCGGCGGCTACTGCGTCGACGGCCGCCTGCTGCGCGGCGCCAACGGCGTGGCCGGCGAATGGGGCCACTGGCCGCTGCCGGCTTCGCAGTTTGCCGCCGCCGCGCTGCCGGTGCTGGACTGCCCGTGCGGGCGGCGCGGCTGCCTGGAGCGCTATGTGTCCGGCCCCGGAATGAGCCGGCTGCACCTGCACCTCGGTGGCGGTGATGAAACGCCGGCGGCCATTGTGGCGCAGGCGCGCGCCGGTTCGGCCATCGCTGCAAAGACGATGGCGCTGCACGCCGACCTGCTGGGCCACGCGCTGGCCACGCTGGTGCTGACGCTCGACCCGCACGCGATCGTGCTGGGTGGCGGCCTGTCGCAACTGGCCCACCTGTACGACCAATTGCCGGCCGCGATGCGCCGCCACCTGTTCCCCGGCGTGCGTGTGCCGCCGATCCTGCCGCCCAAGTTCGGCGACGCCGGCGGCGCGCGCGGAGCCGCCCTGCTCGCACGCCAGCAATTCGCCACCCCCTGATTCATCACCGACCGACCAAGCCAGCGACCATGAAAACTACCGAATCCCTGTCCCCTGTCCAGCAGATCGTCGCCGCCCACCGGCGCGGCGAGGCCGTCGGCTTGTACAGCGTGTGCTGCAGCCATCCGAGCGTGCTGCGCGCGGCGATGCGGGTGGCGTCCGACTACGGCACCGTGCTGCTGGTGGAGGCCACCTCGAACCAGGTCGACCAGTTCGGCGGCTACACCGGCATGACGCCGTCCGCCTTCCACGACTATGTGCACCAGCTGGCACGGGACCAGGGCTTCCCGCCGGAGCGGCTGGTGCTGGGCGGCGACCATCTCGGCCCCAACGCCTGGCAGCATCTGGACGCCGCCACCGCCATGCAGAACGCGGAGACGCTGATCGCCGCCTACGCCGCATCGGGCTTCCACAAGATCCACCTCGATTGCAGCATGCGCTGCGCCGACGATCCGCAGCACCTGAGCGACGAGACCATCGCCGCCCGCTCCGCGCGCCTGTGCGCGGTGGCGGAACAGGCGGCCGCGCAGGCCGGCCTGCCGCCGCCGGTGTACGTGATCGGCACCGAAGTCCCGATCCCCGGCGGCGAGGCGAACCTGGCGCAGGCCGGCGCGGTCACCTCGCCCAAGGCCGCCGCGCGCACGCTGGACGTGCACCGCCTGGCCTTCTTCGCGATGGAGCTGCACGATGCCTGGCGCCGCGTGATCGCGATGGTGGTGCAGCCGGGCGTGGACTTCGACCACAGTCAGATCCAGCACTACGACGCGGCGCAGGCAAGCTCGCTGTCGGCCTTTGTGGCCGGCCAGCCAGGCCTGGTGTTCGAGGCCCACTCCACCGACTACCAGCGCGAATCGGCGCTGCACGAAATGGTGCGCGACCACTTCGCCATCCTCAAGGTCGGCCCGGCCGCCACCTTCGCGCTGCGCGAGGGCCTGCAGGCGCTGTGCCGCATCGAAGATGAGCTGGTGCCGGCCGGCCAGGCCTCGCGCCTGATGCAGGTGCTGGACGAGACCATGCTGGCGCAGCCCAAGCACTGGGCCAAGCACTACCCCGGCAGCGGCGCCGAACAGCGCCTGCTGCGCCGCTACGGTCTGAGTGACCGCTGCCGCTACTACTGGGGCGAGCCGACGGTGACGGCCGCCGTCGAGCGCCTGTGCGCCAACCTCGATGCGCTGACGATCCCGTTGTCGCTGCTGAGCCAACACCTGCCGGAGCAGTACCTGCAGGTGCTGCAAGGCCAGTTGGCCGCCAGGACCGGGGCGCTGCTGGAGCATAAAATCGGCCGCGTGCTGGCGCAATATGCGCGCGCCTGCGACCGCAACAGCGCCCACGATTCCGCGTCAAATGCCGGCGCGCCTGCTGGCAGCGCGGCCGCGATCTGTTAAGCTCGACATCTTTGATCATCCGACAGCAGAACAATGCGAAATACCAGTCAACGCCGCGCCTCCATCCTGCAGGCGCTCACCCGCCACGGCTCGGTCCAGGTGGCCGCGCTGGTGGACCAGCTGGGCGTGTCCGCCGTCACCATCCGCAGCGACCTCAGTGCGCTCGAATCGCAAGGCCTGGCCACGCGCAGCCACGGCGGCGCCACGCTGGCGCGCACGCCGCCGCCCGAGCAGACCATCCCGCAGAAGGACGCGCTGAACCACGAGCAGAAGGAGCGCATCGGCGCCTGGGCCGCGCGCATGGTGCAACCGGGCGACAACATCATCATCGATTCGGGCACCACCACCATCTCGCTGGCGCGCCACCTGCGCGAGGCGCAGAACGTGACGGTGATGACCAATGGCCTGAACATCGCCTGGGAGCTGGCTGACGCCCCCGGCGTCGACCTGATACTGACGGGCGGCCTGCTGCGCAAGCAATCGCTGTCGATCCAGGGCACGCAGGCCGAGGCCTGTTTGCAGGCCTACAGCTTCGACAAGCTGTTCCTCGGCGTCGATGGCCTCGACCTGCAGTTCGGCGTCACCACCCACCACGAGGCCGAGGCTAGCCTGAACCACAAGATGGTGGAGCGCGCCAAGAAGATCATCGTGCTGGCCGACGCCTCCAAATTCGGGCGTGTCAGCCTGCACCGCATCGTGCAGCTGGACCGCGTCCACACCGTCATTACCGACGCCAGCATCAGCGCGGAATACCGCGACGGCCTGCTGGCGGCCGGCATCGAACTCCTGATAGCGGAATAAAAGTGTCAATCAGCGGCAAAATCCTTACCCCACAAGGCTGGATCACGGGCAGCATCGCCTTCGACCAGCGCATCCAATCCATCCAGGCCGACGCGCAAGCCGACACCAGCCTGACCATCCTGCCCGGCTTCATCGACCTGCACGTGCACGGCGCCGCCGGCGTCGACATCATGCAGGGCGGCGACGCCGGCGCCACGGTGGCGCGCAGCCACGCGCGCCACGGCACCACGGCGCTGCTGGGCACCACCATGACGGCCACCGACAATTCGATCCGCCGCGCGCTCACCGGTCTTGCCGGCGTGATCGCCGAGCGTCCGGCCGGCGGCGCGCGCGTGCTGGGCGTGCACCTGGAAGGCCCGTTCCTGAGCATCCACAAGCTGGGCGCGCAGCCGGCCGACGCGGTGGCGGTGGCCAGCCTGGATCTGGTGCGCAGCTACCACGAGCTGGCGCCGATCCGCGCGCTGACCATCGCCACCGAAGTGAACGGCCACCTGGCGTTGATCCCCATGCTCAAGCAGATGGGCATCCGCGTGCAGCTGGGCCACAGCAACGGCAGCTACGAGGACGGCGTGGCGGCGCTCAACGCCGGCGCGGCCGGCTTCACCCACCTGTTCAACGGCATGACGGCGCTCAACCACCGCCATCCCGGCATCGCCGGCGCCGCGCTGGCGCATGCCGAATACGCCGAGATCATCCCCGACCTGCAGCATGTGCACGAGGGCGCGATCCGCGCCGCGCTGCGCGCCATCCCGCGCCTGTACGGCGTGACCGACGCCACCTCGGCCACCGGCATGCCGGACGGCGAGTATGGCCTGGGCAGCCAGCGCGTCTACAAGTGCCTGGGCTGCGTGCGGCTGGCCACCGGCTCTCTGGCCGGCTCGGTGCTGACCATGGACCAGGCGCTGCGCAATTTCGTCGGCCTCGGGCTGGATTTGGCCGACGCCTCCAACCGCCTGTCGCTCTACCCCGCCGACTACATCGGCGAACCGGAACGGGGCCGCCTGACGCTGGGCGCCTGGGCCGACATCGTTGTCCTCAACGCCGACCTGCAGCCGGTGGCCGTCTTCGTTGAAGGCCAGGCCATCGATCTAACTTCCCACTGAACGGAGTCCCGATGCAAGCCACCCTGTCCAACGCCCCCGCCCGTGCCATGGGCTTTCTGCTGTTCATAGCCGGGATGGGAGGGCTGTTGTACGGGATCGACGTCGGCATCATCGCCGGCGCCCTGCCCTACCTGGAATCGACAGCGTCGGTGGCATGGAAGCTGAGCGCGCAGCAGTTGGGCTTTATCGTGGCGGCGGTGTTGCTGGGTTCCGTGCTGTCGTCGTTGTTCGCCGGCGCGCTGGCCGACCTGGTGGGGCGTCGCGCGGCGATGGTGCTGGCCGGCGCGCTGTTCACCGCGAGCATACCGCTGATCGCGCTGGCCGACGGCTACCTGGCGCTGATGCTGGGCCGTCTGCTGCAGGGCATCAGCGGCGGCTTGATCGGCGTGGTGGTGCCGCTGTACTTGGCCGAGTGCCTGCACGCGCGCCATCGCGGGCGCGGCGCGGCGCTGTTCCAGCTGCTGCTGACCATCGGCCTGGTGGCGGCGGCGCTGATCGGATTGTTCCAGGCGCGCGAGGTGGAAACCGCGACCGCCGCCGCCCAGAACCTGGAGGCGGCGGCGCGTGCCGGCGCGGTGTTCGCAGCCAAGGACCATGCTTGGCGCAGCATCTTCTGGATGTGCCTTGCGCCGGGCGTGGTGTTCACGCTGGGCGGCCTGCTGCTGTCGGAGTCGCCGCGCTGGCTGGCGCGCAAGGGCCGCATCGCGCAGGCCCGCGCCGCGCTGCTGCGCACCCGTCCCGCCGCCGAGGCGGACGCGGAACTGCGCGAGATCGAACAGGCGCTGTCGCCCGCCGCCGCGGACGGCGGCGCGGTGGATGGCGACCGTCTGCTGAGCCGCCGCTACGTGCTGCCCTTCCTGCTGGCCTGCCTGGTGCTGGCGCTGACGCAGGCGACCGGCATCAATTCCATCCTGGCCTATGTGGTCACGATCCTGAACCAGGCCGGCCTGCCCGGCGCCACGGCCAACATGGCCGACGTCGCGCTCAAGGTGCTCAACGCGGTACTGACGGTGGTGGCGGTGGCGCTGGTCGATCGCAAGGGCCGCAAGTTCCTGATGATGCTCGGCACCGGCGGCATCGTCGTGGCGCTGGTGGTGGCCGGTCTGCTGTTCCGCAGCGTCGAGGGCGAGCAGCGCGACGTCTCCGCCATGCTGCAGGCACGCGCCCACGGCGACGGCCTGGAACTGCGTCTCGACCCGGAGACCCTGCGCACGCTGGGCGCCACGCCGGCCGACAGCGCCGCCATGCAGCTGTCGATCGCCTATTCCTACGGCCCGTTCACCAATGTCCAGAGCCGCCGCAGCGACGATCCGGCCCTGCCGCTGCTGCGCGTGGCGCGTGAGGACACGGTGCAGGCGGACAGCGTCATCGGCGCCTTCTTCCGCCGGCTGCATCTGAATCCCTTTGCCGATCCGGCCGAAGCGGCCGGCGCGCCGCTGCGCATCGAGCAGGCGCACCTCTCGGCGGTGCCGCCCGCCTCGCACGGCTGGTTGGTGGCGTTGGCGATCTGCCTGTTCGTCGCCAGCTTCGCGGTCGGCCCCGGCGTGTGCGTGTGGCTGGCGCTGTCGGAGCTCATGCCCAACCGCATACGGTCCAACGGCATGAGCGTGGCGCTGCTGATCAACCAGTTCGTGTCGACCGTGATCGCGGCGGTGTTCCTGCCGACCGTCGGCCAGTACGGCTACGCCACGCTGTTCTTCTATGGCGCCGGCTGCGCGCTGCTGTACTTCCTCACCGCCGCCTTCCTGCTGCCCGAGACCAAGGGCAAGACGCTGGAGGAGATCGACGCGTACTTCTCGCGCTGAGCCGCCAAGCGACGTCGTTCCCGCGCAGGCGGGAACCCATACGGCGCGGGACAGGATACTCGGCATGGATTCCCGCCTGCGCGGGAATGACGTCGGCTATGCCAGGCAGGCTTCGAGTGAAGTTTCCAGCAGCGGGAAGTGGCCGCTGTCGACCATGCGCAGGCTGGCCTGCGGGAAGATGGCGCGCCAGATCGGGCCATCGTGTTCGGCGTCGATCATCGGGTCGTGGCGACCGAACAGCACCGACACCGGACCATTGAAGGCGCTGCGGCCAGGCGCGCGGAAGGTGGCGGCGAAATCGTCCGAGATGGCGACCGCGCTCACGCCGTCGAATCCACCCGGCTGCTGTAAAACCTCGACGAAATGGCGCGGCGCGTCGCCCGCCTGCGGGCCGAAATACAGCGCCGGCACGTCCGGCAGCAGTTGCAGCGCACCGAACACCTCCCAGAAGCGCGCGCGGCCCGGCGCCGCGTCGTATGCGGCCAGCGCCGCCGTCACCTTATCCGCATCGGCGTGGCCGGCGTGCAGCGCCAGCGCGCGCCGCGCCAGGCGCAGCGCGGCCTGCTCGGGATTGTAGGTCGGCGCCAGCAGCACGACGCGCTCCACCGACTCGGGCGCGTGTTGCGCCAGATGGGTGGCCAGGTGCGCGCCGAAGGAGCTGGCCATCAAAGTCATTGGCGCGCCGTGCGCCTTCACGTGATGGCGAAATTCGACCAGCGCAGCTTCCAGCAGGTCGAGGTAGGGATGCGGCGCGCATGGCCCGGCCGGCGGCTGCTGCCACCATTGCACCTGTTGCGCCTGCGGGTAGCGCGTGCGTTCGACTGCAACGCTCATGCCAGGGCCGCCGTGCAGGTAGAAAATCGACGTCATGGTTCCTCCTTGAGTGGACATGGCTCCCAGCCTAGCGCAAGCATATATTTTTGGCAAGTGCGCAGCCGGCTGATTGACTTCGCCGCGCGCTGTGTTCAAATGGGCGCATGAAAAAATATCTCCTTGCCCTCTCCCTGCTGCTGGCTGCCGCGCATGCGCCGGCGCAGGTGCTGCCGCTGCGCGAACAGGCGGTAGTGATCAACCAGCTGCTGGCCGAACGCTTCGACACGCTGCTGCCGGACATGATGGCGCAGACCGGCATCGATATGTGGATCGTGGTCTCGCGTGAATACAACGAGGATCCGGTGCTGAAGACCATGCTGCCGGCCGAGTGGCTCAACGCGCGCCGCCGCACGGTGCTGCTGTTTTACCGCGATCCGTCCAGCGGCCGCGTGGAGCGGCTGGCGGTGGCGCGCTACAATGTCGGCGACAGCATCGCGGCGGCGTGGGACATGAAGCAGTTCCCCGGGCAGTGGGATGCGCTGGCGGCGCTGGTCCGGCAGCGCAAGCCGCACAAGATCGCGCTGGACACCTCGCGCCATTTCGGCCACGCCGACGGCATCGACCACACCGACTACAACGAGCTGCTGCAGGCGCTGCCGGCCGAGTACCGCGCCCGGGTGGTGTCGGCCGAGCCGCTGGCGGTGCGCTGGCTGGAGACCCGCACCGACAGCGAAATGCGAATTTATCCGCAGATGATCGAGGCCACGCACCGGATCATCGCCGAAGGATTTTCAGAACGCGTCATCACGCCCGGCGTCACCACCAGCGAGGATGTGGTGTGGTGGTTCCGCCAGAAGATCCGCGACCTGGGCTACGACACGTGGTTCCATCCGTCGGTGGAGATCCAGCGCCAGGGCAAGGAGCAGCCGGATGGCGGCGTGATCCTGCCCGGCGACCTGCTGCATGTGGACATAGGCATCACCTACCTGCGCCTGAACACCGACGTGCAGCAGCATGCCTATGTGCTCAAGCCCGGCGAAACCGCCGCGCCGGCCGCGCTGGCGCAGGCCTTCGCGCGCGCCAATCGTCTGCAGGACATCTTGACGGTGCAGTTCCGCCAGGGCCGCACGGGCAACCAGGTGCTGGCGGCGGCGCTGGCGCAGGGGCGCGCCGAGAATCTGAACCCGGTCATCTACACCCATCCGATCGGCTACCACGGCCACGCGGCCGGCCCCACCATCGGCATGTGGGACATGCAGGAGGGTGTGCCGGGCAGCGGGGACGAGGCGCTGCGTTACCGCACCGCGTACTCGATCGAGCTCAGTGCGGCGACGGAGATTGCGGGTTACGCGCAGCCGGTTCGCATGATGCTGGAGGAGGACGCGTACTTCGACCAGGCCGGCGTGCGCTACATCGGCGGGCGCCAGCAGGAGCTGTTGCTGGTGCCGCGCCGCGCGTCCCCGGTGGCGCAGTGAGAAGCGTCAGGCCTTGCGGGTAAAGCCGTCGTCGCTCCACGCTTCGCTGCCGACGCCGTGGCGCACGAAGAACAGGCCATCAGGATCGTACTGCCGCTTGGCGCGCGCCAGCCGCTCGTAGTTGGCGCCCCAGAATGCGCGCTGCCAGTCGGCGATGAAGTAGTCGCTCTCCGACACATAGGAGCCGGCCTTCGGTGCGGCCTGGCGCAACGCGGTCATCGCCCGGCCGATGGCGGCGGCCCGTTCGCGGCCTCGCTGCGCGGCCGATTTCGCGTCCTTTGCGTCGGCGGCAGCCGGCATGCCCGGATAGCGCGGGCCGTCGCCGCCGGCGATGATGGCCAGCGCGAACGCGCCCAGCACATCGGGATTCATGGCCGTGTCGCGCGCGGCGGCCAGATCGGCGGCCGAGGCGCCGGCCAGGCCCTTGTTGAAGTGCAGGCCCACGCGCCAGTGCCGCGTGGCGCGGAACAGCGCGTCGGTCAACTGCGCCTGCTGTTCGGCCGCCAGCAAGGTGGCCGGCAGCCACGCCGACTGGTAGCCGTGGATGAACCAGCCCGCGTCGGCCGCGTCGCCCTTCCACACGCCGTGGTGGGCCGGCGCGCCGGGACGCTCGTCGGCCAGCATGAAGCCGGGCGCGTATTTCTTGAAGAAGGCCAGGTTCCAGAACTGCCGCGCAGGCAGGGCTACCACGCGGAACGGCTGTTCCAGCGCATACTCGGGCCGTTCGCCCAGCCAGGCCAGGAACGGCGCCCACACAGCCTCCGCCTGCTTCTGGTCCAGGCCCTGGAACACCATCGACACATCCACCGTGTTGCCGGTGTTGAAGCCGATCTGCTCGCCCCAGGTCGGATTGAACAAGGCGCTGGCGTAGAACCCCACCACCTGGGCGATCAGCGCACGGTATGCCTCGTCCGACGACGCCTTGATGGTGAAGAACACGGCGCCGAAGTTCTCCGGCAGTTCGCGCGTGCGCAGCGTCAGCCGCGTGACCACGCCGACGCTGCCGCCGCCGCCGCCCTTCAAGGCCCAGAACAACTCGGGATTGGTGCGGGCGTTGGCGATGCGTACCTCGCCGTCGGCGGTCACCACCTCAGCCTCCAGCAGGCCGGCGGCGGCGGTGCCGTAGTTCTTCGAGAAGCTGCCGAAGCCGCCGCTCTGCACCAGCCCGGCCACGCCAACCGTGGTGCAGCCGCCGCCCTGGACGTAGCGGCCGCCGCGCGTGGTGACGGCGTCGTAGGCGTCGATCCACATCGCGCCCGCGCCCAGCGTGACGGCCGGCTGCGGCGCGTCGTCGCAGCCCTGCGCGACGAAGGCCGGCTGCAGGGTGGCCTCGTTCATCTGGCGGGTCCACACCAGCAGCGAATCGGGCGCGTCCGACGTGCCCTGGTAGCTGTGGCCTCCGCCCTTGACCACCAGCCGCAGATTATGCTCGCGCGCGAAGTTGACCGCCGCCACCACATCGGCCGTGTCGCGCGCCGCCACCGCGTAGGCGCTCGGCTGCGAGGACCAGGCGTCCAGCCAGCCGCTGGTCTGGGTCAGCGCCGGCTGGTCGCCGATCGCGTAGGTGTTGGTGAGCTGCTCCAGCGCGGCCACGCAGGCCGGCGCGGCCGCACTCCCGGCGCAGGCGGCGAACGGCGCGTCCAGCTTGAGCAGGCGGCCATCGACGCGCTGCCCCAGCTGCTTCCATGCGGCGGCCGACGGCCAGCCGGCGTCGCCCGGGCGCACGCGGCGGCGCGGCGCGGCGCGCACGGCGCTCCAGGCAGGCAAGGTGGTCAACGACATCAGCGGCAAGGCCGCCATCGACTTGAGCAGGCTTCTTCTTTTCATGGGTGGCTTTCATGTTTGATAGAGACAGCGCCACCTTAGCGCAGCGGCCGCGCGCCGGTCCATCGCTATGTGGCGAGACGGACAAGCGCGTGGCGAAGCGGATAATCTGTTGACCTCGTTTAACGAATCATGCCCGCAAGCTCTGGTGTGGCAAAAAGCCGTGCGACCTGCGAAGATAACAGCGCAGGCGTCCGGCCAGAGCGCCTGTGCGAGCACCTCCAGTTTGGCCCCACACCCACCAGGAGAAGTACATGAATTCGTTTGTGGAAACCATTTCGCCAGCGGCAAAGAATCACGTGGAAGCCCGTATCGACTACTTCAGCGACCTGACCCTCGCAGCCTTGCAATCGGTGCGCCAACTGTCCGATGTGAACCTGCAGTTCGGCAGGGACTGGCTCCAGGCTTCCACCGAAGCCTGCCGCACCGCCCTGCTGACCCCGGCCGGCGAGCGCACCGCCGGCGATGTCCCCGGCGCCGACCAGCTGATGCAGAAGCTGCAGGGCTGGCAGCAGCAAGTGAACCAGGTCGCCACCGACTTCCAGGCCAGCATCAACCAGGTGGTGCAGCAGCATGCGCCGCAGGCGGCCCGCACCGCCTCGGACCTGGCGGTGGCGGTCACCCAGAAGGCCGCCGCCCAGGCCGACCAGCAGCTGCGCACGCAGAAGGCGATGGCCAAGGAAATCCACGATCAATCGCGGCAGTTCGCCAACGTGGCGGCGCAAAGCGGTTCGATGGCCCAGCCGGCCTCGATGCAGAGCGCCGACGAGAAGGGCAACAAGAACTGAGCGCCGCCTACAGGAACCGTTCCGGGATGTCGTCGACGAACGGGTACATCGTGAAATAGGGCTTGGCCTCGTCCAGCACCCGCTGGACCGAGGGCCGCGTCACCAGCCGCTCGAAGTAGTCGTTGAGCTGCTGGTATTCCTCGGGGAACGGCAGCAGCGTGGCGGCGTAGAACAGCGCGGGCGCCGCCGCGCAGTCGGCCATGCTGAATTCGTCGCCGCACATCCAGCGGCGCGTGGCCATGCGCTTCTCGATCATCTTGTAGGCCGTCTTGAGCTTGGTGCGTTCCCTGGTCTGGTCGCACTGCATGCCGCTCAGGTGGGCGCCGACGATGGTCTGCACCGGCTCCTGCACGTAGTGGTCGAAGAAGCGGTCCCACAGGCGCACGTCCAGCGCCGCCTCCCAGTCGGCCGGAATCAAGTCCTGCGGGCCGGGGAAATAGCGGTCCAGGTATTCGATGATGACCGACGTCTCCGGCACGTCGCGCCCGCGCTCGTGGTCGCGCAGCACCGGGAATTTGCACAGCGGCCAGATCGCCTCCAGCTCGGCGCGGTCGCCCTCCTCGCCCAGGTTGATCAGGCGCTTGTCGAAAGGGGTGGCGTTTTCGTACAGCGCGATCAGCACTTTGTGGCAGAACGAGGCCAGCGGGTGGTAGTACAGGGTCAGGGACATGGTCGGCTCCGGATATCCAGTGTCAGGCACCGCCGCGCGGTACCAAAGAATTCAGCAGATGATACTTCAGACAAGCTGATAGCGGCGGACAGGAAATGTTGCGACACTTCGCTCCGTCATACGCCGGGCCACCTCCAACCACGCGCCGGCGGACCTCCGAACCACCACACCACAGGATCTTCCATGCGCCTTGCCGCCACCCTCGCTCTCGCCTCTCTTTGTGCCGTCAGCAGCAACTGCTACGCCGACGCCCTCGAACTGCCGTCCTCGTCGGGCCCGCAGACCGCGCCCGCCGCCGGCGACAGCCTGACCCTGGGCGCAGGCCTGGCCTATGTGCCGGAATACGCCGGCGCCAAGAAGAGCCGCGTGGTGCCGCTGCCCTACCTCGAACGCACCTTCAACAACGGCATCTTCCTCAGCACCATGCGCGGCGTCGGCTTCCAGACCAGCGTCTCGGGCGTCGGCCTGAGCGCGGCGCTGGCCTACGGCGGCGCGCGCGCCGACCACAAGCGCAACATCTTCGACGGCTCCGACGCCCTCAAGGGCATGGGCGACATCGAAGGCGCGGCGCAGGCCGTGCTGGCCGCCAGCTACCAGGTCGGCACCGTCGGCCTGAGCCTGAGCACCACGCAGAACCTGGCGCATCGCGACCATGGCGCCACCTACAGCCTGGGCGCGTCGATGCCGCTGTACACCACCGCCAACGACCAGGTCGGCCTGAGCGCCTCGACCGAGTACGCCGACAAGAAGCACATGCAGACCTATTTCGGCGTGACCGCCGCGCAGAGCGCCGCCTCGGGCTACCAGGCTTACACTCCCAAGTCCGGCTTCACCAACATCACGATGGGCGTGAATTGGAACCACGTGCTGGACAAGAACTGGTCGGTGCACTCCGCCGCCGGCTTCTCGCACCTGACCGGCGACGCCGCCGACAGCCCGCTGACCAAGCGCAAGACCACGCCGATGCTGATGACGGGCATTGCCTATAAATTCTAAGCGGCTTAGCCCGATGATATTATTGAAGGAAACTCAACTCACCGATTCCTTCAATAATGCCGATACTAACCCTGCTTACCTTTGTCGCCCTCGCGCTCTCCGTGGGGGCCGTCTGGCTTCAATCCTCGTCGCGCCGTCTTTTCGCGCCTTGGCAAGCCGTGTTTGCCGCCGCGCTGCTGTGCGGCTGGCAGGCCGGCGTGCTGCAGGCGCCCGCGCTGGTGGCGCTGGCCCTGTTCGCCGGCGTGGCCTGGCTGACCGATGGCGTCTCTCAAAAATTTTTACGGATATTGTTCGGCGTGCTCACGCTGGTGCTGGCGTTCGCGCTGGCGATCCACAAGCTGCCGGGCTTTGACAATCCGGTGGTGATCGCGGGGGCGGTGTTCTCGGACGGCGGCAAGCCGTTCACGCAGTATGCGAATTTCGACAAGGGCGCGGTCGGCCTGATCCTGCTGGCCTTCATCTGCCGGCGTGCGACGTCGTGGCCGGAGCTGGGCGCCGCGTTGAAGAAGACCTGGCCGGTGCTCCTGATCACCGTGGCGGCCGTGATGGCCGTGGCCACCGGCGCCGGTTTCGTGCATCCGGCGTTCAAGGTGTCTTCGCTGACGCTGACTTTCCTCGCGGTGAACTTGTGCTTTACCGTGGTGGCCGAAGAAGCCTTCTTCCGTGGCTTCGTGCAGGCGCGGCTGGCGTCGGCGCTGTCCGGCGTACGCCACGGCTCATGGGTGGCGCTGGTTTGTTCGGCGCTGCTGTTTGGCGCGGCGCACCTGGCGGGCGGCCCGGCGTACGCCGCGCTGGCCGCCCTCGCGGGCCTGGGCTACGCCTACGCCTACCACGCCACCCGGCGCATCGAAGCGCCCATCCTCGTGCACTTCGCACTCAACGCCATCCATTTCATTTTCTTCAGCTATCCGTAACACGGTGGACGAGCAAGCCGCGCGGCGCCTTCCAGCAGCGCCGCGGCCTCGTCGCATCTGACGTAAACACAACACCCATCCGGCAAGCCTCAAATTGTATATACAACTCAAAACAACCGTGTTAGCCTAGTTTCATCCCGGAACATCTCTCCGCCGGCCTGCCCTACCGGGCGCAACGGCGCATCAGCTCGTGTTATCGCACCTTCGTTGATCCTGTAGCTGGCACGCATCCTGCTCTATAAGCTTGTCGTCGAGCCATTTGTATAGACAATAATTTTCACCTGTATAGACAAATTAGCGTCCCATGCAATTCAGTCCGCCTCCGCGAGGTCTAGTGGCCGCTCCATTTTGGTGACGCGCCGCTGCGTGATGGTGCAATTTCATGTAACTGTTCAAGAAGGAAAGACACAATGGGGAACAAACTGATGGGGTTGAGTGCACTGGCGATGGTTTCGGCCAGCGCCATCGTAGAGGCACAGACACAGGCGCCCGACCGCGCCGACCAGATCGAGCGCGTCGAGGTGACCGCGTCGCGCTCGGCCCGCGCCGAGGAAATCCAGCAGGTGCCGATGGCGCTGACCGCCATCAAGCCGGAAAGCCTGGCCAAGTTCGGCCTGTCGGGCCTGGCGGACATCGCCCGCATCGCGCCCTCGGTGGACATGCAGGAACAGGGCCCCGGCGTCAACAACATCACCATGCGCGGCCTGGTCGTGCGCGGCATCACGCCGTCGGAAATCGCCGACGCCTCGCTGGTGGCGGTGTATGTCGACGACATGCCGGTCACGCTCAAGTCCGGCAATCCCGACCTCAAGGTACTGGACCTGGAGCGCATCGAGGTGCTGCGCGGCCCGCAGGGCACGCTGTACGGCGCCGGCGCCATGGCCGGCACCATCCGCCAGATCACCCAGAAGCCCGATCCCGACTCGCTGTTCGGCTCGTTCGAGGCCGTCGGCTCCCGCACCTCCGGCAACGGCGGCGCCAACGGCAACCTGCGCGGCATGGTCAACGTCCCCGTCAAGGAAGGCGTGCTGGGCCTGCGCGTGACCGGCTACACCGGGGAGGATAGCGGCTACGTCAAGAACATCCTGAACGGCAAGCGCACCAACGACACCCACACCGACCAGGGCCGCGTGGCGATGCGCCTGCAGGCCTCGCCCGACCTGACGGTGGACGCCAGCATCACCGCCTCTTCCATGGACGGCGGCCTGAACGGCGCCTTCAGCGGCCTGGCGCCGTTCACCACCAGCGCCATGACCGAGCAGAAAACCAAGGACGACATGCAGCTCTACAACCTGGCCGTCAACTACAAGCTGGCCGGGGCGGAACTGGTGTCGTCGACCACCTTCGTGCACCGCAAGACGCTGTACCGCAAATCGGACGAGTACAACACCACCGCCTTCATCTTCCCCGGCCAGAGCCTGATCCAGGCCGACTACACCATCGCCAACAAGCTGCAGGACTTCGCGCAGGAGTTCCGCCTCAACTCGACCGACGCCGGCCCGCTGAAATGGACCGCCGGCCTGTTCCTCGAAACCGGCAAGCGCGACTTCTGGGAAGACGAACCGACGCCGGGCATGGACGCGCGCTACGCCGACGCCTACGGCTTCCCCGGCTACAGCTCGCTCACCAACGACCTGGCCTTCGGCAAGGACGACCAGTTCTCCGGCACCCAGCAGTCGCGCTCGCGCCAGGCCGCGCTGTTCGCCGAAGCCACCTACACGCTGTGGGACAAGCTGGACCTGACGGCCGGCGTGCGCCTGTTCACCGAGTCCGAGGATTTCAAGCTGCGCTTCACCGGCTACTACGGCAACACGCCGGCCGCCACGGTCGACGCGCCGGTCGGCACGCCGAACATCGTCAACAGCAAGGCCAGCGCGCGCGGCGGCAACCCGCGCTTCGCCGCCGCCTACCACCTGGACCCGGAGCACCTGCTCTACGCCCAGGCCGGCAAGGGCTTCCGCTACGGCGGCAACAACCAGCCGGTGCCGGCAACCCTGTGCGGCATCCAGGCCCCGGCCAGCTTCGGCCCCGACCAGCTGTGGAGCTATGAGCTGGGTTCCAAAAACACCTTCCTCAACCAGCGCGTGAGCCTGAACCTGGCGGCCTTCCTCATCGACTGGGAAAAGGTCCAGGTCGCCAACTACCTGCCCTGCTCCTACTACTACACGCAGAACGCCGGCAAGATCCGCAGCCAGGGCCTGGAAATCGAGTCGATGGTCAAGCTGGCGCGCCGCATGAGCCTGGGCTTCAACGCGGCCTACACCGACGCCAAGGCCCGCACCGACATCGTCACGCCGCTGGCGGCGCAATCGGCGCCGGCCGGCACCCGCACGCCGTACGCGCCGCGCATCACCGCCAGCCTGTCGTTCAACTACACGGTGCCGCTGGCCGACAACGACGAGGTGGGCATCGCGGCGACCTATTCCTATCGCGGCAACTCCTACACCGACTTCGCGCCGACCGGCAGCAACTATGCGGAAATCCCATCGTCAAGCATGCTCAACGCGGCGCTGTCGTACAAGTCGGGCAAGTATGAGTTCGGCCTGTTCGGCACCAACCTGGGCAACCGCACCAAGGTGGTCGACGTGACCCGCGACCCGAACGGCCTGCAGCCCGGCGACACGCTGTACATGGCCCGGCCGCGCACCATCGGGGTCCGCGTGAAGGCGCGCTTCTGACATGAAGACCTCCCGCCACCTCGCCGCCGCGCTGGCGGCCGCCGCCGCGCTGACGCTGTCCGCGCCGGCCGCCCATGCGGCGCCAGCGCCGGCCTCGCCCTGGTGCGCCAGCGGCAAGACCGTCAATTTCGCCGGCCTGAACTGGGAGAGCGCGCGCTTCCTGACCGAGGTGATGCGCTACGTGCTGGAACAGGGCTACGGTTGCAAGACCGACGCCCTGCCCGGCACCAGCATCGCCATGGAACTGGCGTTGGCGCGCAACGACATCCAGGTCTTCGCCGAGGAGTGGATAGGCCGCAGCACGGCCTGGAACGACGCGGCCAAAGCCGGCAAGGTGATGGCGGTGGGCGACATCATCAAGGATTCCTCCGAGGGCTGGTATGTGCCCGAGTACCTGGTCAAGGGCGACGCCCGGCGCGGCATCAAGGCGTCCGCGCCCGGCCTGCGCTCGGTGGCCGACCTGCCGAAATACAAGGAGCTGTTCATGGACGACGAGGAGCCGGACAAGGGCCGCTTCCTGAACTGTCCCAGCGGCTGGACCTGCCAGGGTGTGAACACGCAGAAGCTCAAGGCCTACGGCATGGGCGAGAGCTACGTCAACTTCCGTCCCGGCACCGGGCCGGCGCTGGACGCGGCGATCGCCTCGGCGGTGCAGCGCGGCCGCCCGGTGCTGTTCTACTACTGGAGCCCGACCGCGATGATGGGGCGCTACAAATTCATCCGTCTCGACGAGCCCGCCTTTTCGCAGGCCTGCTGGGAGACGCTGACCACGCCCAACAACCCGCATCCCTGCGGCACGGTCAATCCGCCCAACCGGCTGCGGGTCGGCCTGTCGCGCGCCTTCCACGACGCCGATCCGGCGCTGGCCGCGCTGTTCGAAAAGATGAACGTGCCGGTCGACCTGCTCAACGCGCTGCTGGCCGAGCGCGAGGCCAGGAAACTGGAAGCGCCGGCCCTGGCCGTGCTCTTCCTCAAGCGCCAGCCCGCCATCTGGCAGGCCTGGATGCCGGCCGCGGTCGCGGCCCACATCAGTTCCACGCTCAAGTGAGGTTTGCATGCCATCGTTCCCTGAAGCGCTCAACATTTCCCTGGTCGAACCGATCAACGACGCCGTCGACGCCATCAACAGCCGCTTCGGCGACGCCTTCCACGACAGCTCGATCTGGCTGCTGCGCCACGTGCTGGTGCCGTTCGAGGGCGCGCTGCGGGCCCTGCCCTGGTGGCTGGTGCTGGCCGGCGTTTTCCTGCTCAGCCTGCACGCGACGCGGCGCTGGAGCCACGCCGCCGGCTTCACCGCCTGCGTGCTGCTGGTCGGCTGCTTCGGCCTGTGGGACCAGCTGATCCAGACCCTGGCGCTGGTGCTGGTGGCCACGCTGATCTCGGTGCTGCTGGCGCTGCCGCTGGGCATCCTCAGCGCCCGCAGCGACGCCCTGCGCCGGCTGCTGATGCCGCTGCTGGACGTGATGCAGACCATGCCCAGCTTCGTCTACCTGGTGCCGGTGCTGATGCTGTTCGGACTGGGCAAGGTGCCGGCCATCCTGGCCACCATCATCTACGCGGCGCCGCCGCTGATACGCCTGACCGACCTGGGCATCCGCCAGGTCAGCGGCGAGCTGACCGAGGCGGCGCGCTCGTTCGGCACCACGCGCTGGCAGTTGCTGGTCACCGTGCAGCTGCCGCTGGCGCGCCCCAGCATCATGGCCGGCCTGAACCAGACCATCATGATGGCGCTGGGCATGGTCGTGATCGCCTCCATGATCGGCGCGCGCGGCCTCGGCGAGGACGTGCTGGAAGGCATACAGACCGTCAACATCGGCAAGGGCCTGCAGGCCGGCATCGCCATCGTCATCCTGGCGATCGTGATGGACCGCATCACCCAGGGCTACGGCAGGGACCGCCGTCAACGCATCACCCAAGCAAGCAAGGCCAGCCAATGATTCCCTACAAAATCCAGGTCAAGAACGTCAGCAAGGTGTTCGGCGCGCGCTGGCGGCAGGGGCTGCAATTGCTGCGGGCCGGCGCCAGCAAGGCCGAGGTGCTGGCGCAAACCGGCTGCAATGCCGGCCTGATCGACGTCTCGCTCGACATCCAGGCCGGCGAGATCTTCGTCATCATGGGGCTGTCCGGCTCCGGCAAGTCGACGCTGGTGCGGCACTTCAACCGCCTGATCGATCCCAGCGCCGGGGAGATCCTGGTCGACGGCCGCGACGTGCTGGCCATGCCGGAGCGCGAACTGCGCGCGCTGCGGCGCCACCGCATCAGCATGGTGTTCCAGGGTTTCGGCCTGATGCCGCACCAGACCGTGCTGGAGAACGCCGCCTTCGCGCTGCTGACGCGCGGCGAGCCGAAGGCGCAGGCCCGCGCCAGCGCCGCCGCCTGGCTGGCGCGCGTCGGCCTGAGGGGCTACGAGGACAAATATCCCGACGAGCTGTCCGGCGGCATGCGCCAGCGGGTCGGCCTGGCGCGCGCGCTGGCGGCCGACACCGACGTGCTGCTGATGGACGAGGCCTTCAGCGCGCTCGACCCGCTGATCCGCGACGACATGCAGGACCAGCTGCTGGCGCTGCAGGCGACGCTGCACAAGACCATCATCTTCATCACCCACGACCTGGACGAGGCGCTCAAACTGGGCGACCGCATCGCCATCCTGCGCGACGGCAAGCTGGTGCAGGTGGGCACGCCGGACGAAATCCTGGGCGCCCCGGCGGACGACTATGTCCGCAAATTCGTCGACAAGCGCGCCCAGCCGGCGGCGCTGCCGGCATGAGAGGAAGAACAGTCATGGAAACGGCAACCGTCTGCCTGGACGAACAGGTCCCGGCCAGATATGAGGACGTGGTCCGCGTGGCCCACGGCGCCCGGCTCGAACTGAGCCCCGCCGTGTGGCGGCGCATCGAGGCCGCGCGCACCATCGTCGAGCGCATCGTGGTCGATGGCGTCAAGGCCTACGGCATCAACACCGGCCTGGGCGCGCTGTCCGACGTCGTGCTCGGCGGCGAGCAGCTGGGCGAGCTGTCGCGGCGCACGCTCAAGAGCCACGCCTGCGGGCTGGGCGCGGCGCTGGGCGAGGTCGAGACGCGCGCCATCATGTGCGCGCAAATCGTCAACTACAGCCGCGGCCACTCCGGCATCAGCGCCCACGTGGTGCGGCAATTGCTGGATTTCCTGAACCTGGGCCTGACCCCGGTGGTGCCGATGCAGGGCTCGGTCGGCTACCTGACGCACATGGCGCACGTCGGCCTGACGCTGATCGGGCTGGGCGAGGTGCGCTTGCGCGGCCAGACGATGCCGGCCGGCGCGGCGCTGGCCATGCTCGGGCTGGCGCCGGTGGCGCTGGGCGCCAAGGACGGCCTGAGCCTGGTCAACGGCCTGCCCTGCATGACCGGCCTGCTGTGCCTGGCGCTGGACCGCGCCAAGCGGCTGGCCTGCTGGGCCGACGTGATCGGCGCCATGAGCTTCGAGGCGCTGCGCGGCCAGCTGAGCGCCTTCGACGCCGAGGCGATGCGGCAGAAGCCCTATCCCGGCCAAATCCAGGTGGCGGCCAACCTGCGCGCGCTGCTGGCCGGCAGCGACGTGCTGCGCAGCGGCCAGGGCATCCGCACGCAGGACGCGCTGAGCCTGCGCTCGATGCCGCAGATCCACGGCGCCGCGCGCGAGCAGATCGCCCACGCCGAACGGCAGATCAACATCGAGCTGCGATCGGCCAACGACAATCCGCTGGTGTTCGGCGACGAGCACAACTACCGCGTGATCTCGCAAGCCAATCCGCACGGCGAGGCGATGGCGATGACCGCCACCACGCTGTCGATGGCGGTGGCGGAGCTGGGCGGGGTGGCGGAACGGCGCGTCGACCGCCTGGTCAATCCGCACGTCAGCGGACTGCCGCCGTTCCTGATCGCCGAGAGCGGCGTCAATTCCGGCCTGATGATCGTGCAGTACGCGGCGGCCTCGCTGGTGGCGGAAAACAAGATGCTGGCCCAGCCCATGGTGCTGGACAACTACATCACCTCGGCGCTGCAGGAGGACCACCTGTCGCTGGGCACGCCGGCCACCTTGAACCTGCTGCGGATACTCGGCAACGCACAAAAGGTGCTGGCGATCGAATACATCACGGCGGGCCAGGGGCTGCATTTTTATCCCGGCGTGCAGCTGGGGCAAGGCACGCGGCTGGCGCTGGACCATCTGCGCTCCACCGTGCCGCCGCTGCTGGAGGACCGCATCGTCTCGCACGACATCATGCTGGCCGATTACCTGATCGACGACCGCGGTCAGCTGGAGGTGTTCGAGGCCGCCCTGGGCAGGCGGCTATGGCAGCCGGCGGCGGCCGGCTGCGCGGATTAGTTCAGCAACAGCTCGGGCTGCGCGTGCACGATGGCGGTCTTGGGCAGGCAGACGATGAAGGTGCTGCCCTTGCCCGCCTCCGAGCGGATCTGCAGGGTCGAGCCGTGCCGCAGCAGCACGTGCTTGACGATCGCCAGGCCCAGGCCGGTGCCCTGCGTCTCGCGCGAACGGCTCTTGTCGACGCGGTAAAAACGCTCGGTCAGGCGCGAGATGTGCTCCGGGCTGATGCCGATGCCGGTATCCTCCACCAGGAACTTCACGCCGCCTTCGAACTCCCGCCACACCAGATGGATCTTGCCGCCGGCCGGCGTGTAGCGCACCGCGTTCGACGCCAGGTTGCCGAAGGCGCTGTGCAATTCCTCGTAACTGCCCATGACATCCGGCCCGTTGACCGACATCGTGATCTCGTGCTTGCCCGCCGACAGCGCCCGCGCGTCGCGCAGCACCTGCTCCATCAGCTTGGGTACGTCGACCTGCTCCGGCCGCATCGGATAATCCACCGACTCCAGCCGCGACAGGGTCAGCATGTCCTCGATCAGGTGCTGCATGCGGTGGCCCTGCTCCGTCATCAGCTTCAGGTGCGCCGAGCGCGTGGCCGCGTCCAGCCCTTCGGAAGCGGCGATTTCCAGGAAGCCGACGATCACCGTCAGCGGCGTGCGCAACTCGTGCGAGGCGTTGGCGATGAAGTCGCGCCGCATCTCCTCGATGCGCTCGGTCTCGGTGGCGTCGTGCGTCACCAGGATCTGGCGGCGGTTCTCGAACGGGATGATATGCACGATCAGCTTGCGCTCGCGGAAGCTGATCGTCAGCGGCTGCTCGTAGCGGCCCAGGATGATGTAGTCCATGAAGTCCGGGCTGCGCACCAGGTTGGTCACGCGCATGCCCTTGTCGCGCTCGTGCGTGAGGCCCAGGTGCTTCTCGGCGGCCGGGTTGCACCACTCCAGGAACAGCACGTCGTCCATGATGACCACGCCGTCCGGCAGCAGGTGCATGGCCTGGCGGAAGCGCGCCAGCCATTCGGTCAGCTCGGCCTGGTTCTTCTCGTCGTCGCGCCGCATGCGGTACAGGCGCGAGAAGATGTTGGTCCAGGCGCCCCAGCCGTCCGGCAGCTTGGCGCTTTGCGGGTCGTCCATCCAGTTGCTGAGCTGGTACAGATAGGTCAGCTGCACGAACACCATCACCATCATGGCCAGCAGCGCCAGTACCAGGCCGTTGATCCAGCCGAACATCCAGCCCAGCGTCGCGCAGCCCGCCAGGATGATGGCCGTGCGCAGTGCCGCCGGCACCCAGAACACCAGTTTAGGATTCATTATTTCTCCGACAGCATGTAGCCGACGCTACGCACCGTCTTGATCAGATGCTCGGCCTCTTTCAAGGCCTTGCGCAGCCGCAGCACGTGGACGTCGACGGTGCGCTCCTCGATCACCACATGGTCGCCCCAGACCTTGTCGAGCAGCTGGCTGCGCGAGAACACGCGCTCGGGATGGGCCAGCAGGAACTTGAGCAGCTTGTACTCGGCGTGGCCGATGTCGATCTTCTGCTCGTCCATCGACACCGTGCAGCTGACCGGATCCAACATGACATTGGCCGCGCGCATGGTGGCTTGCGCGTGCTCCGGGCTCTTGCGGCGCAGCAGCGCCTTGGCGCGGGCCAGCAGCTCGCGCGGCGAGAACGGCTTGGTGACGTAGTCGTCGGCGCCGCTGTTCAGGCCCGCCAGCTTGTCCTCTTCCATGCTCTTGGCGGTCAGCATGATGACCGGGATTTCGTTGAACTGGCGGTCGGAGCGGATGCGCGCCAGCAGGCGCAGGCCGGTCTGGTCGGGCAACATCCAGTCCAGCAGAATCAGCTGCGGGGTCTTGGTCTGGATGAAGTCCCAGGCTTCGGCGCAGCTCTGCACGGCGCAGCAGTTCCAGCCCGCTTCGCGCAGCGAGAACGTCACCAGCTCGACAATGGCTGGCTCGTCCTCGACGATCAGTACGGTGGTTTTATCAGATGCCATGTTCTCTTATTTACTCAGCTTGCTCGGGTACGTCGTCCGGTATCGGTGCGGTCTTGGTGTGGCGGATGTCCTTGCCTTCGACGACGTAGATGACGTATTCGGCGATGTTCTTGGCGTGGTCGCCGATGCGCTCGATGGCCTTGGCCACCCACAGCGTGTCGAGCGCGGCCGAGATGGTGCGCGGGTCTTCCATCATGAAGGTGATCAGGTTGCGCATGATCGAACGGAACTCGTGGTCGATCACGGCGTCCTGGGCGATCAGTTGCAGCGCCTGCTTGCCGTCGTTGCGGGCGAAGGCGTCCAGCGCGTCGTGCAGCATGTCGCTGGTGTTGTTGGCGATGCCGCGCACCATTTCGTAGTGGTTGACGGTCACGGCGCCGCGCGCATGCAGCGCCTTGGCGGTGCGGGCGATCTTGGTGGCCTCGTCGCCGATGCGCTCGAGGTCGGTGATCACCTTGATGGTCGCCATGATGGTGCGCAGGTCGTTGGCGGCCGGCTGGCGACGCACGATCAGGTGGCTGCAGGCGTCGTCCAGCGACACTTCCAGCTGGTTGACGGCGTCGTCCTCGCGCATCACGCGGTCGGCGCGCTCGGGATTGCCGATGCGGAAGCAGGTCATGGCGTCGAGGAATTGGGTCTCGACGATGCCGCCCATCAGCAGCACCTTGCTGCGTATGGCTTCCAGTTCGTTGTCGTACTGTTTGGATGAATGTTCACCGATCATGCTGCTCTCCGTAGTCGATTTGCTATTATAAATGCGATCAGCCGAAGCGACCGGTGATGTAGTCCTGCGTCTCTTTGCGCGCGGGATTCATGAAGATCTGGTCGGTCTCGCCGAACTCCACCAGCTCGCCCAGGTACATATAGGCGGTGTAGTCCGAGCAGCGCGCCGCCTGCTGCATGTTGTGGGTGACGATGGCGATCGTGTAGTCCTGCTTGAGCTCGCTGATCAGCTCCTCCACCTTCGAGGTCGAGATCGGATCCAGCGCCGAGGTCGGCTCATCGAGCAACAGCACGTCCGGCTTCACGGCCACGCCGCGCGCGATGCACAGGCGCTGCTGCTGGCCGCCCGACAGCGACAGGCCCGACTTGCTCAGCTTGTCCTTGACCTCGGTCCACAGCGCGGCCTTCTTCAGCGCCCATTCCACGCGCTCGTCCATCTCGCCCTTGGACAGGTCCTCGTACAGGCGCACGCCGAAGGCGATGTTGTCGTAGATCGACATCGGAAACGGGGTCGGCTTCTGGAACACCATGCCGACCTTGGCGCGCAGCATGTTGACGTCCTGGCCCTCTTCCAGGATGTTGCGGCCGCGGTACATGATCGAGCCTTCGGCGCGCTGGCCCGGGTACAGGTCGTACATGCGGTTGAGCGTGCGCAGCAGCGTCGACTTGCCGCAGCCCGATGGGCCGATGAAGGCCGTGACCTGCTTCTCGTGGATGTCCAGGTTGACGTTGGTCAGGCTCTGGGTTTTACCGTAGAAAAAATTCAGACCCGAAATCTCGATGGTTTTACGTTTGCCGTTCATGGGCACCACATTCTCTTGGCTCAGTTGCGTATTCATTATTGATCGCTTTTATCAGTTTAATTCGCAGGTTTAATTCGGGACTTTTTGGCTGAACAGGGTGCGCGAGATGATATTGAGCGCCAGCACGCTGAAGGTCACCAGCAGCGCACCGCCCCAGGCCAGCTCGCGCCAGTTGTCGTACGGGCTCATGGCAAAGCCGTAGATCACCACCGGCAGGTTGGCGATCGGCCGGTTCATGTCGGCGCTGAAGAACTGGTTGTTGAGCGCGGTGAACAGCAGCGGCGCGGTTTCGCCGGAGATGCGGGCCACGGCCAGCAGCACGCCGGTGATCACGCCGGCCTTGACGGCGCGCAGGCGCACCAGCATGGCCACCTTCCAGCGCGGCGCGCCGAGCGCGAAGGCCGCTTCCAGCAGGCTGTTGGGCACCAGGCGCAGCATGTTGTCGGTGGTGCGGACCACGACCGGAATCGCAATCAGCGCCAGCGCCAGCGAACCGGCGTAGCCCGAGTAGTGGTTGACGGTGGCCACGTACAGCGCCCAGACGAACATGCCGATCACGATCGACGGCGCCGACAGCATGATGTCGGTGACGAAGCGAGTCAGACTGGCGATCTTGTTCTCTTCGCCGTACTCGGCCAGGTAGATGCCGGCCAGGATGCCGATCGGCGTGCTCACCAGCGTGGACAGGCCGACGATCATCAGGCTGCCGACGATGGCGTTGGAGACGCCGCCGCCCTCGCTGCCGGGCGACGGCGTCGGCTGCGTGAACAGGTGCAGGTTGAGCGCGCCGAAGCCCTTGACGGCCAGCGTGACCAGGATCCAGGCCAGCACCAGCAGGCCGACCGACATCGCCAGCACGGATAGGGCGATGCCGACGCGGTGCGCCAGCAGGCGCTTGCGGTAGACCGGATTGACCGGCGACGAAGTGGTAGCTTGCTTCATTTGACGCCTTCCTTGCGGGACATGCTCGCCAACATCAGCTTGGCGGAGGACAGAACAATAAACGTGATGACGAACAGGATCAGCGCCAGCGCGAACAGCGACGAGGTGTGCAGCGGCGTGTCGGCTTCGGCGAATTCGTTGGCCAGGGTCGAGGCGATCGAGTTACCGGCCGCGAACAGCGACCAAGACAGCTTGTTGGCGTTGCCGATGACGAAGGTCACGGCCATGGTCTCGCCCAGCGCGCGGCCCAGGCCCAGCATGACGCCGCCGACCACACCGGTCTTGGTGTATGGCAGCACGATCTTGCGCACCACTTCCCAGCGGGTGCAGCCCAGGCCGTAGGCCGATTCCTTCAGCACGGCCGGCACGATCTCGAACACGTCGCGCATCACCGAGGAGATAAAGGGGATGATCATCACGGCCAGGATCAGCGCGGCGGTCAGGATGCCGATGCCCATGGTCGGGCCGCTGAAGAACTGGCCGATGATGGGCAGGTGGCCCAGGGTGTTCTTGAGCAGCGGCTGCACGTAGTCGCCGAACAGCGGCGCGAACACGAACAGGCCCCACATGCCGTAGATGATGGACGGCACGCCGGCCAGCAGCTCGACCGCCGTGCCCAGTGGGCGGCGCAGGCCGGCCGGGCAGATCTCGGTCAGGAACAGCGCGATGCCGAAGCTGACCGGGAAGGCGATCAGCAGCGCGATGCCGGAGGTGGCCAGCGTGCCGACGATGGCGATCGCGGCGCCGTATTTTTCATTGACCGGATCCCACTCGACGGTGGTGATGAAGCCCGGGCCGAATTCCTTGAACGCCGGCCAGGCGCCCACCACCAGCGAGATGATGATACCGAGCAGCACCGCCAGCACGGACAGCGCGAACAGCATGGTGGTCTTGTGGAAGATGAAATCCTGGATGCGCTGGTTGCGCATGGTGCGTTGCAGGGCGCGCAACGCGGCGTGCTCCGCTGCACTGGCCTGGGCGGTGCTGGCCTGCATAAGCGGCTCCGATGGGGTCAGGGGCGTGGAAGTGATATCAGCGCTCATTATGGTTGTCTCGTTGATGTAAGCTAGCCTGCGGCGCCCGGTCGGGCGGCGCAGGCTAACCCCCTCGCCGCCAATTGCCGGCGGCGAAGGGATGGTCCCGATTAGTAGATGCCCTTGCCCGATGCATCTTTCAGGTTGCCTTTCCAGGAATCCTGGATCAGCTTGACGACCGACGGTGGCATTGGCACGTAGTCCAGATCGGTCGCGGCGGCGGCGCCGTTCTTGAAGGCCCAGTCGAAGAACTTGACGACTTCCTTGCCTTTGGCTGCGTCAGCCTGGGCTTTGTGCATCAGCACGAAGGTCGCGCCGGTGATCGGCCATGCGTTCTTGCCTGGCTGGTCGGTCAGCACCACGGCGAAGCCTGGGGTCTTGGCCCAGTCGGCGTTGGCGGCGGCGGCCTTGAAGAACTCGTCGTCAGGCTGCAGGAAGTTGCCGTCCTTGTTTTTCAGCTGGGTGTGCGACATTTTGTTTTTCTTGGCGAAGGCCCACTCGACGTAGCCGATCGAACCCTTGATGCGCTGCACGTTGGCGGCGACGCCTTCGTTGCCCTTGCCGCCCACGCCCACGGCCCATTTCACGGCGGCGTCGGCGCCGATCTTGGTCTTGAACTCAGGGCTGGTTTTCGACAGGAAGTCGGTGAACAGGAAGGTGGTGCCCGAACCGTCGGCGCGGTGCACCACGGTGATTTCTTCGGCTGGCAGCTTGACGCCTGGGTTCAGCGCGGCGATCGCGGCGTCGTTCCACTTGGTGATCTTGCCCAGGTAGATGTCGGCGACCAGCGGGCCGGTCAGTTTCATCTGGCCCGGGGTGATGCCGTCCAGGTTGACCACGGTGACCACGCCGCCCATGATGGCTGGGAACTGCATCAGGCCTTCGGCGTCCAGCTCAGCGGCGCTGAGCGGCTTGTCCGATGCGCCGAAGTCGACGGTCTTGGCCTTGATCTGCTTGATGCCGGCGCCGGAGCCCACGGACTGGTAGTTCAACACGTTGCCCGTGGCGCCCTTGTACATATCGGCCCATTTGGCGGCGATCGGGTACATGAACGACGAGCCGGCGCCGGTCATATCGGCGGCGGATGCGGCGGAGGAGAATGCCATGACAGCAGACACGCCCACTACCAGGGAAGAGATCAGTTGTTTAAGTCGCATTACAGGTCCTTTGGTTTATGACAGGTTAGGATGCTGCGCAGTCTACCGGGACTATATGACAGGTTTATGACATGACCGAAATATGTCAAAAATAGTTATGCCGCACCGCTCTCCCCTATGGAAACAGGCCATGTGCCGCCATATATTACGCCGGCGTTGTCATAATCGGCGCGCCGTCCACGTCATTTATGACAAACAATGTCATGGACCTGTCATATTTCTTATTTACACTGTTGCATCATTCTGCCGCAATACAGGCTAGAATGAGACTACCTGCAAAGTGAACAAAAAGACATGAAGCCTGACTTGCATGCTGAAGTAAACAAGAACTCCGCGTTTCTGGACCGGGAACTGTCACAATTGATGTTCAACCGGCGCGTGCTGGCGCAAGCCGAGGACAAGAGCATTCCCTTATTAGAGCGCCTGCGCTACCTGTGCATCGCCAGCAGCAACCTGGACGAGTTCTTCGAGGTGCGCGTGGCCAGCCTGCTGGCGGCCGGCAGCGTCGAGGGTTCGCTGTCCAACCACCCCGCGCTGGTGGCCACGCTGTCGCGCATCAGCGCCGAGTGCCACGCGCTGGTGGCCCACCAGTATGAAATCCTCAACCAGGAAGTGCTGCCCCAGCTGGCCGCCAACGGCGTGCACCTGGTGCGCCACAACGAGCGCAACGAGGCGCAGCGCGCCTGGGTCAAGGAATACTTCGACACCGAGGTGCGGCCGCTGCTCACGCCGATCGGCCTGGATCCGGCCCACCCCTTCCCTCAGGTGGTCAACAAGAGCCTGAACTTCATCGTCTCGCTGTCCGGCAAGGACGCCTTCGGGCGCGGCACGGCGATCGCCATCGTCAAGGCGCCGCGCGTGCTGCCGCGCGTGATCCGCCTGCCCGACCATCTGTCCAAGAGCGGCGGCGTGTCGTTCTGTCTGCTGTCGTCCATCATCCACGCCCACATCTCCGACCTGTTCGCCGGCCGCGAGGTGATCGCCTATTCGCAGTTCCGCGTGACCCGCGACTCCGACCTGTGGGTCGACGAGGACGAGGTCAAGAACCTGCGCCAGGCGCTCAAGGGCGAGCTGCAGGGCCGCCAGTTCGGCACCTCGGTGCGGCTGGAGGTGGCCAAGAACTGCCCGCCAGAGCTGTCGCAATTCCTGCTCGACCAGTTCGGCCTGCACCAGAGCCGGCTGTACGCGGTCAACGGCCCGGTCAACCTGGTGCGCCTGACCGAGATCATGGACCACGTGAACAATCCGGCGCTGAGCTTCCCGCCGTTTTATCCGGGCATCGCGCAGAAGCCGGGCAGCCCGGACATCTTCGCCGCGCTGCGCGAGGGCGACATCCTGCTGCACCACCCCTACCAGTCGTTCCAGACCGTGATCGACTTCATCCGCAGCGCCGCGCTCGACCCGGCCGTGGTGGCGATCAAGCAGACCATCTACCGCACCGGCATGAACTCGGACCTGATGGAGTCGCTGATCCTGGCGGCGCGCTCGGGCAAGGAAGTGACGGTGATCGTGGAGCTGAAGGCGCGCTTCGACGAGGAGGCCAACATCAACTGGGCCGACAAGCTGGAGCAGGCCGGCGCCCAGGTGGTGTACGGCGTGGTCGGCCTCAAGACCCACGCCAAGGTGGCGCTGGTGATACGCCGCGAGGACAGCAAGCTGCGCTTCTACGCCCACCTCGGCACCGGCAACTATCATCCGACCACCACCAAGTTCTACACCGACTTCGGCCTGCTGACCTGCCATCCGGGCATCAGCCAGGAAGTCAACGAGGTGTTCATCCACCTGACCAGCCTGACCAAGCCGCACCGGCTCACGCACCTGTGGCTGGCGCCGTTCGCGCTGCACAACGAGATCATCAAGGCGATCCGCAACGAGGCGCGCATCGCGCGCGCCGGGCGGCCGGGGCGGATTATTGTTAAAATCAACGCGCTGGTCGACGAATCGGTGATACGCGCGCTGTATGCCGCCTCCAAGGACGGCGTCAAGATCGACCTGATCGTGCGCGGCGCCTGCATGCTCAAGCCCGGCGTGCCGGGGCTGTCGGAGAACATCAAGGTGCGCTCCATCATCGGCCGCTTCCTCGAACACAGCCGCATCTATTATTTCCGCAACGATCTGGCGCACGACGTCATGCTGGCCAGCGCCGACTGGATGAGCCGCAACCTGTTCCGCCGCATCGAGGTGGCCTTCCCCGTGCTGGACAAGGCGCTCAAGCGGCGCGTGCTGAACGAGGGCTTGAACCCGTATTTAAAGGACAATATGAACGCCTGGGAACTGGAAGCGGACGGCCACTACCAGCGCCGCAAGGCGCGCGGCAAGCAGCTGCCCTTCAGCGCCCAGCAGCACCTGATGGGCACGCTGGGCATGCGCGGCGCCCATCTCGAAGAATAAGGACGGACCGGGGATCTTTTTTCACATGTCGTTGGGGAGAAAAATATGGATCTCATTTTGTGGCGGCATGCCGAAGCCGAAGAAGCGCAAGCGGGCATGGCCGATCTGGAGCGGGCGCTGACCGGCAAGGGTCAGAAACAGGCGCGCCGCATGGGCCAGTGGCTGGACTCGCAACTGCCCGACAGCTGCCGCATCCTGTGCAGCCCGGCGCTGCGCACCTTGCAGACGGCCGAGGCGCTGGGCCGCAAGTTCAAAATCCACAGCGATTTGGCGCCGGGCGCCGATCCGGCCGACATCCTCAAGGCCGTCAACTGGCCGGCCAACAAGGACACGGTGCTGGTGGTCGGCCACCAGCCGACGCTGGGCCAGGCGGCCTCGCTGTTGCTGACCGGAGACGACCTGGAATGGGACATCCGCAAGGCCAGCGCCTGGTGGTTCGCCCAGCGCGTGCCGGGCGACGCCATGAGCGTCTACCTCAAGGCGGTGATGGCGGCGGACTTGGTGGTGAAATAAAAGTTTCCGCTGGGCTTGTAAAGCGGCACCCTTCTGCTAAAGTTTAATCGTAACAACTAGAGGGAGGGCTACCATGTTCACCTTGCTTGCGATGGGCATCTTCGGCGGGATGATTGCCTTGGTAGTGTATGAGATCATCGAGGAAACGCGCGGCAGCAAACACAAACTGATCGACCGCTATCACGAATAGCCTACGCTTCAATGAAGCAGCATCGGCGCCAGTGGCGTGTCCGGACCGGACCCGCCTCTCGCGCCGATCGTCGTTTACAGGCCGGTCTTGAACTTGGTGTAGATGCGCGTGATGTTGCGGCGGATGTCGGCCGGCACCGCCTCCGGCGCGGCCATGCGCTGCTTGTCGGCGTCCGACAGGAACACCGTCTTGTTGCCGGCGATATCCTTGCGCACGAACTTCAGGCTGGCCGTGTTCGGATTGGCGTAGAACACCTTGTTGGTCAGGCTGGCGTGCACCTCGGGGCGCAGGATGTAGTTGATCCACAGGTGGGCGTTGTTCGGATGCGGCGCGTCGGCCGGGATGGCCATGGTGTCGAACATCAGCGCGGCCTGGGTCTTCGGCACCAGCACCTCGATCACGTTGCCGTTCTTGGCGTCGATCGCGCGCTGGCGGGCGATGTTGATGTCGCCCGACCAGCCCAGCGCCACGCACACCGCGCCGTTGGCCATGTCGTTGATGTAGCCGGACGAGCTGAACAGCGTCACGTTCGGGCGGATCGCTTGCAGCAGCTTGCCCGCCTCGGCGTAGTCGGCGGCGTTCTTCGAGTAGGCCGGCTTGCCCAGGTACAGCAGCGCGGCCGGCAGCACCTCGGACGGCGAATCGAGGAAGGACACGCCGCACGACTTCAGCTTGGACGCGTATTTCGGATTGAAGATCAGGTCCCAGGCGTTGTCCGGCATCGGCATGCCGCCCAGCGCGGCCTTGACCTTGTTGACGTTGATGCCGACCGTGGTGTAGCCCCACAGCCAGTCGACCAGGTAATCGTTGTTCGGATCGATGCTGGCCAGCTTGGCCTGGATGGCCGGGTCCAGGTTCTTCAGGTTGCTTAATTTGGACTTGTCCAGCTTGCGCAGCACCTTGCCGTCGATCTGCAGGCGCGCCCATTGCGCGGTCGGCACCACGATGTCGTAGCCCGACTTGCCGGCGGCCAGCTTGGAGTTGAGGATTTCGTTGTTGTCGAACACATCGTAGCGGACTTTGATGCCGGTTTCTTTTTCAAAGTTTTTAACGGTGTCGTCGGCGATATAGTCCGACCAGTTATAGATGTTGAGGACCTTCTCCTCCTGCGCCTGGGCCGCCACCTGCCCCGCGACGGCCATCAAGCCAGCCGCCACCAGCACCGCACCAACGAACTTCCCTGCCATAGCCCCTCCGTTTGGAATCAATCACAAGCCGTGATGATCGGGCATAGCCAGTTTCGACGCAAGGAATTCGTTAGAAAAATCATCCCAGGATATCGAACAGCGAGCCGGAACTGCCGGCCGCGCCGTTGAGGGCGCTGCCGGCGCCGGTCTGGGCCTGGGCCGTGTACAGCGCCGCCAGCGCGGTCGCCTGGGCCGTCAGCGCCTTGGTCAGCACCGTGCGGCGGCCGTTGATGTTGGTGATTTCGCGGCCCAGCAGGCCGGCCTCCTTGCTGATCACGCTGCTGTCCGAGGTGAACGCCGCCGCCTTGGACGACAGCAGGTCGGCGATCCCCTTGCCGCCGTTGGTGAACAGCTTGCCGACGCCGGCCGAATCGGTGGCCAGCGCTGCGGTGAGCTTCTTGTCGTCGACCACCAGCTGGCCGCTGCTGTCCTGGCTGACGCCGGCCGCGTTCAGCGCCGCCAGCGAGACGCTGCCGCCGCCCGTCTTCAGCAGCATGCCGAGCTGGCCGGTGACCTGGCCCAGCGCGGTGTCGGACTTCAGGTCGCCCTTCTGCAGGGCCTGCAGCTTCTTGTTCAAATCGTTGTAGGCGCTGACGAAGGACTTCAGGTTGGCGCCGATCTGGCTGGCGTCCTGGGTGATGGTGACGTCGGTCTTGCCGGCGCCGGTCAGCGTCAGCGTCGCGCCGGGGATGGCCTTGTCGAGCGTGTTGGTGGCGCTGGTGACGTCCTTGCCGTCGACGTTGACGATGGCGTCCATGCCGGCGCTGGTCTGCTTGAGTTTCTGGGCGCCGTCGGGATCGAAGGCCAGCAGGTTTTTCAGCGCGGCGTCGCCGCTGACGCTGATGCGCATGGTGTTGGCCGCGCCGCTCTGGCCGGCGATCGCCAGCGAGAACTTGCCGTCGTCGCCCTTGACCACCTTGACGTCCACGCCGGCCGCCTTGAACGCGGCGGCGATGCCGTCCAGCGTGTTATTGCTGGCGTCGATGGTGATGGACTTGCCGGCCGCCGCGCTGTTGAGGGTGTAGCCCTTGTCGCCGCCGGCGGTGCCGAAATCGATCTTGACGGTGGTGACCGCGCCCGAACCGATCTTGGCATCGGCGGCCGCGAAAGCGTCGCTGGTCAGGAACTGTCCCTGGGCCAGCTGCTTGACATTGATCGCATAGGTGCCGGCCTTGGCCGCGCCGGTGGAAGCGGCCGTCAGCACGTTCTTGACCGAGGTGGCGGCGCTGGTGCTCAAGCCGCTGCCGGTGAGTCCGGCGGCGATCGACTGGAAATTGGCCAGCGCGCTTTGCAGCTGGCCCAACGCCGACAGCTTGGTCTGGTCGTTCTTCAGCGTGGTATTGAGCTTGGTCGCGGCCTTGTTCTGCGACGCCATGGTCTGCTGGACACGGTTGTAGATATCGTTCGACACCGTCGAAGAGCCGGTATTGGTACTGGAATTGATGCTGGAGGTCGCCATGATACGTTCCGCCTGATTTGGTTACATAGTATGCAACATGGGCGAAGATCCAAAGCGCCGAACAGAGCGGCTTTTCTTGCGCTCTTCCAAGTTGGGGTCAAGTCTGACATTCGGACACGGCCTCTGCCGTAGCGGCCACTACGGCAGAGGCCGTGTCCGAATGTCAGACTTGACCCCACCCGGGTTACAGCAGAGCTCGTGTCCGAATGTCAGACTTGACCCCATTGGGGTGGCGACGATCCGAGTTCGGCGGCGGGCCGGTCCCAGGTCATCGGCGCGCCGTCGATGGCTACCGGCGGCAGGTAGCGCCGCGCTGGTCCCCACGCGGTTTGCTCAAGCTCTGAAGCCAGGTCCGCTTCGGTGGCCGACGCCAGCGGTTGTGCGGCGGCCTTCTCCGACGGCGACAAGCCGATCAGTAACAGCGCGGTACGCGCCAGCGACAGGCGCGCCTGCGTGGCCCGCCCCTCTTCCAACCGATGCACCAGCCCTCGCACCGCCGCCGCCGCCATCAGATAGCCGGTCGCGTGATCGAGCGCCTGCACCGGCAACGGCACCGGCTGGTCCGCGCCCCGCCAGCGCATGCCGCGCTCGGCGATGCCCGCGCTCATCTGCACCAGGCTGTCGAAGCCGCGCCGTCCGCTCAACGGCCCTGTCCAGCCGTACGCGTCCAGCGCCACGTCGACCAGCCCCGGGTTCAGGCGCCGCCGCACTTCTTCGCCGAATCCCAATCCCTCCAGCGCCGCCGGCCGATAGCCGTGCACCAGCACATCCGCCTGCGCCAACAGGGTTTCGAACACATCCCGGTCCCGCGCCAGGCGCAGGTCCAGCCGCGCGCAACGCTTGCCCAACGTCACCTCCGGGATCACGCCCGGCTCCTCCCACGACGGCGGATCGATGCGCAGCACGTCGGCGCCGTAGCCGGCCAGGAAGCGCGTCGCCACCGGCCCGGCCAGCACCCGCGTCAGGTCCAGCACCTTCAGCCCCGCCAACGGCCGCGACGGCGTCGGCGCCCAGCCGGCGTGGAAGCTGCCGTCCCGCGCGGTCATCGCGACCAGCGGCTCGGCGGCCACGGCCCTCCCCTGCTCGTGCGCCGCCCATTCCGCCCCCGAACGCATCATCGCCGCGCAGCCGCCCTGCGACACCACCGCCGCCTCCAGATCGGCGCCGCGCCAGCCGGCCACCGCCCGCGCCACCGCCGCGCGTTCGACCGGCGCGCCCAGCACCGCCAGCGCCGCGTCGCGATGATGCGGGGCGTTGGTGTGCAGGCGTATCCAGCCGTCGGCCGTGCGGTAGTCGCCGGCCACCGGGTCCCACAGCGGCGGCCGCTCCCAGCCCACCGGCTGCAGGGACCAGCCGAACCACATCGACGCCAGCCGGCGGTCGACCGTCACCTGCGCCGGCCCGCCGCCCTGCGCCGCGATCAGCTGCCGCACCGCCAGCGCCGCCGCGCCCACCGACGCCGCCGCCAGTTCCGTCACCGCGTAGCACGACGGCAGCTCGCCCGCGCCGGCAAACGTCACGCACTCCCGCGACGGCAGCGACAGCGCGGATACAATGGCTTCCAACATTTTAGACATGAACGCTCCGGTAATTGATATGCTGTTTCCAGCTTAGGAGCGCCCACAAATGGCGTCAATCTTGACTTGAAGTGTCAACATAGGAAACCAAGATGGTCTGGATGACGGCGGCCGAAGCGCTGAATGTACTGAATGTCCTCCCGCAGACGCTGTACGCCAACGTCAGCCGGGGCAAGATACGCGCCAAGTCCGACGAGGCCGATCCGCGCCGCAGCCTCTATCACCGCGACGACATCCTGCGCATGGCCGCGCGCAGCAACGGACGCCGCAAGATCGAGGCGGTCTCCACGCAGGCCATGCAATGGGGCGACCCGGTGCTGCCTTCCTCCATCTCCACCGCCGCCGACGGCCGCCTGCTGTACCGCGGCCTTGACGCCGCCGTGCTGGCCGACACCGCGACGCTGGAAGACATCGCCGATTTGCTGTGGGAGGCCGAGCCCGGCCAGGCGCTGGCAGGCACAACGGCGACCCGCGCAGCGGCGGCCTCCACATCGGACGGCGCAACGGCGGCCTTCGCGCAGGCCGGCGCACTGGGCGCCGGCCTGCTGGCCCTGGCGCTGCGCAGCGCCGGCGATGCGCCCTCGCTGTGCCGCCCCGCCGCCGAATTGCGCCTCGAAGCCGCCGCCATCCTCGCCACGCTCACGCAGGCGATGATCGGCCCGGAGCCGGCCGGCCAAGCCGCGCCCAACACCATCAGCGCCCGCCTCGCCCGCGCCTGGCGGCGGCCTGCATCCGAAGACCTGCTGCGCCGCGCCCTGGTCCTGATGGCCGACCACGAACTGAACGCATCCACCTTCGCCACCCGCGTCGCCGTCTCGACCGGCGCCTCGCTGGCGGCCGGCGTGCTGGCCGGCTTCACCACACTGACCGGCCCATTGCACGGCGGCGCCTCGGCCGAATTCGCGCAGCTGATCGCCGCCGCCCGCCAGCACGGCGCCGACGAGGCGGTCGCCAACTGGCTGGCCAGCGGCCGCCCGCTGCCCGCCTTCGGCCACAAGCTCTACGCGGAAGGCGACCCGCGCGCCCGCGCCCTGCTGAAGTTATTGCCGGAATTGCAGCCGCACGCGGCCCTCGCCGCAGCGGCCGAAGCGCAGGCGGGGGAATTGCCGAATATTGATTTCGCGCTGACCGCGCTGGCCACCGCCCATGAACTGCCGGACGACGCGCCCTTCATCCTGTTCGCGCTGGGCCGTTGCGTCGGCTGGCTGGCGCACGCGCTCGAACAAGTGCAGGCGCAGCGCCCGATCCGCCCGAGAGCACGCTACGTCGGACCTAGCGCAGGAACTTGTTGACGGCGCTGGTGGTGATGGAATCCATGTTAAGGAACTGGAAGCCGATCTTGAAATGATCGCCGCTGAAGATGCAATACGTGACTTTGGACCGGCAAGTGAGCACCTGCGCCTTGCCGTCGATGAACAGCTCGAACGACAACTGTCCCATGTGCCCGGCCTCCAGCTTATGCTCGAAGTTAAGCGACAACCCATGGGCGCTGATGTCGATGGTGCGCCCCTGCATCGGCGGCATGCCGTCCATCGCCACCACCGCCTTGGCCCGCACGATCTTGCGCGCGACCGACCTTTGATCAACTGACACTATCCTGTTCCTTTGTACGTATTCAGTTACTAATTATTCAGTATTACCAATTACAACACGTAACAATACAACGTTATTGGATTTCGCGCAGCTTATTGAAGGCATCGTCGATGCGATCGACCGCGATGATGGTCATGCCCTCGATCGGCTGCTTGGGCGCGTTGGCGGTCGGGATCATCGCCGTCGAGAAGCCCAGCTTGGCCGCCTCGCGCAGGCGCTCCTGCCCGCGCGGCGCCGGACGGATCTCGCCGGCCAGCCCGACCTCGCCGAACACCACGAAGCCGCGCGGCAGCGGCTTGCTGCGCATCGACGAATTAATCGCCAGCAGCACCGCCAGGTCGGCCGCCGGCTCGGTGATCTTCACGCCGCCCACGGCGTTGATGAACACGTCCTGGTCGAAGGCCGCGATGCCGGCGTGCCGGTGCAGCACGGCCAGCAGCATCGCCAGCCTATTCTGCTCCAGACCGACCGACAGCCGGCGCGCGTTAGGCAGGTGGCTGGCGTCCACCAGCGCCTGGATTTCGACCAGCAAGGGACGCGTGCCCTCCTGCGTCACCATCACGCAGGAACCCGGCACCTGGTTGTCATGCTGGGACAGGAACAGCGCCGACGGATTCGACACGCCCTTCAAGCCCTTCTCCGTCATGGCGAACACGCCCAGCTCGTTGACCGCGCCGAAACGGTTCTTAATCGCCCGCACCAGGCGGAAGCTGGAATGGTTGTCGCCCTCGAAGTACAGCACCGTGTCGACGATGTGCTCCAGCACGCGCGGGCCGGCCAGCGCGCCCTCCTTGGTCACGTGGCCGACCAGGATGATGGTGACGCCGGTCTGCTTGGCCATGCGCGTCAGTTGCGCCGCGCATTCGCGCACCTGCGCCACCGAACCGGGCGCGGAACTGAGCGCGTCCGAGTACACGGTCTGGATCGAGTCGATCACCGCCACTTCCGGCTTCAGGTCGGCCAGCGTGCCGAGGATCTTCTCCAGCTGGATCTCGGCCTGCAGCTTGAGGTCGCGGGCGTCGATGTTGAGCCGCTTGGCGCGCAGCGCGATCTGCGCGCCGGATTCCTCGCCGCTGACGTACAGGACTTTTTTCAGGTGCGACACATTGGCCAGCGCCTGCAACAGCAGGGTCGACTTGCCGATGCCCGGATCGCCGCCGATCAGCACCACGCCGCCCGCCACCAGGCCGCCGCCCAGCACGCGGTCGAACTCCTCGATGCCGGTGCCGAAGCGCGGCACGTCGATGGCGTCGATGTCGGCCAGCGACAGCACCGGCGCGGTCTGCGCCAGCGACAAGTGCTGCGGCTGCGAGTAACGGTTGTTGCCGCCCGTCTCGATGACGGTCTCCACCATCGTGTTCCACTGCTGGCACGAGGCGCACTGTCCGGTCCACTTGGTGGCCGTGCCGCCGCACTCGCTGCAGGTGTAGTTGGTCTTAGCCTTGGCCATCCGCTCAGCCTTCCTGCACCGGCACGCGCTGCGCCAGCGCGCACATCAGCTCATAGCCGATGGTGCCGGCCGCCTCGGCCACCTCGTCGATCGGCATGCCGCGGCCCCACAGCGTGACCTTGCTGCCCACGCGCGCCGACGGCAGGCCGGTCAGGTCCACGGTCAGCATGTCCATCGACACCCGGCCCACCAGCCGGGTACGCACGCCGTCCACCAGCGCCGGCGTGCCCATCGGCGCGCTGCGCGGATAGCCGTCCGCATAGCCGCAGGCCACCACGCCGATGGTCATCGGGCCCTCGGCCTGGAAGCGGCTGCCGTAGCCGACCACGTCGCCGGCCACGATGTGCTGGATGCCGATGATCTCGCTGGTCAGCGTCATGGTCGGCTGCAGGCCGAACGATGCCGCCGTGGCGCCGCCCGGCGAGCCGCCGTACAGCATGATGCCGGGACGGATCCAGTCGTTGCGCAAGGTTTGCTGGTGCATCAGCACGCCCGCCGAATTGGACAGGCTGCGCGCGCCCGCCAGCCCGGCCGTGCCCAGCTCGAAGCGGCGCACCTGCTCGGCGATCGGCAGCAATGGATGCTCGGCGTCGTCGGCGTTGGCGAAGTGGGTGATCATGGTGATGCTGCGCACGCAAGCCATGGCGCTCAGGCGCGCGTGGGCGGCGGCGTAGACGTCCGGCATGAAGCCGAGCCGGTTCATGCCGCTGTTCATTTTCAGATGCAGGTCAAATTTGATGCCGCGCGCCGCCAGCCCGGCTTGCGCCGCCTCCAGCCACGCCAGTTGCTCGTTGCAATGGACGGCGGCCTGCAGGTCGTAGCCGGCCATGGTGTTCAGGTCCGCCGGACCGAAGAAACCCTCCAAAAGCAGGATGGGCTTTTTCCAGCCCAGTTCGCGCAGCCGCACGGCGTAGTCGACCTCGACCAGCGCCAGCCCGTCGGCGTCGGCGAAGCCCCGCATCGCCCGCTCCAGTCCGTGGCCGTAGCCGTTGGCCTTGACCACGCCCCAGGCCTTGGCGCCCGGCGCCTGGGCCTTGGCGCAAGCCAGGTTGTGCTTCATGGAGTCGACGTGGATGGTTGCAGCGATAGGCCTGGACATAAGCAATGTGAGCAAAATGGCGAAGGCCGTATTTTACCGTGCGGCGGCCGATCCGCATGGCTCAATTCTTGGGGATACGATCAAAGCATGGTATAAAGCAAGCCAGATATGTTTTCAGGCATCCCAGAATGAATCGTGGTTTCTATACCATCATGGCAGCGCAGTTCTTTTCGTCATTGGCGGACAATGCGCTGCTCTTTGTCGCGATCGACCTGCTAGTCACCATGAAGTCCCCGGCGTGGATCACGCCACTGCTGAAGCTCTCCTTTACGCTGTTTTACGTGCTGTTGGCTGCATTTGTCGGCGCTTTCGCCGATTCCATGCCCAAAGGCAAGGTCATGTTCATCTCCAACCTGATCAAGGTTGCCGGCTGCCTGCTGATCTTCGCCCACGTCCATCCGCTGCTCGCGTATGCGCTGGTCGGCTTCGGCGCCGCCGTATATTCGCCCGCCAAATATGGCATCCTGACCGAATTACTTCCCGCAGAGAAACTCGTCGCGGCCAACGGCTGGGTCGAAGGCTTGACCGTGATGTCGATCATTTTCGGCACCGTCATGGGCGGCAAGCTGGTCGGTGGACAGGTCTCGTCCTTCCTGCTGGGCCTGGACTTCCCGCTGATCGACACCGGTATCGACACCCCGCCCGAGGCGGCGCTGTGCGTGGTGGTCGGCATCTACATGCTGGCGGCGCTGTTCAACACCCGCATCCCGGACACCGGCTGCGTCTACGGCCACCAGGAACGCAACCCGATCAAGCTGATCACCGACTTCGCCAACTGCTACGGCCTGCTGTGGAAGGACAAGCTGGGGCAGATTTCGCTGGCCGTCACCACGCTGTTCTGGGGCGCCGCGCAGACCTTGCAATTCATCGTGCTGGAGTGGGCCAACCGCACCCTCAAGCTGAGCTATGAACAGTCGACCAGCCTGGTCGGCGTGGTCGCCATCGGCGTGGCGCTGGGCGCGGTGCTGTCGGCGCGCTTCATCTCGCTGCGCAAGTCGCTGAACGTGATCCCGATGGGCATCGCCATGGGCGTCATCGTCATGAGCATGACCCTGGTGAAATCGGTGGCGCTGGCCTACCCGCTGCTGATCCTGGTCGGCCTGCTGGGTGGCTTCTTCCTGGTGCCGATGAACGCGCTGCTGCAGCATCGCGGCCACGTGCTGATGAGCGCCGGCCATTCGATCGCGGTGCAGAACTTCAACGAGAACCTGTCCATCCTGACCATGCTGGCCATGTATTCGCTGATGCTGCGCGGCCACCTGAACCTGGATGTCATCATCGTGCTGTTCGGCCTGTTCCTGGCCGGGACCATGTTCTTCATCATGCGCAAGCATGCGGCCAACCAGCGCGAGTTCGATTCGGTCGCGCTGATCGGCGAGCTGAAACACTGACCTTGCACTAAGCCGGCAGCGCCCCGTCCTGGCGGCGCTGCGCGGCTTGGGCGCGCCAATCGTCGGGCACCACGAAGCCCCGGCTGCGCTCCACCAGCCATTCCCCTTGCTGTTCCAACTCCGCCACCATCACCGGCGCGGATACCTGCGCCATGTGGTCGTGCAGCGCGGCCAGCAGTTCGTCCTTGTTCATCGCGGTGGAGTCGAGCGGCGTTTTCAACGGCGCCAGCCAGTGCAGGCGCGGCATGATGGCGTAGCGTTCGCCCTGCAGGCCGGCGGCCTGCCGCAGCGTGATCCAGAAGCCGTTGCAGTGCGGCTGCGAGATGCCCGGCATGGGCGCCGCGCCCTCGCCGCCCGGGTAGAACAGCCAGCCCTTGACCAGCGCCTGCGCGCGCGCCACCGGCTGCGGCAGCAAGGGCTGCGCGGCCGGGTGGCTGGCCAGCGACAGCTGCTTGTCGAAGATCTTGCGCATCTTGGCGCCCAGCGTGTCGGCCAGGTTGGGGCCGATCAGGCCGTTGAAATCGGCGCCGGCGTCGCTGGCGTCGAGCAGGTAGAACTTGGTGGCGAATTCCAGGTGGACCAGGTCGTCGCCGTCGCGCAGCAGGAAGTCGAATTCGCCGACGGTGTCGTTGCGGCTGGCGCGCACTTGCAGGCCGTGCGCGACCAGCCGGCCGTGCTCGGCGAAGTAGAAGGCCATCAGTTTTTCGGCGTACAGGCCCAGGCGCGAGTAGTGGCGGGGGCCCAGGGCGGCGTCCAGCGGGATCGGGTCCTGCTCCAGCGCGGCCAGCCAGGCTGCCGTCTCCGGCGATATGGCACCCAGCGTGGCGATGCGGCCTTGCCAGTGCGGCGAGGCAGGGTCCAGCAGGTCCGGCGCGTCGAGCAGCCAGGCCAGCGCGCGCACGTGCGGGCGGGTCAGGTGCCCCCAGCGCTGTTCGAAGCGGAGTTGATAGCTGTCCGCCGGCGCGTGCCCGGCGAGCGCCCCGGATGGGGACGGGCTCGCGGGCGCGGCGGGCGGCTGGCTAGTCACGGGCGGCCTTGGCCAGGCACAGGTCGCCCCAGGCCTTGGCCTTGTCTTCCGGCCGGCGCAGCAGGTCGTCCGGGTGATAGGTGGCCACCACCGGCAGCTCGGCGGCGCCGTAGCGCATCACCTTGCCGCGCGCGGCCGGTCCCATCATCAGCCCCTTGGCGGCGTACTGGCCGAAGGTCATGGCCATCGTCGCGCCGGTCAGCGCCAGCTCGCGGTCAAGGAACGGACGGCAGGCCAGCAGCTCCTCGCCAGTTGGTGCGCGATCGGCGCCGTCGGCGTCGGACGGACGGCATTTGACCAGGTGGGTGACGTAGACGTCCTGCTCCGGCTTGAGCGCGATGGCCTTCAGCATGTTGTCCAGCAGTTGCCCCGCTTCGCCGGCGACGGACTGGTTTTCCTTCTCGTCCAGGCGGGTCGGCGCGGCGGCGATGGCCATCCATGTGGCGTTGGCGGCGCCGCGGCCGTTCACGGCGTTGCGGCGCGTCTCGCACAGGTTGCAGCGGGTGCAGGTGGCGACGGCGGCTTTCAATTCGGCCCAGTCCATGGCGGCGATGGCCTCGTCGCCGACCGGCTCCGCGCGCGCTGGCGCGGGCGCTTCGTCGAACCAGGCGGTGGAGTCGTCGTCGGACGCGGCGGCCGGCTCGTTCGGCGCGGCGGCCGGTGCGGCCGATGGCACGGCGTCCGGCGCATGCGATGGCATGGCGGCCGGTGCGGGCGATGGCATGGCGGCCATCGCGGGCCTAGGCTCGGGCTCCCGCGCCGGGACTGGCGACGGCGGCGCGTCAGCCACGGGTGCCGGCTCGACGCTGCGCGCAGGCGGCGCTTCAGCCATCACGGGCATCGGCTCCTCGGCTTGCACATCCTGCGCGACAGGTTCGCCGGCCACGGGAGGATTGCGCAATTTCCATTGCACGCCCACGCCCATCTCATCGAGGAACACGGCGCTCCGGGCCATCATAAACTGAACCGCATAACGATTGCGTCCTCGCGTTGCTGATTGGCGGCCGGGTAATAGCCCTTGCGCCGACCGATGTGTTTAAATCCGTAGCGCTCATAAATCTCCAGCGCCCGCGTGTTCGATGGCCGCACCTCCAGCAACACCGACTCCATGCCCAGCCCGCGCGCGCAGGCCACGGCCTGGTTCAGCAGGAAGCGCCCCAGGCCCTGCCCCTGCCTCTCCGCCGACACCGCGACGTTGAGCAAATGCGCCTCGTCGACGATCGCCATCAGCAGGAAATAGCCCAGCAAATCGCCCTGCTGGTCGCGCAGCACCCACGCCTCGTAATTGCTGTTGAGCGAATCGACGAAGTTGGTCAGGCTCCAGGGATGCGGATAAACGCTCTCCTCCAGCGCCACCACATCGGGCAAATCGGCCTGCCGCATCGGCTCGTAGTTGAGCCGCGCCAGATCCCACGCCTGCTTCATGCGCCACCCTCGGCAGCCTTGGCGGCCGCCATGTCGCGCCGCTCGGCCTGGGTGTAGGCGATCTTGTTCCGCAAATACAGCGGCTGCGCCTCGGCCGCCGTCACCGTCCGGCCGGCCGCCAGCGCGATGGCCGCCAGCTGCGCGACCTGCTCCGCATGCGGCATCACCTCGGCAAAGCCGCCGCCGCCGGCAAACGCCTCGGCATAGGCCGACAAGCCATTGCCACAAGCGACCGGCGCGCCCTGCGGCCGCACGGCCTCGGGCGCCGACAGCGCGGGCGGCAGCACCGGCACCGGCGCCGCGCCGTCCGCAAAGCGATACTGCGCCCAGTACACCTCGCCCATGCGCGCATCGAGCACCGCCAGCACCTCGGCGGCGCCGTGCCGCTGATGGCAGGCCAGCGCCATCGCATCGAGCGTGACCACCGGCACCACCGGCAGGTTGCCGCCGAAGGCCAGGCCCTGCGCGATCCCGCAGGCGGTACGCACGCCGGTGAACGAACCGGGACCGGAGCCAAAGGCGATGGCATCGCAGTCTTTCAAGGCGATACCGGCTTCGGCCAGCAGTTCCTGTATCATCGGCAGCACCGATTGCGAATGGGTACGCACACCCGAGGACACGCGGCTGATGACGCTCCCGCCGCGCAGCAGCGCGACGGAGGCCAGTTCGGAGGAGGTTTCAATGGCAAGAATAATAGGCATGGCGTATTTTAACCTGCCGGGCTGGCAGGCGCGACCCCGCGCGGGGATGTAGAATACGACCCTTAGGCGCAGAGGCCGCCGTTAGCCGACCAATACCATGCACAGTTTGACCCTCAATTCCGACAATCGCCAAGAGATCGCCGCCGCCCTGGCCGGCGACCGCTGGATCGTGGCCTGCCTGTGCGCGGCCTGGTGCGGCACCTGCGCGTCCTACCGCGCCACATTCGAGGACGTGGCCGGGCGCCACCCGGACAAGCTGTTCGTCTGGATCGACATCGAGGACCATGCCGACGTCGTGGGCGACCTTGACGTCGACAACTTCCCCACCCTGCTGATCCAGCACCACGAACTGGTGGCCTTCTTCGGCACCATGCTGCCGGACGCCGGGCTGGCGCACCGGCTGGTGCTGGCCCAGTCCGCGCAAAGCGACGCCGAACTGGCCGCGCTGGCCGCCAGCAGCGAGGAGCGCATCGGCTGGCAGGCCGACTGCAACCTGCGCACCCTGATGCGCAACGCGCTGGCCTGAGCGCCGGCGCCGGCACCTCCCGCCGCAGCTGCCACCGACACGATCCCCGCATGTCCCGCTCCGAACGCCTGCTCACGCTGTTGCAAGTGCTGCGCAGCCATCGGCGTGCCGTGAGCGGCCATGTGCTGGCCGCCGAAACCGGCGTCAGCATCCGCACGCTGTACCGCGACATCGCCAGCCTGCAAGCCCAGGGCGCCGCCATCGAAGGCGAACCTGGCGTCGGCTACGTCATGCGGCCCGGCTTCATGCTGCCGCCGCTGATGTTCGGCCAGGAGGAAATCGAAGCGCTGGTGCTGGGCATGCGGCTGGTCGCCGACAGCGGCGACCAGCCGCTGGCGCAGGGCGCGCTGAGCACCCTGGCGAAGATCTCCGCCGTGCTGCCGCCCGAGCTGCGGCGGGAACTGGAAGCGTCCGCCCTGCTGGTCGGCGCCGGCCGCAAGGCGCTGCGCACGCCGGTCGATCCGGACCTGCTGCGCGCCGCCATCCGCACCGAACACAAGCTCCGGATCAGCTATCGCGATCCCGCCGGGGCCAGTTCGCAGCGCGTGGTATGGCCGTACGCGATGGTGTACTTCGACCGGACGCGCGTGCTGATGTGCTGGTGCGAGCTGCGCGGCGGCTTCCGCAACTTCCGTTCGGACCGCATCACGGACGCCGAGCTGCTCGACCAGCGCTATCCGCAGCACAGGCAGGCGCTGCTCAAGGAATGGCGCCGCACAGAATACGTCGCCGGCCGCAGCATACTGCCAGAAACTGACAGCAGCGCCGAATAAGATGATGGCTCCTTCAACACAGAGAGAACCATCATGTCCATCCAGGCAACCACCCACCTGAACTTCCGCGGCGACGCCCGCCAGGCCCTCGGCTTTTATCACAGCGTGTTCGGCGGCGCGGCCCATATCGTCACCTACCGGGACGCCGGCAACGTCCGCGATCCGTCCGACGCCGACCACGTCATGTGGGGCCAGGTGGCGGCCGACAGCGGCTTTCGCGTCATGGCCTACGACGTCCCGGCGGACATGCCGTGGCAGCAGGGCGAAAACGCCTTCCTGGTCGCGGTCGAAGGGGATACGGCCGAAGAAATCACCGCCTGCTGGGACCAGCTGCGCGATGGCGCGACCATCACCCAGCCGCTCACGCCGTCGCAGTGGACGCCGCTGTTCGGCATGCTCAGGGACCGCTTCGGCGTCAACTGGGTGCTGAGCGTGGCCAACCGCGCGGCGGCCGGCTGAGACGGCGCGCCGTCAGACGCTGTCGGACGCCACCGGCAACGCCTCCAGCTTCCAGCGCAGCATGCCGCCGGCCAGGTTGGCGACCTTGCCGAAGCCGGCCTTGGCCAGCAGCACGCTGGCCTGCGCCGAACGCACGCCCGAGCGGCACACCGCCACCACCGGCCGGTTCTTATCCAGTTCGCCCGCGCGGTCCATCAACTGCGACAGCGGCACCAGCCGCGCGCCTTCCAGATGTCCCAGCTGGTCGATGAACTCGGGCGCCTCGCGCACGTCGACGATCTGCACCTCGGCCGCGTGCTCCAGCAGGACCATCGGCTCGATCTCCCACACGCCGCTGAAGCGCAGCGTCAACGGCGCCCAGTCCGGCGTATCCGGCGGCGGCGCGTTGCCCTCCGGCTGGCCGCAGCGCATATTGGCCGGCACCGCCACCGCGATCAGCTTCGGATGCGGCAGGTGGAGGTTGTTCATGTGTCCCGCAAAATCGCCCTCGTCCACGTCGCCGCCCAGGCGCGGATTGAAGCGGCGCTCCTCGGCCACGCTGGTGACGGTGATGCCGCGGTAATCGTGGGCCGGATAGAGCAGGCAGGCTTCCGGCAGCGACAGGATTTGCCCGCGCACCGAGGCGAACAGCTGCTGCGGACTGCCCTGCTGGAAATCGGTGCGGCCGCAGCCGCGTATCAGCAGGCTGTCGCCGGTGAAGGCCATGCTCTCGTCGTCCAGCACGAAGGTCAGGCAGCCGTTGGTGTGGCCGGGCGTCGCGCGCACGGTCAGGTGGCGGCTGCCGAAGTCGATGCGGTCGCCGTGGCGCAGCGGCCGGTCGGCCAGCTGCGCGCCGGCCGCCGCCGCCAGCGCGATGGCGCTGCCGCAGCTCTGGTGCAGGCGCCAGGCGCCGGTCACATGGTCGGCGTGGACGTGGGTGTCGAGCGTGGCCAGCAGGCGCAAGCCCAGCTCCTTCAGCAACGCCAGGTCGCGCGGCACCTGTTCATATACCGGATCGATCAGCAGCGCCTCGCCGCCGTCGCCCAGCAGATAGGTGTAGGTGGAAGACGTCGGATCAAAAAGTTGGCGAAAAATCATAATGACTAGTCCCTAAAAAAAGCAACTTTGGGGTCAAGTCTGACATTCGGACACGGCCTCTGCCGTAGCGGGGCCACTACGGTAGAGGCCGTGTCCGAATGTCAGACTTGACCCCAATTTTATATGGTCAAAGGCAGGGTGCGCAGGCGCTTGCCGGTCAGCTTGAAGACGGCGTTGGCCACCGCCGGCGCGATCGGCGGCGTGGCCGGCTCGCCCATGCCTTCGGGATGCTCGGCGCTCGGCATGATGATGGTCTCCACCTCGGGCGCCTGGTTCAGGCGCAGCACCGGATAGTCGTTGAAGCTGGTCTGCTCGACCTTGCCATCCTTGATCGTCACCGCGCCATACAAGGCCGCCGACAGCCCGAACACCACCGCCGATTCCACTTGCTGCGCGATGATGTTGGGATTGACGGCGATGCCGCAGTCGACCGCACACACCACGCGGTGCACGCGGATCTCCGTGCCTTCCACCGACACTTCCGCCACCTGCGCGACGATGGTGCCGAACGACTGGTGCAGCGCGACGCCGTGCGCGCGCCCCGCCGGCGCGGCGCCAGCCCTGGCCACCGCCGCATCGAGCACCGCCAGGTGGCGCGGGTGCCGCTTGAGCAGGCTTCGCCGGAATGCCACGCTGTCCCTGCCGCCCGCGTGCGCCAGCTCGTCGATGAAGCTCTCCTTGAAGAACGCGTTGTGCGAATGCCCGACCGAGCGCCAGTACCCCAGCGGCACCGGGCTGTCGACGATCACGTGCCGTATGCGCTGATTGGGGAATTCGTACTGCATGTCGAACTCCCCTTCGACCGTGGTCTTGTCCGGCCCGCCGGGCGGCAGGCCGAGGTTGCGTTTGAAGAACTGGTGCGACACCGATCCGCTGGCCGACTTGTTGTCGTAGCCGAGCACATTGCCCGCCGCGTCCAGGCTGGCGTTGAAGCGCGCCAGCGCGGCCGGGCGGTACACGTCGTGGGTGGTGTCGTCCTCGCGCGACCAGATCATCTGCACCGGCAGCCCGCCGGTTTGCCGCGCCACCGCCACCACCTGCGACACCATGTCGACATCCAGCCGGCGCCCGAAGCCGCCGCCCAGCATCGTCACCTCCAGCACCACCTTGTCGGCCGGGACGCCGCCCGCCTTGGCCGCCGCCTCCACCGCGAAGCCGGGCGACTGCGTCGGCGCCCACAGGAACACGAAGCCGTCCTTGACCTGCGCCGTGCAGTTGACCGGCTCCATCGCGGCATGCGCCAGATAGGGCGCGCGATATTCCGCCGTCACGGTCTTGGCGACGCCGATGGCCTTGCCCTCCACCGCGTCCATGTCGCCCGACTTGTGGTAGGCATGGCCGGACTCCGCGTCCAGTTTGGCCGCGAACTCGGCGTAGATGGCGGCGCTCGACAGCCTGGCGCCGTCGCCCTCGTTCCACTGCACCGGCAGCGCCAGCGCGGCCTGCCTGGCCTGCCACCAGCTCTTGGCCACCACCGCCACGCCGGCGCCGGCGCCGGTCCTGGCCGGCAGCGCGCCGGAGAAATCGACCACACGCAGCACGCCCGGCATCTTCAGCACCGCGTCCGCGTCGACGCTGGCGACCCGGCCGCCGATCACCGGCGACATGCGGACGGCCGCATACACCATGCCCTGGGGTCGCACGTCGAGGCCATACACCGCCGCGCCGTTCACCTTGGACGGCGTGTCGCGGCGCGGCTGCGGGCGGCCGATCAGCTTGAAATCCCGGGGCGCCTTCAGGCGGATCTCGCCCGGCTTGGAGGTGGCGGCGGCAACCGCCAGCGCGCCGTACGCCAGGCGCCTGCCGTCGGCGTGGATGACGAAGCCGTCCTCGGTGCGGCAGTCCTCCGCGCGCGCCTTCCACTGCGCGGCGGCGGCTGCCACCAGCATGGCGCGCGCGGCGGCGCCGGCTTCGCGCATCGGCTGCCACGCGTCCTTCACGCTGGACGAGCCGCCGGTGATGATCAGGCCCAGCTCGCGCGCGACCTTGCCGACGGTCCAGCTGACCACCGCCTTCAGGTCGCCGTTGTCGTCCGGGTGGAACGGCAGGCCGTCCTTGAGCATGGCGATATTGCCGTAGATTTTATCGTGCGGCGCCTGCACCAGCCGCACCGCCGACAGCGGCACGTCCATCTCCTCGGCCACCAGCATCGGCAAGGCGGTGTGCACGCCCTGCCCCATCTCACTGCGCGCCATGACCACGTTGACCATGCCGTCCGGCGCCACCGCCACCCAGCCGTTGAGCTCCACCGCGTTGCCGACCACCGGCATCGGATGCGTGGCGTGCAGGCGCTGCCTCGGCGGCATCGCGCCCCAGCCGACCACCAGCGCGCCGGCGGCGGCCACGCCGCCAAAGATAAAGCGGCGGCGTCGTTTGGACTGTGGCTGCATACGGTCTCCCTTGTTCGATTATTGGCGCCAGCGCGCCAGCATGTCGCTGGCGGACACCGGCTTGCTGTAGAAGTAGCCCTGCGCCTGGTGGCAGCCGTGCCGCAGCAGGAACGCGGCCTGCTCCTCGGTCTCGACGCCCTCGGCGATCACGGACAGGTTCATGCTCTTGCCCAGCTGGATGATGGCGATGGCGATGGCCTCGTCGTTGACGTCGGTCGAGATGTCCTTGATGAAGGAGCGGTCGATCTTCAGCGTCTGCACCGGCAGCTGCTTCAGGTAGGCCAGCGACGAGTAGCCGGTGCCGAAATCGTCGATCGCCAGGCCGACGCCGATCGAGTGCAGGTCGTTGATGAAGACCATGGCGTCGCCGGTGTTCATGATCACCGACTCGGTCACCTCCAGCTGCAGGCGCTCCGGCGCCAGGCCGGTCTCGCGCAGGATGTCGGCCACCATGTTGACGATGCTGCCGCGCTCGAACTGCTTGGCCGACAGGTTGACCGCCATCTTCGGCACGTGCAGGCCGGCTTCCTGCCAGCGCATCATCTGGCGGCAGGCCTCCTCCAGCACCCACTTGCCCAGCTGGTTGATGAAGCCCGTGTCCTCGGCCAGCGGGATGAAGCGGATCGGCGGCACCAGGCCCAGCTCCGGATGGTTCCAGCGCACCAGCGCCTCGACGCCGATCAGGCGGCCGGTGTCGATCTCCACCTGCGGCTGGTAGTTGAGGAAGATCTCGTCCTTCTCGATCGAGCGGCGCAGGAAGGTCTCCAGCCGCAGGCGCTCGACGCCTTCGCCCGTCATCGACGGCGTGTAGAAGCTGTAGCCGTTGCGGCCGCGCGCCTTGGCCTGGTACATGGCGACGTCGGCGTTCCTGATCAGCATGTTCAGGTCGACCGCGTCCTCCGGGAACACGCTGATGCCGACGCTGCAGGTGACGAACAGCTCGTGCCCGGCCACCATGAACGGCTGCTCGAACATCTGCACCAGCTTCTCGGCGACCTGGCTGGCGCCGAACTGATTCTCGATATTCTCCAGCAGGACGATGAACTCGTCGCCACCCAGGCGCGCCAGCGTGTCGCCCTCGCGCAGGCGCTCCTGCAGCGCCTTGGCGACCTGCTTAAGCAGCTCGTCGCCGATGTGGTGGCCCAGCGTGTCGTTGACGTTCTTGAAGCGGTCCAGGTCGATGAACAGCAGCGCCAGCTGTTCGCCGTCGCGCGAGGCGCGCTGCAGCGCGTGCTGCAGGCGGTCGTGGAACAGCAGGCGGTTCGGCAGCGCGGTCAGCGGGTCGTGGTGGGCCAGGTGGTCCAGCTTTTCCTGCGACTCCTTGGCCTTGGTGATGTCGCTGAAGACGCCGACGTAGTGCGTGGTCTCGCCGCGCGTGTCGCGCACCGCGCTCACCGTCAGCCACTCCAGGTACAACTCGCCGTTCTTGCGCTGGTTCCAGATCTCGCCGCGCCAGAAGCCTTTTTCCACCTGCGCCTTCCACATGTCGGCGTAGAACTCGGTGTCGTGGCGGCCGGAGCGCGTCAGCGTGCGGTCGTGGCCCAGCGCCTCGGCCTCGGTGTAGCCGGTGATCTGCGTGAAGGCCGGATTGACGGCGACGATGATGCCCTGGTCGTCCAGCACCACCACGCCGTCGGCGATGTGCTCGATCACGGTGGCCGACAGGCGCAGCTTCTCCTCGGCCTCCTTGCGGGCGGTGATGTCGGCGTACACCCAGATGCTGCCCTCGTTGGCGCGCTTGTTGTCGAGCGCGTAGCCGCTGACCATGCACCAGAACAGGCTGCCGTCCTTGCGGCGGTAGTGGCGCTCCTCGTTGAAGTAGTCGCCCTCGGACAGCGACGGGTACTGGCGCGCGCCGGCCGATTCGAAATCGAAGGAGTTGGGGAACACGATGGCGGTCGAGGCCCCGGTCATCGCGCCCGGCTCGTAGCCGAACAGCTCCTCGCAGCGGCGGTTGACCGAGACGATCTTGCGGTTCCGTACGAACATCACGCCGAACATGACGTTGTCGAGGATGGCGCTCTGCTCGGCCAGCAGCGCCTCGATACGCATCTCGTTGTGCTTGCGCAGGCTGATGTCGGAGATGATGCCGTCCACCCAGGGCGCGTTGCCCTCGCCGTCGTGCGGCTGCGGCTGGCCATTCTCGGCCACCCAGCGCTCGGTGCCGGAGGCGTCCAGGATGCGGTATTCGATCTCGTACGGCTGGGCGCCGCGGATCGCCTCGGTCACCGCGCGGCGCTGCTTCTTGCGGTCTTCCGGCGCGATCAGGTTGGTCCAGGAGTGGGTGGTGCTGCGCATGAACTGGGCGGCGGAGTAGCCGGAGATCTCCTCGATGGCGTCGGACACGAAGTCGATCGGGCCGTCGGGGCGGAAGCGGAACACCGCGCCCGGCACCTGGGTGACGATGGTGCGGAAGCGCTCCTCGCGCTGGCCGATGTCCTCGAACAGGCGCTTGATCGCCACCCGCATCTGCTCCAGCTGGCCGGCCAGGCGGCCCAGCTCGTCGCTGCCGACCAGGTCCAGCCGGGTTTCGAAGTCGCCGTGCGACAGGCGGTCGGAGAAGCGCATCAGCTTGCGCAGCGGCTTGATCAGACGGGAATTGAGGAACAACACGATCAGCAGCAGCGACACCATCAGCTGCCCGGCCAGCACGAACACGTAGGACAGCTGCTTCTCGCGCAGCTCCTGCTGGCTGCGGGCGTCGTCCATCTCGACCGTGATGCGGCCGATGCGCTCGCCGCGCACCAGGATCTCGCGCTCGGCGCGGAACACGTTGCCGGCCGCGCGGCGCGGCGAATGCACGCTCATGAACTGGGTGTCGGCCTGGCCGACCACCTCGACCTGCAGCACCGACTGGTCGCGCATCACCGACTCGACCAGCGAGTGGGCCGACTCGGCGTTCATGTTCCACAGCGATTCCTGCATGCCCAGCGCCAGGATGTCGGCGTTGCGCTGCAGCGATTCGTTGAGCGCCACGCGCGCCGACTGCTGCTCATGCACGCCGATCAGCAGATAGCTGCCGATGATGGCCGGGATCACCAGGCCGCCGAACACCACCAGCAACAGCGCACCATAGATCGACAGACCGTACAGGGCGCCGAGCCGGGTACGCAGCCGTTGATAGAGGGCGCTAATCATGCACCGGTACGCCGTCTTGATAAGTTTGCATCATCTGTGTATAGGGGTTCGTCGCGCAAACTTTAGGGTTACTTGATGGAATTATGCACGGAAACTGGCGAAAAAGTCATGCTCCCAGCAAAAAACCCACAGGCAGGCTATCATCGCGGCTCCATTCAACAGAGGGCTCCGCCATGACCACATTCTCCATGTACTCCGCCTCCATCCCCGTGTTCAAACAGATCCTGAACAGTCTGCTGGCCATCCTCGACAAGGCCGAGACCCACGCGGCCGAGAAAAAGATCGACCCGAACGCGCTGCTGCAGTACCGCCTGTTCCCGGACATGCTGCCGTTCACCCGCCAGATCCAGATCGCCTGCGACTTCTCCAAGGGCGCGGCGGCCCGCCTGGGCGGCCTGGACGTGCCTTCGTACGAGGACACCGAAACCAGCTTCGCCGAACTGAAGGCCCGCATCGTCAAGACCCTGGCCTACATCGACAGCGTGCCGGCCAGCGCCATCGAGGGCAGCGAGACGCGCGCCATCACCACCGGCAGCGGCGAGAAGACCAAGCACTTCACCGGCCAGACCTATCTGTTCCACTACGCGCTGCCGCACTTCTTCTTCCACGCCACCACGGCCTACGACATCCTGCGCCACAACGGCCTGGAAGTGGGCAAGAAGGACTTCATCGGCACTTATTGATCAGGTGTTCCGGCGCGGGTAGCCCTGCGCCAGGATGCGCTGCCACACCAGTTCCTTCTGCTCGGCGCTCATCGACACCCAGTGCGCCACCTCGACCACCGACCTGCCGCAGCCGCGGCAGATCTCGTCGAAGGTGGTCGAGCACACCGCCACGCACGGCGTGTCCGGCCGGACCGGCAGGTCGGCCATCATTTCACCTTCATCAGCTTGTCCCAGCCGTCGTGGCCCAGGGCGCGCAGCGTCTCGATGTTCTTTTCAAAGATGTCGCCCGCCTCCGGGAAGGCCTCCACCGCGCGCTCCACGCTGTCCTCGCGCAGCAGGTGCAGCGTCGGGTACGGCGAGCGGTTGGTGTAGTTCTCGATGTCGTTCGGGTGGGTGTCGGCGAACTGGTAGTGCGGGTGGAAGCTGGCCACCTGCAGGATGCCGTCCAGCTCCACGTCCTCCAGCGCGGCGTCGGCCACGTCCAGGAACTCGTTGAAGTCCTCGAAGTCGGCCAGCACGTTCGGATGGATCAGCATGGTCGTGTCGACCTTCTCCGGCGAGGTCTCGGCCAGGTATTCCAGCTCCTCCAGCAGCTGGGCCAGCAGCGCCTCCGGGGTGTCGGCGTCGCTGACCACGTAGCGGATCTGCTTTTTCACATGGACGGCCTTGGCGAACGGACACAGGTTCAGGCCGATGACGGCCTGCTCCACCCAATTGACGGTCTCGGCGACGACGGCGTCGTGATCGATGGCGGGGCTACTCATAATTCAATTCCTTGGTGACTGCTCAAAAGCGGAATTGTACGCACTCTTTGCGGGAACTCATACTTCCGCGATTTTGCAGGCATTTTCTGCTTATTTACGTGGAACGATTGCATAAAAGAATTCGTCATCCTGCTGACATATTTCTTGACTCGACCCGGGGACCTTCGTACACTCCACGTTTATTCATAGTCCGCTCGATGTTGCTCGTCGATAACAATGGAAAACTATGCAAGCACGAATTTCTAGATCCGCCGCCCTGGCGACGCTGCTGGCCCTGATGGCGCCGGCGATGGTCCAGGCCCACGATGAAGCGCCGGGCCTGCCGGCGTCGTCGATGCCGCTGTCCGCCCTGCCCAAGTCCCCCGCCCTCGATGTCTCCTCCCTGAAAATCAACAAGCCGGCCAAGGCGGTCGACGAGGATGCTTTCCGCGAGAAAGACGTGTGGGGCCGCATCCGCAGCGGCTACGCCATCCCGGACATCAACAACGAGCTGGTGGCCAAGCACGTCAACTGGTACGCCACCCGTCCCGACTACATCAGCCGCACCACGGCGCGCGCCTCGCGCTACCTGTTCCACGTGGTCACCGAGCTGGAGAAGCGCGGCATGCCGACCGAGCTGGCGCTGCTGCCGTTCATCGAGTCCGCGTTCAACCCGCAGGCGCTGTCGAGCGCGAACGCGGCCGGCATGTGGCAGTTCGTGCCGGGCACCGGCCGCGACTTCAACCTCAAGCAGGACGCCTTCAAGGACGAGCGCCGCGGCATCCTGGCCTCGACCGACGCCGCCCTGACCTACCTGCAGCGCCTGTACGACATGTTCGGCGACTGGCAACTGGCGCTGGCCGCGTATAACTGGGGCGAAGGCTCGGTGCAGAAGGCCATCAAGCGCAACCAGGCGGCCGGCAAGCCGACCGACTTCGAAAGCCTGGCCGAGCTGATGCCGGCCGAGACCCGCAACTACGTGCCCAAGCTGCAGGCGGTGAAGAACATCATCGCCAACCCGGCCCAGTACGGCCTGAACCTGCCGGCCATCGACAACACGCCGTACTTCACGGCGGTCGACAAGACCAGCGACATCGACCTGACCATCGCCGCCCACCTGGCCGAGCTGTCGGTCGACGAGTTCAAGGCGCTCAATCCGCAGTTCAAGCGCCCGGTCATCACCGGCGACGAGCAGACCAAGATCCTGCTGCCCAAGGAAAACGCCGACAAGTTCCACCTGAACCTGGCGCAATGGGGCAAGGAACTGTCGACCTGGACCACGCACAAGATCACCACCGCCCGCGAGAGCATCGGCGTGCTGGCCTCGCGCTTCCACACCACGCCGGAAGTCATCCGCCAGGCCAACAACATCCCGCAGAAGTCGCTGCTCAAGGCCGGCTCCACCATCCTGGTGCCGAAGATCTCGACCTCGGCCAGCGTGGACATCTCGCCCGAGGTGGAGCGCAACGCCACCGTGGCCTTCGAGGCCGAGCGCGAGCGCACCACCGGCAAGTCCGGCTACAAACTGGCCAAGGGCGGCAAGACCGCCAAGTCCGGTCCGGTGGCGCTGGTCAAGGCGCGCGTGCCACGCGACGCCCACAAGCCCCGCCACCGCGGCAATTAAACAGCCACCGCGGCCCGCCCGGCCCCGGCCCGGGCGCATGCCGCCGGGGCCGCCGCAGCGATCAAAGGTTGCAGTCGCGGCCCAGTCGCCCTACAATCTTGGTCTTGCGGCGGCCGGCAACGGGCCTCTCACACAAACAACAACCCCACTGACGTCGCCAGCCAGCTGAACATGGCAAGCCTAGGCGCGCAGTTGCAATTGGAGTCACTATGGCGTTCTTGCAAGGCAAAAAAATCCTCATCACCGGTTTGCTGTCGAACCGTTCCATCGCCTACGGTATCGCCAAGGCCTGCCACCGCGAGGGCGCCGAGCTGGCGTTCACCTACGTCGGCGAGCGCTTCAAGGACCGCATCACCGAATTCGCCGCCGAGTTCGGCAGCAACCTGGTGTACGACTGCGACGTCTCGAGCGACGAGCAGATCGCCGCGCTGTTCGCCGACCTGGGCAAGAGCTGGTCGCAGCTGGACGGCCTGGTGCACGCGATCGGCTTCGCGCCGCGCGAAGCGATCGCCGGCGACTTCCTGGACGGCCTGACCCGCGAGAACTTCCGCATCGCCCACGACATCTCGGCCTACAGCTTCCCGGCCATGGCCAAGGCCGCCCTGCCGCTGCTGAAGGAAGGCTCGTCGCTGCTGACGCTGTCGTACCTGGGCGCGGTGCGCGCCATCCCTTACTACAACACCATGGGCCTGGCCAAGGCCTCGCTGGAGGCGTCGGTGCGCTACCTGGCGGAAAACCTGGGCAAGCTGGGCATCCGCGCCAACGGCATCTCGGCCGGCCCGATCAAGACCCTGGCCGCGTCCGGCATCAAGGACTTCGGCAAGCTGCTGGGCTTTGCCTCGTCGCACGCGCCGCTGCGCCGCAACGTCACCATCGAGGAAGTGGGCAACACCGCCGCCTTCATGCTGTCCGACCTGGCCTCCGGCATCACCGGCGAGATCACCTACGTCGACGGCGGCTTCTCGCACGTCATGGGCCTGAACGCGGAAGACTACCTGTAAGCCGCCTCCCGCCGCGCCAAGCAAAACGCCCTGCATGCAGGGCGTTTTTCATTGCGGAGGCAATTGTGGGGTCAGGCCCCACCCGGGTTTATTGCGAAATCTTCCAGAGCCGCACCGGCGCCGACCAGCCGGTGCCGGCGTACAACCTGCCGTCGCCGCCGATCGCCAGCGCGGTCGTGTAGGGCAGTCCGCCCATCATCTGCAGCACGGTGACGCTGCCGTCCGGCTTCACCAGACGCAGATCGCTGTCGCCGGCGACATAGGCGTTGCCCGCGGCGTCCACCGCGATCGGGCTGTCGGGCGGGATGATGCGCTTGGGGATGCGGGCGACGGTTTTCACCGTGCCGTCCGGCAGCACGCGGCGCACCGCGTCGCTGTCGTTGACCAGCAAGGCGCCGGTCGCGTCGAACGCCAGCGCGGTCGGGCCGTGGAAGGCCGCCTGCGCGCCCACGCCGTCGTTGCCGTCACCGGCGCCGCCGCCGGCCAGCACGCTGCGCACGCCGGCCGCGCTGAACTTCAGGATGCGCTTGCCGAAGTAGTCGGCCAGGTACACATTGCCGGCGCCATCGGCCGCCAGCCGCACGCTGGCCTGCGGCCTGACGCCGCCGTTCCAGCCGGTGAACCACGACTTGACCACGCCGTCGGGCGTGCGGCGGTAGATCGTGTCGTCGTAGACGCCGGCGCCGTAGAAGTTGCCGGCGGCGTCCAGCGCCAGGCCGTCGAAGGCCGCCGCCGGCGTGCTGCGCAGGGTCGTCACCGCGCCGGTCGGCGCGATCTGCCGGATGCCGTTGCGGTCGGACGCGAAGAGATTACCGGTGCGGTCGGCCACCAGCTGGTAGATGCCGCTGAACCTGGCCTGGCTGCCGTCGCCGTCCACGGGCGCCTCGCCGCCGATCATGCCGCCGCCGGCGATCGGCTCGGACACCAGGATCGTCGCCTGCGACGCGGCCCTGGCCGCCACCTGGTTGGTGGCCGCGCCGGTCGCCGTCGCCGGCACCGTCACGACGGCCCCGGCCGACACATTGATCGTATTGGACTGCCCGTTGATGGTGATGGTCGAACCATCCGGCCCGCTGACGACGGCCCCAGCCGGCACCAGCACGGTTTCGTTGGCCGCCATCGTGTGCGCCGTGCCCGGCGCGATGGCCGCCAGCGCGGCCGGCACCGCCGTCGCCGGCTGCGCCGCCGTTTGCGTCGCGCCGCCGGCCGCGCCTCCGCCACCACCACCGCAAGCCGACAAGCCCGCCCCCGCCATCACCGCCACCAACAGATAAGCTGCACGCATATTGAAGTTTAATAAATAAATAACACGCAGCAATATACCTCAGTGCTTGCTTTTCAGATATCAACAAAGTCGTGGACACCCTCTAATACCCCGGCCCGGGTTTCAGAGGTGCTCGTGCACGATGCGCAGCCGGTGGCCGGTCAGCGCCGCGAGCTCGTCGCCCAGCCTGTCCAGCATCCGGCCCTCGACGAAACCGAAGCCCAGGTGGCCGTAGGCCCAGCCGCTGCGCCACTCGGCGATGCTGCTGGCCGTGCCGCAGGCGGGACAGGTTAGCCGGTTGTCGCCCTCACCCTCGTACCAAGCCTCGGTCGGCGGCGACCAGGGCAGGTCGTCGTGCGTGGCGCCGCAGTGCGGGCAGACGAAGGGACCGACATCGCCCTCGCCGGCGTGGAACACGGTGCGCTCGGTGACGATATGCAGGCCGGCGCATAGAAGGTCGTGCCCGAGGGCGTTCTCGTGCGCCCAGCGCGCCGCGGCGGGGCCGTAGCGGTACAAGGGCAAGTACGCCTGGTCCGCCAGCGGCGGGCCGGGCAGGATGATCTCCAGCTCCACCAGCCACTGCCGCACCTTGTCGGCCAGCGCCGGCGCCTCCTCGGCCGTGGCGTCGATATCGACGATCCAATAGGTGTGCACGCTCATGGCGCCTCCTTCCGCTCGGCCGGCGGATCGGCAATCAGCGCGCCCGGCGTCCGCGCCAACATCATCGTCACCGCCCACGGCATGAACATGGTTTACTCCGATCAAAACCTCAAAATTATCATATAAGTAACTGCGGCGCTGCACAATAGAAGGAGACTGACCTGTACAGACCACCCGCAGTCATGTATAGTGTCGCCTGTGCGCTGCAATGAGCGCGCTGCAACAAAAGCAGCGCCGATTGATCAGCCAGGTATTACTAGCAGCTTCGCAAGCCTTAGCGCATCACCCTGATGTCGCTTATAAAGCCCTCCCGCCTTTGGTGTCGCACCTGACACCGTCCCGGCGCAAAGCTTTTGTGCCGAAATTTCTTTCGATTTTGATTGAGTCATTTCGTTTTGGTAGGCGTAGCTATTTCGCGTTCGGCTTTTGCACGAACGCCGGTTTTTTACGAAAGAACAGCATGACATTTGAAGCACTTGGTCTCAACACGTCCCTCATCAAAGCCCTGACCGACGCCGGCTACACCGCGCCGACCCCGGTACAGCAGCAGGCTATCCCTGCGGCGATCGCAGGCAAGGACTTGTTGGTATCCTCGCAAACCGGTTCCGGCAAGACTGCAGCGTTCATGCTGCCGTCGCTGCACCGTTTGTCCGAGATCGACCCGGCAGCCGCCGGCAAGACTCCGAACCAGGAAATGCAAGCCGCCCGCGCCCGTGGCGAGCGCCCACGTTTCAAAGCCGCACAGCCAAAAATGCTGGTGTTGACCCCGACCCGCGAACTGGCCCTGCAAGTGACCACCAATACCGACAAGTACAGCGTCAACCTGCGCCGCATCAAGGCCGTGTCGATCCTGGGCGGTATGCCTTATCCAAAACAGATGCAACTGCTGGCCAAGAATCCTGAGATTCTGGTGGCAACCCCAGGCCGCCTGATCGACCACATGGAATCGGGCAAGATCGACTTCTCGCAGCTGGAAATCCTGGTGCTGGACGAAGCCGACCGCATGCTGGACATGGGCTTCATCGACGACATCGAAAAGATCGTCGAAGCGACCCCGTCGACCCGCCAGACCATGCTGTTCTCGGCCACGCTGGACGGCGTGGTCGGCAACATGGCGCGCCGCATCACCAAGGATCCGCAGATCATCCAGATCGTCAGCGCCGCCAACAAGCACGAGAACATCACCCAGCGCGTGCACTTCGTCGACGACCTGTCGCACAAGAACCGCCTGCTGGACCACCTGCTGCGCGACGACTCGCTGGACCAGGCCGTGGTCTTCACCGCCACCAAGCGTGACGCCGACACAATCGCCGACCGTCTGAACATCGCCGGCTTCTCGGCCGCCGCGCTGCATGGCGACATGCACCAGGGCGCCCGCAACCGCACGCTCGACAGCCTGCGCCGCGGCCAGGTGAAGATCCTGATCGCCACCGACGTCGCAGCGCGCGGCATCGACGTGCCGACCATCACCCACGTGTTCAACTACGACCTGCCGAAGTTCCCTGAGGACTACGTGCACCGCATCGGCCGCACCGGCCGCGCGGGCCGCAACGGCCTGGCGATCTCGCTGGTGAACCACGCCGAAGGCATGAACGTCAAGCGCATCGAGCGCTTCACCAAGCAGCTGATTCCGGTCAACGTCATCGAAGGCTACGAGCCGAAGAAGACCGCGTCGGCATCGCGTTCGTCGCCGCGTCCAGGCGGCTGGAAGCCGGGCGACAACCGTGGCGGCGCCAAGCCATCGGGCCAGCGCACGTTCAGCAAGCCAGGCGCACCGCGCAAGGAAGGCAGCACCGGCGGCGGCTACAAGGGCAGCAACCCACGCAGCACCGACGGCGCACGCCGCAGCTACGGCGACCGTTAATCGGTAGTCCGCTGAAATAAAAAGCCCCCGCCTGCCTGGACGCGCTCAAGATCGCGTCCAGTGCCGGCGGGGGCTTTTTGCATTGAGGGTCCGCGTTCAGTCGAAGAATTGCATACCCTTGTAAGGCTTGGCTCTGCACTCCGCCAGGCGGGAACTCAACGAGCCGACGTGGGCTTCCAATTGATGGCCGTCCGGGTCGAGGAAATAGAACGAATCGCCTTCGCTGCGATTCGGCTGCCATTCGGTCACTCCGCTATCCCTGAGCCTTTGTTTGAACGCGTGAAAGTCCGACTGCTGGATGGAAAATGCGTAATGGGTGTACGTCGAGGAGTCCTGGGCATCGCTCCCCTTGCCCAATGAAAGGCACAGCCAAAGCTCGCCGAGTGTGATGTAGGCCCCGGCATCCCAGGTAGCGGCTGGGCGAAAATTCAAAAGGCGCGAATAAAAATCCAGGCTTCTCGACAGGTCAGTGACGGCGAGGGTCAAATGATTAAAACCGTTTAGCACTCAAGGCCTCTTTCGGAAGGCTGGAAAGATGTTATCTTATCAAACTGGCGGCAGCTGCGCGCCTGGACCGCGATCGGCATGGAAACCAAATGAGCTGGCTTACTTCAACTGGATGGCTTCTCTTCACGTTGACAGTGATAACGCTTGGCCTCGACGTCGTTGCCATGCGGAGAGTGTTCACGTCACCGTTCTACGAGCCTGCCCAACGATGGGCTCAAGCTGCGGTCATACTGTTCGTACCAATATTCGGCGCCTGTCTGGCGATGTACTTGTGTCGGGAAGACATGCCGCTATTTCAGTCGCCGCCGGTGGACCACGTTCAAGATATCGACCCTACCTGCAGCGATATTGACTATCATGGATAAATTAGCTGCGGCGGCCAACGGCCAATGGCGGCGGGCGTTGTGGCTGGCCTAATAGGCGACGTCTTCCAAACGGTAGCGGAATTTTCTGCGCTCCGGTAAATCCCAGCCGGGCTCGCTGTTGGTGTCGCGTGGTGGCGTGTTGGCTGGCGGCGCAGCCTGCGGCACGGGTGACGCTGGCGCTGACGCGGCAGGCAATGGCGAGACAGCGACAGGGAGCGCCATGTTCGTAGGGGCAGGCGTTGCCGCAGGCGCCTTCGACGCGGCGACCAGTTCATCGCGCAGCCTGTACGCTGATTTGTAGGTCTTGTCGCCGGGGCGGCGGACAGATAAATCACGCCAGGCGTTGCGCGTCGAGCGCGCGAACGATTGCGCGAATTCGTTGGGCGAGACGGCGCGGCCGTTGTGGATGATCTGGTCGCCTTCAACGCGCGCGTAATTGTTCTCTCCGTAGCTCCATGATTTCAACACGGTGCCTTCGGGAAGAAAGAGCGTTTTCCATTGGTAGCCGTGGATGCCCGACACGTCTGCACCCGGCTCGAATCGGGCCGGATCCGACAGCCAGCATTCGATGGCTTGGGTCATGGCTTCCGACAGATCTTGCGAGCCGCCACGGCGGCGCAGTTTCTCGATCAGCTTGAGCAGGGTATCGGTGGGCAGTTGCACGCTCATTGTAGTATTCATTCGATTTTCTCCCCTATTTTCTTCGGCTTTCCCATATTTAGACCGGGAAGTCCGGAAATAGTTCAATGCTTGAAAAAATAGAAGAAAATCGAAGAGAAAATCGAAGTTTTGCTAGAAGGAGCGGCGAAGGGCACCCCATGCACATCCCCCCCCACGGGTGGGCCAGCGCGATGGACCTGCGATTCCGCAGGCGCGCCCTACTTCCTGGCCGTAATCCGCAGGATCCGGCGGAACGTCGGGCATTCCATGTGGCCGGCGGCCTTGCACACCGCCGCGTGCCGCAGGCCGTCGCGCATGGTGGTGAGTTTCTTGATGGTGCGGTCCAGATCGTCCGCCTTGGCGCTCAGCAGGTGGCGGTCGATGCGCAGGTCGCCGTCGGCGCCGAACATGCCCGCGATCTCGTCCAGCGAAAAGCCCGAGGCGCGGCCCAGCGCGATCAAGGCCAGCCGCTCGACCACGCCGGCGTCGAAGATGCGGCGCAGGCCGTGCCTGCCAATTGAGGAGATCAACCCCTTTTCCTCGTAAAATCGCAAGGTGGACGCGGGCATGCCCGAGATCCGCACCACTTCGGCTATGTCCATGCCCGCCATCGCTTGACCTCAAGTTGACTTGAAGTGGCACAGTAGCACTTCCCCATTTCCACGACAAGCGAAAGGACCAACCATGAAGCAAAGCTCACTGTGGCAAGGCGCCGGCGGCAACACCTGGGTCGCCGCGCAAGCCCTGCTCGACCACATGTTCCAGCCCATCGAAGATCTGCTGATGCAAGCCATCCCGTCGTCCACGCAAAGCCTGCTGGACGTGGGCTGCGGCACCGGTGCCACCACGCTGGCCGCCGCCCGCCGCCTGGGCGCGGACAGCCGCTGCACCGGCATCGACATCTCCGGCCCGATGATCGCCGCCGCCCGGGACCGCGCCGCGCAAACCGGCTCCAGCGCCACCTTCATCGAGGCCGACGCCCAGCGCCACGCCTTCGAACCGGCCAGCTTCGACGCCATCATCTCCCGCTTCGGCGTGATGTTCTTCGACGACCCCGTCACCGCGTTCAGCGCGCTGCGCCTGGCCACGCGCGACGGCGGCACGCTGCGCTGCATCGCCTGGCGCGGCCCGGAAGACAATCCCTTCATGACCGCCGCCGAGCAAAGCGCGGCCGCCCTGCTGCCCCAGCTGCCCGTGCGCGTGCCGGACGAGCCGGGCCAGTTCGGTTTCGCCAACCGCGACCGCGTGCAGGCGATACTGGAACAAAGCGGCTGGCGCGACATCGGCATCGCGCCGCTCGACGTCGCCTGCAGCTTCCCCGAGCCGGACCTGCTCCACTACATCACCCACATGGGCCCCGTCGGCAGGCTGCTGCAAACGGCGGACGAGGCCACCCGCCAGCAAGTGGCCGCCGTCGCCCGCCCCGCCTTCGAGCCCTATGTGCACGGCGACCGGGTGCGCTACACCGCCGCCCTGTGGGACATTCGCGCCGGCGCGCGCCGATAGGCGGCGGGCGGCCTTTGCTGTATAACGTCCGCAGCGAAATAAATTGCAATTTGCCACAATAAGCGCAGCCGTGGGCCGTCTACAACGACATGACACCACCGAATTCAACCACCGAACAGGACATCGCCGCGACCGTGCTGCGCGAGCGCTCGCGCCTCGGGAATTTTATCCGGCGCCGCGTCAGCGACCCGACCGACGCGGACGACATCCTGCAGGACGTGTTCTACGAATTCGTCCAGGCCTACCGCCTGCCGGAGCCGATCGAGCAGGCCAGCGCCTGGCTGTTCCGGGTGGCGCGCAACCGCATCATCGACCGCTTCCGCAAAAAAAAGGAAGTGCGCCTCGACGACCTGGGTTGCGACGACGACGGCGACGACTGCCGCCTGGACCTGCTGCTGCCGTCGGTGGACGGCAGCCCGGAAGACGCCTACGCCCGCGCCACGCTGCTGAAGGAACTGCAAACGGCGCTGGAGGAATTGCCGGCCAATCAGCGCGAGGTGTTCGTCGCGCACGAGCTGGACGGCGCCAGCTTCAAGGAAATGGCCGCGCAAAGCGGCGTATCGATCAACACCCTGTTGGCGCGCAAACGCTACGCGGTCCTGTACCTGCGCACGCGCTTGCAAACCCTGTACGACAACGAATGAAACGAAAGGAGAATCTGAAATGAAAAGAAAGCTGCTGTTCCTCCCCATGATCCTGCTGGGGGTGGCCGTGCTGGCCTGGGTCGTGATGATGCTGTGGAACTGGGTCATGCCCGGGGTGTTCGCCGGCAGCATGCAAATCGATTACTGGCGCGCGCTCGGCCTGCTGGTACTATGCCGGATTCTGTTCGGCGGCTTCCGCGGGCGCCACGGCGGCGGCTTCCACGGCGGACGCGAACGCTGGCAGCGCTGGCAGGCCATGACGCCCGAAGAGCGCGCACAATTCCACAAGGACCGCAGCGCCTATTGCCGTCCCAATAAAGAACCGACACATGACTAAACCCGTACCGACGCCGTTCACCGGCTATCAAAAAACCGTGGTGGCGATGCTGGCCTTCCTGCAGTTCGCCGTCATCCTCGATTTCATGCTGATGTCGCCGCTGGGCGCGGTCATCATGCCGGCCCTGCACATCGGCCCCCAACAATTCGGGCTGGTGGTCTCGGCCTACGCCTTCAGCGCGGCCGCCTCCGGCCTGCTGACGGCCGGTTTCGCCGACCGCTTCGACCGCAAGAAGCTGCTGCTGTTCTTCTACGCCGGCTTCGTGCTGGGCACGCTGTGGTGCGGCCTGGCGCAGAGTTACGAATCGCTGCTGGCGGCGCGCATCGTCACCGGCCTGTTCGGCGGCGTGATCGGCTCGGTCGTGCTGGCGATCGCCACCGACCTGTTCCTGCCGCAGCAGCGCGGCCGCGTCATGGGCCTGATCCAGACCGCCTTCGCCGCCAGCCAGGTGCTGGGCATCCCGGTCGGCATCTACCTGTCCAACCAGTGGAACTGGCACGTGCCGTTCACCGCCATGGCCGCCCTCGGGCTGGCCGGCGGCCTGCTGGTGGCGTGGCGCCTGCAGCCGGTCGATGCCCACCTCGGCAAGCCGCAGGAGCACAGCGCCTGGATGCACTTGTTCCACACGGTCAGCGAGCGGCGCTACCTGCTGGCCTTCGCCACCACCGCGCTGCTGACCACCGGCGGCTTCATGCTGATGCCGTTCAGCAGCGCCTACGTGGTCAACAACCTGGGCATCGACCTGCAGCACCTGCCGACGGTCTACCTGATCACCGGCCTGTGCACCATCTTCATCGGCCCGCTGATCGGCAAGGTGGCCGACGCGGTCGGCAAGTTCCGCGTGTTCATGTTCGGCACCGCGCTGACCATCACCATGGTGCTGATCTACACCAACCTGGGCCCGACCTCGCTGCCGGTGCTCATCGTCATCAACACGGTGATGTTCGTCGGCATCTTCTCGCGCATGATCCCGTTCCAGGCCATCGTCTCGACGGTGCCGGCGCAGACCCAGCGCGGCTCGTTCAACGCCATCAGCGCCTCGGTGCAGCAGCTGTCGGGCGGCCTGGCCTCGGTGGTGGCCGGCCACATCGTCACGCAGAGCGCCAGCGGCCAGCTGCGGCACTTCAATCACATCGGCTACGTGATGGTCGGCACCTCGCTGGTCGGCCTGGCCCTGTTGTGGCGCCTGCACCGCGACACCCGGGCGGCCGCCATGCCGCAGCCGGCGGCCTCATAGCATATTGCTTCCGATAATTAAGAAAACCCAATTTAGTTGCCACACGGAACTATTTTGGGCATATAATTGCGCTGGTACCACCCTCCAACCATATAAATCGAAAGGGAATCAGCGCATGAACGCCAGGAATATGGACGCAGCCTGCTTACGCGCACTGCGCCGCCGCGGCCACTCGGACGCCAGCATCACCGCCATGAGTCCGGAAGAAGCATTTTGTGAATATTGCGCCTACCACGGCATCATGAACCTGCTGCCGACGACCTTGCAAATGCTCGACAAGTTGCGCGGAGAACAGCCAGCGCAGTAAGCGCCGGAGGGGCCTGTCGCTCACCCGGCCTCACAAGCCCCCTTCCTTGCGCAGCAACGCCAACAGGCGTTGCCAGCCCTCGCCCAGCAGGCTCCGGCGTTCGCCTTGCAGCCGCGCCACGCCGGCCATTTCGCGCGCCGGCGCCTCGCCGCTGTCGCAGTCGTCGAGCCGCACGCGGAACAGCGCCGACAAGGGCACCAATCCCCGCTCACGCGCCTCGACCGCCAGCGGACCGCCATGGACCGACGCCAGCAAAGGCTGGTCCAGCAGCGGCAGGTTCAAATCGTCGACCGCCCCCACCCTGCATTGCACCGCCCTGTGCTGGCCGCCATCGGCCACGAAGCGCGCCGTCGCGCCGCCCTTCAGCGCGCCCAGCTGCGCCTCGCCGACGAAGGCCTCGCCGCGCGCGCCGCGCGGCCCCAGCACGTCGAGCAGATGTTCCCCTTCCGCGATCACCGTGCCGGCGCGCAGCGCCTCGCTCAGCTCCGCCACGCGGCCGTCGAACGGCGCCTGCAGCGTCAGCCTGGCTTGCTGCCGGCGCAGGCTGTCGACCTGCTCGCGCGCGGCCAGCCACTGCCGCTGCAGCACCGCGCCCTGCTGCTGCAGATCGCTGTGGAAGGCCTGCTGCTGCGCCATCCAGCCCAGCTGGCGCTCGCGCGCCTCGGCCTGCGCCAGCTGCGTCGCCAGCACGGGCGAGCGCAGGCGGGCCAGCACCTGCCCGGCGCGCACCTGCTGGCCGGCGCGCACCCAGACCGCTTCCACCTCGGCCACGGCGGGCGCGTACAAGCCCTGCGACTGGCGTGCGCCCAGCACGGCGGGCGCCGCCACGTCGGCCTGCCACGGCAGGACCAGCCAGCCCGCCAGCAAGGCCAGCAGCAGCGCGCTGCGGCGGCTGGCGCGGCACCAGCGCAGCTCGGCGCGGCGGCGCCACCACAGCATCAACTCGCCCACGATGGGACGCGCGATGAACCAGCCCAGTTCCACGAACAGCATCAGGATGCCGAGCGCCTTGAAGAACAGGTGGTAGACCAGCAGCGCGATCGACAGGAACAGCACCAGGCGGTACAGCCAGGTGGCCCAGGCGAACAGGATCAGCTTGCGCCGGGTCGCGGCCGGGAAGTGTTCCGGCGCGGGATCGTCCAGGCCCAGCAGCCACCGCCGCAGCCTCCACAGCGCCAGCGCGAACGCGCGGCTGTGCAGGTTGGGCAGGCCCACGTAGTCGGCCAGCAGGAAGTAGCCGTCGAAGCGCATGAAGGGACTGGCGTTGACCGCCAGCGTCGCCAGCCAGGTGGTGGACGCGAGCAGAAAGGCGCCGGCCCGCAGCGGCCCGTCCGGCAGCACGCACCACAGCAGCGTGGCGCACACCGCCAGCGTCAGCTCGGCCAGCATGCCGGCGCCGCCGATCAGCAGGCGCTGGCGGCGCGAACGCAGCTTCCACGCCTCGTTGGTGTCGGTGTACAGGACCGGCATCATCACCAGGAAGGCCACGCCCATGGCCGGCACGCGGCAGCCGAAGCGGCGCGCCGTCAGCGCATGCCCCAGTTCGTGCAGCACCTTGGCCAGGCTGAGCGCGGCGCCCACGCCGAGCGCGGCGGTCCAGCCGCCGTAATTGGAAAACGTGTGGGTGAATTCGTCCCAGCGGCGCGACAGCAGGCCCAGCGCCAGCAGCAACGCGCCGCCCATGGCCCACCAAAAGCGCGGCCGGAACAGCCAGGCGCAGTACGGCAGCAGGGCTTGCAGCAGCGCCTCCGGCCGCAGCAGCGGGACGCGGAAGAACAGGTAGTTTTTCAGCAGCCACATGGCGCGGCTTGGCCGGCCCGCCTGGCGCCGGCGCCACAGCTGGGCGCCCTGTTCGGCCGTGGCGGCCACCAGCAGCTCGTGCCGTCCGAGGAAGGCCAGCACCGCGTCGATGTCGTCCGGCGCCAGTTGCAAGGTGGTCTCGGCGCGCAGCGCCGCCAGGATGCGCTCGGCGCTGCCCAGGTGCCAGCGCTGCAGGATCTCGAAGCTGGCCCAGCCCAGCTGGTAGAAGCGGTTGACGCTGGGATCGTGCAAGGTCCAGCTGGGCGAGCCGTCGGCCTGCACCGGCCCCGGATGCAGGCTCAGTTCCTGGCGCAGGACGGGCAAGGCGCGCGCCTCCACGCCTACCATCCCAGCCACTGGCGCGCCGCCGTCAGCGGCCGGCGCAGCACGTAGTACGCCAGCGGCACCCAGTCGCCATACACCTTGGCCGTGCCCATCTGCCCAAGGCGCGGCGGCACGCGCTCGACAAAGCGCGCCTGCAGGCGGTAGGCCAGCAGGCCGCCCTCCGCCGCTTCCGCCTTGTACGCCACGCGCAGCACTTCGGCCTCGTGGGTGGCGGTGGGGTCGCCGTTGGGATACAGCACGATGCGCGCGCCCGGCGCCACGTCGATCGCCTCGGCGGCGGGCAGCCACGCGGCCAGCTCCACCTGGGCCGGATCGGCCAGCGTCATCACCTTCTCGCCCACCGCCACGGCCTTGCCCTGCCAATCGTTACGGTCGGAGAACACCACCACGCCGGCCAGCGGCGCCGTCACCTGCAAGCGCTGCAGCTCGCGGCCGCTGTAGTCGGCGGCGATGCTTTTTTCTTCGAGGCGGGCGCGCTCCTGCGCCATCGCCAGCCGGCCCTTGTCGTCGGTCACGGCCAGCTGGGCGCTGACGCGGTAGCTTTCCTGGGCCGCGTCGCGCTCGCGGCTGGCCAGCGCGTACTGGCCGGAGAGCTGGGTCGCGTCCAGCGCGAACAACGGCGCGCCCTTGGCCACGCGCTGGTTAGGCTGGACGGCGATGCTGGAGATCACGCCCGACAACGGCGCCCGCAACAGCAGGGGATCGCGCGGCACCACCTCGCCGCGCGCCAGCACGCTCAGGCGCACCGGCACGCAGGCCAGCAGCACCAAGGCCAGCAGCAGCTTGCGCTGGCGCGGTCCCGGCTTGAGCCAGTCCCAGGCCAGCTGGCGCAGGTCGCGGCGCGGCGCGAACAACGTCAGTGCGTGGCCGTAGCAGTGCGCCAGTTCCTGCGCCAGCTTTTGTTCGTAGGCGCTCCAGGCCTCGGCGCGCGCCAGCAGCAGCGCGCCCTGGTCGGCCAGGCGCAGCCACAGCACCTGCTCCGGCAGCCACGCCGCCCAGTCGTCGGCCAAGGCGGCGGGCAGTTGATCGGGGCTCAACAGCCGGCAGTCCGGCCCCGGCTGCGCGGCCAGGTGGCGGAACAGCCCGCCCAGCCATTGCACATAGGGCGCGGTCGGTTCCAGCTCGGACAGGCCGGACAGCGCGCCCACCTGCCGTTGCAAGCCTTCGCGCCACAGCGCCGCCTGGCGGTAGGCCAGCATCTGCTGGCTTTCGTTGACGATCACAAAACCCAGCTCGGCCGCGTCGCCCGCCGCCCGCGCCCGATGCATGAGGGCGATCAGCGCCGCCAGTTCGCGGCTTCCATCGGCATGCGCCATGAGATCTCCTATTTGAAGCTGGCCCAGCCGCTCATGCCGGGCAGCAGCGCGGCGGCGCCGCCGTCGATCACGCCCACCGCCGGAATCGACTGGCTGACCGGATCGATCTGCGCGCCCAGGCGCTCGATGCGGGCCGGGAAGCTGGCGCCGAGCTCGTCGACCACCACCGTGAAGCGGCTGCCCGGCTTCATGCCGGCCAGCCATTTGGACGGCAGCAGCATGCGCAACTCCAGCGGCCCGGCGTCGACGATGTCGAGCACCGGATTGCCCGGATTGACGTACTGGTGCACGGCCGCCACGCGGCGCGCCACCCGTCCCGCGAACGGCGCGGCGATGCTGCATTTGCCGACCACGGTCTGCATGTAGTTCGCTTCGGCCGCCGCCTCCTTGGCGCGGCCCTGGGCCTGCGCCACCTCCAGGCTGCCGGCCGAATTCAGCTTGGCCAGCTGGCTGTTCACCTCGGCCAGGCGGTTGGCCGCCTCCAGCGTGGCCTGGGCCTTGTTGAGCTGGGCGCGGTAGGTGCCGCAATCGAATTCCACCAGCGTCTGACCGCGCTTGAAACTGCCGCCCTCGGCCACCGGCAAGGCGGCGATGCGCGCCGCCACCTCGCCCGACAGCGTGACCGCCTGGCGCGACATCATCTGCACGCGCACGCGGCCGTCGCCGGGCGCCGCCGGCGACGGTGCCATTGCCGGTGCTGGCGACGGAGCCGCTGCGCGTGCTGGCGCCAGCGCCGGTCCGGCCAACGCGCAGGCCAGCGCCATCAAGGCAGGCCGCCTCATTGCGCCGCCCTGGCGGCCGACACCTTGGCCTGCCACTGGGTCTCCGCGCCGGCGAACGCGGCGGTCAACGCCGGCAGCTCGTGGCTGGCGGCGCTGTCCGGCAAGGGATCGATGCCCAGGCTGGCGCCCAGCGAGCCGTAGGCGTTCTGCAGATCGCCATAGCTCTGGTACAGGCGCAGCGAGGAGAACACGGCGTTGGCGTCGGCCAGGATGGCGGGCAGGCGGCCCTGGGCGCCGCTGGCGCTGGCGTTGCGGTTCTGTTCGAAGATGCGCTGCTCGACGTCGCTCAGTTCCTGCTCCAGCGCGAACTGGCGGCTGCGTCCCTGCAGATCGAGGTAGGCCACGTGCACCTGGGTCAGCACGGCCATGTTCAGCGCCAGGCGCTGGGCCTTGGCCAGGTCGAGCTGTGCCTGGGCGCTGCCCTTGATGGTGCCGGCGTTGAACAGGTTGAGCAGGTTCCAGCTCACGCGCAGGCCGGCGTCGCTCCACGAGTGGTTGACCAGGAACTTGTTGCTGTCATAGCGCTGGCCGACGCTGAACTCCAGGCCCGGCATCAGCCGCGCCATGGCCTTGCGCGTCTCCAATGAACCGATGCGTTCCATGTAGCGCGCCTCGGCCAGCTCGGGACGGTTCAGCAAGGCCATGTCCTCCATCCGCTCCAGGTCCAGGCCCAGCGCGGGCACCGGCATGTTGGCCGGCACCGCCACCTGGAAGTCCTGGCCGGCGGGCAGGTTCATCAGCGCGGCCAGGCGCGGCTTGGCCTGCGCCAGGTTGTTGCGGGCGATGCCCATCTGGCGGACCACGTCCAGCAACTGGCGGCGGTAGTTCAGCGCCTCCAGCGGCGAGCGCAGCTTCTGCTGCTCCACCTGGCGCGCATCGGCCAGCGCCGCCTCGGTCTCCTTGAGCAGCGCATCGATGCGGTCCTGCAGGCGCTGCGCGCCCACCGCCTGCCACCACACTTCGCGCACCTGCTGCATCAGCTGCTGCGCCACCTTGCGCTGGCGCTGCTGCAGGATCAGCACGCGGTCGGACTGCTGCTGCGCGCTGTAGTAGCTGACGCCGAAATCGAGCACATTCCAACTCAGGCTCAAGTCGCCCGTGTGCTGCTGTTTCTCGGTCGAGATGGACGGCACCAGCGACTGCGTGCCGGTGGCCACGTTCTGCGACGACGAAGCCAGGTCGCGGCTGCGCGCCGTGAAGCCTGCGCCGGCGGCCAGCTTGGGCAGCATGTCGAGGTGCGACAGGTCGAGCTGGCGCTGAGCCAGCGCCTCTTCCATCATCTTGACGCGGTAGTCGAGGTTGTACTTGAGGGAGCGCGCCATGGCTTCCTGCAGGCTGACCGGGCCGCTCAGCGCTTCCTGGCCGCCCAGCATGGCCGCGCGGTCCGCGCCCAGCGTGGCCTGGCGCTCGCCGACGGTCAGCGGGGTGGACGTCACGGCGCAGCCGCTCAGCACAAGAGCCGCGGCCACCGCCGCCCAACGGTTGCGGCCAGCGGCCGGCGAAAGTGTAGCTTGTTGATCCATGCGTTTTTCCTGATAGTGGGTCTGATTCCTGGTCTGTGGTGCGATCATGCGTGGTCCTTGCCTTCCAGCCAGGAGGCCAGTTGCTGCTCGAAGCCGTCCTTGCCGTACTGGCGCATCTGATCGTTGAAGGCCGCCTTGGCCGGCGCCGGTTTCGCCGGTTTGGCGGGGTGCGCCTTGGCCTCCTTGGCGGGGGCCGGCTTGCCGTCGGCGGCCTTCGCCTCGCTCGCGTCGGCGGCGCGCAGGCGCAGATGGCTGAGCTGTTCGCGGCCGCCGGCATCCCTGCTGCGCACTTCCAGCGTCAGTTCGTCCTTCCAGCCCGGCGGCACCGCGCCGGTGATGGCGCCCGTCTCGGGATCGAAGCGGATCCAGGCAGGCACAGGCCGTCCGTCGCTGAGACGCAGCTGCAGCGGCTGTCCGATCTGCGCGGGCAGCCGCAATGCGAAGGAACGGCCGGCTTCCACCTCGCGGGCGCCCATGTCCTGCGCCTCGCGCCCGCCAATGCCGGCGAAGACGTCGGCCACGCCGTTGCCGGCAAAGCGGTCCACGCCCCACGCGGGCAGCGCCGGGACAGGCGTTGGAGACTGCCCTGCGGCCACAAAGCCGCCGCTTCCCGCAGGTCCGACGGCGGCCACGGTGCTGAGGACCGGAGTCGAAACGTTCGGCGCGGTCGTCGGCCTATCGAGGGTCGGCATGGAGTCGAGCGCATGCGACGGCGGCGACGGCATGGGATCGAGCGACGGCGGCAGCGGCGCGGGCGTCGGTGTCGGCAATGGCGCGGGCGTCGGTATCGGCGTGGGCGTCGGCGTGGGCGCCTGCAACTGGTACGCGCGGCCACTGCCGCCCTGCGCCAGCACATTGCCAGCCAGATCGCTGGCGCCGCCCTGACGCAAGGTCAACGCCACGCTGCCTTCGCCGCTGGCGTTGAGCTGCACGACATAGCGCCCCTCCCCGCTCGCCACGATGGACGCGATGCTGGCCTGCGCCCCGCCGCCGAGCACGACGCCGAACGCATCGGCCGCCAGCCGCACCTGTTCGGAGAACTGCACTTCATAACGCAAGCCGCCCGCCTTGGCCGACGCCGCATCGAGCGCGTTGATCGCCACCAGCTGCGGCGCACCGCTGTCGACGGTGACCAGCAGCGGCGCCGAGTCCGCGCTGCTCACGCCCGCCCCATTGGTCGCGGCCGCCGTCACGCGATGCAGGCCGTCGGCCAACGCGGCGCCGGGACGCCAGCTCCATGCGCCCTGCGCGTCGGCCACGGTGCTGCCCAGCGCGATGCCGTCTATGCTGACCGTCACGAGGCTGCCCGCCTTGGCCGTGCCCTGGATCAGCGGCTGGCGCGTGGCAGTCACGCCGTCGCTGGCGCTGGCGCCCGTGTCCAAGCCGGCCGCCAGCGCCAGTCCGGCCGGCACGGCGGGCGGCGCCGTGTCGACCGTCCAGCTGCGCGCCGCCGACGACGCGCCGGTATTGCCGGCCGCGTCGCCGGCCGTGGCGCGCACCGTATGCACGCCGTCGGCCAGTTTGGCGGACAGCCGATAAGTCCAGCTGCCGCTGGCATCCGCCTGGACCGTGCCGGCCTGCACATTGTCCACGTAGACGATCACCGTGCTGAGGGCTTCCGCGCTGCCGGTGACCTGCGGCTGGGCCACATCGCCCCCCATGCCGGCGACCACCGGCGCGGCGGGAGCAGCCGTGTCGATGACCAGGCTCAACCCGGCCGACGCCGCGCCGGGGCCGCCCGCGTTCAAGGCCACTGCCGTAACGGTGTGCGCGCCATCGGCCAACGCGCCATCGAATTTGTAGCTCCAGCCGCCATCGGTGCCGACGCTGGCCGTGCCGGCCAGCACGCCGTCAACCGACACCGCCACCGTGCTGCCGGCCTGCGCCGTGCCGCCGACGGTGGGATGGTTCTCCCTGGTCAGGCCATCGCTGGCGCTGCTGCCGCTGTCCAAGCCGGGCGCCAGGCCCAGCGTGGGCGCCGGCGGCGGTGGCACCCTGGTGTCCACCACGAAGCCGAGCGCGGACGAGGCCGCGCCGGCGTTGCCCGCCAGGTCGGTCGAGACGGCGCGCACGCTGTGCTGCCCGTCGGCCAGCGCCGTGCCGGCCTGCCAGGTCCAGGCGCCGTGGGCGTCGGCCTGCGTCCTGCCCGCTTCCACGCCGTCGAGGAAGACCGCGACGGTGCTGCCGGCCTCGGCCGTGCCGCTGACCACGGGCCGCGCACCGCCGCTGAGACGGATATCGGCCGGGCTGACCGGCGCCTGCGTGTCGATCACCAGCGTGAGCGCGCCCGACGCCGGGCTGTCGATGCCGCCGCTGCCGATGGTGGCGCTCACGCTGTGCGTGCCGTCGACGAGCGCGTTGGCGAAGGTGTAGCTCCACGCGCCGCCGCCGTCGGCCACGGCGGTGCCGGCCACCGTGCCGTCCACCGAGACCGTGACCAGCGCGCCGGCCAGCGCCGTGCCGCCGACGGTGGGCCGGGTTTGCGAGGTGACGCCGTCGCTGGCGCTGGCGCCGCTGTCGCTGCCGGCGGCCAGGCCGGCGATCCGCGGCGCGGGCAAGGCCAGCTGCACGTCGTGCGTGGCCAGCTGGCTGCTGCGCCCGCCGTCGTTGACGCTGAAGCTCACCGTGCGCGCCGCCATGTCCGGCAAGCCGGCGCTGTTGGCGTAGCTCACCGAGCGCAGCGCCGCCTGCCATTGCGCCACAGTGGCCGTGGCGCCGCTGGAAGTGAGGCTCAACACGCCGGTGGCGCCGTTGTAGCCGGCCACGATATTGCCGTAGCGCGTGGCGTTGTCGTTCACGAAGGCCAGCACATCCTGCCCCGCGTGGAAGTTGCCGCTGATGGCGACCGTGGCGCCGGCCAGCGTGGCGCTGTCACGGTCCGACACTTGCAGGCCGGCGTCCACCACCGCCGCGCCTGCACCCACGAGGAACCGGGCCTGGCCGCCGCCGGCGACCACCACCGGCGTGTAGTCCGGCAGCGCCAGCGTCACGCCGCGCGACACCGTAACGCTGCTCTTGCTGCCATCCGACACCGTCACGCTCACCGTGCGGCTGGCCAGGTTCGGCGTGTCGGCGCTGTCGGTGTAGGTGACGGCGCGCAGCGCGGCCTGCCACTGCGCCAGCGTGGCCGTGGCGCCGGACGAGGCCAGCGTCAGCACGCCGGTGGCCGGCGCGTAGCTGGCCGTGATGTTGCCGAACGTGGCGGCGCTGTTGTTGGTGAACGCCAGCACATCCTCGCCCGCGTGGAAATTGCCGGTGATGGCCACCGTGGCGCCGGCCAGCGTCGTGTTGTCGCGGTCGCCGACCGTCAAGCCCGCGTCCACCACCACCGGCGCGGCCGGCACGCCGTCGCCCGCCGTGAAGTGCGCGCTGCCGGCCGAACCGGCAAGGTCCGGCGTCTGGTCCGGCGCCGTCACCGTCAACGCGCGGGTGACGGCGGCGCTGGTCTTGCTGCCGTCGTTGACGGCGAAGCTCACCGTGCGCGTGGCCGTGTTCGGCACGACGGCGCTGTCGCCGTAGCTCACCGTGCGCAGCGCGGCCTGCCATTGCGCCAGCGTGGCCGTCGCGCCCGACGAGGTCATCGTCAGCACGCCGGTCGCGCTGTTGTAGCTGCCGGCGATATTGCCGAACAGCGCGGCGTTGCCGTTGCTGAAGGCCAGCACGTCCTCGCCGGCCTGGAAGTTGCCGGTGATCGCCACCGTGGCGCTGGCCAGCGTCGTGTTGTCCAGGTCCGACAGCGTGAGGCCGCCATCCACCACCACCGGCGTGCCGGCGACGCCGTCGGCGCCGGCGTAGGCCGTGCCGCCGCCGCTTCCAACGACGATCGGGGTCTGGTCGGTGGCGCTCACGGTCACGGTGCGCGTCACGCCGGCGCTGGTCCTGCCGCCGTCGCTGACGGCCAGGCTCACGGTGCGCGTGGAAGTGTCGGGCGAGACCGCGCTGTCGCTGTAGGTCACCGCGCGCAGCGCCGCCTGCCATTGCGCCAGCGTGGCCGTGGCGCCGGCCGAACTCATCGTCAGCACGCCGGTCGCATTGTTGTAGCTGGCGCCGATATTGCCGTACAGCGTGGCGTTGCCGTTGCTGAACGCCAGGCTGTCCTCGCCCGCGCGGAAATTACCGGTGATGGCCACCGTGGCACTGGCCAGCGTCGCGCTGTCGAGATCGGACAAGGTCAGGCCGCCGTCGAGCGCCACCGGCGTGGCCGGCCCGTTGTCGCCGGCGGTGAAGGCGGCGCTGCCGCCGCTGACGGTCAGCACCGGCGTCTGCGCGGCGGCGGCCACCGTCACCGCGCGGGTGACGGTGGCGCTGCTCTTGGTGCCGTCGTCGACGGTGAAGCTCACCGTGCGCGTGGCAGTGTTCGGCACGACGGCGCTGTCGCTGTAGCGCACCGCCCGCAGCGCGGCCTGCCACTGCGCCAGCGTGGCGGTGGCGCCGGACGAGGTCATCGTCAGCACCCCGCTGCCGCTGTTGTAGCTGGCGACGATGTTGCCATACAGCGCGGCGTTGACATTGCTGAACGCCAGCACATCCTCGCCGGCGCGGAAGTTGCCGGTGACCGCCACCGTGGCGCTGGCCAGCGTCGCGTTGTCCAGGTCGGACAGCGTGATGCCGCCGTCCACCACCACCGGCGTGCCGGCGACGCCGTCGCCGCCGCTGTAGGCCGTGCCGCCGCCGCTGGCGGTGGCGATCGGCGTCTGGTCGGTGGCCGCCACCGTGACGGTGCGCGCCACGGCGGCGCTGCCCTGGCCGTTGCCATCGGTGGCCTGGATGCTGATGGTGCGCGTGGACGTGTTCGGCGTGACCGCAGTGTCGGTGTATTTGACCGCGCGCAGCGCCGCCTGCCACTGCGCCAGCGTGGCCGTGGCGCCGCTGGAGCTGAGCGTCAGCACGCCGCTGCCGCTGTTGTAGCTGCCGGCGATGTTGCCCATGCTGGCGCCGTCGTTGGCGAAGGCCAGCACGTCCTCGCCGCTGCGGAAGTTGCCGGTGATCGCCACCGAGGCGCTGGCCAGCGTGGCGCTGCCCGGATCGGCCACCGTGATGCCGCCATCGATGACGACCGGCGTCGACGCGACGTTGTCGCCGGCGCTGAAGGCCGCGCTGCCGCCGCTCGGGGTCAGCACGGGCGCGTTGATCACCGCCACCGTGATGCTCGCGGCGCCGCTGCTCTGGCCGTGGCCGTCGTTGACCACCACCTGCACCGTGCGGGTGGCGGTGTTGGGCGAGCCGGCGATGTCGTTGTAGGTCAGCGCGCCGGCCAGCGTCGACACCCGCGCCGCGCTGGCGTTGCTGTTGAAGGTCACCATCAGGTCGCGGCCGCCCGCGCCGTCGCCGTTGCTGGCGATGACGCCGATGGCGACGCCGCCCACCGAGACCGTGCTGCCCACGGTGGTGCCGGCGCTGAGCGAGACGGCGCCGCCGCCGTCGATGCCCAGCACGTCCTCGGCGCTGTGGGCATTGGCCACGATGCGCGCGGCGATCCAGCCGCCGTTGAAGTTGGGCGTGTCGCTGTCGCTGACGATGGCCGCCACGCCGCTGTCCAGATGCACGGCGCCGCCGCCGGCGGTGTAGCTGACGCTGTCGCCGTGGAGGTTGCCGATCGCCGGCGCCACGTCGGGGCTCACCGTCACCGCCCTGATCACCGTGGTGCTAGTAAAGCCGCCATTGTCGGTGATCGCGAAGCTGATGGTGCGCGTGTCGGCGAGCGGAGTAAGCGAGCTGTTGCGATAGGTGACCGCCTCCAGCGCCGCCTGCCACTGCGCATTGGTGGCGCCGGCGCCGGCGGAGGTCAGCGTCAGCGCGCCGGTGGCGTTGTTGTAGCTGCCGCTGATATTGCCGAACAGCGCGCCGTTGTTGTTGGTGAACGCCAGGAGATCCTCGGCGCTGTGGAAATTGCCGGTGATCGCCACAATGGCGCTGGCCTGGTTGTCGGCGCCCGTGCTCGACAGCGTGATGCCGCCGTCGACGACGACGGCATTGCCATCGCCGGCCCGGTAGGCGGCACTGCCGCCGCTACCGGCCAATACCGGCCCCGGATGAAAGAAGTCCGTCGCCACGATATTGTCGACACCGACCGCGCCGGTCACCACGAAGCTGCCGTCGCTCTGGACGCGGAACGCGTCTATGCCCTGGAAATTGTTGTTGTTGCTGACATTGAAGGTGATCAGCTGGCCGCCCAAATTCGCGTCGGTGACCATCAGGCTCATGGTCGCGCCCGAGACGGCGGCGCCATTGCGATAACCCTGCAGCCGCATGACGCCGTTCGATCCGACCGAAATGCCGCCCACCCCGATATCCACCGAGGCCAGCGTGAAGCGGGTGTTGTTGTCGCTGCTCACCTGGAGATAACCCAAGGGAGCGCCGTCGTTGGAGACGCCGGTGATGACGATGGTCTGCCCCGTCAGCGTTTCCGCGCCGATATAGCAGTTGGTGGCGGCGCTGCTCTTCAAGAGGAAATCCCAGCCGTCGATGTTCAGGACCGAGAGTCCGTCGCCGGCGGACGAGCCCGAAGCGATGACGGGCCCACTGACCGTGTTGAAATCGCTGACCCCCGCCACAGGCTGCGCCATCACGCCCATGGAATTGGCTTGCGGCGCCGCGCGCTGCTGGAAGCGCTCCACCGGCGCCTCGACGCCGGCCGCATGGGGCGCGTCGGCATGCAGGGCCGAGATGGCCGACTGCACCGCCGCGCCATCGAACATCAGGCGCGGTTCCAGCGCCTGCAGCAACAGCCGCGCGGGCTGGTTTGTGCGCGCCGCCGCGGGCGCCGCTTGTTTGAACTTCCACCACACCATGCCAGTCCCCTCGTCAAGAACGCCATCGGCATCCGGCAACATGAGAAACGGCACAGTTCTGATGCCTCCGCGCCGCGACGTGCGCACAGATGCCTGCCCTAAATGGCAACAATATTTTTATATTATCTCTTGCCATGCGTAAATAGACATCAGTCCAAACGGACTGGTTGACAGGCCGGCACTATGCCGATTTAGTTATCAATCCCCTCGATTCCGTCATTGATCGGCTATGACTGCTCCCCTATACTTTTTTCCACAACTATAAGGGAGATGCCATGACGAAATCGAATAGGTACGCGCCGGCATGAACGCGCCCAACCCCAACTGGTTCCTGCGCGCGCGGCTCAAAACCCGGCAGTTGCTGCTGCTGATCGCGCTGGACGACGAGCGCACGCTCAGCCGCGCCTCCGAGGTGCTGTGCATGACCCAGCCGGCCGCCTCCAAGCAGCTCAAGGAGCTGGAGGACATGCTGGGCATCGCGCTGTTCGAGCGCCTGCCGCGCGGCATGGAGCCCACCATCTACGGCGAGAGCATGATCCGCCACGCGCGCATGGCGCTCACCAGCCTGGCGCGCGCGCACGAGGACATCGTCGCGCTCAGGTCCGGGCTGGCCGGCCAGGTCGACATCGGCAGCATCATGACGCCGGCCATGCGGCTGCTGCCCATGGCCATCACGCGCGTCAAGCAGCACGCGCCGCAACTGCGCATCGGTGTGCAGATCGAATCGAGCACCGTGCTGCTGGACCGCCTGCAGCGCGGGACCTTCGACTTCCTGCTGGCGCGCATGACCAGCCAGCCGGACAGCGCCGACCTGCAGTACGAGGAACTGGGCGCCGAGCCGGTGGTGGTGGTGGCGCGCGCCGGCCATCCGCTGGCCGGGCGCGCGCACCTCAACCTGCGCGAGCTGGCGCTGGCGCCGTGGATCATGCCGCCGACCGGCAGCATCCTGCGCCTGCGCTTCGAGCAGCTGTTCCACAACGCCGGCCTGGAGCCGCCCAGCGACGTGGTCGACACCAGCGAGATCGTGCTGATCACCAGCATGCTGCAAATGAGCGACGCGCTCAATGTGATGTCGGCCGACGTCGCGCAGCACTACCGCGAACTGGGCCTGCTGGTGGTGCTGCCGATCGAGCTGGCGTGCCAGATGGACCCCTTCGGCATCATCCGCCGGCGCGACCGCCTGCTGTCGCCGGGCGCCGAACTGCTGCTGCAGGCGATACGGCGCCAGGCCATCGGCAGCCATACCGCATTCGACATGGCAGCAGCATAAAAGGTGAATGGACGGCTATCGCCCGCCGCGATTAGCATGGCCCAAACACCTACGGAGACCCGCCTTGAACCATCCATCCCTCGCGCGCCGCCTGGCCGGCGCGCTGCTCCTCATCGCGCCGCTGTACGGCCACTCGGCCAACCCGCTGGAACTGAGCTCGCCCGACCGCCAGCTGCGCGTGACCATAGCCACCGGCGACCAGCTCACGCTCGCGGTCAGCCTGCGCGACACCCAGCTGGTGCTGCCCACGCCCATCGGCCTCAAACTGAGCGGCATCGGCACGCTGGGCGAGCGCCCGCGCCTGACCGGCCAGCAGCGCCTCAGCATCGACACCTCGGTGCGGCCGGTGGTGGCGCAGAAGTCGCGCGAGGTGCGCGACCGCTACAACGCGCTGCGGCTGGACTTCGCCGGCGGCTACACGCTGGAGGTGCGCGTCTACGACGAAGGCGTCGCCTACCGCTTCCGCACCGAGCTGCCCGGCCAGGTGACGGTGGAGGACGAACTGGCGGGCGTGCATGTGCGGCCGCAGGACACGCTGTACTGGCCGCAGGAGAAGTCCATGCAGTCGCACAACGAGCACTATTACCAGGCGCTGGCCGTGAGCGAGGCGGCAGGAAAGCTGGTCGGCGTGCCGGCGCTGGTGCGTGGCGGCGGCGCGCATCTGGTGCTCACCGAATCAGGGCTGCGCGACTATCCCGGCATGTACCTGCACGGCGAGGCGGACGGCCTGCGCGCCGTGTTCCCGAAAGTGGCGCTGGCCGACACCGCGCGCGACGACCGCAACGTGCCGGTGACGCAGGAGGCACCCTACATCGCGCGCACCGAAGGCACGCGCGCCTACCCGTGGCGCATCCTGGGCATCGCCGCCGAAGCCGGCGGCCTGCTGACCAACCAGATGCCCTACCTGCTGGCCGACGCCCAGGAACTGAAGCAGACCGAGTGGATCAAGCCGGGCAAGGTGGCGTGGGACTGGTACAACGGCAACCACCTGTACAACGTGCCGTTCAAGTCCGGCATCGACACGCGCACCTATCGCCACTACATCGACTTCGCGGCGGAGAACGGCCTCGAATACATCATCATGGACGAAGGCTGGTATGTGCTGGGCGACCTGCTGGCGGTCAAGCCGGCCATCGACATGCCGGCGCTGATGGCGCACGCGAAGGAGCGCGGCGTGGGCATCATTCTGTGGGTGTCGTGGAAAACGCTGGACACGCAGATGAAGCCGGCGCTGGACCAGTTCGCGCGCTGGGGCGCGGCCGGCATCAAGGTCGACTTCATGCAGCGCGCCGACCAGTGGATGGTCAACTACTACGAACGCGTGGCGCGCGAGGCGGCGGCGCGCCATCTGCTGGTGGACTTCCACGGCAGCTTCAAGCCAAGCGGTTTGCAACGCACCTGGCCGAACGTGCTCACCTTCGAAGGCGTGAAGGGCCTGGAGAACGACAAGTGGACCGACAAGCAGACGCCGGAGCATGACGTGACCGTGCCCTTCATCCGCATGTTCGCCGGGCCGATGGACTACACCCCCGGCGCCATGAGCAACGCCCACCGCAAGGACTTCGTGGCCAGCTTCGACCGGCCGATGAGCCAGGGCACGCGCGCGCACCAGCTGGCGATGTACGTGGTGTACGAAAGCCCGCTGCAGATGCTGGCCGACAGCCCGTCGCAGTACCGCGCCAATCCATCGTCGCTGGCCTTCATCCGCCAGGTGCCGGTGGAATGGGATGAAAGCCGCGTGCTGCACGCGGACCTGGGCCATTACGTGGCGATGGCGCGCCGCCACGGCGACACCTGGTACGTGGGCGCGATGACGGGCGCCGACGGCCGCGAGCTGGCGCTCGACCTGTCCTTCCTCGGCGAAGGCGTCTACCAGATGAGCAGCATGGAGGACGGCCCGAACGCCGCCATCTTCGCCACCGACGTGCAGGCCGGCAGCGCCAGCGTCACCCGCGCCAGCCGCCTGACCATGCAGCTGGCGCCAGGCGGCGGCTGGGCCGCCATCATCCGCCCCGCCAAGCCCGCGCAATAAGGAGACCCGTATGCAGATGAAATTACGCGCGCACGCCGCCACCCCGGCCGTCGCCCTGACCGCCGCCCCCGCAAGGGCGCCGACCGCAGCGCGGGTCACGGCACTGGCCGCAGCACTGGCTGCGGTGCTGCTGACCGCCGGTTGGGCGCAAGCCGCACCGCCGGCCTTCACGCCGCGCTGGCAGATCGACGGCAACGCCATCCGCTGGCAGGTCGCCGACACCCACCGAGACCAGTTGGAGATGAGCGGCCGCCAGGTCTCGGCGGTGATCGACTACGGCAGCCAGGCCGACGGCACGCTGCTGCTGTCGCGCACCGTGGTGTGGCCGATGCTGCGCACCATCCCCGACGACACGCACGCCAGCCTGATACGCAAGTTCGGCGCCGAAGGCACGCCCACCATCGCCATCGACGGCGCCCCCACCGCCGAGCACCTGAAGCAGGTGCGCTTCGACGGCCGCCTCGCCCTGCAATCCCAGCTGGCGCCTGGCCTGCTGCTGACCCGCACCCTGACGCCATCGCCGGACGAACCTGCGCTGGTGGAGCGCCTGGAACTGGTCAACAACGGCAAGACCGCCCACCGCTACAGCTTCGCCGCGCTGGACGCCAGCGAAACCACGCCCGCCGACAAAGGCACGCACGGCGCCTACGTGATCGAAGTGCGCTCCCCCGCCCGCGAAGGCACGCTGGCGCCAGGCGCGCGCGCACACGTGGACGTGATCATCAGCGGCCGCCTGCAAAACGAAATGGTCTACGTCGACGGCGAAGAAGCCCTGCAGGCCCGCGCCCGCAAGGTCGCACAATGGCGCGATGAACTGGTGCTGGAAACGCCGGACCCGGTGCTCGACGCCATGTTCGCCTTCTCCAAGGTCCGCGCCGCCGAAAGCGTGTTCGCCACGCGCGGCGGCCTGCTGCACGGGCCGGGCGGCACGCGCTACTACGCGGCCGTATGGGCCAACGACCAGGCGGAGTACGTCAATCCCTTCTTCCCCTACCTGGGCGACCGCGCCGCCGTACAGAGCGCAGTCACCAGCTTCGGCCTGTTCGCCCGCTACATGAATCCCGAATACAAGCCGCTGCCTTCCTCCATCGTCGCCGAGGGCCGCAGCTACTGGAACGGTGCCGGCGACCGTGGCGACTGCGCCATGATCTCCTACGGCGCCAGCCAGTTCGCGCTGGCGCAAGGCGACGCCGGCACCGCGCGCCAGTTGCTGCCGCTGATCGACTGGTGCCTGGAATTCACACGCCGCCAGCGCGACGCCGAAGGCATCGTCCACTCGGACAGCGACGAACTGGAAGGCCGCTTCCCGGCCGGAAAAGCCAACCTCTCGACCAACGTGCTGGCCTACGGCGGACTGTCCGGCGCCGCGCGCCTGAACGCCGCGCTGGGCGATCCGCAGCGCGCCGCGGCGTTGCAGCACGAGGCGAAGGAACAGCGCGCCGCCATCGAGCGCTACTTCGGCACCAACATCGGCGGCTACGACACCTACCGCTACTACGCCGGCAACGACAAGCTGCGCGCGTGGATCGCGCTGCCGCTGGCGCTCGGCATCATGGAACGCCAGCGCGGCACCATCGACGCGCTACTGTCGCCGCAACTGTGGTCGGAAAACGGCGTGCTGACCGAGGCCGGCGACAAGACCTTCTGGGACCGCGCCACGTTGTACGCCTTGCGCGGTCTGCTGAAGGCGGGCGAACTGGAACGCACCATGCCCTACCTGCGCTACTACTCCGGCCGCCGCCTGCTGGGCGAACATGTGCCGTATGCGGTGGAGGCATGGCCGGAAGGCCAGCAGCGCCACCTGTCGGCGGAGAGCGGCCTGTATGCGCGGGTGATGACCGAAGGCCTGTTCGGCATCGAGCCGACCGGTTTGCGCAGCTTCAGCTTCGCACCGCGACTGCCCAAGGGCTGGCCGCGCATGGCCTTGCGGCGCATACGCGCGTTCGGCGCGGGCGAACAAGGCGAGGGACTGGAACTGGCCACCACGCGCCTGAAGCCGGGACAAGCCACACAACGCGTGCTGGTTCGCCTCGACGGCAAGACCCTGCTCGACCGCGCCTGGGACGGCAAGGCGCCGTTGCAGGTCGCGCTGCCCGATTGATATATATCGTTTCCAGCAACGGTAGTCGTTAAAGATTCATTAGATCGCAATCCCCTCCTTGCCTAGTATGTCTCAGTCGGCTGCCCACGGCAGCCGGCCATCATCATAAAAACGATAAGGAGACATCATGAAAAACCCCATCCGGATGACCGTTGTAGCCCACGCCCTCGCGCTGGCATTCGGCGGCGTCCTGCTCTCGGGCAGCCTGTCCGCGCCGGCCTACGCGCAGTCCAACGCCACCGGCACCATCTTCGGCCAGATCGCCAACGCCAACGGCGCCAGCGTGGTGCTGGAGAACACCGCCACCGGCGCGCGCCGCACCGTCCACCCGGACGCCAGCGGACGCTATCAGGCCACCTCCATGCAGCCCGGCAGCTACAAGGTCATGCTGATGCGCGGTGGCGAAATCGAACGCACGCTGGACGTGGAAGCCTTGATCGGCCAAGGCGTCGAAGCCTCGTTCGACGCCGTGCAAGCAGTCACCGTCACGACCAAGCGCCGCACCATCGACGTCAGCAACACCAACAACGGCGCCGTGTTCACCGCGCGCGAGCTGCAGGCGCTGCCGGTGGCGCAAAGCCTGTCGGGCATCATCCAGCTGGCGCCGGGCACCACGCGCGGCAATCCGCGCATCGGCGGCGACAGCTTCGGCGGCGCCGGCGTGTCGGAGAACTCGTACTACATCAACGGCTTCCCGGTCACCAATGTGTACAAGCAGATCGGCTCGACCACGCTGCCGTTCTTCGCCATCGCGCAGGCGCAGATCCTGCAGGGCGGCTACAGCGCGGAATTCGGCCGCTCCACCGGCGGCGTGGTCAACATCACCACCAAGAGCGGCACCAACCGCTGGGAAGCCGGCGCGGTGCTGCAGTACACGCCCAACAAGCTGCGCGCCAAACCGGAAGACACCTACTATCCGCAGACCGGTGCCAACCCGGCCACCGACGGCAAGCTGCTGACCTATCGCGGCGCCAACACCGCCAACGACGTCTTCGGCAGCGCCTATGTCGGCGGCCCGCTGATCAAGGACAAGCTGTTCGTGTTCGCCAACGTGGAGCAGGACCGCTTCACCTCGGGCTACATCAGCAAGGACTCCGACTCGACCAACAAGACCAACGGCTGGACCGAGCGCGATACCCACACGCCGCGCTACCTGGTCAAACTCGATTACAACATCAACGACGACCACCGCCTGGAATTCACCCAGATCCACGACGAGTACAAGAAGACGCAGCAGAACTATGGCTTCGACTACGGCACGCTACAGCGCAACAACACGCGCGCCGACGGCGTGACGGGCGACGGCGCCATCACCAACGATTCGATCCTCAAGTACACCGGCTTCCTGACCGACCGCCTGACCGTGACGGCGCTGGCGGGCCGCTTCAAGTCGACCTATCCGCAAAGCGTGGAGGGCTATGTGCCGGGCGTGTACCAGGTCAGCGCGCCGGCGCGCGCGCAGGTGCCGGGGCTGAGCTACAACAACCCGCAACCCATCGGCGGCACCATGCAGGTGGAGAACGCGGAGGACAAGCAATCCACGCTGCGCCTGGACGTCGAGTACAAGCTGGGCGACCACGCGCTGCGCGCCGGCCTTGACCGCAACAACGTCTCGTCCATCAACGGTTCCTCGCTGGCGGGCGGCGGCAGCTGGATCTACTTCCGCTCCTCCAATCCGAATGCGGCGGTGCCGGGCGGACGCTCGCCGGCATCCGGCGGCGGCTACGGCACGCAGGGCTACTACGTGGACGAATACCACCAGAGCGACTCGGCCTCGCCGAAGACCGACCAGAGCGCGCAGTACCTGCAGGACCGCTGGCAGATCACCGACCGTCTGCTGCTGGACCTGGGCCTGCGCAACGAGCAGTTCACCAACAAGAACAGCTTCGGCGTGCCGTATGCCGAACAGCGCCACATGCTGGCGCCGCGCCTGGGCGCGTCGTGGGACATGCGCGGCGACAGCAGCCTGAAACTGTTCGCCAACGCCGGCCGCTATCACCTGCAGATCCCCACCAGCGTGGCGCTGCGCCTGGCGGGCAACCCAGTCCACATCGACCACTACTTCACCTACACCGGCGTCGATCCCAAGACCGGCGTGCCGACCGGCCTGACCGAGATCAGCACGCCCTTCTCCGCCGGTAACGAGTACGGCCAGGCCAAGGACCCGCACCAGGTGGCGGCCAGCTCCCTGGGCGCGACCTACCAGGACGAACTGGCGCTGGGCTTCGAGGCGGCGCTGACGCCGACCTTCACCGGCGGCGCCAAGTTCACCTACCGCACGCTGCGCAACACCATCGAGGACTGGTGCGACCAGCGTCCAGTGGACGCCTGGGCGCGCCGCAACAACGTCAACGCCAGCAAGTACAGCATGCCCTGCCTGCTGGTCAATCCGGGCCGCGGCAACACGCTGGAGCTGGACCTGCGCGGCGACGGCAAGCTGGTGACGGTGCCGTTGTCGGCCGAGGACATGGGCCTGCCGAAAGTGGAGCGCATCTACACGGCGCTGGACTTCTTCCTCGAGCACCCGCTGCGCAACGGCTGGTACGGCAAGGTCAATTACACCTGGTCGCGCAGCCGGGGGAACATGGAAGGCCAGGTGGCGTCGGACATCGGCCAGGCCGACTTGGCCGCCACCACCGCCTTCGATTATCCGGAACTGATGACCGGCGCAAACGGCCTGCTGCCCAACAACCACACGCATGTGCTCAAGGCGTATGGCTACTACGAGCTGACGCCGGAATGGCGCCTGGGCGCGAACCTCAACATCGCCACCGGCGCGCCGAAGTCCTGCATCGGCAACCTGCCCAAGGCGCTCAACGTCAACAACAACCCGGCCGGCTGGTATGGCGCCGCGACCTTCTATTGCGACGAGAAGCTGACGCCGCGCGGCTCGGTGGGCACGCTGCCGACCGACATGCGCCTGGCGTTGAACGCGACCTACATGCCGCGCTGGCTCAAGGGCCTGACGCTGAAGGCCGACGTGTTCAACCTGTTCAACAAGCAGACCGACCTGGCTACGCAGCCGGTCTACAACTCAGGCGCGGACACCATCAGCCCGTACTACAACCAGGTGCTGGGCCGTTCGCCTGAGCGGCAGGTGCGCTTCACGGCGGAGTACAACTACAAGTTCTGACCGTAGGCACGAAAAAAAAACCACCCGGGCTAAACTGGGTGGTTTTTGATTACGACGGTTGAATTAACGATAGAACGCTTCGACTTTGCCCTTCAGCTTGATCAGCATCGGGTTGCCCTTGCGGTCCAGGCTCTTGCCGGCCGGGACCTTGATCCAGCCTTCGCTGATGCAGTACTCATCGACGTCCAGGCGTTCTTTATCGTTAAAACGGATGCCCACATCGTGTTCGAACACGGCGGCAACGTGGAATTTGCTGCGCGGGTCGATCGACAGACGATCCGGCAGCGGAGGGAGTTGAGTAGTATCGTTCATCCCGCAATTATATCAGCTGGTTTTGAAGATCAGCTGCGCGACCCGTTGCAATTTCGGGTACACCATCGGCACCGTCAGCATGGTGCTGCCGATGGCCATCAGCAGCAGCGCGGTGAAGGTCTCGCTGGTGATGATCTGCTTGTCGAGCAAAATGTTGACAAAAATGATCATGATCAGCGCCTTGGTCTGCAGCAGCCAGCCGATGATGGACGCCTCGCCCGGCCCCCACTTGAGGATCTTGCCGGCGATGTGGATGCCGGCCAGCTTGCCGCTGACCGAGGCCACCAGCAGCACCGCCGCCACGATGAACACGGCCGAACCGCCCACCGCCCAGTTGGTGCGCAGGCCGGTGCTGAGGAAGAACACCGGCATCACGGCCATCAGCACGTTGGCGCGCAGGAAGTCCATCTTCTCCTGGTTGAACCACTCGGCATCCATCACCGCGCCGGCCAGGAAGGCGCCGACCATGTAGTGCAGCCCGGCCCAGTCGGCCGCGAAGGCGCACACCGCCAGCCAGATGAAGGATACGTACCAGCGGTCGCGCTCTTCCAGGCGTGCCATCATCTTGCGGAACAGCCAGGTCGCCACGGCGAACGCGGCCAGGAAGCCGACCTGGCGGCCGACGCGGTCCCAGTCCAGCAGGATCACCGCCAGCACGCCCCAGATGGCGATGTCGTCCAGGCTGGCGTAGCGCAGGATGCGCTGGCCGATCGGCTGGCGCAGGATCTCCAGCTTCTCCATCAGCAGGATCAGGATGGGCAGCGCGGTGACGGCGCAGGCCATGCCCACGCCCAGCACGAACTGCCAGTCGTGCGCCTTCGGCCCCATCCAGCCGGCGTAGCCGAGCAGCCCCAGCGCGGCCACGCAGCCGAACGCCAGCGGTGTGCCCAGCGCCAGGCCGGCGGTGATGGTGCTTTCGCGGCGGTGCTCCCAGGCCTTTTTCAGGTCCAGTTCGATGCCGGCGATCATCACGAAGATCATCACCGCCCACCAGGCGATGCCGTTGAGCGACTGCACCACCTGCGGGTTGAACACGAAACTATAGTACTCGGGATAGGCGCGCCCCATGATGCCCGGCCCCAGCAGAATGCCGGCGATGATCTGCACCACCACCAGCGGCGCGTAGTAGTCCGTGCCGCCAAGGCGCCAGATCAGGTATGGCACGCTGAAAATGATCAGCATCGCGATCAGGAAGATCTCGGTGGTCCCCATATGCATCTTTGTCTCCTGCTATTTTTTGTAGTTTAAGTAAATTGAAGCTTGCGCTGCGGTGATTCTAAACCGTATCCCTTGCAGAAAAAACAAAAACTTCTTGCATCCTCAATTAGTTGATATATACTTGTTTACTCAAGCATTTATCAAGAATTAATTGACAACGGAGTACACCATGAGCGACAACATCAACGACACCCCTGCCGACATCAGTCCCAGCCTGGAATTCGCGCTGCGGCTGGCGCGGGCGCAGGCCACGCTGGTGCGCCGGCTCGACCAGGTGCTGGGCGGCTACCATGGCATCAGCTTCGGCGACTTCATGCTGCTGCACTACCTGAACCGCGCGCCCGGCGGCCGCCTGCGCCGGGTCGACCTGGCCGAGCGCCAGGGCCTGACCGCGTCCGGCGTCACGCGCACGCTGCTGCCGCTGGAGAAAATCGGCCTGGTCGAACGCCAGCAGGATCCGCGCGACGCCCGCGTGGCCTACGCCGCCATCACCGCCACCGGCCGCGAGCTGCTCAACAACGCCGTCACGGTGGCCGAACAGATCAGCAAGGAACTGCTGCGCAACTGCCCCACCGCGCATTTCGATGAACTGAGCACGGCGCTCGGCCTGATCGCCGGCATGAACGCCACCAACTCCTGAGAGACCGCCACCATGGACGATCCCAAAAAACGGCAACGCGCCGCCCTGATGCGCGACCACAACTTCAAATGGCTGCTGCGCGGCAGTACGATCTCCATGCTGGGCGACCAGCTGACCATGGTGGCCCTGCCCTGGCTGGTGCTCAAGCTCACCGGCGACACGCTGGCGCTGGGCTTCGTCATCGCGCTGATGAGCATACCGCGCGCGGTCTTCATCCTGATCGGCGGCGCCCTGGTGGACCGCTACTCGCCCAAGCGCGTGCTCATGCTGAGCAAGTACGCCAGCGCCCTGCTGCTCGGCGTGCTCACGGTGCTGGTGCTGAACAACCAGCCCACGCTCACGCTGTCGCTCAGCGACTCGCTCTCGCTCACCATCGACATGAACGCGCACCTGACGCTGATGCTGATCTACGTGCTGGCCCTGGGCATCGGCCTGGCGCAGGCGTTCGGCATCCCGTCAGGCACCTCGATCATGCCGCAGGCGGTCGGCCCCGAGCACCTGCAGGCGGCCAACGGCGTGTTGATGGGATTGCGCCAGCTGTCGATGCTGCTCGGTCCCCTGCTGGCGGCCGGCCTGCTCGCCATTTCCTCCGATGGCGACGGCGTGGTGGCCGACGCTCACGGCCTGGCCTTCGCCTTCGGCTTCGACTGCGTCAGCTTCCTGGTCTCGGCATGGACGCTGTCGCGGGTTAGCCTGCTGACCGCGCCGGCCCGCACCGAGGCGCCGCAATCGGTGCTGCGCTCCGTCGGCAGCGGCCTGACGATGGTGTGGAACGACGTGCCGCTGCGCCTGTGCTTCATCTACTGGGGCATCGTGTCGCTGTTCATCGGCGGCACCATGCAGGTGGCGCTGCCGGTGCTGGCCAGCGAGAAGCTGCACGGCGCCTCCGCCTTCGGCCTGCTGATGGGCGCCAACGGCGCCGGCACCCTGCTCGGGATGGCCGGAGCGGCGGTGGCGGGCGCGCGCCTGCGCTTCGCCAGCTTCGGCACGGTGCTGCTGGCGGGCGACGCCATCGCCGGCCTGCTGGTGATGCCGCTCGGCGCCGTGCATGCGCCGTGGCAGGCCTGCGCGCTGATGCTCACCCTGGGCCTGCTGTCGGGCTATATGCAGATCAAGGTCTTCACGTGGATACAGCGCCGCGTGCCGCCGAACATGATGGGCCGCGCCATGAGCATCTTCATGTTCATCTTCATGGGACTGGCGCCGTTGTCGGCCGCCGTCGCCGGCTGGGCGCTGACTTTGATCCCGCTGTCGCAAATGTTCCTCGGCGGTGGCATCATACTGGTGGTGTTCGCGGCGCTGGCCTATCTGTTCACGCCGATCGGCAGCATCGATACCGACAACACCGCAAGCACCCCGCAACCGCAGTAAAAGGAAAAACGCATGGAAACCAAATGGCTGGAAGACTTCATCTCGCTGGTCGAGACCAATAATTTCAGCCGCTCGGCGGCGCTGCGGCACGTGACGCAGCCCGCCTTTTCGCGCCGCATCCAGTCGCTGGAAAACTGGCTGGGCACGGACCTGATCGACCGCACCTCGTATCCAACGCGCCTGACGCCGGCCGGCATCGTGTTCTACGAGCAGGCGCTGGAGATGCTGGCGCAGATCAACGGCGCGCGCGACATGCTGCGCTCCAAGCGCGCCGCCGCGCAGACCAGCATCGACCTGGCGGTGCCGCACACGCTGTCGCTGACCTTCGTGCCGAAGTGGCTCACCGCGTTGGAGCAGGACTTCGCGCCGATCAGCAGCCGCCTGATGGCGCTCAACGTGCACGACGCGGTGATGCAGCTGGTGGAAGGCGGTTGCGATCTGCTGCTGTGCTATCACCATCCGCGCCAGCCGGTGCAGCTCGACCCGGGCCGCTACGACATGCTGGTGATGGGCCGCGAATCGCTGCGCGCCTACGCCCGCTGCGACAAGAACAAGACCCCGGAATTCACGCTGCCCGGCACCAAGAAGGAGCCGTTGCCGTTTTTATCGTACACCAACAATGCCTACCTGGGCCGCATGGTGGAGCTGATCCTGAGCGACGCAAAAACGCCGCTGCACCTGGACCCGCACTACGAGACCGACATGGCCGAGGGCCTGAAGATGATGGCGCTGGAGGGCCGCGGCGTGGCCTTCCTGCCCGAATCGGCGGTCACGCGGGAGCTCAAGCAAAAGCAGCTGGCGCGCGCCGACGGCGGCGCCTCCGAGTGGGAAATCGAGATGGAGATCCGCCTGTACCGCGAACGCCCGTCGGCGCACCGGCGCGGCAAAGCCATCGTCGAGCGGCTGTGGGAATTCCTCGAACAGCAGCAGAAAAACAGCGGCCGCAAACGCCGCGTCGCCGTGTCGGAAAGATAAGCCCCGCCATAACTATGCATTTTTTGCATAGCCGAATGCGCATACAGCATTGGCCCGTTTTCAATCTCCCGTCCTATGATTCGACCCACTTGAAGAGCGCCACGAGCGGACTTCAGCCACGAATTCAACGGAGACTTGAGCATGACCACTGTACAAGCACACACCCTGCCTTCCTACCTCAATCCAGAAGACCTCGGCCCTTGGGGCGTCTACCTGCAGCAGATCGACCGCGTCACCCCGCACCTGGGCAACCTGTCGCGCTGGGTCGAAACCCTGAAGCGCCCGAAGCGCATCCTGACCGTCGACGTGCCGATCGAGCGCGATGACGGCTCCATCGCCCACTACGAAGGCTACCGCGTCCAGCACAACATGTCGCGCGGCCCAGGTAAAGGCGGCGTGCGCTTCCACCAGGACGTGACCCTGTCCGAAGTGATGGCCCTGTCGGCGTGGATGACCGTGAAAAACGCGGCCGTCAACGTGCCATACGGCGGCGCCAAGGGCGGCATCCGTGTCGATCCGAAGACCCTGTCGCGCGGCGAACTGCAACGCCTGACCCGCCGCTACACCAGCGAGATCTCGCTGATCATCGGACCAAACAAGGACATCCCGGCACCGGACGTCAACACCAACGAACAGGTGATGGCATGGATGATGGACTCCTACGCCATGATCGAAGGTAACCTGTCGACCGGCGTCGTCACCGGCAAGCCAATCTCGCTGGGCGGCTCGCTGGGCCGCCGCGAAGCGACCGGCCGCGGCGTGTTCGTGGTGGGCCGCGAAGCCGCCGCCAAGCGCGGCGTGGCGATCGAAGGCGCACGTGTCGCCATCCAGGGCTTCGGCAACGTCGGCGGCGTGGCAGCGACCATGTTCGCGGAAGCCGGCTCCAAAGTCATCGCCGTGCAGGATCACACCGGCACCGTGGTCAATCAAGGTGGCCTGGACGTGGCACGTCTGCACCAGCACGTGGCCGAATGCGGCAGCGTGACCGGTTTCGCCGGCGCCGAAGCCTTCCTGGACCGCGACGCGTTCTGGGGCATCGAGTCCGACATCCTGATTCCGGCCGCGCTGGAACAGCAGATCACCGCCGCCAACGCGCCGCTGATCCGCACCAAGATCATCCTGGAAGGCGCCAACGGCCCGACCACCCCGGAAGCGGACGACATCCTGACCGACAAGGACGTGCTGATCGTGCCGGACGTGCTGGCCAACGCCGGCGGCGTGACCGTGTCGTACTTCGAATGGGTGCAGGACTTCTCCAGCTTCTTCTGGAGCGAGGACGAGATCAACGCCCGCCTGACCCGCATCATGCAGGACGCCTTCAACGCCGTGTGGACGGTGTCGCAGGATAAGAAAGTCACGCTGCGCACCGCCACCTTCATCCTGGCGTGCACCCGCGTGCTGCAGGCCCGCGAAGTACGCGGCCTGTATCCATGATCGACTGATCCCCAGCAGTTTGCGCCTGCACCGGCTTTTGCCCGTGCGGGCGTTTTTCGCATTCAGAGCCAAACAAAATAACGAGGACACCATGAGCACCATCGAACAAAAAGCGCTGGCCTACCACCGCGCCGGCAGCGCCGGCAAGATCGCCATCGAAGTGACCAAGAGCGTCGCCACCCAGGAAGACCTGGCGCTGGCGTACTCGCCTGGCGTGGCCGCGCCGTGCGTGGAAATCCAGCGCGAGCCGGCCAAGGCCTACGAGTACACGGCCAAGGGCAACCTGGTGGGCGTGATCACCAACGGCACGGCGGTGCTCGGGCTGGGCAACATCGGCGCGCTGGCCGGCAAGCCTGTGATGGAAGGCAAAGTGGTGCTGTTCAAAAAATTCGCGGGCATCGACGCCTTCGACATCGAGATTGACGAAACCGATCCCGATAAGCTGATCGACATCATCGCGGCGCTGCATCCGACCTTCGGCGGCATCAACCTGGAAGACATCAAGGCGCCGGAGTGCTTCTACATCGAGCGCAAGCTGCGCGAGCGCCTGTCGATCCCGGTGTTCCATGACGACCAGCACGGCACCGCCATCGTGGTCGGCGCCGGCATGCTGAACGCGATCGAGATGACCGGCCGCGATATCGCCAGCGTGAAGATCGTATGCTCCGGCGCCGGCGCGGCGGCCATCGCCTGCCTGGAACTGCTGGTGGATCTGGGCGCGAGCCGCAAGAACATCTTCGTCTGCGACAGCAAGGGCGTGCTGACCACGGCGCGCGCGCTGGACGGCGAAAAAGCCGCATGGGCGCAGGACACCAGCGCCAGCAAGCTGTCCGACGTGATGGACGGCGCCGACGTGTTCCTCGGCGTGTCCGGTCCCGGCGTGCTGTCGCCGATGGACATCGAGCGCATGAAGCCGCACCCCATCGTCTTCACGCTGGCCAATCCGGAGCCGGAACTGCGTCCGGAACTGGTGCGCGAAGTGGCGCCGGACGCCATCATCGCCACCGGCCGTTCGGACTATCCGAACCAGATCAACAACGCCCTGTGCTTCCCCTACCTGTTCCGCGCGGCGCTGGACTGCGGCGCCTCGACCATCAACCAGGAAATGAAGCGCGCCTGCGTGGTGGCGCTGGCCGACATCGCGCGCAGCGACGCCCGCTTCGGCAAGGACTATGTGGTGCCTGGCCTGCTGGATCCGCGCCTGCTGGGCGGCGTCACGCCGAAGATCGCCAGCGCGGCCTGGCGCAGCGGCGTGGCCCGCAAGGAGCTGGTCGAACTGGAATACGCCGAGGATCTGCGCGACCTGGCGGAATCGCTGATCTGATCAGGCGCAGCTTAGCAGCACATCGAGCTTGAAGCGCCGGCGCTTGCCCTTCTCGACCAGGACGGCGGTGGCGCGCTCCTTGATGGTGTAGGTGATGTCCTTAATGGTTTCGGTCTTCTCGTCGCTGAGCGGATTGATATCGAAACTCAGCCCGCCGCCTTCATAGCGGCGTGGCTGGCCGTCGCCCACGTCGTGGCTGCTGGCCGAGGGCACGATGGTCAAGCGGCCGCCGGACGAAACGAGCAAATCGCCGCCCAACTCATAGCCCACCAGTTTGCCCTTGTACTTCAACACCGCGTAACAGGTCTTGGATTCAAGCCGCGCGGCCGCCAACCCGGCGTCCATAGGAATATCGACCGCCAGCGCCTGCCCCATGGCGCAGCAAGCTCCCAAGACCACCAAGCCGACTTTCATATAACACCCCTTCAAGAGATTTTTACGTTGAAGCCTTCCGCGTCCGTTGGCTGCACGAAGTACTGGGTAAACAAATCGAATTCCGCCTCGCTGGTGCTGAATTCGTGGCCGCCGGCTTCATTGCGGAGCCTCAGCCGCCGCTTGCATTCTTCATCGCTGACGTCCAGGTAGTGCAGGCAGTGCGCGGCCGAGGTGCCGGCGAACAGGGACTTCATCCAGGCTCGCGTTGCGACCGTGTTCGCCGGGAAGTCCAACACCACCGAGCTGCCTGCGGCCAGTATGTCCTGGATCAAGCCATGCAAGGCGCCGCGCAACTTGGCCGTGCAGCGCACGTAATCGGCCAGCGACTTTATCTCGCCTGGATAAAGGGTCGCCAGCATCTTGTCCTCGCTGATCAGCACCGTGTGCGGCTGGCTCGCCAACGCGCCGGTCAACGTGGATTTGCCGGAGGCGATCTTCCCGCACACGAGATGCAGGGTCGAGACATTGGCTACTTCTGTTTTCATGGAACTCTCCTTGGTTTAAAAACCCCGAGGACCAGATTCCCAAAAAAGAAACCCGCCTCCAGGGCGGGCTTCTTCGTTGCTGCAAAAAGCTAACCCGCCATCGGAATAATGGCGGCAATAATCGCAAGCTTCGAGTATTGGCGTTTAGTCAGCATCATGATTCAAGCATTGCATAGCTTTTTGATCATGTCAACAAAAGCTCAAACGCTAACCGTTGGCGATGCGGCGTGCCGCCTCGGTCCGGCGCGCAGCCGATGCGGGCGGCTGGCGGCGCGCGTGGCCGCGCAGGCCCAGCACACTGCCCGAACGCTGGCCCGCGTCCAGCTTGAACACATCCACCACATGCGCCAGGCTGGTGGCCTGGTCCTGCAGCTCCTGCGCAGCCGCCGTGGCCTGCTCCACCAGCGCGGTATTCTGCTGCGTCATGCTGTCCATCTCGCCGATGGCGGCGTTGACCTGCTCGATGCCGGCCGTCTGCTCCACACTGGCGCCACTGATTTCGCCCATGATCTCGGTCACGCGCTTCACGCTGGCCACCACTTCATGCATGGTCTCTCCGGCCTTGTGCACCAGCTCCGAACCCGTGCCGACCTTCTCCACCGAGTCGTCGATCAGCGACTTGATCTCCTTGGCGGCCGCTGCGGAGCGTTGCGCCAGATTGCGCACCTCCGTCGCCACCACCGCGAAGCCACGGCCCTGCTCACCGGCGCGCGCTGCCTCCACCGCAGCGTTCAGCGCCAGGATATTGGTCTGGAACGCGATGCCGTCGATGACCGAAATAATATCGACAATCTTCTTCGACGAGTCGTTAATCGACGCCATCGTCACCGTCACCTGCTCCATCACATTACCGCCCTGCTCCGACACCTGCGACGCCGACACCGCCAGCACATTGGCCTGCTGCGCGTTGTCCGCGTTCTGCTTCACGGTCGTCGTCAGCTCCTCCATCGCCCTCGACACCTTGTCCAGCGATCCCGCCTGATGCTCGGTGCGCGACGACAGGTCGCGATTGCCGGAAGCGATCTCCGACGACGCGGTCGAAATCAAATCCGTCCCCTGGCGCACCTGGCCGACGATGGACGACAGGCTGTCGCGCATCGCCTTGATCGCGTACAGCAGGCTGGTTTTGTCATCGGATTCCACCTCAACGGCGATGGCCAGGTCGCCCTCGGCGATCTTGTTGGCGATCTCGGTGGCGTAGGCCGGTTCGCCGCCCAACTGCTTGAGCAACAGGCGCGTATTCACCCAGGCGATCAACACACTGACGGCAAACGACAGCACCGCCTGCAGCACGATCCACAGGCGCGCATCGCTGGCGTGGGCGTTGACGGAGGCGCTGGCGGCCGCCGTCTCGGCGTGCGCCTCGGACATCAGGACCGCGATGTCGGCCACGATCTGGCGGCGCAGCGGGCTGCATTCCTCGGTCAGGAAGCGGCCGAAGGCCTCGGTATTGCCGGCCTCGCGCAGTTGGCGCGGACGCTTGAGTTCATCGGCCATCTTCAGCAAGCCGCTGCGCACCTTGTCGAATTTGGCGTCGCCGGCATAGGCGGGGGTCATCTTCTCCAGCGCCGCCAGGTAGATGGCCTTCTGCTCGTCGACCAGCGCCAGCTCCTTGGCCGCCTGCGCGCTGTCGGTGAAGATGTAGGCGTTGCGCGCGGCCAGGCCGGTCTGGGCCAGCGCCTCGCGGGCCACGTACAGCGGCTCGAGCTTTTGCGCGGTCACTTGCTGCTGTTTCTGGAACGCGCCGGTGATCGACGACATGCGCACCACGGCAAACGTGGCGAGGATCAGCATCAGCGCCGTCAATGTGCCGAAGCTGAGCGCGAGCTGCGTACCTATCTTTAACTTCTTGAACGATTCCATCCGGTCTTCCTGTTGAAAAGGGCGAACGCCAGCGGCGGCGCTTGCGGCGCCGCTGGCTGACTAAGGGGAGTAGAAAAAGAAGAAGAGGCGCAGCGCGCGCCCATCACCAGTTTTCGTGCAACAGATTATGCATTAACTAATGATTTAAATAAACAAAATTGTCCTGGACGGAAAGATGGCTCAGCTGCGGTTAATCCGCATCATCACCAGGCGATGTTCGTCGCCGACCAGCAGCACGGCATGGTCGGCAAACACCATTTGCCGGATCACCGCCGTGCCGCCAAACTCGGTATCCGTGCCGGTCAGCTTGATGCGCAGGATGGTCGACTTCTGCGCCGACAGCGCCGCCGTGCCGACACCGTAATCGCCCAGCACCAGCACATCGCCCACCGGATCGCCGACCTTGTAGGAACCGACCACCACATCGGCCAGCAGCAGGCTGCCCTTGTAGAGATGCGCGTCGAGGTCCGGCGAACGGCCGCTGCCCGCCCAGCCCTTGGACAAAGTCTCTTGACCCAGGTCGGTGCGGCCAGCCGGCAGCACCGCGATGCCCGATTTGTCGAGCGCCACGCCCATCACGCCGCCAGGGCTGGAGAGCGAGGCCTTGCCGTTCCAAAGCACGCCCATTTTGCCGCTGGTGTCCAGCGCGACCGGATAAGGCAATGCGCCGCTGGTGCCCAGCGAATGCACAACAGGCGCGCCCAGTCCCTTGGGCCACATGGCGACCATCGCGCCGCCGCCTTCCAGCCAGGAAGACAGCACCACGCCGGCCGCTGCCGCCACGCGCGGATGCAGCGCCGACGTCGATATCTCGAACGGTGGCGTCAACTGCCGCCCATTGAAATCGAATTTGCACAGCTTGAGCATGTACTGCGTCTTGTCCGTGACCGGCAGCAGCGAGAAGGTGGTGACCAGCCAGAAGCCATTGCCGTCCACGGCGCCGCTGCTTTCGGCTGCGGACAGCTCGGTGGTCGACGTGGGCGCCACCGCCGGATACAGGTCGATGGCTTCACCGATCTGCTTTGCCTGCGCGTCGAAGTGCAGCAACTTGGTGCCGGGGCCGGACTGCACCATCACAAAGCCATCCGGCGACGGCATCATCTGCCACTCGCCCATGTAGCCGGCGGCCAGCGAGAAGCCGTAATCGATGGTGGACAGCAGCGCGCCATCCTTGTCCAGCACACTCAATCGCGTGCGCGGATGCACCTGGTTGCCGTTCTGGATGACAGTCGTGTCGGAGAACGAGCGCACCACAATATGGTCGCCGATGACCAGCGCATCGCCCATGCCCTTCAGCTGGGCGCCGCCCGGCAGCGTGACCGTTTGCCGCACGCCTTCGATGGCGATTACGCTGGAGGTGTCGGGCGCGGTGCCGACGAAGGTGGCCGAGGTGGCGTCGGGTTGCGCCGTGGCGCCCGGCGAACCTCCGCCGCCGCAGGCGCTCAACGCGGAGACCAGCACCAGCAAGGCCAGATGGCGGGGTAAGGCTTGAAAACGCATACTGGCTCACAGTGCACTGTCTGAAAGCGAAAAGTATATAGAAAAACAATCCCTTCCCTATACCATCCGCACCACAACAGCATGGCCCCGCGAGCCAGCGGCATGACCCGACAAGCCTTTATTTGCGGATGACTTCTCCGCCTTTCATCACAAAGGTCACTTTAGTGAGCTCGGTCGCGTTCTCCGCCGGATCGCCCTTGACGGCGATGATGTCGGCGAACTTGCCGGCGGTGAGGGAGCCCACGCGGTCCTTCCAGCCCAGCAGGTCGGCCGCGTTGATGGTGGCCGCCTGGATCGCCTGCATCGACGTCATGCCGTACTTGATCATGTACGCGAACTGCTTCGCGTTGTCGCCATGCGGATAAACGCCGGAGTCGGTGCCGAAGGCCATTTTCGCGCCGCCGTTGAGGGCCTTGCGGAAGTTGTCGCGCTGGATCTGGCCGACCACCTTCTCCTTGGCGATCGACTCAGGCAGCATGCCGGCCTTCTCGCCTTCCTGCAGGATGAAGTCGTCGTTGTAGATGTCCATCACCAGGTAGGTGCCCTTCTCGCGCGCCAGCTTGATGCCCTCGTCGTCGATCAGGCTTGCGTGCTCGATCGAATCGACGCCGGCCAGGATCGCATCGCGGATGCTGCTGGCGCCGTGCGCGTGCGCCGCCACCCTGCGGCCCAGCTTATGCGCCTCGCCGACAATGGCCTGCATCTCCTCCAGCGTGTACTGCTGCGCGCCCGGCTCGTCGCCCTTGGACAGCACGCCGCCCGAAGCGCAGATCTTGATCACGTCGGCGCCGTACTTGGCCATCTCGCGCACCTTGGCGCGCGCCTCCCACGGGCCGTCGGCCACGCCACGGCTGGTGAACTTCATATCCGGCGGCAGCAGGTTCTCGTCGCAGTGGCCGCCCTGGATGCCGATGGCGTAACCGGCGGTACGCATGCGCGGGCCGATGAAATCGCCGTCGTTGATGGCGTCGCGCAGCGCCACGTCGCCGAAGCCACTCGCGCCGACATTGCGCACGGTGGTGAAGCCCGCCTCCAGTGTCTTGCGCGCGGCGCGCACGCCGTACAGCGCGGCCCGCGTGTCGGACACGCCCAGCGCGTTGTAGCCGCCCAGGTAAGGGTCGCCGGTCAGGTGGGTGTGCATGTCGATCAAGCCTGGCAGCACGGTCTGCGAGGACAGGTCAATCAACTGAGCACCCGCCGGCACCTTGGCCGAGGCGCTCGGGCCGACCGAGGTAATGCGCTCGCCGGTGATGACGATGGTCTGGTCCTTGAGCACCGTGCCGGCGACCACGTCGACCAGGCGGCCGGCGCGTATCGCCACCACTTTGCCGGCGTCGGCGAACGACGGCGCGGCCGCGCCCAGGGTGGCTGCGACAGTGGCGGAGATCAGGAGATGCTTGAGTTTCATGGAGTTCCCGAAAATAGTCTGCTTGTTGTTGATGTTATCCCGGCCACGCACAGGTGCGGAATCCGGCGAAGATGTCGTCGCGCTCGGGCAGGAAGAAATTGCGGAAGCGGGCGTTGACGAAACGTGGCGGCGTGGCGAACGAGGCGCCCCGCAAGGTCTGGTGCGTGGAGAACCACGGCTCCGAATATTCGCGGTAGCGGTCCGCCTGGAAGCCGGGGTAGGCGTCGAACGGCGACGCGGTCCACTCCCACAGCTGGCCCCACCGGAACGCCGGATGGCCGGACAGCGCGGCAGACTCCCACTCCGCCTCGGTCGGCAGGCGGCGGCCGGCCCAGGAGCAGTAGGCCTGCGCCTCGTACAGGTTCAAGTGCCGCACCGGCTCGGCGCCAGCCAGCGTCGCGGGCTGGCCGAAGCGCACGGTGCGCCACTGCCCGCCGTCGCGCTGCCAGTAGCGCGGCGCCGAGCGCTCCTGGCGCATCAGCCAGTCCGCGCCGGCGCTGCTCCAGAACTGACGGTTATCGTAGCCGCCGTCGCCGATGAAATCGGCATACTGCGCACTCGTCACCAAGGTGCTGTCGATGGCGAACGGCGCCACGCGGAAGGCATGCGCTTGGCGCTCGTTGTCGAACACGAAGCCGTTGCCCTCGGCGCTGCCCAGCTGGATCGTCCCGCCCGGGAAGCCGATCTCCGATGGCGCAAACAGCTGCTGACCGTTGTGCGCGGCCCGCTCCGGCGCGGGCAAGCCCAGGGTCTGCAAGGTGTAGAGCAGCGCCTCGCCGTGCATGTCCTCGTGCGCCAGCGCCAGCCGGTAGGGATACAGCGCCGCGTCGTCGTTCGGTTCGCGTGACAGCTTGTCGAGCACACGGTCCAGCACTTCGCGACAGTAGGTCTTCAGCGCGCCGGTGCTGGGCAGGTCCAGCGTCCAGCGGCTGCGGTGCGGCACGCGCGCCGAATCGAACCAGTCGTCGCCCTTGGTCAGCAGGCAGTTCCCGTGGGCGTCGGCCGGGTGGCTGGAATCGGCCGCGCGCAGGATGAACCATTCGGCGAACCAGGCGGTGTGGCCCAGCTCCCACAGCGGCGGATTGACGATGCGCAGCTGCGGCACGCGCTCCGCCACGTCCATGCCGGCGGCGGCGAAGCAGTCGAACAGCGACAGCGTATAATCCCGCGCATGCTGCAGCGCCTGCGCCATCTGCTGCGGCGAGGCGGTCCTGAACGAAGTTGGGTTGGAAGTCATGGGCCGATTGTAACGATTTTTAGCCAAAACACCAGTGAGCGCACCCCATATCTGGATCGTCAGTCCCGCCTCGGCGCGGGCCAACAACGGCAACTGGCAGAGCGCCAGCCGCTGGGCGCGTTTTCTGCGCACACGCTACCGGGTATCGATTTCACAACAGTGGCCCGAAGCCGATGGCAATGCCGCGCCCGACCTGCTGATCGCGCTGCACGCGCGCCGCTCGGCGTCCTCGCTCGATGCTTATGCGCGCGCTTATCCGCAGCGGCCATCGATCCTGCTGCTGACCGGGACCGACCTGTATCGCGACATCCAGACCGACGCCAGCGCCCAGCAGGCGCTGCGCCAGGCCAGCGCGCTGGTGCTGCTGCAACCGGCCGGCATGGACGCCCTGCCCGCGCCGCTGCGCGCCAAGGCCAGCGTGATCTTCCAGTCGGCGCCCACACTGCGGCCCGCGCGCCCTGTCAACAAGCGGCACACGGACATCAGCATGGTCGGCCATCTGCGCTCGGAAAAAGATCCGCTGACCTTCATGCGCGCCGCCGCGCTGGTCACGGCGCCCACGGCGCGTCTGGTCCACATCGGCGGCGCGCTGGAACCGGCGCTGGAGCAGGCCGCGCTGGCGACCGCCGCCGCCCATCCGCGCTACCGGTGGCTGGGCGCCCTGCCGCATGCGGCCACGCGGCAGCGCCTCAAGCGCAGCGCCCTGATGGCGATCACCTCGCACATGGAGGGCGGCGCCAACGTCATCATCGAAGCCATTTGCAGCGGCGTGCCGGTGCTGGCGAGCGACATCAGCGGCAACCGGGGCATGCTGGGCGACGGCTACGCCGGCTACTTCCCGCCCGGCGACGCCGCCGCGCTGGCCCGCCTGATCGACCGCGCGCTGGCCGAACCGGACTTCCACGCCCTGCTGCGCGCCCAGTGCGACGCGCGGGCGCCCCTCTTCGCTCCGGCGGCCGAGCAGGCAGCTTTGCTGGAGTTGGTGGATAATCTGCTGCACAAGTCTAAACAAGGAACGACATCATGAGCAATGAACCAATCAAACTGACCTCCTTCTCCCATGGCGGCGGCTGCGGCTGCAAGATCGCGCCGGGCGTGCTGTCCGAGATCCTGAAAAATTCGTCCGGCTTCCCGGTGCCGAAGGAGCTGATGGTCGGCATCGAGACCGCCGACGACGCCGCCGTCTACAAGCTCAATGACGAGCAGGCGCTGATCGCCACCACCGACTTCTTCATGCCCATCGTCGACGACCCGTTCGATTTCGGCCGCATCGCCGCCACCAACGCCATCTCCGACGTCTACGCCATGGGCGGCACGCCGATCATGGCGCTGGCCCTGGTCGGCATGCCGATCAACAAACTGCCGCTGGAAACCATCGGCCAGATCATCAAGGGCGGCGAATCGATCTGCGCCGAAGCCGGCATCCCCATCGCCGGCGGCCACACCATCGACTCGGTCGAACCGATCTACGGCCTGGTGGTGCTGGGCCTCGTCCATCCATCGAAGGTCAAGCGCAACGCCGACGCCAAGGCAGGCGACGTGCTGGTGCTGGGCAAACCGCTGGGCGTGGGCGTACTGTCGGCCGCGCTGAAGAAGGACAAGCTGGACGCCGCCGGCTACCAGGCCATGATCGCCAACACCACCAAGCTCAATAAGCCGGGCAAGGCGCTGTCGGAAATGGCGGGCGTGCACGCGCTGACCGACGTCACCGGCTTCGGGCTGCTGGGCCACCTGCTGGAACTGGCGCGCGGCGCCAAGCTCACGGCGCATCTCGACATGGCGAAGATTCCGCTGCTGCCGGGCGTCGAGCAGCTGGCGCACGACGGTTACTTCACCGGCGCCTCGGGCCGCAACTGGGATGCCTATGGCAAGGATGTGGAGCTGTCGCCGTCGGTGTCGCAGGCGCAGCACATGCTGCTGACCGATCCGCAAACCTCCGGCGGCCTGCTGGTGTCGTGCGACGCCGGCAGCGTCGACGAGGTGCTGGAGCTGTTCCGCCGCGAGGGCTTCGGCGAAGCGGCCGTCATCGGCCGCATGGCCGACGGCGCGGCGCGCGTGACAGTCGGCTGAGGCGTACCCGATGCGCTATCGCCTGCTCCTGCCGGCCTTGTTCTGCACCTTGGCCGCCGGAGCGCAAGCGGCCGAACCGGAAATAGTCCACTTCCCCGGCAAGACAGGAACGCTGGGCGGTGAGCTATACAGGCCATCGGGCGAAGGCCCGTTCCCTGTGCTGCTGTATAACCACGGCAGCGCGGCGGGCATGTTGAACAGCCAGGCCGCCAAGATCATCGGGCCGCTGTTCGCCGCGCGGGGTTGGGTGTTCTTCATGCCCTACCGGCGCGGCCAGGGCTACAGCGCCGACGCCGGTCCTTACATCGGCGACGAGATCAAGGCGGCGAAAGAGCGCGGCGGCATGCAGGAGGCTTCGCGCACGATGACCCGCCTGCTCGGCACCGACCATCTCGACGACCAGCTGGCCGCGCTGGCATGGATACAATCGCAGCCCTACGCGCGCGGAAAACCGGTGGCCGTCGCCGGCAATTCCTTCGGAGGTGTGGAGGCGGTGCTGGGCGCCGCCAAGGCGCCCTACTGCGCGGCCGTCGTCGCATCCGGCGGCGCCGAGAGCTGGTCGCAATCGCCCGAGCTCCAGGAGGTGATGAAATCGGCCGTCCGCAACGCGGCCAGTCCGATGATGTTCTTCCAGGCCGCGAACGATTTCAATCTGGAGCCCAGCCAGGTATTGTCCGCGGAGCGCTCGCAAGCCGGAAAAACCAGCGTGGTGAAAACCTACGGCCCCTTCGGCAAAAGCGCCGCGGAAGGCCACAGCTTCGCCTATCGCGGCGCCGACATATGGTTCGCCGACGTGTTCAGCTTCATCGAGCAAAACTGCAAATAGAAGCTGCGGCCTACTTGGTCCGGTACACCACATCAACCGACTTGGCGAACTTCATGACCGTAATGCCGGTCAGGTCCGCCGCCGGCTCCAGGCGCTTCTGCCGATTGGCGACGCCGCTGCTCGTCACCAGCCCTATCGACGACGTGAGACTGCGCAGCTGACCGTCGGTGATGGCCGATGCCGTCGTCAGTTGGCGGCCAAAGGCGCGCGCGATCACGTCGGCACGCTTGCGTGCGTTCTTGCTGGCTTCCACCAGCAGCTGGTTGTCGATCTCCTCGCGCTGGGTGGTGTCGAAGAAGACGGACAGCTTGTCCACATCCGGCATGTTGAGCACCGGCGCGATAATGGCCTTCCACTTGGCGAGGTCTTCGACCTTGATACGCACGCTGCACTTCATCTGCGCGGCCTCCGGGTTGCCGTCCTTGGCGGCCAGCTGTTCGCGCTTGACGTCGCCCACGGACAAGGCATCAGGCAGCGCCTGCGCCACCATCAAGGCCTGCAACTGCGCGATGCGCTCATTGATGCGGGAAAAAGCCAGCTCCGGATTGGGGTCGCTCGTCCTCAGTTCGAATACGATTTCGCTGTTGTCCGGAGCGACGTAGATGAACGCTTCACCCGAGGTATGCACAAAATGATAGTCGGGGAATTCAGCCGCCGAACCAGCGGCGCAAACCGCGCTCAAACAAAGTACCGCCCAAAATCGTGACTGTCGAACCATCAGCGCCCCCAAGGAAAAGTGATTGTTTTTGCAACCAACATGCTACCGCATTTCCAACCACCGGCTCACTTTCCGGTGAAAGCCGCAAGCGATTGCCGTGGCATGGGCGCTGGCATGCGCTAAAGTAGATGCACTATCAACCACCGAAAGAAAGTCATGCTGGTCACCACCACAGAAAACGTCGCAGGCTACCGGGTGCTGGAAGTGAAGGGGCAGGTATTCGGCGTGGTCGTGCGCAGCCGAGGCCTGGCGGGCAACCTGATGGCAGGGCTGCGCTCCATCTTCGGCGGCGAGATCCTTGAATACACCGCGCTGCTGGAGGAAACGCGCCGCCACGCGCTCGACCGCATGGTCAAGAACGCGCAGCAGATGGGCGGCAACGCGGTCGTCATGATGCGCTTCGACTCCTCCGAGATCGGCCAGACCATGAGCGAGATCGTCGCCTACGGCACGGTCGTCGTGGTCGAGAAAGCCTGACATGTTGCGCAACGCGATACTCGTCATCGCGCTACTGGTCGCCGGTGGCGGCGCGATCGCCCTGGCGACCGGCCACCCCGAGGCGATGCCTGCGGCAATCTGGGGCGGCATCCTTACGGTGGCGGTGCTGTTCGAACGCTGGCGCTATCAACCGCCGCCAGCCACCGGCGGTAACTGGCAGCCTACCGGCGAGCAGTTCATCGACCCGGAGTCCGGCGCGGCGATGGAAGTCCTGTACGATCCCGGCACCGGCGAACGACGTTATGTCGCCAAGGTGCGCTAAACCGCAGGCTGCCGCAGCGAGGGATCGCCATTCAGGACAATCGGCATCGACCGGGACCACCGGTTCGACGACAACGAAAACGTCAGCGCGCGCACCTGATGGTACCAGCCGGCCGGCACGTACAGCATGTCGCCCGGATTGACGATGACTTCGACCGTGGCGGCCTGGCGCGCGAGAGGGAACTTCTCGTAGTCCGGCGCTTCGGGGTCGAACGGGGAGCCGAACAGAATGGCGTTGGCCTCGTTCGGATACAGGAACTCGTCGTGGTGCGGCGGCGCCAGGAAGATGCGCTTGGTGCCCCAGATCTGCGCGAAGATGTTGTCGTCGTAGTCGCAATGCAGCGGCGTCACCGTGCCAGCGGGTCCAAGCCAGAAGCGCGGCGGCCCCATTTTATCGAAGTACGTAGGCCAGTGACAAAGGCGGTTCAGCTCACGCAGTTCCAGGTTGCCCAGGTACGGCGGCAGGTCGTGCGCGCCGGCGGCCACCAGTTCCAGGTACTCCAACATCGACATGTCCTGCATCGCGCGGTCGGGCGCGAACGCGGTGTTGATGTAGTCGCCCACCCGCGCGCGCACCGGCAGGTGGCTGTACTGCGCGCGCAGCGATTCTGGAGTCAGGGCGCACAACGGCCAGCGGTTGGCCGCGCCGGCCATCAGGAACGGCAGCCCGTCCGCCGCCCGTTTGCGAAAGGCGGCGGCATCGAGCGCCCGGATGCGCGGTATCTCCGCGACAGCCGGCAGTTCGCGCGACGCACGCTTGATCGCCTCGCGCATCTCGGGGATCGACGTAACGCCGCGAACCTGCGCGTCCCTGCGCTCGCGCGCCAGCTTCTGCGCCGCAGGGTCGGCGGACCAGGCGGACTCCGACTCCTGCCGGGTCGGCGGCAGCCGGGGCGCCCGTGCGGCCGCCCCAGTGTTCTTCTCTCGTGACATATCCCGAACTAAAATTTTTTCAAGGGCGATAGTATAACTGGTCGCTCTCAAAACAGTTCGTCAAGCTGTTCGAAGAAAAGGCGTTTTGCCGGCGCGTCGTGCCGGTCCAGTTCCTTCAGAAAGGAGGCCGCCGCGCGCTCGGACACGTCTTCAATCAGGTTGCGGTGAACGAAGGCGATGTCGAGCCAGCGGTCGGCCTTCCCGCCACGCCCCCAGTCGATGAAATGCAGCCGTTCGCCGGCGTCGACAAACACATTGCTGTCGCCCAGATCGCCGTGCGAGAACACCAGGTCCTCGGCAGGTGTCGTCGCGCGTAGGTGATGCAGCAGGTCCTGCGGCGTGCTCAAACCCGGCCATTGTTCCAGATCGCAGTCGTGATCGATGAGGCCTTCGCGCATCAGGTATTCCAGTTCCCGCAGCCGTATCGCCGCGCTGGTATCGAACGGACAATCGGCGACAGGCAGCGACTGCACTTGACGCAGCGCCTCGCGGAACAAGCCCGTCACCGGTTTGCCGGCAGCGACCAGCGACGACAGCGGCACCCCCGGCACGGCACGCGTGATCATGCACTCCCCATCGCCGTCCTGCGCGGCGAGGACGATCTCCGGAACGCTTAACCTCCCCGAAAGCCAGGCCAGCACGCCCGCCTCGCGCATGACGCTATAGGTGGTGTCGGCATAGATCGAGGGCGAGGTCTTGAGAAAAAAGACATCGGTGCCGCGCTGAAAGCGGTAGACCTGGCATGGCGATTCGCCGACTTCGTCCCGCTGCAGCGGTGCGTCGCCGATAAAGCTACTCACTGCGGGAGGCAGCTTTAAAAACGATTGTACGTTCACTGATTCCTCTTCTGTGTTGTTCAAACCGCCCGATAAAACTGAAGGCCGTTACCGTCCGGATCACGCACATGGAACTCCCTGGTTCCCCATGGCGTGTCGCCCGGCCGGCACCAGGGACCGGAGCCCGACGCCGGAATGGCGCCGGTTCGCAGGAATTCGGCATACGCCCGCTCCACATCGCTCACATAAAAACGGTAAACCGGGCGGTCCAACACATGATCCCAATGCGACGGATCCTGCCACTGCAGCTGGAGCTCCAGGCCATCGCGCGCCACCGCCGCATATCTGGGGCTGTCCGCCTGGTCCCTGAACACCTCGACGAAACCCAGCTTTTCATAGAACGCCAGCGATGCGGCGACATCACGCGACATCAGCACCGGTATCACCGCCTCGATGAGTTTTTCCATTCCATCCTCCGTTTAGCGCTTCGCCGCGCAGATGACAAAAACACCATGACGCCACATAATCATTGTAACAAGATCAAATCTCCTTGACAGTCACGCCGCCGATCTCGTACATTAAAGGCCATGACCTCGCATCTGCACCTATCCGCTTTCCTGCTATCGCCTACCAGCGCCCTATCGCTGGCAGCGCGCCTACTAGCACGCGCCTAATCCGCGTTCCAGCTGTACCCTGTGCCGGCCACAAGCCGCACCTGTCTACAAATCCCAGGAAAGTTTGCACCGATGTTCCCAGCCCTGTCGCTACTGCTAAAACTACCGATCGGTTGCCGAGCCTAGTATCCCGTGGCCGCGCGGCAGCCCTTCGCCACAACAGAGCGCCAGCCCGATTCGTCGGCACGTGGCATCCGCACTTCCCAATTTGAGACCCAGGAGTACCCCATGATGTTGCAGAACCCAGCAGCGAAGTACCGCGCCTTCCCACCTGTCCAATTGTCCGACCGCCAGTGGCCGAACAACGTCATCTCCAAACCGCCGATCTGGATGAGCACCGATCTGCGCGACGGCAACCAGGCCCTGATCGAGCCGATGAGCGCCGAGAAGAAGCTGCGCTTCTTCGAACTGCTGGTGAAGATCGGCCTCAAGGAAATCGAAGTGGGCTTCCCATCCGCCTCGCAGACCGACTTCGATTTCGTGCGCAAGCTGGTCGAGGAAAACCGCATCCCCGACGACGTCACCATCATCGTGCTGACCCAGTCGCGCGATGAGCTGATCCGCCGCACCGTGGAATCGGCGGCCGGCGCCAAGCGCGCCATCGTCCACCTGTATAACTCGGTGGCGCCGGTGTTCCGCAAAGTGGTGTTCGGCATGTCGCGCGAAGAGATCACCAACATCGCCACCACCGGCACCAAGCTGGTGAAGGAATTGATCAAGCAGCATCCGCAGACCGAATGGGGCTTCGAGTACACGCCTGAATCGTTCTCCACCACCGAACTCGATTTCTCCAAGCATATCTGCGACGCCGTCACCGCGATCTGGGAACCGACTCCGAACAACAAGATGATCATCAACCTGCCGTCGACGGTGGAGTGCAGCACGCCCAACGTCTACGCCGACCAGATCGAATGGATGTCGCGCAAACTGGCCCGCCGCGATTCGCTGATCATCAGCGTCCACCCGCACAACGACCGCGGCACCGCCGTGGCCTCGGCCGAGATGGCCGTGATGGCCGGCGCCGACCGCGTCGAGGGCTGCCTGTTCGGCAACGGCGAACGCACCGGCAACGTCGACCTGGTCACGCTGGCCTTGAACCTGTACACGCAAGGCGTGCATCCTGGCCTGGACTTCTCCGACATCGACGAAGTGCGCAAGTGCGTCGAAGAGTGCAACCAGCTGCCGGTACATCCACGCCATCCATACGTGGGCGACCTGGTGTTCACCGCCTTCTCCGGTTCGCACCAGGACGCGATCAAGAAGGGCTTCGCCCAGCAGCAGGAAGGCGCGCTGTGGGAGATCCCCTACTTGCCGATCGACCCGCAGGACCTGGGCCGCAGCTACGACGCCGTCATCCGCGTCAACAGCCAGTCCGGCAAGGGCGGCATGGCCTACTTGCTGGAGCAGGACTACGGCCTGGTGCTCCCGCGCCGTTTGCAGATTGAGTTCAGCCGCGCGGTGCAGGCGGTGGCCGATTCCACCGGCCTGGAAATCACCTCCGAAGGCATCTACGACATCTTCCGCAAGGAATACCTGGAGCAGGTTGCGCCCTACGCCTACAACGCGCACAAGATGGTGGAAGACACCAGCAGCGATGAGCCGGTGCAGATCGACATCGCCCTCACCCATCGCAAGGCGCCATTGGCGCTGCAAGGCGGCGGCAACGGCCCTATCGACGCCTTCGTCAACGCGCTGGGCCTCGACATCAAGCTGATGGACTACCATGAGCATTCGATCGGCTCGGGCGCCAACGCCAAGGCGGCATGCTACGTCGAACTGCGCCTGGCCAACGGCCCGACCCTGTTCGGCGCCGCCACCGACAGCAATATCCTCACGGCCTCGTTCAAGGCGGTGCTGAGCGCCGTCAACCGCCAGCTCAAACAGCAGGAAACCGCCGCAGCACCAGCCGGCGCCGACGCCACCGCATAAGCAACGTACCGGCCAGCCATCGCCAGAGCCGGATTTTGAAGGGCGCCCCACGAGGGCGCCCTTTCACCATCCATCTCATCCAAGACCATGAATAAATCCGCACTCTCCGCAGCAGCCTTCCTGCTGGCCGCCGCCGGCGCCCACGCGACACCACCCGCCGGCCAGGATGCGCTGGCAGGCGCACAAGTCAAGGTCGATGTCGGCGGCCGCAAACTGAATATGTACTGCACCGGCAGAGGCTCACCGACCGTGCTGTTCGAAGCGGACGGCGGCCGCGCGGGCTGGGATTGGTCGGCCGTGCTGCCGGAAGTGGCCAAGCGCACCCGCGCCTGCGTCTACGACCGCGCCGGCATGGGCGCGAGCGACCCGGCCATCCGCGCATCGACCGTCGCCAACGCCAGCAAGGATTTGAACTTCCTGATCAAGAACGCCCGCATGGATGCGCCGTTTGTGCTGGTGGGTGCTGGCTACGGCGCGATGGTGGCGCAGCACCATGCGCTGCGCTCGCGCGGCGCCGTCACCGGCCTGGTGCTCGTGGAAGCGATGCACGAGGACGCGCTGCCGGCGGACCGCGCCGCCCGCCTCGACGCGGCGCTGGCCTGCCTGGCCGCCGCGGAAGATGGCAAAACGGTCGCCGCCTGCGCCTATCCGGCCACCGCCACCAATGGAGAAGTCGGCCCGCGCCTGGCGGCGGCACAGGCGGCGCAGGTGGCCCCGCCATCCTACTGGCGCGCCCGCGCCTCCGAACTTGACAGCCTTGAGACCAGCGCCAACCAGATGCGCGCCGCGCGCAAGCCGTTCGGCGACATGCCGCTGGCGGAGGTGGCGCACGGCGAACCGGCCGCCGTCGTCGCCGCCGTGATGGAAGTGCTGGACAAGCAGAAGTAAGCTAGCGGGCTGTCCTCGATGCTGCAGACCGGGTCGAGGGAGCCCAACGTATAAAAGAACTTGCCGCCCCGGTAGGGCATCAGCGGGTCCGCCGTGCAGCCGAAGATCAGCGCCGGCAGCGCGACCGTGGGCGGGCGCGCCGCGTGCGGCGGCGGCATGCAGGACAAGACCACCGAAAACGCGGCCAGCTTGTGCGGTATCTCCACCGCCGCGCGGTAGGCCAGCAAGCAGATAGCGGCGAAGTCCCTCCGGCCGCGCAAGCGTTTCAGGCATCGCCTGCGCACAGGATGAGGAAGCGACGGCTGTGCCAAGAAAAGTCGCCCTCAGTCCGGCGCGTAGTCGTCCCGACATGCTTACTCCAATGATAAAAGTATCACGATACTATGCACCGTCCATCCGGCGCAACAGTCGCCTTCCGCCGAGGCCTCCGCACCGCAGCATTGTCGCTATACTTGGCTTTCGCTCGGTGTTCTCATGGAGTCATGCATGAATATCTCGAATCTGAAAATCGGCATGCGGCTGGCGATTGCCTTCGGTGCGGTGCTGGTGCTGATGGCGGCGCTGATCGGCGTTGGCCTGCAAAGGCTGGACAGCATCAGCCGCCTCAACGCGGTCATCCTGGACAAGGACTGGGTGAAGGCCGAGGCGGCGGCCGTCGTCGGCAGCACCACCCGCGCCAACGCGGCGCTCACGCTGGAGCTGTTCACCACCGGCGACCCGGCCCGCACGGCCGAAATCTACCGCGAGATAGACGTCAATAAGAAAACCATCAGCACCGCACTCGAAACCCTCGACTCGCTGCTCTATACGGAGGAAGGCAAGGCGCTGATGGCCGGCATACGCGAACAGCGCAAGGCCTACGTGGTGTCGTTCACGCGCGTCGCCAAGCTTCTGGCCGACGGCCATCGCGACGACGCCCTCGCCGCGCTGCGCACCGACATGCAACCCAGACTGGCCAAGGTGCAGGCCAGCATACGCCAACTGTCGGAGCTGCAAAAATCCGTCGCCGCCGCCAACGGTGAGCTGGTCAGGCACAATATCTCCATGGCCAGCCAGATCATGGGTTGGCTGGGCGTGGTGGCGCTGGCCCTGGGCCTGGCCTTCGCGTGGCGCGTCACGCGCTCGATCACCGATCCGATCAGCCATGCGCTGAAGATGGCGCGCGCCGTGGCCTCGGGCGACCTGACCTGCCGCGTCACCAACGAGCAGCGCGACGAAATGGGACAGCTGCTGGAGGAACTGGGCAAGATGAACGACAACCTCGCCCACATCGTCGGTCGCGTGCGCAACGGCACCGGCGCCATCACCACCGCCTCGGCGGAAATCGCCAGCGGGAATATGGACCTGTCTTCCCGCACCGAGCAGCAAGCCAGCTCGCTGGAGGAAACCGCCGCGTCGATGGAGGAGCTGACCAGCACCGTCAAGCAGAACGCCGCCAACGCCCAACAGGCCAACGATCTGGCGCTATCGGCGTCGGAGGTGGCGCAGCGCGGCGGCGACGTGGTGGCGCAGGTGGTCGGCACCATGAACTCGATCAATGATTCGTCGCGCAAGATCGTCGACATCATCGGCGTCATCGACGGCATCGCCTTCCAAACCAATATCCTCGCACTGAACGCGGCGGTGGAAGCGGCGCGGGCCGGCGAGCAGGGGCGCGGCTTTGCGGTCGTGGCGTCGGAAGTGCGCAACCTGGCGCAGCGTTCGGCCAGCGCGGCCAAGGAAATCAAGATGCTGATCGACGATTCGGTGGACAAGGTGTCGGCGGGCGCGCGCCTGGTCGACCTGGCCGGCGCCACCATGAACGAGGTGCAGGAAAGCGTGCGCAAGGTGACCGACATCGTCGGCGAGATCACGCTGGCCAATCGCGAGCAGACCGGCGGCATCGAGCAAATCAACATCGCGATCAGCCAGATGGACCAGGTGACGCAGCAGAACGCGGCGCTGGTCGAAGAGGCGGCGGCCGCCGCAACCGCGATGCAGGACCAGGCCGGGGAGCTGAATCAGGTGGTCAGTCAGTTCCGGCTGGTGGCATAGCGGCCGACATCATGATCTCGTCGTGGAATCGGCCATCGACGATCATCGAATCCGGTTCGCGGCCGAATTCGATGAAGCCCAGCGACTCATACAGGCCCACCGCTTCCGCATTGCCGGCGGTGACCGAGATCGTCATGCGCTGCACGCCTTCCAGCGTTGAGGCAAACGCCAGCGCATGCTCCATCAGCCGGCGCCCTATGCCGCGTCCGCGATGGCTTTCAGCGACATACATGGCACGCACATAGGCCTTGTGCATGACCTTGAGCGCAGTCTCGCGCCCGACGCCGACGATGCCCACCAATTGATCGCCGTCGAAGGCGCCGAACATATTGCGGCCCGAATCCGGCGCCAGCCTGGCCTCTATCGTCGACAGCGGCGTGTCGCACTCCTCCTCGTAGCTGGAACCAAACGCGGAGGAAGAACCGCGCAACCCCGCCAGTCGCAGGGACTGGAACGCGGCTGCGTCGGATGAAACCAATCGGCGTACAAGCATGCTGCTTCCGGGCTGTTAGTGAATCGCCAATTATAGCGGCAACTCGAAGCGATAACCTACGCCATAAACCGATTGCAGGCACTCGGCATCCGGCAGCTTGCGGCGGATGTTCTTGATGTGCGAATCGACGGTGCGGTCGCCGATGTCGCGCTGGTCCTGGTGCGCAAAGTCGAGCAGCTGCTGGCGTGTGTAGACCCGGCTCGGGTTGTCGATCAACTCGGCCAGCAGGCGAAACTCCAGTGGCGTCAACGCCAGCGCCGCGCCCTTGTGCAGCACGCGCATGCCGGCGCGGTCGATCTGGAACGGCGAGGCGGGTGCGGCCGGCGCCTGTGGCGCGGCCGCCGCGCTGCGGCGCAAATGCGCGCGGACACGGGCCACCACCTCGCGCGGGCTGAATGGCTTGCAGACGTAATCGTCGGCGCCGCTGTCGAGGCCCAGCAAGCGGTCGATCTCGTCGACCCGGGCGGTCAGCATGATGATAGGCAGTTGGGAGAAGGCGCGCACCTCGCGGCACACGCCTATGCCGTCCAGCTCCGGCAGCATCAGGTCCAGCAGCACCAGGTCCACACCGCCGCCGCGGACGATATCGACCGCGCTGCGGCCGTCGGCGGCCAGCCGCGTGGTCCAGCCGGCGGCGTTCATGTAGTCCGCAAGCAGCGCGGCGATCTTGGTGTCGTCTTCAACGATCAGGATATTGGGCACGTCTTCGCTTCCTATGTTTTCAATGGCAGGCGCACCGTTATTTTGACACCGCCCAGCACCGACGGCGCGGCGACTATGCTGCCGCCGTGCGCTTCCACCAGCGCTTTGCAGATCGCCAGTCCCAGCCCGCTGCCGCCACGCTCGCGCGTGCGGGCGCCGTCCACGCGGTACAGCCGTTCGAAGATGCTGCCAAGGACGGCGGCCGGCACGCCGGGCGCGCTGTCTTCCACCACGATCTCGGCATGCCCGCCGGCGCTGCCCAGCGCGACCACCAGCTGACCGCCGCTGTCAGTGTAGCGCAGGCTGTTTTCCAGCAGGTTGGTGAACACCTGCTGCAAGCGGCCAGCGTCGCCCTGCAGCAGCAGCGGCGCGGACGGCAGGCTCCAGCTCAGGTCCAGGCCGCACTTCTGCGCGCGCGGCTGGTAGCGCTCCAGTGTTGGACGCAGCAGTTCGGCCAGGTTCAGTTCATGCCAGTGATAATGCAGGTCTCCCGCGTCGGCCATCGTCAGCTGGTGCAGGTCGTCGACCAGTTTATTCAGGCGCAGCACCTCGGCATGCAGCGATTGCAGCGCGTTGGCGTCCGCCTGGCGAATGCCGTCCAGCAGCGCTTCGATCTCGCCGCGTATCACCGTCAGCGGCGTGCGCAGTTCATGCGAGACGTCGGCCAGCATCTTGCGGCGCTGGCGTTCGCTGTCCTCCAGCGCTTCGGCCATGGCGTTGACGTGCAGCGCCAGTTCAGCCACCTCGTCGCGCGACAGCAGCGGCGCGCGGGCGCTCAATTCGCCCAGCGCCAGCCGCGCCGTCACGTCGCGCAGCGCGGCCACGGGCCACAGCAAATGGCGGGCAAGCCAGATAGCCGCCAGCACCGCAAGGCCGATCAGCACGACGGACAGCAGCAGGATCGACTGCAGTTGCTCGCGCAGGAAGACGGTGGCGCTGGAGTCCTCGCCGCCGGTCTGCCGCAAGGGCATCAGCCGCATATGGCCGACCACGACGCCATCGACCTTGATCGCCCGCTCCACGCCTGGCGGCAGGTCGGGAGGGCCGATCAACCTACGGCCCTCGGCGTCTGTGATCGAGATGCGCGAGGCGAAGTCCAGTGGATCGTTGCGGCGCGGCGGCGGTGGATCGGCGCGCGCTGGCGGCTCGTCCCTCGCTGGCCCGTAGCCTCGCGGTGGCGGCGCGCCGTCGGGCGGCGGCGGACGGCGGCCGTGACGCGGACGGCGCGCATCGCCGTCCGGCTCGAACACCTGGCTGCGCGGCGTCATCCGCGCCAGCACGTCGCCGAGCGCGCGTGGCTGCCCGCGCAACCATTCGAAATTACCCTCGATGCGATAGCGATCCTCCAACAGCTCGCGCAGCTGGTCGAAGTCCTGGACCTGAAGTTCGTTGAGATAGGCGACGAAGCCGCGCTTGAGGTTACTGCTGGCCACCCACGCCATCGTGCCCACGCACAGGATGACGATAGCGGTCACCGCCAGCGCGATCTTGCGGGCGATGGTCAACCGCATGGCTGGCTCCTTGGCTTCATGCCTCCATCATAACCGCCAAATGTGGAGAAATTATGAGGCACTGGCAAAAACGCGACATCACCACCGGCCTTCATTTTTTCTACACATTTGCACGGCAATCTCGCACCGTCACCACACCAGACGGAGAACACCATGTATCAACGCGCGCTTTACCTGACACCGGCCATCCTCGCAACCCTGCTGGCGGCCTGCGGCGGCAGCGACCCAACGGCGGCCAGCAACACAGTCACCGCCACCGAGGGCGTGCAGCAGAGCGCCGCACCGACCGCCCCCGCCACGCAGTCCGGCGTCTCCGTGCTGGCGGCGGCCGCGCCGGTGGCACCGCCCGTGGTGCTGGCCCAAGTGGCCAACGACGAAGGCACATCGCTCACCTTCAGCACCGCAGGCGCGGTGGACACGGCCAATCCCTTCTTCAAACCCTTCGGCAACGGCCGCTCCTGTGCCACCTGCCACCAGCCGGACAACGGCTGGAGCATCGGCCCGGACAAGCTGGCCGAGCGATTCACCAACAGCGGCGGCACCGATCCGGTGTTCCGCCTGGTGGACGGCGCCGTCTCGCCGCTGGCCGCCACCGCCACGCTGGACCAGAAGCGCGTCGCCTACAGCATGCTGCTGACCAAGGGCCTGATACGCGTCGGCCTGCCGATGCCCACCGGCGCCGAGTTCACGCTGGTCAAAACCGAAGACCCATACAACTACGCCAGCGCCAAGGAGCTGTCGCTGTTCCGCCGCCCGCTACCCACCACCAACCTCAAATTCACCAGCAGCGTGATGTGGGACAGCCGCGAAACCGCCAGCGATCCCGCCTCCGCACTGTGCCTGAAGGACGTGCGGCCAGCGCAATGCTTCGCCACCGCCGATGCAGGCCTGCTGCATCAGTCCAATGACGCCGTGCGCGGCCACGCCGAAGCCGCGCAGGACTTGACCGCCGCCGAACAGCGCGCCATCGTCGATTTCGAGAAGACGCTGTTCACCACCCAGGTCAGCTCTATCGACGCCGGCAGCCTGACCGACGCCGGCGCGCTGGGCGGCCCGGCGCGGCTGGCCTCCGCCGCCTTCTACTTCGGCATCAACGACCTCGAATCCGGCGACTATCAGACCGGCGCACCGTTCAACCGCAACGTGATGGCGATCTTCGGCGCCTGGCGCAACCTGGATCGTCCTGCGCCGCCTCCACCTCCACCTGCGCGCGGCCGCCCCGCTCCACCACCGCCCGCCCCGCCTAGCCCGCAGAATCTGGCGCGCGCCTCGATCGCGCGCGGCGAACAAATCTTCAACAACAAGCCGTTCAACATCACCGGCGTGGCCGGCTTCAACGACGAGTTGCGGCGCCCTTTACAGCGTGGCACCTGCGCCAGCTGCCACGACACGCCCGCCTCCGGCACGCATTCGATCGTCCGCATGTTCAACACCGGCGTCTCCGACGGCTCGCGCCGCACGGCCGACATGCCGCTCTACACGCTGCGCAACAACGTCACCGGCGAAACAGTGGCCACCACCGATCCGGGTGCAGCCATGCAGACGGGGAAATGGAAGGACATCGGCCGCGTCAAGGTTCCGGGCCTGCGCGGCATCGAATCGCGCTCACCCTACTTCCACAACGGCTCGGTGCATACGATCGAGGACATCGTGACCTTCTACGACAAGCGCTTCGCCATCGGCTTCACCGCGCAGGAGGCGGCCGACCTGGCGGCCTTCATGAAGGCACTGTAAGCCTTACGGCGCCAGGCGCGCCAGCCGGATGCCCGTGAACTGCCAGCGGGCGCCGGCAGGGAAGAAATTGCGATAGCTGGCGCGCGCGTGGCCGTCCGGTGTGGCGCAGGACGAGCCGCGCAGCACATACTGGTTCAGCATGAATTTTCCGTTGTACTCGCCCAGCGCACCGGGCGCGCACTGGTAGCCGGGATAGGGAGCGTAGCTGCTGCTGGTCCACTGCCAGCAGTGGCCGAACATCTGCAACAGCCCGTCCGCGTCGGCGGCGCCGGCAGGATGCAGCGAACCGTTTTCCACCACCGCCCGCGCGGCGGCGAATTCCCATTCCGCCTCGGTAGGCAAACGGGCGCCGGCCCAATGTGCATAAGCATCCGCCTCGTATAGCGACAAATGCGTCGCGGGCCGCGAAAGGTCCAGCGCCTGCGCGCCGTGCAGCGTGAATTCCTGCCACTGCCCCTTGTCGTCCTGATGCCAGTACATCGGACAATTCAGGTTCTGGCCGCGCACCCAGTCCCAGCCCTCGGCCAGCCACAAGGCGGCGTTGAAGTAGCCGCCGGCGGCGATGAATTCCAGGTACTCGCCGTTCGTCACCAGCCGCGAGGCCAGCTCGAACGGCGCCACGTACTGCTTATGGCGCGGCAGCTCGTTGTCGAAGCAGAAGCCCTTGCCCTGGTGGCCGATGTCGGTCAGGCCGCCCTCGAACGGCAGCCACGCCATCGCCGGCGCCATCTTGACCCGCGCCAGCGGCACGTCCATGTACTCGGGCAGCAGCGCGCTTTGCGCCAGCAGGTGCTTGACGTCGGTGAGCATCAGCTCCTGGTGTTGCTGTTCGTGCTCCAGTCCCAGCGTGACCAGCATCGTCAACTGGGCGCGCTGTTCGGCATCGAGGTCGGCGGCCAGCAGTCGGGCGATGCGGGCGTCGACATCGGCGCGGTAGGCGCGCACCTGCGCCATCGCGGGCCGCGTCAGCAGGCCGCGCTGCGCACGCGGATGCTTCTCGCCGATGCCGTTGTAGTAGGAGTTGAACAGCACCCGGAACGCCGGATGGAACGGCGCGAAATCCGCCTCCATGCGTTCAAGGATGAAGGTCTCGAAGAACCAGGTGGTGTGCGCCAGGTGCCACTTGATGGGACTCGCATCCGGCATCGACTGCGCGCCGCAATCCTCGTCGGTGAGCGGCTCGGCCAGCGCCAGCGAACGGCGGCGCACCTTGTCGTAGCGGGCGGTAAGGTCCAGTTTCGGTGGGCGCATGTCCATGGGCGTGATCGGCTTTCAGGATTGAGTGACTTGGGCGTGGATGACGGCGAACCAGTTCGACGGATCGGTCCAGACCTGGGCCGACGAAAAGCCGGCCCGTTCCAGCAGGTCGACAAAGGACTGCCGCGTGTACTTGTAGCTGTCCTCGGTGTGGATGCGGTCACCGCGCGCGAATTCGCGCTCGCCGCCGTTCCAGCGCACGGTCAGCGCGGCGCGCGCCTCCAGGTGCATCTCGATGCGGCTTCCCTCCTCGTTGAAAAAGGCCCGGTGCTGCCACTGGCCGACATCGAAGTCCGCTCCGGCCAGGTGATTCAGGTGGCGCAGCATGTTCAGGTTGAAGGCCGCCGTGACGCCCAGCGCATCGTCATAGGCCGCGTCCAGCACGGCGCTGTCCTTGATCAAATCCACGCCGATCAGCAGGCCGCCATCGGCGCCGGCGTTGTCGCGCAGGCCGCGCAGGAAGCCCACCGCCTGCTCCGGCGAGAAATTGCCGATCGACGAACCGGGATAGAAGAACAACCGGCGGCCATGCCGCACGCTGTCCGGCAGTGCGAAGCCGTTGGAAAAGTCCAGCCCCAGCGCGGTCATCTCGATGTCCGGGAAGCGCTGTTGCAGACGGCTGACCGCCTCGGTGAGGAAGTCGCGCGAGATATCGACCGGCACATACTGCGCCGGCTGCAGCAGCGGGAACAGGCTGGCCGCCTTGGCGCAGTTGCCCGCGCCCAGGTCGATCAGCACGGCGCCGATGCCGATGGCGCGCGCCATGTCCCCGCCATGCTGGGCGAAGATGGCGGCCTCGGTGCGGGTCGGATAATATTCGGGAAGCTCGCAGATGGCCTCGAACAGCTTGGAGCCCAGGCCGTCGTACAGGTACTTGGGCGAGATGTGCGGGCGCGCGGCCAGCAGGCCGGCGCTGATTTCCGCGACCACCTCCGCGCCGCCATGCGCGTGCCGCCGCTGCTGCGGCGCAGGCGTGTTGCTGTCGTCGGGCGAAACAACACGGATCGCCGAGGAGCGGGACATCTGCATTTATGCTCTGCCTTTAAAAGGTGGTCATCCCTGCTGCGGATAACATTTTTGTTATGATAGCCGAATATCCATTTTGCAGTGCCGGACCGATAAAACCGTGCGGTTCTTCACATTCGTCGAAATCGACATATAAATCTTACAAAAAAAGGGCTCCCGACCATGAAATTTTCCGCCATGCGCGCCATCAAATCCCTGTTCGCCGCCGGCCTGATGCTGGCAGCAGCGCATTCCCAGGCCCAGTCGGCCGACCACGTGTTCCGCGTGTCCGCCATCCCGGACGAGGCGCCGACCGAATTGCAGCGCAAGTTCAAGCCGCTGGGCGAGTACCTGGAAAAGAAAATCGGCATGAAGGTCGAGTTCACCCCGGTCACCGACTACGCCGCCTCGGTCGAGGCGCTGATCAACAAGAAGGTCGACATGGTCTGGTTCGGCGGCTTCACCTTCGTGCAAGCCAAGGACCGCAGCAAGAACCAGATCACGCCACTGGTGCAGCGCGCCGAGGACGAGAAATTCAAGTCCGTCTTCATCACCACCAACAAGGACATCCACAAGCTGGAAGACCTGAAGGGCCACACGCTGAGCTTTGGTTCGGAATCGTCGACCTCGGGCCACCTGATGCCGCGCTCCTACCTGCTGGCCGCGAAGATCAACCCGGACACCGACCTGAAACGCATCGCCTTCTCCGGCGCGCATGACGCCACCGTGGCCGCTGTCGCAGGCGGCAAGGTCGATGCCGGCGCGCTGAACATCTCGGTGTGGGAAAAAATGGTCGCCGAGAAGAAGGTCGATCCGGCCGTGGTCCGCGTGTTCTACACCACGCCCGGATACTACGACTACAACTGGAGCGTGCGTACCGACATGAACGCCGACCTGAAGAAAAAGCTGACCGACGCCTTCCTGGCGCTGGACGCCAAGAACCCACAGGACAAGGCCATCATGGACCTGCAGCGCGCCTCCAAGTTCATTCCGACCAAGGCCGAGAACTACACCGCGATCGAAGCCGCCGCACAAAACGCGGGCCTGCTGAAGAAGTAATCGATGTCCACTTACGACCTGCGGAACCTGACGGTGCGCCACATTGGCGCATCCCAGGCGTCCGCACTGCATGCGATCTCCTTGACGATAGAACAGGGCGAGCAACTGGCCCTGATCGGCCCCTCCGGCGCCGGCAAGACCACCTTGCTGGCGACGCTGGCCTGCGCCCACCAGCCGGCTGAAGGCAGTTTCCGGGCCTTCGGCGTCGATCCGTGGGCGCTGGGCCACGCGGAGCGCCACCGTCTGCGCGCGCAGTTGTTCCTGGCGCCGCAAACGCCGCCGCTGCCACCGCGCCAGCGCGTGGTGACGGCGGTGCTGGCCGCGCGCCTGCCGCAATGGAGCTTGTGGCGCGCCCTGGTCTCGCTGTTCAAGCCTGCCGACCCGGAAGCGGCCTGGCAGGCGCTGTCGCGCTTTAACCTGGGCGACAAGCTGTATTCCCGTGTCGACCGCCTGTCCGGCGGCGAACGCCAGCGCTGCGGCCTGGCGCGACTGCTGCTGTCGCCGGCCAAGGCGCTGCTGGTGGACGAGCCGCTGTCCGCGCTCGACCCGATGCTGTCCGAGCTGACGCTGTCCACGCTGCGCGACGAGGCCAGGGCCCGCAACGCCACCCTGATCTGCAGCCTGCACCAAGTCGACCTGGCGCTGAGCCACTTCCCGCGCATCGTCGGCCTGCGCGACGGCCGCATCGAATTCGACCTGCCGCGCGCCCAGGTCACGCCCGACATGATCGCCGCGCTGTATCAGGGCGAACAGCCCGCCGCCAGCGCCAAGCCGCTGGACCACGAGGCGATGGCAGTCAAACTCGGCGTAGGCGCCTGCCTGTGATGGCGACGTTGTCCTCGCATCCGGATCCGGCCTGGCGCGGCCGCGTGACCGCCACCGTGGTCTGCTTGCTGATCCTGTGGCCGGCGCTGGTGATCACCGAATTCAAGCCGTGGATCCTGTTCGACTGGCAGAGCATCAGCGCCACCGGGCGCTTCCTGGCCGACTTCCTGGTGCCCGCTCATAGTTCCGAATTCCTTGCCATGCTGCTGGAGCAGACCTGGCTGACCGTCGCCATCGCCACCTCCGGCCTGGCCTTGGCGCTGCTGGGGGCCATCCCCGCCACGCTGATCGTCAACGAACAGCTATCGATCTCGCGCCTGGGCACGGGCCGCATGCGGCCCCTGGCGATGCTGGTGCGCCAGTCGGTGCGCTGGACGCTGGTGCTGCTGCGCAGCGTGCCGGAGCTGGTGTGGGCGCTGCTGTTCGTGCGTATCATCGGCCTGGGGCCGACCGCCGGTGTACTGGCCATCGCCCTCACCTACTGCGGCATGCTGGGCAAGGTGTACGCCGAGATCCTCGAATCGTCCGACTCCCACGCCAGCGACACGCTGCTGGTCAACGGCAGCGGGCGACTGGCCGCATTGATGTATGGCGCGCTGCCGGAGGCGGCTTCGGAACTGATGTCCTACACCTTCTACCGCTGGGAATGCGCGGTGCGCGGCTCGGTGGTGATGGGCTTTGTCGGCGCCGGCGGCCTCGGTCAGCGCATGGACGAATCGATGAAGATGCTGGCCGGCGCCCAAGTATCGTCCATGCTGCTGGTGTTCGTGCTGCTGGTGGCGCTGGCCGACCAGTTCTCCAAAGTCCTGCGGAGGCGCCTCGGATGAACCACCTGATGCCCAAGCCGCCGCGCCGCGACTGGACCGTGCTGGCCATGATGGCCATGCTGGCGGCGCTGGTCGTGGCCAGCTTCGCCTCGCTGCCATTGAAGTGGCGCGAATTCTTCACGCTGGAAGCGGTCAACAGCGCGCTGGAGCTGCTGGCCGGCTTCGCGCCACCCGACCTGTCCGCGCCCTTCCTGACCAAGACCGGCTGGGCCGCGCTGGAGACGATGGCCATGTCCGCGCTCGGCACGCTGCTGGCGGTGATGGCCGGCCTGGCGTTCTCGCTGTCCGCGTCCGGCCGCTTCGGCCGCGTGGCGCGCTCGCTGATGCGCGGCCTGCTCAATGTGCTGCGCTCCATTCCGGAACTGGTGTGGGCCTCGATCCTGCTGATCGCCTGCGGCCTGGGGCCGTTCGGCGGCACGCTGGCGCTGGGCGCGCACACCGCCGGCGTGCTCGGTCGCCTGTTCGCCGACTCGCTGGAGAACGCCGCGCCGCTGCCGGAACAAAGCCTGCGCACCAACGGCGCCTCCGCCGCCACGGCCTTCTTCTACGCCACGCTGCCGCAAACGCTGCCGCAGATGCTGTCCTACACGCTGTACCGCTGGGAGAACAACATCCGCGCCGCCGCCATCCTGGGCGTGGTCGGCGCCGGCGGGCTTGGGCAGATGCTCAAGTACCACCTGTCGCTGTTCCAGATGCAGAAGGCCGCCACCGTCATCATCGCCATGCTGCTGCTGGTCGCGATGGTCGATGGCATCAGCTTCGCGCTGCGCCGCGTCCTCACCCGCTAATCTTCGCCAAGGCCTTCATGCTCGAACTGCGCAACCTGTCCAAATCCTATGCCAGCGGCCGTCCGGTGCTGTCCAACCTGTCGTGGAACTTCAAGGCCGGCGAATTCGTCTCCATCATGGGCGATTCGGGCGTCGGCAAATCGACGCTGCTCAACCTCATCGCCGGCCTCGATACGCCGGACGCCGCGCCGGGCGACTCGCCCATCGTCGTCGACGGCGTGCCGATGTCCGGCCTGGACGACGATGCCGCCACCAAGCTGCGGCGCGCGCGCATGGGCTTCATCTTCCAGGCCTTCCACGTGCTGCCGCATTTGACGCTGCTGCAAAACGTGGCCCTGCCGCTGCTGCTGAACGGCCTGCCGACGGAACGCGCGGCGGAGATGCTGGAGGCCGTGGGCCTGGGCGGGCGTGGCGGAGACTTCCCGCATCAACTGTCCGGCGGCGAGATGCAGCGGGTGGCCATCGCCCGCGCGCTGGTGCACCGCCCCGCCCTGGTGTTGGCCGATGAACCGACCGGCAACCTCGATCCGGATACCGCCCACAGCATCCTCACTTTGCTGCGGCGGGAGATCAAAGCCACCGGCGCGTGCGCGATCATGGTCACGCATTCGCAGCACGCGGCCGAAATGACAGACAAAATCCTACAACTTTCAAAAACAGGGATACAAGAAACAACAAACGTCAACACGTTTAAGCAATAAACAAGATAATTTTTTTATCAAACCTTCGAATTCATGCTCCCGCGTAGTATTATTGAACTCAACTTGCATGGTTATCAAGAATGTTGAGTTGCGTACCACATTCAGACCAAAAAAGTGTGGACGCTAGCCTTGCCAGGAAACGTAATTTCTTTTCACGTTTTGAGCAAAGGAGGAGCAATCATGAACGTACGGCAAAAAAAGCTGGAACTGATCGAAGCCATGAATCGCGCTCGGGCGCTGGAACCTTCCAGTTTTGTTCCGAACAAGCTTCTTGATACTTTGATCGAAAAGATGAACCTCAAAAACGATGCGGAACTTTGCAGAGTCCTAGAGGTACAACCGCCCATCATCAGCAAAATCCGGCACCGGAAGTTGGCAGTTGGCGCCACCATTTTGCTGCGTATGCATGAGAAGTCAGATATCAGCATACGGGAATTGAAGGATCTGTCGACCGCGTCCATGCACTGAACAGCCTAGCTGCTCGTGCCATGCCAGGCGCCGGCATGCGGTATCCGGCGCCCTAAATGCGCCCTGCGTACAGCCCAAACCCCGCTGAACGCCGCATTACCCCCCATCTGTCTCGCCCCTTCCACACCTTGCAATTCGATACCCACCGACAATAAATCAGGCCTATACTGATTTGCGGCATCGCTATTCCCGCGCCTCTGGTTCCTGCGTCACGTTGTTCCCGAAAGGAAAACATCATGAGATGGTTCTACGATCTGAATATCGCCACCAAGCTGGTCGCCTCGTTCCTGGTGGTGCTGGGCCTGATGCTCGCCAATGGCGTCATCTCGATAGTCAACATGGGGACCATCAACGGCTCCACCCTGGACCTGTACACCAACTGGCTGCCCAGCGTGCGCGCGGTGATGACGGTCAAATCCGACCTGCTTCAAGTGCGCCGCTGGGAGCTGTCGTCCTTCCTCTACAGCGAAGGGCCGGACCGCACCCGGATCACCACCAACCTGACCGCCGCCCTCTCCACGCTCAACAAGGATGCCGCGGTCTACGCGGCGCAGGTGTCGGAGCCGGAGGAAAAGCGCGTCTACGCCGAGATGACCAAGTCCATGGCCGGCTATCTGTCGTCGCATGAAAAAATCATGGCCCTGCTGGCGGCCGGTCCGGACAAGACCGACGACGCCAAGGCGCTGCTGGCCGGCGACTCGGCGCGGCAGCTGGGAGAACTGAGCACGCAGATCGACCAGCTGGTCAAGATCAACCTCGATGGTGCCGACCGGTCGGGAGCCACGGCGGCCAGCATCTTCGCCAGCTCGCGCCTGTGGACCGTGGCGCTGCTGGTGGCCGCCATCCTGCTTGGACTGGTGCTGGCGGTCTGGGTGGCGCGCATCATCGCGCGGCCGCTGCGCAACGCGCTGGACGTGGCGCAGCAGGTGGCCAAGGGCGACCTGACGTCGTCGATCGAAGTCGAATCGGCCGACGAAACGGGGCAGCTGATGCAGGCGCTGCGCGACATGAACGACAACCTGCTGCGCATCGTCGGGCAGGTGCGCCACAGCACCGACGAGATCGCGACCGCTTGCGGCGAGATCGCCACCGGTAACCTGGACCTGTCCGCGCGCACCGAGCAACAAGCCAGTTCGCTCGAAGAGACGGCCAGTTCGATGGAGGAGCTGACATCCACCGTCAAGCACAACGCCGACAACGCGCGCCAGGCCAACCAGCTGGCGGCCAGCGCCACCACTGTGGCGGCCAAGGGCGGCGACGTGGTGTCTCAGGTGGTCGACACCATGAACTCGATCAACGACTCGTCGCGCAAGATCGTCGACATCATCGCCGTCATCGACGGCATCGCGTTCCAGACCAATATCCTCGCGCTGAACGCGGCGGTGGAGGCTGCGCGCGCCGGCGAACAGGGACGCGGCTTCGCGGTGGTGGCCAGCGAGGTGCGCAACCTCGCGCAGCGCTCGGCCAGCGCGGCCAAGGAGATCAAGGCGCTGATCGACAATTCGGTCGGCCAGGTCACCATCGGCAACCGCCTGGTGGGTGAAGCCGGCGCCACGATGACGGAGATCGTCGAAAGCGTGCGGCGCGTCAGCGACATCATGGGCGAGATCAGTTCCGCCACGCGTGAGCAGACCGAGGGGATAGAGCAGATCAACCAGGCGGTGTCGCAGATGGACGCGGTGACGCAGCAGAACGCCGCGCTGGTGGAGGAAGCGGCAGCGGCGGCGGGCAGCCTGCAGCAACAAGCCGAACACCTGACCGCCGCCGTGCAGGTGTTCAAGCTGCACGCGGAACCGGCCGCGCGGCCCAGCCTCCCGCGCGAGGGCCGCAAGCCGGCGCTGCTGGCCGGCTAGGCCGCGCCGGTTAGCACTTCTCGTACTTCCAGTTGCGCGCCTTGCCTTCGGCGATCCACTCGACGGCCTGCTCGCGCCTGCGGGTGCGGGTCGCCTCGGTCTTGGCCTCGGCGATCCAATCCGCGTAGTCGCGCTTCTTGCTCGGGCTGAAGGCTTCGAAGTGCCGGTATGCCGCCGGCACCGCCTTCAGCGCGGCGGTCAGGTCGTCGGGGATGACCAGCGGGCGCGGCTCGGCGGGCTTGACGCGCGCCGGCGCGGCGATGCCGTCGTCGTTCAGCTTCATCGCCTTCTTGATGTAGCCGGTCAGGATTTTCTTGGACGGCAGGTCCTTGACGGACTCGATGCGGCCGAACTGGCCCATCGCCTCGCGGTTGGCCTCATCGGCCATCAGCAGCTCGCCCTTCCAGAAGCCCAGCGCGCAGTGGGCCTTGAAGGCCGACATCCCGCACATCATGCCCTTGTACATAAAGTGCGGGAAGCTCCACTTCATCGTCTCATCCACTTCCGGGCAGGCCTCGTGGACGATGGCGCGCAGGTGCTTGAGGATGGGCTGCGCAAATTCGGCGGACTTGGCGATGTAGGCGTCAACGCGCGGGTCGATGGTGGGCATGACGATGCTCGGCTGGTTGTTGTTTTCCTCAATATACCAAATACTCGGGATGGCGCTTGGCCATTTCGCTTTCCAGCTGGTTGACGTAGGCAAAATTCGGCAGCGTCGGCGCGATGCGGCGGCCGATGTCCCAACTACGCCACGCCGCCGGCATGTCGAAGCGCATGATCATCAAGTCGCCCATGTCCTTCCAGGCGCCGCCCAGCACCGGATTGGCCTCCAGCACATCGGCGAACAACTGGCTGGATTCATTGAACTCCCGCAGCCTGGCGCGGTTGTTCGCTTCGAACAGCTTCAAAATGTAAGCCTTGCGCGGCGCCTGGCTGCGCAGGCCGGACAAGGTCTTCACCGCCGCTACAACCTCCTCCTGCTTGGTGACTTTGGTGGCGCTGAAGGCCAGGCTGACCGGAACGCTGGCGCGTACCTGCTCCAGCTGCGCCGGCGTGAAGGACAGCATCGGCGCGCCGGTGGACAGCGTGCACTCAATTCGGCCGAGCATCGTATCGAGCAGCTGGTCTTCGCGGTAGGCGGCCTCGGTGTCGCAGGGATGGGCTGCGCGCAAGGCGTCCAGCTGCTGCGGCGTCTGTGCCGCCATGCGGTCGACCAGCGCTTCCAGCGCGCCTTGCGTCGGCGTGGCCTGGCGGGGCGTGTAGCCTTGCAGCGTAAAGGCCGGCGGCGATGCGCCCTGCACCTTTTCCACATCCATGCGGACCGTCACGGGGGCCAGCGAGGTGTTGGTGGTGAAGGTCAGACTGTCGGGAATCACACCGCCCTCGGCCAGCTTGGCCAGCACTTGCGGATGGATCGATTGCACGTAGCGCAGCAGCTGCGCGAAGTGGGCCACATCGCGCGCGCCGGCCTGGGCGCCATGCTTGCTCCATGTCGCCAACGGGATGCCTTCGCTGGTGAAGTGCAGCGTGTCGCCGCTGGTGGCGGCGTCGATGACGGTGCCGCTGTCCTCGGCCAGCGTCAGCTCCTGCTCAAGGTCCACCTTGCGGACCGGCTTGAAATCAGGGATTGCCGCTTTGGCCATCGCGGTGTTCAGAACGACGCGGTTGCGCATCTCGAAGACACGGAAGCCGAGGGTGTCGTACAGCGAATAGTCCACATAGGTTTTGTTCGCGTCATCCAGCACCACGCGCCGGCGGTTCTTGAAATCGTAAACCGTCGTCGCGTTGCCCGATTTGGCCGCGATGTAATCGTCGGCCAGTGTGACGAAGGCCGTGGTCTTGCTGTCCGGCGGCAGATTGGATGCGGACTTGGTCGGCTCGAAATGAACGGACGTGGTGACTTGCAGCGTGACCGCCGCGTGACAGCTTGCGCTGGCGGCCAAGGCCAACGCGGCCAACAACTGATTGCGATTCATGGATGTCCGTTCAGGGTTGCAAAAAGATCATGCTAACGTCTTTGGATTACATAGTTTGTAACATTTTGTTATGCGCGCCGTCCGGCGTAATTCGCGAACTATACTCAGCTTCATGAGACCTCTATCATTTTCCCTGGCCGCCTGCGGCGCCCTGCTCGCCGGTTGCGCCGCGACCGGCGGCGGCGCCGGTCCGTCCGCCGTCAAGCCCGAGCAGCTCAGTGGGGCGCTGAACCGCGTCAGCTGGGGCGTCAACCTGGGCACCTACCAGCAGGCCGAAAAAGTCGGCTACGACGCCTGGCTGGAACAGCAGCTGCATCCCGGCGCCGCGCGCCTGCCCGCCGCCGCGCAGGCGCAGATCGACGCCATGACCATCACCCGCAAGCCGCTGCCGCAGCTGAACCAGGACCTGGACCAGCAACGCAAGGACGCCGACAAGATCACCGACGACGACCAGAAGAAAGCCGCGCAGCAGGCCTACCAGCAGGAGTTGAACCGCATCGCCAAGGAAGCGGCCACGCGCTCGCTGCTGCGCGACCTGTACTCGCCCAACCAGCTGCAGGAGCAGATGACGTGGTTCTGGATGAACCACTTCAACGTCCATCAAGGCAAGAGCAACCTGCGCGTGCTGGTCGGGGACTACGAGGACAACGCGGTGCGCGCGCACGCGCTGGGCAAGTTCCGCGACCTGCTCTCCGCCACGCTGCGCCATCCGGCCATGATCCGCTACCTGGACAACGAGCAGAACGCCGCCGGCCATATCAACGAAAACTACGCGCGCGAGCTGATGGAACTGCACACCCTGGGCGTGGACGGCGGCTACAGCCAGCGCGACGTGCAGGAGCTGGCGCGCATCCTCACCGGCGTCGGCGTCAACATGGGCACGGCCACGCCGAACGTGAAGAAGGAACTGCAAGCGCAGTATGTGCGGCAAGGGCTGTTCGAATTCAACCCGAACCGCCACGACTACGGCAACAAGGAATTCCTCGGCCAGACCGTCAAGGGACGCGGCCTGGCCGAAGTGGACGAAGCGCTGGACCGCCTGTGCCGCCACCCGGCCACCGCGCATTTCGTCAGCCGCAAGCTGGCGCTCTACTTCGTCGCCGACGAGGCGCCGCCGGCGCTGGTGGAACGCATGGCGGCCACCTTCCAGTCCACCGACGGCGACATCGCCGCCGTGCTGCGCACCATGTTCACGTCGGCCGAATTCGCGCAGTCGCTGGGCCGCAAGTTCAAGGACCCCGCGCATTACGTGGTGTCCGCCGTGCGCCTGGCCTACGACGACAAGGTGGTCCTCAACACCGGCCCGATGCTGTACTGGCTCAACCGCATGGCCGAACCGCTGTACGGCCGCCAGACGCCGGACGGCTACCAGCTCACGCAATCCGGCTGGGCCAGCCCGGGCCAGATGACCACCCGCTTCGAGATCGCCAAGGCCATCGGCTCCGGCAACGCGGGCCTGTTCAAGACCGACGGCCCGCAGGCGCAGGAGCGCGCCGCCTTCCCGCAGCTGGCCAACGCCCTGTACTACCAGTCGCTGCAAAAGACCATCGGCCCCGCCACCCGCCAGGTGCTGGACCAGGCCACTTCGCCGCAGGAATGGAACACCTTCCTGCTGTCGTCGCCCGAACTGATGCACCGCTAAGGAATCGCACGATGAAACGCCGCACCCTGCTCAAGTCACTGTCCGCGCTGGCGCTGCCCGCGATGGCGGGCAACCTGTGGGCCGCACCGGCCGGTAAATCCCGGCTGCTGTTCGTCTTCATGCGCGGCGGCTACGACGCCGCCAGCCTGCTGGTGCCGATCTCCAGCCAGTTCTACTACCAGTCGCGCCCCAACATCGCCGTGCCCAAGCCCAGCGCCGAACTCAATTCCGCCCTGCCCATCGACAGCGACTGGGGCCTGCATCCCGCCCTGCGCGACAGCATCTACCCGCTGTTCACGTCCGGGCAGGCGGCGTTCGTGCCGTTCGCCGGCACCGAGGACATCTCGCGCAGCCACTTCGAAACCCAGGACAGCATCGAGCTCGGACAAGCGCTGGACCGCACGCGCGACTACCGCTCCGGCTTCCTCAACCGGCTGGCGCAGACGCTGAGCGCCGACCGGGCCAGCGCCATCTCCTTCACCGACCAGCTGCCGCTGATCATGCAGGGCGGCGTGCAGCTGCCGAACATGGCGCTGCGTTCCATCGCCAAGCCCTCGGTCGACGCGCGCCAGGCCAAGCTGATCGCCGCCATGTACGACGGCACGCCGCTGTCGCAGCCGGTGCGCGACGGCTTCGCGGTGCGCGAGGACGTGATGAAGGAAATGATCGGCGAGATGGACGCGGCCAACCGCAACGCCATCACGGCCAAGGGCTTCGAACTGGAGGCGCGCCGCATCGCCAAACTGATGAAGGACAAATACAACATCGGCTTCGTCGACGTCGGCGGCTGGGACACCCACGTCGGCCAGGGCGGCGCCACCGGCTACCTGGCCGGCCGGCTGGACGAACTGGGACGCGGCCTGGCCGGCTTCGCGCAGGAGATGGGGCCGGACTGGAAGGACACGGTGGTGATCGTGGTCAGCGAATTCGGACGCACCTTCCGCGAGAACGGCAACCGCGGCACCGACCACGGTCACGGCTCGGTGTACTGGGTGCTGGGCGGCGGCGTCCAGGGCGGCAAAGTGCGCGGCGAGCAGATACGCGTGGAGCAGGCCACGCTGTTCCAGAACCGCGACTACCCGGTGCTCAACGAATACCGCGCCATGTTCGGCGGCCTGCTGGCGCGCATGTACGGCCTCAATGCCGGACAGGTCGAACACATCTTCGGCACCAGGGGGCGAGACATCGGCCTTGTATGAAAGCGGCGCGCCGTCAGGCCAGGCGCCGCCGCAGGCGCTCCAGCGCCCGCATGAAGAGCTCCGGATCGCCGGCGGCGCGCGCCAGCACCAGCGCGCCCTGGATGGCGCCGACCGTGTCCTCGGCCAGCGCCTGCGCGGTGTCGGCGTCGCGGCCGGCGCGCTCCAGCGCATCGGCCAGCGCCGCCACCCACTCGGCGAAGTAGCCCTGCACCTTGAGCGTGAAACGGTCGCGCTCATGCCCCAGCGCGAACACGCCCACCAGGCACACCTTGCGGCCCGACTCGAAGTAACGGCCGACCGCGACGAACATCCGCTCTATCCCCTGCGCCGCGTCGTCGGCGATGCGCAGCGGCTGGAACACCTGCTCGCGGAACCAGCCGTCGATCTCGGCCAGCACGGCGTCCGCCATCTCGTCTTTACCGCCGGGGAAAAAGTTATAGATGCTGCCCTTGCCCAGCCTGGTGCCCTCGGAGATACGGGTCAGGCTCGCGCCCTCGAAGCCGTAGGTCCGGAACACTTCCGCCAGCAGCGGGATCACATCGCCGCGTTCAACCGTCGTTCTTGCCATGTCTGCTTTCTTTTTTAGAATCCGAATTCGCTCAAGCCCGGATGATCGGCCGGACGCGGGCCGTTCAGGTCCCAGTGGAACTTGCGGTCGGCCGCCGCGATCGGCGCTTCGTTGATGCTGGCCAGGCGGTGGCGCATCAAACCGTCTTCGGCGAATTCCCAGTTCTCGTTGCCGTAGGCGCGATACCACTGGCCGGAGTCGTCATGGTATTCGTACGCGAAGCGAACCGCAATGCGGTTGCCCTCATACGCCCACAATTCCTTGATCAGGCGGTATTCGAGTTCGCGCGTCCATTTGCGTGTCAGCAGGCCGACGATGGCGGTACGGCCGGTGACGAATTCGGCGCGGTTGCGCCAGCGGCAGTCCTCGGTGTAGGCCAGCGAGACCTTTTCCGGATTGCGGGTGTTCCAGCCGTCTTCGGCCAGGCGGACTTTCAGGATCGCGGTTTCAAGGGTGAACGGAGGGAGGGGTGGACGTGTCATTTCGATTACCTTTTCATGTAGTTTGTACCGAACGGTACAAACGAAGTTTAGTCCCGACCCTCAGCGATTGCAAGCGGTTTTTTTCGCGGCATTTCTACGGCAAACCGAACGCCTTGCCGCGCACCTCGGAATACACGGCGTCGAACACCCGCAGATGATCGAGCGCCGGCACCGGGCCGGGAGCGATCGGATCGCCCAGCCGCTGGACCTGGCCCGCCGCGCCGCGATACGCCGGCCAGCGTGGCAGACCGCGCCCGTTCGGATCGCCGGTGGCGGCGAAATTGCCCCAGTAGCCCGACATCGCCGCCGCCAGCTTGCGGTCGGCGGCGCGCCACTTCCAGGGGGCCTGGCCCAGATGGTCGAACATGTACCAGAGTTCCGCGTAGTGGCTGGCACCCCAGCCGGCATGGACCGAATCGGCCGGGAACGGCGGGCGATGGACGAAGCTGTAGTAGTACACCGGGCCGCGCCCCGCCTGCGCCAGCCTCGCCCACGCCCACATGTCCCAGCCAAAGCGCAGGTCGCGCTCCAGCCCCAGGCGGCCCTCGCGCGCCTCGGCGTCGGTGGCGTGCGGATAGGCCGCCAGCAGCGCCGGCGGCAAGGCGCCGACACTGGCGGTGATGCCCGCCTCGAAAGTGTCGGCGCGCACCGCCGTCACATCGACCAGCGCCCGCGCCTCCTCGGCGTTTGAGCCCAGCAGCAAAGGCACATCGCGATAGCGTCCCTGCACATAAGCCTCGTACGGCGACAGCGGCAGCACATGGGGTTCGATCACGGGATGGGTGACGGCGCCCGCCCCCGCGCCCTTCAGGCGCCCGGCCGGCAGCCTGCGCATCGCCTCGACGGTGTCGGCGCCGAGCGACGCCATGTAGCTGGCGCCATCGCGCTCGGCGTTGGCCAGCAGGTAGCCGGGCGCCAGCTGCAGCGGTTCGAAGATGCCGCCGCTCTGCGCGATGGCGCGCTGGAACAGGCCCTGCGCGCGCGGAGAGACCAGCAGCGCGCTGACGGCCATCGCGCCGGCCGACTGTCCGGCGATGGTCACGCGCCGCGGGTCGCCGCCGAAGGCCGCGATGTTACGCCGCACCCATTCGAGCGCCGCGATCTGGTCCATCAGGCCGTAGTTGCCCGATGTGTGCTGGGGCGACTCGGCGCTCAGCGCCGGATGGGCCAGGAAGCCCAGCGCACCAAGGCGGTAGGCGATCGTCACCACCAGCACGCCCTTGCGGGCCAGGCGGTCGCCGTGATACAGCGGCATCGACGCCGAACCGTTGGCGTAGCCGCCGCCGTGGATCCAGACGATCACCGGCAGGCGCCGGCCGGCGCGGCGCGGCGGCGCCCACAGATTGAGGTACAGGCAATCCTCGCTGACCTCCGGCGGAGTCTCGCCCGGCATCGACACGCCCTGCTGCATGCACGCCGGGGCGAAGCTGCCGGCATCGCGCACGCCCCGCCATGCCGGCACCGGCTGCGGCGGGCGCCAGCGCCACTGGCCCACCGGCGGCAGCGCGAACGGAACGCCCCGATACACGTCCAGGCCACCTTCCCTGCGCCCCGCCAGCGCGCCGTCCGCGGTGATCACCAGCGCCGCATGCGCGCAGCACCAAGCCGGCAACAGCAACGCCAGGCACCATCTCAAAACGATTTTTATCATGTCCGCTCCCAGTCGATTAGCCAGCGGCCAGTGTGGCTTGCCGACGCCGCCCGGGCCAGACCGGCTGGTCACTTTTCCTCACGGCCCATCCCATTTCCGCCGGCGGTGAACGCTGCTAGAATCGTCCGCATGACGATCTCCGCCCATCCCGCCCCGTCCCCGGCCCGCTGGTCCGCCTGGCTGCTGCCGCACGCCTGGGTGGCGCTGTACTGGCTGGCCTTCCTGCTGGTGCTCGAACCCGGCAACATCCAGCGCGCCAGCCAGGCCGGCCAGGTCCTCAGCCTGCCGCATGAGACGATCCGCATCCTGGTGGCGTCCCTGCTGGGTGCGACGGTCACCTCGGCGGTACAGGCGCTGGCCGGGCGCTTCCCGCTGCATGGGCCGGGACGCGGGCGCCATCTGCTGATCCACGCGGCCGGCGCCGCCGGCTTGGCGCTGGCGCTGGTGCTGGCCTCCTGCCTGCTGGCGGCGTGGGTGTTCGCGGGCCGCTGGCTGCCGTCCTGGGACGAAATCCGGGACCAACTGGTGGGCAATTTCACGCTGCTGATGTTTGCGCTTGCCGCGCTGATCGCGCTGGTCCACGCGAACCTGCAGCGCAAGGCGCCGGCCGCGACGCCGGCCCGGCCCGATGCGCCGGCGCCCGTTCGCGGCCCGCTGCCCGCGCTGACCCACGTGGAAGTCAAACGGCGCGGCCAACTCATCTCGCTGCCGCTGTCCGAGGTGGACTGGATCGAATCGCAGGGCAATTACGTGGCGCTGCACGTCGGCCGGGAACAGCACCTGCTGCGCGACACCGTGTCGCGCTTCGCGGAACGGCTCGACAGCCGCCGGTTCCTGCGCATCCATCGTGGCGTGATCGTGGCGGTGGACCGCGTCCGCGCGGTCGAGCCGCTGACCAACAGCGACACCCTGCTGCACCTGACACGCGGCGGCCCGCTGCGCGCCAGCCGCAGCTACGCCGCCGCCGTCCGGGAGCTCGCCGCCCAACTTTGTCGCGAGCCGGTCACAAAACAGAGTTAGCATAACTGCATTCCAATTTAACAACGGAGCAGTCATGCACATTCCCACCCTGCTGGCCGTGGCGCTGAGCGCCGCCGCGTTGGTTCCGGCCCACGCCGCCGATGGCTGGACGCTCGCCGGCGTCGACAACTTCTACATGCACACGCCGACGCCCGATTCCTTCACCGGCCTGTATCGCAGCCAGGGCATGGCCACCGACGGCAAGCAATGGTTCTTCTCGTGGCAGTACGGCCTGGAACGCGCCAACGACAACTTCGACTCCCTGCAGCGCAACTCCTCGCTCACGCTGGCCGGCGGCCTCAAACCCGGCATCCCGACGGCGCTGCTGGCGCAGGGCCTGAACCACATCGGCGACATCGATTATCACAACGGCGTGATCTACGCCTCGCTCGACTCCACGGCCGGCTACACCAAGCCGCACGTGGCGCTGTTCAACGCCTCGGACCTGAGCTACACCGGCCAGACCTATGCGCTGGGCGGCACGCCGGCCAATCCGGACAAGGACCTGGCCAGCTGGGTCGCGGTGGACGCCAAGCGCGGCGTCGGCTACGGCAAGGAATGGCAGAACGGGAACACCATCAACGTCTACAACCTGGACGACTGGAGCTTCAGCCACACGATCACGCTGGCCGCGCCGCTGTCGCGCATCCAGGGCGCGAAGGTGATCGGCGACTGGCTGTACATGGCCTCGGACAACGATACGCAATCGATCTACCGCAGCAACTTGCTGACCGGCGCGGTGGAGGAAGTGCTACGGCTGCCGCAGCCTTTGGGCGACCTGGAAATGGAAGGACTGGCGCTGCGCGAAGGCGCCAACGGCGCGCTGGACATGTACATCGAACAGGTGGTCGATCCGGACCGCAGCGGCCAGTCGCTGACCAATCCCAACCTGCACCTGGCGCTGTACCACTATCAACTGGCGCCGGTGCCGGAACCGGCCACGTACGCGATGCTGCTGGCCGGCGCCGGCCTGCTGGCCATGCGCCGCCGGCGCGCGGGCAAAGCTTAGGCGAACAACTCCCGGCCCAGCTGCCGACCGCTGTCGGTCAGCAGCACGGTGCCGGCGACGCCGCCCTCCTCCAGCCTCACCTCGACCCAGCCGGCATCGGCCAGCAGCGTCAGTTGGCGCCGCAGCACCGACATCGGACGCTCCGATTGCTTGCTCAATTTGGCGAGCGTGCATGGCTTGTCCGGCCACTCCGCGTTGATGCGCCACAGCGCTTCCAGCACGCCCACCAGCGCGGCCATCACCTCTTCATCCATACGACACACCCTTCAAGCGCAACCGCGCAATTCTGCACTATACTCCGCTCAACAAGATTGACTGGACCAAGGTATGCAGAAGACAAAACCCGAAGGACGCATCGAACCCTATCACCACGCGGCCGCCGGCTGGGGCGCGGTGAAGCAGGTGGCGATCAACCTGGTGCGCGAGAAGGTCGCCGGCGGCAATTACAAGACGCTGCTCAAACAAAACCAGCCGGACGGTTTCGATTGTCCTGGCTGCGCCTGGCCGGACCGCGAACACGCCTCCACCTTCGAATTCTGCGAGAACGGCGTCAAGGCCGTGGCGGCCGAAGCCACCAGCAAGCGCGTACGCCCCGACTTCTTCGCCGCCCACACCGTCACCGAACTGCTGGCGCAATCGGACTACCAGCTCGAACAGCACGGCCGCCTGACCGACCCGATGGTCTACGACAGCGCCAGCGACAAATACCTGCCCATCGACTGGGACGACGCCTTCGCGCTGATCGCCCGCCACCTGAAGGCGCTGCCCGATCCGAACCAGGCCACGTTCTACGTCTCCGGCCGCACCGGCAACGAGGCGGCCTTCCTGTTCCAGCTGTTCGTGCGGATGTACGGCACCAACAACTTCCCCGACTGCTCGAACATGTGCCACGAGCCGACCAGCCGCGGCCTGCCAGGCACCGTCGGTGTCGGCAAGGGCACGGTGACGCTGGAGGACTTCGAGCACGCCGACACGCTGCTGATCTTCGGCCAGAACCCGGCCACCAACCATCCGCGCATGCTGGGCGAGCTGCGCGACTGCGCCAAACGCGGCGCCACCATCGTCTCCATCAACCCGCTGCGCGAGCGCGGGCTTGAGCGCTTCACCAGCCCCTCGCACCCGATGGAGATGCTGACCAACGCCAGCACGGAGATCAGCAGCATGTTCGTGCAGCCCAAGCTGGGCGGCGACTTCGCGCTGATCAAGGCGATCGCCAAGCGTCTGGTGGAACGCGACGACGCGGCGTTGGCCGCCGGCCAGGCCAGCCTGCTGGACCGCGACTTCATCGCCGCCCACACCAGCGGCTACGAGGCCTTCGAGCAGGACCTGCGCGCCCAGGACTGGGACCAGCTGCTGGCCGAATCGGGCGTGCCGCGCGCGCAGGTCGAGGCGCTGGCGGAGGTCTACATCAAGGGCAAGCGGGTCATCAGCACCTGGGGCATGGGCCTGACCCAGCACAAGGGCGCGGTGGCGACGATCCAGATGCTGTCCAACCTGATGATGATGCGCGGGAATATCGGCCGCCTCGGCGCCGGCCTGTGCCCGGTGCGCGGCCACTCCAACGTGCAGGGCGACCGCACCATGGGCATCGAGGAGAAGCCCACCAAGGCCTTCCTCGACCGCTTGCAGAAGGTGTTCGCGTTCGAGCCGCCGCGCGCGCACGGCTACGACACGGTGGAAAGCATCCAGGCCATGTTGGACGGGAAGGTGAAAGTCTTCTTCGGCATGGGCGGCAACTTCGCCATGGCCACGCCGGACACGCCGCTGACCTTGGCCGCGCTGCGCGCCTGCGACCTGACGGTGCACGTGGCCACCAAACTGAATCGCAGCCATCTGGTGCACGGCAAGGACGCGCTGATCCTGCCGACACTGGGCCGCACCGAGATCGACATGCAGGCCGGCGTGCCGCAGGGCGTGACGGTGGAGGATTCCATGAGCATGGTCCACCTGTCCTACGGCATGAACACGCCGGCCTCGGACAAGCTGCTGTCCGAGACCATGATCACCGCCCGCATGGCGCACGCCACGCTGGGCAGCGGCAAGGTGAACTGGCTGGCGTTGGGCGGCGACTACGCCCGCATCCGCGACGCCATCGAACAGGTCTTCGACGACTTCCACGACTTCAACGCGCGCGTGGCCAAGCCGGGCGGCTTCCACCTGCGGGTGGCCTCGCGCGAGCGCGAATGGCGCACCGCCAGCGGCAAGGCGCAGTTCGTGCCGCACGCGGTCGACACCGACACGCCCATCCACCGCGCCCGTGCCCTGCACGGCGAGCGCTTGATGACGCTGATGACGGCCCGCTCGCACGACCAGTACAACACCACCATCTACGGCATGGACGACCGCTATCGCGGCGTGTTCGGCCTGCGCCGCGTGGTGTTCATCCACCGCGCCGACCTGGAGCTGCTGGGCATGCGCAACGGCCAGTGGGTGGACATCGTCAGCGTGTGGGACGACGGCGTGAAGCGCCGCGCCGAGCGCTTCCTGCTGGTGGAATACGACATCCCGCGCGGCTGCCTGGGCTCCTACTTCCCCGAGACGAACGGCCTGGTGCCGCTGCACAGCACCGCCGACGGCGCCGGCACGCCGACCTCGAAATCGATCCCGGTGCTGCTGCACCTGTCGGCCGAGCAGTCGTCGGCGGAATAACAACAGCAGCCCGCAACGGCCACTACGCGGTAGAATGACCCTTGCTTCGAGGGAAATAACGACACCGCGGCCACGCCGCCATCCTGAGCCAACGTTTCGGGAAGGGGAATTGCTTGAAGTTGTCTACGCTATGGGGACTGGTTTTCAGCCTGCTGCTGAATGCGCCCGCGCTGGCCGCCGCGCCGGCGACGCTGCGCTTCGCCACCGAGGAGTGGCCGCCGTTCTTCAGCGCCGCGCTGCCCGGCAACGGCCTCACCGGCACCTTGCTGGAGGCGGTCCTGCAGCGCATGGACGCCACCGCCAGGATCGACTACTTCCCCTGGAAGCGCGCCATGCAACTGGGCTTGAACGACCGCCGCTACGCCGGCGCGCTGGCCATGTTCCGCACTCCTGAACGCGAGAAGCTGTGCTATTTTTCCAGCGCCGTCGGCAGCCGCCAGACGGTGCTCGCCTACCTGAAGGATGAACCGGTGACGGCCGCCCGTCTGGAGGATTTGCGCGGCGTCCGCATCGGCACCGTGGCCGGTTATTCGAACGGCGAAGCCTTCGACACGCTGGTCCGTTCCGGCCTGCTGACCGTGGACGAAGGCCTCAACAACGAAATGAACCTGCGCAAGCTGCTGCACCGGCGCTTCAGCGCGGTGGTGGTGGAAAAACGCATGCTGCGCTACACGCTGGCCGGCGGCGGTTACACGCAGGCGGAACGCGAGCGCATCGTCGTCGCCGAGAATCTGTTCCCGGAACGCTCCGTGCATGTGTGCTTCCAGCGCACCGAGGAAGGCCTGAAGCGCCAACGCGCCTTCGACGAGGCGGCGCGCGATGTCGACCTGGCCCGCATCGAGCGCGATTACTGGCGCACCATCGGCCAGACGGCCCGGCTGCCGCCGCCGCGCCAGTGAGCCACCGAGGCCGCTGCCTAGAACGTCATGTTGAGCGACACATAGGCCGCCCGGCCATCGCCCGGCGAATGGCGCGTCTGGTCGTTGACCCACACATATTCGTAGTAACGGTTGGCCAGGTTTTTCAATTGCAGCTCCAGCGCCAGGCTGGCGGCGAGCCGGTAGCTGGCGCTGGCGTTGAGCAGCACATAGCCGCCGTACTGGCCGCCGGTGTTGGCCGAGGTGAGATAGTAGCCGGACTGGCCGTTGCCCCAGGCCGACAGCTTGAGCGCCGGCGTGGCCTGCCAATCGGCGCCGGCCGAGTAGACGTGGCGCGGCACGTGGTCGATGGTCTTGCCGACGGTGGACGGCGCGGCCGGATCCGGCTTGACGATGGTCGCGTCCTGCAGGGACCAGGCCAGCCAGGCGTTGGCGCCCTGCGTGGGCCGCAGATTGAGTTGGAGGTCGACGCCCTGGCGGCGCGTTTCGCCGACGTTGTCGACGTCGCCGGAGGGATCGTTCAGGCGGCGCTTGACCTCACCCGAGGCGCGCTGGCGCCACAGCGCGACGCGGCCGTCCAGCCACGCCGCCGGCGTGAGTTTGAGGCCGGACTCCCAGCCATCGTTGATCGACGGGCGCACCACCGTCGGCGTGGACTGGAAGGCGGCCGCGCCGCTGCCGACCTGGAAACTGCGGCCCCAGTTGGCGTACACGCTGGCGCCCGGCGCCGCCGCGTAGGCGATGCTGAATTTCGGCTGCCTGATCACGCCATAATCGCGGATGGGGTAAGCCACGCCTTTCGATGGATCGCTGAAATCGCCGTCGATCTTGTCGACCCGGTAGCCAGGCACGATCCTCAGCGCATCGACCGGCTTGATCACCGCCTGCACGTAGCCGCCCACGGTGTCGAAGGTGAAGCGGTGGTCGCGCGTGGTCTTCACCCGGACCTCGTCGACGGTGCTGTAGCGGGGACTCCGGTCGCGCTGGTGCTCGGCGCCGACGCCGCCCTCGATGGCGACGCTCTTGAAGCCGTCCAGTAGCGCCAGGCGCGGGCGATAGGTCAAGGTGCCAAGGAAGCCGGTGTGCGTCTCGACGTACACGCGCTCCTGCTGCGGATCCGTGGTGGTGAATCGCAGCCAGCGCTGGTCCTGTATCCGATTCAGATAAACCCGGGTGGACAGCGACAGTTGCGGATTGAGTTCGGCGTCCAGGTGCAGGCCGAGTTGGGTGAGCTGGCGATTGCCACCGTCCGACTGCGCGTACGGGTAGGATGCGGTCGGGTCGCTGCGCGCATCGGCGGCCGTCAGGTAGCCGGGTTCCTGCGAGGTGGCCTCCGCGCGGCGCGCGCTCAGGCCCACGCGCAGGCGGCCGTCGTCCGTGGTGTAAAACCATTTGCCGGCCACGACCAGGTTGTCGCCGCGCGCGTGGTCGCGGTAGCCGCCGCTACCCTGGTAGCCGAACGCATAATTCTGCGACCAGTTGCCAGCCTCCACGCCCTTGACCAGCTGCAGCTGGCTGGTGTCGAAGCTGCCGTAGCTCAGCCTCGCCTCGCCGTCGTTGCCGCCGTTGCGCGTGATCAGGTTGACGTTTCCGGCGATGTTATGCAGGCCATAGCGCGGATCGTTGGTGCCGCGTACGACTTCGATGCGCTGCAGTTCCAGCGGCAGGATCGCGCCGATCATCGGCATGCCACCGGCGTTGTCGTTGGACGGAATGCCGTCGATGAGCAGCTTGACGGCGTTGACCTCGCCCTCGCCGTTGAAGCCCCGGAACGACAGCTTGCCGGACTCATTCCCCTGGCGGAAAGGCGTGACCATGACGCCAGGCGCCCGCGCGAACAGCTCCCACGCGCTTTTCACCTGCTGGTCGCGCAGCAGGCCTTCGCCCAGGATGTCGACGGAACTGAGGACGCTGCGGGTGGGCAGCGCGCCGGCCTTGCTGGCGGAGATTTCGACCCTGCCCAACGTCAGAGATGAATCGCCTTCCGGCGCGTCCTGCGCGCAGGCCGGCCGGCAGCAGGCAAGGCCCGCCAGTACGAGCGTGGCGACGGCCGGCTTGCTTGCGATGATCGTCTTCATGGCGCGGCTCCGGTCAGGTCTCCGTTCAGCGGCTAACTGTATTCGACACAGCCGTCCTGGCGGCAGAAGCTCACCAGCTTGACGCCCGCTTCGACGGCGACGTCGATCGCCAGCGTGCTGGGGGCGGAGATGGTCGCCAGCATCGGGATGTGCATGCGCGCCGCCTTGCGCACCAGCTCATAACTGGCGCGGCTGGACATGAAGACGAAGCCGCGCCGCATGTCCACGCCGTCGCGCGCCAGGTGGCCGATCAGCTTATCGAGCGCGTTGTGGCGGCCCACGTCCTCGCACACGCGCAGCACCGCGCCGGCGGCGTCGCACCATGCGGCGGCGTGCACCCCGCCGGTGGCCTGCATCAGCTCCTGGTGCTTGCCCAGTTCCGCCGCCGCGCGGGCGATGGCCGGCGGCAGCGTGTCCGCATCGTGCAGCGCCGCCGCGCCGATGGGCGCGGGCCGCAGATCGAGCTGCTCCAGGCTCTCGACGCCGCACACGCCGCAACCGCTGCGGCCCGCCATCGAGCGCCGCTGCTGCTTGAGCTGCATGAATTCTTCCTGGGCGATGGTGAGGGCAACCTCGAAGCTGCGCGCATGTTCGCGCAGTTCGATATCGAATACGTCGGCGGCCTTGCCGACCAGGCCCTCGGTGAGCGCGAAGCCGAGCGCGAACGCTTCCAGCTCGCGCGGGGTGACCATCATGACGGCATGCGAGATGCCATTGAAGACCAGCGCCACCGGCATTTCCTCGGCGACGCGGTCGGTGCCGCGAGCGGCGTCCTGCGGCGCGGTGCCGCGCCGGCGCAGCACGGAGCGCTCCTGCAATCCAGATCGTTCCGTCTCTGTCTCAAACTTCATCCCTGCCCCGCTGAATAAGCACAACGGCTTATTCTACACGGGGAGGGAACATATCACGCGGCGAGTGGTTCGCCGGCCACGCCGTAGTGGCGTGCGTAGCGGCCGTCCAGGTTCGCCAGCGGCAGCAGCAGGAACAGGTCGGCGCTTTCGAAATCAGGATCCCATGCCGGTTCGCCGCAGATCCAGGCGCCCGAACGCACGTAGCCCTTCAACAGCGGCGGCACTTGCGGCTTCTGCGCGGCTTCCAGTTTCGAGAACGGGAACGGCAGGTGCGGGGTAACGCGGTATTCGGACGGCGCCAGATGGGCGCCGACCAGCGACTGGTAGACGGCGACCGCATTGTGGCCGCCATCGGCCAGGCTAATGCTGGCGCAGCCGGCCAGGTAGTCGCAGTTCTCGCGGCGCATGTATTCGGCCAGGCCGGACCACAGCAGCATGATGACGCTGCCGCCACGGTAGTCCGGATGGATGCAGGCGCGGCCCGCTTCCACCATGCGGCCACGCAGGTTGTTCAGGCGGCCCAGGTCGAACTCGCCCTCGGAGTAGACGCGACCCAGCTTGCGGGCGCGCGCGGCGCTCAGCAGGCGGTAGGTGCCCACCACCCTGAGCGTGCTCGAATCGCGCACGATCAGGTGATCGCAATGTTCGTCGAATTCGTCGCTGTCCAGGCCATCCTCGCGGACCAGCGAACTCAATCCCATCGTTTCGATGAACACCTTGTAGCGCAAGCGCTGCACTTCGCGCAGCTCTTCCGGTGTGCTTGCCATACTGAGTACCAGCTTACCGGACGCTGCTCGGACGTCGGCTTGTATGATCGAAGTTTGCATGCTTCATCCTTTCTGTGGGAGACGAAGCAAGCGTAACGGTCGAATACTTCAGGAAAATGACAAGGTGGTGTCAGTTCCGTGACATGGGCCGAAGTGTTGTTTTTTATTTAGTCTTTTTTTGGACGGCCGGTCTTCAGTTGCGGCAGGCCGGACAACACATTTTGCAGCGTGGCAAGGTCGATCTGGCTGATCAGGGCGACGCCGATGCGCAGCAGTTCGCTCTTTTTGATCTCGAAACCGGCTTTCAGGCAGGCTTTCTTGACCTGGCCGAGGACCGCGTATTCCGCTTCCGGCATGGTGAAGCTGTCGCGCACCAGCTTTTCCTTGCGGGTTTTTTCCTTGACGGCGTCCACCGGGGCCGGCTTGGCCACCACTGCCTTCGGCGCGGCCTTGACGGCTGCTTTAGGCGCTGGCTTGGCGGCGGCCTTGGGTGCGGCCTTGGCTGCGACTTTAGGCGCGGCCTTAGGGGCTGCCTTGGGAGCTGCTTTCGGCGCGGCCTTGACGGCTGGCTTGGCGGCGGCCTTGGGGGCGGCTTTCGCGGCGGCCGGCTTGGCTGCCACGGGCTTCACGGCGGCCTTGGCCACCGGCTTGGCGGCAGCCTTGGCGGCTGGTTTCACGGCCGGTTTCTTCGGCAGCGCGGGGGCTTTCCCATTCAGGAGGCCATTGACGGTTTTATTCATACCAACTCCATTTTTTATTCAACAATATAAACAATATATATCATTTATGATGTTTTTGCTTGTTTTACCGCAAATGCAAGGCGACGCGGGCAAACAAAACATCGGGGTTGACGGGCTTGCGCAGGAAATCCACGGCCCCCAGGCTGAGCCCCATGGCCTCGTCCTCGGCCAGGCTCTTGGCGGTCAGGAACAGCACCGGTATGCCGCTGCTGTGGGGATCGGCCTTCAGGCGGCGGCAGGTCTCGAAGCCGTCCATGTCCGGCATCATGATGTCGAGCAGGATCAGGTTCACCGGCGATGCGGCGACGATCTGCAGCGCCGTCGCGCCGCTGGTGGCGACCTTGGTGTTGTACTTGTCCTTCAACAGATTGGCCAGCAGCGTGATGTTGTCCGGCGTGTCGTCGACGATCAGTATCGTGGGACGGTTGGCTTTGACGTTCATGAATCCTCCTGTTCCTGTGCGACCGCCGCCAGCAGCTTGCCGGCGGCCTCGAATTCGTAATGCGCCATGTGATTGGCCAGGCGGGTCATCGCCGCCGCTGGCAGCAGCGCCGCCAGCGAGGCGCGCACGCTGCCGAAATAATCCACGCTGTCGCCGCTGAACTCCGCCAGCAGCGCGCGCAGCTCGGCCAGCGCCTGGCGCGCGTCGACTGTGCCCGGTTCGGCGCGCGGCGGCACCGGCGGCAGCGCCTTCATCGACAATCCCAGCCAGCGCGACAGCGCGCCATACAGGCGCTGCGGATCGACCGGCTTGGTGATGTAGTCCTGCATGCCCTCGTCCATACACTGCGCCTGCACGCCGGCCAGCGCGTGCGAGGTCACGGCGATCACCGGCAGCTCGTTGAAGCGGCTGTCTTGGCGCAGCAGGCGCGTGGCTTCGTGGCCGTCCATCAGCGGCATGCCCAGGTCCATCAGCACCAGGTCGTACACGTCCGGGCCGGCGGCCATCAGCAGGTCCAGCGCCTCGCGGCCGTTGCCCGCCACGTCGACCACGATGCCTTGCAGCTCCAGCAGCTCCACCATCACATCCTGGTTGTCGGCGCTGTCCTCCGCCAGCAGCACGCGCGCGGCGCGGCGCGGTGACGCCAGCAAGGTCAGGTCGCCCACCGGCCCCTGATGCACGGCCGCCTGCACCGACACCGCCGCCGCGTCGGACAGCGCGAACCGCAGCTCGAAATGGAAGGTCGATCCAAAGTCCGGCTCACTCTCGACATCGATGCGCCCGCCCATCAGCCGCACCAGCTGCTGCGAGATCGACAGGCCCAGGCCGGTGCCGCCGTAGTGGCGCGTGGTCGAGCCGTTGGCTTGGCTGAAGGCGCGGAACAACTTGGCCTTCTGCTGCTGCGTCATGCCGATGCCGGTGTCGCGCACCGAGAAGCGCAGCGTGGCCTGGCCGTCCGGCGCACCGTCAGGACCCGGCTCGCAGCGCAATTCCAGCTCGCCCTCGGCGGTGAACTTGACCGCGTTGTTGACCAGGTTGACCAGCACCTGCCCCAATCGCAGCGGATCGCCCACCAGGTAGCGCGGCACGCCGGGCGCGGTCGTGACCAGGTAGCGCAGGCGCTTGTCCTCGGCGCGCTGCGCGGTCACGCTGGAGACGTGGGCCAGCACTTCCTCCAGCGCGAACGGGATGGCTTCCACGTCCAGCCGCCCCGCCTCGATCTTGGAGAAATCCAGGATGTCGTTGATGATCCCCAGCAGCGACAAGGCGGCGCGGTGGATCTTGCTGATGTAGTCGAACTGCTTGGGCGTCATCTCGGTGCGCAGCGCCAGGTAGGCCATGCCGATCACGGCGCTCATCGGCGTGCGGATCTCGTGGCTCATATTGGCCAGGAACTCGGACTTGGCGATGTTGGCCGCCTCCGCCGCGATGTTGGCGTTGACCAGCTTCTGTTCGCGCTCGCGGCGGTCGCTGATGTCGCGGATGAAGGCGCAGAACTCGACGTTGTCCGGCCCTTCCGACCTGACGTGGGTGATCGCCAGCTCGATCGGGAACTCGCTGCCGTCGCGGCGCAGCGCCGCCACTTCGATGCGCGTGTCGAGCACCTTTGCCGGGCCGTTGCCGGCCATGTAGCGCTGGATGCCGCGCCGGTGGTCGTAGCGGTAGCGCGGCGGGATGATGGTCTGGTCCAGCGCCAGTCCCAGCGCCTCCTCGCGGCTCCAGCCGAAGATGCGCTCGGCCTGCGCGTTCCAACCGACGATGCGGCCGGCCAGGTCCATGCGAACCACCGCGTCGAGCGCCGTGTCCAGGATGGTCTGCAGCTTGGCTTGGCTGTCGCCCAGCTGCCGCAGGGAGGTCGTCACTTCCCGGGTGCGGGCGGCGATGCGCAGTTCCAGGTCGCTGTTCAACTCGCGCAGCTCGGATTCGGCGTCGCGCAGGCGGGTCAGCGTGTCGCGGAAGCGCAGCACGGCGCCGGACAGCCGGCCCACCTGGTCTTCGCGATCGATGCCGGACAGTTTGATGTCGGTTTCGCCGCGCGTCAGTTTCTCAAGGCCGGCCTGGATGTCGGCGAACGGCCGCGCGGCGCGCCGGCCCACCACGAAGATCGACAGTACGATGCCCAGCGCCAGCAGCAGGTTGGCCGCCACCGTGTTGTAAAGCTGGCGCCGCAGGTCCTGGTCGATTTGCTGGCGCGAGAAGGCCAGCTCGATCGAGCCGACCGCATAGCTGCGCCGCACGTCGGTGAAGCGGATGTCGCGCCGCACCTTGATCGCGGCCACCGGCTCGCGCAGCGGCGAGACGTAGCTGGCCAGTTCCGCGCCGTTGGGCGCCAGCACCCGCAGCACCAGCACTTCCGGCGTCGCGCCGGAGGCGTCGACCACGCTGGAGACGGCCGCGCTGTTGATGTCGAACAGCGGTCGCGCCAGCGCCTGCGACAGCACCGCCGCCAGCCGCTCGGCGCGTTCGCGCAGGTTTTGTTCGGCCTCGCTCTTGAGCGTCTGCAGCACGTAGGTGGTGTAGATGGCGGTCGACAGCGTCACAGAGACGAAGATGCCGAACCCCAGCCGCAGCAGGATGTTGCGGCGCCATGCGCTGCGCAGCCGCGCCAGCGGGCCGCCGCTCAATGCAGGGCCCCGCGTATCAATGGCGCACTCCCTCGGCCGCTTCCAGCTTGCGGTAGGCCGCGCTGTTGCGGGCTTCCTCGATGGCGCGCCAGATGCGCTCCGCCAGCTGCGGACGCGCCGCCACCATGCCGTGCGACAGGATCAGGAAGTATGGTTTTTCGATGATGGGGATCGGCAGCTCCTCCAGCTGCGGCGCCAGCGGGCCGTGCATCAAGCCGTTGGCGTCGCTGCCGCCGATGGCCGCCGCCGCCACGCGCCCTGCGATCAGCTTGCGCGCCAACTCGTCGGCGCGCTGGCTGCCCTCGTCCACTTCGACGTTCTGCGCGCGCAGCACGTCGCCCACCGAGTATCCGAGCTGGAAGCCGATGGCGCCATCGAGGTTGTGGAAGCTCTTGCCGTCCCATTCCACCTTGCTGCCTTTTCTACGCACCACCATGTAGCTATCAATGTGCATGCGTTTGCTGGCGTCGATCTGCTGGCCGCCGGGGTACTCGCCCAGCTCGCGCCGGTCCGGCTTGTAGCTGACGGCGAAGGCGCCGTCGACGGCGTTGGCTTTGAGCTCGGCCAGGCAGCGCTTCCACGGGACGGACTGGTAATCGAAGCGGATGTCGAGCTGCTGCTCGACCATCTTCAGCAGCGCGAAATTGAGGCCGCCGCCCTGCCTGGTGCGCCACGGCAGAACGTCCTGCTGCTCGAAGCACAGGGCGACCGTCTCCTTGCCGGCGGCGCCAGCGGCCGGAGACAGCAACGACAGCGCCAACAGCGCGCCGGCGCAGCTGCGATGTATGCCGTGCTTCCTCATAGACCTCCCTGGCGATCAGCCGATAGTGCGTATGCTGAAGTCTACCCCAACTTCATCCCACTGCTCCTGCTCCTTCTCCAGCCAGTACGAAAGGGTCGGATGGTCGCCTATCCATTCGCGGCGGATTTCCAGCTCGATGCGGTTCTTCATGCGCAGCTTGATCAGGGTGAAGTCGATGTCCAGCCGCGAGTGCATGAACAGCACCGCCAGCCGCAGCGCCACCACCGCCCTGGTGAAATCCGGCTCCGTCAGCGCGTCGACCACCTTGCGCAGGTTGCCCTTGTGGGCGGCGATCAGGCGCGCCATGGTCTTCTGCTCGCGCGAGGTGAAGCCCGGCAGGTCGGCGTTCTCGATCATGTAGGCGGCGTGCTTGTGGTAACCGGTGTGCGACACCACCATGCCCATCTCGTGCAGCAGCGCGCTCCAGTACAGGTGGCGGGTGTACTGGTCGCTGGACGGCTTGGTCTGCGCGTACAGGGCCAGCGCGTCGTCGGCCACACGGTTGGCGCGCCGTTCATCGCAATGGAACTTGAGCAGACAGGCCTTCACCGATTGCTCGCGGCGGTCACGCTTGGTCGAACGCAGGTGCAGGTCCCACATCACGCCCATGCGCAGGCCGGCCTCGATCGGCTGCACCACCGGGATATCGAGCTCGCGCACCAGGCCGATCAAAATCGCCAGGCCGCCGATGATGGTGGCGGCGCGGTCGGGACGCAGGCCCGCCATCTCGATCCGGCTGACGTGGCCGAATTCGATGAAGCGCTGTTTGAGGGCGCTGAGGGTTTCGGCGTTGACTTCGCGGCCGATGCCGTTCTTGACGATGATGTCGGCGATGGTGCGGGCGGTGCCGGACGAGCCGTAGCACTGCTTCCAGAACTGCGGATGGTAAGGCGGCGCGGCGTCCTCGAAATGGCTGCGCGCCGACAGGATGGCCGCCTCGAACGACGGCGCGTCGACCCGGCCGCCGATGAAGAACGACAGGCTTTGCTTGACCGTGCCGACGCTGAACGATTCGACCTGCTCGATTTCCTGGCCGCGCCCCAGTATCAGCTCGGTGGAGCCGCCGCCGATGTCGATCACCAGCCGCCGTTCGCCCGGCAGCGCCAGCGCGTTGGCCACGCCCATGTAGATCAGGCGCCCCTCCTCCTCGCCGGAGATGATCTCGATCGGATAGCCGATGGCCAGTTCGGCCTCGGGCAGGAAGGCGGCGGAATTGCGCGCCACGCGCATGGCCGACGTGGCGACCACGCGCACGCCGTCGAGGCGGTAGGCGGCCAGCACGGCGCGGAAGTTCTTCAGGCAGGCCAGCGCGGTCTGCATGGCGGCGGGGGTCAGGTTGCCTTGTTCGTCCAGGCCGGCGGCCAGGCGGATCGGCTCGCGCACGGACTTCAGGACGCGGATCGCCTCCCCGTCATGCTTGCCGATGTGGAGGCGAAAACTGTTGGAACCCAGATCTACTGCTGCGTACATATTTGGAAGCCTCTCTCGGCACACGGCAACGAAGGCTCGCGGGTGAATCAAACTAAACGATTTACATGATTATAATCACGATAAGCGCAGTTTGTTACCGGCTGATGACAGCGGTGTGGCTATTCACGCAGGCAGCGTGCCCGCCTGCGCCTCGGCCACGCGGTTGCGGCCCGCCTGCTTGGCCGCCTGCAGCGCCTCGTCGGCGCGCTTGAACAGGCTGACGGTGGTGTCGTCGGCGCGGATGGTGGTCACGCCCAGGCTGGCGGTCATGTTGATGACGGCCTTCCCGGCCTTGACCGGCAGCGCGGCGACCGCGTTGCGGATACGCTCGGCCACCATCAGCGCGTCCTCCTGCGAGGTGCGCGGCAGCTGGATGGCGAATTCGGCGCCGCCCAGGCGGCCCATCAAATCGCTGTCGCGCAGCTGCTTCTTGCAGACGTCGACCATGGCCTTGAGCACCTGGTCGCCCACCGGATGGCCGTAGCTGTCGTTGACGCGCTTGAAGTGGTCGAGGTTGAGGATGATCAGCGCGGTCGGCAGGCCGGGACGGCGCGCCAGCGCGATCCACGGCGTCAGCGTCTGGTAGAAGCCGCGCCGGTTGGGCACGTCGGTCAGGGCGTCGACCACCTCCAGCCGCGCCAGCTCGGCCAGCTGTTGTTCGCGGCCCAGCAGCAACCAGGCGAAGGCGCTGTTGATCATCATCAGGTACAGCGCGCCTATGCCCACGCCCTGGACGATGGCCGGGCTGACCCAGCCCCAGCCCTCCGGCACCAGCAGCGTCAGCAGGCCGCGCGCCATCACGGCCAGCGCCAGCAGCAGCGAGGACAGCACCAGGTAGCGCCGCAGCAGCGTGCCGGCGCTCCAGCCGCGGCCCAGCGCGGCGGCGCCGGCGATGGCGAACAAGCCGATCGCCAGCGAGCCGATGGCGATGCGGTCGGCGGGCGGCAGTTCCAGCAGCCAGGCGCCGGTGAACACGCCGCACGCCGCGCCCAGCGCCGGCAGCAGGTAGCGCCGCCACACGCGGCGGCCGGCCTGCTCCCACAACGCGGAGGCGTCCAGCGCGAAGCCGGCGAACAGCAGGCCGTTGGCGATCGGGATGGTCAGGAAGTCCGGCAGCGTGCCGCGCAGGTACAGCAGGGCCCAGGCCACGGCCTGGCACTGCTTGGCCATGCCCCAGGTGGAACTGGCCGGCGCCAGGCCGGCGCGGCGCCGCTCCTGCTCATAAAAGAACAGCGCCGCGCACAGGCTCAGATTGCCCAGCGCCAGCGCCAGTACCAGGGTTTTTATATCCATGACCTGCGGCGGGTCAGACCTCGTGCTCGACGTTGGTGCTGCCGTCGCCCATCTTGCTGGCCCAGGCTTGGGCGAAGTACGCTTTTTCGTCCTCGGTCGGGGCGTCGTGCCAGAACACGATCAGCGTGCCCTTGTGGTCGTGCAGCTGGCTGACCTTCTCGATGAAGGCCTGCTTGCCGGCCATGTCGGCCAGCGCCACCACGTAGCCGTAGACGCGGGTCAGGCGCTCCAGGCGGTCTGGCTCGGTGAAACTGTTGGTGGCGGTCAGCGTAGGGTGGTCTAAAAACATCGTCTCGTTCTCCATGGGGGCCGCCGGAAGGGGCTGGCCTGTGCTATCGCCAATGTACCTACAATTGTTGCTTCTGTAAATGCAATGTGGCTTACTGGCCGGCATGCTACTATAAAACGCCCCCGTAAATCCACAATACGCCCCTTGACCCAGTCCTCCCACCGGCCGCAAGTGCACACGCGCGGCGACAAACGTTCGCTGGAATTCCAGCCCGGCATGATCCAGAGCGAGATGCGGCTGTCGCGGCCCGACGACCTGGTGCTCAGCTATGCGCGCGCCATGATGTGCTTCGTGCTGTTCCATCCCAAACCCGAGCACATCGTCATGGTCGGGCTGGGCGGCGGTTCGCTGGCCAAGTTCTGTTACCGCTACCTGCCGCACAGCCGCATCACCGTGCTGGAGCTGCGCGCCGACGTGATCGCGCTGCGCGAGCAGTTCGCCATCCCGCGCGACAACGCCCGCTTCCGCATCATTCAGGCCGACGCGGCCGCCTACATGCCCACGCTCAGCGGCGCCGCCGACGTGCTGCTGGTGGACGGCTTCGACGCCGACGGCCTGCCGCCGGCGCTGGGCAGCGCCAGCTTCTACGCCGACTGCCGGCGCGCACTGCGGCCCGGCGGCGTGATGGTGGCCAACATCTTCAGCTACGATCCGCAGTACGGCCCCATGCTGCGGCGCCTGCGCGAGACCTTCCAGGGCCGCATCTGCTGGTTCCGTGGCATCGCCGGCAACAACCGCATCCTGTTCGCGGTCAAGGGCGGCAAGCCGTCGCCGGCGCTGGCCATGCAGCGGAAAGTGGCGCGCAGCCACGGCCTGGGCTTCGCCCTGCTCAACCGCCTGCTGGCGCACTGGATCGTGCTGCGGCTGCGCTGGAACCATGGGCGCTCCGGGGCGGGCTAGGCTGAAAACGTGGCTTGTATAAGACAATCCAGGGGCCAATGACTGTCCCGGGGGCATGAGTTATGCCACACTAGGCTCATCCGCCAGCCCCGCCGTCTCCACCCCGAAAGCGCCGCATGCCGCTGTTTTCCAAGTCGCCGCCGATCTCGCTGGCCGCCATGCTGACGCTGGTGACCGGACTGGCCGTGACGGGCATGCTGTTCGTGGCCGTCAGCGCGCTGGAATACGGCAAGATGGAGCTCGCTTTCCAGCAGCGCGCCCAGGCGCGCGCGGTCGCCATCCGCAGCGGCCTGGACGACACGCTGGAGCTGGTCACCATCCTCAACGATCTGTTCAAGTCGGTGGGTCCGGTCAGCCGCGAGCAGTTCGGCGACTTCACCCGGCCGCTGCTGGCGCGCTATCCTTTTGTGCAAGCTTTCAATTTCCACCGCGTGCTGACCGACGACGAGGCGCGCCGCCACGAGGCCGCGCTGCGGGAACGCTATCCCGGCTACACCATGTTCGACGGCGGCCGCGTGCCGCTGTCGTCGCGCCCGCTGCACGCCATCGTCGATTATCTGGAACCGATGCGGGGCAACGAGGCGGCGTTCGGACTGGACGTGATGTCGCTGGGGCCGATGTCCAACACCATCAACCAGGCGGTGGCGACCGGCACCACGCTGGCCACGCCACTGCTGAGGCTGGTGCAGGAACGGGGCAACCAGAAAGGCTTCGTGCTGCTGATGCCGGTCTACCGGCCGGGCGCGCAGACCGCCACCGCCGAACAGCGGCGCGCGGCGTGGATAGGCAACACCGGCGCCGTCATCCGCTCCACCGACTTGATCCACAAGATATTGCACGCCGCCGGCCTGCTGGACGACAGCTCGCTGGTGGTGCGGGTGTACGTGGGCGACGATGTCCGGCCGGACAACTTGATCTACAGCCTGGGCCAACCGGTCGGACAGACGGTGGCGGCCAAGCCGCTGCAGCGCTGGCTGGCGTTCGACTACCACGACGTCTACACCCGCACCTTCAGCGCGGCCGGCAAGGCCTGGCACGTGCAGGTGACGCCGCTGCCGCGTCCTTTCCTGGCCAGTCACCTGGGTTCGCTGTCCACGCTGCTGGGCGGCCTGCTGTTCTCGCTGCTGACGGCGGCCTTCGTCAACTCGCTGGCGCGGCGCTCGGCGCGGGTGCAGCGGCTGGTGGACGAGCGCACCCGCGCGCTCCAGCTGAGCAACGAGCGCCTGAACGAAGACGTCGCCGCCCGCACGCGCACCGAGCAGGCGCTGCAGGAAAGCGAGCTGCGCTTCCGCCGCCTGCTGGCGCTGTCGTCCGACTGGTACTGGGAGCAGGACGAGCAGTTCCGCTTCACCAGCATCACCGGCGGCTTCTTCGACAAGGGCAAGCAGGACCCGGACCACTTCATGGGCAAGACGCGCTGGGAACACCATCCCGAGATGCGGCAGGCGCGCTGGGGCCAGGACCATATCGCGCTGCTGCAGGCCCACCTGCCCTTCCTCAATTTCGAATACGCGCTGGCCGGCACCGACGGCCAGCTGCACTGGTTCAGCATCAGCGGCGAACCCTTGTTCGACCCGGACGGCGTGTTCAAGGGCTATCGCGGCACCGGCACCGAAATCACCGAGCGCAAGCAGTCCGAGCAGCGCATCCACCACATCGCCCACCACGACGTGCTGACCGGCCTGCCCAACCGCGTGCTGCTGCAGGACCGGCTGACGCAGGCGGCCGCCTTCGCCAACCGCAGCGGCAACCCGCTGTGGGTCATGCTGATCGACCTGGACCGCTTCAAGTTCGTCAACGACAGCCTGGGGCACAAGGCCGGCGACCAGCTGCTCAAGACCGTGGCCCTGCGCCTGCGGGACAGCGTGCGCGAAAGCGACACCGTGGCGCGGCTGTCGGGCGACGAGTTCGTCGCCATCTTGACCGAATACCCGGACGAGGCGCTGTCGGTGGACGTCACGCAGCGCATCATGCGGGCGGTGGCGCAGCCGGTGCTGCTGGAGGGGAAGGAATTCTTCGTCACCTGCTCGATCGGCGTGGCGGTGTACGATTCGGATGGCACGCCGGCGCAGCGCCTGATCGAGCACGCGGACATCGCCATGTACCGCGCCAAGAAGCTGGGCCGCAACAACACGCAGTTCTACCAGCCGGCCATGAACGAGGAGGCGCTGGAGCGGGTACGCATCGAGACGGCGCTGCGCAGCGCGCTGGAGCGCGACGAGTTCGTGCTGCACTACCAGCCGCAGGTGGACCTGGGCAGCGGCCGCATCGTCGGCATGGAGGCGCTGATACGCTGGCGGCATCCCGAGCTGGGCATGGTGGCGCCCGACCGCTTCATCGGGCTGGCCGAGGAGACCGGGCTGATCGTGCCGATCGGCGCGTGGGTGCTGCGGACCGCGTGTACGCAGGCCAAGGCGTGGCAGGACGCGGGGTTCGGGGCGCTGCGGATCGCGGTCAATTTGTCGCCGCGCCAGTTCGGCGAGCCCAACCTGCTGGCCTCGATCGCGGAGGTGCTGGAGCGGACCGGCCTGCCGCCGTCCTGCCTGGACATCGAGCTGACCGAGGGGCTGTTCATGCACGACGTGGCGCTGGCGGTGGAGCTGCTGCACAAGTTGAAGGGGCTGGGACTGGCGTTGTCGATCGACGATTTCGGCACCGGGTATTCGAGCTTTTCCTACCTGCGCAGGTTCCCGATCGACGTGCTGAAGATAGACCGCTCCTTCGTCAGCGACATCGGCGATGGCGACGAGGCGGCCATCGTGGTGTCCATCATCGCGCTGGCGCACAACCTCAAGCTGCGCGTGATCGCCGAAGGGGTGGAGACGGCCGCGCAGCTGGACTACCTGCGGCTGCACGGCTGCGATGAAATCCAGGGCTATTACTTCAGCCAGCCGGTGCCGGCGGCGGCGTTTGAGCGGATGCTGGCCGAGGGCAGGAATTTGTCGCCGACGCAATGAAGATTCACCCCACGATGTGACATACACATCGGAATTCTGATTGCTAATAGGGAGTAGCCCACGCGGGAAGCTCTCTATTCTGCTGGAAGACAGACTCAATCTTCTTCCCTGTGCGAACGTCGTACAGGATTAATGTCCCGGCAAAGTGCCTTCCTCCACAATCTATTCCAACCTTTTTCCCACCTTCCCAAAACCAATAGTCACGTATGAATGGCTGGCATTCGATATATCGGAGGTGACCGTCGCGATAGACAGTGAGATGGCTAGCCCCTGGCCCTAAATCGCCTTCCGCAGTCCAGGCATTCTCTACCAGCCATGCCGCAGTTCGCCCATCTTTCGACAATTCTGCCCGGGTGGTTCGCCCGCCGTGGGTTAGCTGCCTATCCGTCCCATCCGGAGTGATCACGTGAATATTTCCAGCTTTGTCTGCATAAACACGTTTCAAAACAATGTCGTGCGCCGATATATTGGTCGCGAATAGGATCAAGAAGAAATAAATAAGGCTCTTCATTTGAGGTCTCACGACTAATCCACACGAGGTGCCGCACAAGTTAGCGATCTTGTCACCAGCGTGGATGTTCTATTTGACACTCAGCAAGCAACGTCTGCTTTAACGCCCGCGTCAGACCGGCTTGCGGCGCCGCTGCTTGGGCGCCAGCATGGTGCCGGTGCAGCCCGGCGCGCCGCAGCGGCAGGCGAACGAGCGCTTGATCGCCGGCGTGTGGCGGCCTTCGTAGATCAGCGGATAGGAGTAGCTCAGCTCCTCGCCACTTTTGATGTCGTGCAGCGCGTAGATGTAGATCCGCCCCTCGTCCTCGATGGCCTGGCAATTCGGCTCGCACGAGTGATTGATGAAACGCGCCTCGTTGCCCTGGTCGCCGCCGTCGACGACGTTGCCGTTGGCCAGGCTGAAGAAGAAGGTGTGGTTGTGCGGCATGTCCTGCGCGGCCGCGCGCTCCAGCGCCTCGGGCCAGGTGATCTCGCGGCCCGTGTATTCGATCACGCATTCGCTGACCGCGATGTCGCGGTTGGCGAACACGCCCCGGCCGTGCACAGGCGAGGTCTTGACAACGTACGCCGGCTGGTCGGACAGCACCGCCGGACTTTCCATTACATTTTCAGTCAACATAGGTCGGCTCAGTTGGCATCGCCGCCGGGCGGCTTGAACAGGTCTTCCAGCTCGGCGCGGCTGGTGGGCTTGCGCACCACGTCGCGCCGGCCGGCGAATTCGTCTTCGATATTGTCGCGGTAGTAGCTCCAGGCGGCGGCCGAGGTCGACAGCTTGCGCCACACCTCGTTGCCCACGCCCGAATAGTCGATGGCGCTGCCGTCGTCGAACTCCACCCGCAGCATGCGCTCGCGCGCATCGTACCCGATGGCGCGCAGCTTGCCGGCGTTGATGCGTTTCATTTCCATACAGCCTCCTCAGGCCTTGCGCGCTCCGTGCACCATCTGGCGGGCCTGCTTGCGCAGCAGGGCCTGGTCCCAGCGCTGTTTCTGCTCTTCGGTTTCCGGCACCAGCGTCGGCACCTCGACCGGCTTGCGGTGTTCGTCCACCGCCACCATCGTAAAGTAGCAGCTATTCGCGTGGCGCACCAGACGTTGCTGAATGTTTTCCGTCACCACGCGGATGCCCACCTCCATCGACGTGCGGCCGGTGTAGTTGATCGACGCCAGGAAGGTCACCAGCTCGCCCACGTGGATGGGCTGAAGGAACATCACCTGGTCCACCGACAGCGTCACCACGTAGCTGCCCGAGTAGCGGCTGGCGCAGGCGTAGGCCACGCTGTCGAGATATTTAAGGATGGTGCCGCCGTGGACGTTGCCGGAGAAATTGGCCATGTCCGGCGTCATCAGGACGGTCATGCTCAGTTCGTGGGCGGTCCAGCTCATCGGTTTTTGCATTGCATACTCCATGGTTGTTTTCTCCATGCTATCCGCTAAGCTTGTCATTCGCAAATAGTTATCAAAAACCACTAGGTTTATCGTATGCTTTGCGCTTCACGAAAAAAGGAGCAACCATGAAATGGAAAGTCCTGGCCGCCAGTCTCATGCTCGGCATGGCCGCCACCGCCCACGCCGTGACGGCGGACGAGGTCCACACCTTCACGCTGGCCAACGGCATGAAGTTCATCGTGCTCGAATCGCACACCATCCCCAACGCCAATATGTACACGTTCTGGAAGGTCGGCTCGCGCAACGAGGCGCCCGGCATCACCGGCCTGTCGCACTTCTTCGAACACATGATGTTCAACGGCTCCAGGCACTTCGGCCCGAAAATGTTCGACCGCACCATGGAGGCCAAGGGCGGCTCCAACAACGCCTACACCAGCAACGACCTGACCGTGTACCAGGACTGGTTCCCGGCGGCGTCGCTGGAAACCATCTTCACGCTGGAGAGCGACCGCATCGCCCACCTGACGATCGATCCGAAAATGGTCGCCAGCGAGCGCGGCGTGGTGCTGTCCGAGCGCAGCACCGGGCTGGAGAACTCCAACATCCGCGCGCTGCACGAGGAAGTCAACGGCGTCGCTTTCCAGGCCCATCCGTATTCGTGGCCGGTGATCGGCCACGAGTCCGACATCAAGGCCTGGACCCAGGACGACCTGCAGCGCTACTTCAACACCTACTACGCGCCCAACAACGCGGTGTCGGTGATCGTCGGCGACGTCAAGGCCGACGAGGTCAAGAAGCTGGCCACCAAATACTTCGGCGGCATTCCGAAGCGCGCGCTGCCGCCGGCCGTACGCACCGTGGAGCCTGAACAGAAAGGCGAACGCCGCGTGTTCGTCGCCAAGGAATCGGCCACCTCGGCCAACCTGGCGATCGCCTACAAGGTCCCGGCCGCCAACAGCCCGGACTTCTACGCGCTGGAAGTACTGCAGAGCATACTGGGCGAAGGCAAGACCTCGCGCCTGTACAAGGCGCTGGTCGAGCAGCAGCTGGCCACGCAGGTCAGCGCCAGCAGCATGGACGGCTTCGATCCGGGCCTGTTGTACCTGTCGGCCGTGGCCACCGCCAAGACTCCGCCGGCCCAGCTGGAACAGGCGCTGCTGGCCGAGGTCGACAACCTGGTCAAGAACGGCGTGACCGCCGACGAGCTGCAAAAGGTGAAGAACCAGAAGCTGCTGAACCTGTACCGCGAGCAGGAAACCATCAACGGCCGCGCCCAGCAGCTGGGCAACTACGAAGTGTTCTTCGGCGACTACAAGAAGATGTTCGACGCCCCGGCCGCCTACGAAAAACTGACGCCGGCCGATATCCAGGCCGTCGCCGCCAAATACCTGAAGAAATCGCAGCGCACCGTCGGCGTGCTGGCTGCGAAGGAGGATTGATCCGATGAGCATCAAAGCAACCGTAATGGCCGCCGCCGTGCTGGCGGCCGCGCCACTGGCCGGCGCCGCCGATTTCCGCCTACCGGCATTCGACACCGTCACCCTGCCCAACGGCCTGACCGTGTACCTGATGGAGCGCCACGAGGTGCCGCTGATCTCGGTGCGCGCCGTGGTCAAGGCCGGCGCCATCAACGATGAAAAACAGCCGGGCCTGTCCAACCTGACCGGCGACGCCCTGCTGCTGGGCAGCAAGGCCCACAACAAGACCGCCATCGACCAGGCCTTCGACTTCCGCGGCGCCCGCCTGGCCGGCGGCGCCGGCACCGAGGCGAGCACGGTGCAGGCCAACTTCGCCCGCGCCGACAGCGCCACGCTGCTGCCGCTGTTTGCCGAGATCGTCCAGCAGCCGAGCTTCGACGAGGCCGAGCTGGCCAAGCTGCGCGACCGCAAGGTCAACGGCCTGAAGCAGGCCAAGGAGGCGCCGCGCAACGTGGTCAACAACTACTACCGCGCCATGCTGTTCGGCGAGGCGCCGTATGCGAATCCGCCCGGCGGCACGGTCAGCAGCGTCGGCGCGCTCAAGCAGAGCGACGTGCAGGGCTATTATCAGCACTACTATCGTCCGGACAACGCGGCCATCATCGTGGTGGGCGATTTCCAGACGGCCGAGATGCGCAAGCAGATCGAGTCGCTGTTCGGCGCGTGGAAGGCCAGCGGCCCGGCGCTGCCGCAGCAGGACAACGGCAAGGTGCAGGCCGACAAGGCGCGCGTGTGGCTGGTCAACAAGCCCGATGCGATCGAGACCACCTTCCTGATCGGCGGCGTCGGCATCGCCCGCAACGATCCGGATTATGTGCCCATGCAGGTGCTCAACACCATCGTCGGCGGCCGCTTCACCTCCTGGCTAAACGACGAGCTGCGCGTGAACTCCGGCCTGACCTACGGCGCCCGCAGCGAGTTCGCCACGCTGGCGCAGACCGGCACCTTCGCCATCTCCAGCTTCACCGCGCTGCCCAAAACCGAGGCGGCACTGGCGCTGGCGCACAAGACCTATCAGCGTCTGTGGGACAAGGGCATCGACCAGGCGACGCTGGAATCGGCCAAGGCTTACGTCAAGGGCCAGTTCCCGCCGCGCTATGAAACCGGCGAGCAGCTGGCCGGCTTGTTGGGCGATATGTACGCGTCCAAGGTCGGCCGCGAGCAGATCGACAACTTCATGAAGGATGTCGACAGCCTGACGCCGGAGCGCGCCAAGGCGCTGGTGGACAAGCACTTCCCGCGCACCAAGCTGCAAACGGTGCTGGTGGGGAAAGCCGACGCCATCCGCGACATCGCCAAGACCTACGGCGACGTGACCGAGCTGCAAATCAGCGCGGACGGTTTCCAGCCGCGCTAAAGCTGGGACAGCGCGCCGGCCGGGTCCAGCTGGCGCGCCAGGCGTTCGATCTCGTCCACCACGCCGGGGATGGCGTCGATCACCGGCGCCAGCTGCGCGCAGCCTGTCGCGCCGGGGTCCGCCTTCAGCGCCTGCTCGGCACGGTGCGCCAGGCCGGCCAGGCGGTCGGCGCCCACGGTGCCGGCCAATCCCTTGAGCGTATGCAGCAGCGGCAGCGCCGCGCCGCCGTCCCGCCCGTCGCCTGCCGCCTGCAACTGGGCCGACAGCTTGCCCGCCTCCACCGCAAAACTGCGCAACGCCACCAGGTACACCGAATGCAGGCCGCCCAGGCGCTTCAACGCCGCCGCGCTGTTGATGCCGGTCTCCGCCAGCGGCGCCACGTTCGCCGCGTCGGCCACGCCGGCAGCCGCGGCCTCCACCGTCTGCGCCGCCATCCCCAGCGGCACACCCGCGCGCCGCGCATGCCGCAGGATCACCGCGATCAACTGGACCAGGTCGAAGGGCTTGCCGATGTGGTCGACCATGCCCGCGTCCAGCGCGGCGACGCGGTCGGCCGGCATGGCGTTGGCCGTCATCGCGACGATGGGCGGGGCATGCGCGCCCAGCAGGCGCTGGATCGCGTGCGTCGCCTCGTAGCCGTCCATCTCCGGCATCTGGATGTCCATCAGGATCAGGTCCGGCGGCGGGCCGGGGCGCGACGCGGCGTCGATCGCCATCCGCCCGGAGCTGGCCACCTCGACCTGCGCACCCTCGTTGCCCAGCAGCTCGCTGGCCACCTGCTGGTTGGCCGGATTGTCGTCCACCAGCAGCAGGCGCAAGCCGGCCAGGCGCCGCAGCGACGGCAGCGCCACCGCCGCCAGCGGTGCCCGCTTTTCCATGCGGGCGTCGGCCACCGCGTCGAACAGCATCGACGCCGTCACCGGCTTGACCACGAAGCCGTCGAGCACCGGTTCCATTTCCATGTGGCGCTGCGCCAGCAGCTCGCGGTCGTGCGCGGTCACCATCACGATCAGCGGCAGCTTGCCGTGCGGCGCCAGCTTGCGGATCTCGCAGCTGGTTTCCCAGCCGTCGAAGGCCGGCATGCGCCAGTCGATCAGCACCACGTCGTAGGGGTGTTGCGCGGCCATGTGTCCGGTCACGGCGGCCAGCGCCTCGCGCCCGCCGACGGCCACGTCCACCCGCCAGCCGAACGACTGCGCCATTTCGCTCAGCACCATGCGCGCCGTCGGGTTGTCGTCCACCACCAGGCAGCTCAGGCCCTTGAGCAGCCCGCGCTCCGGCGCGGCCGGCGCGATGTCGGGCGCCCCGGGCGATGCCGGCGCCACACCGCATTCGACCGCGAATTCGAACACGCTGCCCTGCCCCAGCGTGCTGGTCACGCCCAGTTCGCCGCCCATCAGGCGCACCAGGCGCTGGCTGATCGCCAGGCCCAGGCCGGTGCCGCCGTAGCGGCGCGCGGTCGAGGCCTCGGCCTGCGAGAAACCGTCGAAGATGCGCAGCCGCTGTTCTTCCGAAATGCCGATGCCGCTGTCGCGGATGGAGAAGACTATCGTCAGCGTGCCGGCGCCGCGCGCCTGCAGCCGGGCCGACAGCACCACCTCGCCCTGCTCGGTGAACTTGATGGCGTTGCCCGCCAGGTTGAGCAGGATCTGCTGCAGGCGCAGCGCGTCGCCCACCACCAGCGCCGGCAGCTGCGGGTCGATGCGGAACAGCACTTCGATGTTCTTGCTGCCGACGTTGGCCGACAGGATCACGGCCAGGTCGCGCCACAGCTTGTCGAGCCGGAACGGATGGGGATCGAGCGCCAGCTTGCCGGCCTCCACCTTGGAGAAGTCCAGGATGTCGTTGAGCAGGCCCAGCAAGGCGCTGGCGGCGGCGTGGGCCTTGGCCGCGTAGTCCTGCTGGCGCTCGCTCATCTCGGTCTGCTGCAGCAGTTGCAGCATGCCCAGCACGGCGTTCATCGGCGAGCGGATCTCGTGGCTCATGTTGGCCACGAACTCGGACTTGGCGCGGCCGGCCTGGTCGGCCGCCTCCTTGGCCAGCCGCAGCGCGTCGTGGGCGGCGCGGGCCTCGGTGGCGTCGGTGCTGCTGCCCACCCAGCCCAGGACGCGGCCGTCGCCGTCCTTCTGCGGCAGCGCGTGGTTGTCGAAGATGCGCCAGGCGCCGTCCAGGCGGCGCAGCCGGCAATCGCAGCGGAAGGCGTCGCCGGTGGCGGCGGCGCGCCGCCATTCGGCCAGCAGCGCGGCGCGGTCGTCCGGATGCAGCACCGGCGACCAGTCGCCCGCCTCGATCAGCAGCGCCGACGGCATGCCGCTGAAGCGCTCCCATTGATGGCTGATGAAATCGAGGCGCAGCGCCGGGGTGACGGTCCAGACCATCTGCGGCAAGCCCTCGGTCAGCGAGCGCCAGCGCGATTCGGAGGCGGTCAGCCGCGCCAGCGAGGCTTGCAGCGCGCGGTCGGCCTCCAGCAGTTGAAGCACCGCCTGCGACTGCTTGCGCATCGCGTACCACACGCCCGCCAGCAGCGCCGCCGCGAACGCCATCAGCACGCCGATGAAGATCAGCGCGTTGCGCACTTCCTTGCGCCACGGCGCCAGGAAATCCTCGCTGGCCAGCGCCACCGCCACGTACAGCGGATAGCGGCCGACGCGCTGCAGGCTCAGTGTGCGCTCCAGCCCATCGCGGTCGCTGAGGATGTTGTAGGTGTCGCCTTTTTGCCGCCCCTCCAGGATGGCCTGGGTTTGCGGCGAGACCTTGATGGTGTCGCCGAAGGCCATGGTGTCGACGAAGGGATAGCGGTGCAGCACGCGGCGGCGGTCGTCGAGCAGCACGATGGAGCCGTGGGGGCCGATATTGAGCGACGAGAACAACTCGGTCAGCCGCGAGCTGTTCATCAGCGTGTAGGCGGTGCCGCCGAAGCTGCCGTCCGGCATGGCCAGCGGGTAGACCAGCGGCAGCACCCACTCGCCGCTGATGCGCGACTTGACCGGCAGGCCGATGATCAGCTCGTGCTCGACTTTCGCGCGCGGGAAGAATTCGCGGACGGTCAGGTCTTGCGGATGGGCGAGGTCGACCTGTTCGCCATAGACCACGCGGCCGGCCGCGTCCGAGCCGCGCACGGCCTGGGCGTTCGGGATGCGTTCGCGCAGCGTGCGCAGGTAGGCGCTGAACTTGTCCGGCTCGAAGCGGCCGGCCGTCTGCATATCGCGGAACTCCACGCCGGCGCGGCGCATGGCCAGGTCGACTTCTTCGAAATGCGAATGGAGGAAGTTTTCCAGCGAGACGGCCAGGTTGTGCGCGGTCTCGGCCGCGTTGGCGTAGTAGCGTGCCTGGCTGGCCTGCAGCACATGGGCCACGAACAGCGACACCAGCAGCAGCACCGCGGCCACCGCCGCGACCAGCACGCCGAACAGTTTACGGAACTTCTGCAAGGTATCCGGTTTCATGGCGGCCGGCGGTCTCTTCTTGTTATGTTATGCCTCTACATTACCGCAAAAAAAACGCCCCGGAGGAGCGTTTTTTCTTACAAGCCTTGGTTGGCGATATCGGCCAACGATTCCCGGCCCTTGTCGCTGAGTTCGAAGCCGCCTTCGGCCCGCGGCACGATGTGGGATTTCTTGCCGAGGAACAGGGCGACGTCGGCGTCGAGCGGGCTGGCCGGATCGGCCTCGATGGCGCGCATGCCCAGCACGCAGCGGCGCAGGAACAACACTTCCTCGCCCTTGTCGGTGAGCGAGATGCGGCCGTTCCTGGCGATGCTGAACAGCTTGATGCCGGCCAGACGCTTGGTGTTGCGGCCCACGCAGGCGCTGACACGCTCACCCTGGGTGCCGCGCTTGACCTCATCGAGTGCGTTGTATTCGTCTTGCGTTAATTTGTCGTTCTTCATTGCCATTTTATCCATAAGAGACTGCTGCGGCCCTCATGGTACGCGCCCGACGGGGCGGCGGCAAGGTATACGCCCTTCCGGCGCCTGCGGCGGCGGCACGGGCGTATCAAAACGAAAATAAAGTGTGGCTCAAAACGCTCGGATCGCCAGCCAGATCAGGCCGATGGTGGCAAACGCCGCTACACAAATCAAGGCTTGGACACGCTTCGCACTGAAGGCGACGCTACGACGGCCGAGGTAGATTTTGTTGTGTAAGGAATTGCCCATGATGCTCTCCGTGAGAGGAAAATCGATGACATGACTAAATTATAGAAACACTTTCATTACCTCAGTGTGACGGCCAACACAAAGTTTAAAATATGTATCCATTGAGCAACAACTATCACACTTTCTCACGGGACATCAGGTTTTGACCGGCGGCTGCTTGGGTTGAGGCTCCTCGATGGGGGCGTGGTCCGGCAGCGGCATATTGTCGGGCGGCGGATCTTTTTCCGGCTGTGGCGGCGGCATATCGGGCTCGGGCGTGGTGTGGGCGCGGATGTTCATGGGACGGTCCTCCTTGAAATAGTCGATCTACTTCAAAGATTAGGGGCCGGCCGCCGATAAACAAGCGCCGGATCGCCGCCCAGCGTGCGCCAGCGCACCCCCGTTGGGGTCAAGTCTGACATTCGGACACGGCCTCTGCCGTAGCGGGCCGCTACGGCAGAGGCCGTGTCCGAATGTCAGACTTGACCCCAAAAAAGCTGGGCGGCAATTTGGTCCCAGCTGTCTCTCGGACCGCTGGCCGGGACTTGCCGCATGCAGAACATGACGTCGGAATCGGGCCGGATCAGCATGCACGCCGTCAGTTGACGCCGCAGCTCGATCGGACTGGCATCGGCCGCCCCGCCGTAAGATTCCAGCAACGCATCGAGCAGTATGGGATTACCTTGCGCCATGAATATCAGCGGCGTCAGCAGTTCGAAGCGGTCGCTGTGGCCCACGATCGCATCGCCGAAATCGAGCAAGCCATCCAGCTTCCACCGGCCCGCTTCCTGCCTCGCCATCAGGTTCCACGGGTGGATGTCCATGTGAATCAATCGCGCTTCGCCCGCTTTGGCAAACTCACCCGCCGCCTCGATATACGGCAGCACCTGGCCGAGCAGGCCCGCAGGCATCTTCCTGCGCTGGTGGCGCGCCAGGCATCCGACGGTCAACTCCCGCAGATACGACGGCCAATCCACTTTGATCGCGATGTTCTCGCCGAAAGCCACGGCGCGCAATTCGCGCAGGACCTGACCGGTCTGGACCATGATCGCGCGCTTCTGCCCAACATCCAGCGACGGCCACACGTCGGCCAGCAAGACACCGGTCAGGCGGCTGGTGATGACAAACACCCAGTTGTCGATCTCCCCGCTGCCGATCAGGCGCGGCGTTTGCAGCGACAGCCTGCCCTCCAGTAGCGGGGCCACCAGAATTTCCTTGTCGCCCTGCCGGCGCCAATTGGGCGGCACCAGTTTGACGATCACCTCGCCGCCCAGTCCGAACAAGGCGTTGGAACCTTGCGGGATCTTCTCCCACACACCATCGGGCAGGCCGAACTCGCGTTGCAGATGGCTCAGCACCGGCATCCAGGCCGTCAACGGCGCGCTTTGGATAAACTCGTTGCACGCGGAGTTGTCCAGCCCCTGCGGCAGGCAGTCGATAAAGGTCACGCTCACTTGATACGGAAGATCACATCCACCGTCTGCGACCATTGCAGCGACTGGATCGACAGGAAGTCCTTTTCCGCCGACGTGGCATTGGTGCCGCGCCGGTTGTTGTAGAAGTCCACCGGCAGCAGGCCGACGGCGTTGGTCAGGTTGCGCAGCTGGCCCGACGAGATCGCCGTGACCGCCCCCACCTTCTTGCCGAAGCCGGCCGCCATGCCCTCGGCGCGGCGCTGCGCGTCTTTGATCGCCACGGCGGTCAGTTCCTGCTCGGTCTGCAGGCGGTCGCTCTTGCCGAAGCCCGTGCTCATGTGGTCGATGTTCGGCTTGCCCAGCAGGCCCGTCATGATGGCGCGCCACTTGGTCAGGTCTCGCACGACGATGTGCACGGCGCTGCGGATCTCGTATTCCGGCGCGGCGTTCGGATCGGGATTGGCGGACTTGCGCATTTCCTTGCGCATGTCGCGGAAGGACGCCTCGGCTTCGGTATCCTTGCCGGGATCGCCGCCCTGCTCGGCCAGCAAGGCCTGCACCTCCGCCACGCGCGCCTGCACCACGGCCACGGCGGCGTTGGTGTCGGCGTCGAAGGCGCTGATGTCGAAGTCGATCTCGCCCATGTCGGGCATCACCCGCAGGAAGCCTTCGCCGCCGACGTGGATGAAGGGGTAGTCCGGCAGATTGGAGGCCTGCACGGCCATCGGCAACAGGGCTGCGGCAAGAGCGAGTTTCTTCAGCATCGGACTTCCTTGTGGAGTGAAAGCTGGAGTATCCAATACTTTTTACTATTTAACAACTTGCAAAAGCCGCCGCCGTGCCCATGTGCGACTTCAACAACAATCATTCGGGGAAGAAGATGCTGTTTCCAAGACATCCACGGTCGGTGCACGACAACCGCCCGGTCGCCGTGCTGGTGGTCAGGCAGGAAAAGTCGGGCGCCGTCGACAAGCATGTGCTGGTTGTCGAGACGCCCAAAATCCAGCCGGCGCCGCCGAAGGCGAAATAGCTTACTTGCCCTTGTTGATCTCGCCGATCAGCAGGAAGGCTTCATGGTGGATGGCCTGCTCGGCGGCCTTGAACTCCTGGTTGGCCTTGACGAAGGCGGGCTTTTTCAACTCGGCCTTTTCCTTGGCGGTCGGGGTCGGGTCGGCGGGATACAGGCGCGGCGGGCCATTGTAGGTCTGGGTCAGCACCTTCTGGCCGTAGCTGGACTGGTAGTACTGGGTCATCTCGACCGCCGTCTCCGTGCTGATCAGGCGCGCCACCGGCAGCGCCAGGCGGCTGTAGACGGTTTCGTTGGGCAGCTTGTCGAGCTTGGCCATCATCAGCTCACGCTGGGCCGGGCTGGGATACTTGCTCATGCCGGCGGTGGTGCGCACCATCTTCTCGGCCTGCATCGACACCAGCAGGTCGTGCGCGGCCTTGACCTGGGCCGCGTCCGGCGCGGCGGCGGGGGCCGATGCCTGGGCCCACATGGCGCTCATCAGCAAACTGGCGGCGGCCAGTGTTTTAATCGGGTTCATGGTTGCTCCTTGAATGTTGGTATTGTGTGGCACGCATCATATTGCCAAACTCGCAAACATGGCCACATGATTGGTGCGTAGAATGTCGGCTCACACAGTCAACGAGGCCTACCCCATGCAGCACACCCCACTGAACGACGACGAATACGATGCGCTGGACGCCCTGCAGGACGTCTCCTGGCTGGAAGGCTTCCTGACCGCCGTGGTCATCGGCCCGGGCTCGCCGGCGCCGGAAAGCTGGCTGCCCGCGGCCCTGAAGAATCCGGCCGCCGAGCCGCTGCTGCTGCGCCACTACCACTACATGCACACGTGGATGAGCAAGGATCCGTCCAGCTTCGAGCCCATCTACGAATGCGGCGGCAGCTGGGGGCCGGAACAATGGTGCGAGGGATTCGTGGCCGGCATGCAGGCCGACGCTGCGGCGTGGGCGCCGCTGCGGGCGGCTCATCCGGAGTGGCTGGCGCCGTTCCAGCGCGAAGGCGACGCCTGGGCCGACGCGGTGACGCCATCGGTCATCCAGATCAACGCCTACTGGCATCCGCCCAAAGGCCCGAAGGTCGGCCGCAACGATCCCTGCCCTTGCGGCAGCGGCAAGAAGTACAAGAAGTGCTGCGGCGACGCGGCCTAGACGTGCAGTTCGATGAACTCGCGCCAGTCGTCCGAGGCTAGCGCGAGCCATTGTTCGCGTTCGTCCGGCGTGGCGCTATTCCAGTACGGCATCCAGAGCCAGTTCCACCAATAGTCCAGGCTGCCCTGCAGGCTGCCGGTTCCGCCGGCATCGATGTCGGGAAAGGCCAGCCATGGCGCGGGTGGACGCAAACGCATGGCGTCCAGCGCCTGGATCACAGCCACGGAATCGGTCGCCAGTTCGACGACATGGCCGCCAAATTCCCGGCGTTCGCTATAACGTGTAAAACTGTTTATATCGTTCGCATGTGCGGCCAGCAGGCTCAACACGCGTGGCGCGTCGGCCTCCGTTACCGCGAACAGGCGCCGCCGCTCAGCCAATGGTGTCGGTCTGCTGAGAGGCGATGAGGACGGCGCCGCAGGAAGTCTTCATCCCCTCCACCGCGGTGCTGATGCCCATGATGGTGTGCGTGACCGCGCCTTCGACGATGGTGTGCGTGCCCCGGCATTTGGGGCAACTCACCTTGTGGCCCACGCCGGCCACCGGCTTGCCCATGACGATCACGTCCTGATGGCCTTCCAGTACCGTGCCGTGGTGCGACGTCTTGTCGCCCAGCCTGATGATCGCTTTCCCGCCCATATCGCCTCGCATTGGTTCAATGCGGCGATGATAGCATTGCTATTTTCACTACGTCGCACAACAGCGAAAACGCCGGACAAAATAAAAAAGCTCCCTTGCGGGAGCTTTTCTATTTAAATATGGCGGAGAGGGTGGGATTCGAACCCACGGTAGGGTCGCCCCTACGCTTGATTTCGAGTCAAGTACATTCGACCACTCTGCCACCTCTCCTGGTGGTACATTTTCCTACAGCAGCGTTGTGTGGCGGAGAGGGTGGGATTCGAACCCACGGTAGGGTCGCCCCTACGCTTGATTTCGAGTCAAGTACATTCGACCACTCTGCCACCTCTCCGTTTTCCCACCTGCTGCTGCGAGAAGGCAAGATTATAGCAGGCCGTTGGGAAAAGGGAAGGAGTATTTACGCCTTCAGGTGAGTTAATCCACCCATGTACGGACGCAGCACCGCCGGGATCTCCACCGAGCCGTCCGCCTGCTGGTAGTTTTCCAGCACGGCGACCAGCGTGCGGCCCACCGCCAGGCCCGATCCGTTGAGCGTGTGCAGCAGTTCCGGCTTGCCCTGGGCGTTGCGGAAGCGCGCCTGCATGCGGCGCGCCTGGAACGCTTCGCAGTTCGACAACGACGAGATCTCGCGGTAGGTGTTCTGCGCCGGCAGCCATACTTCCAGGTCGTAGGTTTTGGTGGCGCCGAAGCCCATGTCGCCGGTGCACAGCGACATCACACGGTACGGCAGGCCCAGGCGCTGCAGGATGGTTTCCGCATGGCCGACCATCTCGTCCAGCACGGCGTACGAGGTGTCCGGATGCACCACCTGCACCATCTCGACCTTGTCGAACTGGTGCTGACGGATCATGCCGCGCGTGTCGCGGCCGTAGCTGCCCGCCTCCGAGCGGAAGCATGGGGTGTGCGCGGTCATCTTCAGCGGCAGCGTGTCGGCCGCCACGATCTCGTCGCGCACGATGTTGGTCAGCGTGACTTCCGAGGTCGGGATCAGGTAGAAGTTCTCGCCCTCGCCTTCGACGCCGCCCTTCTTCACCGAGAACAGGTCGGCTTCGAACTTCGGCAGCTGGCCGGTACCGCGCAGCGAATCGGCGTTGACCATGTACGGGGTGTAGCACTCGGTGTAGCCGTGCTCGTCGGTGTGGGTGTTCAGCATGAACTGCGCCAGCGCGCGGTGCAGGCGGGCGATCCCGCCTTTCATGACCGAGAAGCGCGAGCCGGTCAGCTTGGTCGCCACGTCGAAATCCAGGCCCAGCGGGGAGCCGACATCGACGTGATCCTTGACTTCGAATTCAAACGTGCGCGGCGTGCCGACCTTGCGCACTTCGACGTTGCCGCTTTCATCCGTGCCGACCGGGACCGATTCGTGCGGCAGGTTGGGGATCGCCTGCATGAAATCGCTCAGCTTGGCCTGCACCGCCGACAGCGCCGTTTCGTTGGCCTTGAGCTCGTCGCCCAGGCCGGCCACTTCCGCCATCAGGGCGGTGGTGTCCTCGCCCTTGCCCTTCATCATGCCGATCAGCTTGGACTGCGAGTTGCGCTTGCCCTGCAGCTCTTCGGTGCGCGTCTGGATCGCTTTGCGTTCGGCTTCGAGGGCGTTGAACCCGTCCACGTCGAGCTGGAACTTGCGGGTCGCCAGGCGCGCGGCGACGTTGGCGATGTCTTTACGGAGAAGTTGGATGTCAATCATGGGAACAAGTGCCGTTGTATCGAAAACGTCAATTGTACCAAGAGGATGCCACTTCCCTGCGAGTTTTGAACAGCCCGCCGGCTGCGGCGATTACAGCGCGGCTTTTTCGGCGGCGGTCAGGCGCTTGGCGGTCACGGTCACCACTTGCATCTTGGCGCTCGCAACGGCCACTTGGGTGGCAGGGGCGGCCGGTGCGGCGGCGGTGGCGAAGCTGGTGGCGGCGGCCAACACGGTGGCGGCGACGAAGATGATTTCCATGTTTTTAGCGATGTTCATGATGTGCTCCTTCAGGTAGTTGGTTCGGTATGGTTGTACTGTACCTAAAGGCCGTATGCGCCGCCATCGGGATGCGACGAAGCGCTGAAAACGGCCCCTGAAGTGCAAAAAACAGGTGGAAAACGAAAGATTCAGCCGGCGTGGCGGTGCACCAGCTCGCCCAGCGTGGCGATGGCGGCCTCGGTGCGCGGCCCCCAGGGGTTGCCGCAGTTGAGGCGCAGATAGTTGCGGTACTTGCCGGAGGCGGAGAACAGCTGCCCCGGCATGAAGGCCACGCCCAGGCCGATGGCGTCCGCGTGCAGGGCCAGCGCGTCGACCTGCTCAGGCAGGCTGACCCACACCACGAAACCGCCCTGCGGCTCGGACACCGTGCATTGCTGCGGGAACGCCCCGCAGATCGCGTCCGACATGCGGGCGATGCGCTGCGACAGCGCGCGCCGCATCTTGCGCAACTGCTGCTCGTAGGCGCTGCCGGCCAGGAAGTCGGCCAGCACGGCCTGGAAGAAGTGGCTGGTGGCGCCGCTGGAGACCATCTTCAGCACCGCGATGTCCTGGGCGTAGCGCCCCGCCACCACGTAGCCGACCCGCGAGCCGGGGCTGACGGCCTTGGAGAACGAGGCGCACAGCATCACATGGCCGCTGCTGTCGTAGGCCTTGACCGGCCACGGCCGCTGCGGCGTGAAGCACAGGTCGCCGTAGACGTCGTCCTCGATCAGCGGGATATCGTGGCGCGTCAGCAGCTGCGCCAGGCGCTGCTTGTTCGCGTCCGGCATGATGCAGCCGAGCGGATTGTTGGCGTTCGGGATCAGCAGCACCGCCTGCACCAGGCCGGCGTTCATGGCCAGCTCCAGCGCGTCGATCGACGGCCCGGTGGCCGGATGGGTGGGGATCTCCAGCGCCTTCATGCCCAGCGACTCGATCAGTTGCAGCAGCACGAAATAGGTGGCCGATTCGATCGCGATGGTGTCGCCGGGCTGGGCCACGGCGCGCAGGCACAGGCTGATCGCCTCGGTGCAGGAACCGGTGACGACGATTTCGTTCAAGTCCAGCCAGCCCCACTCCAGCGCGCGGCGGGCGATCTGGCGGGCGAACTCCGGATGATTGGTCTCGTAGCAGCTCACCGTGCTCAGCAGGCTTGAATCGCGCCGGGCCACCGCCGCCACGGTCTTCTGCATGCGCTTCATCGGCAGCAGCTCGTGCAGCGGCCAGGCCGAGCCCATCTGCACCAGCCCGCTGGCCTCGTTGGCCTTCAGCACCCGCATCAGCAGGTTGTTGATGCCGACGTAGGCCGGCTCCGGCAACTGCCCGGCGTCGGCCATCGCCGCCATCGTGCGCGCGCGGTGGCGCACGTAATAGCCCGCCTGCGGCCTGGCGTCGACCAGGCCGCGGTCCTCCATCAGCCGCAGCGCCTGCATCACGGTGCTGACGGACAGGCGCTTCTGCTGCGCCAGGTGGCGGATCGACGGCAGCCGGTCGCCCGGCGCGAACACGCGGCTGGCGATCAGCCCGCCCAGTTCGTTGGCCAGGTGTTCGTACAGATTGAGTTGATTGGACATCCGTGTATTGTGGCCCCGCCCCGCCCGCCCGCGACAGGTACAGCCGGCGCAAATTTCGACCAGCACAGTTTAGTGCAAGCGGCCGTGTGACGGTCACAATTTCGATTTGCTGCATCTGTCATGGCCGCGCGCCGCTGGCTATGCTGGTGGCACGATAGACCACCGCAGGAGCCGCCATGAAACCGGAACTACTCGCACTGACACAGGGACAGGCCGAATACCGCCTGTCGGAAAACCATCCGCTGCGCATCGCCGGCGCGGCCGGCCGCCAGATCGAATGCCTGGCCGGCACCGCCTGGATCACCGTCTACGGCGAACGGACCGACTTCATGCTGCGCCAGGGCCGGCGCTTCGAGGTGCCCAACAACGGCCTGATGCTGATCGACGCGCTCGGCTGCGGCACGGTGCGCGTGCGCGTGCCGGCCGACACCGAAGTGCCCGGCGGCTGGCTAGGCTTCCAGCGCAGATTCGCCGGCGCGCTGCAGGATGTAGGATTTCTCCTACGCAACTAATCGTGCGCCACGTACTCGTCGGACTATGTACGATACGTCAACAATATTGACACCGAGGAGTACGATTTTGAACACACCATTCCTGAAAACCATCGCCGCCGGCGCCGTCCTGCTGCTGGCCGCCGGCTGCTCGACCATGGGCGGCCAGGGCCCGGCCGCGGACGAGGCGCCGCCGCCGGCCAACCCGGCCTTCGCCACCGAAATGGCCAAGTTCAACGCCCAGTTCCCGAATCCCAAGGCCAGCAAGTATGAGGACGTGTCGATCAACTTCAACAACACGAACAAGCTCGACGAGCGCGGCAACTGCCACGACAAGTCCAGGTATCCGGTGGTGATCGTGCTGACGCTGGACGCCAGCGGCCGCGTCACCCGCAGCACCACCGACGTGGAGAACAGCAAGGCCGCCTGCTTCCGCGAGGCCTACGCCTCGGCCCAGCTGCCGCCACCGCCGTTCGCGCCCTACCTGAAACCGATCAAGCTGCGTTGACGGTTCAGGCCGCCGCGTCCTGCGCGGGGGCCTCGTCGTTGTCGGCCGGCTTCTCCAGCCAGGCCATCACCACCTGGTTGAAGCGCTCGGGCTGGCGCAGCATGGGCCAGTGGTCGGTGTTGAAGCCCACCACCTTGCAACCCTCCTTCGTCTCCAGCTTGTCGGCCCACTCGTCCGAATGGAACATGAAGGGCTTGCGCGCGCCGTAGATGAACAGCATCGGCACCTTGGGCACGAACGGCACCAGCGAGCGGTAGGAACCGGCCTCGCCGGCCGCCAGGATGTAGTACGGGAAGTTCATCTTGACGCTGATGTATTCCATCGGCGACGGCGCGTGCAGCTTGCGCGCCATGTAGCGCGTCATCATGTTGCCGATCGGCCCGCCGATCGCCCAGGCCAGCGCCAGCGTGCCCTGGTAGCCCTTGACCATCATCTTCTGCGACAGCGTGCGCGAGCGCTCGACCGCCTTCGACTGGGCGTCGCCGATGTCGACGCCGATGATCGCCGACACCGCCTGCTTGTTGCGCATGTAGTACTCGTAGCCGAACACGCAGCCCCAGTCGTGCAGCATCAGGATCACCTTCTGCTTCTGGTTCACGCTGTTGACGATGTAGGAGATCAGGCGGATGGTGGCGTCGAGCGAATAGGCGCGGCGCGGCTTGGCGATGTCGAAGCCCGGCAGGGTGAAACGCACGCAGCGGTAACGCTGCTTGAGTTCGGCGACCTGGGCGTCCCACACGCGGTAGGTGTCCGGCCAGCCGTGGATCATCACGATGGTCTCGGTGCCCTCCCCTTCGATATGGACTTCGATGCCATCGACCTTGGTTACCTGCATTTCGTTCCTCTGCGCCGCCTCGTCAATCCTTCATCTTACAACATTTGAGACCGCACCCAGGCTAGGTCTTGATCCGCGCCCGCAACACGCGCTCGGCGCCGACCAGGTTCACCGCGAAGCCGTTGCGCCCGGCGGCCTTGACGCCATACAGCGCCTGGTCCGCCGCCCGCATGACCTCGTCGACCGAGACGTTCGAGCTGGTGGTCAGCGCGATGCCGATGCTGACCGTCACCTTCAGGCGCGCGGTTCCGCCCAGGAAGGGCGGCTGCATGGCGTCGAGGATCTTGCGCCCCAGCAGATCGATTTCCGTGTTGGAGTCCAGCTGCTCGAACACGATCACGAACTCGTCGCCGGCCAGGCGGGCCACCGTGTCCGTGGTGCGCACCGCGGCCGTCAGCCGCCGGGCAAATTCCACCAGCACCTCGTCGCCGGCGGCGTGGCCAAGCGTGTCGTTGATGTCCTTGAAATGATCGATGTCCAGGAAGGCCAGCCCCACCTGCTGGCCGGCGCGCGCCGCGCGGGCCAGCGCCTTGGGCAGGAAATCGTCGAACATGCGCCGGTTGTGAATGCCGGTCAGGACGTCGGTGGTGGCGATGCGGTGCAGCTCGGCCTCGGCCAGCTCGCGCCGCTGCGACAAGGCGTAGAAGGCCCGGCTCAGGTGGCCGAACTCGTCGCCCCGGTCCACGTCGAACACCGCGATGCCGGCGCGGCCGGCGCTGATGTCCTCCACGTGGTCATGCAGGCGCTTCAGCGGACGCAGCAGTTTCTTGGTGATGCCCCAGCCGAATATGCCCGCCAGGCCGGTCAGCATGGCCGCGCCCAGGAACGCCCGCCAGCGCACGCTGCGCATCGGCGCGAACGCGCTTTCCATCGGATACGACAGGGCGATGTTCCAGGCGGCCTCGCGCAGGTGCTTGTGCACCAGCAGCACCGGCACGTCGTTGTCGAGGAGGCCGTCCTGCCAGCCCTCGCCCCCTTGCAGCGCCGCCTCCAGCACGCTGCCGGGCTCGGGATCGGTCTTCTCCAGCAGGCGGCTGCGGTCGGGGTGGTGGATGATCACGCCGTCGTCGGTGATGATGAACAGGTAGCCATCGGAACTGGAGCGCAGCGAGTCGATCTGCGCCGAGAACGACGGCCGCAGCAAATCGATGGCGCCCAGCAGGATGCAGACGATCCGGCCGTCGGCGTCGCGCAGGGGCTGGGTCAGCACCACCACCGGGCGCCCGGACAGCACGCTCTTGAACGGCGCCGACACCACGCCCTCCCTCAGCCGCATCGTCTCCTGGAAGTACTTGCGGTCGGAGATATTGATGCGCTTGGCGTTGCGGTCGCGCAGGCTGGCGATCAGCGCGCCCGAGGCGTCGAAGGCGGAGACGTTGAAGAATTCCTCGCGCAGGGTCTCATGGGTTTCCAGCTCCTCCTGGACTTGAGCCAGCGTCAGTTGATGGGCCTGGAACTGCTCGGCCAGCAAGCGCAGCAGTTGGCGCTTGTCCTGCAGATCGCTGTCGATCAAGGCGGCCGCGCTGTTCAGCAGCGACAGCTCCTGGCGAGCGATCACCTGGCGCAGCTCGGACTCGGCGATCAACAGCGACATGCCGCCGCTGCCGATGCCGGCGATCAGCACCAGCGCGATCACGAGCACGCTGATCTTGAACTTGAAACTTAAGAAAAAACCGAATGAAGGCCGCATGAGCACCCCTGTATAGCAAGTCCGTCAGGACACTGCGGGTCGAATGGACTAGCCATTTGTGGACGCGGGGGTTCGGCGGCGCTAGATGTTACAAGTATATTACGCCGGTTTACGATTCGCTCAGTTCCGTTGCCATTCAACAACGTAATTATTGTTTCATTGTCCAGAACATGGCCAGCACCGCCAGCGCCATGGCCCCGGTGGCGCCCCAGCCCAGCACGCGCAGGCGGCGGCCGATCACGAAGCGGCCCATGATGGACGAACGGCCGGCCATCAGCATCATCACGGCCATGATGGGCAGGGAGATCACGCCGTTGATCACGGCGCTCCAGTACAGCGCCTTGATCGGGTCGATGGGCGTGAAGCCCAGCCCGATGCCGACGATGGTGGCCACGGCGATGATGCCGTAGAAGCCCTTGGCCTGCGAGGGCGTCTTCTCCAGCCCCTTCGCCCATTGGAAGGCGCCCGCCACCGCGTACGCCGCCGAGCCGGCCAGCACCGGCACCGCCAGCATGCCGGTGCCGATGATGCCGGCGCTGAACAGGGCGAAGGCGAAGTCGCCCGCCAGCGGACGCAGGGCTGTGGCCGCCTGGGCCGAGGTCTCGATCGACACGATGCCGTGCTGATGCAGCGTGACCGCCGTGGTCAGCATGATGAAGAAGGCCACCAGGTTGGAGAAGCCCATGCCGATCACCGTGTCGGTCTTGATGCGCAGGAAGCTGGCGCCCGCCTGGTCCGGCGCGTCGACCAGCGGCTGCGATTGCGGATCGGCTTGCATGTCCTCCACTTCCTGCGAGGCCTGCCAGAAGAACAGGTAGGGGCTGATGGTGGTGCCGAACACCGCCACCATGGTGGTGATGTATTCCGGCGACCATTCAAGATGCGGCAGCGCGGTGTCGGCCGCCACCTTCAGCCATGGCACGTGGACGGTGAACATGGTCGCCACGTAGGCCAGCAGGGCCAGCGTCAGCCACTTCAGGATGCGGACGTAGCGGTGATAGGGAATGAAGACTTGCAACAGCAAGGAGACCACGCCGAACAGCGCCGCGTACACGCGCGACGATCCGCCGGCGATCAGGGTCATCGCCTCCCCCATGGCCGAGACGTCGGCCGCGATGTTGATGGTGTTGGCGGCCAACAGCAGCGCGACGATGGCGCGCACCAGCCACGCGGGAAAATGTTCGCGGATATTGGCGGCCAAGCCCTTGCCGCTGACGCGCCCGATCCGCGCGCTCACCACCTGGATGCCCACCATCAGCGGATAGGTCAGGAAGACCGTCCACAGCATCTGGAAGCCGAACTGGGCACCGGCCTGCGAATAGGTGGCGATGCCGCTCGGATCGTCGTCGGCGGCGCCCGTGATCAGGCCGGGGCCGAGTTTCCCCAGCCAGGTGGTGGCGCCATCGCCGGCGGCGGGCTCAGCGACGGGATATTCGGCATTCGGCATAATTTACTCGGCAACAGGGGCAGCCCGGCATTGGGCACGACTAACGCAGGCCGCATTGTAGCTTGTCCGAGGCACATCAGCGCTTGCCGGCATCCTCATCGAGCTTGCGCAGGAAAGCCATCTTATCGGAAATTTTGCTTTCCAGGCCGCGCGGTACGGGCTGATACCAGCCGGGCTCGCGCATGTCGTCGGGGAGGTAGGTTTCGCCGGCCGCGTAGGCGTGCGGCTCGTCGTGGGCGTAGCGGTACTCGTGGCCGTAGCCGAGTTCCTTCATCAGCTTGGTCGGCGCGTTGCGCAGGTGGACCGGCACTTCGCGCGACTTGTCCTTCTTGACGAAGGCCATGGCCTGGTTGAAGGCGTTGTAGCCGGCGTTGCTCTTGGCGGCGATGGCCAGGTAGATCACGGCCTGCCCCAGCGCCAGCTCGCCTTCCGGTGAACCGAGACGCTCGTACGTGGCGGCCGCGTCGTTGGCCAGCTGCATGGCGCGCGGGTCGGCCAGGCCGATGTCCTCCCACGCCATGCGGACGATGCGGCGCGACAGGTACTTGGCGTCGGCCCCGCCGTCCAGCATGCGGCACAGCCAGTACAGCGCGGCGTCGGGGTTGGAGCCGCGCACCGACTTGTGCAGCGCCGAGATCTGGTCGTAGAAATTGTCGCCGCCCTTGTCGAAGCGGCGCGCGTTCAGGGTCAGCGCGTTCTGGATGAACTCGGGCGTGATCTTGTTGGTCTTGGCGGCGTTGGCGGCGGTGCTGGTCTGCTCAAGCAGGTTCAGCAGACGGCGGCCGTCGCCGTCGGCGTAGCCGATCAGCGTGTCGATGGCGGCCTCGTCGAACTCCAGGTGCGTGAGCACCTTGGCCCGCGCCTTGTCGACCAGCTGGCGCAGCTCGGCCTCGTCGAAGGAATGCAGCACGTAGACCTGCGAGCGCGACAGCAGCGCCGAGTTGACTTCGAACGAAGGGTTCTCGGTGGTGGCGCCGATCAGCGTCACCAGGCCGGACTCGGCATACGGCAGCAAGGCGTCCTGCTGCGATTTGTTGAAGCGGTGGATCTCGTCGACGAACAGGATGGTGTGCTTGCCCATGTCCAGGTTGTGCTGGGCCTGCTCCATCGCGGCGCGGATGTCCTTCACGCCGGAGAACACGGCCGACAAGGCGATGAACTCGCACTCGTAGGCGTTGGCGGTCAGGCGCGCCAGCGTGGTCTTGCCCACGCCCGGCGGGCCCCACAAGATCATCGAGTGCGGCTGGCCCGATTCAAACGCCAGGCGCAGCGGCTTGCCCGGCCCCAGCAGGTGATGCTGGCCGATGACGTCGTCGAGCGTCTTGGGCCGCAGGGCTTCGGCCAGCGGCTGGCGCGGTTCGGTGGAAAATAAGTCTGCCATGATCTTTAAAAGAAAAAACGCCGCAGCGTCGCGGCTGCGGCGTCGTCACCCGCGACGGCAGGTGCTAGTTATTATTGAATACGTCGGCGCCCTTCGGCATGACGAATTTAAAACTCGTCGCAGTCAGCGCCGGATTTTTTTCGATCTTGCGGAACGACAGCACCGAGGTCTGGCCGAACGAATCCTTCAGCTCCATCGCCTCCGGCAAGCCGTTGCGCAGGCCGATGGTGATTTGCTCGAAGCTGGTGTCCTTGGCCTTCGGCACCGCCTTCAGCCATTCCAGGCCATCCTTCGTGCCGGCTTCGGACAAGGTGAAGTTCTTTTCCAGATCGTTGCTGCCGAACAGGATGGCGGCCGGCGACGAGCCCAGCGCGTCGCCCAGCTTCTTCACCGTGACCTGGTTCAGGTCCTTGTCGAAGATGAACAGCTGGTCGCCGTCGGCCTGCAGCACCTGGTCGTAGGGCTTCACGTAGGTCCAGATGAACTTGCCGGGACGGGCGAACACAAAGGTGCCGGTGGCCGGCGTGGACACCTTGGGCGCCTCGCCGTTGGTGTTCTTCACCTGCTTCTGCGTGAACTCGCCCTTGGCGGCCTTGGTCGAGGCCACGAAGGTCTTGAACTGCTCCAGCGCGCTGGCCTGGGCCAGGGTGGCGGCCAGCAGGCCGGCGGTCAATACCGCGATATTCTTGAAACGCATCATACGGTTTATCCTATTTTATTCAGCACTGGCGGCCGGCACCAGGATGTCGCGGTTGCCGTTCGATTGCATGGCGGAGACGACTCCGCTGTTTTCCATCTGTTCCAGCAGGCGCGCCGCGCGGTTGTAGCCGATGCGCAGATGGCGCTGCACCAGCGAGATCGACGCGCGGCGGTTCTTCAGCACCACCTGCACCGCCTGGTCGTACATCGGATCGGCTTCGCCGCCGCCCTCGCCCGCCTCGCCGCCGGCACCGCCGCCGTCACCCTCCAGCGTGCCGCCTTCGAGGATGCCGTCGATGTAGTTCGGCTCGCCGGTGGTCTTCAAGTGCTTGACCACGCGATGCACCTCCTCATCCGACACGAAGGCGCCGTGCACCCGCACCGGCAGGCCCGTGCCCGGCGGCATGTACAGCATGTCGCCCATGCCGAGCAGCGTTTCCGCACCCATCTGGTCCAGAATGGTACGCGAGTCGATCTTCGACGACACCTGGAACGCGATACGGGTCGGGATGTTGGCCTTGATCAGGCCCGTGATCACGTCCACAGATGGGCGCTGCGTCGCCAGAATCAAGTGCAGGCCGGCCGCGCGGGCCTTTTGCGCGATACGCGCGATCAGCTCTTCCACCTTTTTGCCGACCACCATCATCAGGTCGGCCAGTTCGTCGATGATGATGACGATGGTCGGCAGTTTTTCCAGCGGCTCCGGCGAATCCGGCGTCAGGCTGAACGGATTCGGGATGTGCTCTTCCTTCTTCTTGGCTTCGGCGATCTTGGCGTTGTAGCCCGCCAGGTTGCGCACGCCCAGCTTGGACATCAACTTGTAGCGGCGCTCCATCTCGTTGACCGCCCAGTTCAGCGCGTGGCCGGCCTGGCGCATGTCGGTCACCACCGGCGCCAGCAGGTGCGGGATGCCTTCGTACACCGACATCTCCAGCATCTTCGGATCGATCAGGATCATACGCACGTCGGCCGGGTCGGACTTGTACAGCAGCGACAGGATGGTGGCGTTGATGCCCACCGACTTGCCCGAGCCGGTGGTGCCCGCCACCAGCAAGTGCGGCATCTTGGCCAGGTCGGCCACCACGGCCTTGCCGGCGATGTCCTTGCCCAGCGCCACGGTCAGCGGCGACGGATTGTCGTTGTAGACCTTGGAGCCGACGATCTCGCTCAGGCGCACGATCTGGCGCTTCGGATTGGGCAGCTCCAGCGCCATGTAGTTCTTGCCCGGAATGGTCTCGACCACGCGGATCGAGGTCAGCGACAGCGAACGCGCCAGGTCGCGCGCCAGGCCGACGATCTGGCTGCCCTTGACGCCGGTGGCCGGTTCGATCTCGTAGCGCGTGACCACCGGGCCCGGATAGGCCGCCACCACCTTGGCTTCGACGCCGAAGTCGGACAGCTTCTTCTCGATCAGGCGGCTGGTGAATTCCAGCGTCTCAATCGGCACGGTCTCCTGCACCTCGGCCGCCTCGTCCAGCAGGGACAGGGCCGGCAAGGCGCTGTCGCCGCTCAGGTCCTGGAACAGGTTGGCCTGGCGCTCCTTCTCCACGCGCTCGGACTTGACCACCGTGACCACCTGCGGCTCGATCTTGACCGGCGGCGCCGCCACGGGATGCTTCTCCACGTGCTTGGCGCGCTCGATGACCACCACCTCCTCGCGCTTGACCGCCGCGACTTCGCCCTGGCGGCGGTCCTCGCGGTACTGGTAGCGCTGGATGAACCAGTCGATCATCATCTCGATGCCGCCGCCGATGCGCTCGGCCAAGGTCAGCCACGAGACGTGGAAGAACAGGCTCAGGCCCAGGCCGAACAGCAGCAGCAACAGCAGGGTCGCGCCGGTGAAGCCGAACGCGACGTGGGCCGAATGGCCGATCAGTTGCCCCAGCACGCCGCCCGGCGCGCGCGGCAGCTGCACGTGCAGGGTGTACATGCGCAGGTATTCCAGGCCGACGCTGCCGATGAACAGCAGCACGAAGCCGATCGCGCGGATCAGCGGCTCCTGGGCGTGTTCTGGATCAGGTTCCCTGGACAGCACATACTTCTGCGTCAGCCGGCGGTAGCCCAGCCAGACGATGCGCAGCAGGCAGAACGCCCACCACCAGGCCGAGAAGCCGAAGATATACAGCAGCAGGTCGGACAGCCAGGCGCCTGCCCGGCCGCCCAGGTTGTGCACCTTGGGCACCAGCGTTTCGTGGGACCAGCCGGGGTCCATCTTGTCGTAGCTGACGAGGATCAGCACGAAATACAGGCCCAGCACAGCCAGCGCCAGCCAGCGCGCCTCCGACAGCAGCCGCACCAGCCGGTTGGGCAGGGGTTGGCGCTCGGTCGGGGTGCGGGTATAGGCGGAAGAACCGGAGGAAGTGGCTTTTGGCATGCGTTCCTGAACTTTTTTACTGCTCATAGGTATAAAGGTGTTGCAATCTTGTCGGTCAGGAAATTCAGATATGGCTATTCTAAGGCATAAGGGCCCCAACAGGCCCGACGATTCATCCTGATCGGCTGCTTGCACTATAATCTTGTATTGCCTGCGTGAATGCAATAGCGGCGGCCCTGCCGCCGCCCTTGCCGTCACTAAAATTGCCCCCAAATTCGGATTAATCCAACATATTAAGAAGCCTCCCATGACCACACCTAAACACGCCCGTGTACTGATTCTTGGCTCCGGCCCAGCCGGCTACAGCGCCGCCATCTACGCCGCGCGCGCCAATCTGAAGCCGATGCTGGTCACCGGCGTCGAGCAAGGCGGCCAGCTGATGACCACCACCGACGTGGAAAACTGGCCGGCCGACCCGATGGGCGTGCAAGGTCCGGACCTGATGCAGCGCTTCCTGCAGCACGCCGAGCGTTTCAATACCGACATCGTGTTCGACCACATCCACACGGTCAAGTTGCAGGAAAAGCCGATCCGCCTGATCGGCGACAGCCATGAGTACACCTGCGACACGCTGATCATCGCCACCGGCGCCTCGGCGCAGTACCTGGGCCTGCCGTCGGAACAGGCGTTCATGGGCAAGGGCGTGTCGGCCTGCGCCACCTGCGACGGCTTCTTCTACCGTGGCCAGGAAGTGGCCGTGGTCGGTGGCGGCAACACCGCCGTCGAGGAGGCGCTGTACCTGTCCAACATCGCCACCAAGGTCACGCTGATCCACCGCCGCGACAAGTTCCGCGCCGAAGCCATCCTGATCGACCGCCTGAACGCCAAGGTCGCCGAAGGCAAGATCGTCATCAAGTACAACCACACGCTGCAGGAAGTGGTGGGCAACGACAGCGGCGTGACCGGCATCAAGATCGCCTCGACCGACACCGGCGCCGTCACCGACGTGACCGTGCACGGCCTGTTCATCGCCATCGGCCACAAGCCGAACACCGGCATCTTCGAAGGCCAGCTGGACATGCACAACGGTTACATCAAGACCAAGACCGGCACCGAGGGCATGGCCACCGCGACCAGCGTGCCCGGCGTATTCGCCGCCGGCGACGTGCAGGACCACATCTACCGCCAGGCCATCACCAGCGCCGGCACCGGCTGCATGGCCGCGCTGGACGCCCAGCGCTACCTCGAAGGCCAGGAGTAAGTCGTGGGCTTGAAAGACTTCGCCGACCTGAAATCCCTGGCCAAGCAGCTCAAGGAACAGGCCGACGCGCGCGCCGCCGCCGAGGCGGAGCGCGTCAAGCAGGAGAAAACGCGGGCGGTGGAGGCGAATATCTTCCAGTCCAGCGTGGGCGGCGTCAAGCGCATGCCGGTGTCGGACCGCTACGTGCCGTCGCTGCCGAAGTCGGCCGCCACGGCCGCCGCGCCGGCCCGCAAGCTGACCCAGGCCGAGGACGACGCGGCGGTGCTGCGCGAGTCCTTGTCCGACCTGTTCGAAGTCGATCATTACCTGGAGGACGACCCGGCGCTGAACTACGCGGCGCCCGGCGTCGGCCCGGACGTGGTGAAGAAGATGCGCAAGGGCCACTGGCCGGTGCAGGATGAGCTGGACCTGCACGGCCTGCGCCGCGACGACGCGCGCGACGCCATCGGCGATTTCCTGCGCAAGTCGGCCATGCGCAATCACCGCTGCGTGTGCGTGATCCATGGGCGCGGCTTCGGCTCCAAGGGGCAGGAGCCGGTGCTCAAGTCCATGGTGCACAGCTGGCTGGTGCAGAAGGAGGAAGTGGTGGCCTTCTGCCAGGCGCGCTCGTCCGAAGGCGGCGAAGGCGCGTTGATCGTGCTGTTGCGCGCCGCGCTCAAGCCGGTGCGCTAAAGCCTCACGGCGCGGCGGTGTTCCACTCGCTGCGCAACCAGTCGAAGAAAGCCTGCACCGGCGCATGCCGTTCCCGGCCCGGCACGCACAACACTGTGTAAGTGCCGCCGGGGATTCGTATGTCCGGCCGCGCCGCTTTCAACAATCCCCTCTGCTCCGTGTCGGCGACCAGGATGGAACTGGCCATCACCAGCCCCTGCCCCGCGATCGCCGCCTGCAGCGCGTACATTTCCTCCGCATATTCCCTCAGCGCCAGCGTCGGCAGCCAGTCCTTGCCGGCCGCGCCGCACCACGCGCGCCAGCTGTCGCGGTACAGCGTGGACTTGTTCCAGTGGACCGAAATCAGCGACGGCGCCGCATGCGCCATCCACTCGTCCACCCTGCCCGGCGCGCCGTAGACGCCGAACGTTTCAACCATGCCGCCCGGGCTGTACAGGTCTGGATACGGGCCGCCGCCGTAGCGGATCGCGACGTCGACGCTGGCATCCTGTTGCAGGTCGATGGTCGCGGTCGAGGTGTCCAGCCGGAGATTGACTTCCGGGTGCCTGGCGTAGAAGCGGTCCAGGCGCGGCACCAGCCACAGCGCGGCGAACGACGAGGGGGTGGTCACCGTCAGGCGGCCGGCCACCGGCACCTCGCGCAGGCTGCTGGTCACCTGGGCCAGGTCGGCCAGCGCCGAGTGCAGCGAGTGGAACAGCTTCTCGCCCTTGGGCGTGAGCCGGACGCCGCGCGGCAGGCGGTCGAACAGCGCCACGCCCAGCCACTCCTCCAGTGTCCGCACCTGATGCGAGACCGCGCCCGGCGTCACCGCCAGCTCCTCGGCGGCAAGCTTGAAGCTCAGGTGGCGCGCCGAGGATTCGAAGGTGCGCAGCGCAATAACCGGTAAAGCACGAAACATGGAGTGTCCTCGGGTGAATCCAATTCATCTGGCATCAATTCAGCTGGTTTGCCGGGCGTGGTGGCGCGGCCTATAGTCCTCGCACGACAACTCGCGAGCATACCGCAAACCATGACCACTCTCCTGCACCTCGATTCCAGCGCCCGCCCAGGCACCTCCGCCAACCAGTCGTTCGGCTCGCACACCCGGCGCCTGGCGGCGCGCTTCGTCGCCGGCTGGCGCGCCGCGCATCCGGACGCCGCCGTGATCCACCGCGACCTGGGCGCCGAGCCGCCGCAGCACGTCACCGGCGAATGGATCCATGCGGCCTTCACCAAGCCCGAGCAGCGCCTGCCGTGGATGGACGCGGTGCTGCGGGAAAGCGACCAGCTGATCGACGAACTGTGCGCTGCCGACGTCATCGTCGCGGGCGTGCCGATGTATAACTTCAACGTGCCGGCGCAGTTCAAGGCGTATATCGACAACATCGTGCGCGTCGGGCGGACCTTCGGCTTCGACCGCGCCCGCGCCGGCGCCCCCTACTGGCCGCTGCTGGACCAGGACCGCAAATCGTTCGTCATCCTCAGCTCGCGCGGCGACCACGGCTACAGCCAGGGGCAGCGCATCGCCCACATGAACCATGTGGAACCGTCGATCACCACGGCGCTGCGCTACATCGGCATCACCGACGTGCATGGCGCGGCCGTCGAGTTCGACGAGTTCGGCGACGGCCGGTTGCGGGCGTCGATTGTGGCGGCGGAGTCACAGGTCGACGAACTGGTGGCGCAGTTGGGCGCGCAACGGCATCCGGCCTCAGATTCATGACACGTGGTCGGTTTGTCATGTTAACCTATGGCATCGTCAATTTGCACATCGGCTTACATGAAGCACGTCCCTGTTCCGCACGTTTCCCTGATCACAGTCATTGAGGTAGTCGCGATACTGGTGGGTGCGTTTTCCGGCTTTGTTGAAGCGCGGCGAAAACGCATGGACGTGGTGGGCGTGTTCACGGTGGCCTTCATCACCGCGTTCGGCGGCGGCACGCTGCGCGACATCCTGCTCGACCGCAGGCCGTTGTTCTGGGTGCTGCACCAGGAATACGCGATCCTGATCTTCATCCTGGCGCTGGTGGCAGCGCCGCTGATGCGTACGCTGCGCCAGATCCTGTCCGAACGCCTGATCGTGATCGCCGACGCCATCGGCCTGGGGCTGTTCGCCGTGGCCGGCGTGTCGCAGGCGCAGGCCGCGCACATGCCGCTGTTCATCGCCTCGATGATGGGCGTGATCACCGGCATCTTCGGCGGCGTGCTGCGCGACATCGTCTGCAACGAGGTGCCGATGGTCTTCCGCGACGGCAAACCCTACGCCATCTGCGCCTTCTTCGGCTGCTGGATGTACATCGGCCTGCAATACACCGACGTCTCCGACGACTTCGCGCTGTGGGCCAGCGCGGCCTGCATCACCTTGCTGCGGCTGGTCACCTGGAAGTTCGAACTGCACCTCCACTATCACAAGAACTGATTCAACAACCGCAAAGAGCACCCTATGAGCACCATCAGCATCCGCCAGGCCGTGTTGGCCGACATCGAAGCCCTGTCCGTTTTATTTGACGGCTACCGCCAGTTCTATGGCCGGCAGAGCGATGTGGCGGCGGCCAAACAATTCCTTCTGGACCGCTTCGAGCATGGCGAATCGGTGCTGTTCATCGCCCACGACGGCGCCGACCCGGTCGGCTTCACCCAGCTGTATCCGAGTTTTTCGAGCGTCTCGCTGGGGCGGATCTTCGTGCTGAACGACCTGTTCGTCAACGAGCGCGGACGCCGCAAGGGCGTCGCCACCGGGCTGCTGTCGGCATCGATCGACTTCGCGCGCGCTGTCGGCGCGATCCGGCTCGGGCTCTCCACCGCGCTCACCAACACCACCGCGCAGGCGCTGTACGAAGGCGAAGGCTGGGAGCGCGACGACGATTTCTTCTACACCTACTCCCTTCGCTGACGCGAACCGCCCATCTCGGCCGCCGCGCCGTCAGCCGTCAGTCGGCAACGCTGCCCGACGCCGGGACGCCGTAGCGGTCCGCCTGCACCTTGCCGCTGACGCCGTGCGTGCGCACGTCGGCGGTGATCGGCAGCATCTCCTTGTTCCAATGCTCCCACTGCCCCTTCAGCTTCGCGAACACTTCGGGGTGGCGCTGGGCCAGGTTGGCGCGCTCGTGCTGGTCCTTGACGACGTCGAACAGGAATTCGTTGCCGCCGATTTTCAGGTACTTCCAATTGCCCGAGCGGATGGCCCGCTGCGCGTTGGCCTTGTAGCGCCACAGCAGCGTGCGGTCCTGCGGCCGCGCCTGGCCCAGCAACAGCGGCAGCAGGTTCTGGCCGTCGGTCGGATAGGCCGGATCGGGCGCGCCGCCGGCCGCGGCCAGCAGGGTCGGCAGCCAGTCCATGCTGATCGCCACCTGCTCCGACACCTCCCCCGCCGCGATCCGCCCCGGCCAGCGCACGATGGCCGGCACGCGGATGCCGCCTTCCAGCAGCTCGGTCTTCTGCCCGGTCAGCGGCCACGTCTTGGAGAAACGCTCGCCGCCGTTGTCGCTGGTGAAGATGACGATGGTGTTCTCCGCCAGCCCCTGGTCCTCGAGCGCCGTCAGCACGCGGCCGATCGACGCGTCCAGCGCCTCGACCATGCGGCCGTAGGTGGCCAGGTCGCCGCCGTCGTAGTGGAAGATGTTGTCGATGTCGCGCGAGACCGCCTCGTCGCCCGGCCCTTCCCACGGCCAGTGCGGCGCCGTGTAGTGCAGCGACAGCAGGAAGGGCTTGCCGGCCTGCTGCTTGCGCACGAAGTCCACCGCGCGCGCGCCCAGCAGATCGGTGTAGTAGCCGATCTGGTGCACCGGCACCTCGCCCTCGTACAAATCCTCCTTCACCTGCGGGCCGACGCCGGGCTTGTGGGTGAAGTAGTCGATGGCGCCGCCGTAGTTGCCGAAGAAGCTGTCGTAGCTGCTCTTCAACGGGCCGAAGGTCGGCAGGTAGCCCAGGTGCCATTTGCCGATCAGCGCGGTCCCGTAGCCCTGCTTCTTGAGCAGCGACGGCAGGGTCGGATGCGTGCGCGGCAGGCCGATGGTGTCGGAGGCGCCGGCGATCGGCTCCTCCAGCCCGCCGCGCAGCCGGTACTGGTAGCGGCCGGTGATCAGCGCGAAGCGCGTGGCCGAACACACGGCCGAGTTGGCGTACGCCTGCGTGAAGCGGATGCCCTGCCCGGCCAGCTTGTCCAGGTTGGGCGTGCGGAAATCGGTCTGGCCGTAGACGCCGAGGTCGGCGTGGCCCAGGTCGTCGGCCAGAATGAAGAGGATGTTGGGCTGCTCCTTGCCGGCGGCCAGGCCGCCCGGCAGATAGCCGGCCAGCGCCAGCGCGGGCAGGGATTTCAGGATGCGGCGGCGGTTAGTGTTCGTCATGCATGGTCTCCAATCAGAAATCCGCGCGGGCGGTCACGCCAACCTGGCGGGGCGTTCCGATCACGGCGTTGTAGGCACCCGGGTTGGTGTTCCAGGTGCTGGTGTAGTAAGTCTTGTCGAACACGTTCTTGGCCCAGACCGAGATATCCCAGCGGGTCGGGCCGTTCTTCACTTTCACGCCGGCCGACAGGTTGGTCAGGCTGTAGGCCGGAATGCGCGAGTACTCGGAAGCGTCAAGGGTACCGTAAGTGCCGCTGCGGTAGGCATAGTTGATGTTGCCGTAGCCTTCGACGTTGGCCTCCAGCGCGGCCGCGTACTGCGCGCTGAGGTTGCCGATCCAGCGCGGCGCGTTGACCAGCGCGGCCCGGCCCGACAGGTCGCAGAAGGCGCCGGGGCGTTCGGACGGGCACGGCGCGTTCTTGTATTCCTTGTACTTGACGTCGTTGAACGAGCCGTTCGCGCCCAGCGTGAAGCCGCGCGCGACGACGAAGCTGGTGTCGAGCTCCAGGCCCCGGCTGCGCACGTTGCCGGCGTTGGTCAGGTAGGAGGTGGCGCTGACCGGGTCGTAGGCGTTGCTTTGGTAGCCCTTGACCTCGTTCCAGAACAGGCTGGCGTTGACCTGCGCGCGGCGCTCCAGCAGGTTGCTCTTGATGCCCAGTTCCAGGTTATTGGCCTTCTCGTTGTTGACCTTGAGCGAGGACACGCCCGCCGCGCCCGGCACCGACAGGTTGATGCCGCCCGATTTCTCGCCGTGCGAAATGCTGCCGAACGCCAGCACGTCGGCATCGACCTTGTAGGCCAGCGTGAGCAGCGCCGACGGACTCAGGTTGTCGAGGTGGAGGTCGCCCGAGTTGTAGGCGCCGTAGCGGGCGTTGCGCGAGGCCAGCGCGGGGCCGCCGACGGCCGGGCCGATGGGCGCATCGCGCGTGACTTGGGCGAGCTTGTCCTCGTAGGTGGCGCGCAGGCCGCCGGTCAGATCCCACCGCGGATCGATGTGCCAGATCGACTGGCCGAACAGGGCGTAGCTGTTGACGCGCAGGTGGCCGTTGCCGATGCTGGTGACGTTGCTCCAGGCGCCGGCCGGCGTGGCGTTGAACTTGTCGGCGAGCGGGCCGTTGTAGGTGAAGTTGACGTTGTCGAGGTTCTGGTAATAGTAGTACGCGCCGAACACCGATTCCACCGGCCGTCCCAGCGGCGTGGCCAGGCGCAGCTCCTGCGTGAACTGGCGGTGGCGCGCCGAGGCGCCGACGTTCAGCGTGACCGGCACGTCGAGGCCGTCGTCGTTGTGCGGGGTGAAGTTCCAGAAGCGGTAGGCGCTGATGGAGGTGAATTTGTAGTCGTTGTCCAGCTTCCAGTTGACCTCGCCGGAGAGGCCGCCCTGGTGCACGTCCACGTGCGAGCCGCTGTCCAGGTTGACCTGGCGCTGCGCCGGGTCGGTGACCGGGTGGCCGCCGACGGCGGCGGCCTGCGTCAGGAACTTGCCGCCCGGGCCGGCGCTGTAGAAGATCAGCGTACCGTTGTTGGAGTCCTCGACGTTGTAGTCGGCGATCAGGCGCGCGCTGAGCTTGTTGTCCGGCTCCAGCAGCAGCTGGGCGCGCACGCCCTCGCGGTCGCCGCCCTGCACCTTGCTGCCGTTGTAGATGTTGGTGATGTAGCCGCCTTCATGCGTCTTGTAGGCGGCGATGCGGCCGGCGGCCGTGTCCGAGAACGCGCCCGACAGCACGGCCTTGGCCTGCACGTAGTCCTGCTGGCCGAGCGACAGTTGGGCGCTGTTCTCGCTGCGGAAGGTCGGCTGTTTGGTGGTGATGTTGAGCACGCCGGCGGTGGTGTTCTTGCCGAACAGCGTGCCCTGCGGGCCGCGCAGCAGTTCCAGTTGCTGGATGTCCAGCGCGTCGAAGGCGGCCATGCCGGGGCGGGCCAGGTACACGTTGTCGAGGTAGACGCCGACGCTGCCCTCCAAGCCGTCGCTGGCCGGGTTGTTGCCGAGGCCGCGCACGGCAAAGCTCATCTGGCGCGCATGGACGTAGTTGACGGTGGTGCTGGGCAGCAGCTGCTGCAAGTCCTGCACGCGGTAGACGCGGTTGCCTTCCAGCGCGCCGCTGTCGAGCACGCTCATCGAGGTGGGCACGCTTTGCGAGGTCTCATTGCGGCGGCGCGTGGAGACGGTGACGCGGGCCACCACTTCCAGCGAGGCATCGGCGGCGGTTGTTGTGGCGGCCGACGGGGCCGCGCTCTCCGCGTTCGCCGTATCGGCGCCAGGCGTGGCGGTGGCGACGGCTTCGGCGGCAACGCCGGCGGTGGCCGAGCGTTCCGGCGTCGCGCCGTCCCGCGCCTGCACCGGCGCGGCGGCCAGCAGGAGTCCATATGCCGCAGCGACGGCGGCGGTCAGTTTATTCGGTTGCATAGAAGTCTTCCGTTCAAAGATGCGGGCGTGAGCCGCCCCGCGCGCCGGCCCTGCGGCCCGCGCGTCCTGTTGTTGTGGGTAGGTGATGGCGCCGCCGGGATCGGCGGCGCGAAGGCCTGTTCGCGCTTAGTTCGTGGCTACGCGGAACTTGCCCGGCTCCGGCGGCGTGACCGCTTTTTCGGAACGTGGAGTGCCTTCCGGCACCCAGTCGTACGGCACCGGTTGGGCGCGGTACAACCAATTGCTCAACACCGGCTTGCCCGCGCCGGCCACCGGCGTCGGCGCGAAGTACGGGCTGACATATTCCCAGGCGATGTCCCCCTTGGCCGTGACCTGGAAGATGCGCCCGTTCATGCCCTCGTCGATCAGCGTGTTCCCGTTCGGCAGGCGGCGCGCGCTGCTGATGAAGGAACTGTAGAAGCCCCAGTCCGGCCCGTTCGAATCGCCGCCGGTGTATTCCCACACGATCTGCCTGGTGATGGGATCGATCTCCAGCACCCGCGAGCGCGGCTGCACGCCGACGCCGACGCGCGGATAGCCGGCCTCGCCCTGGTTGTCGAACACCAGCAGGTTGCCCGCGCCCGGCAGGCCCGGCTCGATCAGGTGCGCATCGTGCTGGCCGACGATCTGGTCCACCGGACGCGGCAGCACACGCGGACCGCGCGCCTGCGCGGGATAGTCCGGCCCCAGCGACCACACCACCTTGCCGCTCTGCTTGTCGATGATGACGATGAAGTTCGCCTCGCGCGAATCGATCAGGATGTTGTCGGGATTGAAGCGCTTATCGCCGGCGTCGAACCAGCGGTTCGGCCCCAGCACCGACATGTTGTTGACGTGCAGGTAGTCGAACGGCGCGGCCTTGCCGCGCGGCGAGTAGCCGTTCTTCACCAGCTTCAGCGATTCGGGCTTGAAGCCGAATTCGTTCAGGTGATCGGAGGCCAGCCACTTCCAGACGACGTCGCCGCCCGGCGTGACCTCGTAGATCACGTCGTCGAGCACCTGCGGCGCGGCGAAGCCGGCCAGCGGATGCACCACGTTGGCCAGCACCAGCGTGTTGCCGTTCGGCAGACGGCGCCAGTCGTGGTGCTGCTTGGCGCTGCCGCCGGGCACTTGCGGGGATGCCTTGCCTTCCACCGGCGCGGCGTACGCGTCCTGCGCGCCGCCGGCCGCGCCCCATTGCCAGACCACCTTGCTGTTCCAGTCCAACTCGCCGATGGCCTGGTTGCGCAGGCCGTTGCCCTCGTTCGAGGTGCCGGCGGCGCTGGCCAGTTGCACCAGCACGTGGCCGCGCCGGCCGCCGGTCAGCGCGGGGTCCAGCAACACCGGCGGGAAGCCCTCGGCGTTCCAGCGGTGCACCTCGTTGCCGTTCATGTCGATCAGATGGGTGTTCTTGTCCTGGCCGCTGAAGATCACGTAGCTGTTGTACGCGGTGGCGGTGTCGTAGCGGGTGACACCGGTGGGATAGACGCTGGGCGCGGCGCCCAGGTTGGCTGCGGCGGCGAACAACGACAGTGCTGCGAGTGTGCGAGTGGTCATGACACGGGTTCCCGGTGGGTGGACAGTGTGTCTATATTACAAATCCACGCGGGGAACTCGAACTAATATAACCAAGCAACGATATACAAAAAATGCCGGATTAACCGGCATTCTTTGCTGTCAAAGCAAAAACGACCTTACACGGCCTCGGCGCCGGTCTCGCCGGTGCGGATGCGGATGACCTGCTCGACGTTCTGCACGAAGATCTTGCCGTCGCCGATCTTGCCGGTGCGGGCGGCCTTGATGATGGCGTCCACCACCTGCTCGGCCACGCCGTCGTCGACCACGACTTCGACTTTCACTTTCGGCAGGAAGTCGACCACGTATTCGGCGCCACGATACAGTTCGGTGTGGCCCTTCTGGCGGCCGAAGCCCTTCACTTCGGTCACCGTCAGGCCGGTGACGTTGACTTCGGCCAGCGCTTCGCGCACCTCGTCCAGTTTGAACGGCTTGATCACAGCGGTAATCTGTTTCATGACTTCTCCTTATTTTGTTGAACTCGAAAATCTGTAGCCGGGGGCGATTCCTCTGTATTGTAATCGACACGCACACGCTGTCCATCAGCGTATGCGAATACCTGTCAATTCCCCGCTTCCTGCACCGGAATGGAGCGCAATTCCTCCAGCCATACAACGCTTTGCGCGTCGCTCGGCGCGCGCCAGTCGCCGCGCGGCGACAGCGAGCCGCCGCTGCCCACTTTCGGTGCGTTCGGCACGCAGCTGCGCTTGAACTGGCTGGTGCGGAAGAAGCGGTCCAGGAAGATGCCCAGGTTCTTCTTGATCTCGCCCAGCCCGTACTGGTTGCGCGTGACGTGGTCGCCATCCGGCCAGCGGCCCTTTTCCTTGTCCTGCCACGCGGTCAGCGCCAGGAACGCGACCTTGGACGGACGGAAGCCGAAGCGCAGCACGTAGTACAGGTTGAAGTCCTGCAGCTCGTACGGGCCGATGGTGCTCTCGGTGCGCTGCTCCGGCTGGCCGTCGGCCGTGCCCGGCACCAGCTCGGGGCTGATCTCGGTGGCGAGGATGTCGAGCAGCACCTGCGCGTCGTTGCGGCCGATCACGCCGGACTCGGCCACCCAGCGCACCAGGTGCGAGATCAGCGTCTTCGGCACGCTGGCGTTGACGTTGTAGTGCGACATGTGGTCGCCCACGCCGTAGGTGCACCAGCCCAGCGCCAGCTCGCTCAGGTCGCCCGTGCCGCAGACGATGGCGTGGTGGTGGTTCGCCAGGCGGAACAGGTGGTTGGTGCGCTCGCCGGCCTGCACGTTCTCGAACGTGATGTCGTACTGCGCCTGCCCTTCCGAATACGGATGGTTCAAGTCCTTCAGCATCTGGATGCAGCTCGGGCGGATGTCGATTTCCTGCGCCGAGCAGCCGACCAGCTTCATCAGCGCGTGCGCCTGCTTGAGCGTGCGTTCGCTGGTGGCGAAGCCGGGCATGGTGTAGGCCAGGATGTTGGTGCGCGGCAGATTCAGCTTGTCCATCACGCGCGCGCACACCAGCAGCGCGTGGGTCGAGTCGAGGCCGCCGGAAATGCCGATGACGATTTTCTTGATGCTGCTGGAGGTCAGGCGCTGCGCCAGCGCCTGCACCTGGATGTTGTAGACCTCGTTGCAGCGCTCGTCGCGACGGCGGGCGTCGGCCGGCACGTAGGGGAAGCGTTCGACGCAGCGCTTGAGCGCCAGCGGCTCGTCGCGGCCGATCTCCAGTTCGAAGAACACGGTGCGGAACTTGTTCACCTCGGCCGCGTGGCGCTGCACCGATTGCGCGAAGGTGTTCATACGCATGCGCTCGCGCGACAGGCGCTCCAGATCGATGTCGGCGAAGGTCAGCGTGGCTTCGTCGCTGAAGCGCTTCGATTCGGCCAGCAGTTCGCCGTTCTCGCAGATCACGCCCTGCCCGTCCCAGGCCAGGTCGGTGGTCGATTCGCCGCCGCCGGCCGAGGTGTACAGGTAGGCCGAGATGCAGCGCGCCGATTGCTGCGACACCAGCTGGTTGCGGTAGCCGGCCTTGCCCACCAGCGCGTTCGACGCCGACAGGTTGACCAGCACCGTGGCGCCGGCCAGCGCGGCGAACGACGACGGCGGAATCGGCACCCACACGTCCTCGCAGATCTCGACGTGGAATTTGAACAGCGGCATGTCGGCCACCTCGAACAGCAACCCGGAGCCGAACTGCACGCGCTCGCCGAGCAGGTCGATCTCGGTGGCGACCGCGTAGTCGCCGCTGCTGAACTGGCGGGCGTCGTAGAACTCGCCGTAGTTGGGCAGGTAGCTCTTCGGCACCACGCCCTGGATCTGGCCGTTGGCGATGACCACCGCGCAGTTGTACAGCTGGTGCTCGACCCGCAGCGGCACGCCGACCACCAGCGCCAGCTTCCACTGCTGCGAGGCGGCGACGATGCTGTCGAGCGCGTCGAGGCAGCCGTCCAGCAAGGCGCGCTGGTGGAACAGGTCATCGCAGGTGTAGGCCGACAGGCCCAGCTCGGGGAAGGCCACCAGCGCGGCGCCCTGTTCGGCGGCCTGTGCGGCCAGGGCGATGGTCTGGGCGGCGTTGTAGGCGGGATCGGCGATGCGGCATACCGGCGCGGCGATGGCCACGCGGGCGAAATCGTGCGTGTACAGATTCAGGAAATTCGAGGTCATGTGTAGTCTTTCGCGAGCACAAGGGACATGCAAAATCGAATTATCGCACGGGCACAGCCGGCCCGCCGCCAACAAAGCCGCGCCAGATAGGCTAGACTTGCGCCAACATCAAAGGCCGGAGGCAGGCGTGTCAGAAGCAGTCTTGACCATCATCGATACACTGGAAGGCGTGGACCCCGCGCAATGGCAGGCGCTGGCCGGCGACAATCCGACGCTGTCCCACAGCTTCCTGCACGCGCTGCACGAGACCGGCTGCGCGTCGCCCGACACCGGCTGGACGCCGCGCTACCTGGTGCTGCACCGCGACGGCGCGCTGGCCGGCGCCATGCCGCTGTACCTGAAGGATCACAGCCGGGGCGAGTATGTGTTCGACCACGCCTGGGCCGACGCCTTCCACCGCAACGGCATCGAGTACTACCCCAAGCTGCTGTCGGCGGTGCCGTTCACGCCGGTGACGGGCAGCCGCCTGCTGGCCCGCACGCAGGAGGACCGCCGGCTGCTGGCGCGCGCCGCGCTGCAGGTGGCGCGCCAGCTGGGCACGTCGTCGCTGCACATCCTGTTCCCCGACGCGCAGGACAAGCAGGCGCTGGCCGAGGCCGGCTACATGCTGCGCGAGGGCGTGCAGTTCCACTGGGATAATCCCGGCTATGCGGATTTCGACGCCTTCCTGGCCAGCATGAAGATGGACAAGCGCAAGAAGATCCGCCAGGACCGGCGCCGCGTGCAGGACGCGGGCATCGTCTTCGAGCACCTGGCCGGCGCGCGGATCGGCGCCGAGGTGCTGGACTTCTTCCACCGCTGCTACGTGTCGACCTACCACGCGCACTACTCCAAGCCCTACCTGTCGAAAGCCTTCTTCGAGCGCATCCTGCGCGAGACGCCGGACAGCATGATGATGGTATTGGCCAGGCGCGGCGACGCTCCGGTGGCGGCCGCGCTGAACCTGGTGGGCGGCGGCATCATGTACGGGCGCTACTGGGGCACGCTGGAATTCGTCTCCGGCCTGCACTTCGAAACCTGCTACGTGCAATCGATCGAGTACTGCATCCGCCACGGCATCGCCCGCTTCGAGGGCGGCGCGCAGGGCGTGCACAAGATGTCGCGCGGACTGGTGCCGACGCCGACCTGGTCCGCCCACTGGGTGGCCGATCCGCGCTTCGCCGGCGCCATCGCCGACTTCCTGCGCGAGGAAACGGCGGCGATGGACGACTACATCGACGAGCTGGCCGAGCACGTGCCGTTCAAGGCCGGCTGACATCAATGCTGGCCGGCCGGCGCCGTGCGGCGCTCGCCCATGCGCCGCTCGTCGCGGCCCGGCTTGGCCGCGCGGCCCGACGCGGGGGTGTAGGCGCGGTAGGCCAGCATCAGGTACAGCACGCCCGCCACGATGGCATACGCGCCGACCAGCCACACCAGCGCCAGCACGCCCATGCCCGGCAGCGTCACCAGCACCGTGCCGACCACCAGCGACACCAGGCCGCCAGCCAGCAGCAGCCAGGCGCCGCCGCGCAGATGGTTGCGCAGGCGCACGGCCAGGATGATGTCGAGCACGCCGCTGACCATGGCGTTGACGCCGATGACGATCACCAGCACCAGCGCCGCCAGCAAGGGCTGCATGACGGCCACCACGCCGGCGCCCACGCTCACCAGCCCCAGCAACAACAGCAGCCACCAGTCGACCGCGTGGGTGCCGGTGGCGTGGCGCCGGTGGCGCCAGGTGCCGGCCAGGTAGATGACGCCGGCCAGCAGCGCATAGACGGCGAAGATCGCCACCAGGCCCAGCACGGTCGGCCCCGGCATCGCCAGCGCCAGCCCGCCCAACAGCAGCAACAACACGCCCCGCAGCGCCAGCATCCACCAGCTGCGCAATACCATCGGCCTCGCATCCATGCTCACCTCCCCGTCAACCGTCGCTCACCCATGTCAGACCGGCGTGGCGGGCAAAGGGTTCCGTAAAACGCGGGTAGAATGGAAGCGTTACCTAATATCTTCGCGGGGGATGAAACCAGTTTGCTTCACAGCAATTTCAATCGAGCCTATACTCTGGGCCCGTTGTAGGTTTTATCAGGAACGTGGCAAGCCAAGCATGAATGCAGATTTTATAAGACAACGTGAGCGCTTCAAAACCGCGACCATGAAGCGGATCGACGTCAGCGAAGAATCCTACAGCAACGTAACCGCGCTTTTGGCGCCCATCGCCAAGCCTTTCCACGTGCGCAAGGGCGAGTACCTGCAGCGCGCCGGCGTGCCGGCGACCCAGGTGCACTGGATCAGCAGCGGCGTGGTGCGCAGCGGCTTCTTCAACCGCGACGGCATCGAGGTGACGCTGCGGTTCTACCGCGAGGGCGAGTCGGCCACCACGCTGACGGACCTGATCAACGGCGAAAGCGGCCAGCCGGCGGTGCAGTTCCTGGTCGCGGAAACGCCGATCCACGGCTTCACGCTGGACTGGAAGCACTCCTGCGAACTGCGCGCCCAGCACGAGGTGATGCAGCACTACCATCTGAACATCGCCATGCACGGCCTGCGCACGCTGGCGCAGCGCGCCTACACCAACGGCGAGACCTCGGCCCACGAGCGGCTGGCGGCCTTCCGCGAGGAATATCCGGGATTGGAGGCGCGCATTTCGCAGCGGGCCATCGCGTCCTACCTGGGCATCACGCCGCAATACATGTCGCGTCTGCGGCGCGAGGCCGAGGCGGCCAGCGGCGCGCCGCGCGGATAAAAAAAAGCCCCTTGCGGGGCTTCTCTGTCGGCGGCGCAAATTACGCGATGCCGTTTTCCTTCTTGTACGCTGCAACGCCGCTCAGGATCTCGGCTTTCGCTTCTTCCGGACCGTACCAGCCGTCGATCTTGACCCATTTGCCTTTTTCCAGGTCCTTGTAGTGCTCGAAGAAGTGCTGGATCTGGCGCAAGCGCAGTTCGTTCAGGTCTTCCGGCTTCTGCCAGTGGCTGTAGATCGACAGTACCTTGTCGACCGGCACGGCCAGGACTTTGGCGTCTTCACCGGCTTCGTCGGTCATCTTCAGCACGCCGACAGGACGGCAGCGCACGACCACGCCCGGGATCAGCGGGAACGGGGTGATGACCAGCACGTCGACCGGGTCGCCGTCGGCGGACAGGGTGTTCGGCACGTAGCCGTAGTTGCATGGGTAGTGCATGGCGGTGCCCATGAAGCGATCGACGAAGATCGCGCCCGATTCCTTGTCGACTTCATACTTGATCGGATCGGCGTTCATCGGGATTTCGATGATGACGTTGAAGTCGTTCGGCAGATCGCGGCCGGAAGATACTTTGTTCAAGCTCATGGGGGTTTCCTCGTAAGTGCTGGCAAATGTTTAACCGCGTAATTATAGCGAAGTACAGCCCGCTTGTGCGGCGCAGCACCGCAAAACACTCCCCGGACGCCACGGCGTGAGCATGCCCAATGGCAACACTCCCAGGTTCTTCAGGGATTTCCGGGAATTTGTTTCGCCGCGCGATGCTTCTTGCGGCGGGCGCTTCTTCCTGAGCCGGACTTACGCCCATTGCCACCATCTTCCGCCGCCGGTGCGCTGCTTTGGCCTACGGCTGATCGCGGCCATGTTTGACCGGCCGGGAGATGGCGCGCTGTGGGCTGGCGTGCTAACGGTTGCGGCGGCGCCGGAGCGCGTTCGCCTTCGGCCGGGCGGCTGTCTGCCAGTGCGCCGCCCTCGTGCAGTCGGGCTATCGCGGCTTTTCGCGCCGAGCGGCAGACGTCTGCCAACAACCATTCGTTGCTGCCGGGGAGGCGCAGCCATATGGCTTTCCATGCATTGCGGTTGCCGCTGCCGTGCAGGTTCGCAAAACACGATGGCGATACCGCGTGCCCTTCGTATTTGATTTCCGCCCCCACCACTGTGGCGAAATAGGGCTGGTGGCCGAAGCTGGCGCGCAGCCTCGTGCCGTCGGGGAGGAAGACCTGCTTCCATTGGTATCCGGCCTCGGATACCGCCGCAGGCTGCTGCGATGGGGGCGGCGGCGGATTGATGTAGTTGCGGATCGCTTCGATAACGAAAGGCTCCTGCGCCAGGGAATCCGACCAGAAATTGCCGGTGAATTCGCCCAGCTCGACCAGCACATCGTCAGGGACGCGGATCGGGAATTGGAGGTTGTACGTGGGCTTGATCTTGGGCGAGGTAGGCATGGGGGGCTCTCTAAAATCGGGTTTTACTAAGCGCTGCTAACCACTACTAACCTTTACTACACAGCGCTATCACGTACTAAAAATGCCGGGCCGAATGCTAATCGCTACTAATTTTTTTGGCCTGTATTCGTTAGAGGCGGTTAGTAGTTTTTAGTTCCGAAAATAGCGCGGAGTCGTACGAAATATCGTTGGTTAGCATTGGGTAGTAGTGGTTAGCAGGTTTTAGTAAAAGCCGAAAAAATAGACCCCGCCCTGCACATGCCCGACGTACGGCCAATAGAAACCGCTGCGAATTACCAGGCCGGTTTCACGACAATCTTGTTACTCCCCGCTGCGCGGCCATTGGCCTAAAGTTGTCCTGCAGCGCCGATCCGAGGCGCATCCACAGGAGCCAACCATGACCCGTACCGAAACCTTGAACCATGCCGTCGTACCGCCCGCCCAATGGCTGCGGCAACGCCAGGCCTTGCTGGCGCGCGAGAAGGAATTGACCCACCTGCGCGACCAGGTCGCCCGCGAACGCCGGGCCTTGCCCTGGGTGCGCGTTGAGAAAAACTATGTGTTCGACACGCCGCAAGGCCGGCGCACGCTGGCCGATCTGTTCGAAGGCCGGCGCCAGCTGCTGGTGCAGCACTTCATGTTCACGCCCGGCGCCGAACAGGGCTGCAGCCACTGTTCCTACATGGCCGACCATACCGACGGCGCCCTCGCCCACCTGGCCCAGCGCGACGTGACCTTCGTCGCCATCTCGCGCGCGGCGCTGGGGGACATCGAGCGCTTCCGCCATCGCATGGGGTGGCGCTTCAATTGGGTGTCGTCAGGGGAAGGCGATTTCAACTACGACTTCCACGTCAGCTTCCGTCCCGAGGAGCTGGCCGGCGGCGAAGTCTATTACAACTACCAGCGCCAGCCGATAAAAAATCCCGACATGCCAGGAGTCAGCGTGTTCTACAAGGATGACGACGGCGTGGTCTACCACAGCTACTCGACCTACGGGCGCGGCGTGGAGGTGATGATGCACACCTATAATTTCCTCGACCTGACCCCGCTGGGACGCCACGAGGATGCCCTGCCCTACACCATGGCATGGGTGCGCCACCACGACCGTTACGAGGCCGCGCCCGCCGCCAGCGCGTGCTGTCATGCGGCGGCATGAGCAGGCGTTACGGGCGATGACGCCCATCGCGGCCGGCCACGCCGCCTCGGCCGCGTTGATGACGGCCCTGCACGGCGCCGGCCTGATGCTGGCGCCGGTGCTGATTCCGCTGTGCGGCAGCGACGGCACCGTGCGCGAGGTGGCCGTGGCCGGTTCGCAGGCGCTGGTGCTGGCGGCGGCCGGCCTGCACGCGGCGGCGATGCTGGGCATGAGCGCTGCCGTCAACGCGCTGCTGAAGCGGTTCTGCGCGGCGTAAAAAAAACCCGTCGCAAGGACGGGTTTTTTTTAGAGGATGGTGGCCAGCGCGCACTGGCGGTAGTGGCTGGCCGCTTCTTCCGGCTGGGCCAGCGCTTCGTGCATCTGCGCCAGCTTCAGGTGCGACTCGCGCACCATGCGCGGATCGGCCGCGTCGGACAGCGCCTGCTCCAGGTAGCGCTGCGCCTTGCCCCACAGTTTCTGCTTCAGGCACAGCGAACCCAGCGTCAGCGCCAGTTCGGCGTCGGTCGGACGCGCGTGGATCCAGTTCTCGCAGTGCTCGATCTGCATCAGCAACGCGGCCGAGCCGGCCGGCGCGGCGGCTTCGCGGTAGGCCCGCACCACGCGGTCGTCCCAGTCGGCGGCCAGCGATTCCTCCGCCACCAGGCGCGCCTCGTCGTGCAGCCCGCGCGCGTTGAGCGCGGTGGCGGCGCGGCAGGCCACGTAGGGCTTGATGCGGTCGGCGTTCGGCACGGTGGCCCACACACGCTGCAGCGACTCGGCGTCGTGCGCGCTGTCGGACAACATGTCGTCGTAGGCCAGCTCGCGCAGGCGCGACGACAGCGCCGGATGCAGCGCGCGGTGCTTGTCCAGCGAACGCACCAGGCGCAGCACCTCGGGCCAGTTCTTGGCCTGCTGCTGCGCCTTCAGCGACCATTGCAGCGCGTGGATGTGGCGGGTGCCGCTGGCGTTGAGCTCCCGCACCGCCGCCAGCGCCTGCTCCGGCTGGTGGTCGTCGACCAGCAGTTCGGTCATCGTCATCAGGCGCGCGGTCTTCATCGCGTTGTCGTCGGCCAGCTTGGCCAGCCAGTGGTCGCGGCGGGCGCCCTGGCGCATGCGGTGCGCGGCGCGCGCGCCGATCAGCGAGGCCACGCCGGCGTTTTCCGGCAGCTCCGAGGCGCGCATCGCGGCCTTCTCGGCATGGCCGAAGCGGCCTTCGAACAGGGCCTTGAGCGCTTCGCGCAAGCCCTTGTTGCCGTCGCGCTCGCGCTTGCGCTGGCGGTAGGCCGCCACCTTGCCCGGCATGCGGATGGTGGCGCTGAAGGCGCGGATCACGAAGTACAGGAAAGCGAACAGCGCCACCTCCAGCACCACGAAGAAGTTCAGCGACAGGTCGATCCGGTGCGGCGGGTAGAACAGCACCACGTTGCCCGGGTTGAAACGCGCCGTCACGGCGATGCCGATGGCCGCGGCCATCAAAGCGACTATCCAGAGAAATAAACGCATGACTATGGCTTCGCTTTGTAGTTGCGCACAGCGTTCAGGCTGTCCGACAGGGTCGGCATCTCGATCGCCAGGTTGCTGCCCTGGACCTGGCGCAGCAGCGTCTGCACGGTCTGCGTCGACTTGGCGCGCACATCAAAATACTTGACCAGCGCCTCCTGCGCCGCGATCAGGTCGGCGCGGAAGGCCGCCTCGTTGCGCGACAACAGCGCCATGCGCGCGTTCAGCAGGCGCAGCTTGAGGTTCTCGCGCAGGAAGTAGGCCTGCGTCGGCGACAGCATCAGCGCGTCGGGCGTGGTCACGCTGCGCACGCGGATCAGCTGGCGCACGTCGGTCCACATCTCGCCGCTCCAGCTGTTCCAGCCGTCCTGCACCGCTTGCAGCCACGGGCTGGTCTGCTCGACCGGCTCAGGCTTGCCGCCCTTGCCCACGGCCGGCTTGGCCTTGGCCTTCTTTTCCGGCGGCGCCGGCAGCGTCGGCTTTTCGTCCGACAGCATCGGCAGCGTGTCAATCTGCGCGATCACGTTGTCCAGGCGCAGCGCCATGCCCACCGAATCGACGCTCGGCAGGGCCTTCAGTTTCTCGGTGTCCTTGGCGATGGCGCGGCGGATGGTGATGAACTGCGGCTTGTCCGAGCGCGACAGGCTGCGGTCGGCGTTCTGCAGCGCGATCAGCGCGCCCGGCACGTTGCCGGCCAGTTGCAGCTGCTGGCTGGCGGTCGACAGCACTTGCTCGATCTCGGTCAGCGCCCACTCGTCGCGGTTCTTGGACAGGTCCTGGTACAGCTGCTCCAGCGCCAGTTGCTGGCTCTGCGCTTCCTGCTGCTTGCTTTCCAACAGGGCGACCTTGCCTTGCAGCTCCTTGCTGGTCTCCTGCACGGCGCGCGCCAGGGTGCCGGTCTCGGCGTTGCTGGCGTCGCCCTTCTGCAGGCGGCGCGCCATTTCCTCGCGCAGGTTGCGCACCTGGTTGTGCGAGGACCAGGTCTGGCCGGCCAGCAAAATGGCCAGCACGACGATACCGACCAGCAGCATTTGCGGCTGTTGCACGGTTTCGAGCAGGCTCGGCTCGGGCTGCGGCTTGGCCGCGGGCGGAGTCTCGGCGGCGGCGCCGGCGGAGACGACAGGATCGGGTAAGGTAGGCAAATCGTTCATAGGCGTGATTGTAACGCGGCCAGCAGGCGTTCGTCGCCTGATCCGGTGAGCGTCAGTCGGGAAAAGCCCAAATTGTTTGCCGTTTCGGCAATTCGGGCATGCGGAATGATCAAATGCTGCTGTTGCATCGCCGCAACAGCGTTCTGCTGCGTTGCATCAGGGTGTTCCGCGTCCAGCTGGGCCAGCAGCGCACACAGGCCGCGCAGGGCTTCGGAGCTGGTGATGATCCAGTCGTTTTGCTGCGCCAGCAAAGCGCGCAGCGTGGAGGCCAGCGCCGGCGTCAGGCGCGGCACCGAGCGGCGGTAGGCCGGCACCACATCGACCACGGCGCCGGCCGCGCGCAGGCCGTCGGCCATCAGCTCGCGGCCGCTCTCGCCGCGCACGATCAACACCGGCTGGCCCCGGAGGGCCGCCAGGTCCAGCGTTTGCAGCAGGTGTTCGGAGTCGCTGTGGGCGCTGTCGGCCGGGCTGACGATGTCGGCCGTGTCGGGCGTGACGCCGTGCGCGGCCAGCGCGGCGCGGCTGCCCTCCCCCAGCACCGCCAGCTTGACGCCGGCCGGCCACTGTTGAATGTGGGCGAACGCGGCGTCGATGGCGTTGGGCGAGACGAAGGCCACCAGCTTGTAGCCCGGCTGCGGCGCGCACAGCCGCGCCAGCGCGGCCAGCAGCGCGGCCGGCTCGGGCAGGGGTTCGATTTCCAGCAGCGGCAGCAGCTCCACCCGGCGGCCCAGCGCGGCGATGCGCGCCGCCAGCGGCCGGGCCTGCGCCAAGGGACGGGTGATGACGACGGCGCCGGTCATCCCCGGGTCAGGCGCCGGACGGGCCGCCGGCCAGCGTGGCCGAACGGGCGTCGGCCTCGGACTGGGCCGCTTCGCTCAGGCACGAGGCCAGGATGTCTACCGCGTCCTGCGCGCGCAGCAGCGCGGCGACCTGTTCGCCCAGCGCCTCGGGCTCGGCGGCGGCGCCGCGCACCTCGGCGCTGGCCATGCGCGCGCCGTCCGGCGTGGCGACCATGGCGCGCAGGTGCATCCGGCCATCCTCCACCGTGGCGTAGGCCGCCAGCGGCACCTGGCAGCTGCCGCCGAACACCTTGGACACCTTGCGCTCGGCCGTGACGGCCTGCGCGGTGGCTTCGTGGTTCAGCGGCGCCAGCAGCGCCATCAGGTCGACGCCGTCGTCGCGCTCGGCGATCTCGATCGCCATCGCGCCCTGGCCGGCGGCCGGCAGGCTGTCCGCCGGGTCCAGCAGCGCGCGGATGCGTTCGGGCAGGCCCAGGCGCTTCAAGCCGGCGGCGGCCAGGATGATGGCCGCGTAGTCGCCGCGGTCGAGCTTGCCCAGGCGGGTGTCGAGGTTGCCGCGCAGCGGCTTGATCACCAGCTGCGGGTAGCGCGCCGCGATCAGCGACTGGCGGCGCAGGCTGCTGGTGCCGACCACGGCGCCGGCCGGCAGCTCGTCGAGCGAGGCATAGTCGTTGGAAACGAAGGCGTCGCGCGGGTCTTCCCGCTCGAGCACGGCGGCCAGGGCGAAGCCTTCCGGCAGTTCCATCGGCACGTCCTTGAGCGAGTGCACGGCCAGGTCGGCGCGGCCCTCGGCCATGGCGACCTCCAGTTCCTTGACGAACAGGCCCTTGCCGCCGACCTTGGACAGGGTGCGATCAAGAATTTGGTCGCCTTTTGTCGACATTCCTACAATTTTAATATCGCACTGCGGATATAATAAAGTCAAGCGAGCCCGAACATGCTCGGCCTGCCACATGGCGAGCCGGCTTTCACGCGAAGCGATCACCAAGGTGGACGGAGGATTTTGTAGTAATTCCGATATTTTCACAACCAGTTCTTTCGCTGTAGCCGACGCTGACCGGCGCAGGCCAGTACCACGTGCGTGTTTAAGATCACAAATTTTATCATGCTCACCTTCTTGCAGAACCGGGCCACAAGCCTTTGCACCGACTTTTCACATCTTTGCGGCTTATCTCATGGCAAACCAATCTAGTGCAACGAACGATCAAACGGCTGAACAACCTGGCGCGGACAAGGACGCGCCGCTCAAAGAAGATATCCGGCTGCTAGGCCGCCTGCTGGGCGACGTGCTGCGCGACCAGGAGGGCGAGGAAGTCTACGCCGTGGTCGAAACCATCCGCCAGACCGCGGTGCGCTTCCGCCGCGAGGCCGACGCCGGCGCGGCCAAGGAACTGGACGGCATGCTGAAGATCCTCACGCGCGAGCAGACCATCTCGGTGGTGCGCGCGTTCTCCTACTTCTCGCACCTGGCCAACATCGCGGAAGACCAGCACCACATCCGCCGCCGCCGCGCCCACCTGCTGGGCGGCTCGAAGCCGCAGCAAGGCAGCGTCAACTTCGCCCTGTGCAAGCTGAAGGAAGCCGGCGTCAGCCAGGAAACCGTCAGCACCTTCTTCCAGGACGCGCTGATCGCGCCGGTGCTGACCGCCCACCCGACCGAAGTGCAGCGCAAATCCATTCTTGACGCGGAACACGACATCGCCCGCCTGCTGGCCGAGCGCGACCTGCCGCTGACGCCCAAGGAACAGGCGGCCAACCTGCACCTGCTGCGCGCCCGCATCGCCACGCTGTGGCAGACCCGCATGCTGCGCTACTCCAAGCTGACCGTGGCCGACGAGATCGAGAACGCGCTGTCCTACTACCGCATCACCTTCCTGCGCGAGCTGCCGGGCCTGTACGACGACATCGAATCCGACATCGCCGCGCACTACGGCGACGGCGGCGAGGCCAAGGCCATCACCGCGCCCTACGTGCAGATGGGCAGCTGGATCGGCGGCGACCGCGACGGCAACCCCAACGTCAACGGCGGCACCATGGAGCACGCGCTGACGCGCCAGGCCACCACCATCCTCGACTTCTACCTGGAGGAGGCGCACCTGCTGGGCGCCGAGCTGTCGGTGTCGACCCTGATGATCGCCTGCAGCCCGCAGCTGCAGGCGCTGGCCGACCAGTCGCCGGACACCTCCGACCACCGCGCCGACGAACCCTACCGCCGCGCCCTGATCGGCATCTACGCCCGCCTGGCCAGCACCGCGCGCGCGCTGGGCGCGACCAACATCCTGCGCAAGGAAGTGGGCCACGCCGAGCCGTACGCCACGGCGGCCGAGTTCTCGGCCGACCTGCAGGTGCTGGTCGATTCGCTCAACGCCAACCACGGCGCCGTGCTGGTGCAGCCGCGCCTGTCCACGCTGAAGCGCGCGGCCGACATCTTCGGCTTCCACCTGGCCTCGCTGGACATGCGGCAGTCGTCCGACATCCACGAGCGCGTGCTGGGCGAGCTGTTCGCCAAGGCCGGCGGCCAGCAGGACTACCCTTCGCTGGACGAGGACGCCAAGGTGGCGCTGCTGCTGAGCGAGCTGGCGCAGCCGCGCCTGCTGTACTCGCCGTACATCGCCTACTCGGCCGAGACCGACTCCGAGCTGGGCGTGCTGCGCGCGGCGCGCCAGATCCGCGCGCTGTACGGCGAGCGCGCCATCCGCAACTACATCATCTCGCACACCGAGACCGTGTCCGACCTGCTGGAAGTGCTGCTGCTGCAAAAGGAGATGGGGCTGCTGCGCATCGCCGAGCAGGAGCTGGACCTGATGGTGATCCCGCTGTTCGAAACCATTCCCGACCTGCAGCGCGCGGCCGGCATCATGGAAGCGGTGATGGCGATCCCGCTGGTCAAGGCGCTGATCGCGCGCCAGGGCCAGATCCAGGAAGTCATGCTGGGCTATTCTGACTCCAACAAGGACGGCGGCTTCCTCACCTCCAACTGGGAGCTGTACAAGGCCGAGACCCACCTGGTCACCGTGTTTGAAAAGGCCGGCGTCAAGCTGCGCCTGTTCCACGGCCGGGGCGGCACGGTCGGCCGCGGCGGCGGTCCGTCGTACGAGGCCATCCTGGCGCAGCCGCACGGCACCGTCAACGGCCAGATCCGCCTGACCGAGCAGGGCGAGATCATCGCCTCCAAGTTCTCCAACAAGGACATCGGCCGCCGCAACCTGGAGCTGCTGGTGGCCGCCACGCTGGAGGCCAGCCTGATGCCGCAGTCGGCCGACGGCGCCCACCTGGCCCAGCTGCGCCAGTTCGAGGCCATCATGGCCGAGATCTCCGACCGCGCCTACAAGGCCTACCGCAACCTGGTCTACGAGACCCCGGGCTTCACCGACTACTTCTTCGCCGCCACGCCGATCGCCGAGATCGCCGAGCTGAACCTCGGTTCGCGCCCGGCCTCGCGCAAGTCGACCAAGCGCATCGAGGACCTGCGGGCGATTCCGTGGGGCTTCTCGTGGGGCCAGTGCCGCCTGCTGCTGCCGGGCTGGTACGGCTTCGGCAGCGCCATCGGCGCCTGGATCGCCGACGGCCCGCGCGACGAGCGCCTGGCCCAGCTGCAGGCCATGTTCCGCCAGTGGCCGTTCTTCGCCACGCTGCTGTCGAACATGGACATGGTGCTGGCCAAGACCGACCTGGCGATCGCCTCGCGCTACGCCGAGCTGGTGCAGGACAAGGAGCTGCGTGAGCGCATCTTCAAGCGCATCACCGAGGAGCACGCGAACACGCTGGAGATCCTGCAAAGCATCACCGGCGCCAGCGAGCGCCTGGCCGGCAACCCCTTGCTGGCGCGCTCGATCCAGAACCGCTTCGCCTACCTCGATCCGCTGAACCACTTGCAGGTCGAGCTGATCAAGCGCCACCGCGCGCTGTCGAGCGAACCGGGCAAGGCCGACGAGCGGGTGCATCGCGGCATCCACCTGTCGATCAACGGCGTCGCGGCCGGCCTGCGCAACACCGGCTAAGCCGCCGCACACCAAACAACGCCCCGCGCCGCAAGGTCCGGGGCGTTTTTTGTTAAGAAATGAAAAAAAACCTACCACCGGTCGCCATCCCGCCAAATAGTGATGGTTTTCAGCGCCGCGATATTGGGGATTTTTCCCGAAAAGTGTATGGATTTACAGACACCCCGCACGAAAGTCCTCAGGCAACTTGCAAGCTTTAAGTAGAATTAATCACACCCGATCGACAAGTTGAATCGGTATAAATGATTCCCGCCGGCGCCAAAAGCGCGGAGCGGAACGAAGCGGCAAGATCTGACCCGGAGGATACCCATGAAGTTGAGCACCCGTCGCCCGCTGCATCCGTCTGGCCCCTCTCCGGCCCACCCAGCGCTCTTGCTCTAGAGCCCCCCATCTCCGAATACATCCCGATTTCACGCGTGCCGCCGAGGCACGCGTTGGAAGCGTGCGCGCCGCGCCTGGCTGCAGATCCGCGTGGCGACGCACAAAACAGATCGTCCTCCAGGACGACTTTACGCAGTTGAACCTTGTGGCACACCCTTACGACACATCTTTTGGAGAGACATCATGACATTCAGCCGCAAACTGACCATGCTGGCAGCCTGCCTGGCCTGTGTAACCGCCGCGCACGCCGGCACGATCAAGGAAGACAAGGACTCCCTGTTCAAGCCGACCGGCAAGGGCTGGGGCGAGCTCGACCTTGATTCGATGAGCCATCCCGAGCGCGCCGCCACGCTGAAGGCCCAGCGCAGCGCCAACCTGACCTACCAGGGCGGCCCGGTCATGGTGGCCCCGACCAAGGTCTACTACATCTGGTACGGCTCGGCCTGGGACAGCGCGTCGCAGAACGTGCTCAACAATATCGCCTCGCACATCGGCGGCTCGCCCTACTTCAACATCAACACCACCTACTACAACGCCAGCAACACCCACGTGGTGAACCAGGTGACGCTGGCCGGCAGCACCAGCAACGCCGGCACGCTGGGCAGCAAGCTGACCGACGCCAACATCCAGACCGTGGTGACCAGCGCCATCAGCTCCGGCGCGCTGCCGCTCGATTCCAACGCGGTCTACTTCGTGATGACCGACAAGAACACCACCGCCACCTCGGGCTTCTGCACCCAGTACTGCGGCTGGCACACCAACACCAACTTCAACGGCCAGAACATCAAGTACGCCTTTGTCGGCAATCCGGAAACCCAGTGCGCGTCGGCGTGCGGCGCCACCTCGCCGAGCCCGAACAACACGCCGGGCGCGGACGCCATGGCCAGCATCTTCTCGCATGAGCTGGAAGAGGCGGTCACCGACCCGGACGGCAACGCCTGGTACTCGACGCAAAGCGGCATGGAGAACGGCGACAAATGTGCATGGAACTTCGGCACCACCGCCACCGCCTCGAACGGCGCCAAGTACAACCAGACCTTCGGCACCATGAAGTATCTGATCCAGCAGAACTGGGTGCTGCTGCCCAGCCAGGCGTGCGCGCAGCACTATCCGTAATACAATCGATCTGAACTGATCCAGCCGCCGCAGGGCATCGCGGCGGCGTCCCTTCCACTGGAACGTTCATGCAAAAAACATCATTGATCGGGCTGGCCTTGCTGGCCCTGGCGCAGAGCGTGGCGCACGCCGCGCCGCCGCGCACGGTGCCGACCGTCACCCGCACGGTACAACTGTTCAGCACCCTGGAAAACGACTGGCTGGACGCGGTGCACAACCGCGACGCCGAGGCCGTGAAAAAAATCGTCGCCGACGAATTCGAACTGCGCAGCGCCGCCGTGCCCGGCCGCCCCACCGCGCGCGCCGAATGGCAGCAGCAGGCGTTCGCCGCGCCGGCGCTGGAATCGAACATCGAACAAATGGCGGTGCACGAATACGGCGAGCTGGCGGTGGTCAGCTTCATGTGGAAGATCGCGGCGCCGAAAAACAGCACGTTGCCCAGCCAGGTGTTCGTGGTCGATACATGGAAGCAGGTGGACGGGGCCTGGAAGGTGCTTGCCCGCTATGCCGCCACCGTGGACGGCGCCGGCAAGGCGGTGCCGGGCTCCGACCTGGCCGCGCCGGCAATCAACAAGAAATACTGAAGCCGGCCATGACGACGTCCCTGCACCGCGAACGCTACTGGCTGGGCGCCGCCGTCCTGGCCGGCGTGGCGCTGGTGTGGTACTGGCCAGCCGGCGACAGCCCTGCCCCGGCGGCGGCGCCGGCCGTCGCGCCGGCGCCGCACGACACCTTCGGCCTCGCCAGGTGGAACAGCGGCCCGCGCCAGCCAAGCGAACTGCCGCTCGACGATCAGCTCGCGCCCTCCTCGCTGTCGACCGACGCCAGCGGCAAGCTGGTGGTGGATGCGCCGTTGCGCGTGCTGTTCGAGTTCTTCCTGGTGCGCGGCGACGGCGCCGACCTCGATGCGCGCGCCGCGCAACTGCGCGCCCATCTGGAGCGGCAGGTCAGCGGCGCCGCCGGCGAACAGGCCGGGACGCTGGCCGCCCGCTACACGGCCTACATGCGCGCGCATGACGAACTACTGGCAAGCCAGCGCATCGCCCTGGCCGCCGGGTCCGCCCCCACGGCACAGCAGGTCGAGCAGCTGGCGACATGGCAGCAGCAGCGCGCGCGCCTGCGCCAGAGCACGTTCGGGCCGGCCATCGCCGGCCGCTGGTTTGGCGCCGATGACGCCGAACTGGCGCAAGCGGTGGCCGACCTGCGCGCGCGCGCCGATGCAAGCGCTGGCGGCGGCAACGAAGCCGACCCCGATTCCAACACCCTGCGCGAGCGCCGCCTGCACGACGCCACGTGGGTGGCGACACGCGACACCGACACCGGCGAACTGCTGGCCCGCGCCACACAGAGCTATGAAGCCGCCGCCGGCGAGGAGCGCGCGTGGCGCGCGCACTACCTGCGCTACCGCGCCGACGCCGCCCTGCTGACCGCCGCCGCCGGCACCGACGCACGCCGCCGCCAGCTTGAAGCACTGCAGGCGCGGATCTTCCCCAACGAGCGCGAGCGCATCCGCGCGCGCGCCAGCGGCATCGAATAACCCCATCCGACAGGAACGCGACGCATGAAGCAAACCACCGCGCTGCTGCTGGCAGCCAGCCTTCTGGCCCTGCCCGCCGCCAACGCCGAAACACCAGCGGAAGCCCGCATCAAAGCCCTGATCACGCCCCGCCTGGGCGTCAACATCAAAGTCGATTCGGTGACCAAGACGCCGTACGGCGGACTGTACGAAATCAGCACCAACGGCGACATCTTCTACACCGACGAAAGCGCGCGCTACCTGTTCGTCGGCAAGGTGGTCGACACCGCCAACAACTACCAGGACCTGACGCGGGCCCGGGCCGACCAGCTGGCCGCGATCCATTTCTCCGAGCTGCCGCTGGAGACCGCCATCAAGACCGTCAAGGGCAGCGGCAAGCGCGTGATGGCGGTGTTCGAGGACCCCAACTGCCCGTACTGCCGCAAGCTGCACCAGACGCTGGAAGGCATCGACAACGTCACCATCTACACCTTCCTGCTGAACATCCTGTCGGACGACTCGGCGATCAAATCGAAGGACATCTGGTGCGCCGCCAACCGCGCCCAGGCCTGGCACGACTGGATCGTCAACGCCAAGGCGGCGCCGGCCGCGCCGGCCGCCTGCCCGACACCCAACGAGCAAGTCCTCGCGCTGGGCAAGAAGCTGCACGTGGCCGGCACGCCAACCATCTACTTCAGCGACGGCACCCGCACCGGCACCGCGTTCGACAAGCAGGCCTTGGAGGCCAGGCTGGACGCGGCGTCCAGGTAGGTCCGGCGTAATTTTATTTCCTTAAGGATTGATCAATCTGGCGAAAAAGGCATTAGAATATGACAACACCCACTACCTTGGACCGCCATGACAAACCTGATCGACTCGCTGGGAAAATCGGAAATTGACAGCATGTTCAACCGTATCAAGACCGAGATCGGCAACGCCGCGCCCGACGGCGAGCTGCACGCGCTGATCGCCGCCATGCCGGCGGCCTTGTTCATCAAGGATGCGCAGTCGCGCGTGCTGCTGATGAACCCGGCCTGCGAGGCGCTGTGGGGCATCCCCTTCGAGGCCATGCGCGGCAACGACGGCGCCGCCTTCTTCCCGGCCGAGCAAACCGCGTACTTCCTCAAGCACGACCGCATCGCCTTCGACAGCGGCGAGTACACCGTCTACGAGGAAGACCTGTGGCATGCCGGCCGGGGCGAAAACCGCCGGCTGGAAACCCACAAGCAGGCCACCTATGACGAGCAGGGCCGGCCCAAAATGCTGATCGCCATGTGCGTCGACATCACCGACCGCAAACGGACTGAAGGCTAGCAGCAAAATAGCATTAGAATATGAGTATCGGACCACTGCCTACGCCGTCATGAAAAACCTGATCGAATCGCTGGGAAAATCGGATATTGAAAGCATGCTCAGCCGAGTTCAGGGCGACGGCGCCGGCGCGGCGGCCGACGGCGATCTGCACCAGCTGGTGAGCGCCATGCCGCTGGCCCTGTTCATCAAGGACGCGCAATCGAACGTCCTGCTGATGAACCCGGCCTGCGAGGCGCTGTGGGGCATCCCCTTCGACGCCATGTGCGGCAACGACGGCGCCGCCTTCTTTCCGGCCGAGCAGACCGCCTACTTCCTCGAACACGACCGCATCGCCTTCGACAGCGGCAAGCACGTCGTCTACGAGGAAGAGCTGTGGCACGCCGGCCTCGGCGAAAACCGCTGGCTGCAAACCCACAAGCAGCCGATCTACGACGCACAGGGCCGGCCCAAGATGCTGATCGCCATGTGCGTCGACATCACCGACCGCAAGCGCGCCGAGAGCAAGCTGAAGTCGTCGCTGCACGAGTTGCGGACCCTGTCCCAGCACCAGCACACGGCCAAGGAAAGCGAACGCCGCCGCATCGCCCAGGACGTGCACGACGACCTGGCGCAAAACCTGCTGGCGCTCAAGCTGGACGTGACCGCGCTGCACAACCGCACCCGCGCGCGCCAGCCGCTGCTGCACCGGCGCACCGCTCTGGCGCTGAGCACGCTGGACGCCAGCATCCTCGCGGTGCGCGAACTGATCAACGAACTGCATCCGCGCACGCTGGAGCTGGGCCTGTCGGCCGCCATCGAATGGCAGATGCAGCAACTGGAGCGGCGCCACGGCCTGCGCTGCCGGCTGGAGCTGCTGGAGGACAGCGCCGCGCTGGACCAGCGCCAGATCACCGGCATCTACGGCATCGTGCTGACGGCGCTGGGCTATCTGTGCGAACAGAGCGGCACCCGCAGCGTGCAGGCCACGCTCAACCTGCGGCCGCAGCAGCTGTCCATCGTCGTCAGCGGCGACGGCCTGAGCGAGCCGCAGTCGGCGCGCGGCGCGCTCGACCTGGGCGCCATCCGCGCCCGCCTGGCGGACTTCGGCGGCGAGCTGGCGGTGGCGCACCTGCCCGGCGCCGGCACCGTGCTGCGCATGAACCTGCCGGCCACCATCCCGGTCCCCTGAGCTCCGCCCGCCGCGCCGATGAGTTTTAGCCCGCGCCGCCCCTGGCTGCTGGCCGCCGCGCTGCTGCTGGCGGCGTGGCGCCCGGCCGCCGCCGTGGCTGGCCACGCACGCCTGCTGAGCGAATACAGCCACCACGCCTGGACCGCCGCCGAGGGCGCGCCGGCGCAGATCCAGGCCATCACCCAAACCCCGGACGGCTGGCTGTGGCTGTCCACGCCGAACGGCCTGTACCGCTTCGACGGCCTCAACTTCGAACGGCGCGAGCAGGTCGGCGGCCGCAAGCTGCTGTCGACCATCGTGCTGCCGCTGTACACGGCGCCGGACGGCGCGCTGTGGGTCGGCTACCGCTTCGGCGGCGCCAGCGTGTTCAAAGACGGCCAGGTGCGCCACTACGGCGCCGCCGACGGTTTCCCGCCCGGCGCCGCCTACAGCTTCGCGCGCGCGCCGGACGGCGTCATGTGGGCCACCAGCGCCGGCGGCCTGGCCTGGCTCGACGGCGAACGCTGGCGGCGCGTCGGCCCCGACAGCGGCTTCGCCCCCGGCGCCAGGTCGGTGTGGCAGGTGCTGTTCGACCGCGACGGCACGCAATGGGTGTCGACCGACCGCGCGGTCTACTACCGCCGCCAGGGCGAGCGCCGCTACCAGGTGGCCAGCCCGGCCAACATCCGCCTGTCGTCGCTGGCGGCGGCGCCGGACGGCACCGTCTGGGCCTCCAACGGCAGCGACGCCAACTACCGGCTGTCGCAGCGCGCGCCGGACGGCAAGCCGCCGGCCCGTCCCGAACTGCCCGGCAGCGGCATGTGGTTCGACCGCGCCGGCACCATGTGGCTGCTGAGCGAGGACCGGGTCGAGCGCATGCTGCCGGACGTGTTTCCCGATCCGCGCCAGCGCATCACGCGGGAACAGGGCCTGAGCGGCATGAGCCCGCAGACCTTTTTCGAGGACCGCGACGGCAATGTCTGGATCGGCACGGTCGCCGGCCTGGACCGGTTCCGCCGCAACCGCGTGGCGCCGCTGCCGGGCAATCTGGACATCGCCACGCCGGCGTTGCGGGCCGACGCGGACGGCAAGGTCCGCGTCAGCGGCTTCGGCGCCGGCTCCTGGCTGATGGACGCCGACGGCAGGCAATACGAGCACGCGCCGTACTTCTTCCTGTCGTCCGCCGCCGGCCGCGACGGCCGTCCGGCGCTGGGCACCGACCACGGCATCTGGCTGCCCGGCCCCGGCACGCTGATCGCGCCACCGCCGGCGGCGCGCCAGGACGCGCCGCTGACGCGCACGCTGGCCCAGGACGGCGGCGGCGACTGGTGGGCCAGCTACCTGAACCTGGGCATCTTCCGCCACCACGACGGCGCCTGGACGCGCGTCGACGATGCGCGGCTGCCGGCCGCGCGCGTGCTGTCGATGTGGACCGACCGCGGCGGCCGCGTCTGGACGGGCTACCAGGACAACCGCGTCGCCATCCTCGACGGCGGCGCCGTCACCGTGCTGGGCGCGGCGCAGGGACTGGCCGTCGGCAACGTGCTGAGCGGGACCGAGCGCAACGGCCACCTGTGGGTGGCGGGGGAACTGGGCGCCGCGCTGTACGACGGCCGGCGCTTCGTGCCGCTGCGCATGGCCGACGGCCACCCGCTGCGCGGCATCAGCGGCGTGGTGGAGACGGCCGGCGGCGACCTGTGGCTGCACGGACACGACGGCGCCTTCCACATCGCCGCCGCGCAGCTGGGCCCGTTCCTGCGCGGCGGCGCGGCGGTCGCCTACGAGCTGCTGGGCGTGGACGACGGCCTGGCCGGCGCGGTGCAGCCGACCGGGCCGTTCCCGTCGATGGTGGAGGCGAGCGACGGCAAGCTCTGGCTGTCGAGCTACAACGGCGTCATGCTGATCGCGCCCGACCGGATCCGCCGCGACGCCAGGCCGCCGCTGGTGGAACTGCGCACGGTCGAGAGCGACGGCAAGGCCTACCCGGCCGACGCGCCGCTGACGCTGCCGCAGGGGGCCAACAACCTGCACATCGGCTTCACCGCGCTGGGCCTGTCGATGCCGGGACGGATCGCCTTCCGCTACCGGCTCGACGGCGTGGACCGCGACTGGCAGCCGGCCGGCAACCGGCGCGAGGCGTTCTACACCAACCTGGGGCCGGGCCAGTACCGCTTCCAGGTCATCGCCGCCAACCAGGACGGCGTCTGGAACACCGAGGGCGCGGCGCTGCCGGTGACGATCCCGCCGACCTTCGTGCAAAGCCTGTGGTTCAAGCTGATCTGCGCGGCGGCGCTGGCGGCGGCGCTGGTGGCGGCCTGGCGCTGGCGGCTGGCGCAGATGGCGCGCCTGATCGAGGCGCGCCACGTCGAGCGCCTGAGCGAGCGCGAACGCATCGCCCGCGCGCTGCACGACACCTTCCTGCAGGAGGCGCAGGGCACCATCCTGATGATGCAGCTGGCGATGGAACAGGTGCCGCCGGCGCTGCCGGCGCGCGCCGCCATGGAGCGCGGCATCGGCTACATCGAGCAGGCGCTGGTCGAGGGCCGCGACGAGGTGCGCGGCCTGCGCTCGCCGCTGCGCGACAACGAGACGCTGGGCGAGTCGCTGGAACGCTTCGGCCAGCGGCTGGCGGCTGGACTTTCGGCCAGTTTCCGGCTCGATCAAAAAGGCGCACCATACACCCTGCCCGTCATCACCGCCGACGAGGTGTTCTCCATCGGCCGCGAGGCCATCTGCAACGCCTTCCGCCACGCGCAGGCCAGCGCCATCGAGGTGGAGCTGGACTACGGCGCCCGGCGGCTGACGCTGCAGGTGAGCGACAACGGCAAGGGCATCGCGCAGGAGACGCTGGCGCAAGGCGGCCGCAGCGGCCATTGGGGCCTGGTCGGCATGCGCGAGCGGGCGGCGCGCATCGGCGCGGCGCTGGAGCTGGGCAACCGGGACGAGGGCGGCGCCTTTGTGCGCCTGACCTTGCCCACTATGTACGCCAGCGCATAGACGGCGCGGCGCAATATCGCTGTAATCACGTTTTGCATTCCCACCCACGAGGAGCAAGTTCATGAAACTGAAAGACAAAGTCTGCATCGTCACCGGCGCCGCCAGCGGCATCGGCAAGGAAATCGCTTTGGTGTACGCGCGCGAAGGCGGCAAGATCGTCATCGCCGACCTGAACCTGGAGGCGGCGCAGGCCACCGCCAATGAGCTGAAGGCCAGCGGCCACCAGGCCATGGCCATCGCCATGAACGTGGTCGACGAGGGCCAGGTCAACGCCGGCATCGCCAGCGTGGTCGAGGCCTGGGGGCAGATCGACGTGCTGGTCAGCAACGCCGGCATCCAGATCATCCATCCGGTCGAGGAGTTCCCCTACGAGGAGTGGAAGAAGCTGCTGTCCATCCACCTGGACGGCGCCTTCCTGACCACCAAGGCTTGCCTGCCGCATATGTACAAGGCCGGCAGCGGCAGCGTGATCTACATGGGCTCGGTGCACTCGAAGGAAGCGTCCAAGCTCAAGTCGGCCTATGTGACGGCCAAGCACGGCCTGATCGGCCTGGCCAAGGCGGTGTCGAAGGAAGGCGCCGAGCATGGCGTGCGCGCCAACGTGATCTGCCCCGGCTTCGTCCGCACGCCGCTGGTGGACAAGCAAATCCCCGAGCAGGCCAAGACCTTGGGCATCTCGGAGGACGACGTGGTCAAGAAGGTCATGCTGGTCGATACCGTGGATGGCAAGTTCACCACCGTCGAGGACGTGGCCGAAGTGGCGCTGCTGTTCGCCAGCTTCCCGTCGAACGCGCTGACCGGGCAATCGCTGGTGGTCAGCCACGGCTGGTTCATGCAATAGGAGGACGCCATGGCCACGCTGACGCCGGCAGCTGAACTGGCTGCCCGAAGCAAGCCCTATCCGAACGACAGCGCCAGCTACCGTGCCGCGCGCACGGCCTTGCTGGCCGAAGAGATAGAACTGCGGCGGCACATCGAACGCGTGGCCGCGCAGCGTCGCGCCCTGCCGCTTGGCGGCGAGGTGCCCGACTACAGCTTCCTCGACGAGGATGGCAAGACGGTGAAGCTGGCCGACCTGTTCGGCCGGCATGACACGCTGGTCACCTACTTCTGGATGTATGGGCCGCAGCGCGAGCGGCCGTGTCCGATGTGCACCGCCTTCCTCGGCGCCATCGACATCCCGTCGCGCGACCTGTCGCAGCGGGTGGCGGTGGCGGTGCTGGGCCGTTCGCCGGTGTCGCGCCAGCTGGCCTTCGCGCGCGAGCGCGGCTGGCGCAACCTGGCCTTCTACCAGTGCATGGGCGACGGTTTCCCGCGCGACTACCGCGGTCTGGCGCCGGACGGCAGCGAGTGGCCGGCGCTGGACGTCTGGGTCAAGCGCGACGGCAAGGTCCACCACTTCTGGGCGAGCGAGCTGGGTGGCACCGAAGATCCCGGCCAGGATGCGCGCGGCGCGCCGGACCCGACGCCGCTGTGGAATATCCTGGACCTGACGCCGGCCGGACGCGGCACGGACTGGTATCCGAAGCTATCTTACTGAGGCGGCGCCGCGGCGGCCGCGCACGAGGTACTGGTGGAGCGTCATCACCAGCACCACGCCGGCCACCGACAGCGGCAGCCAGAGCGGCAAGGTCGACGGATAGAAATAGTCGACCAGCTTCACCGCCTGCCAGCACGCCAGCGCCAGCACCAGCAGCCATTCGCGGATGCAGGCATAGTACAGCAGCACCAGCACGGAAATAATTGAAACGATCACGAACGCTTACCCTTCTGATTTTCCCACAGCGATAAAAAAGCCAGCCCGCTCCACAAGGCCGCCAGGCCATTGCCCACGGTGAACAGCACGTGGAAGATTTTAGCATCCTGCAGCCATCCTTCCAGGTGCCCTTCCCCCAGCGCCAGCGACAGGCCGCACAGCATCAGGGCCGCGCCACGCTTGATCGACAGGTCGGACTGGCGGGCGGTCCAGCTGAAGATGCCGGCGAGGACGATGTCGAAATAGGCGATCTCGCGCTGCCAGTGCGCGGAGCTGAGCCAGTTGGTGCCCGCCGCCGTCCACGCGGGCATCACGATATGCGCGGCGGCGGCGCACAGCGCCACCAGGGACCACAGCCACAACAGTACATTGATATAAACAGTTTTCATTCAAATCCTGAAAAAACCGGCACCGAGCCGGTCAACGCCCCAGCGTCATGCGCTCCAGCAGCTCGTTGAAATCCATGTCGGGGTTGGTCTCCAGGTCGTTGGCGTACCCACCCTCGCAGGACGCCCTGGCCTCGCCGGCCGGCAAGGCCGCCACCTTGTCCTTCAGGCCCCCGTTGAACACGCCCATCACCGCAGCGACATGGGCATCGATTTCCGCCTCGGTCGCCGCCGGCTGGCGGGCCCGCATTTGCTGGATCAGCTGCACCTTGTACAGCTGGCGCAGGATCACCAGCGCGTCCGCGTTCTGCGCCTTCCACTGCGCCAAGGCCTCCGCCAGCGCGTCGACCGAATCCGGCGCCTCCGTCTTGCAGCGTTCAAACAGCAAGGCGTGATACGTATCGAAGTCGATCTGCGCCAGCTGGATGCCGGTGGCGATATCGATACGCGCCGCGCCCGCCATCATGGACGTGCAGGCCAGGGCCGCGCCGAAAAATACCGATTTGATCATCGCTCTCACTTTCACTGCACGACATCGAGAAAAGGCAGGAAATCCGCCGCCACGTGCGCGGCGATCACCGGGAACAGCCGCCCGCTGCGCGCATAATATATCCCGAACACCAGTCCCATCGCCAGCACCTTGGCGGCGCCCACCGGCCCCTGGTACCAGTGGCACAGCAGCCGCACCAGGATCGCGGCGCCGATGGCGTTGGAAGCGCCGAAGCGCCGCAGCCCGCGCTGCAGGTAGGCCAGCAAAAACACTTCCTCGAAGGTGCCGTTGATCAGCGCCATCGCCACCAGCGCGGGCAGCGTGACATGCGACTGCGCCAGCATCGTGTCGACCGGCTGGATCGCTTCGCCGCCGAACAGCAGCCCGACACCCAGCGCGGCCACGCAGGAGATGACGTAGAGCACGGCGCCGATGCCCAGCCCGCCCCATGAGGGCTTGGGCAGCAGGGTCGCCAGCGGATAATGGCAGGCGTGCAGCACGGCCAGCGCCACGCAGGCGAGTATCAGTTCCTGCACGGCGATGGCGGCGAAGACCCCGTCATTGAAGCTCAATAGATCGGCGCCGCCGGACGCGATGCCGAACGAATCCAAAATAAAGCCGCCAAAGCAGATCGCCATGATCAACAGCGCCTGCGGCAGCGGCGTGTGCGGCAGATCCTGCATGTGATCGGCGGGCGCGGCGCGGGGCGGCTTCTCGGCCCTGCCGCGCTCGCGCCAGCGATACAGCGCACCGCCGCACAGCACACCCGACGGCACCGCCAAGTACCACAGCGCGCATCGCAGCCAGGATTTCGTATGCGGCAGGAAATCGAAGAAGGAATACACCAACAATCCGGCCACTGACAGCGCGAGCGCGCGCCATGAGCCGCGCGGCGACCAGCGCGCCACCAGCGCGCCGGCCGCGATACCGCCGGCGAAGTCCAGCAATTGCAGCCACAACCACAACGCGGTGTGGGAATGGTCGTTGAAGCGCTCGATTGCCGTGGCGCCCGGCGGATAGCGCAACTGCCACAGGTAGAGATGCGTCAGATTCAGCAGCAGCACCGCGACGCTTCCGGCCAGCAGGCCCAGCCACAGGCTGCGGGAGAACGGACGATAGACTGGCTTTTCCATGCAGCGGCCGGTGATGGGAAAAACGCTAGTGTATTGCAATCCGATAAAAAAGAAATACGCGGTTTGTCACGGCGAAAAAAAAGGGAGGCCCATGGCCTCCCTTCTTGTCATCCCGCCGACGCTTAGTTCTGCGTCAGGAAGGTCTTCAGCTTGTCCGAGCGCGACGGCTGGCGCAGCTTGCTCATGGCCTTCGCCTCGATCTGGCGGATACGCTCGCGGGTCACGTCGAACTGCTTGCCCACTTCTTCCAGCGTGTGGTCGTTCGACATTTCCACGCCGTAGCGCATGCGCAGCACCTTGGCTTCGCGCGGGGTCAGCGAGTCCAGCACTTCCTTGATGACGTTGCGCATCGACGCGTGCAGCGCGGCGTCCAGCGGCGCCAGGGTGGTGTTGTCCTCGATGAAGTCGCCCAGCTGCGAATCGCCGTCCTCGCCCATCGGCGTTTCCATCGAGATCGGCTCTTTGGCGATCTTCATGATTTCGCGGACTTTGTTTTCCGGCATTTCCATCTTGACCGCCAGGGTCGCCAGGTCCGGCTCGCTGCCGGTTTCCTGCATGATTTGGCGCGAGATGCGGTTCATCTTGTTGATCGTCTCGATCATGTGCACCGGCACGCGGATGGTGCGGGCCATGTCGGCGATCGAACGGGTGATGGCCTGACGGATCCACCAGGTCGCGTAGGTCGAGAACTTGTAGCCGCGGCGGTATTCGAACTTGTCCACCGCCTTCAGCAGGCCGATGTTGCCTTCCTGGATAAGGTCGAGGAACTGCAGGCCGCGGTTGATGTACTTCTTGGCGATCGAAATCACCAGACGCAAGTTGGCGACCGTCATTTCACGCTTGGCCTGGCGCGCGCGTTTTTCGCCGGCGGCCATCTGCTTGTTAATCTTGCGCAGGTCGGCCAGCGGCAGCGCCACGCGGGCCTGCAGGTCGATCATCTTCTTTTGCAGCTCTTTCACGGCCGGCACGTTGCGACCCAGGATGGCGCTGTACGGATAGGCGCTGTCGACTTCGCCGTCGACCCAGTCCAGGTCGCACTCGTTGCCGGGGAAGACCTTGATGAAGTGGGCGCGCGGCATGCCGCATTTGTTCACGCACAGCTCCAGCACGGCGCGCTCGATGTGGCGCACTTCCTCCATCTGGCCGCGCAGCGTGTCGCACAGCTTCTCGACCACCTTGGCGGTGAAACGGATGCCCAGCAGCTCGGCCGAAATCGCTTCCTGCGCCGACACGTAGGCCTTGGAGCCGTAGCCGCCGCTGGCCTTGCGCATCTTGTCGTACTGGGTCGAGATGACGTCGAACTTTTCCAGCGCGGCCTTCTTCAGCTGCGCCAGCTGCTCGGTCGAGAAGCCCGCCGCGCCGCCGTTGGCGTCGCCGTCTTCCTCCTCGACTTCCTCTTCCTCTTCCTCATCGTCGTCCGACGCGGCGGCGGGCGCGGCCGCGACGGCCGGCGTGTTGTTCGCCTCGTTCAGGTCGACGAAGCCGTCCACCACTTCATCGACCTTCAGTTCGTCGGCTTCGATCTTCTTGGCCAGCGCGACGATCTCGGCGATCGTGGTCGGGCAGGCGGAGATGGCCTGGATCATGTCCTTCAGGCCGCCCTCGATGCGCTTGGCGATCTCGATCTCGCCTTCGCGCGTCAGCAGCGCCACGGCGCCCATTTCGCGCATGTACATGCGGACCGGGTCGGTGGTGCGGCCGAAGTCGGAGTCGACCGTCGACAGCGCGGTCGCGGCGGCCGCCTCCACTTCGTCGTCGGAGGTGACGGTGGCCACGCTGTCGGTCAGCAGCAGCGACTCGGCGTCCGGCGCGCGCTCGTAGATGGCGATGCCCATGTCGTTGAAGGTCGCGATGATGCCTTCGATCGCTTCAGGGTCGACAATGTTTTCCGGCAGTTGGTCGTTGATCTCGGCGTAGGTCAGGAAGCCGCGCTCCTTGCCCATATTGATCAGGTTCTTGATCTGGGTGCGGCGGCGCTCCAGTTCCTCGGCGGTGCTCTTGGAATCGACGCCCAGCATGTCGGCGGCGCCGCCCTTGGCCTTGCGCTCGCGGGCCTTGGACACGGCCTTCAGTTCGGCGCGCTCGACCGCGTTCAGCGCTGCGACTTCGTCGTTCTCCGGCGTGAACTCTGACGGCTTGCGGCCGCGGCGGCCCGGCACCTTGACGCTCGGCAGCAGGTAGCCGGAGGTGTCGATCGAGGCCAGCGTGGCGGCGTCGGTCACCTGGCTGACGGCCGGGCCGGCGGTCACGATGACGACAGGAGCAGGCTCGGCCTTGGCGACCTTGACCAGCTTGGACTTCGGCGCGGCCTTGACCACCACCGCCGCCGCGCCGGTGTCGGCGCCCGGGATGACGGCGGTCTTGCGCGCCACCTTGACGGTCTTGATGGGCGCGTCCGAGGCGTCGCCCTGCACCGCCACCTGCGCCTCGGCCTGGGCCGCTTCGGCCGCGGCGCTCAGGCGCGTTTTCTTTTTGACTACCGTTACTTTGCTCGCTGCCTCTTGCGCATTATCGATCACATAAGATAGAGTCGTCTTCGGCACCACCAGCGGAGCGGAGCTGGTACGGGCGGCCTTGACGGACAACGTTAAAGTTTTCGGCGTTTTTGTCATTAAATATCTCTCAATGCGTATTCGCCAGACAATACAAAATGCCGTAGCCCGCGCCGACCGTTGCCAGTGCGCTGGGATGGAAATGTTGTAATTTAGCTGACGATTATCTGCGGAATAAAAAAAGCCCGCGTCCAACAACGGGCTTGTTTCTCTTTTCAGTGAAGAATAGGGAGAGGGCAAAGTATGCCGTATCGCGAGACATCAGGATAATTGATAGTACCTATATCCGACATCTTAAAACCATATAACAAGGGCTACACACTCTTGTCAGACCGTCCAAATCGCATCCTGTACCAAACTGAAACGCACCGTCCTGCAAAAGTGCGTCTCGCATTATACATGTTTTGGCGTGCGAACGCACCTGCGCCGTCCAACTGGCGTATGATGTTGATGTAGTCATTTTTACATCATGGCCTAAAAGGCACTGCAATCCCGTAGTCCCCATGATATGCTCACGCCTCTTGCTTAAACTATGAAGTCGATGAACACTAGCCTCACCCCTCAGGCGCCGGCCAACGAGCCGGCCGCCACCGCGGCACCAGCAGCGCAGTCCCCGCGCAGCTTGTTGAAACAATTGCAAACCCAATTCCCGGCCTTCCGCGATTTCCTGCCCCTGTCGATCGGTATCGACAAGCAGATCCTCGCCGTCATGCCCGAACTGGACCGCAAAACCATGCGCACCGCGCTCGGCATCCACACCGGTTCGCTGCGCTACCTGAAGGTCATGGAAAAAGCCAAGGTGCGCCACGATCTGGACGGCACCCCCGGCGCCGAAGTGACCGACACCCATCGCGCCCACGCCACGCAGGTCTTGCAGGAACGCTTCAAGAAGGAAGCCGAACGCAAGAAGGCCGAACGCGAAGCGGCCGCCGCCGAGGAAGCGGCGCGCGTGCGCGCCGACAAGCTGAACCAGCTGACCGCGAAGTTCTCGCGCAAAGGCTGAGTTGGCTCTGTTGGCTCCGTTGAACACCCAGCATCCCGCCGTGCCGGCGGAGGCCGAGCTTCCGCCCTACATCGGGATACGCATCGCCGATGTGCAGCTGGTCACCACGGCCGGGCAGGCGGTCGCCGCGCGCGACGCCCTGCTGGCCACGGACGCCATCGGCTTCGACACCGAATCCAAGCCGACCTTCACCAAGGGCGAGACCTCGACCGGTCCGCACCTGATCCAGTTTTCCACCGACAGCACCGCCTACCTGTTCCAGATCGGCGCCAGCACCTCCGCGACCATCCTCGAGGCATTGCAGGCGGTGCTGGAGACGCCGGCGTTGCTCAAGGTGGGCTTCGGCCTGTCCGACGACGTCAAGCGGCTGCACGCCAAGCTGGCGATCCGCGCGGCCGGCGTGGTCGATTTGTCGGTGGCGCTGCGCACGCCGGGACAACGCAACGACCTCGGCGCCAAGACCGCCGTCGCCAAGTTCTTCGGCCAGAAGCTGCAGAAGTCCAAGAAGATCTCCACCACCAACTGGGCGCTGCCGCGCCTGAACGAAAAGCAGATCCTGTACGCGGCCGACGACGCCCAGGTGGCCTTGCGGGTCTACCGTCACTTCATCGCCGCCGGCAACAAGCTGCCGCCGATGAAGGCCGTGAAACTTCCCCGTCCGCCGAAGCCGCAGTAGCGGGATGATCTGGTATCCTTGCCAGATAGCTACGACTTCAAGGAATCGCATGTTCACATCTTCCGTCGTGCGCGCGGGCGCCGCGCTGGCCCTGGCCGGCTTCGGCCTGCCGTTGCTGGCCGCCACGCCCGCCACCCTGCCCGACACGCTGGAACAACGCGTGGCCGCCTGCACCGCCTGCCACGCCGTCAAGGAACGCGGCGACGCCTTCTTCCCACGCATCGCCGGCAAGCCGGCCGGCTACCTGTACAACCAGCTGGTCAATTTCCGCGAGGGCCGGCGGCATTATCCGATGATGACCTACATGGTCGACCACCTGCCGGACGCCTACCTGCGCGAAATCGCCGACTACTTCTCGCAACAGCACCCGCCCTACCCGCCGCCCCAGGCCGGCGGCGCGGGCGGCGATGCCTTGGCGCGCGGCGAGGCGCTGGTGCGCAACGGCGATCCGTCGAAGAAGATCCCGGCCTGCGTGGCCTGCCACGGCAGCGCGCTGACCGGCGTGGCGCCGGCGATCCCCGGCCTGGTCGGCCTGCCCAGCGACTACATCAACGCCCAGTTCGGCGCATGGAAGAACAAGGTGCGCCGCGCCGCCGCGCCGGACTGCATGGCGGAGATCGCCAACCGCCTGACGCCGGCCGACGTCGCCGCCGTCTCCGGCTGGCTCAGCAAGCAAACACCGGACGCCGCCGCCCGCCCCGGCGCCGCCGACAGCATCGCCCTGCCCCTGCCGCTGAACTGCGGCAGCGTGCCGGCACCTTGAGGGCCTTGTTATGAAGAAAATCATTTATCCCGTTATCGCCGTGCTGGCGGCGGGCATCCTGTATGTGCTGTTCGGCGGCTCCGACGACGCCGGGCCGGCGCCCACCGTCACCGCGACGCTGGCGCCGGCAGAGAAGATCGCGCGCGGCGCCTACCTGGCCAAGGCCGGCGACTGCATGGCCTGCCACACCGTGCGCGGCGGCGCGCAGTACGCCGGCGGGCGCGCGCTGCAGACGCCGTTCGGCAACGTCATCTCGCCCAACATCACCTCCGACAAGGCCACCGGCATCGGCGGCTGGAGCGCGGACGACTTCTGGCGCGCGCTGCACAACGGCAAATCAAAGGATGGCCGCCTGCTGTATCCGGCCTTCCCGTACACCAACTACACCCGCATCACGCGCGACGACGCGGACGCGCTGTACGCTTACTTCCAGTCGGTGCCGGCGGTGGCGCAGCCCAACCAGCCGCACACCTTGCGCTTCCCCTACAACCAGCAATTCATGCTGGCCGCGTGGCGCGCGTTGTACTTCAAGCCGGCCGTGTTCCGCGAGGACAGCAAGCAATCGGTGGACTGGAACCGTGGCGCCTACCTGGTGCAGGGCCTGGGCCATTGCAGCGCCTGCCACAGCGCGCGCAACACGCTGGGTGCGAGCGACGGCGAGGGCCTGTCCGGCGGCCTGATCCCGGTGCTTGGCTGGTACGCGCCGTCGCTCAACGCCGGCGCCGAGGCCGGGCTGGGCGAATGGATGCAACCGCACATCGTGCAGTTGCTCAAGACCGGCGTGTCGCCGCGCGCGACCGTGTTCGGGCCGATGGCCGAGGTGGTGCGGCAAAGCCTGCAGCACCTGAGCGACGGCGACATCAACGCCATGGCGGTCTATCTGAAAGCGCTGCCGGGCGACGACAAGAAATCCGACTTCGAGCGCGACAAGGGCGCCGAGGCTATGGCCTACCTGGCGGCCGGCGCCAAGCTGTACGAGAAGCACTGCGTCGACTGCCACGGCGCAGGCGGCGCCGGCCTGCCGCCGGGCTATCCGCCGCTGGCGGGCAACCGCGCGCTGACGATGGAGCAGGCGGTCAACCCGATCCGCATCGTGCTCAACGGCGGCTTCGCGCCCGGCACCGAAGGCAATCCGCGCCCATACGGCATGCCGCCGTTCGGCCACGTATTGAACGATACGGAGGTGGCGCAGGTCGTGTCCTACCTGCGCAGCGCCTGGGGCAACAACGCGCCGCCGGTCAACGGCAACGACGTCAACCGCTACCGCGCGATTCCACTGGATTAACAATGGGGTCAAGTCTGACATTCGGACACGAGCTCTGCCGTAGTGCGCGCACTACGGCAGAGCTCGTGTCCGAATGTCAGACTTGACCCCACCGAGACGCCTGGCAGGATCGACATCGTCGAGCCGGTTGGCGAGATCGTGGACGATCCCAATCTGACGGATAAGAAATTCCCCGGCAACCCGACCAAGTCCCACCGCTCGAAGCAAGCGTTGCGCGTGGTGGGCGAGGTCAAGGAATGGCAAGGCCACTCCCCCGAAGCGCTGCAGGCGATGAAGGACCATGTCGAGAAGCTCAGGCTGCAAGGGCATCGAGGCGGTCGACGATTAAGCCGCTCCGCGCTGCCATGCCGCGCACCAGCACGTTTATGCGGCGGCCAGGCTCCTGAGCGACGGCACGACTTCCGCCAGGCCGGCGACCTCGAAGGTGGGCACCGCGTCCGATGCGTTGGCGAGGCGGCCGGGGTTGAACCAGCAGCTTTCGATGCCGTACCGGTTGGCGCCGAGGATGTCGGCGTCGAGCCGGTCGCCGACGATGATCGCCTCCGGTTTCGCGAAGGAGCGCGCCATGCGGGCCGCGTACTCGAAGAAACGCACATCGGGCTTGGCGTGGCCGCAGGCCTCGGAGGTGGCGACAAACGATATGCTGTCGGCCAGCCCCGAGCTGGCGATACGGCGGTTCTGGATGGCCTCGACGCCGTTGGTGATGATGCCCACCTCGCCGATGGCCGACAGCGTCTCGCACAGCTGTTTGGCGCCGTCGATGAGGACCACGGTGTCGGGCAGCGACTCCAGATAAATGCTGCTGGCCGCCTCGGGATCGAGCTCGACGCCGTGGGCCTGGAAGGTCTTGCGGAAGCGCTCCACCTTCAGGAAGTCCTTGCTCACGGCGCCGGTCTCGAAGTCGCGCCAGAGCTGCACGTTGATCGCCTGGTACTGGAGAAAAATCGGTTCCACATCATCGCGCAGGCCGAGCTCGCGCATGGTCCGTACGAACGAGAGTTTTTCCGACGCCTTAAAGTCCAGCAGTGTATCGTCCAGGTCAAAAAGAAATAGTCTGTGCTTCATATCTTGGTGGGGTCAAGTCTGACATTCGGACACGAGCTCTGCCGTAGCAGCCTCGCTACAGCAGAGCTCGTGTCCGAATGTCAGACTTGACCCCAATTTTTGGTTAGTAGTGCTCGGCGAAGCCGATGCGGTCGGTGGTGGCGTTGCGGGCGTCGTCGACGCTGACCTTGCCTGCGGTGAGCAGCGCGCGCAGCGAGGCGTTCATCGTGTGGCAGCCCTCGCCCGGCTTGGTCTCCATCCAGTTGCGCAGCGCCGAAATCTGGCCGCTGGCGATCATGCCCACCACCTCCGGATTCGACGTCAGGCATTCGGTGGCCAGGTGGTAGCGGTCGCCATCGACCGACGGCAGCAGCGCCTGGCACAGCACGCCCCGCAGCGCGTGCGCCAAGGCCTGCGATTGCGGCTCGCCGTTGCCCAGCAGCCGAACCATCTTCTGCAGGCCCAGCTCGGTCGAGCGCGCGTGCAGCGAGGCCAGCACCAGCGGCCCCGATTCGGCCAGCGCCAGCGCTTCCTGCGCGGTCTGGGCGTCGCGGATCTCGCCGATGACGATCACGTCCGGCCGCTCGCGCAGCGCGTCCAGCGCGCCCAGGTAGAAGCTCTCGACGTCGCCGTCGAAACCCACCTCGCGCTGCGTGATCACGCACTGGCGCTGCGGGATCAAGGTCTCCACCGGGTCCTCGATGGTGATGATGTGGCCGGATCGGTGCTTGTTGATCTCGTCGAGCATGGCGGCGATGGTGGTCGACTTGCCCTGGCAGGTGTCGCCGATGATCAGCACCAGCCCGCTGGTGAGCTTGGCGAAGTTCTGCTCGGCCTGGCGCAGGCCCAGCTCGCTGAGCACCATCGGCTCCTTGGGAAAACGACGGATCACGCAGCCCAGCCGCTTCTTGCCCTGGAAGCTGAAGCAGTTGGCGCGGATGCGCGCCGTGTGCAGGTCCACCGCGCGGTCGAAGGCGCGGTCCTGGATGCGCTCGGCCCAGTTCGGCTCGACCACCTCGAAGAACTCCTGCAGCTCCTCGCGCGTGATCGGCGAATCCGTCACCGCGACCAGCCCCTTCGGCTGGCGCAGCAACAGCGGGCTGTTCTGGTGGATCAGGATGTCGCTGAAGATCAGCTTGGAATTGAGCAGATGCAGGATCTGCTCGACGAGCGTGCCGAACACCGGGTGGTCTTCGTTCTCGATGTAGGTCAGGGTGCGTATCTGCGACGACTGGTAATGTTCCATCTCTGCTCTCGGTGGGGTCGGTGGTGCTCCGTCAACGATTATAAGAGAAAAAATTGCAGCATCGAAATATTTTAGCTGCGGACCTTGGGATATTTGAAGCCGGTGCGCAAGTCCATGCTGTAGCGCTGCTTGCCCTCGGTGACCAGCACGTGGTCGGGCGGTTCCTCGCCGGCCAGCGCGCGGTAGAAGATCGGCAAGCCCTCGCCCTTGCGGACCAGGTCGTCGCAGCGCTCGTAGACGTTGGGGCAGCCGGTCTCGGCCAGCAGCGCCTGCACGATGGCCACCTTCCAGGCATCGACGCCGGCCGACTGGAACTGGCAGATCAGGTAGCCCTGGACGCCGCCCCAGCTGTCGACCAGCAGGCCGGACAAGCCATCCTCGTCGCCGCGCACCACGGGCACCAGGTCGTTGGGGCCGGCCGCGCGCACGCTGGCGGCGCGCTTGGCCACGGCGGCCTTGACGCGGCGCTTGATCAGCGCGTGGTCGACCGGCTCGTCTTCCTTGTAGGTCCAGATGCGGGCGCAGATCTGCGACTTGGCGTTGTACGCTGCGCGGCCGATGAACTGGCGCGACGAGGTCTGCACGGTGGCGGTGGCGCCCGGCTTGTTCTTTTCCTGCGGCTTGCCGTCGACCTTGTCGACCGCCGAGGCGTAAATCCAGGGGTCGCCGGCCAGCAGGCTCTTTTCCTTGCCCTGTTTGATGGTGATGATAAGCATGTGCGTCCAATATGTGCGGTGTTGCGGGATAGGCCGAATGATACCTCATGCCGGCCGCCCCGCCCCGACGCCGGACGCGGCCTGCTCCCCGGCCTGTGCATTCTGTTCCGCGCCCGCTGCAATCTGTCGCAGCCCGGTTTCGCGCGGCGGGACAAGTCCGTAGTATCCAACCTCAAGAGCTGTGCCAACCATCACGAGGAGATCATCATGGCAAATCCATCCGTCCGCAGCGCGCTGCGCATCCTGTTCCTGTCCGCCGGCCTGCTGGCCGTCGCCGCGCCGGTGGGCGTGGCCGTGGCCGGCCCGTTCAGCTGGTTCCACGGCGAGCGCGTGCAGGGCAGCGGCAAGATCGTCAAGCAGAACCGCGAGATCGGCCACTTCACCTCGCTGGCGACCAGCGTCAGCGGCAACATCGAGCTCCGCCAAGGCAACACCGAGGGCATCAGCATCGAGACCGACGACAACCTGCTGCCGCTGCTCGAGACGGTGGTCGACAACGGCACGCTGCGCATCCGGCCCACGCGCAAGGACGTCAACCTGGAGGCGCACACGATGAAGATCGTGGTGCAGGCGCGCTCGATCGAGAAGATCGCGGTGGCCGGCTCCGGCTCGGTCGAGTCCGACCAATTGCGCGGCGAGCGCCTGACGTTCGACGTGGGCGGCTCGGGCGCGATCAATGTGCGCAAGCTGGAGAGCGAATCGGTGGCGATCGCGCTGGGCGGCAGCGGCAACCTGAAGGTGGGCGGCAACGTCGAGCGCTTGCAGGTGTCGATCGGCGGCTCGGGACGGGTGCAGGCCGGCCAGCTGGCCGCGCGCGATGTGACGGTGAGCATCGGCGGCTCCGGCGAGGCCACGGTGTGGGCCAAGCAGACGCTGAGCCTGAGCGTGGCCGGCTCGGGCGACGTCAGCTACTACGGCGATCCGAAGCTGACCAGCAGCGTGCTGGGTTCGGGCAGCGTCAAGCGGCTGGGCGCTGCGCCGCAGTAAAGACTTGCGCCGGATCGCGGCCGTCAATCAGCGCCTCGATCCAGGCGCTGAGCTGGGCGGCGTTGGCATGGTCCACTTTTTCGGCAAGCTCCGCCGGCATTTCCACCTTTCGGCGCTCTAGCAGCGCCTGCAGCACACCTTTCAACGCCGCCTGCTCGCCCTCTTGCATACCCTCCACCCGCCCTTGCTGCAATCCTTGCTGCTTCCCTACGCGACGCCCCTCCTTCATTCCCTTGCGGAGGCCACGTTGGATGGCCTCATATTCGAGCAAGGCTTCGTAGGTCTTGAATCGCCGATTAAATAGCATCACTGGCTCCTCCCCTGAACTCATAATATCTTCGTCAAATTCGTCCTGCAAGGTCGTGCATACCCAGCGTGTCAGGCTGTCGCGGGCCTGAGCAATATCGGGCGCCTTCATGCGTTCGGCGAAGTCGCCCAGCGCCGACAGCATTTCCTTGTTGGTCTTCGAGCGCAACAGGCGGAACAAGATGCCCAGGATGTTGGCCGGATCGTCCGTATCCAGATGGCGATGCTGGTCGATCAGCATGTACTGCTGGCGCGGCTGGTAAGCTTCCAGTCCAGCTGGAGGCGGCAACATCAAGTCGGCCAGCTCGCGGCTGGCACGCCAAGCGCCACGCCCGTGATACAGCACGATGGGCAAGACCGGCGGCAACTTGCCGCGCCGCGTCAGGCGGTGCTGAGCGACCAGATCCTGCAGCAACAAACCCACGTACACCTGCATGCGCAAGGCCATCCAGCGATCGGAACGGGCCTGGAATTCCAGCAAGATGTAGACGTAGACCCACTCCCCGCCCACCCTGGCCCGCCACACCATGTCCTGGTGGCGCTGCTTGCCGCGGTCGCTGACGTAGCTGGCGTTGACGCGCTCGAACACGTCCGCGTCCAGCGTCCGCGCCCAGTCAGCCGGCAAAAAGCCGGCCAGCAGATCCCGCACGATTTCGGGATGCGCGAAAAGTTGGCGATAGAGCGAATCGCTGCAAGTGTTCATCCAAAAAATTGTAGCGCCCGCCTGTAGACGCGGGTACGCTAGGCGGGCGCTGTTTGGCCCGCATCAAGCCGGCGCGAATAAGAAACTCACCACAAGGAGATCCGCTTGAACGTTATCGCCACGTCCGTCCGCCGCGCCTTCGCGCTGCCCTTATTGTTGCTGGCCTGCTCGGCCGCCTCCGCCGCCCCGTCCGACGTCACCGCCGTCAAGGCCGCCCACATGCTCGACGTGCGCAGCGGCGCGCTGGTCGACAACGCCGTGGTCCTCATCAGCGGCGAACGCATCACCGCCGCCGGCAGCCAGCTGGCGATCCCGGCCGGCGCGCAAGTCATTGACCTCGGCAACAAGACCCTGCTGCCCGGCCTGATCGACATGCACACCCACCTGACCGGCGATCCGCAGGACGCCGGCTATTCCATCATCGCCAAGTCGGTGCCGCGCGCCACGCTGACCGGCGCCAAGAACGCCCGCCTGACGCTGCAGGCCGGCTTCACCACCGTGCGCGATGTCGGCGCCGACGCCTACACCGACATCGGCCTGCGCGACGCCATCAACGACGGCGACGTGCCCGGCCCGCGCATGGCCGCCTCCGGCCCGCCGCTGAGCATCACCGGCGGCCACTGCGACGACACCATGCACGCGCCCGAATACAAGATCACCAGCCTGGGCGTGGCCGACGGCGTCGACGAGGCGCTCAAGGTCACGCGCCGCAACATCAAGTACGGCGCCGACGTCATCAAGATCTGCGCCACCGGCGGCGTGCTGTCGTTCGGCGACGATCCGCGCACCTCGCAATACACGCTGGAGGAATTGAAGGCCATCGTCGGCGACGCCCACCGCCTGGGCCGCAAGGCCGCCGCCCACGCGCACGGCGGCGACGGCATCAAGCTGGCGGTGCTGGCCGGCATCGACTCGATCGAGCACGGCTCCTACATCGACGACGAAGGCATCAAGCTGATGAAGGAACACAAGACCTGGCTGGTGCCCACGCTCTACCTGGGCGACTGGCTGATCGAGAACGCCGAGGCCATCAAGCTGCCCAAGCCGCTGCTGGAAAAAGCCAAGGTGGTGTTGCCGATAGCGCGCCAGAACGTGGCCCGCGCCATCAAGGCCGGCGTGCCGATCGCCTTCGGCACCGACGCCGCCGTCTATCCGCACGGCCTGAACGCGCGCGAGTTCGGCATCCTGGTCAAGCTGGGCATGACGCCGATCCAGGCGATCCGCACCGCCACCGTCAACGCCAGCGAGCTGCTGGGCTGGACCGACAGGGTGGGCACGATCGAGGCCGGCAAGTTCGCCGATATGATCGCGGTCGACGGCGAGCCGTTGAAGGATGTGAAGACGCTGGAGAACGTCCAGTGGGTGATGAAGGGCGGCGCGGTCGTCAAGTAGACCGCGCGGCCGGCGGGATCAGTGCTGGTGCTGGGCCGTGCCGGCCGGGACCGGCAGCACTTCCAGCATCGGCGCCGGCGCTTTCAGTTTGACGGCGCCGTCGCCGGGGATCTCGTCCCAGGCCACGCTGCCTTTGTCGCACTGCTGCACGATGCGGAAGTACAGCTTGCCCGGCTGCGTGGTCAGCTTGACCTGCATGACGAACTCGTCGAAATAAGCGTCCGGCAGCGGGCCGCCCTTCCAGCTGATTTCCTGCACGCCGCCGTTGGTGCCGACGTCGACCTTCCAGCCCGCCTTGGGCATGGGCTTGGCGCTGGTGGCGCCCTCCGACAGCGACACCGTCAAGCCCTTGGTGGCGCTGCCGTCGCAGCCGTGGCCGACGCGGAAGGTCAGCTTCTGGAAACTCCCCGCCAGGCCGGTGCTTTGTTCCAGCGTCACATGGGCCTGGGCCGCCGGGGCCAGCAGCGCGGCGGAGAAAGCCAGCATGGTCAGAGTCGTTTTCATCACTGTCCCTTCGGTGGTGTGTACGTCAGCGGTTTGACCGGCACGTCGACAGTGACGGTGTCGGTCTGCTTGCCCTTCTTTCGGATCACCAGCGTGACCGGCACGGTCTCGCCCTGCTTCAACTGCCGTTTCAAGTCCATCAGCATCACGTGGTAGCCGCCGGACGCCAGGTCGACCATCCGCCCGGCCGGCAAGTCCAGCGACGGCACGGCGTGCATCTTCATCAGCTGGCCTTCCATCTGCATCTGATGGATTTCCGCCACGCCCGCCACCTCGGCGCGCACCGCCACCAGCTGCGCATCCTGCTTGGACTTCAGCCGCATGAACACGCCGCTGGACTTGGCCGACGGCACGGTGGCGCGTATCCACGCGTCGCCGACCTCGACCTGGGCCAGCGCCGCCGGAACGGCCGCCGCCAACAGCAATGCTGAGATGATGTTTTTCATCGGTCGATTATATCAACGCTCGCCCTTGAAGGTCTCGCGGCCGACTTCCACCGTGTTGGTGCCGTCGGTCAGCCAGATCTGGCCGTCCTGGATCGTGCACTGCAGCTGCATGCTGCGCTGGGCCATCTTGGCCAGCTGCTCGGTGGCGTCCGCGTCCAGGTTGATCACGGTCAGGTTCTTGCAGCGCTCGACCTTGTTGGCCAGCGCCTTCCACCAGATGTGGCTGGTCGCGGCGTAGCTGTAGACATAGACGTGCTCCGAACGGCCGCAGGCCTTCAGGATCACCTTCTCGTCCGGCTGCCCCACCTCGATCCACAGCTGGATCGCGCCGGTCAGGTCCTTCTGCCAGATGTCCGGCTCCTCGACGTCGAACAAGCCCTTGGTGAAGGTGAGCGCCTCGTTGGCGTGGATCGCGAAGGCGATCAGGCGCACCATCATGCGCTCGTCGGTCTCGGACGGATGGCGCGCCAGCGTCAGCGACTGGGTCTCGTAGAAGTTGCGGTCCATGTCCGCGATCTGCAGGTCAGCTTTGTAGATTGTTGCTTTGAGGGCCATCGGTGAATCTCTTTTTTAATTATTTGAAGACGACAGTCTTGTCGCCGTTCTGCAAAATGCGGTGTTCGACGAACCACTTCACGGCGCGCGCCAGCACCACGCACTCGACGTCGCGGCCGATGGCCGACAGCGTCTCGGCGTCCATCGAGTGATCGACCCGTTCGACGTCCTGCTCGATGATCGGACCTTCGTCCAGGTCGCCGGTGACGAAGTGCGCGGTCGCGCCGATCAGCTTGACGCCGCGGTGGTGCGCCTGCGCGTACGGCTTGGCGCCCTTGAAGCTCGGCAGGAAGGAATGGTGGATGTTGATCGCCTTGCCCTTGAGCGCCGCGCACAGGCCGGGCGACAGGATCTGCATGTAGCGCGCCAGCACCACCAGGTCGACGTTGTGCGAGTTCATCAGCTCGATGATCTTGGCTTCCTGCGCCAGCTTGGCCTCCTGCGGCGCGCCGGTGGCCAGCGGCAGGTGGTGGAACGGAATGTTGTAGCTGGCCGCCAGCTGGTAGAAGTCCATGTGGTTGGACACGATGGCCGGAATCTCCACCGGCAGCAGGCCGCTCTTGTAGCGGAACAGCAGGTCGTTGAGGCAGTGGCCGATCTTCGACACCATCAGCATCACGCGCGGCTTGTAATGGGCGTCGCGCAGCTCCCAGTCCAGCTTCATCTCCGCGCCCAGCCGGCCGAAGTCGGCGCGCAGCAGGTCGTCGCTGACGTTGCGGTCTTCCAGCGCGAAGTGCACGCGCATGAAGAACAGCTTCGATTCGCCGTCGCCGAACTGGGCCGAGTCGATGATGTTGCAGCCGTGGTCGGCCAGGAAGCCCGACACGCGATGAACAATACCGCGCTGGTCCAGGCAAGAGAGTGTCAAAATGTATTCGGGATTGCTCATATCCACCATCGTTATAGGTCTAACAAGGCCGGTATTGTCGCACGGCTGGGCCCACACCGTAAAAATAGCACGCTCGTTCAATTTAAGATATATTGGCCGTCACACTCTTCTTTGAGGATACAAAATGACTATCAACGAGACAAATCTTCAATTCCGCCTGGCGGCCCGCCCGGTCGGCATGGTCAAGGACAGCGACTGGCAGCAGGTCAGCGAGCCGGTGCGCGAACCGGCCGACGGCGAGGTCGTGGTCAAGGTGCTGTACCTGTCGCTCGACCCGGCCATGCGCGGCTGGATGAACGAGGGCAAATCCTACATCGCGCCGGTCGCCATCGGCGAGGTGATGCGGGCCGGCGGCGTGGGCGTGGTGGTGGCGTCGAAGTCGCCCGACTTCGCGGTCGGCGACTACGTCCAGGGCGGCACCGGCGTGCAGCGCTACTGGGTCGGCCCGGCCGGCGACAAGCGCCACGGCTTCCGCAAGGTCGATCCCAAGCTGGCGCCGCTGCCCACCTACCTCAACACGCTGGGCATGCCGGGCATGACCGCCTACTTCGGCCTGATCGAATCGGGCCAGCCCAAGGCCGGCGAGACGGTGGTGGTGTCCGGCGCGGCCGGCGCGGTCGGCCAGACGGTCGGCCAGGTGGCCAAGCAACTGGGCTGCCGCGTGGTCGGCATCGCCGGCGGCAAGGACAAGTGCGACTTCGTGGTCAAGCAGCTCGGCTTCGACGCCTGCATCGACTACGAGGGCGGCTCGGTCAAGGACGGCCTCAAGGAACACTGCCCGAACGGCGTCGACGTCTACTTCGACAACGTCGGCGGCGACATCCTCGACACCGTGCTCACCCGCATCAACCTCAAGGCGCGCATCGTCATCTGCGGCGCCATCTCGCAGTACAACAACACCACGCCGGTCAAGGGCCCGGCCAACTACCTGGCGCTGCTGGTGAACCGCGCGCGCATGGAAGGCATCGTCGTGTTCGACTACGCCGACCGCTACCACCTGGGCATCGCCGCGCTGGGCCGGTGGATGAAGGAAGGCAAGGTCAAAAGCAAGGAAGACATCGTGCAGGGACTGGAGCACTTCCCGCAGGCGCTCAACATGCTGTTCGAAGGGAAGAACTTCGGCAAGCTGGTGCTGCAGGTGGCGGCCGAATAAATTCGGGGAACTTTTCCGCGTCCGCAGCGTCTATCCTTCGGCTGCACATTCCGCCGGGCCGCAAGCCCGGCGTTTTTTTAGATCACGACGAGGAAGACCATGTTCCCCCAATTTATCACCCCCGCGATCAAATCGCAGATCGAGATCCTGATCACCCTGTACACCGACCTGAACCAGCGCACGCTGGAAGCCTTGCAAAGCCTGAGCGAATTGAACATGCAACTGGGCCGCGACCTGATCGCCGAAATGGGCGGCAACGTCCAGCGGCTGATGGCCAGCAAGGACGCCACGCAACTGGGCGCGGCCGTCAGCGCCCAGCTCACGCCGGGCGGCGCCGCACTGCAGAACTACCAGAAGCACCTGGTCGACATCCTCAGCCGCGCCAACTCCAGCCTGGCGCAAACGGCCGCCACCCACATGCCGGCGGTGCGCCGCGCCGCCAACGACGTGGCCGAGGAAATCATGCACCAGGCCTCGGAACAGACGGCGCGCGCCGCCGAGCAGATGTCCAAATACCAGATGGCCAGCGAGCTGCGTCACTAAACACGCCAAACGCGCCTCGGCCCGAGTGGAACTTCCGTCAACGTAGCACCTCTAACCATGCAGAGCAGCGGGCTTCCGGCCCGCCGCTCGAAGCACCCAGACGGAATTTCATCACACTCACGAGGAGGTCTTATGGCCAGTAATTCAAGCAATGATCAAGGCAAGCCGAAAGGCACGGCCAAGCGCGGCTTTGCGGCAATGGACGAAGCAACCCAGCGCGCCATCGCCAGCAAGGGCGGCCAGGCGGCCCATCAAAAGGGCACGGCCCATGAATTCGATTCGGAGGAAGCGCGCCGGGCCGGCCAGAAAGGCGGCGAGGCGGTCAGCCGCGACCGCGAACACATGGCGCAGATCGGCCGCAAGGGCGGGGAAAGCCGGCAGTCCGCGGCCCGCGCCAACGCCGCGAAAAACGCCGTGGCGTCGCACAGCGCCGGCTCGGAACAATCGGCCAAGGGAGGCAACCAGCAAGGCGGCAAGACCGCCGAACGCTAGGCGGCAGCACGCTGGCGCCGCTTCTTTCGCTCAGGCCGCCAGCACTTCCTGCAAGCGCAGCAGCATGGAGGCATGCGCGCCCGGCGACCCGGCGGCGATGCTCGGCGAACCCAGCAGATAAGGCCGGCCGTCGATTTGCGTCGCCTGTCCGCCGGCCTCGCGCACCAGCAGCGCGCCACCGATGCAATTGACGCTGTCGTCGCCGAACTCCCAGAAGCCGTCGACGCGGCCGCACGCCACATAGGCCAGCTGCAGCGAGGTCGCGCTCAGGTTGCGCACCGCCGCCACGTCCGGCAGCATGGCGCTCAGCGCGGCGCCGGAGCGGCGCACCGCATGCCGATCGCGCCCGGCGAACGGCGGCTGGCTGGTGGCGACGATGCCCTGGTAGTGGTTGGCGCGGCCGTTGACGCGGATTCGTTCGCCATTGCGGTAGGCGCCGTGGCCCCATAGCGCATGGAACATCTCGTCATGCACCGCGTCGAAGATCGCGGTGAACACCGGCACGCCCTCGCGCATCAAGGTCAGCGACATGGCCCAGTTCGGGATCGCGCGCAGGAATTGCACGGCGCCGTCGATGGCGTCGCAGATCCAGTATTCGCCGCGCGCGGCCAGCGCGGCGGTCTCGTCGTCCTCCGGCTCGGTGGTGTCGAGCTCGCCCTCCATCCAGGCGATGCCGGGATACAAGCGCGCCAGCGCCCGCTTCATGCCGGCGTTGGCGGCGCCGTCGATGCGCTGGAAGACCGTCATCATGTCGTCCACCTCCACCACCGGTTCGCCGCGCCAAAAGGTCTCGCACAGATCGGCGCCGGCCTCGCGCATCAGCGCCAGGACTTCTTCCGTATCGATTGCAGTCATGCCGATTCCTTGTTATAAACCAAAGTCGTAGATTGCCAGTAATCAGCAACAAACACTAACTGGCGACAGACAAGTAATATCGCGATCGGGCCAAAATCATATGGGCAGCAACTACTACGGCGAGCGGCGACTGACGGACGAGATGCCGGTCATCGTCTCCGCGCAGCACGCCGACCACCACACCAGCCGCACCACGCACATCCACCATCACCCGGAGGGGCAGCTGTACATCCCGCTGCAGGGCGTGATCGTGGTCGAGGCCGGCGACGTGCGCCAGGTGCTGCCGCGCGGCCGGCTGGGCTGGATCCCGCCCGACATGCCGCATGGCGCCACCGCCCACGGCAACACCTTCAGGCCCGGCCTGGCCGGCTACACCATCCACCTGGCGCCGTCCTGGTGCGCCGACCTCCCGGCGCAGTCGCGGGTGATGCGGATGTCGCCGCTGGCGGTGTCGCTGCTGGAGCGCATGGCGTGCTGGCCCCACGGCATGCCGGCCGACGCCGCCGGCCGCCGGCTGGCGACAGTGTTCCTGGACGAAATCCGCACCGCCGACGAGGAACCGCTGCACCTGACCATGCCGCGCCATCCGCGCCTGCAGGCGATGGCGGCGGCCATCGCCGACCATCCCGCCGATGAAACCGACCTCGACGAATGGGCCGCCAGGCTGGGCTGGTCGCGCCGCACCCTGACCCGCCACTTCCGCGAACAGACCGGCATGTCGCTGGTCGAATGGCGCCAGGTCGCGCGCCTGCAAAAAGGCATGGAGCTGCTCAACGGCGGCGCCTCGGTGACGACCGTGGCGCTGAGCCTGGGCTACGACAGCGTCAGCAGCTTCATCGCCCTGTTCCGCCGCATCCTGGGCGTCACGCCGGCGCGCTTCGCCCAGTTCGACACCTGATCAGGCCGGCGTGCCGATGATCACGCTGGAGGCCTTGAAGATCGCGGTCGCCTCCATGCCCACATGCAGTTCCAGCGTGTCGCCGCTGTCGCGCGTGACGATGGCGGCGATGGCGCCGCCGCCCGGCAGTTCGATACTGACCTCGGTGTTGACCGCGCCCACCTGCACCCGCGTGATCGTGCCGGTCAGGCGGTTGCGCGCCGAGAAGCGGGCGCCAGCCATCTGCGTCACCACGATCACCGACGACGCCTTGATCAGCGCGAAGGCCTCCGCGCCTTCCACCAGGCTCAGGCTGTCGCTGCTGTCGCGCGTGATGGTGGCGACGATGTGCTGGCCGCCGACGATTTCCAGCGTCACCTCGTCGTTCACCGCGCCCTCCTTGAGCGTCACCACCTTGCCGCTGAACTGGTTGCGCGCGCTGGTCTTCATCTTCATCCTTTGTATCAACAGAAAATCATCGGCCAGCGCGTGCGACTGGCTGCTCAAGTGCGCCACGAACTGGCGGTGCTCTTCGTCGATTTTACGGAAATTTTCCACAAGCTGCGCGCCACGCGAAGTCAGCTGTGTGCCGCCCCCGCCCTTGCCGCCTGCCAGGCGCTCCAGCAGCGGCTCGCCGGCCAGGTTGTTCATCGCCTCGATGGCGTCCCACGCGCCCTTGTAGCTCATGCCGACCGCCTTGGCGGCGGCCGTGATCGAACCGTGTTCGGCGATGGCCGCCAGCAGCGCCATCCGGTCCTGCCCGCCCAGCTTCTGACCGCCGACGGTCAGCCATACATTGCCTTGCAAGGCCATTGCTTGTTCTTCAGGCTTCATTGCGCTCCACGAGATCCAGGTCCTTGATTTCGGCCATGCTACCATTTTCCATCCGCAGCACATGGTCGCCGAAGGCGCGCACGTCCTCGGGATCGTGCGTGATCAATATCATCGGAATGCCGAGCCGGCGCTGCAGCGCGTCCAGCTCGGCGCGCATGCGCTGGCGCAGGCCGGGGTCGAGCGCGGCGAACGGCTCGTCCAACAGCAGCGCCTGCGGTTCCGGCGCCAGCGCGCGCGCCAGCGCCACCCGCTGCCTCTGGCCGCCGGACAGCTGGTGCGGCAACTGGTGCGCCACATGTTCCAGCTCGAACGCCTGCAGCCAGTAGCGCACCGCTTCCCCGTCCACCCGCGCCAGCGGATTGCGCCAGCCGCGCTGCAAGCCGAAGGCGATGTTCTGCCGCACGTTCAGGTGCGGGAACAGCGCGTAGTCCTGGAACAAGTAGGCCAACTGGCGCCGCTGCGCCGGCACGTCGATGCCGCCGCCGCTGTCGAACAGCCGGCGGCCCGCCACCTCGATGTGGCCGCAGTCGGGCGTGCTCAGGCCGGCCACCGCCTTCAGCAGCAGGCTCTTGCCCGCGCCCGAGGGGCCGTAGATCACGATGCGCTGGCTGGTCGACGTCAACTGCGCGCGCAGCTCGAACGTCCGGGAGCCGGAGCGCAGGGTCTTGCCGATGTCGATATTGATTTGCATGCTCAGGCCTGCGGGTTGCGGTTGGGCGTCAGTTTGTTCGCCGCGATCAGCACCGCGATGCAGACCACGGAGGTAATGATCACCAGCAGGTTGGCGCTGTCGTCCTGCCCGGCCTGCACGGCTTCGTATACGGCGATCGACAGCGTCTGCGTCTTGCCGGGGATGCTGCCGGCTACCATCAGCGTCGCGCCGAACTCGCCCATCGAACGCGCGAAGGCCAGCAAGGCGCCGCCCAGCACGCCGCGCCAGGCCAGCGGCAGCGTCACGCGCAGGAACACGCCGAACGGCGATATCCCCTGCACCCGGGCGGCCTGCTCCAGTTGCGTGTCCACCGTCTCGAACGCCGCCCGCGCGCCCTTGAGCACCAGCGGAAACGCCACCACGGCCGCCGCGATCACCGCCGCCTGCCAGGTGAAGATCAGGTTGATGCCGAACGTGCGCTGCAGCCACGCGCCGATCACGCCATGGCGACCGATCAGCACCAGCAGATAGTAGCCCAGCACGGTCGGCGGCATCACCATGGGCAGCGTCAGCAGCGCGTCCAGCAGCTCGCGTCCCGGAAAGCGCTTGCGCGCCAGCAGATAGCCCAGCGCCACGCCGAACAGCAGGTCCAGCAACGTCGCCCAGCACGCCACCTTCAGCGACAGGCGCAGCGCGATCCATGCCGGTTCGGTGAGCAAACTGTTTATCACGTTACGGACGGCCGAAACCGTACTTGGCCAGGATCGCCTGGCCCGACGACGACAGCACATAGTCTGCAAACCTGCGGCCGGCCGCCGCTTGCGGACCGGCCGCGATCACCGCGATCGGATAGCTGACCGGGGTTTCGGTCGGCACGGTGGCGACCACCTTGACCTTGTCCTTCATCACGGCGGCATCGGTGGCGTAGACAAAGCCGGCATCGACCTCGCCGCGCGCCACGTAGTCCAGGCTCTGGCGCACCGAGGCGCCGTAGATGGCCTTGGGTTCGACGGCGGCCCACAGTTTGGCCTGCTCCAGCGCGTGTTTGGTGTAGCGGCCCACCGGCACGCTGGCCGGATTGCCCATCGTCACGCGCGCGACGCCGGCCTGCTGCAAGTCGGCGATGCCCTTGATCGGCAGCGTGGCGGCCAGCGGCGTGATCAGCACCAGGCTGTTGCTGGCGAAGTTCCTGCGGCTGGCCGGGGCCAGCAATTTCAGCGTGTCGGCCTTGTCCATCGCATCCTGGTCGGCCGAGGCGAACACGTCCACCGGCGCGCCCTTGGCGATCTGCTGCACCAGCGGATCGGAGGCGGCAAAATTGAACTGCACCTTGTCGCCCGTGTGCTCTTTCTCGTAGGCGGCGCCGATTTCCTTGAACGCATTGGTCAGGCTGGCCGCGGCCGACACCGTGATCTCCGCCGCCGAAGCGCCCGTCGCCGCCAACATCAACACCACCCCAAGTTTCAACGCACGCATCGATTTTTCCTTTAAGTAATGAATCGCAATAAACCCGATTATATAGCGATAGTTTGGTTCCGGCACTACGCACAAGGAACTAGGGGTGTTATCCTGAAACATTATTTAAAAACCATGATTGCATCACATGCTCTTTAAAGCACTGCTTGCCCTGTTCGCGGTGGGCATATTGGCCGCCCTGCTATTACCCTTGGTGCGGCTGCGCGCGGCCAAGCTCGACGCCGCCAACGCCGTGACGGCGCGACGCCACCTGTGCCTGAGCGGACTGGTCGTGGCGATCGCGGCGGCAGCGGCTTCGGGATTTTCGTTTGCAGGGCACGCCGCCAATGTAATGGCCATAGCCCTCGCGCTGATCGCGGCCGGCGTGCAGGTGCTCTATTCCATCGACAGCCGCCCGAGGATCCTGGGCGCCGTCATCGGTCTCGTGGCCGGCGTCGCATGGCTGCTGGCCTTGCTCTTCTGCGCCATGAGTCTGGCATTCGGCAATTCGCCGGTCACGGTGGCACTCGGCGACGGCCTGTACTGCAGCGAAACCGTGTACGGCTTCGTGACCGGCGACTCCGGCGAGGAAACGGATCTCTACCAGCGCTACCTCGTCATCGACCACACGGTTTATCATCAGATACATTCGGACATTTATCCCAACGAACCCCAGCCCGAGCGCGCCAAGTTCGCCACCGCGCTCGCGAGCTGCCAAGCCGGGATCAACCAAGCCCGCGCCGCTGGCGCGCATCCGGGATAGCATCGCGTGAAAGGAAGCGGCATATGGCAGGAATCGAACCACGCCGGCAGCCGGCCATGAGCCTGCCGCCTCGTCAGCGCACGGACTGGCTGCGGCACGGCCGGCAGGCCGAAGGCGTGGACCTGTTCGAAGCATTCTTCCAGGGCGCCGCGTACGGCGCCCATCGCCACGACAGCTACGCCATCGGCCTGACCATGTCCGGCGTTCAATCGTTCCGCTATCGGTCGTCGATGCGCCACAGCCTGTCCGGACAGGCGCTGGTGCTGCATCCCGACGAACTGCACGACGGCCAGGCCGGCACCAAGGACGGCTTCCACTACCGCATCGCCTACCTGGCGCCGGCACTGTTGCAGCAGGTGCTGGGCGGCGCGCCGCTGCCGTTCATCGACGGCGGCGTCTCCGGCGACCGCAGGCTGGTCAAGGCGGCGCACGGCCTGCTGAACCATTTCGACACCGCGCCCGACGCGATGGAACGCGACGACGCGCTGGTCGACGTCGCCGCCGCGCTGCGCCTGGTGGCCGGCCAGCCGGCGCCCGCCGGCGGCGACTTCCGCGCGGCCCAGATCGCCCGCGAACATATCCACGACGCCCTGCTCTCGCCGCTGACGCTGGACCAGCTGGCGCAAGCCAGCGGCCGCGACCGCTGGAGCCTGTCGCGCGATTTCCGGCAATTCTTCGGCACCAGTCCGCACCGCTACCTGACCTTGCGCCGCCTGGAACTGGCGCGCCGGCTCATCTTGCGCGGCATGCCGCTGGCCGACAGCGCGGTCCATGCCGGCTTCGCCGACCAGCCGCACATGACACGGCATTTCGTCGCGGCCTACGGCATCCCGCCGGCCCGCTGGCTGCGCTTGAACGCAGCCTTCCGGCCGAAGTAGCGCCCATTACATCAAAGGACTCTCCATGCCCACCGCTTGTATTCCAAAGTTTTCGGACTTCCCGCCCGGGACTCAATTCATGATCAAGGAATTCGACATCCCCCTGGCGAAAATCCCGCTGGACGGCAAGGCCCAATGGGTGAACTGGTTCGGCGGCGTGCCCAGCGCATGCGACGTCACACGGCTGCGCGTGGACAACAACTGGCCGGCACAGTCGTTCGACGAATGGGCCGGCCTCGTCGCCGCGTCCATCCCTGCCGGCGCACAAACGTTCAAGACGCGCTGAGCACGGCAGGCTACAGTGGTGACTCCATCGTCCCCACAGGAACCGCCATGAAGCAAGCCCTCTCCCCCGCCGCCAGCGCAGCCGCGCTGTCCGAACACTGGTCCCCGCGCGTGATCGGCGACCTTGACGACAACTACATCAAGGTCGCCAAGGTGCTCGGGTCGCTGACCTGGCACAGCCACGACGCCGAGGACGAACTCTTCTTCATCCTCAAGGGCCGGCTGCGCATCGAGATGGAGGACGGCGCGGTCGAACTGTCCGAGGGGCAGGCCTACGTCGTGCCGAAAGGCGTGCGCCACAACCCGGTGGCGGAACAGGAATGCCTGCTCATGCTGATCGAAAAGAAAGCCACGCTGCACACCGGCGACACGGTCACCGGGAAAACCCGCTCCATCGCGCAGCAGCTCGGCTAACCGTGCGACAGGATGTTGAGCAGGCGCCCGAACGGATCGCGCACAAATAAGCGCCGCACGCCCCACGGCTCGCTGACCGGGCCGTACTCCAGCGGCACGCGCGCGGCGACCAGGCGCCGGTGGGCCTCATCGAGGTCGTCGACCTCGATCGACAGGTCCGGCACCGGCGTGCCCGAGCCGCCCTCGGACGCAAAGCTGATCTGCGGCATGGCCTCGCCCTCGCCCGCCAGCGTCACGATCCAGCCGTGGTCCATCACCACCGACAGGCCCAGCACGTCGCCATAAAATGCCTTGGCCGCCTCGGTGTCCGCCGTGGCGATGTTGGTTACCATTCGTGTCACCCGCATGTTTCACTCCTTCCATTGATGGGGAGGGCCGCCGGCTGTGGTACATTCACGCCTCGATTCTTTCCAGCCGTGCCACGACATGTCCTCCCTGAAGTACCTCAGCGCCTATTCCGAACAAACCCAGCAGCAGGTGTCGCAGCTCCTGGCCCAGAACCGCCTGGGCGAAGTGCTGCTCCAGCGCTACAGCAAGGCGCACGAGCTGCGCACCGACAAGGCACTGTACCAGTACGTGCAGGATTTGAAAAATGAACATTTGCGCAACGCCGAGCCGATCAACAAGGTCGAGTACGACAGCAAGATCCACGTGATCAATCACGCGCTGGGCTTGCACACGTCGATCTCGCGCGTCCAGGGCGGCAAGCTCAAGGCCAAGCACGAGATCCGTGTGGCGACGCTGTTCAAGGAAGTGCCGATCGAATTCCTGCGCATGATCGCCGTGCACGAGCTGGCGCACATCAAAGAGAAGCAGCACGACAAGGCCTTCTACAAGCTGTGCACGTACATGGAGCCGAACTACCACCAGTACGAGTTCGATCTGCGCCTCTACCTCACCGAGCTGGATCAGTCGGGCAAGCGGCTGTGGAGTTCGCCGGCCTGAGCCCTCAGCCCCTCAGCATTTGCAGCAGCGCTTGCCCGTCCGGCGAGGACATCATCAACGCCGCATGTTGCGGACGGATGAAGCCCTGCGCGCTGGCATGCTCGATGAAGCCGGTCAGGCCGTCGTAAAAGCCGTCCACGTTCAGCAGCCCGATCGGCTTGGCGTGGATGCCCAGCTGCGACCAGGTCAGCATCTCGAACAATTCCTCCAGCGTGCCCATGCCGCCCGGCATGGCGATGAAGCCGTCGGCCAGCTTGGCCATCATGGCTTTGCGCTCGTGCATGTCCTTGACGATGAACTGGCGCGTCAAGCCGGTATGGCCCACTTCGCGCTCCACCAGCGCGGTCGGAATCACGCCCGTCACCTCGCCGCCCAGGCGCAGCACCTCGTCGGCGATCACGCCCATCAAGCCCACCTTGCCGCCGCCGTAGACCAGCGACAGGTTGTTCTCCACCAGGGCACGGCCCAGCGCGCGGGCCGCCTCGGCGTATACAGGATTCACACCGGCGTTGGCGCCGCAATACACGCAGATTGCTTTCACTACAGTTTTTCCTCTTCCAGTTCTCGTTTCGCCGCGTCCGAATCGAGCCGTTCCATCGCATCGCGGATGGGACAGCGGGCGGCCTCTTCGCACAGGCCGATCGCTTCGGCCTGCTTCTTTTTACCTTCCAACATCAGCATCGCGCGCGCATAGCGGACGCGGGCGATCGCCGACTCCGGCGTCAGCGACAGCGCGATCTGAAACTGTTTATAACATTCTTCCTTTTTCACGCCGTAGGTCAGCCCGCCGATCATGGCGCCCACCTTGTCGAGGATCTCGGCGTGATACACGCCCAGCGCGATATGCGCGTCGGCGCGCTGCGGCGTCAGGCGGATCGCCGTGTCCAGGCTGTTGCGCACCTTGGCGCCCAGGCCCTGCGCCAGCGCCTTGACCACCGAGATGCCTTGCGAATACTGGCCCAGCGCATACGCGTGCCAGTAAAAGCCGGACGAATTGCCCGGCTGCTCCAACTGCTGCCGCTCGCAGCGCTCGGCCACGCATTCGAAGGTGGCGAGCTTTTTCTGCGGGCTGCGCTCCAGATAGTGCGCGTAGATGCAGATGGCCTTGTGCGCCACCGAGTAGCCGTTCACGCCGACATCCAGCCCCAGCCGCGCGGCCCGTTCGAACTCGCCGGCATGGAAGGCGATCCACGCCTGCACCAGCAGCGGATGGGTCGGGAACGGTTCCTGGTCGCCGCTGTGCAGCAACGGCCAGGCCGCCTCCAGGCTGGCGGGCGTGTACTGGTATGCGGGGTCGGGATACGGAAAGAGGTTCCACGCCATGACAGTCTCCGTCAGCTTTACTTGAGCTTCTTCAGGTATTCTTCGGACAGTTTCTGGAACAGCAAACTGGTTTCATTGCGCAGATACGGCCCGATCTGCGACAGCACCTGGTAGCAGCCGCGCGCCAGCGCGTCGGCCATCGACTGCTGCTCGCTGTACTTGCGCGGATTGCGCACGTACTCGTACGACAGCCAATAGGTCGCCACCACCACCATGTTGGTGGCCATGGCGTCGATGGCGGTGTCGGAGGCTTCCAGCGATTTTTCGCTGCGCAGGTCTTCGCACAGCTGCTTGGCGACCTTGATCTTGTGCGCCAGGATCTGCTTGAAGTGCAGCTCCAGCTTGCGGTTGCGCGACAGCAGGTCGTTGAGGTCGCGGTAGAAGAAGCGGTAGCGCCAGATCAGTTCGAACATCAGGTGCAGGTACAGCCACACGTCCTCGATGTTGGAGCGGCGCCCGTTGGGCACGGTCAGGATGCGCTCGATCTCAGCCTCGAACTGCACGAAGATCGAGTTGACGATGTCGTCCTTGTTACGGAAATGGTAGTACAGATTCCCCGGCGAGATGTTCATCTCCTCGGCGATCACCGTGGTGGTGATGTTCGGCTCGCCGAATTCATTAAACAAGCGCAGCGACAGTTCGAGTATGCGTTCGCGGGTACGGCGGGGTGCTTTTTGTAGCATAGCAAGGAAACCTCTGTTTATTCTCCTGCAAGCATAACACCGATGTCACTATCTTAGAAACATCCGCACGTGCTTTTACGCGCATATGCCGGCTCAATGCCGAAAGATGCGGCGATTGCCCATCCAACGGCGTCTATTATGCGGCTATTTCGCGGCGGTTTTGCCCCGGGCGCGCGCGGCGGGCTTGGCCTTGGCCGGGACGGCGGCCGATTTTTTGGCGGCCGGCTTGGCGGTCGGCTTGGCCGGGGCCTTGGCTACCACCTTGGCTGCGGCGGGCTTTTTGACGGGCACCGGCACGCCGCCCAGCGCGGCCACCTGCCGGGTCAGCTCGTCGACGCGCTGGGTCAACGCCTCGACCTCCTCGGCGGTCGGCACGCCGATCGAGCTGAGCGCGCGCAGCACGCGTTCCTCGAACAGCTGCATGGAAAAGAACTTGCCCTCTTCTTCCTGCGCCTTGGCGAAGGCGCTCAAGCCCGCCTGCCAGATTTCCTGCGACGACATGCGGACCACTTCAGCCGTTTGCTGATCGTCATGCCGCTTCAACTTCTTTGCCATGTGAACTTCCCGAATTTGCATTGCCGATATTTTATTGTAGTCGGCAAAACTAGAGAAGGTTTTCTAATGCTCGGGAAGAAACGCCAGCCACTTGTGCTGGATTTTCTGCAGGCTGCCATCGCGCTTGAGCTCGCGCAGCGCGCCGGCCCAGGCCTCGACCAGCTCCTTCGACGTGCCGTTGGAAAAGGCGAAATACACCTCGGCCGTGCCCAGCCGCAGCGCCACCTCGACTTCATCGGGGCGATGTCCCGCCCGCTCCATGGCGCCGGGCATCAGCTCCTCGCCGTCGAACCACAGGTCGAAGCGGCGGCTCATCAGCATTTTGGCGGCGATCTCGGAGGTATTGGTTTCGTCGGTCAGGTTGAAGCCCAGGCCGCGCGCCGTGTTGGCGAAGATGCTGCCGCGCCGCGCGCCGGCGTGCAGCCGGTACAGGCCGGGATCGTGGCGCCGCAGCTCGGCCAGCCGGCCCTTGACGGCGTAGGCCACCAGGCGCGACGTGAAGATCGGCCCGACGAACTGCATCTGGCGCTCGCGCTCCGGGGTGCGGACCACGGTCAGCAGCAGCACGTTGGGGCCGGCCTCGGCCAGCGACTGCGCCCGCATCCACGGCACGATGTCGATGGCGTCGTGGCGGCCCAGCTTGTCCTGGATGCGGTGCGCCAGCTCGACCGCCAGCCCGGCCGGCTGGCCGGCGTCGGCATAGCTGATCGGCTGGCTGTCCATGCCGTAGATCTTCAGCGCGGGCGCGTCCGGCGCGGCCGACGCCAGGCCGGCGCACAGCAGCAATATGGACAAACTGGACATCACGCGCATCGCCAACCTCGAACTCAACCATCGACAAGGCCGATATTAAGCCACTTTGCTGGAGAAAACTATGGCGCGGCGGCGACGCTTGCCGGACCGATGTACTTGTCGAGGAACTCCAGCAGCGTTTTGTAATAAGCGATCTCGTTATCCACATAATACAAACCGTGACCTTCCTTCTCAAAGCTCAGCCATTGCACCGTTTTGTGCTGCGCTTCGAGCGCATCCTTCATTTTCTCGGCGTGTGCGATAGGCACCCGGACGTCCTCCTTGCCATGCATGATCAGGACCGGCGCCTTGATACGGTCGGCGTGCTTGAGCGGCGAGACGTCATCGAACCGCTCCTTGTTCGAACGGGCGTCGCCGATGCGGGCCAACATGAATTCCCGCGCCACCTTGTTTCCGGTCCTGTCCGAGCGATCATGGAACATGAATTCGATATCGGAGACGCCGGCGAAGCTGACCCCGCACCGATACAGGTCCGGCGTCTTCACCAGCCCCCACAACGCCGCATAGCCGCCGTAGCTGGCGCCGGCGATGCAGACGCGCTTGGGATCGGCGATGCCTTGCTTGATCAGGTACTCCACCCCGGCGGTGATATCGTCCTGCATGGACAAGCCCCATTGGCCAAAGCCGGCCTCCTCGAACCGCCGGCCAAAACCGCTGGAGCCACGGAATTGCGGCTGGAACACGGCATACCCATGCGCCGCGAGGATCTGCACCTCCTCGTTCCACCCCCAGTAGTCGCGGGCCGTGGGTCCGCCGTGTATCAGCACCACCAATGGCATGGCGCCCGGCTTGTCCGAAGGCTTGGTCAGGAAGGCTGGAATGCTCAAGCCATCGGCGGCGGCGTATTTGAATATTTCCATGGGCCGCATATCGGCGCCGGCCAGTTTGGGCCTGGTCACGCAGATCAGGCGCAGCGTCCCGCTGGCGACATCCAGCAGATACCATGAACCCGGATCCACATCGCTGGTGGAGCTCACCAGCACATTGCCCTTGGGATTTCCACTGATCTGGTTGAACCGCTTGGGCAGCGCCTGGTCGACCGCCCGCTGGACCGCGTCCCAGTCCGGATCAAACCAGATCTGCTGCGGTTTCATGCCGCGTGTCGAGACCTGCTCGAAGGAGGCCTGGTCTATGCCGCTGACGCCGACGATGTCCACCGTTGGATGGCCCGCCATCAATTCGCCCAGCGCGCGATGCTTGGTGTCGTAGGCATGGATGGCGTAGGTGTCGCGGCCGGAGCGCGAGGAGACCACCAGCGCGTCGGCTTCGTCGGGCACGTACAGCGGCACCCAGTAGTCCTCGGTAATGGAAAACTCCGCCAGCTTTTCCCATTCGGCGCCGGCCGAAGGCTTGTACCAGTTGGAGACCTTGGAGACGTCTTTCCAGAAGGCCGAGTTGACCAGTGTTACCGCGCGCAGTTCACCGCGCTTGTCGAAGGCCCATTTGATGGCCTTGCCGCTCGGGTAGCTGAATTTCCTCATGGCGCCGGTGCGCGCGTTGACCAGCCCGACGTCGCCGTCCTCCCTGTCGGTGTACACCAGCATATTCGGCGATGGGACGTTGCCGCGCTCGGCCCTGCCGATGACCTCCTCGCCCAGGTCTGCCACCTTCGTTCCATCCAGACGTATCGATTCGGCCTTGATGCCGTAATCCACCGCCAGCAGGTCGTTATCGACCCAGGTGACGGCGCGTGGCGCCTTTTGAAAACTCCAATACCCTTCCTCGACCTGCTTGCCCTCGTAGATCATGCGCGGGGTTAAAGTCGCGGTATCGTAAAGAATCAGGCCGCTGTTGTTGATGTTGTAGCCGATGCCGGCGATGTGCTTGCCATCCGGCGACAAGCTGAGCGCATAGGTCGACAACGGCTCGACCGCCTGCTCGACCGTCAACTGCCCGCCCAGCGCAGCGCGCGACGCCACCAACAACGCCAGTATCGCAGCCGACATTCCCTTCATGCACACCTCACCGAAGTTATCAATACGGCATTGTGGTAGAAAACACCAGAGGGAATGGATTTTTCCGAGGCACTATTCCTTGACGTCCTCGACCACCTGCTGCGCCGCCCGCAGCGGCGGGCCGCCATGCACCTGGGCGTGCAGGCGGAAGCCTTCGCGGATGTTCTCGCGCAGCACCGCGCCCTTCCACGGCTTGGTGTAGAAGCGGTCGATGGCGCCGTGGTTGATGGCGGCCATGATGGGCGTCAGGTCGGCGTAGGCCGACAGCATGATGCGGAAGGTGTCCGGCGCCAGGTTCTTGACCCGCTCCATGAACTCGGTGCCGCTCATCAAAGGCATGCACTGGTCGCACAGGATCACCTGCACCCGGTTCTGCGCCAGCACGTCGAAGCCCTCGGCCGCGGTCTGCGCGGTCAGGATGCGGTAGCCGTCCTGCGACAGGAAATCGGTCAGCACGTCGAGCATGAAGGCGTCGTCGTCGACGATCAGCAGGGTCTGCTGTTCGACCACGTTTTCCTCGGCCGGCGTCTGCAGGAAGCGGCCCTCGCGCAGCATCTGCTCGAAGTCCTCCTCCGGCAGCGGACGGCTGAAGTAATAGCCCTGCATCTCGTCGCAGCCGTGGCGGCGCAGGTAGGCCAGTTGCGCGTCCTTCTCCACGCCCTCGGCGATCACCTCCAGCTTCATGCTGTGCGCCATGTTGATGATGGCCAGCACGATGGCGGCGTCGTCCGGATTGCTGGTGACCTCGCGCACGAAGGCGATGTCGATCTTCAGCTTGTCGATCGGGAAGCGCTTCAGGTAGGCCAGCGAGGAATAGCCGGTGCCGAAGTCGTCGATCGAGATCTGGATCCCCAGCGCCTTCAGGTTCTGCAGCACGGTGATGGTCTCCTCGGCGTTGGACATCAGCGAGCTCTCGGTCAGCTCCAGCTCCAGCAACTCGGGCGCGATGTCGTGCTTCTTGATGGCCTTGAGCACCTCCTCCTCCAGCCCGCCGACGAAGAACTGGATGCCCGAGACGTTGACCGACAGGTGCACCGCACCCACGCCGGACTTGCCCCACAGCGCGATCTTGCGGCAGGCCTCGTGCAGCACCCAGGTGCCGACCCGCACGATCAGCCCGGTCTCCTCGAGGATGGGGATGAACAGCGCCGGCGACACCATGCCGTGGCCGGGCCGCTTCCAGCGGATCAGCGCCTCGGCGCCGCTGATGCGGCCGGTGCCGATGTGCACCTTGGGCTGGAAGTGCAGCACGAACTCCTCGTTGTCGATGGCGCGCCGCAGCGCGTTCTCCAGGTCCAGCCGCGCCAGCGATTGCGCGTTCATCTCCGCGGTGAAGAAGCGGAAGGCGTCGCGCCCGGCCTCCTTGGCGCGGTACATGGCGGTGTCGGCGTACTGGATCAGCGTGTCCGGGTCGGCGCCGTCGTCCGGGTAGACCGAGATGCCGATGCTGGCCGTGACCGTCACCTCGTGGCCCTTCAGGTCGAACGGCTGGCGCATCGATTCGCGGATCTTGTCGACCACGGCGATGGCGTTCTGCGCACCCTCGGGCAGCATCAGGATGGCGGCGAACTCGTCGCCGCCGAAACGGCCGATGGTGTCGCGCACCCGCAGGCAATCCACCAGCCGGCTGGAGAACTGGCGCAGCAGCTCGTCGCCGATGGTGTGGCCCAGCGTGTCGTTGACGTTCTTGAAGCGGTCGACGTCCAGGAACAGCACCGCCAGCGACCACTTGTGGTCGTTGGCCTGGCGCAGCGAGTGGCTCAGCGAATCGTAGAACTGGCTGCGGTTGGGCAGGCCGGTCAGCGTGTCGAAGTGGGCCAGCTTGAGCAGGCGCTGCTCGGCCTCCTTGCGCTCGGTGATGTCGCGCGCCACCGCCACCAGGATCCAGCTGGGGCCGGAACGCAGCGTGCGCCGCTGCACCTCGACCGACAACGGCGAGCCGTCCTTGCGGTACAGCAGCAGCTCGGTCATGGCGCCGCTCTGGTCGCCCGACAGCAGTTTCTCGTACAGCTCCTCGAGCCGGTTCAGCTCGGCGTCGGCCGGCTTGCCGGGGCCGACCTTGAGGAAGTCCTCGCGCTCGTAGCCCAGCATGCGGCAGGCGGTGACGTTGACGTCGACAAAGCACATGCCGGCGCGGTCGACCAGGAAGATGGCGTCGGCGGTGGCGTCCATCGCCAGGCGGAAGCGGCGCAGGTCCTCGTCCAGCCGGATGCGCGCGTTCATGTCCAAGGTCAGCTGCGCGTGGTGGCGCTTGATCTCGTCGTACAGCAGCAGGTTCTCGTAGGCCACCGAGATCTGCGCCGCCACCGTGGCGGCGACCCGCTCGTCGACCTCGGAGAAGCCGTCCGCGCCCAGCTTGTCGACCAGGTAGAGCCAGCCGTGCACGCGCTCGCGCGAGGCGATCGGCACGCCCAGGAAGGAGTGCACCGGCGGATGGCTGGCCGGCAGGCCGATGGCGGCCGGGTCGCCGTCGAGGTCGTTGATGCGGCAGGCCTGGCGCTGCTCCAGCAGGCCGCGCAGCACGCCGGCGCGCGGCGACTGCGCGATCTGCCGGCCCGGCACGCCGGCGCCGCAGCTGGCGAAATACGACAGCTCGGCCGCGTCGGCCTGCAGCACGCCGATGCAGGCGTACTTGGACACGCAGATGTTCTGCGCCACCCGGCAGCCGATCTCCACCAGCGCGCCGGGATCGCGCTCGGCCCCCAGCTCGATGCCCAGCTCGATCAGCGCGGTCAGCCGCAGGCTCACCGCCTGCAGGCTGGAGAGCGAGCTGGTCAGGCGCTGCGTCATGCGGGTCAGGTTTTCCGGCGCCCGCTCCTCGGTCTCGTGGGCGAACTGCGACAGCTGCTGGCTGCTCGACTCCAGCTCGCCCAGGTACTCGGCCACCTTGTCGTCGATGTTGTGGAAGCGCCCCTCCTGCGGCGGCTCCGGCGCGAACGCCGGCAGCGACTCGCGCTCCTCCACCGCGGCCAGGCCCAGCGCCTCGTGCACGGTGCGCAGGATCACTTCCGGATCGGAAGGCTTGGGCAGCACCCAGCGCACGCCGCACGACTGCGCCACCGCCATCGCCTCGCGCTCGCGATAGGTGGCGGTGTAGAAGATCACCGGCACGTCGGCCGTCTGCGGGTCGCTGTGCAGGCGGGTGACGAACTCGTAGCCGTCCATGTTGGGCATCAGGATGTCGGAGATCACCAGGTCCGGCTTCTCGGCGCGCACCATGGTCAGGCCCTCGGCGCCGTTGGCGGCCTCCAGCAGCCGGTGGCCGCCGTAGCCCAGCAGGGTCATCAGGAACTCGCGGTTCAGCACGTGGTCGTCGACGATCAGGATGGTGGCGGTGTCGCTTTTAGCCGGGGGCGACACGGCCCCGCTCAAGAAAGACTCGATCTGCGTCACGAAGGTGTCGGGCTCGACCGGCTTGCCGATGTAGCCGTCGAAGCCGGCCTCCAGCAGTTTCTCGCGGTCGCCCGCCATCGCCAGCGCGGTCACGGCCAGGGTCGGGATGTGGCGCAGCGCCGGGTCGGCCTTGAGCGCGGCCACCACGCCGTAGCCGTCCAGCTTGGGCAGGTGGACGTCGCAGATGATCAGGTCCGGCAGCTCGCGGCGCGCCGCCGCCACGCCGGCCTCGCCGTCGGCGGCCGACAGCGGCTCGTAGCCGAACGCGCGCAGCAGGTACACCATCAACTCCATGTTGGTGGCATTGTCTTCTATGATCAGGATGCGTGCCGACACGTTGGGCTCCCCTTGTTCATCGTTCCAACGGCAGCGCCAGGGTGAAACAACTCCCGGCGCCGGATGTGCTGTCAAACAAAATTTCGCCATGCAGCATGGCGGCCAGGCGCTGGCTCAGATGCAAGCCCAGCCCGGTTCCCTCCAGCTCCCGCAACTTGCCGGCCTCCAGCTGCGAGAAGGCCTGGAACAGCGTGGCCCGGTCCTCGTCGGCGATGCCGATGCCGGTGTCGCTGATGCTGATCATGGCGCAGGGACGCTCGTGACGCACGCCCTGCTCCAGCCGCACCGTGACCGCGCCCCGGTCGGTGAACTTGAGCGCGTTGTGGAGCAAATTCATCAGTATCTGTTGCAGCGCGCGGCGGTCGGCCATCACCACCAGCTCGTCGGGCACGCCGACGAAATCCAGCGCCAGCCCCTTGTGCTGGGCCTGCGGCCTAAACAGCAACAACACCTCGTCGATCAGCTGGCGGCACGACAGCGGCGCCATGTCCAGCTTCAGGCTGCCGGTCTCGATCTGGGTCAGTTCCAGCAGATCGTTGATCAAGGATAACAGATGGCGGGCGCTGTGTTGCACCGTGCGTAGTTGTTTTTCCTGATCGTCATTAATGGGCCCAGGCAACTTCATCAACATAGTACCCGTAAAACCGATGATCGCGTTCAGCGGCGTGCGCAATTCATGCGACATGCCGTTCAAAAACCGGTCCTTGGCGGCGTTGGCGCGCGCCAGTTCGGCGTTCTTTTCCTGCAACGAACGCTCGATCCGCCGGCGTTCGCTGGTGTCGCGGATCGCGCTCATCACCAGCGTGCCCTCCTCCGTGAGGATCGGGCTCAGGCTGATCTCGACCGGGAATTCCACGCCGTCGCTGCGCAGGCCGTACAGCTCGCGGCCGCCGCCCATCGGGCGCACCACCGGCTGCGCGTGGAAGTCGCGCCGGTAGCGCACATGGCCGTGGCGGAAGCGCGCCGGCATCAGCTGCTCGAGCGCCATGCCGCGCATGGCGCCGCGCGGGTAGCCGAACAGCGCCTCGGCCTGCTCGTTGACCAGCACCACGCGGCCGCCGGCGTTGGCCAGCACGATGGCGTCCGGCAGCGACTCCAGCAGGCCGCCGAAGCGCGCCTGCACCAGCTTGGCGTCGCGCAGCACCTTGAGCGCGGTGACGTCTTTTTTAGTCCACAAAATGTACTCGGGCCGGCCTCCGGCGTCGCGCAGCAGCTTGGACGAGCTGTCGATGTACACCAGCGTGCCGTCCTTGGCGTGGCGCATCGATTCGTAGTTGGAGGCGCCGCTGCGCAGGGTCTCGCGCACCACGTCGCCCTCGTCGCCGTCCAGGCCGGACGGCACGATCAGGTCGGCCAAGCGGCATCCCACCGCCTCGTCGCTGCTGTAGCCGAACATCGCCCGCGCGCCGTTGGTCCAGCAGACCACCTCTCCCTCCAGCGAGGTCAGCACCACGGCGTCCGGCGTTTCATTGAGGATCAGCGTGCCAAAGTCGATATCCATTGTGTCGCCTTGTAGTCTGCCGTTACATAACAATAAACATACAGTAAGCGGCCACGGCAAAATTCACACAAAATCACAAACGGGCGGCAGTTACGATTTCCTCCATCGTACAGCGCAGGATGGCCGGATGGCGGCCCAGCGCCACATGGCCGATCGCCCCGAACTCCAGGTTGCGCGCGCCCGGCAGCGCGCCGGAATCCTGCGGCGCCACGATGTTGTCGTGGACAGAGTAGATGGAGCTGATCAGCCCGCGTTGCGGATTTGCCTCGGACGCCGCCAGCGCCGCCAGCCACTCGCTGCGGTAGCGCATCTGCACCGCATTGCCGCCCGGCCCCAGATGGGCCAGCGCGGTGCCGTGGTGCGGCGTGCCCAGCGTGATCACGCGCGCCACCGCGTCCGCGCCGTGGCGGCGCAGCCAGGCGCGCGCCACCAGCCCGCCCATGCTGTGGCCGACGATGATGACTTGCTTGCTGCCAGTCTCGGCGCACAGCCGCTCGATGGCGGCCTGCACCTGCGGCACGTAGGCGTCGATCGACGCGCCCGGCGGTTCCAGGTCGATGCCGTAGTGGCTGATGCTGGCGCGCGCCAGCCGCGCGCTCAGCGGGCGCCAGTAGCCGCTGTTGCAGGCGTAGCCGTGGATCAGCAGCACCGGCAGGCCGCGCGCCTGCGGCTGCAGTTGCATGCCGAGCGGACGCAGCATGTCAAAACTGGAGGCCAGCATCGAGGCGCGGAATTCGTGCAGGAACAGGCCGGCGGCGCGGGCCGGGTTGAGCGCGTGGCCGGCCGGCGTGGCCGCGCCCTTGCCCGCGCGCGAGCTGAGCAGGAAGTTGTTGGCCGACAGCGCCATCCGCACCAGCAGCACGCAGGCCAGGCCGAGCGCGCCGTAGGCCAGCGCCGTCAGCGGCGCGTTGAGCGGCGCTTCCCACGCCGGCCGCCACACCAGATGCAAGCCGACCGCCAGCGCCAGCGCGGCGCCGGCCTGCACCAGCAGCAGCAGGATAATCCAGCGTTTGATCATGCCGCCATCATACCCCGGACTGGCCGGTCAGGCGCGCACCGGGACGGCCGCCGGCTTGCCGGTCAGCTGCTGCGCCAGCTCGCTGGCCAGGCGCGCCACAATGCCGTAGATCGACAGCTGCGGATTGGCGCCGATCGAGGTCGGGAACAGCGAGCCGTCGTGCACCGACAGGTTGGCCAGGCCGCGGTAGCGGCCGTCGGCGCCGGCCACGCCCTGGCGCTCGTCGCCCGCCATGGCGCAGCCGCCCATCACGTGCGCCGACACCACGCGCGTGGCCAGCAGCTTGAGCGGCAACGCGGCGATGCCGTCCCGGGCCTGCGCCCAGCTGGTGTAGCGCGGCGCCGACTCGTGCACCGGCGACACGTCCGTGGCGCCGGCCGCGAACTGGATCTCGGCCATGGTCAGCAGCGCGCGGCGCGCGCCGTCCCAGATGAAATCGCCGATCGGATAGTCGAGCACCGGCGCGCCGGCGCCGTCCAGCGCCACGCTGCCGCCTGGCGCGCCGGCGTGGAAGCCGTCGCGCAGCAGCGCCAGGATCACCTGCTTGTGCGGGAACTGCGCCATCTCGGCCGCGTGCTGCGCGCCGAAGCCGGCCACCGTGGTGGCCAGCAGCAGCGGATGCAGCGGCGGCACTTCCAGCTTGTAACCCATCGGGCCGTCTATCGGCGCGTTGTGCAGGAAGTGGTCGGAGTACACGGTCTGCGGCGCGCCGGCGTAGCCGTCCACGCGCTGCGCGAAGGTGCCGGCCGAGATCACCACCGGATGCAGGAAGGTGCGCTTGCCCAGCAGGCCGTGCGGATCGGGCGCGCCCGAGCGCAGCAGCAGCGCCGGCGTGTTGATGGCGCCGCCGGCGGCGATGTAGTGCCGCGCGCGCAGGGTGATGCGGCGCCCGGTCGGCGCGTGGCCGGAGGCGTCCAGCGCCACGCAGTCGAGCTGCGCCACCTTGTCGCCCCGGATCACGAAGCGCTCGGCGCGCGCGCGCGTGAGCAGCGTGGCGCCCTGCGTCAGCGCCGACGGGATGGTGGTGACCAGCATCGACTGCTTGGCGTTGGTCGGGCAGCCCATGCCGCAGTAGCCCAGGTTCCAGCAGCCGTTGACGTTGCGCCGTATCAGCGCGGTCGGGATGCCCAGCTTGGCCGCGCCGCGCCGCAGCAGGTCGTTGTTCTCGTTGGGCGCGGCCGGCCAGTCCATGACGTTGAGGCGCTGCTCCATCATGCCGAACCACGGCGCCAGTTGTTCCGGCGTGTAGTCCTTTAAACCATACTGTTTATTCCAATACGCCAGCGTGATGTCGGGCGTGCGGAAGCTGCTGGTCCAGTTGACGGTGGTGCTGCCGCCGACGGTGCGGCCCTGCAGGATGTTGATGCCCTTGTCGCGCGTCTTGCGCGCGGCCGATTCCTGGTACAGCTGCGGATAGGCCTCGGCCTCCTTCATGTTGAAATCGGACGAGGAGCGCAGCGCGCCCTCCTCGACGATCAGCACGCGCAGGCCGGACAGCGCCAGGATCTCGGCGCTGACGCCGCCGCCGGCGCCGCTGCCGACGATGACCACGTCGGCCTCCAGCGTCAGGTCGGCGTCCAGCCGCGCGCAGTCGGTCACGCGCCAGCCGGCGGCCAGCCCGGCCTGGATCGGATCGGGAATCGGGCCCTTGGCGGCGGCGATGGGGATATTGGTCGCATTGCCCATATTCGTCATTTCTGCAGCTCCTTCAGCGGGCCGGGATAGCCGATGCCGGCCCAAGTCGACGGCTCCGCGTACCACGAGCCGAGGATCAGATCATGCAGCGCCAAATAGGCCGTCTGCAGCATGCCGAGGCGGTGATGGCGCCAGTTCTCCAGGAAGGCGGCCACCTCCTGCGGCGCGGCCTCGCGCCAGCCGCCGGACACGCCGGCCAGCCAGCGCCGCGCGGGCGCCAGCGCCAGCAGGCCGAACAGGTCCTGCACTTCCTTTTGGGTGGCCAGCGGCAGGCCGTGGATGGCGGCCAGCGTGCGCGCGGTGGCGCCGTCCAGCGCGGCCCGACGGGCGGCGGCGTCGGCCGGCAGCACCGGCCCCAGCATCGCCGGCACGATGGCGGCCAGCACCGCGCCGGCCTCGCCGTCGAGGACGAACGCCGTCGGCGCCGCGGGGGGATGGGTCAGGCGATAGGCGGCGCCGCCGGCTGCGAGCAATAGCGCGCCGGCCGCGCCGATCTTGAGGAAAGATCTGCGGGTGGTCATGTCTCCGTCCGTCTCGTTTTTATGATCCGACTAGTGTACGTGAACGGACGGGCAAGCTTCCCCGCAAAAAATAGAGTGCCGCGTCTAGTCGGCCCGCGCCAGCTTGCCGGCCAGGTAGGCGTCGGTGGCCTTGACCAGCATGGCCTTCTCGGCCAGCTTGAAGCGCGCCACCTCCATGCCGCGCGCCAGGTTGGGCAGCAGGTCGGCCGGCACCTTGCCCTTGATCCAGGCCTCCAGTTGCTCGGGCGGCAGCGCGCGCCAGAACAGCTCCGGCGTGTACTGGGCCAGTATCATCGGGCCGAACGGCTGGTGCGGCGCGATCAGGCGCTCGGCGTTCTGCGTGAACACCGACCAGGACAGCTGCGGATGCTCGCCGCCCAGCATGCCCACCAGGCCGATGCGCGCCATGTCGGCCTGCTTGGGGATCTCGTCCGACAGCGCGATCGCGGCGGCCTTCTCCGCCAGCGCCGGATCGCGCACCTGCATCAGCGCCGTGTAGTAACGGCGCAACTCCGTCTCGTTCCTGGCCGACTTGGCGATCGCGTGCAGCTGCTCGAACTCGGCCGCCGTGGCGTGCCGGGCCACGATGGCCAGCACCATCAGCTGGTCGTCGGCGGAGATGGCGGCGCGATCGGCGGCGAAGGCGGCGAAGCGCTTGCGCGCCTCGGCCAGCACCTCCGGATCGCCCCAGCCGCCCAGGTCGGCCAGCAGCGAGCGGCGCAGCTTCTGCATGCCCGGCGACTCGTCCGCGCGGGCATCCCAGCCCAGCTTGACCGACAGCGGCTTGACGATGGAGCGCGCGTAGGCGGCGAAGGCGGCGTGGCCGGCGGTGCCGCGCTCGGCGGTCTCGATGGTGTCGAGCGCGCCGGTGATCTGCTCCCAGGCGCGCTGGTTGGCGGTGTCGCCCATGGCCGAGGCCAGCGCCAGGTAGCTGGCCAGCGGCTGCGCGCCGGCGCCCACCAGCGCCCACTGGTCGTCCAGCAGCGCGATGCGGTCCGCTTCCGGCACGCTGGCGAAGGACTGGGTGATGCGAGCCAGCGTGGCGTCGTCGTAGGCGACGCGGAAGTAGCCGACCGCGCCGGCGTTGATGCTCAGCGCCTCGTCGCAGCGGCCGGCGGGCACGCTCTGCCGGTCGCCGTCGAACAGCACCGGCTTGGGCGCGCCGGTTCCGCTGCGCACCTGCAGCGGCACCGGCCAGCGGCCCTTGCCGCTGCCCAGCCCCTGCAACAGGAAGCGCTGCTGCGTCAAGGCGATCGTGCGCGCGCCGGCGGCGTCGCAGCTGGCCGTCACCGACACCAGCGGGAAGCCCGGCTGCGAGGTCCAGGCGCGGGCGATGTCGCTCACCGGGCCGGCGCCGGCGCCGTCCAGCGCCCGCCACAGGTCGCCGCTGAGGGTGTTCGAGTAGGCGTGCGTCTTCATGTAGGCGCGGATGCCGCTGCGGAAGTTGTCGGCGCCCATGTGCGCCTCCAGCATGCGCAGCACGGCCTGGCCCTTGCTGTAGGTGATGGCCGGGTCGAAGGCGCTGCTCGCCTGCAGCTCGTTGGTCACGTGCTGCACGATGGCGTGCGAGGTGGCGCGGGCGTCGGCGCTCATCGCGCCCTCCTTGCTCTCGTCCTGGTGCTCCCACCAGCGCCAGCTCGGGTTGCGCAGGTCGGTCTGGCGCGCGGCCATCCAGGAGGCGAAGCTTTCGTTGAGCCACAGCTCGTCCCACCAGCCCATCGTCACCAGGTCGCCGAACCACTGGTGCGCCATCTCGTGCGCCTGGATGCTGTAGACGGTCTGGCGGTTGCCCATGGTGCTGGACGGGGTGATCAGCAGGGCCTGGTCGTTGTAGGTGATCGCGCCCCAGTTCTCCATGGCGCCGCTGAAGCCGCCGGGCACGGCGATCGAATCGAGCTTGGGCAGCGGGTAGCGCACGCCGAAGTAGTCGTTGTAGTCGGCCAGGATCTGCTGGGCGTTGGCCAGCGCCTGCTGGCCGCCCTGCTCCTGGCCCTTGACCGCGACCACGCGGAACCGCGTGCCATCGCTCTCGGCCGCGATGTGCGCCAGGTCGCCGCCGGAGAATTCGACCAGGTAGGTCGGCATCTTCGGCGTCGGCGCGAAGCGGGTGGTGGCCAGCTCGCCGTTGACGCTGCGCTCGCTCTCGGGCATGTTGGAGTACACCGCCCACTTGGCCGGCACCGTCACGCTGAGCTTGAACACGGCGCGGAAGGCCGGCTCGTCCCAGCAGGGGAACATGCGGCGCGCGTCGGTGGCCTCGAACTGGGTGGTCAGCATCGCGTCCTTGGCGCCGGCCGGCGTCACGTACTCCTGCAGGAACAGGCCGCGCGGTTCCTTCTCGATCTTGCCGGTGTAGGCAAAGCTCAGCGTGTGGCGGCCGGGGCCGGCCGGGCGGGCCAGCTTGATGGTGGTCAGCTGCGCCTTGTCGTCCGACACCACGGAACGCACCGGCTTGCCGTCCAACAGGACTTTGCTCAGCGTCTGGTTCAGCGAGTTGAACTGGATGACGGCGCTGGCGGCCTTGAAGTCCAGCACGATGCTCTCGGTGCCGGCCACGGTGTGGGCGGCGGCATCGGGCGTGAGCGCGATGGTGTACTCCAGCGGCACCACGTTCTTGGGCAGCCGCCCCGGCGCGGTGGCGAAATTGAACACCGGCGACGCGGTTTGCGCCAAGACAGGTGCTGCAGGAAAAGCCAAGGCCAACGCCAACCACATCACGCCGCGTGCATGCATATCCGACTCCTTATTGTCGTGTTTAAATTACAATCGTGAAACTATAACACCGCTTGTGACCATAAAACCGTGCGACGCTCAAACACTCCAGTTCCGCGAAAACCGCGCCGCGCCCGCTGGGACGGCTCGTTGCCGGGCCCATGGTGGGCATGGGTGCTGGTATTGCTGTTCATCTCCTATGGCGTCCACCAGGAGCGCAAGGCAAGGTCGCTGCCGGACTGCGACGACGACCGCGTCCTGGCCAGCATCGACAAAATGGTACGCGGCCCGGCAGAGCAGCGTGCGGCCATCCTTGGCCACGGCAACGAGCGCCTGGGCATGCCGGCCGTCAGCGGCATCCACCAGATCAGCCAATACGACTCGCCCGCCACCCGCGCCTGCGCCGGCACGCTGACCTTCGGCCGCATCAAGCGTCCATTTGGCTACACCCTGGAGTCGAAAGGCGACGAGGGCGCCTTTGTGATGGAGCGCGGCGTGCCGGCGATTATCAAGGAGCGCCTGGAACAGTGGGACTGGAAGCGGCATTTTCGTCATCGGCACTACACTCCCGACCCGATGGGAATGCCGGCGCTGCGCAAAGCTTTTTTCGCCGGCGTGGGCCAGCTCGCCGAGGGCCAGCGCGAACTCGACGCGATCCATGATCTGCAGCCGGACGCCAGGTGCAACCAGGCCTCGCGGCAGGTCGGCGTGTACCGCTGCCGCATGCTGGTCGAGCGCGACGATCCGAAACTGGCGGCGGCGGGCCTGCCCTCCTCCACGCTGCTCGACAGCGAGTTCTCGTTCCAGCGCGACGACTCGGGCCAGGCGTGGCGGCCGGCGCCCGGCTTCGCGGAGGATTTCCGCAAGGCGGTCCAGGCAGCGCGCATCGACTGAGGCGTGCGACACGCGATCGGCGGAAATTGTAAAATAAATAATCTTTATTTTCGCCACAGGCAGACATGACCTCGGACACCACCATCGCCGGCCTCGACACGCTGCAATCGATCGGCATCATCACCGCCGGCCAGCGCCGCCGCGCGCTGGCCGATCCCGGCGCATCCGAGGTGGCGGCGATGGACAGCATGTCCGACCAGCTGGTGTGGATGATCCAGCGCGACATCGTCACGCCGGACGACATGGCGCACGCCTGCACCCGCATCGAGACCAACTACGGCGAAGAGGAAGGCGCGCGCCACCTCGAGATCATCAGCGAGACGCTGGCCAAGTACCTCAGCGTGCGCGAACAGATCAACCGCGACAAGCTCGGCACGCTGGTGTCGGCCGCGCTGATCACGCAGGCCGAGCTGGACCGGATCCTGCCGCACCTGCCGCAAGAGCTGCTGCTGGAGTCGCCCGGCGAGGCGCTGGTCTGGCTGGCGCACAACGGCCACATCAGCGGCCGGCGCCTGAAGACATTCCGGCGCGATGGCGCAGGCGGCGACGTGCGCCGCACGGCCATCCTGCAAGAGGTCGAACGCCTCGACCGCGAATACAACGACGCCAAGACCGCCTACCTGCGCGCCTTGCTGCCCGGCCCGGTCTGGGCGTGGATCGCCGTACCGATGCTGGCGTTCAGCGTCTACATCTGGCACACGGTGACGCCGTCGGCCGCGCCGGCCTGCACCGACCCGGACATCAGCCGCACGCTCGACGGCCTGATGCTGCGCGCCAGCATCGACCAGCGCATCGCCGCGATGCGCCCCGGCGCCGACGCGACGCTGCCGCGTGTGAGCGGCATCAAGGAGGTGGGCTACGCCAGCGAGCCGCGCATCCGCGGCTGCAAGGCCACGCTCACCATCGACAAGACGGAGACGCCGTACGCCTTCACCATCGAACCCAGCGCGCCGGGCAAGCAGGACTTCGCGGTGGTCGGCGCCTCGCCCGTCATAGTCGAGGCGCGCTTCGGCCACCTGGCCGCGGACGGCAAGTTCATCAACACAGCCGAACCGGTCGGACGGGCCGCGGCCGAGCGCGCCTTCCGCGCCGGCGTCGAGCGGCTGATGTCCTCGGCCTTGCCGGCCGGGCAGCGGCTGACGCCGGAGTCGCCCATGTCCGGCATCCCCAAGCTGGCCACCAGCTCGCCCGAGCGCAGCCGCGAGATCGCCGAAGTGGAGCCGTTGGCGCCCTGCCGCGAGATCGCGGCCGGCACCGCGTACAGCTGCCGCCTGCTGGTCGAACGCAACGACCCGCTGCTGGCGGCGATCGGCCGCGACGGCTCGACCACGCTGGAAGGCGACTTCGTGTTCGAGCGCGACGACGCCACTGGACCGTGGCACATGGCCGAAGGCTTCGACGAAGCCTTCGTCAACGCGGTGGCGGCCTCGCGGATCCAGGCCCTGACACGGTAGGCCGCGTCAGTCCTTGCGCTTGCCCACCATGTGGCGGGCGATGCCGCGCAGGATGTTGACTTCCTCTTTTTCCAGCTGCGCGCGGGCGAACATGCGCTTGAGGCGCGGCATCAGCTTGCGCGGGTTGCCGGCGTCGAGGAAGCCGATCTCCACCAGCGACTGCTCCAGGTGCTGGTACATGCCTTCGATCTGCGCCAAGCTGGCCGCCTCGCCCTGGAAGCCGATCTCGTTGGCGTCGCCGGCCGGCTGGCGCACGCTCATCGACGGCGGCGCGCCGTCCAGCGCCGCCATCCGGCATTCGTAGGCCAGCACCTGCGCCGCCTGCGACAGGTTCAGCGATGAGTATTCCGGGTTGGCCGGAATGTTGATCAACACATTACATTTTTCGACGATCTCGTTCGGCAGGCCGAAGCGTTCGTTGCCGAAGATCAGGGCCGCGCGCAACTCGGGCTGGGCCGCCAGCTGCCCGGCCACCTCGCGCGGGGTGAGCACCGGCGGCGAGTATTCGCGCAGCCGGGCCGAGACGGCGGCCGCGAAGTTGATGCCCTCCAGCGCCTCGGCCATGCTGCCGACCACCCGCGCGCCGGCCAGGATGTCGCCGGCGCCGCTGGCGAAGGCCACCGCCTCCGGGTCGTCCAGCGCGTTGTCGAAACGGGGCGTGACCAGCACCAGGTCGCTGAAACCCATGGTTTTCATGGCCCGCGCCACGGCCCCGATATTGCCCGCGCGGCTGGTCTCGACCAGGATGAATCGCAGCTGTTTGAAGAGATTGATGTTGATTTCGGGCGGGTTCATTTAAGTGGCGCTATTGCGCGGTATCGATAAGGAAGGACTTGCAAGATCTACGCCGCCCTGCCCTACTGTCGAGGAATTTAACCCGCCAGAAGGGCGGGTGAATGGGCACTTTTCGAGTCTAAGGATGAACGACTTGGGAATCCGCGTCGGCTGCCTTTTGCTGACGGATGAGCGGCCCGATCTGTTTTTTGGGCATTGCGGATCGTGTGCGGTTGGCCGAGTAAAAGCTTGCTATCGTAAGCATATCCGAACCGAAAAATACCTGCGGCGCATCCGGGTTGTTCTTGCGACTATTTTTCGTCGCTTGCAGCGCCAGCACATCGGGATCCACCCCGTTGGCCAATGCCGATGCGATGCGGGCAGCGGCATGTCCGGTGCGGTCCGTCTGGTTGGAGGTTAATTCCTCCCACCCGTCGACGGCGCCGTCAGCGATAGCCCTGGCACCATCAGCAATTTTTTGTATGTTCCCTGTCATTGGGTACTCCTCTCGATGAATGAAAAAAACGCCAAGCACAACTTAACAACCAATCCCACCGCCAGCGCCGCCGGCCGCAAGACCATTCACAGCTCCTACTCCTTTTTACTGCTGCCATCATGAAACACACCTGAGCGGAAATTCGTGACCAGCGCGGAACTCAAATTTGCACGTGGCCGCTCGTACAATTCTAGCCACCGCCGCAAGTCTCCAAGCAACTCTTCGCGCGCCTGACCTTCGCTGGAAATGAGATACAGCAACGCATGGCGAACAGGTTCTGGAATAGCCTTGCCCTGCCTCCAGAATGCAGCAGCGAACATTGCACGGCGATGTTCGTCATTGTTACCGTCGTCTTCGATTCCATTAAAGCCGGGTTTGCCCGTTGGCGTAAGCAGGGCGACGCCGTGTTCCGTCTTGAACAAGGTTGTTGGGACGGTAGGAAGATCAATCGAGTGATTCAAGCAGTACCTGAAAAAATGAACACCCACGGCATTAACCGACATCTTTCGATCATCCGCAGCATGCTTCATCATGGTTTTCAAGTACGGATCTATGCGGAGGGACATCATCGCTTCCGCATTTTCTTCCGGTGCTTTGCCGAACTTCATATTCAAAACGAATGCGTCGTGGGTGTCCGGGAAATAGTCGTTCAGCCACGCACCAGCCTCCTCGCGCAACACCGGCCGCACCTCGTCACGAAGCACATATTGATTACGCACCACGTCGAAGATGGGCATATCGCGATAGACGAAAAACAGCTTACCTGAGCGATTACGATACAGCTCTTCCACCCGTGGCACGGGCTTCGGGCCGTGCTCGGTCAGCTTCACAGTGTCGGCGTGGGTCGGACGCCGATTGATCAAGGTGGACGTCTCGCTGTTGTACGAGATGCCATCAATCACGCGTTTAATTGGAGGATAGTTATCTGAGCTCATGCCATCATCGTACCACACTTAATCGATCCATTGTAATACAGTAAAAAAATCGACAGGAATATATTCCCAATCATGCAACCTCAACCTGCCAAGAAAAGAATCTTCTAGACCCATCAAGGAAATATGTTATTCTTCATGGCAACACTTTTATCAAAAGAGGATATGCGATGGGTTTATTCGACAAACTGGCGCAACATCTCTCATCGGCAATTGCTGATGTTGAAAAGTCACAGCAGCAACGCCATCACAACAGCGCGGTCGGACCGGGCCGCATGCGTCAAACCGACGTCATCAAGGGGCCAGGCTCCCCCTTGCCGTCTGCGCCTGGCATCTACCGGCACACCAACAAAGAAACCAAAGCCGTCGAGTATGTAGGCCAGACCAATGACCTACGCAAGAGGCAGCAGGAACATCAGCGCAGTGGCAAGCTTGATCCGGGTCGGCAGAATGTCCAGTTCAGCGTTGCGCGCCCAGGAGCCGACAAGGCAGCACTGTGCGCGACTGAGGTCAACCATATCGCGCGCCATAACCCTTCAGGCAACAGTACCAAGGGCGGCAACGGCCGCCGATGATGCGCAGATCAACTCAGCATACTGTGCATCACATGCGGCGAAGATGGCACTGACCACAACGGCGAATACTTGAATTACAGACCATGTTTTCTTGGCCCGCGCCACGGCCCCGATATTGCCCGCGCGGCTGGTCTCGACCAGAATAAATCGCAGCTGTTTGAAAAGATTCGTATTGATTTCGGGCAGGTTCATTTAAAATAGCGCTATTGCGCGGTATCGATACACAAATTCCCCGGGATTTTACCCTGTCGCCGCCGCTCCGCTCTTTAATTCACTCTTGTACACTAATGTGCTGCCGGGCAGGCTGAGGCCCCCGGTGGGCGTTAGCGTTCTTTTAACGGAAAAGCTTACATGCACCCAATGCTCAACACGGCGATCAAAGCCGCCCGCCGCGCCGCCGCCGTCATCAACCGCGCGTCGTTCGACCTCGACCGCGTCATCGTCACCGAGAAAAACCACAAGGACTTCGTCACCGACGTCGACCAGGCCGCCGAACAGGCCATCATCGAGGTGCTGTCCAAAGCTTATCCCGACCACGCCTTCCTGTGCGAAGAGTCGGGCCCGTCCAAGAACGCCAACGACGAGACTGAATTCACCTGGATCATCGACCCGCTCGATGGCACCACCAACTTCATGCACGGCTTCCCGCAATATTCGATCTCGATCGCGCTGTCGCAGCGCGGCGTGATCACCCAGGCCGTGATCTACGACCCGGTCCGCAACGACCTGTTCACCGCCACCAAGGGCGCCGGCGCCTACCTGAACGACAAGCGCATCCGCGTGACCAAGCTGGACCGCATCGCCAACGCCCTGCTGTCGACCGGCTACGTGGCCGGCAACGCCAAGGCGCTGGACGAATACCTGAAGATGTACGGCATCATGGCCGAACGCTGCCACGGCGTGCGCCGCCCGGGCAGCGCCGCGCTGGACCTGGCCTACGTGGCCGCCGGCCGCCTGGACGGCTTCTATGAAAAAGGCCTCAAGCCTTGGGACATCGCGGCCGGCGCGCTGATGGTGACCGAGTCCGGCGGCATCGTCGGCGAGTTCAGCGGCGAGTCCGACTACCTGTACAAGGGCGACATCATCGCCGCCAGCCCGAAGATCTTCGGCCAGATGGTCGGCCTGCTGGCCCAGTTCGGCGAACAGCCAAAAGCATGATGAATTAGCAAAAATTAGAATGTTTGTTACAAAAAAAGGGAGCGTACGCTCCCTTTTAAATTTCCTAAATGAAATAATTGATGCGCTTAGCTGTTATACTCAGGCCTGCGGCACTCTGACCAGTCCTTTAGCCGCAGTGTCATCCACACCGATTGCCTGCGACTGGCGCTTGAATGCGACAGGCCGATCTTAACAAAAAGTCATCATGTCATTCTCTACCCTCGGTTTGTCCGACGCTATCGTCCGCGCTGTTACCGAAGCCGGCTACACCACGCCCACCCCGATCCAGCAGCAGGCCATTCCTGCCGTGCTGAACGGCGGCGACCTGCTGGCAGGCGCACAAACCGGTACCGGCAAGACCGCCGGTTTCACCTTGCCCATCCTGCACCGCCTGTCGACCGACGCCAAGGGCGCGGCGATCACCAGCAACACCACGGCCCGCCCGATCCGCGCCCTGATCCTGACCCCGACCCGCGAACTGGCGGCCCAGGTCGAGGAAAGCGTACGCATCTACGGCAAGTACACCAAGCTCAACTCCACCGTGATCTTCGGCGGCGTCGGCATCAACCCGCAGATCAAGCAGCTCAAGCACGGCGTCGACATCCTGGTCGCCACCCCGGGCCGCCTGCTGGACCACATGGAACAGCGCACCGTCAACCTGTCGCAGGTGGAAATCCTGATCCTGGACGAAGCCGACCGCATGCTGGACATGGGCTTCATCCGCGACATCAAGAAGGTGCTGGCGGCCTTGCCGCCGAAGCGCCAGAACCTGCTGTTCTCGGCCACCTTCTCCGACGAGATCAAGGCGCTGGCCGACGGCCTGCTGAACAAGCCTGCCATGATCGAAGTGGCGCGCCGCAACTCGGCGGTGGAAGTGATCGCCCAGATGATCCACCCGGTCGACCGCGACAAGAAGCATCCGATGCTGTCGCACCTGATCAAGACCAACGACTGGCACCAGGTGCTGGTGTTCACCCGCACCAAGCACGGCGCCAACAAGCTGGTCGAACAGCTGGGCGCCGACGGCATCGGCGCGATGGCGATCCACGGCAACAAGAGCCAGTCGGCGCGCACCAAGGCGCTGTCCGAGTTCAAGGACAACAAGCTGCAAGTGCTGGTGGCCACCGACATCGCCGCGCGCGGCATCGACATCGACCAGCTGCCGCACGTGGTCAACTACGACCTGCCGAACATTCCTGAAGACTATGTGCACCGCATCGGCCGCACCGGCCGCGCCGGCGCCACCGGCGAGGCCGTGTCGCTGGTCTGCGTGGACGAGCACGAGATGCTGAAGGATATCGAAAAGCTGATCAAGCAAACCCTGCCGCGCGCAGTGATTCCGGGCTTCGAGCCGGACCTGAACGCGCGTCCGCAGCCGGTGCAGCTGCGTAGCGGCGGCCCCGGCCATCGCAACGGCGGCGGCGGTCGCAACGGTGGCGGCCAGGCGCGCGCCAAGACCGGCGGCGGTGGCGGCGGTGGCGGCAACAAGCCGCGCGCACCGGGCACCGGCGGCGGCAACGGCGGCGGTCCACGCACCGGCACCAGCGCCCCGCGCTCGGCGGCCCAGCACCGCTCCGGCGGCCGCGGCCGATAAGCAGTCCCCCAATACCACCAGCCTGAACGCGCTCAAGATCGCGCTCAGTGCTGGTGGTTTTTTTTCGCCCGGGCCGCGCGCGAGACGGCGCGCCGCGCCAGCCGCGTTTGCGGTTACGATAGCGGCTTCCCTGCCGGAGTCCGCCCCATGCCCAAATTCGCCGCCAACCTGTCCATGCTGTTCACCGAGGCGCCCTTCCTGGACCGCTTCGCGCTGGCCCGCGAGGCCGGCTTCGACGGCGTCGAATTCCTGTTCCCCTACGCTTACGATGCCCACCAGCTGGCCGAGCGCCTGCGCCGCCACCAGCTGACCCTGGCGCTGTTCAACCTGCCCGCCGGCGACTGGAACGCGGGCGACCGCGGCATGGCCTGCGACCCGCGCCGCCAGGACGAGTTCCGCGCCGGCGTGCGCAGCGCGCTGGAGTACGCCACCGAACTGGGCGCGACCCAGCTGCACTGCATGGCCGGCAAGACCCCGCCCGGCCTGGCGCCGGAACGCGCCCACGCCACCTACGTCGACAGCCTGCGCTGGGCCGCCGCCGAGCTGGCGCCGCACGGCATCAACTTGCTGATCGAGCCGATCAACCACTACGACATGCCGGGCTACTTCCTCAACCGCAGCCGCCAGGCGCTGGACATCATCGCCGAAACCGGCAGCCCCAACCTGTTCCTGCAGTACGACATCTACCACATGCAGCGCATGGAAGGCGAACTGAGCAACACGATCCGCGCCAACCTGCCGATGATCAAGCACATGCAGATCGCCGACACGCCCGGCCGCCACGAACCGGGCAGCGGCGAGATCAACTACCGCCACCTGTTCCGCCTCATCGACGAACTGGGCTACGACGGCTGGCTGGGCTGCGAATACCTGCCGGCCGCCGGCACCCTCGCCGGCCTGGGCTGGCGACAGGCGCTGACCAGCTGATCTGCGCATTCGCAATACGGAAATATTCACGCAAGGCAACAATGTCCTCACACCTAGGGAGCGAACATGAAACTGAGCCGTGTAATCCTGATCCTGTTTTGCCTGGCCCTGTTCGGCGGCTGCGCCAGCAGCAGTCCGCGCATGGCGGAGGTGCGCGCCTTCGCCGCCCAGTCGCCGCACCTGGGCGCCTACCATGAACTCACCGAGCGCTACCGCACAACCTACCAACGCGAGCAACCCTTCCTGAGCGCCGCGGCCGACCTGCGCGAGCGCCAGCTCGACCAGCAGCGCCAGGCCTCCAGCGCGGATTTCGCCAAACTGCAGACCGGCGTGCAGGCGTACATGCAGGCGCTGGGCCGGCTGGCCGGCGACAACCAGTACGACCTGGAGGACCAGGTCAAGTCCATGAGCGCCGGCATCAAGGCCTGGCCCGACAGCGGCATCGACGAGCGCCACGTCAACGCCTACGCCGGCCTGACGCGGCTGATCACGCGCGCGCTGACCCGGCCGGCGCAGGACAGCGCGGTGCGGGAGCTGCTGCGCGACGGCCACCAGGCGATGGAGGAGCTGCTGGGCGCCATGCGTACGCTGCTGCGCCTGTACGACAAGAGCAGCGACAACGAACAAAAAATCGTGCTCGGCATGCTCGAGACCGAGCTCCCCTTCGTCGACACGCGGCGCGACCGGCTGCTGCTGGCGCTGTCCCGGTCGCTGCAACACGACAAGCAGGCCGAGTACCACCTGGTCGGCGTGCGCAACACGCAGGCCCAGCAGAACCTGGCCGCCATCGAGCAGGCCCACCGCGCCTTGTTCAACCAGATCCCGCAGCAATAAGGAGTTCGCCATGGCCGATCAACACGATATCGAAGCGCTGGCCGACAGCCTGTCCGCCAGCGCCGACGCCCTGCACGCCCACCTGATGCGGGCGCTGCGCAAGCCGGCGCCGGGCGGCGGCGCGCCGGCCATGTCGCAGGGCACGGCGCAGGTGCTGTTCGAGAACGAGGTGCTGCTGCGCCAGCGCGCCAACAGCCTCTACCTGGACAGCGCGCGCCTGGCCGCCGCCGGCCTGGGCGGCGCGCAGCAGCAATTGCTGGACCTGGCCCGGCGCGCCGAGGACGCCATCGCCCGCATCGACCGCGTCAAGGACATGATCGACCTGACCGCCGAGCTGCTGTCGCTGGGCGCGGCGGTCGCCACCGGCAAGCCGGACCATCTGGCCGCGCCGCTGGAAAAACTCAAGCACCACCTGGACGCGCTGCCCGCGCCAGGCTGAGTCCGCTGAACAAAATCGCGCCGCGCCGGTCCAACACCGCAAGGAGCGTGCGGCATGAACGGACTCGACGACATTGAATGGACGACCCTGCGCGAGCGGCTGGAACGCGCGCGCGCCGCCCTGCTCAGCCAGCTGGCGGACGACCTCGACCGCAGTGCCGACGTGCGCGCGCCGGCGCCGCACGAGGCCGAGGCCTCGCCGGCCGACAACGCCAGCCAGCGCACCCTCAACGCGCTGGTGCACGAGGCGGCAGAACACACGGCGCGCCAGCTGCACATCGTGCGCCACGCGCTGGCCAAGTTCGACGATCGCAGCTATGGATTGTGCGAGCGTTGCGGCGAGCTGATCGGCTACTCGCGGCTCAACGCGCGGCCCGAGGCGCGGCTGTGCATCGCCTGCCAGACGCTGCAGGAACAGCGCCGCCGCTGAGCGCCGGCGTCAGTTGGCGTCCTGCCAGGGCTGGCTGCGGATCTTGGCCACCTGGCGCTGCGCCAGCAGGCGCCACAGCTGCAGCGCGTCGGCCTGGGCCAGCGTCATCATGCGCGGGCCGGCCAGCGCGATCTCGCAATCGCGGTCCGACCATTCCGCAAAGCGCACGCCGCCGCCGGTGGACACCTCGACCTCGTACATCAGGCCGTCGTCGTAGCCGAAACGCAGCACGGCGCTGCCGGGGCCGCCGTCGGGCGCGGCGGTCTTGCCGCTGTAGACGTCGGCCAGGGCCGCCGCCATCTGCGCCTCGGATGGCGCCGCCACGTCGCGGCCGTCTGGACGAGTGAGCATTACCCATGCGTTTGCCATTGCCGCATCTCCCCATTACAACGCGTTAGTCCGACCGCTGCCAGGTGTTTTGATTGTAGCGACTATCCTGCCCGAAAAGTTTGGCCGCGCAAGCATAGTCTCCGATAAGCAACAACGCGGCGCAAGCCCGGCGATGTGCTGGGTGGAAAAAAACACCGCACGTGCGGCAACGCCCCTGGCGAGGCCGTATAATCGATTCAGGGTTTCCGATATCCACCAGCTATCATTTCGCTAGGCGCCCATGCAAGCAGCCCCGCAAACGAAGGATCTCCCGGCGATGACCGCCGCGCTGGAACAGGCGCTGGCGCAGGACCAGCTGCGCCTGCTCTACCAGCCGCTGGTGGACCTGCAAAGCGGCGCGGTGATCAGCCTGGAGGCGCTGGTGCGCTGGCAGCATCCAGATCAAGGATTGCTGGCGGCCCACGCCTTCCTGCCGCAGGCCGACGCCGCCGGCATGACGGCCGCCATCGGCCTGTGGGTGCTGCGGCGCGCCTGCGCCGACCTGCAAGCCTGGCGGCGCGGCGGCCAGAACGGCCTGCGGGTGGCGATCAATGTCTCGCCCAGCCAGTTCCGCGACCCGGCCTTCGGCGCCGCGGTGGCCGCCATGCTCGACGAGTGCGCCATCGCCCCCGGCACGCTGACGCTGGAGATCACCGAGACCGCGCTGACCGAGGCCGGCGACGGCTGCGACGACGTGCTGGCCGGCTTCAAGGCGCGCGGCCTGAGCCTGACGCTGGACGACTTCGGCACCGGCCACGGCTCGCTCAGCAGCCTGAAGCGCTACCCCTTCGACGCCATCAAGATCGACGCCGACTACATCCGCAACGTGGTCCACGACAGCCACGACGCCGCCATGGCCAAGAGCATCATCGCCATGGGCCACAACCTGGGCATGAAGGTGGTGGCCGAGGGCGTGGAGACGGAAAGCCAGTGCGACTTCCTGCGCCGCAACATGTGCGACCAGATCCAGGGCTATTTCTTCGCGCCGCCGCTCGACTCCGCCGAGCTGCACCAGCTGCTGGCCAGCGACCGCACGCTGCCGGCCCACCTGCTGCGCATGCACCGGCCGCCGCGCCGGCTGCTGCTGGTGGACGACGAGCCCAACATCCTGGCCGCGCTCAAGCGCCTGCTGCGCGCCGACCAGTACCAGATCTTCACCGCCGGCGACGGCCCGCAGGGCCTGGCGCTGCTGGCCCAGCAGCCGGTCGACGTGATCGTCTCCGACCAGCGCATGCCCGGCATGCTGGGCGCCGACTTCCTGCGCAAGGCGCGCGAACTGGCGCCCGACACCATCCGCATCATGCTCTCCGGCTACACCGAGCTGCAGTCGGTGACCGACGCCGTCAACGAGGGCGCGATCTACAAGTTCCTGACCAAGCCGTGGGAGGACGAGCAGCTGCGCGGCCACATCGCCGAGGCCTTCCGCGTCAAGGAGATCGCCGACGACAACCTGCGCCTGCACCTGGAGGTGCGCAGCGCCAACCAGGAGCTGGCCGCGGCCAACCGCCGCATGGAGCAGCTGCTGCTGGAGAAGCAGCGCCAGATCAGCCGCGACGAGATCAGCCTGAGCGTGGCGCGCGAACTGCTGCAGCACCTGCCGCTGCCGGTGATCGGCATGGACGACAGCGGCATGATCGCCTTCATCAACGGCGCCGCCGCCGGCCTGTTCCGCCACAGCGGCGGCCTGCTGGGCAACGAGGCCAGCGCCGTGCTGCCCGAACTGTTTCCGGCCGGGTCGGACGGCGGCCTGCCGCACCACCACCTGGCCGACATCGACGGCCAGCGCTACACCGTGATGTGCTACCCGATGGGCGAGCACTCGGCGTCGCGCGGCAGCCTGATCACCCTGAGCACCGTGGAGGCCGACAGATGAGCAACACCCCCACCCCCAATGAAATCGACCTGCAGCAGGCGGCCGAGGGCATGGTCCTGGCCGCCGCGCTGCTCGACGCCCACGGCGGCGTGCTGCTGCCGCAGGACGCCACGCTGACCGCCGCCACGCTGACCTCGCTGCGCCGGCGCGGCATCGAGCGCTGCGTGGTCTGGTCCGCGGCCGAGCCGGTCGATCCGGCCGCGCTGGCGCGGGCCCGCGCGCAGCAGCTGGCGCGGCTCGAGCACCTGTTCCGCCACAGCGCCGGCAGCGACGGCGGCGCCGTGCTGCTGGCCCAGCTGCGCGCCTACCGCGAGGGCCCGCAACCATGAACGCCGACGACATCATCAAGGCCGTGCGCGACCTGCCGTCGCTGCCGGCGGTGGTCAACGAACTGCTGGCCACGATGAACCAGGACGACATCGACACCCACGCGCTGGCGGCCAAGATCACGCTCGACCAGGCGCTCACCGCCAAGACGCTGCGGCTGGCCAACTCCTCGTTCTACGGCATGCCGGCCAAGGTCACCTCGATCCAGCAGGCGGTGTCGGTGCTGGGCTTCCACGCCATCCGCACGCTGGTGACGGCCTGCTCGGTGACCGACAGCTTCAAGCCCGCGCCCGGCAACCAGTTCGACTTCCCGGCCTTCTGGCGCCACTCGATCGCCAGCGCCGTGTGCGCGCGCGTGCTGGCGCCGCACGTGCGGGTCAACCCGGACACCGCCTTCACCGCCGGCCTGCTGCACGACCTGGGCACGCTGGTGCTGGCCACCCGCTTCCCGGGCGACTACCGCCGCGTGATCGCCCACCGCCGCCAGCACGACTGCCCGGCCGCGCCGGCCCAGATGGCCGTGTTCGGCATCGACCACGCCAGCGTCGGCAGCGCGCTGGCCAGGCACTGGAAATTCCCGGAGGCCATCCAGGCCGCCGTGGCCGACCACCACCATCCCGCCGAGACCGGCCCGGCCACGCTGTCGACCGTGATCTACGCGGCCAACATCCTGGCCCACGCGCTCGACCTGTCGGGCCAGGAGGACGACCAGGTGCCGCCGCTGTCGCTGGCCGCCTGGCAGTCGCTGGGCCTGGGCGAGGCCGCCTGGGCCGCCGTGTTCGCCGAGAGCGAGCAATTGTTCGAAACCATGTGCCAGATGCTGACTCCATGACCGCCGCCGCCCCCTCCACACCTATCGCACCCGCCCCCACGCCGCCGGAGGGCACGGCGCACGACGGCATCGCGCTGTCCGAATTCTTCGACGGCCATCCGGTGGCCACCTTCGCCATCGACACCCGGCACGTGATCACGCACTGGAACCGCGCCTGCGAACACCTGCTGGGCTGGAGCAAGCAGGCCATGGTCGGCACCAGCAACCACTGGCAAGCCTTCTATCCCAAGCCGCGCCCGGTGCTGGCCGACCTGATCGTGGCCGGCGACGACCGCCTGCTGGAGCTGCACTACCCCGGCAGGTACCAGGCCTCGTCGCTGATCCCCGGCGCCTACGAGGCCGAGGACTTCTTCCCCAACATCGGCGCCAGCGGCCACTGGCTGCACTTCACGGCCGCGCCGCTGCGCGACCACCAGGGCCGCATCGTCGGCGCCATCGAGACGCTGCGCGACGTCACCGAGCGGCGCGTGGCCGAGAACGCGCTGCGGCGCGCCCACGACAACCTGGAAAGCGTGGTCGAGAAGCGCACCGCCCAGCTGGCCGACATGAACGAGCAGCTGCAGGAGGACATCCGCCAGCGCCACCTGGCCGAGGCCGAGCTGCGGCGCAGCAACCTGGAGTTGACCGAGCTCAACAGCCAACTGTCGCGCGCCCAGCAGCAGCTGGTGCAGGCCGACAAGCTGGCCTCGATCGGCCAGCTGGCGGCCGGCGTGGCGCACGAGATCAACAACCCGATCGGCTACATCTTCTCCAACTTCACCACCTTGCAAACCTATCTGGACCAGCTGTTCGAGATGCTCGACGCCTACCAGCAGGCCGAGGCCGGCATCGGCGACCCCGCCGCCGCCGCCGCCCTGCGCGCGCGGCGCGAACAGATCGACCTCGCCTTCCTGCGCGAGGACATCCCGTCGCTGATGGCCGAATCGCGCGAGGGCATCGTGCGGGTGCGCCACATCGTCCAGGACCTGAAGGACTTCTCGCGGGTCGACGCCAACCAGGACTGGGTGTGGGCCAATCTGCACCGGGGCATCGACTCCACCCTCAACATCGTCGGCAACGAGGTCAAGTACAAGGCCGAGGTGGTCAAGGAATACGGCGACATCCCCGACATCCAGTGCCTGCCGCTGCAGATCAACCAGGTGGTGATGAACCTGGTGGTCAACGCCGCCCACGCCATCGGCGAGCAGCGCGGCCGCATCGTCGTGCGCACCGGCACCGACGGCGAGGAGGTGTGGATCGACGTGGCCGACAACGGCAGCGGCATCGCGCCGGACACGCTGTCGCGCATCTTCGACCCCTTCTTCACCACCAAGGCGGTCGGCAAGGGCACCGGGCTGGGCCTGTCGCTGGCCTACGGCATCGTGCAGAAGCACGGCGGCCGCATCGAGGTCGACACCGAGCTGGGCAAGGGCACCCGCTTCCGCGTGCACCTGCCGATCCACCAGCCCGAGACCGCCGCCGGGGTGGCGCCATGAACGCCGCGCTGGCGCCGGCCCCGGCCGCCACGCTGCTGTTCGTGGACGACGAGCCGAACATCCTGTCCTCGCTGCGCCGCCTGTTCCGCCCGGCCGGCTACCGCGTGCTGATCGCCGAGAGCGGCGCGCTGGGGCTGGAGGTGCTGGAGAAGGAACAGGTCGACCTGGTGATCTCCGACATGCGCATGCCGGAGATGAACGGCGCCCAGTTCCTGGCCCAGGTGCGAGCCCGCTGGCCCGACACCATGCGCCTGCTGCTGACCGGCTATTCCGACATCCAGTCGATCCAGGACGCCATCAACTGCGGCGAGATCTACCGCTACATCACCAAGCCGTGGGAAGACGGCGACATGCTGCTGGTGGTGCGCCACGCGCTGGAGCGGCGCCAGCTGGAGCAGGAGAAGCTGCGGCTGGAGGCGCTGACGCTGCGCCAGAACGAGGAGCTCAAGGCGCTCAACCAGAGCCTGGAGGCCAAGGTCGAGGCGCGCACGCGCCAGCTGCGCGCCGAGCACGACGCCACCGCCGCCGCCAACAACAAGCTCAAGCGGAACTTCGTCACCACCATCAAGATCTTCTCCAGCATGATCGAGCTGCGCGCGCACAACCGGCCCGGCCACGCGCGCCTGGTGGCCGAGCTGGCGCGCCAGCTGGCCGTGCGGCTGGAGCTGGACGCGCGCGAGACCCAGGAGATCTTCATCGCCGCGCTGCTGCACGACATCGGCAAGATCGGTTTTTCCGACGAGCTGCTGCAGACCCCGCTGACCATGCTGCACGGCGAATCGCTGGGCCTGTTCCGCAAGCATCCGCAGCGCGCCGCCGAACTGTTGATGCCGCTGGAGGACCTGCGCGGCAGCGCCGCCATCCTGCGCGGCCAGCTGGAACGCTTCGACGGCAACGGCTTCCCGGACGGCCTGGCCGGCCTGGCGATTCCGCTGGGCGCGCGCATCCTGGCGCTGGCGGCCGACTACTACAACCTGCAGCAGGGCGCGATGGTGCAGCGCCATCTGCGGCCGGAGGAGGCCAAGTCGCTGATCCTCGACGCCAGCGGCAAGCGCTACGATCCCAACGTGGTGGCGGCCTTCCGCCAGATCGTCGACGGCGGCGCCGACGCCGGCGCCGGGGTCGAGGTGCTGTCGGGCGAACTGCTGCCGGGCATGACGCTGGCGCGCGACCTGATCAGCCGCGACGGCCTGATGCTGCTGTCGGTCGACCACGTGCTGGACGCGCGCATGATCCAGCAGGTGCAGGACTTCGAGACCAAGAGCGGCGCCCGGCTGGCGATCTGGGTGCGCAATCCCAAGGGGGACGCATGAGCAAGATCCTGCTGGTGGACGACGAGGTCAACGTCCTCAACGCGCTGCAGCGCGCGCTGCTGCAGATGCTGCGCGACGCGCCGCCGCAGATCGAGACCTGCACCGATCCCTACGAGGCGCTCAAGCGCATCTGCTATTGCGACTTCGACCTGGTGATCTGCGACTACCACATGCCGCAGATGACCGGCGGCGAGCTGTTGCAGGCGCTCAAGGACGTGGCGCCGGACACGGTGCGCATCATGCTCAGCGCCTCGACCGAATACAACACCGTGCTCAGCGCGATCAACCAGGCGCAGGCGTTCCGCTTCATGAGCAAGCCCTGGGATGCCGCCGAGCTGGAGCAGAATGTGCGGCTGGCGCTGGCCCAGCGCGCCGCGCTGGCGGCGCCGCCGCCCACGCCGCAGGAGCTGGAGGCGCGGCGGCTGGAGGCCGAGGAGCCGGGCCTCTTGGACGTCAAGCGCGACGACGACGGCGCGGTTATCCTGTAGCCGCCTGGGCCGGCTGCACCGGCAGGTGCACCGTGAAGCGCGTGCCCTGGCCCACCACCGAGGCCACCTCGATGCGGCCGCCGTGGCGGTTGACGATGCCGTACGACAGCGACAAGCCCAGCCCGGTGCCGCTGCCGACCGGCTTGGTCGTGAAGAAGGGTTCGAAGATGCGGTGCAGGTTTTCCGGCGCGATGCCGCAGCCGTTGTCGCCCACCTCGATCCACACCCAGCCGTCGGCCGCGCCGGTGCGGATCGTGATCACGCCCGTCTCGCGCAGCGCGTGCGCGGCGTTGACCAGCAGGTTCATGAACACCTGGTTCAGCTGCGAGGCCAGGCAGGTGACTGGCGGCAGCACGCCGTAGTGCTTCTCGACCTTGGCCTTGTACTTGATCTCGTTGGCGACGATGTTGAGCGTGCTGTCCAGGCCGTGGTGCAGGTCGGCCACCTGCCACTCGGTCTCGCCCACGTGCGAGAAATCCTTGAGCGCCTGCACGATGTCCTTGACGCGCTTGAGGCCGTCCATCGACTCGCGCACCAGGTCGGTCACATCCTCCTTGAGGAATTCCAGGTCGGCCTGCTCGCGCAGCGTGGCCAGCTGGGCCGCCAGCGCCGGGTGCGGCGCGGCCACCTGCTCGTAGCGCTCGATCACGCTCAGCAGGGTGCCGACGTAGTTCTTCAGCGAGCCCATGTTGGAGTTGACGAAGCCGACCGGGTTGTTGATCTCGTGCGCGATGCCGGCCGCCAGCTGGCCGATCGACGCCATCTTTTCCGACTGCAGCAGCTGCTCGTGGGCGTTGCGCAGCTCGCCGATCAGCGCCTGCTGCTCGACGCCCTTGGCCTGCAGCGCCTCCTCCATGCGCTTGCGCTCGGTGATGTCGGTCAGCGAGCCGATCACCTCCAGCGGCACGCCGTGCTCGTCGCGGATCAGGCGCAGCGTGTCGTGCATCCACAGGTAGCTGCCGTCGCTGATGCGGAAGCGGTATTCATAGGCGCGCTGGCCCTCGCTGAACACCAGCGCCAGGCTGGAGAAGATGTTGGGCGCGTCGTCGGGATGGATGTGGTCGAACCAGAAGTTGGGGTCGGCCACCATCTGCTCGGGATGGTAGCCCAGCACGTTCAAGGCGTTGTTGCTGACGAAGGTCATCTTGAAGTCGCCGCTGGGCACGGTGCAGTAGATGATGGCCGGCGTGTTGTCGACCAGGTACTGCAGCCGCACCAGGGGCGAAGCCGCCTCGGCCACCGGCGCGGCACGGGGCGCGGCGGTGTCGGAAGAAAAGTCGAATTCCTCGAATTGCATAGTGATAGCCTCGCGACGGCGTCTGTCACGCGCACTGTGCGGTCCATGCGCGGTGTGTTTCGATTATGCCCTAGTTCCCGCGCGGAAGGTAATCAGTGCGACCAGTGTGGCGTCCAGTCATACGATGGCTCGGGCGGCGGCGGCGGCGGCGACATCCACGCGCGCGGATCGACCCGGTAGTATTTGAGGAACTCGGCGAACAGCTCGGCGTGGTGCTCGGCCATCTGGTACGGCTTTTCGAAGAAGGTTTCGGTGGCGACGGCGAAGAATTCGGCCGGGTTGGTGGCGCCGTAGTGGTCCATCACGCTGTGCTGGCGGTACATGGCGCTGTGGCGCAGGTGCTGGAAATCGCGCTCCAGCACCTCCGACCATTCGCGGTAGCTGGCCGGGTTGCCGAGGTACGGGGCGCCGTTGGCGCGGCCCGATTCGCTGTCGAGCTGGTGGGCGAATTCGTGCAGCACGATGTTGTGGCCGTCCGTCCAGTCGACCGCGCCGCGCCGCACGTCGTCCCACGACAGGATCACGCGGCCGTCGTCCCACGATTCGCCCAGCATGCTCTGGTGGCCCGGCGTGACCACCCCGCCCGGCCCGACCTCGGCGCGGCGCGCCACGAAGGCGCCGGGGTAGACCAGGATGGTGTGCAGCGCCGGATAGACCTTGGTGGGCCGGTTCAGCAGCAGCAGGCAGGCCTGGCCGGCGATGGTGACGGCCATCTCGTCGGTGACCTCCAGCCCTTCGCAGCCGATGAATTTTTTCTGGTGCAGGAACTGCACGACCAGCCGCTGCAGCTGCTGCCGCAGGCCGGCGTCCATGCGCGGATAGACCGGGATGTTGCGCTGCAGGACGGCCACCGCCTCGGCCGGCAGCGGCTGCGCCAGCACCCGGCGCAGGCGCCAGCGCGGGTAGTAGAAAGGCAGCGCTATCAGCAGCGCCGTCAGGCCGATCCAGGTCAAAGCTTCCATGTGCCGCGCGTCCGTATGATGTATGTCCAGTCAGGGCTAGGTGGGGCGCCTTGCCGACATTTCAATATGCAAACAGCCGGGCGTGACCCGGCTGTCTCATCATACGCCGTGCGCGGCGGTCAGACGGTTTCTTCCTTCTGCATCGACGGCGCCGAGCCGAACAGCGCGGCCACCAGCGGATCGCGCATCACCGGGCCGCGGTTGACGCGGATCGCATAGTGGGTGTCGTCGGCCAGGATGTGGAAGTGGCGGCCGCTGCCGGCCATCGCCTGTTCGCGCAGGCCCGGACGCTCCTTGCGCGGCGGCGCGCCTTCGCGTTTCGGCTGGACGATGGCGGCCAGGAAGGCGCTGACGCGCTCGGGATCCGGCGTGAGCTGGTAGACGGCCTTGCCCAGGTAGGTGGCCGTGCCCTCGACGTAGCGGGCCAGCTCGATCACGCCGGCCTCGCGCAGGTCGCGGATGTATTTGCGGGCGCCGGACGGCGAGAATTTGAGGAACCAGGCGATTTCGTCGGCCAGCATCTCGTGCAGCTGCAATTCGCCGATCAGCTTTTGCATGTTTTCGATGCGGCGCAGCGTGGCCGAGGTCGAGCGGACGCGCTCGATGGAAGCCATCGACAGCGCAGGCTTCCGGTCCAGGGGCGCCGGGGCGGGACGCTCCACCAGCATCAGCTTGGCCGTGGTGGTATGCATTTCCGGCGAGGCTTTCATCTCGTTCTGGACCAGATGTTGAGGTTGTCTAACTGCATGCATGGGATCACTCCTTATAACAATTGCCGAGATTAGTGGCAGCGGATGGCGTGGCGGGCGGCTGGCATCTCGCTACGGTCTCTGCATCTGACTCAAGAATGCCTTTTCGCAGCGCATTGGTCTGTGCGGCAACGAACATTAGCGAAAATACTGGGCACTTAAGCTGTGACAAGGCGGTTTTATTTAAGTTTCAAGAAGTGTGATGAATTTGATACAGCGCAAGCCTTCGTACGCTAACGCACGGAAGAGCTGCACCAAACTGCTTAATCTCCGGTCGAACAGCGACACTCAACATTGCTGTTGCAGCAGCACACTCATCACTTATCGGGAGTTCATTTTGAATAAATCTAAGAAAATCGCCCTCGCCGCCGCAGCGTTATGCGCGTCGTTTTCCGCCCTGGCACAGGATGCGGTCGTCAATCCATCGTGGTATATCCAGCCCAGCCTGAACGCCATGAAGCCCGATTCGGACTTCGGCGTGGACAAGCGCGGCTACGGCGCCGGCCTCAAGTTCGGCAAGGCCCTCAACCAGGACTGGGACCTGCAACTCGGCACCACCTACGCCCGCTCCCGTGAAAACGGCGAGCGCTACCAGCAGAACACGCTGGGGGTGGACGGCCTGTATATGTTCTCGCGTAAATCGTTCCGTCCCTTCCTGCTGATCGGCGTCGGCGCCGAGCGCGACAAGGCCAACCTGAACGCCTTCGGCGAACGCAGCAAGACCTCGCCCTACCTGAGCGCCGGCCTGGGCTTCCAGGCCGACATCAGCGACCAGGTCGCCTTCCAGGCCGACCTGCGCGACGTGCACGGCTTCATCCGTGGCAGCGAGTTCCCCAACAGCAAGAGCAATAACTACTATGCAACGATCGGCCTGAACATCGCCTTCAACGCGCCGCCGAAAGCCGCGCCGCCGGCGCCGCCGCCACCACCGGTCGCGGCCGAGCCTCCTCCGCCACCGCCGCAGCCGGCGCCACCGCCACCGCCGCCACCGGCGAAGTTCGAGAAGGTGACCATGTCGGCCACCGAGCTGTTCGGCTTCGACAGCGCCAAGCTGGGCCCGAACCAGCCCAAGCTGGACGACATCGCCAACGTGCTCAACACCAATCCCGGCATCGACAACGTGGTCATCTCCGGCTACGCGGACCGGCTGGGCAGCGACAAGTACAACCTCAAGCTGTCCGAGCGCCGCGCCAACGCGGTCAAGGACTACCTGGTCGGCAAGGGCGTGGCCGCCAACCGCCTGAGCGCCGTCGGCAAGGGCAAGGCCAATCCCGTCGTCACTTGCAACAACAAGAAGCGCGCGGACCTGATCAAGTGCCTGGAACCCAACCGCCGGGTCGAGGTCGAACAGATCACCATCGAACGGCGCGTGCAATAAGCTGAAAGACGACCCCGCCCCGGCGGGGTTTTTTTCTTATGAAACGCAACCTGGGCTCGGTGCTGAAATGCACCGTCACCGAATGGCTGGAACACCGCGCCAGCAGCAAGGGCGCGGCGCTGGCGTTCTACACGCTGTTCTCGATGGCGCCCATCCTGGTGCTGGTGCTGGCCATCGCCGGCTGGTTCTACGGGCCGCAGGCGGCGCGCGGCCAGCTGTTCGAGGAGTTGCGCGGCCTGGTCGGCGCGCAGGGCGCGGAGGCGGTGCAACTGGTGCTGGCCGGCGCCCTGCTGCTGTTCGGCGCGACCAGCGTGTTTGCCGAGCTCAAGGCCAGCCTGGACGATATCTGGCAGGTGCCGCCGCTGGTCCACGGCAGCGTCTGGGACGCGGTCCGCACCCGCCTGCTCTCCTTCGGCATGATATTGGTGCTGGCCTTTTTGCTGATGGTGTCGCTGGTGGTCAGCGCCGCGCTGACCGTGCTGGAAAACCTGTGGGACGCCTACTGGCGCGACGCCGGCCGGGTGCTCACGGGCGTCAACTTCATCATCGGCTACCTCGTCATCGCCGCCCTGTTCGGCGTGATCTTCAAGCTGCTGCCGCGCGTGAAGCTGTCCTGGCACGACGTGACGATAGGCGCGCTGGGCACGGCCGCGCTGTTCACGCTGGGGAAATACCTGATCGGCGCCTACATCGGCAACAGCGGCGTCACCAGCAGCTTCGGCGCGGCCGGATCGATGATCGCGCTGCTGCTGTGGGTGTACTACTCGGCGCAGATCTTCTTCCTCGGCGCCGAGTTCGCGCGCCAGTACGCGCTGCAGCTGGGCAGCCTGCGCTAAATGGGCCGGCGCAGGTAGGCGCGCGGCGTGGCCACCGGCAGGTCGGCCACCGGCAGCGACGCGGCCAGCGCCTGCTGGTCCGCCTCGCGCACCTTGGCGTCCGGCGCCAGCACGCGCTCGATCACCTGCGGATTGATGCCTATGCCTTGCAGGAACTGCACCGCGCTGGCCGTGCCGATGTCGCGCTGCACTTCCAGCGCGTGGCGCACGATGAATTCCAATGAGTGCCAACCTGCGGTATCCGACGTCTCCGGCCGCCGGCGGCGGTCATGCTCTGGACTCATGGCTTGCTCCTCAAGGTGTCTGTACTACTGCTTATGTTAGCCGTCCGCAGGATAGAAACAAGTCCCATCTGCAGCCTATTCGCCCAGCAACTCCGCCACCACTTCCATGCCCTCGACGCGCTCGGCCACCACCTTGACGATGACGATCAGCGGCACGCCCAGCAGCAGGCCGGACACGCCCCACAGCCAGCCCCAGAACAGCAGGCTGACGAACACCGCCGCCGCGTTCATGCGGGCGAAGCGCCCGGTCATCCAGGTCGCCACCACGGTGCCGACCAGGGTGGCGATGCCCAGCGAGGCGCCCATCACCAGCGCGCTCATCTGCAGCGACTCGAATTGCAGGAAGGCGACCGCGCCGGTCGCCAGCGTGATCAGCAAGGGGCCGAAGTACGGCATCACGTGCAGCAGCCCGGCCACGATGGCCCAGGCGCCGGCGTTCTCCAGGCCGATCCAGCGCAGCGCCACCCACATCAGCAGCGCCAGCAGCACGTTGGTGACCAGCAGCATCAGCATGTATTTCTGGATCGACGAGTTGATGTCCTCCAGGATGTGCACGGTGATCTTCTTCTTGCTCAGCGACGGCCCGGTCAGCTTGACCAGCTTGCGCTTGAAGGTGTCGCCCGACAGCAGCAGGAAGAACACCAGGAAGATCACCATGGTCGCCTGGCTCAGAAAACCCATCACGCCCATCGAGCCGGCCCACAGCCAGTCCATCACCGGCAGGGCGCCGCTGTCGGGCGCCGGCGCGGCCTTGCGCGCGGCGCGCCGCTCCTGGGCGCCGGCGGTGGCCTGCTGCAGTTCGGTGGCCACGGCCTGGATGCGCTGCAGCGTGCTGGGCCCGCCATGCATGCGCTCGGCCATCAGGCGCGACAGTTTGTGGGTGACGGTGGGCAGCTCCTCGACGATGGCTTCGAACTCGCCCTGCACCTTGTCGATCACGACGAAGGCGCCGCCGAGGATGGCGGCGGTGATCAGCGTGGCGCCGAGCGCGCGCGGCACGCGCAGGCGCTCCAGCCAGCACACGATGGGGCTGAGCATGTAGGTGATCAGGATGCCGAGCAGCAGCGGCACGAGGAAGTTGCGCGACCATTGCAGCGCGTAGACGAAGGCCACGGTGGCGATGACGCCGAGCGCGAGGCCGCGGGCGTGGACGTGCAGGGGAATGCGTGGGGGATCGCCATCGGCGGCCACGGGGTCAATGCGGGGAAGTCCGGCGGGTGGCAGGTTCATGATGGCTCGCAGGGAACCGCCGGCGCGGCCAGGCCGCGCCGGCGGGTGATGCTTACTTGACGCGGATGTCGTTCTTGACGGCGGTCACGCCCTTGACGCCGCGCGCCACTTCGCCGGCCTTGGCGATGTCCTCGGGCTGGGCCACGAAGCCGCTCAGCTGCACCGTGCCTTTGAAGGTCTCCACGTTGATCTCGGTGGATTTCAGGCTGGGCTCGTTGAAGATGCTGGCCTTGACCTTGGTGGTGATGACGGAATCGTCGACATACTCGCCCGTGCCCTCCTTGGTCGAGGTCGATGCGCAGCCGGCCGTGGCCAGCAGCGATACGGTGAACAGGGCGGTGGCGATTTTATGTGCGATTTTCATGGCATTCTCCTTGGGGTGTGAAACAGTGGTTTGTCAGCCAGCAGGACCGGATGTCCGCTACCGATGCAGCCGTTTTACGCCCCTTCCCCATGTACTTCTGTTCGCTAACGTACACAGCGCGCACGCCGCTGGACTGAGTGCGTCAGCGCACAGACCCCCGTCCCCACGCTGACTATTCTGGAATCACACTTTTTCGGGAGCACAACATGAAACACTCGACCACCCTCGCCGCCGCGCTGATCGCCGCCTGCGCCGCGCTGGGCGGCTGCGCCAGTTCCGGCCAGCCGCAACAGACCACCTATGTCAACCCGTCGGACACCGCCGCCGCGTACGGCACCATCGACTCGATCCAGGTCGTGCAGGCCAAGTCCGGCACCAGCGGCGCCGGCGCCGTCACGGGCGGCCTGGTCGGCGCCTTGCTGGGCAACCAGGTCGGCTCGGGCAGCGGCCGCACCGCCGCCACCGTGGCCGGCGCGGTCGGCGGCGCCGTGGTCGGCAACAAGGTGGAGGAAGGCCGCAACCAGCCGCGCGAGCAGTACCAGATCAGCGTGCGCATGGACAACGGCGACTACCGCATCGTCAACCAGGACAGCGTCTACGACCTGCGCGCGGGCGACCGCGTGCGCCTGGTCGACGGCCGCTTGTACCGCTATTAACCCTGACGTTTACACGAGGAGCACGACATGGGAACCATCATTCTGATCATTCTGGTGCTGGCGTTGATCGGCGCCTTGCCCACCTGGCCGCACAGCCGCAGCTGGGGCTATGCGCCCAGCGGCATCACCGGCCTGGTGGTGGTCATCCTGCTGATCATGCTGCTCACCGGCAGGCTGTAACGACACGGGAGGACATCATGACTCACTTTAAGCAAGTCATCATCGCCGCGGCGCTGGCCGGCGCCGCGTTGGCGGCGCACGCCGGCAGCACCACCACGCCGCCGCAGAACGCCCAGCTGCAGAAGTCGGAAATCGCCAAGGGCGATCCGGCGCGCTGGTACCAGGACGACACCAGCCCGGCCGCGCAACTGCGCACGCTGCGCAAGGAGATCGGCGCCGCGCTGGCCGAAGCCAACATCGCCTGCAAGCAGGGGCCGGCCGCCGAACGCCGCAGCTGCATGAAGGAGGCCCAGGCGACCTACCGGCAGGACATGGCCAAGGCCGAGCAGATCCGCGAGGAAAACCACCAGCACTAGGCTAGGCCGCCCGCTCCCGGTCGTGCACCGCCTGCCGCAACGGCGGCAGCTCGTGCACGACCAGCGGCGTGTCTTCCGTCACAAAGCTCAGCCAGCCGGCCGCCGTGATGGCGCGCAGCGCGTCCTGGTAGCCCTGGTCCCAGCGCCATTCGATCGAGCCCTTGGAGAAGTTGATGTCCTTGGCCGCCATGTTCCAGTCGCGTCCCGCGTACGCCAGCCGCACCACGTGCAGCGTGCTGTCGCCGCCCAGCCCGGCCAGCTCCTCCCTGCCCTGCTCCGACTGCGCCCGCTCCGGCAACTCACCGTACAGCTCGCGCAGCTTCTGCTTGAGCTTGTGCGTGGCCACGTAATCCTGCAGATGGCGCTTGGAGCGCGAGGCGAAGGTCACGTCCTTCTGCCGCGTCTGCACCTCGTCCAGCGTGGTCGGCTCGGGGCCGTCGGCGTTCCACAAGTCCACCATGAAGCACAGCGTGTCGACATGCTCGCTGTCGTCCAGCACGGTCTCCAGCGGCGTGTTGGAATACAGGCCGCCGTCCCAGTACAGGTCGCCGTCGATGCGTACCGGCGGGAAGCCCGGCGGCAGCGCGCCGCTGGCGCGGATGTGGTCGGCGCTCAGCGTCAGCTCGCGGTTGTCGAAGCTGCGCAGGCTGCCGCAGGTGACCTTGAGCGCGTTGACCGTCAGCCGCATGCCGCCCGGCGCGTTCAGGTAGTCGAAATCGATCAGACGGTTCAAGGTGTCGCCCAGCTCGCTGGTGTCGTAGAAGCTGGCCTGCTCGGGCGCGACCGCCGTCCCCGTCGGGAACAAACTCATGAAGCGCGGCTTGAAGAAGCCCGGCACGCCGCGCACGATGGTGTCCCAGGTCTGCAGCAGCACGTTGGAGCGCCGCTGCGCGTCCGGCACGCGGCTCATGTCGTAGCTGTCGCGGTGGGCCACGCCGTCCCAGAACTCCTTGAGCCTGGCCAGGCGCGTCTCGTGCGGATTGCCGGCCAGGATGGCGGCGTTGATCGCGCCGATCGAGGTGCCGACGATCCAGTCCGGCGCCAGGCCGTGCTCGTGCATCGCCTGGAACACGCCGGCCTGGTAGGCGCCCAGCGCGCCGCCGCCCTGCAACACCAGGACGATGCGCAGGCGCTCGGGATTGAGTTCGTGTTTCGCTTTGCTCATCTGCTGACTCCGATAAAAAAACGCCGCGGCTGCGGCGTTGGGGTGTTCATTCCTGCTCGTCCTGCGGCGCCGGCTGGCGTCGCAACAGCCACGCCATGCCCACGCCGGCGGCCAGCGCCACGCCCATGGCCGGCTTGACCAGGCGCTTGCGCGCGATGTAGGAGCCCACCGTCAGCGCGTACGGCAGCAGCGCCTTGAAATTGACGTTCCGCAGGCCGCCCGGCTGCAACAGGCCGCCGAGGCGGGCCTGGGCGACGCCGATGGCCTGCTCGACGGCGCCATGCAGCAAGGCGTCCGGCTGCAGCGCGTTGCCGACCAGCGCCTTGGCGTGCACCACCTTGATGCGGTACAGCTCGCCCTCGCGGATCAAACGCTGCTTGTCCGCCTCGACGGCGGCGCGTTCAGCTTCTTTGCTCATCTGCTCTCCCGGTTACAACAGCATGTCGCGGTCGGACTTGAGTTCGGCCATCGTGGCCGGCATCGACAGTTTGCCGCTGCGTATCATGCCGCGCGCATACAGGATCAGGCCGATCGCGATCAGCAGGAACACGCCGGTGATGATGGGCAGGATCTTCCAGCCCAGGCTGTCCCACGCCAGGTAGGCGATGGTCACCGTGCCGTAGGCCAGCGCGAAGCAGCCCGCCACCACCGCCAGCGCGAACACCAGCACCAGCTGCAGCAGGTGATTGCGCACCTGCGACAATTCCAGCGCGGCCAGCTCCAGCCGGGTCAGGACCAGGCCGATGCTGTTGCGGGCGATATTGCCCAGCGAAGCGATCAAACCCGGCGGACGGTTCATCTCATCGGACACGATGGCTTACTTGCGGCCGATGATCACGCCGATCAGCAGGCCCACGCCGGCCGCCGCGGCGATCGAACGCCATGGGTTTTCCTTGACGTAGACGTCGGCCTGCTTGGCCATTTCCTTGCTGGCGGCGACCGCGCTTTGCTGGGCTTCGTGGGCCTTGGCCAGTGCCGTGTCGAGCGCGCGCATGCCGCGGCCGCGCAGTTCCTCGGCCTTTTCGCCGGTCAGCGCCGTGGCGGCGGTGAACAAGGCTTGCGCATCCTTGACCAGAGTTTTCACGTCGTTGTTCACGGTACTGATGTTTTGTTCCAGCATGATGGAGCTCCTGTTATGGTTGTGTGAAGTGAAAACTGTACAGCAAACTGCAAAATATGCATTATCCCAGCAAATCGCGCATATCGTCGGCGTGTTCCTCTTCCACCGCCATGATCTTGATCAATAAATGACGTGTGGTCGGATCGCTGGCGCCGATCTGCTCGATCATCTGCCGGTACGACTCGATGGCGACGCGCTCGGCGATCAGGTTGGCCTTGATCATCGCCTGCACATCGTCAGATGCATCATACTCGGCATGGCTACGTGCGAGCAATGTTGCTGGATTGAAATCAGGTAGGCCGTTCAGCTGGATGATGCGTTCGGCCAGCCAGTCGGCGTGTTCCTGCTCCTGGGTGGCGTGCTCCAGGAACTCGGCCTTGATCGGGCCGTTGTCGCGCCCGGTGACCGTGTAGTAGTGGCGCTGGTAGCGCAGCACGCACACCAGCTCGGTGGCCAGCGCGTCGTTGAGCATCTTGATGACGGCCTGGCGGTCGCCCTGGTAGCCGGCCGTGACCGGGCCGTCCTGCAGGTTGCGCGCGGCGGCGCGGATGGCTTCCTTGTCGAGGCCGGAGGGGGTGGATTCAGCCATGATATGCATCCTTCAAAGTTAGTGGCGGTTGGCGATCGGCGCGCCGTTCTGCGACAGCACGATCTCGACGCGGCGGTTCAACTGGCGGCTGCCGGCATCGGCGTTGCTGGCGACCGGATAGGCTTCGCCGTAGCCGCGCGTGGCGATCTTGTTGCTGGGCACGCCCAGCCCGATCAGCGCGTTGCGCACCGACTCGGCGCGGCGCTGCGACAGCTCCAGGTTGTGCGAAGCGGTGCCGGTGCTGTCGGTGAAGCCTTCGATCAGCACCGCGCTTTGCGGTTCCTGCAGCAGCACGTCGGCCATCTTCTGCACGGTGCGCATGCCCTCCGCGCTGAGTTCGGCGCGGTCGACATTGAACAACACGTCGTTCAGCGTGATGACGATGCCGCGGTCGGTCTGCTTGGCCTGCAGGTCGGCCAGCTGCTGCTGCAGCGCGGCGTTCTTGGCGGCCTCGTCGCGCGCGCTGTTGGCGGCGGCGTCGGCCTGGGCGCGCGCCGCGTCGGCATCGGCCTTGGCCAGGTTGGCCTGCGACTTGGCCTGGTTGGCCTCGGCGGTGCGCTGCTCCAGGCGGATCTCGTCGCGCTGGCGGCCGGCGTTGGCCATCTCGTTCTCGGCCTGCTTCTGCTTGGCCACTTCCTGCGCGGTGGCGATCTTCTGCTTGGCGATGTAGGCCAGCTTGTCGATCTCGTTCAGGCTTTCCTTTTGCGCGGCGGCGGCGTTGGCGCGGTCCAGCGCGTCGGACGCGGCCTTGAACTCCAGCGGCGCGTTGGCCGCCACCGATGGCGTGCTCTGCGCGGCCATGAAGTCGCCGCGGGTCTGGTCGAGCAGGCTGGTGGTGGTGGGCGTGGTGCTGCAGGCGGCCACCATCACGGCCAGCGCGAACGCGACGGGGAGGAGGCGCAGGTTTTTGTGGTGAGGGGTTTTCATGATCGTGTTCCTTTATTGTTGGGTCGTGGCGTTGGTGCGGTTCAGTTCTTCACGCAGCGCGCGGATGCTCTGCTGCAGCTCGTCCGCCGCCATGGTGGCCTTGGTCGAGCTGGCCTTGCTCTGCGCCAGCTGGGCGTCGGCCGAGGCCTGGTTGGCCAGGTCCTGCGCGGTCTTGTAGTCCTTGGCCGCCAGCGCCTGGTTGGCGCGCATCAGCTTCTCGCGCGCCGATTGCATCTCGGCCGGGGCCAGGTCGGCGGCGCCGGCGCTGGTGGCGTTGGCGACGGCGGCGCGCGAAACGGCGACGTCGGCGGTGGCCGGCGTCTTGTCGCTGGCGCAGGCGGACAGGCCCAGCAGGGCGGCAAGAGCGCACAGGCCGGCGTAACGGTGATGGATGGTCGTCATTATTGTTCTCCTTTAAAAGTTCATATCGCAGGTTGACGTTATAGGCCCATGGCGCGGCAGCTTCAGTACGGTGCCGCACATTGCGCATCTGGCCCGGGCTAGTAAAATGACGCCACTCCAATAAGAAAAGGCCCAGCCATGCCCTCCCCGTTCAGCCGCCGCACCCGCATCGCGCTCGCCGCCGCCGGCGTCCTCGTCGCCGTGCCCGCCATCGCCGTGATCGTCCTGCTCAACTACGACTGGAACCGCGCCCGCCCCTGGCTCAACGACAAGGTCAGCGAGGCCATCGACCGCCCGTTCGCCATCCGCGGCGAGCTGTCGCTGACATGGGAACGCCAGGGCCGCGGCGACGCCGACCGCACCTGGCGCGACTACCTGCCGCTGCCGCACCTGGTGGCGCGCGACGTCCATGTCGGCAACCCGTCCGGCTGGGCGGCGCCGGCCGAGATGGCCAGCGTCGGCCGGTTCTCGTTCGCGATCGACCTGCTGCCGCTGCTGGAGCACAAGCTGTCCATCCCGGTGCTGCGCTTCGACACGCCGGTGGTGTGGCTGCAGCGCAAGGCCGACGGCGCCAACAACTGGACCTTCAAGCCGGCCGACAAGCCCTCGCCGTGGAAGCTGGACCTGCAGCGCGTGGTGCTCGACAAGGGCACGGTGCACTACAGCGACGCGCTGACGCGGGTCGACGCGGTGGCCGACGTCGACACCCTCAACGCCGACCCCACCTACGGCGTGGCGTGGACCCTGCGCGGCAAGTGGAACCAGCAGGACGTCACCGGCGGCGGCAAGGCCGGCGCGGTGCTGTCGCTGCAGCAGCAGGCCACGCCCTACCCGCTGGCGGCCAACATCAACGTCGGCGGCAACAGCATCGCCGTGACCGGCACGCTGACCCGGCCGTCCGCGCTGACCGCGCTCGACATGCGCCTCAAGCTGTCCGGCCCCAGCATGGCGCGGCTGTACGCGCTGACCGGCGTGCTGCTGCCGGAGACCCCGGCCTACGCCACCGAGGGCCACCTGACCGGCCACCTGGGCGCGCGCGAGAACCGCTGGATCTACGACCGCTTCACCGGCCGCGTCGGCCATTCCGACATCGCCGGCAAGCTCGAATACCGCTACGGCCAATCGCTGCCGCGCCCGCTGCTGACGGGCGCGGTGCAGTCGAAGCTGCTGCAGTTCTCCGACCTGGGCCCGCTGATCGGCGCCGACTCCAACGCCAGCAAGCAGGCGCGCGGCGTGGCGCCGGTGCAGCCGGGCGACCGCGTGCTGCCGGTGGAACCGTTCAAGACCGAGCGCTGGACCGCGCTGGACGCCGACGTCGGCTTCAAGGCGCTGCGCATCACGCGCGACAAGGACCTGCCGATCGCCAACCTCGACACGGTGATCGACATGCGGGACGGCGTGCTGTCGCTCAAGCCGCTGGACTTCGACATCGCCGGCGGCCGCTTCACGTCCAGGGTCAGGCTGGACGGCAGCGGCAAGGTCAACCGCGACGCCATCGGCGCCGAGCTGAGCGCCGCCGCGCGCCACCTCAAGCTGCGCCAGCTGTTCCCGCGCATCGAGGAGATGCAGGCCACGGTGGGCGAGGTCAACGCCGACATCTCGCTGTCGGCCACCGGCAACTCGGTGGCCGGCCTGCTGGGCACGTCCAACGGCGAACTAAAGGGCGTGATCAACGAGGGCAGCGTCAGCAAGCTGTTGCTGGAGGAGATGGGCCTGAACATCGGCAACGTCGTGCTGACCAAGCTGGTCGGCGACAAGCAGGTCAAGCTCAACTGCATGGTGACGGACTTCGGCGTCAACAACGGCCTGATGCGCTCGCGGCTGTTCGTGGTCGACACCTCGGACGCCAAGATCGACATCGCCGGCACCGTCAACCTCGGCAACGAGAAGATGGACCTGACCTTGCGGCCCGACGCCAAGGGCGTGCGGGTGATCTCGCTGCGGGCGCCGATCTACGTGCGCGGCACCTTCAAGGAGCCGGCCGTCAGCGTCGACAAGGGCGTGCTGGCGCTGCGCGCGGGCGGCGCGCTGGCGCTGGCGGCGGTGGCGCCGGTGGCGGCCATCCTGCCGCTGATCAACGCCGGTCCCGGCGAGACCACCGGCTGCGCCACGCTGCTGGCGCAGCAGGGCGGCAAGCCGGTGGCGCCGCCGCCGGGGAAATCGCCCCGGCGCTAGGACGCCTCTATGTGTGCTGCCGAACGGAGCGAACCATGATTCCTGCGTACGCTTCCGGTATTGGCGCACGTCACCACTCGCGCCTCCATCAGCAAGGAGAACATCATGAATACCAAACGCATCGTATCGAGCGCCGCCATCGTGGCGGCCACGCTGGGCCTGAGCGCCTGCGCGGGCATGTCCAACCAGGACCGTAACACCGCGGTCGGCGCCGGCGTCGGCGCCGTGGCCGGCTCGGTGCTGACCGGCGGCAGCGCGGTCGGCACCGTGGGCGGCGCCGCGGTCGGCGGCGTGATCGGCAACCAGGTCAGCAAGCCGCCCCGTTAAGCCTCACAGGAACACCTTGGCCATGCCCATGGCCCCCTTGTCCTTGACCAGCTCATAGCAGCGGCAGGACGCCGCCTCCAGCCCGGTGGAATCGAGGATCTCGATATTGCCGCGGCTGTAGGAGATCAATTTCTGCTGTTGCAGCGCACTGGCCGCCTTGGTCACGCCCACCCGCCGCACGCCCAGCGCATGCGCCAGGAACTCGTGGGTCAGGTGGAACTTCTCCGATTGCAGACGGTCGCGCGTGATCAGCAGCGTGCGCGCCAGGCGCGCCTCCAGCACGTGGAAACGGCTGCAGACGGCGATCTGGATCGCCTGCGCCAGCAAGGTGTCGGTATAGCGGTACAGCAGCCGCTGCAGCGCCTCGTTGCGCTTGAACTCGGCGCGGAAGTCGGCCACGGCGATGCGGCTGGCGCGGCCGGCGCGCTGCACCACCGCGCGCACCAGCGCCAGTTCGTGGCCCAGCGCCACCGACGCGCCTATCATGCCCTCCTGCCCCACCGATCCCACCTCCAGCGTCATGCGGCCCTCGGCCACCGCCAGCAGCGAGATCAGGCTGTCGACCGGAAAGTACACATGGCGGATCGCCTGGCCCGGTTCATACAGCACCTCGCCCACGTCCACCCGCACCGTGTCGCACAGCGCCAGCAGCTTGCCCTGGTCGTCATCGGCCAGGCTGGACAACAAGCGGTTCAACGCCGGCCGGGCCGGCGCCCTGTCGTCGTCGGAAAAAAAGGAAGGATGGGTATGCATGGGGTCAGCGTAATGGCTGCGATTTGCCGTGTATGTACGGTGACGCACGGAAGCAGACCTAGTCTTCAGGGAAAATCCGGCGTGCAGTGCATTACCCTAAACATCAATAACAGGACACATCATGGACACCCCAACCAACAAGCCCAAACTCCACCCGATCATGGTCATCGCCGCCGTCGCGGTGGTGCTGTTCTGCGGCGTCGGCAGCGCCGCCATCATGGGCTGGCTGCCGACCTCCAGCGCCACCGTGCCCGGCGCCGCGCCGATGCCGGGCCAGCTGTCGTCGGTGCCGCCGCAGGAGCAGCAAGGCGCGCCGCAACCAGCCGGCTACGCCGGCAACGCCGCGCCGTATCCGACGCAGCAGCAGGAGCAACAACAGCCGCGACAGCAGGAACAAGCAGCGCCGCAGGAACGCGTGGCCCAACAGGCCCCGGCCGTCTGCGGCGGCTGCGGCGTGGTGGAATCGGTGCGCTCGATCGAGCACCGCGGCCAGGGTAGCGGCGTGGGCGCGGCCGGCGGCGCCATCCTGGGCGGCCTGCTGGGCAACCAGATCGGCAGCGGCCACGGCCGTCAACTGGCCACGGTGGCCGGCGCGGTCGGCGGCGCGGTGGCCGGCAACCAGGTCGAAGGCAATATGAAAACCACGCACAGCTGGGAGATCGTGGTGCGCCTGGACAATGGCAAGAAACGCGTGCTGCACCAGTCGTCCCAACCGCAATGGCGCTCGGGCGACCAGGTGAAGATCGTCAACGGCCAGCTGCGCTCCCTGTAAGGTCCCTGTCCCCACCCACCGCGAAAGGACCATCATGGCGGAGCTCGACCCCTCACCCCTGTCCCTTGCCACCCATGGTTCCTCGCACTTCGTCCGGTTCTACAAGGACGACAGCCTGCTGCTCGACGAGGTCGCCCCGTTCGTCCACCAGGCCCTCGCCGCCGGCGGCGCCAGCATCGTCATCGCCACCGCCGAGCATCTGGTGGCGCTGCGTCGGCGCCTGGCCCGCCTGCAGGCCGAGGCGGGCGCAAGCGATCCCGGCGCCCGGCTGGCGACGCGCGACGCCGAGCAGACGCTGTCCTCCTTCCTGGTCGACGACTGGCCCGACGCCAAGCTGTTCGACGCCACGGTCGGCCAGCTGGTGCGCGAGCTCGCGGCGGACTCGGCCACCATCCACGCGTTCGGCGAAATGGTCGCCCTGCTGTGCGAGCGCGGCCGCTACAGCGCCGCCGTCCGGCTGGAGGAGTTGTGGAACGAGCTGGCCCGGCGCAACCGCTTCACGCTGTTCTGCGCCTATCCGTGGAGCCAGTTTCCCAACGCCGCCATGGCGGACACCTTCCGCCACGTCTGCGCGCTGCACGACCACGCCGCCCACTGCGCGGCCGAGGCGCCGCCGTCCCACAATCCGCAGCAACGCCTGCTCGAACTGGAGCAGCAGGCGCTGTCGCTCGGCGCCGAGATCGCGCGCCGCCGCGCCGCCGAAAGCGCGCTGGCGCAGCGCGAACGCGAACTGGCCGACTTCGTCGAAAACGCCGCCGAGAGCATCCACCAGGTCGGCGCCGACGGCACCATCCTCTGGGCCAACCAGGCGGAGCTGCGCCTGCTCGGCTACCGCTGGGAGGAATATGTCGGCCACCACATCGCCGCCTTCCACGCCGACGCCCCGGTCATCGACGACATCCTGGCCCGGCTCAAGGCCGGCGACACCGTGCGCGACATGCCGGCGCGCCTGCGCTGCAAGGACGGCGGCATCAAGCACGTCCTGATCAGCTCGAACGGCCATTTCGAGGACGGCGCGCTGCGCTACACCCGCTGCTTCACGCGCGACGCGACCGAACGCCACCAGCGCGACGAGGCGCAGGCCGAGCGCGAGGCGCTGATGGCCGAGCTGGCCGCCAGCGGCCGCGCCAAGGACGAGTTCCTCGCCATGCTGGGCCACGAGCTGCGCAATCCGCTGTCGCCGATCCTGACCGCGCTGGAGGTGATTCGCCGCCAGGGCGGCCACAGCGTGGCGCACGACATCATCGGCCGCCAGCTCACGCACCTGATCCGCCTGGTGGACGACCTGCTCGACGTCTCGCGCGTCAACACCGGCAGCATCGTGCTCCAGACGGAGGCGCTGGACCTGGCGCAGATCATCGACAAGGCGGTGGAAATGGTCGCGCCCCTGCTGGACAATCGCCAGCACCGCTTCAGCGTCGACGTGCAGGGGCCGCTGCCGGTGCGCGGCGACCATGTGCGCCTGGTGCAGATCATCGCCAACCTGCTGACCAACGCGGCGCGCTACACCCCGCCCGGCGGCGACATCCGCCTGGCCGCCAGCGGCGACCGCGAGCACGTGCATGTCAGCGTGGCGGACAACGGCATCGGCATCGCCGCCGACGCCCTGCCCCATGTGTTCGACCTGTTCTACCAGGACCGGCGCGACACCGACCGCTCCACCGGCGGGCTGGGCGTCGGCCTGGCGCTGGTGAACAACCTGGTGGGCCTGCACGGCGGCGGGGTCGAGGCGCGCAGCGCCGGGCCCGGCCAGGGCAGCGAGTTCCGCCTGCGCCTGCCCCGCCTGACGCAGGCGGCCGACGCCGCGCCGGACCGTGAGGCGACGCAGCCCGCCGCCGGCGCGGCGCAGCGCAAGCGCATCCTGCTGGTCGACGACAACCTCGACGCCGTCAGCCTGATGGCCAGTTTGCTGGAGCTGCACGGGCATGACGTCCAGGTGTTCAACGAGCCGCTGGCAGCGCTCGCCCATCTCGACAGCGTGCTGCCGCAGATCGCCGTGCTCGACATCGGGCTGCCGACGATGAGCGGCTACGAGTTGGCCGGCAAGATCCGCCAGCGCCTCGAAGGCCACCCCTGCCGCCTGTTCGCGCTGACCGGCTACGGCCAGGCGATCGACCGCGAGCGCGCGGACGCGGCCGGCTTCGAGCAGCACCTGGTCAAGCCCGTGCATGCCGAGCACATCCTGCGCCTGATCGCCGGCGAGGCGCCCTGAGCCGCGCCCGCATCGCGTGTTCGAGTTCGTCTTAGTACGCCAGCGTACAGAAGGCAGGAAACAGTTGGCACACAATGGCTACATACCAAAACGAAACGACCTTTTAACAACCCGAGGAGAATCACATGCTCTACACTATCGCTGTCGTTCTGCTTATCCTGTGGCTGCTGGGCCTGGTCACTTCCTACACCATCGGCGGCTTCATCCACATCCTGCTGGTGGTCGCCATCATCATGGTGCTGCTGCGCCTGATCAGCGGACGCGGCGTCTAGCCCGCACCGCCCCCGCATGCGGCGCTCCACTGAACGGTGGCGCGCCGTTTTTATTTGGGCGGCGGCGTTTTGGCGTATGCTGTGCCCACCTTATCTTCGGGAGCCAACATGAAGCGACTGATATTTTCCCTGGCCGTGCTGGCCGCCGCGCAGGCGCCGGCCCAGACCATCAAGCCCGGCCTGTGGGAGCTGCACAACAAGGTCAAGACCGGCAACCCCCAGGCCGACCAGGCGATGGGCATGGCGCTCAAGCAGCTGGCCAACATGCCGCCCGAGCAGCGCGCGCAGATGGAGGAAATGATGAGGCAGAACGGCGTCTCCATGCCCAAGGCCGGCGAGGACGGCGCCGTGGTGCTGACCGCCTGCGTCACGCCCGAGATGGCGGCCAGGAAGGAACTGCCGATGAATCAAAAAGGAAAATGCAGCTCGAAGAGCGAGCCGGTGGCCGGCGGCATGAACATCTCGTTCACCTGCACCGACCCGGCCTCCAGCGGCCAGGGCACGCTGCGCTTCAACGGCGACAGCGCCTATGTGATGGACATGCACGTCACCAGCGAGGCCGGCGGCACGCCGCGGAACGTGCAGGTGGAATCGACCGGGCGCTGGCTCGGCGCCAGCTGCCCGGCCAAGCCCAACTGATCACTCGGTGTCGGAGAACGCCATGTAGCGCTGGAAGGCCAGCGTGGCGATAGGACCGACCGGCAGGGTGCGCGCCTCGTAGCGGATGCACGGCGTGACCTTGCCGTAGTTGCCGGTGTTGAAGATCTCGACCGCCGTCTCCAGCTCCTCCGGGCGCACCGAACGCTCCTCGACCACGATGCCCTCCTTGGCCAGCAAGGCGATCACCCGCGCGCGGGTGATGCCGGACAAGAAGGTGCCGTTGGCCACCGGCGTCACCACCTTGCCTTCGGGCGTGACCAGGAACAGGTTGGCCGATGCGAACTCGGCCACGTTGCCGGCGTTGTCGCACACCACCGCGTTGTCGAAGCCGCGCTGCTGCGCCTCGCGGATCGCCTTGCTGGTGTTGGCGTACAGCGCGGAGGCCTTGGCATCGGTCGGCGCCATCGACGGGTCGGGGCGGCGCAACGCCGTCAGGCAGGCCGAGAAACCGGTGAACGGCGGCATCGGCGCGTCGAACAAGCTCAGCGCGAAGGCGCTCTTCTCCGGCACCGGCACCAGCAGGCCGTCGGTGCCGAACACCAGCGGACGCACGTACAGCTCGGCATCGGCGGGGAACTTGGCCACGCCCTCGCGCACCAGCTGTTCCATCTCGTCGACCGACAGCGGGCACACCAGGCCGAGCCGCTCGGACGAGGTGATCACGCGCTGCAGGTGCAGGCGCAGGTCCGGCATGTGGCCGCGGATCGAGCGCGCGCCGTCGAACACGGACGATCCCAGCCACACGCTGTGGTCCATCGCGCCAAACAAGGGGGTGTTGCCTTCGGACCAGCCGCCGTTGAAGTAAGTCAGATACATGCTTGTTCCTGATGAGTGCTAAAACAAGCAATTTAGCACGGATCAGAAAGCGTGGCGCAGGCCGATGTTGATGGCCCGGTCGCCATGGCCGGCGCCGGTGGCGTTGCCGACCGTGTAGCCGGCGCCGTTGCGGTTCTGGATGCGGGCGAACGCCCCGTACAACTCGGTGCGCCGCGACAGCGCGTAGCTGACGCCGACCGCGAACTGGTTGGCGTCGCGGTGGGCGCCGCTGCGGTCGTCCTTGTGGATGTAGGAGGCCAGGAAGGTGGTGGCGCCCATCGGCACCGCCACGCCGACCAGCACGTCGCGGCTGTTGTCGGACGGCGTGCTCTGCGCGACCGCGCCGTAGGGGTTGGACATGTCCCACGGCGAGCTGCCGGCGCCCCGGCTGTGGCCGTACGCGGCGTAGCCGACGAAGCGGCCGAAGTCCACATTGGCCGCCACCAGCGTGTTGCTGGCCGACTGGTCGACCGCCGACGCGGCGCCGCTGGCGTCGAGCGGATTGTCCTTGCGCTGGTGGGTGACGCGCAGGTTGACGGCGCCGCCCTCATAGCCGATGGTGGCGCCGTAGGCGCGGTTGGCCTTGCTGTTGTAGGGCGACTCGCCGACGCTGTAGATGGCCGCGCCGTTCCAGCCGCTCTTGCTACGCGGCGACTGGTATTTGATGGTGTTGTCGTAGCGGCGCGTGGTGTAGCCGACCAGGTTGGCCGCGCTGCCGGCCATGCCGCCGTGGAAGGGATCGGCCACGTCGGTCAGCGTCTCGTACAGCAGGTTGTACTGCCGGCCCAGGGTGACCGCCCCCAGCGGTCCGTCCAGCCCGACGTAGGCCTGGCGGCCGAACAGCTTGCCGTCCTGGTCGGACGCGCCGGTGTCGTTGAGGATGCCCGCCTCCAGCGTGTAGATGGCCGACGTGCCGCCGCCGAGCTCCTCGCGTCCGCGCACGCCGAGCCGCGAGCCGGCCGACACGCCGCTGTCGAGCCGGGTGCGCGCGCAGGGGCCGATGCAGCCGCGCTCGGCCACCACGCCGGCGTCGAGCAGGCCGTAGACCTGCACCGACGACGGCGCCTGCGCCGCCGCGACCATCGGCACGACTCCTGCCAGCATGATGCCTATCGATTTCATGATGAGCCTGGAAAACGTATGCCGTGAGGCTCATGGTAGGACAGCGGCCGCGGCCCCTCTGTGCGCGGGACCACGTAGGCGGCATATTCGCCTCAGTAGTGATATCGGCAGGAGATGAGCACCAGGTCCTCTTCCGTGGCTTCGTAGACCAGGCGATTTATCTCGTCGATCCGCCGGGACCACAAGCCGGAGAGATGATGTTTCAACGCCTCTGGCTTCCCGATGCCGGTGAAGGGATCTCTCTGCGCGTCCTTGATCAGATCATTGATGCGCTTGAGTGTCTTCCTGTCTTGCGTCTGCCAATAGAGGTAGTCGTTCCAAGCCTCATCGGTGAACTTCACGTTGCGCATGCTACGTCGCCTCGGCATCCGGAATATCGATTAATTCCCGCTGCCGCACCTGACCCGCGCGCGCCTGCGCGATCGATTTTGCCAGGTGTGCCGCGTTGGCGGGCGAGCTCAACAAATGCACGGTCTCCATCAGCCCGCTGTAGTAGTCGAAGGACATGATGACCGCATCCGGCGCGTCGCGGCGGGAGATGACGGTGACATCCGCATCTTCAACCACCTGGTCGATCACAGTCCGAAGGCTGTTGCGCGCATCGGAAAAATTGACGATTCTCATAGGATGCTCCCATTTCAAAACTTGTACGGTAAATTGTACATGTTTAGCCATCCGGACGGTTTATTTATTCCTGTCATCAGTTGCCCATAGGACAGCCAACGTTCGCCAACGTACATACTTGCCAGACTTATACGACTATACTGCGACTTTGTCCCTACGCGGTTCGTCCGCCCCACGCATGCTAGAAATCCTTGAACGCATCGCCGCAGACAGCAACGACATCGGCCTGATGGTCGAGTTGTTCGACACCCTGCGTCCGCAGCGCGCCACCGACGGCGCGCGCGCCACCGCCAACGTCCGCACCCTGTGCCAGCTGTTGAAGGGCAACCCGGCCCACGCGCAGGCGCTGGGCCGCTACGCGCGCACGCTGCTGTCCAGCCGCCGCCACGCCAGCCTGTACACCGAGATCGGCGTGCTGTCGAACGACGGCTTCTTCACCGAATTCAAGCGCCGCATCGCCTACCGCATCCTGCCGCCCGCGCTGGGCGACGAGTACCTGAGCGACGCGCTCGACCAGGTGGTGTACAAGCGCACCGACCACCTGTGGATCGCCGCCGTGCCGGCCGCCGACTGGCTGGCCCTGATCGACGTGATCAGCCTGCACGACGAGGAGGAACAGCCGCCGCAATTGATGCTGCCCGGCCTGCTGGAGGCGATCCGCACGCTGTCCTACCGCGTGTGCGCGATCGGCCTGGAACCCAAACTGACCAATTTCCACACCGAGATGGAGACCTACGAGTCGCCGTTCATGGTGCAGAACTTCGAGGTCAACGCCTATCTGGACAACTACCAGCGCCGGCTGGCCGGCGACGAGGTCGCGCTGGAGGACGCGCGCCACCTGCTGGTGATGCTGGACCAGTGCGACGGCGTGGTGGCCAAGATCCGCAAGAAGGCGCTGAGCCAGGGCACCAGCATCGCCCTGACCTACCTGCTGGTGACGCTGACGCAAAGCATAGACCGCCTGCGCAAGCTGCTGTTCCTGGTGGACGTCAGCGGCGAGCTGCCGGCCGCCGCCGCGGCCGAGCTCAACCTGCTGGCCGCCACCCACGCGCCGCACCAGCAGGAAGGCCCGCCCAGCCCGCGCCGCAGCGCCGCCGTCGGCCTGGGCCTGGAGCTGATCAAGGCCCACAACCACAAGTACATGCTGCGCGACCTGATGCGCGACAATATCGACCTGCTGGCGCGCAACGTCACCGAGAACGCCAGCCACACCGGCGAGCACTACGTGGCCAGCCAGCGCAAGGAGCTGACCGGCATGTTCGTGTCGTCGGCCGGCGCCGGCGTGGTGATCGGCTTCATGGCGCTGTTCAAGATATTGATGTCCTACCTGCGCGCCGCGCCGCTGGTCGAGGCCTTCCTGTTCAGCATGAACTACTCGCTGGGCTTCATGTTCATCCACTTGCTGCACTTCACGGTGGCCACCAAGCAGCCGGCGATGACGGCCTCGCGCATCGCGGCCGGCCTGCACAGCAAGGACGGGCGCAACATCGACATCGACAGCATGGCCGAGCTGTGCGTCAAGGTGATCCGCACGCAGAACATGGCGGTGCTGGGCAACCTGGCCACCGCCATCCCGACCGCCTGGCTGATCGCGCAGGCCTGGCCGTGGCTGACCGGCCACCACCTGGTGTCGCCGGAAAAAGCCATGCGCCTGCTGCGCGACATCGACCCGATCCACGGGCCGACGCTGATCTACGCCGCCATCGCCGGCGTGTGCCTGTTCGTGGCGGGCCTGATCTCCGGCTACTACGACAACAAGGCGCTGTACACGCGCTGGTCGCAGCGCATCGCGCAGCTGCGCGGGCTGCGCTGGCTGCTGGGGCCGGAACGCCTGGCGCGCCTGGGCGTCTACATGGAGAACAATCTCGGCGGCCTGATGGGCAATTTCTTCTTCGGCATCCTGCTGGGCGTGATGCCGCTGCTGGGCTTTTTGCTGGGCCTGCCGCTGGACATCCGCCATGTGACGTTCTCATCGGCCAACTTCGCGACGGCCATGGTCGGACTGGATTACCATGTCAGCTGGGAACTGGTGCTGACCTCGGTGGCCGGTTTCCTGGCCATCGGCACGGTCAACCTGCTGGTCAGCTTCGGGCTGGCGCTGTGGGTGGCGCTGCGCTCGCGCCAAGTGCGCTTCAAGCAGGGCTGGCAGTTGCTCAAGGCGCTGGGCCGCCGGTTCCGCCAGGGGCCGGTATCGTTCTTCCTCGGCTCCGAGGCCGAGGAGGCAGAGTTGTCCGACACAGCGGTCGCCACGGAGAAGGCCCACAAATGAACCTCGCGCGCATGCGTTGCTGGCTGCCCCTCTGCCTGATGTGCTGGGGCCTGCTGGGCGCGTGCGCGTCGCTGCCCAACGTGACGGCGATGAGCGACAAGCTGGAGCCGGCCGCCGTGCCCAGCGTGCAGGGCGTCAACGGCAGCCTGAGCCCGGAGCGCGGCAAGGCGCTGCTGGCCAAGCGCTGGCCCAAGGGCTCGCTGGACATGCAGGCCCAGGCCGCGCTGGAGGAAGCGGCCACCGGCGTGCCCCTCATCGCCGGCAACAAGTGCACGCTGCTGTTCGACGGCCCGCAGACCATGACGGAAATGCTCAAGGCCATCAACGCCGCGCGCGACAACATCAACCTGGAAACCTACATCTTCGACCAGGACGAGCTGGGCCTGAAGTTCGCCGACGCGCTGATCGCCAAGCAACAGCAAGGGGTGACGGTCAACATCCTGTACGACAGCGTCGGCACGCTGGGCGTGCCGGCCGGGTTCTTCGAGCGGATGCGCCAGGCCGGCATCCACCTGGTCGAGTTCAACCCGGTCAACCCGGCCAAGCTGAGCGGCGACAGCTGGAAGCTCAACAACCGCGACCACCGCAAGGTGCTGATCGTCGACGGCAAGATCGCCTTCACCGGCGGCATCAACATCAGCGCCACGTACGCGCGCAGCTCGCTGTTCCGTTCGTCCGCCAGGCCGACCGACAAATCGCAGGTGGGCTGGCGCGACACCCACGTCAAGGTCGAAGGGCCGGCGGTGCAGGCCTTCCAGTGGCTGTTCGTGCGGCAGTGGGCCTCGCAGGACAAGGACGACCTGCCCGACGCCGACTACTTCCCGCAGCCGGTGATCGCCGGCGACAAGGTGGTGCGGGTGCTGGGCAGCGACCCCGGCGGCAAGTTCGAAATCTACAAGGCCTACAACCTGGCGATCCAGGAGGCCAAGAAGAGCATCCACATCACCTCGGCCTACTTCGTGCCGGACCGGCAGACGGTGGACGCGCTGATGGCCGCCGCTCGGCGCGGGGTGGACGTCAAGATCGTGCTGCCGGGGGTGTCAGACAGCGGGCTGGTGTTCTACGCCGGTCACGCCTTCTACGACGACTTGCTGGAGAGCGGCGTGCAGATCCACCAGCTGAAGCTGGCGGTGTTGCACGCCAAGACCGCCGTCATCGACGGCAACTGGTCGACGGTGGGCTCGACCAACATCGACACCCGCAGCTTCCTGCACAACAGCGAGCTCAACGTCGTAATCATGGGCGAAGCCTTTGGTGGCGAGATGGAGCAAGCCTTCCAGGAAGACCTGCGCGACTCGGCGCGGATCACGCTGGAGGCGTGGCGCCACCGTCCGTGGGCCGACCGCCTGCGCGAATTCGCCGCCCGCTTCATGAACTACTGGCTATAAATCAAGTGGGGTCAAGTCTGACATTCGGACACGAGCCCGGCTGTAGCATGGGGGTCAAGTCTGACATTCGGACACGAGCTCAACCGTAGACGGCACCTACGGTTGAGCTCGTGTCCGAATGTCAGACTTCGTATATTGAGCGTACCGCATCTCCATCGGATAATAACGAAGTAAGTGCGGCCGGGCGGAGTGACGCTGATCAGACTTAGTGCCATGGAGCACGTGGGTCAGATAGG
>QVIN01000019.1 GCA_003416985.1 Duganella sp. BJB480 | reverse complement strand
GTTCACTGTGCACTTTCATCAAACGTCCACACTTATCGACTGTTAATTTTTAAAGAACTTTATTCGGTACTGCGTTTGCTGCGGAGCGTTGTGTCCGTCAGCGAAGAAGAAAGAGTATGAAGCGTTTGGATCGTTTCGTCAACCCCTTCTTTTTTTCTCCCCACTCAACACTGCATTTGCATGCACCGTTTTGCGGGGAGGCGAACTATATCAAAGACCCTCGAAGTTTGGCAAGCGCTTTTCAAGGAAAGCATGCATGCCTTCTTTCTGCGCAGGCGTGCCGAAGGCAGACTGGAACAGGCGGCGTTCATAATTGACACCTTCCGTCAGCGTGGTTTCGAAGGCGCGATTGACGGAGTCCTTGATCATCATCGCCACCGAGGTCGGCATCGATGCGATCTGCTTCGCCGCGGTCAGCACTTCCTCGATCAGCTTGTCCGCAGGGACCACGCGCGACACCAGGCCGATGCGCTCCGCTTCCACCGCGTCGATGGTGCGCGCGGTCAGCAGCATGTCCATGGCCTTGGCCTTGCCGATGGTGCGCGGCAGACGCTGCGTGCCGCCCGCGCCCGGTGTGACGCCAACCTTGATTTCCGGCTGGCCGAACTTGGCGGTATCGGCCGCGATCAGGAAATCGCACATCATCGCCAACTCGCAGCCGCCGCCCAGCACGTATCCGGCCACGGCGCCCACCACCGGTTTACGGATGCGCAGAATGTGCTCCCAGTTGCGGGTGATGTAGTTGTCGCGATAAGTATCCACATAGGTGTAGTCCGCCATGGCCGCGATATCCGCGCCGGCGGCGAAGGCCTTCTCGCTGCCGGTCAGCACGATGCAGCCGATGGCCGGATCGGCGTCGAACTTATATAAGGCGTCGCCCAGCTCATTCATCATGCGGTCGTTCAGCGCGTTCAGCGCCTTCGGACGGTTCAGACGGATCAGGGCTACTTTGTCGTGCACTTCAACGATCAGGTCTTCATATTGCATAGGTGTCTCCTTCACAGTGGAATATTCCTGAAGGATTGTAGCGCCTAACTCCCGCACTGGTATCATTGAACGATAGCAACCTGCTTTAAAGAGCCTCCTATTTTTACCGCCTTACGCCGCCACCTGAGCCTCAAGCTGGACAACGACGCCCTGCTGCGCAACGGCGACTTCATGCGCTACTGGTCCAGCGCCATCCTCAACGGCTTCGGCAGCTATATCAGCGCGCTGGCCCTGCCGTTGTGCTCGGTCCTGCTGCTGCACGCGACGCCGGCGCAGATGGGCATGCTGGGCGCGAGCGCGGCGATTCCGTTCGCGCTGCTGGCCTTGCCGGCCGGCGTCTTCCTGGACCGCAACCGCAAGCTGCCGGTACTCCTGGGCAGCAAGGCGATCATGGCGGTCACGCTGGCCAGCATCCCGCTGGCTTACTGGCTAGGGCGGCTGTCCATCGAATGGATGTACGTGGTCTCCTTTATCAGCGGCGCCTGCTCGGTGGTGGGCGGCGGCGCGGAGCAGATCTTTCTCACCAACCTGATCGGGCGCGACCGCCTGACCGACGCCCAATCCAAGTTCGCCGCCACCGACTCGGCCTCGCGGCTGATCGCGCCCGGCGTCGCGGGCGTGCTGATCCAGTGGCTGACCGCGCCGTTCGCCGTCATGCTGAACGCCATCGGCTTTGTGATCTCGATCCTGCTGCTGCGTAACCTGAATGCCAACGATCCCAAGCCTGCGCCGTCCAACAAGCACCCGCTGCGCGACATCCACGACGGCCTGCTGTTCATCTGGGGCCAGCCGCTGCTGCGCACGCTGGCCTGGGGCGCGGGCGTGTGGCATATGCTGTTCTATGGTTTCGCCGCGCTCAGCGTGCTGTTCTCCACGCGCGAACTGGGCATGACGGCCGGCATGCTGGGCATGGCGCAGATGGTCGGGGGCGTCGGCGTACTGATGAGTTCACTCTTATTGAAGCCGCTGAACACGCGCTTCGGCCCCGGCGCGACCATGTTGATTGGCCTGGGCCTGACCGCCTTCGCCTTCGCCGCCATGCCGATGATCCCGGCCAATCTGTTCGGCAGCCCGACCGCCAGTGCGGTGGCGTGCGGCGGCCTGTCGCTGTTCCTCGATTGCGGCGTGATGCTATTCTTCATGCCATATATGACGATGCGCCAGAAAGTCACGCCGGACGCCTACCTGGGCCGCATGGTCTCGACCATGCGCTTCCTGACCGTGGCGACGGCGCCGATCGGCGCGCTGACGGCCGGCTATATCGGCGAGCACTTCAGCATCCGCACCGGCATGGCCTGCGTGGCGGTGGGCGGCATCGCGCTGACGGTGGCGATGGCCTCGTCCATGCGCAGCGTGCAGCAGCATACGGCGCCCGCCGCGTCCTAACGTGCGCCGTCGAACGATCTAAATCATTAGGCTGTTTTTGTGTTTCCTACATTGGAGTGCGTCATGTTCAAATCCATCCTGCTGCCCACCGACGGCTCCGAGCTGTCGGACAAAGCGACCGCGATGGCGGTCCAGTTTGCCCAGCTCAATCAAGCACGCCTGGTCGCGATCACCGTCATCACACCACTGCCGTTCGCGTCCATGGGCGACAGCGGCGCGGTCATCGATTCCGGCCAGTTCGCGACGCAGATGCAGAACGCCGCCCGCCACCACATCGAGAAGGTGGCGGCCGCCGCGCGCGCCGCGGAAGTTCCGTTCGAGGGAGTGGTGACGATGTCGCCCAGCCCCTACGAGGAGATCGTCGAGGCGGCCAAGAAGTTTGAATGCGACATCATCATGATGGCGTCGCATGGGCGGCGCGGCCTGAACCGGCTGTTCCTGGGCAGCGAGACGCAGAAGGTGCTCGCCCATACCACGCTGCCCGTGATGGTCCTGCGTTAGAGCGGCTGCTTCGGCAGCAGCACCCAGACATTGCCGCGCTGCTTCATGCGGCCCGCGTTCTCCGACGCCTCCGTGCCGAAGCCGAAGAAGTAGTCGACGCGGATCGCGCCACGGATCGCGCCGCCCGTATCCTGCGCCATGACCAGGCGCTGCAGCGGGATGTCGCTGTTCGGCATGGTGGTCGACAGGAACACCGGCGCGCCCAGCGGCAGCTGCGTCGCATCGACCGCCACCGAACGGGAAGGCGTCAACGGCACGCCCAGCGAGCCTTTCGGCCCGACCTTGGGGTCCGGCAGGCGCTCCTCCCTGAAGAACACATAGCTCGGGTTCACATTGAACAGCTCCTGCATGCGCGTGGGATGGCCGGCGATCCACGCCTTGATGCCCTGCGCCGACGCCTGTTCCAGCGTCAGCTCGCCCTTCTCCACCAGGTACTTGCCGATCGACTTATACGGATGGCCGTTCTGGTCCGCATACGCCACGCGCACGGTTTCCTGCGTGTCGGTCAGCTGCACGCGGCCCGAGCCCTGCACCTGCAGGAAGAAGGACTCCACCGGATCGTCCACCCACAGCAGCTCCTTGCCGCTGAAGTCCGCCTTCTCGATATCGGCGCGGGTCGCATACGGCACCACCTTCTTGCCGACCAGCTTGCCGCGCAGGCGCATGCCCTTCAGCTCCGGGTACACGCTGGCCAGGTCGATGGTCAGCATATCGTCCGGTACTTTATAGAGCGGCGTCTGGTACGGGCCGCCCTTCTTGCGCGCGCCGCGCAGCAGCGGCTCGTAGTAGCCCGTGATCAGGCCGTCGGTGGCGCCGTCCGGCGCGATCACCTGGTTCGGCTCCATGAAGGCCTCGAAGAAGGTGCGGATCGCCTGCTCGTCGCTGCCGTTGACGGTGCGCGCGATGGTGCAGGACTCCTTCCAGTTGGGCTGCTTGACCAGCACCGAGCACGACGACATGAACGCCGGCCAGGCCGCGCGCACATCATCCTTGTCCCAGCCCGGCAGCGACGCGAAGGTGGCCGGCACCATCTGCAGCGCGGCCGGCTTGGGCGGCACCGGCGGCACCACGGGCGGCACGGTTGGAGGCGTGACCGGCGGCGTCACGGCAGGCGCGGGCGCCTGGGCCGGCGGCAGCGGCGTGGTGGTACAGGCGGCCAGGGAAAGCGCGACGACGGTCAGCGGAACGAGTAGACTACGGCTAGTTAATGACATAAGGATGGCTATGTTGGTCTTAATGATAGAAGCATGCGTGGCGTTTTTCCTGCTGGTGTTCATCGTCTGGTGGACCATGTACCAAGGCAAGGGCAAGACTAAGCAGCTGCCCCCGCCGGACCGGGAAAACGATCCGAAGTAATCAGTGCAGCGTGCGCGGCAGCGACAGCACGAACTCCGGGATCTTGACTTCGAACTGGTGGCCGTCCTCGGCCACGCAGAAGTATTCGCCGACCATCGAGCCTTGCTGGGTTTGCAGCGCCGTGCCGCTGGTGTACTCGAAATGCTCGCCGGGCTGCAGCAGCGGCTGATGGCCGACCACGCCCAGTCCGCGCACTTCTTCCACATGATTGTTGGCGTCGGTGATGACCCAGTGGCGTGAGATCAGCTGCGCAGCCACGGTGCCGGTATTCTTGATCGTGATCGAATAAGTGAACACGAAATTGGTGCGATCCGGATCAGACTGATCCGGCAGGTACTGAGTTCTGACCGACACAGTAAATTCGTAAGTGGCCATCGAGATTCCTTAAAGCTTGGTAAAAGCGTAATCGCTCTATGCAAAATTGGCGATTGTATATCGTCAGCCCCCCATTGCACCGCAAATCCGCCCCGTATGCAAGGACGGCGCGGCTGAAAATCGGTGCGGTCGCGCCGGGCAGCGTAAAATAGCGCATCTTTTTTCTTGCCAGCCCTAAGCCATGACCACATTCCGCATCGCTCCCAGCATTTTGTCCGCCGATTTCGCCCGCCTGGGTGAAGAGGTCCGCAACGTCGTCACCGCCGGCGCGGACATCATTCACTTTGACGTGATGGACAACCATTACGTTCCCAACCTGACCATCGGCCCGCTGGTGTGCGAAGCGATCCGCCCGCACGTGCAAGTGCCGATCGACGTGCACCTGATGGTCAAGCCGGTCGACCGCATCATCCCGGACTTCGCCAAGGCTGGCGCCAACATCATCACCTTCCACCCGGAAGCGTCGGACCACATCGACCGCTCGCTGCAGCTGATCCGCGACCACGGCTGCAAGGCCGGCCTGGTGTTCAACCCTGCCACGCCGCTGAGCTACCTGGAACACGTGATGGACAAGATCGACATGATCCTGATCATGTCGGTCAATCCGGGCTTCGGCGGCCAGTCCTTCATTCCGCAGGCGCTCAAGAAGATCGCCGAAGCACGCCGCCTGATCGACGAATCGGGCCGCGACATCCTGCTGGAAGTGGACGGCGGCATCAAGATCGACAACATCGCCGCCGCGGCGGCTGCAGGTGCGGACACCTTCGTGGCCGGCTCCGCCATCTTCGGCAAGCCGGACTACAAGGCCGTGATCGACGCCATGCGCGCCCAACTGGCGACGGTGTAAATATGAGCGTGCTGGCAGGCGTACGCGCCGCAATCATCGACCTCGACGGCACCATGCTGGACACGATCCCCGACTTCCACGTCGCGATCAACAGCATGCGCGCAGAGCTGGACCTGCAACCGATCTCGCAGGACCAGATCGCGCTGATGGTCGGCAAAGGCTCCGAGAACCTGATCCGCTCCGTGCTGGGGCTGGACTGGGACGCGGCCCGCGTGGAAGCGCATTTCGACGCGGCGATGGACGCCTACCAGCGCCACTACCTGAGCATCAACGGCGACCACAGCGCGCTGTATCCGGGCGTGATCGAAGGCCTGACGGCGATGAAGGCGCAGGGCCTGCGGCTGGCCTGTGTAACCAACAAGCCAATCTCGTTCACCACGCCGCTGCTCAAACTGAAGGGCCTGGACGGATTTTTCGACGTGGTCTACGGCGGCGATTCGCTGCCGCGCAAAAAACCCGATCCGCTGCCGCTGCAAACGGTGTGCGCGGATTTCGGCCTGGCGCCGGCGCAGGTGGTGGCCATCGGCGACTCCTCGAACGACGCGCAAGCCGCACGGGCAGCGGGCTGCCCGGTGTTGACGGTACCTTACGGTTACAATCACGGAGAAGCTATACACAAAACGGATTCCGATGGTATAGTATCCACATTGCTGGAAGCGTCCAGCCTGATACGTTCGCAAAACTAACCCTTAGCTGAACTAACCTGACCAACATGTCTCTCACCAAAAAACACAACGTCAACCAAACCGGCTCGATTGAGGCCTGGCTTTGGCGACGCTGGCAATCCTGGCAAAACTAAGCCGAACTGATTGCTGTCGTCCGCATCCGCGCGTCCGACAGGTTTTTTGACAAACCACCGCCAAGCCACAACCACGCCCTTGGCGGCATGGAGAGAAGACATGACCGAACTCGAATTCAAATCGTTGGCCACCGACGGCTACAATCGCATCCCGCTGATCGCCGAAGCTTTCGCCGACCTCGAAACCCCGCTCACGCTGTACCTGAAACTGGCCCAGACCCAGAACGCCGGCAAGAACACCTTCCTGCTTGAATCGGTTGTCGGCGGCGAGCGTTTCGGACGCTTCTCCTTCATCGGCCTGCCGGCGACCACCGTGCTGCGCAACTTCGGCACACGCACCGAGATCGTCAAGAACGGCACGGTGATCGAGACCCACGAAGGCAATCCGCTCGAATTCATCGAGACCTACCAGAAGCGCTTCAAGGTCGCGCTGCGTCCCGGCATGCCGCGCTTCTGCGGCGGCCTGGCCGGCTACTTCGGCTACGACACCGTGCGCCACATCGAAAAAACGCTGGCCCACTCGCAGCCGAAGGACGACCTGGGCCTGCCCGACATCCAGCTGATGGTGACCGAGGAACTGGCCGTCATAGACAACCTGTCCGGCAAACTGTATCTGATCGTCTACGCCGACACCACGCAGCCGGAGTCGTACGCCAAAGCGCGCCAGCGCCTGAAAGACCTGCGCATGATGCTGCGCCGTGGCTTGGACGCGCCGGTGACCAGCGCCTCGGTACGCACCGACATCACGCGCGACTTCCCGAAAGAGGAATACCTGAAGGCGGTCGCCAAGGCCCACGAGTACGTGATGGCCGGCGACTTGATGCAGGTGCAGATCGGCCAGCGCCTGCGCAAGCCCTACGTCGATTCACCGCTGTCGCTGTACCGCGCGCTGCGTTCGCTGAATCCGTCGCCGTATATGTACTTCTACAATTTCGGCGACATGCAGATCGTCGGCGCCTCGCCGGAGATTTTGGTGCGCAACGAGACGCTGCCGGACGGCGAGAAGAAAGTCACGCTGCGTCCCATCGCCGGCACCCGCCCGCGCGGCGCGACGCCGGAACGCGACGCCGAACTGGCCACGGAACTGCTGGCCGATCCGAAAGAGATCGCCGAACACGTGATGCTGATCGACCTGGCGCGCAATGACCTGGGCCGCATCTCCGAGATCGGCAGCGTCAAGGTCACCGACCGCCTGGTCATCGAAAAATACTCGCATGTGCAGCACATCGTCTCCAACGTCGAGGGCAAGCTGAAAGCCGGCCTGTCCAACCTGGACGTGCTGCGCGCCACCTTCCCGGCCGGCACGCTGACCGGCGCGCCGAAAGTGCGCGCGATGGAAATCATCGACGAACTGGAAATCTCCAAGCGCGGCATCTACGGCGGCGCCTGCGGCTACCTGTCCTTCGGCGGCGAGATGGACGTGGCGATCGCGATCCGCACCGGCGTGATCAAGGACGGCATGCTGCACGTGCAGGCCGCCGCCGGCATCGTCGCCGATTCGATACCGGAGATGGAATGGTTGGAAACTGAAAACAAGGCGCGCGCCGTGCTGCGCGCCGCCGAACAAGTGCAAGATGGCCTGGATGGGGAGATCTGAGATGCTGCTAATGATCGACAACTACGACTCCTTCACCTACAACATCGTGCAGTACTTCGGCGAGCTGGGTGAGGATGTGCGCGTGTACCGCAACGACGAAATCACGATCGCGGAAATCGAGGCACTGAACCCGGACCACATCTGCATTTCGCCCGGCCCGAAAGACCCGTCGCAAGCCGGTATTTCGATCGAGGTGCTCAAGCACTTCGCCGGCAAGAAGCCGATACTGGGCGTGTGCCTGGGCCACCAGGCCATCGGCGAAGCGTTCGGCGGAAAAGTCATCCGCGCCAAGCAGGTCATGCATGGCAAAACTTCTTTAATCGCGCATACGGGCGTGGGCGTCTTCAAGGATCTGCCCTCCCCCTTCACGGTGATCCGGTATCACTCGTTGGCCATCGAGCGCAGCTCGCTGCCGTCCTGCCTGGAAGTGACGGCGTGGACGGACGACGGTGAAATCATGGGCGTGCGCCACAAGGACTACGACATCGAGGGCGTGCAGTTCCACCCCGAGTCCATCCTGTCGGAACACGGCCACGCACTGTTGAAGAACTTCCTGGTCCGCTGACCAGCGCTGTTCGTACCGGCGCGCCGCCGCGCGCGCCCACGCCAAAATTCAGAGAAGGAATAGCCATGCCTATCACCCATCAAGAAGCGCTGCTGCGCTGCATCGAACACCGCGAGATTTTCCACGACGAGATGCTGCACCTGTTCCGCCAGATCATGTCCGGCGAAATGTCGCCGACCATGATCGCCGCCCTCACCATGGGCCTGCGCGTGAAGAAGGAAACCATCGGCGAGATCGCCGCCGCCGCGCAGGTGATGCGCGAGTTCTCCACCAAGGTGCCGATGGCCGACACCACCGGCCTGCTCGACATCGTCGGCACCGGCGGCGACGGCGCGCACACCTTCAACATCTCCACGGCGTCGATGTTCGTCGCCGCGGCGGCCGGCGCGCGCGTGGCCAAGCACGGGGGGCGCAGCGTGTCGTCGTCGTCCGGCAGCGCCGACGTGATCGAATCGCTGGGCGCCAACATCAACCTCAAGCCCGAGCAGATCGCGCAATCGATCGCGCAGACCGGCATCGGCTTCATGTTCGCCCCCAACCATCATGCGGCGATGAAGCACGCGGCGCCGGTGCGCCGTGAGCTGGGCGTGCGCACCATCTTCAACATCCTGGGGCCGCTGACCAATCCGGCCGGCGCGCCGAACATCCTGATGGGCGTATTCCACGCCGACTTGGTGGGTATCCAGGTGCGCGTGCTGCAGCGCTTGGGCGCGCAGCATGCCATCGTGGTCTATGGCCGCGACAATATGGATGAAGTCTCGCTCGGCGCCGGCACGCTGGTCGGCGAACTGGTTAACGGCGAGATCCGCGAATACGAAATCCATCCCGAGGACTTCGGCCTGCAGATGATCGCCAGCCGCAATTTGAAGGTGGCGGATGCGGCGGAATCGAAAGCCAAGATGATGGAAGCGCTGCGCGGCGAACCCGGCGCGGCCTACGATATCGTGGCGCTCAACGCGGGCACCGCGCTGTACGCGGCCGGCGTGGCCAGCTCGATCGAGGACGGCCTGGCGCGCGCGCGCAAAGCCGTCAGCTCCGGCGACGCGCTGCGCAAGGTCCAGCAGTTCGTGGAGGTCACGCAAAGCCTCGGCAGCACCAACTAAGGGAGGCCAGCATGTTCGGCATCCACGATCTGACGCTGTTTGTTGTCTCCGGGCTGCTGCTGAACATCATGCCCGGCCCCGATTCGCTGCTGATCATGACGCGCAGCGCCACCCAGGGCTGGCGCGCCGGTTCGGCCGCCGCGCTGGGCATCGGCGCCGGCACCATGATCCACATCTTCGCCGCTGCCTTGGGCTTGTCGGCGCTGCTGGCGACGTCCGCCGCAGCGTTCACGGTGGTGAAGTGGATAGGCGCCGCCTACATTGTCTACGTCGGCATCGGCATGCTGCGCGCCAGGCTGCGCACCGAAGACGATGACGCTGCGGCCGCCGAAATCGCCGTGCGCGGCGCCGCGCAACCGCTGGCGTATCGTAAAATATTCTTCCAGGGTTTCCTGACCAACGTCCTGAACCCGAAGGTGGCCTTGTTCTTCCTGGCCTTCGTGCCGCAGTTTATTTCGGCCGATTCCGCCAGCAAGCCGCTGGCCTTCATCGTCCTGGGCTGCATTTTCAATTTCAACGGTATGTTGTGGTGCAACGGCCTGGCCGTCTTCACCGCCTTCGCCAGTGCGCGCCTGAAGGTCAAGCCGCTGGTGGCCCTGTGGCTGAACCGCGTGACGGGCGGCCTGTTCCTGGCTCTCGGCCTGCGCCTTGCGCTGGCCGAACAACATTAAACTTAAGCTCACCATGTCCGACATCCTGAACAAAATCCTCGCGGTCAAAACCGACGAAGTCGCCGCCGCAAAAAAACACCGCAGCCTCGCCAGCCTGCGCGCCGACGTTGAAAGCGACGCCGAACTGCGCGCCGGCCTGCGCGGCTTCGAGGCCAGCCTGCGCGGGAAGATCGCCGCCGGCAAGGCTGGCGTGATCACCGAAGTGAAAAAGGCGTCGCCGTCGAAAGGCGTGCTGCGCGCCGACTTCCGCCCCGCCGATATCGCCGCCAGCTACGAGGCCCATGGCTCCGCGTGCCTGTCGGTGCTGACGGACGAGCAGTTCTTCCAGGGTTCGGTGGCGTATCTGCAGCAGGCGCGCGCCGCCTGTTCGCTGCCGGTGCTGCGCAAGGACTTCATGATCGATATGTACCAGATCTACGAAGCCCGCGCGATGGGCGCCGACGCCATCCTGCTGATCGTCTCGGCGCTGGACCACGGGCTGATGGCGGAAATGGAGGCCTGCGCCCACGAACTGGGCATGGGCGTGCTGGTGGAAACCCACGACGGCGACGAGCTGACCGCCGCGCTGCGCCTGAAAACCGCGCTGTTGGGCATCAATAACCGCAATCTGCGCACTTTCGAGGTGTCGCTGGAGAACACGCTGGGCCTGCTGGACCGCATTCCGGCGGATAAACTGGTCATCACCGAATCGGGCATCATGGTGCCGGACGACGTCAAACGCATGCGCGAGGCTAACGTGCACGCCTTCCTGGTCGGCGAAGCCTTCATGCGCGCGCCCGATCCGGGTGCGGAACTGGCGCGCCTGTTTAACTAAGCTTTAATCGCCTGCAAGGGCGGCATCGGCGTGGACGCGATCTCGATGCAGTCGCGCCCACGCTCCTTGGCGCGGTATAGCGCCTCGTCCGCCCGCATCAGGATGGCGTCCAGATCCTCGTCGGAACTTGTCTGGCAAGCAATGCCAATACTGACGGTATAGGCGGGCAAGTCTCCGCGGCCTGGTTCGCGCACCGCGACCAGAATGCGCTCGGCGATATCGCGGGCCCAGTCCACGCCGGTCACCGGCAGCAAAACAATAAACTCCTCGCCGCCGAAACGGGCGACGTGATCGGATACTCGCAGCGCCTTGCCGATTACTTGCGCCACATCGACTAAAACCCGGTCGCCGGTAGCGTGGCCGTAGCAGTCATTAATCTTCTTAAAATAATCCAGATCGATGCTGAGCATCGTCATGGCGGTGGATTCACGTCGCATCAACGCATGCTCTTTAGCGTAAATATCGGCGAAACCACGCCGGTTTAAAACCTGGGTCAGGGGATCGAGCGTGGAGCGGCGTTCCAGTATGGCTTGCAGGCGCCGGGTGGTCACCGCCTTGAAACCCACCGCCAGCAGCAATACCATGAATTGGCCGGCCGCCAGATAAATACTTTGAAATGGCCCGACAGCCGTCAAGTCAACCTGGACGCCGCCGAATAATAACGCCAGAATGCCTCGCGTTAATACCACCAGCGTTTGAAACAGTAATAATGAACCGAAGAATATGGTGGAGAAATGACGTTCCCCGTGACGCCATACCACCAGAATCTGATTTATATAAAATATGGAAACCAGAAAAGAGAATACGCCGACACGCGCGGCAAAATTCGGCTGAATCAACAACCAGTATCCGACGCCCAGCATGGCCAATAACCAAACCAGATGAAATAACCACCAGGCCGGCGCAAGTCCATAAAATTTCCGGGTACCGATCATCGCCAGGCCCACGCCCCAAACCAGGGCCGAATTAGCGCTAAGCAATACCAACGTTTCGTTGAGGACGCTATGCCTCAAACTGAATAAAAACGCACCGCAAGCCAGCGATACCAATCCCGCCGCCCAATAATTCAGGCCCTTGATCTCAGCTGGAAAACTGACATGGGCGGAATAAAGGACGACACTCATCGCGCCGGCCATCAGCGTCGACATCAGGATAATCGTGGCGGAATCAAGTTGGAACACTTGCGGGTCTATCCTCGGGCAGAAAAGGTCAGCCAAATTCTAAACCAGAACCAGACCAAGGCGTAGGATTAAACCTACACCAGCCCCCTAATCCCCCAACACATGCCGGAATGTGGCTAGTACGTGCCAATTTCTAGCATGAATAGGGCAAAAAATCCGGGGACTCGCCCCGGACTGTGGAATTAACGTGCTGCGCTGGGCCGCAATGGGCCGGCGGATTTCTTGCCGGCCGGGTCCAGCGACAGGCTGATGCCCGGAACCCGGTCGCCTTGCAGCGTCGCGATGAAGGTCATTAACTCGTCGCGGCGGAAGGCGTGGATTTCAATTTCCGATCCGACGCCATAGCGGGAAAGCAGCGTTTCCAGATTGGCGGCGGTGACGCGCAATCCATCGACCGCCATCAATATATCGCCGGCCGATAACCCCGCCCGATGCGCGGCGCCATTCTCGTGCACGCTGGATAATTTGCAGTCATTACCATCCTTGCCGAGATTAACATCGAGGCTGGGCTTGGCCGACTTACGCTCGTCATTATATTTAACGCCGAAAGGCGCCAGCATTTTCGCCAACGGCAAATCTTCCGTGCCACGGATATATTTATCGAAGAACGGCTTGAAGCGGCCGCCGCTGATTTCATCGAATAATACTTCCACTTCGGCTGGAGTAACGCCGCGTCCGCTGCCCTGATAAAAATCGCGGCCATAGCGTTGCCACAATGCCCGCATCACATCGTCCAGCGATTTCTTACCGCCGGTTTTGGCGCGGATGCTCAAATCCAGCGCCAGCGCGATCAGCGAACCCTTGGTGTAATAACTGATGATCGAATTCGGCGCATTTTCATCCTGGCGATAATACTTACCCCAGGCGTCGAAACTGGAATCGGCCACGCTTTGCTTGGTACGACCGCTGCCGCGCAATACGCTGCCGATGGTTTTACCCAGCAATTTAAAATAAGCCGGTTCGGCGATAACACCGGCGCGCACCAGCATCAAATCGTCGTAATAGCTGGTGAAGCCCTCAAACAACCAAAGCAATGGAGAGTAATTCTCGACCTGCAGGTTATACGGCGCAAATGCCGCCGGCTTGATGCGCTTCACATTCCAGGTATGGAAGTATTCATGGCTGCACAGGCCGAGGTATTGCAGATAACCGTCGCTGATGTCCTTGCTGGCCGACGCCGTGCTCGGCAGGTCGGCGCGGGCGCAGATCAGCGCCGTCGAGGCGCGGTGTTCCAGCCCGCCGTAACCGTCGCCGACGGCCAGCGTCATGAAGACGTAGCGGTCCATCGGCGCCTTCTTGGCCTTCGGTTCGAAGAAGGCGATCTGGGTTTCGCAGATCTTTTTCAGGTCGGCACTGAGACGCTGCAGGTCCAGGTTCGGCACCCTGCCGCTGATGACGATGTCGTGCGGGATGCCATGCGCCTTGAACGTGGCCAGCGCGAAGTCGCCCTGCTCCACCGGATGATCGATCAACTCGTCGTAGTTCGAGGCGATGTAGGTGCCAAAACCATAACGTTTCGCTTTCAGCTCAGGCAGCGAGGTCGCCACGCGCCAGGTCTTGGCCGCTTCGTCGGCCGGGCGCTGGATGTCCACCACGTGCGGCTGGTCCTCCTGTCCCAGCACGCGCAGGAACACGCTGGTGCCGTTGTAGAAGGCGTGGTTCTGGTCCAGATGCGCGGCCCGCACCGACATGTCCCAGGCATAGACTTCGTAATGCACCGTCAGCGACGCCGCGTGGTCCTTCAGCGGCGCGGCCTGCCACGAATGCTTATCCAGCTTGGCCAGCGCCACCGGCTCGCCGTTCGACTCGGCACGGATACGCACGATGTTGCGCGAGAATTCGCGGATCATGTAGCTGCCCGGGATCCAGGCCGGCAGGGCGAACACCTGGCCGCCTTCGGCCGGCGCATCCACCGTCAGCGTGACGTGGAACAGGTGGGCGGCCAGATCGTGTCCGACGATGCTGTAGGCGATCGCCGGGGTATTCTTGTTCGGTTTCTTCATTTCGGTCCTTGTTTTACAAATCGCCCGGCGTATCGATATCGCGCACCACGCCGGCATCGTCGACTATCAGTTCGCTCACCGCATGGCTTTTTAATATCTCGCGCGCGCCCTGGTCGCCTTCCAGCGCCAGCAGCAATGGCAAATGATAACTGCTGAAGGCGACCGGATTGCCGCGCCGTCCTTCATGCATGGGCGCCGCGATGCGGGCGCCCCGTTCGATGGTCGCGGCCAGGGCCCGCATGGTATCAGGCCGCACGTGGGGCATGTCGCCCAGGCCGATCAGCCAGCCTTCCGCGCCTTTGGTGTAATCGATCGCCGTCGTCAGCGAGGCGGCGATGCCAAGATCGGCATCCGCGCAGACGCGCACCTCGCAACCCAGGCGGCCCAGCAGCGCCGCCACTTGGCCGTCGTCCGGGCGGACCACGGCCACCACGCGCGGCAGCGCGGCCAGCATGTTTTTTGCGCTGGCGGCGACGACGGCGTCGCCATTCTCCAGCGGTTGCAGCAGTTTGTTTTGTACGCCGGACGGATCGAAACGCCTACCCCGCCCGGCTGCCAGCAATATCCCTACCAGTGCCATCCAGCGCGGCTCAGGCGCTGGCCAGGTCGAACGGCAGCTTGCGCAAACGCTTGCCGGTCAACTTGAACAGCGCGTTGGCGAAGGCCGGCGCCAGCGGCGGCAGGCCAGGTTCGCCCATGCCGGTCGGCGGATCGTTCGACGGCACGATGTGCACGTCGATCACCGGCATGTCCGTCATGCGCGCCACCGTGTAGTCGCTGAAGTTCTGCTGCTCCACCACGCCGTCCTTGAGGGTGATGGCGGCGCCGGGCAGCGTCATGCCCAAGCCCATCAAGGCCGCGCCCTGGATCTGCGCTTCGATCGTCAAGGGATTGACCGCCTGGTTGCAATGCACGCCGGCCGTGACCTTGTGCAGCTTGGGCGTGCCGTCCTTCACGGACGCCACCACCACATACGCGATCACGGTGTTGAACGACTCATGCACCGCCACACCCCAAGCCTGGCCTTTAGGTAAAGCCTTCTTGCCATAGCCGGACTTGGCGACCGCCAGGTCCAGCGCGGCCATGTGGCGCTTGCCCTTCTCGCCCATCAGCTTCTTGCGATACGCGACCGGGTCCATCTTGGCGGCGTGTGCGGCTTCGTCGATCAGCGTCTCCATCACGAAGGCCGTGTGCGTGGAGCCGACGGAGCGCCACCACAGCACCGGCACATTGGCCTTGACGCTGTGCGCGCTCAGGTTCATCGGCACCTCATACGGTTCGCCCATGCCCTCGACCATGGTGGAGTCGATGCCATCCTTGACCATCATCGGTTCGAACGGCGTGCCGGCGAGGATGGACTGGCCGACGATGACGTGATCCCACGCCACGATGTTGCCCTTGTCGTCCATGCCGATGTCGGCGCGGTGCACGTGCGACGGGCGATAGTAGCCGCCCTTGATGTCATCCTCGCGGCTCCAGACCACCTTGATCGGTTCCGTCTTGCCGGCGGCCTTCCAGGCCTTGGCGATATTGACCGCCTCCACCAGGTAGTCCGAAGTCGGCACGGCGCGGCGGCCGAAACCACCGCCGGCCATCATCGTGTTCAGCACCACCTGCTCCGGCTTCAGGCCGGCGGTGGCGGCGATGGCGCCCTGGTCCATCGTCTGGAACTGCGAGCCGGCCCATACGGTGCAGCCGTCCGAGCGCAGGTCGACCACGCAGTTAAGCGGCTCCATCGGCGCGTGCGCCAGATATGGGAACTCATAGACGGCTGAGATTTTCTTCGCCGCGCCGGCCAGCTTGGACGTGTCGCCCTTGCGCGCCGGCGTTCCGGGCTTCTGCGCCAGCGCCTTGAACTCGGCCAGCTGCTTGTCGGTGCTGACCTTTTCCACGCCGCTGGTGTCCCAGTCGATGACCAGCGCCTCCCGGCCCATCTTGGCCGGCCAGTAGCCGTCGGCCACCACCGCCACGCCGCTGCCGCCGCGGTCCGTCTTCACTTCCATCACTTCGATCACACCCTTGATGGCCTTGGCCTTCGAGGCGTCGAACTTGGCGACCTTGGCGCCGAACACCGGCGGCCGCGCCACCACGGCGACCTTGCTGTGCGGCGCCTTGAAGTCCATGCCGAACTGCTGCTTGCCGGTCGATTTGTCTTTCGCGTCCAGGCGCTTCATCGGTTTGCCGATGAAGTTGAAATCCTTGGGATCCTTCAGCTTCACGGTGGCGGGCACCGGCTGCTTCATGGCCGCATCGGCCATCGCGCCGAAGGTGGCTTTCTGGCCGGCGGGGCCGGTCAGCGTGCCTTTCGAGGTCTTGACCTGGTCCGGCGCGACCTTCCATTCCTGGGCCGCCGCCGCGATCAGCATCGCGCGCGCCTTGGCGCCGATCTCGCGGTACTGGGTGTAGGAGTGGGCGATGCTGCCCGAGCCGCCGGTGATCTGGATGCCGAACAGCGGATCCTTGTATTGATCGCCGGCCGGCGCCAGCGCGCCGTTGACCTTCGACCAGTCCGCGTCCAGTTCCTCCGCGATCAGCATCGGCAGCGACGTCTGCACGCCCTGGCCGAATTCCAGCCGGTTGACCTGCACCGTCACGCTGTTGTCCGGCGCGATATGCAGGAAGGCGTTCGGCTGATACACCTTGGCCGGAGGCTGCTGCGCATTGGCGAAGCGGCCCGCGCCCGGCATGAAGAAGCCCAGCACCAAGCCGCCGCCCGCCACCGCGCCCGCCTTCATGAAGCTGCGGCGCGACACGCCGCCGGAAGTCTCCACACCCGCCATCGATTCCTGGTTAATCCATTCGATACGCATGCGATTCTCCTTAGGCGATGGTTTTAGCTGCGTCTTTGATGGCTGCGCGGATGCGCTGGTACGTCCCGCATCGACAGATATTGCCGCTCATGGCGTTGTCGATGTCGGCGTCGGAAGGGGCTTTATTGGTGCGCAGCAGAGCGGTCGCGCTCATGATCTGGCCACTCTGGCAGTAGCCGCATTGCGGCACGTCCATCTTGACCCACGCCGCCTGCACGGCCTTGCCGACCTTGTCGGACTCCATCGCCTCGATGGTGGTGATCTTCTGGCCGGCGGCGGCCGAAATCGGCGTCACACACGAACGGACAGGCTGGCCGCCCAGGTGCACGGTGCAGGCGCCGCACAGCGCCGCGCCGCAACCGAACTTGGTGCCGGTCATGTTCAGGTTATCGCGCAAAGCCCACAGTATCGGCGTCGAGGGATCGGCGTCCACCTGCATGTCTTTACCGTTGATGTTCAAAGTGATCATTCAGTTCTCCTATGGGGCGATGCGCTGGTTTGGCTACTGCTTACTGCTTGATCTTGGCGAACTTCTCTTCAAGCGCCTTGGTGTCGATCGCGCCGGGCACGCGGGTGCCGTCGGCGAAGAAGATGGCCGGAGTGCCGGAGACGCCCAGCTTGTGGCCCAGCTCCAGCACGTCCTGGTTTGGCGACTGGCAGGCTTCCGCCGCGGCGGGAGCGGCCTTGTTGTTGACCATCCAGTCGTCCCAGGCCTTGCTGCGATCCGGCGCGCACCAGATGTTCTTCGACTTGGTGAACGAGTCGTCGGCCAGGATGTTGTACATGAAGGTGTAGACCGTGATGTTGTCGGTCTCCTTCAGCGTGGTCTGGCGGAAGCGCTTGCAGTAGCCGCAGTTGGGATCCTCGAACACCGCGATCACGCGCTTGCCGTCACCCTTGACGGTCTTGATGGCCTTATCCAGCGGCAGGTCGGAGAACTTAATCTTGTTGATCTCTTCCAGCCGTTCCTTGGTCAGGTCGGTGCTGGTGGTGAGATTGAACACGTGGCCGGAGAACAGATACGTGCCCGTCTTGTCGGTGTAGAGGATGTCGTTGCCGATGCGGACTTCATACAGGCCGGCATACGGCGTTTCCTTGACCGAATCGACTTTCACGTTCGCGCCGAGGCGCGGCTCGACCAGCTTCTTGATCGCATCCGTGGATGGGGTTTCCGCGCTCACGCAGGACGCCATCAGCGCCGACAACAACAGCAAAACGGTCTTACTTTTTCTCATAACATCTCCGATGACTACACGAACCCACTGGCGCGGGCCTATTTTCCCATCGCGTGGGAGATCAGGCGGCGCTTCAGCACAGGTAATTTATCCAGCAAGTTTAATCCGAAATTACGAACCACGCGCAGTGGCTCGATATCCGCCCCGAACAGGCGCGCCAGGCCGTCGGTGGTGAGCTGCATCAGCAGCACGTCCTCCTTGCGGGCGCGCTCGTAGCGGGCCAGCACGCGGGTGTCTCCGATGCCGCGCTGCGCCTCGCGCTCGCCCAGGGTCTTGACCAGCTGCGCCACGTCGGCGAAGCCCAGGTTCATGCCATGGCCGGCCAGCGGATGGACCACGTGCGCGGCGTCGCCCACCAGCGCCACGCGCGGCGCGCTCATGGCGTGCGGGCGGATCAGGCGCAGGGGGAAGTCGCGCACCAGCTCCGGCTGCAGCGGCGTCAGGGCGCCCAGCTTGTCGGCGGCGTAGACGGCCAGGCGGTCGGCGATCTGCCGGGCCGATTCGGCGCGCAGCGTGTCGGCCAGCGCTTCCGGCGCCGACCACACCAGCGACACCTGGTCGCCCGGCAGCGGCAGCAGCGCAACGATGCCCTCGGCGCCGGTGAACCATTGATAGGCGGCGCCGTGGTGCGGCTTGGCGCAGGCGAAGTTGGAAACCACCGCGCGCTGGTTATAGCTGCGGTAATCGAGGCCGATGTCGCACTGCCCGCGCACCCACGACTGGGCGCCGTCGGCGCCGACCACCAGCGCGGCCTTGATGCTGGAGCCGTCGTCCAGCTGCACGGAGGCGCTGTCGTCGCCGCGCAGCAGGCCGGTGGCGCGGCCCTCGACCACGCGCACGTTCTGCGCGAATTTCAGGGCGGCGTCCAGCGCCTGACCTATGTTGCGGTCTTCCATGATCCAGGCCAGCGTGCCGGCGTGGGCGCCGTAGGCGTCGAAGGCCAGGCCGCCGGCCTGGGCGCCGTCGCCGTGGACGATCATGGCGTCGACCGGCGCCACGCGGGCGTGGTCCAGCGCCTGCCAGACCTTCAGCGACGACAGCAGGTCGTGGGCGGTGTGGTTCAGCGCATAAACCCGCGCATCCCAGCCGGGATCGGCGGCGGCCGGCCGGGCCGGGGGCGACGGCGGTCCGAGCAGCGTGACGCTAAAGCCGGCCTGGGCCAGGCCCAGCGCGGCGGTCTTGGCAATCGCGCCATCGCCAACGATACAGATATCACTCTCGGTAACGCGCAGCGCGGCGGGGGAGGATGGAATAGTCATCCGAACATTATAGCGTTTGTGCGCCCGAGAAATTCGCCCTTGCAATTTCGCTTAAGCCTGCTATAATTCTGCTCCTTGGCCTGGTAGCTCAGTTGGTAGAGCAGAGGATTGAAAATCCTTGTGTCGGTGGTTCGATTCCGCCCCGGGCCACCAAGAACAGTGTCAAAACAGAACGCCAACCCATGCAGGTTGGCGTTTTTGCTTTCTGAACCCAATCGCAAAGGGAAGGCGGCGCCGGGCGTGACCATCTTGAATGACGATGTCGAGGCGATGCACGCCAAGTTATCAGGCTTTTATCTGGAGGCACTCTCCGCCCTGCGCCACACGGCAGGCTTTCAGGAAGAAAAGGCGGCCATGCTTTCCGCCCCATTTCTGCTGAACCTCACCGCTGCAAGAGCCTATTTCGCCGCTCGCCCCCGGGTCATGTACATCGGCCAGGAAACCAAGGGCTGGCTTTGTCGGCTGCCGGAAGTGCTCAACGATCCGGCCAGCCGAGTGCCAGCCCTGCTTGCCCGTTACGAAAAGAGCCTGCTTGCGGCCCCCGGCCGTTCGCACTTCCTGAAGACGCGGCTCCTTCTCGAGCGCGAACTGGCCGGCGGCGTCCCCGGCTCGGTCATCTGGAACAATCTATTCAAAATGGACGTGTTCAGGGGAAAAGGAAAATCCAGAAACGCCCGGAATCACTCGGCGGCGCTGACGGAGTTTTCCGCCAAACTGTTCCGCTACGAGCTTGAACTGCTCCAGCCGGACGTGGTCATCCTCGGCTGCAGCGCCACCCACGACGCTGTCGTCAAGTCACTGTTCGAGGCACCGAAGCGCACGACCGTACGTGTGCACGTGCCGAAGGAACTGTGGCACTTCACGTACGGTCGCATCGACTGTTTCAGGACGCTGCATCCGGCGGTGGCCAGATTCGGCAGGCAAAGGACGGTGCAAAAGCACTACCGCACGATTATCCAGGCCATCAAGTCGAGAGCAGTCTCCGCAGCGATGGATTGAAATTCCAGGGCGGCTACTTGCGCTTGGGCCGCGCCACCGCCAGCGGCCGCACTGTCTCCAGCAGGCTGACCAGGGTCTTGCCCGGCTCCTCCCATGGAATCATGTGGGCGGAATGCTCGAACCACACACCGCGCTTGTACGGCGCCTTGACGCGCTTGAGCCACTGCTCGGTCGGCACCGACGGCGTGGTGTAGTCGTTGCGGCCCATGAACATCACCACCGGGATCGGGAAGCTGCGCACGTTGCGGTAGTCGACGCGGAGGAACTCCGGCAGCAAGCGGCCCAGCGAGAACACATTACCGGCGTCGATGGCGCTGACGTCGCAGTCGTTATACTCCGGCGACAGCTTGCCGGCGTCATAGAAGTAGTCCGAACTGTCGCGATAGGCGCTCAAGCCACCGTAATACTGCGCCCATGTACGCTCCGTGACGATACGCTCGCGGGTGAGCGGCTGGTCGCCGGGATACGGCGCGATGGCCGCCAGCTCCTTGATGGCCTTCTCGTTGTGGTGCGCCTTCGATTGCTCGACCGCGTAGTCAAAGCTGATGCGCTCATTTTCCTGGGTGCTGATCACCTGGCCGATGCCGACGTAGGCATGGAACAGGTCCGGCCGCTTCAGCGCCGCGCCCATGCCGATCACCGTGCCCCAGCTGTGGCCCATCAGGATCACCTTGTCCTTGTGGTAGCGGGCCTTGATGTACTCGGCGACTTCGATCGCATCGTCGATGTAGCGCGGAATGTGGATGCTGTCGCTGAGCGTATCCGGCGCGGTTTCATTGAAGGTCTTGCCGGCGCCGCGCTGGTCGTAGTTGACGATGGTGAAGTATTCTTCCAGGGGACGCTGGAACTGCCAGATAGCCGGGATCAGCGGCGACGCCGGACCGCCATGAACGAACAGGATCACGGGATTGTCCTTGTCTTGTCCGCGCACGTTGATCCATTGGTCGATGCCGCCGATCCTGGCCTTGTAGGCTTCCTGCACGCCGGACGGCGCGACGATGCGGCCCAGGTCCCTGATCACTTCCCGCGCCTTGGCATACTCCGCCTGGCTCTTGCACTCCTGCCCCTGCACGCCGGCGCACAGCGACGCCAGCAGCACACCACCCATCAGAATTTTTTTCATCGGCTCACACCCTTGAATATGAGGAGGATGCGATTCTAGCAAAGGTCTCGCGGCCGCTGCCGTGATCGGCGGGCAGATTTATCTTGCGTTCATTTCATATGTCAGATATTGTTGACACATGAAATTGAAAATATCTTAACCGGGCGCACATCCGGCGCCATTTTCCTTAAGGGCATCAGCATGAACACACTCAGCAAAAACGCCAGGGTTGCCGGCTTCTTCTACCTGCTGGTCATCCTGATCGCGCCGCTACGCCTGGTCTACATCCCCAGCAAGCTGTTCATCAACGGCGACACGGCCGCGACCATCGCGGGCATCGCGGCACACGAGCAGCTGTTCCGCTTCGGCATCGCCGGCGACCTGATCACCGGCGCCGTCAGCCTGGTGCTGACTTTCACGCTGTACCGGCTGTTCCGGGACGTGAACAAGAACGCCGCCCTGCTGATGCTGATGCTGGGCTTCATGGACACGCCGCTGTACTTTTTCAACACGCTCAACGACATGGCCACCCTGATCCTGGTGCAGGGTCCGGACTTTCTGTCCGCCTTCAGCAAGGCCCAGCGCGACGGGCTGGCGACGCTGTTCCTGCGGGTGCACAGCATGATGACCTTCGCCTCCGAAATCTTCTGGGGCCTGTGGCTGTTCCCGCTGGCGGCGCTGGTGTACCGCTGCGGTTTCCTGCCGCGTTTCCTGGCCGTCTGGCTGACCATCAACGGCTTCGCCTACCTGGCGCTCAGCTATGCCGGCCTGCTGCGCCCGGAATGGAACGATCTGGTCGCCGGCCTCGCCTTCCCCTGCCAGTTGGGCGAGGTGGCCTTCGCGCTGTGGATCCTGCTGCGCGGGGCGAAGCAGGGAAAATCCGCCGCGCTGCCCGCCGCAGTGGCCGCGTAAGCCTGCCCTCGCCCGCCCTCACTTGCCATGCCAGCTCAGGCGGCGCTGCTGATGGGCCGCCAGCCAGCCGGCGTTTTCTTCCAGGACCGCCTTGCCCAGCGCGAACAGCAGGTCGCGCGCGTGGCGTTCCTTTTCCGCCGTCGAGCCCTCGCCGGCCTCGATCTGCTCCAGCGCCAGCCGGGCGCGCCCGTACAGGCCGCGCAGCTGGTCGGCCTGGGCCAGCGTCTCGCCGTGCCCCATCTTGTTGTTGAGCGATAGCCAGGCCGCGCCCACGCCGGTCGCCAGCTTCATCCCCGACAGCAGCAGCGCCAGCAGCGACGCGTAGCTGCGCCCGCTGGTCAGCACCAGCGTCAGCGCGGCGGCCGCGCACAACAGGCCGGACAACAGCAGGTCGTTGCCGATCGCGACCGAGCGGGTGTGGCGGCGCCGTCGGCGGCGGTTGCCGTTGCCGTTCAGGTAGGCCAGCTGGTCGGCGATCCAGCCCTGCACCACGCGCCGCGCCGGTAGGCCCGACACCGGATGCACCACCAGGCAGGCGTCCAGCGCGTGGCGCACCCAGCCGATATCGCCGCTGTACTTCTGCACGTAGTGGTCGGTCACCAGCGCGGGCTCGCCGGCGCACAGCCAGTACATCTGGAAGCGCAGCCCTTCGGCCAGCGCGCGGTAGTCCAGGTAGGCATTGCGCTGGCGCGACAGCACCACCCACAGGTAGATGGCCACCGCGCCGCAGGCGCCGGCGGCGAACGCCATCGATTCGATCAGGTCGCCATGCGCGGGACTGAGCAGCCGCAGCGACGACGAGGACGCCGCCAGCACGGCCGCCGACGCCAGCAATCGCCAGCGATAGCTCCAGTACCGCTTGCTGCGCTCGGCCAGCACGTCGACCGCGCAGAAGGCGCGCAGCAGCGGTCCCAGTCCCAGGCCTATCCCGGCCGGCAGCGCGGCCACGCCGGGCAGCGCCAGGCTGGCCAGGTAGCCGTGGCCGGCCGCGCGCAGGCTGTCGGCGTAGGCCGCCGCATCGTGCCCCGCCAGCGCGCGCTGGTGCAGCAGGTTCAGCGTGTCGATCTCGCGGCCGTCGGCGTGCACCTGGTACAGCACGGCCAGGGCGCGCGGCGCGCAGCGGCGGCCCAGCCGGTGCTCGACCCGCGCCACCAGCGCGCGCCAGGCGCGGTGCGCGGCCCAGCGTTCGCAGGCGCGCACCGGGCTGCGCAGGAACTGCCCCGCGCCGGGCGCGCGCACGCCGGGCCAGCCGGGCTGCGGCGCGTCCCAGTGGCCGATCGCGCCGGCCTGTTCGCCGTGCGCCAGGCGGAAGCCGCCGGCCGCCTGCGCGCTCGGCAAGCCGGCCGACGATTCCTGCGCGCGCCGGCTGTACACGTGCAGCACGGTGCCGTGCGCCGGCGCGGCGAAGCGGTTGCTGCTGCGCGGATGGCCGCTGCGTTCGACGCCGTGCAGCAGCGTCTGCACCAGGTCCAGCGTGCCGCCCGGCCGGCGCGGATGGCGCGCGGTCTCGCCCTGCCCGTCCCACACGGCGATCAGCAACTGGGCGTGGATGCCGAGGTAGCGCGTCAGCTGCGCGTACGCCGCCTGCGCCGGGGTGCGCGGCGCGGCCAGCACGCCGGCCGGCGGCGCCTTCGGTATCTCGAACACCTGGCCGGCGCCGGCGCTGTAGCGCAGGAAGCGCGCCGCGAACGCCTGCCGGTCCGCTTCGAACCGCAGCGGATCGCGCTGGCGCGCCGCCGCGCCGCCGGCCTGTTCGACGCAATAGTCGTCGAAGGGCATCGGCAGCGGGACGATCAGTTCGATGCGGCGCCGGGCCTGCGGCGCGGCGAGCGCGCACTGGCGCTGCAGCTTGAGCACCTGTTCGGCGAACAGCTGGTCGGCGCCGTCGGCCAGCGCGGAGAGGAAGTGGATGGGGCTGTGCGGCAGCGCCGCCGCGATCAGTTCGATGGCCTCGAACAGCTGCGCGGCCACCACCGGCACGTCGTCGGGATGCAGGTCGCGATGGCCGGTCAGCGCCACCACGAACGGCAGCGCGTAGGGCGACGGCGCGCCCTCGTCAGCCGGCGGCATGGCAGCGGGCGACAAAGCGCTGGCGTTCGGCGCTGTCGTCGATCTCCTGGGCCAGCGCCGCCACCAATTGCTGGCGCGACGGCGCGGCCAGCAGCGCCCGCCGCACCAGATGGCGGGCGATCGGTCCCAGCTCCTGCGCCAGCGCCTGCTCGATGGCCGCCAGCACGGCCGGCGCGATGGCCGGCGCGATCGCGGCCGCCGGCATGCCTTGCGGTGGCGCGTTGGCGGCCGATGGCTGCGTGCCGAACGCCGGCGGCGCGCCCGGCTGCGGCGACGCGGCGGCCGGCGGCAGGCGCTCCAGCAGCATGGCCACGCTGCTGCACAACTGGGTCAGGTGGTCTTCCAGGTCGCCGGTGATGGCGTCGAGCCAGTGCTGGGTGCTGATGAAATACTCCAGGCTCTTCGACAGCGGCACGTTCTCGATGCGGAACGGCAGCACCATCAAGCCCTTGTTGACGGCGCGCTCGACTTCGCGCCGCACCTGCGGCGAACTGTTCGAGCTGGCCGAAAAGATCAGCACCAGCATCCTGGCCTGGTCCATGGCGTTGATGATGGCCTCGGCCCAGTCCTCGCTGGGGCGGATGTCGCGCGGCGCCACCCAGCAGCGGATGTCGGCCGCCTCCAGCCGATGGCAGATGGCGTCGGCGAACACCTTGTCGACATGCGAGTGGCTGAGGAATACGTCCAGGCTCATGGCCGCGTTCAGGCCAGCATGGCCATGGCTTTTTCCAGGCTGCGGCGCATGCGGTTGAAGGCGTTGCTGAGCACCGCGATCTCGTCCTTGCCGCGCACGTCGAAGTGCTCCACGTCGAGCCGGCCGCCGCTGACGGCGTCGGCGATGCGGGCGATGCGGTTCACCGGCCGCAGCACCAGCAGGTAGAACAAGGCGTTCACGGCCACCAGGATGACGGCGAAGGTCACCGCCATGCCGCCCATGATCAGCGAATAGGCGCGCTCGGCCTCGCGCTGCGGCACCGACAGCGGCACCGACACAATCTGGCTGCCGACCACCTCGCCGAGCCTCCAGCCGAAGCCGTTGTTGCTACCGTACAGCGCCTTCATGGTGTCGGGCGCCGCGGACGGCGTGCTGTGGCAGGCCAGGCAGCGGCCATCGCTGATGCGGATCGGCCGCGCCAGGTACAGCGACGGGCCGGAAGGGGTCTGGCGCTGGCCGGTCACCTCCTTCAGCTCGGCGTGGTCGCGGAAGCGCTGGACCACGTCGGCCTCCCAGTCCACCACGCGGTCGCGCGGATTGGTCGGATTCAGCGCCGCCTCCTTGTAGCTGTAGTCGGGATGCGCGGCATGCAGCTTGGTGAAGCTTTGCGTGGCCGCGTACGACGGCACCGACTGCGGCAGGAAGCGGCTCTCCAGCTCCTTCGCCAGCAGCGGCTTGACCTCGTTGGTGGTGTATTCGCGCGCGGCCATCGCCGCCTCCATCATCAGGCTGGCGTGGCTGACCACCTCGCGCTGGGCGTTGTCCTGCAAGACGGTGCGGGTCAGCTGGGCGGTGGTGTAGCCGCCCAGCGCAAAAATCAGCAGCAGTACGAGATTGAATTTGTACAACAGTTTCATACGCCGCCAATCCGGGACCGAAAATAGTGACAGTATTATATTTTTTAATTGTGACGGTTTGATGAAATCCCCCCAGTCCATTTGGACTGGTGTTGTAATTTTTGACTTAAATCAACGAATTGTTTGATCTCCCTCAGTACACTCAATTCAGGTTATATTGGATTCCTATGCTGCCCGCCTATATCTCGCACCCCGACTGCCTGAAGCACACCATGGGCGACCAGCACCCCGAATGCCCGGAGCGGATCGGCGCGGTCAGCGACATGCTGCTGATCAAGGGCCTGCTCGACTTCATGCAGCCTTGCGAGGCGCCGCTGGCCACCGAGCAGCAGCTGGCGCAAGCCCACTCCAGCCTGTACATCCACACCATCGCCGCGCTGTCGCCGCGCGAGGGCTCGGTGCAGGTGGACCCGGACACCAGCATGAACCCGCACACCTACCGGGCCGCGCTGCGCGCCGCCGGCGCCGCCGTGCTGGCCACCGACCTGGTGCTGACCGAGGGCGCCGGCACCGCCTTCTGCAACGTGCGCCCGCCCGGCCACCACGCCGAGTACGGCGCCGCCGGCGGCTTCTGCTTCTTCAACAACGCCGCGGTCGGCATCCGCCACGCGCTCAATGTGCACGGGCTGGAGCGCGTGGCGCTGGTCGATTTCGACGTCCACCACGGCAACGGCAGCGAGGACATCCTGCGCGACGACGAGCGCGTGCTGATGTGCTCCATCTTCGAGGACAAGCTGTATCCGTTCTGCGGCAACGTGCCGCGCGGCGCCAACATGGTCAACGTGGCGCTGCCGGCGCGCTCCGGCGGCGAGCTGCTGCGCCAGGCCGTGACCGAGCAATGGCTGCCGGCGCTGGAGCGCTTCCAGCCGCAGCTGATCTTCATCTCGGCCGGCTTCGACGGCCACCGCGACGACGACATGGGCAACCTCGGCCTGGTCGAGGCCGACTACGCCTGGATCACCAAGCAGATCGTCGCCGTCGCCGCCCGCCACAGCCAGGGCCGCATCGTCTCCTGCCTGGAGGGCGGCTACGAGCTGTCGTCGCTGGCGCGCAGCGCGGCGGCCCACGTCAAAGTCCTGCTCGGCATGGACGACTAACCCTCTCACGATCGCACCGCCATGGAAACCCACTACCTCACGCCGCTGTTCTCGCCCAAGTCCATCGTGGTCTTCGCCGGCCAGGCCGACCAGCCCGACAGCCAGACCTGCTACGGCCGCGGCATCCGCGCCCAACTCGAGCAAGGCGGCTTCACCGGGCCGGTGACCTACCTCGACGTCGGCATGAGCGGCACGCTGGCCGACCTGGCCCAGTCGCGCGCCGACCTGGCGGTGATCGCCCTGCCCAACGACGAGCTGAGCTTCGCGCTCGAGGTGGCCGGCCGCATCCAGTGCCGCGCCGCGCTGATCCTGTCGAGCGGCGTCGATGGCACGCTGGCCGGCGAGCTGCACGAGATCGCCCGCAAGCACGGCATCCACCTGCTGGGACCGAACTGCCTGGGCTACCAGCGCCCGCGCCTGAACATCAACGCCAGCGTGGCCGGCCAGCTGGCGCAGCCGGGCAGCCTGGCGCTGATCTCGCAGTCGGGCGCGCTGACCTCGGCCATCCTCGACTGGGGCAGCCAGAACGCGGTGGGCTTTTCCACCGTGGTCTCGCTGGGCGCCAACACCGCCGTCGACCTGGCGCAGACGCTGGACTTCCTGGCCACCGATCCGGCCACGCAAAGCATCGTCATCTACATGGAGGGCCTGACCGACGCCCGCCGCTTCCTGTCGGCGCTGCGCGGCGCGGCCAACACCAAGCCGGTGGTGGTGCTCAAGGCCGGCAAGGCCTCGGCCGCCTCGCAGGCGGCGCTGACCCACTCCGGCGCCATCGTCGCCAGCGACATGGTGTTCGACGCCGCGCTGCGCCGCACCGGCGCGGTCCGCGTGAAGACCTTCGTCCAGCTGTTCTCGGCCGCCAAGTGCCTGGCCTCGCGCTACCGGCCGGTCGGGCCGCGCCTGGCCGTGGTCACCAACGGCGGCGGGCCCGGCGTGCTGGCGGCCGACTGGATCGCCGAGCTGGGCCTGCAACTGGCGCGGCTGTCCGAGGCCGGCGCGCAGGCGCTGGCGCCCAAGCTGCCGCCGCACGCCACGCTGACCAACCTGCTCGACCTGACCGAGGAGGCCGACGCCGACGCCTTCACCGAGGCGGTGCAGGCCTGCGCCCACGACAACCAGGTGGACGGCATCCTGGTGATCTACTCGCCCAAGCTGGGCAGCGATCCGGCCGCGGTGGCGCGCGCGGTCAGCGCGCTCAACGCCGGCCTCGGCAAGCCGCTCTTGACCTGCTGGATGGGCGACCGCCAGGTGGCCGAGGCGCGCCTGCTGATCAACGCGGCCGGCGTGGCCACCTTCCGCACGCCGGAGGCGGCGGTGGACGGCTTCTCCAACATCGCCTCGTTCTACCAGAACCAGCAGCTGCTGCACCAGACCCCGCCGCCGCTGTCGCAGTTGGCCCAGCCCGACCTGGACGGCGCCCGCCTGCTGATCGAGGGCGTGCTGGCCGAGCGCCGCAAGGTGCTCACCGAGATGGAATCGAAGGCGCTGCTGGCGGCCTTCCACATCCCGATCACGCAGACCATCCTGGCGCGCAGCGCGGCCGAGGCCATGATGGTGGCCAGCCAGCTGGGCTACCCGGTGGCGCTGAAGATCGACTCGCCCGACATCGCCCACAAGTCCGACGTGCAGGGCGTGGTGCTCAACCTGCTCAACGCGGCGGCCGTGCGCGACGCCTACGGCGACATGATGGCCACCGTGCGCCGCCTGCTGCCGGAGGCGCGCATCAACGGCGTGACGGTGCAGCGCATGGCCGGCAAGCGCAACGGGCGCGAGCTGTACATCGGCGTGGTCACCGACCGTCTGTTCGGGCCGGCGATCAGCTTCGGCGCCGGCGGCACCATGATCGAGCTGATCGACGACCGCGCGGTCGAGCTGCCGCCGCTCAACCTGTTCCTGGCGCAGCGCCTGATGGGCCGGGTGCGCGCGGCCAACACGCTGGGCGAGTGGCGCGGCGCGCCGCCGGTGCAGCGCGAGGCCATCGAGCAGATGCTGCTGCGCGTGTCGGAGATGGTGTGCGAGCTGCCGCAGCTGCGCGAGATGGACATCAACCCGCTGATCGTCGACGAGCACGGCGCGCTGGCGGTGGACGCGCGCATCGTCATCGACGCCGCGCCGCCGTCGGCGCACGGCTACGACCACCTGGCCATCCTGCCCTACCCGTCGAGCTACACGCAGGAGTGGCCGATGCGCGGCGGCGGCCAGTACACGCTGCGCCCGGTGCAGCCGGACGACGCCTCGATGCTGCAGGAGCTGGTGCGCGGGCTGTCGGAGAAGTCGCGCTACTACCGCTTCGCCTCGTCGTTGCGCGAGCTATCGGTGCAGATGCTGGCGCGCTACACGCTGATCGACTACGACCGCGAGATGGCGCTGGTGGCGGTGCTGACCCAGCGCGCGCCGGGGCCGGACGGCGACTTCGTCGAGACCGACAGCATCATCGGCGTGTCGCGCTACATCGCCAATCCCGACCACAGCAGCTGCGAGTTCTCGCTGCTGGTGGACGACCGCTACAGCGGCCAGGGCCTGGGCACGCGGCTGATGCTGGGCATCATGGACGTGGCGCGCGACAAGGGCCTGAGCGAGATCGACGGCCTGGTGCTGTGCAAGAACAGCGGCATGCTCAAGCTGATGGCCAGCCTGGGCTTCCAGATCCGTCCGTACGACGAGGATCCGGACTTCAAGCTGTGCAGCAAATCGCTGTAGACGGATCCGGGAAATTTTGATCCAGGTCAAGGAAATTTGACGGCGGGGGCCATAGACTGCCTGACTTTTGCCCATCCGTCATGCTCCACGCCCCCGAACTCCTCCTCCCCGCCGGCTCGCTGGCCAAGATGCACGCCGCCTTCGATTTCGGCGCCGATGCCGTCTACGCCGGCCAGCCGCGCTACAGCCTGCGCGTGCGCAACAACGACTTCTCCACGCTGCAGGCGCTGCAGGAGGGCATCGACGGCGCGCACGCGCGCGGCAAGCAATTCTTCGTCGCCTCCAACATCTTCGCCCACAACGCCAAGCTCAAGACCTACCTGCGCGACATGGCGCCGGTGATCGCCATGAAGCCGGACGCGCTGATCATGGCCGACCCCGGCCTGATCATGATGGTGCGCGACGAATGGCCGGACGTGCCGATCCACCTGTCGGTGCAGGCCAACGCCGTCAACTGGGCCGACGTCAAGTTCTGGCACCGCATGGGCCTGACGCGGGTGATCCTGTCGCGCGAACTGTCGCTCGACGAGATCGAGGAGATCCGCCAGCGCTGCCCGGAGATGGAGCTGGAGGTGTTCGTGCACGGCGCGCTGTGCATCGCCTACTCGGGCCGCTGCCTGCTGTCGGGCTACTTCAACCACCGCGATCCCAACCAGGGCACCTGCACCAATTCCTGCCGCTGGGACTACAAGGTGCAGCCGGCCTTTGAAGACGCCAGCGGCGACCTCGGGCCGACGAAAGTCATCCCGCTGCACTTTCAGCAGGCGCTGGAGGAAGCCAACCGTCCGTGGTCGACGCTGCACCAGCAGCCGCGCCACCCGCTGGCCGACCAGCCCTATTTGATCGAGGAGGCCGAGCGGCCGGGCCAGCTGATGCCCATCATCGAGGACGAGCACGGCACCTACATCATGAACTCCAAGGACTTGCGCGCGGTCGAGCACATCGAGCGGCTGGTCAAGATCGGCGTCACCTCGCTCAAGGTCGAGGGCCGCACCAAGTCGCTGTACTACGCGGCGCGCACGGCCCAGGTCTACCGCCAGGCCATCGACGACGCGGTGGCCGGGCGGCCGTTCGACATCGGCCTGCTCGGCCAGCTGCAGGGCCTGGCCAACCGCGGCTACACCGACGGCTTCTACCAGCGCCACCACACGCAGGCGCACCAGAACTACATGCGCGGCGCCTCCGAGGCCGAGCGCAGCCAGTACGTCGGCGACGTGCTGGGCGTCGAGGACGGCTGGGCCAGGGTCGAGGTCAAGAACCGCTTCGCGGTGGGCGACCGGATCGAGGTGATCCACCCCAGCGGCAACCGCGACTTGCAGCTCACCCGCATGCGCGCCGACGACGGCGCCGACATCACGGTGGCGCCGGGCAGCGGCCACATCGTACACATCGAGCTGGATCCGTCGCTGGACCGCGCGCTGCTGGCGCGCTACCTGTAGCCTTGGCCTAGTTGGCCATCACGTACGGCCAGCCGTCGGCGGTGAAGCCGAGCGGGTTGATGCCCAGCGTGGGCCGGCCATTGTTGTTGCCGTCGTAGTAGTGGTAGACGAAGGTGGGACGGTTGTTGTGGCCGGCGTCGGTGAACACGCTGCCGCCGCCAGGTCCGATGACGTTGCCGTGGGTGCTGAGCAGGATCGTGCCGCCGCCGGCGGTCAGCGCGACGCCGCCACGGTCCACGTACGGGCCGGTCACGCTGGTCGAGCGGCCGACGATGGTGCGGTACGGCGAGGTGCTGCTGCAGCACACGTTGATCGGCGCGAAATAATAGTAGAAGCCGTTGTAGTAGTAGATGAACGGGCCCTCCTCGGCCGAGGTCGGCGAACCGCGCCGCGCCAGCGTGTACACCGTGGTGTTGCTGGTCGACTGCAGGCCGGTGGCGGGATTCAGCTGCATCAGGTGGGTGCCGTCGGTCCACGAGCCCCAGGCCATCCACCAGTTGCCGCTGGCGTCGGTGAACGGCGCCGGATCAATGGCGTTGTCGGTGGTTTTGGTGAAGCCGGCCGGCGGCGCGTTGGTGCTGCTGGTCCACGACTTGGTGACGAAGCCCTTGTCGGTCCACGGTCCCTGCGGCGCCGAGCTGGTGGCGACGCCGATCACCGCCTCCGCGCCCGAGCTCGGCAGGTAAGGTATCGAGTAGTACTGGTAGTAGGTGCCGTTCGCCAGCAGCAGGCTGGGCGCCCAGATGTCGGTGTTGGCGCCGTTGTTCCATCCCTTGGGCGTCTGCAGGCCGCTCCACGAACTGAAGTCCGGCCCGATCGGCGGGCAGTTCGGCGCGTAGCCGCCCATCTGCGCGGTGGTGCAGCTGGTGTACGGCGTGAAGGTGTTGAGGTCGGTCGAAGTGGCCAGCGTCTGGTGGCTGCCGTACAGCCAGTACTTGCCACCGGCGTCGCGCAGCATGAACGGATCGTGCACGAAGATGCCGGCGCCCGTCACGGCGCGCGGCGCCGGGTACGGACTGGTCTGCGTGTTCACCAGCTGCCATTCCTGGCAGGTGCAGCCGGTCGAGCCCCACTGGTCGATGGTGGCCGTGTTCAGGTTACTGGCCTGGAACACCTCCAGATACTTGCCGCTGTTGACGTTCTGGATCAGGAAGTTGCCGCTGGCGGCCTGGGTCACGGTCCACAGATGGTCGCTGGTGCCGTTGTCGGCCCACTGCATGACCTGCGCGCCGTCGGCGGTGCCGGCGTTGGCCACGCCCAGCACCTGGTGCGTCAGCATGTTCTCGATGTTGTACTGGCCATTCCCCATCGGCATGAAGTGCCACAGATGGTCGGCGGTGCCGTTGTCGGCCCATTGCACCACCTTGGAGCCGGCGGCCTGGCTGGCGCCGTCGATGCCGAGCACCAGGCCGCTGTTGACGTTCTTGATCTTGTATTGCACGCTGGTGTTCATGGTGATGGCGGCGCGCGCGGAAAAGGCCGGGCCGGCCAGGCAGAGCAGCACGGCCAGGCATGACAGTAGACGCTTCATGGTTGTCTCCATTGCGATTGAGGGTTTTTTTGTTTTGATTCTCATCCCATGCTACGGCGGCGGCGAAAATCCCTCCAATCACATTTTTAACGCGCCCGATACGCGCTTCGGCATCGGCCGGCGGCGGAGCAGGCCGCGGCCTTGCCGCGTGCGAAAAAAAATCCCCGCCGGCCCTGATCGCGCAGGGCCGGCGGGGATGCGCCGGCGCGGAGGCGCCCTGCCGCTTAAGGCAGCGGCTTGCCGTCGGCGTCGATCTTGCGCACCTCGCCCAGGTTCAGCGCGCGCACGCTCGCCTCCACCTTGCCGAGGTCGCCCACCACCAGCCAGGTCAACCGGCCCGGCGTGATGGTGCGCGCCGCCAGCGCGTTGGCCTGCGCCGGCGTCATCGCCAGCACCGTGCCGGTGAAGGTGTTGTAGTAGTCGGCCGGCAGCTTGTATTGCAGGATGGTGCCGTAGGCGCCGGCCAGCTGGCCCGAGGTCTCGAACGAACCCGGCAGGCGCAGCGTCTCGTTTTCCTGCGCGCTGCTCAGCTCGGCTGCGGTGATCGGCTTGGCGCCGGCGATGTTGGCGTATTCCTGCACCAGCTCCTGCAAGGCCGCGCTGGTCTTGTCGGTCTGCACCGGCGAGGTGCTCAGGTACAGGCGCTGGCCCACCGCCGGCTGCAGCCCGGCGTACACGCCATACGACCAGTGCTTGTCCTCGCGCAGGTTCATATTGATGCGCGAGCTGAAGGTGCCGCCGAAGATATTGTTGACCACCTGCAGCGGCACGGCGTCCGGCGCGTTGCGCGGCGGCGCCAGCTGCGCGGCGTAGATCACGCTTTGCAGCGCGCCCGGCTTGTCCATCAGGTAGACCACCGGCTTCTCGGCAGGCGCGACCTGGGCCACGTTCTTCGTCGGCACCGCGCCGGCCTTCCATCCACCGAAGGTTTTTTCCAGCAGCGGCGTGATCTCCGCCAGCGTGGTGTCGCCCACCACCAGCAGCGTGGCGTTGTTCGGCTTGAACCAGGTCTGGTGGTACTTGACCAGGTCGTCGCGGCCTATGCGCGCCACCGCCGCCTCGGTGCCGCTGCCGGTCAGCGGCAGGCTGTAGGCGTGGCCCTGGCCGTAGATCAGGCTTGGCATCACGCGCAGCGCCATCAATTGCGGATTGGACTTCTCGCGCGCGATCGACGCCAGCTGGTCCTTCTTCATGCGGTCCAGCTCGTTCTGGGCGTAGGCCGGATGCAGCAGCACGTCGGCGTACACCTCCAGCGCCTTGGGCAGCGTGGCCTTGAGCGCGTTGAGCTGGACGAAGGCGCCGTCCAGGTTGCTGCTGGCCGAGTACTCGGCGCCCAGCGCCTCGAACTCCTCGCTGATCTTCAGCGCGCCGCGCGTCGGCGTGCCCTCCTCCAGCATGCGCAGCGACAGGTTGGCCAGACCGGGCAGGTCCTGCGCGTCGGACGCGTAGCCGGCGTCGATCAGCATCGACAGGTTGACCACCGGCGCGCTGTGGCGCTCGGCCAGCACCACCTTCAGGCCGTTCGACAGCGTGGCGCTCTGCATGGCCGGCAGCTTGAGCGACTCGGGCTGGCCCAGCGCCGGCGGCGCGCTGCGGTCCAGCTTGGCGGTGGCGGACAGGCCGGTCGGGTACGGCTGCACGTCCAGCACGTAGTCGCCGTCGGCCAGCCAGGCGTTCATGGCCTGCCTGACTTCGGCCGGCGTGGCGGCCTTGACCGCCTTCAGGTAGTCCTTGTAGCAGTCCGGCTGGCCGGTGTAGGTGGCGCAGGTGGCCAGCATGTCGCTCTTGCCGCCGAAGCCGCCGACGCGCTCGACGATGCGGGTGAAGTCGGCCAGGATGGCGGTCTTGGCCAGTTCCAGCTCGGTGGCGGTGGGGCCGGACTTCATCAGCGCGCGCAGCTCCTCGTCGGCGGCCTGTTCCAGCTTGTGGCTGTCGGCGCCGGGACGCGCGTTGAGCACCACCGTGAACTGGCCGGCGATCTCCGACGTGTAGTTGCTGGCGCTGGCACTGGTGGCCAGCTGGTCCTTGTACACCAGGCGCTTGTAGAAGCGCGAGGTCTTGCCGCCGCCCAGCACGCGCGCGGCCAGGTCCAGCAGCGGCTCGTTGGCGGTGTTCGAGCCCGGCACGTTCCACACACGGTAGACGCGCGCCTGCGGCACGCGGTCCTGCACGGTGCCGCGATGGGTACCGGTGCGCTTGGCGATCCACGCCTCCTGCCGCGCCAGCGGCGGGCCGGCCGGGATCTCGCCGTAGTACTTCTCGACCTTCTCGCGCGCCTGCTCCGGCGTGATGTCGCCGGCCAGCACCAGGGTCACGTTGTTCGGGCCGTAGTTGGTCTTGAACCATTCCTGCACGTCGCTCATCGAGGCCGCGTCCAGGTCCTTCATCGAGCCGATCACGGTCCACGAATACGGATGGCCGGCCGGCCAGGTGTTCTCCGCCAGCAGCTGGCGCGCCACGCCGTAGGGCTGGTTCTCGCCCTGGCGCTTCTCGTTCTGCACCACGCCGCGCTGCAGGTCCAGCTTCTTCTGGTCCAGCACGCCGAGCAGGTGGCCCATGCGGTCGCTCTCGGCGAACAGCGTGTAGTCCAGCATCGAGGTCGGCACGTTCTCGAAATAATTGGTGCGGTCGGTGTTGGTGGTGCCGTTCAGGCTGGTGGCGCCGATGCGCTCCATGGCGTTGATGAAGGTGCCCTCGTTGAAGTGCTCGCTGCCGCTGAACATCAGGTGCTCGAACAGGTGGGCGAAGCCGGTCTTGCCGGGCTTCTCGTTCTTCGAGCCGACGTGGTACCAGGTGTTGACCGCCACCACCGGCGTCTTGTGGTCTTCGTGGACCAGCACGGTGAGGCCGTTCTTCAGCGCGAACTTGGTGTACGGGATGTCGGGGATGGCGATATCGGACTTGGCGGACTTGGCCGGCTCGGCGGCGTGCAGCGCGCCGCCGGCGGTGGCCAGCGCGATCGAGGCCGCGAGGATGGTGCGGCGGAAGGACAGGGTCATGCGGATCTCCTTGATGGGGAATGGCAGGCTGCAAAAAAAAAGCGCACCGGCTTTATAGCAGGTGCGCAGGTATTCTATTGCCTTTTAATTAAATTGGCGACTATTTGCGGCGCGCCGAGCTGGCGTCGCGGGTGGCGCGGAATTCCGCGTCATGCGCCCAGTTCGGCCAGGCGTTGGAATCGGCCAGGTCGCGGCCCAGGCCATACAACAGGCCGAGGTCGTGCGCCATGCCGGTGAACGGCCAGTTGGCGCTCCACTCGTCCGACGGCTGGTGGTAGTTGTTGCTGTTGTAGTCCTCCTCCGCCTTGCGGCCGGCGGCCAGGCCGCCGTCGATCCAGTCGTCGCCGGAGCCGAACGAGATCGCCGGCACGCCGCGCTTGGCGAACGGGAAGTGGTCGGAGCGGAAGAAGTGGCCCGCCTCGGGCTTCGGATCGGGCGCGTACGCCATGTCCATCTGCCTGGCCTTGGCGATCAGCTGGTCCAGCAGGTCCAGCTTGGCGCTGCCGGAGATGGTGAAGTTGCGCGCCGGGCCGTAGGGGCTGAGCGCGTCCATGTTGATCACGCCGGCCGTCTCGGCCAGCGGATACAGCGGATAGGCCGCGTAGTACTCGGAGCCGAGCAGGCCCTTCTCCTCGGCCGTGACGGCCAGGAACACCACGCTGCGCTGCGGCGCCGGCGCCTTGCCGTAGGCGCGCGCCAGCTCCAGCAGCGCGGCGATGCCGGTGCCGTTGTCGACCGCGCCGTTGTAGATCTTGTCGCCCTTGGCGTCCGGCAGGCCGACGCCCAGGTGGTCCCAGTGCGCGCTGTAGATCACGGTCTGCTCCGGCGCGGTGCTGCCGATCACGCGGCCGGCCACGTTCTTCGACACGATGGTCTGCGCGTCCACCGCGTAGCTGGCGCTCAGGTTCACGCCCTTGAGCTGCACCGGCTTGAAGGCGCGGGTCTGCGCCAGCTTCTTGAGCGCCTCGAAATCCTGGCCGCCGCGCTTGAACAGGTCGACCGCCAGGTCGCGCTGTATCCACGCCTCCATCGGCGCGTGGGCCGACGCCGGCTGCTTGCGCACGATGTCGTACATGACGTTGGTGTTGGAGTTCTTCACCGTGGCCCAGCCGTAGGAGGCCGGCGCGGTCTCGTGCACGATGATGGTGCCCAGCGCGCCGCGGCGCGCCATCTCCTCGTACTTGTAGGTCCAGCGGCCGTAGTAGGTCATGGCCTTGCCGCCGAAGTCGCCGACGCCGGTCTCGAAGTCGGGATCGTTGATCAGCACCACCGCCAGCTTGCCGCGCAGGTCGAAGCCCTTGAAGTCGTCCCACTTGCGCTCGGGCGCGTTGACGCCGTAGCCGACGAACACCAGCGGCGCGTTGCGGAAGTCGACCTGGCGGCTGCCGTTCATGGCGGCGCGCACGGCCATGTCGTCGCCCTGTTTGAGTTCCTGCCGGGTGTTGCCGTCGCTGACCACCAGCTTGACCGGGCCCTTGATCTCGAAGCGGCCCAGCGGCACGTCCTGGGTCCAGCTGCGCTGGGTCTTCTGGCCCTTGAGCAGGTCGCCCGCCGGTTGCAGGCCGGCCGCCTTGAACTGCTCGATCAGGTAGGCCACGGTCTTGGTCTCGCCGGCCGTGTTCGGGCCGCGACCTTCGAACTCGTCCGATGCCAGCACCTTGACGTCTTGCGACAAATGCTTGGCGTCGAACTCCGGACCGCTGCCCGCCTGTGCGGTGGCGGCGGCAAGCAGCGAACAAATGAAGAGGGTGTTTTTCAAATCTGTCTCCGTAATTTTTTTAATTGAACAGCGAGGCAATACTGACATGAAATCAACTACGCGGCAATCATGCCGGCGCCTACCGCGCGTCCCGTTTTCGCCAAACGTCGTACTATCGAAAATAATTACCAAATACGCAATACTTTCCTGTAGGATATGGCTTTTCTAGCAAGGAGTGACGATGCGCCGCACGCTGACCGCCCTGTTGTGCCTGATCCTGTGCCCGCCCCTGCTGGCCGGCGCCGCCTCCACGCCGGACGGCCTGCGCGCCATGGCCGGCAAGGTCACGCTGCCGGGCGGCGTCGCCACGCTGGACCTGCCGCCGCAGCTGCGCTACCTGGACCCGGCCGATGCCCGCAAGGTGCTGGTCGACAGCTGGGGCAATCCGCCGGGGCCGCCGACCTTGGGCATGATCGTGCCGGCCGGCGTCGATCTGCTGGGCGCCGCCGGCTGGGGCGTGATCATCGGCTATGAGCAGGACGGCCACGTGCGCGACGACGACGCCGGCGCCGACTACGCCGGGCTGCTGGCGCAGATGAAGGAGACGGTCGCCGACCGCAACACCGCGCGCCGCGAGCAGGGTTACGCGGCGATGACGCTGATCGGCTGGGCCGAGCCGCCGCGCTACGACCGCGCCCGGCACCAGCTGTCGTGGGCCAAGGAATTGCACACCGAGGGCAGCAACGAGAACGGCCTGAGCTACAACGTCCGCCTGCTGGGGCGCGAGGGCGCGCTGGTGCTCAACGGCGTGGCCGGCATGAACCAGTTCGAGCAGGTCAAGCGCGGGATCCACCAGGTGGCCGCGGCCGCCGCCTTCACGGCGGGCCGGCGCTACGCCGACTTCGACGCCAGGACCGACCGGCTGGCCGCCTACGACCTGGCGACGCTGGCGGCCGGCGGCGGCGCCATCAAGCCGGGCCTGCTCGGCAAGCTGGCCGTGGCGCTGCCGGGGTTCAGTCAACTGCTGCTGATCGCCATGGCCGTGTGCGGCGTCTGGCTGTACAAGGTGCTGGGCCGCCGGCCTGCGCGGCCCGAGGCCGCGCAGGCGCAACGCCGGCGCGCCGGCTGAGCCGTCACACCAGGCCGGTCAGGTAGTACACGGCGATCACGAAGAACACCGCCGTGGTCTTGATCAGCGTGATGGCGAAGATCTCCTTGTACGATTCGCGGTGGGTCAGCCCGGTGACCGCCAGCAGCGTGATCACGGCGCCGTTGTGCGGCAGCGTGTCCATGCCGCCGCTGGCCATCGCCACCACCCGGTGCAATACCTCGAGCGGAATGTTGGCCGCCTGCGCGCCCTTGACGAAGGTGTCGGCCATGGCCGCCAGCGCGATGCTCATGCCGCCCGAGGCCGAGCCGGTGATGCCGGCCAGCGAGCTCACCGACACCGCCGCGTTCACCAGCGGATTGGGCACGCTGCGCAGCGCGTCGCTCACCACCAGGAAGCCCGGCAGCGAAGCGATCACGCCGCCGAAGCCGTACTCCGACGCGGTGTTCATCGCCGCCAGCAGCGCGCCGCCGACCGCCGCCTTGGTGCCCTCGGCGAAGCTGCTGCGGATGCGGTTGAAGGCGGTGGCCACCACCAGCAGGATGCCCATCAACAGCGCGCCCTCCACCGCCCAGATGCCGATGACGGTCTTGATCGGCACCGCCACCGGCGCGTGCAGGCCGGGCAGCGCCGCCGTGGTCAGCGCATAGCTCTCGCCGTACCAGCCGGGGATGTGCTTGGTCAGCACGAAGTTGGCCACGCCCACCAGGATCAGCGGCGCCACCGACAGCAGCGGATGCGGCAGGCCGGCGCTGGCGGCGCGCGTGGCTTCCTTGGCGGCGGTGGCGCCGTAGCCCTCGCCGCCGGCCATGGCCGCGCGGCGGCGCCATTCGAGGAAGCTCAGGCCGACCACCAGGATGAACAGCGAACCGATCACGCCCAGCCACGGCGCGGCCCAGCCGGTGGTTTTAAAGAACGTTGTGGGGATGATGTTCTGGATCTGCGGCGTGCCCGGCAGCGAATCCATGGTGAACGAGAACGCGCCCAGCGCGATCGCGCCCGGCATCAGGCGCTTGGGGATGTTGCTCTGACGGTAGAGCTCGGCAGCGAAGGGGTAGACCGCGAACACCACCACGAACAGCGACACGCCGCCGTAGGTGAGCAAGGCGCACACGGCGACGATGACGGCGTTGGCGCGGGAGCGGCCGATGTACTTGATGGCCGCCACCACGATGGACTCGGAAAAGCCGGACAGCTCGATCAGCTTGCCGAACACGGCGCCCAGCAGGAACACCGGGAAGTACAGCTTGACGAAGCCGACCATCTTCTCCATGAAGATGCCGCTGAACACCGGCGCCACCGCGCCGGGATCGGTCAGCAGGACGGCGCCCAGCGCCGCCACCGGCGCGAACAGGATCACGCTGTAGCCGCGATAGGCGGCCAGCATCAGGAACACGAGCGCGGCAAGAACAATCAGGAAGGACATGCGGACTCCATGGATTCAAATAAGGTCAACTTATTGTATTGATAAATAGCGGTTTGCGTAGCTGTTCTGAAAACTGAAAACTCGAAACGAACGAGTATTGAATAAATTGACAGAACTCAACTAATATTGAAAATCAGAATTTTTAACATCCACTTCGCCTACACTTAAAACCATAATTCGAAAAGAAGCGCGCAGTCCCAGCTGCGCGTACCCATGAATTCCTAACCCATGTTATGGGATGCCTCCGCCGGGCCTCGGCGGTGTTTTTATACGAAGGGAGAATTATCATGGTTGAGTCAATCGTAGGTGCAGCAGTGCCTGTCCTTTCAAATTTTCTGATGAGCTTTCTCGAGTTTCTGGTGGCGGTCGTGAGGTTCATTAGCTCTCTATAAGGGCTAGATGGCTGATCCGTAAGTAATTTATGCCCCCAGAAAATCTGGGGGCATAAACCGATCAACCTTGAATGCGGACATTTCCAAAATGAACTCTGCTGAAAAGTACATGCCACGGTCATTAATCATTTGTTCCGTATTTTGGGGAGGCATAATGTCCACATCCACGGTCCAAAGCGCAGTTGCGCGAGCCCAAGACCCAATGAAATCTTGGGAATTGCTGCAGACTCAACTGCACAGAAATGTTGGTCTGGCGGCCGCCGAAATCTCCTCTTCATTTGAAGTCCTTGGGGACAAGGTCCCTCAAACGGGACAATACACGACGCGTGTTCGACAATGGAATAAAAATGGGGAGGCATCGCGGCAGCTGGACGGCGACGACGAAGCGAGCCGGCGCGCTTATAAAATGGCGGCTCTGGACCTGTCGCTGGCCACACGTTTTGCGGATAAGCCGGAGGAACTATTTCAAACGCCCGATTCCATCGTTTCGTTGGGGGAAACAATGGAGGAAGGCAGGGTGCTAAGCGTTTACCAGGTCCACGCCCGCTTTATCAACGGCAAGTTCCCGATCACAGCGAACATATGGTTCGATTCGGCGAATGGAACGGTGGCCAAGGTAGAAGGCACTGCAGAAAAAATCAATCTTCCCGGTATGAAAACCGTAAACTTCTCTCTGGTCTATCACACCGATAGCGAGGGACGATGTTTGCCCGCGATCTTAAAGGTGGATTACACGATATCGATCTTTTTCCAATCCGGGAAGATCACGTTTGTACAAAACTTCCATGACTGGGTTCAACGTCAACCGCAATAACAGTTAGGGAGCGCAACAGCTCCCGTTCCTCGTTACTTACCGAATGTGGACCTTAATCCCCAAGGATTTTGCCAACCAAGCGGTGCGGCGGTGCAGCATTGACGCTGGGCAAATGGGCTGCGATACTGAATCATCACAGCCTGTGACTGATGCCATGTCCGAACTCAAAGCCTCGCTCAAGAGCGGGGGCAAGTTCTCGCTCAACTGGAGCTATCTCAACGCGATCGCCAACGGCGTGTCGGCGATCGACTTGGGCGCGCTGGCCTTGCGCAACCTGCACGACGCCCGGCAGTTCGTGCGCGAATACGGCTTCGACCTGGACCAGCCCGCCACAGCGGGGTTGATACGCCGCGCCCACCGCGAGGCGGTCGACTTCATCCTGCACAGCTTCCTGGCGCCGGAACAGGCCGCGCTGATTCCGCACGAGGTCGCCCATCCCGACGACCCCTTGCAGTTGCTGGTGTACGCCTCGCTGCGCGGCCAGCACGTGGACGTGCGGCGCATGTGGTCGTGCGCGGTGCTCAAGGTGATGCACGGGATTTTTTACATCGACAACAACCTCAAGCTGCGCCACTTCCACGCCATCCGCGCCCAGGTGTTCGGCACGCTCGACGAGGTGATCCGCCACGACGGCGAACGCCACTACCTGACCGACGGCGAAGTGTGCCTGCCGATGCTGCACTACGACCGCAAGGACAACAAGGGCCGCAACAGCATCCTGCTCAAGCTGCTGCAGAAAGCCGCCTACCTGGCGGCCGACATCTTCGACCACCTCGGCGTGCGGCTGGTGTTCGCCACCCGCTTCGAATGCCTGCTGGCGCTGCGCACGCTGCAGCGCGCACACCTGCTGTCGATCACCAACGTCGACGCCGAACGCACCCGCAACACGCTGCTGGACCTGGAGGCGGCCAAGCAGATCTTCACCAAGTACCGCGCCCGGCTGGAGCACAGCGACGAGTACCCGGCCGCGCTGCTGCAAACCATGGACGCCGAGCTGGCCGAACTGGCGCAGCCGCAAACGCGCTGCGACAATCCGCACAGCGGCAGCGGCTTCAACAGCATCCAGGTCACGGTGCGCAAGATGATCCACGTGCAGCAGCTCGACGCCGGCCCCGAGCAGGACTACGACGTCGGCTTCTTCTTCGAGTACGAGATCCAGTTGATGGACGAGGCCAGCTACCAGCGCAGCCTGACCGGCCCGGCCAGCCACGACGCCTACAAGAAACGCCAGCTCGACACCGCCCGCACCCGCGTGTTCGGCCGCGAGCTGCTGCGCTGGATCGAGCAGCAGAAGCTCAGCCAGCCGTCCACGGAGCGGCCCGTCGCCACACGTGTGGACGCGGCGCCGGTGACGGGCCGCTGAACCGTCAACCAGCGGTGCGCCGCCGTGGCGCGCAAGCCTCTACCATGGGGTTTTAGCCGGAAGGAACGGCGATGCGCAATCGAGTCCACGTCTGGCTGCTGGCTGCGGCGCTGGCCGGCGCCGCGCATGCCCAGCAAGCCGAACCGCCACGCGTGACGGTCACGGCCACGCGCGACCCGGTCGACAAATCCTACCGCAAGATGATCGCCGGCATGCAGCGCTTCGACCGCGACCACGCGCTGGCGCCTCAGGCCACGCTGCGCTTCGAACTGCTGCCGCGCCTGCCCACCACGCGGCTCGACGGCATCGCCCTGCGCGTGGTCGGCGATACGTTGTCGCTGCCGGTCGCGGTGGCGCCCGGCCACACCTTCACGCTGCCGCTCAACGACCAGGCGCTGAAGGAGGACGCGGCCCTGATCGCCAGCAGCAAGACCAGCAAGCTGACCTGGCGCGCGCAGGTGCGCAGTCCCGGCGTGCCGGCCAATATGCGGCGGCTGGGCGATCTGCGGCTGGAGTGTCTGGTCGGCATGCAGGCCGGGCTGGTGTCGAACAACGCGCGGATGTTCGCCTGGCTGGGAGAACTGTTCGCCGACCCCGACCGGGTCTGCTCCTCGCCGCAAGGCAACTACCTGTTCTTCAGTGAACGGCCGCTGTTCGCCGTCACGCTGCGCGACGGCGCGCGGAGCGAGGCGCTGCCCTTTGACATGCTGTTCGCCGGCGGCACGCAGACGCCGGCCACGCTGCCCTTCTGCGATTGCCAGGTGCTGCTGGACCGCAGTTTCTACGCGCCGCTGTGGGACCGCAACTGGTCCGACGATACGCTGCTGGAATTGAGTTATCAGGACGATCCGCCAGTCGCGGCCGACATCGCCGTGGCCGACGACCACCGCAGTGTGCGGCAGATGCAGGCGGCGCTCGGCGAGGCCACCGTGGTCCGCTTCGACAGCGGCTACCAAGAGTGGCGCTACCGCTATCCGTCGTTGCGGCGCGCCGCCGACGGCCAGCCGCATTATGCCGATTTCGTCATCCTGTTCGGCCCGGACGGCATGGCGCGCAAGGCACGCCTCGGAGAACGCTTGTAAAACATGGGGAACAGGCACATGATGTGGCGATGAAAACCTCTCTCCTCCCCCTGCGCCTGGCCGCCGTCGGCGCGCTGATGCTGATCGCCGCCGCCTGCCAGAGCGCGCCGCCCGCCAACACGAACGCGGCGTCGCTGTGGCAAAAAATCGAAGCCCAGAACGCCGACACCGGCTGCGACCGCGACAGCCAATGCCACACCATCGCCGTCGGCGCCAAGGCTTGCGGCGGGCCGGAGCGCTACATCGCGTGGTCGGACCGCGCGCAGGATGGCGCCAAGCTCAAGCAGCTGGTGGCGCAGCACGCTGCCGCCCGCGTCGAAGAGGACAAGCGCGGCCACGTGCTGTCGAACTGCATGATGGCAGTGGATGCCGGCGCAGTCTGCCGCGCCGGCCACTGCGTGCAGAACGCTAATTGAAGGTCATCGCCTTCTTGATGGCCACGCAGCGCTCGTCTTCCTGATGCGTCACCAGCAGCGCGCGCCGGGTGCCGGCCGACAAGTCCTTCAACTTGCCGATCGCTCCCTGCAAGCGCTGCACGCTGGCCGGCGTGCAGTTGGCCGGGATCATCGTGTTGGCATACGCGCGCATGAACACCGGACCGGCCGCCTTGTCGACCTGCCCCAGCTGCGCCAGGCGTTGCGCCGCGCTCAACTCGCTCAACGCGCCCTGCTCCGGCGCATACAAACTCTCCATCGCCCGGCGCACCTTCGAGAACGGCAGCTTGGTTTGCAGGTCGGCGATATTGGCCAGCCATTCGGCCTTGACCTTGGCGTCCGGCTGCACCACGGCGGCCGACAGCGCGGCGGCCTGGCCGCTGTCGGACGGGTCGCGCGCCTGTTCGGCCGCCAGCAAGGCCGCCGCGCCCGGATAGGCGTAGCGGTTCAGGCGGTTGACGATATCCCAGCGCACGTCCTGGCTGACGTTCAGTCCCGGCACCACCAGCTTGCCGGCCAGGATGTCGGCCAGCTGCGCCAGCGCGGCCGGGCTGCTGGCCACGTCCAGGTAGGTCGCGAACCAGCGGCGCTGGAAGTTCTTGTCGCCACTGGCGGCGTTGGCGGCGGCGAAGGCCATTTGCTCCAGCTGCACCGTCATCTGCGCCGTGTAGGCCGCGGCCGACGGCCCCATCTTGTCCAGGTAAGCCTTGGACGCGCGGATCTTGCCGGTGATGTCGCCCAGCAGCGTGTAATCCTTCTCGCCCGGCGCGTTGGCCAGCGCGGCTTTCAGGAACTCGTTGAGCGGCAGCTTGGCGGCGCGCACGCCGTCCCACAGGCTTTGCCACAGCATCGAGCGCAGCAGCGGATCGTCCACCTTGCCCAGGCTGGACTGCGCGGTGGCGAAGGATTTTTTATCCAGCTGCACCTGCGCGTAGCCCCAGTCCTGATAGTTCGGATAGACCAGGTCCGGGCAGGCCGCGCCCTTCAATTCCGGCACGGCGGTGACCGCGCCCTGGTAGGTGACGGCCACGTTCTTGCTCAACGCCAGACCATCCGCGCCCAGGTTGAACAGGCCGATCTGCACGCGCTGTTCGCGCAGCGTCGGCATCGCCTTGCTTGGCGCGCTCTGGTGCAGCTTGAAGCTGCTGATCTTGCCGGCAGCGCAGCTGTATTCCGCCGCGATGGTGTTCACGCCCGGCTCGTACAACCACTGCTTGGTCCAGCCGCCCAGGTCGCGGTGCGCGGCCTCGCCCAGGCTGCCGATGAAGTCGTCCAGCTTCGCGTTTTGGTACGAGTACTTGACCAGGTAGTTGTGCACGCCCTGGCGGAACACTTCCTCGCCCAGCAGGTGGCGCAGCTGCTTCAGGGTCGACGCGCCCTTGGAATAGGTGATGGCGTCGATGTTGTCGAAGGCGTTGGCGGTGGACGGCACCGGCGTCTCGATCGCGTGCGTGGTCACGCGCTGGTCCTGCACGTAGGCCCCCTGCTTGGCGCCCGAGTAGAAGCCCTGCCAGGCGTTGCTGAACTCGGTCGACTCGGCGGTCGCCAGCGTGCCCATGAAGGAGGCGAAGCTCTCGTTGAGCCACAGGCCGTTCCACCATTTCATCGTCACCAGGTCGCCGAACCACTGGTGCGCCATCTCGTGCATGATGACGCCGGCCAGGTTCTGCTTCTGCGCCGCCGTCATCTCGTCCTGGTGCAGGAAGCGGCCCTCGGCGAAGGTGATCGCCGCCGCGTTTTCCATCGCGCCGTACAGGAAGTCGGGCACCAGCAGCTGGTCGTATTTCTCGAACTGGTAGGGCACGCCGAAGTAGCGGTCAAAGAAGGCCAGGCCGCGGCGCGTGTAGTTGAACCAGTCCTGCGGCGACACCTGCGCGGCCACCGACTGGCGCGCGAACAGGCGCTGCGGATACGGGCCGCTGTGGTCTTCCCACACCTTGTACGGGCCGGCGTGCATGGCGAAGTTGTACGAGCTCAGCTTCTTGGTGCGCGGGAAGGTCCAGCGCTTGGTGTTGCCGATGTCCTGGATGCCGGTCTCGCGCTTGGTGGACGACACCACCCAGTCCGCCGGCGCGGTGACGGTGATCTCGTACGTGCCCTTCAGGTCGGGCTGGTCGAACACGGGGAACATCTGGTGCGCGGCGGCCGGCTCGAAGTGCGAGTAGGTGTAGACGCGGTGGTCGACCGGGTCGACCATGCGGTGCAGGCCCTCGCCGTTGGTGCTGTGCAGGCGCGTGTAGCTGACGGTGACGCTGTTGCGTCCGGCCTTCAGGTCGCCCGGGGCGATGGTGATGAACCACTGGTTGTACTGCGGCGCGACTTCCTTGCCGTTGACGGTCAGGCTGACGATGTTGGCCTTGTCGAGGTCGATGGTCAGCGGTGCGCCGGCGTCGCTCAGGTCGAAGGCCAGCGTGGTGGTGCCGGAGAAGGTCTCCTTGCCGGTCAGCGTGAAGTCCAGCGTGTAGTCGACGTTGGACACGCGCGCCGAACGGGCGGCGGCGTCGGCTTGCGACAGGAAGGCGTTTTCCGCGCGCGGGGCAACGGCAGTGGCGGCGGGGGCGGCGGCCTGCGCGGCGCCATAGGCCAGCGCGACGGCGGCCACGATCATGGATTTTTTCATGGATATTCCTTGAATGCGGCAACGCCCGCAAGGGCTGCGGGCGTTGCGTTGTTAAACTGGTTGATTATTTCTTCAGGTAGGTGTCGAGCCAGTCGATCACCGTGTGGTGCCACAGCACCGAGTTGGCCGGCTTCAGCACCCAGTGGTTCTCGTCCGGGAACATCAAGAGCTTGCTCGGGATGCCGCGCCGCTGCAGCGCGGTGAAGGTGCCCAGGCCCTGCGTGGTCGGGATGCGGAAGTCCAGGTCGCCCTGCACCACCAGCATCGGCGTCTTCCAGTTCTTCACCTTCAGCGCCGGGTTGAACTTCTCGTGCAGTTCCGGCACGTCGTAGTAGGCGCCGCCGTTTTCCCATTCGGTGAACCAGATCTCCTCGGTGGCGTAGGCCATGCCGCGCGTGTCGAACACGCCATCATGGTTGACGATGCACTTGAAACCGTCCGGCCAGCTGCCTTCGATCCAGTTCATCATGTAACCGCCGTAGGACGCGCCCAGCGCGCAGCTGCGCTCGCGGTCCAGCCACGGGAACTTCTGCACCGCGGCCGCCAGGCCTTTTTGCAGGTCCTCCAGCGGCTTGCCGCCCCAGTCGCCGCTGATCGAATCGGTGAACTTCTGGCCGTAGCCGGTCGAGCCATGGAAGTCGATGAACACGGTGGCGTAGCCGGCGCCGGCGTACACCTGCGGATTCCAGCGGTAGCTCCACGAGTTGCCGAAGCTGCCCTGCGGGCCGCCGTGCACCAGGAAGGCGATCGGATATTTCACGCCGGGCTGGGCGTTCCATGGCTTCATCACGTGGCCGTACACGGTCTCGCCGTTGGCGCCGGTGAAGGAGAACTGCTCGTACTCGCCGAACTTGACGTCGGCCAGCGCCTGCGCGTTGAGCGTGGTCAGTTGCTGCGCCTTGTCGGCCGTGCCGCCCAGCTTGAACTTGAACAGCTGCGCGCCGGAGGCCAGGTTGGCCTGCGCCATGACCACGGTGTCGCGCGCGACGTCGAAGCCGCTGACGTAGCCGTTGCCGGTCAGCGGCGCCACCTTGCCGCTGGCGGCGTCGATGGCGAACAGGCGGTGCTGGCCGATGTCGTCGGCGGTGGCCAGCAGGGTCTTGCCGTCCGGGGTCCAGCGATAGTCGGCGATCGAGCGGTCCCAGTGGTCGGCCACGGTGCGCTTCTTGCCGGTGGCGACGTCCATCAGCACCAGGTGGAAGCGGTCGGCCTCGAAGGTGGGCTTGTCCATCGCCAGGTAGGCCAGCGTCTTGCCGTCGGGCGAGTAGATCGCCTTGGTGTCCCAGGCCTGGTTGTCGGCGGTCAGGTTCCTGGCCGCGCCGCCCTCGGCCGGCACGGTGTAGACGTCGAAGTTGGTCGACCACGCCTCGGTCTTGCCGGCGATGCGGGCCGAGAACACCACGGTCTTGCCGTCCGGGCTGAAGTGGTACTCGTCATGGTCGCCGAACGGCTTGGACGGCACGTCGCCGTCGAGCGTGCCGGACAGGCTGACCGGCTGCGCGCTGACCTTGCCGGTCGCGTCGATCGGCGCGCTGTACAGCACATTGGTACGGCCGTCGGCCCAGGTGTCCCAATGGCGCACGAACAGCTTGTCGTAGACCTTGCCGCTGGCCTTGACCTTGCCCTGCGCGTCGAGGCGGGCCTTGCTGCAGGCCAGGTCGGCGCAATCGCGGAACACGGCCAGGCTCAGCGCCAGGCGGTCGCCCTGCGGCGACAGGCGGAAGTTCTCCACGTCCAGCGGCAGGTCGGTCACGCGCGCCGCCTCGCCGCCGGCCAGCGGCAGGCGCCACACCTGCTGCGAGCCGGAGCGGGCCGACAGGAAGTACACCGCGTCGCCGGCCGGCGACCATTCGGGATCGCTGCTGCTGGCGTCGGCCTGGGTCAGGCGCACCGGCGCGGCCTTGGGCGCGCGCAGGTCCAGCATCCACAGTTGGGTGTTGCCGCGGTTCTTGTCCATGTTGGTGGAACGGACCGTGTAGACGATGCGGGAAGCGTCCGGCGACAGCACCGGGCTGCCTGCGCGTTCCATCTTGACCATGTCCTCAACGGTGAAACCGCGCGGCGCGGCGGTGGCGCTGGAGGCCGCGACAGCGGTTCCCAGCAGCAGCAGTGATAATCTCATTCGGTGATCTCCGACGTTATAAGAAAAATACCGGCTGGTGGCCGGCTGCCGGCATGATACCAAGATCGCAGTGCAGCAAGCAAAACAGTTATGCCCTTGTTACTTGCCGATACTTGAATGAGCGGATATCGCCGCGCCTTACTTGGTGCCGATGCTGTTGCGCGGCATGCTCTTGACGTCCTCGGCATTGACGATTTTCGCGTCCGTCGAGCAATCGCGGCGGCGGATCGACGTGCCCGTGGTGGGCTCGGAACCGCGACAGGTCGTGGCGGCCGACGCTTGCGCCGGCGCGGCGTCGCTGGTGTCGGTGGTGGAAGCACAACCAGCGAGCAACCCGGCACAGAGGCCACCCAATACCCAGGATTGTTTGAAATTCATAGTCAAAATCCTTATAAAGAAATTATGATTAATGTATTGACATCATATATTGATAACTAAAATAAATCTTGACTGTTTTGAGACGACCGGTCATATTTGAGGCATGGCTAAACCTAACGTCAAACAACAACTCGTCGCCGCCGGCCTGGATCTGCTGCACAGCAAGGGCTTCAACGCCACCAGCGTGCAGGACATCACCGAGGCTGCCGGCGTGCCCAAGGGCTCGTTCTACAACCACTTCGCCAGCAAGGAAACGCTGGGGGTGGAGGTGCTGGAACGCTACGTCGAGGACGCCGCCGGCTACCGCGCCGTGCTGGACGACCGCAGCCTGCCGCCCAAAGAGAGGCTGCGCCAGTACTTCGACCTGCTGATCGGCTTCAACACCGCCACCGACTACAACCGTGGCTGCATGCTGGGCAACTTCAGCGCCGAGCTGTCGGCCCAGATCCCGGCCGTGCGCGAGTCGCTGTGCCGCAATTTCGACGGCTGGGCCGAACGCCTGGCGGCGGTGATCGCCGAGGCCCAGCGCGACGGCAGCGTGGCCGCCCCGCAGCCGGCGCTGGAGCTGGCCCATTTCATCATCGACGCCTGGCAGGGCGCGGTGCTGCGCGCGAAGGCCGCTCACAACCGCGCTCCGCTGGACCGCTATGCCGACATGGTTTTGAACCGCATCCTGTTGTGACGCGGTTTTTTTTGGCCGGGACTTAAGATGACCGGTCATATTGTTTTACATCACTTCTCACCGAAAGGAAACACCATGAAACTGAAAGACGCAGTCATCCTCATCACCGGCGCCAACCGTGGCCTGGGCAACGCGCTGGCGCAAGCCGCGCTGGCCGCCGGTGCGCGCAAGGTGTACGCAGGTGTGCGCAATCCCGCCTCAGTCACCCTGGCGGGCGTCACGCCGATCAAGCTCGACGTCACCAACCCGGCCGACATCACCGCCGCCGCGCAAGCCATCCCCGACCTGACCATCCTGATCAACAACGCCGGCATCTTCACCGGCAGCACCGTGGGCGCTGCGGACGCGGCCGCCGCGCTGCGCGCCGAGCTGGACACCAACCTGTACGGCCCGATGGCGCTCAGCCAGGCCTTCGCCCCCACGCTGGCGCGCAACGGCGGCGGCGCCATCGTCAACATCCTGTCCGCGCTCAGCTGGTTCACGCTGCCGACCAGCGGCACCTACAGCGTGTCCAAGGCGGCCGCGTGGGCGCTGACCAACGGCCTGCGCGGCGAGCTGCACGCGCAACACACGCAGGTGCTGGGCGCCCACATGGGCTATATGGACACCGACATGACCAACGGCGTCGACGCGCCGAAGTCGGCGCCGGCCGACATCGCCCGCGCCATCATGGAAGCGCTGGAGGCGGGCCACGACGAGGTGCTCACCGACGACACCGCGCACCAGGTCAAGCAGGGCTTCGGCGCTCCGCGCAGCATCTACCTGGGCGAACCGCACGCGGCATAAGGAAAGCGCAAGCATCGGGCGGCGCGCCGGCCGCCCGGTCAATATGCGCCGGCAATCAGGTCCTGCAAATACCGGTCGTAGCTGCCGTCGTTCTTGAGTGCGAGCAGGCCGGCATTGAATTTCGCCAGCAGACGGACAGTGCGTGGCTGGCGCCTGGGGAAGCGCAGGTAGCCGGACGTCGCGCGCAAGGGCCGCGCCTCCGTCGCAAACATGTTCTTGACCCCGGGAAGAAACAGCTTGGGATTGGACAGCAGCAGCCATCCGGTCATCTCATCGATGGGAAAGGCGTCGATCCGGCCGATGGCCACTTTTTTCAGGTTCAACACATCGCGGGCGGCCACCTCCACATTGATTTTGCCGTCATGCGCCAGCGTCCAGAATTCGCCGGTGTAGGTGTACCCCAGGGTGGCGCCGATTTTAATGGCGTGCAGATCGGACAAGGTCTCCCAGCGCGGGATGGGCCTGGACTTCAGATGGAAAAACACCTCCTTGTGGCTGGAGATCGGGTCGCTCAAAATGAAGTCGACCTCGCTGTCCTGGCTGGCGAACCAGAACGCGCTGGCGTCGTAGCGCCCCACCCTGGTCTCGGCTTCCGCGCGCTTCCACGGCATGTAGGTGAACTTGACGTCGATCCCCACCCGCGCGAACGCGGCCGCGACCACGCGGTTGACGAACCCGCCGTAGCGCGCGCTTTCGCTGGTCCACGGCGGAAATTCGCCGGTGGCGATGGTGACCGTTTCCGCCCGGGCCAGTCCGTCAAAAGACAGGCCGAGCAACCACCACAGGACAATCGCCGCACCACGCATCGTTCCATCTCCAGGCTCGGAAAATCAAAAGTAGTATCCGGCCTGCAGATTGACCCGATGGGTGACACTATCATACCTGCCGGAGGTCGCGCCCAATCCTCCAAAATCCGGCCCCATGTACGGCTGGTGCCGGCCCAGCATGTAGTCGGCGTAGAAATACCATTTGCCGGCGGAGAAGCTCAGCCCGGTCACGTTCTGTTGCGAGTCCTTGTAGTTGCCGACGCGCTTGGTCAGGACGCTGTAGTCGTTGTAGAGCTTGAAGCCGCTGAACGGCCCCAGCGATCCCGGGATGTCGTAACTGAGGTTGGCCACCAGGATGTCGCCCTTGGCCGCCACCGGATAGGGATAGCCGAACGCGCCCAGCATCACGAAGCTGTTCGGGTCCAGGCCGCCGTAGGTCTGGCCCGGCGCGTGCCGCGTGTGGTAGCTGTAGCGCAGGGCTTCGAGCATCACCCCGACCGGGCCGAACGCCCCCTTGTAGTGGACGGCGACGGCGTTGCGGCGCGAGTGTTCGCCGGCGCCGTTGCGTATCTCGCCGCTCAGGCCGGACAGGCCGAGCTCCTGTTTGTCGCCGGCGCCGAAGTGCCACGCGGCGCGCCCGGCCAACGTGTTGCGCTCGCTGTCCTTTTGCCCGGTGGCGTAGCCCTGCGCGTCGTCGTCCGCGACGATGTTGAACGAGTAGCGGTTCGACGCCCCGGCCGTGTTGGAACTCCCGCCGTACGATCCGCCGTCGCGCGGATAGAAGCCGAGCTGCCATTCCAGCGCGCCGGGCTTGCTGGCGTAGGTCACGCCCAGGTCATACATGTCCTCGAGGCCGGTGTAGAACGCCATCGATTCGTAGAAGTTGTTGGAGGCGAAGGGCAGCAGGCCGAACGGGATTTTATCCAGCCCCACGTGCACGGTGCTCTTGTCCTCGAAGCGCATGCCGACCCAGCCGTGGTGCAGGAAATGCTCGGTGTAGTCGCCCTGCCCCTGCGGGAAATCGTTGTAGCGATATTGGCCCGAACCGAGCCACCGGCCATCGTCGTAGTTGACGTCCAGGCGCGCCGTGTCCAGTCCGAAGAAGCCGTGCGGATGGTCGGGCTGCCAGTTCTTGTAGACGTAGTTAAACCGTATCGCGCCGCCGATGTGCAACGCGTCCTCGCCGCAGGCCGCGCCGCAGGCGAGCGCAGCCGCGCACAACGCGCCGCCCCGAAAAACCCTGGTCCAGTTCAGGTGCATGATTCCCCCCGCCACGTTGATCGAGACTTACTTGGCGCCCGCTTCCAGGCGCTTCAGGTAGGCCGCTTCGAGTTTGGCGGTGTCGACCTTTTTCAACTCGGCGTCGAACGCCTCCTGCATCGCCTTGCCGGCGGGAGAACGGCGGAAACAGACGTGCAGCGTGCTTTCCGTCAGCAGATGGTCGCTGAACATCACACTGTCCCTGGCGCCGGTGTGCAGGGTCAGGTAGCGCAGCACCAGCCTGTCGATGACGATCCCAGGCACTTTCTTGCCGACCAGCTTGCGCACGTTGTTGGTATCGCTGCTGACCACCTCCACCGCTTGCTTGCCCTGCTTCACGGCGGCGTCGAACTCGGCGCTGTTGGCGTAGCCCTCCACCACGCCGATCTTGAACGCCGCCAGGTCGCTGGTTTTTTTCCACAGCACCGGCGTCTCCTTCAGGTAGCCGATCCCGGTCTCGCTCTTGCCGATCGGCTGGGACAAGTAGCATTTGCTCTCCGCCCGTTCAGCCGTGTAATACACCGGAAAATAGCCCGCATACTCGGGGTCGGACTCGCCCTTGGCGACCGTTTCCTTCCACTCGAAATATTTGACCTTGACGTTGTTGCCCAGGCGCTTCTCCACCTCCGCGACGACGGTGCCGGACAAGCCATCGCCGGGCAAGGTCGCTCCGCTGAAAGGCATCCACTCCAGGCTGGCCAGTTGTATGGTGGTTGCCGGCTGCGCCGCCGTGGCGTGCAGCGCGGCGCCGATGGCTGTTAAGGCGATGAATTTTTTCATTGCTCCCCCGTCCACATCGATCAGCAAATGCCGAGCAACCCCACCTTACACCAGGACCGGCAAGCCGAGCGTTGCTTTCCGGATACCGCATCGCAATAATTTGGCCGCCGCGAAAAATCGCCGGGACCGATACAAAATATTTTTTGATCGACGCAATAAAACACGTATTTTCGCGAGCAAAAAAGGTGCATAATTTCCCACTCAGCCAGGAAGAGTACGCATGTTCACGACCGGCTTGACATGCGTACATTCGTTTTCCCCGCCGGTAATCTTCGCGATCTTGTTTCGATACTGTTATTGCCACACAACCAGTTGTGAACAATTGTAAATCGACGTTGAATGAGCCCGCCACGGCGCTAAGGTAGCAGTCTCCACCTCGGGCGCGTCCGCCATCCAACGCTTGCCGCGCAGCCGAAGTCAGACGAAATACGGGAAACGTTATGCTTACTGCCACCTATGTCTTATTGACACTATCCATCGAACAAAAGAAAGAACGCCACTTCATCGCGCGCCTGCTGCAGTACGTGCAGGCGATCGCGCGCCGCCCGCAGGAAATCGATCCTGTGTTCATCGAGTCCCAGCTCAAGGAACTGACCACCTTTGCCGAAACGCGCCACCAGCGCAAGGTCGAGGCCTGCCTGATGCCGGCCGTGCGCGCGGCCGACGCCAGCTGCGGCGCCCTGATCAACGACCTCGAATCGCTCAGCCGCCTCGGCGGCGCCATGCTCAACGCGGTGCACAAGTGCCTGCGCCGCGCCATGCGCCGCAGCGCCTCACAAGGCAAGTTCCTGTGCCGCACGGTGGACCTGTACTGCCAGAACCTGCTCAAGCGCCTCGACAAGGAAGAACAGGAACTGCTGCCGCTGGCGCAAAAGGTGATCTCCAGCGAGGAGTGGTTCGAGATCGGCAGCCAGTTCCTGGCGCAGGAGGACAACGGCGCCGCCACCCAGCCGGAGCTGCGTCCGCGCCGCGCCCGCATCTACGCCAGCGGTTCCGGCGCGGCGGCGGCCTGATCCGCCGCAGGCGCGGGCGCACTATTTGGCGCACTGTTGTTTTGCGTTCCGCCGCGCGCCGCTAAAGCTTGCCTAAGCAAAAACGTGCGGATAATATCGTCTGCATGCAGACCCCTTCCGCCACCGTACTGCACCTGCGCGGCGCCGCCGGCATGGACGCCATTTACCGCAAGGTCGGCTGGCGCCTGCTGCCGCTGCTGATGCTGTGCTACGCGGTCGCCTGCCTGGACCGCCTCAACCTCGGCTACGCGCAGCGGCAGATGCAGGCCAGCCTGGCCTTCGGCGACGCCGTCTACGCCTGGGGCGCCGCCCTGTTCTTCGCCGGCTGCTGCCTGTGCCAGCTCCCCGCCAACCTGCTGCTGGAAAAAATCGGCGCCCGCAAGACGCTGCTGCGCATGATGCTGGGCTGGGGCCTGGCGTCGGCCGCCGCCGCCTTCGTCCGCACGCCGTTCCAGCTGTACCTGCTGCGCTTCGCGCAGGGCGTGTTCGAAGCCGGCTTCTATCCCGGCGTGATCCTCTACCTGACCTGGTGGTATCCAGCCGCGCGCCGCGCGCGCGTGTACGCGGTGTTCGGCTCGGCCGCGCTGCTGGCCACCGCCGGCGCCGGGCCGCTGAGCGAAGCCACGCTGGCCGCGCTGCAGGGCGCCGCCGGCCTGCGGGGCTGGCAATGGCTGCTGCTGACGCAAGGCCTGCCGGCCGCGCTGCTGGGCATCGTCGCCTACGCCTGCCTGGCCGAGCGTCCCGACGACGCGGGCTGGCTGTCGCCGTTCGAACAGCTGATGATCGAACAGGACCTGGAACGCGACGAGGCGCAACTGCAGTCCGCCGCGCCGGCCGGCCAGCCGGCGGACGACGCGCCTTTCACCTCGGTCCTCGCCTCGCTGCTGCGCGACCGCGCCCTGTGCCTGCTGGCGGCCGCCAACCTGCTGCTGACCGGCGCCAGCTACGCGCTGGCCTACTGGGCGCCCGCGCTGGTGCAGCGCTGGGCCGAACAAAACCATATGCAGCCTGGTCTGCTGGCCGCCATCCCGCACCTGGCCGGCGTCGCCGGCATGATCGCCATCGGCTACGACTCGGACCGCCGGCGCGAACGGCGCGGCCACTTCGTCGCCTGCATGGTGCTGGCCGCAGGCGGCCTGGCGCTGGCCATCGCCGCCAACAACGGCATGGCCTGGTCGCTGGCCGGGCTGGCGCTGGCGTCGCTCGGCATCGCCTCGGCCGCGCCGCTGCTGGTCGCCATCGCCACCGACCTGCTGTCGCGCCGGCGCGCGGCGGCCGGCATCGCGCTGGTGGTCAGCTGCGGCCTGGCCGGCGGCGCCTTCGGTCCCGCGCTCGGCGCGCGCATGCAGGCGTGGGGCGGTAGCGCCGCCATGCTGGCCGTGCTGATCGCCATGTACCTGGCGGCCGGCGCCATCCTGCTGCTGGCCCTACGCCTGGCCCCGCGCCGCGGCGGCCCGGACGCGCGCCATGGGCGGACCGACAAGATGGCTCGCTACTGAAGCTTGGGCTAGAATCTCGGACGCGCCGCGATCCGGCGCTCCCGTTCACCCAACTTCAAAGCGACCCAACCAATGCGTTTTGTCCTGCCCTTCCTAGCCGCCGCCATGGCCGGCTCGTTCTCCGCCAGCGCCGGCGCCACTCCCACCCCGATCACGCTGGACCAGGCGATGTCCAATCCCGACTGGATCGGCAATCCGGTGGAAGCCGCATGGTGGGGCTGGGACAGCCGCCAGGTCTACTACAAGCAAAAGCGCGCCGGCTCGCCGCTGCGCGACACCTACATCATCGCCGCTCCCGGCGCCGCCAAGGTGGTCGACGACAAGCAGCTGGCCAACCTCGACGCCGCCGCGCCGGTCTACAACCACGAGCACACGCGCGCCATCCTGCTGCGCAACGGCGACCTGTTCGAGCGCGACCTGAAGACCGGCGCGCTGACGCAAATCCTGCGCGGCACCACGCCGGCCGCCGATCCGCAGTACGCGGCCGACGGCGCCCACGTGCAGTTCCGCGTCGGCAGCGACTGGTTCAGCTGGAGCCGCGCCGAGCGCCTGGTGTCGCCGGTGGCGCTGCTGCGCACCGCCAAGGACCCGGACGCCACGCCGGACGCCGACAGCCGCCGCGACCTGCAACTGCGCCTGCTCTCCACGCTGGCGCGCCTGAAGGACGAAAAGGACGCCACCCGCGACCGCCGCAACGCCGAGCGCAGCGCCGACGCCACCCGCGCGCCGCTGCCCATCTACCTCGGCGAGAAGGTCGTCATCGAAACCAGCGCGCTGTCGCCGGACGGCCGCTACCTGCTGGTGGTCACCAGCGCCAAGGACGGCGACAAGCGCCGCGTCGGCAAGCTGGCCAAGTACGTGACCGAATCGGGCTACGAGGAAACCGACGACCAGCGCAAGCGCGTCAGCGACACCGGCCCGCAGCCGCACCAACTGAAACTGGTTGAACTATCGACCCGCAAGGTGAGCGAGCTGTCGTTCGACACCCTGCCCGGCATCGCCGTCGATCCGCTGGCCGAGCTGCGCGCAGCGCACAAGCTCGACCCGCTCAAGGGCAACCGCGCGCTGCGCTTCGAAAACCGCGAGGACTCGATCCGCTGGAGCGCCAACGGCGCGCAGGTGGCCGTGATGGCGCAGGCGATCGACAACAAGGACCGCTGGATCGCCACCGTCGACCTGGCCGGCGCCAAACTGAAACCGGTGCACCGCCTGAGCGACGCCGCCTGGGTCAACAACCGCGGCAACGACTTCGGCTGGCAGCCGGACAACAGCACGCTGTGGTATCAATCGGAGGAAAGCGGCTACGCCCACCTGTACACACAGACCGCCGACGGCAAGTCGCGCGCGCTGACCTCGGGCAAATGGGAAACCAGCGAGATCGAATGGAACGCCGACGGCAGCACCGCCTACTTCCTGTGCAATCCCAAGCTGCCGGGCACCTACGAGGTGTGCTCCACCTCCACCAAGGACGGCGCCCTGCGCGAGCTGACATCGCTGGGCGGCGTGGAGAGCTTCGCGCTGTCGCCGGACGGCCGCAAGCTACTGGTGCGCTACTCCACGTCCTACATGCCGACGCAGATCGCCACCGTCGCCAGCAGCGGCGGCGCCGCCACCCAGCTCACCGACACCCGCAGCGCCGACTTCAAGGCGCGCGAGTGGATCGCGCCGCAGATCGTCGCCGTACCGTCCACGCATGGCGCCGATCCGGTGTGGGCCAAGCTGTATCGCCCGGCCACGCTGGAAGCGGGTAAAAAATATCCGGTGGTGATGTTCGTGCACGGCGCCGGCTACCTGCAGAACGTCAGCAAGCGTTACCCGGTCTACTTCCGCGAGCAGATGTTCCACAACCTGCTGGTGGAGAAAGGCTACATCGTGCTGGACATGGACTACCGCGCCTCGCTGGGCTATGGCCGCAACTGGCGCACCGCCATCTACCGCCAGATGGGCCACCCGGAACTGGAAGACTACATCGACGGCTTGAACTGGATGGTGGCCAACCACCAGGGCGATCCCGCGAACGTCGGCATCTACGGCGGCAGCTACGGCGGCTTCATGACCTTCATGGCGATGCTGCGCGCACCGGAGCAGTTCAAGTCGGGCGCCGCGCTGCGCCCCGTCACCGACTGGACCACCTACAACCACGAATACACCGCCAACATCCTCAACACGCCGGAGCTGGACCCGGACGCGTACAAGATCTCGTCGCCGATCGAATACGCCGATCAGCTGAAGGGCAACCTGCTGATCGCCCACGGCATGATCGACGACAACGTCTTCTTCCAGGATTCGGTACGCATGGCCCAGCGCTTCATCGAACTGAAGAAAGACAACTGGGAGCTGGCGCCGTACCCGATGGAGCGCCACGGCTTCGTCCACCCGGAGAGCTGGTACGATGAATACCGCCGCATCTACCAGCTGTTCGAACGCACGCTGAAAAAATAAGGAGATCCATGAAAAAGTTCGCCGCCCTGCTGCCGCTGGCAGCACTCATGTTTGGACCGCTCGCGGCCCACGCCCAAACCAGCGCCGTGAAACACCCGGCCTGGTCGCGCAGTTCCAACGTCTACGAAGTGAACCTGCGCCAGTACAGCAAGGAAGGCACGCTGAACGCCTTCGCCGCCACGCTGCCGCGCCTGAAGCAGATGGGCGTCGACATCGTCTGGCTGATGCCGCTGCACCCGATCGGCCAGCAGAACCGCAAGGGCACGCTGGGCAGCTACTACGCGGTGAAGGACTACCAGGCCGTCAGCCCGGACTACGGCACCATGGACGACCTGCGCAAGCTGGTCAAGCAGGCGCACGCGCTGGGCATGCACGTGATCCTGGACTGGGTGGGCAACCACACGGCCTGGGACCATCCATGGGCCACCCAGCATCCCGACTGGTACAAGAAGAACGATAAGGGCGAAATCCACTCCGTCAGCTTCAAGAACGAAGCCGGCGGCACCGAGGAATGGACCGACGTGATCGGCCTCGATTACGCCAACAAGGACCTGTGGAAGGGCATGACGGAAGCGATGGCGTTCTGGGTGCGCGAGGCAGGCATCGACGGCTTCCGCTGCGACGCCGCCGGCCTGGTGCCGACCGAATTCTGGAACCAGGCGCGCACGCAGCTCGACAAGATCAAGCCGGTGTTCATGCTGGCCGAATCGGACGAGCCGGCGCTGCACGAGAAGGCGTTCGACGCCAGCTACGACTGGCCGCTCAACGCGCTGATGCAAAAAATCGGCAAGGGCCAGGCCGGAGCGGCTGAACTGAAGGCCTTCGTGGCCAATCCACCGAAGGCCTACCCGCGCGACGCCTACCGCCTGCAGTTCACCAACAACCACGACATCAACTCGTGGCAGGGCACGGACAAGGAGCTGTATGGCCCGGCCTATGGCGCGATGGCGGTGCTGAGCTACACCCTGCCCGGCATCCCGCTGGTGTACAGCGGCCAGGAAGCGCGGCTGGACAAGAAGCTGGAGTTCTTCGAAAAAGACCCAATCGACTGGAAGACCTACGAGCTGGAAGGCTTCTACGCCGGCCTGAATCAGCTGAAGAAGGAAAACCAGGCACTGTGGAACGGCGCCAGCGGCGGCGCGGTGCAACTGCTCGACGTCGGCAACGACCAGCTGTTCGCCTTCAAGCGTCAGCAGGGCAAGAACAACGTGCGCGTGATCGTCAACCCGACCGCCACGCTGCAGAAGTACAAGCTGGCCGGCGACGAAGGCCAGGCCGTGCTCAAGCCGTGGCGCTGGCGCATCGTCGTGCCGGAGTAAGGCCTACTCGGTGGCCAGCCGCTTGGCCAGGCGATACAGGTACTCCTGGCCGTCGTACAGCGACTTGACGCGGATGTGCTCATTCAAGCCATGCGCGCCGCTGCCTTCCGGGCCGGCGAACATGCCGCTGATGCCGTAGGTCCAGATGCCGCCGCTGTTGAGGAAGCGGCCGTCGGTGCCGCCGGTCGACATGGTCGGAATCACCGGCACGCCAGGCCACATATCGTTGCTGATCTCCTCCACCGCCTTCATCAGCGTCGGCGTCAGCGGCGGCATCGGCGCGCTCAGGCCCTCGCCGATGCGGGTGATCTTGATCTGGTCATCGGCCAGCACGCGCTGCAGCGTGGCCTGCACATCGTCCACCTTCTCGTCCGGCAGGATGCGGCAGTTGACGGTGGCGCGGGCGCGCTGCGGCAGCGCGTTGTCGGCATGGCCGGCATCGACCCTGGTCGCCACACACGTGGTGCGCACGGTGGAGTTGTGCACCGGGCTCACCGCGTACAGGCGCTCCAGCGCCGCCGCGTCGGGCGGATCGCCGAGGATGGCCTTCATGTCGGCGGCCACCTGGCCCTGCTCCACCGTGGACATGCGCTCGTAGTAGGAGCGCGTCACGTCCGACAGTTTGAACGGGAAAGCGAAGCGGCCCAGGCGCGACAAGCCCTCCGCCAGATGGTAGATGGCGTTGTCGCGGTACGGCGCGGAGCTGTGGCCGCCGGGATTGGTCACCTCCAGCTGGAAGCTCTGGTAGATTTTCTCGCCGGCCTGGATGCCGTGGCGTACCGGCTTGCCCTGCTTGTCCAGCAGGCCGCCGCCGCCTTCGTTGAGCGCGATCTCGGCGTCGATCAGCGCGCGGTGGTGATTGAACAGATACTCGGCGCCGTCGAATTTACTGGGCACCATCTCCTCGTCGCAGGTCAGCGCCATGACGACGTCGCGCTTGGGCGCCAGCTTTTCCTTCTTGTAGCGGATCATATTGGCGACGAAGGACGCGGCCATGGCCTTGTCGTCGGACGCGCCGCGCGCGTAGAACATGCCATCCTCCTCGACCAGCTTGAACGGATCGCGCACCCAGTCGGCGCGGTTGGCCTCGACCACGTCGATGTGGGCCAACAGCAGCAGCGGCTTCTTGCTGCCATCGCCCTTGATGCGCGCCACCAGGTTGCCCTTGGCGGGACCGCCGGGCGGCACGATCAGGTGCAGGTCGGCGTCCTGGAAGCCGGCCGCCTTCAGGCGCTTGGCCATCTTGTTGGCCGCCACCGTGCAGGAGCCGGTGGAATTGGTGGTGTTGGTTTCCACCAGTTCCTGATAAATCTCGCGCATCTGCTTCCGCACCGGCGTCAGATCGGCGCCATGCGCCGCGCCCGCCACCACCAATCCCGCCGCCAACCAGGTCGCCCGCTTCATAGTGCTCCTATCGATGTCATGCAAAGCGACTAACTTATACCCCGAAATTATTACTGTCAATAAAAGTGCTGGGAGGCCCTTGCCAAACCCCTGGGGGCGTCTGCTATAATTGCGGCCCTTGGCCTGGTAGCTCAGTTGGTAGAGCAGAGGATTGAAAATCCTTGTGTCGGTGGTTCGATTCCGCCCCGGGCCACCAAGAACATACTTCACGAAACGCCAACCATTACCGGTTGGCGTTTTTTGTATGTGGGCTCACAGTCCTTGTGTCCGGTCCATTTCCCCGCCTTCCACGTCGTGGTTTAAGCCTTCTGGGCCTTCTGGGCCGCCGCGAAGACGTCACGTGCGGACGTTGTACCCGCTACATGCTCCGTACCCTCGACGCCGAGATCCATCCATCCTGCATTCACGGCTTCAAACATTTCTTCGGCAGGTCCGGTGTGCCCCTTCGGAATGCCGAATTGCTCGAAAGCTTCCGCCCATCCTGCACGTGGGACTGCAAAGGCTTTCACATGAAGATTCAGGACTTCACCCAATTGCTCCGCTACTTCATCTGCGGTGACCATCGAACCGAGCTCGACGACGCGCCGCCCCGACCACACCGGCCCAGTCAAAAGGCTTGCGACCTCCGCGCCGATATCGTTCGTCGCGACCATGGTCGATTTCCGGTTTGTCGGATTGTAGTAGACCGGTAGCGTTCCGCCTTGGGCGACCTGCAAGCCGTAGAGGAAGTTCTCGTAGAATCCACCGGCGCGCACAAATGCAATTGGTGATATCAGGTCGCGAAAACCTTGCTCCAGAAGCGACAAGGCTGTGATCATCCCAAGCCCGCTGGTCCTGTTCGCCCCCATCGACGAAAGCGCCACCACCCGTGGCGGCGCTGCCTTAGCAAGCGCCTCGACATAGCTCGCAATCACGCCCTTGGCCTCTTTGTAATCGGGCGAGGGAGCCCAGACAGCCGGCAACATGACAAACGCGCCTTCGACGCCCTTGAGCGCCCGCTCGATGGCTGCCGAGTCACCCCAGTCACCGTCAACCAGTTCCACGCCCCGGTTCGCCCAGCTTGACGCCTTCTCGCGATCACGGACTAGCGCGCGTACTTGCTTGCCTTGCGCCAACAGATGTTCTGCCGCTGCGCCGCCCACTTTCCCCGTTATTCCCATTACTAAAAACATACGTTTCTCCTGACATTGAAGAGGCAGAGCACTGCCCCGGTTGCTAAAAAAATTGGCGTTTCTTCTGAACTTGAGGAACACAACACAGTCCCTGTTGGCTCAACGAATGAGCGGAAGAATCGCCCGGATACGGGGATCGCGCGCGTAGAGACCACCCCATGCCATCGTGCCCAGAAATAGGGAAATGATTTCCGGCGGTGACCCCAACTCACCAATGCGGACGTGGGCGCAGATAGCGCCGCCCAAAAAGCCCGTCAAGAGGATTGCGCCGAGGACGGCGGTGGCCGGGATGGCGTAAAGGATGGTGCAAGCAAGTAGGATCGAACCCACGACGTGAGTTAGGTTCATCGCGAAGCCGGTTTCCTGCAACATACTCGCGATCTGTGCCGGGGCGAAAAGCTGGATAGCGCCGTCTGCCAGCAGAGCGATAACGACAAACGCGCTCATTATCCGGCCGGCCCAAATGGCGCGATGCGAAGTCAAGGTTTCTGGTACCCGATGTGGGTTCATAGTTTCAGCCATTTGTCATTTCTCCGATGGGCTATCTCAATATTCGGAGCATACTGTGTCTTTCAGGCGTGATAAACGCCTATGAAATGAACGCACTGTTCTCTTTATAGTGATCAATTGCATACCAAGGCACGAAATGCAAAATCTCGAACCCCTCCTCATTTTCATCACGGTAGCGGAAATGGGGAGCTTCACCCACGCCGCCGAAAGTCTGGGCATCCAAAAGGGACGAGCCTCAACGGCGGTACGAAAATTGGAGGAAGATATCGGCGTCAGGCTTCTGCATCGGACGACGCGTAACGTGCAGTTGACCGAAGACGGGCGGGTATTTCATGCACGTGCACGCGATCTGCTTGCTGAAGTCGATGATCTGCACTCAATGTTCGCAGGCGATCGAGTTACACTTCGCGGACGCTTACGCGTTGATCTGCCGAGTGAGCTGGCGCGCACCACTATCGTGCCAGCCTTGCCGATCTTCATGGAGACTTATCCCGAGTTGGAGCTGGAAGTATCAAGCACGGATCGCCAAGTTGATCTGGTTCAAGAGGGGTTTGACTGCGTATTGCGACTTGGTCCCATCGGAGACGAGACGCTGATTGCCCGCCCGCTGGGCAAATTACGCATGGTCAACGCCGCCAGTCCTGCCTATTTGTGATCTTGCCCCCGTATAACCGGACACAGCTTATCGCTTAGTTAGCGCCGCTTTCCTGAGCCCGGCGCGCCAGCTCCCTCCTGAACAAGCGAGGCGATTTTAACTTCAACGACGAGTGCGGATGAA
>QVIN01000018.1 GCA_003416985.1 Duganella sp. BJB480 | reverse complement strand
GACCCACGTGCTCCATGGCACTAAGTCTGATCAGCGTCACTCCGCCCGGCCGCACTTACTTCGTTATTATCCGATGGAGATGCGGTACGCTCAATATACGAAGTCTGACATTCGGACACGAGCTCAATAGTAGGCGCGGCCTACTATTGAGCTCGTGTCCGAATGTCAGACTTGACCCCAGTGTTTAGGCGAGGTTGAACACGCCCATCGATTCGACGTGCGAGGTGTGCGGGAACATGTTGACCACGCCGGCCTTGTCGAGCACGTAGCCGGCGTTGACCAGGATGCCGGCGTCGCGCGCCAGCGTGGACGGGCTGCACGAGACGTAGACGATGCGCTTGGGCAGCAGGTCGGCGCGGGTCTGGCTCAACGCCACCAGCGCTTCGCTCAGCACCATGGCGCCGTCGCGCGGCGGGTCGATCAGCATGCGGTCGAACTTGCCCAGCGCGATCAGGTCGTCGGCCGTCACCTCGAACAGGTTGCGGGTGTAGAACGTGGTCTTGTCCGACAGGCCGTTGGCCTTGGCGTTCTCCAGCGCGCGCTCGGTCAGCGAGGTCGCGCCTTCGATGCCGACCACTTCACGCGCCTGCGTCGCCAGCGGCAGCGTGAAGTTGCCCAGGCCGCAGAACAGGTCGGCCACGCGGTCTTCCGGCTGCACTTCCAGCAGGCGCAGCGCCTTCACCACCAGCACGCGGTTGATGTAGTGATTCACCTGCGTGAAGTCGACTGGCTTGAACGGCATCTTGATGCCGAACTCTGGCAGCAGGTAGTACAGCTCGGGGCCCAGCGGGTAGTATGGCGCTGCCGTTTCCGGCCCCTTGGTCTGCAGCCAGAACTGCACCTGATGCTGGTCGGCGAAGGCCTTCAATTTGACGTCGTCGCCGGCGCCCAGCGGCGACATGATGCGCAGCACCAGCGCGGTCACGCCTTCGCCGATCGCCACTTCGATCTGCGGGACCTGGTCGAACAGGGTCAGCGAACCGATCAGCGCACGCAGCGGCAGCAGCAGGTCCGACACGTGCTTGGGCAGGATCTGGCAGCTCTGGATGTCGGCCACGAAGATCGAGCGCTTTTCTTTGAAGCCGACCAGCACGGTGTTTTTCTTGGCCACGTGGCGCACCGACAGGCGCGCGCGATAGCGGTAGCCCCAGGTCGGGCCGTACATCGGGCGCATCACCGTCAGCGGGCGCACCTTGCCGATGTGTTGCAGGTTGTCTTCCAGCACGCGCTGCTTGATCGCCACCTGCGCGGTCGGCTCCAGGTGCTGCATGGAGCAGCCGCCGCACATGTCGAAGTGCGGGCACTTGGGCGTGACGCGCATCGGCGATTCGCGCAGCAGCTCGTCCATGCGCGCCATTTCCCAGTTTTTCTTCTTCTTGAACGTGGTGAAGCGGACCGTCTCTCCCGGCAAGGCGCCTTCGACGAACACTACTTTGCCTTGGGAGCCGTCTTCATTTTCCAGATGGCCGACGCCGCGGGCGTCCATGTCGAGCGACTTGATGAAGATAGTATTTTCTTGCATAACGTTCAATTCAAAAAGGGAATGGCTAGCGCCGGCACGCATATGCCGGGGCCGACATGATAGCAGAATGGGAAGAGACTACAGCAGGGAATCGCGCACCACGCCGCGCGCAGCCATGGCCCGTTTCAGCTTGACCAGCGCTTCCTGCTGGATCTGGCGCACGCGTTCGCGGGTGACGCCCATTTCCTCGGCCAGCGTTTCCAGCGTGGCCGGATCGTCGTTGTCGAGGCCGAAGCGGCGCATGATGACGATGCGCTGCTTGTCCGGCAGCTTGGTCAGCCAGTCGCGCACCAGCAGCGTCATTTCGTGGTGCTCGGCGCGCGCGTCCGGGCTGTCCTCGGCGTCGCCTGGCAGCATGTCCATCAGCGACGATTGCGGATCGTTGTCCAGCGGCGCATCGAGCGAGGTGGCGTGCTCGGACAAGGCCAGGATGTCCTGCACCTCCTCCACCGGGCGGCCGACCAGCTCGGCGATGTCCTCGGCGGTGGCGTCCTTGCCGTTGTGGTGCTGGGCTTCGAGGTGGTATTTGCCGCGCAGGATCTGGTTCAGCTCGCGCACCATGTGCACCGGCAGGCGCACCGTGCGCGCCTGGTTCATGATGGCGCGCTCGATGCTCTGGCGTATCCACCAGGTGGCGTAGGTGGAGAAGCGGAAGCCGCGCTCCGGCTCGAACTTGTCGATGGCACGCATCAGGCCGATGTTGCCCTCCTCGATCATGTCGAGCAGGACCACGCCGCGGTTGATGTAGTGCTTGGCGATGGAGACCACAAGCCGCAGGTTGTGCTCGATCATGGTCTGGCGGGCGGAGAAGTCGCCGGCCTTGGCCAGCGTGGCGTAGTGCACTTCCTGCGGCGCCGTCAGCAGCGGACGGGTGCCGATCTGGTTCAGGTAGTGCTGGGTGGTGTCGGTCGACAGCTCGGCCGCCAGCACTTTTTTCAGTTCATCGACGCTTTCGAGCACCGCGCCCGGCTCGACGGCCCCCGCCTCGCCATCCGCTGATTCGATGGCGACATCATCATTGCTCTCGTCCGGGAATTCGTCCGGGGCCGAGTCGTCATCCATCGAATCGTGCGGCGTCTGTGTCATGGCTCAGCTACCGGTTAGGCAGGAATCTGGACGGATCGACCGGCTTGCCCTGCTGCCTGATTTCAAAGTGCAGCTTGACGGAATCGGCATCGGAATCGCCCATCTCGGCAATCATTTGTCCCTTGTTCACGCTCTGGCCTTCCTTGACCACAATGGTGCGATTGTGGGCATAGGCCGACAACAAGCTATTACTGTGCTTCACAATAACGAGATTACCATAACCACGGATGCCGCTGCCGGCGTACATCACTTTTCCGGCGCCGGCAGCCACGACTTGCTGGCCCGCCTTGCCGGCGATGTCCACACCCTTGTTCTTGCCTTCGTCGAAAGTGGCGACGACGCGGCCTTCGGACGGCCACATCCAGCTCAGTTTTTCATCCTCGGCGCTGGCGGCGACCGCGGCCGCGGCAGGCGGCGCGGTGGTCACGGCGGGCGACGGCGCCGGGGCAGGCTTGACGCTGGCTTCAGCCTTGCCGTTGCCATTGCCGTCGGCGCGTTGCAACTCGGCCAGCGCGCTCTCCGAGTACGGTTTTTTCTCGCCCTTCGGCTCGGTCTTCTTGACCACCGGCGGCGGTGGCGGCGTTTTTTCCGCCGGCGGCATGACGATGGCGCCGGTCTGCACGCCGTTGGACGCGCTGTCCGGCGGCAACACGCGCAGCACCTGGTCGACCTTGATGTCGTTCGGATTGGACAGGTTGTTCCAGGTCACCAGGTCGCGGTAGTTCTGGCCGTATTCCAGCGCGATGCGGATCAGCGTGTCGCCCTTCTTGACCGTGTACAGGCCGCGCTCGTCGCGGGCGATCTGCGCCGTTTCGCTGGGGGTGGCGGGCTTGACTGGCGGCGGAGGGCTGCGGTCGACAACCGGCGCCTGGTTCGGGGTGGTGCTGCAAGCGCTCAATAAAGCGAGCGCAAAGCTCAATGCGAGCAAGTTACTTTTGTTTGTCATTCTCATCTTAGTCTAAGGGTACGGACACGTCATATCGTGCCCGGACGCAGCGGGACGAAGTGGCAATCTTCCAGCGTAACGCTGGCCCACTCCGCCTTGCCGGTGCGTGTAATTAATTCCAGGTGCTGCGCGCGGGCGCCCACCGGCGCCACCAGACGGCCGCCTATGGTCAGCTGTTCCAGCAGTGCTTGTGGCACCTCCAGGCCGGCCGCGGCCAGGATGATACCGTCAAACGGGGCCGCTTGCGGCAGGCCAAGCATACCATCTCCGTAATGCAAACGCAGGTTCGGCACGCGCAGCGGGCGCAGATTGGCCTTGGCCAGCTCGTGCAGCGGCTTGATGCGCTCGATCGAATACACCTCCTGCGCCACGCAGGACAGCACCGCCGCCTGGTAGCCGCAGCCGGTGCCGATCTCCAGCACCCGCTGCAGCGGGCCGCCGTTGCGCATCACCTCGATCATGCGCGCGACGATGTAGGGCTGGGAGATGGTCTGGTGGTGACCGATCGGCAGCGAGGCGTCGATATAGGCCTGCGAGGCCAGCGCCTCGTCCATGAACATATGGCGTGGCACGCTCTCCATCGCGCCCAGCACCGCCAGGTCCTTGACGCCCTGTTTGGCGATACGCTGCACCATGGCGCGGCGCACCGCGTCCGACACCAGCGGATTGCCGCGCGGCGCCGGGGCCGGCACCGGCTGCGCCCGCTCCATGGCGTAGCTGTGCGACTTGGACGGCGCCGCCACCGGCCGCGCAGTGGAATAACCGTGCTGGGGCGGTACATGGCGGGCCGCGTTCTGGGTGGCGGTCTGCGGCGTGGCCACCGGCGCGAACACCGTCGCCTTCTTGGCCCCCTTGTCGACTACCGAGGATAGCGGGAGGGGAAAGCTACGGTTCTTGTCGGTCATGCCAGGGCCTTTGCCAGTGCATCGAGTTGAGTTTTGTGGGTCAGGTCGATCTGCAGCGGCGTGATCGAGGTCCGGCCTTGGGCGCAGGCATGGAAATCCGTGCCTTCCCCCGCGTCCTTGGTCGCGCCCGGCGGGCCGATCCAGAAGATTTCCTTGCCGCGCGGATCCCTGGCCCGTATCACCGGCTCGGCCTGGTGGCGCCGGCCCAGCCGGGTGGCCACCGGCGCGGTCAACTGATCGTACGGTCGGTTCGGGATGTTGACGTTCAGCAGATACGGCGCCGGCAACGTTTGATAATAGCGCTCGATGATGTCGCGCGCGTGACGGGCTGCGTCGTCGATGTGCTCCCAGCCGTAGGCGCCCTGCGAGAAGGCGATCGACGGGATGCCGAACAGATAGCCCTCGGTGGCGGCGGCGACGGTGCCGGAATACAGCGTGTCGTCGCCCATGTTGGGGCCGTTGTTGATGCCGGACACGACCAGGTCGGGCTTGTAGTCCAGCATGCCGGTCAGCGCGACGTGCACGCAGTCGGTGGGCGTGCCGTTGACAAAATAGAAACCATTAGCCGCCTGCTGCACCGACAGCGGCCGGTCCAGCGACAGGGAATTGGAGGCGCCGGAGCGGTTGCTGTCCGGCGCCACGACCACGATGTCGGCGATGGGCGCAAGGGCCTGCGCCAGCGCGTTGATGCCCGGCGCCAGGTAGCCGTCGTCATTACTGATCAGGATTCTCATACGGAGATTTTACCTGAAGCAATGGCGTCGCTGCGCGTGCCGGCGGCCTCCGAACCAGATAAATTTGCGCTAGCGCGACGGCGGCCTCCCGACGGACAAATGACCGTCCAGCGCCATCAATTCCTCGGTGGCGCGGGTCCACAGATCGCTCGGGTGGCGGCCGCTGCGCGGGCGGGGCTGCCGGGACAAGGCGTCGCCATAGTCGGCCATGGCCGCATCCTGATGCAACTCGGGCACCAGCACCGGCTCGCCGATCCGGCCGACCGCCGGGCCGCCCAACTGCGCCCGCACGTCGGCCAGCTGCGCGCGCGCCTTGCGGGTATCCGGGTGGTCCGGCCCGAGGCGCCGGAGCTGGGCCTGATAGACGGCGTCGAACAGGCTGCTGGCAGCGTCCAGCTCTTGCATCCGCAGCAAGGTGCACGCCAGCGCGGCCTTGCTGCGCAAGGTGTCGGCGTGCTCGGCGCCCAGCAGCCGCTTGCGCGCTGCCAAGACCTGCTCCTGCGCCGCGCGGGCCGGTTCGCTGTCGCCGCGCTGGAACAGGATGTCGGCCCGGTCGGCTTTGCAGGCCAGCGTCAGCAGGTGCTCGTGGCCCAGCAGGCGCAGGTAGGCTTCCAGCACCGCGTCCATGATGGTCAGCGCCTCGGCAGGACGCCCCTGCTGGGCCAGCGTGACCGCCAGGTTGGCGCGCGCCGCCAGCGTGTCGGGATGCTCCGGCCCGAGCAGCCGCGTGCGGGCCTCGACGATGCATTCTTCGAGGAATTGCGCTTCGTCCAGCTGCCCCTGCAGGCGCAGCACGCTTGCCAGGTTGCTCTTGCTTGCCAGCGTATCCGGATGGTCTTCGCTCAGCCCTCGCTGGCGCAAGGTCATGCTTTCCTCGAAACAGGTGAGCGCCTGACGCAGCCGGCCTTCGCGGCGATACAGCTCGCCCAGCAGATTGAGGTCGCGCGCCAGCGGTTGCGACAGCACGCGCACGCCGCCCTCCTCCAGCGCCCGCCGGGCGTCGCCGATCGAGGCCAGCAGATGGATCTCGCGGCTCGATTGCCATGGGAAGTAGCCGCCGGCCAGCCAGTCGAGCAAGGCTTCGAAGGTGCGCGTCAGCGAGAAGCGGTCGCCGCCCTGGTCGATGCGCACCGCCAGCTGCTCGCCGTAGGCAAAGGTGCGCGTCTGTTGCAGCTGGACTTCGTCGAAATAGCTGTCCAGCGACATCTGCGGCATGCCGTAGCACGAACTGAGCAACTGTTCGAAGATGGGCTGGTAGCCCTGTATGCGCTGCTGCTGGTCCCCGCGCCGCCACTGGGCGCGCTGCACGCTGTCGCTCATTTCGATGCGCGATGGCAGAGGATAGACCATCAATGGCCGCTGTTCGTCCTCGTAGCTGCGGCGGTAGGCGGTCGCGCGCGTGACCAGCGCCTGCACGCCCTCCAGGCTCTGCCGGTTGGGCGTGAACACCACCACCAGCTTGCGCGGCAGCAGGGTGGTGCAGATGCCGGCGCTGTCGGTGCGGCCGGTGCGGGAATCGACCAGCACGTAGCGGAAATGCCGCGCCAGATTCTCGGCGAAACAGCGAAACAAGGCCGGGCAACTGTTGAACAGCTCGTCCCAGTGCATCGCGGCCAGCCGTTCGCCATAGCTGTCGTCGAAGCGGCCGGCGCGCATCAGGTACAACTGGCTGCTCTGGTCGACCCGGTTCACATATTGCTCCCAGCCGACTGCGGCCAGCACCTCGCGCGCCAGCTCGTCGCCGTCCAGCGCGGCCGCGCCCTTGCGGCGGCGCGCCAGTTGCTCGCGGCAAGCCTCGAACAGCTCCAACACGCCCGGCTTGTCCTCGTGGTGGTCGAAGTAATGGTGCAAACCCGGCGCCTCCAGGTCCCAATCGATCATCAATACCGGGGTGGTGGCATTTTGTTGACGCGCCAGCAACACCGCGATATTGGACAGGGCCATGGTGCGCCCGGTCCCGCCCTTGTAGGAATAAAAAGTGATAACTTCGCCGGTTCCAGTCAACGGCGGCAGCGACAAGGCAGTGATGTCCATGGCAAACCTTTAGCGTGGGAAGTGTGGAGGAGGAATGGCACGCCATTCCGGCGGAATGTCCGGCATGACAAAACGTCCACAATCATGCTCCGGCGGCGTGCATCGTTTTAAGTGGTGGTAATGCTGGGCAATGCGCAACACGATTTTTTCTATGTCGGGAAGAAACTCCGGGTTGGTTTTGAGGTCGCCGCTGGCCAGCGTGTAGCGGGAGAAGTCCACGTACATGCCCGGCCCGGCGATTTGCGGCGGCAAGCCGTCCGGGTGGCGGGTCATGACGACTGGGATGATCAGGTGACTGGGCAGCGCGTACCACTGCTTGCGCTCGCTTTCAATTAGTTGCATTGCTGCAAACTCGCGGCGGGTGTAGGCATGCGCTTCGTACTTGGGTGTATAAATGACAATCATGCAGGCGCTTTCACACATCGCGCGCGCGATTTTTTGGTCGAGGTCGTCTCCGCCGCCGAGTTGCTCGCTATCAACAAAGAGCTCGTTCTCGTTGTCGAAGTGGGGCTCCAGGTAACATTTGAGCGCTTCGATCAAATCGTTCTTGAACTTGCTCATGTACGCGTGATGGCCGTGTGCATAACTGAAAAAGCAGCCGTGACGGATAGTCATGACATCCTCCGTTGCCGCCCTACAGAGGTACGGCGTTTAACCAACTCTAACAATCCCCCCGGCAGACACTTTGAGCGAACGCAAACGTGCGACAGCCCGAACTTTGCGCAAACCGGTGGCGCTTTCGGGTATCATAAAAATCTAACGATCGTTCTATTTTTAACCAAGGAGACCACCATGAAAGCTGTCGTATGCCAGGCCTGGGGATTGCCGGACACCCTCGCCGTCCAGGAATTACCCGATCCGCAAGCCGGTCCGGGACAGGTCGTGATCGATGTCAAAGCGGCCGGCGTGAACTTTCCGGACGTGCTCATCATTCAAGGCAAGTATCAATTCAAGCCGGAACTGCCCTTCGTTCCGGGCAGCGAAGTGGCCGGCGTGGTGCGCTCGGTTGCTGACGATGTGACAACTTTCAAGCCGGGCGACAAGGTTATCGCCTTCACGTCGACCGGTGGTTTCGGGCAACAATTAGTGGCGCCGGTGCAAGCCCTGGCGCCCATGCCGCCGGGCATGGATTTCGAGACGGCGGCGGCGATCACCCTCACCTACGGCACCTCACACCACGCGGTGGTGGACCGTGCCGCGCTAAAAGCTGGCGAGACCATGCTAGTACTTGGCGCGGCTGGCGGTGTGGGGCTGGCCGCGATCGAGATCGGCAAAGCCCTTGGAGCCCGCATCATTGCTTGCGCTTCGACCGATGAGAAGCTGGAAGTGTGCAAGGCGCACGGCGCGGACGTGCTGATCAACTACAGCAAGGAGGATTTGCGCGAGGCGATCAAGGCGGCGACCGGCGGCAAGGGTCCGGACGTGATTTACGACCCGGTCGGCGGCGAATACGCGGAGCCGGCGTTCCGTTCGATCGCGTGGCGCGGGCGTTACCTGGTGGTGGGATTCGCCAACGGCGAGATTCCGAAATTGCCGCTCAACCTGACCTTGCTGAAAGGCGCGTCACTGGTCGGCGTTTTCTGGGGCGAGTTCGTCAAGCGGGAGCCGAAGGCCAACCTGGCCGGCATGCGCCAGTTGATGGGATGGTTGCAGGAGGGAAAGATCAAGCCGCATATTTCGGGCCGGTACAAACTGGAGGAGACCGCGCGCGCGTTGAACGATATGGCGGCCCGGAAGGTCACGGGCAAGGTGGTGATACTGCCCTAGCATCCTGCCAGCCGCCGCCATCCGGGGAGGTGGCGGCGGCAAGTTTTGATACTGAAAGTTACGAATCGGAATTCTTGTTTTTGAAGAATTCGATGACCTCGGCCTGCTCGCGGGTGCGCTTGAAGGACGGCAAACTCTGCCAGATCCGCTTGCCGTACGGCTTGGAAATCACCCGCGGATCGCACAACATCAGCACACCGCGGTCGCCTTCGTCGCGGATCAGGCGCCCCGCACCTTGCTTCAGGTTAATAATCGCCTCGGGCAAAGTGTGGTGCATAAAGCCATTTTTGCCCTGCTTTTCCATCACCTCGATGCGCGCGGCCAGCACCGGATCGTCCGGCGGCGCGAACGGAAGCTTGTCGATAATCACCAAAGACAGCGCATCGCCGCGCACGTCGACGCCTTCCCAGAAGCTTTGCGAGCCGATCAGCACGCCATTTCCCGCCTTGCGGAACTGGTCCAGCAGCTCGGTGCGGCCCTTGTCGCCCTGGACAAACAGCGGATACGGCAGGCCGCGCTTCTCGAATTCGTCGCGCAGGCGCTCGGCGGCGCGCTTCACGGCGCGCAAAGTCGTGCACAAAAGGAAAGTTTTCCCGCCGGCAGCCTCGATGATAGGCAGCGCGTGGTCCAGCACCGCGTCGGTGTAGCCCATGGAATTCGGGTCCGGCAAGCCCTGTGGGACGTACAAAATCCCCTGCTGCTCGTAGTTGAACGGGCTCGGCCAGGTCTTCGACGGCTCGCCGTCCAGGCCCATTTGCTCGGAAAAATGGCTGAAATCGTTCTTCACCGCCAAGGTCGCGGAGGTGAAAATCCAGCTGCGCGGCACGCCTTCGCGCTGGCCGTTGAAGATCGGTGCGATCGACAATGGCGTCTTGTGCAGCTGCAGGGACGACGCGTAGGCCTCGACCCAGAACACCGCCTCGGCCCCCTTTTCCACCCGCGCCTTCGGATCGAATTTCCAATCCGCCAGCTTTTGCGCCAACTCCAGGCCGCGCTGGCGGCATTGCTCCAGCGTCTCGGCGCGCGCGGCCTGGGTTTCCAGCACAGCCAGCATGCCGTCCAGCTCGTCCTTGAGCGTCTGCAGGGCCGGGAAAAAGTCGCTCGACGGCGCGATCTGCGGCAGCGACAGGCGCACGATATCCTGCGGGAACGTCAGGCGCAAATCGCGCGCGGCCTTCTCCACCACCGTGACGACCTTGCCCCAGTCGGCGCCGTCGCGGGCGTTGGACAAGCCTTCGGCCAGCACGTCGCGGCACAATTCCAGCACCTGCGAGGTCGAAAACGTGTCGCCGAAGAACAAGGTGGCGGTGTCGGGCAGCTGGTGCGCCTCATCGAAGATCACGGTGTTGGCCGACGGCAGCAGTTCGGCGATGCCGGAATCCTTCAGCGCCACGTCGGCGAAGAACAGATGGTGGTTGACCACCACCACATCGGCCTGCTGCGCCTCCTTGCGCGCCTTCATCACGAAGCAATCCTGGTAATACTGGCACTCGGCGCCCATGCAATTGTCGCGGGTCGAGGTCACCAGGTTCCAGATCAGCGCGTTTTCCGGCACGCGGGCCAGCTCGGCCTTGTCGCCCGAACTGGTCATTTTCAAAAACCGCGAGATTTCGCGCAGGTGGCCGACGTCGTCGCGCGAGGTCATGCGGCCGTTCTGCAGCGTGCGCTCCAGGTGGTAGTGGCAGACGTAGTTCGAGCGCCCCTTCAGCAGGGCCACCGACACCGGCGCCTGCAAGGCGGCGCGCACGGTCGGGATGTCGCGCAGGAACAACTGGTCCTGCAAGTTCTTGGTGCCGGTGGAAACGATGGTCTTGCCGCCCCACAGCAGCGCCGGCACCAGGTAGGCGAAGGTCTTGCCCGTGCCCGTGCCGGCCTCGGCGATCAACGTGGTCTGGTTGGCGATGGCGTCCGCCACCGCCTTGGCCATCTCGGTCTGCGAGCGGCGCGGGCGGTAGTCGCCGACAGCCGGACCCAACGGTCCGCCGGCGCCAAACAGGCGCTCGACCTCGGCATCGTGTTTTCCGGGGGGCTGATCGGGCGTGGCGCCGACTACGGCGGGGATGGTGTCGGCGGGCGTGGGAAGGTGTTCGGTCAAAATAAACTTAGTTGGGGCACTGAGCCGGACTCAGGCCGGAACGTCGGGCACTAATTGCATTTTCAGCAGAGTGATATGGTCTTTTAATTGCAGCTTGCGCTTTTTGAGGCGGCGCAATTGCAGTTGATCGTGATGGCCATCCAGCGTGAGCATGTCGATGACCGCGTCCAGATCGCGGTGTTCGACGTCGAGTTCTATCAGACGACGCTGGATATCTTGTACATCAGTCATAATTCTCGGTCTTTACTCACACAAATAGTTTCACTGGAACAACAGATATCTTGCAAACAAACTGTGACACGGTGCATAGTTTAATCTACGGCGGCCCCGCCGCCAACATAATGATCGCTCACCCGCCGACTAGGATACAGTGTTGCTTATGAGCGCATACAAAATCGAAGCCGGCACCGCCCAGCACATCGGAAACCGATCCCAGCAAAACGACCGGGTGGCCCTGTACACGGCCGCCCAGGCGCCCGGCTATGTGATGGCCGTGCTGGCCGACGGCAACCACAGCGCCATCGGTTCGGACCAGGCGCTGCTGACCGCCAAGCACCTGTTCGACGAGTTGCGCGTCGGCGACACGCCCAGCATCCCGCGCCTGCAGGACTTGATGCGCGCCATCGCCGAGGAGGCGCACCAGGTCATCAAGATGAATCCGATCGCCAAGACCGTCGAGCCGCAGAGCGCGTTGGCGATGATGGTGCTGACGCCGGCCGGCCAGGTGGTGTGGGGCCATGTCGGCGACGCGCGGGTGTACCGCTTCGCCGGCGAGGCCTGCGCCATGCGCAGCAACGACGGCGCCTACATCGAACATCTGGTCAACCAGGACAAGCTGCCGCTGGAGGCGGCAAAAAAGCACCGCGGCTCCAAGCTGCTCAACAACGCGCTGGGCAACAGCTTCAAGTCGCCCTTCGTCACGGTCGGCTATCACGAAGGCTTGCAGGCCGGCGATTCGCTCCTGCTGTGCTCGGACGGCCTGTGGCAATTGTTCAAGGATACGGAACTGGCGGCGGCGGTCGCGCGCAACACGCCGCGCCAGGCCGCCGAACGCCTGATCGGCAAGGCCGGCGAACGCGCCCAGGGCAAGGGCGACAACTGCTCGATGGCCATCATCAAGCTGGTCGAGCAGCCCAAGGAGATACCGAACTACACCATACAGAAAATGCGCCGCGCGGTCTGACGCGCGGCCCCGCTTACTGCTTCTTGGCGGCCGCCGCTGCGGCTGCGGCCTCGGCGGCGGCCTTCTTCTTCTCCGACGCTTCGTGGGCGGCGCGCTTGGCGTCGCTGTCGGCCTTCTTCTTGGCCACTTGCACCTTGCGTTTTTCCGACTCGGCCTGCTTGTTCTCGAATGCTTGGACATTGGCCGCGCGCTTGCCGGCGTCGGCCGCGTCCTGCGCCGCCTGGCGCTGGACCTTGGCCGCGTGCTCGGCCTCGCGGTCCACCACCGGCTTGCCGGCGTTCGGCGCCGGACGCGGCGTGTCGTCCACGACCTTGGCTTCCTTCGGCGGCATGGCGGCGCGCTGCGCTTCTTCTTCCGCGTCCTTGCGGGCGCGCACGGCCAGGTCGGCATCGCGCTTCTCGACCGAATCGGCGCGCTTGAAATGCTCCGCCTCCACCTCGGTGGCGCGCAGCTTCGCCAGCGCGGCGCGGCGTTTTTCCTTGGCCTTGTCCATGCAGTAGTTGACGAAGAACTTGTCGTAGCACACGCGCTCGCTGGCGGCGAATTCGTCGTGGACCGCCGCACGGTCCTTGGCCACCTGCTGCAGCGTGGCGTTGGCCTGCTCGACCGAATGGGTCGGCTGCGGCGCGGCGGCCGGCTCAAGGGTCTGGGCCTGCACCGGCGCGGCCAGCGCGGCCAACGCCGCCAGCGCGGCGGCCGCGATCATCTCGCCCAGCGGTTTCAAACTTGGTCTCATATTTTTATCCTGTTGCAGCTCACTTAGGCCAGCGCACCGGCCGCGGCGCGCTGCTCTTTATCCATGTACTCGCGCGATTGCATCTCGACGATGCGCGACACCGTGCGGTGAAATTCATTGGCCAAAGTGCCGTTGGTGTAGAGCTCTTCCGGCTCCACCTCGGCCGACATCAGCAGCTTGACGCCCTGGTCGTAGAACACGTCGATCAGCCAGGTGAAGCGCCGCGCCTCCGACGACATCGCGGCCGACATCATCGGAATCCCGGACAATATCACGGTATGGAAGCGGCTGGCGATTTCCAGGTAATCGTTCTGCGAGCGGGGGCCGCCGCACAGCGTGTTGAAGTCGAACCAGATGATGGTGCCGGCGCGGCGCAGCGCGCGGATCTCGCGCGCCTCGATGCGTACCACCGGATCCTCGTCGGCGGTCTCGGCGATGCTGGCGTAGGCCTCGCGCAGCAGGCGGTCGGTGTGGGCGTTGAGCGGCGTCAGGTAGGAATCGACCTGCTCCAGCGCGCGGCCCCGGTAGTCGACGCCGGCGTCGATGTTCATCACGTCCAGCTTGTCGTACAGCAGCTGGATGGTGGGCAGGATGCGGTCGCGGTGCAGGCCGTCCGGGTACAGCAGTTTCGGATCGTAGTTCGAGGTCATGATGAAGGACACGCCGTTGTCGAACAGCGCCTTCAGCAGGTTGTACATGATCATGGCGTCGGCCACGTCCGAGATATGGAACTCGTCGAAGCAGATCAGCCGGTATTTCTTGGCGATGCGCTTGGCCACCTCGTCCAGCGGATTGGCCACGCCGGTCAGCTCGTCGAGCTGGCGGTGCACGCCGCGCATGAACTCGTGGAAGTGCAGGCGCGTCTTGCGCACCAGCGGCACCACGGAATAGAAGGAATCCATCAGGAAGGACTTGCCGCGCCCCACCCCGCCCCACATGTAGACGCCCTTCGGCACGTCGGGACGATTGATCAGGCGCTTGAAGGTGGACGAACGCTGGCCCTTGTAGGCCACCCACTCGTCGTAGCACTGTTGCAGGCGGTCGACCGCGCGGCGCTGGGCTGCATCGGCCTTGAAATTGCGCTCTTGCAGCGCGTGCTGATAAAACTCTTCGACGTTCATGGGGTTCGGTTCTGTGCTGCGCAAATAAAAAGGGCGGACCGCAGTCCGCCCGCAGTCCGCTTACTGGTGCTGCTTAGAAGTTCAGCGTGCGCTTGTCGATCGCCAGCGCGGCTTCCTTGGTCGCTTCCGACAGCGATGGGTGTGCGTGGCAGATGCGCGCGATGTCCTCGGCCGAAGCCTTGAACTCCATCGCCACCACGGCTTCGGAGATCAGCTCGGAAGCCATCGGTCCGATGATGTGCACGCCCAGGATTTCGTCGGTGCTTGCATCGGCCAGGAACTTGACCATGCCCGAGGTGTCGCCCAGCGCGCGTGCGCGGCCGTTGGCCAGGAACGGGAAGGTGCCGGCCTTGTAGGCGACGCCGTCGGCCTTCAGTTGCTGCTCGGTGCGGCCGACCCACGCGATTTCCGGCGAGGTGTAGATGACCCAAGGGATGGTGTTGAAGTTGGTGTGGCCGTGCTGGCCGGCCATGCGCTCGGCAACGGCAACGCCTTCCTCTTCCGCCTTGTGCGCCAGCATCGGGCCGCGTACCACGTCGCCCACTGCCCATACGCCTGGCAGGTTGGTCTTGCAGTCGTCGTCGACCGCCACGAAACCACGCTCGTCCAGCTTCAGGCCGACCTTGTCGGCGGCCAGGCCGTCGGTGTTCGGGGTGCGGCCGATCGAGACGATCAGCTTGTCGAACACGGCGGTCTGCGCTTCGCCCTTGGCGTTTTCGTAGGCCACGGTGACGTTGTTGGCGCCCTTGGTGATGCTGCCGATCTTGCAGCCCAGGTTGATGTTCAGGCCCTGCTTGGCGAACAGCTTGCCGGCTTCCTTGGCGATCTGCTCATCGACCGCGCCCAGGAACACTGGCAGGCCTTCCAGCACGGTCACTTCGGAACCCAGGCGACGCCATACGGAACCCATTTCCAGGCCGATCACGCCGGCGCCGATCACGCCCAGCTTCTTCGGCACTTCGCCGATGGTCAGCGCGCCGGTGTTCGACAGGATCAGTTTTTCATCGAACTCGGCGCCCGGCAGCGCGCGCGCGTTGGAGCCGGTGGCGATGATGACTTGCTTGGCGTTGATGGTCTCGTTGGCTGGCGCGGAGATGGTCAGCGGGTAGCCGTCGGCGGTGGCGGCGCCGGCGAACGCAGCGCGGCCGTGGAAGAAGGTGACCTTGTTTTTCTTGAACAGGAACAGGATGCCGTCGTTGTTCTGCTTCACGACGGTGTCCTTGCGCTTGATCATCTGCGGCAGGTTCAGCGACAGGCCGGCGACGTCGATGCCGTGTTCCTTGAACGCGTGGCCGGCGTGCTCGAAGTGCTCGGACGATTGCAGCAGCGCCTTCGACGGGATGCAGCCGACGTTGGTGCAGGTGCCGCCAGGTGCGGGACCGCCCTTTTCATTGACCCATGCGTCGACGCAGGCGACCGAGAAACCCAGTTGTGCCGCGCGGATGGCCGCGATGTAACCGCCAGGACCGGCGCCGATGACTACTACGTCAAATTGTTTACTCATTTTTTATTTTCCAATCAGTTCTCTTCTGGTACGAAAATCCATAGCAGAATGTAGATGGCGAGTCCGAAGCCAAAGGTGATCACGAACAATACGAACAGCAAGCGCCAGATCCAGGATTCGACCCCGGTAAGTTGGCCCAGCCCGCCACACACGCCACCCAGCCAGCGGTCGGTGTTCGAGCGGCGCAATCGGGTGATGTCGTTGGAGATGCCGGAGGATGCTTCCTTGTCCAGCAGCTTGGCTTTGGCGGAGGCGAACTCCTCGTCCGACAGCGCGCCAGCCTGGTGTAGTTCGTGCAACCGTTTGATTTCTTCAGATACGCTCATTGATGACCCTCTGAAAATTCCCCAAGCCCGGACGGGCCTGGGGATGTGGCGGTATTACAGGTCCAGCAGCAGGCGGGCTGGATCTTCCAGCGCCTCTTTCATCGCGACCAGGCCCAGCACGGCTTCGCGGCCGTCGATGATGCGGTGGTCGTAGGACATCGCCAGGTAGTTCATCGGACGGATCACGATCTGGCCGTTTTCAACCACAGCGCGGTCCTTGGTCGCGTGCACGCCCAGGATGGCCGATTGCGGCGGGTTGATGATCGGGGTCGACAGCATGGAGCCGAAGGTGCCGCCGTTCGAGATCGAGAAGGTGCCGCCGGTCAGGTCGTCCAGGGTCAGCTTGCCTTCCTTGGCTTTGGCGCCGAATTCGCCGATTTTCTTCTCGATGTCGGCGATCGACATCTGGTCGGCGTTGCGCAGGATAGGCACGACCAGGCCGCGTGGCGAACCGACCGCGATGCCGATGTCGAAGTAGCCGTGGTAGACGATGTCGTTGCCGTCGACCGATGCATTGATGATCGGGTATTTCTTCAGCGCGGCAACGGCGGCCTTGACGAAGAAGGACATGAAGCCCAGCTTGACGCCGTGCTCTTTCTCGAACTTGTCCTTGTACTTGTTGCGCAGTTCCATCACTGGCGCCATGTTCACTTCATTGAACGTGGTCAGGATGGCGTTGGTCGATTGCGATTGCAGCAGGCGCTCGGCGATACGTGCGCGCAGGCGGCTCATCGGCACGCGCTCTTCCGGACGCTCGCCCAGACTGGCGATCGCAGGCGCGGCAACTTGCTGCAGCGCCGGCTTGGCGGCGGCTGGCGCCAGTGGCGCAACGGCTGGAGCCTTGGCGCCGGCGGCCAGGGCGTCGCCCTTGGTCACGCGGCCGTCTTTGCCCGAACCGGCGACATCGCCAGCGCTCAGGCCTTTTTCCGACAGGATCTTGGCGGCGGCTGGCATGGCCACGTCGCCTTTCGAACCGCCGGTGGCGGCGGCTGCGGCTGCTGGTGCGGCTGCGGCAGGTGCGGCTGCTGGAGCTGCTGGAGCTGCGGCTGCTGCTGGAGCGGCAACGGCGGCGGCGCCGTCGGTGTCGATGATAGCGATCAGTTCGTCGGCAACCACGGTGCTGCCGTCGCCCTTAATGATCTTGACCAGCACGCCGGCCGCTGGCGCCGGCAGTTCCAGAACAACTTTATCGGTTTCGATGTCAATCAGGTTCTCGTCGCGAGCGACTGCGTCGCCGACTTTTTTATGCCAGGTCAGCATGGTTGCTTCTGCTACCGATTCCGACAGCTGGGGGACTTTGACTTCGATTTGTGCCATGTAAAACTCCGTATATTTTATTGTTGCGGCGCCCCGCCGCGTAGCAGCAGGGCGCTCCGTCAAGTAAGTGCGATTATTTGGTCAGGATGAAACCTTTGAGCTTCGAGAACGCCGTCTCCAGCAGGTCTTTTTGCTGGGCGTAGTGCTTGTCGTAGTAGCCGACAGCCGGCGATGCCGACGCTGGGCGACCGGCGTATGCCAGGCGCTGACCTGCGTCCATGCTCTCGAAGATGTTGTGCTGAATCTGGAACCATGGGCCCTGATTCTGCGGCTCGTCCTGCGCCCACACCACTTCCGCCAGGTTCGGGAACTTCTTCAGTTCGGCGGCGAACGACTTGTGCGGGAACGGATACAGCTGTTCGACGCGGATGATGGCGGTGTCGGTCTGGCCACGGGTCTTGCGTGCGTTGACCAGGTCGTAGTAGACCTTGCCCGAGCAGGCGACCACGCGCTTGACTTTCTTGGCGTCGATTTTCTCGTCGACTTCGCCGATCACGGTCTGGAACGCGCCCTTGGCCAGCTCGTTCAGCGAGGAACCAGCGTCCTTGTTGCGCAGCAGCGATTTAGGCGTCAGGATCACCAGCGGTTTGCGGAACTGGCGCACCATCTGACGGCGCAGCACGTGGAAGATCTGCGACGCGGTGGTCGGCTGGACCACTTGCATATTGTTGTCCGCGCACAGCTGCAGGAAACGCTCTGGACGTGCGGACGAGTGCTCAGGACCCTGGCCTTCGTAACCGTGCGGCAGCATCATGACCAGGCCGGAAGCACGGCCCCACTTCACTTCGCCGGAGCTGATGAACTGGTCGATGACCACTTGCGCGCCGTTGACGAAGTCGCCGAACTGGGCTTCCCAGATCGTCAGCGTGTTTGGTTCCGCGGTCGAGTAGCCGTATTCGAAGCCCAGTACAGCCTCTTCGGACAGCACGGAGTCGATCACGGTGAACGGTGCCTGGCCTTCGGCGATGTTCTGCAGCGGCACGTAGGTGCCTGCGTCCCAACGCTCGCGGTTCTGGTCGTGCAGCACGGCGTGGCGGTGCACGAAGGTGCCGCGGCCGGCGTCCTGGCCGGTCAGGCGCACTGCGTAGCCCGAAGCGACCAGCGACGCGTAGGCCAGGTGTTCGCCCATGCCCCAGTCCAGGTTCAGTTCGCCCTTGCCCATGTTGGCGCGGTCGCCCAGGACCTTCTCGACCAGCGAGTGCACTTTGAAGCCTTCAGGCACGGTGGTGATGCGGCCGGCCAGGCGTTTCAGTTCGGTCATCGGCACGGCGGTGTCGGCCGAGTCGGTCCACTTGCGGTTCAGGAACGGCAGCCAGTCGACCGCGTACTTGTTCTTGAAGTTGGAGATCACCGGATCGATGGTGTGCTTGCCGGCGTCCATCGCATCGCGATAGGCAGCCTGCATCTGCTCGCCGCCGTCGGCCGGGATCACGGTCTGCGTCACCAGCTTGTCCGCGTACAGCTTGCGGGTGCCTGGGTGCTGGCCGATTTTCTTGTACATCAGCGGCTGGGTCAGCGCTGGCGTGTCTTGCTCGTTGTGGCCCAGTTTGCGGTAGCAGATGATGTCGACAACGATATCCTTCTGGAACTGCAGACGGTAGTCCATGGCGATCTGCGAAGCCAGTACCACGGCTTCAGGATCGTCGGCGTTCACGTGCAGCACCGGTGCTTCGATCATCTTGACGACGTCCGAGCAGTAGATGGTGGAACGCGCGTCGCGCGGATCCGACGTGGTGAAGCCGATCTGGTTGTTGATGACGATGTGCACCGTGCCGCCCGTGCCGTAGCCGCGGGTCTGCGCCAGGTTCAGGGTTTCCATCACAACGCCCTGGCCTGCGAACGCGGCGTCGCCGTGCACCAGGATAGGCAGCACTTGCTTGCCCAGGGTGTCGCCGCGACGGTCCATGCGCGCCTTGACCGAACCTTCGACCACAGGGTTGACGATCTCCAGGTGCGACGGGTTGAACGCCAGCGACAGGTGGACAGGACCGCCGGCGGTCGAGATGTCCGACGAGAAGCCTTGGTGGTATTTGACGTCGCCGGCAGGCAGGTCGTCGCCGTGCTTGCCTTCGAATTCTTCGAACAGTTCCTTGGGCGCCTTGCCCAGGGTGTTGACCAGCACGTTCAGGCGGCCGCGGTGGGCCATGCCGATGACGATCTCCTGCACGCCTTTTTCGCCGGCGCGCTGGATGATTTCATCGATCGAGGCGATGAAGGTTTCGCCGCCTTCCAGCGAGAAGCGCTTCTGGCCGACGTATTTGGTGTGGAGGTAGCGCTCCAGGCCTTCGGCCGCGGTCAGGCGCTCCAGGATGTGCTTTTTCTTCTCGGGCGTGAAGTTCGGGGTCGAGCGGATCGATTCCAGGCGTTCCTGCAGCCAGCGCTTTTCAGCCGGGTCGGAGATGTACATGTACTCCGCGCCGATCGAGCGGGTGTAGGTGTCGCGCAGGAAGTTCAGCAGGTCGCGCAGGGTCGCGGTCTCAGGGCCGAAGTAGGTGTTGCTGATGTTGAACACGGTGTCCATGTCCGCATCGGTGAAGCCGTAGAAGGTCGGATCCAGCTCAGGGATGGACGGACGTTCCTGGCGCTGCAGCGGATCCAGGTTGGCCCAACGGGAACCCAGGTAGCGGTAAGCTGCGATCAGCTGGGTGGCGGCGACGCGCTTGCGGCCCATTTCAGCGTCGGCGGAGGCCACCACGGTGCGGATCGGGCCGGCTTTCGCGCGTTCGGCGAAGGAGGCGATGACCGAAGCGTGGGCGACGTCTGGTTTATTGGAACCGTCGACGGCCGGCACGTGTTGCATGGCGTCGAAGTAGGCGCGCCAGTTGTCTGGCACGGAACCTGGGTTGTTGAGGTACGCCTCGTACAGTTCTTCGACGTACGGTGCGTTCCCACCAAACAGGTAGGAATTGGACGTAGATTGTTGCATCATCTTGCTCACCTTTCTTCGCGCTTCGCGAGGAATTAGCGGGTTAATCTAACCTTCCGCGACACGGCCTGACCGGTTAGCGGATTGCACATCAAGTTGTGGGGAAGGGCTATAGTTCTTCAGGTACTACAAAATCGGGTCATTCAGGATAGCACCGGTATTGTATCCCAACAACCATTTATTCGACAGAAACCGTAACAAATCTTACGATATTAATCTTCGCTTAAGCCGCATGACTGCTCGGCTTGCCGGTAATGTTTTCATATTTTTAACGGCTTTTGGCACCGGCCGCCGAGGCTGTAGAATGGCGTTTTGCCATCCCGCCCCACCTTCATGCACACCCTAGAGCAGCTACGCGCCGGAGCGCTGGCCGGCATCGTCCGCCTGGAATTATCCTGCGGCCTGACCGAGTTCCCCGACGAGATATTCACGCTGGCCGATACGCTGGAAATCCTCGACCTGTCCAACAACGCCCTGTCCTCGCTGCCGGACGATTTGCCGCGCCTGCACAAGCTGCGGGTGATCTTTTGCTCGGCCAACCGGTTCACCACGTTGCCGGAGGTGCTGGGCAGCTGTGCGGCGTTGACGATGGTAGGCTTCAAAAGCAACCAGATACGCGAGGTTCCCGACGCCGCGCTGCCGCCGCAGTTGCGCTGGCTGATCCTGACCGACAACCGCGTCGAGGCCCTGCCCGCCGCCATCGGCCGCTGCGGACAGCTGCAAAAGCTGATGCTGGCGGGGAATCGGCTAGGCGCCCTGCCGCCGGAACTGGCCGCCTGCACGCGGCTGGAACTGCTGCGCATCGCCGCCAACCGGCTGACCACGCTGCCTGCCTGGCTGCTCGACATGCCGCGCCTGTCGTGGCTGGCCTTTGCGGGCAATCCCTTCTGCGAGGTTGACGAACAGGCGGCCGATGCCGGCGCGGGCATCGCCGGCATCGGCTGGGATCGGTTGCGACTCCAACAGAAACTGGGCGAAGGCGCTTCCGGCGTGATCCACCAGGCCGTGCTGCGGCAGGCCGGCGGCGAGCAGGCTGTGGCAGTCAAGATGTTCAAGGGCGCCGTCACCAGCGACGGCCTGCCACGTTGCGAGATGACGGCCTGCGTCAGCTCGGGCGACCATCCGAACCTGATTCCGGTGCTGGGCGAGGTGCTGGACCACCCGGACGGCGCCAGCGGCTGCGTGATGCCGCTGATCGATCCCGGCTTCGGCAACCTGGCCGGCCCGCCCAGCCTGGAGAGCTGCACCCGCGACACCTACCCGGACGGCAAGCGCTTCAGCCCGGCGGAATTGTTCGGCATCGCGGGCGGCGTCGCCTCGGCGGCGCGGTACCTGCACGAGCGCGGCATCATGCACGGCGACCTGTACAGCCACAACATCCTGCATTGCGGCCGGGGCCGCAGCCTGCTGGGCGACTTCGGCGCCGCCTCGCTGTTCGCGCCGGACGCGCCGCATGCGGCCGGATTGCAGCGGCTGGAAGTCCGCGCCTTCGGCCTTTTGCTGGACGAGCTGATGGCGCGCTGCGAACTGCCGGCCGCGCAGCAAACGGCGCTGGCGGCGCTGCAGGCGGCCTGTGTTGTGGAGGATGCCGCCGCCCGTCCGTCGCTGGCGGAAGTGGAGCGCGGGATCGCCGCGCTCCTGGCCTGACGCCGTTCAGCGCGGCGCCGTGTGCGCCAGCCAGGCCGGGTCGCCGGCGAACCAGTCCAGCAGGAAGTCCAGCATGGCCCGCAGCGCCGGCGACATGTGCTGGCGCGAGGTATAGATGCCGTAGATGCCCATCTGCTGCGGCACAAAGTCCGGCAGCAGCGCCACCAGGCGGCCGTCGGCGATCAGCGGTGCCGCGCTGTACAGCGGCTGCAGCGCGATGCCGGCGCCCTCCTCCGCGGCCTTCAGCAAAATCAGATCCTCGTTGGCCGACAAATTGCCGCTGACCGGCACCGAGACCGCCTCGCCATCGCGATCGGTGAACTGCCACAGGCTCTTGCCGAAGTAGGTGTAGGTCAGGCAGTTATGGCGCGCCAGGTCCTCGGCCGCCAACGGCGTGCCGCGCTCGGCCAGGTAGGACGGCGCGGCGCACACCACCGAATCGCATTGCGCCAGCTGGCGCGCGATCAGATTCGGCTCCAGCGCGTTGGTGATGCGCAGCGCCAGGTCGATGCGCTGCTCGACCAGGTTGACGGCGCGGTTGTTCATCTGCAGGTCGACCGCCGTGCGCGGATAACGCTTCAGGAACGCGGTGACGGCGATCGCCAACGCCGCCTGCGCCAGCGACTGCGAACAGGTGACGCGCAACAGGCCCTGCGGCGTGTCGGCGTCGGCGCCGCTGGCCACCTCCATCGCCTCGGCCAGTTCCAGCATGCGGCGGCAGCGCGCCAGCGTGAGGTCGCCGGCATCGGTCAGGCTCAGGCGGCGCGTGCTCCGGTGCAGCAGCCGGGCGCCGGCCCACTCCTCCATCTCGGCCAGATAACGCGTCACCATGGCGCGCGACATGTCCAGCGCCTCGGCCGCCGCGATCATGCTGCCCCGCTCGGCGATGCTGACGAAAACCTGTGCCGCCGTGATCCTGTCCATCGATTCATCCGATTTATGCAATTAACAGGCGCAGATTACCCTATTTTTCTATCGGATAAAGAAATTTAAGATGACGTCATTCCAACTCCACACGAAAGACCATCATGATCAAGCAAAGCCTGTTGTCCGCAGCCCTCGCCGCCACCGTAGCCGGCGCCACCGCCGCCCCGCTGAAACTGGACGTGTTCAATCCGGGCGAGGCCGCCATCTTCCCGGTCGCCTCGGTGATCGTCAGCGGCGCCAAGGATGCGGTGCTGATCGACGCCCAGTTCTCGCGCGGCGAAGCGCTCAAGCTGGTCGAGCAGATCCGCGCCACCGGCAAGCACCTGACCACCGTGTACGTCAGCCACAGCGACCCGGACTTCTACTTCGGCCTGGACGTGATCCACGCCGCCTTCCCGGACGCAAAGATCGTCGCCACGCCGCAAACCATCGCCGGCATCGAGAAGAAGAAGGATGCCAAGGTGGCGTTCTGGGGCCCGATCCTGAAGGACAACGCGCCGCAGAGCATCATCGTGCCGCAGCCGCTGAACGGCGACACCATCAAGCTGGAAGGCCAGTCGCTGAAGATCGAAGGCCTGAAGGGCCCGACGCCTGAGCGCAGCTACGTGTGGATTCCGTCGATCAAGGCGGTGGTGGGCGGCGTGGTGCTGTTCAACGAGCTGCACGTGTGGACCGCCGATACCCAGACCGCCGAGTCGCGCAAGCAATGGCTGGCGACGCTGGACGGCGTGGCCGCGCTGAAGCCGGCCACCGTCGTGCCGGGCCACTTCAAGGTCGGCGCCGCGCTGACGCCGGACAGCATCGCCTACACCCGCGACTACCTGGTGCGCTTCGAAGCCGAGACCGCCAAGGCCGCCAACTCGGCCGCGCTGATCGCCCGCATGAAGGAGCTCTATCCTAGCGCCGGCCTGAACGGCGCGCTGGACACCAGCGCCAAGGTCGCCAAGGGCGAAATGAAGTGGTAAGACGGTAGAACTAGACAAATGCATCTAGATATTTTATTCTAGATGCATTGTCCCGAAGTCCATCGTCATCATGAGCACAGTCCCACCGAAGCCCACCCCGTCCGAACTGGAAATGCTGCGCCTGTTATGGCAAAGCGGGCCGGCGACCGCCCGGCAGGTGCACGAGGCGGCGGTGGAAACGCGGCCCGACATGAACTACGCGACGGTGCTGCGGTTGCTGCAGGTGATGCACACCAAGGGCCTGCTGACCCGCGACGAAAGCCAGCGCGCCCACGTCTACGCGCCGGCGCAGGAGCAGGATTCGCTGCAAACCAATCTGTTGAAAGAGCTGATCCAGAAAGCCTTCTCCGGCTCGGGCAAGGCGCTGGTGCTGGCCGCGCTGCGCGGCGGCCATGTCAGTAAAAAAGAGCGCGAGGAAATCCAGGCGTTGCTGGACCAGGAAAAATAGCAGGCAGACTTAACGATTTACCTGCCGCTGATGACGAACCTCCAGAATCACGACATCGTCATTTTCCAGTAGCTTCACGCCGCCATGAATCGCTTTGACCATCCCTCAACATGGCCCGATAACCCTCACCATGATCCAGGTAGAAACGAATCGCGTTTTTAATGGCCTCATCCTGACTAATGCCTTCCGCTTCAGCCACTCGCGCAAGCTCCAGCAAGCTGGCGCCATCCATTTCCACAGCGATACTCGCCGAGTTTAAGATATCCATCGCCATCTCCTCCATGCATCGAGCTGTTACCTTAGCATAGACCTTCGGGCACTATTCAATCCGCATCAGACACCACGGTCCGCCATAGGCAATGCTGCAAGTTCAACTACAATGAGGCCCCATTCATCGGAGCCTCATTCATGATCAGTCGTCTCAACCACTGGCCCGAGCGTCCTCATCCGGTCATCGCCGTCACGCTCGCGCTGGCGATTTGCGCCGTGCCCATCCTGCTGCCGCATTTCCGCCTGCAGGATCTGATGGCCAATCTGTTCGCCTACTTCGCCTGCTGCATCGTGGTGTATCCGGTCGCGGCGCTGCTGCGGCGTCGAGTCACCAGCCTGCCATCGATCTGGGCCATCGCCATGGTGCTTTTGCTCGGCGTGTGTCTCTATCACACCAACATCATCGCGGACACCGCCAACCTGCCCTGGCCGCAGCGCCAGCCCATCGTCATCGACAAGTTCCTGTTCAACCTGCCGCAGGTTACGCTCGGTGCGATCATCTGGTGGCTGCTGGTGGTGCGGCCTGACCGGCGCGCTCCGCAACCCGGATCCGACGCATGAAATAAGGACCGCCATGCCGATCAACTTCACCCCGCTCCTGTTACTGGCCGCCGTCCTGGCCAGCGGCGGCGCGACTGCGGCGACGCCCTATTCCATCCTGCGCAACGAACACACCTACACCCTGCAGGCCGACGGCCGCTACGCGACCGGCACCGAGATGCTGGTGCGTATCGACGCCGCGTCGGCCCTTGCGGCCAACCGCGAACAGGACATCCCGTTTGACGCAGGCTTGGAACGAATCAAGGTGCTCGACGCCTACGTGGAACGCCCCGACGGCCGGCGGCGCCATGTGCCGGCGCGCGCGCCGCGCATCGTTGGCGCCGGCGAACCAACGGACGACCGCAAGTTTCGCGACCGCCGCCTGCTGCGCATCCCGTTCGACGGCCTGCGCGCAGGCGACAAGCTGTACTACAAAGTCGTCGCCACCCAGTTCAGGCAAGCCAGCCTCATCCCGCAGTTCTTTGGATCGTGGACCACACCGCCACCGGGACCGTACGGCGTCACCATCGACCAGCCCGAGGACATGCACCTAACGACACAAGCGCGCGGCTTCACCGCCGATGCGCAGCGGACCACACGCGGACGCATCATCACGCGCTGGCGCTACGACGGCGGCGACTACCCGCGCATGGAGGTGGGTTCGGTCAACCGTACGGCCTACCGCGACATGCTGGCCGCATCGACCTTCGACAGCTACGCGGCGCTGGCGCGCACCTTCGACCAGGCGGCGTCGCGCCAGAGCACGGCAGGCGAGCAGCTGGCCGCGCTGGCGCGCGCGGTGGCGGCTGGATTGCCGGACCAGCGCAGCAAGGCGCTGGCCATCCACCGCTGGGTACAGCAGCACATCCGCTATCGCGCGCTGTACTTTGGCGAAGGCGCCTGGATACCGTCGCGCGCGGCGGACGCCATCCTGCAAACCGGCTGGGGCGACTGCAAGGACCACGTCATGCTGATGGAAGCGATGTTGACGGCGGTCGGCGTGGCCAGCACGCCCGCCCTGATCGACTGGGGCGGCGACCTGTACACCCTGCCGGAAGTACCGATGATGTATTTCAACCACGTGATCACGTATGTGCCGGAGATCGACCTGTACCTCGACGCCACCAGCAAGGACATCGAAGGCGGCTACCTGCCGATGGACCAGCTGGACAAGGCGACACTGCTCACCCGTACCGGCGCCATCGGCCACACCCCGGCCCACCAGGCGGGGCGGATCGCCAAGCGCTACGAAGTTCGCCTGCGTGACGACGGCGCGGCCACCTTCACCTATCAGATCGACTACAGCGGCCACCTCGCCGAAGCCAAGCGTACCATCGTCCGCAACGCCAGCGCTGGCGCATCCCGCGCCTGGCTGAAAAACATGCTCACAGCGCGCGGCCTCCTTGGCTCAATCAAGGCCGACTACGGCGATACCGCGACCCGCAGCGGTGACTTCCGCATCGGCTACGAGGGCACGATCAAGCGCTTCCTGCCCGATGGCGGAAGCAAGTCCATCGCCGCCAGCAGCGCGCTCTGGGAAGACATCAACAATCTGGTAGCCGGCTACGAGGGCGACAAGAAACGCACGCAGCCTTTCCGTTGCGAGGAAAACGATATTGTGGAAAGCGCCAGCTATCTCTTGCCGGACACGCTGACGCTGGACTCGGTGCCCCAGGACGTCCACATCAGCAATGACTATTTCGACTACAGCGCGCGTTACGTGCGCACCGGCCGGGGCCTGGATATCGAGCGCCATTTGCGCAGCCGGCAATCAGGCAGCCTGCTGTGCACGCCGCAGGACTACATCACGGCCGGCGCCTACATCGACGCCATGTGGCAAGACCTGCAAGGTCAACTGGCGCTGCGGCAGCGGCAATAAAAAAAGCGGGCCGAAGCCCGCTTTCCTTTTTGTCGCGTAGTGCCGATTAACGCTGGTCCAGCGGCTTGACTTCGCGCGTGGTCGAACCGACGAACAGCTGGCGTGGACGGCCGATTTTCTGTTCCGGATCGGCGATCATTTCGTTCCACTGGGCGATCCAGCCGATGGTGCGGGCCATGGCGAAGATACCGGTGAACAGCGACACGGGAATGCCCAGCGCCGATTGCACGATGCCCGAGTAGAAGTCGACGTTCGGGTACAGCTTGCGCGACACGAAGTACTCGTCGTTCAGCGCGATCTTTTCCAGTTCCATCGCCAGCTTGAACAGCGGGTCGTCTTGCAGGCCCAGTTCGTTCAGCACTTCGTAGCAGGTCTCGCGCATCAGTTTTGCACGCGGGTCGAAGTTCTTGTACACGCGGTGACCGAAGCCCATCAGCTTGACGCCGGAGTTCTTGTCTTTCACTTGCGCGATGAACTCAGGGATCTTGTCGACGGTGCCGATTTCCTTGAGCATGTTCAGCGCCGCTTCGTTGGCGCCGCCGTGGGCAGGGCCCCACAGGCAGGCGATACCGGCAGCGATACAGGCGAACGGGTTGGCGCCCGACGAACCGGCCAGACGCACGGTCGAGGTCGATGCGTTCTGCTCGTGGTCCGCGTGCAGGATCAGGATGCGGTCCAGCGCGCGCACCAGCACGTCGTTGACCTTGTATTCTTCGCATGGATTGCCGAACATCATGCGCATGAAGTTGGCGCTGTACGACAGGTCGTTGCGTGGGTACACGAACGGCTGGCCGATCGAGTATTTGTAGGCCATCGCCACCAGGGTAGGCATCTTGGCGATCAGGCGGATGGCCGACACTTCACGGTGCTTGGCATCGTTGATGTCGAGCGAATCGTGGTAGAACGAAGCCAGCGCGCCGACGGTGCCGACCAGCACCGACATCGGGTGCGCGTCGCGACGGAAGCCGCGGAAGAAGAATTGCATCTGCTCGTGGACCATGGTGTGCTTGGTCACCGTCTCGACGAACTGGGCCTTCTCGACCTTGTTCGGCAGTTCGCCGTTCAGCAGCAGGTAGCACGATTCCATGAAATCGGCGTTCACGGCCAGCTGTTCGATCGGGTAGCCGCGGTACAGCAGCTCGCCCTTGTCGCCGTCGATGTAGGTGATCGACGAGTTGCATGCCGCGGTCGACATGAAGCCTGGATCGTAGGTGAACTTGCCGGTGCCGGCGTACAGTTTGCGGATGTCGATCACGTCAGGACCGACGGTGCCTTTGTAGATCGGGAATTCTACCGACGGGCTGCCATCGGAAAACGACAGGGTGGCTTTGTTATCAGAGGTGTTCATGGACTCTTCCTTCTTGGAGAGATGCGACAAATAAAAAAAACGAAACTTTTCCGGCTGTGTCTTTATGCGTGGCGCAGTCGTTGCAGCAGTGCGCGCACATGCGGCAGATCAACTTCGCCCTCCGGCTCCTTGCGGGCCAGTACCAGATCCATCAGGGCATTGTCCGACAAATCGAGGAGCCGCGTGAACGCGTCCACTTCCTCGTCGGTCAATTCGGTTTCATGCGCATCGAGAAAACGGGTCAGGATAATGTCGTTTTCCAGCAGGCCCCGGCGGGAACGCCACCGCAGGCGCGCTCGGTTGGCGGGGTCGGCCTGATGCGCTGAGCTGTTCGGTTCAGTCATATGGATGTGCTACTTTATATGAAAACGGGCGACGAGGCCGCCGCCCGTGCGGTGCCGCTTAGATCGCGCGGCGGACCATCAATTCCTTGATCTTGCCGATCGCCTTGTTCGGGTTCAGACCCTTGGGGCAAACGTCGACGCAGTTCATGATCGAGTGGCAGCGGAACAGGCGGTACGGATCTTCCAGGTTGTCCAGGCGCGCGCCGGTGGCTTCGTCGCGCGAGTCGGCGATGAAGCGGTAGGCTTGCAGCAGGCCGGCTGGGCCGACGAACTTGTCCGGGTTCCACCAGAACGATGGGCACGACGTCGAGCAGCAGGCGCACAGGATGCACTCGTACAGGCCGTCGAGCTCTTCGCGCTCGGTCGGGGATTGCAGGCGTTCTTTTTCAGGACGGATCGAATCGTTGATCAGGTAAGGCTTGATCGAATCGTACTGCTTGAAGAACTGGGTCATGTCGACGATCAGGTCGCGGATCACCGGCAGGCCTGGCAGCGGACGCAGCACGATAGGCTCGGTCAGCTCGTTCAGGTTGGTGGTGCAGGCCAGGCCGTTCTTGCCGTTGATGTTCATCGCGTCCGAACCGCACACGCCTTCGCGGCACGAGCGGCGCAGGGCCAGCGAGTCGTCGACGTCGGACTTGATGCGCTGCAGTGCGTCGAGCAGCATCTTGTCGGTGTCCTTCAGCTCGACCGTCACGTCCTGCATGTACGGCTTGGCGTCCTGGTCGGGATCGTAACGGTAAATTTTCAGTTTGAGAGTGCGTGCCATGTTCTAGCCCTTAGAAAGTACGTGGTTTCGGTTTGAAGGTATCAACCGTCAATGGCTTGGTAACGACCGCTTTGTATTCCAGTCGGTTGCCTTCCGAGTACCACAGGGTGTGCTTCATCCAGTTGTCGTCGTCGCGCTGCGGGTAATCGTTGTGGGCGTGGGCGCCGCGCGATTCCTTGCGGGCCACGGCCGACGTGATGGTCGCTTTCGCGGTTTCGATCAGGTTGTCCAGCTCCAGCGCTTCGACGCGCGCGGTGTTGAACACCTTGGACTTGTCCTTGAACGAGACGTGCTTGCGGCGCTCGTCGAGCACCATGATTTCCTTGGCGCCCTGGGTCAGCATTTCGTCGGTGCGGAACACGCCGCAGTACTTCTGCATCGTGGCGCGGATGTCGTTGGCGACGCCCTGCACTTTTTCCGAGCCGGTCGAGGTTTCCAGCTTGTTCAGGCGGTCCATGGCGTAGTCGGCGGCGTCCTTCGGCAGCGGCTTGTTTTCCTTCTGCTTCAGGTTGGACGCGACCACGTGGTTGCCGGCGGCGCGGCCGAACACCAGCAGGTCCAGCAGCGAGTTGGTGCCCAGGCGGTTGGCGCCGTGCACCGAGACGCAGGCGCATTCGCCGATCGCGTACAGACCGTTGACGACCTTCTGCGTGCCGTCGCCGTTCGGGGTGACGACCTGGCCGTGGATGTTGGTCGGAATACCGCCCATCTGGTAGTGGATGGTCGGCACGACAGGGATCGGTTCCTTGGTGGCGTCGACGTTGGCGAACTTGTGGCCGATTTCCAGGATCGACGGCAGGCGCTTCTGGATGGTGTCGGCGCCGATGTGGCGCAGGTCCAACATCACGTGGTCCTTGTTCGGACCGCAGCCGCGGCCTTCCTTGATCTCCTGGTCCATCGAGCGGGACACGAAGTCGCGCGGCGCCAGATCCTTCAGCGTCGGCGCGTAGCGTTCCATGAAGCGCTCGCCTTCGGAGTTGATCAGGATGCCGCCCTCGCCGCGCACACCCTCGGTGATCAGCACGCCGGCGCCGGCCACGCCGGTCGGGTGGAACTGCCAGAATTCCATGTCCTGCAGCGGCAGGCCGGCGCGTGCCGCCATGCCCATGCCGTCGCCGGTGTTGATGAAGGCGTTGGTCGAGGCGGCGAAGATGCGGCCTGCGCCGCCGGTGGCGAAGATGGTGGTCTTCGCTTCCAGGATCATCGTTTCGCCGGTTTCCATTTCCAGGGCCACCACGCCGACCACGTCGCCTTCGGCGTCGCGGATGATGTCGAGGGCCATCCACTCGACGAAGAAGTGGGTGCGGGCGCGGACGTTGCGCTGGTACAGCGTGTGCAGCAGTGCGTGGCCGGTGCGGTCGGCCGCGGCGCAGGCGCGCTGCACGGCTTTCTCGCCGAAGTTGGCGGTGTGGCCGCCGAACGGACGCTGGTAGATGGTGCCGTCAGGGTTGCGGTCGAACGGCATGCCGAAGTGTTCCAGCTCGTAGACGACCTTCGGTGCTTCGCGGCACATGAATTCGATGGCGTCCTGGTCGCCCAGGTAGTCGCCGCCCTTGACGGTGTCGAACATGTGCCAGAACCAGTTGTCCTCGGCCATGTTGCCCAGCGAGGCGCCGATGCCGCCCTGCGCCGCGACGGTGTGCGAGCGGGTCGGGAAGACTTTCGACAACACCGCCACGTTCAGACCGGCCTCGGCCAGTTGCAGGGATGCGCGCATGCCGGAGCCGCCGGCGCCGACGATTACCGCGTCAAAGCGGCGGGTAGGGATTGCAGATTTGATAGCTGCCACGATTACACACTCCAGAGTATCTGTACCGACCAAACGGCACAAGCGACCAACCACAGGATGGTGGCGATTTGCAGGGTCAGGCGAAGGCCGACGGCTTTGACGTAGTCCATCCAGATGTCACGCACGCCAACCCAGGCGTGGAAGAACAGGCCGAACAGGGTGACGGCGCTGATCAGCTTGAACCATTGCTGGGCGAACAGGCCGGCCCAGCCTTCATAGGTGAAGTTCTGGCCGGTCAGGAAGGAAATCAGCAGGATGGCGGTGTACAGCACCATCATGATGGCGGTCACGCGTTGTGCCAGCCAGTCGCGCATGCCGTAGCCGGCGCCGACGACCAGGCGTTTAGGTCCGATGTTATTGTTTGCCATCTCAGAAAACTCCAAACAGTTTGAGGGCGACGACCGCGGTCAGCGACAGGCTGACGATCAGCACGCCAGCCGACGTTTTGCGGGCCGAATCCTTGTCCAGGCCGATGTGGGCATCCATCACCAGGTGGCGTACGCCAGCGCAGAAGTGATGCATATAGCCCCAGACCAGGGCCAGGATGATCAGTTTGACCAGCGGATAGGACACAATCCCTTGGTAGTAGGCGAAGGAGATCTCGGAGCGCAAGCTCTGCTCCAGCAGATAAAGCACGAAAGGCAGCAACGCAAACATCATGAAGCCGCTGATGCGGTGCAGGATGGATACAATGCTCGCCAAAGGCATGCGGTAGTTGGACAATTCGGTAACATGAATGTTACGGAACTCCGGCCGTTCTTTTTTTGGGGCTTCCCTTACGGCTTCTGACATAACAAGACCTCCTAAGCTTAAACAAAAATATCGAGACTGCGATTTTCGCCGATTTTCGCACTCATAACCAATATCTATTGTTACATATAACCAAAATAGTGTTTGGCAACACTATGCGACGGCTACTTTCCGTAGCTCAACGTATTATCAGCGCAACAATGCTACCGGGGTGTGACGGCGCCCTGTTTTCGCTGCCTGAAGCGGCTTTTTTGTGCTTCAGGGTCTCCCTAATTCAACTCATTGTGATAGTGATGGCGCTCCGTGGAGTACAGGCCGCGGCGCAGCTCCACCGCCTTGTCGCCATACGTGAACGACACGCGCTCGGACGCCAGCAACGGCGTATCGGCGGGAATATGCAGCAATTGGGCGTCCTCGGCGCCGGCGCAGACGGCGCGGATCTTTTCCGTCGCGCGTATCATGCGGGTGCCGAATTCGGACTCGAACAGGCCGTACATCGGCCCCTTGTACTCGACCAGGCGCTCGGCGGTCAGGCCCTTGAAGGTCACGCCGGGCAGCCACAGCTCCTCGACGATGGTCGGCACGCCGTCGAACGATTGCACGCGCTTGATGAAGATGACGGCGTCGCCGGACTTCAGGTCCAGCAGGCGCGCCACGTCGGCCGGCGCGCGCATGCGCTTGACCTCGATGAATTTGCTTTCGGGGTAGTGCGGCACGCCCTCGTCGGGCATCAGTCGCAGGAAGCGGAAGTGGGCGCGCGCCTCGTGGTGGGTGGACACGAAAGTGCCCTTGCCCTGCTTGCGCATCACCAGGTTCTCGGCCGCCAGTTCGTCGATGGCCTTGCGCACCGTGCCCTGGCTGACCTTGAAGCGGTTGGCCAGCTCCACCTCGCTGGGGATCAACTCGCCCGGCTTCCACTCGCCCGATTGCAGGCTTTGCGTGATGAGCGCCTTGATTTGCTGGTACAGTGGGGAGAAAGTCGGCGACGGCGCGGCAGCGGCGCCCGCGGACGCCCCGGCAACCCCGCCGGTGCTGACGGCAGTGGAATTGCTGTTCGGATTGGGCGGGACGGAATTCATAGACCAAGATTTCACCACAAATGCCCGGTGCCGTCCAGCAAAAACAAGCAATAACTTATCTGTCTTATATAAGACATAAGATAGGATTGACAGATACCTGCCACACGCCTACACTCCCCGGCGAGACGCTTGCGCTGACGCATATAAGCACTCAATTTGCAGTATGATTACGATTTTCCCGGACCGGCACCGGTCCAGCTTCGAGAACGTTTTAATTCCCACTTTGGAGATTCATCATGGCTAAAACCCCAATGCGTGTTGCTGTCACCGGCGCCGCCGGTCAAATCGGTTACGCTCTGCTGTTCCGCATCGCCAATGGCGACATGCTGGGCAAGGACCAACCAGTCATTCTGCAACTGCTGGAAATCGCCGACGAAAAAGCCCAGAAAGCCCTGAAGGGCGTCATGATGGAAATCGACGACTGCGCGTTCCCGCTGCTGACCGAGATGAGCGCCCACTCCGACCCGATGACCGCCTTCAAGGATGTCGACGTCGCCGTGCTGGTTGGCGCCCGTCCACGCGGCCCAGGCATGGAACGCAAGGACCTGCTGGAAGCGAACGCCCAGATCTTCACCGTGCAAGGCAAGGCGCTGGACGCCGTCGCATCGCGCAACGTCAAGGTACTGGTGGTCGGCAACCCAGCCAACACCAACGCCTACATCGCCATGAAATCGGCGCCATCGCTGCCGGCCAAGAACTTCACCGCCATGCTGCGCCTGGACCACAACCGCGCGCTGTCGCAAGTGGCCGCCAAGACCGGCACCGCCGTCAAGGACATCGAGAAGCTGTGCGTATGGGGCAACCACTCGCCGACCATGTACGCCGACTACCGCTTCGCCACCGTGAACGGCAAGGCTGTCAAGGAACTGATCAACGACCAGGAATGGAACGCCAACGTGTTCCTGCCAACCGTCGGCAAGCGCGGCGCGGCCATCATCGAAGCGCGCGGCCTGTCGTCGGCAGCTTCGGCAGCCAACGCAGCGATCGACCACGTGCACGACTGGGTGCTGGGCACCGCCGGCAAGTGGACCACCATGGGCGTTCCTTCGGATGGTTCGTACGGCATCCCTGAAGGCACCATGTTCGGCTTCCCTGTCACCACCGAAAACGGCGAATACAAAATCGTCCAGGGCCTGGAAATCGACGCCTTCTCGCAAGAGCGCATCAACCTGACCCTGAAGGAACTGACCGAAGAGCGCGAAGGCGTCAAGCACCTGCTGCCGGCCTAAGTTCTGACACCACCGCAAGTGGAACCGGTTAATCCACCGATCCGCCGCACCCGCCGCGCTGCCGAGAGCAGCGCGGCGTCCGTTCCTACTGACCTATCCCGCATGCACCCATCCGAGGTTTTATTCCAGGGCAATCGCCAGCCGCTGCTGCTGCCGGCCTGCGACCATTACGCCGGCTCCGAAAAGCTGATGCGCAAATCGATCGCCCTGCAACAAGAGCTTGGCCCCCTGTTCGACATCACCCTCGATTGCGAAGACGGCGCCAGCGCCGGCAACGAGGAAGCCCACGCCCGCCTGGTGGCGGAGCTGCTGCTGTCGGACGAGAACAAGTTCAACCGCATTGGCGCCCGCGTGCACGATGTCGCCAGCCCGCATTTCGCGCAGGACGTGGCCATCATCTGCGCCGCCGCGCCGCGCCTGGCCTACCTGGTGCTGCCCAAGGTGCACAGCGCCAAAGAGGTGGCGGCCGCCATCAAGGTGATCAACACCCACGCCGCCAAGGCCGGCCGCAAGGACCTGCCGGTGCACGTGCTGATCGAGACCCACGGCGCGCTGCGCGAGGCCTACGACATCGCCGCCCTGCCCCAGGTGCAGTGCCTGTCGTTCGGCATCATGGATTTCGTCTCGTCGCACTACGGCGCCATCCCGGCCGGCGCGATGCGTACGCCCGGCCAGTTCACGCACCCGCTGGTGGTGCGCGCCAAGCTGGAGATCGCCGCCGCCTGCCACGCGCACGGCAAGGTGCCGTCGCACAACGTGACCACCGAGATCAAGGACACGGCGGTCGCCGCCAACGATGCCCAGCGCGCCGCCGCCGAATTCGGCTACACGCGCATGTGGAGCATCCACCCGAACCAGATCAAACCTATTATCAAGACCTTCACGCCGCGCCTGTCCGAGGTCAGCGAGGCGGCCGCCATCCTGCTTGAGGCAGAGGCGGTTCAATGGGGGCCAATTTCCCAAAACGGGCGCTTGCATGACCGTGCAAGCTACAGATACTATTGGACCGTTTTACAGCGCGCCAAGCTGGCCGGGCTGAGCTTGCCCGAGTCCGCCGTCGCGCTGATCAACGGCAGCCCCACCGACCCCACACTGGAAACACCATGATGTCCATCTCCAAACTCCTTATGGCATGCAGCTTCGCGCTGGCTTCCCTGACCCTGGCCACCGGCGCGCAAGCGCAGAACGCCGCCCCAGCCAAGAAAACCGTCAAGAAGGCGGGTAAATCCAAAACCGCCGCCAAGCCGGCCGAGACCAAGGCGCCGGACGAAGACGCCGACGAGCCGGTCGTGGCCGACGCCGCGGTCACCGACTTCGACTGCGAACTGGGCAACAAGATCACCATCTACGCCAACGCCAGCGACGACGACCACATCGCGCTGCGCTGGAAGAAGCGCCTGCACCGCCTGACGCGCGTGGGCACTTCGACCGGCGCGCAGCGCTTTGAAAACAAATTGTACGGCCTGGTCTGGATCGGTATTCCCTCCAAGGCCATGCTGCTGGACTCCAAGCAGAACCGCCAGCTGGCCAACGAGTGCCGCAACGCCGAACAGCTGAAGCCGGTCACCACCAGCGCGACGGAGCCGACCAGCACCAAGATCACGATTCAATAACACGTTCCAAAAGGGGCGCGCCGGCACGGGCGCCAGCACCACGGTTTTAACTTCAATAATAGACGATACCCACGAAGGAGAGGTCATGTCCCGCAACACTCTGAACACGCTTAAGGATTTCAACATTTCCGGCAAAAAGGGCAAGTTCTACTCGCTGCCTGCCCTGGAAAAGAGCCTGGGCGCCAAAATCTCCCGCCTGCCGGTATCGATCCGCGTTGTGCTGGAATCCGTGCTGCGTAACTGCGACGGCAAGAAAGTCACCGAAGAACACGTCAAGCAGCTGGCCAACTGGGGCGCGACCGCCGACCGTACCGACGAGATCCCGTTCGTGGTCGCCCGCGTGGTGCTGCAGGACTTCACCGGCGTGCCGCTGCTGGCCGACTTGGCCGCGATGCGCAACGTCGCCTACAAGATGGGCGTGAACGCCAAGAAGATCGAGCCGCTGGTGCCGGTCGACCTGGTGGTCGACCACTCGGTCACCATCGACCACTTCCGCGAAAAGGGCGCGCTGGACCTGAACATGAAGCTGGAATTCTCGCGCAACAACGAGCGCTACCAGTTCATGAAGTGGGGCATGCAAGCCTTCGACACCTTCGGCGTCGTGCCTCCGGGCTTCGGCATCGTCCACCAGGTCAACCTGGAATACCTGGCGCGCGGCGTGCACAAGACCGCCGACGGCGTGTACTACCCTGACACTCTGGTGGGCACCGACTCGCACACCACCATGATCAACGGCATCGGCGTGGTCGGCTGGGGCGTGGGCGGCATCGAAGCGGAAGCCGGCATGCTGGGCCAGCCGGTCTACTTCCTGACCCCGGACGTGATCGGCGTGAACCTGACCGGCGTGCTGCGCGAAGGCTGCACCGCGACCGACCTGGTGCTGACCATCACCGAACTGCTGCGCAAAGAGAAGGTCGTCGGCAAGTTCGTCGAGTTCTTCGGCGAAGGCACCGAGACGCTGTCGCTGACCGACCGCGCCACCATCGCCAACATGGCGCCTGAATACGGCGCGACCATGGGCTTCTTCCCGGTCGACGACGCCACCGTCGAATACTTCGAAGGCACCGGCCGCACCAAGGATGAAATCGCCGCGTTCGCCGCCTACTTCAAGGCCCAGGGCCTGTACGGCGTGCCTAAGGCCGGCGACATCGACTACACCCGCGTGGTGGAACTGAACCTGACCTCGGTCACGCCTTCGCTGGCCGGCCCTAAGCGTCCACAGGACCGTATCGAAATCGGCAACGTGAAGAACAACTTCACCGAACTGTTCTCGAAACCGACCACCGACAACGGCTTCAACAAAAAAGCCGAAGACCTGAACAAGACCTACACCACCACCAACGGCGTGAACGTGAAGAACGGCGACGTGCTGATCGCCGCGATCACCTCGTGCACCAACACCTCGAACCCGAGCGTGCTGCTGGCCGCCGGCCTGCTGGCCAAGAAGGCTGTCGAAGCCGGCCTGACCGTCGCTCCGCACATCAAGACCTCGCTGGCCCCTGGCTCGCGCGTCGTGACCGAGTACCTGACCGCCGCCGGCCTGCTGCCATACCTGGAGCAACTGGGCTTCGGCGTGACCGCCTACGGTTGCACCACCTGCATCGGCAACGCCGGCGACCTGACGCCTGAACTGAACGCCGCCATCACCGCCAACGACATCGTCGCTTCGGCCGTGCTGTCCGGTAACCGCAACTTCGAAGCGCGGATCCACCCGAACATCCGTTCGAACTTCCTGGCATCGCCACCGCTGGTCGTGGCCTACGCCATCGCCGGCAACATGACCGTCGACCTGATGACCCAGCCGGTCGGCAAGGGCAAGAACGGCAAGGACGTGTACCTGGGCGACATCTGGCCGACCTCGAAAGAGATCGCCAGGCTGATGAAGTTCGCGATGAACTCGAAAGTGTTCAAGTCGAACTACGCCGACGTCAAGGGCAACCCAGGCAAGCTGTGGGAACACGTGTCGTCGACCGAAGGCAATGTGTACAACTGGCCTGCATCGACCTACATCGCCGAGCCACCGTTCTTCGACGGCTTCGAGATGACCCCGAAAGCTGCCGCCACCGGCATCACCGGCGCGCGCGCACTGGGCGTGTTCGGCGATTCGATCACCACCGACCACATCTCCCCTGCCGGCTCCATCAAGGAAGACGGCCCGGCGGGCAAATGGCTGCTGGCAAACGGCGTGATGAAGGCGGACTTCAACTCCTACGGCTCGCGCCGCGGCAACCACGAGATCATGATGCGCGGCACCTTCGCCAACGTGCGTATCAAGAACAAGATGATCCCTGCCAAGGCGGACGGTTCGGCGGTTGAAGGCGGCATCACGATCCACCAGCCATCGGGCGAACAACTGTCGATCTACGACGCGGCAATGAAGTACGTTGCCGAAGGCACGCCAACCATGGTGTTCGGCGGCGAAGAGTACGGCACCGGCTCGTCGCGCGACTGGGCGGCCAAGGGCACCCAGCTGCTGGGCGTGAAGGCTGTGATCGTGCGTTCGTTCGAACGTATCCACCGCTCCAACCTGGTCGGCATGGGCGTGCTGCCGCTGCAATTCATCGGCAACGACAGCGTTGAATCGCTGGGCATCACCGGCAAGGAAGTCTACGACCTGAAGGGTCTGGAAGGCGAGATCAAGCCACAGCAACTGGCTACCCTGGTCATCCACCGCGAAGGCAAGCCGGCACAGGAAGTGAAAGTGCTGCTGCGTATCGACACCCCGATCGAAGTCGACTACTACAAGCATGGCGGCATCCTGCCGTTCGTGCTGCGCCAGCTGCTGGCCGCGTAATCCGTTAGTTGTTTCACAGAGAACGCCGGCTAGTCCGGCGTTTTTTTATGCACGTTTGCCGAATCAACTACAATACGGTTCATAAGGGTTATCATCTGCATGACTGATCCGCTTTATCCACTTTTATGAGACTCTTATTGCGCTATGCGTCGTCCAAACAAAGATTCATCCCATAAGTTGTCTGCCGAGAGCCAACGCCTCGTCACCTATGCCCTCGCAGTTGGGCAGGCGGCCAGTCGTCTCGAAGAGCGGGCCTGGGAACACAGCCTCGATGCGCAGCTCCAGAAACTCCTCAAGTCCGGCCACCAGGACACCATCGACTCGACCTTGAACAGCCTGTTCAAGGAAGACCTGAACGCGTACGACGTGTTGATGGACGGCGTGGAGGCGGCCAGCGAATCGGGCACCATCACGGTCGAAACCGACGGCGTCGCCAAGCAGTACGACGTGCTGCTGGTGGCCGCGCCCATCCTGGCGTGGACCCGCTTCGCCATCGCCTCGGGCGCGATCCCGGCCGACCTGCTGACCACGCTGTCGGCGCACTTCTCCGCCCATCTGCTGGCCGACGGCACGCGCATGGCGATGTCGCCGACCCTGTTCTCGATCGACCAGCTGCCGCGCAGCCATGTCGAGACCTACGGCAAGGTGCACAAGCTGGCGCAGGCCGCGCTCAAGGGCACGACGCTCAAGGCCGACACCAAGGTGCCGGAGACGGCGCCCTTCCTGGCCGACACCCGCTACCTGCTGGTGGCCGTGGTGGCGCCGGCGGGCGGTCCGCTGTTCCGCTGGCAGATGCCGGCCAACCAGGCCAACTTCGTCACCGAACGCACCAACGCGCTGGAGCAGTGGCGCGCGCAGGTCACGCCGACCATCAACCGCCTGCTGCCGGGCTGCGGCGTGGAGCTGCTGCTGCCGGAGGCCTACTACATGGCCTGCCGTGAGGCGGACAAGCTGATCCGCCCGGTGTCGATCCGCGCGGCCGTGCACTACCTGACGCACACGCTGGCGATCGAGCCGTCCGAGCTGCGCGCGGTGATCGCCGGCTTCGGCGAGGAAAGCGCCGACGGCCAGATCGACGAATACCGCGTGGCCTTCACTCAGCGCTCGTCGCCGGACGTGATCTACGGCGTGGTGTGGCCGCTGTACGGGCAGGAGGACGAGGAAGGCACGCCGCCGGAAGGTCCGCTGCAGGGCGGCCCTGGCGGCATCCTGCAGAAGCCGGTGACGCCGGTGGAGGAGATCGTCAGCCACCTGAACGCGGCCGGCATCACGCAGATCAAAAAGCATAGCGAGCGCTATGTGGCCGAGTTCTGCGACGACTGCGGCGCGCCGCTGTTCGCCGACCCGGTCGGCGAACTGGCGCATGCGGAAATGCCCGAGGACGCGCCCACCGGCACCGAGCACTTCCACTAAGCAGTTAAGCCACCAAGCAAAACGCCCTCAATGAGGGCGTTTTATTTTTGTGGCGCGGCCGTCGGCTGCGGCAGATAGATGATGATGGGCTGAGGCGGCTGTGCGCTCATCTGGGTAGTGGCCTGCGCCGTCGGCTTCAGAATCTGGCTGAGCGTGATACCCAGCCCGCCGAAGCCGATAAACAGCCCGATCAGACTGGCAACCATCCACTTGTGCGTATCGGCTGACATTTTATGCATTTCCGCGCGCAACGCCTCAATATCCGCCTTCGTCGCTAACGTCGGCAGGATAGCATTGTAGTGCGCCTCAAGCGCAGCAAATCGCTCGTTGTCCATCCAACCAGACTAGTACAAATCCAACGATCTACCAAGCCGAATAGGGATGCTTTATCAGGTTCGAATTGAGATAGCGCAAATCGTCGGTGACTTCCTCGCCGACCCAGTCCGGCTTGTCGAACGCCTGGTCTTCCGAGCTCAGTTCGATCTCGGCCACGACCAGTCCCGCGTTCGCGCCGAGGAACTCATCGACTTCCCACACATTGCCGGCGTAGGGGATGCGGCGGCGGTATTTTTCGATCAGCGGCTGCTCGCACAAGCGGTCCAGCAGCTCGGCCGCGTCGGCCATCGGGATCGGATACTCCCACTCGCCGCGCGTGGCGCCGACGTTGCGGCCCTTGATCGTCATCACCGCCCGGTCGCCCTCGATGCGTACCCGCACCACGCGGTCCTTGTGCGACGACAGATAGCCCTGGCGAAAAAACACCGGCTCGCCAAGGCTCTTCCACGCATCGCCGCGCAAGAGGAACTTGCGCTCGATTTCAACGCCCATCTCAGGCGTCCAGCGACAGCAGGATGGGCTGCAGGATCGCCGCGCCCAGCGCCGCGCTGCGGGCGCCGTTCCAGCCCACGTGCGGATCCGGCAGGTCGGCGTTGTCCTTGAACGGCATCTCCAGCGTCAGCGCCAGGCAGCCGAAGTGGTGGCCGACGTACTTGGAGGCCAGCGTCAGCATGTCTTCCTTGTACTTGCTGGCGGCGTAGCCGTACTTGTCCTGGAAGTCCGGGCTGGCGTCCTTGTAGCGGTTGATGAAGTCCTGCTGCTTGACGCGGCGCTCTTCACTGAAGTTCTCCAGCATCTCGTTGCCGGCCACGAAGTTGTACGGCAGCGCCTCGTCGCCGTGGATGTCGAAGAACATGTCGATGCCGGTTTCGTGCATCTTCTGCTTCACGTACAGCACTTCCGGGCTGCGCTCGACCGATGGCGTCATCCACTCGCGATTGAGGTTGGCGCCGGCAGCGTTGGTGCGCAGGTTGCCGCGCACCGAGCCGTCCGGATTCATGTTCGGCACGATGTAGAACACGCAGCGCTGCAGCAGCTTGCGGGCGATCGGATTGGCGTCGTCCAGCAGCGAATCGATCAGGCCTTCGATGAACCACGCGGCCATCGATTCGCCCGGATGCTGGCGCGCGATGAACCAGATCTTCTTTTCCGCTTCCGGTTTGCCGATGACGACCAGGTTCATGTCGCGGCCATCGACGGTGCTGCCCAGGTCGTGCACGCGGGCCAGCGGATGCTCAGCCACTTCGCCCAGCAGGCGCAGATGGCGCTCGAACGAATACGGCTCGAAGTAGGCGTAGTAGATGCTGTCCGTCTCCGGCGTGTGCTTGATCGTCATGACCTGGCCGTCGAAGGCGGTCGGCACGCGGAACCAGTTTTCGGTGTCGTAGCTGGCCACGGCCTGGTAGTCCTCGTAGCCCTTGGCGTAGGTGGCCTGGCCGGCGTTCAGGAAGCGCATGCGCACCTGCTGGCCGCGCGCGCCCTGCAGGCGGAAATGGAACCACTGGTGGATATCGGCATGCGAGTCCTTGCGCAGATTCAGTTCGATGTCCGCCGCGCTGTCCGCGCGCAGCACTTCGATGGCGCCCGAGTCGAAGTTTTGGCTGATTTTGATGGTCATGTTGATCCAGTTTAAATGAATTCCGATGACCCTATTTTACCAGCATGCTCCCTTCGCGTTTGTAGCGGGCATGCCAGGACAAGGCCTGCTCCAGCACATGCGGCGTCTGGCCGCCGCCCTTGAGCGCCTCGGCGTAGTAGGCCCGCAGCTGCGGGCGGTAATCGGGATGGGCGCAGTGCTCGATGATCAGCGGCGCGCGTTCGCGCGGGGCCAGGCCGCGCAGGTCGGCCAGGCCCCATTCGGTCACCAGCACGTCGACGTCATGCTCGGTGTGGTCGACGTGGGCGGCGAACGGCACCACGCTCGATATCGCGCCGTCCTTGGCCACCGACTTGGTGACGAACATCGAGATCTGGGCGTTGCGCGCGAAGTCGCCCGAGCCGCCGATGCCGTTCATCATGTGCGTGCCGCCGACGTGGGTGGAGTTGACGTTGCCGTAGATGTCGAACTCCAGCGCCGTGTTCAGCGCGATGAGGCCCAGGCGCCGCACCACCTCGGGATGGTTGCTGATCTCCTGGGGGCGCAGCACGATGCGCTCGCGATACTGCTCGATGTTGCGGATGAACTTCTCGTGCATCGCCGCCGACAGCGTGATCGACGACGCCGACGCCATCGACAGCTGGCCCGAGTCGAGCAGCTCGATGGCGCTGTCCTGCAGCACTTCGGAATACATGGTCATGTCGCGGAACGGCGAATCGATCAGGCCATGCAGCACGGCGTTGGCGATGGTGCCGATGCCGGCCTGCAGCGGCCGCAGCTCCGGTCCCATGCGGCCCGCCTTCACTTCCCCTTGGAAGAAGGCGATCACGTGGCGCGCGATGGCGTCGGTCTCGTCGTCGGGCGGCAGCGCGTTGGACGGGCTGTCCGGACTGTCGGTGATGACGATGGCGGCGATGCGGTCGGGATGCACCGGGATCGAGGTCCAGCCCATGCGCTGCCACGGCGCCAGCAGCGGGATGGCGCCACGGTGCGGACGCGCACCCGGGATGTAGACGTCATGGAAGCCTTCCAGCGCCAGCGGCGCGCTCAGGTTGATCTCCACGATGATCTTGCCCGCCTGCTGGGCGAAGTTGGCCGAGTTCCCGAGCGACATGGTGGGGATGATGCCGCCGTCCGGCGTGATCGCCACCGCTTCGATGACGGCGATATCGACCGGCTTCAGGTCGCCGGAGCGCAGCTGCTCGGCCGTCTCCGACAGGTGCTGGTCGATGAACATCACCTCGCCCGAGTTGATCTTGCGGCGCAGCGCGGCGTCGGCCTGGAAAGGCATGCGGCGCGCGACCACGCCGGCGTTGGCCATCAAGCCATCGCTGTCGTTGCCCAGCGAGGCGCCGGTCAACAGCGTCAGGTTCAGCGGCTCCTGGCGGGCGCGCTCCACCAATGCCAGCGGCAGCGCCTTGGCGTCGCCGGCGCGGGTGAAGCCGCTCATGCCGACTGTCATGCCGTTCTTGAACAATTGTGCAGCCTGCGCGGCGGTCATTACTTTATCCATCAGCGCCGGGCGGCGTATGCGGTCTTCGTACATTGCGATCTCCTGTTTATTCGAATTTGATTTAGTATAGAATTCGGATATCAGTCGCTGTATGACTTAAATTCTCATCTTCCAGTCGTTTTATTCATGGATCTCAGATCGCTGCGCTACTTCGTCGAGACCGTTCGCCTGAACAGCTTCACGCAGGCGGCGGAGTCGCTGCACGTCACGCAATCGACCATCAGCAAGATGGTGCGCCAGTTGGAGCAGGAAGTCGGCGCCCAGCTGCTGATACGCGAGGGCCGCAAGCTGACGCTGACCGACACCGGCAGCGTGGTCTACGCGCGCGGCGAGGAGATGCTGGCCACCATGCGCCAGTTGACCGAGGAAGTGCGCGACACGCAAGCCGCCCAGAGCGGCCACCTGACGATCGGCATTCCGCCGATGATCAACCTGCTGTTCACACCCGTGCTCAAGGCCTTCCGCCTGCGCCATCCCGACATCGCGCTGACCTTGCGGGAGGACGCCGGCCAGGCCCTGGAGCGCCAGGTGGCGATGGGCGAGCTGGAAATCGGCATGACGGTGCTGCCGGCCGATCCGCAGCTGGCGCTGCAGACGGCGCCCATCGTCAGCTACCCGATCTGGGCGCTGGCCGCGCGCGGCACCTTCCAGAAGCACCGCACCACGCTCAAGCTGAAGGCGCTGGCGGCCATGCCGCTGGTGCTGCTGAAGGACGATTTCGCGCTGACGCGCAGCCTGCGCCATGCCTTCAGCGCGGCCGGCTTCGAGCCGCAGATCGCCGCGCAGAGCGGCCAGTGGGATTGGCTGTTGGCGATGGCGTCGGCCGGCATGGGGGTGGCGCTGCTGCCGGAACCGTTCATCCACCGGCTGGCGATCGGCCGGCTGGACGCGGTGCGGCTGGTGGAGCCGGAGCTGCAATGGCAGGCCGCGCACGTGTGGCGCGGCCCCTACCTGTCGCACGCGGCGCGCGCCTGGCTGGACGTGTGCCGCGACGTGCTGCGCGCCTGAACGAAGCGGAACCTTATTTGGCGCGCTGCTTCAGCAAGGCGTCCAGGTCCAGTGTCGAGTACTCCTGCTGCCAGGTCTTGCCGCTGTCCGCCGAGCTGCGGATGGTGACGAGTCCATTGTAGCCTTCGACGTCCAGCATCAGGCCGGACGGCAGCATCACCGGCATGCTGGAGAAATTATAATCGGCGTAAGGCGCCCAGGTCTGGCCGCCGTCGCTGCTCATCTGCAGCTCGTGCTTGCCGTACACCTGGCCGGTCATCAGCAGGCGGCCGTCGTTCAGGGGAATCATCGGCGACACCAGGACCTTGAGCGGCGACACCATCAGCGTCCAGCTCTGTCCCAGGTTCCGCGAGAAATAAGCGTCGGGGAACTTGCCCAGCAATCCGGCCGGCACCAGGATGGTCTCCGTGCCGTCATGTGCATGCAGGAAGCCGAACAGCTTTCCCTTGCCCGGCGGCTTACGTTCGGTCCATTTCCCCGAGCCGTAGTCCAGCTGGCCCATGCGGCCGTTCGGCATCGCAAAGCCCATGCCGCGCGCGTCGTGCCAGTCCCAGATGCCCGCGTCCTCACGCGACCAGGTGCCAGGCAGGAGTTCCTTGTGCACCGGTTGCCAATCGCCGCCCTCCAGCTGCCGCGCGCGGAAGATGGTCAGGTCGCGGCCCTTCCGGTGCATCACGTACCAGCCGTCCTGGGGATTGCCGCCGATGCGCAGCAGGTTCCCCGGCGGCAGATTGCCGACGTCGACCGGCACCAGGCTATCGCTGCCCGGCGCTTTGCGCAGTATGGTGCTGAACTCGCCCACCGCCACCAGCTCGGTGTCCGGCAGCGCCACAGGCAGCACGCACGACAGCGTTTCGATTTTCGGTGAATTCAGCGTGCTCCACTGCCCTTGCTTCGAACGCAGCAGGACGGCGCCCATGCGGCTGGCGGCCGCCACGCGGCCATCGGGCAATTCGGCGGCGCAGTAGGCCCCGAACGGATGGGCGCGCGCAAATTCTTCGACCTTGTCCCGCTCGCTGCGCGGCCGCGTCCAGCCCGCTGCGGCGCCGGCGCCGAACATCTTGCTGTACTCGGGCGCGAAGCGATTGATCATGTCGGCATTGGAGACGTCATGGGCGCTGCGGCCGAAATCCACGCTGAGATTGGCGCGCGTCACGATCAGGCGCCCCAGATCCGTCGGCTTGCCCGATTCGACTTTGAAGGTGCCCACGATGCCGGCCGAATACACCCGCAACAATTTGTTCGAGCTCGTGTCGATGAGTTCGACGAACTCGTATTCGCCGGGCGGCAGCGCGCCGATGAACAGCGACGTGTCGTGCGCCATGCCGGGCGCGACCCGCTTCATGACCAGGTTCTGGGCCACCAGCTTCAAGCCCCCAGGCTTCTCCCCCTCCTCCAGGCGCCGCAGCTTGATGGTATTAAAGCCGGAAATCTCGTTGGTATTGGCCGTGATGCTGACGGCAACCGGCAGGTCGGTCGATTGCGCGGTCTGCTTCAACGGATCGGACACCGCGGTATTGACGGCGCAGCCGCAGAGCTGCAATACGGCGGCGCCAATGGCCGCGGCGGCCAGCCGGCGGGCCGTCACACAAAGAGATGGGGAGTTCATGGGCTTATAAATGTTTTTTAAAAGAAACAATTATAAGCAGCAAATTTAATTTCTTACAAGAATTATTTTATTGGCCATGATTCCGGGGTCACGGCAGCTCGTGGATGGCGATGCCCTCGATCGGATCGATCTCGCGGTCCCACGGGCGCAGGGCGATCATGCGCTGGGTGTCCTCGTAGCCGGCCTGCCAGCGGGCGCGGATGCCGGCGGCGCTGAAGTCGATGTCCTTGGTGTGGTCCTCGCCGCCGACGCGCGGCGCCTTCAGCGACACCACGTGCATGGTGGTGCCGCAGCCCCACGAGGCCAGCTCGCGCACCTCGGGCGACATCGCCGCCTCGTCCGACAGGTGCAGCGTCAACTGGCGGATCACGTGGCGCAGCCGGTGCAGCTTGCGCTGCTGCTCGATATTGCTGGCGCGGCTGGCGTATTGGATTTCCTTGTGCTTGTCGAGCACCTGCAGCATGCTTTGCGGCTCGCTGCCGTCCGGGTTCCACACCTGCACCGAGAAGATCACCGAACTGCGGCGCGGCTCGTCGTCCAGCACCGCCTCGATCGGCGTGTTGGAGAAGATGCCGCCATCCCAGTATGGCTCGCCGTCGATGCGTACGGCGGGAAAGGCCGGCGGCAAGGCGCCGGACGCCATCACGTGCGACGCGCCCAGCGCTTCCTTGCGGCTGTCGAAGTAGCGCATGTCGCCGGTGCGCGCGTTGACCGCGCCGACGGTCAGCCGCGTGTGGCGGTCGTTGATGTAGTCGAAATCGACCAGCGTGTCGAGCGTGGTGCGCAGCGGCGCGGTTTGATAGAAGGACGCTTGTTCGATGCCGACCTTGGCGTCGGGATTCCACCACGAGGCGAGATTGGGTTCGAAGAAGGCCGGTATGCCCTGCCCCATCGTCACCGCGTTGGCCAGCGCGCGCGGCATGAAGGAAAAGCCCAGCGCGTTCTGCTCCATGCGGTGCCAGAACTGGCGCAGCCGGTCCATGCGGTAGCGCGGCTCGTTGCCGGCGATGATGGCGCCGTTGATGGCGCCGATGGACGTGCCGATCACCCAGTCCGGCTCGACGCCGGCTTCGTGCATCGCCTGGTAGACGCCCACCTGGTAGGCGCCCAACGCGCCGCCTCCCTGCAGCGCCAGCACGACTTGTCCCGGCATCGAAGGCGACGAGAGTTGGGCGGGTTTGCGATTCAAGTGTGACCTCCGGAAGAATACGGGCTGCGCTGCACTGCACCATCCGATTGTAGTGCAATTCAGCGCGACCCGCAGCTTCGTTTATGCCAGCGTCACGCCTTTCGCCGCCAGCGCGGCGCGCACGCCGGCGCCGTAGGCCGGGTCGGCCTGGTCGAAGTGGGCCAGCTGGCGGGCGATGATCTCGGCGCTCACCTGGCTCAACGGACCGGCGATGTTGTCGAACAGGTTCTGCTGCTCCTGCGCCGGCATCAGGCGGAACAGATTACCGGCTTGCGTGTAATCGTCTTCCTTGCCGCGGCCGTCGAAGCGGGCCGCGCCGCCTTGCAGCGCCAGCGCCGGTTCGCCGTGGCCCAGGCCCTGCGGATTGCTGCCGTTCGCCTCGGTGGCCGCGTAGTTCTGCGCCGCGCCGCCGTTGGCGATGGCCATCGCGCCGTCGCGCTGCTGGTTGTGGAACGGGCAGCGTGGCGCGTTCACCGGCAGGTGCTGGTGGTTGGTGCCGACGCGGTACAGCTGGGCGTCGTGGTAGGCGAACAGGCGCGCCTGCAGCATCTTGTCCGGCGAGTAGCCCAGGCCGGGCACCACGTTGGCCGGCGACAGCGCGGCCTGTTCCACTTCGGCGTGGTAGTTCAGCGGGTTGCGGTTCAACTCGAACACGCCGACCGGGATCAGCGGGAAGTCCTTGTGCGGCCAGACCTTGGTCAGGTCGAACGGGTTCCAGCCGGTGCGCGCTTCCCATGCGGCCAGTTCGGCCTCGGTCGCCACTTGCAGCTTGACGTCCCACTGCGGGAAGTCGCCTGCGGCGATGGCGCCGAACAGGTCGCGCTGGGCATAGTCAGGGTCGGTGCCGGCGATGCGCGTGGCTTCGGCGGCGGGCAGGTTCTTGATGCCTTGCTTGGTCTTCAGGTGCCACTTGACGTAGACGCGTTCGCCGGCGGCGTTGATCATGCTGAAGGTGTGGCTGCCGAAACCGTCCATGTGGCGGTAGCCGTCCGGCGTGCCGCGGTCGGAGAACAGCATCGTCACCTGGTGCAGGCTTTCCGGCGTCTTGCTCCAGAAGTCGAACATCATGGTGGGCGATTTCAGGTTGGTCTGCGGATCGCGCTTCTGGGTGTGGATGAAGTCGGGGAACTTGATGCCGTCCTTGATGAAGAACATCGGCGTGTTGTTGCCGACCAGGTCCCAGTTGCCTTCCTCGGTGTAGAAACGCATGGCGAAGCCGCGTGGATCGCGTTCGGTGTCGGCGCTGCCCTTCTCGCCGCCGACGGTAGAGAAGCGCACGAAGGTGTCGGTCTTCTTGCCGACCTCGGAGAACAGCTTGGCCTTGGTGTATTTGGTGATGTCGTGGGTGACGGTGAAGGTGCCGTAGGCGCCCGAACCTTTGGCATGCACCACGCGCTCGGGGATGCGCTCACGGTTGAAGTGCTGGAGCTTCTCGATCAGGTGGAAGTCTTGCAGCAGCAGCGGGCCGCGCGGGCCGGCGCTGGCGGAGTTCTGATTGTCGGCGACCGGGATGCCGGAGGCGGTGGTGATAGGTGGCTGGCTCATTGCTATGACTCCTCGTTGTTTGATAGTGAAATCATTCTACCGGCGCAACGTCATAAATAAAATCTATATATATTTATGGAATCAATAGTTATTTGCAATGAATACGTGCGAAAAAAATGGGGTCAAGTCTGACATTCGGACACGAGCTCTTCCGTAGCGCCTTGCTACGGAAGAGCTCGTGTCCGAATGTCAGACTTGACCCCAGGGTTTAGGCTTCGGCGATGCGCTTGGCGATGTGGGCCAGCGCTTCTTCCACCTGGTCGACCAGGATCAGGCACAGGTCGCCCTCTTTCAGGCGCGCCAGGGCGGTGTCGATGGCGAGGAACTCGCCGTAGATCTCCTGGATGTGCGAGGTGCGCGGGGCGCCGTTCAGGCCCGAGCGCAACAGGCCCACCACTTCGCCGTCCACGCGGCCACGCTGGCAGGCGTCTTCGTACAGGATCACGTCGTCGAAGGCGCGACCGAGGATCTGCGTCTGCTGCGTGATGTCCTGGTCGCGGCGGTCGCCGGCGCCGCTGATCACCACCGCGCGGCGCTTGGCCGGCATGGTCTCCACCGCCTGCACCAGCGCCAGGATGGCGTCCGGATTGTGGCCGTAGTCGGCGATCAGCGTGGCGCCCTTGTAGTCGAACACGTTGAAGCGGCCGGGCGCGTTGTCGGAATCGTTGGCGAAGGTTTTCAGGCCGAGGCGGATCGCGTCCCAGCCGATGCCCACGCCCCACGCGGCGGCGACCGATGCCATCACGTTCTCCACCTGGAAGCCGATGGCGCCGTTGCGGGTGATCGGCACTTCCGACAATGGAATGCGCTGCAGGTTCTTGCCTTCGGCGGCGACGATATGACCGTCCTCCACGTACACGGTGCGGCTGCCTTGCGCCAGGTGCGTGGCGATCACCGGGTGGCCGCGTTCCGCGCCGAAGAAGATCACCTTGCCGCGGCAGGTCGCGGCCATGCCGGCGACGATGGGATCGATCGCGTTCAGCACCGCGAAGCCGCTCTCGGAGACGTTCTGCACGATCACGCGCTTCAACACGGCCAGGTCTTCCACCGTGGTGATGTAGTTCAGGCCGAGGTGGTCGCCGCTGCCGATGTTGGTGACCACGGCCACCTGGCAACGGTCGAAGGCCAGGCCTTCACGCAGCACGCCGCCGCGCGCGGTCTCGAACACGGCCGCGTCGACGTCGGGATGCAGCAGCACGTTGCGCGCGCTGCGCGGGCCGCTGCAGTCGCCGCTGTCGGTCTGGCGGCCTTCGATGTAGACGCCGTCGGTGTTGGTCATGCCGGTGCGCAGGCCGCTGGCCGTGAGCAGGTGGGCGATCAGGCGCACGGTGGTGGTCTTGCCGTTGGTGCCGGTGACGGCGACCACGGGGATGCGGCCGTTCTCGCCCGGCGCGAACATGGTGTTGACGATGGCTTCACCGACCGCGCGGCCCTTGCCGAACGATGGCGCGATGTGCATGCGCAGGCCTGGCGCGGCGTTCACTTCCACCACGCCGCCGCGCTGGTTCTCGATCGGCTGCAGCACGCCGTCGCAGACCACGTCCACGCCGCAGATATCGAGGCCGATCATCTGCGCCGCTTCCACCGCGCGCGCCGCCACTTCGGGGTGCACGTCGTCGGTGACGTCGGTGGCGGTGCCGCCGGTCGACAGGTTGGCGTTGTTGCGCAGGATGACGCGCTGGCCCTTGGCAGGAATCGAATCGGCGTCCAAATCCTGCAGCGCCAGGCGCGCCAGAGCGATGTCGTCGAAGCGGATCTTGGTCAGCGAGGTCGAATGGCCGCTGCCGCGGCGCGGGTCGGAATTGACGATGTTGACCAGCTCACGCACGGTGTGCGTGCCGTCGCCCACCACTTGCGGCGGGTCGCGGCGCGCGGCGGCCACCAGCTTGTTGCCGATGACGAGCAGGCGGTAGTCGTGACCCGGCAGGTAGCGCTCGACCATGATGTTGTCGCGGAATTCGCGCGCGGTGTGGAAGGCCTTGGCCAGGTGCTCCTTGGTCATCACGTTAACCGTGACGCCCTTGCCCTGGTTGCCGTCCTTCGGCTTGACCACCACCGGCAGGCCGATTTCCTGCGCGGCGGCCCAGGCGTCTTCGACGTCTTCCACCGAGCGGCCGTTGGGCACGGGCACGCCGGCCGCGTGCAGCAGCTTCTTGGTCAGTTCCTTGTCCTGCGCGATCGATTCGCCGATGGCGCTGGTGCTGTCCATCTCGGCGGCCTGGATGCGGCGCTGGCGCGAGCCCCAGCCGAACATCACCATGCTGCCTTCGGTCAGGCGGCGGATCGGGATGTCGCGCGCGACGGCGGCGCTGACGATGGCGCCGGTGCTCGGGCCAAGACGCACGTCTTCATCGAGGTCGCGCAGTTCGTTCAGCGCGCCGGTCAGGTCGAACGGCGTGTCGGCCAGGGCCGCGTTGATCAGGTTGTGCGCCAGCGTGATCGCCAGGCGGCCCACCGCTTCCTCGCTGTACTCGACGACGGTCTGGTAGATGCCCTCCTCCAGCGTGGCGGTGGTGCGGCTGAAGGTGACCGGGCAGCCGGCCTGCGCCTGCAGGCTCAGGGCCGCCACTTCCAGCACGCGCGCCAGCGGCACGGCGTCGGTGTAGCCGGTGGTTTGCAGGGCGCCGATGGCGGGGAAGCGGGCGTGCAGGCGCTGCTCGAAGCCGGGCAGCGTGGCGATCGACTGCTCCTCGGACGGGCACGATACGATCACTTCCACCGCCGTGTGGTGGCTCCAAAGATTCGGTCCGCGCAGCGCGCGGGTGCGGATGACTTCCATAACTCTGCTTGTTCTTTCGTGATGTATCAGTGATGAGTTCGCTTCGGATTCGCTTCGAAGGTGCGCAGGCCGGCGCCGATCAATTCAGGCGTCAGGCCCAGCGCCCAGCCGGCGGCGATCGCGGCCAGCACGGCTTCCGGCGGCACCAGCGGCGACAGCGGCAGGCTGGCGATGTCCTCGTGGCCCTGCGCCAGCACGATGCGCTCGGCGCGCTGGAACACCACGCGCTTGCCGTCCTGGCGGTGGGCGGCGATGGCGGCCAGGTGCTCGTCGACGCCGTAGAACATCACGTCGCCGTCGCACAGGTCGGCCATGTCGACCACTTGCGGATCGGCCGCGTTGAGCACCGCCACGCCGCTCGGCAGGATCACGTCGACCTGGGTACGCAGCACGCCGTACAGCTTGTCGAGGCTGGCGATGTGGAACTCGGCCACGTCCTCAAAGTCGCTGACGTCGGTCACCACGCCGACCGCGCATTTGTCGTAGGCCAGGCCTTCGGTCAGAATCATGCGGGCGCTCGCTTCGAACACGCCGGCTTCGACGTTCTTGTTGAGCAGCAGGCGCTCGCCGCTTTCCCAGTCGCTGAAGCCGTCGCGCGGCAGCAGGCGGCCGTTGACGAACAGGCCGTCGGCGCAGGACAGGCCGACCTTCTTGCCGCTGATCTGCAGCAGCCAGGCGATCAGGCGCGAGGCCATGGTGGCGCCGTGCTTGCCGGTGATGCCGACGATGGGCATGCGTCCGCCCTCGTCCGGCGCGAACAGGTGGTCGACGATCGCTTCGCCGACGTTGCGCGGTTCGCCGGCGGCCGGCTTGATGTGGGCCAGCAGTCCCGGGCTGGCGTTGACTTCGATGATGGCGCCGCCCTGCTCTTCCAGCGGACGCGAAATGTCGGCGGCCACCACGTCGATGCCGGCGATGTCCAGGCCGACCACGCGCGCGGCCAGCGTGGCCATCGCGGCCACTTGCGGGTGCACCTGGTCGGTGACGTCGGTGGCGACGTTGCCGTTCGGCTGGATCAGCACTTTCTGGCCGTCCAGCGGAATCGAGTAGGCGGTCATGCCCTGGCGCTGCAGCTCCAGGATGATCTCGGCGCCGTGCTGCGGCGCGATGGCGTTCAGCGGCGCGTCCTCGGTGGTGCCGCGGCGCGGATCGGTGTTGATCTGGGCGTCGCACAATTCGATGATGTTGGACTTGCCGTCGCCGGTGACCCACAGTGCTTCGCCGGCGGCCGCCGCCACCAGGCGCTTGCCGACCACCAGCAGGCGGTGCTCGTTGCCGGCGATGAAGCGCTCGACGATGACGCTCTTGCTGTCGCCCTTGCGCGCGGCCAGCACGTAGGCTGCGGTGACGTCGGCTTCGGTCATCAGGTTGAGCGAGACGCCGCGGCCATGGTTGCCGTCGTACGGCTTGACCACGACCGGCAGGCCGATGTCCTGCGCCGCTTCCCAGGCCGCTTCGGCGCTGGTGACCAGCTCACCTTCCGGCACGGGCACGCCGCACGAGGCCAGCAGCGACTTGGTCAAGTCCTTGTCGCTGGCGATGCCTTCGGCGATGGCGCTGGTCTGTTCGGTTTCGGCGGTCCAGATGCGGCGCTGGCGGGCGCCGTGGCCCAGCTGCACCAGGTTGCCGTCGGTCAGGCGGATCGAAGGAATCTTGCGCACGGTGGCGGCGTCGACGATGTTGGCGGTGCTCGGGCCCAGGCACAGCGACTCGACCAGGTCGGTCAGCTCGGCCACGGTGGCGGCCAGGTCGTACGGTTTGTCTTCGATCATCGCCATCAGCAGATCGCGGCCGGCGGCCAGCGCGGCACGTCCCACCTGCTCCTGGCGGGTGCGGAAGGCCATCTTGTACAAGCCGGTGTTCTCGCCGATCTGGCGCGTCTTGCCGAAGCCGGTCTTCATGCCGGCCAGGTTTTGCAGTTCCAGCACCACGTGTTCGAGGATGTGGCCGGCGTAGGTGCCGTCGCGCAGGCGTTCGAGGAAGCCGCCGTGCTCGCCCACGCCGCAGCGGTGGATGATCAGGCCCGGCAGGATCGCGGTCAGGCGCTCGTACAAGCCAGGCAACAAATTCGAGGGGAAATTCTCCAGCTCGCCGATATCCAGCCACGCCTCGATCACCGGGCGATAGGTCCAGATATTGGGTCCGCGCAAATGGGTGACGCGGAGAACTTCTATGTCTTTCTTCTTGGTCATGTTTCTATTCTTGTATCTTTGTTATCAGCCGTGGCCAGCCCGCGCCGTATTTTAACCTCTGTACCACCGCCGGCGGCCAAATTGCATTTGGCCCACCCTGCGCGTGCGTTATACTTGCCGCCAACAAAACACTGGTTTTCCTTGATATCTGTCAAGGATGTGACCAGTGACAGAATACCGTAAATAAAGCGCTTGCATCAGTCGCAACGCCGACTAGTTCCACCTTTGTTCCACCTTTTCGCCACCGGAGTACGCAGCACGATGACAACAGAACAACTTTCCTCCAACACCAGCCAGAGCGAGCTTCCCGAGCGCTGGCGTTCCGAGGTGCAGGCACAACTTTCCCAAGGGGAAAACGCGGTAAGTGCCCTGGAGGTTGACTTGGATGAACAACTTCGTTTTTCCAAGGGCGTGATTGTCGTCACCGAACGCGGCGTGCTGGCCCGCGCGCCGGGCCGCGCGGATTGGCAACATTGGCCTTTCGCTAAGGACCTGGCGCTCAAGCACCACGACCACGCGGGCGTCGGCCATCTGGAGCTGGTCAACAACGGCGGCCGGCTTGGCGCCTGGCGCTTCACGCTGGGCCAGAACCTGCAGGCGATCCGCCTGGTCGAGCAGTTCAACGCGCACCGCGACAGCCATGCGCTGGGCGTGCCGGTGGTGCGCGAGGAAAAGAACGTCTGCCCCAGCTGCAAGGCGCCGCTGGAGCCGGAGCAGGAGGAATGCCCGATCTGCACCAAGGTGGTGTACACGCCGCCGTCCACGTGGACCTTGTTCCGCCTGTGGCGCTTCGCCGGCCCGTACAAGCTGCAGCTGGGCTTCGGCTTCGCGCTGATGCTGCTGTCGACCGGCGCGCACATGATCCCGCCCTACCTGACCATCCCGCTGATGGACAAGGTGCTGATCCCGTACCAGAACGGCGCGCCGGTCGATACCTCGCTGGTGGCGCTGTACATGTCCGGCCTGGTGGGGTCGGCGGTGCTGGCGTGGATACTTGGCTGGGGCAAGACCTATGTGCTGGCGCTGGTGTCGGAGCGCATCGGCGCCGACCTGCGCACCGAGACCTACGACCACCTGCTGCGGCTGTCGCTGGAATACTTCGGCGGCAAGCGCACCGGCGACTTGATGTCGCGCATCGGCAGCGAGAGCGACCGCATCTGCGTGTTCCTGTCGCTGCACCTGCTGGACTTCGCGTCGGACTGCCTGATGATCATCATGACCGGCGTGATCCTGTTCTCGATCGATCCGTGGCTGGCGATCTTCACGCTGCTGCCGTTGCCGTTCATCGCGTGGCTGATCCACGTGGTGCGCGACCGCCTGCGCACCGGCTTCGAGAAGATCGACCGCGTGTGGGGCGAGGTGACCAACGTGCTGGCCGATACCATCCCCGGCATCCGCGTGGTGAAGGCGTTCGCGCAGGAGTCGCGCGAAGCTGCGCGCTTCCGCACCGCCAACAAGCACAATCTGGCGGTCAACGACAAGCTCAATAAAATCTGGTCGCTGTTCTCGCCGACCGTGTCGTTCCTGACGGAGCTTGGCTTGCTGGTGATCTGGGTGTTCGGCATCTACCAGGTGTCCAAGGGACATATCACGGTCGGCGTGCTGTCGGCCTTCATCGCCTACTCCAGCCGCTTCTACGGCCGGCTGGATTCGATGAGCCGCATCGTTTCGGTGACGCAGAAATCGGCGTCGGCGGCCAAGCGCATCTTCGACATTCTCGACCACGTGTCGTCGGTGCCGGAGCCCGCCAACCCGGTCAAGCTGGCCAAGGTCGACGGCAACATCACCTTGCGCGAAGTGGGCTTCCGCTACGGGAACCGCGCCGTCAACCGCGGCATCTCGCTCGACATCAAGGCCGGCGAGATGATCGGGCTGGTGGGCCATTCGGGTTCGGGCAAGTCGACGCTGGTCAACCTGATCTGCCGCTTCTACGACGTGTCGGAAGGCGCGATCATGCTGGACGGCGTGGACATCCGCTCGTTCGCGGTGTCGGACTACCGCCGCAACATCGGCCTGGTGCTGCAGGAGCCGTTCCTGTTCTTCGGCACCATCGCCGAGAATCTGGCCTACGGCAAGCCGGGGGCGACGCGCGCCGAGATCATCGCCGCAGCCCGCGCCGCGCACGCGCACGAGTTCATCCTGCGCCTGCCGCAGGGTTACGATTCGATGGTGGGCGAGCGCGGACAAGGCTTGTCCGGCGGCGAGCGCCAGCGCATCTCGATCGCGCGCGCGCTGCTGATCGATCCGAAGATCCTGATCCTCGACGAGGCCACGTCCTCGGTCGATTCCGAGACCGAGAAGGAGATCCAGCGCGCGCTGGAGAACCTGGTGCAGGGCCGCACCACGATCGCCATCGCGCACCGCTTGTCGACCTTGCAGAAGGCGGACCGCCTGGTGGTGCTCGACCGCGGCGTGGTGGTGGAGGAAGGCGCGCACGACGACCTGATGGCGCGCGAAGGCGCCTACTACCGCCTGTACCAGGCGCAGGCCCGCAACGTCGACACGGATCTCGACGACAGCGGCAGCAAAGATTAAGAGAACAAGAACATGACGACGAATTTTAATTTGACACGCAATCCCTTCGGCCGCCTGGTGCTGACCACCGCCGAGGGCGAGGTGCACGAGAGCGTGGCGCCGGTGCGCGCCTTCCCGGTGCAGGCGCCGGACGACGGGATCGCGCTGGTGAGCACCGACGGCAAGGAAGTGGGCTGGATCGACCGCATCGAGGATTTGCCGGCGGCCGTCGAGCAGTTGGTGCGCGAGGAGCTGACGGGACGCGAGTTCATGCCGGAGATCGCGCGCATCAACAGCGTGACCAGCTTCGCCACGCCGTGCACATGGTCGGTGGCGACCGATCGCGGCGACACCGAGTTCGTGCTGCGCGGCGAGGAGGACATCCGCCGCCTGACGGTGGACACGCTCTTGATCTCCGACATCCACGGCATCCACTACCTGATCCGCGATGTGCGCGAACTGGACAAGCACAGCAAGAAAATCCTTGACCGTTTCCTGTAAGCGCGTTTGTTAATGCGGCCGGCGGCGAAACCAGCCGGCCAGCGACAGGCGGTCGTGCGTGGCGGGCAGCACTTCATGCGGCATGTCGGCCGACAGGAACAGCACGAGCCGGCTGCCCATGGGCGCGATGTCGCGGGTGGGCGCGTCCAGCGGATGCAGGCGCAGCGCGCCGCCCTGCTCCGGCAGCCAGTCGGGGTTCAGGTAAATCACCACCGACACCGTGCGCAGGTCGTCGTCGCGGAAGCGGTCCAGGTGCTTGCGGTAGGCGGCGCCGGGCGTGTACAGCGCGTAGTGGCTTTCGTAGCTGTCGAGGCCCAGGAAGAATTCCCGGTTCAGCGCCAGGCGCAGGGTTTCCATCACCAGCAGATAACTGTCGCAGGCGGCGGACTGGCCGGCTTCCAGCCACAGGATGCGGTCGCCGCGCACGTCGGCGCGCACCGCCTGCGCGGCGCCGCGGCCGACAGCGGCCAGCGCCAGCGCGCCAGCGGCCGCACCGGCGCGGCATTCGGCGGCCAGGGCCAGCGTCAAGTCATGGGACAGGAACAGGTTCTGCTGAGACCAGCCGTGCAAGGCCAGTCCATCGAGCGTCAGTTGATGCAGGCCGTCTGGCGCGGCGGGGAGTTCGATGGGCATGGGACTCCTGGTGAGCGGCCATGGTAACACCCATATGCGGCGAGCCCGCGTCGAATGCCGAGGCTGCCCCCACCACCAGTCCGCTCCGCACGTTTGACCTACCGCAGCGTGCGCCGCTAAAAGCGCCGCATGATTGATGCCGTGCGCCCGCCATCGTGGCGCCGCAAGGCATACAATGAAACTGCCCGAACCAAAATCCCACTTTCCGCTACTTCCGGCGCCCGAGCGCAAACGCAAGCGGCGCAAGCCCGCCCCTGCCCAGCCGCCGGCGCGCGGACCTTTGAAGAAAAGGAAATAGTCATGGATGAGATCAAGGAAGAATTGCAGTTCAATTTGCGCTACGCCCAGCGCCTATGCCAGCGCACAGCCCGGTTTTATCGCCGGATACAGACCACGCTCACTTTCTTCAGTCTGTTGGCCGGCAGCAGCGCGGTCGCGGCGCTGGCCGCCCAGATGCTGATTCCATCCGCCTGGCTGCTGGCCGTGTTCGCGGTGTTCAGCTGCCTCAATCTGGCGATACGGCCAGCCGACAAAATCGCCGCCAACGATGCGGACGTGCGCAAGTATGGCGCGCTGCTGGCAAAACTCAACGTGCTGGACGCGCCAACGCTCCAGCAGATGCTGGACGAGGCGCGCCTGTCCGACACGATCGAAGTGGAACCACTGCGCGCGGTGGCTTATAACGACGTCGTCATGGAAATCGACGAGCCGGACTCGCTGATTGAACTGAGTCCGATGCAGAAGCTGATGGGCGTTCTAGCCTGAATGCCGCCATCGGCCGGTGCAGGCAATCATGGACACTCTCCGTGTGGTGGACACGGAGAGCATAGCGTCCTACCGGAATGCCTTCACGAGGGCGTCCAGTTTCACTTTCATGGACTGGTCGTGGTGGCTGACCGGCGGTATTTCGCGCTTGACGTCGAGCAGCTGGTAGACCGCCATCTGCGCCGCGCGCACCGAGTATTCGACGGTGAACACCACGTCCTCCGGCACTTCGACGAACTGGCTGACGAAGGCCAGGTTGCGCGAGTTGGGCGGCACCGGCAGCGGACGGTCGCTCTTAAAGCGCGGCATGAACATGCTGGTGATGTAGGGCATGCGGCATGGGATGCAGTTGGCCTTGGCCATGATCTCCATGTCGAAATTCAGGTGGCCGCACAGCTCGCGCAGGATCTCCTCGCCGGTGCAATCGGCCATGGGCTTGGCGACGAAGTTGCCGACGCGGTCGGGATGCAGCGAGTAGCCCCAGAATACCTGCACACCCTCCGGCTGGCCGGCGAAGTGCGGCTGGTGCGCCAGCACGATGGACAGCAGCCAGTTCGAATCCTTGAACGTCACCAGGCCGCCGGTGCCGGCCACGTTGCCGCTGAACTGTTCCATCTTGTCGAAGAACGCCGGGTCCTTCAGCGTGACGGTGAACGACTCCCACCACGATTCCGGGATGCTGGAATTGAAGACGGCCGGGTTGCCGAGCTGCGGACGGTCGACCGCCAGCTTTTCCCACAAGGCCCAGCCCTGGCTGTCGCGCTTGTCCAGCTTGGGCGGGGCGCTGTGCATGCTGCCGAAGCTGGAGGCGTCGGTCATCGAGCCGTTCTGGAAGAACACCAGGTCCTGCGGGCCGACGTCGATTATGGTGGTCTCGCCGTTGCGGGTGCAACGCAGCGACGTGGCGGTCAGCGCGCCGCCCTCCTCCGACAGGCCGATGTCTTCGACCTTGCAGTCGCGGATCACCTGCACGCCCTGCTGCTGCAGCCAGTGCTGCAATGGGCGCACGAAGGAGTCGTACTGGTTGTAGACGGTGCGCTTGACGCCGGCCAGCGTTTCAATGCGCGAGAACTCCATCATGAAGCGATGCAGGTAGCGCTTGAATTCCACGGCGCTGTGCCATGGTTGGAAGGCGAAGGTGGTGGCCCACATGTACCAGAATTTGGTGTCGAAGAATTCCGGCGACAGCCAGTCGGTGATGGCGCTGTCGCCCAGTTTTTCCTCGTCCGCTTCGGCCAGCGCCAGCAGCTCGGTGCGGTCCTGCATGCTGAAGCCCATCGACTCGACGTTCACGCGGAAGCGGTTGCGGTCGACCAGGCGCGCCTGCGAGTGCGACTTGTGCATTTTGTTGAAGGCCACCGTTTCGTCGTAGACGCTCTGGCCTTCGTGTTCCAGCGAGGGGATGCTCTTGAACAGGTCCCAGGTGCATTCGTAATTGTCGGTGGTGAGCATGCGGCCGCCGCGCAGGGTGTAGCCGGTGTCCGCGTTGCCGCCGCCATCGAGGCTGCCGCCGGCCAGCGGCAGCGCTTCGAAGATGGTGATGTTGCGGCCGTCGATGCCGGCGTCGCGGATCATGAAGGCTGCGGCGGACAGCGAACCGATACCGCCGCCGACCAGATATGCTTTGATGGTGTTGCTCATGGCACTGTCCTTTGTGTATGTCAGTGCCATGATAGTGCGGATCTTGAGGCGCGATATCCATGCGCCAGATCAAAAAATCAAAAAAGCGGCAACGCTCAGTCGAAGGCGACGTCTTCAAGACGGAAGCGGAATTTTCTGCGTTCGGGCTCTGTCCAGCCTTGGCCGGGGGGCAGGTCGCGGTGTACTGCTGCGGCGTATGCTGGCTCGTTTCCAGTTTTTCTCGCCGGGCATGCGGATGTAGATGTCTTGCCACGCATTGCGTACGCTGTCCGCGTAGCCGCTGGCAAATTGGTTGGGCGAAACGGAGCGGCCTTTGTACATGATGTGATCGCCTTCGACGATCGCGTATTCTTGGTCGTTGCGATAGGCCATGCGCAGCCAAGTGCCCTCAGGCAGGAACAGCGTTTTCCATTGGTAGCCGCGCGGTGCCATTTCTGGCGCGGCCGCCGTGGACGCGAGCCACTGGCGAATCGCGGCGTCGATGGCTTCGGCGGGATCGATGGACATGCCGGAATCGCGCAGCCGTTCCATCAGCGCGAACACGGTGGAGGGGGAGACGTTCACACTCATTGTAGCAACCATGCTGTTCTCCTTACTGGAACCTACTGATTTCCACTTCCCGTTACTGAGTTAGACAGCGGGAGCACAGTGAAGTTCAATTCAGTAGATTTCAGCAGAGGTTTCAGCAGGTTTGCCAGAAGGAGAATGCGGCTATACCCATGGTGTGTATAGCCGCAGCAAGTTATTTATCCGAGTACATGTCGGCGTATTTCAGGCCGAAGTACAGGATGAAGGTATAGCAGGCCGCCGGCACCAGGAAGGACATCTGCAGGCTCATGGTGTCCGCCAGCAGGCCCTGGCCGAACGGCACCAGCGCGCCGCCGACGATGGCCATGCACAGCACGCCCGAACCCTGGCCGGTCAATGGACCCAGCTTGTTGAGCGCCATCGAGAAGATGGTCGGGAACATGATGGAGTTGAACAGGCCGACCGCCAGCAGCGCCCACATCGCCAGATGGCCGCCGCTGAAGATCGCGGTGAGCACCAGCGCGATCACCGCCGCCGAGTTGAAGGCCAGCGCCTTGCCCGGGCTGACGTAGCGCATCACCGCGAAGCCGATGAAGCGGCCCACCATCGCGCCCCCCCAGTAGTAGCTGACGAAGGGCGCGGCATCGGCGGCCGACAGGCCCGCCACCTTGGCGTCGCCGATGAAGTTGATCAGGAAGCTGCCGATACTGACCTCGCCGCCCACGTACAGGAAGATCGCCACCGCACCCAGCACCAGATGGCGGTGCTGCAGCACGGCCGACCAGCCGGCGCTTTCGCCGCCGGCTTGTTCGGCGTCGACGATCTTCGGCAGGCGCGCCAGCGCGAACAGCACGGCAAGTGCCAGCAAGGCCGCGGCCAGCACCAGATACGGGCCTTGCACGCTGCCAGCCTGGGTGGCATGGTAGGCCGCCAGTTGTTCGGTGGTGAGCTTGGCCATGTCGGCGGAGCTCATCACGCCGCCGGCCAGGATCAACATGCCGCCCAGCGTGGGCGCCACGGTGGTGCCCAGCGAGTTGAAGGCCTGGGTCAGCGTCAGGCGGCTGGAGGCGGTCTGCGGATCACCCAGCACCGTCACGTAGGGATTGGCCGCCACCTGCAGCACCGTGATACCGCCCGCCAGCACGAAGAAGGCGATCAGGAACAGCGTATAGCCGCTGGTCGCCGCCGGGTAGAACAGCGCGCAACCGGCGGCCGCGATGGTCAGGCCGGCGACGGCGCCGTTCTGGTAGCCGATCTTCTTGATCAGCATACCGGCCGGCAGCGAGACGATGAAGTACGCGCCGAAGAAGCAGAACTGCACCAGCATGGCCTGCACGTAGGTCAGCGTGTAGACCGCCTTCAGGTGCGGGATCAGCACGTCGTTCATGGAGGTCAGCAGACCCCACATGAAGAACAGGATGGTGACGATGATCAGCGGACCGGTGTTGCCGCCGGTCTGGCTCTGGCCACCCGGCATAGGGACGGCTTGGGAATAGTGTTCCATGCTTTAAGAGTCTCCTGGGTTTATTTAAAGTCGCCGCACGCCAGCGCATCCTTGTCCCTGGCGGCGCCGCCAACGATCTGGATGTTGGCGAACGTCGCTGCGAACGGCGCGTCGGCGGCCACGCTGAACGGCGTGCTCAATGCCGCCAGCGACAGCCCTTTGGCGCTGAAGCAGGCCAGCGGAATCTTCACCGTCTGCTTGCCCTTGCCGGCCAGGCGCTGGAACACGGCGCTGGCGTCCAGCTCCACGGTTTCGATGCCGATACTGGCCTTGCCCTGCGGCGCAGCCGACACGATAGCATCAAACTGCAGTGCGCCGTCGGCCGAAGCGAACGCCGGCAGCTTCTGCGCGTGGGCCGCCTGCGCTTCCAGCCTGGCCGCGCCGGTCCAGGTGAGGCGCTTGGCATCCTGCTGGGTGTTGATCTGCGCGGTTTCGACCTTCACGGTCGGCAGGTTGAACACGGCGTTCAGGTCCGCGCCCAGGGCCACGCGCTGGCCGCCGCTGCTGACGTACAGCGCGTAGGTCGAGCGGTCGGCCGGCGCGTACACCGGCACCGAGGTGGCCTTGCCGCAGCCGCCGGCCGGATAGTTCGCGTCAAGCAGCGGCAAGGCGGGCTTGCCGGCCGCACCCGCGTAGGTCAGGCCGTAGCCGTATTTGAACAGCGGATCGTACGCGCCATCGCCGACGTTGAGCGGCGACTGGCAGGCCGACTTCGGCCACGAGAACGACAGCTTGCCGCGGAAGTCCGCATTGACCTTGCCGTCCGCCTTGCGGAACAGCACATCGGACACTCCCTTGCCTTCGGTGCCCGGCAGCCAGGCCGAGACGAAGCTGTCCGACAGGTTGAGCAGGTCATTGACGAACAGCGGACGGCCGGACATCAGCACCGTCACCACCGGCTTGCCCTTGCCCGCCACGGCCTGCAGCACGGCCAGGTCCTCGGGATGGCGGCCGGACAGGCGCAGCGTGCCCGATGGGCCGATGTCGCCATCGCCTTCCGCGTATGGCGTCTCGCCGATGACGGCGATGACGGCGTCGAACTTGCTGGCGTCGACGCCGGCGGCGTTTTCGCTGTAGGTGACGTTGTCCTTGCCGGCGGCGTCCTGGATGCCGGCCAGGATGGTGTCGCTGACCGGGTAGTCGCTGTTCTTGTTGTCGGTGCCCTGCCACGTCAGCGACCAGCCGCCCGACTGGTTGGCCATGTTGTCCGCGCTCTTGCCGACGACGAGGATCTTTTTACCGCGCGCCAGCGGCAGCACGCCGCCGTTGTTCTTCAACAGCACCAGCGATTCGCGCACCGCCTGACGGGCCAGCGCGCGCGCCTGCAGCAGCTCCTGCTTGCCGGCGTAGACGTTCTGCGAAGGCTTCTTGCCGTCGAACAGACCGGCGCGCAGCTTCACGCGCAGGATGCGGGTGACCGCGTCGTCGATGCGCGACATCGGGATCTCGCCCTTCTCCACCTGCGCGATGGTGTTGGCGATGAAGGTCTTCCAGTGTTCCGGCACCATCACCATGTCGACGCCGGCGTTGATCGAGGCGGCGCAGCTGTCGTTGGCGCAGCCGGGCACTTCGGCGATGGCGTTCCAGTCGCTCACCACCAGGCCGTCGAAGCCCATCTTGGTTTTCAGCGCGTCGGTCAGCAGCTCTTTACTGCCGTGCATCTTGCCGTGGTCCGAGCCGCCCTTGACGTCGTTCCAGCTGTTGAAGGACGCCATCACCGTCTGCACGCCGGCCTGCAGCGCCGGGTAGTAGCCCTGCGCGTGGATGTTGATCATGTCCGCCATCGTGGACTGGTTCTCGCCACGGTCCTTGCCTTCGGCCGTGCCGCCGTCGCCGATGAAGTGCTTGGCGGTGGCGACCACCGTGCCGTCCGATTTCAAATCGCCCTGCAGGCCCTTGACGTAGGCGCCGGCGTAGTCCTTGACGATGGCCGGGTCTTCCGAGAAGGATTCGTAGGTGCGCCCCCAGCGGTCGTCGCGCACCACGGCCAGCGTCGGCGCGAACACCCAGTCGATGCCGGTGGCGCGCACCGCCTTGGCGACCGACCTGGCCATCTCGCCAACCAGCTTGGCGTCGCGCGCGGCGCCCAGGCCTATGTTGTGCGGGAACAGCGTGGCGCCGTACATATTGCTGTTGCCGTGCATGGCGTCGATGCCCCAGATGACCGGGACCCTGACCTTCATGTCGGTGCTCATCGAGGCGTCGTAGTAGGCGTCGGCCAGCTTGACCCAGTCGGCCGCCGTGGCGTACTTGTTCCCCTGCGGCCAGCTGCCGCCGCCGTTCAGCACCGAGCCGACGTAGTATTCGCGCACCTGCTCTGGTGTGATGAATTTGATTTCCGGCTGCGTCATCTGGCCGACCTTCTGCGCCAGCGTCATGCCGGCCACGATCTGCGCGATGCGCGCTTCCATGGCCTTGTCCTGCTTGACGGCGCTGGTGATGTGCGGCCAGTCGGCCAGTGGCTTGGCGGCTGGCGCGGCGGCGGCGATGCCGGCGGCGCCCAGCGCCAGCGTGGCGGCCAGGACGGCGCGACGCAAGATGTGGTTGTGGGTGTTCATTCGGTGCTTGTCTCCGTTGTTGATGTCGTTTTATGCGCCGCGCAGGAAGGCGCTGTACCACTGGCCGCTCTGCTTGAGGATGCGGCGTTGTGTCGGGTAGTCGATGTAGGTCAGGCCGAAGCGGCGCAGATAGCCTTCCGCCCATTCGAAGTTGTCCAGCAGGCTCCAGGCGAAATAACCTTTGATGTTGCCGCCCGCGCCGATGGCGTCTCGCATGGCGGCCAGGTGGCGGATCAGGTAGTCGCGGCGCGCGGTGTCGTTGACCGCGCCGTCCCCGGTCAGCACATCGTCGTAGGACGAGCCGTTTTCGGTCACGTACAAATCGCCGGTCGGGTAGTCGCGCGCCACGCGCTCGAGCAGGTCGACCAGTCCCTGCGGCGACACCTCCCAGCCGAAGTCCGTGCGCTGGCGGTCCTGCGGGTAGACGATGGAAGTGCGCAGCGGGTACTGCTCCGGCGCGTCCCGCACCACCTCGGGGAAGTAGTAGTTCACGCCGAGGAAATCCATCGGAACGGCGATCGCCTCCATGTCGCCCGGCAGCACCTGCGGCGCGTCCTCACCCACCAGCCGCAGCGCCAGCTCCGGATAGCCGCGGCCATACAGCGCGTCGAGGAACCAGCGGTTGCGCAGTGCGTCGTGGCGCACCACCGCCTCGCGGTCGGCGGCGCTGTCGCTGGCCGCCTTGACCGGATGCAGGCTCAATGCGATGCCGACCTTCGCCCCCGGCACGTTGGCGCGGATCAGCGGCACCGCCAGGCCGTGCGACACCAGCACGTTGTGGCACACCTGCAGCGCCAGCGGCAGGCTCTTGTTGCCCGGCGCGTGCATGCCGTCCCAGTTGCCGTGCATGGCCGTGCACCATGGCTCGTTGTGCGTGATCCAATGCTTCACGCGGTCGCCCAGGTGCTTGCTGATCACGTCCGCGTAGCGCAGGAAGGCGTCGACGGTGGCGCGGTTGGCCCAGCCGCCCTGGTCCTCCAGGTACTGCGGCAGGTCCCAGTGATACAGCGTGCACCACGGCTGCAGGCCGCGCGCCAGCATGCCGTCCACCAGCTTCGAATAAAAGGCCAGCCCCTGCGGGTTCGGCTCCGCGTCCACGCCGTTGAAGATGCGCGGCCAGGCGATCGAGAAGCGGTAGGCGTTCAGGCCCATGGACTGCGCCAGGTCCAGGTCCTCCTCCCAGCGATGGTAATGGTCGCAGGCCACCGCGCCGGTGGAGCCGTCGCGCACCTTGCCCGGCGTGGCGCTGAAGGTGTCCCAGATCGACGGCACGCGGCCGTCCACCGCGGCGGCGCCCTCGATCTGGTAGGCCGATGTCGAGACGCCCCACAGGAAGTCGCTGGCAAAGTCGCTACGCTGGATCGCGGTGGGCAGGTCGGTAAGTATCATGGTCATATTTTTAGGTGGAACTTTTTTAGTGGAATCGTTTCCATTGCACTGCAAAAAAAGAGCATGCGGCCAGCGCATACTCCTCGTTCTTTACTGCCTGGGCGCCGCCAGCGACGCGCGCTGGGTGACGTGCAGGCGGTAGTCCCGCTCCACCGGCCGCTGCAGCCCGTAGCAGTGGTTCAGCAGGTAGTTCAAGCCGTTCAAGGTCATCTCGCTCCACGGGATGTGCACGCTCGTCAGGCGCGGCGCGGTGAATTCCGCGCTGTGCGTGTCGTCGTAGCCCAGCACCGAGACCTGCTCCGGCACCGCCACCCCGGCCTGCTGGAAGCAGGACAGGGCCCCCACCGCCATCTCGTCGTTGGCGCAGAACACCGCCGTGAATTCATACCCCGACGCCATCAGCTGCTCGGCGCAGGCCCAGCCGCCCTCCGGCGAAAACTGTCCATCCTCCATCCACACCGAGGCCGGATCGATGCCGGCCGCCGCCAGCTCGGCCAGGAAGCCGGCGATGCGCTGCTGGTTGTCCGGCGCGCTGGCGCGGCCCGCGATCACGGCGATCCGCCGGTGGCCCTGTTCCAGCAGGGTGCGCGCCGCCAGCCGGCCGCCGGCCTCGTGGTCGACGGTGAAGCACTGCCCGGCGATGCCGGCGAAGCCGTGGTTGATCACCACCACCCGCGACTGGAACGGCCCCAGCGCCGCAAAATCCTCGTCCTCCAGCGCGTTGCTCATCACGATCAGGCCATCGCTGCCGCGCTCGATCAGGAAGTTGATGCCCTCGATCGCCTGCTGCCGCGCGTCGCCCTCGCCCACGCCGAAGGCCACCACCATGTTCAGGCCGGCCGCCCGCAGCGCGGTGTAGATCGACTGCAGGATGGGCGTGTAGAACGTCCCGCTCAGGTAGGGGATGTACACGCCTATCATCTGCGAGCTGCCCGACAGCAGCGAGCGCGCCGCGTGCGAGGGCCGGAACTCCAGCTCCTCGATCGCCTTGCGCACCTTTTCCAGCGTCGCCTGCGACACCGAGCCCTTGCCGCTGATCACGCGCGACGCAGTGCCCAGCCCTACTCCCGCCAGGCGGGCTACGTCCTTGATAGTTGCCACTGGTTCCCTTATCCGTTCAGTCCATGCGGCGGCAAGCATACCGCATGGCGCCCGGCGGTGACAAGCACGCCGCCGTCCGGCCCCTGCCGTCAGTCGCGCAGCGCGGCGGCGATGCTCTTCTGCGCCTTCTCCACCGGCATGCGGGTGTTCCAGAAGGCCGTCAGCACATCCTGCAGCGCGCCGTTCTGGTCCGGCGTCAGGTAGACCTCGATCATGCCGACCTGGCGCGACTTGTCCTTCATGATGGCCATGCCGGCCTGGGCGCAGGCGTCCATCGACGACACGTCGATGTCGCTGCGCACCGGCAGCGAGCCTTTGAGCTTGCTGAACTCCAGCTGCGCGGCCGGCGCCAGCATGGTGGTGGCCAGCAGCTTCTGCGCCTTGACGGCGTCGGCGTTGGCGGTCTTCGGGAACACGAAGGCGTCGCCCTGGATCAGGTAGGGCACGGCGGGGCCCAGGCCGGCGATGCAGCCGAAGTCCTTGCCGGCGCTCTGTTTGGCGGCGGCGAACTCCCCCTTGGCCCAGTCGCCCATGATCTGCACCCCGGCCTTGCCGCTGATGAGCATGGCGGTGGCGTCGTTCCAGTTGCGGTTGGGCGAGCCGGCGTCGACGTAGCTTTGCAGGCGCTTGAAGGCCGTCAGCACTTTCTTGAACGCCTCGGAGTTGAGCGCCTTGGGATCGCGGTCGCGCAGCACCTGCAGGTACAGCTGCTTGCCGCCGACGTTGGCCAGCATGGCCTGGAACAGGATGTTCTCCTGCCACGGCTGGCCGCCGTGCGCCAGGCCGACCAGGCCGGCCGCCTTGAGCTTGTCGAGCGCGGCGAACAGCTCGTCCGGCGTGGTGGGCTCGGCGGCGATGCCGGCCTTCTTGAAGGCGGCCTTGGAATACCAGATCCAGGTCGACATGTGGATGTCCACCGGCAGCGCGTAGTAGTGGCCCTTGACGCGGATGACGTCGAGCATCGGGCCCGGCATCAGCTGGTCCCAGTGGTCGCGGGCGGCGATGTCGTCGACGTTGTTGAGCGAGCCCTGGTCGATCAGGTCGCGGAACTGCTTGGTGGTGTTGAACTGGGCGGCGGTGGGCGGATTGCCGCCGACGATGCGGTTGATCGCCACGGCCTTGGCCTGGTCGGCCCCGGCGATGGCGGTGTCGGCCCAGACGCCACCGGCGGCGCGGTAGGCGTCGGCGAACTTGCGCACGGCGGCCGACTCGCTGCTGGAGGTCCACCAGTGCATCACCTCGGCACGCGGCCCGGCGGCCGGCGCGGCCGCGTGGCTGGCGGCGGCGGCCAGCGCCAACGCGGCCAGCAGCGAAACGGCCCGGCCGCCCCTGTGGTGCTTGTCCATCCTGTCTCCTTGCGCGCCGGTGGGGCCCGGCGCTGTGTTGGTCTGGTGTGCGATCTTACATGCTGCCGGCCGCCCGCACAAAAAATCCGGCGCCCTGTTCCGACAGGCGCCGGCAACTTCGCAATCGAAGAGACGTGGGTCGTGCAACATGGATTGAAAACGCTATATTGGAAACGTTACCAATTCATGCGGACGAATATAGCATTCATTGTTTTTGAGTGTCAACCGGGAATTGGGGCGGCCGGCGCCGGGCCGGCCGCCCCCATGCTTACACCCCTTCCCGCACGAACACGCGCAGGCGGTGGCCGTCGCGGTCGATGGCCATGAAGGTGTAGCCGAAGTCCATCGCCACCGGGCGCTGGGCGATGGTCACGCCGCGCGCCGACCAGTCGGCGTACATGTCGTTGAGCACGCTGCGGTCGTCGACGCGGATGCACAGCTCGGCGCCACCGCCCGAGGCCAGCGCCTTCGGCTCGACCGTGTGGCGCGACCACAGGCCCAGCATCAGGCCCGAGGACAGCGCGAACAACGAGAAGGTCGGCGAGACGTCCACCGGCTGCTGGCCCAGCAGGTCGGCGTAGTAGGCGGCGCTGGCGACCGGGTCGTCGACATACAGCAGGACATAGTTAGGATTGATCATGGTGTTCTCCTGGTGGGTTGGCGCGGCGCGCCATGTCGGCGCCGCATGACCCTTATGCTAATGGCAAGCTGCGACAGTTTCTGTCAGGAGCGTGCCGCCCTTGCGCACACCCCGCGTGGCCGGAATCCAACGGTCCGGGCACGCGGCGGGCCGCCGGCTATTGGCGGATCGGCGCGCCAGCGTATATGCTGAGGACATGGCTCTCCACCGAGCCACGCAGAAAGCCCACGAACATGAAGCGCCGCGCCCTCCTCCAGCTTGCCCTGCTGCCATGGCTGCCCGCCGTGGCGACGGCCAAGCCCGTCATCAACGTCTCCACCCTGCTGGGCGAAGACCCGGCCACCGACGTGGCCGAACAGGTGCTGCGCGAAGCCTACAGCCGGCTCGGCTACCAGCTGGAGGTGCACCGCCTGCCGGGCGAGCGCACGCTGATCTACGCCAACGAAGGGCGCATGGACGGCGAGCTGTACCGCAAGCTGGGCATGGACCGCCTGTACCCCAACCTCATCATCGTGCCGGTGCCGCTGCTGACCTACGAGATCGTGGTCTTCACGCACGGCACCGAGTTCGTGCTCAACGGTTGGGACAGCCTCAAGCCCTACACCATCGGCCATGTGCGCGGGATCAAGATCGTGCAGGAGAACACCGTCGGCATGCGCACCGAGGCCGTGCCGACCATGACACAGGCGTTCCAAAAGATGATGGTGGGCCGCACCGACCTGGTGGTCGGCAACCGCCTGTCGGGCATGGCGGTGATCAGGAACCTCAAGCTCGACGAGGTGCGCGTGCTCAACCCGCCGCTGGCCTCGTTCCCGGTGTACCACTACCTGAACAAGCAGCACGAAGCGCTGGCCGCGCCGCTGGCGGCCGTGCTGCGCCAGATGCGCGCGGAAAAGGCGATCGAGGCGATCCAGCAGCGCGTGGCGAACGGTTCGTAGGCGGGCGCCCGTCCTACAACCGTGCGGGCCGATCCCGTAACGAACGACAACGCCAGCCGGTTACACTCTCCATTTAACCAAAAGACAAATCGGAGAGCGCAATGCTTAACCTGTCCAGCCAAGGCCGGACCTTCCTCATCTTCGTCGGCGCGCTCGGCGTCGACGCGTGCGGCCACGAAATACTGATCGGCCTGACCGCGCTGGAATCGCGCGACTTCCTCCGGCACAAGACGTTCACCGACCAGCTTCAGCTCCGCCGTGGCGTGGCCCGCTTCCTGATATTGATGGAACGCCACCTCAAGGCACGCCGGCTGGCGCGCAAGCTCAGGTAATGCCGTGCAGGCGCTTGAACAGGCCGACCAGGTCGATGTACCGCGCGGCGGCATACAGGCCGATGCCCACGGCGAAGATCAGGGCGGCATACACTGCGGATTTTTTCATGGCGTATCCTTTCAAAGACTGGCAAGCGTTTGATGAATGCTGAGGCGCGAGGCCGACCACGCCGGCAAGCCGCTCGCCAGCAAGGCGCCCAGCAAGACCATGGCCAGCCAGGCCAGCGCGCCGGCGGCCGACACAGTCAGCGGAAAGGCCAGCCCGAACAGCAGCTCGCCGAGATAGGCGCCGATGGCCGCCGACAGCGGCAATGACAGGGCCAGCGCCAGCGGCACGCTCATCAGCGCCACCAGCACGCCCTCGGCCAGCACATTGCGCAGCACCACGGCCGAACTGGCGCCGATGCTGCGCATGATGCCGAACTCGCGCCCGCGCTCGGCCACGTTGCTGCCCATCGCCGAGCCCAGCCCGAACAGGCCCACCGCCGCCATCAGCAGCGCGATGAACAGCATGGCCGCGATCAGCAGGTCGAAGTGGCCGTCGACCTCCTTGCGCAGCATGGTCTCCGTCATGTTCATGCGGACCTCGACGCCGGCGCCGGCCAAGGTGCGGCCGATGTCCCGCGCCGCCTGCGCGATGGCCGCCTCGTCGTGCGCGCGCAGCACCACGCGGTAGCTGGCGGCCTGCCCCGGGCGCCCGGCCATGCGCGCATAGGTCGGCGCCGAGACGAACACCGTGGCCGCCGTCATGTCCTGGCGCGCGATGCCGGCCACCCGCAAGGTCAGCGTGCGGCCATGGGCGGCGATGCCGATGCCGCCGCCGACCCGCGCCTGCGGGAAGAACTCCAGCGCCGCGCTGTTCAGCACCACCTCGCCGGACTGGCCGTCGGCCAGCCAGCGGCCGGCCAGCATCTCCAGGCTGAGCGTGGCGTTATGCTCCGGTACCGCCTGCACCGCCAGCGTGCCGTGCGCGCCGTCGGGATAGACCCGCTCGATCTCCAGGCCGTCGGCGCGTTCGCGCGCCACGCTGCTGCGCTCCCACGCCTCGACCAGCGCCACCTGGGGCAGCGCGCCAAGCAGCCGCGTGACCTGGTCGACCGGCGCCGGGCGGGCCAGCGTGGTTTCGATGTCGTAGTGGCGCTCCGACGCCGCCACCACCAGGTGCCGCGCCGACGCCGCCCGGATATTCAGGCTGCTCATGTACATGGCGCCGGCCAGCGCCAGCAGGGACAATGTCAGCAGCAGGCGTCCGCGCCGGCGCAGGCTGTTGCGCAGCGCCAGCAGCAGGCTGCGGTCGACCAGCGGCAGGCGGTCCAGCCACGCGGCCTGCGCCGGCGCGGCATAGCGCTGGCCATGGGCGCCGGTGTCGCTGATGGCCGCCTGCACCGTCGCCGCGCTGGCCTGCATGATCGGCACCGCGGCGATCGCCAACGGCAGCAGCACGCCGGCCGCGATCAGCAGCAGATAGCACCAGTGCGGAATCGCGCCGCTGTGCATGGTGAAGTTGAGGATTTGGTTGAGCACCAAGCGCGAGAACGCGCGGCCGGCCGCGAGTCCGGCCGTCATCCCCAACGCGGTGGCGACGCCGGCCAGCGCCAGCACCAGCGTCAGATACAGGCCGGCGATCTGCGCGCGGCCTGCGCCGATGGTCTTCATCACGCCGATCTGGCGACGCTGCTGCTGCAGCATGCCGCCCACCACCGTGGCCGTCAGCACCGCCGACAGCAGCAGCGCCACCCCGCTGAACACCAGCAGCATGGCCAGGATCGAGGTCATGACTTTTTGATGCGGATGTTCGCCGGGCGGCGGTATCCGGATGCGTTCCACCGCGTGGCCGTTCTGCCGCAGCCACAGCGCCAGCCGCGCCACCGTCGCCTCGATGGCGTCGACGTTCATCGGCTGCTCGCTGACGGTCAGCTTCAACTGGCGCAGGCTGCCGTCCAACCCCAGCGCGGCCACGGTGGCTGGAGTGGCGTAGGCGTACACGGTCTGGCCCCGGCTGGCCGGCGGCAGCGCCGGATCGTGCACGGTGCCGGAGATCAGCAGCGATTGCGGCGCGCCGTGGCCGGTGCCGACGGCGATGCGCTGGCCGATGCGCTGGCCGATCAGGCGTAGCGCGTCGCGCTCCAGCAGCAGCGAACCGTCCGGCGGCGGCCACGCGCCCTGCTCGCGGTAGACGGTGTTGATGCGCAGCGCGTTGAAATCGTCGACCACGAAAATTGTCAGCGGCAGCGCATCGCCCTGGCCCTGGGCCGCGAGCGTGACACCGACCGTGCCGCTGGCCTGCGCCTGCGCGATGCCGGGGAAGGCGCGGATCGCCGCCAGCAGTGGCGCGTCGATGCGCTCCAGCTGCAGCGTGGCCGAGGGTGGATTGGTGTCGAGGTAGTTGCGTGTGGTCTCGCGGCTGAGGATGGTGTAGCTGCTCAACATGGTGGCCAGCGCGCACACGCCGGCCGCCATCGCCAGCACCATCAGGACCACGCGGCCCGGCGTAAGCGCCACGTCGCGCAACAGCTTGCGCCAGCGCGGGCTAAGCATGACGCACCCGGTTGGCGCTTTGGTCGGTGCGGTCGTCGCGGCCGATGCCGGCCGCGCCATCGCCCTGCGCGCGAATGCGGCCGTCGGCCAGCGTGACCACGCGCGTGAAGTATGGGCCGAAGTCCCGCTCGTGGGTCACCATCAGCACCGTCTTGCCCTGCCCGGCCAGGTCCGCGAACAACTGCATGATCTGGCGCGTGGTGTCGCTATCGAGATTGCCGGTCGGCTCATCGGCCACCATGATGGGAGCATCGTTGGCCAGCGCCCGCGCGATCGCGGCGCGCTGCTGCTGGCCGCCGGACAGCGCGGACGGCAGCTTGTCCGCCTGCGCGGCGATGTCGAGTTGCGCCAGCAAAGCCAGCGCCCGCGCACGCCGCTGGCGCGCCGGATAGGTGGCGCAGAAATCCATCGGCAGCATCACGTTCTCGGCCACCGTCAGCGTCGGCAGCAGCTGGAAGAACTGGAACACGATGCCCAGATGGCGGCCGCGCCAACGCGCCAGCTCCGACTGCCGCATGCCATGCACGGCGGCGCCGTCTATCCACACCTCGCCGGAGGACGGCGTATCGATACCGCTGGCCAGGTTCAGCAAGGTCGACTTGCCGCTGCCGGACTTGCCGACCACGGCGACGAACTCGCCGGCCAGCACCTCCAGATTGACGCCGTCCAGCGCCATCAGGCTGCCGGCGCTGCTGTCGTAACGTTTGCTCAAATCGCGCAAGACCATCAAGGGTCGCGCCGCTGCGGATGCTGTCATGGTGGGTTCCCGTAGGTTTAATGTGGTACAGCGGCCATTAAACCTACGGGGGATTGCCGCTTTATCTCCATTGCGTGAAGATTTGTAAAGCAGCCAACTTTGAGCCCCAGCAGGGAGCAACAACGACGCATCGATTATTCCGCAATATCCAACTGGGATCAGTGCCTCTGCGACGCAGATCAAATCCACGCCGGGTTGCCATGGACTGGTTCCAACTCCCCTGTTACTCTCGAATGCCAGCCTTGTTACGGGATCGTCTGACATAGCGCCAAGGGCCTCCGCGAAGCATTCAGAACATTCTGCCGGATCGGAGGCGAGCGGACCCTCAGCATCATCCGCAACAACGGCAGGTGCGATTGAACCTGGCGAATCTGGCCAGGCATTCACAGTCGCGAACCTTCTCAATCCACCCAGAAGCAGCACGAGGAGATCATCATGAGGTGCTCCCGCAGATACACATGGCGTACGTTGTTAGCCATCATCCTGGCTTTATCTTCGATCTCCGCCAGGGCCGTTCCGAGCTTCGCGCGTCAAACCCAACTGGATTGTTTCGCCTGCCACGTGAGCTGGCCTGAGCTGACTCCCACCGGTCGGCAATTCAAGCTAAACGGCTATACATTGGGGCCGCGCCTGACGTTCCCCGTGGCCGGGATGGTCCAGCTGTCATACTCGGAAACACGAACCACCGGACCAGATTTCGCGCAAAGTTTTCCCAAGGATCGGAATGCGGTGCTGCAAGCAGCAAGCGTATTCTTCAGCGGAAAGCTGAGCGACCACATGGGGATCTTTTCACAGTTCACTTATGACGGCGTTGAGCATCGCACCAGCATCGATAACGTCGACCTGCGCTACGCAAACCACGTCGACATCGGCAAACATGACCTGCTCTATGGTTTCACCCTCCATAACAACCCACAGGTTCAAGACGTTTACAACACGGTAAGCGCCTGGGGCTTTCCGTTCGCGTCTTCGCCAACCGCAAACGCCCCCGCCGCCTCGCCCTTGGTGAGCAATCTGGGCCAGCAAGTGGCCGGCATGGGCGCAGACATTGTATGGCGCAACACGCTCTATGCCGAACTGACGGCATACCACACCAGCAATCGGCTGTTCTCGCCATTGCGGCTTGGGGTCCCGCGTGACACAGCGGCGGCCCTTGATGGCTACAACCCCTACTGGCGGCTCGCGCTACAACATGAGTGGGATGGCGGCAAACATTCGGCCATGGTGGGGACCTATGGCCTGGTCGCCGATGTCTTCCCGGACAACAAGGTGCTCACCGGCCCGACAGATCACTTCCGCGATATCGGCGTCGATGCGCAATACCAGTACATCACGGACCGGCATCGCCTTACGGGCCAGGTTAATTTTGTGCGTGAATCAGCGACCTGGAACGCCGGCGCCCAGACCAGCAACAGCAGGGACAAGCTGTATGAATTCCGAGCAAAAGCGACCTACTATTTTGAAAAAAAGTACGGCATTAACCTGTCACGCTTCGACATCCACGGCAGCGTCGACAGTGGCCTGTACAACACGGGCGACTCGATCACTGGCAGCGCCAGCGGCAGCCCTGACAGTTCCGGCTGCATCGTGGAGTTCAACTACCTCCCCCGCCGCGACATTCGCTTGATGCTCCAGTTCACGCATTACGACAAGTTCAACGGAGCGAAGCGAAACTATGACGGTTTCGGTCGCGCCGCAACCGCCAACGACACCATATATCTGCTGGGCTGGTTCATGTTCTGACCATCCGGCACTTTTCAGGAAGAGATCATCATGAACGCACACGATACGGCCCGACGACGCCTGCTCGGCGTGTCTGCGGCCACGCTGACACTAAGCGTGCTAGGCGGGGCAACCCTTGCCCGCGCTGGCACGGCAACCAAGGACGCTTTCCACTACCAGGATCAACCAAAAGATGGTCAGCGTTGCGCAGACTGCGTGCAGTTTATCGCACCGGAAGCAGGCCGTCATTCCGGCAACTGTCGGATCGTCGTCGGCGAGATCAACGCAAACGGCTGGTGCATGGCATTCACGGCAAAAACACCGGATTGACCACCATTCGGCAATACCCTGGCCGGATGAAACGTGGCTGCTTGCAGGGTCCTGTGTCTTTTAAGGAGGTTAGCCATGAATTTAATACTGAGGATGTCGTTGGCCGGGACACTGGCAATGATCACATTTGCCGTCACTGCCGCTCCCACCCGACATGGCGGCGCTCCACTCGCCGCGCCACCAACGGAGATGTCGACGTTTACGCCAAAAACGCCATCCCTTACTGCTCCGGTATCAACTTCAGCACGCCCTCAGCCATCCCTGCAGACGGGGCAGCCGAACGCAAGCTGCGGTAGTCCGAGTGCACCTTACACACCGGGCAATGCCATGATTGCTCCCGGTTCCGCATTTAATCCAGACGGCAAGGCCGGAACGGTTTATGCCGGCCAGCAACCGCAAAACTCGCAAAATCCAGTCAATGTTTCCCAATATGACGCTGCCTGCTTGCACCAGTCGCCGCACTAATTCATTGGCTCTTCCATGGTGCAAATAAAAACGGCGTCGCGATAGCGACGCCAGTTTTTTGGGCCGAGAACCGTATCCAAACCGGAAAACATGGCGCCAAGGATTTGAGTTTGTTGGGGTATTTGTTGAGGTACAGACTTACAAAAACAACAAAGGCCAGTCCGAAGACTGGCCTAAGCTGTTGATTCTATTGGTCGGGGCGAGAAGATTCGAACTTCCTACCCCTTGCACCCCATGGCCGAGTTAACTCTTCCTTTAGCATCCAGGAACGTCCATCCATTGAGCAACATCATTAATAATCAATGGCTTGGCGCTACCATGCGTCTATACCCATCCGTACTCATCCAGTCCTAGCCGAGCGTCTTGTTGGGGTATTTGTTGGGGTATTTTTTGCTCCTCTTGCGACCCCTTGTAAAAACCTCCGGCCCATTGCAGGGCTGACGTTCTGGAATACAAGATGCCTAGGATCACACAGAAGGAATTGTTGGCGATTACGGCGAAACAAGTCGGACTCGTCGTCCGGGATGATGGCGGACTGTTCGGGCGCGTACGCGTGAAGGCCCACAACAAACTCACGATTCCGTTTTACTACCGCTACCGGCATGGCGACAAGCTGCACGACATTTCATGCGGCTCCTGGCCGCACGACAGCCTGGCGCAGATCAGGGAAGCCCGCGATGCCGCGCGCGACCGAGCGGCCACTGGAGCCGATCCTGCCACGGTAAAAAAAGTGCAGAAGATCGAGGTTCAGGAGGCGCTGGAAGCGAAGCTGGCCCAGGTCGAGGCGCAACGCGAAGCAGGCCTGACGGTGCGCGATATGTTCGACGTCTGGCTGCTGGACGGCGTGCGGCGCAGGAACGATAACGCAGAATTGAAACGACAGTTCAATGCCGACGTCTTGCCCAAGATTGGCGGCGTCGCCGTCCGCGCACTGACGGAGCACGATCTGCGTCACGTGCTGCGTACCATGGTGGCGCGTGGTGCCAACCGCAGCGCCGTCTCGCTGCGGAACAACCTGAAGCAGATGCTGAACTGGGCACAGAAGCGCCAGCCGTGGCGCCGCCTGCTCGTCGAGGGCAACCCGATGGATCTGATCGAGATCGGCCGCATCGTCAGCCCGGACTTCGATCCGCGCGGCGTGCGCGAGCGGGTACTCTCCCCTGCCGAGATTCACGAGTTGCACAGCGTCCTCGACCGCGCGCGGAAGGAATACGCGCAGGCGGCAAACAGGCGCATCGCCGTGCAGCCCATCGAAATCACCACCGAATGCGCGATCTGGATCATGCTGTCGACCCTGTGCCGGGTCGGCGAATTGACCATGGCACGTTGGGAGCACATCAGCTTCGAGCGCGCGGAATGGTTTATACCAAAGGAAAACGTGAAGGACCGCATCAGCAGTCTGACGATCTCGCTGTCCGATTTCGCGCTGCGATATTTTCGCCGCTTGTACGATTGCAGCGGAGATACCGACTGGTGCTTCCCGAACTACATGGGCACGCTTCACATTTCCCCACGAGCGATCACCAAACAGATCAGCGACCGACAGACCATGTTCAAACACGGCCGCGACGGCGGACCTCGCGCCAAGATGCCGCATCGCCGCCAGGACGATCGTCTGGTGCTGCAGAGTGGGAAGTACGGCGCGTGGACCGCGCATGACTTGCGCAGGACGGGTGCCACACTGATGCAAAGTCTCGGCGTCACGCTGGACGTCATCGACCGTTGCCAAAACCACGTACTGGCGGGAAGCAAGGTTCGCCGCCACTACCTGCACTACGACTATGCCCGCGAAAAACGGGACGCATGGAACAAGCTAGGACGACAGTTAGAAGCAATCGTTAATGCAGAAACTGTCGCAGCTTTGCCCGATAAATAGCGAGCCGTTGAGCATCCCCAATTTGCCGCCTCGTGAGCTGGACCACTATCTATCAAGTGATCCTATTCATCGAGGAGGCAACATGGAATATGAAATAGCCCCCTGATTCACCGGACACAGCCTATGCGCTATTCTTACGGATAGGAATAGGACTGTGCATATGACTAGGAACAAGCAAACAATCGAGGTTGTAACGATAAGCCAGGAGCGCCGCAG
>QVIN01000017.1 GCA_003416985.1 Duganella sp. BJB480 | reverse complement strand
AAGGCATGCCGCCAGCGTTCAATCTGAGCCAGGATCAAACTCTTCAGTTTAATCTCTGTTTATTTGACACTTTCGTGTCACCGTCATTGCTGACGGGTCGCTCACTCAAAATACTGACAGGCCACTACTTTCGTAGCGCCTATTTCATTACTTCTTGTGAACATTTGATATTTTAAGTATCAGCGAAACGAGTTCACTGTGCACTTTCATCAAACGTCCACACTTATCGACTGTTAATTTTTAAAGAACTTTATTCGGTACTGCGTTTGCTGCGGAGCGTTGTGTCCGTCAGCGAAGAAGAAAGAGTATGAAGCGTTTAGACCGTTTCGTCAACCCCTTCTTTTTCTCACCTAACTCAGCAACGTGTGCTGTGTTCTGCGAGGGGGCGAACTATAGCAAAGCCCCTGTGGGTTCCGCAAGGGCTATTTACGGAAACACGAATGATTTCACCAGCGTCAGTTCGCCAGTTGCACGCATCGGCACTTGATAGGTCTGTAGCCTTTCACGCGGCGTGCCTTCATTGGTAATGATGGAGACCCGCGCGACGGTAAGCGTGGACGTATCCGCGCCGCTGCCGAAGTAGTTAACGTAGACGTGATAATTACCCTTCTGCGGCGCGGCGCTGGAAAAGATCTCCGGCCCGTAGCCGGTCGTCACGTCCACGTCCAAGGCCGAGCCGTCTTGTAATACGCGGTTGCCGTACCAGGCGTGACCGCCGTCCGGCGTCACCACATGCAGATCGAGATCGGTGCCGGCGCTATCCCAGGACAGCACCACGCGCAAGCGCGCCTGCGTCTTCCCCTGATAGCTGTCGACGAACTGCGCACGGGCGCGGCTCTTGCCGTCCGGCGCGCGCACCTCCACGCTATTGGAGCCGCTGCCGAAACCATACGGCCGTCCATATGTGCCATCCTCCGCCACTTCCAGCGGCATCGCCACGCCATTGACCACCAGCGTGGCCGGCTTGCCTTTGGGCGCACCGGCGATGCGGCCGCGTATCTGCGCCGTTTCGCTCTGGCCCGGCTGCAGGCTGACGGAGGCCGCAGGATAATGCACCGGCTGCGTATAGTCCTCGCGCGCGCCGGCGGAATTGCGCCAGCCGCCCTTGGGCGAATCGATGGAGACCTGGGCCTGCGCCCAAAGCGGTAATAACATTAACAATAGCCAGCGCAGATTCATGCTCAGTACCTGAAGGTTTTGACGAGGGTAAGCTCGCCGATGCCGCGCAAGGGCACGACAAACGATTCGCGCCGCTCGCGCGGGGTGTTCTCATTGAAGACCAGCGTGATGCGGCTGGTGATGACGGGCCGCTGCCGCGTGTTTTCGTCGAAGTGATAGCCGTCGGCGCCGAAGTTGCCCCAGTAGTTGATCCATACCTGGTACAAGCCGTGCATCGGCGACGTCATCACGAAGTTCTCCGGCCCCGGCCCATCGACGGTGTCGGCGTCCAGACCGCCGCCATTGCTCAGCGCCGGCTGTCCAAAGAACGCGTGCTGGCCGTCCGGGGTGATCACGTGCAGGTCGACTTCCGCCTGGCTGTCGTCCCACGCGGCGATGATGCGTATCATCGGCTGCGGCTTGCTGCGGTCTGCTTCATAAAACTGCACGCGCTTGACCGCCTTGCCGTCCGGCGAGCGGATCTCCACGCTGTTGGAACCGGAGCCGAACGAATATGCGCGGGCGTAGCGCCCATCCTCGTCCGTGTACAACGGCGTCGGATTACCGTTGACCACCAGCTTATGAAAAGCCCTGCCCTTTCCCACTTTATCAAGCTGCCCCTGGATCATGCGCCGTCCACGTTGCGCGCCGCGGTCCACCAGTGCGTACGGGTAGTTGACCGCCAGCTCCTCCGAGCGGTCGGTCAGGCCGGCGCGGTTCCAGCCGCCTATCGGCGTGGTCATGCTTTTGTCCTGCGCGTGCGCCAGCTGGCATGCCAGCAGCAGCCCGGCGGCGTTGAGCAATCGGATGCGGGAAATCACAGCGTCTCCAGGTTAAGGTCGACCAGCCGGCGCGCCAAGCGCTCAACATAGTCTTCATCCTGGCCGCGCGGATGGCGGCGCAGACCAAGATGCAGGTATTCATGGGCCAGCGTGATGCGGTCTTCGCGCGTGGTCAGCGGGCGCATGAAGATGCGGTTGCGCGACTGCTCCGAATACGGCGCGCCGGAGGCAAGCGCGCAGACCAGCGGCGGCTGCGGCGGCGCCTCGTAACCAGCCTCGCCCAGCAGCACACGCTGCCAGCGTGACAGGGCGCGCGCCAGCCACTCCTCGTTCTGCCCCAGACGCTTGCAGCGCACGCCGGCGTTGCCAGCGGTGCTCAGCGCGCCGCCGGGATAGGCCGCCGCCAGCAATTCATCGTAAAGCTTACCCTGCTTCGCCTGCCGGACCGCGTCGGTCCACACCAGCGTGCCATCGGATGCTTGGTCGCGGTGATATCGCACCGGCACGCCGTCGACAATCAACTGGTCGGTCCAGCGCGCGATGGCCAGCGCCGCCGGCGTGGCGGGACTGGGGCTGACGCGCTGCGTCGCGCTGCTGTCGGCGATTTGCTGGCAGCCGGCCACGCTCTGCGCGTTCTGCCGCAGATAGCTGCGCGCGGCGATGGCCAGCGCCTTGGCCGCTTCCGGCTCGTCGGCGCTGGCCTCGCGGTCGATCACCCGCGCCACGTATTCATTGACGCCGAAGCGGCCGCGCAGTTGCGGGCGGCCGTCGCCACCGGTTTGCAGCATCGTCTCGCCGGCGCTGCGCAAGGCCAGGTTCTTGCCGTTCTCGAAGCGCACCTGGAAGCGGCCATTGAGCGGGCCCGCCGCAGCCGGACCATCCGCGCCGCGCACGCTGCTGATCGGATAGCGCTTGAAGTAGTCGACGACGACGCAACCGCTGTCCTCAGCCGCCTGCACCGGCGGCAGATTGGCGGCCAGTCGCGGCGCCCACTGCTGCAGCACGTTGCTGCTGCCACCGGCGCCACCGAACCACACCGGAGTGCCGTCGGCCAGCCAGCCAGCCGCGCCGCCGAGGCGTTCGCGCTCCTTGCCCGCTTGCGTGGGCTGATGCCAGGAATAGGTCTTCACCCGCAGTTGGCTGCCGAACCAGCGCGCCGTGCCGGCGCCCCGGCCATCCAGCACCACGCGCAGCAGCGCCGCCTCGGCATCGGCGCGGCTGGCGGCCGGTATGCTGGACAGTGCGCGCAGCAAGCTGTCGAGCCGCACCAGCCGTTCCGGTGTCAACTGCGCGGGATCGGCCAGCCATGCGAGTTCGCCGGAGGGAGCGGCGCCAAGACGGCGCGTCCAATAATCGCGCCACGACGCCGGCGCGATCATCAGCCGGCGCGGAGAAAAGAACGGTCCGCAGGACTGCGCCAGCGCCGCATCGCGGCCTACGCTCTGCCCCGCCTCGCAACAATAGACTTCCTCCGGATCGCGGCCGCCGCAGCGATAGTCCGGCATCGGCACATGGCTGTCGTCCGCGTAGATATAGACGAACAGCTTCCACAAGCTGGCCAGCGGCACCTGGCGGCTGCCGTCGAAAGGTTGCGGCGCGGGACCGCCCTGCCGCAATTGCAGCACTTCGGTTTTCCCATCGCGCCACCAGGCCACGTCCAGCGACGCCGCCCGCGACGACACGGCCAGCGGCTGCACGGCCAACAAGGCCAATACAGCCGCCGGACGCAGTACGCGGGAAAGCGCCGACTTGCGCATCATTCCACCTTCAGCGCGCGCATGGTCTTGCCGGCGCCTTCCAGCGCCTTCTGCTCCGGCTGATACATGCGGTGGAAGCGCGTCGGCGGCAGCACGTAGCTGCCCTTTTGCGCAAAGCGCAGCAGGTGGCGCACCGTTACGGTCTCCTCCAGCGGATCGACCGGCACCGCGTAGCCGTCACGGCGCTCGGCATGGCGCGCGCGCTCCAGCGGCGTCGGTTTTTCACCGGCCATCACCATGCCCCAGGTGGTCGACTCGACCATCGCGCCGGGCGGCAGCGCCACCTCCAGCAAGCCAAAGCGATGCTTGGAGCCGGGCGCAGGTTTCAGCGTGATCTCATCCAGATAAAGCTCGGCGGTGCTGAGCGCCTCGCCCGGCTTGACCAGTTCCGTGGTGTAGCCGTCCTTACCCTGCTTCATGCGCAGGATGCGGCGCTCGACGGTGACCGGCAAGGTGGACGCTTCCGCTGCGCGGCTGTCGTACTGCACCACGGCCACCGTGCCCGTAGGCGCGGCGCCCGATGCCGCCGCCAACTTGAGCTGCTCCGGCAGGGCCTTGGCGTCGTTCCAGCGCCAGACCGGCTGCCCGCTGCGGCTCTCCAGTTTTTGCCAAGGACCGTCCAACGCCAGCGCCGGCGCCTTGCCGAACGATGCGCCGCCCAGTTTTTTCTGCACCCACAACAGCGTCATCGAACGGTCCAGCGTCGGCATATCCGCGCGAACGCTGGACAGTACCGCGTCGGCCTGCGACGGCGGCACTTCGCCGGCCAGCATCAGCAAGGCTTGCGCCACCGGTGCCTTCGACGAGCGCAACACACTCCACGCCGCGATGACCTGCTGCTGCAGGGCCGGCGGCAACGCCACGCCGTTCTGGCTTGCGACCACCGACGTCAAGCCAAGCGCTATAGCTTGCGCTTCGCGGTCATCGCCGGCGCCGAGCAGCAGGCTGCCGGTGTCGCCGCCCGCATGCGGCTTGCCTGCCAGCGTGACGGCGGCCATGTCATCGACCAGGCCCGAGGCCAGCGTCTTGGTGGGCAGGCCGATGTCGCGGGCCATCCACAGCACCAGCGCGCGGTCGATCGGCGCATCCTTCAGGCCCTGCTCACTGTACACGGTCAACAGACTATTCCAGTGCTCGGGCGGCAGCTCGATGCGCAACGCGCGCGACGCATACCAGTCCGCGTAATAGGCGTAGCCCGTCATCAGCGCGCTGCCCGCCGTGGCGTTGCCCCACCAGCCGAAGACCGCGTTGGGTCCGGCCATCGCCACCAGTCGCAGGCGCTGCGCGGTGAGCGTGGCTTGCAGGCGTTCGCGCAGCTGCGCGGCGTCCGCCGGCATGCTTTGCAGGGCCAGCGTCAACGGAATCAAGCGGCTCGCGGTCTGCTCCACGCAGCCGTACGGGTACTCGATCAAGTCATCGGCGATGCGCGCGAAGTGGCTGGCCGCGCCCTGCGCGAACGAAACGCGGATATTGCGCGCATCGGCGGGCAGCTTGAACGCGGTCTCGGCGCCGGTCAGCGGCAACGTCAGCGTGCGTGGGCTGAGCCAGGCCGCAGGCAGGGTTTGCATCGTGGTGTCCAGCGCGTCGACCAGTTTGCCGTCCTGCTTGAGCTCCAGGCGCAAGGCGCCGGAGACCGCCGCCAGCGGGAACTCGACATAATTGACGCCGGGCTTGGCGCTCAGCTTCTCGGTCTTCGGCTGCGTACCACCGGACAGAATCACTTCCAGCGTCTGCGCGGCGCTGGTCTGGTTGAACACCGCCACCGTGGCGCGCGGCGCGTCGCCGGCGCGCATCCAGTCTGGCGCGGTCCACTTGGCGTAGAAGTTTTTGTCCGAACGCAGATAGCCGGTGCGCTGGCCCACGCGCCCTTGCGCATCCATCGCACGGCCGGTGATGCGCCAGCGCGTCAATGCGTCCGGCATGGTGAAGCTGACGCGCGCGTTGCCGTCCGCATCGGTCTTCAGCGACGGCGCCCAGTAGGCCGTGTCGATGTTGTCGCGGCGCGGCCGCTCCAGTACCTTGACGCCGCGCTCATTGTAGTTGTGCCGCGCCGGCGCGCCGCCGCTGCGGCCCTGCGCCATGTCGTAGCTGATGAACGACAGGCTGGCCGTGGTGCGCACGTTGTTGCGGCGCGGATGGTAGAAGAAGTCGCCGATCTCCGGAGCGATCTCCGGCTGCAGCACGTAGATCATCTCATCGACCACGCCCAGCGCCACCATGGTGCTCAGCGGCTTGCCGTCCAGCGTGGCCTTGACGTCCAGCGTCACCTTCTCGCCGGGCTGGTAAACCTCCTTGTCGGTCTTGAACTGCAGCGCGATGCGCGGCTCGATCACCTGCAGGCCGGCGTTCTCGAACACGAAATCGCCATTGCGGGTGTAGGCCACCGAGAAGGTCATGTTGGGGCCATGCTCCTCCTTCACCGGTATCCGCACGCGCCACTGCTTCGGTCCCACGCGCTGCGCCTTGTACCAGTCGGCGCTGCCGGCCATGAGGCCATATTGTTCAACCTTGTCGCGCTCCAGCGTGAGCAGCGCCTGGTCCACCTTGTCGGAGAAGGTGATCAGCGCCTCGGCCGTCTCGCCAGGGCGATAGCGCGCGCGGTCGAGCACAATCTCAATGCTGCCCGGCGTGGCCTGCACGCCGTCGCCGCTGACCCAGTGGCTGGCCGCCGCCAGCAGGTTGCCACGCTCGTCGCGCAGCGACAGCTGGTAGGAGCCGGAATCCGGGAAGGTCACGTCCCATCCCTTGGCGGCCGGATCGAAGGCGCCGGACGTCTTGGTCTGCCGCTCCAGCTGCACCATCTCCCAGCGCACCGGGCGCGCCGAACCCTGGCCGTCGGCCACCAGGTCGAAATGCACCTTCTGCCCCGGATCGGAGAACTGGCGCGCAGGCTTCAAAGTATAGGTGGTGCTGGAACGCTCGATCATCAGCTCACGCGTGACCTTGACGCGGTAGGCCGCGCCGTCGGTGGCCAGCACGGTCAAGATGTAGCGAGAAGGATCGGCGGCCGGCGGCAGCGAGAAGTCCACATTGCCGCTGCTGTCGCTGACCACTTCCTCGGTCTTGAGCGACACCGGGAACAAGCCGCTGTAACGCAGCTCGCCGTCCACCATGCTGTTTTGCTGGCTGCGCAGCGACAGCGTCATGGTGGCGTTCTTCACCGGCTTGCCGTCCGGGTAGCGCAGCGCGATGCTGCCCTTGACCGCCTCGCCGGTCTTGAACTCCGGCTTGGACGGCTGAATGTTGATCTCGAAGTGAGGCTTGATGTATTCGGCCACGCGGAAGGCCGCGCCGTAGACGCCGTCCTTATAGGTGAAGCGCAGCTCATAGCCGCCGGCGGTGGCCTGCTCCGGCAGGCGGAAGCGGGTGTCGGCGCCGGTATCGCCCGACAGCTGCAGCGTTTGCGTCAACAGCGGCGTGCCGTTCGGATCGAACACGGTCAGGCCGATGGGCGCCGCCGCGGCAGCCTGCGAGGCGCGCGCCGACGTGAACTCCCGTCCCATGAACTTGACATTGACCTCGTCGCCGGGGCGGTACAGCGGCCGGTCGGTGACGGCATACAGCTTGGTGTTATAGATCTCGCTGTCGTAGTAGAAGTTCTCGGACACGAACACGCCGCCGGCGCGGTCCTCGCCCAACACATAGGTATGTTCAGGGCTGCCGCGCTCCATCGACGCGACGCCGTCGGCGCCGGTGGTGGCCGATTGCAGCACGCCGGTGCCGTCGGTCCAGGCCACGCTGGCGCCGGCGACGGCGGCGCTATTGTCGCGCCGCGCGGCCCACACCAGCATCTGGCCGGACGACACCTTGGTCACGGCCATCGTATCCGACACAAACACCAGCGTGGTGGCGCGGTGCTGGCCGATGATGGCTTCAACCAGGTACAGGCCCGGTTTGCGTTTGCCGAGCGGGATCATCACGTTGCCGGCGCCGGGGACGACGAAGTCGCTGCTCGATCCGTCGAGCTTCACGCCTTTGGGCGGCGCGATCGGCGCGGCCTGCCAGATCGGATAACGGAAGCTGTCGACCAGCTCCATCCCCTTGATCGGCTTGTACTGCGGGTTATTGACGAACACCGTCGGCCGGCGGATCGCGTCGTTGGTGGCCAGCTTCGGATGCTCACTGGTCACCGAGAGGCGCGCCTCGGCCGAGAACAGCTTGCGCCAGAAGAGGCGCGACTGCTTCCACCAGCTGTCCCACAAGAAGCTCAGCGTGTTGGCCAGGCCCTCGCCCTGGAAATTGCCCTCCACCTGGATGCGGTGCAGGTTGGGCTGCTTCTTCAGGAAGGCCATCGGCTCGGGCACGCGGTACAACACGATGTCGGCGCCGGAATAGGCTTCGAGATTCATGCGGCCCATGTCGCGCCCCGGCACCTCAAGGCGCACGCGCGCCTCGTCGGCGCTGCCATAAGTGGCGTCGGACAGCAGGAAGAACGGCTCGCCCTTGAACGGCGTGTAATAGCTCGGCTCCGGCTGCGCCACGGCGCTTCCGATCAGGAACAGGGACAGCACACTGGCGAGCAGCAGCTTCATGACAGAAATGACAGCCGGAATACACCGGCGAAATTGGGATTGTTGGACGCAGGTTGCCACCGCGTGTCCTTCCAGGTCGTGAGTTGTTTGATATCGACGGTCCGCAGACCATTGTCGTCGGGGGTAACGGTGCCGGTGTGGTAGGCGATGCTCGCCCCCATCCAGACCATCAGGTGTTGTTCGTCGCCCTGGTCGAAGAACAGCAGGTCGCCGGGCAGCGCCTGGCTGATCTCGCGCGCGACGAAGCGGCTGTTGTGCTGCACCAGCGCCAGCGCCGTGACGAAGTGGCCGACCGTGCCGCCGGTCTGCACCCAGCGGTTGCGCAGCGCGGCCTGGCCGGCGTCGAGCTCCAGTTCGGGCGGCAGGCGGCGGTCGCTGGCGATGCCGTTGGCGCGCAGCCAGCGCGCGTCGTGCACGGCCAGCGCCTCGTTGACGGCGAAGCGCACCAGGCCCGCGCAATCGCGGTGGGTCCAGCGCGGCGACGGCCCGCGTTCGATCTGCGCCGTGACGATGCGCAGCATCCACGCCTGGAAGGCGCGGCTCTGCGCCTGCGACAGCCGCGTGGACGCCTCCGCCGCCTCGCGCAAGGCCCAGGCAGGGGACGCGGCCGCCGCGCCGGCGCATGCCAGCCAGCGCAACGCGGAACGCCTTTGCATCATCGCTGGACCGCCTGCCATTCCAGCGTTTCCCATGCGGTGCCGCTGGCCGGCAGGCGCTTGAGCACCATGCGGTACGGCGGATACTTCTTCAGCGCGGCCAGGCGCGGCGCCAGGTGTTCATTGGCCGCGGCACGCAGCACCGGCTCATGAGCGGCCGGCAGCGTGTCGTAGGCTTCGCGCTCGATCAGCTGCGCCAGCGAGGCCGGCGCGATCAGGCCCACCGTATGGCCGGCGTCCGGCAGCAGGTCGGCGGCGGCGGGTGCCTGCTTGCGACGCACCGCCAGCACCTGGTCCACCAGCTTGCCGTCGGCGGAGAAGACCACCGTGTCGCCAGCCACCGCCAGCGCCGGCTTGGCCTCGCCCATCGAGGTCGCCACGGTGCGCTCCCAGCGCGTGACGCCCTTCGCTTCCGTCTTGCGGACCGCGTCCTTGCCGCCGATGGCCGCCGTGAACAGGCTGCCGTACAGCGCCTCGCCGCCCGCTTTCGCCTGGCGCGTGGCCACGAAGACCGGCGTATGCAAACGCGAGCCGCCATACCAGCACGCGGCGGCCGGGCCTTGCAGCTGGGTGGCCAGCGGCAGCACCGGTTCGGAGGTCTTGCCGCTCATTTGCTTGAGCATCGGCTGCAGCGCGTCCCAGTCCACCGGCACGCTGAAGCAGGCGCTCGGATCGTGCGGCAGCACCGGCCATAGGGCGGCGTTGTCGTAGCCGCCCTTGTGCAGCTTGTCCGCGTTGACCAGCACCTCGGAGCGCCACGCGCCCTTGCTGAAATCGAAGCGCAGCGCTTCCAGTGCGCCGAAGAAGGGCTGGTAGCCGAAGGACAGGAAGTCCGCCTTGACGGCGATGCTGTGGCCATCGGGCGCCGCCTGGTCGAGATGGAACTGCGGATGGAAGATGTTCTGCTTGGACTGGTCCGACGCCAGCAGGCTGGCCACGGTCTTGCCGGCCGCGCTGTCGGCGCTCTTGCCCTGCGCGCCGCCATACAGCATGCCTGGATGCGACAGGATCACCAGCCGCTGGCCGTGCGCGGCGAACAGCATGGTGCGGTTGTAGGCGTAGTTGAGCGCATACACCGGCACCTTGTCGCCGTCGACGCGCAGCTCCCCGGCCACGCTCATTTGCGTGTCCTTGAGCGCGACCTTGCCCGCCTCCTCCAGCAAGCGTGTCAGCTGGTTGCGCGAGACGGCGATGGCGAAGTGCTTGAGCGAGCCGTCGGCGTCGCGCCACAGGGCCACTTCCGCCGGCTGGTCCAGCACCATGCGCAGCAGCTGGTCGCCCCAGCCCAGTTCATGTTCGTAGGCGATGCGCCGCAGGCTGCCCTTGAGGCCAAGCCGGTCCTCGCTTTGCTCGTAATAGAACAGGAATTCCTCGCGCAGCACGTCACGCGCCAGCGGCACCGTCAGCAGGTCGCGCGGCAGCGACGACAGGCTCTTGGTCATCACCAGCGCGTCCGGCCGGGACAAGTCCAGCTTCAAGCTGTTGACGTCCCCCATGAGATTCCAGCCCAGGAGCCGGTAGGCGGCTACCGCGGCCAACACCACCGCGCCTCCGGCGAGCGATCCGACCAGTATTTTTTTATTCATGGGCGACGATTGCCAAGTTAGTAATAAGTTATAAATAATAACATGCCAACTCAGCAACCAAGGGCGCGCACGGTACGAAAGCGTAAAATAGCGGTTTCGCCGATCCATACGCCCGTCATGTCCATCCTGCTCACCACCCTCAACGCCCGCTACACCCACGCCTCGCTGGGCCTGCGCTATCTGCTGGCGAACATGGGCGAGCTGCAGGAGCGGACGCGCCTGCAGGAATTCGTCATCGGCGCCAAGACCACCGAGATCGTCGAACGCATCCTGGCGCACGCGCCGAAGATCGTCGGTTTCGGCATCTACATCTGGAACGTCGAGGAGACCACCAAGGTCGTCGCCATGCTCAAGCGCGTGGCGCCGCAGGTGACCGTGGTGCTGGGCGGTCCGGAGGTGTCCTACGAATCGAACGAGCAGGAAATCGTCAAGCTGGCGGACTACCTGATCACCGGCTGGGGCGACGTCACGTTCCCCAAGCTGTGCGGCGAGATCCTCAACGGTCCCAAGCCGCTGATGAAGATCCACGCCGGCGTGCAGCCGCCGATGGCCGAGATCAAGCTGCCCTACTCGCTCTACACCGACGACGACATCAAGAACCGCACCATCTACGTGGAAGCCTCGCGCGGCTGCCCGTTCAAGTGCGAGTTCTGCCTGTCTGCCCTGGACAAGACGGCGTGGCCGTTCGCGCTCGACCACTTCCTGGCCGAGATGGAGGCGCTGCACGCGCGCGGCGCGCGGCTGTTCAAGTTCGTCGACCGCACCTTCAACCTGAATATCAAGACCAGCCTGAAGATCATGCAGTTCTTCCTCGATAAGCTGGAGGCGAACCCGGACGATCCGGTCTACGCCCACTTCGAGCTGGTGCCGGACCACCTGCCGGACGCACTGAAAGAGGGCATCGGCAAATTCCCGCACGGCGCATTGCAGTTCGAGATCGGCATCCAGAGCTTCAACCCGGCGGTGCAGACGCTGGTCAGCCGCAAGCAGGACAACCAGAAAGCCGCCGACAACATCCGCTGGCTGACCGACCACTCCAACGCCCACATGCACGTGGACCTGATCGCCGGCCTGCCCGGCGAGACGGTGGAGAGCTTCGCCGAAGGCTTCAACAAGCTGTGGGCGCTCAATCCGCACGAGATCCAGTTCGGCATCCTCAAGCGGCTGCGCGGCACGCCGATCATCCGCCACACGCAGGAATACGGCCTGGTGTTCGAGCCGTACGCGCCCTACACCATCCTGGCCAATCGCGACATCGACTTCCCGACCATGCAGCGCCTGGTGCGCTTTGCGCGCTACTGGGACCTGGTGGCCAATTCCGGCCGCTTCGGCCACACGCTGCCGGTGCTGCTGGGCGACGACGCCTTCGGCCGCTTCATGGCCTTCTCGGACTGGCTGTACGCGAACACCGACGCCACCCACCGCATCGCGCTGGAACGCCTGGTGGCGATGGTGGCGAAATACCTGCACAGCCAGGGCATGGACAAGGAGGCCGCCGAGGCGCTGCTGGCCAGCGATTACGCCGGCGCCAAGCCCAAGGCCACCGAGACGCCGGCGCCCAAACGCCAGGCCCGCAGGCTGGCCGCGTGAGCGGGGCCGCTGCCCGCCGCGCAAGCACTGGTGGCGGCCAGGGCCAAACTCCCTTAAACTGACGCAATGCCTATCGCCAAAGAGCCCACTCTCACTCTCAATCCCGGTGCCGCCAAGGGGCCTTCGGTCGCCGCAGGCGGCACCTGGCAAGTGCACGCTCTGGCCCAGGGCAAGACCATGGCCACCATTACGGGACTGATCAAGACCCTCAAGGCCGACGGCGTCAAATGGGACCTGACGGCGATCGACAGCATGGACCACATCGGCGCCCAGCTGCTGTGGAACGCCTGGGGCAAGACCCGCCCGGCCGACCTGCAACTGGCGCCGGGCCAGGAAGAATTCTTCAACCGTCTCGAATCGACCGGCAAGCTCGAACTGCCGGCGGCCCGTCCGCAGCGCCTGACGTGGGTGATGAAGCTCGGCTTCGCGATGCTGCTGTTCTTCGAACACCTGATCGCCCTCACCTCGCTGATCGGCCAGGTGGTGCAGGAACTGTGGCGCTTCGCGCGCGCGCCGATGCGCGGGCCGTGGAAGGAAATCTCCGCGAACATCTTCCACGCCGGCTTCCAGGCGCTGGGCATCACGGCGCTGGTCGGCTTTTTGATCGGCGTGGTGTTCTCCTACCTGTCGGCGCAGCAGCTGCGCAACTTCGGCGGCGACATCTTCCTGGTCAACCTGCTGGGCATGAGCATCATCCGCGAACTGGGGCCGCTGCTGGCGGCGATCCTGGTGGCCGGCCGCTCCGGTTCCTCCATCACCGCGCAGCTGGGCGTGATGCGCGTGACCGAGGAACTCGACGCCATGCTGGTGATGGGCATCTCGCACGGCTTCCGCCTGATCATGCCCAAGGTGCTGGCCCTGGCCATCGCCATGCCGCTGCTGGTGATCTGGACCGACACCATCGCGCTGTTGGGCGGCATGGTGTCGGCCAAGGTGGAGCTGAACCTGTCGCCGCAATACTTCATCCTCAAGCTGCCGGACGCGGTGCCGCTGGCGAACTATATGATCGGCCTGGGCAAGGGCACGGTGTTCGGCATCCTGATCGCGCTGGTGTCCTGCCACTTCGGCCTGCGCATCAAGCCGAACACGGAGAGCCTGGGGCGCGGCACCACCACCTCGGTGGTCACGGCGATCACCGCGGTGATCCTGGCGGACGCCGTGTTCGCGATCGTCTTCAGCGGCGTGGGGTTCTGATGGCCAATCCAGCGCTCGTCCCCGAAAAAGCCTGCGGCCCCGGCACCGGCGAACTGACGCTCGACGGCAGCGTGCCGATCGTCGAGATCACCGGCCTGTGGACCAAGTACGGCCGCACCGTGGTGCACCAGGACTTGAACCTGGAGATCGTGCAGGGCGAGATCCTGTCCATCGTCGGCGGCTCCGGCACCGGCAAGACCACGCTGCTGCGCCAGATGCTCGGGCTGGAGACGCCGGCGCGCGGCTGCGTGCGCGTGTTCGGCGAGGACATCAGCGAGATCGGCTCCGAGCAGCTGCAGCAGCTGCGCAATCACTGGGGCATGCTGTTCCAGCAGGGCGCCTTGTATTCGGCGCTGACGGTGTTCGAGAACATCGCCCAGCCGATGCGTGAACTGGGCACGCTGCCCGAGGACCTGGTGCGCGACGCCGTGCTGCTGAAGATGAACATGGTCGGCATGGGCCCGGAGCACGCCAACAAGATGCCGTCCGACCTGTCCGGCGGCATGGTCAAGCGGGTGGCGCTGGCGCGCGCGCTGGCGCTCGAACCGCGCCTGCTGTTCCTCGACGAACCGACCGCCGGCCTCGATCCCGACCTGTCCGAGGCCTTCGTCTCGCTGATCAAATCGCTGCACCGCGAGCTGGGGCTGACGGTGGTGATGGTCACCCACGATCTCGATACGCTGTTCGCCCTGTCGACCCGCATCGCCGTGCTGGCCGAAAAACACGTGATCGCGCTCGGCCCCCTGCGCGACCTGCTGACCATCGACCACCCGTTCATCAAGCAGTTCTTCCTCGGCGACCGTGGCCGCCGCGCGCTGGAAGCGCTGGACGAAAAAACCAATACGGAGCACCACTGATGGAAAACCGATCCCACGCACTCACCACCGGCTTCTTCACGATCACGCTGCTGATCGCGGCCATTTTGTTCGGGCTGTGGTTCAACCGCGACCGCGTCGAACGCATCCCCTACGTGATCGCCACCGCGCAATCGGTGCCTGGCCTGAACCCGCAGGCGCCGGTGCGCTATCGCGGGCTGGAGGTGGGCAAGGTCGGCGGCATCGCCTTCGATCCCAAGGTGGCCGGACAGATCCTCGTCACGCTCAACATCAACACCGACGCGCCGATCACCAAGACCACCTTCGCCACGCTGGGCTACCAGGGCGTGACCGGCATCGCCTTCATCCAGCTCGACGACGACAAGGTCGGTTCGCCGCTGCTGGCCACCAACAGCGACAACCCGGCCCGCATTCCGCTGCGCGCCGGCTTCTTCGACCAGCTGGAAAAGCGCGGCAAGGAGATCCTGACCCAGTCCGAGGAAGTGACGCGCAAGCTCAATACGCTGCTCAGCCCCGAGAACCAGAAGACCATCCTCGCCGCGTTCTCCGACGTCAGCGCCACCGCCAACGCCTACCGCGAACTGCCGTCCAAGCTGGAGCCGACCATCGCTAGGCTGCCGGCGCTGGCCGAACAAACGCAGCACACGCTGAACTCCTTCAACACGCTGGCCAACGATTCGGACCGGCTCGTGAAAACCCTGCAGGCGCCGGACGGCCCGATCGCCCGCATCGCCGCCACCGCCGACCGCATCGGCGGCTCGGTGGAGGCGGTGGCCGGCGGCATTGAACTCGACACGCTGCCGCAGGTGAACTCGCTGTCCGACGACACCAAGGCCTCGATGCGCGCGCTGCGCAAGACCATGAACAAGATTAACGACCGTCCGCAAAGCCTGATCTTCGGTTCGCCCGGCACGCCGCCCGGCCCCGGCGAAGAAGGCTTTTCCGCCTCGTCCAAATAAGGATCACTGAGATGACTTCCGCCATCCGCAACGCCATCGCCATCGCCGCCGTCGCCGCCCTGCTGGGCGCCTGCGCCAGCAAGGGCCAGTCGACCGCGCAATACGATTTCGGCCCGCTGCCGCAGGCGCCCGCGCCGGCGCCTGCGGCCATCGGCGCCCTGATCGTGGCCGACATCGCCGGCCCCAACGCGCTCGACACGGAACGCATGCAATACCGCCTGCTGTACGCGGACGCGCGCCAGTCGCGCCCCTACGCCTACAACCAGTGGACCGCCACGCCGTTCCAGCTGATGACCCAGCGCATGAAGGCGCGCATCGCGCAGGCCGGCGTCAAGGTGCTGTCGACCACCGACGCCGCCGCCAGCCCGACCGTGCTGCGCATGGAGGTCAACGACTTCGCGCAGAACTTCGACAGCGCCACCAGCAGCACCGGCGTGGTCGACCTGCGCGCCTCGCTGTTCCGCAACCACAAGCTGGTGGACCAGAAAACCTTCACCCGCAGCAGCCCGGCCCCGAGCCCGGACGCCGCCGGCGGCGCCCAGGCGCTGGCGACAGCCACCGACGCCGTCACCGCCGACGTGCTGGCCTGGCTGGCGACCCTGCCGCCGCAGAAGGAATGACGGACTCCACGCCAGCCGCGCCGGCGCCTCCACCCGCCGAGGCGCCGGCCAGCAAGCCGTCGCCGTTCACGCGGGCGGCGCTGCTGGCCTATGTGCTGCTGATCGTCTACGCCAGCTGGTTCCCGTTCTCGGGCTGGCACAACCAGGGATTGTCGCCGCTGATCTTCCTGGAAAACACCAGCATGCCGCGCTACTGGACCAAGTTCGACGCCATCACCAACGTGATCGGCTACATGCCGCTGGGGACGCTGATCGTCTACTCGCTGTACCCGCGCTTCAGGGGCATCGTCGCGTGGCTGATGGCGGCCGCCGGCGGCGTGCTGCTGTCCGGCCTGATGGAGGGCGTGCAGACCTACCTGCCGAGCCGCGTCTCGTCCAACCTGGACTTCTACACCAACGCCGCCGGCTGCGCGATGGGCGCGGTGATCGGCGTGCTGACCGTGCGCCGCCTGCTGGACCGCAGCCAGCTGCAGCGGCTGCGCCAGGCCTGGTTCGCGCCGCACGCCAGCCAGGGCCTGGTGCTGCTGGCCCTGTGGCCGCTGGCGCAGATGTATCCGCAGAGCTTTTTGTTCGGCCTGGGGCAGCTGCTGCCCATCCTGTCGGAGTGGCTGTCGCAGCTGCTCGACACCGACATCGACCTGGCCAGCTATGCCCGCCCGGATACCATCCTGACGGTGGAACAATACTGGCTGTCGGAAACCATCATCACCGCCTGCGGCATGGTGGGCGCCGCGCTGACGCTGCTGTGCCTGCTGCGCAAGCCGGCCCCGCGCGGGCTGCTGGTGGGCGGCATGATAGGCGCCGCCATCGTCGTCAAGGCGCTGGCGACGGCGCTGCTGTTCTCGCCGGAGAACGCCTTCGTCTGGGTCACGCCGGGCGCCGAGGGCGGCTTCCTGATCGGCGCCATCATGCTGGCCGGCCTGGCCTTCGCGCCGCATGTGGCGCAGCGGCGGCTGGCCGTGGCCACGTTGCTGCTGAGCCTGGTGATCGTCAACACCACGCCGGCCAACCCGTATTTCGTCGCCACCTTGCAGACCTGGGTGCAGGGCAAGTTCCTCAACTTCAACGGCGCGGCGCAGTTCCTGACCTTGCTGTGGCCCTTCTTCGCGGTATGGTTCCTGTGGCTGCCTTCTCACAAGCTCAATAAGCCGTGACTAAGCCTAAGCGGGTATCATAGCGGCTACATTTTCCCCGAGGTACAGCCATGAGCGATACTCCCTACTACAAACACCACGTCTTCTTCTGCATGAACAAGCGTGACGACGGCCGCAACAGCTGCGGCGACCACGGCGCGGAAACCGCGCAGAAGCACGCCAAGAAGCGCTGCAAGGAACTCAACATCAACGGCGAGGGCAAGGTCCGCATCAACCAGGCCGGCTGCCTGGACCGCTGCGAAGAAGGCCCGGTGCTGGTGGTCTATCCCGAAGGCACCTGGTACACCTACGTCGACACCAGCGACATCGATGAAATCATCGACACCCACCTGGTGCAGGGCAAGGTTGTCGACCGTCTCAAGATCTGATGAACATGAACAAGAACGAAAAATTCACCCTGGCCGGCGGCGCCGGCCAAATGGAAGGCATCCTCGATTATCCGAAGAGCACGCCGCGCGGCATCGCGCTGGTGGCCCATCCGCATCCGCTGTACGGCGGCACCATGGACAACAAGGTCGCCGTCACGCTGGCGCGCACCTTCGTCAACCTGGGCTATGTGGTGGCGCGCATCAACTTCCGCGGCGTCGGCGCCTCGGAGGGCGTGCATGACCACGGCCACGGCGAGACCGACGACATGGCCCTGCTGCACGCGTGGATGACGGCCAAGTATCCGGGCCTGCCGGTGGCGTTGTCGGGCTTCTCGTTCGGCACCTTCGTGCAGTCGCAGCTGGCGCAGCGCCTGGCCGCCGCCGGCACGCCGGCTGAGCGCCTGGTGCTGGTCGGCAGCGCGGCCAAGAAATGGGAGATGGCGCCGGTGCCTGCCGACACCATCCTGATCCACGGAGAAAACGACGACACCATCCCGCTGATCGACGTGCTGGACTGGCTGCGGCCGCAGGACATTCCGGTGATCGTGATCCCTGGCGCCGACCACTTCTTCCACCGCAAGCTGCAGCACATCAAAGGCTGGGTCACGCAGCTGTGGCACCGCACGCCCGATGTTGCCGAGACGGAAACGGACACCGCAAGCGCGGATTAAACCCCTATAATTCCCACGCCTTCAACTTTTCACCGAATAAAGCATCCCATGAAAAAATTTATCGCGGCACTGGCCACCAGTGTGATGTTGATGTCCGCCGCCGTCGCGCAAACCCTGCCGCCGCCGACCATCGCCGCCAAGTCCTGGCTGCTGCTGGACGCCACCAGCGGCCAGATCATCGCCTCGCAGGACCCGAACGCCCGCATCGAGCCGGCCTCGCTGACCAAGATCATGACGGCCTACGTCACCTTCGGCGCGCTGCGCGACAAGAAAATTGACCTGAAACAGATGGTCAACGTCTCGACCAAGGCCTGGAAGGTCGACTCGAGCAGCTCCAAGATGTTCATCGACCCGGCCACGCCGGTCAGCATCAACGACCTGCTGTACGGCCTGATGGTCCAGTCGGGCAACGACGCGGCCGTGGCGCTGGCCGAGGCGGTCGCCGGCGACGAGTCCGCCTTCGTGGTGATGATGAACAAGGAAGCCCAGCGCATGGGCCTGACCAACACCCACTTCGCCAACCCGCACGGCCTGCCGAGCCCGGAGAACTATTCGACCGCGCAAGACCTGTCGGTGCTGGCCAAGCGCGTGATCCTGGACTACCCGGAGTTCTACAAGATCGACTCGGTCAAGAGCTTCACCTACAACAAGATCACCCAGCCGAACCGCAACCGCTTGCTGTGGCTGGATCCGACCGTGGACGGCATGAAGACCGGCCACACCGAGGCGGCCGGCTACTGCATGATCGCGTCGGCACACCGTCCGAACGGCGCCGGCGAGCGCCGCCTGGTGTCGGTGGTGCTGGGCACCACGTCCGACCAGTCGCGCACGCAGGAAAGCCAGAAGCTGCTGAACTGGGGCTTCCAGAACTTCGACACGGTCAAGCTGTACTCCAAGGGCCAGGCCATCGCCACGCCGGAGATCTGGAAGGGTTCGAAGAACGCGGTCAAGATCGGCTTCGCCAACGACGTGCTGGTGACGGTGCCGAAGGGCGTTGCCGCCAAGATGAAGCCGCTGCTGGAACGCAAGGATCCGCTGGTCGCGCCGCTGGCCGAGAACAGCCGCGTCGGTTCGCTGAAGATGATGGTGGATGGCAAGCCGCTGCTGGAGTTGCCGGTGGTGGCGTTGGAAACCGTCGATCAAGCGTCGATCTTCGGCCGCGCCTGGGATTCGATCCGCCTCTGGCTCAAATAAACCCTGGGGGTCAAGTCTGACATTCGGACACGGGCTGTACCGTTGCGCTCGCTACGGAAGAGCTCGTGTCCGAATGTCAGACTTGACCCCAGTTGTTATTCGTCGTCGGCGTGGGTGTGCTGCAGCGATTCCTGCGCCCACTTGAAGGCCGCCTGGCCCACCGTGGCCAGCCCCTCCACATCGAGCTCCAGCTTTTCAGCGATCTCCAGCGCCCGCTGGACCCTGTCGCGTTCCAGCAGCATCACCATCGTCAGGTAGGGCCCGTAGGCGCCGCCCTTGCTGAGCAGCACGTCGCGGATGTCGTCCGACAGGTGCATCTTGTCGACCAGGTTGGCCATCGGCACGCCCAGCAGCACGTCGAACAGCGACAGCAATCCCACCAGGAACAATTCGTCGCGCTTGGCCTGCGGCAGCTTGCTGCAGGTTTCCAGGAAGCGCGCGCGGGTCAGCGCCACCTCCAGCAGCGATTCGTCGCGCGCCTCGTTGGCGCCGCCGCCCAGCCGGAACATCGACACCGTCAAGCCCCGGTACAGCTGGTTGCGCCCCAGGACCATGAAGGCTTGCTGCAGGCTGGTCACCTTGGTGGTCTGGCCGTTGCTCGGCGCGTTGGCCCATTGCAGCACCTGGTAGGTCATGCCTGGATCGCGCTTGGCCACCTCGATCATGGCCGGCAGCTCGGCGTCGCTGCGCAGCAGGTTGAGCAGCTCGATCGAGGTCATGCGGCTCTGGTCGATCTTGGCGTCCGGGTCCACCTTGTCGCTGGTGGTCAGGAAGTGTCCCATGAAGTAATTGCAGCCCCACGACAGGCACATGCGCTGCTCGTCCCAGGTCTCGACGCCGTCCACCGCCAGCTTCAGGTCGGGATAGCGCATGCGCAACTGCTTGATCAGGGACTGGAAATCGGCCAGCGTGTGCTCGCCCAGCGACAGCATGGCGATGTCGCACAGCGCCAGCAGCGGCGCGTCGGCCGGGTCCAGGCTGATGCCGCGCAGCGCCAGCTTGCAGCCGGTCTGGCGCAGCGCCGTCATGCGGCCGGCGACCTGGTCCACCGGCAGGCCGGCGGCCTGGTTGCGGTCCAGCAGGAAGACGGTGTGCGGCGCCACCAGCGGCAGGTGGCGGTCGAACACCACCGCGTCCACGCTCACCTGCACCAGCGCCATGCGGGTCTGCGCGAACTGCGGCAGGCGCGCGGCCACCAGGGTCTCGATCTGCACCGGCTCGGGCAGCGGCGCGCGGTTGCCGCCGAAGGGCACGGAAAAACGGTAGCCGCACAGGCGGTGGCGCTCGTCGACGATTTCCGAGCGCACCACGATGGCCTCGGGATCGCCCTCGTGCGCCGGCGCGGCCACGGGCGCGGCCGCCTTGGCGGGCGCGGCGGCCGGCTCCGGAGCGGCCTCCGGCTTGGATTTCAGAAACGATAAGAAGCCCACTTGCTCACCCTCCATCACCCACTGTCTGAGCCGATCATACAACGAAAATCCCGGCGAAAAGCACTTGCCACAGAAAAATTCATTTCCAGCCGAACAAGCAGCGGCGTGCCTATCCTGCAAGCTTGTCGCTATAATCCCTGCCACCCTTCCCCACTGAAAGCGCGCCCATGAGCCACACCCCGCCCACCGACCTGACCTGTCCCGCCGTCGCCACCAGCCGGGGCGGACCGGCCCTGTCGCGCATCGTGGCCGGCATGTGGCGCATGAACGAATGGAAGTTGACGCCGCAGCAGCGACTGGGCTTCATCGAGCAATGCCTGGCCATGGGCGTGAGCAGCTTCGACCATGCCGACATCTACGGCGGCTACGGCGTCGAGGCGCTGTTCGGCGAGGCGCTGGCGCTGCAGCCGTCGCTGCGCGCGCGCATGCAGCTGGTGAGCAAGTGCGGCATCAAGCTGGTGACCCCGGCGCGGCCGGCGCACACCATCCAGCACTACGACACCAGCGCCGGCCACATCATCGCCTCGGCCGAGCACTCGCTGCGCCAGCTGCGCACCGACCACCTGGACCTGCTGCTGATCCACCGCCCCGATCCGCTGATGGATTTCGACGAGATCGCCGGCGCCTTCGAGCGCCTGCGCGCGGACGGCAAGGTCAAGCATTTCGGCGTGTCCAATTTCAGCCGCCACCAGTTCGAGTGCCTGCACCGCCGCATTCCGCTGGCGACCAACCAGGTGGAGTTCTCGCCGCTGCACGTGGCGCCGATGTTCGACCAGACCTTCGACGGCCTGCAGGACCTGGGCGTGGCGCCGATGATCTGGTCGGCGCTGGCCGGCGGCCGCCTGTTCAGCCGCGACGACGCCGACGGCGAACGCGTGCGGGCCGCGATCCAGCAGGTGGCCGACGCGCTGGGGCGCCCGTTCGGCAGCGTGGTGTATGCGTGGATCATGCAGCTGCCGAGCCGGCCGCTGCCGTTGACCGGCTCGGGCCGCATCGAGGCGGTGGCCGAGGCGGTGCAGGCCACCCAGTTCAGCCTGAGCCGCGAGCAGTGGTTCGCCATCCTGCGCGCCGCGCGCGGCCACGAGGTGGCGTAGGCGTCAGTCCGGGTAGACCAGCGGCGGCGCGATGCCGCGCCAGCCGCGCTTCCACGCCAGGTTCAGCGCCAGCGTGGCGGTGATGTAGACCGCGAAGAACAGCGCGAAGTACAAGGTGCGCAGCCAGGCCAGCAGGCCCAGGTTCACCAGCAGCAGCACCAGCGCGCCCATGCTTTTCTTTTGCTTGGAACTGGGGAAGCGCACGGTCGTCACCATCAGCCCGCCCACCACGAACAGCAGCGCGACGATCAGGCCGCCATGCGGCACGGAGGCCGCCGGGTCCGGCCAGGCCACCACCACCGAGGCCACGCAGGCCGCGCCCGCCGTGCTCGGCATGCCGACGAAGTAGCGCGGATCGGTGCGGCCGACATTGACATTGAAGCGCGCCAGGCGCAGCGCGCCGCAGGCCACAAAAAAGAAACTGGCGATGCCGCCCACGCGCAGCAGCTGCGGATGGTCCACGCCCAGCTGCACGAAGCCGTAGCAGTACAGCAGCAGCGCCGGCGCGCAGCCGAAGTTCATCATGTCGGCCAGGGAGTCGAGTTGCATGCCGAAGGCGGACGAGGTGTTGGTGGCGCGCGCCACCAGGCCGTCGAGCGCGTCGAACACGCCGGCCAGCACCAGCAGCACGGCGGCCAGGCGGTAGTCGTGGGCGGAGCCGACCATGGCGTTGTCGACCGAGATGACGATGCTGCCGAAACCGCAGGCGATCGACATCAGCGTGACCATGCTGGGCAGGGCGAATTTGGCGCGCTGCACGCGCGCGTGGTGTAATGGCTTCAAATTGGAGGCAATCAAAAAAGTTCCGCGTGGTTCGCTGCGGGCGGCAAAGCGGCAAGCTTACCATTTTAACAGCGCGTCCTCCTGGCTCATACCGGATGCTGCCCAACCGAAATCTGACATAGAATTGGACCAGCCAGCCGCAGGCCGGCGGCCCACCGCACAGGAGTTTTCATGGCTATTCACCGACGACGCAGCGCCCTCATCCTTCCAGCCCTGCTGCTCGCCATGCTGCTGTCCGCCTGCGGCGGCGGTGGCGGTGGCGGCGGCGCCAGCACCGCCGCCACCGGCACCCCGCCCGACCTGAGCCAGTCGCCGGGCGCGCCCGCCTTCACCGGCAACACCGCGCTGGACGGGTTCAACTGGATCAACTACCGGCGCGCCCAGCTCGGCCTGTCCACGCTGGCGCGCAACGCCCGCATCGACGCCGCCGCCCAGGGCCATTCCGACTACCAGCGCCTGAACAACACCGTCACCCACGAACAGACGCCCGGCCTGCCCGGCTTCACCGGCGCCACGCTGCTCGACCGCCTGACCAACGCCGGCTACCAGGCCACCAAGCCGTACGCCATCGGCGAGGTCATCTCCGCCACCGGCAACGCCTCCGGCTTCTACCAGGCCGAGGAGCTGATCACCGCGATCTACCACCGCTTCGTGATGTTCGAGCCGGTGTTCAAGGAGGTCGGCACGGGCGCGGCGACCACCAGCGCCAACTACACCTACTTCACCGCCGACCTGACCGCCGTGGCCGGCTATGGCGCGGGCCTGGGCGTGGGCCGCATCGTCAACTACCCGGCCGCCAACCAGACCGGCGTGCCGACCAACTTCTTCAGCGACAGCGAATCGCCCGACCCGGTGCCCAACCAGAACGAGGTGGGCTATCCGATCAGCGTGCACTCGGACACCATCCGCGACGGCGTCGGCATCACCGTGCAAAGCTTCACGGTGGCGCCGCGCGGCGGCGCCGCGCTCAGCGTGCGCCTGCTCAGCCACGCCACCGACAGCAACACCGGCGAGACCGTGGCCGCCATCATCCCGCTGGCGCCGCTCAAGGGCGGCACGGTCTACGACGTCAGCTTCAGCGGCCTGGCGGCCGGCGTGCCGGTCACCCGCAGCTGGTCCTTCACCACGCGATGAACCCGGCCGACGACGAGGTGCTGCACGTGGCCGCCGGCCTGCACCGGCTGATGGGCGACTACACGCTGTACCTGCACATCCTGCGCAGCTTCCGCCAGCGCTACCGCGGCGCGGCGGCCGAGGCCGGCGCGGCGCTGGCCGCCGGCGAGCGCGACCGCGCGCTGGCCATCGTCCACACGCTCAAGGGCGCGGCCGGCATGATCGGCGCGCAGCAGGTGGCGCGGCTGGCGGGGGCGCTGGAGGCGGCCCGCGGCGACGCGCCGCTGGCGCCGCTGGCGCAGGCGCTGGAGCGTCTGCTGGAGGAGACCGGCGCGCTGCTGGCGGCCGAGGCGCCGCGCGAGGTGCCGCCCGCGCCCGCGCGGCCGGCGCCGGGCGCGCGCGCGCTGGTGCGGCAGCTGGCGCGCCTGCTCGACGAGGGCGACGGCGCGGCGATCGATGTGCTGGAACAGTCGGCCACGGCGCTGGCGGCCGGGCTGGGCGTGGCGGTGTTCGAACAGGTGACGGCGGCGGCCCACCAGTTCGATTTCGAGACGGCGCTGGCGCGCCTGCGGGCCGGCGCGCCCTGAAGTCAGCGGGTGTATTCCTTTTCCTCGTCGAAGGCGTCGGCGCACTCCTTGTCGCAGAAGCGGCGCACATTGTCCAACGGTTTGTCGCAGTACCAGCAGGCGCCCTTGGGGGGCAGGCTGTGGCGGGTGCGGGCGGCGGCCGTGGCCGCCGTGACGGGCGGCGCGGCGCCGGCGCCGTCGTCCGGTACGCTCTCTTGTGTCGGTTCCACGATCGCCTCCTTTCCAGGCAAAGCACAGGTCAACGTTGCAAGATTACTTCAGCGGAATATCCCACGCATGAGAATTCTCAACCAACCCATGATAGCAGGTTCGGCGTGGCCGCCTCATGCGTCGAAACGCCAAAAAACGACGCCGCGTGGACCCGCCGCGCTCCCCGCCGAGTGAGGAAATATTTTTTAATTGAAAAGTCGTCCATGATAGTGAGTTCAACTGGCAACATCGCTCCGCGATTCGGCACGGCCGGCGTTGGCAGCGGCGGCCGGAATCCTTACAATCGTCCCATCCCTCCGCCGATCCGACGCCGCCGATAAACCGCCCGCCCATGACACCCGCGCCCGTCCCGCCCCGGCCCCACGCTCCCGGCGTGCGCGCCAGCCTGGCGCTGCTGGTGCTGGCCTGCGTGCTGCCGGTGGCCATGGTGGCCGCCATCCTGATCGTCAACTTCTACCACCGGGAGCGCGCCCAGCTGATCGACAACACCGTGGCGCGCGCCCACGCCATCATCGCCGCCACCGACCGCGACATCGCGGCCACCCAGCTGGCCCTGCGGATCCTGAGCACCTCCACCCTGCTGCACGACGGCGACCTGGCCGGCTTCCACCGGCGCGCCGCCGGCCTGGTCGGGCAGCTCGGCGCCGACAGCATCGTGCTGCTCGACACCGACGGCACCCTGCTGCTGTCGACCCGCCGCCCCTACGGCGCGCCGCTGGCGCGGCTGGGGCGGGCGCCGCTGTTGCAGCGCATCCTGGCCAACGGCGAGCCGGGCGTGTCCGACATGTTCACCGGTCCGCTCAACGGCAAGCCCATCTTCAGCGTCGGCGTGCCGGTGCGGCGCGACGGCGCCATCGTCATGACGCTCAACGCCGTCTACACGCCGGAGCGCCTGCTGCACGTGCTGGGCGAGCAGCAACTGCCGGCCCACTGGCGCGCCAGCGTGCTCGACACCGACGGCCGGGTGGTCACCCGCAGCCACGAGCTGGCCACCTATGCCGGCCGGCAGGTCAGCCCCGCGCTGCGCCGCCAGCTGGCCGGCGCCAGCGAGGCCGGCATGGACTCGCGCACGCTGGACGGCCAGGACGTGTACGTGGTCTACAGCCGCTCGCCGCGCACCGGCTGGAGCGCCGTGCTGGGCATCCCGCGCGCCGAGCTGACCGCCCGCCTGACCGCCACGCTGGCCTGGCTGGTGTCGGCCGCCGCCGCCGCGCTGGCCGCCGGCCTGGGCCTGGCGTGGCTGCTGGGCGGACGCATCGCCCGCTCGGTGCAGGCGCTGGTGGCGCCGGCGCGCGCGGTCGGCGCCGGCGCCATCCCGGTCATCCCGCCGCTGCACTTCCGCGAGGCCAACCAGCTGGGCAACGCGCTGCGCGAGGCCGCGCTCAGCGTGCAGCGGGCCCGCTCCGGCATGCGCGAAAGCGAACAGCAACTGGCGCTGGCGGCCAACGCGGCCCACCTCGGCATCTGGACGCGCGACCTGCCCGGCGACGCCATCTGGGCCTCGGACCAGTGGCGCGCGCTGTTCGGCTTCGACGCCGACCAGCCGCTGAGCATGGAGGCGCTGCTGGCCAGGGTGCATCCGGACGACCGCGCCGCCGTGCAGCGCACGCTGCACGACACGCTGCACGGCGCGCCGCGCTACGACATGGAATACCGGCTGCTGCCGGCCGGCGGCGCGCCGCGCTGGATCGGCTCGCACGGCAGCGTCGAGTTCGACGAGCAGGGCCGGCCGCTGCGCGTGCGCGGCGTCTCGCTCGACATCACGGCGCGCAAGCAGGCCGAGCTCGATCTGCTGCAAAAACAGAAGGAGGTCACCCACCTGGCGCGGGTGGCCATGCTGGGCGAGCTGTCGGGCGCGCTGGCGCACAAGCTGAACCAGCCGCTCACGGCCATCCTCAGCAACGCCCAGGCGGCCCGGCGCTTCCTGGCCCAGCCGGAGCCCGACCTGCCCGAGGTGGCCGAGATCCTGATCGACATCGTGGCCGAGGACAAGCGCGCCGGCGACATCATCCAGCGCCTGCGCCGCCTGTTCGGCAAGCAGGACATGCCGCGCCAGCGGCTCGACGCGCGCGAGCTGGCCGACGGCGTGATCCGCCTGGTGCGCAACGACGTGATCCAGCGCGGCCTGTCGGTGCGCGCCGAGCCGGGCGACGAGCCGCTGGCCATCCTGGCCGATCCGGTGCAGCTGCAGCAGGTGCTGATCAACCTGCTGATGAACGCCTGCGACGCCCAGGCCGCGCCGCCGGCCTCGGACGGCGTGATCGTGCTGCGCTGCGCGCGCGACGGCGACGCCGCGCTGCTTAGCGTGATCGACCACGGCGCCGGCATCGCGCCCGATCTGCTGCCGCGCATCTTCGACCCCTTCACCACCACCAAGGCGCGCGGCATGGGGCTGGGGTTGTCGATCTGCCGCGGCATCGCCGCCGCCCACCAGGGCACGCTGTGGGCGCACAACAACCCGGACGGCGGCGCCAGCTTCCATCTGCGCCTGCCGCTGGCGGACGCGCCATGAGCGGCCTGGTCCACCTGGTCGACGACCAGCCGGCCGTGTTGAAGGCGCTGGCGCGGCTGCTGGGCGCGGCCGGCTACACGGTGCGCGCCTACGCCGGCGCCCAGGACTTCCTCGACGCGCTGGCCGGCGACGCCGACGGCTGCCTGGTGCTGGATTTGTCCATGCCCGGCATGGACGGGCTGGCGCTGCAGCAGGCGCTGGCCGCGCGCGCACCGCAGCTGCCCATCATCTTCCTGACCGGCCACGGCGACATCGACAGCGGCGTGCGGGCGATGAAGCTGGGCGCGGCCGACTTCCTGACCAAGCCGGTCGACGACGCGCGCCTGATCGCCGCCATCGAGGCCGCGCTGGCACAGCAGCGCCGGCAGCGCGGCGACGACGCCGAACTGGCCGCCATCCGCCAGCGTCTGGCCACGCTGACCCCGCGCGAGACCGAGGTGCTGGAGCTGCTGGTGGAAGGCCTGCTGAACAAGCAGGTGGCGGCCGCGCTGGGCACGGTGGAGAAGACCGTCAAGGTGCACCGCGCGCGCGTGATGGCGAAGATGCAAGTGCGCTCGCCGACCGCACTGGTGCGGCTGGTCGACCGCGCGCGCCGCGGCTAGCCGCCCGCTGTTGGCCCAAGGTCCAATAGCGGCGCGGCGGCCGGCGGGCTATCGTGGCTGCATGGATACCTCTCTTCCCTGGGTGGCGGTGGTCGACGACGACGAGGCGGTGCGGCGCGCGCTGCTGCGCCTGCTGCGCTCGGCCGGCATCGCGGCACGGGCCTACGCCGGCGGCGCCGAGTTCCTGGCCGCGCTGGACGATGGCCATCCCTGCTGCGTGGTGCTGGACATGCACATGCCGGGCCTGTCCGGGCTGGAGGTGCAGGCGCGGCTGGCCACGCTGGCGCCCGCGGTCGGCGTGATCATCATCACCGGCCACCAGACCGCCGCCGAGCAGGCGCAGGCGCAACTGCGCCAGCCGCTGGCCTACCTGAACAAACCCGTCGACGACCAGGCCATCCTGGACGCCATCGGCATGGCCTGCGCCAAGCCGTCATCCCCCACCGGAGGACCGCCACCATGACCCCGCCCCCCGCACCACCGGCGCAGCCGCCGGCCGGCGCCGGCCACGACAGCCTGACCGGGCTGCCGAACCGCCAGCTGTTCACCCACACGCTGGCGCGCCAGTTGCCGGCCGCCTGGCCGCGCGCCAGCGCCCTGCTGCTGATCGACCTGGACGGATTCCGCGCCATCAACGACCGGCACGGCCACGTCGCCGGCGACGCCGTGCTGCGCCAGTTCGCCCGGCGCCTGGGCCTGCTGGCGCCGGCGCGCGCGGCGATCGGCCGGCTCGGCAACGACGAATTCGCGCTGCTGCTGCCGGCGCTGGCGCAGCTGCGCCAGGCCGGCGAGGTCGCCGAGCTGATCCGCACAGCGCTGCACCAGCCCTTCGACCTGCCCGGCGGCCCGGCCACGCTGACGGCCTGCATCGGCATCGCCGCCTGCCCGGCCGACACCGACGACGCCGCCACGCTGCTGCGCTACGCCGGCCTGGCGCTGCAGCAGGCCAGGCGGGCCGGCCTCGACCGCTGCTGCCATTTCACCGACGCCATGCAATGCGACGCCCGCGACCACCACCAGCTGAAGCACGCGCTGCGCCACGCCTGCGCCCAGGGCGAGTTCGAGCTGTACTACCAGCCCAAGGTCCGCATCGACAGCGGCCGCATCACCGGCGCCGAGGCGCTGCTGCGCTGGAACCGGCCCGGCCACGGCCAGGTGGCGCCGTCCGAGTTCCTGCCGCTGCTCGAGCGCAGCGGCCTGATCGTGCCGGTCGGCGCCTGGGTCATCGACCAGGCCTGCCGCCGGATCGCCGCCTGGGCCGCGCTGGGCGAGCGTCCGCTGGGGATCGCCGTCAACGTCGCCAGCCGCCAGTTCGCCGACACCCGGCTGGAGGACATCGTGGCCCAGGCCCTCGCCCGCCACGGCATCGCCCCCGGCCTGCTGTCGCTGGAGGTGACCGAGAGCGCCATGATGGACGACCCCGGCCGCACCGCCGCCACCCTGGCCGCGTTGCGCGCGATGGGCGTACGCATCGCCATCGACGACTTCGGCACCGGCTACTCCAGCCTGGCCTACCTGAAGCGCTTCCCGGTCGACGCGCTGAAGATCGACATCTCCTTCATCCGCGACGTCACCAGCAATCCCGACGATGCCGCCGTGGTCGACACCATCATCGCCATGGCGCACAGCCTGAAGCTGGAGGTGGTGGCCGAGGGCGTGGAGACGGAGGCCCAGCTGGCCTACCTGGGGCGCCAGCGCTGCGACCAGATCCAGGGCTACCACTACAGCCGGCCGCTGCCGGCCGCGCAGCTGGAAGGCCTGCTGCGCGACGACCTGCCCCTCGGCGTGCCGGAGGGCGTCGGCACCGTTGCCGAGCGCACGCTGCTGATCATCGACGACGAGCCCAACGTGCTGAACGCGCTGCAGCGCCTGCTGCGCGCGGACGGCTACCGGGTGCTGGCCGCCAACGGCGCGGCCCAGGCCCTGGCGCTGCTGGCGCGGCATCCGGTGCAGCTGATCCTGTGCGACCAGCACATGGCGGAAATGCGCGGCACCGAGCTGCTCGACCAGGTCCGGCAGATGTACCCGGACACCTTCCGCATCATCCTGACCGGCCACAACGACCTGGGCGCCATCATGGAGGCAGTCCACCGCGGCGCCCTGTACCGCTTCTACACCAAGCCGTGGGACAACCGCACGCTGCGCGAGAACATCGGCGCCGCCTTCCGCCACTACTGGCAACTGCACGGCCTGGCCGAGCCGGCGCCGGTGCTGGCGGCGGGCGGCTGACCCGCTCCCCCGCGCGGCGCGGCTGCGCTTATAATCGCAGGGTCACTCCACGGTCACGCCAGGAAGAGAGCCCATGCAAGCAAAGCCCATCGCCACCCCGCCGGCCGCCGGCAGCCACACCCACCTGTCCGCGCGCGTGCTCGGGCTGGCCAACCTGGGCCTGATGGTGCTCGACGCCGACGGCCGCATCGTCATGTGGAACCAGTGGCTGGCCAGCCACTCCGGCCTGTCCGCCCAGCGCGTGCAGGGCAGCGACCTGTTCGACCTGTTCCCCGAGCTGCGCGGCCAGCGCCTGGAGCAGGCGGTGCAGAGCGCCATGCAGAGCAAGCTGCCGCAGCAGCTGTCGCCGGCGCTGAACCGCTCGCCCTTCCCGCTGTACCCGGCCGGCACTTGGGGCGGCGAGCGCGTCGAGCAGGCGGTGTCGGTGACGCCGTTCACCGAGGGCAAGGAGCGTTTCTGCCTGATCGAGGTCAGCGACATCAGCACCACCGTCGGCCGCGAGCGCCAGCTGCGCGGCCAGGCCGAGGCGCTGCGCGCGCAATCGTACGTGGACGGCCTGACCGGCATCGCCAACCGCCGCCACTTCGACGTCGCGCTGGACCGCGAACTGCGGCGCGCCCAGCGCAACAACAGCCAGCTGTCGCTGCTGCTGATGGACATCGATTCCTTCAAGGCCTACAACGACCACTTCGGCCACCAGCAGGGCGACGCCTGCCTGACGCTGGTGGCGGAAGCGTTCGCCGCCATGCTGCAGCGCCCGGCCGACCTGGCCGCCCGCTACGGCGGCGAGGAGTTCGCCGCCGTGCTGCCGGACACCGGCCCCGAGCAGGCGGCCCAGCACGCCGAGGCGATCCGCGCCCGCATCGCCGCGCTAGAGATCACCCACGCGCCGGCCGCCACCCGCCCGCATGTGACGATGAGCATCGGCGTGGCCAGCTACGACAAGCACGGCCTGTGCGACGCCGCCACCATGCTGGCCGCCGCCGACTCCTGCCTGTACGCCGCCAAGCACGCCGGCCGCGACTGCGTGATCGTCCACAAGCCCGCCGAGCAGGCGGCTTGATGCTGAATGCCCTGTCGTCCAACTGGTCCGCGCTGCTGAGCAGCGCCATCGGCAAGAGTTCCTACAGCCTAGGCGGGAAGCTCTGTTGCCGGCCGCAGCGGCACGCCCTGCGCCGACGCGGCGGCCTGCTCGGCGGCCTGCGCGCGCAGGAAGGCGGGACGCTGGCGCAGCCGCTGCCAGTAGGCGGCGACGGCCGGCGTGAACGATGTGTGCAGCCCCAACTGCTCGGCCAGCAGCAATGCGTAGCCGACCGAGACGTCGGCCGCCGTGAAGCGGCCCGCGCACAGGAATTCGTTGCACTCCAGGCGCGGCGTCAGCGTTTTCAGGCGCGATAAAAACCAGCGCGAATAATCCTCCACCACCTGCGGCTGCAGCCGCTCCGGCGATTCGAAGCGGCTGTAGCGCAGCACCAGCGTTTGCGGGAAGGTCAGCGTGGCTTCGCCGAAGTGCAGGTGGTTCAGCCACGCGCCGTAGTCCGCCTCGTCCAGCGCGACGTTCAGCCGCGCCGCCGGATGGCGCTCGGCCAAATACTGGCAGATCGCCGCCGATTCCGTCATCCGCAGGTCGCCGTCGAAGAAGGCCGGCACGGTGCCGCAGGGATTGATGTCGAGGTAGGACTTGTCGTGCACGCGCGGCGGGAAGGCCATCATGCGCAGTTCGTACGGCAATCCCAATTCCTCCAGCATCCACAAGGGACGGAAGGAACGCGCGGCGATGCTGTGGTAGAGGATCATGGTTTACTCCGCAATGCGCTTCAGCCAGGCCACGTAGGCCGGGTTGGCGTCGGCTGGCTGGTCCTGGATGAATTTCCCGAGCTCGTCCGTCATGCCGAACAGCGCCCACACGAACGGCGCCACGCGGGAGGCCACGCTGTCCGCCTCCCCGGTGTCGCGCAGCAGTTCCAGACTGCGCTCCTTGTATTCCGGCAGCACGTGCGATTGGTAGCCGCGCGCCTTGCCGAGGGTGGACAGGTACATCAGCTTGGGAACGTCGGCCGCGGACCAGTGCAACGCCATGGTGAGCGGCCAGTCGAGCATCGAGCGTTCGCCCCACATCGCGGATTTGGGCATGTGCCCGCTGGCCAGCAAGTGCAGCATGAAGGACTGGCCCAGCTCGGTCAAATACGCCCCCATGACTTGGAACGTGGGGCGCTGGTAGAAGGCGTCCAGCGGCCGCTCGCGCTTGTGGCCGATGTGCGCCAGCAGGCGCTCTTCCAGCGACAGCACCAGGGCGCTCAATTCGTCTTCCGTCGCGCTGCCGCGTTCGCTCACCTGTTTGGTCCGCGTGCCGCAGTCCCACAGGTGCAGCGCGAGGCTCCAGCGGGCGGACTGGCCTTCGCCTGTGCAGCCGACTTCGCCGGTGACGATATATTTCATCCTCGCCGGCATGATGTCGAAGAGCGCCTGGGCGTCGGTTTCGGTGCCCGACAGGACCGGACCGTTGCCTTCCACGATCAGGATGTTGCAGCTGGCTGCGTAGGCGCTCCAGTAATGCGCGGCTTCCGCGAGGTAGAGGGGAATCGCGCGGGACTCGCGTCCCAGATCGTCTTCGCGCTGGGATTCGACGCGCCCGGTTCCGTCGGTGATTTTCGTGAGCGCGAAGAAGCCGATCTCCGGGGCGCTGTCGGGCTTGCCTGCGAACAGCCAGTCCGCATCGCGCAGGCCGTATTGCCAGATCGGCCGGGTCAACGACATGTGGACGACTTCCATATCCGCTTCGTCCAGCGGCGTGGCGTGCGCGGATTCCGCGCGCATCCGCTCAAACACTTCGGCGAACTGATCCAGGTGCTGCTTGATGGGCGGGAGGCCCAGCGCGTACATGCGGTTGAGCAGCGCCTCGCCCGCCTCCAACTTGCCGAGTGCCTGGCAGGCGCGCAGCAGGTTGAGGCCGGCCATCGGATCGTGGTGATGCTCGTCGAAGGCCGGGCCCACCAGTTCCAGCATCAGCGGGATTTGGCCGCTGCTGCCCATGTCGCTGGACATCATCGTCAGCGCGCCGCGATCGTATCGGCCGCCTTGCAGCACGTCCTCGTACAGCGCGCGCGCCGCCGCGAATTCCTCTTTCTCCAGATGATGGCGCGCCAGCCACAATTGCGGACACCAGCTGCCCGGCAAGGCGGCGGCGGTTTGCAGCGCCTTCAAATAGGCGGGCTCGCCATCGCGCTCGCGCTGGATCGACGCCCACCACATCAAGCCGTTTTCCTGGTTCGGATCGGCCTGGACCGCGCGCCACAGCGTTTCATCCGCCTGCGCCTCGTCGCCGCGCTCGGCCTGCACCTTGGCCAGATTGGTCAGCAGCGTGCCGGTCTCGCCGACCTTCTCCATGCCGGCGCGCAGCGTGGCTTCGGCCGCGTCGAACTGGCCGTTCCTCAACAGCACGATACCCAGCATGGTGTGGCCGCGTTCGGGCATGGTCTCGATTTCCAGCAAGCGCTGCGCAGCCCGCTGCAGATCGGCCGGGAAGCCGTCGTCGAGGCCCGAGAATATCAAGCGGTAGAGTTCGTCCGGGTCGTTCCAGTTCTGCTTCAGGCTCGGCAGGAACATCTTGTCGTGCCACTCGTTGCGCGTGATGTTCAGTTCATGGCCGTAGACGTCATAGACGGTGATCAGTTCCTTGCCGCCCGGGCGGGCTTCCGTCACTGGTGGGGAGTCGGAAGCTTCGGTTTTTTTACCGGACAGGGCGGACAGGAGGCGTTTGAACATGGAGGGGCGTTTCGCGAGTGGGATCTTGGCCGTATTATAGGAAAGTCAACAACTCGAAGTCTATCGAATTCTCGCAACCGTGCGGCGACCGGCGTGGCGGTGGCCGCTTTCGCGCCCGCTTGGTATTGAAGCGCGTAACATAACGCACTACACTCATTCATGATAAAGACGTTTCACAGGGCGCCATTCATGGCACGCATGTTTAATCCGCCGCATCCGGGGCTGACCTTGCGCGATGACGTTCTGCCCGCACTGGGATTGACCGTTACCGAAGCGGCGCAGCAACTGGACGTCAACCGCGTCACGCTGTCCCGCGTCCTCAACGGCCGCGCTGCCATTTCGCCTGAAATGGCTTTACGTATCGAGGCATGGCTCGGCATTGAGCGCGGTGGCGAGGCGCGCCTGTGGCTGGCGGAGCAAAGCGCCTACGATGTCTGGCAAGCCGAGCAACGCTTCCTGGAATGCCCCATGCAGGTTCAGCCCGCCCCCTTGGCGGCCTGAACCTCGAGTTGCTTATTTCCCGATGCAGAACCGGGAGAAGATCACACCCAGCAGGTCATCCGACGAGAAGGCGCCGGTGATGCTCGACAGCTGAACCTGCGCCAGCCGCAGTTCCTCGGCGAACAGGTCCAGCGACTGGTCGTTCTGCGCCGCGTGCTCGCCGGCGCGCGCCAGGTGGGCGCCGGCGTTCTTCAGCGCGATCAAATGACGCTCGCGCGCCAGGTACAGCGATTCGCCGGTCTGCTGCCAGCCGGCGATGCGCAGCAGCTCGGCGCGCAGCAGGTCGATGCCGATGTGCTCATGCGCGGACAAGTAGACGTGCGTGGCATCCTCCATCGGATCGACGCCCGGCTTGTGGCCCGACAAATCGATCTTGTTCCAGATGCGCAGCACCGGCACGCCGGCCGGGAAGGCGGCGACGATGCCCTCGTCCGCGCGCGACGGGCCGTGGTCGGCGTCCAGCAGGTGCAGGATGACGTCGGCCTTGCCGACCTCGCCCCAGGTGCGTTCGATGCCGATGCGCTCGACCACGTCGACGCCGTCGTCGATCGCGCGGATGCCGGCGGTGTCGATGATGTTTAGAGGTATACCTTCAATCTGGATGGTCTCGGTGACTTTGTCGCGCGTGGTGCCGGCGATCGGCGTGACGATGGCGACGTCCGTGCCCGCCAGCGCGTTCAGCAGCGACGATTTGCCGACGTTGGGCTGGCCGACCAGCACCACGTTCAAGCCCTCGCGCAGCAGCGCGCCTTGCGACGCCTGCTTGAACACCTGCTCCAGCGCGGCGACGATGCCGGCCAGCTGGCCGCGCGCGTCGGATTTTTCCAGGAAGTCGATCTCCTCTTCCGGGAAGTCCAGCGTGGCCTCGACCAGCATGCGCAGGCCGGTCACGCCGTCCACCAGCGCGTTGACCGTCTTCGAGAACGCGCCCGACAGCGATTGCGACGCCGACTTGGCCGCCGCCTCGGTGGAGGCGTCGATCAGGTCGGCCACGGCCTCGGCCTGCGCCAGGTCGAGCTTGTCGTTGAGGTAGGCGCGGCGCGTGAACTCGCCCGGCTCGGCCAGGCGCAGGCCCATGTCGGCGCCCGCCTCCAGCACGCGCGCCAACAGCAGCTGCAGCACGACGGGGCCGCCGTGGCCCTGCAGTTCCAGCACGTCTTCCCCGGTGTAGGAATGCGGGCCCTTGAACCAGATGGCGATGCCCTGGTCGATCAGCGCGCCGTCGGCCTGCTTGAACGGGATGTAGGTGGCGTGGCGCGGCTGCAGGGCGGTGGCGCCGAACAGCGCGGCGATCAAGGGCTGCAGGTTCTTGCCGGAGGCGCGCACCACGCCGATGCCGCCGCGCCCAGGTGCGGTGGCGATGGCGGCGATGGGGGAAGAGTCGATATTCATAGGGGGAATTGTAAGGTAAAAAAAAGCCCGCGATTAACACGGGCTTTTCTGCAACATCAGTGGGTGATCAGGAGTTGGCGGCCGCAGGCGGCGCGAACTTCTTGGAGATCACGTACTGCTGACCGATCGACAGCACGTTGTTCACGACCCAGTACAGCACCAGGCCGGACGGGAAGAAGAAGAACATGACCGAGAACGCCAGCGGCATGAACAGCATCATCTTCGCTTGCATCGGATCGGCAGGAGCCGGGTTCAGCTTGGTGGTGATGAACATCGAGATCGCGTACAGCACCGGCAGGATGTACCAAGGATCCGGCGCGGCCAGGTTGGTGATCCAGCCGATCCACGGCGCGCCGCGAATCTCGACCGACGCCTGCAGCACCCAGTACAGGGCGATGAAGACCGGCATCTGCACCAGGATAGGCAGGCAGCCGCCCAGCGGGTTGATCTTCTCGGCCTTGTACAGTTCCATGGTGGCCTGGTTCATCTTGGCCGGATCGCCTTTGTAGCGCTCGCGGATGGCCTGCATCTTCGGCGTGACCAGCTTGACCTTGGCCATGCTGCGGTAGCCGGCGGCCGACAGCGGGAAGAACGCCAGCTTGATCAGGATGGTGAAGGCGATGATGGTCCAGCCCCAGTTGCCCAGCACCTGGTGGATGTGGTCCATGACCCAGAAGATAGGCTTGGCGATGATGGTCAGCCAGCCGTAGTCCTTGACCAGTTCCAGGCCAGGGGTAACCTGCTCCAGCAGCTTGGCTTGCTGCGGGCCGGAGTACAGCTTGGCCTCGTTGCTCACGGTGGCGCCCGGCGCCAGCGTGCCCAGCTGCTGGATGGTGCCGATCGCGTACTGGTTGGTCGTCACTTTCTTGGTGAAGATGGTGCGCGCCAGCTTGTCCTGCGGGACGAAGGCCGAGACGAAGAAGTGCTGCGAGATCGCGAACCAGCCATTGTCGGCCTTGGTCGGGTGATCCTGCACGGCGTCCTTGCCGGTCTTGGCGGCTTCGGCGGCTTCTTTTTCCAGCGTGTCGAACTTCAGCTTCTTGTAGTGGTCTTCGGCGGTGTACAGCGTCGGGCCGGTGTAGCTGCTGTTGAAGTAGGAGTCGCCGGCCGGCTTGTTGCCGTCGTGGACCAGCTGCAGGTACAGCTCAGGCTTGACCGGGGCGGCGCCGACGTTGGCCACGTCGTGGCGCACGTCGATCACGTAGTCGCCGCGCTTGAAGGTGAAGGTCTTGGTCAGCTTGACGCCGGCCGATTCCGCTTCCAGCACCAGTTGCACCTGGTTGCCGTCGCCCAGCATGCGCGGGCCTGGCTTGGCCACGAAGCCGGTCTGGTGGTTCGGCAGGCCGGGCGCGCCGATCAGGCCGGTTTGGGCCAGATAGGTCTTGCCGGTGCCGGCGTCCACGTCGAACAGCACCTGGTTCTTGGTCGGGTCCACGCCGTCCTTGAACTTCAGCAGCTCCAGGCGCTTGATGGTGCCGCCCAGGGTGTCGACGTCGACACGGAACAGATCGGTGGTGACGGTGATGCGCTCACTCTTGAACGGCTCGGCCGCGGCGGGCGCGCCCGGCAGTGCGGCGGCGCCGGCAGCCGCGGTCGCGGAGGCGGCCGGCAGTTCGGATTTCTTCGCTTCCGGGGCCTTGGCGGTCTGCGCCGGGGCGGGAGCAAACATGGAAGGCTTGCCTGTCGAGACCATCCAGTTGTTCCAGAGAACTACCAGCGACACGGCAAACACGATCCACAGGATGGTACGTTTATTGATATCCATTAGGCTATTTGTCAGGAGTGGTTGCAACCGCAAGCGGTCGTAGAGGAATTCGTTTTGCCGTCCGCAGGAGGAACGGGATCATGCCCGCCCGGATTCCACGGATGGCAGCGGCACACGCGCTTGACCGCCAGCAGGCTGCCCTTCGCGGCGCCATGCACCTGCAACGCTTCCAGCGCGTAGTTCGAGCAGCTTGGATGAAAGCGGCAACTCGGCGCCATCAGCGGGCTGATGGCCAACTGGTAAAAGCGCAGCAGCAAGCGTAGCAGAGTTTTCATGGGGCCTCAGATGGAGGCGGCGGCGCCGAAGGCAAGGCCGGTTTGGGCGGCTTTGCCGTCTTGGCCTGCGCGAACAGGCGTGCCAGCTCCACCCGCAAAGCCGCTTTCAGCTTGGCGGTGGTGGCCGGCCCGTCCTTGCTGTTGACCGGCTTGGCCAGGCGGATCAGGCAATCGATCGCCGGCAGGCTGGTCTGGCGGAACAGTTCGCGGGTGACGCGCTTGATCGTGTTGCGCGTGACGGCGCGCGGCGCAAACCGCTTGGCCACAACGACGCCCAGCCGCGCATGCGGCAATTCATTCAGACGGGTGTAAAGCACAAAGTGCGCGCTTTTTTGGGTAGGGCGCAAACGAAAAACGGATGAAAATTCATCCGTTTTAACGATACGCCGAACGCGCGCGAAGTCGTGTGAACCTTCGCCTGTCGAGCCGCTTGAAATACAGCTTTCCACGCGATCAGCTAACAAGCAGTTGGCTTATACAGCCAGACGCTTGCGGCCTTTGGCGCGACGTGCGTTGAGCACTTGACGGCCACCACGGGTAGCCATACGTGCGCGGAAGCCGTGGGTACGCTTACGGCGTACAACGGAAGGTTGGTAAGTACGTTTCATGTTGGTCTCGCTAAAAGCAGAAAAAAATGCAAAATCGGGTTGTGGCCCCGTCAGTTTTTGGTGCCAATGACACTTCGCGCACCCATGCCAACGCTACCGGCACAAGCTGGGTCCATCTCATCGCCCGCTAAATCCACGCTTACTCCATATTGACGTTCATGTGAATAAACTAGGAATACGGGCGGGGAACCCTGAATTATCAACATTTAGCTCCCGCTTGTCAACAACTGATGGCCTCCGGCCGCCGCCGTTCGGCCGCCGGGACTGCGAAAATAAGCGTCGTGCCTGTGGATAACTTGCGCCGGCGAGAGTAGAATAGCGCGTTACGTGTGGCGAACCCAGGTTCACCGACACCCTGATCAGCAGTAAAGAATAGATAAAGATTCATGGAAAATTTTTGGCAGACCTGCTCCGCCCAGCTGGAGCTGGAGCTGACGCCGCAACAGTTCAGCGCGTGGATAAAACCGCTCATCCCCCTCGACTACGAGGCGGGCAAGTTGCGTGTGGCCGCGCCCAACCGGTTCAAGCTGGACTGGGTGAAGACCCAGTTCGCCAGCCGCATCACCGCGCTGGCGTGCCAGTACTGGGAAGCGCCGACCGAGGTGCAGTTCGTGCTCGACCCGCGCCTGGCGCTGCCGAAAAAGCCGGCCACCGTGGTGCCCGCCCCCGACTACAACGACGGCGCGCCGAACGGCAACGCCCGCGCGAACGACCCGGTGCCGTCGGTGCCCGAGCTGCCGGCCTCGGCCGCGCCGCGCCGCGAGCAGAGCCGCATCAACACCGACCTCACCTTCGACAGCTTCGTCACCGGTAAGGCCAACCAGCTGGCGCGCGCCGCCGCTATTCAAGTGGCCAACAACCCGGGCGTGTCGTACAACCCGCTGTTCTTCTACGGCGGCGTGGGCCTGGGTAAGACCCACTTGATCCACGCGATCGGCAACCAGGTGATGGCCGACCAGCCGGGCGCCAAGATCCGCTACATCCACGCCGAGCAGTACGTGCGCGACGTGGTGACGGCCTACCAGCGCAAGGGCTTCGACGACTTCAAGCACTACTATCACTCGCTCGACATGCTGCTGATCGATGATATCCAGTTCTTCGGCGGGAAGAGCCGCACGCAGGAAGAGTTCTTCTATGCGTTCGAAGCGCTGATCGCGGCCAAGAAGCAGATCATCATCACCTCGGATACCTATCCGAAGGAAATCACCGGCATGGACGACCGCCTGATCTCGCGCTTCGATTCCGGCCTGACGGTGGCGATCGAGCCGCCCGAGCTGGAAATGCGCGTGGCGATTCTGCTCAAGAAAGCCAAGCAGGAAGGGGTCACGTTCTCGGACGACGTCGCCTTCTTCGTGGCCAAGCACCTGCGCTCGAACGTGCGCGAGCTGGAAGGCGCGCTGCGCAAGATCCTGGCGTACTCGCGCTTTCACGGCAAGGACATCACGATCGACATCGTCAAGGAAGCACTGAAGGACCTGCTGTCGGTGCAGAACCGCCAGATCTCGGTGGAGAACATCCAGAAGACGGTGGCGGACTTCTTCAACATCAAGGTGGCCGACATGTACTCCAAGCGTCGCCCGGCCAACATCGCGCGGCCGCGCCAAATCGCGATGTACCTGGCCAAGGAGCTGACGCAGAAGAGCCTGCCGGAGATCGGCGAACTGTTCGGCGGCCGCGACCACACGACCGTGCTGCACGCCGTACGCAAGATCGCGCTGGACCGCACCAAGAACCCGGAATGCAACCACGAGCTGCACGTGCTGGAGCAAACGCTGAAAGGCTAGCCGGACGATAGGAATGCCTTTATGATCTAGGCAAAAAAGCACGGCTGCTCACAAGGCAATATAGTTATAAAAATATCGTTTAATCTTTACTATTGAGGATAATCTATGCAATTGGTCAAAACCACCCGAGATACCCTTCTCCGGCCACTGCAGATCGTGAGCGGTATTGTCGAGCGTCGGCACACTATGCCGATTCTGGCCAATATCCTCATCCGCAAAGAGGGCGAGAGCGTATCCTTCCTGTCGACCGACACGGAAGTCCAGATCACCACCAACGCCGAGATCGGCTCCGGCAGCGAAGTGACCGGCACCACCGTGGCCGCGCGCAAGCTGCTCGACATCCTGCGCGCGCTGCCTGAATCGGGCGACGTGACGATGACGCTGCTGAACAAGCGCCTGACGGTCCAGACCGGCAAGTCGCGCTTCGCGCTGCAGACCCTGGCCGCCGAGGAGTTCCCGACCGTGCAGCAGGCCGAGAGCTACAGCGCCTCCGTCACCTTGCCGCAGAAGACGCTGAAGCACCTGTTCAACATGGTGCACTTCTCGATGGCGCAGCAGGACATCCGCTACTACCTGAACGGCCTGCTGCTGGTCCTGGACGGCAAGAACGTGATCGCCGTGGCCACCGACGGCCACCGCCTGGCGTTCTGCCAGGTCGAGACCGAGCAATCGTTCGAGCGCCAGGAAGTGATCATCCCGCGCAAGACCATCATCGAACTGCAGCGCCTGCTGGAAGAGAACGACGAGACCGTGCAGCTGGACATCGCCGCCAACCAGGTCAAGCTGACCTTCGCCGACATCGAGCTGATCTCCAAGCTGGTCGAGGGCAAGTTCCCCGACTACACGCGCGTGATCCCGAAAGGCTACAAGAACGAATTCACGATCGGCCGCGATGAGCTGCTGCGTTCGCTGCAACGCGCCGCCATCATGACCAGCGATAAGTTCAAGGGCGTGCGCTGCATCATCACGCCGGGCAGCATGAAGATCAGCTCGACCAACGCGGACCAGGAAGAGGCCGTGGAAGAACTGGAAATCGACTACGGCGGCGACAGCGTCGACATCGGCTTCAACGTGACCTATCTGCTGGACGTGTTGAACAACCTGAAGTGCGACCAGGTCAACGTCGCGCTGGGCGATTCGAACTCGTCCGCGCTGATCTCGATCCCGGACAATGCCGACTTCAAGTACGTCGTCATGCCGATGCGTATCTAAGTTTTTTGCAGCCGCCGTCAGAACACCAGTAATCGATAACAGAGAAAGCAGCACATGTCCGCCATCCCAGAAGAGAATCCAGTACCAGTACCGGCCAAAACCGAAGAATACGGCGCCTCATCGATCCAGATCCTCGAAGGTCTGGAAGCAGTACGCAAACGACCGGGCATGTACATCGGCGACACCTCGGACGGCACCGGCCTGCACCACCTGGTGTTCGAAGTGCTGGACAACTCGATCGACGAATCGCTGGCCGGCCACTGCACGGAAATCCACGTCACCATCCACTCGGACAACTCGATCTCGATCACCGACAACGGCCGCGGCGTGCCGACCGGCCTGAAGATGGACGACAAGCACGATCCGAAGCGCTCCGCCGCCGAGATCGTCATGACCGAGCTGCACGCCGGCGGCAAGTTCGACCAGAACTCGTACAAGGTGTCGGGCGGTTTGCACGGCGTGGGCGTGTCGTGCGTGAACGCGCTGTCCAAGCTGCTCAAGCTGACCATCCGCCGCGACGGCAAGGTGCACTACATGGAGTTCGTGCGCGGCGTGCCGCAGAACCGCGAACTGGAAGAGAAGGACGGCTTCGCCGTCTCGCCGATCAAGGTCATCGGCGAAACCGACAAGCGTGGCACCGACGTTCACTTCTGGGCCGACGAGGAAATCTTCACCCACGTCGAATTCCACTACGAGATTTTGGCCAAGCGCATCCGCGAACTGTCGTTCCTGAATAACGGCGTCAACATCAAGCTGACCGACCAGCGCACCGGCAAGGAAGAGATCTTCGCGTTCGAGGGCGGCACGCGCGGCTTCGTCGAGTACATCAACAAGGCCAAGACCGTGCTGCACCCGACCGTGTTCCAGGCCACCGGCGAGCGCATGTCGGACCAGGGCACCAACATCTCGGTGGACGTGTCGATGCAGTGGAACGACGCCTACAACGAGCAGGTGCTGTGCTTCACCAACAACATCCCGCAGCGCGACGGCGGCACCCACCTGACCGGTCTGCGCGCCGCGATGACCCGCGTGATCAACAAGTACATCGACGAGCAGGAATTCGCCAAGAAGGCCAAGGTGGAAATCTCCGGCGACGACATGCGCGAAGGCCTGACCTGCGTGCTGTCGGTTAAGGTGCCGGAGCCGAAGTTCTCGTCGCAGACCAAGGACAAGCTGGTGTCGTCCGAAGTGCGCGGCCCGGTCGAAGAGATCGTCGCCAAGACGCTGTCGGACTACCTGCAGGAAAAACCGAACGACGCCAAGATCATCTGCGGCAAGATCGTCGAAGCGGCGCGCGCGCGCGAAGCGGCCCGCAAGGCCCGCGACCTGACCCGCCGCAAGGGCGTGATGGACGGCCTGGGCCTGTCGGCCAAGCTGGCCGACTGCCAGGAAAAGGATCCGGCGCTGTGCGAACTGTACATCGTCGAGGGTGATTCCGCAGGCGGCTCCGCCAAGCAGGGCCGCGACCGCAAGTTCCAGGCGATCCTGCCGCTGCGCGGCAAGGTGCTGAACGTGGAGAAGGCGCGCTTCGAGAAGATGCTGTCGTCGGAACAGATCACCACGCTGATCGCCACGCTGGGCACGTCGATCGGCCCGGACGAATTCAACGTCGAGAAGCTGCGCTACCACCGCATCATCATCATGACCGATGCGGACGTCGACGGCGCCCACATCCGCACGCTGCTGCTGACCTTGTTCTATCGCCAGATGCCTCAGCTGGTCGAGCGCGGCCACATCTACATCGCGCAACCGCCGCTGTACAAGGTCAAGGCCGGCCGCGACGAGCGCTACCTGAAGGATGACGCGGAAGAAGCGAGCTACATGATGAACGTGGCGCTGAACACTGCCGCGCTGATGCCGCGCGAAGGCGCCGATCCTATCGTCGGCGAGCCGCTGGCCGAGCTGGTGCGCCAGTTCAACCTGGCCAACGTCATCATGATGCGTCTGACGCGCGTGATCGACCGCGCCGCGCTGACGGCCATCATGACCGGCGTGACTTTGAATTTGGATACGCAGGAGCAAGCGGAAGCGTCGGCGCGCGCGCTGGCGGCGGAGATCAGCGACATCAGCGTGAAGGTGACGGTGATATCGGATGAGCTGTCCGAAAAACACGCGCTGCGCATCGAGCGTATGCATCACGGTAACGTGAAGGTCAGCGCGATCGACGCGGACTTCGTGCAGGGCGCGGATTACAGCGTGCTGGCCAGCGCGGCAGCCACGTTCAAGGGCCTGATCGGCGAAGGCGCCTACGTGCGCCGGGGCGAAGGCGAGCGCACCAAGGAATCGGCCGTGGTGGACTTCCACCAAGCGATGCAGTGGCTGCGGGATGAGGCGGAGCGTGTGGTGTCCAAGCAGCGCTACAAAGGTCTGGGTGAGATGAACCCGGATCAGCTGTGGGAGACCACCATGGATCCGACCGTTCGTCGTCTGCTGAAGGTGCAGATTGAGGACGCGATTGCTGCGGATCAGATCTTCACGACGCTGATGGGTGATGACGTTGAGCCGCGTCGGGCGTTCATTGAGAACAATGCGCTGCGGGCGGGTAATATCGACGTGTAATAATAGTGTAGCAGGAGCCATAACCTGAGATTTTGGGACGCATCCGTTGAGATTTTCATCCAAAGATGCGTCTCGATAGCTCTGAGTGGGACAGCCTGCTACCTGTATAATGAAACTGTAGCCCATCGTGATCCCTCTCCCGCCCCTACTTATTGCAGGGACCTAAAGTCGGTGATGCCACTTTGGTATAGAGTCAAAAGCCACCATCGGGTGGCTTTTGACTTTCATGCAGTCCTACTGTTCACTTCGAGCTTCGTGGTGAGGAATTCGAGTGTCACCTTGCCGCGACCGCGTTGGAGCTTTTGCATGAGAGCAGACGGGCCATGTCAGATCACTTAGCCGCACGGGAATACTCAACTCACAAGACCTAAATGGAAGACCACTACCTGAAGAAAACGCTCGCTCTGATGTCCGAACTGGGAATTCGCGTTCGCGACACATACTCGGAGACAGATAATTTCGACGACTACTACAGCAATGGGAACACTTACGGCGGAAGACGGCTTTTCACTATAGGCTGGGAGGATACCTCAGGCTATGCCAACGTTGGCGCGAAAAAAAACTACTCCATACCAGGGAGACAGTCAGTCGCCTGGGACGCATATCGGATTACGATTCCTGAGCGTTTCAGAGCACAGGGGCGCGATGATCCGATCATCCACGAATGCGTGCATTTTTTGCAGCACACAACGGCCGAAGAGGAGTCAAAATACGTACAATTCGATGGCAACAATTACTTGGCGTACCTCACTCAGCGAGTGGAGCTGGAGGCGCACTTGGTACAAGTGCAGTACATCATGAGCGAATGCCACGGCTACCTTGAATCACGGCTGAGTAAGGATTTACAGAAACAGGTTGCGGATCGTATTCGCGAATTCGTTGCCTCAGGCAACTTGGAACTTGCGATCATTGCAGTGTGCACGTGTACAAGGCATGGCTTGATATAACTTCCCAAAGCAATGTCACTGAAGAACCAACGAGCACTGGATAGTAATCGAGGACAACCTGGATAATTTCGGTCCAGACCTGCCTGGTCTTGGTGCAGTCCTCTTTGTCGATCCGGCGGCTGGCCTAGACATAACGGCATGCAGCAATCTTCGAACAATGATCGAACTGCCTAGAAAGGGGGCTTGCTTTTGCTACGAACCGAGAACTGTACGTGGTTGGTCATTATGGGCTTAACGTAAGAACAGATGCCGGATCAATCCGACCACTGCGAACGATCATGATTGCAACGGCAAGCAGGAATGTTCACGGATACGTTCTGAGACGAATCAGTATTCACTTTTTGCCCGCCGTTCAGCCGCTTGAGACGCTTACGGAGTTGACGCAAATGTTTAGTACGCAGTGCGATTGACTCGTGCCACGAGTCGCGATATTCCTCACCCATGGAACCACGCCGCAATTCTTCCTGCAAATTGTCCTCCACCATTTTCAGCGTCTCCAGCAAGTTCTCACGTTCGTGTTCGTACTGCCATTGAACGTTGAGCACGAATGCAGCGCCGATCAGACCACTTGCCAATGCCATGAGGGTAGGGTCAACAGCCGCAGCCGCAATATCGAGCCCTTTGGCACCGGGACCAACCCAGCCTTCCTGCGCTAAGAGGGGAAGGGCTTTTGTGACAACCCCTAGCGCTGCGACCACGCATCCGGTACCGAATAGCCAGCCTGGATTACGATACATCAATCCCCCAGCAAGTTGGTAAGCGCAGTAACTCATAAAAATGCAGACCACGAAGGTGGCTGCTGCAATATGTAATGTAGTGTTCATGATTAGGATTTTCTTTGATTGAGAACACAAATTTGTACCGACGCTTGCGGCCACCACAGCGGTGATGGCGTGCTCGTCATTCAGTAAATGCCGAAGTCAGGGTACGCGACGTCACAGCTTTTCGATCAGATGCAGTTCGACCTGATAACCCATCAGGCTGATGCGGTCTGCCGCCGCTCGCAGTGCCACTTTGCTGAAAAAAGGGATGTCGAGCGCACCGGAGCGGGTGCCTTTTTTCTTCAGTACGCCATACACCACGGTGTAGTCCGAAGGAACGATGCGGCCCATCGTCGGCAGCAATTCGACAAATCCAGTGACACCGAACTCGCGTTCGCGCCGGCCAGCAACCCTCCGAAAACCGGCGCGAAAAACGCTGTCGCGCTTCAGCGTTTCTGCCGAAATCAAACCCTGGTTCCATAAGTGGCTCAACGGCGAAGACGTTTCGGAGTCCTTCAGATGGATTAACTGCCTAGTACGTGAGAGGAAATCGCAGACTTCTAGGTTGGCCCCCGTGACACCACTGGGATTGACCTTGGTCTTGTCGATACACAGCAGGTCGGCATGGGACGGCTGGCTTAATTCGGCAATCAGTTCCTGCTCATTTGCTGCGCTCGACGCGACCAGAAATGCCGGCTTAAGAAGCTCTTGATAGTACTGCTCGATCTCCCGGTGATAATCGTCACTGACCTTATACCACTGCCCGTCAAACAGGACATACTGCTGGTTTTGGTAGCTGGTCTCATACACCATGCAGTCGTACACCTTCAATTGCCCGAACGGTGCATCAGCATCATCGTTATTGCTCTTAACCTGGTGAGAATTCCGGATATCGTCGAAGCTGAGAATTGACTCAAAGTCACCAGCCTGCAGCTCGGTGACATAGTCGGCGATCGACAAACCCTCGAATTGCTGTTTCTTCCTCGGCAGATTGGCGCCAAAATACGATAACACCGAGCCGGGGCCGGCAGGAAGAATGTCGGGAACAGCGAGGTGCAGCTCAGATTCATCGCCAGCAACCATGCGCTCCAGCTCGGCAAACACGAGATCATCGAGTGCGTCGGTCAGTTGCCCACGGTAGACCGGGGTGATCTGGTCGATAAATTTGAAATCGTTTAGATAGTCAGTCGCGTTATACAGGTCTAACAACATATCGCACAACACGGGCAGATCGTTGAAGGCAAGCTTCTTGCGGATTTGCAGCGCGTCCTTGCCGGAAACAGCCTTTGCGATACTGGTATCCGAGGGCGTGCCCGATGCCAGCCGCAGTAGTTCACGGTGGGTGTCGAGGCCAAAATCCTTGAGATCGCTTTCACGGCTAGCCTGGGTGCGACGCTGCATCACGGTCGAGTCGAGGCTGGCACTGTCTAGCACTCGCAGGTCCTTACGCGAGACACTGTTGAGCACGACTCGCATGCCAAACTGACGTTCGATGAAGTCCTGTTCCACAGCATGGTGGCCTTGGCCAAAGCAGAAGGCAAACAAACGCTTGGCATTCGCCGGGCCGGCTTCGAGCAGCAGCACCGCGGACGAGTGTTGGCTATTCAGCTGTGCCTTGATGCCTGGTGCACCGCGTTCAAGGAAATTCGCCCAGTCAGGCGGCTCCTGTTGCGTTGTGTGATAGTAGAGCGTACCAGCTGGGCAGGGATGGACTTGCAGGCCGTGGCCAGTCTTGAGTACGTCCGTGATCAAAACACCAGGATGCAGCAGACGCACCGATAAATCGACGGTCGACACCAACAAGGCGCTGGATGGCGGTGCTGCCGGTATGGCTGAATTCCCCAGTGTGGTCATTTTTATCCTTGTTATGTGATAATCTCGACGGCCCAATTTCCTTTTGGCTGGTTACTGCCTGTTACAAATTTGAAGTGGCGATGTGGTATCGAATTTTCAATAGCCATTGGTGATTACCGGAGTAATTTTGTCAACTATGGGCCGATAATTGCGTATGAATAGAGAATTTTGAGAAATTTGATAACGCTATACGGCGGATGCGGTAATGCCGCACTGTGGAAATCCCAGTTCTGTGTGAACCCAACCGCCGGACGCCGGGGACTTTACAATCGCGCATGGCTGTAGCAGAACCCAACCTGAGATTTTGAGACGCATCCCTGAGAAATTTATCTAGGGATGCGTTTCGATAGCACCGGTTAGTAGTTGTCCAAGTCCCAGAATGTCGCTCGACGACTCCCAACTAGGTGCGCCAGTACCGCGACATTTTTCCAAATCATAGTCATTGCGGTTTGGCTGAGTTGTGCGACCTGGCCGCATGCCATGATCGTAATAGGAAGCGGGACCTCATCAAGGAAGGCGCAAATGTGTGCAAAGTACCGGCGTTCGATGTGACCACTCGATAACGCGTCGATCAAGTCGCGCTCATCCATCGCATCTCGATAACTGACACTGGCTCCCTGGGCAGCCATCCAAACCCAACGACGAGATCTAATTGGCTGATGTGTATTGATGTCCAGACCAAGCACTCGCGCCAATGAGTTGGGGTCGTCTGGGTCATGTTCCATTGCCAATTGCCGCGCACGGCTAAACGTCAAAGCGAGACTGGCACAGCGATCTATCACAGGATTGGATTCAACAGACATATCACATCGTGTAGCGCTTCAGCCAATAGAATGGTGGGAACGGACCTACACGATACCTATGCGTGCCCGAAAGTGCTGTGCTTTAGCGACTGCGATAAGAGAGTGCGAAGCATTTCTTGTTCGGATAGCGGCTCGCTGCCAATAACTTCTAGCCTTGCCGGCAGTAGGCTGAATTGTGTATTGACAAAGGATGTGAGCGCTGGAATGGTCATCATCGCGGCATGTAGGGCTCCGCTGAACTCGGCGTCGTCGTGATGGTATGACGTTTTCACAAAAAACCCCGCGACAATTTTTCGTGGTGATCTCCCGTTGTCCGCAATGCAGGTCGCATAAAGATTGGGGAGCAGTTCGTATAGCGCAGGGTCGAAGTCGTGTATGAAATGAGTAATCGACTCGTGGCCATTGAAAATTCCATGAAATATTGGAATGGTAATGCCGTCTTTTTGTGTCATTTGTTCTTCTAAAAAAGTGGGAAATCGTTGTTGGATCGCTGCGGTCGTGGGGCTGTTCGCAAAATCGATCCCGTTATTTTAATTGAAAAGACGACAGATCGTTATGAGGCCAGTGAAGGGCGAGCCTATTATTTTTCGAAGCGATCATAGTCAGGCCGCGATGACGCAGCTGCCAGCGGGTTCTTTTTCAGCATCATGGCGTAAATGGGGAAATGGAGCGCGACCTGCCCAGGGCGCGCGCGCCGGCCTGGCTGCGGACAGCGGCCGCTGAAGGATGGGCGGACGGCGCAGCTCAATGCCGCCGGGCTGGGTGGAGACGGCACGGGAGCTTGTGGCAGCAGGCCATCCGGTCAGGGAGACGGCGAAGAAGCTGAACATCCCGCACTGCACGCTCTCCTGAGTGAAGGAAAATTTGCTGGCTGCGCGAGGACAAAATCGGTATTTTTGAAAGTATCGCCGGCAGTCGCGGCTCATTGTTCGCTTCGATATGCCGGCAGGCAGCACACGAACACGAATACAAAAAAGACCCATACTGGCGCTGCGTGCAGTACAACCTCACCGGCCAATGCCGAATTTATCGTTTTGATGATGTTGGCCACGGCTTTGGCAAAGCTCTCTACGATCTTCGCAGCGCCGGTTAGATCGACTACGCCGACGCCGAACAGGCCGCCAACTATAGTGATAAGCACTTTCGATGGCAGGAATACGAGTAGGGTTCCGCCTATAAAAATACCCCAAACCATTGCAAGTAGCCATTCTGCGCCCAAAGGCGGCATTGTACTCACTACCGCCACGGAAACAATGGCAACGATGATCAATACCCCAAGCCACGCTATTTCAACGCGGCGCGATGGCGGGTTTCCCGATGTGCTGGCCATGGACATGCCGAGGCTTCCTGCGCCGCCGAATCTACGCAGCAGCCATCGATCTATTTTCTTACGCACTGACTTCATTTGCTTTCCGCTTCATTAAAGGGGAGAAAGCTGCAGTCCCTGATTGGCTGCCCATTGGCGCATGGATTCAGCAAACATTGCAATACCGGATGGACCTCGCGTAGCTATCAAGGTACCGTAATATCCGTATTGCTGGGCACTATGGCGGTGGCACACCCACGCTCCCGAGTCACCAGGTAAGGGCCAAGTCAGTTTGAGTTGGTATAGCTTAGCCGACCAAAAATCTGATTCTCCCGGATCGTAAAAATCAAACAAATCTGAAAAGCAGTAGCGGTCGTTTGTCGTCGGCATTTTCAGGCTGGCTCTAAATCCATAGCCGCCGATAACGTAGTCAGCGCGGCCGGAGATGGCCGCGCTCATAGAGACCGGGTCGCCACTGTTCAAGTCGGCTTTGTCATAAATTTGGTCAACAGTTCCTAGCGAATGCACAATCGAAGACGGTGAGTGCGCGCTAGCAGGTGAAAACAGCGCCGCATCCACATTCAAGGTGTTAGCGATTGCAGGGACATTGCCGTTACAAGGACCGTTGGCCCCCTGAGCGATGATATCGGCATAGTTCGTGTGAATGACGGTACCTGCATTGGCCAATACTGCACCCTTGACGTCGTTGAGCGTGATCGTTGTTTGCTTTTGCTGCGCGACGTGCCCGCAAGTGACTCCCCAGCGGTCACCATGTTGGTCTTGAAGGTAGCCGCCAACTGTGCCTTGGCTTGGGCTAGTTTGGCTGGGCACGACTATTTCTTCCCCGCCCGTGATCTGCGCCGTCAGTGTGCCGACCGGCGCATCAATTAGAACTACGAACAAGCTCGCTGTTCTGACATATTGTTCCAGGTCTCGACGCAGCGACCTGCTAACGGCCGTAGTCGGATCGACGTATACCTTGACGAGGAAGGGCGAACTGGACTTATTGGAATCCTCGCAAACATTGGTCCACGTCGACGGAAGAAAGGCGATGTCGTAAGGTCCCTGGTGACGTTGTCCTTGAATGAGAAGCGTGTTGTAGTCTCGACGAAGATTCCATGGGGGGATGGGCGATACTATTCCGGTAGCTTTATAGATATCCGCCAGCCCTCTCCATATAGGATGGTATTCAATGAAGACGCCGTGTACTAAGCGTGCTGCGCCTTCTTGACTATCAAGACCGCGCATAAAGTCAGTAAAGGCGCGAGTTCGAGAGAAATTGATCAGATTGTACATGCCACACTTTCTATCAAGGCAATCTGCGGAGCCCGCCTTCGTGTGATGGATGCGTAGCTAATCGTCTATTCATCGAATTAAGGCGGCATTTTAAGTGCTGTCCGTGCGATGGAACCTGTGACGTCAATGCCAATATCAAGGAGACAGCGGTATATCGTCGTTGCTGCCAGTACATCTACAGCATCTTACCCGATACATATCTTGAAACTCTCTCTGATTGTCACGATAAAGTACACTTTGATCCAAGAGCTGTGTTCGAGCCACGCCGTGCGCCATCTTGCAAGATGCTGGTGGTGCATCCGAGTGGCTTTACACTTGGAGGTTTTCTCCTGAAAGTCGGCGGATGTTAACCAAACTCCAGACGGTACTAGCAACGCCACCTCCTACCGTATTGGCCTGATCACCACCGCGCCGGCCACAGGGCGGCTGTGCACGCGCGACCTAGCGCCGCGGGTCTTCCTAACGTCACTATCGCTCGTAACAGAAAGCGTCAATGCAGGCCATTCGCGAATCCCATACTCGGCCGTCTAAGTCACCACTCGGACGCGCAGAGTTCCACCACGGGCTACATAGCAAAGGGCGAATGATATGAGACCAGTAGGACTCAAGGTTTATGTGGCTCATCTTGATTCCGATTGCTTCAGACAACTTGCTTTTGTTGGCGCTGTCCACGCACACGAAATAGTCGGGGCGCTTCAGTGCTAAGAGACGGCTAGCTGTAGCAACTCCTCCGCCACGCTCGGAATCTTCGAACGCATTAATGAATTTAATTTTGAATGCCTCGAAGTCCGTTTCGTTGACAATACCTGTGCGGGGAATCATATCCAACGCAGCGCTTATTTTATCGGGACTCGACTTAACCAATCCTTTAAACACGCCAGCTCCCACCATAGAGCCGAACCAAGCCCAATCGAGGTTACCAGCCTCTGATGGCTTAATTTCATTACGCGCATAAGTGCCGGCGATGGCCTTACGTTGGCCTTCCGTCATGTCGGCAAAATGAGATATCTGCGAGAACCAAACTCTAGCCTGATCCATGATGGCCACTCGCCCCTCAATGTTATGAATGGTGTCAGCTTTGACGCGCGCTACAAATGCGGCCCAGTTGTCGTCGAGTAGATTTTTGTACTCTGAATTCGGAGATGGCAAATTGATTGGAAGGTCTTCCTCCAGATCTTTCCGCATTGATCGTGTTGCATTGTACTTTAACCGATATGCACGCAAGAACCCATCGAGGATAGGTTTAGCCTCATCCCAAATCGACTCAATACTCTCCCGAACATCAATGAACAGCTGATCTGACGTTACGCCCTCAATGAACAGCGCTGCTTCGTGATTCACACTAAACGCGGCACGCGTAAAATTGGGGCTACCAAGCACTAGCGAAAACTCGTTGCCAGACTTAAACAGATAAATCTTCGGATGAAAAGTTCCCGCACTACTGTTTGGCACTACCCTTGCCCCTGGAACGTCTTGCAGTGCTTCAAGCAAGTCTGGATCTGTTTGATGAAAGTGTGTGCCAACAGCAAAGCGTTTGACCTTCGATTGATGCTTGAGCAGATGCTTTGCCAACGAACTCATTGAGCCCCAGGCTACGGCCCAAAACAGTTCTTCGTGCTTCGCGATTAGCTTCCGAACGGTTGCTTCGAGATCTATCCCCTGGAGATATTGAGGCCGATTGGTCATGAGATTGACAGTTGGTTGCGTAAACATAAGAAGAATAGCATCTTGCGTAAAGGAAAAATTCACGAATTGTCACTTTCAGATCCGCTAGATGCGACATTGCTTGTCAATGTGATGCAGCATCATCTAGGCGTGGCCGTACTGGATTTGCCGCTGAAGGCCTACGCCCCAAAAGAGTCGGCAGACAACATGAATCGAGACATTCCAACGGCCAGCGTATTACTAATCCCCCGCGAAGCATGGAATTTGAAGCTGCGATGTTGAAGTAAGAAGGCGGAAGAAAAATAGAGCCCATGGCTAGCCTCACTTCTCCCCATGTAGAGCCTGTAGCTGCTATCAACACGCACAAGTCGGTGCAAATCCTGCAGCGCTATACCCATCTTCGCGCTGAAGAACCCATCGCGAAACCGGACAAGTTGGCGCAATTAAATTATCCAAGAAAAGGGGAAAGGCTGAACTCGCCGGCAGCGAGTGCATCGAAATGATTCACTCAGCAGTAACCGCGCGGCATTATGTCGAGTAGACTTTAAAGGCGTATGACAGGTTGGACATTTTATGCGAGTACCAAGAGCATTGCTCATGCCTTTGGCGAGAGCATCAAAGTAACTTTCCGATTTCAATAGCCCGTGGCCATGTACAGATCGAAATGCGAAAGCTTTTTTTCCACCCTGATCCATGGGCTTTATTCGTTCATACAAGGCCAAAATCAGATGGGCCATGTACAACAACATCGTGGGTAACGAGGTGTATAACAACGCATAAACGTCATCGTCTGCGGGATCTTTGAATATAAAATTAAAATTTTCAGGCGAAGTTCTAATTTCAATTCGGTCGGTGGTAACCAGATGCACGGCATGCTGGAAAAACCCGTAGAGTCCATAGCTATTGCTAGGCTCGAAAACGATTGAGAGGATCTCATCAGCGGTTACGACGTCTACAAGTTCTGTTTCGCTGATCGCTTTAGCAAGTATCTCCTTGCGGCGATTCCCCATAATCTTCTGCGTAATCTTTGTTGGATCACCTGAAGAAAACGCGTTGTAAAACCCATCCTCGTCCGCGACCATCCACGAGAGATACATCAAGTTATCAATCAACGGCTTGCGCAGAAGATTGAAGGCGGGAACAATCTTTCGCTTCTCGAAACAGCGAAGAGATTCATAGATGTGGTGACCGCAGTCCGCGACCATAGCCATGGTTATAGTGTTGAGCACGACTCTACGGGCTTGATGATGTAGTCCCAACTCTCTCAACGCGCTCACAGCATCGCGATTCTTAGCGAGAGTTGTGAACCTCTTACTCTGGGCTTTGTTCTCAAACTCAAATGAAACGATGTGCGCTTCAGCTGCCTCGTATTCAGCAAGCATCCTGACAAACTCGTCATGGACGAAGAAGCAATACTCGTGCGCTAGGCGCACTTCTTTCGGCAAATAATAAAGCCGTTTGGCAGGAATCAAAATGGCCATTTCCGAACCGTCCTTGTAAATTTACTGTCGAGACCATACAAACTTCAACTGCCCGGCGATAAGGTTTGTCAGTGCTTCACATACGCCGGCAGGACTTCAGCCGGTATTCGAGGTCGCCTTTAGCTGCTCCGCGCCTTCAATATTTAAGCCCAGTCGGTCAAAATTTTTAACGAACTGCCTAGCCGCCAAATTGCCCTCAACCTCCTTTTTTTCATCCGCAATCATCTGCCAATAAGTGCCCTCCTTGTCCCCAATTGAAAGTGTACCCTGAGATGCGCACATGACCGCCATACAGATGCCTTCAATTGCCCGCCTAAACAAATTACCGGAAGCCGCTAACTTTCCCGTGAGCAGAAGCTTCATTGACGTCACCAGGTCATCAAGCACGCCATGGACAAAGCCACATACTAGGGCCGTTTGGACACAGTGTTGTCCATCACTGGAAAATTGTTGGAATCGCGCAAATGCAGGCGATATGGCTTCAGTAAACGCGATAGCCTGACCTGAAAATCGATTACGAAATTCTGTTCGGACGCTCTCATCGGGATCAAACAGTTCACCGATCACCACCTCGGATTTGCTGAAATCAAGAACCGGAACCGTCATGATCAGTCTCCCTCAGGGCATTCTTAATGCGGCGAGTGACAATTACTGGACCATAAAAGCCATTGCTTGTGCTCGCTTTGCCAGCGTCCTCGTTTCATCGAGTTGGTCATGCACTGTGCTGACGGCCTCGGCCAACGACGTAACCTCGTCACTCATTTTTTCAAGGCGCGCCAAGGTGCTCTCAGCGTCATCGATCGCTTCGCGAAGGTCACGGGTTTTTGCTTCAAGCCCGAATCCTTTGAAGGATTCGATGCGGTCCAAGTTCGCCAGAAAAAGGATGATGGTTCAAAACCCTGCGCTGGTTCCCGCCGACGCCGTTTTGTCCGCGATCAGCAACCAGATAGCGAGACTGAAGAATGCCAACGCCAACAGCCAGAGAATGGCCCCAGTCAGAATAGGGGCGGCGACTTTGATCCAGTTCTTCATACCTTGGGCTCCTATGCCGACGCTGCTTTGTGATGGTTGTAGCGTTCGATCTCGGGCGAAATGGAAATCTCAGCACCGCTGTCAAATAGCTCGTAGAACTCCGCTATTGCAATATCCAGCATGTCCGCCGCCGCCTTGCGAACGTCGTATTCAATCATGTCGTCACCTGTTTCATCCATGTGCTTTACTCGATTTTTTGCAAAGCTAATTACCCCTTTAATGCCTTTTTCCGTCGCAGGCTTGCCTGTAGGGGGCAAGACATTGGCGATGCGAAGTGCGCCATCAACAAGCTGGCTATGAGCGGACTGCCTGCCAGCACGCCCAACAAATTTTCCAAGAAGCTCTTGCGCCGCACCTGCAAGGTGAAGCGCCGAGAAATCTGAGTCGCCACGAAAATACAACTCGATCGCGCGATTTAAATACTCGGTTGCGACAGTCATTTTGCTTACCGCCATGCTCAAGATTCCTCTACCCTAAAACTAAAGTTTCTTCTTTCAGCTTACAAATAGGCCCGTTAGCCCTGAGCCCGTGGTCAGGATAACTGCCACACCTGTCAAAAGCGCCGCCCTGCGATTCAATCTGCCAGATTCTGATGCTGCAGTCAGAATGCCAGCAATCCAACCAGCCTGCGACAGCACCTGATCAACGGGCTCTCGATCACCCCATACTGGCTCAACGTCAATCTGACTCGCGCGAAACCAGTCGAGCGAGGCCAGGAGGCCAACAACGAAGCCACTCAATGCCAAAGCCACGGTGAGTAGTCGCATGATTTGCCTTCCCTAATCACGCTCAATAGAAATTCGAACCCCGCTGGGGACCCATACGATACGCATCCCTTGTCTTTCTGCATCCTCTATTTGCTGCTGACGGCGAACAGCGATCTCGGCCCACACAGCCTCGCGTACTTTTCGGATTGCGTCCAAGGTCATGACAGGCCCGGAATGAGAAAGAGACTTTTCAGAATACCTAAACTGGTATCCCTCATGACCTTCCTTCAAATAGTTTACGATGACGCCGACTTCAGCCTGCGCACCAGTCTTCGCGCGCAGCAAACCAAGTGCCTTTGATCGCTTCCACAGCTGGCTCAAGTCGTGACGGTACTTCTTATTATCGTTAGGTGCCACTAGCTTGACGTAAGCCTTCAGCAGCAGTTCAAGGGTATGTGCGAGCAGGAACATCACTGGAAGAGAATTCATTGTCGAGCCGCCAGCTTCCATTAGGGTACTAGCAGCAGCGAGATATTCATCCGCCAGCTTTAGCCGCTGTTCTGCTATCTTCAGCGCAGTCATTTCCTGCCTGTTTTCTGATCAGCTAATAGGCACTCTTCCTAAGGTACACGGAACAGTCGGATGTGCACCTGCTCTGACGCGCCACACGATGGGCACGTGACCACAGGCCCACCCATCACGCCATTGCGCAAACCGTTCCCATCGCTGGCCATCCAATGGTGACCACAAGCGCAGGAAATCTCGGCGGACCGAACGCCGACAACGGTAAGGGCGTCGCTACCAATCTCCTTGCTTTTCTGCACGATGTGCTCAACATGTCCGATAGTGAATTGACTGTTTGATGACATAATTTTCCCCATCTGCTTATCACGGCCGCCGCCACCGACTCTCAACGACCATATGAAGGTTTTCCGTCGACTTGGGTCTGTAATGCCGGGTGCCACATGTTACCGTTGGATGCCGACTTTTCGACCGCAGCTTGCAATCGATCTGGCAATGGATTCGCCGGAGCATGTAATGCCCGCTCCCCCATGGTGACGTAGAGCTTCGGCTCGCAATGCCATAGTCGCTCGATCGCTTCGATCACAACTTCATGCACTACTTCTGTCGTTATGTCGATCCATATCACTGTTAAATGTGAACCACTGAACCGCAGTAGCGCCTCCAGCATCGCTTTGAACTCGCCACCAGTCAGATCAGGCTTGATATGAGGCCCGAACTCGACTTTGTAGATAGTTTCGTTCCATCCATGCTGAGTGCTGCTGATGCTCGTGTGGACGAGGCCGCGTTCCCGACCGATCTCTAATGCTTCGGCGTCTTGTCTTTGAAATGCCATTTTTTCCGATTTATTTCTATAGGGTTGGTGCTATGGTTTCTTTATCGTCAGACAGGCAGGCGCGATGAAACAGCTCGCCAAGACCATTTAGGGCGACGAACCAAAAATCAAAGCCGGATGCGTTTGCGTTTTTGAACTCGGCATCCCAAGGCTCGTTGGTGTAAGAGACAATTCCCAAGGACACCAAATGCTCGATATACGTGTAGACCAATTCAGGTTGCGCTAATACTTCCGGACGCACCGTCACGGATTGCAGGTAGCGCTTCTGATCTTCCGACATACCAGAAGCGCCAATCAGCGCCTCTCGTTCGTCCGTTAAAAGAACGGCGACTCCCTTCTTCTGTGGTCGCATATATGCAGACGGCTGGGCTCCAGCAATTTGCCGGATCAGTACGGCTTCATCGGGGGCAAGCTGGCTAACGATCTGTACAAACGCCGGGTGCGCTTCGCCGACGCGTTCCTTATCCATTGCCCGTGCCAGAAGGCTAACGAACATATCTCCGACAACGCTCTTTTCGTCGTGAAATCTGAGCTGCTCGGTAATCGGCAGCGCTAGTGACTCCACTGGCGCGACCCGTCGCTCCTCTGGAACCCGCTCGATGGACTTCTGAAAATGCCTTGCCAGCCGATCTTGAAGAGTTGCGGCATATTGTAAGGGAAAGAGGACTAGACGAACCGTCTTCACTAAGTCCTCACCTATTTTCCCCGTTTCCTTTAGAGCCGGTGATACGGCGTCATGGTAGGCTGCTTTGGCAACCTCCGGTGGAATGGATTTGATCAGGTCGAGCTCATTCATTTTTGGTCCATGTCGTCGCTTTCTTTCCGACGATTTTAGTTTCAGTCCACTCGGACTGTCGCTGTCCGGGCAACGGGATAACCTTGCCAATCACCACTACCATACTCGCGCGTGAAACGGAAGAATCGCGGAGCTGAATTGATAGGTTGGAGCCCCAGCTCTTGCCGCAAGTCGTCACGCTGCTGCTTCAAAATCTGATCGATGCTCTTTTCGAGGTGCGCATCAAGCCAGCTAGAAATAGCCTCTATCTCACCGACCGTACCCAGAAGTTGGATATCTGCGATGGCAGACTCAAAAGCTATTGCTTGGTCTTCGGTCTTATCCTCGCGGTTTGATGCTGCTTCCAAGCGGCGATATGCCTCCAGCAAGAACGCAGCGATTAGATCGCGTCTCTTATTGGATAGGTCTCGTGAAACAGTAAGCCGGTGGGCAATCAGCCATCCGACTACAGCGACAACTGCCGCTAAGCTGGGGCCTGCCAGTGACAACCATTCCTGACGTGTCAGTTCAAACATCATCGCCCTTAATCCGGTTTATACGGGGTTCATCAACCCTATCGCGGCATATTCCATGGTAACAGCGATTCAGGTTCGTCGGCAGTCTTCAGCTTCGGCATCGTCTCGAACACATATCGCAGATACTCAAACGGGTTGAGCCCATTGGCCTTTGCTGTCGCAACGAGGCTGTACATGGTTGCGCTGGCGCGCATGCCTTCCATACTGTCCGCGAACATCCAGTTTTTCCGACCGATGGCGACTGATTTGATATCGCGCTCCGCGATATTGTTATCGATGGACAGGCGGCCGTCCTCAACAAGCCGGCTGACTTCCGTCCACTGATCCAATGCATAGCTCATAGCCCGGCCAAGCGCCGATTTCGGAGCCACTGTCGGATATGTCTTGTCCAACCAGCCCTTGAGCTTTTGCAGGATCGGTACGCTTTCTTCCGTCCGCACCTTGTGTCGGACATGGTGGTCCAGTCCCTTGATCCGGCGCTCAACTTCGTAGAGCTTGCCGATGAGGTCATTTGCGATCTGGGTCGGGCTTCCCGTGATACCTACTGGCAGCAACTTGATGACTTCAGCAAACTTCCGGCGGACGTGCGCCATACAGCCTACCCGAACGGTGCCATCCAGTCCGTTGTAACCAGCATAGCCGTCCACGTGGATGTATCCCGAGAGTGCCCATCCTGTCCGATCTTAAGGAACCGGCGCGGATGTTCTCCACCTCGGGTCATCTGGTAGTCAAACAAAACAATTTGCTGGGGAGCGTCTTGTTGGCTCCGGTACCCTCCGTTGCACTGAACTTTTGTGGCGCTTTGTTGTGCAGCTTCATTCGCAATTGCCCCCATAATGGTTGAACTGATTTGGCAATTCCTGCTAAATATCACGAGTAGTCAGCAGCCAGCCCGCTGCTGAGCAACACTTCAACATTCTGGGCAATGGCTATCCAAACGTGGGTAAGTTCAGCTTCTGATGAACGATTTTTCCAAGAGCCCAACGTTTAAGCAATGTTACAATAATAAAATTGGTAACAGGGGGACTATTTAGCCCTGATCGCAATCGAGCAATAGTTGGGAACATGCGGATATATCACATCACTGGACCGTTTTTCGCAAAATGCATCATGGATTCAGGTCAATTTAGACCGGCATCCATCAATCCATTAAATCTAGACAATGGACTAAATTGTTTCGCCTTTCAGCCAGGCTTTAACTTGGGGCAGAACATCGAAAACCGCGGAGCAAGGCTCATCTTAGAATGGGCCGGACCGGTGGTAGCAACCAATCCGAGTACGCCCCCACCTTTATCCGCCAACCAGCTCCATAATCAATTCCCCTGGCGGTGCTTTATACGAGGCGGCTCGCAACCCAATATGCTACGGATGATTGCCATCCGGTTCGACAAAAAAACCATCGAACAGATGATTCCCATTCCAGGCTGGCATAAGCATATCCCTGAAGCACTCCGGCAGCGCCTTTATCGTCGCGCGAAGCTGGATCTTCTCATGTCCATCAGAAAAAAGTATCGGAACCAAAACCTACCACTGACTATCGTGGGCTAGCCACTTCCACGGGTCTGGGCAGTTGGCCTACGATACCTGTGAAACCTCGGCCATCACAGACGATAGTGATGGTCAGAGAATTCGGTGCCACCGTCGCCCTGAAGCGTTCCCTTCACAAGGTCGTCGATAACCGAACTGATACGCGAATTGCTCAGCCCCCCCGAGGTCATCGGTGGTAATCAGCACTCCTGCAAGACCGTCCGCACGATACCCTGCCACGCGTCGACGCCAGTCAGAAGCGTAGTCCCGCCTGTCCAGCATACCCAGGTGTTCCCAATAGAACCGATGCCCGTTGCACACGACGGTGGCTGCAGTCGCGCCAGTCGGTCCGCTCGTTTTCGACCTAGGCTTAGAGCTTTTCAATCACTCCGACAATTTTGGCGAAGGCGTTCTCTGGTCGGATACCGCCGGGATCAGTAGGACGCGAAATAGGATTCAACTACGGAAGCTAAGGCTGATTAGAAATCGGTGACGATCTCTCTGCTTACCGACGATCGTCAAATTTCAACAATAAGGCTCGCGTTAAAGCTTTCATTTTCTGGGCTTCCATCCTTAGCCATGTATCCGAAGGGATTGCACACTACGCGGCACTGGCCAATCCTATAGTCGAAAGATTCGTGCATATGCCCATGCACCCATAGATTCGCCTTCGAGGCCACATCGTCCAGGTTCGATGCGTAAGCAGACGAAGTTAGATCGTTCGCGTACTGGCCTGGTACCGATTGCATGGAGGGCGCCATGTGGGTGACTACCACAGTTGGTCCTGCGTGCGACTCGTCAAGCTTCTCAGCGATCCACCTTTTATGCTTCTCGTGAAAAAACGCCGTATCCTTCGCTCGCAGCTTGCCATACCCTTTGCTGGCAAGTCTGATGCGGCGGTAGTCCGTCATCACTTCTTCCGACTTTGTCATGGCAAAGTATCGCCGGTCATCACCGAATAACTTGAAGTCCGTCCATAGGGCGGCGCCCAGAAAGCGTACATTGCCGACGACATGCTCATCGCAATCGAGAAACTTGACATTGTCGGTGGCGACACCAGCTGCCCTGATCTTCTCAATTTCGTCATCGAGGTTATGGCCGTAACCCTCATGATTGCCATGTACGTAGATAACAGGAGTACCATGGAACGCCTCAGCCGCCCATTGCACCGCCCGCACACCACTTGTATCGATATCGCCAGCCAGGATAACGACGTCCGGCGAGCTTTCGGCGAGTGCGAATGTAACCTGGTACTTCTTCCAGAATTCGCGATGTAGGTCAGAGAGAATGAGTAGGCGCATGATGACGAGACCGATCAGGTACGTAGAATTACTGGACCAGAATAGCGCGCATCTTGGCAAGCCACAACTTGGCCTCTGTTGCGGAGACGTCAATTTCATGCCGGGGATGTTGGGTGTCGAGCACGGTGATCACGAGCTTGTTTCGAATCTGTCTACCGTTTCGGTCGAGGTACTCATAAGTCCAGCCATCGATCTGGGCATAAGAGTAACGGTGCAACATTGGCCCGACGATGATCGCCATCTCACGGAGGGTGTCATCAAAAACCACGACGGTTGTGCTGCCGACTCGATGATCAACCCTAAAACCACCAGCAAGGAGCTCTGCAAGGAGGCGCCGCTGCGCCAGATCATGCCGGATAAACGCCCAAATAATCCATAAAACTAGCGCTCCCCCGCCTCCATACATCACGAAGTACCAAACCCAATCGCTTGCCGTCATTGTATTTTCCTTAAAAATTCACAATATACTGTGAAGACTTAATGATACTGTGAGGCCACCATTTCTCCCAATATATTGGGAGAAATTTTGGATCCATTGGTCTTATTCGGTCGGGTTCTTCGCCAGCTTCGCAAGGAAGCTGGGTTAACACAGGAGCAACTTGCTCTTGCGGCCGGGATCGAGCGGAACTATGTCAGCCTGATCGAGCGAGGCATCAACCAACCGGCGCTGAGGATGATCTTCAAGCTGGCTGCTGCACTTGGTACAGATCCTTCAGAAATCCTGCGCCAGGTGGAGGCAGAGTTGAAGGACTCTAGCTAACCCGCTAGATGATTGAGGTTCTAACAGGACAACAAGAACTATCGCTTATGCAAAAAATTGCGATACGCACATAGTTGTTACATTTTACGCATTTTCAGCAGCATAATTCGTTCAATATGTATCCGTTCTATTTGACGCTAAGATAATCAAGCAAACAACGCCGTCGGAAACCAATGCGAGGAAGTGCATGAGTGTGTTACAGGATTCGAGCTTATTTATTTCGCAGGTACACAATCGCGCGCATCATTTCATTCAGTCAGGCATCTGGCAAAGTGTAGAAGAGGCAAGACTCACAAACTGGATTCGCCAGTTCGAACAATACGATGCTGAGTTGCTTGGAGCGGTCCTGCTGGACAATCTGATCCTCAAATCAAAACCACAATTCAAGGCAATGCTGTCGACGTTGATGACATGCGCCGAATTGTGCGTCGACATGCAACACGACCGCGAGCTTGTTGGGATTTTAAGTAGGTCAAAAGATCCCGGGGTACGGCTAGCGCCGGCCATTTCACTGGAGCAGCCGCCCACAAAGAGTGGATTTTACGTGCTACGACTGCTGCAGCGCATGTATCGCATTAAAGACGACTGGCTGGCCTGGCCACAGCGATTCGCGGAAATACCGAAGAGCGTCAAGACCCTGATCGTCGTCGACGATTTCCTTGGTTCCGGCGACCAGTTCTCGGATTTCGTCAGTCTCAGTAACCTGAGCCAATTGCACAAGGATCGACCAGAGTTGAGGATAGTTTATCTGGTCGCAGCCGCACATCAATCGGGAATCGACATACTTCGTCGAGATTTCTCGTTTGTCGAAATCATCTGCGGCGATGTGCTTACGGACGATTTTCACCTATTTGACGGAACCAGGCTCAACTCGCGCTATCGGACGAATGTAGCCGCACAATTGAAAGAACAATATTTGGAGTTGCTTAGAAAAGCTGGGATGCCTCTAAATGGAAAGGTTCATCCCTTCGGCTATAAGCAGCAAGGAGTGTGTTATGCATTTGAACATAGCACGCCCAACAATACGCTACCGATTTATTGGTATGAAACCGAAAACTGGACAACCCTTCTGGATCGATAAGTATGAGTAGCCTTGTCAAAGCTTTTTCCCGTAATCGTGCTGAAGAGATGGGCGCTGACCTTTGGGGCGACTTCGTAGTGCCGCCATATTTCGACCGGCTGCCGGTAATGCATGTCAGAAAACCATATGTCATTGTGGGCGGCCGCGGCTGCGGGAAAACAACGCTGCTGCGCTATTGGTCTTATCATTCGCAGTTCTCAAAAAACCGCACTGAACTCCCTGCTGAGGTATTTGAGACAATCGGCCTGTATATCCGTACCGACATCCAGTTCCTGAGCTCATTCGTCGGCTCTGGCATTGATGACGTCCAATGGAAGCGGGCCTTCGAGCATGCCTTGTGCTTATCGGTCGCCGATGAATTGCTAGGCTGCCTGACTACCATCAACTGCACGCCCGAACGCACCGACCAGTACGGGCATCTTGAAGATCTGGATTTTTCCGCCCTGGCAGCTTTTGATGCGGCTATCCCTACAGATTTTCGCTCGATGCATAAACACATCAAGCAATCGCGCTTTAAATTATCAAGCTGGATCAACAACCTCTCGTCTGAGATTCCGGCACCAATTTTCTATCCGCTTCGTACATTTATTGGTGCATTAATCGAGACTATTCACACGCTTCCCTATCTGAAGGAATCAGTATTCTCTGTGTTCGTCGATGAATACGAAAGCTTCTTGGATTATCAGCAAGTCTTCGTCAACTCGCTTTTAAAGCTCAGTCAGCCTCCGCTCGTGTTCCACGTCGCCATGAAACGCAATGGCATGCCAAATCGTCGCACCACAGGACCGGAATACATTCAAGATCCAGCCGATTTTCGTACGATCGACATCGAAAAAGAGCAGGGCGATGACTTTGAAATGTTTGCTGCAGAGCTGTTCTTCTTCAGACTCATCAGGGAAAATATCTCTCTGGATGGTAACCCTATTGATCCGACATTGTTGCGCGATCCGGCAAAACTAAACGACCGACGCGGTAATGCATCGTATCGCGCTGCACTGCGGTCGGTAATGGAGCGTGTCCTCCCATCGGTGAGCATCAGTGAAATTGCAGCCGGCGTGCTCAAGGAGCCATCCCTCAAAAAGCGCTTGATTGAGACCATTGATGCGGGTTTGGTTCGCAATAACCCAGGCACATTAACGCCAACGGACTTTGTCGACGAGAAGTTCCCGGAAGCATCAATCGTAGTGGCTGCGTTACTGCACCAGCGCAAAAAATCAGCAGACGTCTATGCCGAGTTCCAAAAGCTCACAACGGGCAAATCGTCCTCCTTTGAGGAATGGACACACCACTTCTTATTCGGCGCCTTACTATTCATCTATGTGCCGTTATCCCGTTCGTGCCCCCTCTACAGCGGTTTCCAGACATTCATATCACTTGCCCAAGGCAATGCCAGGCATTTCCTCGAGCTTTGCCTCTTGGCCACTGGTCGCGTTGGCAGAAAAGGCACGGCTCAGGAGAACGGACAGATCACTGTGAGCGTTGAAGACCAAGCGGAAGCTGCCAGAGAGTGCAGTGCCAAATTTTTGGAAGACATTAAAGGCTCAGGCAACTATGGTACCCAACTCTACCAGGTCGCAACAACGATCGGCCAGATCTTTAAACTGCACCAACAACGGCCTGCACAAAGCGAACCTGAGAAAAATCACTTTGCAGTAACAAACGGCAACACCTCAGATAGTGCCGCTGCCATTCTCAAGGAGGCAGAGAAATGGGGGGTATTGGTCAGCCGCAAGGAAACCAAAGTAAAGGGCCTGAAATACGAATCGCAAGAGTACTACCTCAACCCCGTTTTCTCCCCCACCTATGGCATCTCATATCGCGCCGGACGTAAGTTGGATCTTGCTGCGGCGACCGCCGATAAGATCTTGTTAGGCGACGATATGGAAGCGACCAAAGTCATCCGGGAGTTTGAGCGAAGCTGGCGCCTCGATTCCGATCAAATGTCGTTGATTGATGGGGTTCAGTGATGCTTATCAAGACACGCTCCTCCCAAACTGATCCGGACTTTGGTAGAGTCGAAGAATTTCCGATCTCGTTTTTTGGCGTTCCCGTTGATGATCGAGGGAAAGCAGCGATCAGTGTCTGTGAGCAACAGGCATCGACCTCGCATTGCCTGACATACCGTCAGAATTCCTACTTCGCGGATAACACATCTATCGATTTAGGTAAGCTATGCACTAAACTGCGAAGCAAGAAGAGCATCTTGATCGATTGCACCACCTTAGGCGTAGTCGAGATTATTTTCATATTGCGTGCAGCGCGCAAAGAAAATATCAAGAACCTTTGCCTGTTGTATGCTGAGCCGGGCGAATATGCGCGAGACGATAAAGAGGGGATGTCGACAGCAACCCGCTTCAATCTCACGGGGGACCGACAGTTTTCCGGCGTCCACGGTGTCGCGCTTGATCTGTCACTCTATGAGGAAGGCCAAGTGGTTTTCCTGCTGGGATATGAAGAAGACAGACTGGCGATGCTCTTGACACAACAAGAAAATCTTATCAAGTTTGACAAGTACGCCATATTCGGCGTCCCCGCCTTTAGTGCCGGCTGGGAACTTAATAGTTTCGCCAACCATGCAAGCGGTATGGCAAACGAAACCTATCACGTTCACTACGCCGGCGCGAACTCGGTGACCGATTGTTACTACAAGCTTTTGGAAATATTCAAACAGAAGGGTGGATCGGATATTCCAACCGTCATTGCGCCAATTGGCACCAAGCCGCACGCGATTGCGGCCGCGCTTTTTCTATGTAATCACGCTGAACACAACGGAGCCGGGCTGATTTACGATCATCCGCAGAAAAAGGATGGCCGCTCGCGGCTGCTGCGCCGCTGGCATGTTTATGACGTTACGCTGCCTGCTTAGTGACGGACTCAAAAATTGGCATCGCCATCAAGTCTTTTTTGGTGACCACTGTTGCACAAACGCCCTTGGCCACTGATGCGAGCCAAGATTCGAACGCAGGATGTTTGAAAGCACGAGCTACCCTCTGTTTTTGCTTGGCTGGCACGCGTATCCGAAACACATGATCGGTAATCGGCGCTCGCCCTGACTTCACAACAATGGGCTTCCAGCTCACTCGCGTGCCGGTCCGGGACAACAGAATATCGCCGGTTTCGGCGACGATCTCACTGAAGAACGCATTTTCTTCAGCATTCTTCTTAGTCTGGACTTCGATATCGAGTTTGCCTCGACGTGCCCGGGACAGATCGCTTGTATGCACGGCTGGCATTGCTAGATCGCGCGACTCCTTATAAGAGACCCGTCCGCGGACAATGGTAACGCCCAGATCAGCCAACCGACACTGCGCGCTTGCCGCGAAAACCCGCCCCTCTTGATAACGCGCATCCAGGCGCTCCCCGGCATCAAGGTGTCCGCGGTAGATGACGGCCTTCTTGCCGGACTCGGCATCGAACCGCGAAATCTCAACTTTGCGCGTAACCGATTTGCTGGTGTCGATTACAAGCAAGACTGTTCGGGCTTCCGTCTGGCCGAACACCCGTGCCTGAACCTCGATCGCCTCCAACAGCGCATAATTCGCCATCAAGGACTTGCGGTAATGCCGATAAATATCGCCATCTCCAAAGCCCATCGGCATCAGTATCGATACAATTCCGCCAGTTTTCCTTGCCAGTAGCAGCGAGCGCGCGAGGAAGTACAACTCAGCACGCTTATAACCCAGCTTTGTCGAAACGTCGGGAAACGCGAGTGATAGCAGGCGCGTCATGGAGGGGGTCACCTCAGTCTCGGTATATGGTGGATTGGCGACAACCGAAACCTGGGAATTATCAGCCGCACGTATCTGAAGTCGGACTTCAAGCCCGTTGCCGCTACGTATTCTAGCCGCCGGTAAGCTACTCTGCCCCTTACGATGTATGGCATCGTCAATTTCACAGCCGTACAACGCCACTGACGAATGCATAGCTGCGACCGCTCGCAGCAAAGAACAATCACCAGCCGCCAGATCGATCACTGCAGTAGTACCAGCGGGGATATAGGAAGCCATCAGGCGCGCAACGTCGCCAGGAGTCATGTACTGCCCTAACGCCTTTCTGGTGCTTTTCATCCGAGGCCCGTTTTCGTGGTTGTGTTGGTCTGAATCTGAGTGATAGAATTGATATTATCATGACTAGAACGAAAAGCAAATACCCTGATGAGTGCCGCAAGATCGGCGATCGCTTCATCTATGTTCTTGAAAAGAAACTGGGGCTTTCGCTCGCTGAAGCGGCGGCCGAGCTGGGTTATTCTAATCCATCGACACTCTATGCAATTCGTGACGGCAAAGCCCTTCCTAGCCACGAGAAAATCCTAGCCGCTGCGGAAATTTTGAGAGTCAGAAGAAATCGGGTAATCGACATGAACTGGCTTTTTACTGGTGTGAGAAAGCCATATATAACGGCCATAAGTACCGACAAGCTCGATGCCATTGATAATGATATTATCAATTCATTGCAACACATGAGCGTAGACCAGAAGAAGGCATTGAGCATCCTGCTAGGTAACTAAGCCTGTGAAACTCAAGATGCCCACCAGCAGAGGCCGATGGTCACGCCTTTCCTGTTATCAAGCCCCTGGCACATGCGTAAGCCTCAAAGCAGCGCCAAATATGATGCTGCCTATGAAACGCCGCTTTTACCTTCAGGCGTGAAGCCAAATCGCTCAAGACTTGATTCCCGAGGAGTACGCCCCAGGCGCCTCGTGGGGCGCCAGAATTTCTACGGACATCCCACCGAGCACCTCGACGTCGCTTGGAAAAATACTCAAACGACGCAGCATCGGCAGCTCTCCCCGCCCAAAGCTCTCCTTGCCGCATTTAGCGATGTGCTCGGCCTGCAAATGATAGCGAGTAGTACCTCCCGACTAGATATGCAATCGAAACACTCCACCTTAGTTGGTAATGCGGAAGCCGCTGGCATGTCGCCACGCGGCCTTGCAAATTCGCCCTGCGAACTCCTAAACCAAACAGGTTGTCCTCCCCTTCCTCGATATCTGTATCGTAGCTCCTTGGAATCCATTCAACCTCAAACGACTAAGGCACTTCGCGCAACACACCCTGCAGGACGATTCAAGTCGAGGTCGGCGCGCAGGATTATTGCGAGACGGAACTTCTTTTTGATCTAATCGAAGAGCTGGCCGAACTGTCCGTGAGGATCATTCATTGCATAGATCATTGACATCGCGATTAGATGAAGGTGTCGCGCGCGTATGAAGCTGGCAAAAAGCGGCCTAAAAGCAACGATAGGAAAATACAATTACTGTGCAGTCATATAGCTATTTGTTCGGTCCCATAGTTACACGACGAAACGCCGATGCGAGTTTCCCCTCTGGGGGCACAAAGTCCATCGCTGCCTTTCGTAACTTCATCTCTCATAAGCCATATGAGCTACTGCCTTGTATAGAGCTCGGCAGGTTAGCAGAATGAAGAAAGCAGCTAGATGAGGATCAGCATCGTGACTCAGCATTCATACGGCTTTCGACTTCGCAGTCTGAGAAAGCAGCGTCAGAAAAGCATGGCGTGGCTCGCGCACAAGGCGCAGCTCAGCGTTTCGTATATCAGCCGCCTGGAGACGGGCCGGCGCCCGATCCCCTCGCTACCTATTCGTGCGGCCATCGCTTCTGCATTGGATCTCAGCGGCGCTGAGCTTCAGGCGCTAGAAAGCACCCTGGTCGAAGGATACAACGCTTTTGAGCACGCAGCGAGTATGCCTGGGCAAGTGGTAGTCATGGTGATGAATCATTCCGACGCAAAGCAGCTGCTCGGCCTCTATCCAGGCAGTGTGACCTATGTACAGCTGAAATGAAAGGACGCCTATAAGACAAAGCCGCCAATCCCAATAAATGAGAGTGACGGCCCGGTGAGGGTTTGAACCTCGGTACTGCGTTGACAACCTCAGTATCCGTCGTTCATCCCCACCTGGTCAAGCTCCCATTCCGATCTTCGTTGTGATTACACACAACGAACGGGCCACTGTTTGCCAAAAATTTTCATCGCCGGAGAGTGATGTGGCCTCGCTCACCCTGCGAATTGGAGCAACGTATGGATACGCATCAAAAACGCACGCCGCTATGCCAGCGCGCTATCTGTGGGAGGAAGGAAAAATGAGAAGCTCTCCTTCCTATGGCGTACGTAGCCGAAGACTCACTTCAAATGCTGGGGTCCGCTTAACAGCGAGGACTTTTGGCAAAGCTCGGATCGGCACCTATGCCGAAAAAGCAAATGGCCACATCACCGTCGAATCAGAACCAGAACGCATCGTCGCACATATGCTTTGCATAGATCCCCGCGTGCGTTCATTCCAACCCCAGCCCTTCACCGTTGACCTGCACAGCAAGCGCTTGCTGTACACCCGTGAAGAGATCGCCGAGGCGCGTAAGGCAAGGAAAGGAATTGCCGGAAGCCAGACATATACCCCGGACTTCGCCACCGTCCAGATCGACGGCTTGCAGTACGTCTACGAAGTCAAAATTGAAGGCTATGAGGGCGACAGCGGCTATCAAGAAAAAATCGATCGGGCTCGGGAAATCATAGAGGCATACGGCTACTCGTTGTTCACGGTCGTAGTCCCAGCGGACGAGCGACATCCCCTGCTCATCAACACCCAGCTGCTCAAACCTGCGTTAACACGAGCTCAAGAATATCTGACGCCAGACCTCGTGAACCAAGTTGAGCGTTATTGTGAATCCGGCTCGGTTTTACAGCGAGACCTTTGCGCCGACATTCAAATTTCAACCAGCTTGATCCCGCCGTTACTTGCCGTAGGGGTCCTCCGAGCGAATATGGCCCATCACCGTATTCATAACTCACTTGAGTTATCGGCGGCGTTCGGTGATCTGAGTCACCTTTGCTTAATCGAGGAGCTGAGATCATGATTTCCGATCTGAGATCAGGAGATAGGCTAGTCACCGCCGGTAAGCCCGACAATTACTTTGAGATATTGGACGGGCGTATTCATGCAGGCACACTCCAAATTTTCGATGCTGAAAGGCGCGAGTCCAGATTTATCGAAGAGGCCACTATTCGAAGTGGCCTCTCGAAAGGCGAAATCGTTCTACATCGAAAAGGCATGGCCCGCGTCGGAGTAGTCAGCCAGCATGACGATCCAGCTTTCCAGGCAAAGGTGCGTTTTATTCAGAATACCTTGAGGCGCATTGACTCCATTCAAAGAAAATGCAGTCTTTCGTTTAGTGCTGCAATCCCAGTTGCTCGCACATCCTACATGGAAGAGAACACTGGCGATGTACTAGCTGCAGCATTCCCTTCGCGCGCAACATTATTCCGAGCCCACAAGAATCAGCTACTCGGCTTGACTGTACTCAAGGGGGACAAGAACAAAGGCAATTCGACACCTCGGTACTCGCAAGACCTGGTGGAATTCATCGAAAGCACCATCAATGATGAATACCTGGTCACTGAATCCAGATGGACGCTCGGATATCTCACGGAATACATCAATCGCGAAGCTCGGCGCCGCTGCCTGCACGCCGCCAAACGGGAGATTAGTCGCAAGTTTGTAGCGGCGAGGATTCATAATCTCAGCGTCGATGCTGACTATGATCGCATGGATCCGCTCCAACGAGTAGCCGGTAAGTCGTATGCAAAGCGACGAATCCGAGCGCCGTTTGCATTCGCACGCATTGAGCAGGACGCAGTGCATTTGCCTTTCGTCGTGCAAACCCCTCACGGCATATCCAGAACCATTTATCTAGTACATGCAATCGATGTATGCACCGGATATCCAGTGGGATGGCGCATCGTCATCGGGGCGCCGCGCGAGATGGACTCGATCTCCTGCATTGAGATGTACCTTACACCGGCCAAAATAGCGCGCTTCGAAGAATTCGACATTACTCACGCAATCAACTTGTACGGTACACCGGCGCAAATCATCTTCGATAATGGCCCAGAGTGTAAAGGAGGCCGAATTATCCGTCTTGAACTGATTGAGATTGACATCAAACATTGCAAGGCGAAGGAAGCTCAAGGTAAGCCATTCATCGAACGGCTGAATCGGGCACTTAAGGAGGCGCTTCAGACCCTACCTGGCTGCACGCGCTTCGATGGAAAAGATGGCAAGCGGGACCCCGAAGCACTGGGCGATCAGCTGATGACCGTCGACGCGCTCGAGAAATGGATTGTTCGCTGGCTTTATGATGATTGGGCCAATTTCCCTCTCGATCGCTTGCGCTGGGAAAATTTACTGGATAGCTCGGTCAAGGGAAAAACACCGCTTGAGCGCCTTGCTTATCTGACGCAGGAGATGGGACACCCCATCACCATGCCACCACCACGGCAGAAATGGATGGCAGCCGTCTACGAACACAAACAGTGTGTGCTCAGCGCGAAGTCAGGTATCACCGTGATGCATGGCTTCCGCTACAAAGGCGAAGCGATGTCGTACTTGCTATCCAAATACGGCGATCACGCTCCGCTTCACGTCCTTTATGACCCCGACGATTTTCGCCAGGCATATGTGTACGAGGATGATGACCTTCCGCTCGTCACACTCACGCATGAACACGTGCGACCAGACACCCCTGCATGGACCTTCGATGAGGCGAAGGAGCGCTTTAAAGCCGACATGGAAAACTGGGATATCCCCGCACCAAGGGCCAAGTTCCTGCATGACCTGGATGATGCCGCCATTGGAAACAACAACCCTCGAAAACCAAAATCTCGCAACAAACGCGAAGAAAACAAAGAGACCACTCAACGGGCGAAGAACCACGCTGCGGTTAAAAGAAGCACTGACAATCCGCTTCATTCATCCGCGCCGTTCGGATTCGCATCAGCTACAGCACCTCCGCTAGATGCCGGATGTGAAGTTCCGGATAGCACCTGGTACGACGACATGCCATCAATGACCATTGTGAATCGAAACACTGGAGAACAACTGCTATGAATACCGCCCAACAACTACGCAAAGATATCGAAGCATGCGAACTTCCACATCCCTTTTTCGTCGATCATCTCTCAGCGCTTGAGCAACGCATCAACGACTCCCTTGCTGGCTTCGCGCCAAAAATCGAACGCATTCCTGGCCCAAGCGGTGTGGGGAAATCCTCCATCGTCACCACGCTGGCTCGGAAATATCCAGAGAGTCGAGTAGATGGACGGCGCTATGTGCCAGTACTTATCGTAAGAGTCCCTCAATCTGCGACAGCGAAACTTCTTCCAAATAGCGTACTGGCTGCACTAGGTATCAAAGTTGCCGCGAGCACCACCGGCGGTGCAATGTTCAGCCTGATGCTAACGCAGCTTCGCCTTGCCGGCACCCGAGTGATCATTTTTGACGAGATATCACATCTGGTTGATGAAGGGTCCCGGGTCCCTCCGCGCGCAGCCAGTGACTGGCTGAAAGCTCTAACCGACACCCTGGACATCACCCTGATTCTCTTCGGGATTCCACGGCTGGAGCGGCTCTTTTCAGCAAATGAGCAACTGCGTCGCCGTGCCCGGCCAGCCCGAAATTTCTACCCTTACGACCCAAGCGACGATAAGCAAATGGCTGCCTACGCCTCATGCGTCACGAGTTATGCAAAGCTGTTCACTTCGGCCGGCTATCCTATTCAAGTTCACCCTCGAATTCTGACAGAACAAACCTTTCTGTTGTCCGGTGGTCTAGTGGGAGTGCTCGCCGACTTTATGCGGGAATTAGCCGGCTTGCTAAAAAAAGAAACGCCCCGTCCCGTCACTTATCTTGATTGTGTTCGGGCACTAGAGGAAGTCAGCCACGCAGGTTCTCCCCATAAATTGGCTTTCCATGATTCCACAACGAACAACACTAAAGTGCAACCAGCTGCTCTTACACAGGCGTATGCCCATGTCTTGAGCAGCAACACAATGCCTATGCCCATTCGCAAAAAGGAAGGTATCAAACAATGAGCCTGGTCGTCACTTCCGCACCCAGAAACGAAGAAGCTGGTTTTGGCTACTACCGGCGTCTCGCCTCAGACAACGGCTTCTCCAGCTGGCGTGATCTTACAGACACAGCTGGCGTTGACCGAAATCGACGCCAGCTCCTAATGCGTACAGATGAGGTAGCTAAGAACCTCGGTCTGGAGCCGGCGTGGGCAGAGCAAGCCAAACAAAAAGAACTGCTCTGCCAAAGCTGGGGAACGCTATATCGCACTCACACCGATGCTGTATGTCCTGAATGTCTCAACGAGTCACTGCATTTGCGACATGGCTGGGGACACGCATATGCCACCGCTTGCCCAAGGCATCAGATACAACTGATAGATAAGTGTAACGTCTGCGGGTTAGCGTTATCTGGAGCTCGCCTTCATGTAGGGTTGTGTTCATGTGGGCACAATCTAACCAACTTGCCACGTATGCCGGCGACCCGTACACAGCAGTGGCTATCGACGCTTATTGCTAGTAATGGCGTGCATTCTGGGGACATAGCGCCGGCTCTCCACGGCGTCGACATTACCGTATTGGCGAAGATCATACAGATCCTTTGCCTGTATGCTGATCCGGCTAAGCCCAAACTGCAGCGCGTCGCGCATGCGCCGAAATCCATCGTTGAGGCGGTGAAATTCCTTGCGCCGATAGAAGCCCAGTTGGCTGATTGGCCAATGGGCTTCAAGGCACATGTCGAGCAGCGCATTTCGGCCGGTCGAAAAGATGCCCGTACACTAAATACATTACTCGGTGATTGGTATATTCGGCTGCGCAAACTTGCCATAGGCACGGAATTTGAACAGTTTGTGCAGATCGTCATCGATGTCGCTGTGGAAAAAACAGACTGTGTTCTTGGTCTGGATTCAGCCAAGGCAATGGCGACATCCACCACCGGGTACATGCACTCGTCAGACGCCGCCAAAGCCATCGGCGTGAGTGTCTCACGTCTGCACGAATCGATTCTGGCCAACGAATGCGCACATCGCACCAAGCGAACTGGAACGCGTGGGCAAGTACACGAAGTACCATGCAGTGAAGTCGAGCGCATACAGCAACAGCGCGCAAAATGGATTTCTGACGCCACGGCCTCTGAGATGGCTGAGGTTTCTCCTGCCGTACTCGATCGCATGAAATCGGCCGGTGTTATTCAATCAGACGTTCGATGGCGGGAAGACATTTTGAAAGCAGGTCCAGTCAATCAGCAGTCCTTAGCGGATTTGTTCGAAAACGTGAGTCGGTTTGCGGATCCAACCTCGGTGCTTGACGATGTCACCGTCACCTGGGCAGAGTTCACCAGCCGTCGCATGGGAGAGAAGCAAGCTATCGAATCGCTGATGAAGGCCATTGTTAGAGGAGACGTGAGAGCCGTCTCACACGCCAAAAATCTCGGCAGGTTACTCTTCCGACGGTCTGATGTGTCGCGGTATTTCGGCATGCCGCTGATAGAAGCAGGTATGTCGATTCAGCAGCTGGCCAAGGCAACCAACTGGAAATGGGAGAGCATCGCACACTGGGTGGATCAAGGATTACTCAGTTCCGAAATGGTGCAACGCCGTGGTCAATCTTGTCGTATCGTATTGCCGCATCAGCTTCTCGCATTTCGCCAAAATTATCTCCCACTCGCAGATTTAGCGCGGGTAATGGGAACGAAATCATCCGCTCTATCTCGCCTGCTTCCTCATATCGAATTGATAGGTGCAAAAAGACTACCTGATGGCATCATGCGAGGCGGACTGATTCGAATCGCTGACCTGGGTCATTTGGCCTTAGCCGGCGCAAGGGCTAGGGAAGACCTGTTGGAGTCCGCTGAATGGTGACTCCCTACCGAACAGGATCAGATGAAGCCAGTCTACCTGAATGAATCCCCGTAGCCACTGGTAAGTAAGAAAAAGCCCGGTCCTTTCTGTGCCAGCTCATACGAGACAGATTCTTTGTATCAGTTGGCGCAGGATAGCCACCCAAGACGTGCGAAATCTATGACACTCGAGCCCTAGTCCTCCATACTAAAGATCTTTCGCTCAACCACCGAGGGTGTCATGATCCATAGCGAGAATGACTCGACCGGGAGGATACCTGCGGTCGCGTACGCACGCATGTCTACCGATGGCCAAAATCACTCGATCCAGCATCAGTTGGATTGCATCCATACGTATGCGGCCACCCACGGCTTGGAGATCTTGAGGGTTTATGCAGACGAAGGGCGTAGTGGGTTGTCCCTGCTGAATCGCCCGCAGTTGCAAGAGCTGTTGGCTGCAGCAACAGATGCGGCCTGTGATTTTTCCGTGATTGTGGTCTACGATGTCAGCAGGTGGGGAAGATTCCAAGATGTTGATGAGGGCGCCTTCCATGAGTACCTATGCCGAAGGGCTGGTGTCGCAGTCGTATATTGCGCTGAGCAATTCATCGATGACGGCTCGCCTCTGTATGCAATCATGAAGGGTATCAAGCGCGCTATGGCCGCGGAATACAGCCGAGAACTCTCGGCAAAAGTATTCCATGCGCAGTGCCGCTTTTCCCTTATGGGATATAAGCAAGGCGGACGCGCAGGATACGGCCTACGCCGAATTCCGGTCGCTGCTAACGGAGAATCGCGCAGCCCCTTAGAAGCAGGCGAACGCAAGCCAATGCTGACAGATCGGATCACGCTAACGCCTGGTCTGCCTGAGGAAGTTGCGCTTGTGCGTAGTATTTATCACTGGTACATAGAAGATGGGTGGAGCGATAGTCGAATCGCAAGGCATTTACGCGCAGATGGAGGCACCACGCACATGGGTGTCCCCTGGGATCCGTCCACCGTCCGACGGATACTCACAAACGAGCGATATTGTGGTCAGCTATTATTCAACCAGACTACACGTCGACTGCACAGCAAGGTGGAGGCGAATCCCGAGGAGTTATGGATACGTTGCAACGATGCATTTGAACCGATCGTGAGCCGTCCTTACTTTGAGAAGGCGCGCAACATTCGAACGCTTCGCGCCGCCGGCCCGGCCCCGGAAGATGTGCTGGGAGCTTTACGCGCCATTTACCAGCGGCACGGCACGATCAACATAGAGCTTTGTAAAGCCTCGTCACTACCTGGCCGTGAAACGATGCTCAGATTATTTGGCGGCTACGTCCAAGCCTATGCCGCTGCTGGCCTACCGTCGTTGCATACGCCCAGTGGCGCGCTCGGGATTCGGACTATGCGTGCGTTAATCGAGGGACTGCTTAAGGAAGTTGGCGAGAGAGCACTCCGGGCGGGGGGCACCATTTGTAAGACACAGGCATGGAACATATTACTTTTGAACGATACGCTGAAGCTGAAGGTTTCGATTGCATCATGCCGACGCTATCCAGACTCTTGGCGACGCTGGCGAGTAGCATTACGCAAAGGTGGGCATGCCGACTTTGTCTTGTGTGCCCTTATGGATACAGACAACGTGAACATCCAATGCTACGCGTTGATGAGCACTGCTGAAGCTACAAAAGACAGCCTATTTCTCAGCGAGAGGACGCTCGGACGCTACTCCGCATCTTGCTTTACGACGCTCGATCAAATCTTTGGATTGAGCTGATATCGCTGCGCCCTATCGGTTTCCGAAGCACCTAGTCCGAATATCGAGGCCAGGGTTGGATGCCGGTATTGCCCTCCGTCGTCGGGATGCTCCCCACGCAAGATGATATGACCCTGGGTAAAGTCCGCCACGGGAATCAAGTAATACCCCATGACACCGGCGTTGGCAGCGTCCATCTGCACGCATAGAACGAAGTCGGGCACCGGCGAGGTGTGGATTGGGATACGCCATCTGATGTGACCAGCAGGGTCGTGACGTGAGCGCGCCACGACAAGCTTGAGGCTAACCCGTCCATTGAGACGCAGCAGCCAAGGATGTTCGCACTGCACATGCGCCCCACCTGCCTGTTCAATTGCCATCTTGATCGCCGACATCGTCGCCTCGCGCAATTGCCTCACTGAGCGGAGTGTTCGCGCGCGCAGAAGTGGTTTTGCCGCCGGCAGCCCTGCGGCCGAGTACGCCTCAGCCAAAGTTCCAAATCGCGCGTTAAAGTACTTAGGGTTCGGCACACCAGGCGCGGCGCTGATGATTGATACCGTGACCTTGCCATGTTGCTTGTACAGCGCCCTCAGCATCTGGAGCAGCTCATCGGACGTTTTAGGTCGCTTCCGCCACAGCCGCTCATCGGCGGCTTTCTCAAAAAGCTGCGGCGCCACGATAGGCGGGAAGGCATCATCTATGCAAATCCAGTCATCCGGCGGGTTGAGCGTCCGCGGAGTACTCATCTTCGCGGACCCGCGATTAAACATGATTCGACCGACGTACTTTTCATTGGTCAGAATGCTCTTCACCACGAATGGAGTCCAAGGTCTGCGCCATTCCGTTGGCACTTTCAACGCATTGAGCTTGGCCGCAATTTCTGTATCACCCAATTTTTCGTACACAAACCAGTGATAGATCTGCTGAACGGTTTCAACCTCGCGTTGCGGCCCCCAGCAGAAGCGCACGCGATCTGTCGCTGCGGCCTTCCGCTCACCCGGCTTTAACACTCGCCGCCTGTTACCATCCCGGTCATAAGACACACGCCGTAACCCATAGCCTGCATACCCTCCCATCTTGAAGCCCTGGTTTGCAAACTGGCATTGAGCGGAGAAGACCTTGGCGGATAGTTCTCGACTATACTCAGCAGCCATTGTGCGCTTCATACCCTTGAGAATCGAGGCAATCGCCGAGCCATCGTTCTCAAATTGCTCCGCACAGTAAATTACCTGGATACCAGCCTGGCGGCATAAGTATTCATAATGAGCACCTTCGTCGGTATCCTGAAATCGCCCCCAACGACTAACGTCGTAGACCAGCACCATTTCAAAGTCCGTCTTCTTGGCAGCAACGTCATCCATCAGCTCCTGCAAGCCGTCCCGGCCATTAATACGTAAGCCACTCTTTCCGGGGTCAGCGTACATCTTGACGACATCAACGTCGTGCTCATCAGCGTATTGCTGAAGCCGCTCGCATTGATGCTCGATGGAGCGATCTTGCGGGCTGCTCGACATGCGAACGTAGATTGCTGCACGCCGCCGGTCGCGTGGAGGCGAAAGGTTCTGGGGTATTGGTTGGCGGGCCATAGAATCTTTACATGCCCTTGTAGGCCAAACCAAGCCGAAATGCTTCACTCGCTACCGCGCGTGCGTCACGACCACATAGGCGTCTGCGTGTGGCGATTAGAATCGCCGCTCGATGTTCATGCACGAAATCGGCAGCAAAATCGGCACCATGGCTTTGCGCAAGGGCATGAAGCACAGCAGAGATTGCCGCCTGCTGGTACATGAACGCGCTGTCGAGCTGGATGAGTCGGGGTGCTATCACAAAGCCTCCGCGTCTAATTAGTTCAACATGGCCCTACCTCAGGCCCAGGCTAACGACCTCCCGTGCCTCCGGCTTCCGGAACGATTAGGGGTAGATTACAACCTTCACGACTCAGTGATTTGAGCCAGCGCAAGCAAGCAGACTCGAACTTATCTGACAATTGAGGTCTGATCAAGTCTGAGCTACTACACTTTATAAGGTGCCGCTGTTCGCTCATTCATCAGCCCCTGTGCGAATAAGCAGGCCAGCGACGCGCCTGTCGGCCATAGGCCCGACGCGGATGCAACACCTCCGCATCGGACCTATGGCCCTAATTCCTTTAAATTGTTAAAGAACAGTGTATTGCCAATTCCGGCAGCACCACGCACTTACACCAGAGAGAGTTCAAACGAACTCATTCAGGTGCAGGGCAGCTACTTGTCCAAAGCCGCCATGCTGATAATCGCATCAAACTCATTGAGCACATCCGGATGATGCCTTGTCAGATGACGCAGGATGGAGTCATTGGCCATCAACTTCGCCAAATACCCCCTAGCCAGTACAAGGTTGAGGACATCCTGGCCATAGGACTGCTCAGCAAGTTTGAACTGTTCTTGCAGATTCCCCATCTCTCTTTCCATCTTCGCCATCTGATCAGCGCTTACGCCGGTCATTCTTCTAGTCTTGGCTTCGCCGACAATCATGTTGCTGGGCGTCGCTGCCACCAAGGCCTGCGCGTAGGCAACCGTGAAATTATTCGCGCTGACCATCAACTCCACACACTCGACCTGCCTGGTCGGCTTCAGCTTACGTAGCACTGCTCCGAGATTAGCAGAGAACACCTGGTCGCGCAGTAATTCAGCGGCCTCCGGGCAGATTCCGTCAAGCAGATTTAGCTTTTTCAGAATATGGCTAATATCAACGTCCAGCGCTTTGGCAAGTCTCTCCGGCGCCACGCCACGCTCAACAGCACGCCGGATCATAACGTGCTCCTGGATACTAGAGAGACGATTTATTCGATTGTTGTAGGTATAGCTCTCGTCGTCGAGAGCCACGAGACATGGCGCCGTATCGAACCCCAGCTGCTTTAAGGCCGTCAGCCGCGAATGCCCATCCAACAAGATGTATCGTTTGTCTCGATCAGGTTTACCTACAGATAAAGGCTCAATCAATCCGACGGCCTCAATCGACGCAAAGATTTGCTTGAATTTTCGGGAGGTTAGCAACCCATCAGGACTTTTTCGCGACGGCAGAATCGATGACAGCGGCAAACTCAATGGTTCTGGCACAAAGCCAAGAGGTGGCTTTCCCATGATTCAGAATCCTTTCGACCATACTCGGTCTGCAAGATACTGCGGCAGCGTATCTAGACCTTCTGCACGCAACAGGTTTCCAAAGTTCTCGTCAATCAAGAGCTGGCGCAACGCGCCCACGATGAACAACAGACTACGTTGGGCGGTCTCAGATTTTCTGACCAGCTGCTTCTGACGCTCGACTTCGCGCTTGTAATTGCGCACCAGGCTCGATGTCGTGACATCTTCGTTCCGCTTCTGGGATCCCATCTTGCCGCCCATACTTCTGCCACGTACGCGACGACGTTCAATTACGCGACGTGCCTGAATCAGTTGGCTGCCGCGTAGCTTGCCTGACTCGTAAGCCTCCTGCAAGGCTGACTGAATCGCCTTATCATCGTTGCCGGCACCGGCGATAGTGATAGCGGCATTGAGTGGGATACGTCCGCTGCCCACCGCCATCAACAGACGTTCTTCGCCGTTCTTGAGCAAGTATAGGATGCCCTGCACATAATCCAAGCTTAGGCCAGTCTTTTCTGCAATGGCCTTTTTATCGTATCCCTGATCTCGCAACTGCTCGATGCCAGCAAGAAGCTCTAACGGACTGAACTTGCGGCGGGCGATGTTCTCCGTCAGACTCATAATAAAAGCTGACTCGTCATCGACGCTCATGACTATCGCAGGGATTTCCGGCTGACCGATGCTTCTGAACGCTTTAAACCGTCCTTCGCCACAAATCAACAGGTACCGTTCGCCATCCTTGCCTACTCGTGGCGTCACAACGATGGGTTTCTTCAAACCGAGGCTTTGAATGTTGGTAACGATCTGTTCGAACATCCGATTATTACGTTCGCGCGGATTGAGTACGTCGATTCTCTCCAGTGGAATCATGCGCAATTCTGACTGATGATAATTCTGGTTGTGGCTCATGCGCTCCTCCGCAGACGAATACGCCGAGCCATGCCATACAGATAATCTAGGCTGTCGAAGTGATAGCACTCAAACTCGATGCAGTTATGGTCTGCCAAATGAATGCGCGGCTGCCCGAAGTCGAGGCGCGGCAAAAGGTAATAATCCAATACAGCCTGATTTTCACTATCCAAGCGCACTGCCACTGTAATGTCTGGAGCGAGTGTAGTGTCGAATCGTACCTTCCAGCGTCGCCGTCCATTGTCGAATGACTGGCAACGAGCCAATACTAACGAGACAGTGAACTCGCGATTGACGGTGAGAAGGTCCGTGGCTGGATCGCGCTCAACTACGCCGCCAACGCCAGAAATCATCTGCTCCGTTTCGCCGACGATTTCTGGATACAGGCGGCGCAGGAATTGATTGGCTTCCAGGTACTGGTAATCTCGATCCGGTGTAAAACCAACCGCCTGGTATGCCCGGATCAGGCTACCAAACCTGTGCGCATAGGCCGCCGCCGATGGCATACCTTCAGCTTCGTTGATAATCAATCCCGAGAGGTATCCATGTCGCTGGTAGAGATTGCGCAGCTTCTCGACAAATTCTTCCTCGCTGTAGCGGTGCGCCCTGGCGCGCATAATACCTTGCGTGGTGTAGAAAATCTCCGGAGGTACGATGCCTTCGAATGCCCCTTCCTTCTTGATCCACATATCCGGGCTATTGACTACACGATGCTTCTTGAGCTTGAACGATCGGCGGTTGTAGATATTGTTCCCAATGTACTTCTCATTGGACAGTACCTGCCGGACCGTGGCCCGCGTCCAGTCGCGGCCGAGATCGGTCTTGATGCATTGACCATTGAGTCGCTCTGCAATCTCTGACTCCACCAAATTGTCTTCAACAAACCAGCGATAAATCTGATTAACAACATCCACTTCAGCATCTGGGCCTGGCTGTAAGATCACGCGATCCGTTTGGAGGCTTTTGTGCTCGCCTCGCGTCAGCTCGCTTTTGACGGAACCGGTCTGATCGACCAGAACGCGTCGTAGGCCATATCCAGCAGGGCCGCCCTGTCGAAAACCCAGTTCAATCAGACGGCACTGACCAGCGAATACTTTGGTTGACAGCTCCCTGCTATACTCGCCAGCCATAGCGCGCTTGACGCCCTTGACGATAGTGGACACGGGCGAACCATCGTTCTCGAACTGCTCCGCACAGTAGGCTACCTGGATTCCAGCGCGACGACAGATATATTCATAGTAAGCACTTTCATCAGCATCCTGAAATCGCCCCCAGCGGCTCACATCATAGACAAGGATTATCTGGAAATCCGCTACACCCGTCTCGACATCTTTGATTAGCTGCTGCAAAGCCTGGCGACCATCGATGCGCAGCCCGCTTTTTCCGGCATCGGCGTAGGTACGGATGATCTCGATACCGCGTCGCTCTGCGTATTCGCGGATCTTGTCGGCCTGGTTCTCGGTCGAATACTGCTGATGCTCAGTAGACATCCGAACGTATTCAACGGCACGAAAAGTTACCGGAATTTTCGGACGGTCTGGCACCCCTGCTGATTGTTCGTCTAGATACATGGCATCCGATCCCTCTGCTTTGATGTGCATGCTCTCGGTTCAGCCTTACCCGCATTGGGACACGACCGAACATGGGCGTGGCGTATTTCGCCATGACGTTTTCATCAAAGCGATTGAAACCACAATGGGCCGAAAATACCGAACTCCTGCCGAAAAATCTAACGAGTCCTCTCTTTGCACGCGTCCTTTTTGCACGGACAATCCAAGCATGCCGGAGTAATTTCTACGATCAAACTACCGCTGCGGGATATACCGCTCCCTCTGGCAGGCGAGATTTTGTACAGTCCCGGCGCCAGCGTTAAGGGCGATATCCACGCGTCCATCTTTACACCATCCGTGTTGCTAAATGGCCCGGATCGTTGTGGATCTCGGCTGCGTTGTGCATACTTTGCATGAACCTCGCGATAGTGACGCCAGTAGTCAGGATGGCTTTCTTGCCAGGCGCGTTGAGCCTCTCGCTGATTCCCCCGGTAATCAGGGTCGGACCGCAGCTTACTTTGCTGCCATTGACGCTTCCTGATTCGCTGGCATGCCGGCGCTGAACAAAAGGCTTGCTTAGGCGCTTGCGGGCGTGGTTGAAACGTCTGACCGCAGCCGGCGCAGTGCTTGATCGTCATTGCTTTCTCCATATGAACAGGATATGGAGACATTGCTTGACTGCGGGATTTTGATGCGCCACATAGGCTGCAACGGGTAACTGCCTGGAGCCGCCTATCGCCTTGAGTAAGATAGGCACAATTGGGAGGCAATGGAGAAGATGTGGAGAGATTTAATGAGGTCGGTTTTTTGTCTCCTGAGTTGCAGGGCTGGACGAATGGTGTGGCGGATGCAGCAACCTTCGATGAGCAACGCCACATCGTGTTAGAGCTCTGCGCACATGGGCTAAGACGGCATCGCTAGTTTCTAGCCTGTACGATATCAAAATCGCGTAAATACTTTCGCCCATCTGCGGTGAGACGAACCCCACCGTTACCGTCAGTTTCGACAAGGCCAACGGCTAATAACGATGTTGCCTCATTGTGCAATGGTTGATAGAGATTGCCCAGACTTGCCAATTTCCTGAGAGCATCTTGCTCTCGTTCCGTCAGTTTGAACTCCACGGCCTCCTCCTAAGTCCTTAATGATCAACTATCGTGTTTTGTAGAAATAACAACACATCAACGGTTATCGAAAATTGAAGACGATTTTCAACTTTTGCTTCGATTCCCAACAGTTGTTGGCGGAAACTGGTCCCTCGCTATAAAAGTAACTCTGCGACGTAGGACTCGATCCTGGTGAGAGTATTATCAGACTACTGACAGGGACGTGCAAGGCTAGTCGCCTCGCTGTTGATTTTCCTCAAGTTCTGCGGGTGTGGCCCAACGCCCCCACTGAAACGGTCTCACACGAGACCATCTACAACGCCACCGGAGGCAATCGAGCAGGTGCCTCCGCAGTCATGGGCGACGTAGATCAAATAGTCGGCGTTAGAACCCTCGGCTGCGTCCCTAATAGGGGGAATCTCACATTATGCATCGTCAAGTCTCACAAGATCCTTCTCCCCCTCCCACGAAGACTGGTCGAACTGGGTGACGCGTCTCAACATTTGGTTCCCGCTACAAATAGATTTTTCATCACTCATATGAGATCAAGGTAAATTCATATGCTAGAAAGGACGTTGTCGGGAGCCTCGGCGCTCACCCGTCGTATTTCATAAGCTGCCAAGCGGTAGTCGATCAACTCCTGCACCATCGCTTCAAAGCGTTCTCGTTGATGCGACGACAGCGCGAACGAAGGCTTAAAAATGCCGTTGATGACCTCGAAGAAAATTCCGCTCTTTACCGTGCGAGTGGCGCCGGTCCACGCGTTGATCGGATTCTCCAACCAATATCGATGCCAAGCATCCGAAGTGCCATCCTTCCATTGAAGCTGTGCTGTCGGCAGATCCGATAGCAGGCTACGGCGGCGCTGCAGCACCTGCCATGAACGTTCGGCAAGTGCGCTGATGGTCGGCGCTTTATCCCAACCGTTTAGCTCTTGGAACGCCTCAAGCAAGACCATCTTGAAGCTCTTGGTCATGGCCGTGATTTCCAAGTCGCGCAAGAAGGCGCGATGTGTCGCCGCGATCTGTTGTTCCTCGATGTGCAAATCGCCCATTTCCTCGACCAGTGCGAACCAGCTGCCGTAGTCATTGCGCATCGATTGCATGCTGACCCCAGAACGATAAAACTCAGCGAGCGTCGGGCGTCTGTCGAGGCTGTCTCGCATCGCGATATAGTCGTTTTTGATGCCATCGCTATCGAGGGACTTGAGAAACTCGATCAGTTTCAAATCGTAGTTCACGTAGCAGCCGTCGGGAAGCTGGAGACGCTGCGCCTCGACCTGTCTGGCGAAGCCCGCCAATTTCTTAAAGTTCGCCTCAATGCCGAACAGCGCTTGCGGCTTGTGCAGAAAACTTTTGTGGTTGCCGATGAAATCAAGGACGATCAATTTTTCCTTGCCGTTGCATTTGCGAAGACCTCGGCCCAGTTGTTGAAGGAAGAGGATTTTTGACTCTGTCGGCCGCAGCATCATTACCATGTCGATTTCCGGCAATGCGTCGCCGCAATAAATTGCGCAGTGTAGGCCAGTCGTATAAGAGGAAGTTATCGAATCGCCCAAATCCAAGACTATTGATATTATGCAGGAGAACGAAAGAACTTTGACTTTTGAGATAGTCCGTTGTGATGTCATTTCGTCCCGTTCTAGTACGAATCATATCGACTAGGGCTCCTGAAGCATCCTATCGTCGATGGTGATTTCCTTCTGCTGGAACATATCAACCCGACACGCGCTGGCTCGATCACCGGCACAGTCATGGCCATCGAGCGCCAGGATGAAACCGGAGAAGGAAGTCAGTACCTGCTACGCACAGTGGTAAAGGCTGCTGACGGTGGATACCGGATTGCCGCCGCGAGGCACGCCGGGTAGAACACTGCCGGCTGGCGCCCCCAGGAACATACGCAAATTGTCTTCCAGCGCCACCAGATCGCCAAGCTCGCATTCCCACACCACATGCACCTGCCATCCGGCCTGCCGCAGCGCTTCGTAGCTGCGAGCATCGCGCGCCTTGTTGCCATTGAGCTTGTCGTTCCAGAATTCCACCCGCGACTTGGGCATGCGCGCCCGATCACAGTTGTTGTGTCGGTGCCAGAAACAACCGTGGACGAAGATGACTTTCTTCCGTCCCGGGAAAACCAGGTCCGGCGATCCCGGCAGGGTCCGCACATGCAGGCGGTACCGATAGCCGGCCGCGAACACCAGCTTGCGCACGATGAGCTCGGGACGCGTGTTCTTGCCCCGTATCCGCGACATCAACGCGCTGCGCGCCGCCTGATCAATGGAGTCGACCATGTCGTCCTCCGCTCCTCTCAACCTGATTTAGAGCAAAGATCGCACGCCTCACAGAATATTCAAGGGCGTTCTGATAAAACACAAGAAAGTCTCATTGAATACTGTTTAAACATACAGTAAAATTGACGCAATTTGTGCCTCATCGGCCGTCGGCGGAGTTGGTCGAGGTCGGGCATTGCTTTATACTGCTGCAGTTCCGGCTGGCTTACACGGCCGCGCCGGGAGCGTTGCGCTAACAGATTACGTCTGGTTGGAGCCACATCGATTCAATCCGATCGTATTAAAAAAACACCATGTACAAGCAGCCCCTCACCTCCGCGCTCCTCGAAGAACATTTGACATTGGCGCCGCGCTCCCTCGATTCGATCGAGCTGTTCGCGGGCGCCGGCGGCTTGGCCTTGGGTTTTTCCGACAACGATGTCCGCCATCGCGCGGTGGTCGAGTGGAACACGCACGCTTGCAACACCATCCGGCACAACAAGCGGCACAACGTCGATCCGATCAGCCATTGGCCTGACGTGACCGAGGGTGACGTCAAACAATTCAACTACGGCGCTTTCGAAGGCATCGACCTGATCACCGGCGGCCCGCCATGCCAGCCGTTTTCGATGGGCGGCAAGCATGGCGGTTTCCTGGACGAGCGGGACATGTTCCCGCAAGCGGTGCGCGCCGTGCGCGAGGCGCGGCCGCGTGCCTTCGTCTTCGAGAACGTGCAAGGCCTCACGCGCGCGGCCTTCGCCGATTATTTCGACTACATCCTGCTGCAGCTGGAGTTTCCTTCGCTGGTCGCCAAGGCCAAGGAGCAATGGGGCGATCATCTGGCCCGGCTTCGGAAGTTGAAGCAGAAGGGCACCGCCAGCGAGTACCGCGTGACCTTCAAGCTGGTGAATGCTGCGAACTATGGCGTTCCGCAGAAGCGCATGCGTGTCTTCTTTGTGGGGTTCCGGGCGGACGAGGACAAGATTTGGCAGTGCCCTGCGGAGACGCACAGCAACGATGCGCTGTTGCTGTCCCAGTGGGCGTCCGGCGAGTATTGGGATCGTCACAAGGTCGCGACCCGGCATCGCCCGGCCAAGCCTGATGGCATCGAGAAGAAAATCAAGTCGCTGCTCGACGCCGATCCCGCTGCCAACATTCTGGCGTGGGAAACCGTTCGTGACGCCATTTGCGACTTGCCCGATCCGGAGAAGTATCCCGGCAAGGTGCAGGCCCACCGCTTCCAGCCTGGCGCGCGCACTTATGTCGGCCACACCGGCAGTCCCATGGACGAGCCGGCGAAGGCGTTGAAGGCCGGCGACCATGGCGTTCCCGGTGGCGAGAACATGCTTCGGCGCGTGGATGGATCGGTTCGCTATTTCACTATCCGCGAGTCGGCCCGTATTCAGACCTTCCCCAATAACTTCCTGTTTGAGGGGACTTGGTCGGAAATCATGCGTCAGCTCGGCAATGCGGTGCCGGTACGTCTTGCATCGGTCATGGCCGAGAGCGTGTGTGATTTGCTTAGGGCCTAGCGTCACGCGGCGGCGTGTAGAAACGATCCACGTCCAGCTGGTGCTTCAGAGCGAGCTGGTGTGCGCATCGTCAACTAGGGCAGCAACTCTATGCCGTACTGATAGTGCTTGGACGTTTTGTAGAGCACCATCCCATAGCTGATAATCGCGCCTTTCCAACCTTCACCGAGGAAGGTGACACCGGCTTGGAGCAGATCGCGCGCGCTCCGATTGTCATTCGCCAGGACGATGGTTTGCCCTAGGTTCTCTGCCGGCACATCAAATCGGAAAACATACGGCAACTGCGCTTTCATCGCGTTGAACATTTCACCTAGTTGGATCCGGTTCTGTTCATCCGTTTTCAGCTCCACCTGGAAGTCGTCGAGAATCGGATAGGTTTGGTCGAACTTGCCGGGTTTGGTGGTATCCCGTTCCTTGCCTGGATCCTTCGGGCCGAAGCCGCCGCCATTCCACATATCCTTGTGCTCCGCCCTGAACATCGAGATCAGGATGCCTTCGTTGGCTGCGGTGCTCATGCTTTTATCCAACAGTAGTGACTTGTATCCGATCGCGGCAGGATCGATACCCTTCCGCCCGAGCAGCTTCGTCAAATGCTGCGACAACCTGTCGGCGACGTTGATGGCCTTGCCTACATATTTGGGCGAGCCTTCATAGTGGACCACGTATACGCCCTGCTGAGATCCGATTTTACGCTGATAACGCGCCAGGTCCAGAAGCGATTTCGGAGCCAGAACCGTTTCCTCCAGGCGCTCCAATGTCTCCTTAAGCTGGACCGACACCGTTTGGAGGAAATCAAATACGTATAGGGAGTGCAATTCGATGCGCCTTAAGAGATATGCGGTAGGAAAAACGTTCGCTCATACTACCTGATCATAACTTTAAGAGGAACTAGGCAACTCGACGCCTGTTGGCCGTGCGTGGTCTTAATGTCTTGCCCGGCTCTTAACGCCAGCTGTCGAGGGGAACAGCTTCATATCGATGAGATCAGTGTGGCGCCACATGCAGCCTTGTCGCCATCGTAGGCCACGGCCTTACCGTGGTGTTGACGTTCACTGGCAGAAACTTGGACAGGAAAGTTACCTTTGCATTGAGGGCAGCTAGTCATATCCCCATCAACCACAATTGCCTTACCAAGCGCCTTGAAATCGCTGGCACCCGAAATTACTTTACCGCCGTGGGACGTCATATCCCCGAGCCGTATAACTCCCTTGCCCTTGCTATTTTTCATTATGCCCCCCTACGTAGTTAGGGTTCAATATTTAAGAAAGTGCAGTGCCCGGGGCATCCTCTTCGGTCGAAGCGAAGAAAACTCGATCTGCACCCTTAAACGCCTTTCTATACCGCCAATATCCTGAGCTTTCAACCAGGTCTCGTCTAAACCCAGCTAAAGAATCATGCACAAAATTATCAAAGAAATCGGTTAATACCTCGGATACCGGAGCGGCAACCTTTGCATCATGAATTACCTTAACCGCCTCATCATCAAACTGCGGAATTTCAACAGAGGACTGCGAGTATTTCTGATCGTATATCGATTTACGTTTTCCTTCGAGCGCTGTTTTAACATGGAGCTCAGCCTGCTTTAAGTCACCCGCTCCTAAAAGCAAATTTCCGTCTCTAATTAGCTGATCATTAGAGGCCTTGAGAACCGCTCGGTCTTCGGGAGATGCTCGTTGCATCTGCAGCGAATTTGCGTATCGTTTACCCATCTGCCAACGCCAATCTAGGTACGGCTGCATCCATTCGTGAAGACTCCGTGCGCCCACCCCGGACTGGCCTAGAAAATTTTTAAATGCTCTCAGCAAAGCCGGCGAAATCGCGAAAGGATCGTATCCATTATCTAGAGCCAATTTTTTATTTAGCGGCACACCCGCCAATTTCGCATAATCGAACATATGATTAAGAGGAATTTGTGATAGTTTTAAAGAATCTCCTGCTCTTTCGGAATTCGCGGATGATATTCCCAATTCTCCAGGAGCATATCCTCCTCCCACATCACTATGAGAGCCAGGATAAGCTATCTGCGCATGGTTTTTCGGTAACACGCCGTTAACCCCAATCTCATCAAGGGGAAAGTTCTTTCTCAACTCATGCATAGCTACGAAATGTACGCAGTTCTCTACGGCCGGGGGAATTCTTAAATATTTTGCGGATGCCCATCCGTCGTGGGGCATTGTTAAATTCGTCACCCCGCCCATGACGCCGGATAAAATTCCCGCTGACGCGACGGTGTCAAATATGCCAAGAAAGCGCATGCGAAGCGGTATCCCTGCAAGTTTCCCATCGGTCAATATTTGAGCCACCCAACTTGCAAAGACCCTTGCTTCCGCGGCGCCACGCGAAAAACCGAATATATCAACTACATATTCCTTAATCACAGGAACGCCTTTCTTGCTGAGTTTTTCCTGCAGAATACCGGCTTGCTTTTTAAAAAAACTTTCCCGAATATTCCCACTGTTCGCATCAGTCTCACAAAGTCCGGCGGTTAAATATAGTTCGGCTAAGCGGACACGATCCTCCACACTTGACGGTTTTCCAGCGACGCATAAAAGCCGAATTTGAGTTTCTGAGAACATTTTTTGGCTAGAAAATGCTCTTTGATGTATCACATCCAGCATCGATATCAATCCAAACAACACGCGCCCTTCACAACCTACGGCAAATGCGCTTCCTTTCGTAGAAGTTTGCATTTCTCCAATTTCCGGAAATGGAGTTCCAACGCCCGGAACATAAAGCCGGTAGTAGCCGTTTGTTTCGTCCCTGTGATAAGCGTCAGACAGTCTTGCTATATTGCTATGAGAAAGACCAGGATAGTCTGCCCGGCGGTTATTTTTAGTTCCATCGAAGAAAACGCCCAGATTAAGTAGGATCTCGCATTTACTTGGTTCAGGCAATGAATTAGATGCGCCGTCTTTTATATTTTCTGTCCGAACATGCTCCGAAGCTGAAAATTTGCAAGAAATATTGTCTTCCATATTCGCCTCTTGATGTCATTGACTATTTTTTCTAGCTTTTTCGATCAGCTTCTTTTCAAAATCGTCCAGTGACGTTGACGCCCTGCGGCCACTAGTCGCTTTCTTTTGCGCGTCAGGATCTCCCTCTACGACAGGGTGCATGGAACTAAGTGCTCCAAATTCACTTGAAACAACACGCACCTTTCCACCGGGGAAGAAGTGCACGTATAAGGTTCCTGCGGAAGAATATCTCTCCACATTTACGCGTGCCCTATATATCCCAATCGTCTTGCCATTTTCCCCAGAAGTAGGATCCGCAGTCATTTTTACCCATTCTGAAACTGTCCAGCGAACATCGACACTTAATCCGGGGCGCCAATTTTTTGGAATGTACACGCAGCAATCCATCCCTCCCCCGCCCGTACCATTACCAACATTACCATAGTAACCTAAATCCATATAGAATCCGGTTATATTGAAGTGGGAGCCTAGATGGCTGACCCCACTTACCCCAACCAACGAAAATTCACTGGAACTTCCATGGCACCACGAAAATCGAGAAGTAAAAATGGCGATCATGAATATAAACGCCGTAATAAATTTTAGAAAATGCTCGTGCAGAGGATAAGTAAATTTTGTCTTCACAGCTTTACTCCTCGAATGTATTCCTTTTGACAGCAGAATTTATACCTTGAATAACTATATCTGGAGACGGCCCCGCAAGAATATATACAATCTCCGTCAAACGCAAAATTCTCCCCTGTGTAGCCAATGCGCCTAGTGCAAGAGACAATAATATCCGCTCATCTTTTAGCGAAGCCGTTTTCCATATCTCGTAGGCAGATTTTGTCCATTGAAAAATGTCGGCGAAGTCGATTCCCACGAGGGTTTCAGAGCGAGATGCGCGGAGCTGAAATATCAGGCGTTCGACTGCTAGCTCCTCGTTTATTTTCTGAAATTGTTCGTCGGACAAAGAAAGCGGCACGGGAGCTGGATCAGTATGCATGGCACCGATTTTAAGGCAGAAGAGGGTGCCGTCTCTACGATGTACGCGCCAACGGTGAATTGGCATTGAAAATGTCAGCCACTGCGAAGAATTAAAATGCAGGGACAGAGCGTAAAGAACTAGACAATCGGCGAAACGCAAAGTAAATTGTTCGTTTTTTTCTGTCGAGATGTAAGTGAATTGTTGAAAATGGTTCACGAGCTCTTCCAACGTCAGCTCTGAATCGATAAACGAAGCATGTAATGGTGGATCGCAAACATTTGCGATTGTCATCATTATGCTAATCGCCTGAGCGGCATATGCTCGCTCAACATCAATTACAATTGGTGTCACTGAATATGCTCGCCGCCCGTAGATGGGGGCCATCCAGCTCGGATATACATCATCCTGAATAGGAAACACTGTCCCGTCAGGCTTTATCAGAGCACCATCAATGAGAATATAAGTATTCATAGAGGTTTTGCAAAAGGGCTATGGGCTTGAGCTGAAATTAACAGGCACGGGATGCATATATCATGGTGTTTGATATTTTCCGAAAATTCCATAGGCCTGTTCTTGGCAGGAAGAGTCTGGTGGTCCGCAGCATTTATATGATGATTCCCGCCAGTGAACCCTATGATCCCCGAGGAGGTGAGCTCTAATTCGCTTCCGCCACCGTTAATGCGTATTCCTTTTTTTGCTTTAATGTTGATCCAGTCGGTGTTGCTAATAATGTCCAATACCCGTTGAGCTAAAATTTCTATCCCATCATCCTGGGCTTGCATATTTATCTTGCCAGCGGCAGCTGTCGCCTTGATGCCCTCGTCATTAGAAAATAGACTTATGCCAGATGCTGCACGTAGTGTGGCCACGCCTCCTGCGGTGAAACGGGTTGCTTCGGCACTCATGATGTCGATATCAGTCGCGGCTCCCAGCGCGACGTTCTCACTGCTGCCGAAAACAAGGCCTGCCGGGCCGCTCAGCGCAACCATAGCTGCAGATTTCACATCAAATTTTTCCAGGGACTCAATAAGCTGACCGAGCGCAGGACCTACTGCCTTATCCTTTGCGTGTTGCTCCGCCAGTTTGGACAATTGCCCTACCAACGTTTTTGACATTTCCAAAACACGTAGCAGCTCATTACGCTCCAAAAGCGGGCCTTCTGCTCCATTGCCGGCTGCCGCAGCTATAAGAACGCCCTCAGCTCCTCGTATTGCGACCTTCTGGGCACTGCGCAACTCTGCCCCTTGCCCTCTCTCATCACCATACCCTTGCGTGCGCGTTTTTGTAAGGAAGCCCAGATTGAGTTGCGACTCGCCGTGGTCACTGGATAGTTGCGCACTGATCTGGCCGTTGGTGTCATCCAACCGCAGTTGGTTGCCACGTGTGCCTTTGATCTCGCGGCTCTTGATGCCGGAGAGGTAACGGTTACCCGGCAGATCGCCGGCATTGCTCAGCGCTGCCGGCTGCGCCTGCTGGTTGTAGAGCTGCCCGACGATCACCGGCTTGTCCGGATCGCCGCCGAGGAAGTTGACCAGCACCTCGGTCCCCACGCGCGGCAAGGCGACAGTGCCGCATTGCTGCAGACTGCCTGGGCCGTTGCCGGCCCAGTTCGACGCCACGCGGACCCAGGCTGAATCCCTGTCGGAATCGGATGCGCCGATGCCGGCGGCCTGCTCGTGGTCAACCGCGCGCGTGCCGGGGAAGCGTATCTTCACCCGGCCCAGCTTGTCGCAGTGGACTTCCTCCCCCTTCGGGCCGACCACGATCGCGCTTTGCATCAGCGCCTGCGGCAGGTCGGTGCGCGGGTCGTAGGCCGGCACGATGATCACCCCGCGCCGCACGGCCGTGAACTGGATGTGCATGCGCAGCGGTCCCGAAGCCACCTTGTCCGCCACGTCCCTCTGCATCTGCAGTTCCTGCCCGCCCTGCATCCACCGGCTGCGGGCGAACAGCTTCTCCACGCGCGCAGCCAGCGCCTTGGGCAGGTTGTTCTGCGCGTTCACCTGCAAGGCCGTGACGACGAAGTCCCGCTCCTCGGCCGGGTGCCTATCCACCTCGGGATGCTCGGCCAGCGTGAAGTACTCCCCCGCGCACAGGTCGCGCACGCTGCCTTCGCCATGAAAGCACTTCGACTCGAAATCGTGCCGGCTCATGCGCAGCTTGCCGAGGCGGCACAAGTCCTCGTTGTCGTCTCCCGCATGGGGTGCCAGGATTTGATAGTCGTCCAGGCTGGCGGCCAGTTCGTTGCCGTGGAGGCCTTGATCCACGCCGCTGTCCACATCCGCCATCATGAAGTCGCGCCCCAGCGGGTTGCGATAGTCCCAGCTGTGCCGCGTCACCTTGCCGGCTTGCAGGCTGCGCACCGCGCTCCAGGAGGTGATCGTGTCCCGCTCCTCCGTCGCGGCGTCGCGGTGGTAGCGGATGGTGCCGGCGGCGTTGCGGCGCAGGCTGTCGGCGTTGTTGAACAGCACCAGCGTGTGCACCGGATATTCGCCGCCGACGGCGCGCACATACCAACCGATGCCGCGCCGCTTCAGCAGGCGCCGGATGAAGGCCGCATCCGATTCGTTGTGCTGCATCGTGAATTCGCGTTGCGGATATTCGCGGATGGTGAAGAATTCATCCAGCTCGTGCTTGAAGCACACGCCCAGGATGGAACTGTTCTGCCGCCATTCGTTCAGGATGCGCTGCACAATCTCCACTTCATCCATGTTGCGGAACACGCGCGTGTTGTTGCGTTTCTCCAGCAGCGCGAGCGCGTCGCGCAGCACCAGCTGGTAGCTCGCCAGGCCGCCGTCGCTGTCGCCCGAGCAGGCCTCGGTGACGATGCCGCACACGCTGCGCAGGTCGCCCTGGTCGGTGACGAAGTCCAGCGCGGCCGGCACGGCGATCATCTGCTTGAGCGGCAGTTGCGCGTTGGACGACACGCACAGCACGCGGTATTCGATGCCGCCGCACAGCGTTTCGGAGCCGAACACGCGCTGCGGCAGCAGCATGTCGTCGTTGACGCCGCCCGGCAGGTCCAGCCGCAGGCGCAACGGCCGGTTGCTGGTCACGAGTTCCTTGGCCAGGCCCATGAAGCTGAAAAAGTCGTTATCGCTTTCCACAATCGCTCCTCAGATATGCAGCAGGTACATCAACTCTTCCCGGTCCCGGTCCGACGGCCCGTCCACCAGGCGGGCATTGACGCCCAGCCTGCTTCCGCCATCCAGGCTCAGCGCGGAGATGTCTTCCGCCCGCTGGATCAGGTGGACTTCATATGTCATGCCCACGCCGCAGTGCAGGCCCAGCATCGCTTCCAGCCGCCGCGCGGCGCTGTGCCCGGGCAGGAAGTCCTCATACAGCGCCCGGTCCAGCGGGCCGATGTGCAGGCGCACCCGCGCGTCGCAGCCGTAGGTACGCTGGCCCAGCATCACGCCCGCGCCCAGGTCGACGTGCGCCACGCCCAGCCGCGCCTGGTCCGCAGCCGGCAGCGCTTGCCATTGCCCCACCAGCTGCTCGACCACGACGCGGACGTTGAAGTACTCCGAGTAGATGCCCGCCATCAGCGGCGCCGATGCGCTGCGGCTGCGGAGCTGCATCGCGTAGCGCGCCAGCGTCTCGCGGTCGACGGATCCGTCGGCTTGCGCGCCGGACAGCGCAAGCAGCATCACGAGAAAACCGTCGCCGCCATCCGCCGCCGTCATGCATTCCGGCCGGTGCTTGGCCCATGCCTGGTAGAACATGCACAGCGGCCGGTGCGACAGCATGTCCAGGAAGGCGCGCGGGCCGCCGTCGTTGCTGGTTCTTTCGTGGCGGTTGATGCGCTCGGAGTAGTGCAACGGCAGCGCGCCGTGGCTGCCCAGCAGGCCCATGAAGGCGGGCGTGAGGCGCACCACGTCGTTGCCGTCGTTGCTGATGTTCTCGATCTGGTTCGGCGGGAAGGCCAGCGACAGCCGGTTGCGGTAGCGCAGCCGGCGCGGCGGCCGCGACTGCTCGATCAGGCGCACCGCCTGGAAGAACTCGAAGCCGTGCGGCTCGGCCAGCAGCACATCGATCAAGCCAGCGTCAGTGCGCCGTTGCGAGGCAGGCATCGCAGCAACTCCTTTCCGCTTCCGTGGGACAGCACGACCAGTTGCGTGAAGCTGTTCAAGTGCACATGCAGGCCGAACAGGTGGTCGAGCACTTGCGCGAAGGCGTGCACGCCGGTGCCGGCATACGCCTCCTCGTCCAGCGACACGCGCACTTCCACGCCGCGCAGGTAGGCCTTGCCGCGCGCCTGCCGCACCCAGGCGGTGGCCGGCTGCTGCGACAGCGCCATCACGCCGTCGATCTGCCGCTGCGAGACGGCGCTGTCCTGCTGGGCGTACAGGCGCAGCATCGCGGTCAGCGCCGGCAGGCCTTCCTGCGTGAGCGAGCGGTGGTTCAGGGCCAGCTGCGCGATCAGTCCCCATCGGTTGGCGCCGGCCGGCTGGCGCCAGGACAGCGTCGGCCGCCGCAGCAGGCGGATCGGGAAGCCGCCGATGGCCGCTTCGGCGCTGAGGTCGCCGGCCGCGCGGCCGTAGGGCAGGCCGTGCGGCAGGTTGCGGTTGGTGCAGGTGAGGCGCACCGACGCCGTGCCTTCGTCCAATGTCAGCGGGGAGAAGTCGCGATCCAGCAGCGCGAGCGTGTATTCGTGGCCGGCTTCGGCGTCGGCCAGTTCCTCGTCGCGGTGGGCCAGCCAGTAGTGGCCTTTGCGGCTGTCCTGCTCGCCGTGGCGCAGCGAGTAGTAGGGGAAGAATTCGGTGAGCGAATTGCCCTGCGGCGCTTTGCGCAGCAGCTGCACGGTGTCGATGCTGTAGATCTCGCAGGCGTTGCCTGGCATTTCGTCCGGCATCAGCGGGTAGCTGCTGCGGCGGTGGTCGACGCGGATCGGCGTGGCCGCCTGCTGGTAGAGGTTGATCACGGGCGTGCAGCCGAGCAGCAGGTGCTCCGCCGACAGCGTGCGCAGGATGCGCGCGGCCGGTGCGTCGGGCCGCACGTCGGCCAGGGCGATGCGCAGCGTCAGCCGCGAACAATCGGCCGGGCTGGCGGCGAGCAAGGCGGACAGGTCGATGTCGAAGAAGTCGAATTTCTCAGGGAAGGCGAAGTACTCGCTCAGCAGCCGGTAGGCGCTGTGCTCCGAGGCGGCGGCCGGCAGCAGCGCGTCCTCGGCGGCGAAGCCTGCTGGGGCGATCGGCATGCCGTCCAGCAGGCGCCACTGGCCGTTGGCCTCCACGCAGGCGCAGGCCGCGCGCATGAAGAGCATGTCCCGCAAGGCGGCCCGCAGCGAGGCGTCGCAGTCGATGAAGACGCGCAGGGTCGACAGCTCCAGCGAGGCCAGGCCGCGCGCGGTGGCCGTGCTGTCGATGGTGATGCAGATCGCGGAGCCGGCCTCGGCCGGCAGCGGCAGGGTCGAGGGCGCCTGGATGTAGGGCTCGAACCAGGCGGCGCAGATGGCCACCGGCGCCACCGTCACATCGTAGACGCTGCGAAAGCGGCAGCTGATGGCGCCGCGTCCCAGCGACTTCAACGCCGTGCCGCGCGGCAGCACGGTGACGCTGGTGACAACGTTGCCGGACGCGCCGCCGTAGTCGACGTGGGCGATGGAGCAGGACGGTATCGGCCGCAGGTAGTGCGGGTACAGCATGCCCAGCAGCGCTTCGGTGAAGTTGGCGTAGCCGTCGTCGAGCAGCTTGGCGGTGCGGGCGTTGAGGAAGGCGGAGGCCTGGATCAGGCGTTCGACATGCGGATCGGCGCAGGTCTCTCCACTCATTTGCAAGCTGCCTGCCAACTTGGGATAGCGACTTGCAAACTCGGCGCCGGAGCGGCGCAGCATGCTTAGTTCGCGTTCGAAGTAAGGCAACAGCTTTTCCATCGTGGCATCCCTCGCAGTTTTTTACCGCACAGGTTGCCGATGATGTCATGCCCGCTTGTCGCGCTTTTGATCTTCAACAATCGCCTTGCAGCTTGCACTACGCAACGCCGCGAGGCGCAACACTATTGCTGAGATTGAAACGGCGCCAGCGCCTGTTCGGCCGCTGCGGGGCTGAGGGTTCTTGCCTCAAGCGCACCGAGGGCGCGTGCCACGTCGGATTTGCGCGCAGGGTCGCGCAGCGCGGACTGGTTGTCCAGCATGGAGCGTAAGATCTGCGCGGTGAGGCGGTCGAGCTCGGGGCGTACGGTCTTCGCCAGGTCGGGCGCGTCGGCGAAGTGATCCACCTGTTGCGCGCGCCATTGGGCGAACAATTCCCTCTGCACGGTTTTGGATGCTTCGATCTGGGCACGGAACACGGCCTCGACCCAGCCGCCCGGCAAGCCCAGCGCGGCGCCCTGCTCGACGGCGGCGCGGATGACCTGCGCTTCACGCGGCAGATCTTCGACCTGCGCCCGCGCATTCCATTTGGCGCGTGCGACGCCTTGTGCCAGCAACAAACGTTGATCGATGGCGAGCCTCAACGGCTCCAGTTGGGCCAGGTTCTCGCCGCGCGCGGCAACCTGGTCGAGGCGCTCGCCGGATTTGTCCTGCGCGCCAGCGATCCCGCCCGCGAGCAGCAGAACAAGTAAGGCTGCGCCTCTGGTCCAATATCCAAGACTGGTGTTTTTGTGCAAAATTTTTACTCCTGGCTTCCGTGAGAAACCAGTGTACCGCCTTCAGCGGGCCGGCGTGCGGCCTACTTCGTCACGCGCTCCCAGCCGGCGCGCACGGCTTCCTTGAACTTTTCCCAGCTCGATTGCGCGTGCCGGCTTTCCCAGCCGCTGCGCAGCTCGGGTTCGACTTCTTCCCATGGCTTGTCGCGGTAGCCGGGACTGCCGGCCATCGATTCGCCGTAGCGGTAGGCCGGATCGAATTCCTGGTAGGTGTTGCCGGTGTATGAAAGCGTCTTTTCCCAATGCGAACGGAAGTATTCGGCGTCGTCCCCGCTGTCGTCGCCGCGCAGGATGTCCAGGCTGTCCTGGTTGGGCACGGACGCGCTCGGATAGATACGCATGCCGCTGCGCTGCACGGTGCTTTGTTCGGAGATCGGCGTGTTCACGCCGGTCAGGCTGGGCGCCGCCGCCTCGCCGCGCTGCATCGAGCCCTGCGTCAGCGAACCCTGCTCGGAGCGGGCGAAGTCCACCGCCTCCTCGCGCGGGCGGATGCCGTGCTGCTCGGGCGCGCTTTGCTGCGCGCCCAGCGCGGTCTGCGGCGCGCCGCCGCTGCGCAGCAGCTCGCCGCCGGTCCAGCCGCTGGCGCGCCACATGGTCTCGTGCTCGTCGATGTCGATCGGGTTGAAGTCCTCGACGATGTCGGCGGCGCGGTCGGCCGCCTCCATGCCGTGGGTCTGGATGGTCAGCACCACGTGGCCGCGGTTGAGCGCCTCGGCGTAGATGTGGCGGTCCGCGTGCTCGCGCCCCAGCAGCTGGCTGAACATCTGCTTGATGCTGTGCAGGATGGAGGCGTCGTCGTTGATGCGCGGCGTGCCGGCCACGCTGCCGGAATCGCTCACGGTGATGCTGTCGGCGGCGTAGCCGCTGTGGATCAGCTCGTCCTTGGCTCGGTTTGCCTCGGCACGGGTTTCAAATACTGCTGCCAGTGTGTGTGTCATGATGGGCTCCTGGGTTGAGACGGTTGAGATCGGTCACCATTCCAGTCTACGTCCGATGCCTGCGGCGTAGCGCCCGTTTGCCGAGAGGAAATCCGAGGGCGCGCGCGTTACCATCCGCGCGCGCCGCCACGGTCAGCCCTTGTCGTTGATGGACTGGGTCAGCTCGCCCGCCTTCATCACGCTCATCAGGCCCATCAGCGTGCCGAAGGCGTTGCTATCGCCGCCGCCCATCTGCACCTGCGGCACCAGCGGCACCTTGGCCGTTTCAAACGCTTCGGCCAGGCGCAGCATCACGGTCTGCATCAGCTGCTTGTCCGCGCCCTCGCCCTGCATGGCCTCGGACTTGGCCTGGATGGCGGCCGCCTCCGCCTCGCCCACCGAGCGGATCGCCGAGGCGCGGCCGGCGCCTTCCATCTCCTGGCGGAACTTGTCGGCCTGCGCCAGCGCCTCGATCTCCTGGCGGCGCTTCTCGGCGGCCTTGACGTTGGCCGAGCCCTGGTTCTCCTTGATCGAGATGTCCACCAGCGAACCGGTCAGCTCCTTCTGCTTGGCGGCACGCTGTTCGGCCTCGTTCAGCTCGCGCTGCTTGTCGGCCGCGATCTGCTTCTGCGCGAAGGTCTCGACCTGCTCGCGGGCGATCTGGCGGTCGCGCAGCTGGGCCATGATGTCCTCGATCTTGTTGTCGCCGGGCTGGGGTTTCGGCGTGCCGATCAGCACCTCCTGGAATTCCAGCGAGTAGGCCTGGAAGCGCTGCTTCATGTCGGTCGAGGCGTTGTTCTGCAACTCGCTGCGCGACTGGATCAGGTCGATGAAGGTCTTGGTCTGCGAGACGTTTTTAAAGTACGACGACACCATCGGATCGAGCGTCTGCTCGACCAACTGCGCCACGTTGCCGAAGCGCTGCACCACCATCGGCGCCTTGCGGTAGTCGATGTGCACCACCACCGACAGCGGCAGCTGCGGCTCGAACGCGTCCTTGGTGATCAGGGTGATCTCGCGCAGGTTCTTGTCGAAGTTGGAGCCGCTCTCGCCGGACTTCCACATCAGCACGAAGTTGGTGGTCGGCACCAGCTCGATCTTGCCGGCGTAGGTGTTGAAGGCGTATTTACCCGGCATCAGCGCGTCGCGCCAGACGCCACGGCAGCCGGTCTCCACCAGCTCGCCGTGCGAGTATTCGGTGCCCGACAAGTCGGTGCCCACGCGGCCCGTGTACGACACCACCACGCCAACGAAGCCGACCGGGATGATGGTCTTCTTGATGAACTCCACCGTCGCGAACAGGCGGTTGATGAAGTAGGTGCCCTCGACCAGCACGCGCTCCTGGCGGCCACGGCGGCCACCGGCGGCGAGGAACTTCTCCGGCTCCTGGAAGGCGTTGTGGCTGTCGCCGACATCGGGCGCCAGCAGCTCGTCCTTGAGCAGGCCGGGGCCGTCCTGCACGGTCACCACGGCCAGCTGGTCGGAGTCGTGCGAGCCGGTCACTTCCTTGATCACCACCGGCTTGAAGCCGCCGCGCTCGTCGAGCACGCCGCGCATCTGCTGGTAGTAGGCTTTTTCCAGCGCGTCGAGCGACATCGAATAGGTCGTCTCCTCCGTCATCACGACGAACAGCGCGGGGTTGATGATGTGGGTACCTTCGCGCAGCACCATGCGCTGCGGGCCTTTCTGGCCGCCGTCGCGCAGGAAGTCGCGCACGTTGCGGAAGTCCACGATGCGCGAGTTGTCGGCCAGCGTCTGGCCGGCCGGCAGGTCGAGGCCGTCGCGGGCGAACACGTAGGCGATGGTGCCCTGCGTAACCGAGACCATAGGATGGATGTGCACGCGGTACTGGAACGGCGCGAAGAAGTGGAAGCCGCCTCGGCGCAGCTCAGGTTGCAGGCCGGCCTCGCCGTTCAGCGCGAGCAGGCCGTTCTGCACGGAGCCGGACGAGCTCCAGAGTTTTTCGATGACCCCGACGCGGTCGTTGGGGATGTACTTGATGGCCCCGGAAAACTTGATCAGGGCGGCGATGACGAGAATGCAGACGACAACGGTTACTTCACTGCCAAGCAGGGTAAACATACGAACCTTTCGGTTGTGGATAAAGTTGTGGGATGCAGCAGCCAGGCGCGGCTATCGTCGCGGACAGGCAAATGGAAGGCTGGTGTTGGGGAGGGGTACTGCGCTTGCCGCGAGGGCACTAACGAGTGGGGTGAACACGATGTTTTTGTTATTACCGTTCAATGAGTTCGTGCTGATCATTCTTGCACAATGGCGTAAAAGGTAAAGGTGGGCCGCCGGGATTAGAGGATGCACTCTAAACCCGTCGGCGTCTATAATGATCCGTCTCCCGGGCCCCTGGAATACGCGATGCCGAAAACCTTTTTGTCCCTGCTTTCCGTTCTGATGGCGGCCCTGTCGCCGCTGGCCGCGCACGCCGGGCCGGGCGAACTGGTGATGCTGGCGCCGCTGGACCAGACCATGCCCATCGTCCGCTTCAGCAATGGCGCGCTGGACGGGGGCATCGTCAAGGATGTCGGGGACGCGCTGGCGCAGCGCCTGGGCCTGCGCCCGGTGTACCTCAACGTCGACGTGCCCGGCGTGACGCCCGCCCTCACCAGCGGCCGCGCGGACGCCATGTGCTACGTGCTGCCGTTCTGGATCGACGGCGACTACGACTGGAGCGCTCCGCTGCTGCCCGACACCGAATTGGTGGTGGCGCGCGCCGAAGCGCCCCGCCTGCGCTCGCTCAAGGACCTGAAGGACAAGCCGGTGGGCACCGTGGCCGGCTACCGCTATCCGCGCATCGAGCAGGTGCTGGGCAAGCGCTTCGCGCGCGTCGACTCGGCCAGCATGGACATCAACGTCCAGCAGATGATCGCCGGTAAAACGCCGTACACGGTGGCCGGCGAAAGCACGCTGGTCTATCTACAGCGGGTCCATCCCGCGCTGAAGCTGCGGCCGGAGCTGGTGTTCTCCAGCTACAAGGCGCAGTGCGCGTTCTCGCGCAAATCGCAAGTTCCGTTCACCGACGCCAACCGGGTCATCGACGCCATGCTCAGGGAGGGCGTGATCGACCAGATCCTGGCGCGCTACCGTTAGGAGTTCCCTCATGAATACCGACGCACTGATCGCCGCCCTGCAGACCCACAACCAGGACCGCGATCCGCAACTGCTGCGCATGAAGTATCGCAAGATGGCGCAAGGCGCCTTCCTGTTCCTGCGCGGCGCCGACCACCTGTTCTACGACGAGCTGCTGCCCGACCAGCCGCTGTTCCGCAAGGCGCCGCTGGCCTGGAGCTGCGGCGACCTGCACGTGGAAAACTTCGGCAGCTACAAGGGCGACAACCGCCAGGTCTATTTCGATATAAACGATTTCGACGAAGGCGCACTGGCACCGGCCAGCTGGGACCTGGTGCGCCTGCTCACCAGCATCCAGTGCGGCGCCGAGGCGCTGCGCGTGTCGGCCAACGAGGCGGCCGCGTTGAGCGAGCGCTGCCTGGACGCCTACCGCACCGCGCTGGCCACCGGCAAGCCGCGCTGGGTCGAGCGCGAAACCAGCGTGGGCCTCATCAAAGACCTGCTGTGCGATCTGCAGGACCGCAAGCGCGTCGACTTCCTCGACAAGCGCACCACGCGCAAGGGCCAGCGCCGCAGCCTGAACCTGGACGGCGTGAAGGCGCTGCCGCTGCTGCCGGGCCAGCGCGAACTGCTGGACGCCTTCCTGCCGGGCTTCGCGGCGCAGCAGGAGCAGCCCGGGTTCTACACCATGCTGGACGCGGCGCGCCGCATCGCCGGCACCGGCAGTCTGGGCTTGATGCGCTTTGTGGTGCTGGTCGAGGGCAAGGGTTCGCCGGACGGGAACTATCTGCTCGACATCAAGGAATGCAAACCGTCGGCGCTGGCGCCGCGCCTGGCCGCGTGGAAGATCGCGCAGCCGGCGTGGCCGGACCAGGCCAGCCGCGTGGTGACGGCGCAGCAGCGCATGCAGGCGGTCGATCACGCCTTCCTGCACGCGGTCGCGCTGGATGGCCGCTCGTGCGTGCTGCGCGGGCTGCAGCCGTCGGAGGACCGCGTGGCGCTCGATGCGTGGGGCAAGAAGCTGGTCCGGCTGGAGGAGGTGATCGCCACCATGGGCTGCAACCTGGCGTGGGACCAGCTGCGCGCGGCGGGCCGGGGCGCCGCCGCCAGTGCGGACGAGTTGATCGCCCACGGCCGCGACGACGGCTGGCGCCAGCCGATGCTGAACGCCGCCACCGCGATGGCCGAACAGACGCAGGCCCAATGGCGGGCCTGCAAGGAGTGGCTGGCTAGCGCTTGAGCAGCAGTCCCTGCGCCAGCCAGTGCTGCAGATAGCCCGCCAGCGCCAGCATCGCTTCCTCGCCTGCGGCGGCGCAGACCTCGCCGAAGGTCGCGCCTTCGGCGATGCGGTACAGGGCGTCGGCCTCCACCACCGGCAGTGAGCGGAAGTGCGGCTGCTCGCCCTGGCGCCACACCAGCCAGTGCGTGGCGCCGTTCGATTGCTCCGGCTCCGGCGGCTCGGCGCCGGCGGCCAGCGCCTGCCACAGAGCGACCGCGTTCCAGTGCATGTCCAGCAAGTGCACCGAGGGATGCAGGCCGAATCGCAGCTCGCTCCATGCTTCGGGCGGTATGTCCGCCAGGTCGGCGGCGGCCAGCGGCGCGGTGTCCTGCGCGTCGAAGGCCAGGCTGAGCGACCATTCCAGTTCCGCCAGCTCGGCGATGAAGGGATAGTCCGCCAGCGCCACCGCCGCGTGCGCGGCCAGGCCGCCGCCGAACCAGCGCAGGTTGGCGTGCCGCGACGGGTGCTCGGCGATGTAGCTGTTGGCCAGCTCGGCGAACATGTCGTCGCCGATGTAGGTCCAGGTCTTGTCGTAGGCCTCGCACAGCGCCTGCCGCAGACGGCTGCGGTAGGCGCTGTGGTAGATCGCCAGCCGCGAGGTGGCGCTCAGGCCGTACTGCTCGCGCACGGCGGCGTGGATGGCGCCCGGCGCGTCGTCGGCCAGGATGTAGCGCTGGAAAGCGCTCTGCACTTGATCCAGCGTGTTCATCAGGCCTCCGCGAGGGCGCGCGCGCGTTGCAGCTCGGCCGACAGTTCGGACAGCGGTGGGATGTGGTCGTCGCGCTCGATCATCGTCGCGACCTTGCCGAAACGGCGCAGGGCTTGCGCGTACAGGGCCCACACCGGATCGGCCACCGCCTGGTCGTGGGTGTCGATGATGCAGCCTTCCTGCACGCTGTGGCCGGCCAGATGGATCTGCTGCACGCGTCGCGCCGGCAGTGCGTCCAGATAGGTGATCGGATTGAAGCCGTGGTTGACGCTGCTGACGTAGACGTTGTTCACGTCCAGCAGGATCAGGCTGTCGGACTCCTCGGCCACGGCGGCCACGAAGTCCCATTCCTGCAGGGTGTCCGCTTCGAAGGACAGGTAGCTCGACACGTTCTCCAGCAGCAGCGGGCGTTCCAGATAGTCCTGCACGCGGCGCACGTTGCGCACCACGACGGCCACGGCCTCCTCGGTGTACGGCAGCGGGAACAGGTCGTGCATATTGGCGCCGTGCGTGCCGGTCCAGCACAGGTGGTCCGAGACCCACAGCGGCTCGACGCGCCGCATCAGTTTTTTCAGCTCGCGCAGATAGTCGTCGGACGGCCCTTGCGGCGTGCCGATCGACATCGACACGCCATGCATCACCATCGGATAGTCGCGGCGGATGCGGTCGAGCATGGCCAGCGGCTTGCCGCCGGGGACCATGTAGTTCTCGGACAGGATCTCGAACCAGTCGATGCCGGTTTCGGCGGGCGGCGTGGCGATGATGTCGGGGTAGTGCGCGGGGCGCAGGCCAAGTCCGTAACCTGGCGACGGCAATGTAGGTGTCATGGTGGCGATGGTATCGATGGCGCCGGCCAAGCCGGCGCCGCATCAACGATTACTTGTCCAGATCGACAATCTTGCCTTTTTTGGCGAAGCAGGCGCCGGCCTTGGTGGCCAGGAAGCCGTGGCCCTTGCAGGAGTTCTGGCCCTTGCAGGCGTTTTCGGCGGTGGCGCAATCGCTGGTGCCCTTGCAGCTGTTGATGCCGGCGCAGTGCACGGTGTCGTCGGCGCTGACGGTCGAGGTGGCGGCGATGGCCGATGCGGACATGGCCATGGTGGCGACGGTGGCGGCCATGGCGGCGATGCGGGTGATGTGGTTCATGTGATTCTCCAGGAAAGGTGGGTTGGGTAGGTGTTGCATGACTCTGTCGCGCCGCTGTGGCGATTACTTACACAGTTTTGAGAAATTTTTTATATTTTGACTTGCATCAAAGTTTTTACTGCTCTGCATCAATAGACTTGCTTACGTTACTTCACAACGACAAAGAGGGTTGAAATGAGCAAGTCTTTAGCAGCAGCAGTATTGGCCACCCTGAGCCTGGTTGCAGCCAGCAGCGTGATGGCAGAAGAAACCCCATGGCTGGTGCGTGTGCGCGCCGTGCACCTGGATACTGCGGACAAATCCGATCCAGTCGGCGGCGTGGGCGCGTCCGACCGCCTGACCGTCAGCAACAAGACCATTCCAGAATTCGACGTTTCCTACTTCTTCTCGCCCAACCTGGCGGCCGAGCTGGTCCTGACCTATCCGCAAAAGCACGACGTGTCGCTGGACGGCACCAAGATCGGTACCTTCAAGCACCTGCCACCGACGCTGCTGCTGCAATATCACTTCGTGAACAGCACCCAGTTCAAGCCTTACCTGGGCGCCGGTGTGAACTACACCACCATGTCCAAGGTGGATCTGCTGGGCGGCAAGGGCGGCCTGGAACATGACAGCTTCGGCCTGGCGCTGCAAGCGGGCGTCGACTACGCGATCGACAAGAAATGGTCGCTCAACTTCGACGTGAAGAAAGTGCAGATCCGCAGCGACGTGTTCATCAGCGGCGCCAAGGTCAGCCGCGTGAAGGTTGATCCGCTGATGGTAGGCGTCGGCGTCGGCTATCGCTTCTAAGCGCACAGCGCCGCGGATGGCGTAGGCGCCGCGGCAGGGCTGCCAGGAACGGGCACTTTGAGAAACCAGTTTTCTTGAATGCCCGTTTTTTTCGTCTCAACGAGAGGAGTATCGCTATGTCATTCGACCACTTCAAAATCGGCACCCGCCTCAGCCTGGGCTTCGGCATCGTGCTGGCGCTGCTGGTGGCCATTGTCGTTCTGGGCCTGAGCTCCATGACCGGCATCGGCAACCGCACGCAGGACATCATCGGCGACAAGAACGTCAAAGTGGATGCGGCCAACCGCATGCTGGACAACGTGCGCGGCATCACGCTGTCGCTGACCACCACCCTCGTCGTCGCCAGCATGGAGGAGGTCAGCGCCGAGCTGGACAAGATAGCCGCGTCGCGCAAGCGCTACGGCGAAGCGAAAAAAATCCTCATCGACCATGTCCGCGACGACCAGGAGAAATCCATGCTGGCCAGGCTGGACGAGCTGCTCAAGACCGGCGCGGCCAAGAACAACAAGGTGATCGAGCTGCGCAAGAACGGCGAGCTTCAGGAGGCCATGACCTACCTGACCCAGGTGGCAGGCCCCACGCTGAAGGATGTGCAGAAGGTGCTGGACGATATCGTCGCCTACGAAACCGCGCAGACCAGGCAGGCCGGCGACGAGGTCGAGGCGGCGCTGGGCACGGCGCAGAAAGTGCTGGTGGGCCTGGGCGCGCTGGCGATGACGATAGGCTGCGCGGTGGGCTGGTTCATCAGCCGCTCGATCACGGTGCCGCTGACGGCGGCGGTCGGCGTGGCCGAGACGGTGGCGTCGGGCGATTTGTCGTCGCACATCGAGGTCCGCACCAGCGACGAGACGGGCCACCTGCTGGGCGCGCTGCGGACGATGAACGACACACTGCTCAACGTGGTCAACCAGGTGCGGCAAGGCACCGACACCATCGCCACCGCGTCGAACGAAATCGCGGCCGGCAACCTGCACCTGTCGACCCGCACCGAGGAACAGGCCAGTTCGCTGGAGCAGACCGCCTCGTCGATGGAGCAGCTGACCAGCACCGTCAAGCAGAACGCCGACAACGCGCGCCAGGCCAACACGCTGGCGTGCACCGCGTCGGAGGTGGCGACCAAGGGCGGCGCCATCGTCTCGCGGGTGGTGAGCACCATGGGCAACATCAACAGCTCGTCGCGCAAGATCGTCGACATCATCGGCGTCATCGACGGCATCGCCTTCCAGACCAACATCCTGGCCTTGAACGCGGCGGTGGAAGCGGCGCGGGCCGGCGAACAGGGACGCGGCTTCGCGGTGGTGGCGTCCGAGGTGCGCAACCTGGCGCAGCGCAGCGCGGCGGCGGCCAAGGAAATCAAGGAACTGATCTCGGCCTCGGTGGCCAACGTCGACGACGGCTCGCGGCTGGTCGGCGAGGCCGGGCAGACCATGGGCGACATCGTCGCCAGCATCCAGCGCGTGACCGACATCATGGGCGAGATCACCTCGGCCAGCCAGGAGCAGACCATGGGCATCGAGCAGATCAACATGGCGATCGCGCAGATGGACGAGGTGACGCAGCAGAACGCGGCGCTGGTGGAACAGGCCGCAGCGGCGTCGCAGAGCATGCAGGAGCAGGCGGCGGCGCTGGCGGCGGTGGTCGGCTTCTTCAAAACCGAGGCTGATGGTGGAGGCCGCTATAATGATCGGCAATCACTGGCACTCACCCCCAACGGAACCACGGCCCATGCGCAAGATCCTGATCGTACTGACCTCCCTGCTGCTGACGGCTTGCGTCGACGACTCGGCCTCGTACTACGCGGACGGTAGCACCGGCAACCACGCGCTGACGCTGCACCGAGCGCAAAAGCACTTCTGGAGCAGCGACAGCAACGTCGAGCTGATCATGCAGCGCCTGCCGGACTGCCTGCGCCGGGTGGAGCTGGCCGAGATGCCGGCCGACGATGTGGAGATCGAGTTGCTATCCAACGGCGACAACGTCTGGACGCTACGCGCCGGCAAGGAGCAATGGCAGGTCGAAACGCAGACCTGCACGCAATACCCCGACGTCAAAGGCAGCGAGGGCGAGCTGATCGGCGTGTTCCGCGTGGAAGACAAGAAGCTGGTATTCGAAGCCGCCGTCCTCGAACCCGCCAAATAATATTGGGGTCAAGTCTGACATTCGGACACGAGCTCTTCCGTAGCGACGTCGCTACGGAAGAGCTCGTGTCCGAATGTCAGACTTGACCCCAGTGTTTTAGCGCAGGGCGAGGCGGCTTGGGCGGTTGGCGCCGGCGGCGGTTTCGCCTTCCAGCTTGAAGCGGCTGACCAACTCGGCCAGGCGCCCGGCCTGGTCCTGCATGCTGCCCGCCGCGGCGGCGGCTTGTTCCACCAATGCGGCGTTCTGCTGCGTCACCGAATCCATCTCCGTGATCGCCATGTTGACGTGGCCGATGCCCGTGCTCTGCTCGCTCGATGCCTCGGTGATCGCCGACATGATCTGCGTGACCCGCGAGACGCTGGCCACCACCTGATCCATCGTCGTGCCCGCCTCGGCCACCAGCGCGCTGCCGGCGTTGATGCTGTCCACCGAGGCGTTGATCAGCTCCTTGATCTCCTTGGCCGCGCCGGCCGAGCGCTGCGCCAAATTGCGCACCTCGGACGCCACCACCGCGAAACCACGCCCCTGCTCGCCCGCGCGCGCCGCTTCCACCGCCGCGTTCAGGGCCAAAATATTGGTCTGGAAGGCGATGCCGTCGATGACCGAAATGATGTCGACAATGCGCGTGGCCGAGGCGTTGATGGTGTCCATGGTCTGCACCACCTGCGACACCACGCGCCCGCCCTTCTCCGCCACCGCCGAGGCCGACATCACCAGCTGGTTGGCCTGCACCGCGTTGTCGGCGTTCTGGTTCACGGTCGAGGTCAGCTCCTCCATCGAGGCGGCCGTCTCCTCCAGCGAACTGGCCTGCGATTCGGTGCGGGCCGACAGGTCCATATTGCCCGAGGCGATCTCGCCCGACGCGGTGGCGATGGTGTCGGCGCTGCGGCGGATCTCGCCGATGGTGTCGGCCAGCCGCGCCTGCATGGACTTCATGCCGTACAAAATGCTGGCGCGGTCCGATTCATGCGTCTTGATGTGCGCGCTGAGGTCGCCGTCGGCGATCTGCCGGGCGATGTCGCCCACATATTCGGGATCGCCGCCGATGGTGTGGCGCAGGCTCTTGTTGACCACGCTGACGATGGCCCACAGCACCACGCACACCAGCGCCAGCACGCCGGCCGATTTGTACAGCGAGGCGTAGAAGGCGTTGTCGATGTCGTCGATGTAGGCGCCGGTGACCAGGTCCCAGTCCCACTGCGCGAAGTGCACCACGCGGCTCATCTTGGGCACCGGGTCCTTGGTGTTGGGCCGGGTCCACGAGTAGCGCACGAAGCCGCCGCCCTCGGGCTTGGCGCCGGCCGCCGCGATGTCGCGGTACAGGTAGACGCCGTTCGGATCCTTGAAGTCGGCCATGTCCTTGCCATTGTTTTCCGTCTTGAACGGATTCATCAGCGAACGCGTGCCCTGGGTGATGGTGATGTAGCCGTCCTTGCCGAAGCGCAGCGCCTGGATCGAGGCCATGGCCTGCTTCTGGGCGTCCTCCTTGCTCATGGCGCCGGAAGTGGCCTTGTCGCCGTACAGCTTGAGGATGCTGAGGCCGGCGTCGTCCAGATTCATCAGGTCGATCTGGCGTTCCTCGATGCGCACGTCGCGCATCTGCAGGGTCTGGTAAATGAAGATGGCGGTGATGCACAGCAGGCTGCAAATCAACGGTACCCAAAGCTTCTGTTGGAAGGACAACTTATTCATGGTATCGGGTCTCCGTATTGTCTTATGGCAATCAGAATACTCCAATTGTGTCCTAGACACTGTCGTTTATTTGCATATGTGCATCAAAAAAACAGCGGGCGCGGCGATCTGCATCGCGGCGCCCGCCGGGAGACTGCGGTCTGGATTTATTGAACGCTGCGGTCCTTGGCGGACTTGGCGGCCAGGCGCGCTTCCACGCCGGGGGTCTTGCCGCTATGGGCCGCCTGGTAGGCGATGTCGCTGGTGACTTCGTTCTGCTCCAGCGCGCCGGCCTGGATGGCGGCGATGGTTTCCGCCTTGACCTGGGCGCGGGTGACCGTGCTGGCGACCGGCTTGGCGTTGGCGATGTCGGCGGTGACTTCGTTCTGCTCCACAGGGCCCTGCGCGAAAGCGCCGCCAGCGGCAAGCAGGAGGGAGACCGATGCGATGATGGATTTGGCGTTCATGTGATGCTCCTTGTCAGATTAAGTGTGGCACCCAGTCCTGGGTGCCAACCGGCTTTGTGTCGTCGATGGAGTCATAGTAGGATTAATTTTTCAGATATAAAAGCGCAAATATCCGCTTAAACTCATCCGCTTATCCGATAGGTCAGCTGTTCTCGCTGTCCAGCACCGCCGTCGAGTGGGCGTCGTAGCGGCCGCCGGACGCCGCGCCGGGCGGCACCGCCTGCTCCAGCCGCGCCAGGTCGGACGGCGACAGCTTCACCCTGGTCGAGGCCAGCGCCTCCTCCAGCCGCACGCGGGTGCGGGCGCCGACCAGCGGCACGATGTCCTCGCCCTGCGCCGCCACCCAGGCGATCGCCACCTGCGCCACCGACACGCCCAGCTCGCCGGCGATGGCGCGCAGCTTCTCCACCAGCGCCAGGTTGCGGTCCAGGTTCTCGCCCTGGAAGCGCGGGCTGGCCAGGCCGCGGAAGTCGGCCTCGCCCTCGCGCTGCTTGCTCCAGTGGCCGCTGATCAGCCCGCGCGACAGCACGCCGTAGGCGGTGATGCCGATGCCCAGCTCGCGGCAGGTCTGCAGGATGCCGTTCTCGATGCCGCGCGAGATCAGCGAATATTCGATCTGCAGGTCGGCGATCGGATGCACGGCGTGGGCGCGGCGCAGCGTCTCGCTGCCCACCTCGGACAGGCCGATGTGCTTGACGCGGCCGGCCTGGACCAGCTCGGCGATGGCGCCGATGGTGTCCTCGATCGGCACGTTCGGGTCCAGGCGGGCCGGGCGGTAGATGTCGATGTGCTCGACGCCCAGGCGCTTGAGCGAATACGCGGCGAAGTTCTTCAGCGCCACCGGGCGGGTGTCGATGCCGGCCCAGTTGCCGGCCGGGTCGCGCAGCGCGCCGAACTTGACGCTGATCTGCACGCCGTCGCGGCCGCCGGCGGCCAGCGCCTCGCCCAGCAGCATCTCGTTGTGGCCCATGCCGTAAAAGTCGCCGGTGTCGAGCAGGGTGACGCCGGCGTCCATGGCGGCGCGGATGGTGGCCAGGCTTTCGCCGCGGTCGGCCGGGCCGTACAGGTCGGACATGCCCATCAGGCCCAGGCCCAGCTGGGCGACTTGCGGGCCGGTGCGGCCAAGTTTGCGTGTTTGCATGATGAAATCTCCAGGGTGGTTAGCGAGTGGAGCCATTATGCTATTATCGATATCAGCAATAAATATAGTAAATCCCATTACTTTATTCGACCAGAGATAACAATCATGGACCAGTTCAAGGCCATGCAGATCTTCCAGGCGGTGGCCGACTGCAAGAGTTTCACCCAGGCAGCCGAGCGGCTGGACCTGCCCAAGCCCAGCGTGACCAACGCCGTGCAGGCCATCGAGCAGCAGCTGGGCGTGCGCCTGCTCCAGCGCACCACGCGCAAGGTCAGCCTGACGGTGGAGGGCGCGCAATACCTGGAGCGCTGCACCGCCCTGCTCAACGACCTCGACAACCTGAACGGCCTGTTCGCCGGCGACGGCCGCCTGCTCAGCGGCACCGTGCGGATCGACCTGCCGGAGCGGCTGGCGCACCTGTACGTGATCCCGGCGCTGCCGGCGTTCTGCCAGCGCCATCCGCACCTGCAGCTGCGGCTGGGCTCGACCGACCGCTACGTCGACCTGGTCGGCGAAGGCATCGACTGCGCGGTGCGCGGCGGCACGCTGCGCGACTCCACGCTGGTGGCGCGCCGCGTGGCGGCGATGGAACAGATCAACGTCGCCGCGCCCGCCTACCTGGCGCGCCACGGCCGGCCGCAAACGCTGGACGACCTGCGCCACCACACGGCGGTCAATTTCTTCTCCAGCCAGAGCGGGCGCGACCTCGATTGGGAATACGTCGACGCCGACGGCGCCGAACGCACCCTTCCGATGCGCAGCCAGGTGTCGGTCAGCGGCACCGACGCCTACCTGGCCTGCTGCCTGGCCGGCCTGGGCCTGATCCAGATGCCGCGCCAGAGCCTGGCGCCGCTGCTGGCCTCGGGCGAACTGGAGGAGGTGCTGCCGCAATGGCGGCCGGCGCCGTTGCCGCTGAACATCGTGTACGCGCACAACCGCCACCTGTCGCCACGGGTGCGCGTGGTCGTCGATTGGCTTGCTAGTGTTCTTGAGCAACAAAATGTGTCAGAATGAGGGATTCCTTCTTAGCAATCCCTTCCAAATGAGATACCTACTGTCGATGGCGCTGCTGGCGTTGTGCACCGGCCATGCCCTGGCCGCCGCGCCCAAGGCCGGAAAACCGGCCGAGGCGGCGACGCCGCGCATCGACGGCGAACGTCTGTTGGAACACATCACCACGCTGGCCTCCGACGAGTTCGAGGGCCGCGCGCCGGGCACCCACGGCGAGACCGTGACCATCGAATACCTGCAACAGCAGTTCAAGAAGATGGGCCTGGAGCCGGGCAACCCGGACGGCACCTACCTGCAGCCGGTGCCGCTGGTGGCGATCTCCAGCCATCCGACGATGAGCTACATCAAGGACGGCCAGAGCAAGCAGCTGACCTTCGGCGACGACTACGTGGCGTGGACCGCGCGCACCGACAAGAAAATCGAAGTCGCCAATTCCGAGCTGGTGTTCGTCGGCTACGGCGTGCAGGCGCCCGAGTTCCAGTGGGACGACTACAAGGGCGCCGACCTCAAGGGCAAGACGCTGGTCATGCTGATCAACGACCCGCAGCTGCCCGACCCCAAGCATCCCAAGTTGCTGGACCCGGCCATGTTCGGCGGCAGCGCCACCACCCGCTACGGCCGCTGGAACTACAAATTCGAGATGGCGGCCAAGATGGGCGCGGCCGCCGCGCTGATCGTGCACGAGACCAAGCCGGCCACCTATCCGTACGACGTCGTGCGCAACAGCTGGGGCCGCGAGAATTTCGCCATCAAGGGCAAGACGCCCGATCCGCTGTTCCCGGCCATTCCCGGCTGGCTGCAGGGCGACCGCGCGCGCGAGCTGTTCAAGGCCGCCGGACTGGACTTCGACGTGCTCAAGCAGCAGGCGCTGTCGCGCAACTTCAAGCCGGTGCCGCTGGGCGTCAAGCTCAACGTCACGGCGCTGAACGCGTGGCGCGAGGTGGGCTCGCACAATGTGGTGGCGCGGATACCCGGCTCCGATCCGCAGTTGAAGAATGAAGCGATCGTCTACAGCGCGCACTGGGACCACTTCGGCATCGACGACACGCTGCCGGGACCGCGCACGCAGCAGATCTTCCACGGCGCGATGGACAACGCGACCGGCGTCGCCGCGCTGCTGGAGATCGCGCGCGCCTACAAGGCGCTGCCGGTGGCGCCCAAGCGCACCATCGTGTTCGTGCTGACCACGGCCGAGGAGCGCGGGCTGCTGGGTGCGCAATACTACGCGCGCAACCCGGCCTACCCGCTGAACAAGACGCTGCTGGACATCAACGTGGACGGCCTGAACATGTGGGGCCGCACGCGGGATGTCGAGCTGAGCGGCATGGGCAAATCCAGCGCCGACGATCTGGTGATCGGCATCGCGCGCGGCCAGGGCCGCAGCGTGCGCCCGGACAGCAACGCCGACTACGGCAGCTTCTACCGCGGCGACCAGTTCGAATTCGCCAGGGGCGGGGTGCCGGTGGTGTATCTGCGCAGCAGCGCCAACTTCATCGGCAAGGCCGCCGGCTACGGCCGCGAGAAGCTGCTCAACTACAGCGCGCACCAGTACCACACCGTCAACGACACGGTGCAAGCCAAATGGGACACCAGCGGCGCGGTGGAAGACATCGAACTGCTGTTCAAAGCCGGCTACCAGGTGGCCCAGGGCAAAGACCGCCCGCAATGGAAAGACAACGCCGAATTCAAGCGCTGATGTGGGGTCAAGTCTGACATTCGGACACGAGCTCAGCTGAAGATTATTGGGGTCAAGTCTGGCATTCGGACACGGGCTCTTCCGTATATGGCGGCCGGGACTGTAACGACTTCTGCGTTGCATCAGCGCAGTGCCAGCGCGCAGCGGCTACATTGTGGCGATGGCCCGTCCACTCAGACTCGAATTCCCCGGTGCGCTTTATCACATCACTTGCCGCGGCAACCGGCGTGAGCGCATCTTTCGCGATCGCAGCGATCGCCTGGCTTGGCTCGCGGAAATCGAACGCGTATGCGAGCGTTTTCATTTCGTCGTCCACGCGTTTTGCCAGATGGCGAACCACTATCACGTGCTGGTCGAAACGCCCGAAGGCAATCTCGGGCAAGGCATGCGCCAGTTGAACAGCGCGTATTCCCAGTACTACAACCGCCGCCACGAGCTGGTCGGCCACGTCATGCAGGGCCGATATCACGCGATCCTGGTGCAAAAGGAGAGCTACCTGCGCGAACTAGCGCGCTACATCGTTCTGAATCCCGTGCGTGCCGGCATGGCGTGCGCGCCCGGCGACTGGGAGTGGAGCAGCTATCGCGCGATGACCGGCGAGGCACCGGCGGCCGCGTGGCTGGCGACCAATTGGCTGCTGGCCTGCTTCGGCCAGGATCAGATGGCGGCGCGGCTTGCCTATCACCAGTTCGTCATGGCCGGCATGCATGCGGACAGCCCACTCAAGCAGGTGCGCTTCCGGTGCATATTGGGTGACGCCGGGTTCATCGCCCAGCACCGCGAATCGGCGAAGGAATCCAGGTCGGTGGAAATCGCGCGGGTGCAGCGGCGCGCGCTGGCGATGTCGCTTGACGAGTACGCGTTGCAGTACACGCGCGACGTCGCGATGGCGGAAGCCTACCGCTCCACCGCGTTTTCGATGCGGCAAATCGCCGAGCACTTCGGCGTCTCGGTCAAAACGGTGAGCCGCGCCGTCGCCGCGCTGGAACGCCGGTATAACGGCTGAGCTCGTGTCCGAATGTCAGACTTCGTATATTGAGCGTACCGCATCTCCATCGGATAATAACGAAGTAAGTGCGGCCGGGCGGAGTGACGCTGATCAGACTTAGTGCCATGGAGCACGTGGGTCA
>QVIN01000016.1 GCA_003416985.1 Duganella sp. BJB480 | reverse complement strand
CCTGCGGCGCTCCTGGCTTATCGTTACAACCTCGATTGTTTGCTTGTTCCTAGTCATATGCACAGTCCTATTCCTATCCGTAAGAATAGCGCATAGGCTGTGTCCGGTGAATCAGGGGGCTATTTCAGCCGGGTCGTCCCCGTCATACAGGAAATCCCACCGAGTGTGCTGATGCGGCGAAGCTTTTCGCCCACCTTCTTGGGCTGTAAGGAACCGGTATGAGACTTCAAAAGAAGGCTTCCTTCCAGTCCATTCAGAATATGACGTCATCACATTAACTCAGCAAATAAAAATTTGAACGGGGCTTATGGCTGATTGCCGCATATCTACGAAAGGCTCCATGCTGCCTCAAAGTCTTGTGACGATATTGCAGTGTATCCAGACTCAGATAAATTCAGCGGAGCTTGGCTCAATCCCCCGAACTCATCCTGTATATGCTGTTCACTATAACGTAAGCAAACACCCGAATCGTACTGCTCAATTTGACGAAATACCCCGCCTTCATCATCGACTTCGAAGTACCACCAAGAGGTTCCCCAGGCGCCATGTTTATCACCTCGAAGCTGATTCCAGTGTCGTTTAACGTAAGTAGGCATATTCAATCAGGTCGATAACACCGGTGTCTGCAAGTGACCGTGTGCTGTCTGCGGCTTGGCCATGCAATTCAATGATGCTGAAAACGAGTACAACTCTCTATCGCTCGGTCATCCCGAAGTGCATCGTTGTACTGTACCCAGCTTTTCGTTTTTGGCGGAGAAAATTTTTGCAGCAGAACCCACCGTTCGACCTTGGGAGCGCCAATAAATTTGAAATATGTCTCGTCGCCAAGCGGCAGCCCACCGTCAACCTCACACCCATTAACCCAGGCATGAAAATAAAGAAATTCCCACTCAGCTAATGCGTACACTTGATCACCGACGTGTAGTCCAAGATGATTGTTCTCGAAATCGGCTTGCTTGACTTCTGCGATGCTCGGTTCGAGAACCACATCAATAACTTTCAGAACGTTGACCTCATCGTTCTTTCTGAACCGGCTCACTACTTTCGAATGCAGGTCCGAAACTATATAGCCCGACGATGGGCCTTTCATCGCAATTTTAATTGGAAGAACACAATCCCAATAATCACCCACAAACGTCATTGGAATTGGCGGCGGAGTTCCCTGCGGAAGCGCGTAACAAGTAAGTTGAAACGCAACCAGAGCGGTAAAAGAAGTAAGGTATTTAATCATCTCAGTAAATTTAGAACGGAAGCTCCTGGCCGGAGGCGGCCTACGACTCGGTCAGCGGCTTATTTCAGTCACATAATTTGCAAGTTTCCCATGGCTATGGTAATTCAAGAAATCCGACATGGCTGGTGTCAGTTCGAGTTTCGCTGCCGTCGTCCAAAACCTTCGCTCCCCAAGTACAGGAATTAATCCTTGCATTAGCCCATAGCTACAATTGTGTTTCCCCAATAGCAGCCATCCCTGAAGTAGCTGCACTACGTCCTCTATCGGGAGCTGGGATGAGCGTGTGAGCGAAATTGCATACCTGTAATTATGACCGAAGAGTGTGTTAATGAATGTCAGTCGTTGGGCTACTGGCTGAGAACGTAGCCACCTTCGAAGCTCAGTATCGTCCTGCCCAATGCCAGAACGACGAGCAAAATTCTCCGATAAAAATTCTTTATCAATCATTCACGAAGACCATATTCTTTCGTTGAGCATATCAATGGGGCACTTATGTCCGGAAAACGTCAGGCAAAAAAAACAAACGCAGCAACCATCGCCACAACCAGAATGCAACCCACCAGTGCTGTCTCAAAAATCCGAATTCTTGGACGAGGTTTTTCCATTCTAAAGTAGCCTATCAAGCTCAGCAAACTACCGAGGGCAGAGAACGCACCGCCAGCGACAATACACAGAGCGAGTAAGGCGAACATGCCGGTTCCGCAAACAAAATTTCCGGCGCTCGCTTGCTCTTTGGCCCATTGCGAAAACATCCAATTTTGATACGCGAAATAGATCATTGGCACAATGGACACGGCGCCTAACATCAGTGACCAGAATCGTAGAGACCTCATTGACTGGAAAGCTCGCATCGAAAGAAATTCATTTTTACACTCGGTTGAAGGTCGGCATTTGGCCGCTAGATGACTCTTTTACGAGAAAAACTCCGCCAACAAAAAACTAAAGCTAAGGCAATAAATATGAAGTCGAACGCGGTAACCAACTGCTCTGGTAATACAGACGGAAATATCTCGTTGAAAAATGTGTGCGCTAACCAGAAGGTCATAGCCAAGGATGCTACCCACTGCTTATTCCAAGCGAACCCAGTCCCGGCAACAACTGAACCAACAATGCCCAAGATAGTAATGATATGCATTCTAAAACCTCACGAAATTCGAGTGTCCGATCTTGGCCGAACACAGTCATCTGATAGCTGCGTTAATTTCCTATCCGTCTTCCAGTAAAACTACTGCTGACTCCAAAACTTATAGGAATCGCTTTCACTTATCTCTTTTATGCGAGCATTAGTTCTTGAAATCATGCAATCGATCGAAGCATTCGGACCACCATTTCCGCCAAAAAATTGAATATCAATAAGGTCGCCGCACTCGACTTTAACAAGGGAACGCCATTTTTCGTCAGCCGTATTTATACCTGCAATCACCGACGCTTTCGCCTTTTTATCCATTTCAGAATTCGTGGAGGCAACTGTCGCAGATTCCACCTTGGCTATAAGCTGCTTGACTTTTTGCCTCTCCAACTTCTCGGCAACCCTGAGTTCTTTAATCAGGCAGTCGTAGACGCTACCGTTACTATCAAAGCATAGGCTATCTTCAAACGCATACGCCGACGAAAACAAAATCGACAGCATTACGGCTGATGTTGTTCGTATTCTTCTTGGCGGCATAAAATCCAATTCATAAAAAAATTGCCAACAGCAAACGTCTGTATATGGACTCCTCCTCGTTTGCAAACATTCCGTCTTTGACTTTGTAGGTACGACTGCTCACGTATATTCGGTCTCTAACTGCTTTGCCCGTCGTCGGGCAAGGACCATAATGGGCTATTCGCGCGCCGGCTCCCTATCGCTACTTCGGGCTCGTAGGCCACAGACATTCTCGGGTTCTGCCGGCGCCGGTTCGACCTGTTGGCCATCAACGGCTTGTTTCGCAATCGTGGTTGGATACTCCTTTTTACGTACTAGCTGCTCTCTGCTTAAACTGCCACTGGACCAGGCTGGTAGTCCGTGCCCTTGGTCATCATCGCCCAGGCGATACGCGCCGTCTTGTTGGCCAGCGCGACCGCCGCGATGTTGTGGTGCCTCGTCTGAGCGATGTGTGTTACCCAGCGACTCATCCGATCATTCTTGCTGGCCGCCGTTCGTAAAACTGAACGAGCCCCGTGAATCAACAGCGTTCGCAACTGCGCGTCGCCGCGTTTCGTAATACCCAGCAATCGTTCCTTGCCGCCGGAGCTGTTCTGCCGTGGCGTTAGCCCCAACGATGCGGCCATCTGTCTGCCGCTGCTGAACTGTTTTGCGTCGCCGACGTTGGCCACAATCGCTGTAGCGATGATCGGGCCGACGCCCCGCAACTGCTGCAACCTGGCGGCGACCGGATCGGTAGCCGCCGCAATTTCAATTTCCTGATCCAATTCTTTAACTCTGAGTTCCAGGTTCATGAGATCAAGCCACAAGCCGCGCAGCATTCGACGGAACCGTAGCGTCAAACCATTCTCCATATCCTCTAGCCAGCAAGGCACGGCTGCTCGTAACTGGATCATTTCCCTTGGCGCTACCAAGCCATACTCGGAACATAGGCCGCGAATCTGGTTACCCTTGGCTCTGCGCTGATTACACAACTCAGCCCTGATCCGATGTATCGCTTGCAAGTCTTGCTGCTCGACTGATTTGATCGCGACGAAGCGCATGTTCGGACGACTCATTGCTTCGCAAATTGCCTCCGCATCGTTCGCGTCGTTCTTGTTGCTCTTCACGTACGGCTTGACGAATTGCGGTGCGATCAGCTTCACGGTGAAGCCTCGCTTCTGCAATTGCCGGGCCCAGTGATATGCGCCACCACAGGCTTCCATGCCAATTTCGCAGCCCGGCTCAATTTTTTCCAGCAACGCCCCGAGCCATTCTGCACGGCCCAGCTTCTTGCGCCACACGACCTTTTCGCAACGATCAACCCCGTGCACTTGAAAGACACTCTTGGCCAGATCGACGCCGACGCGGATAATCTTCATGGTGGACTCCTTCTCTCAACTGGTTGTGTCGAAACTCCAGTTTAGGCGCTCAGACGCCGACAGGTGAGGAGGAGTCCATCCCATTGCAACTGGCCGAGTTCGGTCATTTCACTTACGGCTCAGGCAAAATTCCAGCATTAGAATCAGTATAAGTTAGGTAGGCAGACCAAATATCATGCGTTCTCTCTTGCGTTAAATCAAGCATACACTGCAATGATGCACGATATCGATAAGTCCCTTGGAACCAATATTTATAGACATCACCACAATGGACCAATCTATAACCAAGCCACGCCTTCTGTTCTTCGTCAAGTGATAGTACGATTTCTTTATCTTCTGAAATGCGCTCTTTCGCAGCGTCAACATATCTCGTGAGTTTCTGCTCCACCTTGTCAATCTCGGCAGACATACAGTTGCGTTCTTCGATTGTATCCTTCGAATCGGCGCAGACCACGTCTCTGGCGCCAGCTGTTGCCAAATTCAAGCAAAGAACTAGTCCTCCAAACACACGAAATAGCATGGTAACCCTAAAGAGAAGAATATGAATCGACCGGCCGGAATTGGCCAATTACGGTCCTTGCATATGCCCAATTAAACCGGCGATCCGGACCACTTCAACAGGTTCATCTTCAAAAATTCCTGCGTTCGACCATGTGCTGTCGCAGAGCTCCCAGCTGACCTGTGTCGTGCGAAAATGGGCAAGAATTTCGTCCCTTGCGTCTATGAATTGCAGTGGATGGCCCGCGATGCCACCCTTGACGCGACTCATTGATATCTCAACCCATTCAATATCGAGGAACGGAAAGACGCCTCCTGGCCCCTCAAGATAGCCTCTACTCGGAATCGCGAGTAGCTGTCCCCAATGTCCCTCTTCTGAGTCAGTGCCAACCTTCGCGCAGACGCGAACCCAACAACGTAGATTTGAAACCAATTCACATATGGGCGACCAGTACGATAAGGCGTCGTTCAAACTTTCACCTCTTTTTCAAATCCCTATTTGGAGCATGGGCGGCCGCTCTTGGCCGATCTCTGCCGATTGTACTCGACGGCCAGGGGGCGGCAGCAAGCTTGGCAGCACGCGCCCCGGATTCGTCGGTTGGTCGCGCGACAAACTTTAATTGCTGCAAGGTTCTAAGCTGCATCGGAGGCATCGTCGATAACCCTGATCATGTGTTTGCCATACGGCGTATCGGGACAGCAAGCACGAAGTTCCTCAAAGAGTTTGTGCCTGATGTCCGGCGTTGCGTTAGTAGCGATCAGCTTGGCAAAGGCGCGAACGGTGTTTGACTCGGCATTGCCTCTGAATGTGCTGATCAAGGGTGTGACGAGATCTACGAGATCGAATGCGGCAATAATCTTTGCTGCGACGACCCGTTCCCGCCACCCCTCACTGAAAATGAGAAGCTCGGAGATTTTCCGAGCATCGACAATAGCCACCAGTTGTTCAATCTTGCTAATTGAGCTCGCCCAGTTTTCCGAGTACAGAGCGGACACAAGCTCATGAATTTTTGGATCAGACATTGGGCGGTACGTCATTTATCAGGTTCCAACACTGGTGAAGGGTAGGTCCGCATTTGGCCGGTTTCAGCCCTATCTATGCACGAACATCAAGGCGCTTTATTTCAAAATCAACATAGCCATCACAGTGCACATTACTTAGCTCGATTACAAACCCATTGACTTCAACAAGACCCTCTGCCTCATCAACGACACGGCCTCGTCCTTCATAAGAATAATGACCAGTACGCTCTATCCGTTCTGAAGACAACGCTTCTATTTCTTCTGCTGGCCAGTCTGAAAAGTAAGCGGCACGAGCGATTCCCTCCAGAGTGGAAAGCCGATTCTCAACCTCGTCTCCAACATGCAGTCCACATGGCCAACAAAATGCGACGAGTTGCCCCTTGCCGCTATCGAGTGTCACAGACGCACTTTCATCTCCCGTAGAAACCGGGTCAACTGATACAACGTGGATTACTTCCATGTTTCATGTTCTCACAAGTTACGCAAGGGTCCGGTGATGGCCTTACTCAGCCCTCAGTTGTGGAAGGTACTTCCACCGTCTCTTCATTAGAAACATCACTTTCGCCCATAATGGGTGCAGGAAATCCCGAAAATTTGTACACTCGCTTGGATATATGCATTCCTTCACCGCCAGCTCCAAGCGTGCCCGCTGCCTTGTCAAATTTCAAACCGACATGTCCTGCTCCGCTATAGGCATAATGCTCTTCAATTGACACCTCAGTTGCCTCACTGATGCGACGGGCAATTGCGAGTTCTTGAGTAACCTTTGCGTGTGCCTCAGCCATGCGCATCTTGTGCTGGGCCTGCGAAACATCTTCATCGCTTACGGAACCGCCGCTGTCTGTTTTTTTTAAAACCCAGGCTGCAGCGTCTATAGCTGCATCAATCGCATAACCCATCGGTAGGACGTGTTTCGCGTACTTCCAAGTTGCTTTAGCATCAAATTCCATATTTATCTCAATAAAGTGTTCTATTCATCGACCGTCCGTTAGTGGCCGAACTCGGCCTATAAAGAAGCAAGACCTGACGAACTTTGGACGAATCCTCGCTTCATCATGTTCTTTACAATCCAGCGGTTTCCATTCTTCCCACAGACGAACATATAAGTGATGTATAGAGGCCCCATCAAAATATAGAGAATTACACTTCCTGACGGCTTCACCAGAAAATCGTCAATAAGCATTAACGCAATCCAAGCGGTCAGTATTACAGGCAATTGTATCCAAACTCCAGCGAAAATTCCCCACATCGGGCCAAATAAAAATGCAGGCCACGAAAATCCATCTTTTACTTTAAAAGTCTGCCCGTTCGGGGATGCGAGAAAAAAATATGTCGCCATTAAAATTTCCAAAACTTAAGTAAAACAAGAGGTCCGTTATTGGCCGGTTGCGAACGTACAATATCTTGCCACTTAACCAGCAGCGCCATGTTCAGAACTGATTACGTACCAGACGCGTAACCCGATATCCGAGGACGTTAGCTTTGCCACCCCACCTCCTGTGACCTTTCTCAATGTTTCAATGTTTAAAGGCTTAATTCCGGTTCGATTCATCCACTCGTTTGCTTCCACCAGTGCCCGGTCGATTCCCTCAGGACGTCCATATTCATCAGAAGAAAAGTCTCTAAATGCTATCATATTTGTAAATTTAATTTGGTTGAGCTATCTACAGCCCAACACAGTTGCAAGAAGGGCAGCTAATGGCCGAACTCGGCCGAAGGCGTTCAGGATAGCAGCTTGCTTATCTGCAAAACTCACGAATTCTCACGCCAAGCTGACGCCGCTTAAAGCCGAAGTAGCTGAAATAGTAAACAGACTCTGGCGATCGATCATTTACGGGCATCTGACAGCTTGACACATTAAGTCTACATATGTAGCATTGAAGCATGATACGAGCTCGATCCCCCTCTCCTCAGACCAAGATGCTTCTCACGGCTTTGCTGTCGCGACGTACTGTATGGCAGCATGGCTATGATCTTTCTGAGCAGACCGGCCTCAGCTCAGGAACACTTTATCCAATCCTCATGCGATTGAACGACCGAGGAATGCTTGAATCCAAGTGGGAGCCTTCGCAAATTGTGGGACGTCCGCCCAGAAAACTATACCGATTAAATACTGAAGGAGTCTCATATGCGATTGAGCATTCAGCCCTAGAGAACATGAGCTCTCGACCACTGTCACCAGGTCAAGCCTGATGTCTACAGAACCCGATAAAATCATCTTTACTTTAGTGCGGATGGCACTTTGGATAACGCCGTCGCACCGGAAGGACTGGGCACAGGCAATGTTCAATGAGTTGGTCTATATCGAATCCCAGCGAAAAGCAATCCGTTGGATTGCTGAAAGTATGCTGTTTGTCATTCAAGGACGAATCACCTACGAACTGGAGAAAGTATCCATGAACACCAGAACAATAAAAACTGCATTAATCCTTGCGCTGGTCCTTAATACGGCCACACTTGGCATTGTGGCAGGCATATATTCGATTCAAAAACCATATCAACAAGAGCGAATTAAGTTTGCCCTTTGTAGATTTTTGGACGTCAAACAATCATAAGTCACTAATGCGAAAATCCTGAATGTCCGGAGCTGGCCGGATCCCGTCGATTGTATTTCAGGCTAGGATGGGCATTGGTTTTTTATCTCTTCGGTTGGCGGAGCATATCCCTCCGAAATATTAAACATAATTAACTCAGCTCTTCCATGTGACATCGCCCAGGCCAGTTTTTCGGTAACCTTCCCCTTTTCGTATTCAGACAAATACACTAATCGTACTTGAAGCGGCAAACATGCCGTGCCCGCTTCAGTGGCTTTTTTGAACTGGCCAAAACGAGCATAGCTTTCCGTCGCACTTTGCACAAAAACCTCCCTACTAACTGACTCACGCATTTGGGGCGTACCCAAGTCATAGATTTCTGAAAAACGCTGTTCATTGTATAGCTTACGCAGTCTATGAGTAGCATCCTCGGACGCCAGCCTGTCTTGGTAGAAATCTCCAGCTTGAAAATTGCATCCAGAAATAAATATTGCGGATAATAATATAAAGAATATAGTTCGTATGATCATCCAAATTTCCCCCTGAAATTGCATGTCCGTTTTTGGCCGGACTCTGCCGAATGTAACTAGCCTTTTCTTTGAATTTTTTCGTTTTGCAAGATTGACCTGCACTCATCCCGGGTCGGCACGCTTTTTTCAGTCAGTATGGTATGCCAGCCACCGCAGTTAGAATCAGGGCAGCCGCACACAGTTGTTCGCACCGGATGCTGGGTTAATCCCTCGCGTTTTTGACTAGCGTTGGTTCGTTCCTGACTCTTAACAAGGTCAACAAGTGCACCTCGACTCAAAAATTTTCCTGACATGATTTTCCTTAAAATTCTCCGAAACGCGCTTGATCCTTAACGTATTTCAGCGGCCGCTGCTGGCCAAACACCGTCTTACGTTAGCCGCACCGCATCGCAGTTTCGAGGCGTAGCATTCTCATGATATAAGTCCGCCAGATATTCACACAGATCATCCTCCGCGATATCACTTGGCACCACAAAGTCTGCTGGCCTGCGCTTCCCATCGGTCCCAAGATAAAAAGCTTTCCAGCCCCCTTCCGAGCCGGTAATGGCGATAAGAGCGCCAAATATTTTAAATCTAAATTCTTTCACGGGCAGTAGTCCTCCGCAGTGTCAGGTTTCCACCAGCTTTCCATCGACAAGGATGCGAACCCGTTCGCCCACAAAACCGACGCGGTGACTGCCGTAAATAGCCTTGCCGATAGCCTCGTAGTGAGAGGATGTGTCTGCTTCGATCGAAATGGTCGCATCTGGATTGTCGGCGTAGATCTTCCCGAGAGCCTCGGCAACCTCATTTGTCGAAGCCAGCTTCGCGCCATTCAAATCCACGTACACATCATCGGAAATCTTCAAAACAATTATTTCACTCATAATCGCCACTCCAATCTTAATGTCCTGATAATGACATGAAAAAGTTGCAAGTGCAATTCCCGCCGCGAAGGACAAAAAAAAGCCCGCAGCACAAAGAGGCGCGGGCGAAAAGTTTTCAAATCGGGAGAGACTTGAAAGAGCAAAGCCAGTATTGCAGCGCAACATTACGCCCTGATGACAAACGGCGCCGCGAACAGACTTTTTTTTACTCTTTCAACGGGAAACGATCAATTTCAGCCCCAGGCCGACGAAAATCGTACCGGCCACACGGTCCATCCACGTACCCGCGCCCGGATGGCGGTTGATCCACGCGCCCACCGCGCCGGAAAAATACCCCAGCAAACCGAACAAGACCACGCCCTGCGCCGTGAACAACAAGCCCAACTGCGCGGTCTGCCAGCTGGCGTCGCCCCGCTCTGCCACGACGAACTGCGGCAGGAACGACAGGAAGAACAGCACCACCTTGGGATTGACGGCGTTGGCGAACAAGCCTTTGACAAACAGCTTGCCCAAACTCTCATCCGGCACGCCGGCGCCCTCGACGCGCGCGCCGCCACGGCTGCGCAGCGCGCCTATGCCCAGCCAGATCAGATAGCCTCCGCCCAGCAGCTTGAGCGCGCCGAACGCCAGCGGCGATGCCTTGATCAGCGCGCTCACGCCCAGCGTCGCCAGCAGCGTGTGGCTCAGGCAGCCCAGCGCGCAGCCCAGGCCGAACACCATGCCCTGCCGCCTTCCGCGCGACATGCCGACACTGAGCACCATCAAATTATCCGGGCCCGGCGAAATCGTGATCAGCAAGGCGGCGCTGAGAAAGCCGATGAATTGTTCTGGGGAGATAAGCACGGTCGCGCTCCTGTGGTGCAAAGGCGCCATCTTACCCGGCTCGTCCGGCGCGCGCCAAGTATCGTTACATGCCTCAGGTCAATTTTTGAATAAAACAATAAGTTCTCGTTTAAAATGGAAAAAACCCAACTTATCGAGACCGGCGGCCTTCGGAATACTAATGAGTAAAGCTTGCAAGATGTCCTACGGTCTGACGCGTGGCTTATGGGTCGTGCTGCTGGCGATGCTGGCATGGTGGCAGCTGCCGCCCGCCGCCGCAGCGTCCGCCGAGACGTTGCCGGCCGCCATCAGCGTGAATACCGCAAGTATCGATCTCATGACGACAGGCAAGCTGTACCTGGACGAAGGCCAGCCCTTCCCGGTCGACGCCGCCGGGCTGCCCAAGCTGCTGGCGCAGCTCAAGCCCGCGCCCAAGGTCGATCTGCTGGGCGGCAGCTACTGGCTGTACGCCGAGCTGCGCAACGACAGCCACCAGCCCGCCTGGGTCATCGATCCCAACGACACGCTGATCGACATGGTCGACATCCAGGTGTTCGGCCCCGACGGCAGCGCGCGCCAGATGCTGACCGGCTACCGCCAGCCCCACTCCTATCTGCTGCACTACGGTAAAGACGTCGACCTGCAACCCGGCCAGCGCTACCAGGTGCTGATACGCTTCGCCAGCCCCTACTATGCGCGCACGCCGGTGATGTCCGTGCTGCCGCGCACCACCTACCAGCAGCTGGTGGCGCGCGAGAACGTGCTGATCATCGGCTCCATCGGCGCGCTGCTGGCGCTGACGGTGTTCAACTTCTTCATCTACTCGATCACCCGCGACAACTCCTCGCTGTACTACTCGCTGTACGTGCTGTGCTACGCCATCGCCTGGGGCATGACCTTCCACCTGACGGCGGACCTGTTCGGCTGGCACAACCTGCAATGGCACTACGTACCCTTCTTCCTGCTGCCGGTGCTCAGTACCATGTTCTACACGAACTTCCTGCGGCTGGAGGAACATTCGCCGCTGCTGTACAAACTCAGCCGCATCAACATCGTGCTGCCGCTGCTGACGCTGCCGAGCTGCTTCTTCTACCTGAGCTACGCCCACACCATCGCCACCATCGTCATCTCGATCTGGATGACGATGGCGCTCACCAGCGGCATCGTGGTCTGGCGGCGCGGCTATTATCCGGCGCGCTTCTTCGTGCTGGGCTTCGTGGCGCTGATGGTGCCGGGGCTGTTCATCCTGCCGGCCAACGTCGGCCTGATCCCGGCCGTGGTCACCAACGCCCAGCTTTTCACGCTGCTGGGCGGCACGCTGGACGGCGTGCTGCTGGCCTTCGCGCTGGCCGACCAGATCCGCCTGCTGCGCAACACGCTGGAGCAGCGCGTGCAGGAGCGCACCGCCCAGCTCACCGAGGCCAAGGAACACGCCGAAGTGGTCAGCCGCCACCGCATCGACTTCCTGTCGGCGATGAGCCACGACATCCGCACGCCGCTGGCCGGCGTGATCGGCATGATCAAGTTCGCCATGCGCGACCAGTCCGTGCGCGGCCGCACCGAGGAATACCTGCGCATCGGCCTGCAGAACAGCGAATCGCTGCTGGCCATCCTCAACGACATTCTCGACTTCTCCAAGATCGACGCCGGCCGCCTGTCGATCGAGACGGTGGACTTCGACCTGATCGCGCTGGTGGACGACGCCATCGGCATCCTGCAGGGCCAGGCCGACGCCAAGAGCCTGCTGCTGCGCTGCGACCTGGCGCTGGACATGCCGCGCTACGTGCGCGGCGATCCGACCCGCCTGCGCCAGATCCTGCTCAACCTGCTGGGCAACGCCATCAAGTTCACCGACCGCGGCGAAGTGCGGCTGGACGCCTCGGCCCTGATGACGGTCGACGGCCGCACCAGCGTCAGCTTCGACATCACCGACACCGGCCCCGGCATCCCGGCCGAGACCCTGCCCCGCCTGTTCCAGAAGTTCGAGCAGGCCGACCATTCGACCACGCGCCGCTACGGCGGCACCGGCCTCGGTCTGGCGATCTGCAAGGAGCTGGTCGAACTGATGGGCGGTTCGATCGCCGCCGAGAGCCGGGTCGGCGTCGGCTCCACCTTCAGCTTCACGCTGCCGCTGGCGCTGGGCGCGGTGCCGGCGATCGATCCTTCCAGCCTGCCGCGCAAGGAACACCACGCCTATCGCCTGCGCGTGCTGTGCGCCGAGGACGTTCGCACCAACCAGATCATCGTCAGCACGCTGCTGGAGAACATGGGACACGACATCCGCGTGGTGGAAAACGGCTTGCAGGCGCTGCACGCGCTGAGCACCGCCGCCTACGACCTGGTGCTGATGGATGGCCGCATGCCGATGATGGACGGCGAACAGGCCGCGCGCCTGATCCGCAGCGGCGGCAGCGAGGACTACCGCGTGCTCGATCCGGGCATCCCGATCATCGCGCTGACCGCCAACGCCAGCGACCATGACCGCGCGCGCTACCTGGCGGTGGGCATGGACGGCTTCCTCAGCAAGCCGGTCGACGAGCGCCTGCTGTACGACCAGATCGAAAAGACCATCGCCCAGCACCTGAGCCGCGGCCGTCCGCTGCGCCCCACCGATGCGGCGCGCCTCGCGGCCGCGCGCGTCGAATCGCTGGACGAGCAGTTCGGCGTGGCGCCCGCCATCGAGAAGCGCATCGATCCGTCCACGGTGCAGATCATGCCGCTGGCCGGGCTGTCGCACTCGCACATGCAGCGCATCACCCAGGCCTTCCTGGACGAGGCGCCGCGCCGTCTGGACACGGCGCGCGCCGCCGTGGCGGCCGGCAACGCCCACGCGGCGGCGGCGGCGATCCACGCGCTCAAGGGCAGCGCCGGTTATCTGAGCTCGACCCACCTGCACACGCTGTGCCACGAAATGGAGGCGGCAGCCGCCGCCGGCGACCTGGATGAAGTGACCCAGCGCCTGCCCGGCGTGGCCGCCGCGCTGGACCAGGCCTGCAACGATCTGCGCCGCGCCGCCAGCGACGACGTCGACATCTCGCAGTCCGCATCCACGATCTGATCCCGTGCCGCCGGCCTGGCGGCTGCAAATGCCGGCGTTTTGCGCCACAATGACGGGCCCTATCATCTCATCCACAGGAATCGTTCATGTCTGCTACGTTCAGCGCCGACGCCACCCTGGCCGCGCGCGACGGCCTGCCGCCCGATGCGCGGCGCTGGGCCATGCTGTCGGTCGCCATCGGCGTGAGCATGGCCTCGCTGGACACGGCCATCGCCAACACCGCCCTGCCCGCGATGGCCGCCCAGCTGCACGCCACGCCGGCCGCCTCGGTCTGGATCGTCAACGTCTACCAGCTGGCCATGGTCGCCACCCTGCTGCCGTTCGCCGCGCTGGGCGAAGTGGCCGGCTACCGGCGCGTGTGCCTGTTCGGGCTTGCGCTGTTCACCGCCTCCTCGCTGGCCTGCGCGCTGGCCTGGTCGCTGCCCTCGCTGGTCGCCGCGCGGCTGCTGCAGGGCGTCGGTGGCGCGGCCCTGATGAGCGTGAACACCGCCATGCTGCGGGCGATCTTCCCCACCAAGCTGCTGGGGCGCGGCTACGGCTACAACTCGCTGGTGGTCGGCATCTCGTTCGCCGTCGGACCGACGGTGGCCTCGCTGATCCTGGCGGCGGCATCCTGGCCATGGCTGTTCGCGGTCAACGTGCCACTGGGGCTGATCGCCATCCTGCTTGGCCGCCGCGCGCTGCCGCATACGCCACGCGCCGCGCACAAGATCGACCTCGCGACGGCGGTCCTCAACGCCTTCGCCTTCGGCCTGCTGATCCTCACCTTCGGCGACGCCGCCCACCAGGAAGGCTGGCGCAGGCTGCTGCCGGAAGCCGTGGCCACGCTGGCCTTCTTCGCGTTGCTGCTGCGCCGACAGCGCGGCCACACGGCGCCGATGCTGCCGGTCGACCTGTTCCGCCGGCCGCTGTTCGCGCTGTCCGCGCTGACGGCCGCCTGCACCTTCGCCGCGCAAAGCATGGCCTTCGTCTCGCTGCCGTTTTATTTTGAATCCACGCTGGGCCGCTCGCCGATCGAGACCGGTTTCCTGATGACGCCCTGGGCGGCGCTGGTGGCGGTGATGGCGCCCATCGCCGGCCGCCTGAGCGACCGCTACGCGCCCGGCGCGTTGGGCGGCATCGGCCTGGTGATGCTGTCTTCCGGCCTGGTGGCCCTGCTGCTGATGCCGGCGCAGCCGTCGGTGCTGGACATTTGCTGGCGCATGGCCTGGTGCGGCATCGGCTTCGGCTTCTTCCAGGCGCCCAACCTGAAAGCCATCATGGGCAGCGCACCGCCGGAGCGCGCGGGCGGCGCCAGCGGCATCGTCGCCACCGCGCGGCTGACCGGACAAGCCACCGGCGCGGCGCTGGTGGCCTACTGCTTCATGCTCTCGGCCTCGCACGGCACCCGCTACGCGCTGGCGCTGGCCGCGGCGTTCGCGGCGGTCGCCAGCGTCGCCAGCTTCGCGCGGCTAGCAGTGCGCAAGCCTGGGTGACGCTGTTACACTCGCTCCCAACCAATCCAGGAGACGCCATATGTCCAACCGCACACTCAACCTGACCGACCCGTTATACGACTACGTGCTGGCCCATTCGCTGCGCGAGCACCCGGCGCAAGCCGCGCTGCGCGACGCCACGCGCGGCCATGAGCGCGCCACCATGCAGATCGCGCCCGAGCAGGGGCAGTTCATGGCCATGCTGGTCAAGCTGACCGGCGCCCGCAACACCATCGAGATCGGCGTGTTCACCGGCTACAGCGCGCTGTCGGTCGCGCTGGCGCTGCCGGCCGACGGCCGCATCCTGGCCTGCGACATCAGCGACGACTACACCCGCATCGGCAAGCCTTTCTGGGCGCAGGCCGGCGTCGCCGACAAGATCGACCTGCGGCTCGGCCCCGCGCTGGCCACGCTGGACGCGCACCTGCAGGCCGGCGAGGCGAACCTCTACGACTTCGCCTTCATCGACGCGGACAAGGTCAACTACGACGGCTACTACGAACGCTGCCTGCAACTGGTGCGTCCGGGAGGCCTGGTCGTCATCGACAACACGCTGTGGAGCGGCCGCGTCGCCGAACGGGCCGACAGCGACGACACCGCCGCGCTGCAAGCGCTCAACATCAAGCTGCACCACGACGAGCGCGTCGACCTGTCGCTGCTGCCGCTGGGCGACGGTCTGACGCTGGCGCGCAAGCGCTGACCTAGACGTCGGTCTCGCCCTCGATGACGGCCGGGTGGCCACTCATCGCGCGAGAAGTCTGCATGCCGGCCATCACCGCCGCCTCCACGCAGCCGGCGTTCAAGCCGGTCTTGACCCAGTCGCCCGTCAGGTACAGGTTGGAGAAGCCCGATTGGTCGGTCTGCAAACGGTACTTGGTGCTGTTCACCACCGACATCACGTAGCGTTCGGACGGATCGACGTTGGCGCGCCAATACTGGCTGTCGAAGCGCGCCACGCCGGTCGCTTCGCTGCCGTCCACCAGCCATTGCCACGGGAACGCGCCGGCCGGTCCGGCCGCCGACCACAGCGAGGCTATCCTCTTGCTCAACTGTTCGACCGCGCCCTCCTTCGCCTTCGCCGCCATCAGCGCCGGGAAGCCGGTCTCGCTGGACGGCGGGTAGCTCTCCACCGGCAGCGCGCTGCAAAAGTAGGACACGTTGCGCGGATTGAGCGCGGGCGGCCAGTCCTCGCGGCACAACAGCTGGTCCATCGGCGCCCAGGTGTCGTAAGGTTCGCCGAAGCCGCTCAGCACCGGCTGCTGGCCGCCGGGCTGGTAGTCCCAGCCCATCTGCGTCAGGTCCTTGTCCAGCCAGACCTGGTAGGCCTGCGTGGCCACCGTCCGCACCTGCTCATACGTGGTGTTGAGTGCCGGGCTTTGCGCCAGCAGCTGCGGGCACAAAGGCTTGAGCGAGGCGATCGAGATGCCGAACACCACCTGGTCGAAATCGACGCCGCGCTTCAGCGTCAACACCGGCAGCTCCTTGTCGAACTGCTGATGATAAATTTTGGCCCAGTCGCTCCACCACGATTCCAGGTTGACGCCGTGCTCCTGCAGCAGCGCGGCCTGCGCCGGATCGATCTGGCCGTAGTTCGGTGTGCTGGGCCAGCAGGCCAGGCCTTTGACGTCCACCAGCGGATCGTAGTCCGCGCCCTTCAGCGCCACCTGCTGCGTCATGCGGATGCCGCCGATCTGGCGGCCGTCCGGCACCAGCTCCTCGACCTTGTGGAAGAACTTGAACTTGACGCCGCGCGCCAGCAAGGCCTGGTACAGCGGCGTAAACACCGTGTCGCCCATCCCCGCCTGCATCTTGAACATGATGCCGCCCTTGTAGGCCAGGCCGATGCGGGCCATCGCGCGCAGCAGCGTGCCGGCTTCGATATTCGGCTTGCCGAAATCGCCGCCCTCGTAGGCGAACACCAGGTCGTAGAAGCCGCGCACCGGCGCCGAGTCCACGCACAGCTCCTCGTCACCGCCGTGGTTGCGCAGCCATTGTCGGAAATCGACATCGTTGATGACGTCGAAGCCGTTGCGGATCACGCCGTCCTCGAACACGCCCTTCATCACCGTCACGCCCAGGTCCACGCAGATGAACAGGCGGCGTATGTCGTCGTTGGTGTCGCTGTCCGCCTGGTCGATCAGCTTGCGGTAGCGCGCATGCAGCCGTTGGCGCACGCCCACCAGCGCGCCGGCCAGCGCCAGATGCTCGCCCGCCGTGTGCTGCGCCGCATCGGCCGACATGTTGACCACCATGCCGTACAAGGCGCTGCCCAGCAGCGACATATCCTCCAGCAGCTCATGCGCCGACGACGTCACGCCTTCGGCCAGGTGATACAACCAGTCCGGCAGCACGCCGGTGTGGGGTTGGTGCGGAGGCAGTTCCAGTTCGCGGGTCAGCTTGTCCAGGCTCTTGATCCATTGTTCGATCCAGCCGACCATCGCCACCGCCAGCTGCCACAACGTGATCTGCTCATCACCCTCGCCCGGCTCGCCCGGCAGCGTCGGAAACACGATGGACCAGTTGCGCCACTGGCCGCCGACCTGCTCCGACAGCGCCACGTAATCGTGCTGCTTGAAGGCGTCGCGCCAGGTCGCCAGCGGCGCGCCGGCCGGGCGGTCAAGGCTGGCGTATGCGGCCTTGATCATCTTGAACGCGTTGGAATAGAAGCCGAACCAGATGTGCAGGCCGTGTTCCTCGATGCGCTGGCCGTATTGCGCATTGCGTCCGCTGGCGCCCTTGCCGCCCAGGCGCCAGCCCTGCTGGTAGACCGTGATGTCGTAGTTGTTCTGCCAGCCCGGCTGGTCGCTCAGGTAGTAGGCCGCCGTCATCGAACCGACGCCGCCGCCGAGGATGGCGATCTTCTGCGGCGCGATCGAGGAATTGTCGACCAGCTCCTCGCCCGGCCGCGCGGTGAAGTCGAAGTTCAGGTTGTACGGCAGGATGGCCGCTTGCGGCCCCAGTTGCAGGCCGAGCGTCTCGTTGAGCGGGAAGCTGTCGAAGGCGTGCAGCACGCACTGGTATTCGTAGCCCAGCAGTTTGCCGCTGTGGATCTTATCGATGGTGGCCGGCGCCGCCAGGATGGCCTGGTACACGGCCTTCAGGCCGGCGCTATCCGGGAACTGCTTGAGGAAGACCTGGTCGATGCGCGGATTGCGCAGCAGTGAGATGATGTCGTCCCAGCCCGCCACGTCCAGGTTGAAAAAATCGGGGATGGACAGGAACAGTTCTATCGCCTGCTCGATCAGATCCAGCACGCTGGTGATGGGCTTCTCGATGCCGGTCTTGCGCGTCGCCGTCACATCCAGCAGCGGATGCATGGCGATTTTGGTCTCGGGCGAAAAGGCCTCGAAGCCCTTGGCCGCGACCGAGCAACGCAGCGGTTCGGCATCCGCCGCCGGGATCTCGTACTCGCACAGGTACTTGGGATAGCCGAACAGCTCGCGGCCGTTAATCAGCGCCATCGCGTCGTCGACGAAGATGTGCGCGGGGTAGTAGTAGATGTGGGCCAGCTTGCCCTCGTCGTCCATGGCGCCGACCATGATCCAGGTGACGATGTCGATCTCCGTGATCCAGCCCTTGGCATGGTCGACCGGGGCCGCCGAATCGGCGTGGTTGACGCGCGTGAACGTCAGCAGCACATACGGCGAGATCGCGTTGAAGCGCATGCGCTGGCCGGCCACCTGGTTCAAGGTGTCGTCCAGCGTGGCCTGGAGCTTGGCCAGATCGCCCTTGACGAAAAAGCCGTACATCTCGGAGTTCTTCAATTGCAGCGGCGAGTGCATCATCACCGAGCCGCCCTGGTAGATATATGAAGGTCTGGTCGCCATGAGCTCTTCCATCACGAAGTCAAGATCCTTCCAGTGTATTGCAAATCCACCACTGCTTACCAAAAAATAATTGTCGGCTTGGGTGTAGGATGTGGCTGTGAACCACAGACCAGGAAAGCCGCATGGGCCGCAATCATCAGGAAGACCGCGCGTGGGTACGCATGCCGTCGGAGCGCCGGCTGGACCTGCTCGATCCCACGCCGTTCGACTGGGAGGACAGCGACCTCGCGCTCGGCCTGGCGCGCACCTATCGCTGGGGCGGGCACTCCGCGTGGCCGCTACCGCTGTCGGTGGCCCAGCATTCGCTGACGGTGATGCACTTGCGCGCGGCGGCCTGCAAGGCGGTCGGGCTGGAGCTGCCGCCGCTGGCCGCGCTGCGCGAACTGCTGCACGACGCGGAGGAAGGCTTGCTGGGCTTCGATTGCGTCTCGCCGCTCAAGCCCTTCCTGGGCGAAGGCTTCAAGGCGTTGACGGTGCGGCTGGAAAACGCGGTGTTCCTGCGCTACGGCCTGCAGCGCTGGACGCCGAAGGAACACGCCGCCCACAAGATGGCCGACCGCCTGGCGGCGGCCAGCGAGGCGGTGCACGTGGTGGGCTGGTCGGCGAACGAGGTCCTGAACACACTGAAGATCACCGTGCCGCCGCTGAATGACGATCCGCTGCAGGCGATCTACGGCGGCACCGCATGGGAGCCGTGGGCGCCGGCCGTCGCCAGCGAACGCTTCCTGGCGGAGCTCGACCGGCTGAAAGCGCTCAGCGCGTGAGCGCCCCCAATCGGCGCCGCGCCGCGCCACCGGCCAGGGCCAGGCCGGCCAGCAGCATGGCGTAAGTCTGCGGCTCGGGGACCGCCGGCAGCGGTACTGCGACCTGGTCGAAGTTGTACATGAGGGCCGAGATGCCGACTTCGCCATACCCGCCATGTCCGTAGTCACGCATGTAGGCTAAATAGTTGCCATCGATGGCGATCGTGGAGAACTCGCCAAGAGCCCGATGTAAACTGGCTTCGTCATGCCACAAGCCGTTGTATTGGCCCGGCTTCGGGAACATGCGCGCCGTGAACACAGTGGCGTTCCCTCCCCCTATGTACTGGAAGACACCGTTGTTGATCGAGCCGATCCGGGTCTCGACGTAACCATCCGTCTTGAACCACGCATTTTCCGACAGGACCGCAAAATAGCCTTGCATATCGACGCCGCCACCACCCGTGAGCGCGTGTCCGCTGTGCGCGACCGCAAAAACCTGGGGACCTTGAGTGGCCACCACTTCGAAAAATCCGCGGGGTGGCTCGAACATCAGTGAGTCGCCCAGAGCGAAAGCCTTCGCACCGCCAAACGTATCCGCCAGATAGTAGAAATCAAGAGAAGTCCCCACCACTTTGGTGTACACAGGACTCGCCGCTGCGCCGGACATGACGCCTGCGGCCATCGCCAAGGCTAGCAGAGCCCGGAAGAGTTGGTTCATTGTTGTTTCTCCTTGAGTATGCGCGACGAACGGCGGCGCGCCGTCGCGCCCACCAGGCCCAGCCCGGCCAGCAGCATGGCGTAGGTTTGCGGTTCAGGCACCGGCAGTGGCGGCGCCTGCAATGCTTCTTGGTTGAAGCTGAAGATGACGTTCGTGAGTACCGCCTCGCCACCCGACCGCACGTCTGGATCGCTGGCATTCACCAGATAGTGGGCGAACAGGCCGACCGCCGAGAAATCACCCCGGTCAGACTGGTCGGAGGCGCGTCCCTGCCAGAAGCCGGCGGACGGGCTGTCGCGCAACGACTGCAAGTCAAAAGATTGCCCAGCGTTGAAATAGAAGGTGGTGGGGGTGAACGCACCATATTCGAAGGTCCCGCCTTGGGCAGAAGAAAAAATTTGTGTCCTCAGGACGCTATTGCCGGTGGTGACGAGATAATAGCCTCGCACTTGCGTGCTGCTGCCACCGGTGAGCACGTGGCCGCTATGGGCCACCGCAATCACCATGGGCGAGATGCGATTCAGGTCGGTCATGTAACGAGAGCTGTCAAGCATCAGTGAATCGCCGAGAGCGACTGCATGGGCGTTCGGATACAGCTGGACGTCGTAGTAGAAGTCCAGATTGCCCCCCTCCACCTCGCGGTAGACAGTAGTGGCCGCCGCGCCGGCGAGCACGCCGCAGGACAGCGCAAGGGCGAGCGTTGATCGGAGCAGTATGGCCTTCATGTGGACTTCCTTTTGAGATTGCAGATCAGAAGCTGGTCATTATAAAAATTTACACACATCGGACCTATAGTCCATTTGGACTGTTCAGCGGGCGCACTGCACTTTTAGCGCATAGGCAATCGCGGTGCGGATGGGTACACTGGCGCTTCAAGCTAACTCAGGAGGATCTCATGGCTTTACCGGACAACGAACTGGCCAACAACGCCAAATTGACGGCGCTGGCGCGCGCGCTGCGCGACCTGCACAAGCAGCTGATTCATGTGGAGACGCAGTATTTTGGCGCGGTTGGCAGTCCGCTGGAGCATTTGCAGCTGGTGGCCAACCATCCGCATTTCGCCTGGCTGCAAAAGCTGTCCGGCCTGATGACGCAGATGGATGAGCGGCTTGATGAGCCGGAGCCGGTCACGGCCGCCGAAGCCGTCGCCTACCGCAAGGCGATCGAAGCGCTGATCGGCCCGTCCGAAAACGGCGACGCGGAATTCCGCGCCAAGTACAACACGCTGCTGCACGACGGCACCGAGATCGTCATGGCGCATGGCGCCGTGCGCAAGCTGCTCGCCGGGATCACCGGCTGATTACGCCACTCCCGCCTATTGACGAAACAGGACGGACAGTTTGGCGTCCGATTTCTTGCCGCAGCTGCCGCGCAATTGCGCGTCGGTCAGCTCGTCGTCGAACGACACCTGCTGCAGCGTGCCCTTCAGGGGCAGTGTCAATGTGACGGTATCGTCATAGAACATCAATATCTGCGGCAGGGCCTTGCCCTTGCCGTCCTCGGGATTGAAGACATCCAGCACCACCTTGCCCCCCTTCTCTTCAAAACCAGCGGTCGCACGCCCCACTACCTTGAGACGGCAACCGGCGGCCTGCTGTTCGTACACATAGTCAAACCGAAATCCCGATAAAACATATGTGGGCCGGAATGTTATCACGAAGATAAAGCAGCGCCGGCCGGCACGCCTCGACGGCCGGCGCCTGGCTTATTTCACGGATATCTTGCCTGTCCCGGCATTGCTCAAGACGGAGGCCTTAACCGCCGTCGCGTTCAGCAGGGGGGCGGTGTAAGGCAAGGTCCACCCCACCGCGCTGCTGAAGCTGCACGCACTGGCGGCGTTCAGCGGGTTGCCGTTCAGCAGAGAACCCACATCGGTGACCGCTCCGGTCTTGCTCGACGATCCCGGATTGGTCATGATGTTGGTGCAGCTGGAGGCGCCGGCGATGTCGAAGGCATTGTTCTGCGAGATGATCTTCGCCTTGTAGGCCACGCCGATGCTGTACTGATGCGGATAAACCGGATGCGAACGCGATCCCTCGAAGTAGTTGTTGTAGATGTGGACCTTGCCGAAACGTACGCGCGGCGCGCGCTCCGCCACGTTCAGGAAGTGGTTGTTGTTGAAGGTGACCGTCAAATGGCCGTCGTCGCTGGTCTTCGAGTCCGACGAGCCGATCAGGTTGTTCTTCTCGTGCAGTTCGAAGCGGTTGTTGGAGACCGTCACGTAGTCCGAGCCGTTCTTGACGTCCAGCGCGCCATCGTGGCACTCCTTGATCTTGCCGTTTTCGATCGGCAGCTGGTCATCCGTCTTCGGCGCGTCGGTGAAGACATTGTGGTCGACCCAGACGTTCTTCGAGGCCAGGATGGTCACGCCGTCGTATTCGGAATTCCAGTTGCCGGCGCTGCCGTCGTTCGGATCCCAGACCGGCGCGATGTCGCAGGGATTGACGATGTTGATGTTGCGGACGATGACGTTCTGCTTGCCGTTGATGACGATGTTGGCGTTGACCAGCTTGGTGTCCCCGCCCATGCCGATCAGCGTGGTGTTGCTGCCCAGCTTGATCTGCAGGCGCGCTGCCTGGTCGGTGGTGCTTGTGTACGGGCCGCCGTTGTCCGCGGAAGTGGGATCGATGGTGCCGTACAGTTTGATGATCTTCGGATTGTCGCCCTGGGCCGAGATGGCGGCCATCAATTGCGACGCCGAGTTGACCTTGTAAATGGCCGTGGCGGGCGCCGCCGCGCCACCGGTGGTGCCACCGTTCTGGCCTGCCCAGCCGGTGGCAGGCGCGGCTTCGAAGGTTGCGTCGGCTGGAGTTGGTGTTGGGGTGGGAGTCGGCGTAGGGGTTGGCGTAGGAGTTGGCGTCGGCGTTGGAGTCGGCGTGGACAGCGGGCCGACCGCGCACTTCTTGGCCAGGCCCGGATACGGATCCCTGCCGAAAGTGGCCGTGGCACAAACCAGGTCGCCGGAAAGGGTCGCGATCACCCATTTGTCCTTGATGCCATACGAGACCAGCCGGCTGCTCGCGCCCGCCTTGCAGGTTCCGCCCTCGTCGGCACATTTCGAATATCCGCTTGGCCAGTCGGCCGCGAACGCCTGATTGCCACATAACAAAGCCACGGCGCCAAAGATGATGGTTTTTCTTGTCATCACAACTATTCTCCTCAGGTATGTTATTGATTTATGCAAGCTCCAACACGCCGTGGCCGGCGACTCGAAAACGATAGTCATCGTACAACGGCGAGCAGTCATCATACGACCAAAGGCGTAAAAAGCGGGAAGTGGCGCGAAATAATGTCAATAAACCCAACAAAAGCCGTAAAATAGCCACACTGAGATCATATCTCTTGCCGCGAGGAATTATTCAAGATTGCCAAGTGGCGAGCCTGACGCGATTCCTGAGGAAAAGCCGATAAGCCGCCGTATTTAAAGCGCTTTTCCCAGATATCCACATCAACTGTGGATAAGGTTGTGAATAACCGCCACTTGACAGCCGAGAACGCCTTTAACGGCGCGGGTTTTAATAAAATGCCTAATCCACAGGCATTATTTTTACCCAATAAAATCAGATACTTACGCCGACGACGATTCAGGCGCCAACAGCTTTCCAGCGCACTTGAAAAATATTTTTTTGTGCATAAGTAGGTCTGGCGCGCACGCGCCGGGGAATCCTTTGACAAAAGTGCTGGCGAGGAATAGTGTCACTGTGAAGGTCCGCAATTCCCTTCTTCGACCTCTCGCGGGATTGACGCATGAACCAGAACGACGACACCGATTGGATGATAGAGGATGAAGCACCGCCGGCAAGCCAGCCCCAGGCAGGCAAGCCCGGGACCGCGCCGGCGCCGGCACCTTGGCGGGTGCTGATCGTCGATGACGACGTCGATGTCCATGTGGTCACCAAATTCTCATTGAGCAACGTCTGCTTCCAGGGCCGGCGGCTGAGCTTCCTGCATGCCTACAGCGGCGAGGAAGCGCTGACCACGCTGCGCACCACGCCCGACATCGCGCTGGTGCTGCTGGACGTGATCATGGAAACCAGCGACGCCGGCCTGAATGTGGCCCGCCACATCCGCGACACCCTGCACAACAACCTGGTACGCATCGTGCTGCGCACCGGCCAGCCGGGACAGGCGCTGGAACACAGCATCATCCTCGACTACGACATCAATGATTTCTGGTGCAAGACGGACCTGACCACGCGCAAATTGTTCACCACGGTGATCTCGTCGCTGCGGGCCTACTCCGGGCTGGAGCAGGCGCACCGGCAGGTGCAGGCGCTGCAGCAGGAACTGGACCAGGCCAGGGCCTTGCTGGCGGCGGTGGACCAGCATGCGGTGATCGTCACGCTGGACGAGCGCGGCAAGATCGTCACGGTCAACGATAAATTCTGCGCTGTGTTCCAGTACAGCCGCGAGGAGTTGCAGGGCGCGGACCCGCGCCTGCTGCACGCGCCGCCCTACCCGCCGGACCAGCTGAGCGATGCGCTGCAAGCGCTGAGGGATGGCGAAGCGTGGACCGATGTGGTCAGCGCCTGGCGCCGCGACGGCCAGGAAGTACGGCTGCGCGCCACCGTGACGGCCAGCGCAGAGTTGCCGCGCCGCTACATTGTTGTCGCCAGCGTCCTGCAGGCGCTCAAAAAACCGTTGTAAGTAGCGGATTGTTATAGCACTTTTGGGGATATCCACAGACGCTGTGGATATCTATGTGGATATCACCCTCTTGACACCGCAGGGAGGCTTTACCTATGCGGTTTTCAACAAACTGCCCATCCAAAAGGCAATTTTAAACCCCTTACAAATCAATGACTTGGCAGCCAGCGCTTTGTGACAAGAAATCGTTTTGAAAAAAAATCTTGTCAACATGGTTTGTGTATAAGTAAACCAGAAACCAGCATGCGCGGCGGCCTCAATGCGGGGCTTTTCGGCGCTGTTCGGGGTGTAATAGCACCCGTTCGATCACGCGTGGATCCACGTTATGGGATTTCATGTATTCGATCGCACAGACCGTGTTGAAGCTGGACTGCACCTGAATGCCGCGATTGACCGCTGCACTGCATTGCTCGTCACTGCGTTGCTGTAAAAGCGAAACGTTCATCATGATCCTTAGCAAAAGTTGGTGGCGGGGACTCTGATCTGCGTCATGCTAAGGGAGTATGGCCGACAGTGGACCAAAGTCAATGTCAGCTTCCTATCAATCCTGAATTAATATTCATCCCGCTGCGGGGCTAATAGACAGGCGGCAATACCGGCGCGATAATAAGCCATGCCTATCGATCCGCCCCGCCCCCGCCCCAAGTCGCTACTTGATCTATTCGTCTCTTTCACCATCCTGGCGCTGCAGGGATTCGGCGGCGTGCTGGCCGTCGTGCAACGCGAACTGGTGGAACGCAAGCGCTGGCTGACGCAGGAGGAATTCGTCGAGGAATGGGCGGTCGCCCAGATCATGCCCGGCCCCAATGTGGTCAACCTGGCGCTGATGATCGGCAGCCGCTACTACGGCTTGCGCGGCGGCATGGTCGCCCTGGCCGGCATGCTCACGCTGCCCCTGCTGCTGGTGCTGGGGCTGGCCATGCTGCACTCCCATTACGCCGGCCACCCCGGCGTGACCGGCGCGCTGCGCGGCATGGCGGCGGTGTCGGCGGGCATGATCGCCGCCACCGGCCTCAAGCTCGCTTCCGCGCTCGGCAGGCATCCGCTGCCGCAGTGGCTGAACGCCGCCATTGCGCTGCTGTGCGTGGTGTTCGTGGTGGCGCTGCGTCTGCCGCTGGCCTACACCCTGCTCATCCTGGGCAGCGTCGGCGTCACCCTCACCTACCGCAAGATGAAGGGACGCCAGCCATGAACGACGCGCCGCTGCACCTGGTGCTGAGCCTGTCCGACTGGGTCAACCTGTTCGCACACTACATGCTGCTGTCGCTGATGTCGATCGGCGGCGCGATCTCCACCACGGCCGAAATGCACCGCTTCCTGGTCGAGGAACACCACTGGCTGACCCAATCCCAGTTCAACGATTCGATCGCCATCGCCCAGGCGGCGCCGGGGCCGAACGTGCTGTTCGTGGCCTTGATGGGCTGGAACGTCGGCCTGAACGCGGGCAGCTACACGGCGGCGCTGGCCGGCGTGCTGGTGACGATGGTGGGGATTATGCTGCCGAGCACCACCCTGACCTATCTGGCGGCGCGCTGGGGGCATCGGAACCGGGACCTGCTGGGCGTGCGCGCCTTCAAGCAGGGCATGGCGCCGGTGGTGGTGGGATTGATGGTGTCGGTGGGGATCATACTGGGCAGCGCCCACCGCGACTGGACCACCGACTGGCCCTTGTGGACGCTGTCGGTGGCCGCCGGCCTGGTGATCTGGCGCACCCGCATCCACCTGCTGTGGCTGCTGGCAGGCGGTGCGGTGCTGGGCTGGTTCCAGCTGGTGTGACTTACTTGTTCTGATAGCCGCCGTAGTATTTCACAGGGCTCCAGTCCGGCTGCACCTCGGGCAGGGCCGGCGCGTACTGCTTGAACTCCGGCGCCGCGTACACCACCTTGCCGTTGACGATGGTCAGGCTGCTTTCCAGGTTCTTGATCTGCTCGACCGCCATCGAGAAATAATCCTGCGGCAGTATCAGCAGGTCGGCATACTGGCCCGCGGCCAGCGTGCCCTTGAGCTCTTCCTCGCCGCTCATCCATGCGCTGCCCTGGGTCATCAGCTTGAGCGCCAGGTAGCGGCTCAGCACGTCCTTGGGCTGCCACACGCGCAGGCCGCCCGCCGTCTTGCCCGTCACCGCCCAGTAGATCGACGGCCATGGCGCATAGCTGCTGACGCGCGTGCCGTCCGTGCCCAGGCCGACAGGGATCTTCATCTCCAGCATTTTTTTAATCGGCGGCATCTGGCGGGTCTGCTCGCCATACTGCTTCCAGTACAGCTCGCCCTGGAAGTACATGCGGTTCTGCACGGCGATGCCGCCGCCCAGCGCCTTCACGCGAGCCAGCTGCTTGTCGCTGATGGTCTCGGCGTGGTCGAAGAACCAGCGCAGGCCGTTCAGCGGCGTATCCTGGTTGACCTTTTCGATCACGGCCAGGTCGCGGTCTATGCTCTCGTCATAGGTGGCGTGGATGCGGAACGGCCAGCGGTTCTTGATCAGCAGGCGCAGCACCGGTTCCAGTTCGCTCTCCATCTGCTGCGGCATGTCCGGGCGCGGCTCCAGGAAGTTCTCGAAGTCGGCCGCGCTCCACACCAGGTTCTCGCCGCCGCCCTCGGTGTTGTAGCCGTTGGCATAGAACAGGTGGTCGTTGCGGTCGGGCTTGGTCATGGTCAGCCAGCGCTGATAGTCCTCCAGCTCCTTGCCCGGCTTCTGCGCGAACAGGTAGTAGGAGGTACGCACGGTCAGCTTGCCGCTCCTGGCCAGCTCCAGGCTGACCGCGTAGTCGTCGGGATAGGCTTGCCCGCCGCCGCCGGCGTCGATGGCGCTGGTCAGGCCCAGGCGGTTCAGCTCGGTGTAGTACTGCTGGGTGGAGTTGAGCTGCTGCTCGCGCGGCAGCACGTTGGTCTTGCCCAGCGTGGTGTACAGGATCATCGCGTTCGGCTTGGCGATCAGCAGGCCGGTCGGCTTGCCGTCCGCGCCCAGCTCGACCACGCCGTCCTTGAATTTGGTGTCGGCGTTGTAGCCCAGCGTGGCGATGCCCTTCTGGTTCAGGAAGCCCAGGCCGTACAGGTACAGCAGGAACACCGGCTTGTCCGGCACCGCTTCGTTGATTTCGGCCAGCGTCGGCAGGCGTTTTTCCTCGAACTGGAATTCGTTCCAGCCGCCGACCACCTTGATCCACGCGCCGTCCGGTGTGCGCGCGGCCTGCTCCTTGAGCATTTGCAGCGCCTTCTTCAGCGAGGTCACGCCGTCCCAGCGCAGCTCGGCGTTGTAGTTCAAGCCTTCGCGGATGATGTGCAGGTGGGAGTCGTTGAGGCCGGGGATGACGGTCTTGCCGCCGGCGTCGATCAGCTGGGTGCCGGCCGCCTTGAGCTTCAGGATCTTGGCGTTGCTGCCGACGGCCAGGATCTTGCCGTCCTTGATGGCGAGGGCTTGCGCAAAAGCTCCCTCCCTGGTCATCGTGGCGATCTTGCCGTTGCTGATGATGAGGTCCGGCGCGGCCGGACCTGCGGCGTGCGCCACACCGGCGCAGGCCAGTGCGGCAGCGACCGCGAGCTGGTTCAATGTCATGCTGCTGCTCCTAAAAATAAACGGGCCGGCGCGGTACCAAGTGGTAGTACCGCGCCAGCCCACATCAGGAGCTAATGAATTGAGCCAGGCTCAGTTCGATTAGTCCTTGATGGATTCGACTGCGAAAGTCAGGGTTACGTCGTCGCCGACGTAAGGTGCGTATTTACCGGCGTTGAATTCGGTACGCTTAATGGTGGCGGTGGCGTTGGCGCCGCAAGCCAGTTTCTTCAGCATCGGGTGATCCATGCACTGCATGTGGGTCACGGTCAGCTTGACCGGCTTGGTCACGCCCTTGATGGTCAGGTTGCCGTCGATCGACGCCACTTTGTCGCCGTCGAAGTTGAACTTGGTCGACTTGTAGGTGATGGTCGGGAACTTGGTGGTGTCCAGGAAGTCCTCGCCCTGGATGTGGCCGTCGAACAGTTTCGAGCCGGTGTCCACCGATTTGGTATCGATCACGGCTTCAACCGAGCCGGTCTTGGCGACGCGGTCCAGCACGATCTTGGCGGTCGTGTTGTTGAAGCGGCTTTGCTGGGTCGAGTAGCCGAAGTGGCTGTACTCGAAGCGGGCAAAGGTGTGGTTGGCGTCGGAGGTGAAGCTTTCCGGCGCGGCGAAGGCGGACAGCGAGATACCAGCGGCGACCAGCAGGGCGAAGATTTTTTTCATTAGTGAGACTCCAGAATGTGGGAACAATGTATAAGAACTCGACCCGACCTATGCCAGCGCCTGGTGCATGTCTTCGAGTGAAGCGATTATGCTCGTCACATCTAAAGTTGTAAAACGAAAAATTTACCGCCTTACTATCGATTAAATCGATCATAAAGCCGGCGACTCATGCGGGAATGATAACGCGGCAGGCATCAAACGACGATCTGCCTTAAGGCCGGTGGCCGCACTACCCGGCGGAGTAATGCGGCCACGGAGGGCATGTCAGGCCGCGGCGGCCACGGCGCCCGGTTGACGCAGGATGCGGCCCAGCAGCCGCTGCTCCAGCGCCGCGAACCCCGCGCTGCCGCGTGCGCGCGGACGCGGCAGATCCACCTTCAGGTCCAGCGTGATGCGGCCCTCCTCGATCAGCACCACGCGATCGGCCAGCGCCAGCGCCTCCTGCACGTCGTGCGTGACCAGCACGGCGGTGAAGCCGCGCGTCTGCCACAGCGCCTCGATCAGCTGCTGCATCTCGATGCGCGTCAGCGCGTCGAGCGCGCCGAGCGGCTCGTCCAGCAGCAGCAACTGCGGCTCGTGCAGCAAGGCGCGCGCCAGCGCCACCCGCTGCCGCTGGCCGCCCGACAATTCCGCCGGCCAGTCGTCGGCGCGGTCGGCCAGGCCCACGGTGGCCAGCGTGGCCGCCGCCGCGTTCAGGGAGTGCGGCATGCCGATCGCCACATTCTCCAGCACCGATTTCCACGGCAGCAGGCGCGCCTCCTGGAACATGATGCGGATGCTGGCCGCAAGGCTGCCGTTGCCGACGGCGATGCTGCCGGCGTCGGCGCCGTCCAATCCCGCGATGGCGCGCAGCAGCGTGCTTTTGCCGCAGCCGCTGCGACCGACCACGGCGACGAATTCGCCGGCGCGCAGTTCCAGCCGCACGTCGCTCAGCACCGGCCGCGCGCCGAACGATTTGCTCACGCCGTCCAGCGTCAGGGACACGCCCTGCCGCCGGGTGGGCGCGGGGGCGGCGGACCGGCGGCTCACGGCATGGCCGGTGTCGAATAAAGCGGTCGAGATATGCATGGGGTTTCCTTCATCAACGATAAGCGGGATTCCAGCGCAGGAAGTGCTGCTCCATCCCGCGCGACAGCAAGTCGGCCAGCTTGCCCAGCAAGGCGTACAGCAGGATGCCCACCAGGACCACGTCCGTTTGCAGGAACTCGCGGGCGTTCATGGTCATGTAGCCGATGCCCGCCTGCGCCGAGATGGTTTCGGCCACGATCAGCAGCACCCACACCAGGCCGAGCGAAAAGCGCACGCCCACCAGGATGGATGGCAGCGCCGCCGGCAGGATCACGTCGCGGTACAGCGGCCAGCCGGACAAGCCGTAGCTGCGCGCCATCTCGATCAAGCCCTGGTCGGCGGAGCGGATGCCATGGAAGGTGTTCAGGTACACGGGGAAGAACACGCCCACTGCCAGCAGGAACAGCTTGGCCGTTTCATCGATGCCGAACCACAGGATCACCAGCGGGATCAGGGCCAGCGCCGGGATGTTGCGCACCATTTGCAGCGTGGTGTCGAGCAGCGTCTCGGCGCGGCGCACGCTGCCGGTCAACAGGCCAAGCAGCAGCCCCGCGCCGGCGCCGATGGCAAAGCCGCTGGCCGCGCGCCACAGGCTGGCGCGCAGGTGCAGCCACAACTCGCCGGAGACGGCCAGGGTCCAGAAGGCCTTGGCCACCGCCCACGGCGCCGGCAGGATGCGGCTGGACAGCCAGCCCAGTTGCGACGCGGCCTGCCAGCCGGCGATCAGCAACAGCGGCAGTATCCACGGCGCGAAGGCGTTGGGGCGCGGAGCGGTGGTACGCATGTCACGCCGCCTTCTTCGGCACGATGGTGTTGGCCATCACCTCGCCGAACGGACCGCTCAGCGACTGCTCGCCGGCCGCCCTGCCCTTGCCCAGCAGCGGGAACACCAGCTCGGCGAAGCGGTACGATTCCTCCAGGTGCGGGTAGCCGGAGAAGATGAAGGTCTCGATGCCCAGGTCCGCATATTCCTGGATGCGCGCCACCACGGTCTGCGGATCGCCCACCAGCGCGGTGCCGGCGCCGCCGCGCACCAGGCCCACGCCGGCCCACAGGTTGGGCGACACTTCCAGCTTGTCGCGGCGGCCGCCGTGCAGCGCGGCCATGCGCTGCTGGCCCACCGAATCCATCTTGCCGAACGCCGCCTGCGCCTTGGCGATGACGTCGTCGTCCAGATGGCTGATCAACTCCTCGGCCGCGCGCCACGCCGCCTCGTTGGTCTCGCGGACGATCACGTGCAGGCGTATCCCGAACTTCACCGTGCGGCCATGCGCGGCGGCGCGGGTGCGTATGTCGGCGATCTTCTCGGCCACGGCGGCCGGCGGTTCGCCCCAGGTCAGGTAGACGTCCATCTGCTCGGCCGCCAGCGCGTGCGCCGGTTCCGAAGAGCCGCCGAAGTACAGCGGCGGATGCGGCTTCTGCACCGCCGGATACAGCGTCTTCGCGCCCTTGACCTTGATATGCTTGCCCTCGAAATCGTAGCCCGCCTCGCCGCCCTCGCCGGACAACGAAGCGCGCCACACGCGGATGAATTCATCCGAGATCTCGTAGCGCTTGGCGTGGTCGGCGAACAGGCCGTCCGCTTCCAGCTCGCCCTGGTCGCCACCGATGACGACGTTGATCAGCAGGCGGCCGTTGGACAAGCGGTCGAAGGACGCGGCCATACGCACCGCCAGTCCCGGCGTGGTCAGGCCCGGACGGATCGCGACCAGGAACTTGAGCTTGCGCGTGGCGCCGATCAGCGACGAGGCCACCACCCAGGCGTCCTCGCAGGAGCGGCCGGTGGGCAGCAGCACGCCGTCGTAGCCCAGCGTGTCGGCGGCGACCGCGCACTGCCGCAGGTAATCGGCATCGACCGGGCGCGCGCCCTTGGAGGTGCCGAGGTAGCGGCTGTCGCCATGGGTGGGAATGAACCAGAAAATATTCAGGGACATGATAGCTTCCTTATAGCGCGTCTTTGACCACGATGGCTTTCGGGATCAGTTTCAGGTTGGAGAAGGCGTCCGCCACCTTTTGCTGCTGCTCGATCACGGCGGCGTTGACCGGCTTGACGCCGTAGGCATAGCGCGACGCGGCCAGCGCCACCACGTCCACATCCAGGCCGGTCTGCGCGGCGAGGATGGCGGCGACCTCCTTCTGGTTCCTGGCGCCCCACTCGTCCACGCTGGCGATTTCGTCGAGCACGATGCGGACGATTTCCGGGTTCTTCTCCGCGTAGCTGCGCGAGGCCAGGTAGAACTGGTGGTTGGATACCAGGCCTTTGCCATCGGCCAGCACGCGTGCGCCCAGCTGCTTCTCGGCGGCGGCCAGGAACGGGTCCCAGATCACCCAGGCATCCACGCCGCCGCGTTCGAACGCGGCGCGCGCGTCGGCCGGCGGCAGGTAGATCGCCTGGATATCCTTGTACGCCAGGCCCGCCTTCTCCAACGCCTTGACCAGCAGGTAGTGCACGTTGGAGCCTTTGTTCAGCACCACCTTCTTGCCCTTCAGGTCCGCCAGGCTGCGTATCTTCGAGTCTCTGGGCACGACGATCGCCTCGCTGGACGGCGACGGCGGCTCGTTGCCGATATAAACCAGGTTGGCGCCGGCGGCCTGCGCAAAGATGGGCGGCGCCTCGCCGACGGTGCCGAAGTCGATGCTGCCGACGTTCAGCCCCTCCAGTAGCACCGGGCCAGCCGGGAACTCGGTCCATTTGACGCTGACGTTCTTGGCGGCCAGGCGCTGCTCCAGCGTGCCGCGTCCTTTCAGCAAAGTCAGCGTGCCGTATTTCTGGTAGCCGATGCGGACTTCCTGCCTGGCTTGCGCGCTGGCGGCCGACGGCGCGCCGGCCGCGAATACGCCCGCCGCGAACAGCAGGCCCAGTGTGTGGCGGCGCGATGCGCGTTTCGATTCGATGCTCATGGAGTTCCTTTGTTGTGGTGATCAGCGTGCCAGGCGTACCGGCTGCAGCGACGCCACGTACACGTCTTCGGTGCGGCCGGCCAGCGCCCGCAGGCCGGCCGACAAATCCTCGATGCCGGCGTCCACGCGCCAGGCGACGTCCGGATCCAGCGTCAAGCCGCCGTCGTCGCTCCATGTCAATTGCTGCGAGGTGGCGTAGACGCTGGCCAGCACCTGGCGCGCTTCAAGCGCATGCAGCACCGGCCGCAGCGCGTAGTCCAGCGCCAGCATGTGCGACTGGCTGCCGCCGGTGGCCAGCGGCAGCACCAGCTTGCCCGCCAGGCCATCCTGCGGCAGCAGGTCGAGAAAGGCTTTCAGGATGCCGGTAAACGACGCCTTGTACACCGGCGTGGCGATGACGATGGCGTCGGCGGCGGCCACCGCGGCCAGCGCGCGCTTGATCGCCAGATCCGATGTATCGCCTTGCAGCAGCGCCCGCGCCGGCAGGTCGCGCACCAGCAGGGTGCTGCGCCAGTGTCCTTGGATGGACAGCTTCTGGCCCACATGATCCAGCAATCGGCCGGTGCTTGAAGGGATTGCGGGACTGCCGCCTATCAGAAGTACGCTCATTGCTGCTCCCTGTGTTGTTCGTGGAAGCCAGATTAATTCCGCACCAGTGAAATCAAAACGAATAGTTTTACGTTTTGATATGCACTTTCCTCTTTATAATTTTTAGGCATATAGAAAGCGGAATAACTTCGTTTGCCGCATGAGCCGCAGATGCGATACTGCGCGCACCGGAACCTTACACCCGGCACCAACCGCTTATTCCTGATGACTACACCTCTGATTCGCATCGATCATGCGAGTAAAACCTTTGCGCTGCCCGACGGCGGCGCGTTCCACGCGGTACGCGACGTTTCCCTGGAAGTGAATGCCGGCGATATCTTCGGCCTGATCGGCAAGAGCGGCGCCGGCAAATCGACCTTGCTGCGCCTGTTTAACCTGCTGGAGCGGCCGGACAGCGGTCGCGTGTTTGTCGACGGCCGCGAATTGACCGCGCTGTCCAAGCGCGAACTGCGCGACGCGCGCAGCAATATCGGCATGATCTTCCAGCAGTTCAACCTGCTGCAAAACGCCACCGTGTTCGACAACGTCGCCTTCCCGCTGCGCATCCACGGCGGCCATACGCCGGCGCAGATCACGGCCCGCGTCAACCAATGCCTGGAGCTGGTGGAGTTGAGCGGCAAGGCCGCCAACTATCCGGCGCAGCTGTCCGGTGGCCAGAAGCAGCGCGTCGCCATCGCGCGCGCGCTGGCCAGCGGACCGGCCGTGATGCTGTGCGACGAGCCCACCTCCGCGCTGGACGCCGAGACCACGCGCGCGCTGCTCGCCACGCTGCGCGACATCAACCGCCGCCTGAACGTCACCATCGTCATCGTCAGCCATGAGTTGTCGGTGCTGGGCGAGATCTGCAACCGCGTGGCCGTCATCGAGGATGGCGCGATCGCCGAACAATTCGCGCTGGACGACGCCGCAAGCCTGGCCGAGCCGCGCAAGACCGCGCTGGGCCGCGAACTGGCGCAGCACGGCGCCGCCAGCGCGCTCGCCGCAAACACTGTCAACACGGAGGCCGCCTATGTCTGAATATCTCGCCTCGCTCGACGCCATCCTCGCCATGCTGCCGGAGATGTGGACCGCCCTCGGGCAAACGCTGACCATGCTCGGCATCGGCCTGACCGCGGCGGTGCTGATCGGCGGCCCGCTCGGCATCCTGCTGTTCCTGGTGGCGGACGGCCAGTCGCTACAGAATCGCCCGGTCGCCCTGGTGCTCGGATGGCTGGTGAACGTGGTGCGCTCCTTCCCGTTCATCATTTTGCTGGTGGCGCTGGTGCCGTTCACGCGCATCATCGCCGGCACCTCGATCGGCCCGCTGGCCGCCGCCGTGCCGCTGTCCTTCGCCGCCGTGCCCTACTTCGCCCGCATGGTCGAACAGAACCTGCGTGAAGTACCGCGCGGCGTGATCGAAGCCGCCCACGCCATGGGTGCCTCGGAACTGCAGATCGTATTGCGCGTGCTGCTGGTGGAGGCCCGCTCCGGCCTGGTGCTGGCGCTGACCGTGCTGTCGATCAGCTTCCTGTCCTACTCCGCCGTGGCCGGCGTGGTGGGCGGCGGCGGCATCGGCGACCTCGCCATCCGCTACGGCTACTACCGCTTCGAGACCGACATCATGGTCGCCACCGTCGCCGTCCTGATCGCCATGGTGCAGCTGATCCAGTTCACCGGCAACCGCATCGCCAAACGCCTAGACAAACGCTAATCAAAGGAACACATATGAACGCACCCCGCCGCAACCTGCTGCTCGCCGCACTGACCATCGCCCTCGGCATCGCCGCGCCGTCCTACGCCAAGGACCCGAAAGAAATCGTGATCGGCACCAGCTCCGGCCCGTATGCGGACCAGATCAAACTGGGCATCAAGCCTATCCTGGAAAAGCAGGGATACAAGGTCAAGCTGGTGGAGTTCAACGACTACATCCAGCCGAACTTCGCGCTGGCCGAGGGTTCGCTGGACGCCAACGTGTTCCAGCACATCGTCTACCTGAACGAGTTCGCGGCCAAGAACAAGCTGGCGCTGGCCGACCTGGTGAAGATCCCGACCGCGCCGATCGCCATCTACAGCAAGAAGCACAAGACACTGGCCGAGGCGAAGGAAGGCACCAGCGTAGCGATGCCAAACGATCCGACCAACCAGGCGCGCGCGCTGGTGATGCTGGATCAACTGGGGTGGATCAAGCTGCGTGAAAAGTTCGATCCGGTGAAGGCATCGGAGAAGGACATCGCCGTCAACGTCAAGAAGGTCAAGCTGATCGCGCTGGAAGCGGCGCAGCTGCCGCGCTCCCTGCAGGACACCGACTACTCCTTCGTCAACGGGAACTACGCGCTGGCCTCGGGCATGAAGCTGAAGGAAGCGCTGCTGACCGAGAAGATCTCGTCCAACTACATCAACCTGGTGGCGATCCGCGCGGCCGACAAGGACAAGCAGTTCGCCAAGGACATCGCTGCGGCGTATCGTTCGCGCGAGTTCCTGGCCGTGACCAACAAATACTTCCCGGACTACTCGAAGACCGAAGACCAGCTGGCGCTGGAAGCGGCCGGCGCGGCCAAGCCGGCCAAGTGATTTCGGGCGGCCTGCCGTGATTTGAAAAGCACAGGAACGCTGGCAAGTTCGCACGAACCTGCCAGCGGGACTTAGCAGATCTGTTTTTTCTTGCGCGCGACGACGCCCGACACCAAGGCGAAACCAGCCAGCAGCATCAGATACGACTCTGGTTCCGGCACGGCCGATACCAGATTCACCTTGGTCAGCATGCCGGTCATGTTGATGTATCCGTTATCGGTGTACCAACTCGAGCTGGCTTCAGCCGTGTACCAATCGGCCACATTGAAATTGGTCGGGACTGCCAAGTTGGTCAAGGCCTTCCCATCAATGCCAGAGAAGAGAAAATCAAGAGATTGGTAACCAGAGACACCGGAGGAATGCAAGAAACGAGCGGCAATGGACACATGGTCGGAATCGCTAGTATGCGATATGTAAAGGGAGCCTGCGGTATTAGGCGTAGCGCTGGTTGTGCCGCTTTTATCCAAAGTAATACTTGTTAGCGCCGGCTGCGCCGACCAATTGTAGTAATACGCACTCGTCGGATTCGGCATAGACATTGCGGAGTTCGTATCGAGAGAGAATGTACCGTGGAAATCATCCCCCACCCGGACACCTCCAGGGATCGTGTTGCTCGACACGACGGCATGGCTACTGGCATTGCCGATGGTTTCGCGCAAAGTGTTGATCACGCCGGTATATTCGAACGTGAGGATCTTGGCGGATGCCGAGGTGCTCAAAAAGAGGCTGACTAAAACGAGTGCGATGCGGCGCATTGGAATTTCCGTTGAGTTATGGAAATAACATTATATTGCGGAAATGCCAACTGCGCCATAAAATGTTTTAAATACCGCAAGCAAATTAATCAAGATCTTTCGCATCGTGGCGCTCAGGCACCTGCTCTTCGGGCTCGCCGAACGTGCGGTTGACCTTGCGGCCACGGATAACGGCGGGACGCGCGGCGATGTCTTCGGCCCAGCGCTTGACGTTCTTGTACTCGTGCACCGACAGGAACTCGCCGGCGCCGTAGATCTTGCCGAGCACCAGAACACCGTACCACGGCCAGATCGCCATGTCGGCGATGGTGTACTCGTCGCCCGCGACGTAGCGGTGATTGGCCAGTTGGCGATCGAGCACGTCGAGCTGGCGCTTGACCTCCATCGCGTAGCGGTTGATCGGATACTCCAGCTTTTCCGGCGCGTAGGCGTAGAAGTGGCCGAAGCCTCCGCCCAGGAACGGCGCGGACCCCATCTGCCAGAACAGCCAGTTCAAGGTCTCGGTACGCGCCGCCAGTTCCTTCGGCAGGAAGGCGCCGAACTTCTCGGCCAGGTACACCAGGATCGAGCCGGATTCGAACACGCGCAACGGCTGCGCGCCGCTGCGGTCGACCATCGCCGGGATCTTCGAGTTGGGGTTGATGTCGACGAAGCCGCTGGAGAACTGCTCGCCTTCGTTGATGCGGATAAGCCAGGCGTCGTACTCGGCGCCGGTGTGCCCTGCGGCCAGCAGCTCCTCCAGCATGATGGTCACCTTGACGCCGTTCGGCGTTCCCAGCGAATAGAGCTGCAGCGGATGCTTCCCGACCGGCAGTTCCTTCTCGTGGGTAGGCCCCGCGACCGGGCGGTTGATGCTCGCAAAAGTGCCGCCGGATGGCGCGTTGGCCACCCAGACTTTCGGCGGTACATAGTTCGATTGATCCGTCATTCCAAAAACTCCGTGCGTATTCAAACCAAAAGCATACCCTAATCGTTGCGCATCTGCGCTTGGGACACATTGCTCCCCGCCGGCACGCTCTGCGTGAGCCACACGTTGCCACCGATGGTGGAGCCGGCGCCGATGGTGATGCGGCCCAGGATGGTGGCGCCGGCGTAGATCACCACGTCGTCCTCCACCACCGGATGTCGCGGCACGCCCTTGATCAACGCGCCCTTCTCGTCGGCCGGGAAGCGCTTGGCACCGAGCGTCACATGCTGGTACAGCCGCACCCGCTGGCCGATGATCGCCGTCTCGCCGATCACCACGCCGGTGCCGTGGTCGATGAAGAAGCTGCCGCCGATCTGCGCGCCCGGATGGATGTCGATCCCGGTCAGCGAATGGCCGATGTCCGAAATCAGCCGCGCCAGGAACGGCGAGCCGAGTCGGTGCAGGCTATGCGCCAGCCGGTAGTACAGGATGGCGATGGTGCCCGGATAGCACAGCATGATCTCGGCCACCGACGTCGCCGCCGGATCACCAGAGAAAGCCGCCTGCACGTCGGACACCAGCAGCCCGCGGATGCCCGGCAGCCCGGCCGCGAATTCGCGCGTGATGGCGTGGGCCTGGCACGTCAGCGCATCCTCATCGGCCGTCGCATCCTCCAGCGAGAACTGCAGGCCGCGCCGGACCTGTTCCGTCAGGCGGTTCAAGGTGGTGTTGAGCGTGTCGCCGACGAAGTAGTCGATGCTCTCGTCGGTCAGGTTGGGGCGCCCGTAATGCGTCGGGAACAGCACCGCCGACAGGCCGTTGACGATGATCGTCAGCGCCTCGCGCGACGGCAGCTCGCGCACCTTGCCGTGGTGGCGGATGTTGTGCGTGGCCTCGCGCGACACGCGCAGCTGCTCGATCACGCCGTCCAGGTTCCAGTGCGACGGCTTGACGCCGGTTCCATCATAGGTATCGATAGTCATAGTGTCTCGAATTATAAAAACGCCGGCGGCAGGGCGAAGGAATGATTTCGCCCTTGGATATGCGATGGCCGCATATCGCGTAAAATGCTCGGCTCACAGAACAATACGCCTTTCATGAATATTTTGCTGACACTGCTGCTGGCCGGCCTGAGTATGGTCGGGCCGCTGGCCATCGACACCTACCTGCCGTCGTTCCCCGCCATCGCCCTGGCCTTCGACGCCAGCCCGTTGCTGATCCAGCAGACCCTGAGCATGTTCCTGTTCTGCTTCGCCTTCATGATGCTGTTCTATGGCACGCTGTCCGATTCCTTCGGCCGCCGCCCGGTGATCCTGGTGTCGCTGGTGCTGTACATCGCCGCTTCCATCGTCGGTGCGATGGCGCCGTCCATCGGCGTGCTGCTGGCCTGCCGCATCGTGCAGGGCTTGGCGGCGGGCGCCGGCTCGGTGGTCGGCCGAGCCATCGTACAGGACCGCTTCTCCGGCGTCGCCGCGCAGAAGATCCTGTCGCACATCATGATGATCTTCGGCCTGGCGCCCGCCATCGCACCGGTGCTGGGCGGCTGGCTGCAGGTGAGCTTCGGCTGGCGTTCCATCTTCTGGTTCCTCAGCGGCTTCGGCATCCTGATGTTCATCGCCGTGCAGCGCGCGCTGCCCGAGAGCCTGGCCGTCAAGGACCGCCATCCCTTCCACCTCGGCGTGATCGCAGCGAACTACTGGAAGGTGCTGTGCCACCACCAGTTCCTGCTGCTGTCGATCGCGGTCGGCATGAGCTTCGCGGGCGTGGCGCTGTATATCGGCTCGGCCGCCTACTTCGTGATGAACATCCTGCACCTGCCGGAGACCGCGTTCGCATGGATGTTCGTGCCGCTGATCAGCGGCATGGTGATCGGCTCCGCGCTGTCGGGCAAGTTCGCGCACAGGTTCTCGCGCAGCGCGCAGGTGTGGATGGGTTTCGCGGTCATGATCGCCTCCGGCGTCATCAACGTGGCCTACAACAGCGCCTTCGTGGCCGCCGTGCCGTACGCAGTGCTGCCGCTGTTTATCTATTCCTTCGGCCTGGCGTTGTCGATGACGCCCCTGTCGCTGATCGCGCTGGAGTACTTCCCCAACAATAGCGGGCTGGCGGCGTCGATGCAGTCCTTCATCCAGATGCTGCTGTTCGCGCTGGTGTCCGGCCTGGTGGCGCCGCTGCTGTTCGACAGCGCGCTGAAACTGGCCTGGGGCGTGCTCGCCAGCCTGGTCGTCAGCGTGATCGCCTGGCTGCTGGCGCAGACCGGCAAGCCGGTCACGCACTAAGCCGCGCGGCTCAGGGCCAGGGCGTCGGATTCACGTCGATGTATTGAGCGCCGCCCTGCTCCGGCTCACGGGCGTCGCCCCCGGCGCTGGCCGACGCGGGCCGGCCCGGCGCTTGGGCCGGATTGCGCAGGCCCAGTATCTCCTTGCGGGTCTCGACAAAGTCCGCGCTGGACAGGGGATGCTCCTTGTCCGGCCAGTTCTCTTCCGCCCATCGCTGCAACTCCTCGTAGCGCTGCCAAAGCTCGTTGACGAACTGGCGGCGCGCGGTTTCCTGATCCATGGTTCCTCCTGTGTGGCTTGCAAGTCTGTGGCAAACTGCCGGGTATTGTCTGTCAGGCGCCGCACAAACATAACATGGAACTCCACATCGTCATCGAGGGCACGAAGGATTTGAGCGGGCAGCTGTACCGCCAGCTGAGCGATTCGATCCGCAGCGGGCGCCTGGCCGACGGCCAGCAGTTGCCGCCCACCCGCCTGCTGGCCGAGCAGCTCGGCCTGTCGCGCAAGACCGTCTCCGATGTCTATACCCGCCTGACGCAGGAGCGGCTGGTGCTGGGCCAGGTCGGCAAGGGCAGCTTCGTGAGCGCACCGGTGGAGGCCAGGCCGCGCCGCCAGGTCGCCGCCAACCTCGCCAGCGCCGCCATCGTCGCCAAGTGGGACGCCATGCACGCGCCGCTGCGCAACCCGTTCCCGGAAGGCCGCTCGCGCCATGAGTTCATCGGCGGCTGCATCACGCCCGGCCTGTTCCCCGCCGACGAGTGGCGCCGCTGCGTGCTGCACGGCCTGCGCCAGGACGCCAGGACCGGCGGCATGTACCGCCAGGCGGAAGGCATCCCCGAGCTGCGCGCGGCCATCGCCCACCACGCCGCCTACGCGCGCGGCGTGGTCTGCACCGCCCACAATGTGGTGGTCACCAACGGCGCCCAGCAGGCGCTGGACCTGCTGGGCCGCGTGCTGCTGGAGCCGGGTTGCGTGGTGGCGGTCGAGGAGCCGGGCTATCCGGCCGCGCGCATGCTGTTCGCCAGCCAGGGCGCGCAGGTCGTGGGCATCGGCGTCGACCGCGAAGGCATGCTGGTGGACCAGATCCCGCAAGGCACGCGGCTGATCTACACCACGCCGGCCCACCAGTTCCCGCTTGGGATGCCGATGAGCGTGGCCCGGCGAGAGGCGCTGCTGGCGCGCGCGCTGGAGATCGGCGCCATCATCATCGAGGACGACTACGACAGCGAATTCCGCTACGAGGGCCGGCCCACCGATTCGCTGCAGAGCATGGACCGGCACGGCGTGGTGGCCTTCGTCGGCACCTTCTCCAAGGTGATGCTGCCGGAGCTGCGGCTCGGCTACGCGGTGCTGCCGGAGGCGGTGCTGAACGCGGCCCTCACCGTCAAGCACCTGAACGACTGGCACACCGCCACCGCCAGCCAGCACGCGCTGGCCAAGTTCATCTCGGACGGCTACCTGTCGCGCCACATCCGCCGCTGCAGCGAGATCTACGCGACGCGGCGCGAGCGCCTGCAAGCCCTGTTTGCCGGGCCGCTGTCGCCGTGGTTCGAACTGGTGCCGGCCAGCGCCGGCTTCCACGTGGCCGCGCTGTGCAAAAAGCCGCTGGACCTGGACCTGCTGCGGCGGCTGGCGCGGCGAGCCGACGTCGGCCTCTATCCGCTGTCGAACTTCTACGCCTTCACGCCGCCCAAGGCCGGCCTGTTCCTCGGCTACGGCGGCATCGAGACGCTCGACATCGACACCGCCCTGCTGCGCGTGCGCGACATTCTGCAACAAATGGAGTAAAGCTTCATGAGGATGTAGAATGGTGAATTGACCTGCAACAGACACTCCGAGCCATGCGCCTGACATCCTTCACCGACTACTCCCTGCGTACCTTGCTGTACCTGAGCGCGCACCGGGACCGGCTGGTCACGATCCAGGATATCGCCGACATGCATGCGATCTCGAAGAACCATCTGATGAAGGTGGTGTACCAGCTGGGTCAATCCGGCCTGGTGGAGACGGTACGGGGCCGCAACGGCGGCCTGCGGCTGGCGAAGGAGCCGAAGGATATCAACATCGGCGCGCTGGTGCGGGCGACCGAGACCGATTTCTTCATGGCCGAATGCTTCGACCGCGAGACCGACACCTGCCCGCTCACGCCCAACTGCGCGCTCAAACACACGCTGAACGACGCCACCAAGGCCTTCCTGGCGGTGCTGGATAAACAAACGCTTCAGGACATGCTGCCGCAGGCGCCGTCCAACGCGGCCAAGCCGGTGCGGATGGTGCGCGGCGCGGCCAGTTAATTCAGGCCGCGTCCCGCTGCAGCTGCGGCAGAGACGCCATCAAATCCGAGAAGCGCTGTCCCTGTATCATCACGTGCTCGCGCAGCAGGCGCGCCGCCAGTTCGCCGTCGCCGCCGACGATGGCCTGCACCACGCCGTCATGCTCGTGATAGGACGTGGACAGGCGGTCGCGCACCCGCAGCTGCAGGCGGCGGTAAGGCCGCAGGCGCCGGTACAGGTTGCGCGTCTGCTCGATCAGGAACTGGTTATGGCTACCGGCGTAGATCGCCTCGTGGAACAACTCGTTCTTGTAGTAGTAGACGTCCGGCTCCTGCGCATCGCGCGCTTCCTGGCAGGCCTGGTGGGCCGCCAACAAAGCCTGCTGCTCGGCGGGCGTCATGCGGCGCGCGGCCAGGCGGCCGCAGGTCGCCTCCAGTTCCGACATCACCTCGAACATCTCCACCAGCTGCTGCGGCCCCAGCTCCGCGACGATGGCGCCGCGCCGGGGGCGTATCACCACCAACCCCATGGAAGCCAGCTGGATCAGCGTTTCGCGCACCGGCGTGCGGGAGACGCCGAAGCGCGCGGCCAGCTCGGTTTCATCGAGGTGCTGGCCCGGTTTGAGCTCGCCGATGGCGATCATCTCTTCAATCTCTTCGCGCAGCGTGGCGGAATGGGTGGTCATGGTGTTCGCAGCCTTGTGTATATCAGGCTTCATTATAAGTCGCTTATTTAGCTTGACAATGTATTCCAACCGGATATTCTTGTATACACAAAACAAAGCGTTGCATATTTGACTTACCCCTTGGAGGAATGATGAGCGTAATCACCCGCAGGTCCGTACTGGCCGCCCTGGCCGCCAGCCCGTTGTTGCTGCAACCGGCATGGGCGCAGAGCACCACCCTCAAGATCTCGCACCAGTTCCCCGGCGGGACGGTCACCGACGGCGATTTCCGCGACCGCCTGACGCGCATGTTCGCGGCCGAAGTGGAAAAGCGCAGCAAGGGCAGCCTCAAATTCGAAATCTATCCCGGCTCCTCTCTGATGAAGACCAACGCCCAGTTCTCGGCCATGCGCAAGGGCGCGCTGGACATGTCGCTGGTGCCGCTGTCGTACGCCGGCGGCGAGGTCCCCGAGGTGAACATCGGCCTGATGCCCGGCCTGGTGACGTCCTACGAACAGGCCTACGGCTGGAAGAACGCCGAAGTGGGCAAGGAGTTGAGCCGCATCCTGAACGAGAAGGGCATCGTGCTGGTGAGCTGGATCTGGCAGGCCGGCGGCGTGGCCTCGCGCACCAAGCCGGTGATCGATCCTGACGACGCCAAGGGCATGAAGATACGCGGCGGCTCGCGCGAGATGGACCTGATCCTCAAGGCCGCCGGCGCCGCCGTGGTGTCGCTGCCGTCCAACGAGATCTACGCCGCCATGCAGACCGGCGCGATGGAGGCGGCGCTCACCTCCTCCACCTCGCTGATCTCGTTCCGCCTGGAGGAAGTGTCGAAGGCGCTGACCACCGGCCGCGCGGGCGCCTATTGGTTCATGTTTGAGCCGCTGATGATGTCCAAGGCCGTCTTCGACCGCCTGACCAAGGAACAGCAGGCCACCATCATGGCCGTCGGCGCCGAGATGGAAGCCTTCGCGCTGACCTCCGCCAAGGCCGACGACACGGCCGTGGCCAACGTCTACGCCAAGGCCAAGGCCAAGGTGGTGGACCTGAATCCGGCCGCGCTGAAAAAATGGCAGGCCATCGCCCGCACCACCGCCTGGAAGGACTACAGCGACCGCAATGAGAGCTGCGCCAAGCTGCTCAAGCTGGCGGAGAAGACGCTGTGAGCCACGGCATAGAGCTGGAGCCGCCGCGCGCGGCCGCGCCGCCGGACAACGCGGCCGTGGCGCTGGCGACCGCGCTGCTGAACAAGCTCAATCACGGGCTGATGCTGGTGTCCATGGTGGCGCTGGTGCTGACGGCCCTCGTGCTGACCTACTCGGTGGTGTCGCGCTACTTCTTCCACGCGCCCACCGACTGGCAGGACGAGGCCTCCGTGTTCATGCTGGTCGGCGTGACCTTCTTCTGCACCGCCTACGTGCAGTCGCACCGCGGCCATATCGGCATCGAGGCGCTGGCCTCGCTGCTGCCGGCGCGCGTGAACGCGGCGCGGCTGTTCATGGTGGACGTGGTGTCGGCGCTGTTCTGCGCCTTCTTCTCGTGGAAGTCGTGGACGCTGTTCCATGAGGCCTGGGTGGACGGCCAGACCACCTCCTCGACCTTCGCCCCGCCGCTGTGGATACCCTACGCCATGATGGCCGCCGGGATGAGCATCCTCACGCTGCAGATCGTGCTGCAAACGCTGGCACGGATGACCAACAACCCCTCATCGGAGCGCGCGGCATGAGCGACCTGACACTGGGCGCCCTGTACGGCGCCGTCACCCTGGTGGTGATGTTCTCCGGGATGCCGATCGCCTTCGCATTGGGCGTGGTGGCCACCGGCTTCATGTACTTCTGCATGCCGCCCTCCTCGCTCGACACGATCACCCAGAACGTGTACGAGGAGATGGCGTCGATCACGCTGCTGTCCATCCCCCTGTTCATCCTGAAGGGCGCGGCCATCGGCAAGTCACCGGCCGGCAAGGACCTGTACTCCGCCATTCACACGTGGATGCACAAGATACCGGGCGGCCTTGGCATCGCCAACGTGTTCGCCTGCGCGCTGTTCGCGGCGATGGCCGGCTCGTCGCCCGCCACCTGCTCGGCCATCGGCTCGGCCGGCATCCCCGAGATGCGCCGCCGTGGCTACTCGCCCGGTTTCGCGGCCGGCATCATCGCCGCCGGCGGCACGCTGGGCATCCTGCTGCCGCCGTCGATCACCATGATCCTGTACGCGGTGGCCGCCGAGCAGTCGCTGGGCCGCCTGTTCCTGGCCGGGATAGGCCCGGGCGTGCTGCTGGTGCTGCTGTTCGCCGGCTATGCCGTCTACCGCGCGCACAAGGAATACAAGGCCGCGCTGGTCATCTACCAACAGGGCGGCGCCAAGTCGGCCTACCTGGAGGACGAGCACTACACGCTGGCGCAGAAGGTGGAGATGCTGCCGCGCGTGCTGCCCTTCATCATCCTGCTGATCGGCGTGATGGTCGCGCTGTACGGCGGTTTCGCCACGCCGTCCGAGACCGCCGGCCTGGGCGCCTTGCTGGCGCTGGTGCTGCTGGCCGCGATCTACGGCGTGTGGCGGCCGAAGGACCTGTCGCCCATCCTCAGCTCCTCGATCAAGGAATCGACGATGCTGTTGCTGATCATCGGCATGTCGCTGTTCTATTCGTACGTGATGAGCTACCTGCACATCAGCCAGTCCGCCGCCGCGTGGGTGGTCAGCCTGCACCTGTCGAAATGGCTGCTGCTGGCGGTGATCCTGCTGATGGTGATCGTGTTCGGCTTCTTCCTGCCGCCGGTGTCGATCATCCTGATGACGGCGCCCATCATCCTGCCACCGCTGAAGGCCGCAGGCTTCGATCTGATCTGGTTCGGCATCGTGATGACGGTGGTGATGGAAATGGGCCTGATCCACCCGCCGGTGGGCCTGAACATTTTCGTCATCAAGAACATCGCGCCCGACATCCCGCTCAAGGATGTGGTGTGGGGTGTGTTCCCGTTCCTGATTTTGATGTTCGTGGCGGTGCTGCTACTATGCCTGTTCCCGTCCATTTCCACCGGCCTGCCGGACATGATCATGGGAGCAAAATAAAATGAACTGGAACACCCTGCAGCAGAACCGCGCCGCGCGCTTGCAGCGGGCGCGCGCCGCCCTGGGTAATGAACTGGACGGCAAGAGCCTGCCGGCCGCGCGCGTCGCCGACCTGCTGCACGCGGCGCTGGAGTGCGGCGACCGCGTCTGCCTGGAAGGGAACAACCAGAAGCAGGCCGACTTCCTCGGCCACGCGCTGGCCAACCTGGACCCGGCGCGCATCAACAACCTGCACATGCTGCAGTCGGTGCTGGCGCTGCCGGAGCACCTCGACGTGTTCGAGCGCGGCGTCGCCTCGCGGCTGGACTTCTCGTTCTCCGGCCCGCAGGCGGTGCGCGTGGCGCGGCTGGCCTCCGCCGGCAAGCTCAATATCGGCGCCATCCACACCTACCTGGAGCTGTTCAGCCGCTACTTCATCGACCTGCCGCCGCGCGTCTGCCTGATCGCGGCGGAGGCGGCCGACCGCCACGGCAACCTGTACACCGGCCCGAACACCGAGGACACGCCGGCCATCGTCGAAGCCACCGCCTTCAAGCAGGGCATCGTCATCGTGCAGGTCAACCGCATCGTCGACACCGTGCCGCGCGTGGACGTGCCGGGCGACTGGGTCGATTTCGTCGTGCAGTCGCCGCGCCCGTATTACATCGAGCCGCTGTTCACGCGCGATCCGGCGCAAATCTCCGAGATCCAGGTGCTGATGGCGATGATGGCGATCAAGGGCATCTACGCCGAGTATGGCGTGCAGCGCCTGAACCACGGCATCGGCTTCGACACCGCCGCCATCGAGCTGCTGCTGCCGACCTACGCCGAGTCGCTGGGCCTGCGCGGCAAGATCGGCAAGCATTGGGCGCTCAATCCGCACCCGGCGCTGATCCCGGCCATTGAAGCGGGCTTCGTGCAGTCGGTGCATTCCTTCGGCTCGGAACTGGGCATGGAGGACTACATCCATGCGCGGCCGGACGTCTTCGCCATCGGCCCGGACGGCACCATGCGCAGCAACCGCGCCATGTGCCAGGCCGCCGGCCACTACGCCTGCGACATGTTCATCGGCTCGACGCTGCAGATCGACTTGCAGGGCAATTCGTCGACCGCCACGGCGGGTCGCATCTCCGGCTTCGGCGGCGCCTCCAACATGGGCGCGGACGCGCGCGGACGACGCCACGCCAGCACTGCGTGGCTGAAGGCGGGCGAGCAGGCGCGCGCGGGCCGCAACACCATCCCGCGCGGCCAGAAGCTGGTGGTGCAGATGGTGGAGACCTTCCGCGAGCATATGCAGCCGGCCTTCGTGGAGAGGCTCGACGCGTGGGAGCTGATGGAGCAAGCCAAGATGGCGATACCGCCGGTGATGATCTACGGCGACGACGTCAGCCACATCCTGACCGAGGAAGGCATCGCCAACCTGCTGATGTGCCGCACCGACGAGGAGCGCGAGCAGGCGATACGCGGCGTGGCGGGTTACACGCCGGTCGGCCTGGCGCGCGACAAGCGGATGGTGGAGAACCTGCGCGACCGGGGCATCATCCAGCGCGCGGAGGATCTGGGCATCGACAAACGCATGGCCACGCGCGACCTGCTGGCCGCCCGCAATATGAAAGACCTGGTGCGCGCATCGGGTGGCTTGTACCAGCCGCCCAAGCGTTTCCGCAACTGGTGAGGAGCTGACAATGGAAACACTGAACTACCGATTCGAACAAGGCACGCAGCGCCTGAAGGCCGTGCCGCACGTGGTGGGCGTGGTCGGTTCCGGCAACCTGGAGGTGCTGATCGAACCGGCCGACCTGGCCGGCGCCTGCACCATCGAGATCACCACCGCCGCCGTCGGCTTCGGGGCGATATGGGAGGCTGTGATGCGCGACTTCCATCAGCGCTGGCTGCTGGCCGATACCCGTATCTCCATCAACGACATGGGCGCCACGCCCGCCGTGGTCAGCCTGCGCATGGACCAGGCGGTGCAGACCATGCTGGGAGGATCGCAATGAGCAGCTACCAGGAGGCGAACGCGCGCGAGCGCCTGCAGCAGCTGTTCGATCCGCACAGCTTCGAGGAATTCCTGCCGCCGTCGGAGCGCATCGTCAGCCCCCACCTGGGGCAACTGAACGCGCCGGTGGCGTTTGACGACGGCGTCGCGGTGGGCCGCGCGAAGCTGGGCGGCGTGACCGTCTACGCGGCGGCGCAGGAGGGTGGATTCATGGGCGGCGCGGTCGGCGAGGTGCACGGCGCCAAGCTGGTCGGCCTGCTGCGGCGCGCGGTGCGCGACCAGGTGGCGGCAGTGGTGCTGCTGGTGGAATCGGGCGGCGTGCGCCTGCACGAAGCCAACGCCGGCCTGATCGCGGTGTCGGAAGTGATGCGCGCATTGCTGGACGTGCGCGCAGCCGGCATTCCCGTGGTGGTGCTGGTGGGCGGCTCGAACGGCGCCTTTGGCGGCATGGGCATCGTCTCGCGCTGCGCCAACGTGGTGGTGATGTCGGAGGAAGGCCGGCTGGCGATGTCCGGCCCGGAAGTGATCGAGACCGCCAGCGGCGTCGAGGAATTCGATTCGCGCGACCGTGCGCTGGTGTGGCGCACCAGCGGCGGCAAGCACCGCTACCTGATGGGCGATTGCCAGCGCATCGTGGCCGACGATATCGCCGCCTTCCGCGAAGCCGCCCGCGAGGCGCTGGCCGCGCTGGCGGGCCGGCCGGTGGAGCTGACGCTGGAGGCGCTGGAAGCCGAGCAGCAGATGCTGGACGAGCGCATCACCCGCTTCGGCACCCTGCCCGATCCGGTCGACATCTGGAGCGCGATGCACATCGCGGATGCGGCCAATATCCCGATGCTCGATGTGGACAGCTTTATCGCGGCCGCCGGCCAGCACCGTTTGGGAGTCTGAGATGGATTGGAAAAAACTGGCTGACACGCTGTTCCCGCAAGGGCATGCCATCGTCGAGCAGGACGATTTCCTGTGCGGCAGCGCGCAGGTGGACGGGCAGGCGGTGGCGGTGATCGGCACCACGGCCCATACGCCGATCGGCGTTGAGATCGCGATGGCGCAGGCCAAGGCCATCCTGCGCACGGTACGCGAATTCCCCGGCATGCCGATACTGATGCTGGTCGATACGCAGGGCCAGCGCCTGCGCCACCGCGACGAAATGTTGGGCATCAACAGCTACATGGCGCACCTGGGCAAATGCGTGGACCTGGCGCGGCGCAAAGGGCACAAGATCATCGGCCTGGTGTACGACCAGGCGCTGTCCGGTGGCTTCATCACCAGCGGCCTGCTGGCCGACGCCTGCTACGCCCTGCCCGACGCCACCATCCGCGTCATGGGCTTGCCGGCGATGGCGCGCATCACCAAGGTGCCGGAGGAGCGCTTGACGGAACTGGCGCAAAGTAATCCGGTGTTCGCGCCGGGGCCGGAGAACTATCTGCGCATGGGCGGACTCGAAGCGATCTGGGAAGGCGACCTGGCCGCGCACTTGCGCGCCGCGCTGGCCGCGCCGGCCAATGGCGACCAGCGCAGCGCCCTGGGCCTGCAACGAGGCGGCCGGCGCTGGGCGCAGCCGGTGATCGATGCCGTGATGACCGACAGCCATGTCCGCGTTGCCTGAACCTGCGCGCACGATGCAGGCCGCCGGGCGCGGCCTGGAACGGCATATGCTGGTGTGGCTGTCCGAGGCGGGCTGGCAGGAGGTGATGCGCGTGGCCGAGCCGAGGCACAAGGCCGCGTTGACGCTGTGGCTGGGACAGGACTGGCCGGCCGTGGTGCGGCGCGTCGACATCGATGCGCCGCCGGACGAGATCTGTCTCGGCCTGCCGCTGCCACCGGACGAGGACACCGGCGAGAAGGTGCGTATATCGCTGCGCGCGCAGACGGCGGAAATCAGCAGGACATCGCCGGCGGTGGAGCTGCGCGCGGCCTTGCGCAGCGCTGGATCGTGGCGCGAGTCGCTGACGGCGCTGGAGAGCGAGACGGCGCACCTGCACCTGCGCATCTACGGATCGATGGCGATGCAGGCGCTGACTGGGCTCCTTTATTTGACGCCGACCTCGGACATCGACATCCTGTTCCATCCGCGCAGCCGGGAAGAGCTGCATGACGGCGTGGCGCTGCTCTCGCGGCACGCGACGCACGTTCCGCTCGACGGCGAGATCGTGTTCCCCGGCGGGCAGGCGGTGTCGTGGAAGGAGTGGCGCATGGCGATGGACAATCCGGCCAGGGTGATCGTCAAGGAACTGCATGGGGTGCGGCTGGTGGATACGGCGTCGCTGCTGGCGACGTTGGAGGATAGCTGATGCGCGCCATCCGCACAAACGTGCGCCGACGCTTGCCGGTACCGATGCCGAATGCGGAGGATCGCAAAGCGCGGCGCAGCTTTTCCGGCGACGTGGCGCGGATGGCGGTCGGCAGCCTGCACGCGGAGCTTTGCCTGTATCCGAAGCCGGGATTGGTATCGCCGGTGGACACCGGCAGCCATGACGACATGGACGCGCAGACCTTCATGCGCAGCCTGTTCTCGCTGCGTCACTACTTTAAAAAAATCTGCCTGGCGGGATGGGACGACGCGCCGTTCGCGCGGCTCAAGCAGTTGGGCATCGAAGCCGAGGCGGCGATGCTCAAGGCGACGCACGGCATCAACACGCATCGCGGCGCGATCTTCAGCCTTGGCCTGCTGTGCGCCACCGCCGGACGCGCCCGTGCACAAGGCACGCCGATGACGCCCGCCGCGCTGCGCGCCGCCATGCTGATACGCTGGGGCGGCGAGCTGGCCATGCACGCGGCGCCGCCGGAGGAAAACAGCAACGGCCTGCGCGTGGCGGCGCTGTATGCGGTCAGCGGCGCGCGGGAGGAAGGCGCGCTCGGGCTACCGTCGGTGTTCGACATCGGCGTGCCGGCGTTGCAGGCAGCGCGCGCACGCGGCGCACGCATGACGCATGCGCGCATCGACACCCTGTTCACGCTGATGGCCTCCATCAACGACAGCAACGTCTATCACCGCGCCGGCCCGCAAGGCGCGCAGGCCGTGCGCGCACATGCGCAACGCTTCATCGACCTTGGCGGCACGGCCAACGCCGAGTGGCATGCCGAGGCATTGGCCAGCCATCGGGAGTTCGTGCGGCAGCGCCTGTCGCCGGGCGGCGCGGCGGATCTGCTGGCGGCCAGCTGCCTGGTGCACGCCTTCGCCTCGCTGGATCGCGGACGGACATGACTATGTCCTACGGCGCGCATTCCCGCCTGCTGCTGCTCTGCCCCGGCCAGGGCGGCCAGCACGCGGCGATGTTCGACCTGGCCCGCAGCAGCCCCGCCGGCGACGCCACCGCCGGCACGCTGCTGGCCGGCCTGGCGCTGGCCGGCGATGCGGACATCTACGCCAACCGCAACGCCCAGCCGCTGATCGTCGCGGCCACGCTGGCGATGTGGGAATCGATCCGCGCGTTCGCGCCGCAGCCCGCGCTGGTGGCCGGCTACAGCATCGGCGAGCTGGCCGCATACGGTGTCGTTGGAGCCTGCCCGCCGGAGACTGCGGTGCGGCTGGCGGTCGAACGCGCACGGCTGATGGACGGCTGCGCCCTCGCCCTGCCCGGCCAGACGCTGACGGCCATCTCCGGCCTGGCGCTGCCGCGCGTGGCGGTCCTGCTGGCCGAACACGATTTTTACATGAGCATAGAAAACGGCGACGACGCCTGCATCGCCGGCGGCCCGGCCGCGAGCGCCGAAGCACTGGAGCGCGCCGTACACGCGGCCGGAGGACGCAGCACGCGCCTGCCGGTGGAAGTGGCCTCGCACACGCGCTACATGCAAGCGGCCGTGGCCCCGTTCGCGGCTGCCTTGCAGCTGGCGGAATTCAAGCCGATGGTCGCGCCGGTATTGTCCGGCATCGGCGCGACGGCCGTCACCACCAAGGCGCAGGCGGTGGACCAGCTCTCGCGCCAGCTGGCGGAAACCATCCACTGGGCCGGCTGCATGGACGCCGCCGCCGAAGCCGGCATCACCTACGCGCTGGAGCTTGGCCCGGGCGCCGCGCTATCGCGCATGCTGCAGAGCCGCCACCCGCACATCAACACGCGCTCCGTGGCCGATTTCCGCACGCTGGACGGCATCCGCAAATGGCTGGAGCGCGTCGCCGAATAAGCGGCGGCAAACCTCAACCGCGATTATTCTGCGTCGCCCACGCGACGATATTTGCCGCGTCCATCGCGCCCGGCTGGCGCGCCACTTCGCGCCCGCCCTTGAACAGCGCCAGCGTGGGTATGCTGCGGATCGCATAGCGCGCCGCCAGTTCCTGGGCTTCCTCGGTGTTGAGCTTGACCACGCGGAACTGCGGCTCCAGCCGCTGCGTGGCCTGCGTATAGAACGGCGCCATGGTCCGGCACGGGCCGCACCAGGGCGCCCAGAAATCCACCAGCACCGGAATATCGCTGCGCTCGATATGCTTGAGGAAGCGCGCGGCCGACAGGTCCACCGGCTGGCCGGTGAACAACGCCTTCTGGCACTTGCCGCACACGGGCTGCTGGGCCAGTTTGGCGGCGGGCACGCGGTTGACGGCGTCGCAATGCGGGCAAACGATGTGCAGCGATTCAGGCTGCTCGGCGGCGGTATTGGTCATCTTTATCTCCAGACAGCGTCAAGCCGCCCATGATAAAGCATGGACAAAAAAAATGCCGCGGCGCGCGACGGGGGATCGCACGGCGCGGCGGGAATCAGGGCTTATCGGCCCCGTCGCCCGTCTCAGGTTTCCTTGCGGGCGCCAGTCTGTTTGCTGGCTTGAGCAGCTTGAGCGGCGGTTTGGGCCTGCGAGGCTTGCCCGCCTTGCATGCTGCCTTCGCGGCCTTCACGGCTTTCGGTGCCGTTGTGGCCGGCGCTCTGCATGGTCGAGGTGCCGCGCATTTCATTGCCGCGCGATTGACGCATGCCGTCGGTGTGCGAGACGAAAGGATCGGAGAAGCGCTCCACCGCGTCCTGATGGCTGCGCAGCGTTTTTTCCGTTTCTTCCGACGTCACGCGCGCCACTTCGTCCGCCAGCGCCTTGGCGGTGCGGCTGGTTTCCTGCACGTGTTCCTCAGCCACTTTGGACAGGTCGACCTGGGTGTCGGCGGCGATGCGCGACAGGTGCTGCTGGTAGGCGCGCAGCTTTTCCGCTGTGGGCTGGGCGTGGGCGGCGGCGGCGGCGATCGCCTCCGTCGGACGGTGCGCGGTGATGATCTGCTGGCCCGTCATCGTGCTTTCTTCCAGCAGGGTTTGAGCCAATTGAATGTTCAGGTCGCTGTACTGCTGCACAGTGCGGAACAAGGACTTCGACATGTCGTTAAAGAACGACAACTGAGCTTCCATATGGGTTTTGGCTGCCGGGGTGACAGATTGGGAAAATGGATACATAGATTTGCCTCGAAAAGAAAGTAAAAGGATGGCCTGGGGAGTGTCGAACCGGTTTCGACGCCGCGTTGGCAGCGCGAATGCCAAGGCTACGTTAGACAGTCCCGCGACATCTGATCTAGATCAAACGTGCGGGATGCACATCGCCGGATCCCCGCAATCAGGATTACTCCAGAGCCACACCTTCTTCATTCAATCGCGCGCGGCGCGCCACCTTTCATGCCAGAGGCCACCCGTGGCCAGCGCCAAGCCCAGCAGCAACTGCACACCCACCGTTTGCGGCGTGGCGACGCCGTTGAAGCCGACCACGTCCAGCACGGGCACCTTGGTCGCCTGTGTCGCGACGTACATGCCAAACAGAAACAGTGCGAGGAAGACGCGGCCGCTGCGGCTGGTGCTCCCGAGCACGCTGGCGGCGCCGGCCAGCGCCAGCACGCCGGTCAGCAACGCGGCGGCGCGCAGTGGCGCCGCCATCGTCCAGCGCAGCAACACCGGCGCGGTGAACAGCAGCGCCAACATGCAGGACGCCAGCAACTGCGCGCCATAACGGCGCCCGCCGCCGCCTGGCGCCGTGCCGCTCATCGCGTCCACGTCGTGCTGATGGTCGCGCACGCTGATCTCGCTCACCAGCACGCCCCAGACGGCGATGGCCGCGACGATCACGCCGCCCAGCGCCGCCGCCGGCAGCACGCAGCCGACGATCCACAGCACCAGCGCCGCCATTACCGCCGCCGGATTGGACACCAGCGTCAGCGCCAGCACCGCCAGCGCCTGGCCGGCCATGCCCGGCACGCGCGCGGCCAGGCCGAACAGCGGACGCACCAGCCGCAGCAACGGCCGCAGCAGGCGATTGGCCAGGGCCAGCGGCGACCAGCGGCCGCCGCCCGGTGCGCGCACCTTGACGCGGTCCGGCGCGAAGCGATGGAACAGCCATTGGGCCGGCAACAGCGGCAACAGGGCCACCAGCGCGCAACCGAAGCGCGTGGCCGTCAGCTGCGCGCTCCACAGCCAGGTGGGCAGCACCAGCGGCGCCAGCGCCGGATTGAATTCGCCGCCACCGATGGTGAAATTGGAAGTGTGCAGTATCGCCTTCACGGTCAGCACCGACGCGCCCATGCCGGAAAAATCGATCAGCAGCAACGGCGACCATAAGCCATTGCTCTCAGCGGTCAACGCAATGGGTGCCGCCAACTGCGCCACGTAGAGGATGAAGTACAACACGTCGCCCCGCTTGCCCATCAGTGGCGCCCACGCGTCGCACAGCAGCGCCATCGCGGTGGTGAAGAACACCAGCGGCAGCAACAGCACCGCGAAGGTCTGCAGATAGACCAACGGCTGGATCGGCCCCTGGCCACGCACCATGTGCAGCACCAGCATGGTCAACATGAAGATGAACAGCAGTCCGCACAGGTAGGCCACGCCGCCCAGCCAGCGGCCGAACAGGAACACGGCGTTGCTGACCGGCGTGGCCGCCAGCACCGCGCCGGCGCCGCTGCGCACATCCTCGCTCATGCGCCCGCGCACCAGGTAGAAGCCGGCCAGCCCGAAAAACAGGCCGCCCAGCGCCGCGCTGCCGAAGGCCAGGCAGCTGCTGGTGTAGGCCACGCGCGTGTCGTCGGCGGTGATCATCGCCACGCCCCTGGCCGGATCGCCCACCATCACCCAGGTCAGCGCGATCAGCGCCAGCACGGCCACCAGCGTGCCGGTGCGGCGCATGCGCAGCCGCACCTCGGTCAGCAGCAACAGCTTCAGTGCCAGCGCGTTCATGCCGCCGCTTCCTGCACGGCGTAGCGCTGCGTCATCAGCGCTTCCTCCAGCGTCGGTTCGGCCGGCACCGCGCCGGCGCACGGCGAGGACGCGTGGGCGATGCGCAGGCTGATGCCGTGCTCATTGCGCTGCGCCTGCAGCACCTGCACCTCGCCGCGCAGGGCCTCGTAGTGTTGCGCCTCCACCGTGACCGACCACACCTTGCTGCGCGCGTCGCGCACGAAGCTGTCCGGCGTGTCGTAGGCCATCAGCCTGCCCTTGTTCATGATGGCCAGGTGGCTCGCCATGTTCTCGATATCGGAGACGATGTGGGTCGACACGATCACCAGCTTGCGGAAGCCGATCTCCGACAGCAGGTGGCGGAAGCGCAGCCGCTCCTCGGGATCGAGGCCGGCGGTCGGCTCGTCGACGATCAGCACATCGGGATCGTTGAGCAGCGCCTGGGCGATGCCGAGCCGGCGCCGCATGCCGCCCGAGAAGCCGGCCGCCTGCCGGTTCGCATGCTCGTGCAGGTTGACCATCTCCAGCAGCAGCCGCAGGCGGGCCGGATCGCGCACGCCCTTCAACGCCGCGAAGTACTGCAGGAACTCCAGCGCCGTCAGGTTCGGATACACGCCGAAGTCCTGCGGCAGGAAGCCCAATCGGCCGCGTATGGCGTCGGGCTGCTTGACGATGTCGGCGCCGTCGAACAGGATCTGGCCACTGGTCGGCCGGGTCAGCGTGGCGATCATCTGCATCAGCGAGGTCTTGCCCGCGCCGTTATGGCCGATCAGGCCGACCACGCCGGCCGGCAAATTCAGACTGACGTCGTCGACCGCCCGCACGTTCTTCGCATAAGTTTTAACGACGTTGCGTAATTCAAGCATGTACCAAGGGCTCCCGAAAATGAAAGCGGGGCTGGCCCGGCACAATGCCGGACCAGCCCCGCGAACTGGCGCCCTATTCTACTGTGTTATTTAAATAACACGGCAGCTTTTTGCACCGTCAGCCACACGCCGATCGCCAGCGGAATGCCGACCGCCAGCCAGCCGAAGGCCACGGCCACAGGGCTGGTCACGCCGTTCGAGGCGACCGCCGTGCCGCTCGATGCGGCGGCGTCCCGCTCGTGCGCCAGCTTCTTCTCGGAGGCCAGTTCGGCCTCGGTCATGAAATGTTTATCGGCCACCGGGCGCACCATCAGGTTGCACAGCAGACCAAGCACCAGCAGGCCCGCCAGCACGTACATGGTGATGTCGTAGGCCTGCGCCTTCGGCACACCGTGCGCGATCTGGTATTCGCGGATGTAGGTCACCAGCAGAGGGCCGAACACGCCGGCCACCGACCACGCGGTCAGCAGGCGGCCGTGGATCGCGCCCACCATCTGGGTGCCGAACAAGTCGGCCAGGTAGGCCGGCACGGTGGCGAAGCCGCCGCCGTACATCGACAGGATGATGCAGAAGAAGCCGACGAACAGCGCCAGCTGCCCGCCGTGCGCCATCGACGGCACCAGGCCATACAGCGCGATGCCCAGCACCAGGAAGATGCTGTAGGTGGCCTTGCGGCCCAGGTAGTCCGAGCACGAGGCCCAGACGAAACGGCCGCCGATGTTAAACAGCGACAGCAGGCCGGTGAAGCCGGCGGCGATGGCGGCGATCTGGCCCTTCTGCGCCAGCGTCAAATCGTTGAACGCGACGTTCACGCCCAGCAGCCGGCCGGCGAAGATCTCCTGCAGCAGCGGCGAGGCCATGCCCAGGATGCCGATACCGGCCGTCACGTTCAGGCACAGCACCAGCCACACCAGCCAGAATTGCGGGATGCCCCACACCTTGCTGGCATGGACGTGGCGGCTGGTGATCATGGTGTTGGCGCTGGCCTTGGCCGGCGGCGTCCAGCCGGCCGGTTTCCAGCCGGTCGGCGGCACGCGGTACGACAGCGCGCCGGCCAGCATGAAGACGAAGTAGATCGCCGCCATCACCAGGAAGGTCTGCCACACGCCGACCGAATCGGCGGTGGCGAAGAACTTCATCAGCTTGTCGGCCAATGGCGCGCCGATCATCGCGCCGCCGCCGAAGCCCATGATGGCCATGCCGGTCGCCATGCCGCGCCGGTCCGGGAACCATTTGATCAGCGTGGACACGGGCGAGATGTAGCCCAGCCCCAGGCCGATGCCGCCGATCACGCCGGAGCCCAGCCACATCAGCCAGATCTGGTGCTGGTACACGCCCAGCGCCGAGATCACCAGGCCGCCGCACCAGCACAGCGCCGACACCACGCCGGCCTTGCGCGGGCCGGCGTGCTCCAGCCAGCCGCCAAACAGCCAGGCGGACAGGCCGAGGAAGACGAAGAACATCGTGTACATCCAGCCCAGCATGGAGATCTGCCAGTCGCAGGTGGACGACAGTATCCGGGCCATCAGGTCCATGTCGGCCGGACAGGCCAGCGCCTCCTTGATGCCGAGCGCGCGCGACAGCGGCAGCCAGAACACCGAGAAGCCGTACGCCATGCCGATGCACAGGTGGATCGCCAGCGCCGCGGGCGGCACCAGCCAACGATTGAAACCGGACCCCGCCACCGTCCGTTCCTTTTCCAGAAAATCAAATATTGCCATCTAAAGCCCCTTATATTTTCATGTAACTAAAGTACATGTTTCGCCCATGCAACTACGGGCGGGAGGGTAGCATAAAGATAGCGAGTTGTCCTACGGATGGCGTTTCAAATCGGCCGGGGTGAACCACAGCTCCTTGCGCGCCAGCGGAGTCTGCGGCGGCAACAGCGGATTGGGCAGCTCGATCACCCGGCGCCGGTCGAACCTGGCCTTGCGCAGCAGGCGAGCGAAGTGCTGGTCGAACAGACGCGCGAAGCTGCCGTCGGCCAGCGCCGTTTCCAGGCCGGCCCGCACCGCCTCGGCCAGGGCCGGGTTGTCGCGATTGACGAAAAAGTAATCGGCGGTGACATAGTGCAGCACAATATACGGATCGATTGCCAGCTCGGGATGGCGCGCCGCCTCGGCCCAGATCTCGTAGGCCGAGCGCGGCGCCCAGTCGATCCGCCCGGCGTTCAGCATGCCGAACAAGCCGTTGTAGGCGGCCAGCGCATGCACTTGCAGGCCGCTGTGGCGCAGGATGCGCAGGTCCGGCCAGTCATGCCCCTGGGCGGTGGAAAACCTCTTCAGCTCGTCCACCGAGCGCACTTCGCGCAGCAATTCCTTGCGGTCGCCACGCAGCAGGACGAAGCGCCAGCCGATCAGGCCGCGCGTCATCGGTATCCGCACCGGCAGCAGCGCCTGCTCGCGCTCGACCGAGGTCATGGTGCCGACGATGTCGATGCGGCCGGAGCCGGACTGCAATTCCACCAGCGCGCGGTTCTGCTGCATGCGGGTCGGCGACAACTCCACCCGGTACAAGCCGCCCGACTTGGCCAGCGCCAGTTGCAACAGCGCCAGGCCGTACTCGCCGCGCTCATCGTCGGCGCTCTCGGCCCTGGGATAATGCACCACGATGGGTTCGGCCCCGGCCGCCGCCGCGAGCAGCATCAGGCAGGCGCACAGCAGCCGGCGTAACTTAGGCATGTAACATTTCCGCAAAAGTATCTCTCCGACAATACTCACCCAGTTGCATGGCGACGTCAAGCCTGCCGAATTTTTAATCAAACACGTGCAATGCCCGGCGCCCCGGTGTACACTAGCTTTAATTGCCGAAAGGAAATATCGATCATGGCCATCGCCGCACTCAGTTCAGGAGTCACCGGACTCAACGCCGCCGAACGCGCGTTGGGCAACAGCGCGCACGCGATCGCCAACACCGGCACCCAGGGCTTCCAGCCGGCGCAGGCCGTGTTCAAGGAAAACGCCCCGGCCGGCAGCGGCGTGTCGATCTCCTTCCAGGCGCAGCAACTGCAGGCGGCGGACGCGCCCAGCGCCACCGACCTCGCCACCGAAACCACCAACTCGTTGGTCTACAAGGCGCAATTCGATCTGTCGGCCAAGGTGATACAAGCCGCCGACCAGAATATCGGGACGCTAATCAACACCAAAGCTTGACAGGGTCTGGCCGAATCGGCACATTGAAGTCTGCCGAAAAGGGAGACCCATGATAAGAGACCAGGAAACGCTCAACATCCTGTTGGACAGCATCCGCCGCTTCGTGCGCGAACAGCTGGTGCCGCACGAGCAGCAAGTGGCCGAAACCGACGAGATCCCCCCGGCGCTGGTGGCGCAGATGCGCGAACTGGGCCTGTTCGGCCTCTCCATCCCCGAACAATATGGCGGCCTGGGTCTGACGATGGAGGAGGAAGTGCTGGCCGCGTTTGAAATCGCCCGCACCTCGCCCGCCTTCCGCTCGCTGTTCGGCACCAACAACGGCATCGGCTCGCAGGGCATCCTGATCGACGGCACCGAGGAACAGAAGAACGCCTGGCTGCCGCGCATGGCCTCCGGCGAAATCGTCGGCTCCTTCGCGCTGACCGAGCCGGGATACGGCTCCGACGCCGGCTCGCTCACCACCTCCGCCGTGCGCGACGGCGACCACTACATCATCAACGGCACCAAGCGATACATCACCAATGCGCCGGAGGCCGGCGTGTTCACCGTGATGGCGCGCACCGACGCCACGCGCAAGGGACCGGGCGGCGTATCGGCCTTCATCGTCGAACGCGGCACGCCCGGCATCTCGCTCGGCAAAAAGGACAGGAAGATGGGCCAGCAAGGCGCCCATACCTGCGACGTGATCTTCGAGAACTGCCGCGTGCCGGCCGCCTGCATCATCGGCGGCAAGGAGGGCCAGGGCTTCAAGACCGCGATGAAGGTGCTGGACAAGGGCCGCCTGCACATCTCCGCCATCTGCGTGGGCGTGGCCGAGCGCATGCTGGAGGACGCGCTGCGCTACGCGATGGAGCGCCAGCAGTTCGGCCAGCCCATCGCCGAGTTCCAGCTGATCCAGGCCATGCTGGCCGACAGCAAGGCCGAGATCTACGCCGCCCGCAGCATGGTGCTGGACGCCGCCCGCCGCCGCGACAACGGCGAGGACATCCCGACCGAGGCCTCGTGCTGCAAGCTGTTCGCCTCCGAGATGTGCGGCCGCGTGGCCGACCGCTCGGTGCAGATCCACGGCGGCGCGGGCTACGTGTCGGACTATGCGGCCGAGCGCTTCTACCGCGACGTGCGTTTGTTCCGCATCTACGAAGGCACCTCGCAGATCCAGCAGCTGGTCATCGCCCGCAACATGATCAAGGCGGCCGGGGCCTGATGGAGGCCCTCGACACCGGCCGCCTGCTTGCCACGCTGCCCGCGCGCCTGGGCGGCATCCCACGCCGCTGGGCCGAACGCGCGCCGCAGGCGCCGGCGCTGCACGATGGCGCGCGCCACTGGTCCTACGCCGAGCTGACCGCCGCCATCGACGAAACCGCGAACCTGCTGCGCGCGCTGGAAGTGAGGCCCGGCGACCGACTGATGGTGGTCGGCGAAAACTGCGCCGCGCAGGTGGCGCTGATCTTCGCCGCGGCCGACATCGACGCGTGGATCGTCAACGTCAACGGCCGCCTGTCGGCGCGCGAGGTGGACCAGATCCTGGGCCATAGCGGCGCGCGGCGGGTGATCTACCTGGCGGCGCCGGGCGATGGCTCGGGAACGTCTCCCTCCTCGCCGGAATCGGCCGCGCACGGCCAGCGCCATGCTGCCGTGCCCACGCCCTCGCCGTTCGGCACCTGGATGATCGGCGCGCTCAACGCCCACTGCGCGCCGGAGCCGGTGCACGCCGATCCGGCGCAACAGGTGGCGGCGCTGATCTACACCACCGGCACCACCGGCCAGCCCAAGGGCGTGATGCTCACGCACCGCAACCTGCTGTTCATCGCCGCCGTCTCCAGTACCCTGCGCGGCCTCACGCCCACCGACCGCGCCTACGGCGTGCTGCCCATCACCCACGTCTACGGCCTGGCCTCGGTCATGCTGGGCACCCTGTACGCGGGCGCCTGCCTGTACCTGTGCCCGCGCTTCGCGCCGGAGGCCGTGCTGAAGGCGATCCGCGACGACGGCCTGACCATCCTGCAAGGCGTGCCCGCCATGTACGCGCGACTACTGGAGCAGCTGGGCGGCGCCGGTGAACCGCTGGCGTCGCGGCTGCGCTTCATCTACGCCGGCGGCTCGCCGCTGGCGCCCAGCCTGAAGGCGCAGGTGCAGCAGCTGTTTGGCCTGCCGCTGCACAACGGCTACGGCATGACCGAGACCTCGCCCACCATCAGCCAGACCCGCCTCGACCAACCGCGCGACGACGCTTCGGTGGGTCAGGTCATCCCCGGCGTCGAAGTGCGGCTGGTGGATGCCGGCGGCGACGACGTGGCGCCCGGCGAGGACGGCGAACTGTGGGTGCGCGGCCCGAACATCATGGCCGGCTACTACCGTGAGCCCGAACTGACGGCGGCGGCGATGCGCGACGGCGGCTGGCTCAATACCGGCGACGTCGCGCGGCAGGATGCCGACGGCGCGCTGTTCATCGTCGGCCGCACCAAGGAGCTAATCATCCGTTCCGGCTTCAACGTCTATCCGCTGGAAGTGGAGACGGTGCTCAACGCCCATCCGGCGGTGACGCAATCGGCGGTGGTCGGCCGCAACGCCGACGATGGCAACGAGGAAGTGGTGGCCTTCGTCGAGATCGACCCGCGCCACCGCGTCACGCCCGAGGAATTGCAGCAGTACCTGGCGGGCCTGCTGTCGCCGTACAAATGCCCGTCCGAGATCATCGAAATGCAAGCCCTGCCCGCAGCGGCAACCGGAAAAATATTGAAAGGACAGCTGCGGCAACTGGCACAAAAATAACCACAAGGGAGACTGGAATGAAAAACATCACAATCGCGGCGCTGACCGCGATGGCACTGGCTGGCGGCGCACAAGCGGAGGAATTCACGGTCGGCGCGGAGCTGCCGCTCACCGGCACGCTGGCCCGCGTGGGCTCCGGCATGCAGGAGGGCGTGCTGGTCGCCGCCGAGGTATTCAACAAGACCAACGGCAAGCACAAGATCAAGATCGTCACCATCGACGACGAATCGGCGCCGGCCAAGGCGGTGGCCGCGGTGGAGAAGCTGGCCAGCCAGGGCGCGGTGGCGATCACCGGCGGCTACGGCTCCAACAACATCTCGCCAGCCTCGGACGCGGCCAACAAACTGGGGCTGGTCTACATCACCTCCGGTGGCGTGGACGACAGCCTGGTCAACAGCGGCCGCAAGAACTTCTTCCGCATTAATAACACCGCCGGCTACGAGAAGGCCGTGCAGGGACTCCTGGCCGACATGGGCGCGAAATCCGTGTCCATCATCTTCTCGACCAAGGAGGCCACGTCCGACCTGGCCAACTCGGTGCAGAAGGCGCTGACCGCCAAGGGTATCAAGGCCACCACGCACTCCTTCGATCCGGCCATCACCGACTTCAAGCCGATCATCAACAAGATCAAGCTTCAGGACAAATCGGAAGCGATACTGATGGTCGGCTACGAGAACGACTACGTCGGCATCCTGCGCGCCGCGCGGGTGCTCAAGCCGCCCGTCAAGGCCATGATCGGCGTGTGGTCGCTGGCCACGCCCAAGATGGCCGCCGAGTTCCCGGACCTGATGCCCAATGTGTACGGCACCGCGCTGCTGCCCTTCCCCGCCGTCTTCGACACCGCCGACGGCAAGGCCTTCGCCGACACCTACAAGGCGCTGTACAAGAAGGAGCCGGACTACCTCGGCCAGTTCGGCTACGTGCAATCGATGCTGCTGTTCGAGGCCATCGCCCGCGCCGCCGACAAGGGCACGGTGAAGAAAGGCGGCGTGGCCGAAGAGCTGCGCAAGACCGACCGCGAAACGCTGATCGGCCGCGTGCAGTTCGGCGCCAACGGCGACAACCCCAACTTCGTGCACCGCATGGGCCAGCACCAGGGCAAGAACATCGTCATCGTCTGGCCGAAGGAGACGGCCACCGGCAAGATGGTGTATCCGGGCCTGCCCTGGTAAGCCGCCGTGACGGAACTGATATTCCAGGCGCTGTATTCCGGCCTGCTGCAAGGCGGCTCCTACGCGCTGATCGCGCTGGGACTGGCGCTGGTGTTCGGCACCATGCGGGTGATTAACCTCGCCCACGGCGAGCTGGTACTGCTGGCGGCCTACATCGCCTACTCGGTCGAATCGGGGCTGGGCCTCAATCCCGCGTGGGCGATACCGATCGCGCTGGTCGTGGTCAGCGCGACGTCGGCCGGCGTGTACTGGATCGTCAGCCGCATCAGGAAGGACCGCGAGATCAACTCGCTGATACTCACCTTCGGCATCGGCGTGATCCTGACCAACCTGATACTGCTGATCTGGAAGGCCGACGTACGCTCGACCAGTTCCAGCTGGCTGCAGGAGGCCTTCGTGGTCGGCCCCTTGTACAGCATGCGCAGCGAGTTGATCTTCTTCGTCGTCAGCCTGCTGCTGATGGGCGGCTTGTGGTGGTGGCTGTCGCGCAGCTGGTACGGGCGTGCGCTGCGGGCCGTCTCCAGCAACCGCGACGCCGCCAAGTTGATGGGCATTTCGCCCGGACGCACGGAGCTGGTGTCGTTCATCGTGGCCGGCATGCTGGCGGGGTTCGCGGGCGTGGCGCTGTACAGCTACGGCGTGATCCAGCCCGCGTATGGCGGCGCGTTGACGGTCAAGGCCTTCATCATCACCGTGCTGGCGGGCATAGGCTCGATCCCCGGCGTGCTGCTGGGCGCCGTGCTGCTCGGCGTGGCCGAGGCGCTCACCGTCACGCTGGCCAGTTCGGCCCTGCAGGAGCTGGCCGGCATGACCTTGTTCCTGCTGGTGCTGTTCGTGATGCCCAATGGCCTGATGGGCGCGGCCCGGAGGCGCGGATGACCCGCCTCTGGTGGATCGCCGCCCTGGCCGCGGCTTACGTCGCCGTTCCCATGCTGCTCGGCGCCGACAACTACGTCATGAGCCTGATCGTCGCGGCCATGGTGATCGGCTGCGTCGCCCTGTCCTGGGCGCTGCTGGGGAATATGGGCGGCATGGTCAGCTTCGGCCACAGCGCCTTCTTCGGCGTGGGCGCGTATGTATCGGCCATCGTCACCGCCAAACTGGGCGTGCCTGTACTGGCGGGCATCGCGCTGGGCGGCGCCGGCGCGCTGCTGGCGTCCATCGCGATGCTGCCGGTGCTGCGCCTGCGCGGCCCCTACTTTGCCCTGGCCATCCTGGCCTACGCCCACATCTTCCGCATCCTCGCCACCGAATGGAGCTCGGTCACCGGCGGCTCCGGCGGCATCGCCAACATCCCCGGACTGCCGACGATACTCGGCTACGACATGAGCGGCAAGACCGGCGCCTACCTGACGATACTGACCATCGTGCTGCTGTTCGCGCTGGCCTACCGCGCCATCCGCGCCAGCCACTACGGCATCGCCCTGCGCGCCATGCACGACAGCGAGGACGCCACCCGCGTGGTGGGCGTCAACAGCACGCTGCTCAAAGGGCTGATGCTGATGGTGTCCGCCTTCATGGCCGGCGTGGCCGGCGCGTTCAACGCCCACTACATCAACTTCCTCGAACCTGACTACGCCTTCAACAGCGTGTGGGTCACGGTGCCCATCGTCGCCGCCATCTTCGGCGGCTACCGCACCATCGCCGGGCCGGTGGTCGGCGCGCTGGTGGTGTACCTGCTGGACCAACTGGTGTTCAAGACGCTGATCCCCACCGGGCATCAGCTGGTGCTGGGCGGACTGCTGGTGGCGATGATCATCTTCAGTCCCACCGGCCTGCTTGCCCTGCTGCGGAGGAAAGACCATGCTTGAGCTGAACAATCTCTCGGTCCGCTTCGGCGGCCTGACGGCGGTCAACACCGTCACGCTGACGGTCGGCACGCACGACGTGGTCGGCCTGGTCGGCCCCAATGGCGCCGGCAAGACCACGCTGTTCAACGCCATCTCCGGCCTGGTGCGGCCAACCGGCGGCACCATACGCTTCGACCGCCACGACGTGCTCCGCACGCCCATCTACCGGCGCGCGCGGCTGGGCATAGGCCGCACCTTCCAGATACCGCAGCCCATGCACGAACTGACGGTGCGCGAAAACCTGATCGTGGCCCAGCGCTTCGGCGCCGGCCACGTCGACGAGGACAAGATCGACGAGATCCTGGACTTCACCAGCCTGGCCGACAAGGCAAGCCGCAACGCCGCCACCGAACTGGCGCTGACCGAACTCAAAGCGCTGGAAGTGGCGAAGGCGCTGGCCACCACGCCCAAGCTGCTGCTGCTGGACGAAGTACTGGCCGGGCTGGAGACCAACGGCAAGCGGCGCTTCATGGGCATGTTGAAGGAGATGCACGCGCGCTTCGGCGTCGGCATCATCATCATCGAGCACGATATCGAAACCATCCACGCGCTGTGCCAGCGGGTGGTGGTGCTCAACTTCGGACAGCTGATCGCGGACGGTACGCCGGAAGCGGTGTTCAACGATCCCGAGGTAATCCGCAGCTACACGGGAGCGGCGCATGCTTGAACTGGACCAGGTGCGCGCGGGCTACGGCGCCATCAACGTGCTGTGGGATGTATCGATGCGGGTGGCGGCCGGCAGGCTCACCACCATCATCGGCCCCAATGGCGCCGGCAAGACCACGCTGCTGCGGGCGATCATGGGATTGGTGCCGGTGGGCGGCGGCGAGATCCGGCTGGACGGCGCGCGCCTGAACGGCACGCCCACGTGGGACATGGCCGACCGCAGCGTCGCCATGATCCCCGAAGGCCGCATGGTCTTTCGCGACATGGGCGTGGAGGAAAACCTGATCATGGGCGCCTTTCACAAATCGCACCGCGCGCATGTGAAGCAAAGGCTGGAGGAAGCCTACGAGATGTTCCCGCGCCTGCGCGAACGGCGTACGCAGATGGCCGGCTCGCTGTCCGGCGGCGAAGCGCAGATGCTGGCGATGGCGCGCGGCCTGATGTCCGACCCCAGGCTGCTGCTGATCGACGAACCCTCGCTGGGCCTGGCGCCGCTGGTCGTCAACGAATTGTTCGAGATACTGGTGCGGCTCAAGGCCGGCGGCCGCACCATCATACTGGTCGAGCAAAATACCGAGCGCGCGGTGGGCGTGGCCGATCACGTCTACCTGATGCAAAGCGGACGCGTGGCCCTGTCACAGCCCGCGTCCGAAGTGCAACTCCAGCAGCTCCACGATTTGTACTTTGCGCGGTGAGGTGAAGTTATGCCGCGGCGATCTACCAGCCCAGGTAATAATCAGCCGGCAGCCAGCTCGGGCGAGGCAGGCCGAAATAGGACTGCAGCATTTTCTCCGCCTCGCAGAAGGCGCCTTCGACCCAGCCCTGCTGATCCGAATACGCTTCGCCGCAGATGTGGATATCCTCCGTCGACAAAGGCTTGCGCATGTAGGGCATCACATCCTGCACCTTGTAGCCTGCCTTCCAGGCATGATAGCCGGCGCCAAACGGGTCATCGCCCCAGTCCTTGAACCAGGTAACGTAGGGCATAGGGACTCCCACGCCGTGCAATTCGCGCAGTTCCTTGACCACCTCCTTGACCATCATGTCGCTCGCCGCGACGTCGTTCAGCGCCTCGACTTCCTGCTGCGATGCCAGCCTGGTCGCGCGTGGCCGGAATTTCACCGGATCGTCCGACAGCGCCTTCCAGAACGTCTCCGTCTCCATATCGCCGTAGCTACCGAGCAGCATCGAATGGTCGGTCACTTGCGCGGTGCCGAAGTAGTAGCACTGGCGCATCGGCAAGTCGGTGATGGAATGCCCGGCGGTGATCCCCAGCTCATTCCACCACGGCGTATCGAATCCCATCAGGATCTTGAACGCAGGCTCCATGATGACCGAGCGAATGTTCTTGTTCAGTTCGGTATTTTGGTTGACGTTGAAGAAGAAGTTGTCCTGATCCAGAAGTTCCAGCGAACGCCGCGGCATCGCCAGTACCAGGTGGTTCGCGTAGACCCGCCACTCCTGGTTCGAACGCAGGTTGAGGAAGACGAGCTCATAGCGATGCGTGGCAAGTTGCGGATGTTGCCGGTTAAAAGTCACCAGCTTGTTTTCGGACCAGATGCATGCGCCTGGGTAGCTCATATACGCGTTCGCCATCGCATACACCGTGCTGTCAAAACCCTGGGCGATGGTCTTGTACGTCGCGCCGGCGGAGAAATCGCCGATCATGTAGGGGAAGGCTTCCGCCGCATTCCAGTTGATGGTGTTGGAGTAGTAGCCGCCGGCGGTGGACAGGAAGGTATAGCCCTCCTGCGAGACCTGATCCTTGAGCAGATTCCAGAATCCGATGTCGTTGACCAGGCGCCTGTCGTACGGCGAGCCTTCGAAGCGGTAGGTCAGGTAGGGTTTGATCTGGTCCCACTGGCGCAGCGTCAGTTCGATGGCGTAGTTATATTCGTCGATCTGGTGAACGTACTGGCCGTAATTCTCCCGGAACCATGGATCGGCGGTCAGCACGTTGTAAATGACTTTGCTGAACAGCTGGTCGGCGCTGAAGCCGATGTCGTCGTCGTCCAGATAGTAGCGGGTAGACAGCTTCTCGCCCTTGCGCTGCGCTTCGGTCCAGGCGTTTTGCTTGCAACGGTCTTTGCGCAAGTACATATACAAATCGGCCGGATCGCCCATCGGGAACTCCACCGCTTCCATCTGGTCGGCGAAGACTTCTTCGATCAGCGTGGTGACGATTTTCTGCGAGGTCAGGTAGCGCATGCCACCCAGTTCGCCCTGTACCGTCGGCATGCCAGGCAGGCGCACCGATTCGAGCCGTCCGGCAATGCGGGTGTTCATGTCGAAGACCTGCACCTGACTGCCCGTGCTGGCGCCGGCCGTGGTCAGGCGGTAGGCGGAGTAGATGCCGGAGATACCGGCGCCGACGATGGCTACGTCGAGTTTCAATCCATCCTGCATGCCGGTGTTCAGTGCCGTATTCTTGTCAACCATTGTAGACTCCCGATATAAGTGGCTAAATTATTTACATGCTTCTGAAGTAGCGTTGGCCGGTCTGGAAGTGCGAGATGTCGTACGAGCTTTTGCCGTCGAGTGCCATCTCGGACAGGATGCTGCCCAGCAGCGGCACGAACTTGGCGGCCCAGCCGGTTGCATACATGACGATGTTCTGATGATTGGGGACGTACCTTGGGGCGAAGTCGATCAGCATTTCCTTGCCAGCGATCTTGCTCAGCGCCACCAGGCAGGTGGATTTGTAATGCGGAGTCGGGTCGAGCCCGGTCATATGCTTGCGCACCCACTCGGAGGTGTACGCCAATTCCTCCGGGTTGGGCACAAAGCTGGCCAGGTTGGGATCGGACAGGGGCGTCATAACGAAGTCCGGCGCAACCCGGATATAGTCGGGGTGATCCCAATCGACCTCGGGGAAACCGTAGAACTGATTGCCGCTATCGCCTTCCGGCTGCTGGAAAACAAACCAGGTTGGGTATTGAATGGCGGGGTCGGTCTTTTTAAAATAGCACGAGGTCATATTCCAATATGTCGCCTCTATCCTGAAATTGAGCATATTAATGACGTCGTTGATATAAGGCCCCGGCACAATCACCAACTTCTTGCCAACATAAGTGCCTCCAGGAGTCGTCACTCTGAACAACTGGTCGGATTGCTCGATGCCGATGACCGGCGCCTGTTCAAGCATCGTCACATGCGGACTGGCGAGATTGCAGTCGTACAGGGTGCGCTGGGTGGCGCGCAAGTCGATGCTGGCGCCGTCGGCCTGGAACAGGCCCCGGTAATTCTGCGGCAGGTCTTTAAAATGATATTGCTGTTCGATTTCCGACACGGTCAAGGCGGTGTAAGGCACGTCCTGCGCCTGCATGGCTAGTTCCGCGGCGGCGATGTTGCCCTCCGTCGACTGGACGGTGGGGTCGCCAAACCACAAGGTGCCGACCGTCGTCAGCAACGGTTCCTGGGTGTGGGTTTGCAGTTCGGCCCAATAAGGCAGCGCATCTTCGGCCATTTTCACCATGTATTCGTCAGGATAGGGAATGCGGAACTGGCGGGAGACGCCGGCTGAACTGCCCTGCTGATTGAGGAAGGTGAACTGTTCCAGCACCAGCGTGGAGGCGGCGCGCTTACTGTTGTAATACGCGGTGGCGAGCCCCATCGGGCCGCCACCTATGACTATCACGTCATATGTTTGCTGGAAACTGGATGCGGGATTATTTGTTTTATCGACAGGCATAACACTACCTTTCCAATAACAAGTGGAGGATGGTGATAAATCTGGGCGAATCAGGCATGTGCGAGGACCGCATGCCGGGATGTGTAGTATTACATTAATTTCTAAAAATATAATGCTAGTGTTGGACTATTCCAACGGAGAGATTTTATATTTTTAATCTACTTGACGCGGGTTATGGCTAGTAATTTGCTTGTTATTCTCACGGTGACATGCATTATGTACGTCATTCTGAATTAGCTTGCCTGGCTTTCTTTTTTATTATTTGCGAGTACAAACACCAAGAACCCGTCACAGCACCAAATGCGACCGCCCCGCCATATTCAACGCTGCCGATGGTGAAAATCTTGGATATGGCCGACCGCAACGTCGCCATCCGGCGGCGAGGCGCAGATGCTGGCGACCGAGCGCGGTGGGCGTGGCCGTTCACGTCTGCCTGATGCAAAGCGGACGCGTGGCCCTGTCACAGCCCGCGTCCGAAGTGCAACTCCAGCACCTCAACGGCCTCCACTTCGCACGCTGAAGTGCTGTCGATTCCAATTACGACATGTGCGCGCGCTTATTGCGGCGGGCCGCCCCGGCCAACATGCCCAGGCCCAGCACGAACATCGACACCATGCCCGGTTCCGGTACCGGGCTGGTAGTGATGAAGGACAGGTTATCCGCATAGCCATCGTTGTCGTTCGAAGCGAGACGCTCCATCGACAGCCAGAACGACAGCTTGCTGGTACCGGCAGGCATGATGCCGACGGACTCCCGGTAGTACAGGCCTGTCTGGTTGCCGCGATCCTGCGGGGTGACGGGGCCGATCGCGGCGTTTCCTATCTCATTGTTCGCCGCATCGAGAAACTGCACATAGAACAGCGCGTTATCGCCCTGGGCGGCCCAGCCGCCGAGCCATCCGCTCAGGGTATAGGCACTGTTCCGGGCCGTCGGCACGCCGAAGTCCAGGGTCTGGGTACCCACGGCATATTGTCCGAGGCCGGCGAACATCTTCGTCCCGCGATCGACCGGGCCAGGCTGGGTGGGAAGCACCCAGTTGTTGCCATAGTCCACCGACTGGACCATGTTGTAACCCGTGTAGCCGCTCCAGCCGCTCACGCCCGCTTCGGCATCGCCGTTGACAACGAGGTTCTGACCGTAGATGACGTCAGCCTTGCCGCTACACGCCACGGCGAACAAGGCCGCGGCGACGAGAAATCTGCACTTCATGAAAAGCTCCTTATAAAAATCAAATGACGCGGTACTGGTCAAGTTGCGCTGCCCCGCGCATCGCAGGGTCGCTGATGGACGGCAGACCGTTTTCCAGATGGCCGGCGAAGCGGCGCATCCAGCCCGGCACGCCGGCCACACGCACGCTGTAGTCGTACCAGTTGGAACTCGATGCCAGCGGTAGACGGACCGCGCTCCTCGATCGTGCGACGACCCGCACTTCCATCGGCTTGTTGGAGTAGTACTTGTTGGCGGTGAGTACGAAGGTGCACGGCTGCGCGCCATTGTTGACCAGGTCGATAACCAGCTCGCCGGCGCTGCGTTCGGCGCGCAGGCTGATTTCCGGCCATGCAGCGTTGCCGTCGCCGCGCACGTCCCCGACGATGTGGCGATGGAAACCGTTCGGTCCCAGCACCCAGAGATCGTAGGCGGACGCGGTGTTCCAGCGGCCTTTGAGCTGTTTGCCAGGTTCGACCGTGTAGCGGCGCGGGACCTGATCCAGCGCCAGGCGGTCGTACACATGGAACACCGCCCCGGCTTCGCCCAGGTTGTCGAATCTGAGCTCCACCTGGCCGCCTCCGACCGGCACCTGCGCCTGCACCTGGAGTTCGTAGGGCAGCGCGCGCGCCGGACGCACGCCGGCGGCCTGGACGGGTGCCGTCAGGGTGGTCGGCGTTGCGGGCACCTTGGTGTTTGGCAGGCTCAGCGCCATCGAACGCCGCGCAGCCGTTTCCGGCAGCAGTTGCGTGAAGCCGTTGTCGTTCGGGTTTGCGAAGTCGAAACAGGACAACAGGTTGCCGCTCACCGCGCGGCGCCATGGGCTGATCAGCGGCTCGCGCACACCGAAACGCGCCTCGATGAAACGCACCACCGACGTGTGGTCGAAGACCTGCGAATTCACCCAGCCGCCCTTGGTCCACGGCGAGATGACATACATCGGCACGCGCGGCCCGAGACCGTAGGGACGATGGAGCGTGCGCGCATCCGCGCCGTTGAGCACGTGATGGTACTCGCCGGTCGTGTCGACGGTCGACGCGCCGGCCAGCTGCGCCTGCGCCGGATTGCTGCTGTAACTGGTGTACGCGGGAACCGCCGGCGGTGGCATGTGGTCGAAGAAGCCGTCGTTCTCGTCGAAGTTGATGAGCAAGACCGTCTTGCTCCAGCTATCGGGATTGGCGGTCAGGGCGTCCAGCACGCGCGCGATGTAGTCGGCGCCCGACGCGGGACTTGAGGGCCCCGGGTGCTCGGAGCCTTCGGCGGTCGCGACGACCCAGCTGACCTGCGGCAGGCGGTTGGCCAGCACGTCGGCCTTGAGCAGGTCGAGGTCACGCGTCGTGGTGCCGCGATCGCGCAGGGATTGCGAATAGCCCGGCCGGCGATACCACGCGTTGCGGAAAGGACGGAATCCCGCCAGCGAGTTGTCGGTGAAGTTGTCCGCCATGTTCTGGTAGACCTGCCAGCTGACACCCGCCGCTTCGAGGCGCTCCGGATAGGTGGTCCACAAGTAGTCGGTGGACATGTCCGGATTGAAGTCGTCGCGGCTGTTGTCGGTCGATGGGCCGCCCGCAGCGGCCAGGGGATCGTTGTGACCGGTGAACAGAAACAGCCGATTGGTGTTGGTGCCGGTCTGGGTCGCGCAGTGATAGTGGTCGCAGATGGTGAAGGCACGCGCGAGCGCAAACTGGAAGGGAATGTCGGCGTCGGCGTAATAGCCCATCGCGTGGTTCTGCTTGACGTTGCACCAGTCATTCATGCGTCCGTGGTCCCACGCCAGCTGGGCGTCGAGCCAGGAATGCGGAGTCCCGGCCACGCGCATGACTGGAAAGTCCTGCACCGTGTTGAGCCGGAACGGCGCGATGGCGCTGCCCTGGGGCCAGGTGGGCCGGCCAGGCACCGGCGCCCCGCCGACAGAGCGCTGCACGAAGACAGATTTGCGATTGAAGAGATTTTGCCGGTCCATCACCGGGATCGGAAAGGGATCGCCGAATCCCCTCACCCCTTCCAGGGTGCCGAAGTAATGGTCGAAGCTGCGGTTCTCCTGCGTCAGCACGACGATATGCTCGACATCCTGCAGGCTGCGAGTGCGCTGGTTGGCGGGGAGGGCCAGCGCCTTTTGGATGGACGGCGGAAAGGTCGCCAGCACGGCACTAGCGCCGGCCGACTTGCCCATCTTGCGGAGGAAGTCACGCCGGCTCATGCGTGCACCTACGTGCGGGCGCGCGCGAATTTAAAAATTTGCATTTGATTGATCCAGGTCGATTGTCAGGGAAACATGAAAACTGAAGTCATGCGAGACAGCAGCTTACGTAACAATGATGAAATGTTGATGACATGGCATGCAATTGATGCCACATCAGTTAACCTGGACGCCCGCCTCCGGGACGAATCGATATGCTCAACTTAAAAGGGATGCGCTTTCGGCGGTTGCGGCCACTTCTGCCGCCAATTGAAGCAGGAAATGTGGCGCATCGCCAGAAACTTGGCTGACGGCAGACTTGATGGATGAATTAAGCAGAGGGGTGGCTGCCCTCCTTAGCGCAAGAACCGTCCTGCCTTTGCTTCCAGCAGCTTGATGAGTTCCGGTTGCATAAATTCACAGTCGTCCGGGATATCCAGGCAAATGATGCGCTTCCCGTTCAAATGCGACCGGAACTTGGATGAGAGACGGTTCCGATGCGTCTTCTCCATGACAAATATGACGTTGGCCCATTCTATCTGCTCAGTAGAAAGTGGCACAGTTGCGTCACCTCCCAGCCCGGCAGAGTCTGTTTCAACATCCGGCCAACTCGCAAATATCTGCTCCGCCGTGGGGCTTCTCAGACGATTTTGGGAACAAATAAACAAGGCACGTTTCAATCTATCTCATCCTAAAAGTGTTTATACAAAAACCCAGCCGCCCCTCCGTCACCAGAACTTCCACCACGCTTTCGCGGCAGGTGGCGACGGCGTTTTCTCGGACGGTTGTCTGCTGTAGAAATTGAGCTTGGTTCTGTAGTCCCACTCATCCCAGGGGACGACGCCAAAGAAAGCATTCATCACCTGGACGAGCAGATGCGCCGTGACGTAAGGCTCAGATGTGACTTCGCCCGTTTCCAGATTCCGGTAGGCAGGGGGCTCACCTTCTTCGTCGATAAACGACTCCGCCGTCAGCCACGGCAGCTCGAACGCGTTGGGCGTTCCTTCATCCACCGTCTTGTCCAGGGTGTGAACTCATGAGCGAACTGTGATGCCGTCTTTAATGATGGCGTAGCCGAACGAGCCACCCGAATCATAATGGCAGAAAACCAAAACCAGCTCTGGTCTTCCCAGCGCCGCAAATACCGCGGGCTCCAGCGATCGCCCTTCGAAGAGAATTTTTCCCGCTATCTCGCCGTTATAAACGAAGGTTGCGCCATTCTTCGATTCGACCGCCACATTGCCCGGCACCCGGATGTCACGTGCACTCTCCGTTGCGGACGGATCGAAAGAGCTTCCAAAGACCATCTGCACCAACGCCTGTTCGTCCAACGTTGACGCGTTAGGCCGAAATGCCAACCCCGCTGTAGACAATCCCAAATTCAATTCCTCCGATGTCAGTTATCAGCCAAACTCAGCCGAAGGCTCAAATACTAGCACCATATTTCCGCGATTATCAGGGGAGCCTGATGCGGTCGGAAAAGTCTGTCGCCCTGTCGGCCGCCCGCGCCCTGGCGGTGATGTGGGCTTGCTGACGCAACGAGTCGAAGCCGCCCTGCCCGGCCAGCGCCCGAATGTCGTACAGGTAGCGATCAAGATAGCCGGAAGCCAGCAGCCGCCAGTCCAGCGGCAGGCCTGGATCGATGCGGCGGGCCATTTCGAAGATGATGGTGGTGCAGTTGGCGGTCAGCGTGTTGTAGAAGCGCGGCTCGCGCTTGAGCAAGGCCCCCTCCTCCAGATACGACAGGAACAAAGAGCGCATGACCTCCGGCGGCATCTTCAACCGGTACAGATACATGTCCTCATCGCGCACGTTGGTACGCACGCGCAGGATGTCGCGCTCGTCGGCGGCGATCAGCACCGTCTCGAAGCGTTTGAAGAAACCGGCGATGGCATCAAAGCTTTCGCCGCGCTCCTTGCGGATCTCGATGGAGAACGTCAGGTAGCGGCCATCCGCAAAGCCGAACGACACCAGCGTATGCGCGATGGCCGGCCCCATCCAATACGACAGCGCCACATCGACCGACCGCAACTGGCTCAGGTCATACGAACGCTGTTCCCAGCGCTGCGTGTAATCGGCATCGCTGCGCCACTCGAAATTGCGCACCTGATCCAGCGTGACCACATTGCCCTGCACGCGGCCCGTGACCATGCGCGCCACGTCGTCCGCCCACACGCGGTCGTGGCTGGGCTTGATGGTGCTCCACCAACCCATCATCAGCGCAAACGCGATCAGCCAGGGCAGCAACATCCGCGCACCACGGCGCCACCACCACGCCAGCGACGCCAGGCTGGCCACGCCCCACGCCACCGCCAGCCAGGGCGCGGCCTGGAACCACAATGCACCGCCGCCCCACAGCGACAAGCACAACATCAACAAGGAAGCGAACAGCTTGCCGGCGAGGAGCAGGTATTTTTTTATCATGCCCGATTATAGGGGCATTAATCCTCTTTATCGTCGACGCCGCTCCCGCAGCCGATCTGGACGCATATTACTTTTAATGCAATACTTACGACCACGCCGATTATTCCGATAAGTTCCAACATGGCGGTTTCCGTAAATGAAGAGAGACGCTTCACTTTAACGGCGCCGCGCTTGGCAATCCAATATCAAATTCGGCGGCCAACTATCTCGAAACGGCATAGCGGTGATTTCACTTAAACAGTTTAAATATTTTGTAGAGATCGTGGAGGCCGGCAGCTACTCGCGCGCGGCCGAGAAATTGTACGTCGCGCAGTCGGCGCTGAGCCGGCAGGTCAAGGAGCTGGAGGACGAGCTGCAAACCCAGCTGCTCACGCGCGACTCGCGCCATATCCAGCTGACGCCGGCCGGCCAACTGTTCTTCGAACGCAGCAAGCGCATCCTCGACGACATCGACCGCACGGTGGTGCAGGCGCGCCAGGTGGGCCAAGGTGCCCAGGGCCTGATCCGCCTGCAGCATTCCAGCTCGGTGATCCTGACGCCGGCGCTGACCGGCGCCCTGGGCCGCCTGTTGCAACAATTCCCCGGCGTGACGCTGGACATCTCGATGGCGCCGTCGGAGGACCAGACGATGGACATCGAGGAAGGCCGCGCCGACATCGGCCTGATCCGCATGCCGACCCTGCGCAAGTTCCCGCACATCCAGGCGCGCGAGCTGACCACCGAGCGGCTGGTGGTGGCGGTGTCGCGCCACTCGCCGCTGGCGGCGCTCGACAATATCGAGCTGGCCAGCCTGAGCCAGGAACCCTTCATCTCGATTCCGCACAAGGACCGTGGCGGCCTGAGCTACCTGGTGGCCAACCTGTGCCTGGACCAGGGCTTCTTTCCCAGACCGGCGCGGGTACTGTCGCGCAAGTCGTCGCAGCTGAGCCTGATCGAGGCCAACCTCGGCATCGCCATCGTGCCGGAATGCATGCAGCTGATGGCGCCGGCCGGCGTGCGTTTCGTCCAACTCTCGCGCGGCAGCCTGCTCACCAAGGTCGGACTGGCCAGCCGCCGCGAGGCCGAACCGCTGGTCGCGGCCTTCGCCGACGCCCTGGTGCGCGAGCTGCAGCCCGCGTCCTAGCGGGCGACTGATGGCACCGGCATGTGGCACACTGCCATCGTGTGGATAGCAGACGAGGCAAGGCATGAGCGGGGAAGCGGACGACAAGGATCAGGCACAGCAACCGCAGCACCGGCGCAGCGGCGACCGCGACCGGCGCGCGCGACCGGACACCGGCACGCCCAGCTATCTGGACCCCGGCGACACCGTCTTCAGCCTGTGGGGCCGCGTGCTCATGGCGCGCTACCGGCGCTTCGCCGCGGCGGCCACGCGCCACATCATCCAGCGGCCGCTGCACATCGGCGTGTCGGCCCGCATCTTCCACCCCGAGCCCGGCGCCACCGGCCTGCGCAGCAAGAACCTGCAATATCTGGAGGAGTCCATCGCGCAATGGGTGATGTCGCGCGACGTGCTGGTGTTCATGATCCCGACCGTCAACACCGACGGCCTGCTGCACCCGTCCAACATCCGCCTGCGCGACTACGCCAAGCACCTGGACGGCCTGGTGCTGCAGGGCGGCGCCGACGTCTCGCCACAAAGCTATTCGGAAACGCCGACCCGCCCCGAATGGAGCGGCGACCGTGCGCGCGACATGTACGAGCTGGAACTGCTGCATGAATTCGTCGAGGCGGGCAAGCCGGTGCTGGGCATCTGCCGTGGCTGCCAGCTGATCAACGTCGCCTTCGGCGGCACGCTGTACCAGGACATCGCCTCCGACGTCCCCGATTCGCTGGCCCACGTCAACGACGAGTACGACCGCAACCGGCACGAGGTGAGCTTCCCGGCCGGCTCGTCGCTGGCCAAGCTGTTCAAGGGCAAGGGAGTTGGACTGGTCAACTCCATCCACCACCAGGCCGTCAAGACGCTGGGGCGCGACATGGCGGTGGAGGCGCTGTCGGTGCCGGACAAGATGGTCGAGGCGATCCGCTACCGCAAGGCGCCGTTCGTGATGGGCCTGCAATGGCACCCGGAATTCCATCAGGCCGGCGGCGTCGAACTGCTCGACTGCACCGCCATCCTCGACAACTTCCTGCGCGTGGCGCGGGAGACGCGATTCTAGGAAGACCCCGGCCACATCGAACATCAAGCCGCCATGGCCGTCGCGGCTAAAGCGCGCTAAAGACTTTGACGATAAGGCCGATCGTTCCGAAAGCCGTCGTCATGCAAATGCCGAGCAAGATGCGGAAATCCGTCGTGCGCGCTTGTGTAATCTGTCCATTCATACGGACCAGTTCATCGCGAAGCCGATCAAATTGCTGGTCGATGCGGGCGAAGCCACGTTGCATCGATTCATGTAGCAGCGACTGCGCCTTGTCCTGACAGTCAATCGCGGTCTCGACACGTGCAATGCGCTCGACGATGCGATGTTGTTCTTGCTGGGGCTGGTTCTCGCCATTCATGGTGAACTCCTCGGTATCATCCACCACTTTACGCCGACATTCATGCGCGGCATAGCGCACACGATTGAGATAGGTCTGCACGGCTCGCTTGGCATCCATCACCCCCTCACGCAGCGAAGCAGTTACATATGGCCGACTAATGTCCCCGGAAGCGCTGGATCGCCGCATCGACCATGCCTTCGGCGCTGCCGCTGCGCTCGAACTGCTGGCGCAGGTAGTGGGCGTCGCTGCCCTCGTGCGTGACCTGCATCAGATGCTGCAAGCCCGCCGTGCCGCCCAGTGCCGCGCCGTGCGGCTCCATCTTGCGCAAGGTGGTCAGGATATCCTCGCGCAGCGACAGGCTTTCGTACGTCTTCGGATGCACCAGCGTGCCATCCAGCCCGAAGCGGCAAGCCTGGAAGCGGTTGTAGTTGTAGACCAGGTAGTCGTCCTCCACCGGCGCCGCCTCGCGGCGTTCCAGCAGATAGCGGCACAGCGCCTGCAGATAACAGGCCAGCGCCGCCGCCCGCTCCACCGTCAGCGGCGTGTCGCACACGCGCAGCTCGATGGTGCCGTATTCCGGCTTGGGGCGGATGTCCCAGTAGAAGTCCTTCATGCTCTTGATCACGCCGGTGTGCTCCATCTTGGCGAAATACTCGTGCTCGAAGGTCGACCAGCTTTGCGTGAACGGCGCCCGCCCGCTCATCGGAAACGCGAACACGGAGTTCAACCGCGCCGAATTGAACAGCGTATCGTTCCCCTGCACATACGGCGACGAGGACGACAGCGCGATGAAGTGCGGCACGTAGCGGCTCAGCGAATGCAGCAGGAACAGCGCGTCGTCGCCCGAAGCGCAGCCGATGTGCACGTGCTGGCCGAAAATCGTAAACTGTTTAGCCAGATAGCCATACAGCTCCGACACCTCCTTGAAGCGCGGCTTGGCGAAGATCCGCCGGTCCGCCCATTTCTGGAACGGGTGCGTGCCGCCGCCGCAGATGCCGATGTTGAGCTGCTCGCCCGCCTGCACCAGCGTGTCGCGGATCACCTGCAGCTGCGACACCAGCTCGCTGTGATGCGTGTGCACGTCGCTGTTAATCTCGATCATGCTCTCGGTGATTTCCGGCGTGACGTTGCCGGGAAACGGCTTGCGGCTCAACAGGTGCAGCAGGTCCGGGCTGGACGCGGTCAGGTCGAAGTCCGACAGGCTGACCAGTTGCAGCTCCAGCTCCACGCCCATGGTGAGCGGCTGCGATGATTTGAACGGTTCCAATGGCATGTCAATGCTCCTCTTTAGCCGGGGTTTCGTTGGCCCAGATTAGTGCCCGCTGCGTGATGATGGGGCCGATCACCTCCAGCAGCAGCGTCATCGCCGCCAGCGCGGCCAGTTCGTCGACCAGCACGATGCCCATGTACTTGGTCTGCTCCAGCAGCAGCGTGACGAACACCGACATCGGTGACAGCGCGATACCGGTCAACAGTCCCTTGCGCCACGAGATGCCGCCGACATGCGAGAACGCCGCCACCGCAACGGCCTTGACCACGAAGCGCGCCAGCAACAGCACCACGCCCAGGCCCGCGCCCTCGACCACGCGCTCCCACTCCAGCGTGGACACGGCGAACACGAACAGCAGCACCGTCAGCAGTTCGCCGATGCCGCCGAAGTTGCGCTCGGTGCGGCTGAAGGCCACGCGGCTGTGGCGCGCGGCCAGGCCGAAGGTCAGCGTGGCCAGCACCGGCGAGACGTCGAACGCGTGCGCCATCGCCACCAGCAGGATCACGCCCAGCGCGAAGGCGATGGTGCCGTCCTGCGCCATCGCGCCCAGGCGGCGCAGCACGGCCGGCACCAGGAAGCCCATCACCGCGCCCATCACGGCCGAGATCAGCAGCTCGATCAGGCTGTGCGAAATGGCCTGCGTCAGGCTGCCCGACGTCTGGAACACCCAGAAGCCGACCACCACCTTGAACACGAACACCGCCAGCACGCAATTGATGGCGACCAGGTGCAGCACGCGCTCGGTCACCTGCCCCGAGCTGTCCTCCTCGTTGATCACGCGCAGCACGCCGGCCGGCGAGGTGGACATGGCCAGCGAGGCCAGCAACAGCGACGTCAGCGGCGGCATGCCGGTCAAGTGCGAGATCAGGTAGACAATGCCGAACGTGGCGGCCGATTCCGCCAGCCCGCTGACCGCGATCCACGGATTGATGCGCAGCCAGTGCAGGTTGATGCGATAGCCGAATTCAAACAGTATCAGTCCGAAGGCCAGGTTGGCCAACAACGTCACGGTACTGGAAGCGCCGCTGCTCAACGCGGCGGGAAAGGCTTGCACCATCAGGAATCCGACCACGCCGTAGACGCTGATGCGCGGCAGGCGTGTCCAACGATGCATGAATTCTCCCGCCAGCCAAGCCAAAGCAATCGCCAAGGGCCAGCCTAGTTCGGTCATGACGACCTGAATATCCGGCATGTATTTCTCCTTCTTTAAGATACTTGTACAATTCTGGACGACAACGGGCGTGCTCACTGTGCGCTAAGGAACATAAAGGACCAACATGCTTGAACTAATCAGTGAACACGCCTGCTTCGGCGGCGTACAGCGCTTCTACCGGCACGCATCGCGCGAGATCGGCCTGCCGATGCGCTTCTCCGTTTTCATGCCGGCCCAGGCTGCGCAAGGCCCCGTGCCGGCGTTGTTCTACCTGGCGGGACTGACTTGTAATGAAGAGACTTTCATGATCAAGGCCGGCGCCCAGCGCGCCGCGGCGGAGGCAGGCCTGATGCTGATCGCGCCGGACACCAGCCCGCGCGGCGCCGGCGTCGACGGCGAATCGGACAGCTGGGATTTCGGTGTCGGCGCCGGCTTCTATATCGACGCGACGCAAGCGCCGTGGTCCACGCACTACCGCATGTACAGCTACATCCACGAGCTGCGCGAACTGCTGGTGCGCGAGCTGCCGGTGGACGGCGAACGCATCGGCATCTTCGGCCACTCGATGGGCGGCCACGGCGCGTTGACGATGGCCTTGAAGCGGCCGGACGTGTTCCGTTCCGTGTCCGCGTTCGCGCCGATCGCGGCGCCGTCCATGTGCCCGTGGGGGAAGAAGGCCTTCAGCGGCTACCTGGGCGACGACACCGCAGCATGGGAGCGGCACGACGCCAGCCTGCTGATGGCGCGCCTGCAAACGCCCTTCCCGGCCGGCATCCTGATCGACCAGGGACTGGGCGACAAGTTCCTGAAGGAGCAGCTGTATCCGGAAGTATTCGAAGCCGCCTGCCGCACCGCCGCGCAGCCGCTGGAACTGCGGCGGCACGACGGATACGACCACGGCTACTACTTCATCGCCACCTTCATGGAAGACCACATCCGCTTCCACGCCCGCTGCCTGGGCGTGACCCCAACTTGATCTAGAGCTTGATTTCCGTGCCCAGCCGCTGCAGGAACTGGCCCAGCCAAGCCGGGTGCGCAGGCCAGGCCGGCGCGGTGACGAAGTTGCCGTCGGTGACAGCCTGGTCGACCGGGATGTCGGCGTAGTTGCCGCCGGCCAGCTTGACCTCGGGCGAGCACGCCGGGTACGCCGAGATGGTCTTGCCGCGAATGACGTCGGCCGCCGCCAGCAGCTGCGCGCCATGGCACACGGCGGCGATCGGCTTGGACGCCGCCGCGAACTGCTGCACGATCTCGATCACGCGCGGGTTGAGCCGCAGGTATTCCGGCGCGCGGCCGCCGGCGATCATCAGCGCGTCGTACTTGCTCACGTCGACGTCGTCGAAGTTGGCGTTCAGCGCGAACAGATGGCCCGGCTTTTCGGTATAGGTCTGGTCGCCCTCGAAGTCGTGGATGGCGGTCTTGACGGTCTCGCCCGCCCGCTTGTCGGGGCACACAGCGTGCACCGTGTGGCCCACCATTTGCAGCGCCTGGAACGGCACCATGGTCTCGTAATCCTCCGCAAAGTCGCCGGTCAGAAACAGAATTTTCTTAGCTGCCACGGTATATCCTTTCGAGAAATGGAATACAAAAAAAGGGCCGCGACGTCGCCGTCACGGCCCTTCGATACTACCCTTGTTTGTGCCGGCGTGCTTAGCTCGCCGCCGCTTTGCCCAACACCGTGCGCAGCGTGTCGGCCAGGTCCTCCGCCGAGAACTTGGCCACGTAGGCGTCCGCGCCCACGCCCTTGACGTGGTCCTCGTTGGTCTTGCCCGACAACGAAGAGTGGATCACCACCGGAATCTTGGCGAAGCGCGCGTCCTGCTTGATCAGGCGGGTCAGCGTGAAGCCGTCCATCTCCGGCATCTCCAGGTCGGTCAGCACCAGGGCGACGCGGTCGCTGACCGGCACGCCCTCGGCCTTGGCGCCGTCGGCGATGTGCTGCAGGCGGTCCCAGGCTTCCTTGCCGGACTTGGTCATGATGAAGTGGGCGCCCATCGCTTCCAGGCCCTTCTCGATCAGGTTGCGCGCGACCACGGAATCGTCCGCCGCCAGGATCACGGCGCCCGGCTTGAGCATGACTTTCGGGCCGATGGTTTCCGGATCGACGTCCTTGCCTTCCGGCGGGACCAGTTCGCGCAGGATGGTTTCCACGTCCAGCACCTGCGCCAGGCGGGTGTTCTGCACGTCGCCGTCGACGCGCGCGATGCTGGTGACCTTGCCGCCGGCCGTGCCTTCGGCGGTCAGCACCTGGCTCCAGTCCAGGCGGACGATCTCATCGACCGACTCCACCGCGAACGCTTGCGTGGTGCGGGCGAACTCGGTGACCAGCATGATGTTCAGACCGGTTTTTGGGGTCACACCGACGATGCCTGGCAAATCCAGCACCGTGATGATTTGTCCGCGCAGGTTGACGACGCCCAGCATGTGTGGCGGGGATCCGGCCACGGCGGTCACTTCCGGCATCGCGACGATCTCGCGGATTTTGAAGACGTTAATACCGAACAACTCGGAATGTTCGCCGTTGGCGTCGGCGCCAAGGCGGAACAGCAGCAGTTCGAATTTATTGGAGTTGGTCAGGTTACTGCGCTCATCAACTTCCTGTTGAACTGATTTCATAGATTTCGTCTCCGTCGGTGGTAGCTCCGTAGCAAGTATAACGTCTGCCACTGCCCACCGTCACACTTTGAAAGAAGAGATATTGTTTTACAGCACGAGATACAACGGTATGGACGTAAAAAAAGGAAGCCCGCAGGCTTCCTTTTAATATGCTACCGAATTCTGGAGCGGGAGAAGAGTCTCGAACTCTCGACCTCAACCTTGGCAAGGTTGCGCTCTACCAACTGAGCTACTCCCGCAGAAGACAAGATTATGACAGAAAGATTTCCGGTTTGCTAGTGCCCTGCCCCAACTTTTTGCAAAACCGGCGATGGTGTAAGCTTGCTGGCGTCTTGCAATGTTGAAGGAATGAGTATGGATTCAATCGAAGTGGTGCTGGTGATGCTGCTGGCCGTGGTGGCCAGCGCCTATCTCACCCGTTTCCTGCCGCGCGCGGTGCCGCTGCCGCTGGTGCAGATCGCGCTCGGCGCGCTGATCGCCGCCAAATCCACGCGCGGCGTCGACCTGGAGCCGGACCTGTTCTTCCTGGTGTTCCTGCCGCCGCTGCTGTTCCTGGACGGCTGGCGCATCCCCAAGAGCGGCCTGCTGCGCGACAAGGGCACCATCCTCGAACTGGCGCTGGGACTGGTGGTGTTCACCGTCATCGGCGCCGGCTTCCTGATCCACTGGCTGATTCCCGCCATGCCGCTGCCGGTGGCGTTCGCGCTGGCCGCCATCATCTCGCCGACCGATCCGATCGCCGTGAGCTCGATCGCCGCCACCACGCCCATCCCCAAGCGGCTGATGCACATCCTGGAAGGCGAATCGCTGCTGAACGACGCCTCCGGCCTGGTGTGCTTCCGCTTCGCCGTGGCGGCCGCGCTGACCGGCGCGTTTTCGGTCAGCACCGCCGCCCTCACCTTCGTCTGGCTGGTGGCGGCCGGCATCGGCGCCGGCGTCGCGGTGACGCTGCTGGTGACGCGGCTGCAGTACTGGCTGAGCTGCCGCTTCGGCGAGCCGACCGGATCGCCCATCCTGGTCAGCCTGCTGCTGCCGTTCGGCGCCTACCTGGTGGCGGAGCGCCTGCACGCCTCCGGCATCTTGGCGGCGGTGGCGGCCGGCATCACCATGAGCTACGCGGAGCTGGGCGGCCACACGCTGGCCAACACGCGCATCCAGCGCTCGGCCGTGTGGGACACGGTGCAGTTCGCGCTGAACGGCATCATGTTCGTGCTGCTCGGCGAGCAGCTGCCCGACATCTTCCGCGACGCCAGCGCCACCATCGAGGAGAGCGGCCACCTGAACCCGTGGTGGCTGGCGGTGTACGCGGTGGCCATCAACATCGGCCTGCTGGCGCTGCGCATGCTGTGGGTGTGGGCGTCGCTGCGGCTGACCATCTACAAGCAGAAGATCCGCAACCAGCCGCGCATGAAGATCAATCCGCGCCTGCTGCTGGCCACCACGCTGGCCGGCGCGCGCGGCGCCATCACCTTGGCCGGCGTACTGACGCTGCCGCTGGCCATGCCCAACGGCGCGCCCTTCCCGGCGCGCGCGCTGACCATCTTCCTGGCCTGCTCGGTGATCCTGGTCTCGCTGCTGACGGCCAGCCTGGGCCTGCCGCGCCTCTTGGCCGGCATGACCTTCCCGGCCTCGCCGGAAGAGCAGCAGGAGGAAGACCTGGCGCGCCGCGCGGCGGCCAACGCCGCCATCGCCGCCACCGAGCAGGCGCAGATCGCCCTGATGGAGGCCGAGTCCTGCGTCGACCCCGAGGTCTATCCGCAGGCGGCGGCGCGCATCATCGCGTTCTACGAGCACAAGCTGCGGGAGGTCGATCCGAACGCCGGCGCGGCCTGGCGCAAGACCGACCACGCCGAGAAGGAGCTGCGGCTGGCGGCGCTGACGGCCGAACGTCACGCCATCTACGAGCTGGCGCGCAACGACCACATCTCCGACGAGATCTCGCGCAAGCTGGTGCGCGAGATCGACCTGATGGAGGCGCGCTACCGCTAGTCCTATCGGCTCATTGACCTATTGATAAGAATCGGTAATCATCTGGGCCATGCTACCGAAGCGCACACAAATCACCATCGCCGCGGCCTGGGTCCTGTTCTGGCTGCTGATGAACCTTACCGCCGTCCAGGAATACCTGCGCGACCATCATGCCGGCGTGTGGAAGCCGATCGTGTGGGAGACCTCGTCCGCGCTGACCGGCACCCTGCTGCTGCTGGCCCAGCGTCACTACACGCGCCGCTACGACCATCTGCTGGCGCAGCCGCTGAAGTGGTTCGCGCGCCAGCTGGTGTGGCTGCCGGTGTACTGGGTGCTGTTCGTGCCCATCGCCTTCGGCATCCGCTATGGCGTGTACGCGCTGGCCGGCGACGCCTACACCCACCTGCCCTGGCCGCAGACCTTCCTGTACGAAGACGTGAAGATGACGGTCTTCTTCAGCATCTTCGCCACCATCATGTTCGGCGTGCTGTCGTATCACGCGATGCAGAACGAGAAGCTGCGCGTGGAGCGCGTCAACGCCTCGCTGCGCGAGGCCCAGCTGCTGCGCCTCACCCAGCAGATGCAGCCGCACTTCCTGTTCAACGCCCTCAACACCATCTCCTCGCTGATGCACAGCGACGTGGCGCGCGCCGACGCGATGCTGATCCAGCTGGCCGACGTGCTGCGCGCCACGCTCGACGTCAGCGAGCAGCACCAGGTCACGCTGGCGATGGAGCTGCGCCTGCTGCGCGGCTACGCGGCCCTGATGTGCGAACGGTTTTCCGACCGCGTGCACATCGACTGGCATATCGACGAGACGCTGCTGGACTGCCAGGTGCCGGTGATGAGCATGCAGCCGCTGTTGGAGAACATCTTCAAGCACACGGTGGAACGGCGCCGCCAGGCCACCGCCATCAGCATCTCGGCCAGCCGCGAGCAAGGCGCGATGGTGCTGCGGCTGGAGGACGACGGCGGCACGCTGAGCGTCGGCGAAGACGCGCGGTCCAGCGCCGGCATCGGCGTGCGCAACCTGCGCGAGCGGCTGGCGGCCCTGTACGGCGCCGGCGCCTCCTTCGACCTGATCCAGCTCGCGCCGGCCGGCGTGCGGGCGGAAATGCGGCTGCCATGCGCGTCCTGATCGTCGACGACGAGCGCCCGGCGCGCGACAAGATGCGCCGCCTGCTGGAGCAGGAGCCCGACATCGGCGCGATCGAGGAAGCCCGCGACGGTGTCGAAGCGCTCGAACGCCTGCCCGGCTTCGCGCCCGACCTGCTGCTGCTCGACATCCAGATGCCCGAGATCACCGGCCTCGATGTCGCCGCCTCGCTGCCCGCGCCGGCGCCGCTGGTGGTGTTCGTCACCGCCTACGACGAATACGCGATCCGCGCCTTCGACGCCAACGCCATCGACTACCTGCTCAAGCCCTACGACCAGCAACGCCTGCAACGCGCCCTCCAGCGCGTGCGCGAACGCCTCGCGCAACAGCGTGCCGCCCAGACCATCCAACCCATGCCACCACTCCTGATTGAAGAAGCGCCCCCGCCGTTGCAGCATCCCCTGCCCGCCATCAGCCAGCTGCTGGTCCCCGAGCGTGGCGGCACCCGCATCGTTCGGGTCGAGCATATCCAGTGGATCGAAACCGCCGACAACTACGTCGTGCTGCACACCGCCGAAGGCCAGCCGCTGATGCGCCAGACGCTGGCCGGCCTGGTCGACAAGCTCGGTCCGCGCTTCCAGCGCTGCCACCGGCGCGCCGCCGTGCAGCTGGACTGGATCGTCAGCGTGCAGCACCTCGACAAGGGCGACGGCGAACTGGTATTGCGCAGCGGCGCGCGCGTGCCCTGCTCGCGCCAATACCGCGCCGAAGTCATGGAGCGTTTGAGCGGCCAGTAAGCCGGTTCGCCCCACCGGCATCCCGCTTCGCCCCCGCGCGCTGGACGCGGGACGTGCAGCCTCGCTAGACTGGCTTCATTCAACCTGGAGCCCGCCATGAACCCAACCGAGAGCAACCGCCTGTACTTCCTCGACTGGATACGCATCTTCGCGTTCTGCGTCCTGATCTTCTACCACACCGGCATGTACTACGTGAGCTGGGGATGGCACGTCAAGAGCCCGTACGCCAGCGACGCCCTCGAGCCGCTGATGATGCTGTCCTCGCCGTGGCGCCTTGGCCTGCTGTTCATGATCTCCGGCGTCGCCACCGCCTTCATGCTGCAGAAGGTACGCGTCGGCGCCCTGCTGCGGCAGCGCAGCTGGCGCCTGCTGGTGCCGCTGGTGTTCGGCATGCTGGTGATCGTGCCGCCGCAATCGTATTTCGAGGTGATCGAAAAACTCAACTACGCCGGCAGCTACGCCGACTTCATGCGCCTGTACGTCACCGGCTACCACGGCTTCTGCAAGGACGGCGGCTGCCTCGACCTGCCGACCTGGAATCATCTGTGGTTCGTGGTCTACCTGTGGGCCTATACGATGGTGATCGGCGGCGTGGCCGCGCTGGCCGGCGCCGAGCGCCTGCGCTCCTGGTCCGCCACGCTGGGCCGCCGGCTGACAGGCTGGAAGATCGTCGCGCTGCCGGTGCTGGCGCTGTTCGTGGCCCGCTACGCGCTGGCCGAAGCCTTCCCCGAAACCCACGCGCTGGTCAACGACTGGTACAACCACGCCCACTACTTCTTCCTGTTCGTGATGGGCGTGATGCTGGCGCTGCAAAATGGCTTCTGGGCCAGGGTGGATGAATTGCGCTGGACCAGCCTGGGACTGTGGCTGTTCAGCTGGGCCGTGGTGGTGTGCCTGCACTCGATGCCCGAATCGGTGGGCAACCTGCCGGTCATCGCGCAAATGAAGCCGCTGCTGCGCATGATCTTCTGCCTGGGCCAGTGGGCGCCTATCCTGGCCATCTGCGGTTTCGGCCACCGCCACCTGGCCTTCGACAGCGCCAAGCGCCGCTACCTGACCGAAGCCGTGTTCCCGGTCTACATCCTGCACCAGACGCTGATCGTCTGCATGGCGCACTGGCTCAAGCCGGTCAAGATGGCGCCCGGCACGGAGGGCGCGGTGCTGGTCGTGCTGACCTTCGCCATCAGCTTCGGCGTGTTCGAAGTGGTGCGCCGCGTCGCCGTGCTGCGCCCACTGTTCGGCCTTGGCCGCGCTACTTCACAAACGTCAGCGTATGCGCCGCAGGCCCCGGCAGCAGCGGCGTATCCCGTCCGCTGACCCAGTCGGCGCGGCCATCCAGGAAGTACGGCGACAAGGGATGGCCGCTCTGCCCACCCGGCATGTTGAACACGCCCTGCTCCTCATGGCCCGGCGACACTGTCAGCCGCTCCGACTGGCCGAACGACGGTCCCGACACGCGCGGCATATGCTGGTCGCCGGGCAGCATGTCCGGCGCCACCTTCAGGTACTTGCCCAGCACCGGCACCACCGCAGCGAAGGGATGGGCGCTGGCCGCCGTGTTGCGCTCACCCCAGGTGGCGCTGGCCAGCGGCTTGCCGTCCTTGGTCAGGTCGGCGATCACGCGGTCCAGCGCGGCCAGCTGCAAGGCCTGCCAGCTGGCGTACTGCGGCGGCAACCATGCGGCCGGCTTCTCGTCCAGCACACGCGCCACCACCACCGGCCAGCGCGACGTCACCGCCGCCATGTTGGCCTTGGCGTCGACCTTCGCCATTTCCTCGTTGGCGCTTTCGAACAGGATGTCGTAGAGCGCGTACATGTAGGCGCGCGTGATGCGGTAGCCTACCGAATCCACGCTGGCCTTGCCGGTCCAGCTGTCCTTCAACAGCTTGAGCGCTTCGGCGCGCTGCGGCTTGCCTTCGACGGCCTTGGCGTCCAGCGCGGCCATCGCGCGTTCGCGCCAGGCGGTCAGGAACACGGCGCGGTCGTCCAGCGTGACGGCATAGACTTTTTTCACGTCGGTCTTGGGGCCGAGCGCGGTCAGGTCGTCGCGCACCTGGTGCGTGCGCGCGCCGAGGTCGAAGCCGCCGTCGCCCAGCAGTTCGGCGCCGGCGTTGGCCAACTGGCGGCTGTTGGCGGTGGCCAGCTGGCCGGCGGCCGGGTTGACGACCTTCGGGTATTCCTCTGGCTTGAGCCAGCCGGTCCAGACGCCGGCCTGGTCGTCCGCCGACAGCGGATAGGTGGCGGCCACGCCGGCCGGGGCGCGGCGCGGCAGCGCGCCGGCGATGGTCCAGCCGATATTGCCCTTGTCGTCGCCGCCAACAAAATTCTGCGCCGGGATGCCCATCGTCGCCGCGACCGCCATCGCCTGCTCCAGCGTGTCGACGAACTCCAGGTTCCTGGCGTTGACGTTAACCGCCGCCGGCGTGTGCGCAACCCAGTGGATGGCGTAGCTGCGGCCCATGGCCTCGCGGATCGGACCGAGGCTGGTTTCGCGCACGGCCAGTTTGGCAGCCGGTTCGCCTTTGATTAATATCGTTTCCTCGTGCACCACCGGCGTCTCCCAGCCGGCCTGGGTGCGTACCTGGCCCGGCTTCGCCTGGTCGGTATCGAGCGCGATCAAATCGAGATAGTCGCCGTAGCTGTTGGTGAAGCCCCAGGCCACATGGCCGTTACTGCCGACCACCACCGCCGGCGTGCCGGGCAGCGTCACGCCGACCACGCGGCGCTGGCCGCCCTTCCCGTCGGGGAACTGCAAGGCGAGGCGGTACCAGATCGCCGGCAGCTGTATGCCGAGGTGCATATCGTCCGACACGATGGCCGCGCCGGTGTCGCTGCGGCCGCCCGCCACCGCCCAGTTGTTGCTGCCCACGGTGTTGAGGAGTTCCGCCGCCGCCACTTTCGGATCGGTATGCGCCGCGCCGCCGTCGGCCTTCGGCTTGCCCCACCATGCGGGTGGAGCGGCGGGTATCGCGATGTCGGCGGACGTCACCGATGGCGCGTCGAGCGGCGCATCCCACTGCGTCGATTCCGGCGCCAGGAAGGCGCGCTGCTCTTCGGTCGCATGGTCGCGGAACCAGCCGCGCGCCAGTTCGCGCGGCTCCTGGCTGCCCTGCAGGTCGAAGTACATGGCCCAGATCACCAGCAGCGAATCGGCCGCCGACCACGCGCGCGGCGGCATGCCGATCAACGCATATTCGAATGGCTTCGCGCCCAGCTTCCGCAAGCCGGCGTTGACGCCGTCCACGTAACGCTCCAGCAGCGCGCGGTCGGCCGCCGGCATGGTTTTCAGCGCCAGCTCGGCGCGGGCGCGGAAGCGGTGCAGGCGATGGGATTTATCCAGCGGCAGTGCGCGCGCGCCGAACAGTTCGGACAATTCGCCGGCCGACACGCGGCGCAGCAGGTCCATCTGGAAGTAGCGCTCCTGCGCATGCACAAAGCCGGTGGCATAGGCCACGTCCATCCGGCTGCCGCCGCTGATGAGCGGCACGCCGTGTGCATCGCGCGCCACGCTGGCGCCGGCCTCCAGGCCAGGCGTCTGCACCGTGCCGTCCAGCTGCGCCAGGCTGCCGCGCAAATACAGCCACGCCCCGGCCACGGCCGCCAATATCAACACCACCAATCCGATTACGACACGCTTGGACCACATCCCCAGCCTGTTCTTTTGCATAGTATCCCCACGGTTGATTAAACTACCACGTTGAGGATAGTGCCAGAGAAGCGGCCGCGCAGGCAATCGCCGGTGTGCTATCAGAGCGTCAGTTCCCAGGTTTCGTTGACCATGTCCTGGCCGAAGGCGTGCACCGGTTCCTCGGCCACCAGCACGTATCCCTTGTTTTGGTAGATCTGGCGGGCTTCCTTCTGCTGGTCGGTGGTCCACAGGCGCATCTTGCGGTAGCCGGCGGCGCGGGCGTAGCGGTGGCATTCGTCCACCAGCCGCGAACCGAGGCCGTAGCCGCGCGCCTGCTCCTCCACCAGCAGCAGCCGCAGTTTGCCGACACCCTCCTCGCCGTCGCGCGCCAGCGCGATCGAGCCGACCGGCTGGCCCGCCATCTCGGCGATCCAGCAATGCTCCAGCGCCGGATCGAAGTTGCGTTCGAAGTCCGCGCAGATCTCGCCGACCAGTTTCCCGAAGCTGTCGTCCCAGCCTTGCTGCTCGGTGTAGATGGCGCCGTGGCGCCGTGCGATCCACTCCATGTCGCCGGCGCGATGGGGGCGCAGCACGAACGGCTGGGCGTATTTCAAGCCGCTCTCCGCATCCAGCATCTGCTGGATGGTCTGCATCGCATCGAGCATGCGCAGCTGGTCGGACTCGCAGAAGCGGGCCAGCAGGTCGCCGACCTCCTCGCGCGAGCGGCGCTCCAGCGGCTCGTAGACGGCGCGGCCTTGCGCCGTCAGGTGCAGCAGCTTGGAGCGGCCATCGGTGGCCGACGGCACCTTGGACACCAGTCCCGCGCCTTCGAACTTGGCCAGGATGCGGCTCAGGTAACCGCGGTCCAGCCCCAGGTCGCGGCCCAGCACCGCCGCCGGCTGGTCGCCCTGGTGGGCCAGCTCGTACAGCACGCGCATCTCGGTCAGCGTGTATTCGCTGTGCAGCAGGCCCTCGCGCAGCACGCCGATCTGGCGCGTGAAGAAGCGGTTGAAGGAACGGACCGCCGCGACGCGGTCATCGAAAACAGGAACTGACATACACCCTCCGGCTGAAACATGGAAGGATTCTGCAATACATTGTTGACTGAGTCAACAATAACCGCGATATCCGAAAAGAGCGGACGCGCACAGAACACGGGCGCAGCCCGGCCTAGCATGGATTTTCCATTGCATCGTCATTGAAAGGAATTGTCATGGATATCACATCAGCCATGCAGGACTGCATAGACGCCTGCGACAACTGCCATCAAGCGTGCCTGCAAACCGCGCTGACCCACTGCCTGGAAATGGGCGGCCGCCACGTGGAGCCGAACCACTTCCGCTTGATGCTGGACTGCGCGGCGGTCTGCGAAATGTCGGCCAACCTGCAGCTGAGCGGATCGCGGTTCAGCCCCAGGATATGCGCGCTGTGCGCCGACATCTGCCACGCGTGCGCGCTGAGCTGCCTGGAACTGGACGGCATGGAGGAATGCGTGCGCGCCTGCGAAGCCTGCGAACATAGCTGCCACCAGATGCAGGCCTAGCACAGGCGATTTCGCAACAGATTGGCGACCGGGCCAACATTCAGTCGCGCGGCCGCCGCAGCGATGCTAAAGTCGGCATACGTCCACTTCGAGCGCCCGATGCCCATGCTAGCCGCACCGATCCCCGACAACGATGCCGAGCGCCTGGCGGCGCTGCGCGAACTGCTGATCCTGGACACGCCGCCGGAAGAACGCTTCGACAAGGTGGCGCGCTTCGCCGCCGAGGAATTCGACATGCCGATCGCGCTGCTGTCGCTGGTCGACGAGAACCGCCAGTGGTTCAAGGCCAACGTGGGCATGAACGTGTGCGAGACCGCACGCGACACTTCCTTCTGCGCCCACGCGATCCTGCAGGCCGATATCTTCGTCATCCCGGATGCCCGCGCCGATGCGCGCTTTGCCGACAATCCCATCGTCATCGGCGAGCCGCATGTGGTCTTCTACGCCGGCGCGCCGTTGACCATGCCGTCCGGCTTCACCATCGGCACGCTTTGCCTGATCGACCTCAAGCCGCGCACGCTGGACGCGACCGAACTGGCGATCCTGGCGACGCTGCGCGACCTGCTGCTGGAAGAACTCAGCCAACGCACGGAGGCCGCGGATGCCTGAGAATCCGGTCAAGAACCTGAACATGCTGCTGGTGGAGGAACAACCGCTGTTGCGCCGGACCGTCGCGCTGACGGCGCGCACGCTGGGACTGGGGACCATCCATGAAGCGGCCAGCATGGAGGCGGCCGAGCGCCTGCTGCTCACGCACAGCTTCCAGGGCGCGGTGATCTCGATCGACTGCGGCTTGCTGCCCGGCTGCACCTACAACCTGGCCTTGCTGGACCGGATGCGCAACGGCATGTATGCCAGCGACAGCGCCATCCCCATCGCGGTGATGGCGGAAACCGCGACCGCCGGGCTGCTGAACGACCTGCGCGACCGGCATGTCAGCCGCGTGATCCTCAAGCCCTTCCGCGCCAAGGTGCTGCTGGACGCCTTCGCCAGCTTCCAACAACCGGCTGCTCACAAGACTTAGTACATCTCCTTGGCCACTTCGCGCACGGACTTCAACAGCAGGCTCGCGCCCGGCGACATGATGTGGCCATCGACCGTGATGATGCCGTAGGCGTCCATGCGGCACGGCAGTTCGATCGGCAGGATGTTGAGCACATTCTGCGACTCGTAATATTTAGCGACGGCGATCGGCATGACATTGAGCGCGTCCGTCTGCTGCAGCAGCGGTTTAATCAGCAGCACGGCCGTGGTGTCGACCACGTTGGACGGCACCTCCAGGCCGGCGCGGCGGAACATCAACTCGCAACGCGCGCGCAGGATGCTGCCTTGCGGCGGCAGGATCCACGGCTGGCTGGCGATATCGCGCAGCGACAGGTTGCGCGCCGTCAGCAGCGGATGGCCGGGCCGCACCACCGCGCACGCCGGCTCGTCGCCCAGCTCCTCGTAGCTCAGGCCCTCCGCGCTCTGGCGCTCGGGGATGCGGCCGATCATGAAGTCCAGCCGCCCGCGCTGCAACTGCTCCAGCAGGATGTTGGACTGCTCCATCTCCACGCCGATGCGCAGCTTGGGCGCCTGCGCCTTGGTGCGCGTGATCGCCACCGGCAGCAGCGAGATCCCCGGCGTCATGATGGTGCCGATGTCCACCTGCCCGGACAGGCCGGCCTTGATGGCGACGATGTCCTCGTGCGCCAGCGAGAGGCTGGTCAGCGCCATGCGGGCGTGGCGTATCATCGTCTCGCCGTAGATGGTCGGCTCCATGCCGCGCGGCAGACGGTCGAACAGCTGCACGCCCAGCATCTCCTCCAGGTCCTTCAACTGCTTGGAGGCGGCGGGCTGCGTCATGTGCAGCTCTTCCGAGGCGCGATGGATATTGCGTTGTTCGTCGAGCGCGATCAGCAGCAGCAGCTGGCGCGTCTTGAGGCGCGCACGCAAGAACCAGTTCGGGTTAGTTTCCATGGAAAAATGATATCACAATCGGTATGGTTGTTGATGGCATACCGGCAGTTGCGGTATCACTTGCACGCCGCAGAAGGATTGGCCGCCGGGCCCTCCCTGGTCTGCGGAATGAATGGAATGGTGCCGTCGGCGTTGTACCGGAACTCTTCCACCGCCACCGAACGGCGGTACTCGCCGCCGCCGGGCAGCTTGGCGTTGTGGTAGAAGATGTAGGACTTGCCGTTGAAATCGATGATGGCCTGGTGGATGGTCTTGACCTTGGCGTTCTTCGACATGATCACGCCGCGATAGTGCCACGGGCCGGTCGCGCTCGGGCCGGTCATGTAGGCCGTCTCCTCCGGGAAGTTGCGCGAATAGGATAAATAGTATGTACCGTTATGCTTGTGCAGGTAGGAGGCCTCGGTGAACATGTCCATGCCGACGGTCTGGATCGGGCCGTCGAATTCGATCATGTTCGGTTTCAGCTTGGCGTACTTGAGCACCGTGTTGCCCCAGTAGAGATAGGCCTGGCCGTCGTCGTCCTGGAAGATCGCCGGGTCGATGTCGTCCCAGGCGATCGGCGATTGCAGCGTCATGTCGTTGGTGACCAGCGCCGAGCCGCGCGCGTCGACGAAGGGGCCGGTCGGGCTGTCGGAGACGGCGACGCCGATGGCGTGGCCGGGAATGGTCGCGTGGTCGACGGTCGAATAGAAGTAGTACTTGCCATCGCGCTTGGTGATGTCGGCCGCCCAGGCGTGGCCCTTGGCCCACTTGAAGGTCGAGGCCTGCACCGGCGAGCCGCGGTCGGTCCAGTTCTTCATGTCGCAGCTGGTGTAGACGCGCCATTCGTTCATCACGTAGTCCGGGCTTTTCGGCGTGGCCTCGTCATGGCCGACGTACAGGTAGACGGTGCCGTTTTCCACATAGGCCGAGGGATCGGCCGTGAACAGCTTCGGGAACAACGGGTTGGCCGCCTGCGCCGCGCCCATTGCCAGACCCGCCGCCGCGATGGCCGCGAATTTGATCAACTTGTTTTTCAATGCTCTCTCCAGTTATTTTTTTTGTCGTGCGCCCAGCGCCATCAAACGCTGGACCACGCAGAATACAAACAGCAAACCACCGATGACGATCTTGGTCCACCACGAGCTGAGGGTGCCGTCGAAGGCGATCAGCGTCTGGATGGTGCCCAGCACCAGCACGCCCGACAGCGAACCGGCCACGTAGCCATAGCCGCCGCTGAGCAGCGTGCCGCCGATGACCACCGCCGCGATGGCGTCGAGCTCCGTGCCTTGGGCGTGCAGGCCGTAGCCGGACAACATGTAGAACGAGAACAGCACGCCGGCCAGCGCGGCGCAGAAGCCGCTGAAGGCGTAGATCAGCACCTTGGTGCGCCCTACCCTCAGGCCCATCATCAACGCCGATTGCTCGTTGCCGCCGACCGCGTAGATGGCGCGGCCGAACGGCGTGCAGTGCGCGACGTAGATCGCGGCGGCCAGCGTCAGCACGGCGATCAGCGCGCCGGGCGAGATGAAGCCGCCGAACACCGGCAACTGCGTCTGCGACATGGCGACGTACAGCGGATCGTCGATGGTGATCGAATTAATGCTGATCAGGTAGCACAGGCCGCGCGCCAGGAACATGCCGGCCAGTGTGACGATGAACGGCTGCAGCTTGAAGTAATGGATCATCGCGCCCATCGCCGCGCCGAAGCCCGCGCCCAGCGTCAGCGCGATGGCGATCACCAGCAGCGGCGGCAGGTGCCAGCTTTGCAGCAGCCAGGCGGAGATCATGGTGGTCAGCGCCAGCACCGAACCCACCGACAGGTCGATGCCGCCGGAGAGGATGACGAAGCTCATGCCGACCGCGATCACCAGCAGGAAGGCGTTGTCGATCAAAAGATTGAACAGCACCTGCAGCGACAGGAAGCCCGGATACGCCACGCCGCCCACCGCCAGCAGGACGACCAGCAGCGCCACCGTGACCAGGGACGTGAAATACGGCGACGCCATCCAGGCGCGCCCGCGAAGGATCATGGTGCTCATGCCGCGCCACCTTTGTTCTTGGCGCGGAAGGCGCGCCACATGTTCTTGAATTCCGCCGACTGCGACAGGCACACCAGGAATACCACCACCGACTTGACGACCATGTTGACTTCCGGCGGCAGGCCGAGGGAGTAGATCGTGTAGGTCAGCGTCTGGATGATCAGCGCGCCGATCACGCTGCCGGCCAGGCTGAATTTACCGCCGGCCAGCGAGGTGCCGCCCAGCGTGACGGCCAGGATGGCGTCCAGCTCCAGCAGCAGGCCGGCGTTGTTGGCGTCCGCGCTCTTGATGTTCGCGCTGATCATCAACCCTGCCAGGCCGGCGCAGGCGCTGCAGAAAACGTAGACGAAGAAGATCAGCACAGCGGTCTTCAAGCCGGCCAGCCTCGCGGCGACCGGGTTGATGCCCACCGCCTGGATGAACAGGCCCAATGCCGTCTTGCGCATCAACAGCGCGGTGACCAGGAAAACAGCGCCGACGATGTAGAGCGAGAACGGCAAGCCAAACAGGTAGCCGCTGCCGAGGAAGAAGAAGGGCTTGTAGTAGACGGTGACGATCTGGCCGTCGGTGAACAGCTGCGCCAGGCCGCGCCCCGCCACCATCAGAATCAGCGTGGCGACGATGGGTTGCAGGCCGAGGCCCGCCACCAGCAGGCCGTTCCACGCGCCGCACAGCAGCGCCGCGCCCATGGCCGCGCACAGCGCCCAGACCATCGGCGTGTTGGCGACGTATTCGGGCACGCCGTTCTGCATCACCATCGTGCCGCCGATGAGCATTGCAGCGACGGTGCCGCTGATCGCGACCACAGCGCCGACCGAGATATCGATGCCGCGCGTGGCAATCACCAGCGTCATGCCGAGGGCCGCCAGCACCAGCGGCGCCGCGCGGTTGGCGATGTCGATCAAGCTGCCGTACAGGTGGCCGTCCTTGATCTCCAGGTGGAAGAAGCCGGGAACCAGCAGCAGGTCCACCAGCAGCAGCAGGACCAATGCGGCCAGCGGACGGAATAAGGGATGTCGCACAAACATGGATGCAGTCGTTGGTAAGGTGGCGCCAGCGGGCACGGTGGCGGCGGCGCGGGGTGCGGCGATGTCGTTCAGCGGGCTATTCATGGGCGTCTCCGGCGGCGATCACCTGCAGCACCGAGCTTTCGTCCAGCGCGCCGCGCGGATATTCGCCGCCCGCCTTGCGGTCGCGCATGATGACGATGCGGTCGCTGACCCGCAGCACCTCCGGCAGCTCGGACGAGATGAACAGGATGGCCATGCCCTTGCGGCACAAGGCCGTCACGTAGTCCATGATCTCCTGCTTGGCGCGCACGTCGATGCCGCGCGTCGGTTCGTCCAGGATCAGCATCTTCGGATCGGTGGCCAGCCAGCGTGCGAGCAGCACCTTCTGCTGGTTGCCGCCGGAGAGCGTGCCGATCGGCGTCTCGATGCTGGCCGTCTTGATGCCCAGCGCCTTGACGTATTCTTCGGCCAGCTGCTGCTGGCGCTTGAGCGGAATCGCGCGTAGGATGCCGGTGCGGGCCTGCAGCGCAAGGATCAGGTTCTCGCGCACGGACAGTTCGAGCACCGCGCCTTCATGCTTGCGGTCCTCGGAGCAGAAGCCGATGCCGGCGGCGATGGCGTCGCGCGGCGAGGTGAAGCTGCGCTCCTTGCCGTCGATGACGATGCTGCCGCCGTCCGCCTTGTCCGCGCCGAACAGCAGGCGCGCCGCCTCGGTGCGGCCGGAGCCCAGCAGGCCGGCAAGGCCCAGCAGCTCGCCCTGGCGCAGTTCGATATCCATCGGCGACAGCGCGCCCTTGCGGCCAAGGCCCACGGCGCGCAGGAAGGTCTGGAACTTCGACGGCGCGGCCGCCGTGGCGGTGACGGTGGCGCTGCCGCCAGCATCGGCCGCCGACGACGCCGGGGCGCCGACCATTTTGTTCACGAGGTCGAACCGCGACAACTCGCCGCAGGCGTACTCGCCTTCGCGCTCGCCGTTGCGCATCACCGTGATGCGGTCCGAAATCGCGTAGGTCTGATCGAGGAAGTGGGTGACGAACAGGATCGCCATGCCCTGCTCGCGCAATCCGCGCAGCACGCTGAAAAGCAGATCGACTTCCTTCTCATCGAGGCTGGAAGTCGGCTCATCGAGGATCAGCACCTTGGCCGACACCAGCAAAGCCCGCGAGATCGCCACCATCTGCTGGATCGCCAGCGGATAGTGCGCCAGCGGCAGCGATACATCGATCCGTATCTGCATCCGCTCCAGCAGCTCCACCGCCTGCCGCTGCATGGCTGACCAGTCGATGCCGCCGCGCTTACGCGGATAACGGCCGATGAAGATATTCTCCGCCACCGACAAATTCGGGCAAAGGTTCACTTCCTGATAAACGGTGCTGATGCCCAGGTTCTGCGCATCCAGCGTGGACGAAGGGTGGATCGCCCGGCCCTCCAGCAGGATCTGGCCCTGGTCCGGGGTGTACACACCGGTCAGCACCTTGATCAGCGTCGATTTGCCGGCGCCGTTCTGGCCCATCAGCGTGTGCACCTCGCCCGGATACAGGTTCAACGCCACACCGCTCAAGGCCTGCACGCCGGGGAATGCCTTGCTGATGCCGCGCAGCTCCAGCACCGGCGCAGGCGCGGAAGTTATGTTATTCATCGGCTTAGTATTTACGGTTCGGGAATTCCTTGGCCGCGACTTCGGCCGGGAACACGCTTTCCTGGGTGACGACGCGCTTAGGCACCGGCTTGTTGGCGACGACGTCGCGCGCCAGCTGCATCAGCTGAGGACCCAGCAGCGGGTTGCACTCCACGGTCACGTTCAGCTTCCCGGCGATCATCGCCTCGAAAGCGCCTTTGACGCCGTCGATGGAAATGACCACGATGTCCTTGCCCGGCTTCATGCCGGCTTCCTCGATGGCCTGGATGGCGCCGATCGCCATGTCGTCGTTGTGCGCGTACAGCACATTGATCTTCTTGCCCTCGGCCTTGAGGAAAGCCTCCATCACTTCCTTGCCCTTGGCGCGGGTGAAGTCGCCGGTCTGCGAGCGGATCACCTTCAGCTTCGGATTGGCGGCGATGACTTCATCGAAGCCCTTCTTGCGGTCCAGCGCCGGCGCCGAACCGACGGTGCCTTGCAGCTCAACGATATTGATTACGGCATCGGGTGTCTTCTTCGCCCGTTCCAGCAGCCAGCGGCCGGCGCGGCGGCCTTCTTCAACGAAGTCCGAGCCGAGGAAGGTGGCGTACAACGAAGGATCGCTGACGTTGACGGCGCGGTCGGTCAGGATGACGGGGATCTTGGCGGCCTTGGCTTCGCGCAGCACCGTGTCCCAGCCCGATTCAACGACCGGCGAAAACGCGATCAGGTCCACGCGCTGGGCGATGAAGGAGCGGATCGCCTTGACCTGGTTTTCCTGCTTCTGCTGGGCGTCGGCGAATTTGAGGGTGACGCCTTCCTTCTTGGCGGCGTCCTTGATCGAGACGGTGTTCGCGGTGCGCCATTCGCTTTCGGCGCCGACTTGCGAGAAGCCGATCACCAGCGGCTTGGCCGCGAAGGCCGGAACATTGAGGGCGAAGGCGGCGAGGCATGCGGCGGCCAATACGGTTCTGCGATTGCTATTCATGGCAAAGTCTCCAGATGGATTTTGTGTTTTATGGATCAGATACTATGAGAATCTCAAATATCTATCCAATGATATTTTTAAGCAGTTTGATATTAATTTTGACATCAGCGCAGCAGCCGCAGGCCATATAGACCGCCCGCCATCGAGCCTTGGCGGGCCACGAATTTGACTGTCAACTTGCCGCCAGCCGCCATGGCAGGCGGTATCGCGTAATCCCTGGTGTAGATTTCCTGCGGCGCCGTGGCGTCCAGCGTCACCTCGGCCAACGGCTGGCCGTTGATAAAGATATCGAAACGGCGGCCGGCATCCAATGTTGAATATGTCAACCGCAGCATGCGCGCCTCGGCCTTTTTGTCGGTCAGGTCGTAGCTGAACCATCCGCTCGCGTGCCGCCAGTGCAGGCCTTTGTTGACGCCAGCGTCGGCGCCCTCGCCCTTGAAGAAGTGATCCGATTCCGGCTGCTGCTCGCCCGGCGCCACCTGGTCGATGGTCCGCGCGTCCAGCGCCAGGCGGTCCGCCTCGTCCTGCGCGGCCTTGGCCTGCATGGATGCGAGATTGGCTGGCGTCGAATACGGCCAGTAGACGACGTAGCGCGAATCGTGCAGGCGGAAGAACGGGATGAAGGTGACGTTGTCGACGTTCTTGCCCTGCACCAGGCCAGGCGCCGTGAACGTCAGCGGCTTGCCGGGCACCGGCTTGAAGCGGTCCATGAAGGCCTTGGTGTCGCTGACCAGCATCGGCGCGGACTCCAGCGGGCAGACCTGGCCCTGCGCCACGTGGCCCATGCGCGAATCGTCGGCGAAGAAGTTCAGCTTCTCGCCGGCGAAGGGATTGGTGCGCGCCGCCAGCACGATGGGACCGTGCAGCACCGCGTAGTAGTTGGACTTGTCCGGCATCTGCTCCAGATGGGTTTTCATCGGCAGGCGGATCTCGACCTTGTCGCCATCGCGCCATTGGCGCCGCAGGTTGACGTAGCGGTCCGCGCCCACGTTGGCCGCCACCGGCTTGCCGTTGATCGTGATGCGCAAGGAGCCACGCGCCACCCATTCGGGATAGCGTATCTTCATCGTGAAGGCTTTGTTGCCCTTGACCGTGATCGTGCTGCGGTCTTCATCCGGGAAGTGGTTGGCCTGCGTGATGGTCACGCCCTGCTCTCGCCAGTTCAGCGTGGAAGGGATGAACAGGTTGACGTACAGCTGGTCGCCGCGATGCGCGTAAATGAACTCGCCGTATTTGGCGTGGCTCTCGATGCCCGAGCCGACGCAGCACCACATGGCCTTGTCCACCTGCGAGTAGACGCGGTAGTGGTTGGGCCGCATCGGCGTGAAGTAGACGAAGCCGCCGCTATCCGGCCGTTGCGAGGACAGGATATGGTTGTACAACGCGCGCTCGTAGTAGTCGGTGTAGCTGCCCTTGGCGTCGCCCAGGAACAGCAGCTCCGTGAGCTTGAGCATATTGTAGGTATTGCAGGTCTCGGGGCCTTCGACTTCCTCGACCATCGGCGAGTAGTCCTTATCGTCGTGGAAGTGCTCCTTGACGCTGTTGCCGCCGATGGCGACGGTGCGGTGATCGTGCACGGTCTGCCAGAAAAACTGGGCGGCCTGTTGCCAGTCGCGGCGGCCGGTGATGTCGCCGATGCGCTTGAAGCCAATCACCTTTGGGATCTGCGTGTTCGCGTGCAGGCCGGTAAGCTGGTCCTTGCCCTCTTCCAGCGGCCGCAGGATGGCCTGGTGGGAGAAGCGGATCGCCAGGTCCATGTATTTTTTCTGGCCCGTCATCTGGGCGACATCGGCCAGCACTTCGTTCATGCCTCCGTGCTCGCTGCGCAGCATGGACTGCATCTGCTCCTCGCTCAGGTGCGAGGTCAGGTCCAGCGCCCAGTCGGACATGGCGATCAGCATGGCGCGGGCGTCCGCGTTGCCGGCGTAGGTGTAGGCGTCGCGCAGGCCGGCGTAGACCTTGTGCAGGTTATACCACGGGACCCATTTGCCGTTGACGGAGAAGTTGTCGGCGTGGAGGTCGCCCTTGGCGATGGCCTGCCAGGCGGCGCTGCCGTCCGGGATGCCGCCAATGTAGCCGTTGCCGTTGCGCTCCTGGCAGCGTTTGAGCTCCGCCACGAAGTAATTCAGGCGGCGCAGCACTTCCTCGTCGCCGGTGGAGGCGTACATCAGCGCCAGCGCGGACAGGTAATGGCCGCCGAGGTGTCCGTCCAGGCCGGAGGATTCCCAGTTGCCGTAGCTGGGCTGCTTCAGCGGCAGGCCGGCTTCGCGCAGGAATGGCGCGAGCAGGCGGTCGGGTTCCATCTCCAGCAGGTAGTGGAGGTCCGTGCGCTGGGCATCCAGGAAGGGACTGTCGCCAAGCCGTACGTCAGCGAGCGGGAACAGGTGCAACGGCGCGGCCGTTGTGGCGGCGGAGGCGGTGCACAGCATCGCAGCCGCCGCCAGCGCAACTGCTCCGCGCAGCGCGGCTTTCATGACCGTCATGGGGAAGGCAGCTGGTTGCTGCGGTAGCGGTTCAGGTCTGCCGCGTCTACTGTCGGCCAGCCGGTGGCATCCCATTTCATTTCCATGATCTTCAATTTCTGCAGGTAGTTGTCGGCCGTCTCGTAGGCATGCAGCACCATGTAGTCCTTGCCGTCGATGGTGTAGGCGCTGTTGTGGCCCAGGCCTTTCCAGTCCTTGTCGCCGGCGATGACGACGGAGCCGCCACCCTTCATCATGTCGATGCCCTTCCTGTCCACATAAGGACCGGTAACGTCCCTGGAGCGGCCGACGACGACGTGATAAGTGCTATCGCCCTTGCGGCAGCAAAGCCCGAACGACGCGAACAGGTAGTAGTAATCGCCCTTCTTGAAGATGAACGGCGCCTCGATCTCGTCCGGCCCCGCCGACTTGTCCGCCACCGACGGCCCCCGCGAGCGGCTGGCGATGGCATGCCACTCCTGCGGCTCCGCCAGGCCGGTCCAATCCGCGTTCAGCTTGACCAGTTTCAGCCCGCTCCAGAAGGAGCCGAACGCCATCCACGCCCCGCCCTTGCCGTCTTCGACGATGTTCGGGTCGATGGCGTTCCAGTCGTCGCGCAGCGGCACGGATTGCAACACCATGCCCTTGTCTTCCCAACGATAGTCCGGCGAACGCGGATTGAGCGTCTTGTTGACGGTGACGCCGATACCCGATGTGTTCTTGCCGAAGCCCGATACGGAATAATATAAATAGTATCGACCGTTATGGAGGTGGACATCCGGCGCCCAGACATGGCCGTCGAAGGTCGGCGCGGCGCGCTTGGCCCACGCCGGATCGCCCTTGAAGACGCGGCCTTCCGGCGTCCAGTCCTTCATGTTTTTTGAGCTGTAGAAGGTGATACCCGGCCCGGTGCTGAATACGTACCAGGTATCGCCCTCCTTCGCCATGACAGGATCGTGGACGCTGACCTCCTTGGTGGCGCCGACCGACGCCGCCGCAAGGCACAATACAAATACCACAGACTTCATTTCAACTCCCTGTGCGCGCGCCCCAGATCGACACGCCTTCCACCGACTGCGCCGTCCACGTCACCACGAAAGCGCTCGCGTTGGTATTCCACTGGCGCGACAGCACGCCGTTGAACGTTCCGGCTGCACCCAGCGAGATCGTGATCTTGTTGGCGCCATTATGCTTCCAGGTGCCGGTGGCGGCGCCGGAAACCGTGCCGTCCGCCGCCAGCTTGACATTCTGCGATGGCTTGATCGCCGCCGTGATGTCCTTGCCGTGGTTGATCATCTTATACGTTCCGGCGGCATCGGCGGCGGTGACATCGGCCGACAACGGCGTCGCATTCTTGCTGAGCGGCGCGTAGCGGAACGGCGATACCACGATCCAGCCGTCTTCGTTGATGAACATCTCGTGCACGCGGATCTGGTGGAACTCACCGGTGCCGGGGAAGCGCGTGTGGAACACCAGGAAGTACTGTCCGGTCGCCGCCTCGTAGTAGGCGGAGTTGTGGCCCGGCGATACATAGCCCAGCGGCGTTCCCGTTTCGCCATCCGCCAGCGCGAACTGGTGGTTCCCCATGATCTTCTGGCCGAACGGCGCGATACTGGCGTCGTCGAACAGTGGCAACGCCGGATTGGCTTTGACGTTCGCCATGTCGTTGCCCTTGGCGTCCAGGTATGGGCCGTCGGGGTTCAGCGAGCGCGCCACGCGCATGTTGTAGGCGCCGTTCGCATCCAGTCCGCCGAAGGAGGTGAACAGGTAGTAGTACTTCGACTGCGGGCTGTACATCACATACGCGCCTTCGATGCGGCTGTGGTTACCGCCCATCAGGTGCTTGCCATAGCCCTGGCCCGGCTTCTGCAGTCCCGTGGCCGGATCCATCGCCAGGATGAAGATGCCGCCCGAGTAGGAGCCGTAGATCATCCACAGCTTGCCGTCCTTGTCGAAGAAGGTGTTCGGATCCACCACGTTCGGCATCGTCAGTGCATCGTAGACGTTGACGCCGTCCTCGCTGATCTGATTCCACATGCCGGATTTGAGCATGATCTGCTTGTTGACGTACGGGCCTTCGATCTTGTCCGCCACCGCCACACCCAGCGCGGAGCGGGGGGAATCGCCTTTGCAGGAATTGTAGTAGAAGTAGAACTTACCGTCGCCGAGTTTGACCACGTCCGGCGCCCACAGGTCCGTCACCTGCGACCAGGTGAAGGTGTCCGCCAGCGCCGTGACGACGTTGTTGAACAACGGGTTGCTGGCGTTGACGCCGTCCGCGATCTTGGTCCAGTTCATCAGGTCCGTCGACTTGGCGGCGGCCAGGTGCGAGCCGAAGACGTAGTAGGTGCCGTCCACCTTGATCACCGCCGGATCGTGCACCGAAGCGTCGCCGAAGGTGATCGCCGTCGGCGCTGGCGCTGGCGCTGGCGTTGGCGTCGGCGTTGGCGTTGGCGTAGGGGTCGGCGTAGGCGTAGGCGCCAGCGTTACCGGGCTAGCGCCACCACCGCCACCACCACCGCAGCCCGCCAGCAGCAATGCCACGCCGCCGGCGATGGCCCTACGGCGCGATACCGAGATATCGTGTTCGCTCATGATCTCACTCCACCGCGACGACGACAACGGCCTTGGCCGGGATCTTCACCGTCAGCTTGCCGTCCACCGCGTTGGCGCTGTACGGGGCTGGTTTGATCGCCTGGGGCGCCTGGAAGCTGTTGTGTGCATCCATCGCGGCGGCGGTCAGAACGCGGCCCTTGACCGACTTGATCGTCTGACCCGGCACGTTGATCGCCACGTCCGCATCCTGGCCCGGATTGGTGTTGACCAGCGCCAGATACAGCTTGCCGTCCGTACCACGCGCCGCCGACGCGCTGATCTCCGGCACACTGGCGCCGTCCAGCGTGTACTGCGGATTGTTCGACAACGTCAGCGGCAGCGAGGTCGCGCCCTGGAACGGCACGTACATCTCGAAGGCGTGATAGGTTGGCGTCAGCACCATCTTGTCCTTGTCGGTGATGATCATCGACTGCAGCACGTTGACCATCTGTGCGATGTTCGTCATACGCACGCGGTCCGCATGGGCGTGGAAGATGTTGAAGTTAAGTGCTGCAACAACCGCATCGCGCAGGGTGTTCTGCTGAAACAGGAAGCCGGCGTTGGTGCCCTTCTCCACGTCATACCAGGTACCCCATTCGTCGACGAACAGGCCCAGTTTTTTCTCCGGGTCGTTCTTGTCCATCGCTGCGGAGTTCTTGACGATGTGGTCCTCCATGCGCAGGGTGCTGGTCAGCGTGGACATCCACTCCTTCTCGGGGAAGCCGGTGGCGGCGCCCTTCACATCCCACTTCCCGGTCGGGATGGTGTAGTAGTGGAAGCTGATGCCGTCGGTCTGCGACTTCAGCCGCTTGCTCAGCACCTCGGTCCAGGACACATCGTTGTCGTTGCCGCCGCTGGCGATCATCTTCGGACGGTATTGCTGCGGCGCGCGCAGGAAGGTCTCGACGTTACGATACAGGTCCGAGTAGTGGTCCGGCGACATATTGCCGCCACAGCCCCAGGCCTCGTTACCGATCGCGAAATAGGCGACCTTGAACGGCTTTTCATGGCCGTTCTTGCGGCGCAGGTTGGCCAGCGTGGACTGGCTGTCGGAGGTCATGTACTCCACCCACTCCGACATCTCCTGCGCGCTGCCGGTGCCCAGGTTGCCGTTGACGTAGGCGTCCGCGCCCAGCAGGTCGACCAGGTCGAAAAACTCGTGGGTGCCGACGGCGTTCGATTCAGCCACGCCGCCCCAGTTGGTGTTGACCTTGACCGGACGCTTCTCGCGCGGGCCGATGCCGTCCTTCCAGTGGTACTCGTCGGCGAAGCAGCCGCCCGGCCAGCGCACCAGCGGTACATGCATGGCCTTCAGCGCGCCGACGACGTCGTTGCGCCAGCCCTTGGTGTTGGGGATCTTCGATTTTGGGCCGACCCACATGCCTTCGTAGATGCCGGTGCCCAGATGCTCTGCGAACTGGCCGTAGATATCCTTGTTGATGACCGCGCCGGGCTTGGCGGCGTCAATGGTCAGGCCGATCGCGTCGGCCGCGAAGGCGCCGCCGGAAGCCAGCAGGCAAAGGGAAAGTACGCCTTGTTTGATGTAGTTCATTCTAGTCTCCTGTTTATAATTTGATGACGAAGCCGCCGTGCGGCTTGATCGTTACAGCTACTTTTTTTCCAGCGTCGATGCCACGCTGGTTGAAACTGCGCTCGGCGTCGCCGTCGCCGATCACCACACCCTGCTTGGCGCCGGCGAAGGACAGGTCCAGCGTCAGCGTCTTGTCGGATTCCGTCGCGTTGATGCCGGCGATGTACCAGGTGTCGCCGGAGCGGCGCGCGATCACCGCGTACTGCCCCGGATAGCCATCCACCAGGCGGCTGTCATCCCAGCTGCGTGGCAGCTCCTGCAGGAAGGACTTGACGTAGGCCGGCACGGTAGCCATGCCTTCCGGGATCTCCGCGAAGTGCTGGATGCCGGAGATGTACAACACCGACGTGGCCAGCTCGAAGCCGTTGCTGGACGTGCGCTTGATCTTCGGGATATCGCCGAACACCATCGGCGTGAAGTCCATTGGATCGAACAGGTTGCGGGCGAACGGCAGCATGGCGGCGTGGGTCGGCATCTTGTCCTCGTCGGCCTGCTCGAAGGTGGTGAACTCCATGCCGCGCACCGCTTCCATCGTCATCAGGTTGGGCCAGGTGCGGGTCCAGCCGCGCGGCAGCGTGGCGCCGTGGAAGTTGACCAGCAGGCCGGCATCGGCGGCGTCGCGCAGGATGCTGACGTAGTAGGCGATCATCGACTGGGCGTCGCCGTTGAAGAAGTCGATCTTCACGCCCTTGACGCCCATGTCGTGCAGGCGCTTGAACTCCGCCACGCGCTGTTCATGCGTCAGCAGCTGGCTTTTTGGCGAGTACACGGTCGAATTCCACGGACCGGACGAGTTGTACCACAGCAGAATGCCAACCTTCTTCGTCGCCGCGTAGTCGACCAGCTCCTTGACCTTGTCGTAGCCGATCTTGCGGTCCCAGTCGGCGTCGATCAGGGTGTAGTCCCAGTGCATATCGGCGGCGTAGTCGATGAACTTCTTCTGCACGTCGTAGACCGTGGCATCGTCCTTCATCAGGGCCCAGCTCCACGAGGCGTGGCCCGGCTTGACCAGCTGCTTGTCGAAGGCGATGGCCGGCGCGGCCAGGTCGGTGCCGAGCGTGGAATTGGTCACGGTCTGCAGGGAGCCCAATGCCAGCAGGCGCCATGGTGAGGTCAGCGTGCCATCGACTTCGGCCATCAAGCCGCGCTCGGGATAGACTTCGGCCGCCATCGGATTGCCGATGCTGTATTTGCCGCCGGCGGATTCCGGCGCCAGGCGCGAGGCCTGGAAGCTGCCGTCCATGCCGGCCTCGGAGATGGCAACCCAGTTGTCGCCGCTCTTGAACAGCGCCGGGAACACCCAGCCCGCCGGCGATGGCGACACGGTGCCGACCGGGACATCCATTTGATAGTGCTCTTCGTAGGACGGATTGGTCCGGCCCCAACCCGTTTGCGCAACGGCGATCGGCTGCATCCACGCCTTGGCCGCAGGCGGCAGCGCGAAGGTGGTGCGTTCCTGGATCAGCTTCTTGTGCGGCAGTGTAGGTTCGGCGACGACATAGCGGAAAGCCACGCCGTCGTTCGACACGCGGAACACGATATCCATCGCCTGCCGTTGCGCGTTGCGCACCGTGAAGGTCTGCTCGTTGGCGCGATAGCTGATGCTGCGCTTTTTACCGACCGCCATCTCGTATTGGTCGCTGACCACGCGGGGCTTGGAAGCCGCCGCCAGCGTCAGCGCGCTCGCCAGGTCGGCGCCCTGCAATTGAAGACCGAGGTCGGAGGCCAGCAGCACCGGCTTGCCGTCGCGGGAGATCGAATACGCCAGCCCGCCGCCGGAGGTAGGCAACACGCTGACACTGATGTGACGGTCTGGACTGGTGAGCGCGGGCTGCGAAGCCGTCGCCATTGCGCTGGCGGCGAGCGCCACCACGGTGAAACATGTCTTCATCATGCTTTTTCCTTTTTAAAGGCTGGGGTCAAGTCTGACATTCGGACACGAGCTGAACCGTAGCGGGCCGCTACAGCTCAGCTCGTGTCCGAATGTCAGACTTGACCCCAATTTTTAGACCCAGCCGGCGTCGACGATAAATTCTTGGGCGGTGCACATGGCGCCGTCTTCGGCGGCGAGGAACAGCACCATCGAGGCGACGTGCTGCGGCATCAGCTTGGTCGGCAGGCATTGGTTGCGCTGGATCTCCTGCTCACCCGCATCGTCCAGCCACAGGTCGATCTGGCGCTGCGTCATTACCCAACCCGGCGTGACCGTGTTGACGCGGATGCCGTGCGCGCCGAATTCGCGCGCCAAGCCGCGCGTCAGGCCGTGCACCGCCGCCTTGGAGGTGGCGTAGACCGGGTAGCCGGCGTTCTTGACGTGCCATGAGATCGAGCCGACGTTGATGATCGAGCCCGCGCCCTTCTTCTTCATGCCCCCCAGGACAGCCTGGCAGGTGAAGAACATCGGGCGCTGGTTGATGGCGATCCGCTCGTTCCAGTAGTCGACCGTCACTTCGGCCGTTTCGTGGCGCTGGTCGTTGGCGGCGTTGTTGACGAGGATGTCGAAGTCGCCGACGGCGGCCGCCAGCTCGGACATGGTCTTCTGCAGCGCGGCGATGTCGGTGATGTCGCACTGGCGGAACAGCGGCTCGGGATAGCCGGCTTCCTTCACGCGCCGCACCAGCGCCAGGCTGGCGTCGCGGGCGATGTCGACGAAGGCCACCTGGGCGCCCTGCTCGGCGAAGGAAATCACCATCGCTTCGCCGATGCCGGTGCCACCGCCCGTGATGAATACGCGCTTGCCGCGCAGGCTGCCAAATTTGGCTAGTTGGGTCATGCTGTCTCCTGCTTTTTTTATGTGTTTTTTTTGCTCGGCATGGATTCCCGTGAAGACGGGAACCCATGCCGGCTTGGATCAGTTACGCGTCAGTTCACCCTCCCGGCGGCGCCAAACCACCGGGCCGTTGTCGCGCAAGACTTCGGGCAACAGCGCTTGCGACAGGTTCTGGTACGACACCGGACGCAGGAAGCGCACGATCGCGCCCGTGCCGACGGACGTGCTGCGGCCATCGGAGGTCGACGGGAACGGTCCGCCGTGCACCATCGCGCTGCAGACTTCCACACCGGTCGGGAAGCCGTTGGCCAGGATGCGGCCGGCCTTGCGCTCCAACACAGGCAGCAGCTTGTGCGCTTCATCCAGGTCGCCGTCATCCAGTTGCAGCGTGGCTGTCAGCTGGCCTTCCAGGCTTTCGGCGATCTGGCGCAGTTCCGCCATGTCCTTGCAGGCGACCAGCAGCGAAGCCGGTCCGAATACCTCCTCCGACAGCGCATGCTGCGACAGGAAGGCCGCGCCGCTGGTGACGAACAGCGCCGGAGCGCCCTTGCCTTCCGCCTGCGGCGCCAGCGCCAGCGTCTTCACGTCCGCATGCTCGGCCAGCTGGGCGACGCCGCGCTGGAAGCTGCCGGCGATCCCCGGCGACAGCATGGCGCAAGCGGCGCCACCGGCCAGCGCTTGCGCGGCGGCGTTGGCGAAGCGGTCCAGCTCAGGGCCGGCGACGCCGATCACCAGGCCGGGATTGGTGCACATCTGGCCCACACCCAGCACCAGCGATCCGGCGAATGCGCCGGCGATGTCCTCGGCGCGCGCAGCCAGTGCGCGCGGCATCAGGAACACTGGATTGATCGAGCTCATTTCCGCATACACGGGAATCGGCACCGGACGCGCGGCCGCAACAGCCATCAGCGCCGTACCGCCGCTGCGCGAGCCGGTGAAGCCGACCGCCTTGATGGCCGGGTGGCGCACCAACTCCTGGCCGATGCCGTTGCCGCTGCCGGTCAGCAGCGCGAACACGCCGGCCGGCAGGCCGCACAGCTCCACGGCCTTGACCACGGCGCGGCCCACCAGCTCCGACGTGCCGGGATGCGCGGAGTGCGCCTTCAGCACCACCGGGCAGCCGGCCGCCAATGCCGACGCGGTGTCGCCGCCGGCCACAGAAAAAGCCAACGGGAAGTTACTGGCCGCGAAAACCGCGACGGGACCGAGTCCGATCATGCGCATGCGCAGGTCCGGACGCGGCGGCGCCCGATCCGGCAACGCCTTGTCGATGCGGACATCGTTCCACGAGCCTTCGCGCAGCAGGTTGGCAAACAGTTTCAGCTGGCCGACGGTGCGGCCACGCTCACCCTCGATACGGGCGCGCGGCAGGCCGGTTTCGGCCATCACGCGCTCCACCAGCACATCGCCCAGCGCCATGATTTGCTCGCCGATGGCTTCGAGGAAGACGGCGCGCTTCTCGTCGCTCAGCGCGCGGAAGGTGTCGAACGCGGCGTCGGCCAGGCGGCAGGCCTGGTCGATCTGGTCGAAATCGACCGCATGGAATTCAGGCTCCATCGGCTGCTGCAACGATGGGTTGTAGGCGCGGACAGGGCTGCCCGTGCCTTTGACGGCGACGCCGCCGATCAGTGCTTCACCGGTGATGATCATAGTGCCTTCACTTTCGCGACTTCGGTTTTGTACACGGCCAGCTTGTTGCGCAAGGCTGGGCCGAACTGCGGCGCTTCGATTTCAAACGTTTCGCCAGGCTTGACGACGATGTTGTCGGCCACGCTCAGCGTCGCCGTACCGAAGAAGTGGATGTGCACATCGCCCGGACGCTTGAACAGCGGGTACTTGAAGTGGTGGTGCTCCAGGTTGGCGATGGTGTGCGACATATTCTGCTCGCCGCTGAAGAAGGCCTTCTCCCAACGGACCTTGCCTTCCACGTCGTAGATGCGCGAGGTGCCTTCGATGTGCGCCGGCGCTTCGCCGACCAGCAGCGCCGGGCCCAGGCCGCAGGCGCGCAGCTTGGAATGTGCGAGGTACAGGTAATTCTGGCGCTCGGTCACGTGGTCCGAGAACTCGTTGCCGATGGCGTAGCCCACGCGGTACGGCTGGCCGTCGTCGCCGATCACGTACAGCCCCGCCACTTCAGGCTCTTCGCCGCCGTCCAGCGCGAAGTCCGGCATGTTCAGGGCCTGGCCGCTGGCGGCCACGATGGAGCCGTCGCCCTTGTAGAACCATTCCGGCTGCACGCCGGCCTGGCCCGCCGCAGGCTTGCCGCCTTCCACGCCCATGCGGAACATCTTCATGGAGTCGCTCAGGGATGCGACGTCGCCGCCGATTTTCTTGTGCATGGCGTCGCGGGTGTCGGCGCTGCCCAGGTGGGTCAGGCCGGTGCCGGTGACGTAGCAGTGGGCGTCGTCGCTGTGGTCCAGCGGCGGCAGCAGGCGGCCGGCCGCGGCGACGGCGTCGAACGCCACCACGGCGGAACCGGTGGCTTGCGCCGCCAGGTCGGCCAGACCGGTCGACTTGCGGATCGCGGCTTGCGCCAGCGCGTAGGTGGTGTCGTAGCCTTCGATGACGCGGATGGTGTTCTGTTCCAGCACGCCGATCTGGCGCGCGCCTTGTTCGTTCTTGAATTGTACGAGTAACATGGTGTCTCCGGATTTTGATTAGTGCGAGTGGCGCGGCACGGCCGATCCACGATTCCCGACCAGGAAGTCGAAGTCGCAGCCTTCATCGGCTTGCAGCACGTGTTCGATGTACAGCTGCTGGTAACCGGTCTTCGGACCAGGCGCCGAGCCGGGCACACGCGCGGCCTGGCGTTCCGCCATCTCCGCATCCGAAATCTCCAGGTTCAGCAAACCGCCGGCGCAATCGAGCGTGATCCAGTCGCCGTCCTTGACGATGCCCAGCGGGCCGCCGGCCATCGCTTCCGGCGCCACGTGCAGCACCACGGTGCCGTAGGCAGTGCCGCTCATGCGCGCGTCCGAGATGCGGACCATGTCCTTGACGCCGGCCGCCAGCAGTTTCGGCGGCAGGCCCATGTTCCCTACCTCGGCCATGCCGGGATAACCTTTCGGGCCGCAGTTCTTCATCACCAGCACCGAGTTGGCATCGACTTCCAGTTCAGGATCGACGATGCGGCTCTTGTAGTGTTCGAAGTCCTCGAACACCACGGCGCGGCCGCGATGCTGCATCAGCTCCGGCGTGGCGGCCGACGGTTTCAACACCGCGCCGCGCGGCGCCAGGTTGCCGCGCAGGATGCAGATGCCGCCATCCTTCAGCAGCGGCTTGTCCAGCGGACGGATCACCTCATCGTCGTAGATCGGCGCGTCCTTGCAGTTGTCCCACAGCGATTTGCCGTTGACGGTCAGTGCGCTCGGATGCGGCACCAGGTCGCCCTCGCCCATGCGGCGGATCGCGCCCGGCAGGCCGCCGGCGTAGTAGAACTCCTCCATCAGGAAGCGGCCCGACGGCAGCAGGTCGACGATGGTCGGCGTGCCACGGCCCACGCGGGTCCAGTCCTCCAGCTCCAGGTCCACGCCGATGCGGCCTGCGATGGCCTTCAGGTGGATCACGGCGTTGGTGGAACCGCCGATGGCGGCGTTGACGCGGATCGCGTTCTCGAAGTTCTCGCGCTTGAGGATCTTCGACAGCGTCAGGCCTTCCTTCACCATCTCGACGGCGCGGATGCCCGACATGTGCGCCAGGATGTAGCGGCGCGAATCGACGGCGGGGATGGCGGCGTTGTGCGGCAGCGTGGTGCCCAGCGCTTCGGCCATGCAGGCCATCGTGGACGCGGTGCCCATGGTGTTGCAGGTGCCTGCGGAGCGGGAGTGGCCCGATTCCGCCGACATGAATTCGTGCATGGAGATTTCGCCGGCCTTGACCTGCTCGTGCAGCTGCCATACGGCGGTGCCGGAGCCGATGTTCTTGCCGTTCAGTTTACCGTTCAGCATAGGGCCGCCGCTGACGACGATGGTCGGGATGTCGACCGAGGCGGCGCCCATCAGCAGCGCCGGGGTGGTCTTGTCGCAGCCGACCAGCAGCACCACGCCGTCCATCGGATTGCCGCGGATCGATTCCTCGACATCCATGCTGGCCAGGTTGCGGGTCAACATGGCGGTCGGGCGCAGGTTCGATTCGCCGTTGGAGAACACCGGGAACTCGACCGGGAAGCCGCCCGCCTCCAGGATGCCGCGCTTGACGTGTTCCGCCAGCTTGCGGAAGTGGGCATTGCAAGGGGTCAGCTCGGACCACGTGTTGCAGATGCCGATGATAGGTTTGCCCTGGAATTCATGATCGGGGATGCCCTGATTCTTCATCCAGCTGCGATACATGAAACCGTTCTTGTCTTGCGTACCAAACCACTCGGCGGAGCGCAGCTTCACCTTTTTGTCGTTCTCGGACATGCATATCTCCTCAGTATGTTCCTGTGCGGGAGCCTGATGTCATGCCCCCGCATCGATGAAGCCATACTAAGTTGTACTGAGATATCTTTCCAATAAATTATTATTCGACTTTGATACCCGATTTGGTATCAGTCATCGACACTAAAGCGGTAAGCCATGACGGTGGTGTATTCCTCGCCGGGACGCAGTATCGTCGACGGGAATTCGGGACGGTTGGGCGAATCGGGATAATGCTGCGGTTCGAGGCAGAAGCCGCTGCGATAGCCGTAGATGCGCCCTTTCCCGCTCATGCCGTCGTGGAGGAAGTTCCCGCTGTAGAACTGCACGCCCGGCTCCTGGGTCAGCACCTCCAGCACGCGGCCGGAGGACGGATCGCGCACGCGGGCCGCCAGTTCCAGCGCGCGCGGCGCGGATTTATTCAGCACGAAGTTGTGGTCGTAGCCGGCGCCGTGGCGCAGCTGCTCGTCGTCCTGGTCGATGCGCGCGCCGATCGCGTGCGGCGTGCGGAAGTCGAACGGCGTGCCCGCCACCGCAGGCAGTTCGCCGGTGGGTATCAGGCCGCCGTCGACCGGGGTGTAGGCGTCGGCCGCGATGGTCAGCTCGTGGGACAGGATGTCACCCTTGCCGGCCAGGTTGAAATAGGCGTGGTTGGTCAGGTTGACCGGTGTCGCCTTATCGGTGATGGCGTGGAAAGCGATACGCAATTCGTTATTCTCGCGCAGTTCGTAGATGACCGTCACTTCCAGGTTGCCGGGGTAGCCCTGCTCGCCGTCGGCGCTCAGGTAGCTCAGGATCAGGCCCGCCGATTTGGGCGTGGCGAAGGTTTCGGCTTCCCACATGCGGCGGTGAAAGCCGTCCACGCCTCCGTGTAAATGATTTACACCGTTGTTCACGTTCAGCTGGTACGTCTGGCCGTCCAGCGTGAAGCGGCCGTTGGCGATGCGGTTGCCGTATCGGCCGATCAGCGCGCCGAAGTAGTGGGATTCGCCCAGGTAGGCGGCGGCATCGTCGAAGCCCAGGCAGACGTCGGCCAGCTTGCCGTCGCGGCCGGGCGTGTGGATTTCGGTGATCACGCCGCCAAGGTCGCTGATCTTGACGATCATGCCATTGGCGTTGGTCAGGGTGTACAGGGTGGCTTCGGGGCCGAAGGGTGCTGCGGTGACATTGGGCTGCATGGAGGCTTTCTACGGCAACGGCGGCCGACGGAATTTGTTCCGTGGCCGCCGCGAGTGTTCTATAAATTTCCGCTTTCGCGGTGCGTTCAGGCTATCGAGGGCTTTCCGAATACCGGCATGCCCTGCTCGTCCCACTTCAGTGGTTTGACATAGGTGTGCCGGTCCGGGTTCCACAGCGGATCGCCGATAATCTCGGTATAAGTGCGTGCATGATAAACCAACATGACGGTCTCGCCATCATCGCCGATGGTGAAGCTGTTATGTCCCGGTCCGTACACGCCGTGCTCGAAGCAGGTCTGCAGCACCGGCTGGCGCGACTTGGTCCACGATGTCGGATCCAGCAGGTTGGCGCGGTCGTCCGCCCACAACAGGCCCATGGCGTAGTTCTCGTCGGTGGCGCTGGCCGAGTAGCTGATGAAGACCTTGCCGTTTTTCTTCAGCACCGACGGCCCTTCGTTGACCCAGAAGCCGCGGATCTCCCAATCGAATTCCGGCTTGCTCAGCATGACCGGCGGGCCGCCGAGCTGCCACGGCGTCTTCATCGGCGCGATGTACAGGTTGGAATTGCCCTCGATGGCCACGTCCTTCTGCGCCCACAGGTAGTACAGCTGGCCCTTGTGGGTGAAGGTGGTGGCGTCCAGGCAGAAGGTGTCGATGCCGGTGTCGATCTGGCCCATGAACTCCCACTCGCCTTCCAGCGGATTGGGATTGGCGTTGCGGATCGCGTACATGCGGTGCTGGAACAGCTTGTGTTTGATCTCGCGGCTCGGCGCGGCGGCGAAGTAGACGTACCAGGCGCCGTCGTTGAAATGCAGCTCCGGCGCCCAAACCAGTTCGCTGTACGGGCCCGCATCGGGCTTGTGCCAGACATCGACCTTCTCCGCGTCCGCCAGGCCGGCGATGGTCTTGGCGCGACGCAGCTCGATGCGGTCGTACTGCGGCACCGAGGCGGTGAAGTAGTAGTAGCCGTCGCTGTGACGAATGATAAACGGATCGGCGCGCTGCTCGATCAGCGGGGTGAGGACTTCTTCCATTGCTTCCATTTCCTGAAAATTAGACTGCCACATAAGCTTTGACTCCCATCGCCGCCTTGACTTCGGTGTAGTACTTGTCGTTGATACGGTACTTGAACATCAACAGCCCCATGACGGTGTGGAAGAAGCCCGGTATCAGCGTCATCATCAAGACGATGCCGTGCAGCGCATAGGCGCTCTGCTCGACGTTGGGCACATAGGCGAAGTGCGTCAGCAGCTTGCCGACCAGGATGCCGGCGATGCCCATGCCCGCCTTCTGGCAGACCGAGATGCCGCCGAAGGCGAAGCCCGATACCCGCTTGCCGGTCTTGACCACGCCGTAGTCGATGGTCTCGGCGATGGACGACCAGAACACCGGCGCATGCAGGTCCACCACGAACGACAGCAGGAAGTACAGCACAAACGCCAGCATGGTGTCGCCCGGTCCGACGAAGAAGTACATCGCGGCGCTGATCAGGCCCACGCCGATCTGCGTCCAGCGGAACAGCTTGACCTTGCAATAGAACTTGGTGATCCAGGTCGAGGCGATCATCGACAGGATGGCGGCCACCACGCCGGTGGACAGGAAGGCCGAGATGGTCGGACCGTCGGCGCCGAGATAGTATTTGGCGTAGTAGATGGCCACCGAGCCGCGCACCACGTAGCCGATGGTGCCGGTCACGCAGACGCCGCACAGGATCAGCCACTGGTCGTTCCGGACCAGCACCTTCACCTGCTCCCACAGCGACTGGCGCTGCACCACGTGCCGCACGCGCTCCTGGGTGGTGAAGAAGCAGAACAGGAACAGCAGCACGCCCATGCCGGCCATCACGGCCATGGCGAACTGGTAGCCGGCGGCCGCGTTGCCGCCGCCCCAGCGCTCCGACAGCAGCGGCACGATCACCGTCACCATGAAGGCGCCGATCTTGGCGAAGAACAGGCGGTAGCCGTTGGCGGACAAGGTCTCCTGCGGATCCTTGGACAAGGCGCTGGGCAGCGAGATGTACGGAATGCCGACGCCCGCCGTCATGATGGTCATGATGATGTAGGTCGAATAGGCCCAAACCAGCTTGGCGCTGTAGCCCCAGTCGGGCGTGGTGAAGACGAAGAACACGCTGAGGCCATACGGCACCGCCAACAGCAGCAGCCAGGGACGGTAACGCCCCCAGCGGCTGGTGAAACGGTCGGTGATCTGGCCCATGGTCAGGTCGGCCATCGCGCCGACGAACTTCACCACGCCGAACATCAGCGCCAGGTCCATCGTCTTCAGGCCGTAGATGTCGGTGTAGAAGAAGGTGATGATCAACATCATCGACGAGATCACCACGTTCAGCGCCATGTCTCCAGCGCCGAAGCCTATTTTTTCCACCAACGACAATTTTTGATTCGACATCTGATACTCCAACAGGTTGGCGTTCCCGCTGACGGGAACGCTCTTAGGTCTTCCAGTTACATCTGCCAGCGCAAGGCGGCCGAGACCGAACGTCCGATCTGCAGCGTACCGAAATTGGTCAACTGCGGCGTACCCGCGCTGCCGAAGTGGTAGTACTGCTGCTGCATTTCATTGGTCAGGTTG
>QVIN01000015.1 GCA_003416985.1 Duganella sp. BJB480 | reverse complement strand
GTGTATGCGGTATGTTCACTGCTTGCCCGCGCCGCATGCGCGTATGGCGCCGCGATCCGCTCCTTGTAGAAGCCTGATCGCGGTGGGACCAGTTACCCAGGGTCCATGGGGTGTGCCTCGCACACGTCGTCGGCCCACGAGGGGCATGATTGGCAAGCAGCGTTCTGCTGCGCTGATAGCGGTAGATCCGCTGTCACTGGCCGCCGTCACTGAGAAAACAGCGACGGAGCCCATATAGCGCTTGGTTGCTAGCGCGTCGTCACTGGCAGCAGGCCGCCAGTAACGACGCGCGATTTGCGCCGCAGACTATGGCGGCGTATCGACATGCACGCGGCGGCAGATCGCCGCGTGAGGTGGGGACGGTGCGTGAATGCGCACGATGTGACGCGCATCGTCCTCGATGGAAGGATGCGCAATAGGGATGCAGCCTATCCAGGCTGATCGCGGGCTCGCTCAAAGGCGAAGCCGATCTAAGATGAAGCTATGCACGAATGCATTATCTAAGGGCGCGTGACGAGCGCAGACGCTTGGCGTGATGCCAAGTTGCGCGAAGGGCGATCCCTTCGCGTCGAAAAGCATATTGTCCTCCACCTGGCACCGTGCCGGCATCACCGGTATAAAATATTCGCCGATTTATTTGTCGAACGCTGATGGGAAAAGGCCCGCGATAAACCCGCTCATTTCGACTGGCACTTGCACGGACAACGGCGCATCGTATCGTATCCAAACAAACGAAGGAGGTAATCATGGAACCTACGAATATGCACCTGATACGCTTACCCGAAGTGCTCGCGATCTGCGGGCTTTCGCGCAGCACGGTCTACGCTTACGCCAAGCGCGGGCAATTCCCGAGCCAGATCAAGATCACACCCAATGAAGCGGGATGGGTGAAAGAGGAAGTGCAGGCATGGGTCGAGAGCCGTGTTCGCGCAAATCGTGGGCCCTAGTGGCGTGCGGCGTCGAGCGGGATAATCCGAGCACCACTTTGCGCGGCGTGCAGCATATCGCCCCACCAACGATAGAGCAGAACCCGCTGCGCGAAACGTTCGCCCCGGTCGTAGGCGCGTACAACTTCGTTGTCGTGGGCGTGATCCAGCGCCAGCTCCACTACATCGCGCTCAAAGCCGTTGTCGCGCGCCAGTGTAGAGAAGGCGCTGCGCCAGCCATGCGGCGAATGCTTGCCAGCCAGGCCAAGTGTCACACGGTAGACCTTCTCGACGGATTCACGGCCTATATGACGTGCTCCCGTTGGTGACGTGAACACGTAGAGATTTTTGCGCGAGCACGTCATGGTCTGCCACTGGCGCATCTCTTCAGCGATCTGCGTGCACAGCGGGATGCGATGATCGATCGCCCTGCTGACTACCTTCATTTTAGAACGCGGAATTATCCACGTCGGCTGTTCATCGTCGAGATGAAATTCGCTCCACTCTGCCTCAACGATATTTCCGATGCGCGCGGCAGTGAAGGCGCATAGCCTGTGGGCCAGACGCACGGCGTTCGACAGCCGGGCCAGTTCTGCACGACGCAGGACATCCCCAAGCGATGGCCAATCAAGCAAGGTAGCCATATGGCAGGCGTTCTTCTTGCGCGGCAGGATCTCTTTGACCGGTGCGGCCGGGTTGTCGCGGCATAGCCCTTTTGCCTGCGCATAGCGAAATACGCCGTTGAGATGCTGCAGGATACGAGAGGCTGTTTCCAACACATCCCGATTCTGGATCGTCTGAATGGTCGTCGCAACCATGGCCGGGGTGACGGCGCTAATCGGTAGTTTGCCCAGCAAGGGAAAAACGTCGCGCTCGAACGCACGAGCGGACTTGACGTGGTGTGTCTCGCTCCACTCCGTCCGTTTCATGTTCAGCCAATCTCCAGCCACCACTTCGACGGTATGGCCGGCGGCAGTGGCGCGGGATACGCGCGCCAGGCGACGGCTATCAACGGGATCTTTGCCTGACAAAATTTTTGCCTTGACCTCGCCCCATTCCAGCCGAGCGGCGGCAAGCGATATCAGCGGGTACGGACCGATGGAATAAACTTTCTCCTTGCCGTCCAGCCGATACTTGATGCGCCAGGTCGGATTGCCGGCTGGCGTGATGAACAGATACAGGCCGCCGCCGTCGGCTAACTTCCGGCCAATTTCAGCTCTGGCAACAAAAGCCTTTATCGCCTTGTCAGTCAATTTCCCTGTCGCAATACCCCCGCGCATGCTACGACCCTCCATCTGTTTTTGGAGAATACCCCCACTAAGCCCCCCGCAGTTTTGAGCTGGCACAGGAAAACTAGGTATGCCCGGAGACGTCTCCCAGAGGGAGACCCAAAGAAAAACGCCGTCACGAGGACGGCGTTGGAAGGTCTTGCATTGTTCAGTGGTGGAGTCGGCGGGAATCGAACCCGCGTCCGCAAGCACTCTACAGACAGTTCTACATACTTAGCACTATCATTTAATTTAACCAGTACAACACGGACGTGCACGTTTTGGACTAGCGATTCACCTTAGATTTAACGCCGCTTCAAGTGACCCGTTGCAGCGCGATTCCCTGTAAATGACTCCATGACTTTTAACGGTCCGCCCCAGGGAAGAAGCGTTTAGGAGCTAACAGCAATTAAGCTGCCAGTGCGTACGAGTTATCGTTTGCAGTTAAGTTTTTCTGGGTGTATTTACGAGGTAACCAGCCCTCGGTATGCCCTGCTCTGCTTTGCAACCCACGTCGAAACCAGGTCGACCCCACAGAACTCCATTCTACCGCACTTTCCCCGACCGCGCGCACCCCGCTCGACGAGACGTCAAACGCCGGTCATATTTGCCCGTTATGATGAGCGCAGTTCTCACACAGAACGACCATTTAGCGCCTCCCAGAGGCGGCTACTACCGGCGCCGGCGGTCGGGAAATATACCGGCACCAACACCCCCATTCGCTAAAGAACCCCGGTCCTGGCCAGCAGACCGAAAATTCCCAGGAAGCTAGAGATGATCAGCGCGACCAGCCAACGGAACTGGGCATCGCTGCGATCCATGCGCTTCTGGCTTTCGTAGATCAATGTGTCGATACGGGCGTTGGTCTCCCTGTGCATATTGTCAATGCGACTGCTGATATCCCTATGCATGCCGTCCAGCCGCGCAGTGGAGTCTCTCTGCCACTCGTGGATTTTTGCGTCCACTGCCAAGAAGTGATCTGCGGTTTCCCTACGGACCTGTTCAAACTTGACATCGACGAGCTTGAAATTATCAGCGGCTTCCTTGCGGACCTGCTCAATTTTGGCGTCGACATGCTTGAAATTGTCCGCCATTTCCTTACGGACCTGCTCAATTTTGGCGTCGACATGCTTGAAATTGTCCGCCATTTCCTTACGGACCTGCTCAATCTTGACTTCAACCAGCTTGAAATTGTCAGCACTTTCCTTACGAACCTGTTCAATTTTGGAATCGACTAACCTGAAATTGTCCGCTGTTTCCTTGCGAACCTGCTCAAAATTGTCCTTTGCTTCCTTTCTGACCTGCTCAATCTTGGCATCCACCATCTTGAAATTGTCGGCAGTCTCCTTGCGCAACTCGTCAATCCGCACGCTGACGTCGCGACGCGTCTCATCTATCCGGGTATTGACTTCCTTGAAGCCCAAGCCCAGCTCCTGCCTCAACGTCTCTATCCCCGGTTCCATATCCTTATCCTCGATACCGCGATCGCCATTGTCAAGCTGAGCTAACACGATATTTTTCGCCTTCATCACACGGCCCTACCCTGTCCGGATAGCTTAATGCCGCCTCCAAGCCACACTACTGATCTGCCTCAAGCCCCTCCTTGCGCAGCGTTGTTGCAACGCAGCACAAACCACCCGCTCCGCACGGTTTTTCTCGGTGCGAAGCGGACGCTGCATTAAAATGAAAGCCACACTCCCCGAACCTGATCCACATCATGTCCGACGCCCTAGCCGCTCCCGCCCCGAAGAAACGCGGTCGGCCCCAGAAAGGGGAAGGCGGCGGCTTGCGCGCGGAGTTGCTGGAAAAGTCGGCCTTGCTGTTCCGCACCAAAGGCTACGACAACACCACCGTGCGCGAGATCGCGGCCGCCGCCGGCATCCAGGCCGGCAGCTGGTTCTACCATTTCAAGTCGAAACAGGACATCCTGACCGCCATCATGGAACAAGGCCTGGCCCGCTCGCTGGCCGAGATCGAGGCCATCGCCAGCCAGCCGCTGCCGCCGCGCGACCTGCTGCGCCAGCTGGTCGAGGCCCATCTGCATACGCTGCTGGCGCCCGACCATCATTTCATCGCCGTGCTGCTGTACGAATGGCGCTCGCTGGACCAGCCCGCGCGCGATCGCATCGTCGCCCTCAAGGACCGCTACGAGGCGGTGTGGGACGAGGCCATCGCCGCCCTGCACCGCTCCGGCGACTGGGCCATGCCTTCGCAGTTCGACCGCCTGCTGATCTTCGGCGCGCTGAACTGGACCGTGCAATGGTACAAACCGGGCAGCGGCGTCGACGTCAAGCAACTGGCCCAGCAGGCAATGCTGTTCATCTTGCGCACGCCGGCCGCGCTTGAGGCACAATAGAGGCGTATCTTGAAAGGAATGCCCCTACTATGATCTATGAAATCGCCGAGTTGTACATCAAGCCCGAATCCCATACCGCTTTCCAGGCCGCGGTGGCCGAGGCGGTCCCCGTGTTCAAGGCCGCCACCGGCTGCCTGTCGATGCGCCTGGACCGCGACATCGAAACGCCGGACACGTATCATCTGGTGGTGGGCTGGCAGACGCTGGACAACCATGTGGTCGATTTCCGCGGCAGCGAGGGCTTCCTGGTCTGGCGCGGACTGGTGGGCAGCCATTTCGCCCAGCCACCGAAAGTGGAACATTTTGAAACCGTGGTGGCCGGCTTTTAACGCCAACACGACTGTGCAGTCTCAAGACGGAGGCTAATCATGACACGTACCATCCACCGCAATTTCGAGCAGGTGACCGACGCCGAAAGCGCCCGCAGCGCGCTGCTGGCGAGCGGCTTCCCGCCGTCCTGCGTCAAGCTGACCAAGCATGTGACGCTGCCGCCGAGCGTGTCGACCAGCATGGTCGGCAACCTGCTCGATTCGCTCACGCCGGGCGGGCCGGCCGCTGCCGCGCACGCGCGCGAACGCAGCGGCGCCATGCTGACCATCGATATCTACGATGCGGACGAGGGCGCGAAGGCGGACGCCATCATGGGCGAGTTCGGCGCCAATCCGGCCTGAACCGGGATTAGCCGGCCAGCGCGCCGCCGGCGGCCGCTTCGGCCTGCTCGCGGCGCATCCATTCGCCGGCGTCGGCCACGGTCAGCGGCCGGGCGTAGAAGAAGCCTTGCAGCGCGTGACAGCCGCAGTCGCGCGCGGACACCGCCTGCTCCAGCGTTTCGATGCCTTCGGCCACCACCTGCAGGTCGAGCGCGGCGGCCAGCTGGCAGATCGCCTTGACCACCGCCACCGCGTCCGGCGCCGGCAGCGGGTCGATCAGGCCACGGTCGATCTTGACCGCGCTGAGCGGTAGCTGGCGCAGCATGCTCAGCGACGAGAAGCCGGTGCCGAAATCGTCCATCGCGACGTCGATGCCCAACGCGCTCAATTGCTGCAGCTGCAGCCGCGTGTCGTCGAGGTTGTCGACCGCCGCGCTTTCGGTGATCTCCAGCGTCAGGCAACGCGGCGGGATGCCGGTGTCGACCAGGATGCGCTCGACCAACTCCAGAAACCCCCGGTTGAGCAGCTGCATCGGCGAGACGTTGACCGCCACCGGCACGCAGTCGCCCAGCTCGGCGCACCAGATGGCGATCTGGCGGCAGGCCTGTTCCAGCAGCATGCCGCCCAACTCCGGGATCAGCCCGGTGCGCTCGGCGATGGCGATGAACTCCACCGGGCTGACCGTGCCCACGCCCGGCCGCAGCCAGCGCGCCAGCGCCTCGAAGCCCAGCAGCCGGCCGCTGACGGCATCGATCTTGGGCTGGTAGTCCAGGTAGATCTCGCGGTTGCGGATGCCCTTGCGCAGCGCCTGCTCGTTGTCCAGGCTCTTGCTCGACATCTGCTCGAAGCGCTGCTCGGCCATCGCCAGCGCGGTGCCTGGCGTGCGCTTGGCCTGGTACATGGCGGCGTTGGCGGCGCGCAGCAGCGCTTCGGCGTTGCCGGCGTTGTCGGGGAACACCGCCATGCCCATCGAGGCGTCGATGAAGTATTCGCCGGCCGGCACCTTGACCGCCTGCAGGCAGGCGTTGTGCAGGCGCTCGGCGATGTCGTCGGCGTTGCCCTCGTCGGGGTCGACGATGGCGAATTCGTCGCCGCCCAGCCGCATCAGCTCGGCCCGCGCGCCGAGCGCCTCCTTGAGCTTGGCGGCGAAGGCCTTGAGCACGTGGTCGCCCGTCACGTGGCCCTGGCTCTGGTTGAACAATTTGAAGCGGTCGATGTTGAGCACCACCAGCGTGCAGTGCAGCGAGCCGTCGGCCAGGTAGCAGTATTCCTTCAGGCGCTGGATCAGCACGGTGCGATTGGGCAGGCCGGTGAGCTTGTCGTGCGTGGCCTGGTGCACCAGCGCGCGGGCGCTGGCGTTGCGCTCGGTGTCGTCGGTGATCAGGATCTGGGTGGCGCCCACCCCGTCCCATTCGACCCGCCATGCTTCGAAGCGCAGCTCCAGCTCGCGCCCGCCGGCCACCTCGCGCCGCCCTTCCCAGCTGGCGATGTCGACTTTGCCCTCCTGCAGCAGGCGGTGCTGGCGCAGCAGCTGTTCGTCGCTGAAGCTCTCCGGCGGCAGGTCGGCGATCACCGTGAAGTTGCCCTGCCCCAGCGGCAGGCCGTAGATGGCGCGCACCGCCGGATTGGCATACAGGATGCGCTTGCCGTCGGTGACCACCACGCCCTGCACCGAGTGCTCGGTCAGCAGCTGGAAGCGGGCCGCCAGCTTGCCGGCCTCGCGCAGCCCGCCCTCCAGCGCGGACAGCCCGTACAAGATGCCGATGCCGGCCCGCAGCAGCACGGCGGCGCACAGATTGGGCGCCATGCCGGCGTCACCGTACACCACCAGCAGCAGCTGGCTCAGGCCGAGCAGGATCAGCTGCGGCCCCAGCCACCGTTCCAGCCGGTGGCTGCGCCACAGCCAGCGCGCGGCCAGCGCGCCCAGGACGGCCAGCACGGCCAGGTCCCACAGCGGCCACCAGCGCAGCTGGCCGGCCGGCTCGGGCGCCAGCACGGCGGCGGCGGTGCCCAGCGCGATCAGCGCGGCGGCCGCGCGCGGCAGGCGGCGCCCGGCCAGCCCGCTCACGCTGACGGCCAGCAGCAGCAGGTTGGGGATGGCGCCGGCCAGCATTAGCACCGGCCCCAGCATGGCGTACGGCGCCGGCGCGGCGTCGCGCATCAGGTAGCCGGCCGACAGCAGCGCGGCGCACAGCATCGAGCCGCTCATGTCGCGCAAGTGGACCTGGCCGCGGTGGCGGCGCCAGACCAGCAGCAGCCCCACCCCGATCACGACCAGCATCGCGGCGTTGGTCAGATAGAGGTAGCGCAGGCCGTCCATGTCAGGCCGCCGGGTGGTTGAACACCTGGCGCAGATAGGCCAGGAAGGTTTCGTCCTTGCACAGGGTCTTGCCCGGCGAGTCGGACAGCTTGGCCACCGACTGGCCGTTGCAGCACACCAGCTTCATGACGATGTTCAGCGGCTTCAGGCCGACGTCGTTGGTCAGGTGGGTGCCGATGCCGAAGCCGGTCATGATGCGGTCGGCGAAGTGGCGGTACAGCGCGATCGCGCTCTGCAGGTTCAGGCCGTCCGAGAACACCAGGCGCTTGGTGTTGGCGTCGATGCGCAGCGCGCCGTAGTGGGCCAGCGCCTTCTCGCCCCACACCACCGGGTCGCCGGAGTCGTGGCGCAGGCCGTCGAACAGCTTGGCGAAGTACAGGTCGAAGTCGTCGAGGAAGGCGTCCATGCCGACCACGTCGGTCAGGGCCACGCCGAGGTCGCCCCGGTATTCCTGCACCCAGGCCTCCAGCGAGGCCTTCTGGAAATCGCGCAGCCGCACGCCGAAGGCCTGGAACGATTGCATGTATTCGTGCGCCATGGTGCCGATCGGGACCAGGCCGAACTTCATCGCCAGGTAGACGTTGGAGGTGCCCTTGAAGTACTGCGGCACTTCGCGCGCCAGGCGCTGCACCACTTCGTCGTGCCAGGCGCTGGAGTAGCGGCGGCGGGTGCCGAAGTCGGAGAACTCGAACGGATTGCGCCGCGCCGGCTCGGCGCCGAAGGCTTTCAGCGCGGAGATCTTCTCGTCCAGGCGCGCGCGGCCCTCGGCCAGCGCGGCCTCGCGGTCGAAGCGGCGGAAGTACAGCTCGTTGACGATGTACAGCACGTAGATCTCGAAGCCCATCACGTGCACCTGCGGGCCGGCGGCATGGATCACCAGGGTGTCGCCGTCGGCGCGCACGTCGATGAATTTGCGCTGGAAACGGAACACCGTGAGGAAGTCGACGAAGTCGCTCTTGATGTAGCGCAGCGAGCGCAGGTAGGCCAGCTCGTCGTCGGTGAAGCTCATCGAGCACAGGTGGTCGAGCTCGCGCTCGACCTCGGGCAGCAGCTCGGCCAGCGGATAGGCGGTGGCGTTGCGGCAGACGAATTCGTATTCGGTGTGCGAGTTCGGATGGCCGTGCAGCAGCGCCTGCCACATGGTGAACTTGTACAGGTCGGTTTCCAGCAGGCTGCGGACGATGGGCTGGCTCATGCGTCGTCCATTCCCAGCGCGCGGCCGGCGTTGGCCAGCAGCTCGGGCAGCACGTCGGCCGCCTGCCGCAGCTGCACGCCGCGCGCCTGCATCGCCTGCAGGAAGGCCTGGTATTGCGGCTCGAAGCCGGCGACCGGGCTGATGCAATCGGTCAGCAGCACCAGCTTGGACAGCGGCTGGTCGCCGAAATGCTCGACGATGTGCTCGACCGTGGCCTTGACGCAGTGGCTGCCGGCCTCGCCGGCGATGTAGACCTGGTCGGCCTCGGCCAGCGAGGCGATGAACTTGGTGTTGAGCTGGGTGTCGGGGTCGTCGGCGTCCGGCACCTCGGCCATGACGGCCGAATAGTGCTCGGTCCACGGGTTGGAGCCCTTGGCCAGCTTGGCGACGATGCCCAGCGCGGCCTCCTCCCAGGCGCCGTAGGCGGCGCGCACGTCGTCGTGCACGTTGTTGCCCCAGGTGCCGATCTCGCAGTGCACCGGCCACACCATCAGCCGGTAGCGGCCTGCGGCCTCCAGTTTGTCGAGGTAGTTCAGCGCCAGCGGCAGGGCGGCCGGATGGCGCGGCAGGTATTTTTCGGCGCGCACGTCGGCCGCGCCGATCTCGGTGAACGGCGCCACCGGCGCGCCGTCGCGGGCGATCCAGAAGGTCGGGTGGGCGATGTCGAAGCGGTGGTGCGAGTCGAGCGTGATGCTGATGGCGGTCAGGCCGGCGCGGCCGCGGTTGATCAGGCCGGCCAGGCGCAGCATGTCCTGGTGGGCACCGGGCACCGGCAAGGCCGGCGCGCGCGGCGCGCGGGTGGCCGGGTCGAGCGGCAGGTGGCTGGCCGGCAGGTCGCAAAAGTCGTTTTGCGGATCGATCACCAGCAGGTGCAGGTTACGTTTCATTGGAGCTCCGATGCTTGCTTCACTGTATATGATTTTGCCCGATAGCGCGGGCCGACAGTGATGATTATCTGCCAAGCCGCGTGAATTTGTGCAACCCGGCCGCCGGGGGCGAAAAAAAACTCCCCGCCGGCACCGGCCGACGGGGAGTTTGCACGCGGAGCGGCGCGGCTTAGGCGGCCAGCGCCTCGATCTTGCTGCGGCCCTTGGCGACGGCGGCGGCCACCGCTTCCTCGCCCATGGCCACGCCCTCGGCCACCACGAAGGTGACGTCGGTCATGCCGAGGAAGCCCAGCACGGCGCGCAGGTAGGTGGTCACGTGGTCGTAGCCGGCGGCGGGGCCTTCGCTGTAGACGCCGCCGCTGGCGACGAACACGATCACTTTCTTGCCGTGCACCAGGCCCTCGGGGCCATTGGCGCCGTACTGGAAGGTGCGGCCGGCGCGCGCCACGTGGTCGATCCACGCCTTCAGGCCGGAGGTGACGGAGAAGTTGTACATCGGCGCGCCGATGACGATGGTGTCGGCGGCCAGCAGTTCATCCACCAGCGCGTCGGAGGTCTTGATGGTGTGGGCCTGGTCGGCGTTGCGCTGCTCGGCCGGGGTGAAGTAGGCGCCCATCATCTGCTCGGTCAGGTGCGGCACGGGGCTGCTGGCCAGGTCGCGGGTGACCACGGTGCCGGTCGGATGGGCGGCCTGCCACTTGGCCACGTACTCGCCGCCCAGCTGGCGCGACAGGGAACCGTTTTGACGAACACTGCTGTTGATGTGAAGGATGCTTGCCATGATGTCATTACCTTTCGTGTGGGGAGTGATTGCAATCATCATAGATCGGGATTAATATCGATGAAACTGGTTAAATTTAAATCCTACCTATCGATATATTCGATATCCCTCACAAGGCAACGTATGCGCGACCCCGGCCTCCCCTCCCTCGACCAGCTGCGTGTGTTCATCGCCGTCATCGACCACGGCGGCTTCGCCCACGCGGCGCGGGCGCTGCACCGCACGCAGTCGGTGATCAGCTACACCATCGCCAACCTGGAGGAGCAGCTCAACGTCGCGCTGCTGGACCGCAGCAAGCGCAAGCCGGTGCTGACCGAGGCCGGCAAGGCGCTGCTGGCCGACGCCCGCGCGGTCTCGCTCAAGGTGGACGGCATGCGGGCGCGCGCCAAGGCGCTGTCGGCCGGGCTGGAGGCGGAGGTGTCGGTGGTGGTGGACGTGATGTTCTCGACCTGCAAGCTGGTGCGTATCCTGCACGCCTTCCAGCAGGAGTTCCCGACCGTGGCGATGCGCCTGCGCACCGAGGCGCTGGGCGCCGTCACCCAGCTGGTGCTCGAGCGCGAATGCCACATCGGCATCAGCGGCTGGATGCCGGGCACGCAGGACGTCGTCGAGCGCCAGAGCTGCGGCTACGTGACCATGGTGCCGGTGGCCGCGCCCGACCATCCGCTGGCGCAGATCGAGGGCGTGATCCCGAGCGCGGTGCTGCGCGAGCACACCCAGCTGGTGCTGACCGACCGCAGCACGCTGACCAAGGGTCAGGACTTCGGCGTGCTGGCCTTGCGCGACTGGCGGCTGGGCGACCTCAGCTCCAAGCACGCGCTGCTGCGCAGCGGCATCGGCTGGGGCAATATGCCGGTCGAGTTCGTGCAGTGGGACCTGGATGCGGGGCGGCTGGTGCAGCTGCAGATCAGCGAGGGCAGCGCGTTCAGCTTCCCGCTGTACGTGATACGGCGCGGCGACGAGGAGCCGGGCCCGGCCACGCGCTGGCTGATGCAGCAGTTCCTCGACGCCGAGCAGCCGGCCGTGCCGCCGCCCAACCACGACATGCGGCCGGCGCCGGTGGCGGGCGATCCGGGCGTCAGCCACATGTATCACCGCCTGAGCGATCCGCCCAGGGAGGCCAAGCCGTCGAACAAGCCGGGGCCGCCGCCGCTGGGCGCGTCCCCGCCCGGCGTGGCGGCGCCGGCCCCTATTTCACTCCGGCGGCGCTGAGCTTGACGCGCAGGCGGCGGATCTCTTCCGACAGGTCGACCACCAACGCGGCGACGTCGTCGTTGGCGTCGAAGTCGCGCTCGATCTGGCACAGCCGGCGCGCGCGCACCAGGTCGGCGCTGGTGAAGCGCCAGGCCACGTGGTCGCCGTCGGCGCTGTCGAGCAGGATGCCGGTGCGTACCCGCTGCACCACCCAGTCCGGCTCCACGGCGCAGGCCTGCGCCAGTTCCTCCACGGTCAGCGCGGCGTCGTCGATCAACACCGCGTCCAGGATCGCTTGTCCCATGTTCATCCTCCCGCGCGCGGATTGAACGCCAGTTCGCGCGCCATCGTTCGATACAGTTCGCGTGCCTTGTCGGTGGTGGCCGGCGGCAGCACCACCTCCAGCAGCAGGTACAGGTCGCCGGCCGTCTTGCCGGGGATGCCGCGCCCGCGCAGGCGCAGCTTGCGCCCGCTCTGCGAGCCGGCCGGCACCGTGACGGTGACCTTGCCGGACGGTGTGTCGACGTCGATCTCGCCGCCCAGCGCCAGCTCCCACGGCGCCACCGGCACCGTCTCGTAGACGTCGCGGCCGTCGATGCGGTAGCGGGCGTTGGGGCGGAACTGGATTTCCAGGTACAGGTCGCCCGGCCCGGCCGCGCCCGGCTGACCCTGGCCCGACAGGCGCAGCTGCTGGCCGGCCGTCACGCCCTTGGGGATGTTGACGCTGAGGTTGCGCTCGCGCGTGAGGATGCGGTCCTGGGCGTCGCGCTCGGCCACCGTCAGGCCGATGGTGCGGGTGGCGCCGTGGTAGCTGTCGGCCAGGTCGATGCTGATGCTGGCGTGGCTGTCCTCGCCGCGCCGGGGCGCCTGACGCCGGCGGCCGCCGCCCAGGTTGGCGAACAGGTCGGCGAAGAAGTCGCTGCCCATGGCGTCGCCGCCGAAGCCGCCGCCATTGCCGTTGCCGAAGCCGCGCCCCCAGTCCGGCGGCGGGCGGAACTCCTGGCCGGCGCGGTACTGGTGGCCGCGTCCGAGCTCGTCGTAGGCGGCGCGCTTCTCGGCGTCGCCCAGCACGCCGTAGGCCTCGTTCAGCTCCTGGGTCTTGTGCTGGGCGTCGGCCTCCTTGCTGACGTCCGGATGGTATTTCCGGACCAGCTTGCGGTAGGCCTTCTTGATCTCCTCCTCGGTGGCCGTCTTCGGCACGCCCAGGGTCTGGTAGTAATCCTTGTATTCCACGTTGCGCGCTCCCGTCTTGCGTCCGTCACAGTCTAGCGCCGATCGCTGATCGGCGGCATCCGTTTGTCACTTCTGTACGCGTTTGTCCTTGGCGGGCGGCCGCGCTTCGAGCTCGCGCACCGAGGACATCATGTCGTTGAAATTCTTCAGCTCGGCGTATTCGCCCTTTTCCAGCACCAGGCAGCGGCCCTTGTAGTGCTTGTTCTCGCACACCTCCCAGGTGCCGCTTTGCACGACCACGCTGGAGGTCTTGTCGTTGAAGCCCAGCTTGTCCAGGTCGGGCTCCGAGCCGTGCAGCTGCAGCGCCGGCCCGCCGAAATGCGTACGCGTGTAGAGCGTGATGTCGCCCGCCTGCGCCGCCGCGGCGGCGCCCAGCAGGGTGGCGCAGACAAGTCGTTTCATGACAGGGTCTCCAAATCGGGATGGTGGCCTGCATGATAGCGCATGGCGGTCAACGTATCCGGCGCAGCGACGAAATGCGGTTGTTCATATTGTCCAGGTATTCGTAGCGGCCCGGCTCCAGCACGATGCACTGGCCGCCATAGTCGGCGTGCTCGCACAACTCCCAGCGGCCCTCGTTGACGATGACCGAGCTGGCCTGGTCGTTGAAGTCGTACTGGTCCAGCGTACGCACCGCGTCGCGCAGGCCCAGCTTGGCGCCGCCGAAGCCGGACTTGGAGAACAGCACGATCGGTTCGCGGTGGTGGCCGTAGCCACGGTCGCCGTCGCGGTCGCCACGGCGGTCGTCGTCGCGGTAGTCGCGGCCGCCGCCGTTGCTGATCTCGCGCACCGACGAGATGACGTCGTTGAAACCGTCCAGCACCGGATACTCGCCGCGCTCGACCACCATGCAGCGGCCGCGGTATTCGGAATGCTCGCACAGCTGCCAGGTGCCGGAGCGCACCACCACGCTGGAGGCGCGGTCGTTGAAGCCCAGCTGGTCCAGGTCCGGCACGCTGCCGCGCAGCGTCAGCGGCGGGCCGGCGAAGTTGGAGTGGGTGAACAGCGTCAGCTCGCCCGCGTGCGCGGTGGCGGCGGCCGCGGCGGCCAGGACAAGGGCGGCGCGGGTCAGACGGTGCAGGAATGGTTTCATGATGAATATCGCTCAGGTAAAAAGTTGAACAGCCGGTGCCATGCACGGACAACGCTTATGCTAGCGCGTTGGCCGACAAGGCAATATGGCTAATTTGCAAGAAAATGTAATGATACAGCGCGGCGGACCGGTCCGGGCCGGGGTAGAATTATTGCCCATCCATTCACGACCGCCGCACATGCCAGACCCGTCTCCTCCCCACTCCCTCCGCCGCGAAGCGGCAGCCCTGTGGCGCCTGGCCTGGCCGATGCTGATCGGCCAGCTGGCCACGGTGGGCATGGGCGTGGCCGATGTGGCGATGACCGGCCACGCCAGCGCCGACGAGCTGGCCGCCGTGTCGCTGGGGGCGTCGATCTGGTCGATCGTGCTGGTCACGGTCAGCGGCACCATGATGGCGATTAACAGCGTGGTGGCGCACGATGTCGGCGCCGGCGAGCTGGGCAAGATTCCACACGCGGTGCGGCAGTCGCTGTGGAAGGCGCTGGGCGTGGGCGTGCTGGCCATGCTGCTGGCCAACCTGGCCACCGTGCTGTTCGGCCACCTGCACCTGACGCCCTATGTGCAGGGCCAGGCCACGCTGTTCGTGCACGCGATCAGCATCGGCCTGCCGCCGTTCGCCGCCTACCGCGCGCTGTACGGCTACAGCACCAGCATCAACCAGACCAAGCCGGTGATGCTGATCGCCATCCTGGGCCTGTGCTTCAACGTGTTCGTCAACTGGCTGCTGGTGTTCGGCCACTGGGGCCTGCCCAGGCTGGGCGGGGTCGGCTGCGCGGTCGCCACCGGCCTGTGCATGTGGCTGATGCTGGCCGCCATGCTGGCCTGGATGCGCGTCGCGCCGGCCTACCGCGCCACCTATCCGTTCACCCACTGGGAGTGGCCGCACTGGCCGGAGATCCGCTCGATGCTGCGGCTGGGGCTGCCGATCGGGGTCACCTATTTCGCCGAGGTCAGCGCGTTCGGCGCGGTCAGCCTGCTGATCGCGCGCTACGGCGTGGTGCAGATCTCGGCGCACCAGATCGCGCTGAATTTCTCCTCGCTGGTGTTCATGGTGCCGCTCAGCTTTGGCATCGCGCTGATCACCCGCGTCGGCCAGGCGGTGGGCGAAGGCCGGCCGGCGCGGGCCCGCTACGTGGCCTGGACCGGGGTGGGCATGTCGCTGGCGTTCGCCGTGCTGTCGGCGCTGTTCATCGTGCTGTGCCGCCGGCAGATCGCCGCCGCCTACACCTCCGACCCGGCGGTGCAGGAACTGTGCGTGCAGCTGCTGCTGTTCGCCGCGCTGTTCCAGCTGTCGGACGCCACCCAGGTCGCGACCTCGTGCGCGATCCGCGGCTACAAGGTGTCGCGCCAGCCGATGCAGATCCAGCTGCTGGCGTTCTGGGGCTTCGCTCTGCCGCTGGGCTGCTGGCTGGGGCTGGCCCCGCAATGGCTGCCGTGGGCGCCGGCGCAGCCGATGGCGGCGGCCGGCTTCTGGATCGGGCTGGTGGTCGGGCTGACGGTGGCGGCGGTGCTGTTGAGCTGGGCGCTGCAGCGCCTGACGCTGGAGCGGGCGCGGGCCGGCGCGCACGCGGGCGCCGCGCACGCCTGAGACGGCGGGCGCCGAAGGAAAAACGGTTTTCCGCCGTGGATTCAGAACATTGCCGTCTCGCCACAAGCGGGCCGCTCTGGTATCGTCATGGGTTCCGATAACCAAGAGACACTCACTCCATGCGCTTTATCCTCTGCTTCCTCGCCCTGCTGGCCGGCGCCAACGCCTCCGCCGAAAAACTGCCCCTGGACCGCCTGCATGCCGACCCGTCGCTGAGCGGTCCCGGCGTGCGCAGCCTGAAGGTGTCGCCGGACGGCGCCCGCGTGACCTTCCTGCGCGGCCGCGACGACAACCAGTTCCAGCTCGACCTGTGGGAATACAACCTCAAGGACAAGACCACGCACCGTCTGGTCGACTCGAAAATCCTGGTGCCGGAGGAGAACCTGTCGGACGCCGAGAAGGCGCGCCGCGAGCGCGAGCGCACCGCCAGCCTGAAGGGCATCCTCAGCTACAGCTGGTCGCCGGACGGCAAGCAGCTGCTGGTGCCGATCGCCGGCAAGCTGTACCTGATCGACGCCGGCAAGCCGGACGCCGCGCGCCTGGTCGCCTCGGGCAACGTGCTCGATCCCAAGATCTCGCCCAAGGGCCGCTACGTCTCCTTCGTGCGCGACCAGAACCTGGTGGTGCTGGACCTGAGCACCGGCAAGGAAAAGCAGCTGACCACCGACGGCCAGGGCACCATCCACAACGGCGAGGCCGAGTTCGTGGCGCAGGAAGAGATGAGCCAGACCAGCGGCTACTTCTGGGCGCCGGACGATTCCGCCATCGCCTACAAGCGCTACGACGAGGCGCCGGTGCCGGTGGTGCGCCGCTTTGAGATCTTCGCCGACCGCACCGACGTGGTCGAGCAGCGCTACCCTGCCGCCGGCGATCCGAACGTGCTGGTGCAGCTGAAGATCGTCTCGCCGGTCAGCGGCGAGATCCGCAACGTCGACCTCGGCGCCAACCAGGACATCTACCTGGTGCGCGCCGACTGGAGCGCCAACGCCAAGGCCTTGCTGTTCCAGCGCCAGAGCCGCGACCAGAAGAAGCTGGAGCTGGTGTCGGTGGACGCCGCCACGCTGGCGCAGAAGGTCCTGGTCACCGAGACCTCGCCGACCTGGGTCAGCATCTTCGACGACCTGCGCTTCCTGGCCAACGACAAGGGTTTCATCTGGTCGTCCGAGCGCAGCGGCCGCAAGCACCTGTACCTGTACGACATGCAGGGCAAGCTGCAGCACGCCATCACCAAGGGCGAATGGGGCATCGACCGCGTGCTGGCGGTCGACGAGAAAGGCGGCCGCGTGTTCGTGCAGTCGAACCGCGACGCGGTGATCGACAGCCAGACCTACGCGCTCAAGCTCGACGGCAGCACGGCCGACAAGCCGCAGCGCATCACCCAGGGCGACGGCTGGCACGATTCCTCGTTCGCCCGCAACGGCGAGGTGTTCGTCGACACCTACTCGGATCCGGACACGCCGCCGCAGGTGAGCATCCGCCGTCCGGACGGCGCGATGATCAGCTGGCTGGAGCACAACGAGCTGAACGCCTCGCACCCGTACGGCAAATACCTGGACGCCCACCTGCACACCGAATACGGCACGCTCAAGGCCAAGGACGGCCAGACGCTGTACTACTCGATGATCAAGCCGAGCGGCTTTGACGCGTCGAAGAAATACCCGGTCTACCTGTCGACCTACGGCGGCCCGCACTCGCAGCACGTGGCCCGCCGCTGGGGCAACTTCTTCGACCAGTACATGGCGCAGCAAGGCTTCGTGGTGTGGCGCCTGGATAATCGCGGCGCCTCGCGCCGCGAGCGCGCGTTCACCGACGCCAACTACCACAACCTGGGCAAGGTGGAGGTCGAAGACCAGATCACCGGCATCGAGTGGCTGGGCAAGCAGAGCTTCGTCGACGCCAAGCGCGTGGGCGTGTTCGGCTGGAGCTACGGCGGTTTCATGACCTTGCGTCTGCTGGCCGAGGCGTCGGACAAGATCGCGATGGGCGTGTCGGTGGCGCCGGTGACCGACTGGTCGCTGTACGACACCCACTACACCGAGCAGTTCATGGGCACGCCGAAAGAGAACGCGGCCGGCTATGCATCGGGCGGCGTGTACTCGCACCTGGACGGCCTGAAGTCGCCGCTGCTGCTGATGCACGGCATGGCCGACGACAACGTGCTGTTCACCAACACCACGCGCATGATCGACGCGCTGGTCCAGCGCAATGTGCACTTCGAGCTGATGACCTATCCGGGCGCCAAGCACGGCATCTCGGGCCGCGCGCCGCAACGCCATGTGTACGGCAACATCGAAGCCTTCTTCAAGAAGAATTTGATGCCGGAAACGAAATAAACCGTTTCAGTGTTTTCGGGGGCCTTCGGGCCCTCTTTTTTTTGCCTTGATTGAGCGGCCACAAGAGGCGATTTGTTGACCATTCGATAATGCCCGCTGCGGTGCATTCCGCACCGCCGCACTTACATTCCAGGAGGAATTATGGCTATCGATGTCTACCTGCAAATTGACGGAATCCGCGGCGAATCGGCCGACGACAAACACAAGGACTGGATCGAATGCAAGTCGGTCAGCTGGGCGGTCAGCCAGCCCAAATCGGCCACCGCGTCGACCGGCGGCGGCCACACCGCCGAGCGCTGCGAACACCACGACATCACCCTGATGAAGCTGGCCGACCTGGCCTCGCCGGTGCTGCTGCAGACCTGCTCGTCGGGCAAGACCATCCCCAAGGCCAAGTTTGAATTCATGCGCGCGGACGGCCAGGGCGAACGCGTCAAGTACTACGAGATCGAACTGGAGAACGTATTGATCGGCGCGGTCTCGCCCAGCGTGCAGGAGGGCGACATCCTGACCGAGCATGTGTCGCTGAAGTTCTCGAAGGTGAAGTGGCGCTACACGCAGCAGAAGATCAGCGGCGGCGCGGGCGGCAACACCGCCGGCGGCTGGGACTTGAGCACCAACCGCATCGCGGCGTGAGCTCGGGCGCGCCAATGAAACAAGCCGCGTGGCTAGCGACGGCCTTGGCCGTCTTCAGCGCACGCGGCTTTTTCGTCCCGCAACGATCTTAGTTGCGGTTGCCTTTGGTGATGTCCTTGACGGCTTCCTTGGCGTCGCCCAGGCCTTTTTGCAGTTTGCCTTCGGCTTGCTTGTTCAGGCCCTTGGCTTGCTGCTCCGAGCTGCCGACCAGCTTGCCGGCCTCTTCCTGGATTTTGCCGCCGATGTCTTTCGCCGTACCCTTCACTTGATCCTTGTTCATGATGCACTCCTTGGTGGGTGATGAAGCTACAGGACACGCGGCGTTGTGCCGCATGCGAGGTCCCCACTATAGGCAGACGCCGGCTGGCGTTCCGTGCGCTTGCGCACCTAAGGCCGCAATCAAACCTTGCGCCAGACGCTGGCCAGCCAGGGCTGCTGGTCGCGCGGCAAGCCTTGCGGGCGGTAGTAATGCTGGAGCGCGATGAAGCCCGCCGCCAGCAGGTAGCGTTCCCAGGTTTCGTAGTCGTAGTAGCTGCCGTAGCGCGGGCCGTTCCAGCCTTCGCGGTTGTCGCCGCGCGGGTTGGAACTGAACAGCACGCCGCCGGTTTTCAGCGCGGCGTGCAGGTCGCGCAGCACCTTCGGCAGCGCGGCGCTGGGCACGTGGAACAAGGAGGCGTTGGCGTAGATGCCGTCGAAAAAACCAGCAGGCAGGTCAAGTTGGACGAAGTCCTGCCGCCACGTTTCGCAACCGCTGTAGGCGCGCGCCATCTCGACGAATCGCGCCGAGCCGTCGACGCCGATCGCTTCGTGGCCCAGCTCCCTGAAGGCCTTCAAGTCGCGGCCGGGGCCGCAGCCCAGGTCCAGCAGGCGGTATGGTGCGGGGCCTTGCAGCGCGTCCAGCAAGGCCGCGATGTTTTGGCTGACATCGTGGTCGATGGTGCCGGCGAAAAACTGCTCGGCGTTGCGCTCGTAATGCTGCAGCGTGGTTTGCGTGATCTGCTCGATAGGGTCGGGTTCCATGCCGCCAGTATATACGCCGGCTCATGTCGGCGATTACTGACTCAGAAAAGAGACGCTCGCCCCGCAAAATTGTTTCATACATTCTGGGAATCGCTATATAGTTAGCCTATAGCAACGCGCTAATTACCCAGGAGATAAATATGAAACTTGATGCCCTGTTCCAGAATCCAACTGCGTTGCCCACCGCGCCTAAAGTCGTGGAAGAGCTGATCAGCAGTTTCGACAAGGCCAGCGTCTCGACCGAAGAGATCGCGAAAAAACTGTCGACGGATCCGGTGCTGAGCGCCAAGCTGCTGCGCCTGGCCAACTCGGCCTACTACCACGTCTCGCGCAGCATCGGCACCGTGGAGGATGCGGTGCTGATGCTCGGCTTCGTCACCGTCCGCACGCTGGTCATCAGCTCCGGCCTGGTCAGCGGTTTCAAGACCGTGCCCGGCCTCGACCTCAAACAATTCTGGCGCTACAGCCTGCACACCGCGGTGTCGGCCAAATGGATCGCCAAGAAGACCAAGGAAAACACCGACCTCGCCTTCACCATCGGCATGATGCACGCCATCGGCCAGCTGGTGATCCACTCGGCGATGGCCGAGCAGGCGATGGCGCTCGACAAGGTGGCCGGCCCGCTGGACCCGCGCCGCCTGGACGCCGAGCAAGCCTCGTTCGGCTTCACCTTCGCCGACGTCGGCGCAGAATTGGCCAAGCGCTGGAAGTTCCCGCTGACCTTCTCGGAAACCATCCTGGCCTTCCCCGAGCCGCACCACAACGGCGAACTGAACCGCTTGGCCGCCGTGGTCTCGCTGGCCGCCTGGCGCGCCCGCGTCGAGCAGGCCCAGCTGAGCGACGATGAAATCGAAGCCTGCTACCCGGCCGACCTGGCCGAGGAACTGGGCCTGGACGACAACGCCCTGATCGATGAAATGCCGTCGCCGGACGAACTGAGCGCCGGTTTGGAGGAGCTGGTCAAATAATCCAGCTTATCTAAAAAACCATGGAAGCCGCCGGTTTTACGCCGCGCGGCTTTTTTTTCGACTTTTTTTAAATATTTTTTCAAAACACCCTAAAGTTCGCGTTTAAGACGACGTTAATCAGGACATGCGGTAATCCGTTTTAACTAAACCAGGGTGAGAACATGACCTCCACCGAAGTCCTCTCGATGTACGAAAACATTGCCGGCCTGTCCAATCAAATGGCTGCCGCCGCGCGTCTGGGGGATTGGGACGGCCTGAGCCGCCTGGAAGCGCAATGCGCCAACGCCGCCCGCCCGGCCGATGCCGGCGTGCCCAGCCTGAGCGGCGCCCCGCGCCTGCGCAAGATCGACCTGCTCAAGCAGATCCTGGCCAACGACCGCGCCATCCGCGACGTCACCGAGCCTTGGCTGAACAACGTGCCGGGCATGGCGCGTCAATAAAAACCGCCGCCCCAATGTAAAAAAGCGCCCGAGGGCGCTTTTTTTACGTCCGCACGGCGATCAGCTCGCCAGCGCCACGCGCAGCGACAGCGCGATGCCCTGCGCCGCTTGGGTGATCTCGTCCAGCGACGGGAAGCTCGGCGCGATGCGGATATGGCTATCCTTCGGATCGTTACCGTAAGGGAAAGCCGCGCCGGCCGGCGTCAGCGTGATGCCGGCCTCCTTGGCCAGCGCCACCGTGCGCTTGGCCGAACCCGGCGGCGTCACCAGGTCGATGAAATAGCCGCCCAGCGGACGCGTCCACGACACGCCCGGCACGTCGGCCAGGTGGCGCTCGAATTGTTCCAGCACCGCGTCGAACTTCGGCTTGAGCAGCAGGCGATGCTGTTCCATCAACGCTTCCACCGTCGGCAGGTCCTTCAGCAGTTGCACATGGCGCAGCTGGTTGATCTTGTCCGGGCCGATGCTGCGGATGCCGGCGTGCTTGGTCCACCAGGCGATGTTGGCCGGCGAGGCCGCCAGCGCGGCGACGCCCGAACCAGCCCAGCTCACCTTGGACGACGACGCGAACACGATCGCGCGGTCCGGGTTGCCGGCCTGCGCGCACGCGGCCAGGATGTTGGCCACGGCCAGCTTCTGCTCGCCCAGATGGTGGAAGCGGTAAGCGTCGTCCCACATCAGGCGGAAGTCCGGCGCCGCCGTCTTCATGGCCGCCAGGCGGGCCACCACCTCGTCCGAATACACCACGCCACCCGGATTGCTGTACTTCGGCACACACCACATGCCCTTGATGCTGGCGTCCTCGGCCACCAGTTTTTCCACCAGGTCCATGTCCAGGCCGTTTTCGGTCATCGGGATGTTGATCATCTTGATGCCGCGCGCTTCGCAGATGGCGAAATGGCGGTCGTAGCCCGGCACCGGGCACAGGAAGGTCACCGGCTCGCGCACCCACGGCGCGTTGCCGGGCGTGCCGTTGAGCAGGCTGTAGACGATCACGTCATGCATCAGCGACAGGCTGGCGCTGCTGTCGACCACGACCTGCGCGGCCGGCACGTCCAGCAGCTGGCCGAACAGCGCGCGCGCTTCCGGCAGGCCGATGGTGCCGCCGTAGTTGCGGCAATCGGTGCCGTCGGCGGCCTTGTAGGTGTCCAGCGACGCCATCAGGGCGTTCGACAGGTCCAGCTGTTCGGGGGCTGGCTTGCCGCGGGACATGTCCAGCTTCAGGCCAAGTTGTTTGAAAGTTTGGTATTGCTCGTGATGCTGAGACTGAAAATCTGCTGCGGTCATAAGGCTCTTTCAGGAATGGGGAAGACGGTGGGCGTCGAACACTATAACCCAGATCGCCTGAGCCCGATAAGAGCGAGCTTGTTATAAGCTTATTACCTTTTTATTGTTTTTCCATCATGGATTCCGGCGTGACCTCGTGCAGCGGCGGCGCCTCCATCGGCGTTTCGCCCTCGGCGGCCGGCTTCTTCTTGCGGAATCCCTGCCAGATCTTCAGCGGCCCGCTGCCGCGTTTCTTGCGCAGATAGAAGTAGCCGCCCGCCCCCAGCAACAACGCCAGCGCCCCGGCCCCGCCCGCGATCAGCGGCCAGTTGCTGGCGGCCGGCTCCGGCGGTTTTTCCTTCTTGTACTTCAGCTTGGGCAGCACGCGCACCTTCTTGACCGGCACGTCCGCTTCGGCCGAGGCCGATTCTCCCCCGCCAGCCGCCGCAGAAGCCGATGCCAATGCCGATGCCGGCGCCGAAGCCGCAGCGCTTTGCGCCTCCCCGTGTCCCGCGCCGCTGCCGCTGGCGTGCGCGCCGGCGCTCGCCGTCGCAGCCATCACGGGTGCCGAGCCCGCCCGCGCAGCCGACGCCGCCCCGTCCTGTCCCGCCGCCGCGTTGCCGTGTACCGATGCCGCGCCGCCATGCCCGGATACGGCGTTTTCATACCCCGCCGCCGCACCCAGATGCCCGGATGCCGCGCCGGCCTGGACGCCGGAGGCAGCAGACGCTGCCGCGCTGGCCGCCCCGCCCTTCGCGCCCAACGCGCCTTGCAGCAGCTTGACCCTGCCCTCCAGCTCGACCAGCTTGCTGGACAACTCCATGCTATGCGTATCGAGCGCCGCGCATTCCTTCGCGCTCATGCCCGACGGCGCGCACGCCGCCGGCGCCGCCGGCCGCTTCACGCCCTTGGGCAGCGGCAGCGGCGGCAAGGGCAGCAGAGCCTGCGCCACGCCCAGTGGCACCGCGCCGCCAGCCTGATCCGCCTCGCCGCCCCCCGTCTTGTCGGAAGTCGGCCGACGTGCAGGCAGCGGCGCCGGCCGCCGCACCGGCGCCATCGATCCCGCCGACGACCGCAAGCCACCCGGCTCGCCCACTTCCGATTCATGCGCGGCCGGCATTGGCGCCGGCCGCGTCCTGTCCCGCACTGGCGCGGCGACCGGAGCAACCGGGGCCGTTGACGGCGCCGGGGCCGGAGCAGTCGCCTGAACCGCCCGTTCCGCCCGCGCCAGCAGCGCCGCCTGCGCCGCCGTCACGGGCGGCAACGGCGGCGGCGCCGGATTCGGGTCGGCCTGGAGCCACACGGTCGCCGCGCGCACATCCTGGCGCCCGGCCGCGCTCAGCTCCAGGAACAAATGGACATACTCGGCATCGATGGCGCGGGTGGTGGTCAGATGCAGGAACTGGCGGCCGTCGCGCCGCACCACGGCCATGTGCAGCGAGCCCAGCGCCGGATTCATGCTGATGTTGGCGCCGCGATACACGTCCTGCTGCGCCAAGCGCACCTGCAACGCCGACACCTCGTCCGGCGCCAGCTGCACCAGCTCGATATCGGCCGCCAGCGGCTGGCCGATGTAGGATCGCACGGCGATATCGCCCAGTTCCGCCGCCGGGGCGGCGGTGGCCAGCAATAAGGCGCCGGCGCCGGCAAGGATCGAGGTCAGGAGAGTGTTGCGCTGCATGTTGGGGTCGCTTGGCCGCGAATTCTTAAAGTGTATCAGCTATAACGGCTGATTTTCCCGGTTTTGTAGCCCTAGGTTAATTTTTCCAGACTGCGCTACACTGGATGGACCTTGGCAAATACACATGATTGCCATTCCCGTGCAAAGGAAAAACCATGAACACCAGAAGTGAACGTGACAGTTTCGGCCCGATCGACGTCCCCGACCACCAGCTGTGGGGCGCGCAAACCCAGCGCTCGCTGGAGCATTTCCGCATCTCCACGGAGCGCATGCCGCCCGAGCTGATCCACGCCTTGGCCAGCGTCAAGCGCGCCGCCGCCCGCGTCAACCTGGACCTGGGCCTGCTGGAGGGCGCCAAGGCCATCGCCATCACCCAAGCCGCCGACGAGGTGTTGGCCGGCAAGCATCCGACCGAATTCCCGCTGGCCGTGTGGCAGACCGGCTCCGGCACCCAGTCCAACATGAACATGAACGAGGTGCTGGCCAACCGCGGCTCCGAGCTGATGGGCGGCGTGCGCGGCGAGGCCCGCAAGCTGCACCCCAACGACGACGTCAACAAGGGCCAGTCGTCGAACGACATCTTCCCCACCGCCATCCACGTGGCCGCCGCGCAGGCGCTGGCCAACAACGTGCTGCCAGCGCTGCGCCAGCTGCGCGACCAGCTGCACGCCAAGGCCGAAGCCTTCGCCGACATCGTCAAGATCGGCCGCACCCACCTGCAGGACGCCACCCCGCTGACGCTGGGCCAGGAGTTCTCCGGCTACGTGGCCCACCTCGACTTCGCCGAGCGCGCCATCGGCACCGCCCTGCCCGGCGTGCTGCAGCTGGCGGCCGGCGGCACGGCGGTCGGCACCGGCCTCAACGCCCACCCCGAGTACGCGCACCGCATCGCCGCCGAGCTGGAGCACACGCTGGCCCTGCCCTTCCGCAGCGCCGACAACAAGTTCGCCGCGCTGGCCGGCCATGACGCCCTGCTGTCGGCGCACGGCGCGCTCAAGACGCTGGCCGCCGCGCTGATGAAGATCGCCAACGACGTGCGCTGGATGGCGTCCGGTCCGCGCTCCGGCCTGGGCGAGATCACCATCCCGGAAAACGAGCCGGGAAGCTCGATCATGCCGGGCAAGGTCAACCCGACCCAGTGCGAGGCGCTGACCATGCTGTGCTGCCAGGTGTTCGGCAACGACGTCGCCATCACCGTGGGCGGCGCCTCCGGCAACTTCGAGCTCAACGTCTACAAGCCGCTGATCGCCCACAACTTCCTGCAAAGCGCGCGCCTGCTGGCCGACGGCATGCGCAGCTTCGACGAGCACTGCGTGCACGGCATCGAGCCCAACCGCGCGCGCATCGCCGAGCTGATGGAGCGTTCGCTGATGCTGGTGACGGCGCTGGCGCCGCACATCGGCTACGACAAGGCGGCCGCCATCGCCAAGCGGGCGCAGCACGAGGGAAGCACGTTGAAGGAGGCCGCGCTGGCGCTGGGCTACGTCAGCGCCGAGCAGTTCGAGCAGTGGATCGTGCCGCTGGATATGACCCGTCCCGGCGCCAAGGGCTAGCAAGCTCAGAAGCCCCGGGAATAGCGCACGCCGGTCAGCCAGTCCGGCTTGGCGCCGGCGTCGTGGCCGGGGTTGACCCGCCACATGACGGCGCCGGTCAGCTTGCCCAGGCGGCCGTCGCGGCCGAAGGTGGTGGTGTAGCCGAATTCCAGGTCGCGCTCGGTCGCGGTCGGCCGCAGGTTCAGCGTCGGCGCGCCGAAGGCCGGGGCGCCGGGGTCGCCGCTCTGCGGCGCCGCGCCGCTGTATTGCAGCGTGCCGGCCCGCACCTTGGCCGGCACCGACAAGGTCACGGCGAAACGGTCGTGGCTGTTGAACAGCTGGCGCGTCGAGAGCCCCACGCTGAACGCCATCGTGCGTACCGACGACACCTGGGCGATCAAACTGTCCGGATTGCCGATGCCCTCGGTGCGGCCGTACGACGCCATCAGCATCAGCGCGCTGCGCGAACTGAGCGCGTAGCCCAGCGAGGCCGACGTGAAGGTGGTGGTGGGCCGGGTGTTCATCGCCAGCGCCGGCGCCTGCTGCGAACCCAGCGCCGAGCCGGTCTCGCGCAAGATGCCGACGGTCAGGATGCCGACCGCGCGCCCCATTTTCTTTTCAAAATCCGCGCTGGTGAGGAAACGCTTGCTGTGCTCGTTGAGCATGGGGCCGAGCGGATCGAGCAAGGCCAGGTTGTCCGGCAAGGCGCCGACATGCAGGCGCGGCCCGCCGCTGAAGATGGCGCCGTAGCGCGCCGCGCCATCGCCCTGCAGCTGCTCGCTGAGCGCGGACTGGCGGTCCGCCGCGTCGAACAGCAACAACGAATTGGCCCGTTTTTCAAACGCGGGCGGCGGTTTTTGCGGAGCGAAGGGATCGGATGTGGCGGCGCCCGCCAAGCCGGAAAGCGGGCACATCAAGACTGCGACTGGCCAGAGATACTTGTTCATGGTGCAACTCGCTGAGGGCAAACCATGCTGCGTAAAAATTCAGCAGTTAACTCAGAATAGCAACTTTTTTTCTCAACAGCAACCTCAACCATGAGGCAAACGTCGAGTAAACTGCGGCCCTGTCGGAATGCCGCTACACTATCGAAAGCTGGCAACGGCACCGATTTCACATCATAGCAACAGAGGATAAAATGCAGAAAGTAAGTTTTGAATTGAGCGGCGAATTCGTTGAGCTGAATCAGTTGCTCAAGCTGGTGGGCCTGTGCGACAGCGGCGGCGCCGGCAAGATGATGGTCGCCGAAGGCGGCGTCAAGGTCGACGGCAAGCAGGAGTTGCGCAAGACCGCCAAGATCCGCGCCGGCCAGCAAGTGCGCGTCGGCGACGTGTGCATCAGCGTCGATGGCGTGTAATTTGTCTTGCATTTGGGCAATAACAGGCTAAGCTGAAGCGTGTGGCGGGGAGGCCAGTTTGACGCAGCGCAAACCGGCGGCACCGCTCGCCGATATATTGAAATGGCCCGCAGCCCGGCTTGTTCAACCAGTTTCACTTATGACCAGGGGAACGTCATGGACGATCCTGCACACAATATGCAAACACAGGAACGACTGCTCGACGACCTGCGGCAAGTGATCGAAAACGCCGAGGAACTGCTCAAGAACACCGGCCAGCACCACGGCCTGCTGTATCAGGCGGCGCGCGCCAAGCTGGCGCAGGCGCTGCTCACCGCCACCGAGGAACTGGCGCGCTTCGAGGATGTCCAGCTCAACCGCATGATGGAACTCACCGCCGCCGCCAACCGCCTGCACCAGGACCTGACCGGCGAGGCCAAGCTGCTGCGCGCCTTCCGCCCTTCTTAAGCGGCGCGGCGCCCGGCCAGCCAGGCGTCCAGCGACAACTTGCCCGGACCGTAGGCCACCAGCACCAGCAGCATCGCGCCCCAGTAGAAGTGGTCATTGATCGCGGCCGGGCACTCGAAGGTCAGCAACTGCGGGTAGGAAATCACCGCCATCGCGTTCACCAGGAACAGCGCCAGCGCCGCCGGCCGCGACACCAATCCCACGCACAACAGCACCGGCAGCGCCAGCTCGCCGGCAGCGCCGAAGTAGGCCGCCAAGTCCGGCGGCAGCAGCGGCACCTTGTATTCGTCATGGAACAGCGCCAGCGTCGCGCCCCAGTCGCCGACCTTGACCAGGCCGGCCTTGAAGAATTGCCAGCCCACGTACCAGCGCAACGCCAGGCTCATAAGGGAACCGCCCCACGCGGTCAGTGCCGCGTCGTAGCGGGAAATGTGTTGGTGCCAGCCGAGGATAGTTTTCATCATTGCGCTTTCAAAATTAGTTAGTCGCCACTAGGCGTCTATCCTGACAATCAATGCGTGATCTATCCATTGCTGCAAATTGGCGGCGATGTCGTAGTCGTCGTCGCGCTCGAAGGCCGCGTCCAGCGCCGCGCCGAACGCGCCGCCCGCCGCCAGCACCGACAAGGCCGCGTGGCTGGCCGCCGTCAGCGGCAGCACCTGGGTTTTCCAGCGCGGCCGCGTGACCAGCCCGTAATCCGGCGCCGCCAGCTCGGCCGGGAACGGCACGCCGCTGCCGGCTTGGTGCGCCTGCCACAGCGGTATCGTCGCCCACTCCGACGCCAGCAGCGTGCAGGCCGGATGCAGCGTCAGCCGCGCCGTCTCGACCTGCTCCGGCGTCAGCGCCGCCATCTGCTGCGCGGTCACGCCGTCCGCCGACGGCGCGTAGTGGGCGCGGTGCAGGGTCCACTCCAACGTCGCCATGTCCGGCAGGTACGGGTAGTCGGCCACGTGCGGGAAGGCGCGCAGGAAGACGGCGAAGTGCGCGCCAAAGCGGTTCAGGTCGCCGCTATCGGAGGGATGGGCGCGTCCGTACGCCTGCGCCAGGCCGCCGAAGAATTCCTCGCCCACCAACTGCTGGATCACCGGATAGGCCGCGCCCAGCGTCTTGCTCCAGGTGGCGCTGAGGTTGCCGCGATACAGCGCGTAACAGTGCTCGTTGTGCTCGCCCTTGAACAACGCCAGCGCGGCCGGCGTCTGGCGCGCATCGAACAGCGCGCTGGCGAAGGTCTGCTGGGTGGCGGCCAGCGCCTGATTGTCGGTCGCCGTCTTCACGGCCGGGCGCGGCGCATCGGCCACGGTGACGGCGGCGTATTGGCGATGCAGCGCATCGGCCTTCTCCGCCTCGCCCAGCAACACGCTCAGCTCGGGGATGTCGGTATCCCATTCGATCAGGGTCGGCAGCGCGCCGAAGCGCCGCAACGCCGCCTCGTACAGCCGCCAGACCGGCTCGGCCACAGTGTCGCCGTGATGGTCGATCACCGCTTCCGGCGTCACCAGATGGCCGGCCAGATGCATCTCGCCCACCATGCCGGGCCGGATCGCGGCGATCGCGGCCAGCGCGTCCTCGCCGTGGTTGCACTGGTTGACGTAGAGATTGTTAATGTCGAGCAGCAGGCCGCAGCCGGTGCGCGCCGCCAGTGCCGCCATGAACTCCGCCTCGCTCATCGCGTCCGCGTGGAAGCGCACATAGGTCGACACGTTTTCCAGCAGCAGCTGGCGCTTGAGCACATCCTGCACCCGACCCACGCGCGCGCACAGCAGGTCGAGCGCGGCCAGGTCCAAGGTCAACGGGAGTAAATCGTTGAGTTGCCGGTCGCCGACGGCGCTCCAGCACAGATGTTCGGACACCAGCATGGGCTCCACCCGCTCCACCAGGGCGCGCACGCGGTCAAGATGCTGTTCGGAGTAGCCGCGCGCCGAGCCCAGTCCCAGGCCGACGCCATGCAGGCTGATCGGATAATCGCGCCGCAATTGCTGCAGCACGTGCCAGTCCCAGCCGGCTTGATCGAGATAATTCTCGGTGTGGACTTCGAGCCACGCGGCGCGCGGCCGCTGCTCGATGAATTGCCGGTAATGCGGAGCCCTCAGCCCCACGCCCACGCCCGGCATCGGCTGCGCTGGACCTGGCGAGGACATGGCTCCGCGACCGGCCGCGCGATTACTTGGCTGGCGCAGCAGTCTTGCCGCCGGCTTTTTCGCAGGTGCCCTTGGCCACGTATTTCCACTCGGCGGCGCCGTTGTCGGTCTTGGACTGGCCGGCGCAGGAGTGCGAACCGTTGGCGGCGGCGCAATCGTTCTGGCCGGCCTTGGCGATGCCGAAGCACTTCTCTTTTTCAGCCGAGGCCGACGCGGTCGCGGCCGAAGCGGTGGCGGCGGATGCGGCGCAGACGGTGGCCAGGGCGGCGGCGATCAGGGCTTGACGTTTGTTCATGGTAAGTCTCCTCAAGGATGAAGTTAGGTTGTGCAACGCAAATCGTCTGCAACTGTACGGTAGTCGGCCAATGGCGGGCCGGCCTTACAGTTTTTTTTCCGATTTTTTTCAACACTGCCGAGCAGACGCAGCGTACCAGCAATAACGCGACTACGCATCATTCTGTTGACCGGGTTCACATCGGGAAACTACGCCGGACGCAGGAACGCCCCGGCACGCTGCGCACCGGGCGGCGCGCAGGACGGTAAGGCGGCGCCGGGCGGGCCGCAACGACGCCGCTCAGGCTGTCGTGTTGATCGTGTTGCCGAGGTGCGAAGGCAGGTTCGGCGCCGACGGCACCGGAGGAATCGCCTCGATCAGGGCCGCGGCGCTGGACGCCTGGATGTCCTGGGCCTTCTTCAACACCGCCACGCCGACCGCCTGCTTGGTGCCGGTGTCCGCGATCGTGGTTGCCGCTTGAGCAATACCTGAAATGTCCATGTGATCCTCCAATAAGGCGTATCACTTCTTTTACGGACGTTCTGCGGCCAACTTTAGGTGTGGGACGAAACTTTTTTCAAATAGGCCTCCAGCCAGGCCTGTACCGCCGGGGGCTGGTTCACATCCAGCCAGTCCACGCCCGGCCGCAGGTCCGCCGGCGCCGGCTGGTCGGAGGCGACCGCGATCACGCGTCCGTCGTCCGGATACAGCGGCGGCTTGCCGGCGGCGGCGCGATACACCTCCAGCTTGGCGACCGGATAGGACTTGAAGCCTTCCAGCAGGATCAGGTCGGCGGGCGCGAGGCGGTCCAGTTGCTCATCCAGCGACGGCTCCGGCGCACCGCGCAGCTCGCGCACGATGGCGAACCGGAACGGCGACGCCACCATCACCTCGGCCGCGCCGGCCATGCGCAGGCGCGCGCTGTCCTTGTGCGGCGGCTCGAGCTCCAGGTCGTGGTGGCTGTGCTTGACGACGTTGACCTTCAGCCCGCGTGCGGCCAGGCCGGCGATGAGCACCTCCAGCAGCGTGGTCTTGCCGCTGCCCGAGGTTCCGACCACGGCCAGTACAGTGCGCTCACGCGCCGGTATGTCTTGTTGCATTGCCTGTCTCTCCACAGCATCTCGTCGCCGCCATTATACGCAGCAACATCGGCGCGGGCACGGCAGGGCCTTACTCCTCGTTCAGGGCCTTGAAGCGTTCGCTGCGGGCGCCGCGCGCGCCCAGCATCAGCAAGCCGATGCAGATGAGACCGGCGACATGGGTGCTGGTCTCCTGTTGCGTGGATGGCTGTTGGTCGGCGGCGTGGGCGCGTGGAACGGCGAAGGCGGCGGCGATCAGCAGCGGCAGCAATTTCAGGTGTTTCATCGTATTTCCCGTGCATGAATTTCAATGATAGAAAAATATCATTTCCACATGACGGGCGGATGACAGCTTTTAATACGGAACGCGGTAGCGATAGCCCTTGAAATTGAACACCGCCTCGCGCGGCTGCAGTTTCTCGAGGACCAGGCCGGGAGCGACCTCCTCGCCCTCATGGCGCAGGATCTTGTCGATCAACAGCAGGCGGTCGGCCGGATTCTTGGAATAAATGTAGCCGCCGACCGCGATGTGCGGAATGGAACGCTGTATCGGTTCCGGCAGGTCGCGCAGGTTCTGGACCGGCTCTTCCGGCGCGGCGGCCGGCTTGGCGGCCTGGTCGGCCACGGCTGCCTGCTCGGCGGGCTGCGCCGATGGATGTGGGCGCGGCGCCGGCGTCACGGTCGCCACCGGCGGCGGCAAGGGCGCCGCCTGCGGTGCGCTGGCTGCCGGCTGAACGTTGACGGCCTGGGCAGCCGGCATCTGCGCAGGCGCTGGCGCTGGGGCGACGGCCGGCGCCGCCGCTGTCGGCGCCGGCATCGGCGCAGGCGTGGCCGGCGGCATGCCTGCCGGCTGCTGTGCCGGGCGCAGCACCAGAACCAGCAACACCACGACCGCCGCGCCCATCGCCAGCAGCGCCAGCACCAGCGGCTTCTTTAACATGCCGCCGGCCGCCTCGCGCTCCGTCCCGTGCAAGGTCGGCGCGTGCAGCGTGGGCGCGTTGCCCAGCTGACGCTCCGCCTGCGCCTTCTTCAATGCTTCCAAAATATACGACATATTATTTCCCCGCCCCGGCGCCGGCCGCCAACAGGCGCGGCTCCTGCACGCCGCCCAGCTGATACAGCCGGATGAAAGTTTTCGGACCGGCCACGCCGTCCGCCTTGAGATGCTGCTCGGTCTGGAAATCGACCAGGCGCGCGCGCAGGCCGGCGCTCAGCGGCTGATCGTCCAGCGGCTTCTTCAGCCCGTAGATCTGGGCCAGGCGCCGCGCCAGCCAGTCCACGTCGGGACCGTGATCGCCGCCCGAGACCTCGTCGCGCCAGCTGCGCGGCGCGCGCCAGAAGGTGGTGAACTCGCCGTCGAAGCGCGCCGTCAGCGCGTCCAGGCCGATGCGCTGCGGCTTGCCGCCGGGCGCGACGATGGTCGCGCCGCCGTCGTCGATGGCCGTCAGCAGCACATAGTTGGGCGCGGTCGGATCGTCGTGCAGCGTCAGCATCGCCGGACGGTCCAGCAGCCGCAACTCCGCCATGCCGCCCTTGACCTGCAGGCAGCGCAGATTCAGGCGCGCCGCCGTCGGACAAGGCTCGCCGTCCGGCAGCGCCAGCCCCCAGATCGCCGCCAGTTGGCGCAAGGCCGCCGCGCTGCCGCCCTGCGCTCCCTCTCCACCCAATGCGGACGCGGAACCGGCCAGCGCCACCTTGGCTGCCGGCACAGTCGCGGAACCAGCAGGCGCCGCCCGAGACACAGCCCCCGGCGCGGCCACGGCCAGCGTCGCCCTGGGCGCCGCCACCGGCGCCGAAGCGGCCTGCGCGCCCGGCAAGGCCGGCTTGGCGTCGCGCGCCGCCAGCTGCCAGCCCGCCACGCTGAGGATCACCCCGCCCAGCACGCCGGCCGCCACCCAGGGCCAGCGCGCCGCGCCGGTCCTGCCGCCCTCGCCGCCCGCCACGCCGTCGGGCCGGGCGAACACCTCCGCCGCAGCCTTGCGCAGGATGTTGCGCGTCACCTGCGGCTGGTTCTCGACATACGCCCCCAGCAGCGCCCGGTCGCACAGCAGATTGATACGGCGCGGCACGCCCTTGGCCAGGCTGTGCACCAGCCCCATCAGCCGGCGCGGAAACGGCGCGATCGCCGCCGCGCCCGCCACCGCCAGCCGGTGCTCGATATACGCCCCGGTCTCCGCCTCGCTCAGCGAGCCCAGGTGATAGCGCGCGATCACCCGCTGCGCCAGCTGCTCCAGCTCCGGCCGCGCCACCATCGCGCGCAGCTCCGGCTGGCCGATCAGGATGATCTGCAGCAGCTTGCGCTCGCTGGTCTCCAGGTTGGTCAGCAGGCGCAGCTGCTCCAGCACCTCGGCCGACAGGTTCTGCGCCTCGTCGATGATCAGCACGTTGTTGCGGCCCTGCGCGTGGCTGTCGAGCAGGTAGGCGTTGATCGCGTCCACATAGCCCTTGACGCTGATCCGCCCCTGCGGCGCCAGCGCGATGCCGAACTCGTCGCAGATCGACAGCAGCAGCTCCTCCACCGACAGCTTGGGATTGAAGATATAGGCCAGCTTGCAATTGTCCGGGATCTGCTCCATGAAGCAGCGGCACACGGTGGTCTTGCCGGCGCCGATCTCGCCGGTCAGCAGCACGAAGCCGCCGCCGCTGCCGACGCCGTACAACAGATGCGCCAGCGCCTCGCGATGGCGTTCGCTCATGAACAGGTAGCGGGGATCGGGCGCGATGGAGAACGGCGACTGTTTCAGATTGAAAAAATGCGTGTACATGAAGACCCTGGCGATGCGCTACTTCAAGCGCTGGCGCACCGGCGGCGGCTGCACCGGCGGCAAGGGCTTGAACTTGGCGCAGTAAATCTTGGATTTGGTGTCGAAGTAGACGATGCGGCTGGCCGGCTTGGCCTCGCGCACCGGATACGCCGAACTGTCGATTCTCGCATAATGCAGGCCGACCTGGGCAATGATGGCGCGCTCCAGCTCCTCCGGCGTGGCCTCGGCCACGGCGCCGACGAAGATATAGGTGCTGGTGTCGTCGCTGACCATGACCTCGGAAATCGGCGTGCCCCACAGGCTGGCGCCGTCGGTCTTGAACCAGTAGGCGCCGCCGTCGTGCTTGTACGCCGGGCCGAAGGCCTTGAGCAGATAGTCGTAGAAATACAGGTTGTCGGTCTGGTCGCGGCACAGCAGGCCGTTGCCGATGATGGTGCCGAAGGTGGTCGGCACCGACTGAGCGCCGGCCGCGCAGCAGGCGGCCGCCAGCCCGGCGGCCAGGGCGCCGCGCAGCACACCCGGAAAGGACGGCATTATAGTTTCGACAGCCAGGAGCGGTTGGCGCTGATGCGCGCCTTGGCCGTGGCCGGAAGGGCTTCGTAACAGCCAGGATATTGTTTCAAGGCGCTTTCCCGAATTTCCTTCTGCAAGCCGTTAATCAAAAAAATATACAGCACCGAGCCATCCTCTGTATTTTTGGTTCCCATATATCTGATCATGTGTACTCCCTTGATCCGCACAGGTATTCCCCGGCAATACATGCTGGCGTCCATTATGACATTTAACGGCGTCGCCGGGCCGAAGTTGAATCACGGTTCACCACCGATATTTTGCAGCTGATCCCCCTGTTACGCGCGTCCGTCCCATTCCGCGCGCCGCCGGGCGGCAATTGTCATATCGTTCAATCCTCGCCACTTCCCATCATCGAGAACAATATGAAGCAGACGATCAAACACACCGCGCTGGTTTCCGCCCTGTTGCTGGCATCGCTGGCCGGCACCGCCGCCTTGGCCGACACCAAGCAGGACGACAGCACCGGCACCGAAACGCGCACCGTCGCGGCCTTCAGCAAGCTCGCCATCAGCGGCCCGTTCCGGGTGATCGTCACGGCGCAGCCGGGCAACACGATCGAATTGTCCGGCCTGCGCCGCCAGTTCGCCGACATCGAAACCTCGGTCAGCGGCGACACCCTCACCGTGCGCCAGCCGCGCACGAAAATCAAGGGCTGGACCTTCAATTTCAGCTGGGGCAAGGACAACAAGCCGCCGATGACCATCCGCATCAGCGCGGCCGGTCTGAAGAGCCTACGCAACTCCGGCAGCGGTGACGTTGATCTGCAACAATTCCAGGGGCAACAACTGACGCTGGCCTCGGAAGGCCCCGGCGACGTGCACGCCAGCGGCAGCGTGCGCGATCTGACGGTCGAGGCCTCCGGCAGCGGCGACCTCGACCTGCGCACGCTCAAGGCGGCCAGCCTGAACCTGACCATGAGCGGTCCGGGCGACGTCAGCGCCGGCGGCATGACGCAGGACGTGAACCTGTCGGTCACCGGCTCGGGCGACCTCGACCTCGACGACCTGCACGCCAACAAGATCAACACCTCGATGCACGGGCCGGGTTCGGTGTCGCTGCACGGCGCGGCCAAGGAAATCCGCGTCGAGATCGCCGGTTCGGGCGACCTCGAGGCCTGCGCGCTCAACATCGAGGCGGCCAGCGCCATCCTGCACGGTCCCGGCGAAGCCTGCCTGTCCGGCGCCATCAAGAAATTCGACGCCGAGGTGCACGGCTCGGGCGACCTGACCGTGCGCGGCCTGATGGCGCCGAGCGCGCGCGCCCTGCTCAGCGGGCCGGGCAATATGAACCTGTCGGGCAGCGTGGGCGTGCTCAGCGCGGAAGTGAGCGGCTCGGGGGATCTGGAGGGGCAGGCGCTGCAGGTGGCGCGCGCGGTCACGCGCAGCCGCGGGCCGGGCAACATCATCCTGAACAAGGTCAGCGACGCGCTCGACGCCGAGCTCAGCGGCTCAGGCGACCTGAGCGCCACCACCGCCTGCAAGAACGTCAAGCTCAACATGCACGGTCCGGGCGAGGTCAAACTCGAAGGCAAGACCGACACCTTGGTCGCGCAACTGAGCGGCTCGGGCAGCCTGCACGGGCGCCAGCTGTGGACCGGCCAGGCCGACGTCCACGTCAGCGGCCCCGGCAACGCCACCGTCAACGTCGCCGACAAAACCGTCACCTACGACCGCAAAAGCACCAAATAAAATTGGGGTCAAGTCTGACATTCGGACACGAGCTCTGCTGTAAGCACGTACTTACAGCAGAGCTCGTGTCCGAATGTCAGACTTGACCCCAAAGTTGTTTAATCGAAGCAGAGGCGCTTCTTGGTGGCGGCGATCAGCTTGGCGTCGTACGGATGCAGGTTTTCGATGAACAGCAGCTCCGTCTCGTCCGGCTCCTCCAGGCACATCGCCAGCATCATCGGGCCGTCCTCCATCCGCCCGATGAAGTGCTTGGGCCAGCGGTTCTTGCGGTTGGCCTTCATCACTTCCATCCCCAGCTTGGCCAGCGGCGCCTTCACGCCGGCAGCCAACGCTTCCTTCTGCCAGTCGTCCCAGTAATCGTTCATCATCTTGCCTTCAAAAGTGCACTAAAGCCATAGTGTACTCCCTCGGCCTCCTTCCCTACCAAAACCAGACCAAAGTGGCATGCAAATGCGACACCGGACCAGTTGCCGCAAAAACCAGCAATTACCAATTAAAACAAGTACTTACAAATACATTCCAAGTCGACAACGCAAGTCCACTTCAATATTTTTTAATACCAGTTAAATACCTGTTGACAAGCTGGTTTGCCTGCCCATATAGTGCCCTCAACACGGGGCATCCCGGCACAGCATTCTCGGATAATCATGATCGACTTTTTAATCGGCGTTGACGGCGGCGGCACCGGCACCAGGGTGCGCCTGGCGCGCATCGACGGCATGGAACTGGCCGAAGGCGTCAGCGGCCCGTCCGGCCTGATACACGGCATCGCCAACGCCTGGGCCTCGGTCGAGGACGCGGCCGGCATGGCCTTCCGCGCCGCCTGCATCGACTTCCCGGCCAAGGACACCATCGCCATCGGCCTCGGCCTGGCCGGCGTGCACAACCGCGCCTGGGCCGCCGAGTTCGTCGCGGCCAATCCCGGCTACGCCCGCGTGGCGCTGGAGACCGACGGCCATACCACCGTGCTCGGCGCCCACCGCGGCCAGCCCGGCGCCATCATCGCGCTGGGCACCGGCAGCGTCGGCGAGATCAAGCGCATGGACGGTGTCCACGTCGAGGTCGGCGGCTGGGGCTTCCCGGCCGGCGACGAGGCCGGCGGCGCCTGGATCGGCCTGCGCGCCGTCAACCACGTGCAGCAGGTGCTCGACGGCCGCGTGCCGGCCAACGCCTTCAGCGCCGACCTGGCGCAGGCCTGCGGCGGCGGCCGCGACGCGCTGCAGAACTGGCTGGCCAAGGCCACGCAGACGCAATACGCGCAGCTGGCGCGCATCGTGCTGCAGCACGGCGAGTCGAACGACACCGCGCGCGCCATCCTGCAGGAGGCCGGACGCCAGGTGGAATTGATGGGCAACGCGCTCGACGCCGGCGGCCAGCTGCCGATCGCGCTGTGCGGCGGACTGGCGGCGCCGTTGCGCCCCTACCTGCCGGTCTCGATGTTGAAGCGGATCGTCACGCCGCAGGGCGATTCCGCGGCAGGCGCGCTGCGGCTGATCCAACAACGCCTGAAGGAGTAAGCCCGTGCTAGCCCAGTTGAGCGATTTCCAGCCCGATGCCGACAGCGACACCCCGCTCTACATGCAGCTTGCCAACAAGCTGTCCGACGGGATCGCCGCCGGCGACTGGCGCGCCAACGAGGCCCTGCCGTCCGAGCGCGTGCTGTCGGACATGCTGCACATCTCGCGCGTGACCGCCCGCAAGGCGATCGACATGCTGTGCGAGCGCGGCATGCTGACCCGCAAGCGCGGCTCCGGCACCTACATCACGCCCAAGCTGGAGCAGCCCTTGTCGCGCCTGACCAGCTTTTCCGAAGAGCTGCGCGAGCGCGGCTTCACGGCCGGCTCGCGCTGGCTGCAGCGCGACATCGGCATCGCCTCGCCGGTGGAGCTGCTCTCGCTCGGCCTGTCGCCCAACATGCCGGTGGCGCGCCTGAAGCGCCTGCGCACCGCCGACGACGTGGTGATGGCGATCGAGACCACCACCATCCCGGCGCAATACATGCCGAACCCGCACAGCGTCACCGATTCGCTGTACGGCTATTTGGAAGCCAACGGCACCATCCCGATGCGCGCGCTGCAGCACATCCGCGCCGTCAACGCCAGCGCCGAGCAGGCGCGCCTGGCCAATATCCCCGCGGGTGCCGCCATGCTGCACATCACCCGCGTCAGTTATCTCGACAACGGCGCGGCGGTGGAACTGACCCACTCGTATTGCCGCAGTGATTATTATGAATTCGTAGCGGAGTCGCGCAGATGAGCAGTGCAATCCAAGGCAATATCCTGACGTCGGCGGGCTGGGTCCGCGGCGAGATCACCTTCAGCGACCGCATCGCCGCCATCCACGGCAGCAGCACCGACCCGTCGAAAAACGAAGAAGCCTATATCCTGCCTGGCTTTATCGACCTGCACGTGCACGGCGGCGGCGGCAAGGACGTGATGGAGGGCGGCGACGCGGTCCGCACCATCGCCGCCATCCACGCGAAGCACGGCACCACCAGCATGCTGGCCACCACGATGACCGCGCCGCCGGAGGACATCGACCTCGCGCTGCAGGGCATCGGCAAGGCCGCCGCCCAACGCGGCAAGGGCGAGGCGCGCGTGCTGGGCGTGCATCTGGAAGGACCGTTCATCAACTCCGGCAAGCTGGGGGCGCAGCCGCCGTTCGCGCGCACCGCCAAGCTGGCCGACGTCGAGCGCCTGGAGGCGATCGCACCGATCAAACTGATCACCGTGGCGCCGGAAATCGGCGGCCACCTGGAACTGGTGCGCGAACTGTCCGACGCCGGCATGCGCGTGCAGATCGGCCACACCCTCGGCAGCTACGAGGACGGCGTGGCCGCGCTGGCGCACGGCGCGCACGGCTTCACCCACCTGTTCAACGCCATGACCGGCCTGCACCACCGCGAGCCCGGCATGGTCGGCGCCGCGCTGGCCCACGCGCAGTACGCCGAATTCATTCCCGACCTGCTGCACGTGCACCCCGGCGCCATCCGCACCGCGCTGCGCTGCATCCCGCAGCTGTACTGCGTGACCGATTCGACCGCCGCCACCGGCATGCCGGACGGCGAGTACATGCTGGGCCGCCACACCGTCATGAAGTGCATGGGCGGCGTGCGCCTGCCCGACGGCACGCTGGCCGGCAGCACCCTCACCATGGACCAGGCGCTGCGCAACCTGGTCGGACTCGGCCTCGATCTGGCGGATGCCTCGGCACGGGTCTCAACGTATGCGGCCGATTATCTCGGCCTGCAAGAGCGGGGCCGCCTGGCCCCCGGCGCCTACGCCGACTTCGTGGTGCTCGACCGTGACCTGAATCTCAAAGCCGTCTATATCGAAGGAGAATTGTTGTGACCTCAATGATGTTGAAAGAAGCCCTGTCCGCCGCTGATTGCGTAGCCCTGCAGCTGGCCAGCGATGGAGACCGTTACGCGGAGCTGGGCCGCAAATTGAGGAGCACGTCCTTCTCGACCGCGCTGACCATCGCGCGCGGCAGCTCGGACCACGCCTGCGCCTACGCGGCCTACCTGATCATGGCGCGCCTGGGCCGCGTGGTGGCGTCGCTGCCGATGTCGCTGGTCACCCTGAACAAGTCGCCGCTGATCACCCGCGACACCTTGGCGATCTCGATCTCGCAGTCGGGCCAGAGCCCTGACGTGGTCGAGCCGATCAAGTACTTCCGCGACGGCGGCGCCACCACCATCGCGCTGGTCAACGACATCGACTCGCCGCTGGCGCATGCCGCCGAATGGGCGATCCCGCTGCGCGCCGGCAAAGAGCAGAGCGTGGCCGCCACCAAGAGCTTCATCACCAGCATGGTGGCCGGCGCGCGCCTGGTGGCCGCGTGGCAGAACGATCCGGAGCTGCTGGCCGGCCTGGAGGCCCTGCCCGATTCGCTGCGCGCGGCCACCAAGGAGGACTGGACCTCGGCCATCGAAGTGCTGGCGCCGGCCCGCAACATCATGGTGGTGGGACGCGGCATCAGCTTCCCGGTGGCGCTGGAGGCGTCGCTGAAGTTCAAGGAGACCTCGGCGCTGCAGGCGGAAGCCTTCAGCGGCGCGGAGATCAAGCACGGCCCGATGGCGCTGATCGAGGAAGGCTACCCGCTGGTGATCTTCGCCACCCGTGGCCCGACGCAGACGAGCCTGCTGCAGCTGGCGTCCGAGATGCGCGGCCGTGGCGCGCGCGTGCTGCTGGCCGCGCCGGCCGACGTGGCCGAACGCGACCTGACGTTGCCGGTCGCCGCCACGCCGGACCTGGACCCGATCGTGGCGATCCAGGCCTTCTACGTGATGGCGGCCCAGCTGTCGGCCGCGCGCGGCATGGACCCGGACGCGCCGCGCCACCTGAGCAAAGTCACCAAGACCAACTAAGCAGCGGCACCATCAATGAAGAATCGCATATTGCTGACGGCATTGATGGTGCAGGCCTTGCTGGGCGGCGCCGCCCTCGCGGCGGCGCCCGAGAAAATCGAATTCTGGACCTTCAGCATGAAGCCCAAGTTCACTCCCTACTTTGAGACGCTGGTGAAAAACTACGAAGCCGGCAATCCGGGCGTGAAAGTGGAGTGGGTCGACTTCCCGTGGGACGTGATCCAGACCAAGCTGGTGACGCGCATCGTCGCCGGCACCCCGCCCGCGCTGGTCAACCTGAACGTGCCCTGGGCCGACGAATTCGCCCGCGACGGCCTGCTCGCGCCGGTCGACGCGCTGCTCGGCGACGCCCGCCCGCGCTACCTTCCCAGCACGCTGGAGGACCTGCGCTTCGGCGGCAAGACCTACGGCTTCCCGATGTACAGCAACGTCGCCGTCATCGCCTACAACACGCAAATCTTCAAGGCCGCCGGCATCCCCCACGCGCCGCGCGACCTGGACGAGCAACTGCTGTTCGCACGCCAGATCGCCGCCCGCACCGGCAAGGCCGGCCTGTGTCCCGCGCTGTCCAAGATCGACGGCCTGATGATGCAGCAAGGCCTGCCCGTGATCCGCGACGGCAAGGCTGTGTTCAACTCGCCCGCCCACATCGCGCTAATCGCCAAGCTGGCCGAGACCTACAAGGCCGGCGGCCTGCTGAAGGACGCGCTGTTCGCCGAGGATAACTTCCCCGCCGCGATTGACGCCTACAAGGGCAGCCGCCTCGGCATGCTGCTGGCGCCACCGACGGCCGTCAAGCGCATCGAGACCGACGCCAAAGACATCTACGCCATCACCGACGTCGCCCCCGCGCCGCTCGGCCCCACCGGCATCGCCGACGGCGGCTGGTTGATCCACTTCGCCGTGCCGAAGAACGTCGACGCCAAACTGCTGCCGGCGGTCGGCAAGTTCGCCCGTTATCTCACCAACGACGCCAACCAGCTGGCCTTCGCCAAGCAGGCCAGCGTGTACCCGGCGATGGCGCAGGCGGCCAATGATCCCTTCTTCACTACTGTGCCGCCAGGCGCCGGCGCGGCCGAGAAGGCCGTATCGGCGGGCGCCGTGTCGATGCCGCACTCGCACACGCTGTACGTGGCCGGCATCACCGACTACGATGAACTGCGCCGCTACCTGGTGAAGGCCGTCGAAGCCGGCGTCACCGGCAAGCAGGACGTGAAGCAGGCGCTGGACCAGGCGGTGGCGATCTGGAACAAGAAACTCGCCGCGCAGCGGAGCCACTGACATGCGCGACGCCCACCCCGCCCCGGCCCAGGCCAACGCGCTCGCCACGACGCCCGCCGCCAAGCCCGCGTCCGCGCGCCGCGCGAACCTCACCGCCTGGCTGTTCCTCGCCCCCGCGCTGGCGCTGCTGGCCGTGTTCTCCTTCTGGCCGGTGGCCTTCGGCTCCTTCCTGGCCTTCACCGACTACAGCCTGATACGCGAAACGCACTGGGTCGGCCTGGACAACTTCCGCTACATCTTCGACAACGAGATGTTCGTCACCGGCCTGAAAAACTCGCTGGTCTTCCTGCTGATGGTGCCCTTCGTGCAGATCGGCGCGCTGGGCCTGGCGGTGCTGGTCAACAACCAGCTGACCGGCATCCGCTACTTCCGCGCCGCCTTCTACGTGCCGGTGGTGACCACGGTCTCGGTGGTCGGCATCATGTGGGGCTTCATGTTCCACGAACAGGGCGCGCTCAATTACGTGCTGATGACGATGCGGCTGGTCGGCGCGCCGGTCGGCTGGCTCTCCAACGACAGCCTGGCGCTGTTCGCCATCATGTTCGTCACACTGTGGCGCGGCCTTGGCTGGTACATGGTGATGTACCTGGCCGCGCTGCAGGCCGTCCCCGCCGACATGCAGGAAGCGGCCATCCTCGACGGCGCCAACCGCTGGCAGCGTTTCTGGCAAATCACCGTACCGATGCTGCGCCCCACCATCATGGTCTGCTCCATCCTGTCGGTGCTGGCCGCGCTCAAGGCCTACCAGGAAGTGGACGTGCTGACCCAGGGCGGTCCGATGAACTCCACCTTCACCGGCTTGTACTACGCCTACGACCAGGGCCTCAAGCACCTCAAGCTGCCGCGCGCATTGGCTGCCAGCTTCGTCATGTCCATCTTCTGCATCGGCATCGCCCTGCTCTGCCTGCGCTACATAAAACCCAAGCACCGATGATGAAGACCGCCGCCCACTACCTGCTGCTGTGCGCCATCGCGGTCGTCTGCGTGTTCCCGTTCTGGTGGACGCTAGTGACGGCCATCTCCACCGAGGGGAACATCTTCGCCTTCCCGCCGACCTTCTGGCCGCAGCAGCCGTCGTTCGAGAACTTCATCGAAGTGTTCAAGGCGATCCCGATCTGGTCCTTCTTCCGCAACTCGGTCCTCATCGCCGCCGGCACCGTGTTCTGGAAGCTGGCGCTGTGCTCCGCCGCCGCCTACCCGCTGGCGCGCATGCGCTTCAAGGGCCGCAAGCTGGTGTTCGGCCTGATCCTCGCCACGCTGGTGCTGCCGTCGGAAGTGAACTTCCTGGTCAACTTCATCACGGTGACGAAACTGAGCCTGGTCGACACCTACACCGGCGTGATCCTGCCCAACGTGGTGACGGCGGTCGCCATCCTGCTGCTCAAGCAGGCCTTCGAGGAGGTGCCGCAGGACCTGATCGACGCCGCCCGCGTCGACGGCGCCTCCGAGTGGACCATCTTCAGCAGGATCATGCTGCCGCTGATCGCCCCGTGGCTGGCCACGGTCGGCATCCTGACGGCGGTCGAGGCCTGGAACGAATACATTTGGCCATCCATCGTGATGAGCAAGCCGGACGAATTCCCGCTGTCGGTGGGCGTGCTGTATTTGCGCGGCACCTTCGGCAGCAGCACGCGCGTGATCGCCGCCGGCACCATCTTGACCATCCTGCCCACGCTGGCAGCCTTCCTATTTACCCAACGATTCTTCATGCGTGGCATGGACGGAGCTGTGAAATGACCCCAACCCAAAACGACCTCAGAAAACTCGCCGGACAACTGATCATGATCCGCTTCCCCGGCACCGTGCTCGATGCCGCCACCGCGGACTTCATCCGGGCCAACGGCATCCGCGCCGTCTGCCTGTTCCGCGGGAACATGACCGACTCCGAACAGCTGGCCAAGCTGACCGCCGACCTGCGCGCCGTGATGGGCCCCGAATCGCTGATCGCCATCGACCAGGAAGGCGGCGCCGTGGTGCGCTCGACCTGGGTGCCGGCGCCGCCGGCCGCCATGGGCCTGGGCGCCGCCGACGACACCGACCTGGCCCGCCGCACCGGCGCCGCCGTGGCGCGCGCGGTCAAGGCGCTGGGCTTCAACTGGAACTTCGCGCCGGTGCTGGACCTGAACAACAACCCGCACAACCCGGTGATCGCCGAGCGCTCCTTCGGCGCCGAGCCGCTACGCGCCGCCGAGCTGGCGATGGCGTGGATGGCCGGCAGCCACGCGGAAGGCGTGGCCTGCTGCGTCAAGCACTTCCCCGGCCACGGCGACACCAACGTCGATTCGCACCGCGACCTGCCGACCGTGAACAAGCCGGTCGAGGAACTGGACCGCATGGAGCTGGCGCCGTTCCGCATCGCCTCCGGCGCGGCGCCGGCGATGATGACCGCGCACATCGTCTATCCGACGCTGGACCCTGACTATCCGGCCACCATGTCGCGCCGCATCCTCACCGGCCTTCTGCGCGACGAGTGGCAGTACAAGGGCATCGTCATCACCGACGGCATGGACATGCACGCCATCGCCGGCCGCTACGGCGTGGGCAACGCCGCCGTGCGCGCGCTGGCCGCCGGCGCCGACATGGTGATGGCGCTCGGCACCACCGAAACGCAGAACGAAACGCTGGACGCCATCGCCGCCGCCATCGCCTCGAACGAAGTGCCGATGGCGGAGATCGAGCAGCGCCTGGCGCGCCTGTCCGCGCTGGCGCTGGCCTATCCGTGCAAGCCGCGCTCCTACAAGGAGGACGCGGCGGACCGCGAACTGATGGCCGAGGGCTGGCGCCGCAGCCTGACCGCCCACCGCGCGCCGGTGCGTCCGGCACCGGGCGCGAAGGTGCGCTTGGTGGTGCGCCAGGACGTGGTCAGCGACGGCGTGTCCGAGGCCGGCGTGCCGGCCGAGGGCGTGGCGGCCTCGCTGCGCCGCCTGTACGACGTCGAACTGACCACCTTCGCCGACGCCGACACCTTCGACTGGAACGCGCTGCCGCAGGACGGCCGCTTCACCATCCTGGCCTCGACCTCGCGCCTGCGCTACGGCGAGCACGCGCGCGCGACGTGGAAGCCGGACCTGCACCTGGCGCTGTGGAATCCGTACCAGGCGCTGGACATCCAGTCGCCGTCGCTGATGACCTACGGCTTCGCCCAGCCGGCGCTGGACGCGGTCAACAGCTGGCTGTGCGGCGAGCTGGAAGCCACCGGCTGCGCGCCGGTTCCCGGCTTCGCATAACAATTCAATCGGGGAGGAGGCAAAATGATGGACAACAAAAAAATACGCGACCCGAGGTTCTGGGTACCCAGCCTGTACCTGGCGCAGGGCCTGCCGTTCTTCGCGGTGGCGATCGTCGCCAACCAGATGTTGAAGAGCATGGGCGTGCCCAACGACGAGCTCAATCACTGGACCGGCTTGATCGGCTTCGCCTGGGTGTTCAAGCCGCTGTGGAGCCCCTTCCTGGAACTGGCCAGCAGCAAGAAGCTGGTGGTGGTCGGCTTCCAGATCTTCGGCGGCTTGTGCCTGGGCGGCGTGGCGCTGGCGCTGCACGCGCCGTTCTGGTTCGCGGCCTGCATGGCGATGCTCGCGCTGGTGGGCATCTCGTCGGCCACGCACGACATCTCGTGCGACGGCTTGTACATCGCCAGCCTCGATGAAAAAGGCCAGGCCAAGTACGCCGGCTGGACCGGCACCTTCTTCAACGCCGGCAAGTTCTTCACCACCGGCGGCCTGCTGCTCTTGGCCGGCCACTTCGAGAAGACGCTGGGCGTGGTGCCGGCATGGACCATCAGCTTCTGCATCCTGGCCGCCATCATGGTGGCGCTGGGCCTGTACAACAGCTGGGCGCTACCGACCGCGAAGAACGCCGTCACCGCCGACACCAACGCCGGCGCCATCGCCCGCACGCTGTGGGAGGTGATCGTCGAATTCTTCAAGAAGCCCGGCATCTGGGTGTCGATCGTGTTCATCATCCTGTTCCGCGCCGGCGAGGCGCAGGTGCAGTCGATCGGCCCCTTGTTCCTGCGCGAGGCGCGCCACCTCGGCGGCCTGGGGCTGACCACCGCCGAAGTGGGCGCCGTGTACGGCACCGTCGGCACCGTGGCCTTCGTGGTGGGCAGCATCGCCGGCGGCTACTTCACCTCGTGGCTCAGCCTCAAGCGCGCCATCCTGTGGCTGATCCTCGCGGTCAACCTGCCCAACGTCGCCTTCTACCTGCTGTCCGTGTTCCAGCCCACCGAGCTGTCGGTGATCGGCGTGGCGCTCAGCGTGGAGATGTTCGGCTACGGCTTCGGCTTCGTCGGCCTGATTTTGTACATGATGCAGGTGGTCGCGCCGGGTAAATACCAGACCGCCCACTACGCCTTCTCGACCGGCATCATGCAGCTGGGCTTTGTGCTGTTTAAACTGTTCAGCGGCGACATCCAGCTGTCGCTCGGCTACCAGCACTTCTTCGTGTGGGTGATGCTGTGCGCGATCCCGGTGGCGTTGCTGTCGCAGCTCATCCCGATGACCGCGCGCCCGCAGCCCGAGGAAGCGCCGGCGCCGCAAGCCGTGCGCGCGGGTTGAGCGGATGGCCAGCGTCAGCCTCAAACAAATCGTCAAGAGCTACGACAAGACGCCGGTCATCCACGGCGTCGACCTCGATATCGCCGACGGCGAATTCATGGTCTTCGTCGGCCCGTCCGGCTGCGGCAAGTCCACGCTGCTGCGCATGATCGCGGGTCTGGAGGACATCGGCGGCGGCACGCTGCACATCGGCGGCGCGCTGGCCAACGACGTCGCGCCGGCGCAGCGCAAGCTGGCCATGGTGTTCCAGTCCTACGCGCTGTATCCGCACATGACGGTGTACGAGAACATGGCCTTCGCGCTCAAGCTGGCCGGCCGCAAGCCGGCCGAGGTGGCGGCGGCGGTGGAGCGCGCGGCGGCCATCCTGCAGATCGCGCCGCTGCTCAAGCGCCGGCCGAAGGAGCTGTCCGGCGGCCAGCGCCAGCGCGTCGCCATCGGCCGCGCCATCGTACGCACGCCGGAGGTGTTCCTGTTCGACGAGCCGCTCTCCAACCTGGACGCCAGCCTGCGCGTGCAGATGCGGGTGGAGATCAGCCGCCTGCACCAGGAACTGAAGACCACCATGATCTACGTCACCCACGACCAGGTCGAGGCGATGACCCTGGGCCAGCGCATCGCCGTGTTCAACGCCGGCCGCATCGAGCAGGTCGGCACGCCGCATGAACTGTACAACCATCCGGCCAACCTGTTCGTGGCGGGCTTTCTCGGCACGCCGAGGATGAACTTCATCGCCGGTGAAATCATCGCCGCGTCGGCGGACCGCGCCAGCGTGCTGCCTGCTGTTCGACGCCGAAGGCCGGGCGCTGGCGCGCGCCCCGCTACACGCTTGAATTCGTGGTTTCGCCCCGTTTTATGTAACAATACGCGGGTTTACACTGTCGCGATGGCATGGCTTACCCGCCGGCCCTCTAATTTGTCTGATAGAAGGATAATTCATGTCCCACATTCGTCTCGCTCGTATTAGCCTGATCCTGGCCGCCATCGGCCTGAACGCCGTACCGGCCGTGTTGGGCATGTCGCCCGTCTACGCCGCCGAAGCCGCCAAACCGGCCGAGCCGCCGAAGGATGCCGTGCGTCCCGAGATCTACAAGCTGATCGATCCGGCCCAGACCAAGGAACTGCTGGCGGCCAAGAACTACACCGAATTCAAGAATCGCATCGACACCTCTGCCGCCATGCCGAACGTGACGCCGTACGAGGCCTTCGTGCTGAACCAGATGCGCGTGCAGCTGGGCCAGGCCACCGGCGACTATCCGGCCACCGTCAAGGCGCTGGGCGAGATGATCGACTCCGGCCGCCTCAAGCCGGAGGACAAGCTGCGCTTCATCGACGCCGTCGGCGGCATCTACTACAGCAACATCAAGGACTACGACCAGGCCATCGCCTGGTTCACCCGCTACGGCACCGAGTCGGGCGACACGCTCAAGCAGCGCCAGTTCATCGTGCGCTCCTACTTCTTCAAGAACGACTTCGCCACCGCCAAGGCCGAGGCGCTGAAGGACATCGAGGCGGCCAAGAAAACCGGCGTCGCCCCGCCCAAGGATGAGCTGAACCTGCTGGGCAACGTCGGCATCAAGACCAAGGACACCGAGCTGTATCTGCAGGCGGTCGAGGAGCTGACCCGCTACTATGCGACCGAGGAATACTGGTTCGACCTGCTCAACCGCACCCGCGGCAAGAAGAGCTACGCGCCGCGCCTGGACCTGGACATCGCCCGCCTGAAGGCGCTGGCCGCGCCGTCCAAGATGGAGCCCGAAGACTACGCCGAAATCGCCGAGCTGGCGGTGCTGGGCGGCTTCTTCACCGAGGCCAAGATCGCCATGGACAAGGGCTACCCGGGCGCCATCCCGGCCGACAAGAACAAGGCCGCGCTGCAGAAGATCCGCGACAGCGCCAACAAGGGCGCCGCCGACGATGCCAAGAACATCGACAAGGGCATCGAGTCCGCGCAGAAGTCCAAGGACGGCGTCGGCCTGGTCAACCTGGGCTACAACTACGTGACCCTGGGCCAGAAGGACAAGGGCATCGAGTTGATGAAGCAGGGCGTCGCCAAGGGCGTGGCCAAGAATCCCGAGGACGCCAAGCTGCGCCTGGCCTACGCGCTGGCCATCGCCGGCAAGAAGGACGAATCGGTCAAGCTGCTCGAGACCATCACCGGCAACGACGGCCGCGGCGACCTGGCGCGCTACTGGATCATGTTCCAGAACCCGCCGGCGCCACAGCCGGAAGCCAAGTAATCCAGCAAAAACCGGCCTCGCGCCGGTTTTTTTTATTTGCGCATCGCCACCGACAGGGCGCGCAGCATCCGCTGGCCGCCGTCGGCGCTCAGCTCCCAGAACATCGCGCCGCGCAGGCCCTGCGCCCTGACGTGGCGGGCCTTCTCCCCGAGCGAGGCCGGATCCTCGTACGTGATCCAGACGCCGTCCGCCGCGCGGTACAGGTACGGCGCCTTGGCCGCGCCGTTCCAGTGGCGCGTGAAGCCCTGCCCGCCCTCGTGGCCCGGCGTCAGGTATCCCAGCTTGAGCAGCAGGCCGTAGCCGTACGCGTTGCCGCCGTCCACGCCGCCGCCGGCACCGCCGTCGCAGTCCTGGTACTGGCCGTCGCCGCCCGCGCCGGGCGCGCAGCCCTTCCATCCGTAGCCGTAAAACGGCACGCCCATCACCAGCTTGTCCGCCGCCACGCCCGCCCGCAGGTAGCGCCGCACCGACGCCGCCGCGTAAAGGCCGTCGGCCGTCGCCGGGTCGGCGGGGTCGGCGAACAGCGCGGCGTGGTGGCCGCTGCGCTTCTCCCACGGCATGTGGAAGTCGTAGGCCATGATGTTGATCCAGTCCAGGCTTTGCGCCAGCTCCGCGATCCAGCCGCCGCCCGCCGCGCCGTCGTTGACGTAGTTGGCGTTGCCGCCGGCGGCGATGGTGATGCTGTAGTGCTTGCGGTCCTGCCGCCCCGCCTCGTCGAAGGCCGCGCGCAGTTCGCGCGCCAGCGCGATGAAGTTGCGCTTGTCGGCCGGCCGCGCGCACACGGCGCCCGCCACGCAAGGCACGCCGGCCTCGGTCGGGTATTCCCAGTCGATGTCGACGCCGTCCAGGCCGAAGCGCCGCATCAGCTTCACCGACGAGGCGACGAAGTTGGCGCGCGCCCCGGCGCTGTCGGCCACGTTGGAGAACTGGTTCGACCAGTCCCACCCGCCGACCGACACCACCACCTTGAATTGCGGATGCTGCCGCTTCATCGCCACCAGTGCGCGCAGGTTGGCGCCGTCCTTGGCGGCGTCGCGGAACACCAGCGCGCCGTTGGCCGACTGCGCGTCGCCGGCCGCGTCCTGGCATGGCGCCACGTAGTTGACCGAGGGTTCGGGATTGCCATGCTTGCCGTTCCAGCAGACGTCGAGGAAGGCGTACAAGGCCATCGTCAGCCGGCCGGCGTCGACGTTGGCGGCGGTGACGGGGAAGGCGTCCGACTTCCAGCCGGGGTAGTAGCCGACGATTTCCGGCGCGCCGCCGGCGGTGGCGGTGGCCGGCAGCGCGGCGGCCAGCGCGGCCGCCAGGGTCCAGCGTTTGAGGCGATGGGAGTTCATAGTTCCTTGCAAGGTTAGCCGGCGTTCAGTTCCGCCACGAAGTCGTACATGTCGCCGCGGAAGTAGGAGCGGCAGAACTCCACCGCGCGACCGTCGCGCAGAAAGCCCAGGCGCTCGACCGCCAGGCCGGCATCGCCCTCCTTCGCCTGCAGCAGCGCGGCCTGCTCGGCGTTGAGCAGCAACGCGGACAGCCGCTGCAGCGCGCGCACCGGGCGGTTGCCGGCCTTCTCCAGCGCGTCGTACATCGACACGTCGACCGCCTCCAGCGACGGCAGGCAGGACGCCACGATGGTCGCGTACTCCAGGCACATCGGCACGTCGTCGGCGTAGCGCATGCGGTGGAAGCGGTACACCGCCGCGCCGGGGCTGAGCCGCAGCCGCATCGCCTCGTCCGGCGTGACCGTGCCCTCGGAGCGCTTGAGCCACACGCTGCGCGGCGTGCGCCCGCGCGCCCGCATGTCCTCGGAGAACGAGGTCAGCTTGGCGAAGTTCTTCTCGATGCGGGTGTTGATGAAGTTGCCCGAGCCGGGCCGGCGCACCAGCACGCCCTCGCCCACCAGCCCGTCGATGGCCTTGCGCACGGTGATGCGCGAGATCGCCAGGTCGGCCGCCAGCTGGCGCTCGGCCGGCAGCGCGTCCTCCGGCTTGAGCAGATGCTGCTCGATGGCCGAGCGCAGCGCCCGCTGCAGGCGCTGGTACAGCGGCAGGTTACTGGTCTCACTGAGGTGCGCCCGGATGTGTACCAGTGCGGTGGTGGAATCGCTGCTCATGACGAAGTGGCCATCCTGTTTTGTCGTTGTCAATCGATAATACCAAAAAAAGACCAGCGTGCCGCCACCGCACGCGGCGCGCACCGCGAATATTTTGCACCATCCGCCGAAAACCCGCATGGATGCTGGCTTTCAGGCTGTTGCAGCCTGACACAAGCGGCCGCCATACCACCACATGGCCGGTATTCGATTGCCTTCCAGGCCACGTTGTGTATGCCGCATACAACATAACAAAAAAGAATTTTAAAGTGGTAGTGATCTGGTATTAAAAGACGGGTATATTGGCGTTGGATTGGTTTTGTAGGTGGTTTGGTAAGAAGTAAAAAAGAATTACACATCAACAATCAGTTGGCTCGGCGGAGCCTTCATCAACGGGAGGGTACATGTATCACAATTCAAATAACACCAAAATGTCCAAGCTGACGCCTATCGCGACGGCTGCGGCCATCCTGACACTGAGCGTCGCGATGAACGCCCAGGCGCAACAGGCCGCGGCGGAGAAGGAGCCGGAGGTCGTCGTCGTCAGCGGCATCCGCGGTTCGCTGCAGCAATCGCTGTCGGTCAAGCGCAACGCGTCGAGCAACGTCGACGTGATCACCGCCGAAGACGTCGGCAAGATGCCGGACAAGAACGTCGCCGACTCGCTGCAGCGCGTGCCGGGCGTGAACATCTCGACCTCGGGCGCCGGCTCGGGCGGCTTCGACGAGAACGACCGCGTTTCGATGCGCGGCACCGCCCCCTCGCTGACCCAGACCCTGATCAACGGCCACGCCGTCGCCTCGGGCGACTGGTTCGTGCTGGACCAGGTGGGCGGCGCCGTCGGCCGCTCGGCCTCGTACTCGCTGCTGCCATCCGAGATCGTCGGCCAGGTGGTGGTCTACAAATCGCCGACCGCCGACCAGATCGAAGGCGGCTCGAGCGGCTCGATCGACATCCGCACCCGTCATCCGCTGGACTTCAAGCAGCCGATCTCGATGGAGGCCACGGTGCAGGCGGTGTACGCCACGTTGCCGGAGAAGACCGATCCGCAGGTGAGCGCGCTGTTCAACTGGAAGAACGAGGCCGGCACGCTGGGCCTGATGGTGCAAGGCTTCTCGGAAAAACGCAGCCTGCGCCGCGACGGCCAGGAGCTGCTGCAGTGGACCCAGGTGGCGCCGACCAACGCCGCCGTCAAGACCAATCCCGACCTGGCCAACGTCTGGTTCCCGCGCCTGATCGGCTCCTCGCTGTTCCAGCAGGAGCGCAAGCGCAAGGGCGGCCTGATCGACCTGCAGTTCAAGCCCAGCCGCGACCTGAGCCTGGAGGCCACCTACTTCCGTTCGAAGATGGACGCGTCCAACTTCAACACCAACTACATGACCGACATGAACGGTTCCGGCATGCTCGGCTCGGGCGTCGCGCCCGATCCCGGCTACGTGATCCGCAACGGCACGCTGGTGTCGGCCTCGTTCGCCAACAAGGGCACGGCCGCCAAGCCGCTGCGCTACGGCATCGTCGACGACATCGTGCGCGAAGGCGCCTACGCCCAGACCGAGTTCTTCGACCTGGACGCCAAATGGCGCGCCACCGACAAGCTGGTGTTCACCGCCAAGGCCGGCTCCACCAAGGGCAAGGGCGTCACGCCCAGCCAGGGCGTGTTCGAGGGCGACGTCAACAACTCCGGCGCCAGCTACCAGCTGAACGGCCTGGGCAGCCCGGCCAACGTCAAGTTCCCCAACATCGACGTCTCCAAGTTCACCGGCACCCCGCTGGACTGGGTGTTCGGCGTCTCGCCGGCCACCACCGACGACAAGGAAACCTACGGCCAGATCGACGCCGCCTTCTCGCTCGACAGCGGCGTGTTCCGCGAGATCAAGTTCGGCGTGCGCGGCTCGCACCACACCCGCGCCAACTTCGAAGTGGCGCAGGGCCCGAACTGGTCCAACACCGACGTCGGCGGCAGCAGCACCAACCCGGCCTGGAGCGGCACCACCTATCCGGGCAACTTCGGCAAGGACCTGGGCGGCGACTTCCCTAAAAACGTCTGGATCCTGGACCCGGCGATCCTCAACGCCTGGGGCGACCTGCACTCGAACCGCGACGTCTCGCGCACCTACTACCAGGACATGTTCGACCTGAAGGAAAACACCAAGGCGATCTACGTCCAGGGCGAGATGGAGGGCGAAGGCTGGAGCGGCAACGTCGGCCTGCGCGTCGTGCGCACCGAGGGCACCTCGAACGGCTACCAGATCCTGCAGAACCAGCCGGCCGGCGGCACGCTGCCGGCCTATCCATGGGGCGGTTTCGTCCAGAAGACCGCGATCGACAACAACAGCACCATCCCGCTGCCTAGCCTGAACCTGAAGTTCGACCTGCGCTCCGACCTGGTGGCCCGCGTCGGCCTGTCGCGCACCATGACCCGTCCCGACTACGGCGCCCTGGGCGGCGCGGTGCTGCTGACCGACGAGACCCACACCGGCAACGGCGGCAACGCGGCGCTCAAACCGGTCAAGTCGAACAACCTGGACGCCAGCCTGCAATGGTACTTCGCGCCGCGCGCCCTGCTGTCGGCCGGCGTGTTCTACATGGACCTGCACGACTACGTCGGCTACGGCGTCAGCACCGGCACCTTCATCGACAGCCGCGCCTCGCAGGAGCAGAAGAAGCCCGTGTTCGCGACCTACAGCATCACCTCGCCGATCAACGTCGGCGCCAAGGTCAAGGGTCTGGAACTGGCGGCGCAGGTACCGGTGGGCATGGGCTACGGCTTCGACGCCAACGCCACCTTCGCCGACTCGCACCTGGACTTCGGCTCCTGCCCGGCGATGCAGACCTCGACCTCCGGCGATCCGTGCGACATGCTGGGCGCTTCGAAGACCACGGCCAACGCCGGCGTGTACTACGAAAACGACAAGTTCAACGTCCGCCTGAGCTACGCATGGCGTTCGGCCTTCCTGGCTGCCCAGGACCGCGGCACGCCGCTGTACCAGGACGCTTCGGGCACCTTGTCGGCCTCGTTCAACTACAACATCAGCAAGAACATCGTGCTGACGCTCAGTGGCCAGAACCTGAACAACCCGATCCTGAAGAACTACATCTACAACAAGGACCAGCCGGCGCGCTTCTACGCCAACGGCGCGCAGTACTACGCCGGCCTGCACATCAAGTATTAATCTGTAACCGTTTCATTGTGTAGTCTGTTCCCGCCACGGCCGCTCCCGGCCCTGGCGGGTTTTTTTATGCCATCATACGAATCATGAACCAGATCACCGAATACCTGGACCTCGACCCGGCGCGCTTTTACAGCGAGATCGCCTGCGGCTACCGGCCCGCCATCCTGCGCGGCTTCGTGCGCAACTGGCCGGCCGTGCACAAGGCGCGGCAGGCGCCGGAAGCGCTGTGCCAATACCTGATGGAGTTCGACAGCGGCCATGAAGTGGACGCTGTGATGACGCCACCGGACCAGCGCGGGCGGCTGTTCTACAAGCCGGACATGGAGGGATTCAACTTCGTGCGCAACAAGGTGCCGGTATCGAAGGTGATCGAGCAGCTGGCGCGCTACTCGCAGTTCGAGGCGCCGCCGTCGGTGGCGATCCAGAGCGCGCTGGTCGAAGAATGCCTGCCGGGATTCGAGGCGCACAACGTGGCGCCGGCGCTGCCGCCGTCGGTGCGGCCGCGCCTCTGGCTGGGCAACACCATCACCACGCCGGCGCACTTCGACGAATCGTACAACCTGGCCTGCGTGGTCAGCGGCGAACGGCGCTTCACGCTGTTCCCGCCCGAACAGGTCGGCAACCTGTATATCGGCCCGCTGGATTTCGCGCCGACGCCCACGCCCATCAGCATGGTCGACTTCCGCGCGCCGGACCACGCGCGCCACCCGCGCTTCCGGCAGGCGATGGAGGCCGCGCTGGTGGCCGACCTGCTGCCGGGCGACGCGCTGTTCATCCCGCCGCTGTGGTGGCACCACGTGCAATCGAACGGCATCCTGAACATGATGGTCAACTACTGGTGGAAGAACGAGCAGCCGGCGCCGGACGCCGGCACCACCTTCGAGGCGCTGGTCGCCACGCTGCAAAGCATGAAGCACCAGCCGCCGGAACTGCGCGCCGCGTGGGGCGCAATCTTCCAGCATTACGTGTTCGATCCGGCGCAAGACCCGTCGGCCCACATCCCCGCGCACAAGCAAGGCGTATTGCACAACGCCCGCCCGCAAGCGCCCACTGGAGCAGTCGATGACCCTGAATAAGCACCTGGGCGCCTTGTTCGTACTGGCCGCCATCCTGTCCGGCCAGTCGGCGGCGCAGCAACTGCCGGCGAGCGCCCTGGCGGCATGGGACCACGACGAGCACACGGACCTGCGCAGCATCCTGGTGATGCGCGACGGCGCCATCGTCGCCGAGCGCTATTACAACGGCGAGACCGCCGACACCCTGCACGATGTCCGGTCGGCGGGCAAGAGCATCACGGCGCTGCTGGTGGGCGCGGCGGTCGACCGCGGCAAGATCGGCGCGACGACCGACAAGGTCTCCAAGTACTGGAAGGCCGCCGGCCAATCGGCCTTCGCCGGCGTGACGCTCGATAACGTGCTGACCATGCGCTCGGGATTGGACGCGTTCGACGACGACCCCGCCTCGTCCGGCAATGAAGACAAGATGGACGAAGCGGCCGATCCCGTTGCCTTCACCCTGGCCACGCCGATGAAGACCACGCCGGGCACGCAATACCGCTACAACTCCATGACCGCCTACCTCGCCGGCCTGACCGTGGAACAGGCGACCGGCACGGACCTCGAACAATTCGCGCGCGTGAACCTGTTCGCTCCGCTCGGCATACAAAACTGGCGCTGGGGGCGCGACGCGGCCGGCCACGTCAAGGGACAAGGCAACCTGTCGCTGCGCACGCGCGACCTGGGTGCGATAGGACAGATGGTTTTGGATAAAGGCGTCTACCAAGGCCACCGAGTGCTCAGCGCCGCGTGGATCGAAACCATGCTGGCACCGCATGTGGACATCGGCCCGGGGGACCGCTACGCCGATCGCTATGGCTATTTCTGGTACGCCAAAACCCAGTCCATGGGCGGCCGCCAGATCCCTGTGTACTTCGCATCCGGCAACGGCGGCAATAAGATTTATATCGTTCCCGCGCTGCGGTCGGTGGTGGTGGTCACCTCCAGCGCGTACGGCAAAGGCTACGGCCAACTGCGCTCCGAAAACATCCTGAAAGCCGTGCTGGCGGCAAGCGAATAGCGCCGCGCGGCCGGCCTACAGTGTCGGCATGATCTTGAACCCGCCGTCCGGGGAGGCCCGCTCCATCGTCTCCTCGACGGCGACATCCGTCACCATGGCGGCCGGAGGCCCGCGCCTGGCCCAGGCGATGATGGCCTCCACGGCTTTCGCCTCGCCCTCCACCGCCGCCTCCACCGCCCCATCGCGCCGATTGCGTACCCAGCCGGCCAAACCCAGCGCCTTCGCCCGCTCCGCAAACGAAGCGCGATAGCCGACACCCTGCACACGTCCCTCTATCATCAGTCGAATCACGACACCTCCAAAATTTCCAACAGAATACAGGGTGGGGTCCTATCTGCACGGCCCTTGGACAGACCTCACTGAATTGGCTCTCTGCTTTGCTCTATTTTCGTCATTTCCGAACTCTTTTTTTGGGCGCTGGTCCAACAGAGAGAAATAGAAGGCGACAGCAAAAACCAGACAGGAGAATCAGTAATGAATACCACAAGGTCTCAAAAAACGTCCCCCAAGGTCCCTCCCGCCGCATACGACGAGCTCTGCGATTTCCTGCACCAGAGCGGCAGCCCGCTGACACCCGCCGAAGCCATCGCCGGCGCCATCAAACTATGGATAACAAAGAGCCGCGAAGACGCGGCCCCGTTGCGCGGCTACCAATGGAAGCAGCTGTTCCTGCCCGACGGCACGCGCCTGCGCGTGCACAGCGGCGACACTTGGCAGGGCGCCGACGTGATCGGCGACGACCTCATCTTCCGCGGCGAGGCGGTCTCACCGAATCAGATGGTACAACAAACCTGCGGCGACGCCCGCAACGCCTGGCTGGAACTCTGGATACGCTTCCCCGGCGAAAGGAACTGGACCAGGGCCGCCCAGTTGCGCGCCCGCCAAAACGAACTGGCAGCCAAGGCGCCCCTGACGCCGGCGGAAGCGATGGCAGCCGCCGCCAAAGCGATGAGCGCCGCATTGAGCACTGCGCTGACGCTGGTCGAACACGCCAACCACCAGTCGCAGAACACGCTGGAACGCCGCCTGCCGCGCTACCGTCGCGCGCACGACCAGCTGGACGACATCCACTGACGCCGCCGGGGCATCCCCCGGCAGATTATTTTGCGCTCACGACAGGCGCCGCGCCTTTCGCCTTGGCCTCGTCGCCCGCCGTCACCACCGTCAGCCTGGCCGGATCGATCGCCTTGCGGAAGGCCGCGTTGACCTGCGCCAGCGTGGCCGCCTTCAGCTTGTCCTCGTACTCCTTGCTCCAGCTGTAGGTGCGGTTCATGTACAGGTTGCGCGTCCAGCCTGCGGCCAGCACATTGTCCTTCGACCGGTTCTGCACCCGCTGCTGCAACAGGCCCGATTTCGCGCCCGCCAGTTCAGCCGCCGTGAAGCCGTCCTTCACCGCCCGCTCCAGCTCCTGGCGGATCGCCGCCTCCAGCTTCCGCAGGTTCTGCGGCGCGGCGATGGCATCGATGCCGAAGCTGCCGGCGCGGTCGATCTCGCCCGGCTGCAGGCCCGAACCGCCGCCGTACGACAAGCCATCCTTCTGGCGGATGCGGTCCATCAGCCGCGATTTCAGACCGCCTTCGCCGAAGATGTAGTTGGCCAGGTCCAGCAGCGGATAATCGGGATCGTCGACGTTCAGGTCCAGGTTCATGCGCGCGGTGTAGAAGCCGTTCTCCTTGTCCGGCGCGTTGATGGTCTTGTACAGCGGCGCCTTGTCCTCGTTGGTCGACTTGACCGGTGCATAGGCCACCTTGCTGTCCCAGCCTGCAAAACTGTCGGCGATGGTCTTGCTGATCGCCGCCTTGTCGAAATCGCCGACGATCGCCAGTTCGCCGTGATTGGCGCCGTAGTAGTCGCGATGGAACGCGACCACGTCCTCCAGCTTGAGCGCCTTCACCGCCGCCAGCTGCTCGTCAACCGACATCGGCGCGCGCACGTCGCCCTTCGGATAGTGGTTGAAATACAGGTCCACCTCCGTGCGCGCCAGCGACTGCGGCTCGTTGCGCGACGCCTCGATCGCCACCAGCCACTGCTGGCGCAACTGCTCGAACTCCGCCACCGGGAAGCTGGCCTCCTTCAGCACATGCGCCACCAGGCGCAGCGCCGCGTCCAGGTTCGGACCGGTGGTGTCGAAGCGATACAGGCTGCCCGAGATTTTCAGCTTGGCGAAGGCGTCGGCCAACTGTTCGCGTGTGTACTTGCTGGTGCCGCGCATCAGCATCTCGTTGGCGGCGTTCGACACGATGGCCGTGTTGAACAGGTTCTTCTCATCGCCCCAGTGCAGTTGCAGGTCCACCGACACCGCCTCGCCGCGATTCTTCTTGTTCAGCAGCGCGACCTTCAATCCGCCGATGGTCTTGATCTCGGTGCGCGCGTTGATGTTGGCCTGGCTCGGATCGAACACCTCCGACGTCAGCACGCTGTCCTTGCCCTTGAAGTCCTTCATCACCTCCGCCACCGACGGCGCGGCCGGAATCTCTGCGCGCTGCGGCGCATCCTCCGGCACGAAGCTGCCCACCACGCGGTTGTCCCGCTTCAGGTAGCGCCCCGCCGCAGCCGCCACCTGCTCGGGCGTGATGCTCGGCAGCTTGTCGCGGCCCTCGAACAGCAGGCGCCAGTCGCCCAGCGCGATCTCCTCCGACAGGCTCACGCCCACCCGCTGCGGATCGTTGAGCGACTTCTCGATCCCGTTGGCGAAGTTGCGCCGCGCGCGTTCCATCTCCTCGGCCGTCGGCGGCGTGCCGGCGAAGCCCTCCACCGTCGCGATCAGCGCATCGCGCACCGGCTCCAGCGACTCGCCCGCCTTCACCACCGCGCCGATGATCTGCAGGCCCGGCGCGTAGCCGGTCTGGCCGAAGCTGAACACCTGCGCCGCCTTGCCGCTTTCCACCAGCGCCTTGTGCAGGCGGCCGGTCGGCGTGTCGCCCAGGATCTCCGACATGAAACTGAGCGCGTCGCTATCCTGCTGCAAGGCCGACGGAATCTTGTAGCCCAGCGCGATCACCTGCATGTCGCCCTTGCGCCGCACCACGAAGCTGCGCTCCCCGTCCTGCGTCGGCTCGACCGTCCAGAACGGCGGCAGGCTGCGCTTGGGTTTCGGGATCACGCCGAACGATTTGCTGATCCAGGCCAGCGTCTGCGACGGATCGAATTTTCCCGCCACCAGCAGCACCGCGTTGTCCGGCTGATAGTAGGTGCGGTAGAAGGCCTGCAGGTTCTCGATGCGGACGTTCTCGATGTCGCTGCGGTTGCCGATGGTGGAGCGGCCATACGAGTGCCAGTCGTACGCCACGCTCTGCATGCGCTTGAGCAGCACCGAGAAGGGATCGTTCTCGCCGCTCTCGTACTCGTTGCGCACCACCGTCATCTCGGAATCGAGGTCCTTGCGGGCGATGAAGGAATGGACCATGCGGTCGGCCTCCATGTCCAGCGCCCACTTCAGGTTGTCCTGGCTGGCCTGGAACACCTCGTAGTAGTTGGTGCGGTCGTAGGAGGTGGTGCCGTTGAACTCCATGCCGCGGTTGGCGAATTCCTGCGGGATGCTGCGGTTCTTGGGCGCGCCCTTGAACATCATGTGCTCCAGCAGGTGGGCCATGCCGGTCTCGCCGTAGTTCTCGTGCCGCGATCCGACCAGGTAGGTGACGTTGACCGTCACGGTGGGCTTGGAGGCGTCGGGGAACAGCAGCACCTTCAAGCCGTTCGGCAGCCGGTACTCGCTGATGCCCTCGACCGACGGTCCCTTGGCCACGCCGGCCGGCAAGGCCTGCGCCCACGCGCTGCCGGTGGCGACAAAGGACAGGCCGCACAGCATCAGGCTGGCGGCGGCGGCGTGTTTCAAGCGGCTGTTGTTCATGATCTCTCGCGAAAAAAAATGAGGAACAGGCAGCATACGCCCTACCCCGCCCTCGTGGGTGGCGGATTAAGCGAATTTTAAATGACGGAGATCAAGCCTTTTCGGGCAGGATGCAGGCGTCGACCATTTGCAGGTCGTTGTCCTTGGCGAAGGAGATGACGAAGTGGTAGGCCAGCGGTTCCAGCTGGCGCAGCTTGCCGTTCACCACCACCGACTTGACGCCGTCGATCACGGTCGGCGTCACGTAGGGCGAGAACTGCAGGTGGGAGTCGCGGCCGCCGCCGTAACCTTCCGGCTTGAAGCAGGACATCACCCCGCACAGGCGCTCGGCCCAGTCGCTGGGACGGAACTGCCTGCCATTGCTGGTGCGGCCAAGGATGAAGAACGAATCCAGCTGTTCTGACGGTTTGAGGGCTGACTCTGCCATGGGCGGCTGCTTAGGAGTAGATACTTGTTGGTAACAAGAATGCGTGAATAATCCCGACTGGTCGCTCGGGCGGATATCATTCTGTAAGAATCTTACGTATTATATCTTATAGAAGACCTGAATACGTAAGTCATTGATTTCTATCCAGTTTTCAGCGCGATTAACCACTTTGGTGCAGAAAGATCATCTTTCCGCACCACAGCAATGCCGCTATTGTACCCGCTTAAGGGGTCGCTCCGAGCCACACCGCGCCGGACAGCAGCAATAACAACATCATCCACAGCAGCAAGGCGCGCCACACCAGGCCCACCGTGCTCTGCAGCGCGCGCACGCTCGGCTCCTCGCCCGGCAGCATGTCCGGCTCCTCGTCGCCGAGGTCCACCGTGGCGGCGTCCGCCGGCAGCAGCTTGGCCGCGTTCTCCGCCGGCGTGCCCAGGCGCACGCCCATGGCGCCGCCGCCGGCCGACAGGATGATGCCGATCGCCTCGTCCGCCCAGCGGTGGGCGAAGTTGCGCCAGGCGTAGATCGCGTCCTCGAAGTTGCCCACCACGGCGAAGGCCACGGCGGTCAGGCGCACGGGAATCCAGTCGATCCAGTAGAACGCGCGCGCGGCGAACTGGCCGAAGGCCTCGTTGCGCATGTGCTCGGGCTCGTTCCAGGCGCGCGCCAGGTGCTCGGCCACGCGGTACATCACCGCACAGGCCGGACCCAGCGGCATCAGGAACCAGAAGAACACCCCGAACACATTGCGGTGCGTGGTGATCAGCGACTTCTCGACCGCGATGCGGGCGATCTCGGAGGTCTCCATGCCGACCGTGTCCTGCTTGGTCCACTCGGCCAGCAGCGCGCGCGCGGTGGCGTCGTCGCCGGCGTTGAGGGCCAGCTGGATCGAGGTGAAATAGTGGCTGTAGTGGCGGAAGCCCAGCGTCAGGTAAACGATCAGCACGTTCCACAGGAAGGGCATGCCGAACCAGCCGTAGCGGCGCAGCAGCCAGTAGATCACGGCCGTGGGCACCATCAGGATCGCCATCATCACGAACCAGCCCAGGCGGCCGTGGGTCGAGTCGCCGGCGTTGAACCAGGTCTCCATCCGCAACGCCAGGCGCTTGATTTCGGCGTAGATCGGATTGTCTGCGCGCAGCGGCTTCATCTGCTCGATCAGCAGCGCGCATAGAATGGAAAGAAAAGTCATTAGTGATCCTTTAAGTCGGCGATGCCTTGATGCCCGCTACGATAACGTAGTGTCTCTATGCGCGCAAGAAATGGAACAGGTTGCGCAGCATGCCCGCTGTTGCGCCCCAGATGTAATAGTCGCCGTACGGCATCGCATAAAAGCTGCGCCGCCCACCCGGCAGCTGCACCGACAGTCGCTGGTGGTTCAAGCCGTCCATCAGGAAGGCCAGCGGCACCTCGAAGATTTCCGCCACCTCGGACGGATCGGCGGTCAGCTCGAACGGCGGCGCCACCAGCCCCACCACCGGCGTCACGCAATAGCCGGTGCCGGTCAGGTAGCGCGGCAGGGTGCCCAGCACGTCGACATGGCGGCGCGCCAGCCCGATCTCCTCCTCCGACTCGCGCAGCGCGGTGTCGACCGCGTCGCTGTCGTAGTCCTCGGCGCGGCCGCCGGGAAAGCTGATCTGGCCGGCGTGGTCGGTCAGGTGTTCGGTGCGCTGGGTCAGCAGGATGGTCAGGCCGTCCGCGCGCGGCACCAGCGGGATCAGCACCGAGGCCGGCGTCGGCGTCGGCCGCTGCGACAGGCTGCCCAGCGATTCCTCGGCGCCTTCGGGCGTCCACAGCGGCGGCGCCGTGAAGCGGCCGCGCAGCCACTCGGGCGTCAGGCGCTCCGGCGCGACCGCCGGCTCGCCGGCGATGGCGTCCACGGGCAGTTCTTTCGGATCGAATAAAGGCTTGGCCAAACGCTACCTCCACATGCAAGAAAAGGGCGCCAGTGGCGCCCTTTTCGGGGCAATGCGCCCCTTCCATCCAAACACAAACGCGGCTATTAAGCAGCGGTTGCTTTCGCCACTGGGCGACGGTTTGGCAGTTTTTCCTTGATACGTGCCGATTTACCGGAACGATCACGCAGGTAGTACAGTTTAGCGCGACGTACGTCACCGCGGCGTTTCACTTCGATCGAAGCGATCAGCGGGGAGTACAGCTGGAAGGTACGCTCGACGCCTTCGCCGGACGAGATCTTACGAACGATGAAGTTCGAGTTCAGGCCACGGTTGCGACGGGAGATGACCACGCCTTCGTAAGCCTGGGCGCGCTTGCGGGTGCCTTCGACTACGTTAACGTTGACGATCACGGTATCGCCAGGTGCAAAGTCAGGGATGCTTTTGCCCAGGCGAGCGATTTCTTCTTGCTCGAGTTGTTGAATCAGATTCATTTTTAATGACTCCATAAACCATCATGCTGGCGCGCTGTGAGCCGAAGCTCGTTGCCCAGTAGAGGATGGGGTTAACACACGCGGGCGACATGCCCGCTAGCTACTACAACAGGTTTACAAACCTGCCAAAAACTTTTCATCAAGCTTGGTGAGCAGCCCCGCCTCACGCGCCTTGACCAGCAAATCCGGGCGCTTGCGCGCGGTCGCCTCCAGCATGCGCTGACGGCGCCATTTCTCGATCTCGGCGTGGTTGCCGCCCATCAGCACCGGCGGCACGCCCACACCCTCGTACGTTTCCGGCCGCGTGTAGTGCGGCGAATCCAGCAGGCCGTTGACGAAGCTGTCCTCGACCGCCGACGCATCCGTGTTCAACACGCCGGGAATCTGGCGGATCACGGCATCCATCAAGGCCATCGCCGGCAGCTCGCCGCCGGACAGCACGAAATCGCCCAGGCTGATTTCCTCATCGACGCAGCGGTCCAGCAAACGCTGGTCCACCGCCTCGTAGCGGCCGCACAGGATCACCAGGCCGGGCTCCTGCTTCAACTGCATCACACGCTCGTGCGTCAACTGCCTGCCCTGGGGCGACATGAACACCACGCGGGGCGCGGGCAGACCGGCATCGGTCTGGCGCTGCTTCGCCGCGTTGAGCGTCGCTTCCAGGGGTTTGGCCAGCATCACCATGCCGGGGCCGCCGCCATACGGGCGGTCATCCACGGTGCGGTGATTGTCCGTGGTGAAATCACGCGGATTCCACAACGACAAGCCACATTTATTCTGTTCAAACGCGCGCCGGGTGACACCCGACTGCGTCAGTGCGGCGAACATTTCAGGGAACAGGGTCACGACATCGAATTGCATGGCGGGCCGCCCTTATGTTCTTTAATAATCAAGGCCCCAGTCGACAGTGATCTTCTTGGCGGCCTTGTCTACCTTGATGATAAACGCGTCCACAAATGGAATCAGGCGCTCCTGCGCCGCAACCTCGGGGTCGGCATCCGGCGTCGGGGCTGGCTGTATGCGCAAGATCGACTGCGGACCATTGCTCATCATGTCAGTCACCGTACCGAGGTGCTCACCTTGCAAATTCTCTACATCCAGACCGATCAACTCGGCCCAGTAAAACTCATCGTCGGACAAGGCCGGGAAACGACTGCGCGGAATCGAGACAGCGGCGCCCTTGAGCGCTTCTGCGACGTTCCGGTCGGTCACTCCCACCAGCTGCGCCACCACGTCGCCGCCATGCAGTTTGCACTGCTTGACATCGACATCGTGCAAGCCTGGCTTGTCGATCCACCAGGTTTTCACCGCGAGGAGTGCATCCGCATCTTCCGAGAAAGGACGTATCCTCACCCAGCCAGCGACGCCGTAGGCACCGAAGACAAAGCCTACCTGTGCCAGATCGTCGGGGACTTGCACCCCGGATGCATTCTTATCGGTCAAACCAGCAACCAGACTTAGGCGGCTTTGTTCGAAGCGACCAGGCGAGCCACGGTAGGCGACAGCTGCGCGCCAACCGACTGCCAGTGAGCCAGACGGTCAGCGGTGATGCGCAGAGCGACTTCACCACCGGATGCCATCGGGTTGTAGAAACCGATGCGCTCGATGAAACGGCCATCGCGGCGATTGCGCGAGTCGGTTGCAACGATGTTGAAGAACGGACGCTTCTTGGCGCCTCCACGAGCTAAACGAATAACGACCATAATATTTCCAAAAAGTGTGCTAGGACGGAAAAAGCCGCAAATTATAGCGCGCTTTGCCGCGAAGCAGCAAGCGTTAATGAAATAATCGGGCAATGTTGGGGTAATCGAAGATTATCCCCCGAACCGGCGTGCGGGGCAATAGCCACGACCATAAAAAAGGTCCGCCGGGGGCCGTATTATGACCGATACTGCATGTTTTCCGGCCACTGCTGAACAAACATGACTGTTTCGCACCACACTCCCCACAAAAACAAGACCTTCGCCACCCTGCTGGCCTTCCTGTTCGGCGGCCTCGGCCTCCAGCGCCTGTACCTGCGCGGCGCCCGCGACCCCTGGCTGTGGCTGCACCTGGCCGCCCTGCCCGCCGCAGCCGCCGTGTCCGCCGCGTGGCCGGACGCCGACGGCTTCTACAAGCTGCTGCCCATCATGGTGTCCGGCCTGGCCGGCTTCCTGGAGGCGCTGGTGCTGGGCCTGATGTCCGACGAAAAATGGGACGCCCGCTTCAATCCCTGCTCCGGCAGGCAGTCGGACACCCACTGGCCGCTGGCCGTGGTGCTGGTGGCCAGCATGATGGTGGGTGCCGGCAGCCTGATCGCCACGATTTCCCGCCTGTTTGACTTGTTGTACACTGGTGGTTCCTACGGTTAATAAGGAGAACAAAGCATGAACCGTTCTATTCTGATGGCGCTGGCACTGGCCGGCCTGGCCACCGCCGCCCAGGCGCAAACACCCAAAGAGCAATTCAACGCGGAATCCAAGCGCATCGCCACGCGCTACGCGGAAGACAAGAAGCTGTGCTCGGAGGAAGGCGAATCGGCCGCGCGCATGCAATGCACGCGCGACGCCAAGACCGAATACGACAAATCGATGGCTCTGGCCAAGGCCCAGCTCAAGGCCAGCCCGGCCAAGCCGGGCAGCTGCATGGAATGCGGCAAGGTCACCTCGGTCGTGGTCACCGACAAGGCGGGCGAAGGCAGCGCGCTGGGCCTGATCGCCGGCGGCGTGGCCGGCGCCCTGCTGGGCAACCAGGTCGGCAGCGGCCACGGCCGCGAACTGGCCACGGTGGCCGGCGCGGCCGGCGGCGCCTACGCCGGCAAGAAGATCGAAGAGAACGCCAAGTCCACCAAGCAGTGGACCGTGCACGTGCAATACGAGGACGGCAAGCAGGCCAGCTTCAACTTCGACCACGACCCGCGCATGCTCAGCGGCGACCGGGTCCGCAACGACAACGGCAACCTGGTCCGCAACTAGGCCCACATCGAAACAGCCTCCGGGCTGTTTTTTATCACTGGAGAATCCGTGCACCACCCCGCCTTCCCCGCCCAATGGCAGCCGCTGGTCGACCAGGCCGCCACCACCCTGCGCGCGCTCGCGCTCGACGAGCGCGCCAAGGAAAAGTTCTGCAACGACCCGCAGCTGCGGCCGTACATGCACAAGGTGTCGCAGCGCTACGTGGCCGGGCGCACCGTGGCCGACGCGCTGCGGCGGGTCGAGCACATCATCGCCCAGGGCCATGCGGCCTCGGCCGAGTACATGGGCGAGAGCGTGCGCGACGAAGGCTTCGCGATGGCCGAAACGGAAGTGTTCATGGAGCTGACCCGCGCCATCGGCCAGCGCAACCTGAACTGCTCGGTATCGTTCGACCTGTCGCACGTGGGCCTGACGGTGGACAAGGAACTGGGCTACCGCAACGCCCGCCGCATCGCGCTGGCGGCCGCCGAGATCAACCGCGAAGCGATGATCTCGATGGAAGGCGCCGACCGCGCCGACGACATCTACGCGATCTACGCGCGGCTGCACAAGGAGGATGGCCTGCACAACGTCGGCATCACCGTGCCGGCCAAGCGCCACCGCACCGCGCAGGACCTGCCATCGCTGATGAAGCTCCCCGGCCGCATCCGCCTGGTGAAGGGCGCGTTTCTGGAACCGGAAGCGATTTCCTACCACCGCAACAGCCCCGAGCTGGCGGAAGCCTACCGCCGCCACGCGCGCGAGCTGCTGCTGAGCGGGCACAAGTGCTCGATCGCCACGCACGACCGCGGCATCCAGCAAGAGCTCAGCGCGCTGATTTTGGAGGAGCGGATCGACCCGCGCTGGTTCGAATTCGAATCGCTGATCGGCCTGGGCACCGAGCAGATCGCCGAACTGCACGCACGCGGCTTCCCCACCCGCGAATACGCCGTGTTCGGCGACGAGCACTTCCTCTACGTGCTCAACCGCATCGCCGAAGAACCGGTGCGCGTCTACCAGGCCATCATCGACGTAATGCAAGATTGGGGTCAAGTCTGACATTCGGACACGAGCTCTGCGGTAGCTGGCGCCTACCGCAGAGCTCGTGTCCGAATGTCAGACTTGACCCCACCCGTTTATTCGTCCAGCGTGGCGTGGAAGTTACTGCCGCCGCGCTTCCAGTAGGCGGCGGCGCGGATCTGGTGCTTGCCCAAGCCCTTTGCGCCGACCAGCTCCTGCCGCACCGCCGCCATCGCCGACGCCTCGCCGGCGCACCAGGCGTAGCCGTCACCGTCCGGCAGCGCGAGCGCGCGCACTGCGGCGATCATCTCGTCATCGCTGCCGACCCAGCGCAGATCGACCTGCGCACCGCTGGCCAACGCGCGCCGGTCGGCCACATCGTCCACCTTCGCGATCACGATCACGCGCACGCCCACCGGCAATTCCTCAAGACGCCGCGCAATCGCCGGCAAGGCGCTCTCGTCGCCGACCAGCAACTGCCAATCGTAATCGGCAGGAATGATGAACGAGCCGCGCGGCCCGCCGACGATCACGCGTTGGCCCGGCGCCGCCTGCGCCGCCCAGCGCGCGGCGGGACCATCGCCATGCAGCGCGAACTCCAGGCACAGCTCGCCTGCGACCGGATCGAAGCTGCGCGGCGTGTAGTCGCGCTTGACCGCGTCCTCGCCCTGCCCCAGGATGAATTTGACGTGATCGTCGAACGACGCGCTGTGAAAATCGTGCAAGGCCGGGCCACGGAAAGTGACGCGGCGGAAGTGCGCGCCGATGTCCTGCACCGAGGCCACCGCCACCTCGCGAACCTTGAGTTCATGGCGAACCCGCTGCACACGGCTGATTGGAGCGTCTATACTCATGTCTTTCCCTGACCAGATAATTGATAATGTCACCTATTATTCCGAAATCAAATGACAAAGTCAACCATTCTCGCGATCCGAACCTGGATGGCGTGCTCGATCTCGTGCATACGATCATGCACCAGTTCCGCTCGCAGCAATTCCAGGCCCTGCGCGAAGGCCAGCATGAGATGACGCCGATGGAAGGACGGGTATTGGGATTTTTCGCGCGCCATCCGGGCAGCACGCAAAGCGACCTGGCCAAGCGCACCGGCAAGGACAAGGCGCAGCTGACGCGCCTGATCGCCGGCCTGCGCGAGCGCGGCCTGCTGCAAGGCGAAGCCGACGCCGCCGACCGCCGCAACACCTGCCTGTCGCTGACCGACGCCGGCCGCACCATCCAGCACAAGATCAAGCGCCAGGCCGAAGCGCTGAACACGCAAGCCATGAAGGGCCTGAGCGCCGAGCAGCAGCAAACGCTGCGCAGCCTGCTGCTACAAGTCAAAGCCAACCTCGACGATGGCGCCTGGAACTGACTACGCAACCTCTACTTCAACCGACGTCGCCGACGAGTTAGGTCGCGGCATCGGTTTGCCGTCCGCCCTCATCCCTTCAAGATGAAACTCGATGGCTTCCTGGATAAGCGCCACGACCTCGCTTCGGGTGGCGCCCACTGCAACGCAACCAGGCAAATCCGGCACATAGGCACCGAAGGATTTCGGTCCTTCCTCAACAATGACCAGGAATTTCATCACTCCTCCCTATTTTCCGATTCTGGCTTGCTTCAAGACCGAGTTGAGCGTGCCAGCGGGGACGTCAACATTAAGCTTGCCCGCCACAGTAACTGTGCCTGGCAATGTCTTGTGATGGAATTGCCGATGGCTGCCCTTCATCCGGACCTGAAACCAGCCATTCGCAAGCAATAATTCAATCAATTCCCGGGTTTTCATCTTAGCGTATCCCGAACGTCGTCAACGTAAAGGATGACGAAATGACGACGGTCGGACTACGAAACGCTTAAACCCCGGCGAAAAAAAAGCAGCCTGCAAGGCTGCTTTTTAAGGAAGCGGAAGGCCGGTTTAGAACTGGTCTTCGCTCAAGGCCAGCACGCCGGCGCTGCCGTCGATGATGGCGATGCGCAGGCTCGACGACTGCGACAGGATGTGGTCGGCGAAGAAGCGCGCGGTGGCGATCTTGGCCTTGTAGAAGCTGGCGTCGCCTTCGTTGGCGTCCAGCTTCTGCTGCGCCACCAGCGCGGCGCGCGCCATCTGCCAGCCGCCCAGCACCAGGCCGGCCAGCTTCAGGTACAGCACGCTGCCGGCGAACACGCCCTTGATGTCGCTCTTCATGTTGGCCACCACGAAGTCCACCACCGCCTCCAGATCCTTGCTGCCGGACGACAGCTGCGCCAGGATGGCCTTGAAGTCCGCGCCACCAGCCGCAGCCAGCTGCGCCTCGGTCGCGCGCACCTGGGCGATGATGCCCTTGGCCACGGCGCCGCCGTCGCGCACGGTCTTGCGGCCGACCAGGTCGTTGGCCTGGATCGCGGTCGTGCCTTCGTAGATCGTCAGGATCTTCGAGTCGCGATAGTGTTGCGCAGCGCCGGTCTCTTCGATGAAGCCCATGCCGCCATGCACCTGCACGCCGTCGCGCGTGACGTCCTGCGACATCTCGGTCGACCAGCCCTTGATCACCGGCACCAGATACTCGTACACCGCCAGGTTGGCCTTGCGCACCTCGGCATCGGCGTGGCTGTGCGCCACGTCGCTGATACCGGCGCCGACGTAGGCCAGCGCGCGCGCCGCTTCCGTCTGCGAACGCATGGACATCAGCATGCGCCGCACGTCCGGATGATGAATGATCGAGACCGGACCGGCCGAACCGGCCAGGTCGCGCGACTGCACGCGGTCCTTGGCGAAGGCCACGGCCTTCTGGTAGGCGCGCTCGGCCAGGCCGATGCCCTGCATGCCGACGCCGAAACGGGCCGCGTTCATCATGATGAACATGTACTCCAGGCCACGATTCTCCTCGCCCACCAGCGTGCCGATGGCGCCGCCGTGGTCGCCGAATTGCAGCACGGCGGTCGGGCTGGCCTTGATGCCCAGCTTGTGCTCGATCGACACGCAATGCGCGTCGTTGCGCGCGCCCAGCGAGCCGTCGGCGTTGACCAGGAACTTCGGCACGATGAACAGCGAAATCCCCTTCACGCCCGCAGGCGCGTCCGGCGTGCGCGCCAGCACCAGGTGGACGATGTTCTCGGTGAAGTCGTGCTCGCCGTAGGTGATGAAGATCTTGGTGCCGAACACCTTGTAGGTGCCGTCGCCCTGCGGCACGGCGCGGGTGCGCACGGCGGCCAGGTCGGAGCCGGCCTGCGGCTCGGTCAGGTTCATGGTGCCGGTCCATTTGCCCGACACCAGGTTCTCCAGGTAGATGGCCTTCTGCTCATCGCTGCCGGCGGTCAGCAGCGCTTCGATCGCGCCGTCCGACAACAGCGGGCACAGCGCGAACGAGATGCTGCCGGCGTTGAGCATTTCGATGCATGGCGTCGCCAGCAGCTTGGGCAGGCCCTGGCCGCCGAACTCGACCGGATGCTGCACACCCTGCCAGCCAGCCTCGGCAAAGGCCTTGAAGGCGTCCTTGAAGCCCTTGGAGGTGGTGACCTGGCCGTCGCGCCACCAGCTCGGCTCCTTGTCGCTCGGATTGTTCAGCGGCGCCACCACGTTGGCGACGAACTTGGCGTTCTCCTCCAGCACGGCCTCGGCCGTGTCCGGGGTCGCGTCCTCATTGCCCGGCAGCGCGTTCACGCCGGCCAGGTCGGCCAGTTCGTTCATCACGAACAGCATGTCTTTCAGGGGTGCTTGATACGGCATCTTATGTCTCCAAGAAAAAGGCCACGGCAATCCGGTCATCCGGATCAGCGTGGCCCTGTGTTCATAACGGGTGAATTAGCCCAGTTCTGCAACCAGTTGCGGCACGATTTCGAACAGATCGCCCACGATGCCGTAGTCGGCAACGGAGAAGATCGGCGCTTCGGGATCCTTGTTGACCGCGACGATCACTTTGGAATCCTTCATGCCGGCCAGGTGCTGGATCGCGCCGGAGATGCCGACCGCGATGTACAGCGACGGCGCGACGATCTTGCCGGTCTGGCCAACCTGCCAGTCGTTCGGCACGTAGCCGGCGTCGACCGCCGCGCGCGATGCGCCCATGGCGGCGTTCAGCTTGTCTGCCAGCGGTTCCAGGATCTTGAACGCTTCGCCCGAGCCCATGCCGCGGCCGCCGGAAACGATGATCTTGGCGGCGGTCAGCTCAGGACGGTCCGACTTGGCCAGCTCGCGGCCGACGAAGGCCGATTTGCCCAGATCGGCGACAGCGGCAACGGTCTCGGTCGCGGCCGAACCACCGGTGGCGGCGGCGGCGTCGAAGCCGGTCGAGCGCACGGTGATGACCTTGACCTTGTCCGACGATTGCACGTAGGCGATCGCGTTGCCGGCATAGATGGGACGTTCGAAGGTGTCCGGGGAATCGACCTTGGTGATTTCCGAGATCTGCGCCACGTCCAGCTTGGCGGCCACGCGCGGCAGGATGTTCTTGCCGTAGGCGGTGGCTGGAGCCAGGATGTGGCTGTACGAACCGGCCAGCGCCAGCACTTGCTCGGCGATGTTCTCGGCCAGGCCGTCGGCGAAGTAAGGCGCGTCGGCGACGATCACTTTGGACACGCCGGCGATTTGCGCGGCGGCCGCGGCGGCGGCGCCGGCGTTCGAGCCAGCGACCAGGATGTGCACGTCGCCACCGCATTGGGCTGCGGCGGTCACAGTGTGGAGGGTGCTGCCTTTCAGGCTAGCGTTGTCGTGTTCTGCAATAACTAATGCGACCATGATTGTTCCTTTAGATGACTTTGGCTTCGGTGCGCAGTTTCGCGACCAGGGTTGCAACGTCCGGTACCTTGATGCCGGCAGAGCGCTTGGCAGGCTCGACGACTTTCAGGGTTTTCAGACGCGGGGTCACATCGACGCCCAGGTCTTCTGGCTTGGTCACATCCAGCGGCTTTTTCTTGGCCTTCATGATGTTCGGCAGCGTCACATAGCGCGGCTCGTTCAGACGCAGGTCGGTGGTGACGATGGCAGGCAGGGTCAGCGCCAGGGTTTCCAGGCCGCCGTCCACTTCGCGGGTCACGGTGACTTTGCCGTCTTCCAGCACCACTTTCGACGCGAACGTCGCTTGCGGCCAGCCCAGCAGCGCCGCCAGCATCTGGCCGGTCTGGTTGGAGTCGTCGTCGATCGCCTGCTTGCCCAGGATGATCAGCTGCGGTTGCTCTTTGTCGGCCAACGCCTTGAGCAGCTTGGCCACGGCCAGCGGTTCCAGTTCAACGGCGGTCTCCACCAGGATGCCACGGTCGGCGCCGATGGCCATGCCGGTGCGCAGGGTTTCCTGGCACTGGGTCACGCCGCACGATACGGCGACCACCTCGGTCACTTTGCCGGCTTCTTTGAGGCGCATCGCTTCTTCCAGCGCGATCTCATCGAAGGGGTTCATCGACATTTTGACGTTGGCAATATCAACGCCCGTGCCGTCGGACTTGACGCGCACCTTGACGTTATAGTCGACCACGCGTTTGACGGGTACCAAGACTTTCATAGCTATGCCTTTGGAAAAAGTAAGAATTCGGGACTAAATTATGTGGGCTAGATTATATGAGAAATTCAGCGCGCACAAGAAAATAAAGCACGATCGTGCGTTTTTTAGCTAGTAGAAATCGTCTAAAAAATAAATCTGTTAGACGATGTTTCTAGGAAAAAAGACGCGGAGGGATTATTTGCGCCGCATCAAAAACACGAATTCGCGGCCGATCTGGACATGCGACAACAGGGTGTTGCCGGTCTGCTTGGCAAATGCCTGGAAATCGCGCACGGAACCCGGGTCGGTCGCCATGATGCGCAGGACTTCGCCACTTTGCAACTCGGACAAGGCTTTCTTGGCCTTGAGAATCGGCAGCGGACAGTTCAGGCCGCGCGCGTCGAGTTCTTTGTGGAATTCCATGATTTCGTTTTCAAGTATCGTGTCGCTCATCAAGAACCCGCATGTTTTGTTAGGACTGTCGTCATACTACTCCAAAACGGATCGCATGACGCGCTGCACCAAAATAGTTCGTAGTGCGTTGCAAGTTTGCAACGGGAACTGGCAAGTATACAACAGCAATCCCCAGACGACAACGGCCTGCGTGAGACACGCAGGCCGCATAGTTACTGCATTACAAGGCTTTCTGACAACTTAAGCGCGTTCGCCCACCCATGCCGGAACAGCCGCCAGCGCCGCTGGCAAACCGCTAGGATCGGTGCCGCCGGCCTGCGCCATATCGGGGCGTCCGCCGCCTTTTCCGCCCACTTGTTGTGCAACGAAGTTCACCAGTTCGCCGGCCTTGACCTTGGACGTGGCGTCCGCCGTCACGCCCGCGATCAGGCTGACTTTGCCGTCGGCCACGCTGGCCAGCACGATGGCGGCGGTCTTCAGCTTGTCCTTCAGCTTGTCCATGGTTTCGCGCAGGCGCGCCACGTCGGCGCCTTCCAGCACCGCCGCCAGCACCTTGATGCCGTTGACGTCCACCGCCTGCGTGGCCAGCTCGTCGCCCTGGCCCGAAGCCAGTTTCGATTTCAGCGCGGCCAGTTCCTTCTCCAGCGCCTTGACGTGGTCCTGCACCTGGCCGATACGCGCGGTCAGTTCCTCCGGCGTCGACTTCAGCGCGGCCGACGCGTCCAGCAGGCGGCGGTTCATCGCTTGCACCAGCGCCAGCGCGCCCTCGCCCGTCACGGCCTCGACGCGGCGGATGCCCGCTGCGACGCCGCCTTCACCGGTGATCTTGAACAGGCCGATGTCGCCGGTGCGGTGCACGTGCACGCCGCCGCACAGCTCTTTCGACGAACCGATGTCCAGCACGCGCACTTCGTCGCCGTACTTCTCGCCGAACAGCGCCATCGCGCCGTGCTTGACCGCGTCGTCGAAGGACATGTGCTGCGCCTTGGTCGCCTGGTTTTCCAGGATCTCTTTGTTGACCTTGGCTTCCACTTCGGCGATCTGCTCGGCCGTCAGCGGCGCGTTGTGGCTGAAGTCGAAACGGGTCTTGTCGGGATCGACCAGCGAGCCCTTCTGCGCCACGTGCGAGCCCAGCACTTCACGCAGGGCCTTGTGCATCAGGTGGGTGGCCGAGTGGTTGCGGATGGTGCGCGCGCGCTTGGCCTCGTCCACGTTGGCGCTGACCGCGTCGCCCACTTTCAGCGAACCGGATTCCAGCACGCCGTGGTGGCCGAACACGTCGGTTTGGATCTTCAAGGTGTCGCTGACGCTGAACCGCGCCGCGCCCGAGCCGATCACGCCCTGGTCGCCCACCTGGCCGCCGGATTCTGCGTAGAACGGCGTGGTGTCCAGCACCACGATGCCGGCCTGGCCAGCCTTCAGTTCCTGCACCGGCGTGCCGCCCGCGTACAGCGCGACGATCTTGCTGTTGTGGGTCAGGTTGTCGTAGCCGACGAATTTGTTTTTCTCGCCCGAGTATTCGACCTTGGCGTCCTTGGTGGTCTTGCCGCCCTTGCGCGACAGTTCCTGGCTTTCCTTCAGCGCGGCGTCGTAGCCAACCTGGTCGAACTCGATATTGCGTTCGCGGCAGATGTCGGCGGTCAGGTCCGGCGGGAAGCCGTAGGTTTCGTACAGCGTGAAGGCGGTGGCGCCGTCGATGCCCTTGCCGTCCTTGGCCAGCTGGGCTTCCAGCACTTTCATGCCGGTCTCCAGCGTCTCGCCGAAGCGCTCTTCCTCGGCCTTCAGCATCTGGGCCACGCGGTCCTTGGCTTCCTCCAGCTCGGGATAGGCGGCGCCCATCTCGATGGCCAGGTCGGCCACCAGCTTGTAGAAGAAGGGTTTGGTCTGGCCCAGCTTGTGGCCGTGGCGCAGCGCGCGGCGGATGATGCGGCGCAGGACGTAGGCGCGGCCTTCGCTGCCGGGAATCACGCCGTCGACGATCATGAACGCGGCGGCGCGGATGTGGTCGGCGATCACGCGCAGCGATTTGTTTTCCAGGTCGGTGGCGCCGGTTTCGCGCGCGGCGGCCTTGATCAGGTGCTGGAACAGGTCGATCTCGTAGTTCGAGTGCACGTGCTGCAGCACGGCGGCCAGGCGCTCCATGCCCATGCCGGTGTCGACGCACGGCTTCGGCAGCTTGTGCATCACGCCCGCTTCGTCGCGGTTGAACTGCATGAACACCAGGTTCCAGATCTCGATGAAGCGGTCGCCGTCTTCGTCGGGCGAGCCTGGCGGGCCGCCTGGAATGTCGGCGCCATGGTCGTAGAAGATCTCGGTGCACGGGCCGCATGGGCCGGTGTCGGCCATCTGCCAGAAGTTGTCCGACGCGTAGCGCGCGCCCTTGTTGTCGCCGATGCGGATGATGCGCTCGGTCGGCACGCCAATTTCCTTGGCCCAGATGTCGTAGGCTTCGTCGTCTTCCTGGTAGACGGTCACGGTCAGCTTCTCGACCGGCAGGCCGTAGACCTTGGTCAGCAGTTCCCACGCGAAGCTGATGGCGTCGCGCTTGAAGTAGTCGCCGAAGCTGAAGTTGCCCAGCATTTCGAAGAAGGTGTGGTGGCGCGCGGTGTAGCCGACGTTTTCCAGGTCGTTGTGCTTGCCGCCGGCGCGCACGCAGCGCTGCACGGAGGTGGCGCGGGTGTACGGACGGCTGTCGGTACCGGTGAACACGTCCTTGAACTGCACCATGCCGCTGTTGGTCAGCAGCAGGGTCGGGTCGTTGCCAGGCACCAGGGAGCTGGAACGGACAATCGAATGACCCTTGGATTCAAAAAACTTGAGGAATTTGTCGCGGATTTCAGATGATTTCATGTCGTAAGCAGTGGTAGCTGGCAGATGCAAAGGGTTGATTATATATGACCGTGGAGTGCAAAGGGTCTTAGCCGAAAGTGGGCCCGATCAAATCGATGCGGTCGGTGCAGAAGCCGTCCACGCCCCAGGACAGGATCTCCCTGCCCCGTTCGGGATCGTTGACGGTGTAGCAAAACAGCCCGTAGCCGGCCGCCTTGACCTGCGCCGCCAGCTCGCGCGTGAGGTGCTTCTGGTTGGTGTGGATGGCCACGGCGCCCAGTTCGCGCGCCTGCGCCTGCCAGTCGGCGGGGATGGTGTCCAGCAAATAGCCGCGCGGCAGCTCGGGCGCCGCGTCGCGGGCGGCGGCCAGCGCCTCGAAGCTGAACGAGGACAGCAGGGGCATGGCGGCCGGGTCGCCGGCGGCGATTTCGGCGGCGTAGTGCTCGCGTGTGATTTTTGCAACCCAGCTGCCGGTTTCGCGCTCGAAACCGTCGGCCGGCTTGATTTCCACGTTCATCCAGATACGCTGCTGCTTGCAATAATCGATGAACTGGGTGAAGAATGGCACCGGCTCGTCGCGGAATTGCGGCCCGAACCAGCTGCCCGCGTCCATGCCGGACAGGTCGATGGCGTCGGTGGTCGCCACGCTGCCCTGCCCCGCCACCGTGCGGCCGAAGTCGGGATCGTGCATCACCATGCCGATGCCGTCGCGCGACAGCATGACGTCGAACTCGACCGCGTGGAAGCCGTAGGCCAGCCCGGCGCGCAGGCCGGCGACGGTGTTTTCCGGCGCCAGCGTGCCGCCGCCGCGGTGTGCAACGATTTTTGGGTAGGGCCACATGGTGGATGCCTCGAAAGCTGTGATGGAAACGATGTCAACACTACCACGAATGTGGGGCGCGTCAAATAGCTGGGCAGGCAGCCTGCTGCTGCTCGCGCTGCTCGCCGCCGCGCCCGCCGCCGCGCAGGATGCCGCCGCCCTGACGCAGCAGATGGTCGTCGCCCGCGCCGCCGAGGTGTACGCCGCGCGCCTGAACGACCACGTGCTCGACGGCGACGCCCGCTTCACCGCCCGCGTCAACGCCATCGCCGCCACGCTGATCGCCCGCGCCAGGCGCGACTACCCGGAAACGGCAGACTGGGCCTGGGAAGTCCACACCACCAACACCCCCGACCAGAACGCCGACTGCATGGCCGGCGGCAAAATCCTGGTCAGCCTGGCCTACGTGCAGCGGCTGGAACTGAACGACGCCGAACTGGCCATGCTGCTGGCGCACGAGATCGAACACGCCGCCCTGCGCCACAACCTGAAGGAATACCAGCAGGCGCTGCGGCTGGACCCGCGCTGGGCCGGCCGCCCCTTCCTGGAGCTGGAACACGCGGTCGACAACGACAGCGGCCTGATGGACCAGCTGGCGCCCACCAACTACGAGCAGGAGGTCGAAGCCGACCGCGAAGGCATGCTGCTGGCGTGGCGCGCCGGCTGGCCGGCGCAGCAACTGGCGGGCTACTTCAAGAAGATGTACCGGGGCAGCGTCTCGCCCCGCCGCAGCAAACCCGACTACCCATCGCCGCAATTGCGCTGGCAGGCCGCGCGCGAACTGGCGGCCACCTTGCAAAAAAATTATGTGCAAGCGCCGACCGAGCCACTACACTAGCGGCCTGATCGGTTTACTCAAAAGGTTACACACATCATGACAGCTCCAAAAGCGCTAGGCCATATCCGCGTCCTCGACCTGAGCCGCGTGTTGGCGGGACCGTGGTGCTCGCAGAATCTGGCCGACCTCGGCGCCGACGTCATCAAGATCGAACGGCCCGGCAGCGGCGACGACACCCGCGCCTGGGGCCCGCCCTACGCCAAGGACGCCGCCGGCCACGACACCACCGAGGCGGCCTACTACCTGGCCGCCAACCGCGGCAAGCGCTCGGTCACGATCGACATCGCCAGCGCCGACGGCCAGGCCCTGATCCGCGAGCTGGCCAGCCATTGCGACGTGGTGCTGGAGAACTTCAAGGTGGGCCAGCTCAAGCGCTACGGCCTCGACTATGAATCGCTGAAGGCCATCAAGCCCGACCTGGTCTACTGCTCGGTGACCGGCTTCGGCCAGGACGGCCCGTACGCGCACCGCGCCGGCTACGACTTCCTGATCCAGGGCATGGGCGGCCTGATGTCCGTCACCGGCGAGCGCGACGACCTGCCCGGCGGCGGTCCGCAGAAAGCCGGCGTGGCGCTGACCGATTTGATGACCGGCATGTACGCCACCATCGCCATCCTGGCCGCGCTCACCCACCGCGACCGCAGCGGCGAAGGCCAGTACATCGACATGGCGCTGCTGGACGTGCAGGTGGCGATGCTGGCCAATATGGGCAGCAACTACCTCAACAGCGGCAAGCCGCCCAAGCGCTGGGGCAACGCGCATCCGAACATCGTGCCGTACCAGACCTTCCAGTGCGCGGACGGCTACATCATCGTCGCCACCGGCAACGACGGCCAGTACCAGAAGTTTGTCGAAGTGGGCGGCCGCGCCGACCTCGCCACGCACGAGCGCTACGCCACCAACCCGCTGCGCGTGAAGCACCGCGACGAGCTGGTGCCGATCCTGGCGGACATGGTGCTGGCGCAGCCGCGCGACTTCTGGATCGAGAAACTGGAAGCGGTCGGCGTGCCATGCGGCCCGATCAACAACCTCGACGACGTCTACAAGAATCCGCAGGTGCTGGCGCGCGAGCTGGTGATGGATGTGCCGCATCCAACCGCCGGCAGCACGAAGCTGGTGCGCAGTCCAATGAAGATGTCGCTGACGCCGACCGACAACGCGGTCGCCCCGCCGCTGCTGGGTCAGCATACCGACGAGATCCTGCGCGGCCTGCTGGGCCAAAGCGACGACGACATCGCCGCGCTGCGCGCACAGGGGGTGCTGTGATGGACAAGCTGATCGCGGAACTGAAACGGCTGTACCTGCTCGTCGACCAGGAGTGTTTCCCCGCCGGCGCGCTGACGCCGGACATCCTGGCGCAGCACCTGGGCGGCGAGAAGACCAGCGCCATCAACCTGGTGTCGGACAACGGCCTGGTGCGCGCGCTGATCATCGACTTCAACCGCATGGGCGACGCGCCTGCGCTGCAGCATTGGGACCGGTTATGCGGCGTGGCCAACGCGCTGCAAGATCAGCTGGGCTTGCCTGCGCCTGCGGTGAGCATCAGCGGCGGCGCGGGTTATTCGCTGTGGCTGTCGCTGGAGACGCCGGTGCCGCTGAACCAGGCGCAGCACTTCCTCCACCTGCTGCGCAGGACCTACTTCCCGGACATTCCGAACGAGGAAATCGGCCTGCGCCCCGACACGCTGACCAGCACCACGGCCGAGCTGCCGCCGTGTCTGCACGTGGCCAGCAACACGTGGGCCGCGTTCATCAATCCCGGCATGGGCGCCTCGTTCGCCGATGAGATTGGATTGGAGATGATGCCGCCCTACGCCGCGCAGGCAGCGTTTCTGGAAGGGCTGCAAAGCATCGACGACAAGCAGTTCACGCAAGCGATCAACATCATGCATCCGCCACAAGGCAAGGAGCGCCCGCACAAAGCGGCGGCGCCTGCGGCACATGCCAGCCCGGCCGGCCTGCTGTTGAAGGACGCGACGCTGGAAGACATCATCCACCACCTGCACGCCAAAAACATCGAGCCGACGTTCAGGCATGTGATACCGAAGGACTCAGTCTTTTAAACGTTTCCGCTCCCGCTCGGAGCGGATCATTTCCGCCTTGATGGCCCGGATGGCTCCAGTCAACGGAGCGAAGTAACGGCGCAGACTTTCCCGAAACATGCGCCGTGCGTAGCTTTCTTCTTTAGTGTTCGCAGGATCATTCATTTTCGAAGCCCCTTCACAAACTCCCAGCCTGCAAAGAGCAGGTAGATAAAAAATAGTAGCATGTCCAACGCCAGCATGGCATGTGCACTCCATGCGATCAAGTCATACGTGAACTCCGCCACCCCAAAAGTCTTTATCCATTGCGAGAATAGATCCATCGACACGGCAGTCGTAGTCAAGATCAGGAAGAACACGATGCTGTACAGCAGGCGAACAACTTGATTTCTTGTAACTTGCTTATGGTCCATAGTCATCACGGGCCGGCGGCGAAGTCGGCCCGCCTCTGAGTTGTTAATTATTGATACGCAAATCCCGCTTAAGTTCCATGAGCTGTCCGTGCATATAGCTCACCGCGCCGCGCATGTGCGCGGACAGATGCGGCACGTTGATGCATACCTGCCGAGCCCGCTCCGACAGCCGCTCCATGTCGTGCATCAGCTTGTTGATGCGCGGCTGGTCCTGCGACAGCAGCACCTCCTTCGCCGTATCCGAATGCAGGTCCAGCCGCCGGACGCTGTCTCGCAGTTCGCCGGGAACGTTGCGCTCCGCCGAGCAGGCTTGCGAAGCCTGTCCTATCGCTTGCTCCAATAAATGAAACCGATGCTCGATATCGTTCGCGTGCAGCATGATGTAGCCCTCCTCCGTTGATCAGGCACAGGCGTGCCAGTGCAGATTCGACAGTGGAGGCCGCCGCTGGTTTCAGCGCACTGCAAGCAAAACAAAGACGCGCTGATGCAGATCAGCGCGCCGTCGAATTTAACCGCCGCAGACCGGCAGCGCCAGCGCCTGCAACACCTCGCCCTTGTCCGTCTGCACGAAGGCGCTGATGCCCAGCTTGCCGGCCGCCGCGCCGGCGGGCAAGGCCAGCGTCCTGCTGACCACCGCGCCGCCCGACACCAGCGGCACCGGCGCCAGCCACTCGCGCACGACGAAGTCATGGCGCAGCAGACGGCCACTGTTCTCGCCCGCCTTCACCTGGCTGGCCACGCCGCTCTCGACCAGCGCGATGAACAGCTTGCCTTCACGCGCGGACTTGGCCGTCACGCTGACCGCCAGCCCACCAGCGCCAGCCGCATCCAGCGCGATGCCGATATCGGCCTGCGCCGCCAGGCCATTGGTGCGCTTGACCGCATCGGCCACGCCGCGCGGCCAGCCGCGCTGCTCCTTACCGCCGACAAAAATCTCCGGCGTGTAGATCGTGCGCGAACCGGCCAGGTCGCTCAGCCAGCGCTGGCGGTCGGTGAAGGTCTTGCTGGAAAAGGGATCCTTCCAGCCGATGTAGTTCCAGTAGTCGACATGCTCGGACAACACCACCGCCTGCTGCGCCGTGATGCCGTCGGCGCGCAGGCCGCTGACGTACTGATCGGCTGGAGGGCAGCTGCTGCATCCCTCCGAGGTGTACAACTCCAGCAAGGCGATGCGGTAAGCCGGACTCTGCGCGCTGCAGCCCGCAGCCAACGCCGGCGGAATATTCAGCGCAGCCGCAGCGGCCACGCTCAGGATGAGATGCTTCACGGTGACTCCCAGGGCGATGAGTGATGCACCTTGGTCGCGCCGCCGCCGTCAAACTTACAGGCTTTGCAAGGACTTGTGACAAAACCAACAAATATTCATTTTGCAAGCTATTCTCCCGGCATGATCAGACATCGACCACGCCACCTGCCGGGATTGCTCCTCACCGGACTGCTGCACGTGGCGATCATTTACGCCTTCATGCAGCGCCAGCATCCAGCCGACACCCCACGCGCGCCGCGCGAGGCGATGCAGTGGCTGCTGCCGATCACGCAGCCGAGCGGCAGCAGCCTGCCCAAGCCAGTGGTCAAGCCCGCGCCGCAGCCAACCGCAGCAGCAAAAACGCCGAAAGCCATCACGGCGCCCAAGCCAGCCGACATCCCGGCCGCGCCCACGCCCCAGCCGGAAACGCCCGCAATGCCAGCGACGCCCGCAGCCATCGCGCCCGACGATCCGTTCGCCCAGACGCCAAGCGCCAGCGACATCCTGAACCAGGCCAGACTGGACGTGAGAAAGATCGACAAGGAATTGCGCGCCGCCTACCCCGAGCGCGCACCGGCGCCGCCACCGGACAGCAAGCAAGCACGCCTGGAGCGCGGCATCAACGCGGCCCACGAGGCCGTGCCGCCGAAGTGGTACCAGGCCGCCAAAATAATCGAACTGAGCACGCCCGACGGCGAGAACAAGACACGCACCTACAAGATCGTCACCGGCATCGGCACCTACTGCATCCACATCCGTCCGGACGGCAAGAAGTCCTACACCGGCTGTCCGAAGTGACTAACGCTCGGCCTGCGCCAGCGGCGGCAGGCTGCGCAGGCGCAGCGCCACCAGCATCGCCAGCGTCAGCGCGCAACCCAGCACCAGCACCACGCCTGGCCAGCCGCCGCGTCCCCACATGACGCCGGTGGCCGATCCCACCACGCTGGAACCGAGATAGTAGAAGAACAGGTACAAGGCCGACGCCAGCGCCTTGTTGCTGGCGGCCCGCCTCCCGACCCAGCTGCTGGCGATCGAATGCGAAGCGAAGAAGCCGTAGGTGAACAGCGCCATGCCCAGCACCAGCAGCGGCATCCAATCGGACAAGGTCAGCAGCAAGCCCGCGATCATGATCGTCATCACCGCCCACAGCACGCGGCGGCGGCCGTAGCGGTCGGCCAGGCGCCCCGCCCACACCGAGCCATAAATCCCCAGCAAGTACATGAAGGACACCGCCCCCACCACGCTCTGGCTCAGGTTGAACGGCGCGGCCAGCAGGCGGTAGGCGATGTAGTTGTACAGGCTGATGAAACTCCCCATCAGCAGGAAGGACAGCGAAAACAGCCAAGGCAAACCCGCGTCGGACAGATGCAGTTTGAAGCCGGCCGGGAAGGTGCGCCACGCGCTGCGCACCGGCACGAAATGCCGCGACGCCGGCAAGGAGCGCCAGAATTCCCACGCCGCCAGCAGCCCCGCCACGCCCACCGCCGCCAGCGCCAGCCGCCACGAAAAGTGGTCGCTCAACACCGAAGCAATCACCCGCCCCGACATGCCGCCAAACGCGCTGCCGCTGATGTACAGCCCCATCGACAAGCCCAGCGAGGTCGGCTCCATCTCCTCGCCCAGGTAGGCCATGGCGATCGCCGGCATGCCGCCCAGCGCCACGCCCAGCATGGCGCGCATCGCCAGCAGCTGCGTATAGTTCTGCGCGAACGCGCACAGGATGGTCAGCAGCGCCGAGATCACCATCGCCGCCACCATCAGCGGCTTGCGTCCCATGCGCTCCGACAGCGCGCTCGACGCCACCAGCGACACCGCCAGCGCCCCGGTCGACACCGACAGCACCATGCTGCTCTGCGCCGCGCTCAGTGCGAACTCATGCGACAGCACCGGCATCAACGGCTGCACGCTGTACAACAACGCAAACGCGGAGAAGCCGCCGAAAAACAGCGCCCGGCTGCTGCGTTTGAATTCGGCACTGCCGGCGGCGATGTGCGGCACGCTACGGCAAGGGGCGGAAGTGGCGGGTAGTGCGGCGGCGCTCAACGACATGATGACTATCTCTTGGGACGTACGATGTCTTCATCTTAGGATTGCGCCGAATCACTGTCCAATATATATTTAAGCCGTTACTCATACTTAAAAAAGATAATGGAACTCCGCCACCTGCGCTATTTCGTCGCCGTCGCCGAGGAGCTCAGCTTCACGCGCGCGGCCGAACGCCTGCACATCGGCCAGCCTCCGCTGAGCCATCAGATCCAGATGCTGGAGGCCGAAGTGGGCGCGCAGCTGCTGGAGCGCAGCAAGCGCTGGGTGCGCCTGACGGAGGCGGGCAAGCTGTTCCTGGACGACGCCCGCCGCGTGCTGTCGCTGTCCGAGCAGGCGGTGCAGACCGCGCGCCGGGCCGAGCGCGGCGAGGCCGGCGAACTGCGCGTGGGCTTCACCTTCTCCACTCCGTTGACGCCGCTGTTCGCGACCGTGGTCAACCGCTACCGCCAGCGCTATCCGGGCGTGACGCTGACCCTGCGCGAGCTGTCGACGGTGCCGCAGATCGAGGCCATCGCCAACCGGGAACTGGATCTGGGACTGGTGCGCCCGCCCGAAGTGGCGGTGACCGACGCGGTCAGCATGACGGTGTTGCGGCACGACCCGCTGACGCTGGTGCTGCCGATAGCCCATCCGCTGGCGAAGAAGAAGGCGGTCGCCATCGGCGACCTGCGGGGACTGCCGTTCGTGATGTATCCGAAGACGGCCGGCACCGGGATCTACCATCAGATTTTCCGGCTGTGCCGGGCGGCGGGCTTCATGCCGACCGTCGCGATGGAGGCGAACGAAGCGTCGACCATCATCGGCCTGGTGGCGGCCGGCTGCGGCATCTCGGTGCTGCCGGCCTCGTTCGGCATCATGCGGATGGGCGGGGTCTGCTACCGCCCGCTGGCCGATCCGGAAGCCACCACCACCCTGCTGCTGGCGCAGCGCAAGGACGAGATCTCGCCTTTGGTGGCGGCTTTCCTCGCGGTGGCGACCGAGGCCGCCGCCGCTTAGTTGTAGTCCGCGTCCAGCTCGGAGCCGGCGTAGTTCTCCAGCTCGGCGAACAAGGTCTTCATGGCCGTGCGGCCCTTGATATTCTGGATCACCGTGCAGCTGTTGCGGTAGCTGGCGATACGGTCCAGCAGCACCGGATGATGCTGCACCGGCACCTTGGCCACCAGCGCGGCCCAGCCCTCCTCGTAGTCCGGCTTGGCCTTGCGCACCGCCTTGACGAAGCGCTCGAATTCCTTCTGCCCGGTGCGCGCCACCACGCGCCCGCCGCCCTCGATGGCGAAGATGACGGCCAGCGCGATCACGCCCTCGGCGTTGAGGTCGGTATCGCTGACCGGGCCTTCGCTGTGGTGGCGGCGCAGCCAGCCGGCCAGGCGCACCACGGCCTGCACTTCCTTGCGCTGCTTGAGCATGACCTCGTAGCGCTCCAGGCCGTTCCAGTTTTCATTCGGATCGGTCTGGCACAGGTCGATGAACAGGTCGCGCAGGCGGCGCGCCGAGTACACCGGATCGGTATCGTACTCGCCGACCAGCGCATCCTCCGGCAGCGCCGACAGCTCCTTGATCAGCCGGAAGCCGATCTGGAACGCGTGCTCGGCGCCGTGCTCGACCAGGAAGTCCAAGGCCGCGAGGTCGCCCTCGTGCATCAGCGCGTGGTCCAGCCCCAGCGACACGCCGCCCACCGTCAGCTGCATGGCCTTCTGGATGCCGTCGGCGGTGCGGTCGTTGGTGAACTTCTCGGCCACCATGGCGGTGATGCCGGTCAGTTCGTCGGCCAATGCGTAGGCGGCGTCATCGTCGGGATGGGTGGCCAGTTGCTGGATGGCGCGGGTCAGGCGCGGTAAATTTTCTACGACAATTGCTGGCAGCATGTATCAGGCACCCATCACGAGAAAATGCCGGTGCCCAGGCTACGGCGCGAGCCGGGCTTGGCGGCGCTGCGCGTGGACGGCACCTGCTTGCGCAAGCGGTACAGCAGTTCCTTGGTCGAGCGCTGCAGGAAGGTCGGCTCGTCGTCCGGGTCGTCGCTGAACTCGGCGTCGGCCAGGTCGGCGCTGTGGCGGAACTCCGGGAACAACTCGAACAGCGCGCGGTCCCAGCCGTCTTCCGACGCCTGCGCCAGCGCGATCGCCAGCGGAACCACGTCGTTGTCGGACGAGGTCTGGCCGGTCAGGTACGGACCCTTGGAGATGATCTCGCCGGCCACCTCCAGGATTTCCTTCGGCGCCATCGAGAACAGGATCGCGAACGCGGTCGCACCGTGGTCGGTGGCCGAGGCGGCCGCCAGCAGCTCGTGGCGGCGCTCCTCGTCGTCGGTGGAGAACACCACGCCGTGGATGTGCGCGAACAGCGACTCGGCGATGCGCTCCGGATCGTCCTCGATCAAATCGTCCGGCCAGGTCGCGGCGAAGAAGGCCAGGCTGTCGGCCCAGGCCTTGGGCGGCACCAGCAGCGTCGCCAGCGACATCTTGCCGCCGTCGAAGCCGGCCATGTGCAGCGCCGTCACCTGCGGCGGGATGTTGTTGAGCACTTCCACCACCGCCAGGTCGCCGAACTGGTCGGCCGCCTCGGCGAAGGCTTGTTCGGCGTGGCTCAGCGAGCCGGCCAGCACCAGCTCGGTCACTTGCTTGCTCAGCGCCGGCAGATTACTTTTCTCGGTCATGGTCACTCTCCATCCTGGTCGAACATCTGGGCGAAGTCGTCGGTCGCCTGGTCTTCGTCCTCGACATCGTCGCCGTCGTCGTTGGCCGACAGCTGGTCCAGCGACTGGTCGTCGTCGTCCCACTTGCGCGGATTTTTGTACAGGAAGGCGGTGATGATGGCCTGGCGCGCCAGGTCCGGCAGGTTCTCTTCCAGCGCAGCGTACATGCGCGCCGCCTCCTCGCCCTTGCACGAGGCCATGGCGAACACGCGGCCGGCGTCGCCGAACTCATAGTCCTCGGCCTCGGCCAGCAGGCCTTTCGGATTGTTGAACTCCAGGTGGTCGACCAGCGCGAAGGCCAGCATGTTGACGTCCTCGATGCCGCCGCCGCTGGCGTACTCGGAGACCAGCGCGTCGATCATGCGCTGGTAGTTCTTGCGGTCCGGAGGGTCGCCCAGGATGCCCTCGATCTGGCCTTCGAGCTCGCGCGATTGATAGGCGAACTCAGGGTGTACTTTTCTCGACATTGCTTGCTTTCTTTTTCTGATGTGTGACCGGCTCAGGCCGGTGGCAGCACGGTGCCATGCAGGTTGAACACCGACCGCCACAACTGGTACGCTTCCGCTTCCGGGTCGATGATGATGCGGTGGTTCACGCTCTGGTTGTATTCCTCGCGCTTGACCGGGTCCGACAGGATTTCATAGGCCTTGGTGATGGCCTTGAAGCGCGCCTCCGCGCCGGGCGCCTGGTTGCGGTCCGGGTGGAAGCGCATCGCCAGCGAGCGGTACACCTTCTTGATCTCGTCGTCGGTGGCGTTAGGCGCGATACCCAGTGTGTTGTAGTAATTTTCCATTTTGGAAACTCCGGGCCGTGATGCCGAAACAATTAAAGACGAATTATACCCGTGTGAGCAGTGCAATTTCCCCGAAGGCCGCCGCAACGCAGCATTTCCGCCGCTGTCATAGAGGGGATACGGTAAAATGCCCTTCACTCGAACTTTTGCAAAGCCAACTTTTCAGATGAGCAACGACAAAAACAGCCCAGCGCCCGTCCTGACCTCCAACTTCCTGCGCGCCATCGTGGAATCCGACCTGGCGGCCGGCACCCACGTCCGTGAAGGCATGCCGAGCGTGATCACCCGCTTCCCGCCGGAGCCGAACGGCTACCTGCACATCGGCCACGCCAAATCGATCTGCCTGAACTTCGGCCTGGCGCGCGACTACCAGGGCCGCTGCAACCTGCGTTTCGACGACACCAACCCGGCCAAGGAAGAGCAGGAATACGTCGACACCATCATCGACAGCGTCAAATGGCTGGGCTTTGACTACGACTACCCGGCCGCCGACGGCGCCGTCGAGCACCATCTGCACTACGCGTCGGACTACTTCGACCAGCTGTACGCGATGGCCGAGTACCTGATCGAAAAAGGCTACGCCTACGTCGACAGCCAGTCGGCCGATGACATGGCGGCCAACCGCGGCAATTTCAACACGCCGGGCAAGAACTCGCCGTTCCGCGACCGTCCGGCCGCCGAATCGCTGCAGATCTTCCGCGACATGAAGGCCGGCAAATACGCCGACGGCGAGCACATCCTGCGCGCCAAGACCAGCGAGGACGCGATGTCCTCGCCGAACATGAACCTGCGCGACCCGGCCATCTACCGCATCCGCCACGCCCACCACGTGCGGACCGGCGACGCCTGGTGCATCTACCCGATGTACGACTACACGCACCCGATCTCGGACGCGCTGGAAAACATCACCCACTCGATCTGCACGCTGGAGTTCCAGGACCACCGGCCGTTCTACGACTGGCTGCTGGCCACCTTGTCCGAGGGCGGCTTCTTCAAGCTGCCGGTGCCGCGCCAGTACGAGTTCTCGCGCCTGAACCTGACCTACGTGGTCACCAGCAAGCGCAAGCTGCGCCAGCTGGTGGAAGAGAACATCGTCGACGGCTGGGACGACCCGCGCATGCCGACCATCGTCGGCCTGCGCCGCCGCGGCTACACGCCGGAGGCGATCAAGCTGTTCTGCGAACGCATCGGCGTGACCAAGGCCGACGGCTGGATCGACATGAGCACGCTCGAAGGCTGCATCCGCGAGGACCTGGACCCGAAGGCGCCGCGCGCCACCGCCGTGCTGCGTCCGTTGAAGCTGATCATCGACAACTACCCTGAAGGCCTGACCGAGGAATGCACCTCGCCGGTCCACCCGCACCACCCGGAAATGGGCGTACGCACCTTCCCGATCACGCGCGAGCTGTGGATCGAGGAGGAGGACTTCATGGAAGTGCCGAGCAAGGGTTACTTCCGCTACTATCCGCCGGTCGACGACAAGCCGGGCAGCCGCGTGCGCCTGCGCCACGGCTACGTGACCGAGTGCACCGGCTACGACAAGGACGAGAACGGCAAAGTGGTGGCGGTCCACGTCAACTACTTCCCGGATTCGAAATCGGGCACGCCGGGCTCGGACAACTACAAGGTCAAGGGCAACATCCACTGGGTCTCGGCCGCCACCGCGCTGGAGGCCGAGGTGCGCCTGTACGACCGCCTGTTCACCGACGCCAACCCGGACGCCGGCGGCAAGGACTTCCTCGCGCTGCTGAACCCGAACGCCAAGGAAGTCGTCACCGCCTACCTGGAGCCGGGCATGAGCGCGGCCGCGCCGGACCAGCGCTTCCAGTTCGAGCGCCACGGCTATTTCGTCGCAGACCGCGTCGATTCCACGCCGGGCAAGCCGGTGTTCAACCGCATCGTCACCTTGAAGGACAGCTGGGTCGCCAAGTAAGCGCAACAGTTAAACCAGCGACCAGGCCGGCGCCCTCCCCCCCGGAGGCGCCGGCCTTTTGTTTGGGCGCGCAGCGGGCTGAACGTCCAGGACAAATAGCAAATTTATAAAATTACTTGACTAGCATCGCAAAAATTTCCTATATTCGGCCTACACCCGGTGCCAGGAGTTGCGTCAAGCAATCAATATGACAGCGTTACTCGCGCAAAAACAGTTGTTCTCGCCGACCAAGCCCGTCTGGTGGGCCGGTGTCCTGCTGTCGCTCGGGATCAGCGCGCTATTCTACGTGCCGGTCTACAAGACCATCGAACACGACGCCGCCGCGCGCTTCACGCAGCAGGCGCGCAACGCCCAGTACAACATCACCTCGCGCATCAACGCCTACACCGACGTGCTGCGCGGCACCGCCAGCTTCTTCGACGCCAGCGACCACGTCACCCGCGCCAGCTTTCACCGCTACGTCAACGGCCTGGACCTGGAGCGGCAATTCCCGGCGCTCGACAACGTCAATTTCACGCAGTACGTGACGGCCGCCCAGCGCCCCGCCTTCGAGCGCGAGGCGGCCCGCAGCGGCGACGGCCGCCCGGACGGCTATCCGAACTTCTCCATCACGCCGCCCGGCCAGCGCGACGAATACTCGGTGCTGACCATGATCGAGCCGGTGGCGCCGTTCCGCCACCGGCTCGGGGTCGACATCAGCGCCAGGGAGCAGGCGGCGCGCGCGATCGCGGCGGCGCGCGACACCGGCAAGCTGATCACCTCCGGCATGCCGATCGAAAACACCCGCGACGCCCAGGGCTGGGCGCTGGCGATGCGCCTGCCGCTGTACCGCAAGGACATGCCGCTGAACGACGTGGCGCAGCGGCGCGCCGCCTACATCGGCTCGGTGGGCATAGGCTTCAGCGTGCCGCGGCTGGTGCGCGCGGCCATGGACCAGATGCAGGTGCGCGACGTCCACCTGATGCTGTACGACGAAGGCAGGAACGCCGATGGCAGCAACGCGCCGCAAACGCTGCTGTACGACAACCGCAGCGGCGCCAGGCGTTCGCCGCGCGCCGGCGAGCACTTCACCATCGTGCTGCCGCTGGACTTCAACGGCCGCCAGTGGTCGGCCCATTTCAGCGCGCCCAAGTCGGTGTGGTACAGCCGTTTCGACGCCTTCCTGCCGTGGCTGTCGATGGCCTGCGGCTTCGTCGGCTCGCTGCTGTTCTACCTGCTGTTCCACACGCTGTCGTCATCGCGCCTGCGCGCCATCAAGATGGCCAAGGCCATGACCAAGGAATTGCGCGACAGCCAGGCCAAGCTGCAGCAGTCGCACCACAAGCTGCGCCAGCTGGCGGCACACGCCGACCAGATCAAGGAACAGGAGCGCAAGCGCATCGCGCGCGAAATCCACGACGACCTGGGGCAGAACCTGCTGGTGCTGCGGATCGAGGCCGACCTGCTGGCCTCGCGCACCCGCCAGAACCACCCGCGCCTGCACGCGCGCGCGTGCAGCACGCTCAAGCAGATCGACAGCACCATCAAGAGCGTGCGCCACATCATCAACGACCTGCGGCCGACGGTGCTGGACCTGGGCTTGAACGCGGCGGTGGAGTGGCAGATCGCGCAGTTCCGCCAGCGCTCCGGCATGGTCTGCGAGCTGATCGAACACCAGAGCGACATCCGCATCGACGACCGCTGCGCCACCGCCTTCTTCCGCGTGCTGCAGGAATCGCTGAGCAACATCATCCAGCACGCGCGCGCCAGCCTGGTGCGGGTGGAGCTGCGCCAGGCCGGCGGCATGCTCAGCATGACCATCAGCGACAACGGCGTCGGCCTGCGCGAGAGCAGCCGCAACAAGGTGGGCTCCTTCGGCCTGGTCGGCATCGAGGAACGCATCAGCCTGCTCGGCGGCCATTGCGCCATCACCGGCGGCCACAACGCCGGCACCACGGTGTTGATCTCGGTGCCGGTCGAGTACATACCGCCCGCCGACGACGGCCTCCAGGCCGGCGCCCGCCAGGCCGACGCCGCCACCGCCGCATGAAATGTCAGCGCTTTCCCATCGCGATAGGATTTTCCCGACAAAAGCTTGATAAAAATCAAAGGGACCGCTTGCGCGCCGGATAAAAATCAAACTTGTTTCGATTTTTCAACCCGCTTCACCATCGCAAAGGAAATGCCCATGAATGTCATCAACGCACTGGACCTGGAACCAATCAAAGTCAAGCTGATGCATAAGGAGTCCGGCGAAGGCTGGTCGCTGGAACGCGCCAACGCCATCGAAACCGAATATCGCCGCTTCCTGTTCCTGATGAAGCAGTTCCCGAACGAACAGACCGCGCCGCTGGTTGACGTCGACACCTTCTGGCACTACCACATCCTGGACACGATGAAATACGCGGTCGACTGCGAAGCGGTGTTCGGCTATTTCCTGCACCACTTCCCGTACATCGGCCTGCGCGGCGAGGACGACCTGGAGGCGCACGAACGCCTGGGCAACCGGATGCAGGAACTGTATGAAGAGACTTTCGGCGAGTCCTACCTGCGCGGCGCGATGCATCAGGACGTGGCCTACTCGGCCGCCCCTGGCGCGACGGCTTACTCGGCCGCGCCCGGCGTCGCCGCCAATACCGCGTACTCGGCCGCCCCGGGCGTTGCCGCCAAGACCGCCTACTCCGCAGCGCCTGGCGTGGCCGCCAACACCGCGTACTCGGCCGCGCCTGGCGTCGCCGCGAAGACCGCGTACTCGGCCGCCCCTGGCGTTGCCGCCAAGACCGCCTACTCCGCAGCGCCTGGCGTGGCCGCGAAGACCGCATACTCGGCCGCACCTGGCGTCGCCGCCAAGACCGCCTACTCGGCAGCGCCTGGCGTGGCCGCCAACACCGCGTACTCGGCCGCCCCGGGCGCCGGCGCCAAGACCGCCTACTCGGCGGCCCCCGGCGTGACGGCTTACTCGGCAGCTCCCGGCAAGGTCGCGGAAGGCCTGCAGACGGCGGCCGACGCCAACGCCATCATCGAGCAGGCCCGCATCGCCAGCTTCTACAGCGACCGCCCACGCCTGACGCCGTCGGCCTGAGCGCTGGCGTCGCGCGCGGCAAAGCAAACAGGCGGGCTGCTCAAATAAGTGGCATACTGTGGGGATATTTATGGATGACGGGAGATCATCATGGCTGTCAATACCGTAGCTTCCAGTACCGCCGCCGTACAAGCGACGCCGCCCCGCCAGCCTGAGCCGGTGAAGGCGGCGGACAAACCCGCCGAACGCGTCACGCCGCCGGCTCCGCCGGCGCCGCCGCAGGTGGCTGCCGCGCCGACCGTCAACACCAGCGGCCAGCGCATCGGCACCACCATCAGCACCTCGGCCTGATTCAGCCGAGACCAGCCCCATAAGACAACGGCGCGTTACCGAGAGGTCCGCGCCGTTTTCTTCGTGGCTATCAGGCAGCCATCAGTTCGCGCAGTTCGCGAATGCTGAAATCGCTGATCTCGTGCATGCGGATCAGGATGGTCGCGCCGATAGGCAGCGTGTTGTGACGGATCTTGCTGATGACCGGTGGCGCTACTTCCAGCGCGCGCGACAGGGCCGCATCGTTTTTCAGTTGCAACTTTTCGATGATGGCGTCCAGCACGCGATTCGGGTTGTAGGTCGGCGATGCGGTGATTTCTTTGATAGACATAATGTTTTTCAGTAGGTTCTGGCCGTCTTTGGCAAAAAACGACACATGGGTAAAAAAAATTTTTAGCTCTATTACCAATGAAGCACTACAAAACACAGACATTTATGCCGGTTTTTAGTGCTTAGCCGAGATAATACACGTTTACGTTAACGAACGGCTAACTCATCAGACATTTCTGTGAGATTTAGAGAGATTCTACCCCTATTTCTTGTGCTAGGAAGATTTTTGTTACAAGAAAAGGTATAAATATTGGTAAAGTCAGTTGGAACGGCCGATGGCGGCGGCGCGGAAACACCATTCAACGGCCAGCAAAGCGGCCAGTTGGGCGATCGTGCCAGGGAGGAGGATGGAGGACGATGCTGGAAAACCGTTGTCGTACGAATAATAGTGCCAGCCTAGCTGGCGGCGGATCTCGTCGGGGGTGGGCGGAGGGCGACGGTCGCATTCGCGCTGGTGCATGTAGGCACGGACCTGCTCCTTGCTAGGATGGGAAGTGGCTGTCATACACATGGCTCCTTCGTGAGATAGCTAACAATATCGTATCATGTGCGGACTTGATTGATATGGCTCATACAAATTGCGTTGCCATTTTGGCACAAACACCCCGGAAGTGGCTTGCATAAGTGCAAGTTTCGCCCCGTCTTTACTTGCTTTTACACATGCCCATGACCTACGAAGAATTCCTCGACGAAGTAACCACCCTGCTCCACGAAATCTATGACCTCGACGACGCCGCCGCCATCAAGCTGGTGGTCGACGCCCAGGACGCCGAATATTTCGTCACCCACGACGACGTGCCGGAACTGCGCACGCCGGAGCAGGCCCGCAAGGACGCCGTCGCCCTGTACGAAGCCAAGCAAAACAAGGTGCAGACCCAGAAGAAGCAGCAACAGCGCGTGCAGCAGAAGAAGCGTCCGCCACGCGCCTGATCACCCCTCCAGCAGCTGCGCCACCGTGGCGTAGCGCAAGCGCACGCCCAGTTCGCGCTTGATGCGCCCGTTGCTCAGGCGCCGCGATTCCGACATGAACGACAGCAAGGCCGGCGTCACCACCTGCCGCAGTTCCGCGCGCGGCAGGCGCGGCGGGCGTGGCAACTGGTGGGCGTCCGCCACCGCGTCGAAATACGTCGCCATTTTCATGTCGCTGTCGTCCACCGCGTGATACACGCGGTTGGGCAAGCCGCGGAACAACGCGCGGGCGATGATGGCGGCCAGGTCGTCCGCGTGGATGTGGTTGGTGTACACGTCCTCTTCCTCGACCAGCGCCGGCGTGCCGGCCTGCAGGCGCTTCAGCGGCAGGCGGTCGGCGGCGTAGATGCCCGGCACCCGCAGGATCGACAAGTGGCCGCCGGCGCGGCGCGCCCAGCCGCGCAACACCTGCTCGGCGTCCACCCGGCGCACGGCGCGCGCGTTGCTCGGCGCCACCGGACGGCTCTCGTCGAACAACAACCCGCCGCAATCGCCGTAGACGCCGGTGGTGCTGACATAAACCAGACGGGCATGCTCAGGTAAAATGGCGGTCAGATTGCGCGTGCGGCGGTCCAGCGCGCCCTCGGCGGGCGGCGGCGCCAGGTGCACGACGCGGCTGGCCAGGCCGGCCAGGCGCCGCAACGTGGCGGGTTGGTCCAGGTCGGCCACCAGCGGCACCGCGCCCAGCGCGCGCAATTCGGCGCGGCGCGACGGCTGGCTGGTGGTGGCGAACACGCGGAAATACGGGCGCAGCAGCGGCAACAGGCGCATGCCGACGTCGCCGCAGCCCACGATCAACAGGCGCGGCAGCTTGAATTTTTGAATAGTAAGTTTTTTCATCTGAAGGATTGTATGACGTTTCAAATCACTGTACAGCCTAGCGGCCATCAATTCAGCTGCGAGGAAGACGAAACCGTGCTGGCCGCGGCCATGCGCGCCGGCGTCGGCCTGCCTTATGGCTGCAAGAACGGCGCCTGCAGTTCCTGCAAGGGCAAAGTGCTGTCCGGCTCGGTCACGCACAAGGCGCACCAGGAACGCGCGCTGACCAAGGACGAGGAAGCGGCCGGCTATTCGCTGTTCTGCTGCGCCACCGCGCAACAAGACCTGGTGATCGAGGTGCGCGAAGTGGCCGGCAGCGACGACTATCCGATCCGCAAGATGCCGTCGCGCGTGGCGACCCTGGAAAAACTGGCGCCGGACGTGGTCGTGATGACGCTGCAACTGCCGGCCAACGAGACGCTCAAGTTCCGCGCCGGCCAGTACATCGAATTCATGCTGCGCGACGGCAAGCGCCGCAGCTACAGCCTGGCCTCGCCGCCGGACCAGGACCAGCCGCTGAGCCTGCACATCCGCCACCTGCCGGGCGGCCTGTTCACCGACCAGGTGTTCAGCACCATGAAGGAACGCGACATCCTGCGCTTCGAAGGCCCGATGGGCACCTTCTTCGTGCGCGAGGACGGCGACAAGCCGATGGTGCTGCTGGCCTCCGGCACCGGCTTCGCGCCGATCAAGGCCATCATCGAGCACCTGCGCGCGCAGGGTTCGGCCCGTCCGATGACCCTGTACTGGGGCGGCCGCCGCCCGCAGGACCTGTACATGGACGCGCTGTGCCGCCAGTGGGAAGCGATCCTGCCGAACTTCACCTATGTGCCGGTGATCTCGTCGGCGCAGCCGGAAGACAACTGGAGCGGCCGCACCGGCTTCGTGCACGCGGCCGTCATGGCCGACCTGCCCGACCTGTCCGGCCACCAGGTGTACGCCTGCGGCGCGCCCATCATGGTCGAATCGGCCAAGCGCGATTTTGTCGCCCAGTGCCATTTGCCGGAAGACGAATTCTACGCCGACGCCTTCACCACCGAAGCCGACATCCACCAGCCCTGAACATCCCCACCGGGAGCGGACAAAGGGGCGGAGCCCCCGGCTCCGCTCCTTGAAAGCGACAATGTCCGATAGCACCGCACCTTCCTCCAACGGCTTCGGCGTCCTGCGCCACCGTAACTTCTCGCTCTACCTCACCGCCCGCACCCTGGCCACCCTGGCCGTCCAGATGCAGAACGTCGCCATCGGCTGGCAGGTGTACGCGCTGACCCACAACCTGTTCGACCTCGGCCTGATCGGCCTGGCGCAGTTCGCGCCCTTCCTGCTGCTGATCCTGATCGCCGGCCACGCCGCCGACCGCTACAACCGCCGCCTGCTGATCGCGCTGGCGATGGGCGCGCAACTGCTGTGCGGCCTGGCGCTGCTGGCCTTCACGGTCGTCGGACTGAGCGCGGTGTGGCCGGTGTTCGCCGTGCTGGTGCTGTTCGGCAGCGCGCGCGCCTTCATGGGGCCGGCCACGCAGGCGATGCTGGTCAACCTGGTGCCGCCCGAGCGCTTCAGCCAGGCCGTGGCGCTGAGCTCGTCGAGCTTCCACGTCGCCGTCATCCTGGGCCCCACGCTGGGCGGCCTGTTCTACCTGGCCGGACCGAAAACGGTTTATATGATTTCCTCGGCGCTGCTGTTGGCGGCGGTGATCCTGATGTGCCTGGTCAAATCGGTCAAGCAGCCCAGCAACCGCGAGCCCGCCACCTGGCACACGGTGCTGGAAGGCTTGCGCTTCGTCTGGTCCAAGCCGGTGGTGCTGGGCGCGATTTCGCTCGACCTGTTCGCCGTGCTGTTCGGCGGCGCCACCGCGCTGCTGCCGGCGCTGGCGCACGACGTGCTGCACATCGGCCCGACCGGCCTCGGCCTGCTGCGCACGGCGCCCGGCGCCGGCGCCGCCGTGTGCTCCATCGCGCTGGCCTTCCACCCGATCACGCGCCGGGTCGGCGCGTGGATGCTGGGCGGCGTGGCCGTGTTCGGCGCCGGCACGCTGGTGCTGGGCGCCACCTCCACCTTCCTGGTCGCGCTGACCGCGCTGTTCGTCATGGGCGCCGGCGACATGATCAGCGTCTATGTGCGGCATCTGCTGGTGCAGTACGAAACACCGGACGCGATACGCGGGCGCGTCAGCGCGGTCAACTCGGTGTTCATCGGCGCCTCGAACGAACTGGGCGAGTTCGAGTCGGGCCTGACCGCCGGCTGGATGGGCCTGACCCGCGCCGTGCTGTTCGGCGGCGCCGCCACGCTGGCCGTGACCGGCATCTGGACCGTGCTGTTCCCCGTCCTGTCGCACATGGACCGCTTCCCCCACGAGGAAAAATCATGACTCTACGCATACGCCTGCCGGGCATCATCCACAGCCGCCCGCACCTGAGCCTGGCGATCGCGCTGGGCGCGATCACCGCCCCGCTGCTGCCGCACGCCTGGCAGCTGACGGCGCGCCTGCTGACGGCGTGGAACGTCACGGTCTGGACCTACCTGCTGTCGATGGCCTGGATGATGGTGCGCGCCGACCAGCACGACATCCGCCGCGCCGCCTGCCGCCAGGACGAAAAGGGACCGGTGATCCTGGCCATGCTGTCGCTGGTGATCATGATCAGCCTGGTGGCCATCATCTCGCAACTGTCGACGCTGAAGGACTCGCGGCCGGCCGACATGGTCTACCACTACGGCTTCGTGGTGCTGACGCTGACCGGTTCGTGGTTCATGATCGGCACCATGTTCTGCTCGCACTACGCCCATCTGTACTACATCAAGAACGACGGCGAAAAGCCGCTGCATTTCCCCGACCAGGAATTGACGCCGAACTACTGGGACTTCCTGTATTTCTCGTTCACCGTCTCGGTGGCGGTGCAGACCTCGGACGTGGCCGTGTGCGGCCGGGCCATGCGCCAGGTGGTGCTGGCGCAGTCGGTGCTGTGCTTCTTCTACAACCTGGCCATCCTCGGGCTGTCGATCAATATTGCCGCTTCGCTCATCAACGGTTAGCGACGTAGAAGGCGTTTAAAAATGAACGTGGCTAGGCGCAGCGACGAAGACAGTGCGCCTGCACGGCAAGGAGCTGCAACGACGCCACGTTCATTTTTAAACGCCTTCTTAACGGGAACCTAAGCAGAAAAGGAGTAATATTGTTTTGCAGTTCAACAAACAGGAGCAAGCGTATGCAAATCAATATCAATGCCGACAAAACCATCGACCGCCACGCCGGTCTGGATGAACATGTACAAACGGTCGTGAGCAATGCCCTCCACCGCTTCGGCGAACAGATCACCCGCGTCGAAGTGCACCTGAGCGACAACCTGGTGCAGAAATCGGCCGACGGCGACAACCGCTGCCTGATGGAAGCCCGCGTCACCGGGTATCAACCGATCGCCGTCAGCGATCACGCCGCCACGCTGCATCAAGCAATAGGCGGTTCGGCGGAAAAACTCAAGCGCGCCATCGACAGCGCCCTGGGCCGCCTGCATGACAAGGACAAGCGTCAAGCCAACGGCGCCGTGCCGGCTGAAGCCGACGCGGAAGACACCGAATAATTCACATGGGGGCGGGAGCTAACGTTGTGCCAGCTCCCGCAAATACCTCAGTCCCTGCAGCGCCCGGCTGCCGTACCACGACATCATCTCCCCATCGACCAGCAACACCGGCTTGCCGATCTGTTTTTCCAGCGCGTCCGCGTGCGCTTCCGTGAAGCGGTACGGTTCGCTCGACAGCAACACCCCATCCACTTTCGCCAGCAATTCCGCCGACCACTCGAAGCGCGGATAACGCACCTCGCCCAGGTCCGGCACGCTCCAGCCGATTTCCTCCAGCATGCGCGCGATGTAGGTGTCGCGCGAGATCGTCATCCACGGATCCTGCCAGATGCAGTACAACATGGTCTGCGGGCGGCCCGGCGGCATGGCGCGCAGCAAGGCATATTCCGCCTCGAACGCGGCGCACCAGTCTTCGGCAGCCTGCTCGCGGCAGAACACCCCGCCCATCAGGCGCGCCAGCGCCAGGTTGTCGCGCGGGCGCAGCGGATGGGTGACGACAATGTTGGGAATAAACTCAGCCAGCAGCTCGACGGTCGGCTTTTCGTTCTCGTCGATGTTGACCACCAGATGGGTCGGCGCCAGCTTGCGGATCTTGTCGATGTTCACATCCTTGGTGCCGCCGACCTTGGGGATGGCTTGCACCACATCGGCCGGATGGATGCAGAAGCCGGTGCGCCCCACCAGCTGCGCGGCCAGGCCCAGGTCGCACAGCAGCTCGGTGATCGACGGCACCAGCGAGACGATGCGCGCGTTCGGATCGGGCCGGTGCGTCGCGCCCAGCGCGTCGGTATATTCCATGTTGTTGTCTCAATGTGGGCAATGCGACATTGAAGCATCTGCGGATACAACGTGCAACAACTGCGGGATGAAATTTACACAGGGCACAGTTCAGTTCAGCTATGATTACCGTGCTTGCCCATCAGCATCCTGAAAGACCATTTTGAAACAAATCAGCACATTCGGCGCTTCCCGCTACCAGATCGGCGACCTGCAGCTGCTGCGCAACGCCGATGACGACACCACCATCGCCAAGCTGCTCGCGCCCTGCCCCATCATGCAACTGGAAGCCGACCAGGCGGTCACCGAGTCCAGCCGCGCCCGCCTGTACATCGTGCTGCGCGGATCCTTGTCGGTCGCCACCGACACCCGCACCGGCATGGCCGACGGCACCGTCAGCAAGATACTGCCGGGCGAAAGCGTGGGCGAACAATCGGTGTTGGACGAGGAAGCCAACCTGTCGAGCATCACCGCGCTGGAGCGGAGCGAAGTGCTGGTGATCGAGGCCGACATCGTCTGGAAACTGATCGACGAATCGAATGTGCTGGCGCGTAACCTGCTGCGGCTGCTGTCCTTCCGCATCCGCGCCGCCAACGCGCAGCTGCGCCGGCGCCAGAAGCTGGGCGAGTTCTACCGCCAGCTGTCGATGATCGACGGCCTGACCGGCTTGTACAACCGCGCCTGGCTCAACGACCTGTTGCCGACCATGGTGGCCACCGCGCAAGGCTCGCACGCGCCGTTGGCGTTGATCATGATCGACCTCGACCACTTCAAGCGGTTCAACGACAGCCACGGCCACCTGGCCGGCGACCAGGCCCTGCGCGCCGCCGCGCACGTGCTCAGCAGCGCGCTGCGTCCGACCGATTTCGCGGTGCGCTACGGCGGCGAGGAAATGATGGTGCTGCTGCCGGATACCAGCGACAAGGTCGCCGTCGCGGTGGCCGAGCGCCTGTGCGAACGGATGCAGCAGGCGGTGGTGTTCGCCGACATGCGCGTGCCGCTGCCGCAGATCACCGCGTCCTTCGGCGTGGCGACGCTGCAGCCGGGCCAGGACGAGCAGGCGCTGATCGCGGCCGCCGACGGCGCGCTGTACCGCGCCAAGGACCAGGGCCGCAACCGCGTGGTCCATCACCAGGCGTAGGCCCGAGCCGCCCGCAGCGTGCGGCGTCGGCTCAGCGCGGGGCCGGCTGGCCGGTGCCCAGCTTCAGCGTGGCCGTCACCGCGTAGTGGTCGGACGCATAGCCTTTGCCATCCTGCCCGTCGATCAGCACCTCGGCCCGCACCACGCTGGCGTCGGGCGGCACCATGATGTAGTCGATGCGGCACTGGTTCTTTTCCTTGCCGAACGCGTGGAAGCTGCCGACGTCGGCCCCGCTGTGCAGCACGCGGTAGCTGTCGCGCAGCGCCAGCGGCGAACCTTCCCGGCCCAGCAGGTGGCGCACCGCCGGTTCCTGCTCGCACGCGTTCAGGTCGCCGGTGAGCACGACCGGGTCGCCCGCATGCTTGCGGGCCGCGATCTGTTTGGCGATCAGCAGTGCCGCGCGCTCGCGCTCCTCAGGCTTCAACGGGAAATGGGTGTTGTAGACATACAGGCCGCACCCGCTGGCGTGCTCGCGCAGATGCGCCCATGTGGCGATGCGCGGCCACTGCATGCCCCAGTCGTTGGAGCCGACGATCTCCGGCGTGGACGACAGCTGGAACGTGCCCTGGTCGGCCGCGTCGAGATCCCAGCGCGCCTTGCGGTAGAAGATCTGCGTGCCCTCGCCGCCGCCATCGGCTTCGCGCCCGCGTCCGACGCTGGCGTACTCGTCGAGCGCGAGGTTGAGGTCGGCGATCACCGCCGGCACCGCTTCCTGCACGCCCAGGAAATCCGGATGCTGCTGGCGCACCAGCCCGGCCACGCGCGCCTTGCGCGACGCCCAGTCATGCGGCGCCGGATCGACGGGCACCCTGAGATTGAAGGACATCACATCGATCGCCAGCGCCTGCGCGCAGCCGGCGCCGTGGAAGCCGAACAAGGCGGCGAGGCAGGCGGAAAGCCGCAACAAGCGGATAGGTGTCTTGCGGCGCAAGGCTGTGGGCATGGGGACTTCCTCTTTCTGGGTGGGTGACAGGTGGGCATCACGGCGCAAGCTCGTGCCGGTACGGGATCGATGGCTGGGCGCCGGCGCGCGTGACGCACAGCGCGCTGGCGCTTTGGCCGAAGGCGGCCGCCTCGTCCAGCGTCAGGCCTTCGCACAGCGCGGTCGCAAGCGCGCCGATGAAGGTGTCGCCGGCCGCCGTGGTGTCGACCGCGCTGACCGCGCGCGCAGGCAGGTGCCGTGGTCCCTGCTCGTCCAGCAGCACCACGCCCTTGTCGCTGAGCGTGATCAGCACGCGGCGCGCGCCGCGTGCCCGCAGCTGCTCGCCGGCCCGGCAGGCGCTGGCCACGTCGGCCACGTCCATCCCGGTCAGCAGGGCCGCCTCGCTTTCGTTGGGCACCAGGATATCGATGAGGGGCCAGAACTGATCGGGCAAGGCCTGCGCGGGCGCGGGATTGAGCAGCACAGGCACGCCGGCGGCCGCGGCCAGCCGCATGGCCTGCAGCACGGCCGCCAGCGGCACTTCCAGCTGGACGATGAGCAGGGCCGCGCCGGCGATCGCGTCCCCGGCCGCGTCGATATCGGCCGGGCGCAGCATGCCGTTCGCTCCGGCGGCGAGCACGATGCGGTTCTGGCCCCGGTCCTCCACCAGGATCACCGCCACGCCGGTCGCGGCCTCGTCTATCCTGCCGACGTGGCGGATGTCGACGCCGTTGGCAAGCAAGGCCTCGCACAGCGTGTCGCCGTAGCCGTCCCGGCCGGCCTGGCCGACCAGCGCCACCTGGCAGCCGAGACGGGCACAGGCCACGGCCTGGTTGGCGCCCTTGCCGCCCGGCGAGGTCGTGTAGCCGTGGCCGTGCAGCGTTTCGCCGGCCTCCGGCATGCGCGGCATGCGGAACACCAGGTCCATGTTGAGCGAGCCGACCACCACCACCGGTTTGCCGGCCACGACGGCGGGAGCGACTTTATTCATGCGCCCCCTTTGGCCGCCGGTACGGCGCGGTCGAGGAACGGGTTTTCAGCTCGGGGGCCAGCACCACATGGCGCGGCGTGTCGCGCTGCGCCTCCACCCGCTCCAGCAGCAGCTCGGCGGCCAGCGTGCCGATGGTCAGCTTCGGCTGCACCACGGTCGACAGCGGCGGCGCCGAATATGCCGCCAGCTCGATATCGTCGAAGCCGACGATGGACAGCTGCTCGGGCACGCGCACGCCGGCCTCGCGCGCGGCCGACAGCGCACCGATGGCCATCAGGTCGTTGCACACGAACACCGCGCTGGGCGGCGGCGTGCAGCGGAGCAGCTCCTGCATGGCCAGGTAGCCGCCGCCCGGCGTGAAGTCGCCACGCACCAGGTCGCTGTCGAAGCGCTCGACGCCGGCCTCGGCCAGCGCCTGCTTCCAGCCCGCGTTGCGCTGCGAGCTGGGCGACAGGCCCGACGGGCCGCTGATGCAGGCCACGCGCGGATGGCCCAGCTCCAGCAGGTGGCGCGTGGCGATCAGGCCGCCGGCGACGTGATCGACCTCGACCAGGTCGCAGTTCAGGTCGGCCACCGCGCGGTCCAGCAGCACCAGCGGGATCTTCAATTCGCCGATGGTGGCGCGCACCATCTCGTCGCTGCCGGCCACCACCAGGATCAGACCGTCGACGCGCTTTTCGGCCAGCACCCGGATGTACGAGGCCTGGCGCTCCGGATCGTCGTTGGAGTTGCAGATGATGACGTTGTAGCCGGCGGCGTAGCAGCGCTCCTCCACGCCCTGGATGATCTCGGCGAAGTACGGGTTGGAGTTATTCGGTATCACCATGCCGAAGGTGCGCGTGTTGTTGCTCTTCAGGCTGCGGGCGACCGCGCTGGGCACATAGCCCAGCACGCGAACGGCTTCCTCCACGCTTTCGCGCGCCTCCTTGCTGACGAACCGGGTGCCGTTGACGACATGCGACACGGTCGACACGGACACCCCGGCACGGAGTGCGACATCCTTGATATTGGCCATAGACTGCTGCTCACTTCCCTGCGGATAAATTGATGGGTCGGGCCGGCTCCGGCCCCGGCGCCGCCGCTAGCTGCGGGCGGCCTTTCTCAAACGATAGGTGTCGAGCACGACCGCGAGGATGATCACCACGCCGGTGATCATCTGCCGCACGAAGTCGCCCACCTCGACCAGCACCAGGCCGTTGGCCAGCACGCCGATGATGCAGGCGCCCAGCAGCGTGCCGATGATCGAGCCGCGCCCCCCGGCCAGGCTGGTGCCGCCGATGACGACGGCGGCGATGGCGTTGAGCTCGAAGCCCACGCCCAGGATGGGGCTGGCCACCGTCAGGCGCGTCATGTACAGCACGGCCGCCACGCCGACGGCGGCGCCGCAAATCGTGAAGGCCAGGATCTTATAACGAAAAATATCATGGCCCGCCAGGCGCACGGCTTCTTCGTTGTTGCCTATGGCGTAAATGATACGGCCGAACACGGTGCGCGTGAGCACCACCCAGGCCAGGCCCACCAGCGCCAGCGACACCAGGAACAGCGCCGGCATGCCGGCCACCGTGGCGGTGCCGAACTCGTTGAACAGGTCGGGGAACTCGTAGATGGAGCGGGCGTCCGTCCATTGCAGCGCGGCGCCGCGCGCGACGTACAACATGCCCAGCGTGACGATGAAGGACGGCACGCCCCAGTGGCTCGACACGCTGCCGTTGATCAGCCCGCACACGGCGCCGACCGCGACGCTGGCCGCCACCGCCAGCGCGATGGCGGCGCCGACACTCAGGCTGTCGAGCTTGAGCACGGTGCCGGCCACGACCGCGCACAGCGCCGTCAGCGAGCCGACCGACAAGTCGATGCCGCCGATCAGCACCACGAAGGTCATGCCGACCGCCAGGCAGATATTGATGGCGATCTGCGTGAAGATGTTGCTGACGTTGTCGGCCGTCAGGAACAGCGGCGACAGCAAGGAGAACACGGCGATCAGGATCAGCAGCGCGAAGGCGATGCCCGATTCGCGCAGCAGCCCGCGAAGGCGGGCCGGCAGCAGGCTGGCCGCGCCGGCAGGTGCCCGCGCCGCCGGGATGGCGGTGTCAGACGGTTTCGACATCAGGTTCTCCAGAGTTCATCAGTTCGCTGTAAGCCAGCTCAAGAATGCGGGTTTCGTCAAAGTCGGCGCGCGCCACCTCGCCCGCCACGCCGCCGCGCGACAGCACGATGATGCGGTCGGCGATCTCCATCAGCTCGGCCAGGTCGGACGAGGCGACCACCAGCGCCTTGCCGCTGTCGGCGGCCTCCAGCAGCAGGCGGTGGATCTCGGCGCGCGCCACCACGTCGACGCCACGGGTGGGCTCGTCGAGCAGCAGCACCGCCGGCTCGCGCAGCAGCCATTTGCCCAGCACGACCTTCTGCTGGTTGCCGCCGGACAGGGTGCGCGGCGCCTGCTCGATGCCGCTCATCCGCACCTGCAGCGCGCGCGCCATGGCCTCGGCGGAGGCCGCCTCGCGCGAGCGTTGCAGCCAGCCGCCACGCGAACAATCGCCGAGCGTGGCCAGCGACAGGTTGGCGCGGATCGGCATGTCCAGCAACAGGCCTTCGTGGCGGCGGTCTTCCGTCACCAGGCAGATGCCCTGCGCGATGGCGTCGGCCGGGCTGCGCACCGTGACGGCCCGGCCGTCGCGCAACAGCCTGCCGGCCGCCATGCGGTCGGCGCCGAAGATGGCGCGCAGGGTTTCGGTGCGGCCGCTGCCGACCAGGCCGGCGATGCCGACGATCTCGCCCCGGTCCACCGCGAAATCGATGGCCTTGCCCGGCGCCTGGCCGCGGAAGCGCAGGCCTTCCACGCGCAGGGCCGCCGCCGCGGAGGACGCGCCGTTGCGCGTGCGCGCCGGCAGCGCGGGCACGTCGCGCCCGGCCATCAGGTTGACCAGCTTGCGCGGCGTGACGGCGGCGATCGACTCGGTGCTCACCGTGCGGCCGTTGCGCAGCACCGTCACGCGGTCGCAGACCGCGAACAGTTCCTGCAAATGGTGGGACACAAACAGGATGGCCACGCCGCTGTCGCGCAGCCGGACGATCAGGTCCAGCAGGCGCGCGCTTTCGCGCGAGGTCAGCGTCGCGGTCGGCTCGTCGAGCACGATGATGCGGCTGGAACCGGACAGCGCCTTGGCGATCTCGATCAACTGGCGCTGCGCGATGCCCAGCGTGTGGACGGTCTGCGTGGGCGAGACGTCCTCCAGCCCGACCAGGCTGAGCAGCTCGGTGGCGCGGCGGTTCAATTCCCTGCGGTCGATCAGGCCCAGGCGCGTGCGCGGCAGCGCCGCGAACTGCAGGTTTTCGGCCACCGTCAGATGCTCCAGCATCAGCAGCTCCTGATGCACGACGCGGATGCCGCTCTGGATGGCGTCGAGCGGACTGCGCGGGCGATACGGCGCGCCGGCAAGCTCCATGGTGCCGCCGTCCGGCGCGGTGGTGCCGCACAGCACCCGGATCAGGCTCGATTTGCCGGCGCCGTTCTCGCCGGCGAGCGCGTGCACGCTGCCGGCGTGCAGATCGAGGTCGACGTGGTCGAGCGCGACCACGCCGGGATAGCGCTTGCTGATGCCGCGTATGCGCAGCACGGGGGCGCCGGCCGCGTCGATGGAAGCGTGCATGCCGGCTTACTTCAGGTCGGCGGCGGTGACCAGGGCGACCGGCGTCTTCACCCAGCCCTTGAGCGGCACGCCCGACTTGCGCGCCTTCAGGCCGAGGTCGATCGCGTTGGCCGCCATCTCGGCGCCGAACTGGTCCACGGTGGCCAGCATCTTGCCCGACTTGATCAGGGGCCGCACGGCCGGGATGTTGTCGAAGCCGACCACTTTGATCTTGCCGCTCTTGCCGGCCGCGTCGATGGCCTTGACGATGCCGACCGCCATGGAATCGTTGGCCGCCATGACGCCCTTGACGTCGGGATGGGCGGTCAGGATGTTGGTGAACACCTGGTTGGCCTCGTCCGTGCCCCACATGGCGCTGCGCGAGGCGACCAGGTTGAGCTGGTATTGCTTGACCGAGTCCATGAACCCGGCCTTGCGCTGCCGGCCGTTGTCGGCGCCGGGATTGCCTTCGATGATCACCACCTTGTCGCCGGGCTTGAGCACCTTGCCCAGCGCGTCGCCGGCCAGCTTGGCGCCCTCGCGGTTGTCCGGCCCGATGAAGGCGAGGTCCAGCCCGGCCTTCTTCTTGGCGGCCTCGTCCAGGGCGACGTCGATATTGATCACCATGATGCCGGCCTTGAGCGCCTTGGCCGCCGGCGCCACCATCGCGCGCGAGTCTGCCGGCGCGAGGACGATGATGTTCATCTTTTGTATCGTCATGCTCTCGACGGCGACCACCTGGGAATCGACGTCGGTTTCATCCTTCATGCCGACCGCCTTCAGTTCGAAGTCGCCGCGCTTGGCCCGGTAGGCTTGCGCAGTGTCGGCCATGTTCTTGAAGAACTCGTTGGACAGGGATTTCATCACCAGGCCGACGCGCGGCTTGTCCTGCGCCATCGCCGGCGGCAGCGCGAGCAGCGCCGTGGCGACGGCTACAACCATCTTGAATTTGCTGGGTAACACCGGACGTCTCCATCGAATAAAACCATCTGGCCTGCGGGGCGCGCAAAAAGAAAACGTTTGCGCAAACGTTTTTTTACATTATCCACTCGTCGATAAATTGTCAAGAAATTCACGGGCTCCGTTCATCCGGTTGCAACTTTCCCATGTTTATATTGACAACAATAAATAGTTAAGCTACCTTGGCAAACGTTTGCGCAAACGTTTGCTTGACTATTTCGTGACCGCGACAGGCTGATGCAACCACTACAATTTGACGGAGACTGGCAATGAGCGCAGGCGAAAAGAGCGATCCGAAGTGCATGTGGCGACGTGGCGCGGCTTCCAGGCCGGCGCGCCGCTGGGGCATTCCGCTGCTGGCGCTGTGCGCGCTGCAATTCGCCCATGCCGCCGAGCCCCTGCCGTTCGCGGTGCGGGAAAGCCAGCTCACCGGTCCGGCGCAGATGGACCTGGGCGAAGTGGACTGGCTGGCCCGCCTGAACAACTGGAAACGCGACACCGCCGGCGCGCGGCCGTCCTGGCTGGCGGCCATGCAGGCCTGGCGCGCGCAGCACCTGGCCGCGATCGCCTACGACGACGCGCAGTACCGCCGTCCCGAACTGCAATGGACGCAAAAGAACTTCATCCAGACCCAGGCGATGGTGGAAGACCGCTATCTGTACGACCCCGTCACCCGGCGCTACACGGTGCAGCGTTTCCTGGACGACTTGAAGCGGCGCTACGGCGGCATCGACAGTGTGCTGCTGTGGCCGCTTTATCCGAACATGGGCATCGATCACCGCAACCAGTGGGACCTGCTGCGCGACATGCCCGGCGGCACGGACGCCGTCCGCCAAATGGTGCGGGACTTCCACGACCAGGGCGTGCGCGTGCTGTTCCCGACGCTGCCGTGGGACGCCGGCTCGCGCGATCCGGGCCTGGCGCCGCCCGACGCGACCGCGCGGCTGATGGCCGAGATCGGCGCCGACGGCATCAATGGCGACACCATGAACGGTCTGCCGCAAAGCTACGCCGACGCCGCCGCCCGCACCGGCCACCCGCTGGTGCTGGAGCCGGAACTGTCGTTCAAGGACGACGCCATGCTGGCCACCAACCTGCACAGCTGGGCCTACTGGGACGGGTCGTTCGTGCCGCTGGTGAGCAAGTGGAAATGGCTGGAGCCGCGCCACATGGCGCACGTCAGCGACCGCTGGGCCACCGACCGCAGCAACACCTTCCAGGCGGCGTTCTTCAACGGCGTCGGCGTGCAAAGCTGGGAGAACGTCTGGGGCTGGTGGAACCAGATGACGCCGCGCGACGGCGAGGCACTGCGGCGCATCTCGACCATCTACCGCGCGGTGCCGGCGCTGCTGGTGAGCGCGCAATGGACGCCCCATGTGCCGACCCTGCACTACGGCATCTACGCCAGCCGCTTCCCCGGCGCCGGCCGCAGCCTTTGGACGCTGGTCAACCGCAACGAGTTCCAGGTCAAGGAAGGCATCCTCAAGCTGGAGCACCGCGCCGGCCAGCGCTACCTGGACCTGTGGAACGGCCGCGAACTGCAGCCGCGCATCGAGGATGGCCAGGCCGTGATCGACCTGCCGCTCGAAGCGCGCGGCTACGGCGCGGTGCTGCAGTTCGAGGGCGCCGCCATTCCGTCCGACCTCGCTCCGCTGCTGGAGACCATGCGCGATCTGGCGCGCACGCCGCTGCAGGCCTACTCGGCCGACTGGACCTTCCTGCCGCAGAAGATCGTCCCCATCGCCGCCACCGCCCGCGCGGCCGGCGCGCCCGCCGGCATGGTGAGCGTGCCCGCCGGCAGCTTCGACTTCCGCGTGACCGGGATCGAGATCGAAGGCGAGAACCGGCCCGGCATGGACGTGCAATATCCGTGGGAAGACTCGCCGCGCCGCGGCCATTTCCGCCACATGCGGCTGGACGCCTTCCACATCGACCGCTACCCGGTCAGCAATCTCGACTTCAAGCGCTTTATCGATAGCGCCGGCTACCGTCCCGCCGACGCCCACAACTTCCTGCGCCACTGGCAGGGCGGCGCGCCGCGCCCGGCCGAGGCGAACAGCCCGGTCACCTGGGTGTCGATCGAGGACGCCCGCGCCTACTGCCGCGCGGCCGGCAAGCGCCTGCCGCACGAATGGGAATGGCAGTACGCGGCGCAGGGCACGGACGGCCGCCTCTACCCCTGGGGCAATGAATGGGACGCCGCGCTGGTGCCGGCGCCCTCCTCGGCGCGCGAGCTGCCGCCGCTGCCGCCGGTCGGGCAGCACCCCAAGGGCGCCAGCCCGTTCGGCGTCGAGGACATGGTCGCCACCGTCTGGCAGTGGACCGAGGAGTTCGAGGACGAGCACACCCGCGCGGCGATCCTGCGCGGCGGCAGCTTCTACCAGCCGGCCGGCTCCCACTGGTACTTCCCGCAGGCGCGCAAGCTCACCGAGCATGGCAAGTACCTGCTGATGGCGCCGTCCAAGGACCGCGCCGGGGCGCTGGGCTTCCGCTGTACGCAGGACGCCGGCTGATTCTTTTTTTTCGATCGGGAACTTTTTTATCAACCGCAAATCGACCCATTTCAATGGGCAGCGGTATTTTTTAGGGGACTAATCCACATCAAATTGGAAAGCTTTCCACGACGGACGTGATCGCTGTCTTGATCTGGTCCGGAACTTATCGAACACCTCTTCACCATTCACGGAGTCTGCTTTGCAATCCATTTATTCACAGGGCGCCAACCACGGCGGCCAAGGTACTTTCAAGCTCAAGCCCCTCGTCGCGGCCTGCGCCTCCACCCTGCTGTTGTGCGGCGCGGCCGACGCCCAGCAAACGACGCCCGAGGTCGGCGCCGAACCGGCCGCCACCAACACGGTCATCGTCAAGGGCATGCGCCGCAGCCTGGAGGATTCGCTGACCGTCAAGCGCGGCAATTCCTCCATCGTCGAGGCGGTGTCGGCCGAGGATCTGGGCAAGCTGCCCGATTCCAGCATCGCCGAGGCGCTGGCCCGCCTGCCGGGCGTGACCGGCGAGCGCGGCGGCGACGGCAATGTGGACCGGGTGTCGGTGCGCGGCATGTCGCCCGAATTCTCCAGCACCCTGCTCAACGGGCGCGAAATGGTCAGCTCCGGCGAATCGCGCGCCGTCGAGCTGGACCAGTTCCCTTCCGAGCTGATCGGTGGCGCCGTGGTCTACAAGACGCCCGACGCCGCGCTGATCGGCCAGGGCCTGGCCGGCACCATCGACCTGCACACGCGCCGCCCGCTGGCCACGCGCGGCCGCGAAGTGGCGCTCAACCTGCGCGCCGAAAAAAACTCGAACGGCACCCTCATCAAGGATGTGGTCGACCCGATCGGCAACCGCTTCAGCGCCTCCTACATCGACCAGTTCGCCGACAACACCATCGGCGTGGCGCTCGGCCTGGCCCGCCTCGACCGCGGCAGCCAGATCAAGCGCACGCAGACGGCCAACTTCCGCGACCAGATCGGCATCCCCATCGACGGCGCGCCGCCGCAGCAACAGCCGGCCAACGGCTACAACCACGCGCTGCTGCCGCTGTTCTGGGACACCACGGCCAACACCAAGCGCAGCACGCGCACCGGCCTGATGGGTGTACTGGAGTACAAGCCCAACCGCGACCTGCACAGCACGCTGGACTTCTACTACTCGCGCTTCGACACCAAGGAAGTGGGCACCTTCTTCCGCGAGAACATGTACAACGCCTACGGCGCGGCCGCCAACCGCATCACGCTGAGCAACGTCGGCACGACCCAGGTGGGCCGCAACACCTACGCCACCACCGGCACGGCCGACAACCTGAGCTTCGTGATCGGCAACGCGGAAACGCGCCGGCGCGACAAGATCGCCGCGCTGGGCTGGAACACCGAGCTCAAACTGGCCGACAAGTGGAAGGGCATCGCCGACCTGAGCTACTCGCGCGACGCGCGCGACGAGGAGTACGACGAAATCTACGGCGCGCCGTTCAACAAGGCCATCAACAACTGGCAGCGCAGCGCGTTCAGCTGGAACATTCCGTACGACGGCTCGGCGCAATCGTTCACGCCGGTCGATCCGAACACCTTCAAGAACACCGTCCTCGGCGACGCGCACGGCTACCACACCAGCGATGCGCCGGCCTGGGCGGGCGGCGTGCGTACCCGGCCGCTGACCGACGCGCTCAAGACGCTGCGCCTGAGCGCCAAGCGTGAACTCGACGGTCCGTTCCGCAGCATCGACGTGGGCCTGAACGTCACCAAGCGCGACAAGGTCATCACCAACGGCGACACCCTGCTGCTGCTGGCCTCCGACGGCAAGGGCGGCTACCTGCGCGACGTGCCGGCCGCCGCGATGCGCGACCCGGTCGACATGTCGTGGGCCGGCCTGGGCAATGTGCCGCGCATCAGCGCGCCGGACGTGATCGCCAGCGGCGTGGTGTCGAACAAGGATCTGTTCGGCGGCAAGGTGACCAACGACTACGGCGTGCACGAGCGCATCTCCACCGCGTACGCCAAGCTCGACATCGACACCACGGTGGCCGGCTACGACATCCATGGCAACCTCGGCATGCAGGCCGTGCACTCGAAGCAGAACTCGGACGGCTTCGAATATCGCGGCAACAACATCACGCCCGATCCGAAGCTGGTGTTCCCGCACACGGGCGGCGCCAGCTACCGCAACTACCTGCCGAGCCTGAACCTGATCGCGGACCTGAAGAACGACTGGGTGCTGCGCTTCGGACTGGCCAAGACGATGGCGCGGCCGAACATGCAGCAGCTGCGCGCGGGCACCAGCACCCCGAGCATCATCGACAAGCCGGGCGACCACTACGGCGAATGGACCGGCGCCTCGGGCGGCAATCCGGAGCTGCGGCCTTGGCTGGCCAACGGCACCGACCTGTCGCTGGAGAAGTACATCGGCAAGCGCAGCTACCTGGCCGCCGCCGCCTTCCACAAGAAGCTGCTGAGCTATGTGTTCGACGGCACCACCGAGCGCGACAACAGCTTCCTGCCGCGGCCGTCGACGCTGCCAGCCGACATCGTGGTCCAGCGCACCGGTTCGTACACGCGGCCGGTCAACGGCAGCGGCGGCGCGCTGCATGGCCTGGAACTGTCCGCCGCGCTGGACGGCGAGTTGATCAGTAAATCGCTGGATGGTTTCGGCGTCATCCTCGGCGCGACCCGCCTGGGCAGCGACCTGCAGGACAAGGCCGGCAACGAGGTCAAGCTCGACGGCTTATCCGGCACCGCGTTCAACGCCACCGCCTACTACGAGAAGAACGGCTTCTCGGCGCGCGTGAGCGAACGCTACCGCTCGCCGTTCACGGCCACCTCGACCGACGTGTACCTGCAGAAGTTCATCAGCGCGCACTCCGCCGACCGGGTCGTGGACATGCAACTGGGCTATAACTTCGAGACCGGCCCCTACAAGGGCCTCTCTATCCTCGTCCAGGCCAACAACCTGCTGGACACCCAGGTCACCTACTACAGCAATGTGGGCGGCGGGCCGGATCCGGATCAGCTGCGTCCGCGTTACACCAACCGTTTCGGCCGCCAGTTCCTGATCGGCCTGAACTACAAGATGTAAAACTAAAAACCCCGCTTTCGAGCGGGGTTTTTGTTGGCATCAGGCGTCCTTTGACGGCGCCGGCTCCGGTTGCGCCTTGTGCGCGGCGGCGAAATCGGCGTAGCCCTTCTGCACCAGCTCGTAAGTCTTGTCGATATTGCTGGCCACGTCGCCGTCGAGCACCTTCAGTCCGTCGAGCACGCCGCGCGCCTCCTTGAAGCCCTGGTCCACGCCTTTTTTCAACGTCTCCATGAACTTGTTGAGCACGGCATCGCCGTCCTCGCCGGGGTGCTGCTGCTTGAAGGCATCGTAAAACGCGGTCGACAGCGATACAATGCGGCTCGCGGTGCCTTCCGGCGTATTATCCTGCGACACGGCGTTCTGGATGGCGTTGTCGCCGAAATCGTCCTTGAGCGCCTCGTTGATGCCGGTCAGCGCTGTTTTCAGCAGGACCGACAGCGGTTCGTTGGAGGAATTCAGCGATACCGTCAAGGAAGCTTGTACGATAGATACATTGAGCTGCGCCTTGGCCTTGGCCGCGACCGACATGTTGCCGTCGTCCTTGGCAGCAGCCGGAACGCTGGAGGCGGCAGCCGTGCCGCCCGAAGTTGCTGATACTGGAGTCGCCATGATCTAGCTCCTGTTGAGGGATATCCAGTAATTAACGGCACAATAACGAATAACTTGACCGCACCCTATGACCACACAGACCTTTCTCTGGCACGACTATGAAACCTTTGGCGCCCAGGCGCGCCGCGACCGCCCGGCACAATTCGCCGCGATCCGCACCGACGCCGACCTGAACGAGATCGGCGATCCCATCATGCTGTATTGCAAGCCGGCCAATGATTTCCTGCCGGACCCGCAATCGTGCCTGATCACCGGCATCACGCCGCAGCAATGCCTGGAATGGGGCGTGCCCGAGCACAAGTTCGCCGCCACCATCGAGCAGGCCTTCTCCAAGCCGGGCACCATCGGCGTGGGCTACAACACCATCCGCTTCGACGACGAGATCACCCGCTTCATGTTCTGGCGCAACCTGATCGACCCGTACGCGCGCGAGTGGCAGAACCAGTGCGGCCGCTGGGACTTGCTGGACGTGGTACGCATGACCTACGCGCTGCGCCCGGAAGGCATCGAATGGCCGCTGCGCGAGGACGGCAAGCCCAGCTTCAAGCTGGAGCACCTGGCCAAGGCCAACGGTCTGCTGCACGAGGCGGCGCACGATGCGCTGTCGGACGTGCGCGCCACCATCGCGCTGGCGCGCCTGATCAAGCAGAAGCAGCCCAAGCTGTTCGACTTCTGCCTGGCGCTGCACAAGAAGGACCGCGTCGCCGACGAGATCGGCATGCACCTGGCGCCGCAGCTGCGCGCGCCGTTCCTGCACGTGTCGGGCATGTTCCCCGCCGAGCGCGGCTGCATCGCGCTGGTGTGGCCGCTGGCCACGCATCCGACCAACAAGAACGAGGTGATCGTCTGGGATTGCACCTACGATCCGAGCGAGCTGTTCACGCTGGACGCCGACACCATCCGCACCCGCCTCTTCAGCCGCGCCGACGCGCTGCCGGAAGGCGTGACGCGGCTGCCGGTCAAGAGCATCCACCTGAACAAATCGCCGATGCTGGTGTCCAACCTGAAGACGCTGTCGCCGGCGATGGCGGCCAAGTGGGGCATCGACCTGGAGCAAGGCAAGGCCTACGCCGCGCTGGCGGCTGCCGGGCGCAACATGGATGCGATTTGGGAGCAGGTGTTTTATCGTCCCGCCGGCGAGGAGCTGGACGTGGACGAGGACCTGTACAACGGCTTCGTCGGCAAGGAGGACCGCCGCATGCTCGACACACTGCGTAAGGAAACGCCGGCCAAACTGGCCACGGCGTCGCCGTCGTTCAGCGATCCGCGCCTGCTGGAGCTGCTGTTCCGCTACCGCGCGCGCAACTTCCCCGAGACCCTGTCCGAGGGCGAGATGGAGCATTGGGAACAGCACCGCGCGGCGCGCTTCTACGAAGGCGCGGGCGGTGCGCGCAGCATCGACCAGTTCTTCGGCGAGATCGACCATCTGCAACAGGATGCCGATGAGCGCGCCGAACAGATCCTGGCCGAGCTGTACGAGTACGTGGAGCTGATCGCTCCAGCGCACTAGGCCCGCTTAGGCGCGGTGCCGGTTGATGGCGTCGCGCGTTTCCAGCGCCACACGGCGGGCGGCGGCGGCGAAGTCTTCATTGGCTTGCGGCGCCGCGTACAGGATGGCACGCGACGAGTTGATCATCATGCCGGTGCCGTCGTAGGTGCGGCCCGACTTGACGGTGGCTTCGATATCGCCGCCCTGCGCGCCGATGCCCGGCACCAGCAGCGGCATGTCGCCGACGATCGCCCTGACCTGCGCCAGTTCCTCCGGGAAGGTGGCGCCCACCACCAGCGCACACTGGCCGTTGGCGTTCCACTTGTCCGCCACCAGGCGCGCCACGTGCTGGTACAGCGGCTTGCCGTCGACGTTGAGGAACTGCAGATCCGAGCCGCCCGCGTTCGAGGTGCGGCACAGGATGATCACGCCGCGGTCGCTCCACTCCATGTACGGCTCCACCGAATCCGAACCCATGTAGGGATTGACGGTCACCGCGTCGGCGCCGTAGCGGTCGTAAGCCTCGCGCGCATACTGGCGCGCGGTGGCGCCGATGTCGCCGCGCTTGGCGTCCAGGATCAGCGGCATGTGCGGATAGTTGTCGCGCACGTAGTGGCAGATTTTTTCCAGCTGGTCTTCCGCGCTCAGCGCCGCGAAGTAGGCGATCTGCGGCTTGAACGAGCACGCCAGGTCGGCGGTCGCGTCGATGATCTCGCGGCAGAAGTGGTAGATGCCTTGCGGGTCGTTCTGGAACTGGGCCGGCAGCTTGGCCATGTCCGGGTCCAAGCCCACGCACAGCAGGGAGTCGTTGGCCGCCCAGGCGGCAGATAATTTGTTGATGAAAGTCACGACGCACCCCTCGAATTTATTGCAAACCCTCTATTGTAACGCGCCCGCACCGGGCTGTTAAAATTTGATCCTCACTCCTTAGAAAGCAAAAACCTATGAAACTCTCGAACAAAGTCGCGATCGTGACCGGCGCCACCCAAGGCATAGGCTTGGCTTGCGCGCAGCGTCTGGTGGCCGAAGGCGCCAAGGTCATGCTGGTCGACATCAAGCCGGAAGGCGCGTCCGCCGCCGCCACGCTGGGCGAGCAGGCGCGCTTCTTCGCCGCCGACGTCAGCCAGAAATGCGACGTCGACGCGCTGGTGGCCGCCACCCTGGCCGCATTCGGCCGCATCGACATCCTGATCAACAACGCCGGCGTCACCCACGCCGCCGATTTCCTCGACCTGACCGAGGACGATTTCGACCGCGTGCTGCGCATCAACCTGAAGTCCATGTTCCTGTGCGGCCAGGCGGTGGCGCGCGAAATGGTCAAGCAGCGCAGCGGCTGCATCATCAACATGTCGAGCGTGAACGCCGAGCTGGCGATTCCGAACCAGGTGCCGTACGTGGTGTCCAAGGGCGCGATCAACCAGCTGACCAAGGTGATGTCGCTCAACCTGGTCACGCACGGCATCCGCGTCAACGGCATCGGCCCCGGCACCATCCTGACCGAACTGGCCAAGCAGGCCGTGATGGCCAGCCCGGAAGCGCGCCACACCATCCTGTCGCGCACGCCGATGGGCCGCTGCGGCGAACCGGAGGAAGTGGCCTCCATCGCCGCCTTCCTGGCCAGCGACGACGCCAGCTACATGACCGGCCAAACCCTGTATGTGGACGGCGGCCGGCTGGCGTTGAACTACACGGTGCCGGTCAATTAAGCAGTTATGCGAAATATTGATGTCTGGTATCTGAAACAACAATTAGACACATATCTGGCCAGCCCCCATAATTACACCTGTCTCCACTATTCTCCTCCAAGAAAATAGTTTTAAGCCCGCTTTAACCAGCGGGCTTTTTTTTGCCCGCTGTCATTACCGCGTCATATTCGCTTCCTATACTGGTCACATCTTCAGTACATGCAACCGATAGGCATGACGGAAGAAAGGTGCACCGGGCTTCCGGTGCACCACTCCCCCTTTTTTGCGCCGCATGGTATTGTCCGGGTCATGATCAAGTTACTTCTTCTGACCAATTCCCACGCCCGACTTCGCTACTGGACCGCCATCATCCTGTACTTGCTGATACTGGTGCTCGGCTCGCTGCCCGGCGCCCGCCAGGATATCGGCCAGGTCGCCTCGGGCCTGATATTGCATTCGATCGCCTACGCGGGCCTGACCTTCCTGATCTTCACCGGCGGGACAGGCAGCGCCAGGCTGCGCGCCGGCAAGGCGGTACTGACCATCGCCCTGATGGGCGCGCTCGACGAGTACGTGCAAAGCTTCTTCCCGTACCGCCATGGCGCCGTGTCCGACTGGCTGGTCGATTGCAATGCCTCCGTGCTCACCGCCCTGTTCATGTGGGCCCTCTGGACCCGCTACCGCATCCAGCCGTCAAACTGATATCGCCGGCGCGGTCTCCAGGCGCGCCGATGGCCAGTTCGACGTCTATCCGCATCTGCTGCAATTGCTCCAACTTGGCCACGCGTACCAATTCGTGCAATAAATGTGTCATTAAATGCCTGCTACGCGGGTCCGACGCCTCTCCACAGGTTGAATTAATTAAATCTTCGATAATAATGTCTGTCACGCGTGTCAACATATCGATGTCCTTTAAAGTGATACCGAACAATTATTGCGTGTGAGTAGCATGCTTCAATTGATGTATATCAATCGCGATGGGATGTCGGGGAACAAAACCGTAATGCCAGCCTCTTAATCAAATGGCTAGTCGTTTTGTTGAGTGAACCTCGAGGAGGATGATATGAATATGACCAGAAACAGCACTATCGCGCTGCTTATCCTGGCGCTTGCCGGTTGCGCCGCGGAGCGTAGCGGCGAACCCAGCGGTAGTAGCGGTACCAGCGGCAATACGCCCAGCGGCACGTCCAGCTACACGCCCAGCAGTAGCAGCCCCGGCAGCCAGAGTAACCAGAGCAGCACCACCGGCACCATGACCAGCAGCGGCATGGCTGGCAGCGGCGCCACGGCCAGCAGCAGCAGCCAGAGCGCGCAAACATCCTACGGCGTGGTGCAGGCGATCGACCAGATGCAGCGGCAGGATGTGGGCGTGGGCGCGGTGGGCGCGGCGGCGGCGGGCGGCAGCGTCGGCATGCCCACCGATAAAGTCTATCGCGTCACCGTGCGCCTGGACGATGGCAGCAATCAGATGGTGGTGGTCGACTCCATGCCCAGCTACAAGATCGGCGACCGCGTACGGTACAGCAACGGCACCTTGAGCAGCTATTAGTACAGCTGCTCGACCTGATAGCCCCGCCGCTTGAGCAATTGCGGCACACCGTCATCGCCCACCAGATGCAGCAGGCCAACGCCGACGAAGGCGACCTGGTCCTGCTGCATGATGCGCTCGATATTGCTGGCCATTTCAGGATTGCGCTTGCCTAGCAGCACGCGATTCATGAAGCCGGCGGAAATCGTGTCGCCGCTGGTGGCGGACTGCCACACGGCATGGATGCGGGGCGCGTCGGCGGAGTTCCAGGCGTCGATCAGCGCGGTGGATTTCTTCAGCGAAGCGCCGTCGGCCAGGTCGGCCAGGTTCTCCAGCAGATACTGCTCCTGCTGATGCTCGTCCAGCGTATCGAACAGGCCGAGCTGATATTCGGCGCTTTCCAGTTCGCGCACCTTCTTGTCCTGGCTCTTGGCCGCCGCCAGCAACGCGTATTCGACGGCCTGGCTACGCTGGTAGCCATGCACCTCCATCTCCGCGCCGATCAGCAGGTTGGCGATCAGCCAGGGCTTGTACTGCTGCACCGATTGCAGCGACAAGCCGGCCCGCGCCAGCGCCTGCACGGTCAGGCGCAGCGTGGCCGGCGACAGATGATGCTGCACGGTATCGCCATCCGGGTAGCGGCCGTGGCGCGCCAGCGCCAGCTGGAACGGCGCGTCCTGGCGGATATCGAGCTCGATCACCAGCGCGTTCGAGTCCAGCAGCGCGCGCGTCACCACCGGATCCAGCGGATAGCTGCCGTCCTTGCCGACATGGATGGTGCCGAACAAATAGCTGGTCTTGCCCTCATGCGTGACGCGGTACAGCTGGCCACGATGCACGACCGCGGCCGGCTCGCTCAGGCCGGCGGCAAACAGCGCCGGGCAACAAGCGATCAACAGCGTAAAAAGAATAACAAGTTTCTTAGGCATGAGTTTCCCCGCGATAGCAGGGCATGCCATCGAACAAATAAAACGGAATATGGGAGGTGTAATGCGAGGCGCGTTACTGTTTCCAATGGTAAATCAAGTAAATGCGCGGGAAAATATTTTTTTAAATCCGAAGGCTCAACTTCAGCGAAATAAACACACTAAATAGCAGCTAAATAACTAAAACAATGCCTATATGCTCAGTGATTAGCGAATTAATACGCCATATTTAAAGCGCGGCGCCGCAATCCGGCCGCCGCCAGCGCGTCCGGCCCGTTCTGTGTATGCTTGTCGCTCCATATGGAAAGGTTATACCCATACCTGTTCCATGGGCTTTATTGATTAACGCTAACAGCCGGACCGACACCCATGATTCCATTTTCCATCCTCGACCTATCCCCGATCGCCGAAGGCAGCACGCCTTCCATATCGTTCCGCAACACGCTGGACCTGGCGCAGCACGCCGAACGCTGGGGCTACCAGCGCTACTGGCTGGCCGAGCACCACGGCATGCCGGGCATCGCCAGCGCCGCCACCGCCGTCGTCATGGCCCACGTGGCCGGCGGCACCTCGACCATCCGGGTCGGCGCCGGCGGCATCATGCTGCCCAACCACGCGCCGCTGGTGATCGCCGAACAGTTCGGTACGCTGGAGGCGCTGTTCCCCGGCCGCATCGACCTCGGCCTGGGCCGCGCCCCCGGGTCCGACCAGACCACCGCCCGCGCCTTGCGCCGCAACCTCGACAGCGATGCCGACGCCTTCCCGCAAGACGTGCTGGAGCTGCAAGATTATCTGTCCGACACGCCACGCCAGCGCGTGCTGGCCGTGCCCGGCAAAGGCGCCAAGGTGCCGCTGTGGATCTTGGGATCGAGCACCTTCGGCGCCCAGCTGGCGGCGCACATGGGCCTGCCGTTCGCCTTCGCCTCGCACTTCGCGCCGCAGATGATGATGCAGGCCATCGACCTGTACCGCGGCAACTTCCAGCCGTCGGCCCAGCTGGCCAAGCCGCACGTCATGCTCGGCTTCAACGTGTTCGCCGCCGACAGCGACGAGGAGGCGCACTACCGCGCCACGTCGATGCAGCAAGCCTTCGTCAACCTGCGCAGCGGCCGCCCCGCCCGCCTGCCGCCGCCGCAGGCCGGCTATCTGCAATCGCTGGGGCCGCAGGAACGGGCGCTGATCGATTCCGTGCTGTCGTGCTCGGCCATCGGCGCGGCGCCCACCGTGCAGCGCCAGCTGCAGGAATTCATCGCCCGCACCGGCGCCGACGAACTGATGATCACCTCGCAGATCTACGACCACGCGCAGCGCCTGCGCTCCTACGAAATCACGGCCGAGGTGCGGCAAGCGCTGACGCGCGCGCAAGCGGGGCTGTAGGCAAAACGGGCCACGCTCAGCAGCAATTTGCGTTCGCCGGTAAAATTGCCGGCTGCAAATTGAAGGAGCACACGTGAGCCAGTCCCACGCCCAGCACGACATCTCCCCCGGCATGGTCTGGTTGTTCGCCACCGCGACCGGACTCATCGTCGCCAACCTGTACTACGCGCAAACGCTGATCGGCCCGATCAGCCGCGCCACCGGCCTCGATCCCGGCGCCGCCGGCCTGATCGTCACGCTGACGCAGATCGGCTACTGCCTCGGCCTGTTGTTCATCGTCCCGCTGGGCGACCTGCTGGAAAATCGCCGCCTGATCTTCATCGCCCTGCTGACCACGTCGGCCGCCCTGCTGGCGGCCTCGTTCACGCGCAGCGCGTCCTTATTCCTGCTGGCGTCCTTCAGCATCGGGCTGGGCTCTGTGGCGGCGCAGATCGTGGTACCGTTCGCCGCCCACATGTCGCGGCCGGAAACGCGCGGCCAGACCGTGGGCAAAGTCATGAGCGGCCTGCTGATGGGCATCATGCTGGCCCGGCCGGTGGCCAGCTTGGTGGCCGACGCGCTGAGCTGGCATGCGATCTTCGTCATCTCCGCGCTCGGCACCGCCGCGCTCGCCTTCCTGCTGCGCGCGCGGCTGCCGCAGCGCCATCCCGGATCGGGCCTGCACTATTTCGCATTGCTGGGTTCGATGTGGCAGCTGCTCAAGACCACGCCCATCCTGCGCCGGCGCGCCGCGTATCAGGCCTGCATGTTCGGCGCCTTCAGCCTGTTCTGGACCTGCGTCTCGCTGGAACTGACCGGCCCGCGCTTCCAGCTGAGCCAGACAGGCGTCGCCATCTTCGCGCTGGTGGGCGTGGCGGGCGCCATCGCCTCGCCGATCGCCGGCCGCCGCGCCGACCAGGGCAAGAGCCGCTCCAACACCGCCATCGCGCTGACGCTGGGCGCGCTGGCCTTCGCCCTGCCGCTGCTCATCCACGGCAACCGCCTGCTCGAACTCGGCGTACTGGTCCTAACCTCGATCGTGCTCGACATGGGCGTCTCGGCCAACCTCGTGACGGGCCAACGCGCCATCTTCGCATTGCCGGCCGAAATCCGCAGCCGCCTGAATGGCCTCTACATGGCGCTCTTCTTCATGGGTGGTGCGTTAGGCTCATCGCTGGGAGGCTGGATGTTCGCCGCGCACGGCTGGACCGGTGTCCTGTGGGCCGGCCTCGCCTTCCCCCTGACCGCCCTCTGCATCTTCGCCACCGAATAAAATTGGGGTCAAGTCTGACATTCGGACACGAGCTCTACCGTAGACGCGCGTCTACGGTAGAGCTCGTGTCCGAATGTCAGACTTCGTATATTGAGCGTACCGCATCTCCATCGGATAATAACGAAGTAAGTGCGGCCGGGCGGAGTGACGCTGATCAGACTTAGTGCCATGGAGCACGTGGGTCAG
>QVIN01000014.1 GCA_003416985.1 Duganella sp. BJB480 | reverse complement strand
TGACCCACGTGCTCCATGGCACTAAGTCTGATCAGCGTCACTCCGCCCGGCCGCACTTACTTCGTTATTATCCGATGGAGATGCGGTACGCTCAATATACGAAGTCTGACATTCGGACACGAGCTCTGCTGTAAGTGCGCGTTTTACAGCAGAGCTCGTGTCCGAATGTCAGACTTGACCCCAATTATGTTAGGTCGGCGCTGGCTTGGCGGGTGCGCAGTTCCATGGCGTTGCGGTGGCGGGCGCGCAGGCGCGGGTCGGTGATCAGCCGGCCCAGCGTTTCGCCGATGACCATCACCACGCCCAGCAGCGGCAGCACCAGCATCAGCCCCGCCACGCCGGCCACCGAGCCGCCGATGAAGATCATCAGCACCGTGATCAAGGGATGGATGTGCAGGCTGCGCCCCAGCGTCATCGGCATGAAGACGAAATCGTCCAGCAGCCGCACGGCGATGAAGACGCCAATCGCCATGTAGGCCACCGCCGGGTCGGCCGGCGCGTCGGTCGAGGCCACCATCACCACCAACATGCAGCCGACGATGGAGCCGACGTACGGCACCCACGCCAGCATCGCCGCGATCAGCCCCAGCACCAGCGGCGACGAGACGCCGATCGCCCACAGGCCGATCGCCAGCACCGCCGTGTCGAGGATGGTGAGCTTGATCAGGCCCTGGAAGTAGCGGTGCGCGGTCTGGTCCACTTCGTGCAGCAGGCACAGGGTCTTTTCGAAGAAGGCGTTGGGTACGGCGCGAGCCAGGAACTTTTTGAAGCGCAGGCCGTCGCGCAGGAAGAAGAAGGTCAGGAACGGCGCCAGCAGCAGCGACGGCAGCCATGCCGCGACCGACACCAAAATATCGGTCAGGTGCTTTTGCACGAAGGTGCCGGTGAACGCGCTCACGCGGCTGTTGACGGTGCGCGCCAGCTTGATCTGCTTGAGGATGGGGAACTCGCGCTCCAGCGACAGCATCGTGTGGCGCACGAACTCCAGCCCGCCCGTCAGGTATTTGCCCAGCATGTCCTGCCACGAGTCGGACGGGCCGCTGTCCCAGAAGATGAGCACCAGCCCGGCCATCGCCAGCAGCAGCAGGAATACGCCGCCGACGATCATCGTGGACGCGTTGTGGCTCAGGCCCATGCGGATCAGGCGCTGCATCGGCGGTTGCAGGATGTAGTACAGCACGATCCCCAGCAAAAAGGGGATGGCCAGGAACAGCATCTGCTGCAGCAGGAACAGCAGCACGCAGGTGGCGGCGATGATGCCGCTCCACACCACCGGCCCGGCGCGCTGTTGGGTCGGCAGGAAGTTCATATCGCTTCGATCTGCGGCTTGCCGCTCATCCAGTCGCGCAGCCGGCTGCCGATGTGGCGCGCCAGGGCCAGCGAGATCTTGTAGCCGATCACGGCGTCGGTCTCCATCAGGCCCATGAAGTCGGCGCGGAAGAACACCGCCAGTTCGCAGTTGTCCAGCGCGCGCGTCTGCGCGTTGCGCGGCGTGTTGTCGAGCAGGGCCAGGTCGCCGAAGAAGGAGCCGGCCGACAGTTCGGCCACCACTTCGCGCGTCTCGCCCAGCTTGCGGCTGATGATCACCCGCCCCGACATCACCAGGTACAGCGCCTGGCCTTCCTCGCCCTCGTCGAAGATGATCTCGTCGGCCAGGTAGCGGCGTTCGTGCATCAGGCCGTCGACGATCTTCAGTTCGAGCGGCGTCAGCGTGGCGAACAGCGCCGATTCCTTCAGGCGCAACAGACGCGGCGACAACGTGGGCGATTTCAGGAAACCAAACATCAGGGGAACTCCGTGCGGGAATGCGGGCCGGGCCGGCTCATCATTCCCATGATAACTTAAAGTTGCACGGTGGCGGACAGCGGCAGGGCCGGGTCGAGGTGGCTGGTGAGCAGGATGCACTGGCGCGCCAGCCGCTGCGGCGCCGACAGTTGCCGGCGCAGGTAGGCCACGGCGTCCACGTCGAGGCCGTTGAACGGCTCGTCGATCAGCAGCAGCCGCACCGGCAGCGCCAGCGCCAGCGACAGCTGCATCTTCTTGTGCTGGCCCAGCGACAGCGTGGTCACCGGCTGGTCCAGCGTGTGCAGCAGGTGGAACGCTTGCAGCTCGGCGTCGAGCAGCGCCGGGTCGGTGCCGGGATACAGCGACAGGTGCAGGTCGAGGATTTCCTGCACGGTCAGCCACGGCAGTTGCGGCGTGTCGCCGCCGCAGTAGTAGCACCGCAGGCGGTAGGCCAGCGGCTGGGCCTGGATGTCGAGGCCGTCCAGCGCGATGCTGCCCGCGTGCGGCGTCAGCGCGCCGCCGGCCAGCTTCAGCAGCGTGGTCTTGCCGGCGCCGTTCTCGCCGCGCAGCCAGGTGATGCCGGCGTCCAGTTGCAGGTCGAAGCGGCGGAACAGCGGGTGGCTGGCGTATTCGAAGGTCAGTTGTTGTATGCGCAGCACGGGCTTCAATTCCATAATTCGCTTCCAATGGCGGTGAGGATGATGATGGCGCTGATGACCAGTCCCACGCGGCCGCGCACGCTCAGGCGGCGCAGCACGACGACGGCGGCCTGGGCGGCGCCCGCAAAGCACAGCCAGACGGTGGCCACGGTGGTGCTGTAGCCGGCGCTGTTGGCGCGGCCCAGGTGACCCAGCGTCAGTAGCGCGAACCAGGCCATCACGGCCAGGCCGGGTAGCAGCGCCGACCAGCGCGCGAAGCGGAACAGGCGCTCGATGCGTACCGGCCAGGCCGCCGCGACGGGACGCAGCAGCGCGATCTGTTCGGTGACGGCCTTGTCGCCGCGGTCGGTCAGCAGCATCAGCAGGATGGCGGCGTTGAAGCCCCACAGCGCCGGCGGTACCACGGCCGGATGCCACAGCCACACGGCGATGCCCAGCACGGCGCCCAGCAGCAGCACGGTCTGCTGGAGGCCGACCAGATTCTCGGCGCGCCAGAACGGCAGCCAGAACAGTTGGCGCCAGTGATGCGCGGCGCTCCAGCCGTGGCGCGGCAGGCGCGGCGCGTAGGGGCCGGGCAGCGGACGGTCGGGATCGAGCGGGGCGGCGGCCGGCATGCGGCAGCGCCGGGCCAGCACCAGCGTCGAGATGATCCAGCCCAGCAGCAGTGAGCCGGCGGTCAGCAGCAATGCCTGCGGCGCCACCGGTTGCAGCCAGTCCGGCCACTGGAACAGCCAGATCGCGGTGGACAATGCGAAGGCCATGCTCAGCGGGACGATGATCATGCCGGCCACGGCGATGTTGGCGCACCACTGCCAGCGCGCGGGTATCGGCATCGGACGGCACCACTGCAGCACCTGCTGCGGCAGCAGCCGCTTGCGCAGCAGCCACACCGGCGCGCTGGCGATCAACGCCTGGCCGGCGAACAGGCCCAGCGCCTGCGGCCACGGCCGCGTCGCCGCGAACAGTCCCGGCAGCGCGAGGCAGGCGACCAGGCCCACCAGCACCTGGCCGAAACCGAGCAGGAGGTATTCGAGCGAACTCTTGAAGCTGGCCACGAACTGCAGCATCGCCTGCCGCGCCAGGCGCACGCGGAAACGCAGATAGGGAGGCAGGGACGTGGTGGAGAGAATCATGCCGGGAGGATAACACCCGATGCGCAAGCCTAAGCTTAACCGCGTATTAATCGGCGCGGAAATGATTAAGGGCCCGACGAATCGGGCCCTTAAAGGAATTTGGCGGAGCGGACGGGACTCGAACCCGCGACCCCCGGCGTGACAGGCCGGTATTCTAACCAACTGAACTACCGCTCCAAATTTCGTTTTTCTGTTTCCTTGGTGGGTGCTGAGAGGGTCGAACTCCCGACCTACGCCTTGTAAGGGCGCCGCTCTACCAACTGAGCTAAGCACCCAGAAAACATATCAGCTTTGCTTCACTACTTTGTTGCAACTGCTGAACGAGGCCGTATTCTACAAGGTGCCTAATCCGTTCCGCAAGGGTTTTTGTAAATTATTTAGAAAATTTGTTTGCGGCCTCGATCCGGTGTCACCATGGCCGCACGCCGAACACCCGGAATAAGGACCCCCGCCATGCAGCACGACGACCGCCATCTCGATCCCCTGTACCGCCGCGTCAGCTGGCGGCTGATGCCTTTCCTGTTCCTGTGCTACGTGGCCGCCTACCTGGACCGTGTCAACGTCGGCTTCGCCAAGCTGCAGATGCTGGCCGACCTGCGCTTCAGCGATACCGTGTACGGCGTGGGCGCCGGCATCTTCTTCATCGGCTACTTCCTGTTCGAGGTGCCGTCCAACCTGCTGATGACGCGCACCGGCGCCCGCATCTGGATCGCCCGCATCATGATCAGCTGGGGCCTGATCTCGTCGGCGCTGATGCTGGCCAACAGCGTGGCGACGTTCTACCTGCTGCGCTTCCTGCTCGGCGCGGCCGAGGCGGGCTTCTTCCCCGGCATCATCCTGTACCTGACCTATTGGTATCCGGCCCATCGCCGCGCGCGCATGGTGGCGCTGTTCATGAGCGGGGTGGCTGTGGCCGGCGTGGTGGGCGGGCCGCTGTCGGGCTGGATCATGCAGGCCTTCGCCGGACGTTATGGTTTGAGCGGCTGGCAGTGGCTGTTCCTGCTCGAAGGCTTGCCGTCGGTGCTGATCGGCGTGTGGACCTTGTTCTACCTGGACGACGGCATCCGCGCCGCCAAGTGGCTAAGCGAGGACGACAAGAGGCAACTGGAGCGCGCCATCGCCGAGGACGGCCAGCATCAGCAGCGCCTGCCGCTGGCGCGGGTGTTCGCCAGCGGCACGGTGTGGCTGCTGGCGCTGGTGTACTTCCTGTTCGTGATGGGCTTGTACGGCGTGAGCTTCTGGCTGCCGCAGCTGATCAAGAACAGCGGCGTCAAGAACGTGCTCGACATCGGCCTGCTGACGGCGATCCCATATTCGGTGGCGGCGGTGGCGATGGTGCTGGCCGCGCGTCGTTCGGACCGCAGCGGCGAGCGCCGCTGGCACGCGGCCGTCGCCGCCGTGGCCGGCGCGCTGGGCCTGGTGGTGGCCACCATCTACAGCGACAACACCGTGATCGCGATGGCCGCGCTGAGCGTGGCCACGGCCGGCATCCTGAGCACCTTCCCGATCTTCTGGAGTCTGCCGACCGCGATGCTGGGCGGCGCGGCGGCGGCGGCCGGCATCGCGCTGATCAACTCGGTGGGCAACCTGGCCGGCTTCGCCAGCCCCTACCTGGTCGGCGCCATCAAGGACGCCACCGGCAGCACGGCCAGCGGCATCTACCTGCTGGCGGCCAGCCTGGTGGCCGGCGCCGTGCTGGTGGTGGCGCGGCGATTACCTGGGACGTAATCGCCGCCGCGCAGCGATGTCCGGACAATGGTTTCCGTCGCTTCGACATCAACCACTCAAGGAGATCAGCATGCACACCCCAGCCCACATCGCTACACTATACCTGGCCGTCTGGAACGAACGCGACGCCGCCGCCCGCCGCGCGCTGGTGGCGCGCGCCTTCGCGCTGGACGCCCGCTACCTCGATCCGATGATGCGCGGCGCCGGCCACGACGGCATCGACGCCATGATCGCCGGCGCGCAAAGCCAGTTCCCCGGCTACCGCTTCGAGCTGGACGGCACGCCGGACGGCCACAACGACGTGGTGCGCTTCTCGTGGACGCTGGCCGTGCCCGGCGGCGCGCCGGTGGCGCACGGCACCGACGTCGCCGAGCTGGGCGAGGACGGCCGCCTGACCCGCGTCACCGGCTTCCTGAACGCGGCGTGAGCGCGGCCGGGCTATCATTGCCGGACAAGGAGACCCGCATGTCCGCATCGCATCCATCCGGCGCCCACGGCGCGACCGATTATTTCAGCGACTTCGCCGCCGCGTTGAAGTACTGGCGCGGCAAGCGCGGCTACAGCCAGCTGCGCCTGTCGACCGAGAGCACGATTTCGCAGCGCCACATCAGCTTCCTGGAGAGCGGGCGCTCGCAGCCCAGCAAGGATCTGATCCTGAAGCTGGGCATGGTGCTGGAGATCCCGCTGCGCCAGCGCAACGTGATGCTGCTGGCGGCCGGCTACGCGCCGGCCTACCAGGAGCGCAAACTGTCCGATCCCGAACTGGGCGCGGTGCGGCGGGCGCTGGACTTCATGCTGGCGCAGCAGGCGCCGTACCCGGCGCTGGTGGTCGACCGGCTGTGGAACCTGGCGCTGGCCAACGCGCCGGCGGCCGGCATGATGCGCTGGCTGCTGGACTTGCCCGCCGGCGCGGCCATCCCCACCGACGGCTCGGTCAACGTGCTCAAGCTGATGCTGGACCCGCACGGCGCGCGGCAATACCTGCACAACTGGGAGGAGGTCGGCGCCGACCTGCTGCACTGGATCCAGCGCGAGGCGATGAGCGACGGTCCCGGCAGCGAAGCCACCGCCTTGCTGAGCGAGTTGCTGGCGCTGCCCGGCGTCGCCGGTATCGGCCAGGCGTCGCCCAACCTGGACCGCCGCGCCTTGCCCTTTTTGCCGGTGACCTTGCGCAAGGACGGCGTCGAGTTGAACCTGTTCACCACCATCGCCACGCTGGGCACGCCGCACGACGTCACCGTGCACGAGCTGCGCGTCGAATCGTTCTTCCCGGCCGACGAGGGCAGCGCGGCGTGGTTCCGCGCGCGTTGGAGTTAGTGGACTGTAACGGAATAAACGATAGTGCCTGCCACGCGGAGCGCCCCGCATGGCGGCGTTGCAAATGCTCGCAATAGCTCGCTATTGCTGCGCTTTGCGCCTTGCCCTGCGCGCCGCCCGCGCGTCCTGCACTACCGTTTCTTCCGTTACAGTCCACTAGTCGGCCGGCATGGCGTCCAGGATGTCGCGCACGCCGCCGGCGAAGATCTGGCGGGTGACGTCGGCGTCCAGGTAGCGCTGGTAGATCTGCTGCACCGTGCCGTCGCCGACGATGGCGCGCATCGCCTCGGCGTAGCGCCGCCGCTGCGCCGCCGGCACCTGCTTCGACACGTAGATGCCCACCATCGCGCGCGGCGCTTCGGCGACGGTGGTGGCGCGCATCTTGCCCAACAGGTGGTACTGGCGCTGGTGCTGCACGTGGATGGCCGGCGGCGCCAGCGTGCCGTCGGCGCGGCCGGCCAGGATCTTGCGGAACACCACGCCGTAGTCGTTGACGTATTCCAGCCGGCCCAGCTTTTGCAGCCGGTCCAGCTGCGTCTGCGTCGCGGGGGAATACGCGATGCTGCGCACCACGTTCAGGCGCGCCGTGCCGCGCTCGACGAAATCGGCCAGGCTGTGGAACTCGCCGGCGCTCTGGTTGAGCAGCACCAGTTCGAACTGCGAATAGGTGTAGGGCAGCCATACGCCGTACTGGTCGCGCTCGGTGTTGCGCAGCGCGGCGCCGGTCACGTCCAGCTGGCCGCTGAAGAATTGCGCGTACACCCGCCCGTGCGGATACCAGCCCAGCTGGAAGGCGCAGCCGCTGCGCTTCTGTATCTCGACCAGCAGGTCGACCGTGATGCCGCGGATGGCCGAGCCGTCGCGGTAGGACGCGTAGCCCAGGTCGCTGAGGCCGGCGCTGGCCGGCGCGCAGGCTTCCGGCGCAGCGTGCGCCACCGAGGTGACGGACAGTAACAGGCTCAACAATGCGAGGGGCGGGCGCTTGGTCATGGTGGCCTCCAGTGTAACCCCGGCGGCGGCAAATAGGGCGGGGTCTTGCGGACTGATGCGTTTTAGTGAATACTGTATGCATTCACAGTAATTTTCCCCGCATCATGGTTGAAGACCAGCGCCGCATCGCCCACCTCGACATGGACGCGTTTTATGCGTCCGTCGAGCTGCTGCGCTATCCCGAGCTGCGCGGCCTGCCGGTGGTGATCGGCGGCGGGCGCGACGCCCAGCCGGTGTTGCAGGCGGACGGCAGCCACACCTTTTCGCGGCTGCGCGACTATGTCGGACGCGGCGTCATCACCACCGCCACCTACGAGGCGCGCGCGCTCGGCGTGGGCTCGGCCATGGGCATGATGAAGGCGGCCAAGCTGGCGCCGGACGCCATCCTGCTGCCGGTCAATTTCGACGCCTACCGCCAGATGTCGCGCCTGTTCAAGAACGCCGTGGCCGCCATCGCGCCGGACTTCGAGGACCGGGGCATCGACGAGATCTACATCGACCTGACCCATGTGGAAGGCGAGACGCGCGAGCTGGCGCAGCGCATCAAGCAGGCCGTGCGCGACGCCACCGGACTATCGTGCTCGATCGGCGTGACGCCCAACAAGCTGCTGTCGAAGATCTGCTCGGACCTGGAAAAGCCCGACGGCCTGACCGTGCTGGGCCACGAGGACATCCCGGCGCGCATCTGGCCGCTGGGCGTGCGCAAGATCAACGGCATCGGCCCCAAGGCCACCGAGAAGCTGGCGGCGCTGGGCATAGACACCATCGGCCAGCTGGCGGCGGCCGACGCCGGCCTGCTGCGGGACCATTTCGGCGCCCACTATTCGGCCTGGCTGGCCGACGCCGCGCGCGGCATCGACCACCGCGCCATCTCCACCAGCTCGGAGAGCAAGTCGATCAGCCGCGAGACCACCTTCGAGCGCGACCTGCACGCGCGCCAGGATCGGGGCGCGCTGTCGTCCATCCTGACCAAGCTGTGCGACCGGCTGGCGGAAGACCTCAAGCGCAAGGGCTACGTCAGCCGCACCATCAGCATCAAGCTGCGCTTCGACGACTTCCAGATCGTCAGCCGCAACGTCACGTTGCCGCAGCCCGTGGCGGACGCGGCCGGCATCCTGCAGGCCGCGCGCGAATGCCTGAAACGGGTGCCGCTGCAACGCCGGCTGCGCCTGCTGGGCGTGCGCGCCAGCACGCTGGAGCCGCCCGGCACAGCCGCGCAGATGGCTGTGCCCCGGCAAGGCGAATTGTTCGCCTAGGCAAGCAACAGATTCGGTCCGGCGCCGCCATCACCGTGTAAAATGGCGCTCCCCTGGCATTACTGAAACAAGGCTCAACACATGTGGTTCAAGAATCTACAGATTTACCGTCTGCCGGCCCCTTGGGCCTTTACCCCCGAACAACTGGAAGCGGCGCTGGAGCCGCACTCCTTCGTCCCGGCCAGCAGCAATGAACTGTTGCGCCAGGGCTGGGACCGTCCCCGCCCGAACGGCGGCCTGGTGCACGTGGTCAACAAACAAATGCTGATCCTGCTGGGCACCGAGAAGAAGCTGCTGCCCAACACCGTCATCAACCAGGTCGCCAAGGCGCGCGCCGCCGAGATGGAAGAGGCGCAAGGCTTCGCCCCCGGCAAGAAGGCGATGAAGGAACTCAAGGAACGCGTGGCCGACGAGCTGCTGCCGCGCGCCTTCTCGATCCGCAGCAACGTCTGGACCTGGATCGACCCGGTCAACGGCTGGCTGGTGGTGGACGCGGCCAGCCCGGCCAAGGCCGACGAAGTGATCAAGCTGCTGCTCAAGGCGGTCGACAAGCTGCCGCTGGAAAGCCTGCGCGTGCAGCGCTCGCCGGTGGGCGTGATGACCGAGTGGCTGCAGGCCGACGACGCGCCGGCCGGCTTCACGGTCGACATGGACACCGAGCTGCGCGCCACCGGCGAGAGCAAGGCGGCGGTGCGCTATGTGCGCCACACGCTGGAGGCGGACGAGGTGCGCCGCCACATCGCGGCCGGCAAGCAGTGCACCCGCCTGGCCATGACCTGGGACAGCAAGATCTCCTTCGTGCTGACCGAGTCGCTGGCGATCAAGGGCATCAAGCCGCTGGACGTGATCGCGGAAAAGGAATCGAGCACCCGCAACGACGAGGAACGCTTCGACGGCGACTTCATGCTGATGACCGGCGAACTGGCCAAGCTGATGGCCGACGTGGTCGAGGCGCTGGGCGGCGAAGCCAAGGCCTGACCGCCGCGCCACACAAGCCGTTGCCTGTTGGTTAAGGATGCCGCAAAGTCTTTGATTTTGCGGCATTTTTCATGTAATTTTTGATAAAAATCAGTAAAATAAATTCGTTGCTTTGTAGAAATTAGAGCGAATTCTGCTATAGTGAAAGGTGTTATCAAATAAGGAACACGCGATGAGCACCCTCGTCCCCATACTGTCCACCGACCAGATCGCCAATGCCCTGAGCACGCAGGATGTGTTGTCGTGGACCAGCGAGGACATCGTCGCGTTGAGTTCGCTCCAGGTGCCGGCGCTGCGCACCGACCACCTTGCCGCGATGAGCAGCTCCCAGCTGTCCTGGCTGGCCACCAGCAACGTCGCGGTGCTGACCACGCGCGACCTGGCCGCCATCAAGGCGGCCACGCTGAACGCGGTGGGCGCGCTGCCGTCGGGCTTCATGGGCGCGCTGACCAGCGCCCAGGTCGCCGCGCTGACCACCGCCCAGGTGGCCGCGCTGGGCACCCGGGCCTTCAGCTATCTGAGCACCGACGCCATCGCCGCGTTTGAAACGGCCGACGTGGCCGCGCTGAGCGTGGCCAATATCGCCAGCCTGTCGTCCGGCCAGGTGGCCCTGATGAGCACCGGCCAGCTGGGCGCCCTGAGCACACGCCAGCTGGCGACGTTGACGGCCGATGAAATCGTCGCCATCGGCACGCGCGGCATCGCCGCGCTCGGCACGCAGGCGATCGCCGGGTTGAGCTCGTCGCAGCTGGCCGCGCTCAGCGCCGCCCAGGTGGCCGCGCTCGGCACCGCGCAGGCCGCCGCGCTGAGCGGCGCGCAATTGAACGCCCTGTCCACCGACGCCATCGCCGGCATGGAAACGGCCGATGTCGCCGCGCTGAAAAGCGCCGCCGTCGCCGCGCTGACCACCCGCCAATTGGCGGCGCTGGGCAGCAGCCAGCTGGGCGCGTTGACCACGGCCGATTTCGCCGCGCTCGGCAGCGCGCAGATCGGCGCGCTGTCCACCGACGCGCTGGCCGGCTTGCCGGCCGCCGACCTGGGCGCCCTGAATCCGTCCGTCGTGCCGCAGTTGAACGCGGCGCTGCTGGCCGCGCTGAGCACGGCGCAGCTCGGCGGCTTCGGCACCCGCCACATCGCCGCGCTGGGCAGCGCGCAGATCGCCGCGCTGAGCAGCACCCAGGTGCAGGCGTTGAGCACGGCGCAGATCGGCGCGCTCGGTTCGCGCCAGGTGGCCGGCTTGTCGACCGACGACGTTGCCGCTCTCGGCAGCGCCGCCATCAAGGCGCTGAGTGTGGCGGCCGCCGGCGCGCTGGCTTCCGACCAGCTGGCGCTGCTGGGCGGCGCCAACGGCAGCCTGTTCGGCATGCTGGGCACGGCCCAGCTGGCCGCGCTGCGTCCGTCCGTGCTGGCCGGCCTGGGCACGGCCCAGGTGGCTGCGCTGTCGACCACGCAAGCCTCCGTGCTGAGCAGCGCGCAACTGAACACGCTGTCGCTGGCCCAGCTGGCCGCGCTGGAAACGGCCGACCTGGCCGCGCTGAAAACCGCGACCATCGCCGGCCTGAGCACGCAGCAGATGGCCGCGCTGAGCAGCACCCAGCTGGGCGCCTTCACCACCGCCGAATTCGCCGCGCTGAGCAGCCGCCAGCTGGCCGCCCTGTCCAGCGACTCGATCGCCGGCCTGCCGGGCGCCGACCTGGCCGCGCTGAATCCGGCCGCCATCGCGCTGCTGGGACCGGCCTTGCTGGCCTCGCTGAGCAGCGCGCAACTGGGCGCGCTCGGCACCCGCCACTTCGCCGCCCTGAGCAGCGAGCAGGTCGCCGCGCTGAGCAGCGTGCAGGTGCAGTCGCTGTCGACGCTGCAGATCGGCGCGCTGGGCTCGCGCCAGGCGCTGGGCCTGTCGCCGGACGACCTGTACGCGCTCGGCAGCGCCGCGCTGAGGGCCTTGAGCACCGCCGCGCTGGCCGCGTTGAACTCCGACCAGCTGTCCGAACTGGGCTACGCCGCCGGCGGCACCCTGTTCGGGCAGCTGACCACCGCCCAGATCGCCGCGCTGCGCACCGCCGCGCTGGCCGGCCTGGGCACCGACCAGGTGGCGGCGCTCACCACGGCGCAGGCCGCCGCGTTGAGCACCGCGCAGCTGGCCGCCTTGTCGCTGGTGCAGCTGGCGGCGCTGGGGACGGCCGACATCGCGGCGCTGGGCACCCAGGCCATCGCGTCACTGTCGACCCAGCAGGTCGCCGCGCTGAGCAGCGCGCAGGTGACCGCGCTGACCACCGCGCAGATCGGCGTCCTGAGCAGCAAACAATTCAACGCCCTCGGCACGGCCGGCCTGGCCGGGCTGGAACATGACGACTTCGCCGCGCTGGGCACCAACGCCATCGCCGGCCTGGCCAGCGCCAGCTTCGGCGGCCTGAGCACGGCGCAGCTGGCCGGCCTGGGCACCCGCCAGGTGGCGGTGCTGAGCACGGCCCAGCTGGCCACGCTGGGCAGCGACCAGCTGCACGCCCTGAACGCCGCCCAGGTGGGCACCCTGAGTTCGCAGCAGGCGGGCAGCCTGTCGGCCGCCGGCATCGCCGCGCTCAACTCGGCCACCCTGTCGTCGCTGCGCACCGCCGCGATCGCCGCGCTGGGTTCCGACCAGCTGGCCGCGCTGGGCCCGGTGCAACTGCTGACCACGGCGCAGATCGCCGCGCTGCGCAGCGCCGCGCTGGCCGGCCTGACCACCGCCGAGACCGTCGCGCTGACGGCCGGTCAGGTCGCCGCCCTGGGCAGCGCCCAGCTGCACGCGCTGAGCACGCAGGCCATCGCCGCCCTGGAACCGCTGGACCTGGCCGCGATCCGCACCGCCGCCATTCCCGGCCTGAGCGCGGCCCAGGTCGGCGTGCTGTCGAGCAGCCAGCTGGCCGCGCTGACGATGGCGCAATTCATGGCCATGAACACCGCGCAGCTGGGCGCGCTGTCGTCCGACACCATCGCCGGCTTCTCCAGCGCCAACCTGGCCGCGCTCGGCACCGCCTACATCGCCGCGCTCAATCCGGCGTCGGTGGCCAACCTGAGCGCGCTGCAATTGTCCAGCCTGACCTCGCGTCAGTTCGCCGTGCTGTCGAGCGACCAGCTGGCCGCGCTGCGCACGGCGCAGGTCGCCGGCCTGGGCGCGCAGCAGATCCTCGGCCTGAGCTCGCGCAACATCGCCGGCCTGTCGAGCGCCGACGTGGCCGCGCTGAACGCCGCCGTGCTGCCGGCGCTGGGCAGCTCGGCGCTGTCCGCGCTGCGCGCCGACCAGCTGGCCGCGCTGGCCAACGATCCGTCCGGCAGCCTGTTCGGCACGCTCGGCACCGCGCAGGTCGCCGTGCTGCGCCCGGCCGCGCTGGCCGGCCTGACCAGCGCCCAGACCGTCGCGCTGAGCACCGCGCAGGCGGCGGCGCTGACCAGCGCCCAGCTGGCCGCGCTGTCCACCAACGATATCGCCGCGCTGGAGACGGCCGACCTGGCCGCGCTCAAGACCGCCGCCCTGGCCGGCCTGAGCGCCCAGCAAATGGCCGCGCTCAACAGCGACCAGGTGACCGCGTTGACCAGCGCCCAGGTGGCCGCCCTGAACAGCGGCCAGATCCTGGCGCTGCGGTCGTCCGCCATCGCCGGCCTGCAGACCAACGACATCGGCGCGCTGGGCACGGCGGTGATCGCCGCGCTGCCGGCCGCCGTGCTGGGCGGCCTGAGCACCGCGCAGGTGGCGGCGCTGGCCACGCGCCAGATCGCCGCGCTGAACACCGACCAATTGGCCGGCCTGAGCATGCTGCAACTGGCCGCGCTGACCTCGGCCCAGTTGGGCGCCTTCGGTTCGCGCCAGATCGGCGCGCTGTCCACGGCCGCCGTGGACGCGCTCGATCCGGCCGCGCTGATCGGCCTGAAAACCGCCGCGCTGGCCGCGCTGACCTCGGCCCAGCTGGCCCAGCTGGGCAACGACGCGGCCGGCGCCAGCCATATCGACCTGCTGTCCACGCAGCAGATCGCGTCGCTGCGCGGCGCCGTCTTCGCCGGCCTGAGCACGCGCCAGATCGCCGCCCTCAGCACGGCCCAGGCGGCCGCGCTCAGCAGCGCGCAGATCGCCAGCCTGGACACCAACGGCATCGTCGCGCTGGAGGCGGCCGACGTGACCGCCCTGCGCACCGCCGCGCTGACCGGCCTGTCGGCCGACCAGATGCGGGCGCTGACCGCGGCCCAGCTGACCGCGCTGACCAGCCAGCAGCTGGCCGCGCTGAGCAGCCTGCAGCTGGGCGCCTTGTCCAGCCAGACGCTGGCGGGACTGTCGACCGCCAACCTGTCGGGCCTGACCACGGCCGCGATCGGCGCGCTGAGCACCGCGCTGATCGCGCAACTGATGCCGGCCCAGCTGGCGGCCCTGAAAACGCAGCAGGTGGCCGCGCTCAGCAGCGACCAGATCGCCGCGCTGGGCAGCCAGCAGATGGTCGCCTTCAGCTCGGCGCAACTGGCCGCGCTCGGCACGCGCCAGCTGGCCGGCCTGTCGACCGCCGACCTGGCCGCGCTCGACAGCCGCGGCATCCCCGGCCTGAGCACGGCCATCATCGCGGCGCTGAATTCGGCGCAGCTGGCCGCGCTGGGCGGCGGCGCCGCCAGCGCCCAGTTCGCCTCGCTACGGACCGCGCAGATCGCCGCGATGGGCACGGCCGCGCTGGCCGGCCTGGGCAGCGCCCAGCTGATCGCCCTGACCACCAGCCAGGCCGCCGCGCTGGGCAGCGGCCAGCTGGCCGCGCTCGGCACCGCGCAGATCGCCGCGCTGGAAAGCGCCGACCTGGCCGCGCTGAAGACCGCCGCGATCGCCGCGCTCGGCTCCGACCAGGTGGCCGCGCTGGCCAACGACGCGGCCGGCGCCAGCCATATCGATGTCTTGACGACGGCGCAGATCGCCGCCCTGCGCAGCACCGGCCTGGCCGGCCTGAGCACGCGCCAGATCGTTGCGCTGAGCACGGCGCAGGCGGCGGCGCTGTCGAGCCTGCAGGTGGCGGCCTTGTCGGCGCCGCAGGTCGCGGCGCTGGAGGCGGCCGACCTGGCCGCGCTGAAGACCGCCGCCCTCGCCGGCCTCGGCAGCACGCAGCTGGCCGCGCTCGGCAGCGCCCAGCTGGGCGCGCTCACGACCGCGCAGTTCGGCGCCCTGAGCAGTGCGCAGATCGGCGCCCTGAGCAGCCAGACCCTGGTCGGCCTGTCGACCACCAACCTGGCCGCCATGAGCCTGCAGGCGCTGGCCGGCCTGGACGCGGCGCTGCTGTCCAACCTGAGCCAGGCCCAGCTCAACAGCCTGGGCACGCGCCAGGTGGCGGCGTTGCAGAGCCAGCAGATCGCCGCCCTCGGCAGCGCCCAGCTGGGCGGCCTGACGCTGGCGCAGATCGGCGCGCTCGGCTCGCGCCAGGTGGCCGGCCTGTCGGTGGCCGACTTCGGCGCCTTCGACATGCTGCATGTGATGGCGCTCGGCACGGCGGCCATCGCCAGCCTGCGTCCGGAACAACTGGCCGCGCTCGGCACCGACGCGAACGGCTTCCCCGGCCTGTTCGGCACGCTGACCACGGCGCAGGTGGCGGCCATGGGCACGGCCGCGCTGCAAGGCATGACCACCACCCAGATGCTGCTGCTGACCACGGCCCAGGCGGGCGCGCTCGGCAGCGCGCAGCTGGGGGCGCTGTCGCCGACGCTGATCGCGCGCATGGCGGCGGGCGACGTGACGGCCCTGCGCACCGCCGCCATCGCCGGCCTCAAGACGGCCCAGGCGGCCGTGCTGGGCAGCGGCCAGCTGGCGGCGCTCACCACGGCCCAGGCCGGCGTGTTGAACAGCGCCCAGGTGGCCGCGTTGAGTTCGGACGCGCTGACCGGCCTGCGCAGCGCCGCGCTCGGCGCGCTGAGCACCGCGGCGCTGGGCGGCTTGTCCGGCGACGACCTCGGCGCGCTCGGCTCGGCCCAGATGGCCGGCCTGACGACGGCCCAGGTGGCCTCGCTGCGCAGCGCCCAGATCGACGGCCTGGGCACGCAACAGGTCGCCGGCTTCAACTCGGCGCAGATCCACGCGCTGGCGTCGCAGCAGCTGGCCCGCCTGTCGGCGGACGACGTGGCGGCGATCCGCTCGGCCAACCTGACCGCGCTGAGCACGTCGGCGCTGGCCGGGCTGACGGCCGCGCAAATGACCGTGCTGGGCAATGATCCGCAACTGGTCTCCTTGTTGAGCACGGCGCAGATCGCCGCCCTGCGCAGCAGCGCGCTGCAGGGACTGAGCGCGGCCCAGGCGGCGGCGCTGACCACGGCCCAGGCGGCGACACTGAGCAGCGCCCAGCTCAGCGGCCTGCAGCTGACGGTGGTGGCGGCGCTGGAAACGGCCGACGTCGCCGCGCTGAAGACCTCGGCCATCGCCGGCCTCAAGACCCAGCAGGTGCTGGCGCTGACGGCCGGCCAGCTGGGCGCGCTGAACACGGCCCAGGTGGCCGCGCTCAACAGCACGCAGCTGAGCATCCTGAACGCCGGCCAGGTGGCGGCGCTGACCACGGCCGATCTGGCCGCGATCAATCCGCTGCTGTTCAACGCCGTCGCGCGCGAGGCCAATCTGCTGGCCAACCTGAGCATCGCCCAGTTGCGCGCGCTCACCACGGCGCAGTTCGCCGCGCTGGGATCGTCCACCATGTCGCAGATCCAGGCGGGCGCGCTGGGCATGCTCACCACCGCCGGCATCGCCGCGCTCAGCACGGCCGCCATCGGCGCGCTGAGCAACGACCAGCTGCTGGCGCTGGACACCGCCCAGATCGCCGCGCTGACCGTGGCGCAGGTGGCGGCCCTGCGGCCGAGCGCAGCCGCTACCGACCAGTTCACCTCGAACCAGATCGTGGCGCTGTCGTCGGCCCAGCTGGGCGCGCTGAGCACCGCCATGATCGCCGACCTGACCGGGGCCAACCTGGCCGCGATCGAGACGCGCGACATCCGCGGCCTGAGCACGCGCCAGATCGTCGCGCTGACGCCGGCGCAGATGCAGGCGATGCTGCCGGCCCAGCTGACGGCGCTGAGCACGACGCAGACCCATGCGATGAGTTCGGCCCAGTACAACGGCCTGGACGCCACCCAGCGGGCCGCCTTCAGCCAAGCGCAGAGAGACGCCATGACCTTTGTCACGCCGCTGATGCTGGACCTGGACGGCAACGGCATCACCACGCTGGGGCTGGACGCGGGCGTGCGGTTCGACCTGGCGGCCAGCGGAGAGCGCCGCGCCACCGGCTGGGTCGGCCAGGGCGACGGCTTGCTGGCGCTGGACCGTAACCACAACGGCGCCATCGACGACGGCAGCGAATTGTTCGGCTCGGCCACCAGGCTGGCCGGCGGCGGCACCGCCGACAACGGCTACCAGGCGCTGGCCGAACTGGACAGCAACCACGACGGCGTGGTCGACGCGCTCGACGCCGGCTACGGCGACCTGCGCGTGTGGGTGGACGCCAACGCCGACGGCGTCAGCCAGGCCGGCGAGCTCAAGACGCTGGCGGACCTGCGCATCACCAGCCTGAACCTGGACGTGCAACGGGGCGGCGCGGTCGACCACGGCAACATCGTCGGCCTGACCTCCAGCTACACCACCGCCGACGGCCGGCAGCACGCGGCCGCCGACGTCTGGTTCCAGCAGGGCGTCAGCGCCCAGGTCAGCGGCCTGGCGCAAGCCTTGTCCGCGTTCGGCGCCGAAGCGCGGCAGCCGGCCGGCCTGGATCTCGGCCAGCCGCAGGCCGGCGCGCTGGCGGCCAACGCCGCGCGCATGGCCGACGTGCTGCGCCAGGTGCGCGAGCTGGGCCAGGACGCGGCCGGCGCGCAAGCCGACAGCGATGTGCTGCGCCTGAAGGCGCTGCAAAGCGGCGCCAGCCACGGCGTGCTGGCGGTGCCCAAATAGCCCGCCTGGACACCTCGGGAAAGCCCGCATTGCGCGGGCTTTTTTTGCTGCGCGGGCATAGCATTTCCTCAATGTTTCATCTTCCCCCAACTTTGCGCCTGGACCACTTCATCAAAAAGGAAACGACATGACCTTCGACAGCAGCCTGACCCCGGCGCAGTTTGCCGCCGGCGGCACGCGCCTGATCATCCGGCTCACCACCGCCGACATCCCCCGCATTGGCACGGAGTACATCGCGGCCATGACCACCGCCCAGGCCGGCGTGCTGAGCGCCGCGCAGCTGGGGGCGATGCCGGCCGCCAGCGTCGGCGCCCTGCGGCCGGAAGACTTCGCGGCGCTGCGCGCCAACAACCTGGGCTCGGTCTCGCAATCGAGCGCCTTCATGGCGGCGCTGGCGCCGGAACAGCTGGCGGCGCTGACGGCCACCCAGGCCGGCATGCTCAACGCCAAGGGCATCGGCGGCCTGTCGTCCGAGGCGCTGGCGGCGATCCGCACCAGGCAGGTCAGCCTGCTGGCCAACACCGTGATCGCCGCCCTGCGGCCGGAGCAGGTCCAGGCGCTGGGCACCGGCCAGATCGCCGCGCTCAAGCCCGGCCAGGTGGCGGCCCTGCCGCTGCGGCGCAAGGAGGGCGAGGACTTGTTCAGCGCCGGCCAGATCGCCGCCTTCACCACCCAGCAGATGGCGGCGCTGGGCACCGGCCTGATCCGGCAGCTGAGCGCCACCGAACTGGGCGCGATTGAAACGGCCGACTTCGCCGCGCTGACCTCGCGCCAGATCGGCGTGCTGAGCGTGGATCAGCTGCTGGCGCTGAGCCTGGACCAGCTGCACGCGCTGAACAGCCGCCAGGTGGCCGCGCTGGGCACCGGCCAGATCCAGGCGCTCGACGCCGAACGCCTGCGGGTGCTGGGCGCGGCCGTGATCGGCGCGCTGAGCACGGCGCAGATCCACGCGCTCAAGGCCGAGCAGCTGCACGCGCTGACCAGCGCCCAGTTGCAGACGCTGACCGCGCGCCAGTTCGGCGTGCTGTCGACCGCCGACATCGCGGCGCTGGACGGCAACAGCCTGGCCGCGCTGCGGGTGGCCGTGATGGCCGCGCTCAACTCGGCCCAGCTGGCCGCGCTGGGCGCCGGCGACGACGGCGATTTCGGCCGCTTCTCGACCGCCCAGGTGGCGGCCCTGAGCAGCGCCGCGCTGACCGGCCTGAGCGCGCACCAGGCGTCGCAATTGACCAGCGCCCAGGCCGCCGCGCTGAACGCGGTCCAGCTCGGTGCGCTGAGCACGCAGGCCATCGGCCAGCTCGACGGCGGCGACCTGGCGGCGCTGAAGGCGGCCAGCATCGCCGGCCTCAAGACGCGCCAGATCGCCGCGCTCAACGGCGAGCAGTTCGCCGCGCTCAACACGGCGCAGGTGGCGGTGCTGACGAGCAGCCAGATCAACGCGCTCGACGGCGCGGCCTTCGCCGCCATCGAGACGGCCGACCTGGCCGCGCTGGCTCAGGGTGCGGTCGCCGGCCTGTCGACCCGCCTGCTGGCGGTGCTGGACGCGCAGCGCATCGCCGCGCTGACGGCGCGCCAGGTCGCCGCGCTCGGCTCGGCCAGCCTGAACGCGCTGAGCGCCGAGCAGTTCCAGGCCTTAGCCACGGCGCAGCTGGCCAAGCTGAATCCGGCCGCGGCCGGCGGCCTGTCGATCGCCCATCTGGCCGAGCTGTCGCCCACCGCGCTGGCGGCGCTGCCGGCGGCGATGTTCGGCGCGCTGAACTCGGCGCAGTTCGCCGCGCTGGGCGGCGCCGAGCATCAGATCGGCTCCCTCGGCACGGCGCAGATCGCCCAGCTGAAGCCCGCCGCGCTGGCCGGCATGACGGTCGAGCAGGCCATCGCGCTGACCACCGCGCAGGCGGCCACGCTGAGCGGCGCGCAGATGGCCGCGCTGTCGCTGGCGGCGGTGGCGGCGCTGGAGTCGCAGGACTTCGCGGCGCTGAGCGCGGCCGCCATCTACGGCCTGAGCACCGCCCAGTTGGCGGTGCTGGGCAGCGACCAGATCCTCGGCCTGACCACGGCCCAGGCGTCCGGCCTGGGTAGCCAGCACATCGCCGCGCTGTCGGCCGAGGTGCTGGCCCAGATGCACACGGCGGAGATCGCCGCGCTGCGCATCGGCGCCATCCCCGGCCTGCGCACCGACCAGCTGCAAGCGATGAGCAGCGACCAGATCAACGCGTTCACCGGCGCCCAGGCGTCCATGCTGAGCAGCGCGCAGTTCGCCGCGCTGTCGGCCGAGGTGGTGGCCAATCTGCAATTGAGCGACCTGGCTGCGCTGAACAGCTCGGTGATCGCCGGCCTGTCGCCGGCCAATCTGGCGGCCCTGACCAGCCGCCAGATCGGCGCGCTGGCCGGGCGCCAGGTGGCGGCGCTGACCACCGCCGCGCTGGCCGGCCTGACGCTGGAACAATTCGCCGGCCTGTCGGTCACGCAGTTCGGCGTGCTGAGCTCGCGCCAGTACCAGGCGCTGCGGGAGGACGAGGTGGCGGCCATCGACACCGCCCACCTGGCGGCGCTGTCGTCGCAGGTGATCGCCAGCCTGAACACGACGCAGCTGGCGGCCTGGTCGACCACGCAGGTGGGCGCGCTGAGCGCGGCGCAGGCGGCCGCCTTGGTGGCGTCCCAGCTGCGCGGCCTGGGCAGCGACGGCCTGGCGGCCTTGACCACGGCGGCGGTCGGCGCCCTGAACACCGCCGTGATCGCCCAGCTGGTGCCGGAGCAGTTGCACGCGTTCGGCACGGCGCAGATCGCCTCGTTGTCGGTGCGCCAGATCGCGGCGCTGCCGACCGCGCACCTGGCCGGCGTCGACCTGCTGACCACCGATCAGATGGTGGCGCTGACGTCCAGCCAGGTGGCCGCGCTGAGCAAGCCGTTGCTGGCGGCGCTGGGTTCGGACGACCTGGCGGCGATCGAGACGCGCGACCTGCTGGCGCTGGGCAGCGCGCAACTGGCGGCGCTGTCGACCACGCAGATCGGCGCGTTGACGACGGCGCAGGCGGTGGTGTTCACGACCGCGCAGACGGCCGGCCTGAGCACGGCGCAGCTGGCCGCGCTGGCGGCGGCCAAGCTGCCGCACCTGGCGGCGCAGGCGTCGCCGACGCTGCGCACCCGGGTGGGCGGCATGGTGGAGGCGCTGGCGGCCTTCGGCGCCGCCGGGCAGCAGGCGCAGGCGGCGCAATCGTCCGCGCTGTCGATGCCGGGGCCGTTGAAGGAGGGGGCCGGCATGCTGGCCGCGCCGGATGGCTTGCGTGTGGCTAGCCTGTCGCCGGAAGCGAAGGACTTGCTGGCGGCGCCGCGCAAATAAACGCGGCTCCGGATTGCGGTGTTACCTCAAAGCGGCTGGAACACTCCAGCCGCTTTGTTTTTCTGCACGTTGTCCCACGCGAAGATCTTGCCGTTCATGGCCACGTACACGCCGGGCGGCAGCGTCTGCGCCACGCCGGCCGCGAAGCCCAGGTTGAACATCGCGTCGGAATTGGCGATTTCGTAGGGAATCATGGCGCCGGTCAGCACGATGGTCTGGCCCAGGCCGGCGGGGCCCAGCACGGCGGCGGTCTGCGGCATGGTGTCGGTGCCGTGGATGATGACGATCGCCTTCTCGCTGGCGGCGCGGCACGAGGCCAGGATGCGCTCGCGGTCGGCGTCCACCATGTCCAGCGAATCCATCAGCGGCAACTGTTCCAGCGCCACGTCCACCGTCAGGCGGCAGCGCGCCAGCAGGGCCGGCACATGGCTGTCGGCGAAGCCCAGGGTGCCGTTCAGTTCGTTGTAGTGTTTGTCGAAGGTGCCGCCGGTGGCGAGGATGCGCAGGGTCATGATGAAAGCTCAAGCTGATTAAAATGATCTGCATCATAACCCAAACCGCAAGCTGAAAAGAGTCCCGCCATGGGCTGGAAACTTGGGCATACTATGTCTACACTGGTTTCTTTGTTCGTTTCGATCCCATGAAAGCCCTTGCCCCCGGAACCGTCATTTTCCACCGCCATCGCGGCTACGGCGTCATCACGTCGGTCAATTTGCTGACCGGCTGGATCTCGGCCCGTTTCGGCAGCGAGGCGCGGACGCTGGATCTGAACCTGTCCACCGACGAGGTGCAGTTCGCCGACGGCGAGGCCATCCTGTTCCGCCGCGCCCCGCCCGACCGCATGCCGCACGCGCGCCTGATGGCGCTGGTGCGCGCGCTGCACCAGGCCGGCTATCAGCGGCTCTACCTGTATTCCTGGCCCAAGCCGTCCGGGCTGCACTGGCGCTGGCATTTGTTCACCGGCCAGCGCGACTGGATGCAGCGCTCGTGGCGCGAGGGCTGGTACGGCTCGGGCGCGGACTACAACGTCAATCCGGTGATGGGCTGGGGCGACTCGCCCGGCGCCACCACCGAGGAGCTGGTGCACGCGCTAGCCCGCTTCGATCCGCAGGGCCTGGCGCAGGCGCTGGGGCGCGACGAGGACCACACCGCCTGGTTCGCCAACGTGTGCGACGCGCTGCTGCCGGGCTATATGTACAGCCTGGACATGCAACGTCCCGACGGCGGCCCGCTGACCGAGATGCCGTCGGTGCCGGTGGTGCCGGTGCGCGCCACCTTGCCGCCGTACCCCGGGCCGGACATCGCCTGGCCGCCCGGCTGGGCCGGGCTGTGGAGCAAGGTGCACGCCATGCCCGCGCCGCGCATCAACCTGACCGGCCTGCCGGAAATCCCCGAGCAGGCGGATTAACGTGCGTTGGCCAGGTAGCCGGGGTTGTTGATCTTGTCGCAGCCGCCGGCGGCGAAATCGACGATGTTCTTGAACGCGTGGTGGAAGTACAGCTCGTAGCTGTCCCGCTCCACATAGCCCAGGTGCGGCGTGGCCAGCACGGTCGGCATGCGCAGCAGCGGGCTGTCGGCCGCCAGCGGCTCGGACGGGAACACGTCCAGCGCCGCGTAGCCGGGCCGGCCCTGCGGCAGCGCCTGCTCCAGCGCGTCCGGCTGCACCAGCTCGGCGCGGCTGGTGTTGACGAACAGCGCGGTCGGCTTCATGCGCGCCAGGTCCCCGGCGGTGACGATGCCGCGCGTGTCCGGATGCAGCCGCAGGTGCAGGCTCAGCACATCCGATTCCCCGAACAGCGCCTCGCGCGAGGCCGCCGCCGCGTAGCCGTCGGCCACCGCCTTGTCGCGGCTGGACTGGCTGCCCCACACCACCACCTTCATGCCGAAGGCGCGGCCGTAGCCGGCCACCATCTGGCCGATCTTGCCATAGCCCCAGATGCCCAGCGTGCGGCCCTTGAGCACCACGCCCAGCCCGTTCAACTGCGGATTGATGGACGCGGTCTGCCACAAGCCGTCCTTCAAATTGGCGGCGTAGGGCACGATCTTGCGCGCCGCCGCCATGATCAGCGCCCAGGTCAGCTCGGCCGGCGCGGTGGGCGAGCCGACGCCCTCGGCGATCGCGATGCCCAGCTCGGTGGCGGCCTCGACGTCGACGTGGCCGGCCAGCTTGCCGGTCTGCGAAATGAGCTTGAGGTTGGGCAGCTTGGCCAGCAGCGCGCGGTTGAGGGCGGTGCGTTCGCGGATCAGCACCAGCGCGTCGAACGGCGCCAGCCGGATGGCCAGCTGACCCAGCCCGCGGGCCGAGTTGTTGAACACTTTAACGTCGTGTCCACGCAATAAATCAAAGCATCCGAGCGTGGCCGTGGCATTCTGGTAATCGTCGAGAATCGCAATTTTCATGGGAGATAACCGATCTTATAGGGAATTTCGTAGGGAAATAACGGCTTGCAAGAGAACCTGAATAGCTTACTACTTTACTCAACTAATTCTCCTACATTTTTGACTGGAACGGCTATTGACGGGTGTACAATCGCCTCAAAAAACAGGCCTGTCGATCATGAATCCGGGCCGCGCAAGACCGCCGTGACCCCGCCGACCCATTTCGAATGGGCCCCTGAGCGCAAGCCAAAAGCTGACGACGATCCTGCCGCACCGCAGAATTTTAATTAGCATTGGAGGTAGTATGAATCAACCCGTCATGGGTGGCGTTGCAGCACTGCTCAACGTCCCAGCTTACATCAAGCAGCAAAAGTTGATCAACTGGGTGGCCGAGATCGCCGCCCTGACCAAGCCGGCACGCATCTACTGGTGCGACGGCACGCAGGAAGAGTACGACCGCCTGTGCGGCGAGATGGTGGCCGCCGGCACCATGAAAAAGCTGAACCAGGAACTGCGTCCGAACTCCTACCTGGCCTGCTCCGACCCGACCGACGTCGCCCGCGTGGAAGACCGCACCTTCATCTGCTCCAACAGCAAGGAAGAAGCCGGCCCGACCAACAACTGGATGGCCCCGGCCGACATGCGCGCCACGCTCAACCCGCTGTTCGACGGCTGCATGGCCGGCCGCACAATGTACGTGGTGCCGTTCTCGATGGGCCCGCTGGGCTCGCCGATCGCCCACATCGGCGTCGAACTGTCGGACTCGCCATACGTCGCGGTCAACATGCGGATCATGACCCGCATGGGCAAGGCCGTGTACGACGTGTTGGGCACCGACGGCGAGTTCGTGCCGTGCGTGCACACCGTCGGCGCGCCGCTGACCGCCGGCCAGAAGGATGTCGCCTGGCCGTGCAACGCCACCAAATACATCGTGCACTTCCCCGAGACCCGCGAGATCTGGTCCTACGGTTCCGGCTACGGCGGCAACGCGCTGCTGGGCAAGAAGTGCTTCGCGCTGCGCATCGCCTCCAACATGGGCCACCAGGCCGCCGCCGTAGACGGCAAAGGCTGGCTGGCGGAACACATGCTGATCCTCGGCGTCGAATCGCCGGAAGGCAAGAAGCACTACGTCGCGGCCGCCTTCCCATCGGCCTGCGGCAAGACCAACTTCGCCATGCTGATCCCGCCGGCGACCTTCGACGGCTGGAAAGTCACCACCATCGGCGACGACATCGCCTGGATCAAGCCCGGCGCCGACGGCCGCCTGTACGCGATCAACCCGGAAGCCGGCTACTTCGGCGTGGCGCCGGGCACCAACACCCGCACCAACTCCAACTGCATGGCCTCGCTGGGTTCGGACACCATCTTCACCAACGTCGCGCTGACCGACGACGGCGACATCTGGTGGGAAGGCCTGACCAAGGAAGCGCCTGCGCACCTGATCGACTGGCAGGGCAAGGACTGGACGCCGGCCTCCGGCACCAAGGCCGCCCACCCGAACGCCCGCTTCACCGTGGCCGCCACCCAGAACCCGGTGATCGATCCGGCCTGGGACGATCCGGCCGGCGTGCCGATCTCGGCCTTCATCTTCGGCGGCCGCCGCTCGACCACCGTGCCGCTGGTGACCGAGGCGCGCAACTGGGTCGAAGGCGTGTACATGGCTGCGACCATGGGTTCGGAAACCACCGCCGCCGCCGCCGGCCAGATGGGCGTGGTGCGCCGCGATCCGTTCGCGATGCTGCCGTTCATGGGCTACAACATGAGCGACTACTTCCAGCACTGGCTGAACATGGGCGAGCAGCTGGGCAAGCTCAACGCGGCCGCGCTGCCGAAGATCTACTGCGTCAACTGGTTCCGCACCGACGAGCAGGGCCACTTCGTCTGGCCTGGCTTCGGCGACAACATGCGCGTGCTGAAGTGGATGCTGGAACGCATCGAAGGCAAGGCCGGCGGCATCGAGAACATCTTCGGCACCACCCCGCGCTTCGGCGACCTGAAGTGGGACGGCATCCCGTTCTCGCCGGAAGAGTTCGAAACGATCACCTCGATCGACAAGGACGCCTGGCGCGAAGAATTGAAACTGCACGATGAACTGTTCGCCAAACTGGCCTACCATCTGCCGACCGAACTGACCGCCGTCAAGGCTGAGTTGGAGAAGCGCCTGGCACGATAAGCCGGCCGGAGGAGACCGAAAAAAGCCCCGTGTGCGCATGCAATGGCACACGGGGATTTTTTTGTTTGCGATTTCGCACAGGTGTGCTAAAGTTCGGCCGATGGACACCCTGACCGCAAAAAGCGAAGCCACCTTCGCCACCATCATCGACGCCGCGCTGGACATGGCGGCGGCCGAGGGCATCGGCAAGTTGTCGCTGGGCGAGCTGGCCAAGCGCACCGGCATCAGCAAGAGCGGGGTGTTCTCGCGGGTCGGCTCGCTGGAGACGCTGCAGGCCGCCGTGCTGGACGAATACGACCGCCGCTTTGCGCAGCAGGTGTTCCTGCCGGCGCTGCAGCAGCCCAAGGGGCTGCCGCGGCTGCTGGCCATCGTCGGCGCCTGGTCGCAGCGCGCCTGCGACGAGAGCCTGCGCAACGCCTGCCTGTACAGCGCCGGCGCCTTCGAGTTCGACGACCAGGACGGCCCGCTGCGCGACCGCCTGCAGCAGGGCGTGGCGGCCTGGCGCGCCGCGCTGCGCAAGACCATCCTGCAGGCGATGGAGCTGGGTCACCTGCGGCCCGACACCGACGCCGGCCAGCTGGTCTACGAAATCTACAGCCTGATCGTGGGGCTGATCCACGACACCCGTTTCCTGCGCGACGAACAGGCCAGGCGCCACATGCAGCGCGCCTTCAGCCGGTTGATCTCGACCTACAAAAGCTTCAACGACATGGAATAAACCCTGCCGCAGCCCGTCTGCGGTTTTCTTGAAACTAATTTCGCACACATGTGCGAAAACGGAGCCCGCTATGAAAACCATCCTGTTCCTGGTGCCCCTCGCGCTCTACCTGCTGTGCCGGCCTTTCAGCCGCACGCTCAGGTCGCTGCCAAATAACAACGACGACTTTATGCTGTTTTAAGCCTGCGAATTTGATTACAATCGGCCGATGGAAATCAAAACCGACATGGGCGATCAGGCCCGCTTGCTGGCGCGCATCGAGCAAACCCAACGTCCCGACCTGGTCGTCATGATGGGCTATGGCGACGAGCTGCCGGTGTTCCGGCGCGCCCGCGCGCTGTGGGAGTTTTACGCGACGCACTTCCCCGGCGTCGAAATCATTTTCCCGCGCTGGTCGAGCAAGCTCAGGCGCGGCGAGGTCGTCTCCGAAGGCCGCGACCTGTTGGTCGGTATCGGCGACGGCTTCCAGGGCGATGCCGGCTACAGCAACAGCGGGGTCTGGTCGCAATCCGAGAACGCGCGCTGGATCTACCGGCAGGTGCTGGCGCAGGACTACGTGCTGCGCAACCGCGAAGGGCCGTTCTTCCTGTACCAGACCACGGTGACCTCGGTGATCGATTTCCGCGGTCTGTGCACGGTGCTAGATCAGCTCGACGCCGCCAACTGTTACGCCGGACCGCTGGGCCGGCTCAACGCGCCCGAAGCCTTCAACGGCCTGACCTTCGTCAGCGGCGCCAGCGCGGTGCTGTCGCGCGATGTGCTCGAGCGCATGCGCGAGCGCTACGATCCGCGCCATGTCTTCGCCACCTTGCCCAACGATATCTGGCAGGCCGCCTTGCTGCATGACGTAGCGCGCCAGGCGCTGCCGACCTTCAACCTGGTCAAGCCGCGCGCCGCGCGCGCCGACGCCGGCTACATCACCGCGCTGGTCAAGCACCAGCTGCAGCAGGGCCAATACCACTTCCGCGTCAAGACCGTGGCGCCGGAGGACGCGGCCGGACGGCGCGAAGACATCGATCCCTGGATCATGTTGCGCACCATGGAAGCCATCCTCGAAAGCGAGCATGCGCCGGCGGCCACGCTGGCGCTGGTGGACAAGGTGCGCCGCATGAGCGACGGCGGCGCCGGCGCGCCGGTCGCGCCAGTCCGCGCCGAACCACTGCACACCGGCCATCGCGACTTCCCCCTCTCGGACCTCGAGATTGCGTAGCGCAGGTTTGAATCGCCAACTGATCATCTTCGATTTCGACGGCACGCTGGCCGACACCCTGCCGGTGTTCGTCGACGTGTTCGACCAGGCCGCCGACAAGTACGGCTTCCGGCGCATGGACCGCGACCGCCAGCACGCGCTGCGGCAGCTCGACGCCCGCCAGATGATGGCGCTGCACGAGATCCCGCTGTGGAAGGTGCCGGCCATCGCCACCTTCATGCGCTCGGCGATGGGGCGCAGCGTGGCCGACATCCGCCTGTTCGACGGCATGGCCGAGGTGCTGCGCGCGTTGAAGGCGCGCGGTGTGCTGCTGGCCGTGGTCAGCTCCAACTCGCGCGACAACGTGGTCAACGTGCTGGGACCGGAGCTGGCCGCGCTGTTTTGCCGTTTCGAATGCGGCGCCTCGCTGTTCGGCAAGCTGCCCAAGATCCGCAAGGTGCTGGCCGCCACCGGCGTGGCGCGCGAGCACACGTTGATGATCGGCGACGAGATCCGCGACGCCAAGGTCTCGGCCGAAGCCGGCATCGACTTCGGCGCCGTGGCCTGGGGCTTCAACAACATCGAGGCACTGGTCGCCGAGCGGCCGGCGCGCGTGTTCCGGCAAGTGGACGAACTGCTCGCCTAGGCCGGCGTTGTTAAATTTCGAAACCCCGGTTGGGGAAATTCGTACCTGCGCCGGCGCGGAAAGCAGGTAGTCTTGCGCACTCCCCCGTGCGCGGCACGGCAACCTGGAGAACGATGATGACGCCTTTTCGTGCGATCGCCCTTGCCGCCGTGTGTGCGGCGGCCCTGCCTGCCCATGCCACCCAAGCCACCACCGCGCCGGTAAGCGTGACGGGCGGCGCGATCGCCGGCCTGCGCGACGGCGACATGCGGAGCTACCTCGGCATACCCTACGCCGCGCCGCCGGTGGGCGCCCTGCGCTGGCAGGCGCCGCAGCCGGTGCCGCAGTGGACGGGCGTGCGACAGGCGCGCGAGTTCTCCGCCGCGTGCGCGCAATCCGCGCCCTGGGTCACCAATCCGAAAAGCGAAGACTGCCTCTACCTCAACCTGTGGGCGCCCGCGCACGCGGCCAGGCTGCCGGTCATCGTCTGGATCCACGGCGGCGGCTACTACGGCGGCACGGCCGCGCAGCCGCTGTACGACGGCGCCAACCTGGCCCGGCGCGGCGCCATCGTCGTCACGCTGAACTACCGGCTCGGCATCTTCGGCTTCCTGGCCCACCCGGAGCTGTCGGCGCAGTCGCCGGACCATGCCTCCGGCAACCAGGGCATCCAGGACCAGATCGCCGCGCTGCGCTGGGTGCGCGACAACATCGCGGCCTTCGGCGGCGACCCGGCCCGCGTGACCATCGTGGGCGAATCCGCCGGCGGCGAGTCGGTCGCCATCCTGGTGGCGTCGCCGCTGGCCAAGGGCCTGTTCCAGCGCGCCATCGCGGAAAGCGGCAACGACGCCATGCCCATCGAACCCACCGAAAACGCCCAGTTCGACCGCAAGGCCGCCGAGGCGCAAGGCGCGGCCCTGGCGCCGCATCTGGCCGACCTGCGCGCGATGGACGCCGCCGCCCTGCGGAAGCTGCCCTGGTCGCCGCGCACGCTGGTCGACGGCCACGTGCTGCGCGAAGACCTGACCACGATCTACCGCAACCACCGCCAGAACGACGTGCCGCTGCTGGTCGGATGGAACGCCGAGGAGGGCAAGGACCTGGCGCCGGAAATCCTCGGCACCGGCGACTTCACGGCGGCCGGCCACCGTGAACTGGTGGCCAAGCTGTTGGGCCATCCGCCGTCGGCCGCGCTGCTGGCCGCCTATCCCGGCGCCACGGACGCCCAGGCCCACGCCTCCATCGTGCAGCTGACCAACGACTGGTGGGGATGGCGCATGACGCATTGGGCGGGGCTGCAGGCGCGCCACGGCCGCTCCAAGTCGTATGCCTACTTCTTCGCCCACCAGCCGGCCGAGCCGGCCACGCCGTGCGGCTACGGCTGCGGCGCCGGCCATGGCGCGGAGATCGCCTACGTGTTCGACAATCTCCACACCGATAAGCGGACGTGGAGCGCGGCGGACCGGCAACTGGCGGCCAGGCTGGCCGACACCTGGGTCGCCTTCGCCCGCACGGGCAGTCCGAACGGCAAGGGCTTGCCGGCCTGGCCGGCCTACGATGGCGGCGCCGCGTCCATCCTGCGCATCGGCGGCGCGGCGCAGCTCCAGGCCCATCCGCTGCCGGACCTGGGCGAGACCGGGCCGCTGCGCAGGGAATAGCCCTGTCCTGCCGATCCGCGAAAAATGCATTCCATGACCGTGTTTTCACATTCCGTCTCAATCCGCGCGCCTGGCGCGGCGGGGCGGCATACAGTGCACGCTCAACATTTTTCCGATAGGCCTCTAGACATGACAACTGCAACCACCCGTATCGGCGTCGCCAGCGCCCTGTTGTTCTCCCTGATCCTGGGCGTGGCCCATGCCGACACCCCGGCACCCGACCTGGCCGGCCGCCGCGAGGCGCTGAACTCCCTGATCAAGGAACAGTGGGAATACACGATGCGCTCCAGCCCGGAATGGGCGTCGCTGCTGGGCGACAAGCGCTACAACGACAAATGGTCGGACTTCTCGCAGGCCGGCATCGACGCCGACCTCAAGATGAGCGCCGACTTCCTCAAGCGCTTCGAGGCCATCGACACCACCGGCTTCCCGCTGCAGGAACAGCTGAACCGCGAACTGATGGTGCGCCAGCTGCGCCAGAGTGTCGAAGGCGGCCGCTTCAAGGAATGGGAGATGCCGCTGGCGCAGAACTCCGGCATCCACATCGACACGCCGCAGCTGGTGTCGGCGCTGCCGTTCGAGACCGTCAAGGACTACGAGGACTACATCGCCCGCCTGCACGCGCTGCCCAAGCTGTTCGACGAGACCCGCGTGCAGATGGAGCACGGCGTGCACGACAAGCTGATGCCGCCGAAATTCCTGATCCCGAAAATCGTCAAGCAGTGCGAGGACGTGGCGGCCATGAAGCCGGCCGATTCGCCGTTCGCCGAACCGCTGAAAAAATTCCCGAAAGAGTTCTCGGCCGCCGACAAGGCGCGCCTGAGCAAGGAGGTGCTGGCGGCGGTGCGGACGGACGTGATCCCGGCCTACAAGAAGCTGGCGGTCTACACCAAGACCAGGTACGCGCCGTACGGCCGCACCGACGTCGGCATGTGGTCGCTGCCGGACGGCGCGGCGCACTACTCCTACAAGGCCAAGTCCTCGACCACCACCGACATGTCGCCGGAGGAGATCCATCAACTGGGCCTGTCCGAGGTCAAGCGTATCGAAGGACAGATGCTGGCGACCGCGCAGAAGCTGGGCTACCAGGACCTGAAGAGCTTCAACAAAGCGGTGGCCGCCAAGCCGGAGCTGCATCCGAAATCGCGCCAGGAGATCATCGACCTGTACCAGAAATACACGGACCAGATGTACACCCAGCTGTCGCAGCAGTTCGGCGTGCTGCCGAAGGGTAAGGTGGAGATCAAACCGGTCGAGGAGTTCCGCGAGAAGGGCGCGTCCGCCGCGGCCTACATGCCCGGTTCGCCGGACGGCAAGCGCGCCGGCCGCGTGATGGTCAACACCGGCGACTTCGCCCACCGCTCGACCATCGACATCGAGACCACGGCGCTGCACGAAGGCGTGCCGGGCCACCACATGCAGCTGACCATCGCGCAGGAGATCGAAGGCTTGCCGACGTTCCGCCAGCAGGGCAACTACACCGCCTACGCCGAGGGCTGGGCGCTGTACTCGGAGCGGCTGGGCGAGGAGCTGGGCTTCTACAAGGACCCGTACAGCTACTACGGCCACCTGCAGGACGAGATGCTGCGCGCGATCCGCCTGGTGGTCGACACCGGCCTGCACTACAAGAAGTGGAACCGCCAGCAGGTGGTGGACTTCTTCCACGACCACTCGGGCATCGAGGAGGTGGAAGTGCAGAGCGAGACCGACCGCTACATCGTGTGGCCGGGCCAGGCGCTGGGCTACAAGATCGGCCAGCTGAAGATCCTTGAGCTGCGCGACTACGCCCGCAAGGAGCTGGGCAGCGGCTTCGACATCCGCACCTTCCACGACCAGGTGCTGGGCGCGGGCGCGTTGCCGATGGACGTGCTGGAGTCGCACATCAAGGACTGGGTGGGCGCGGAGAAGCAGAAGCAAACCCGCGTCACCGCGCAGTAAGCGCACCCGTCATTCCCGCCTGCGCGGGAATGACAAATTTGCGACGGCGGCTTACTTCAGCAGCGGCACCGGGTACTTGCCGGTCAGGCTGGCCGCCACTTCCTCCGGCGTGCCGGCGGCGATGATCTTGCCGCCGCCCGCGCCGCCTTCCGGTCGCAGATCGACGATCCAGTCGGCCGTCTTGATCACGTCCAGATTGTGCTCGATGATGCCTGGCCGCGCTGGCGGTGGAACACCTTCAGCAGCAGATCGATATCATGGAAGCGCACTGCGCGCTGTCCACGTCCGGCAAGCTTTACATCGCCGGCGCTTTTTCCAGCAGGAAGAAGGTGGTAGGCCCCAATCCCGGTACCACATTGTCGAGCTTGAACGACCAATCGGTGCCGGTTTGCGTTGGCGTGCCGCTGATGGCGACCGGCGCTTGCCGGTTGCCTTTCAAGTCCAGCCGCACCAGCCGCATCGGCGTTTTATGCGACAAGGACAAGGTTGCCTTGGCAACCCCTTGGCGTATCAACACCGGCATGGTGCCCGGATTCTTCAGTTTGGATCGTGGCTCGATCGTCGGAGTCGGGTCTTCGAAACTCATGTCGGTATTCATGGCATCCGTGGCGAAAATCAGCAAGATGCTTTCGCTGTGCTCCAAGTCCCCATCCTGCAGCGTACTTGCCGACAGTAGCGCCGGGCTATCGAGATTGGTGATTTTTAATGCCCCGATGGCGGTGTTGTCGAGAGCCTGAGCGCTTGTAATCGCTTCCGTACGAGCGGTCTTGACCGTAAAGCGCTGGTTGGGCTTGTCGAAAATGAGCTCCCCCGTATCGCTTTGATAAACGTCGTTCCATGCGTTCGAGATGTTCTGGTTGCTGGCCTTGCTTGGCAAAATCCCGACGGTTCTCAACGCATCCACACGGGTCCCCGGAAAAACGCCGCTCTCCTGCCGTACTACCTGGCGTATGCCTGCCACCGGTGGCAATTCACCATCGCCGTACTGAATTTCCAGGCCCGTGATCAGGCCCAGCACCCTCAGGTCGGGCGACATCGCATAAACACCGGAGGATGGGCTGTACTCCGTGCCCGCGTCATATTTCACGGTCACCCGGTTCTTCGACGGGCTCACGTCGCCTCGCAGGAACAACAGGGCGGACAGCGTTTCGCCGGCGCGCAAGACGGGGTCCATGCCTGGGCTGTATGGCTGTATGGATGTCTTGTGCTTCGCTGTTTGCGAGAGCGACAAATCGATCGGTCCTTCCCCGTGCATGCAGGCGAAATCCCAGCCCTGCAAGGCGGCGATCGCCGGTACCATCGCCGATGCCTCATACCGGTACTGGTTGAAGAACACCTGTCCATACTCGGTGATCGAGAACGGCTTGCCGGCATGGCGCGCCGTGGTCATGTTGGTGATATAAAAATTGGGGTCCTGCGGGGCGGCGGTGGCGCTTTTCTGCGAGGTCGTCAAGCCGGGCTGGAAGGTGCCTACCTCGTTGAAATAGCCGTGGAAATCGACCAGATCCAATGGCGCGCGGGATCGGCTCGCCTGCAGCGAATACCAATTGTCTAACGAGGTCACCAAGCCTTGAAAGCCCAGGCCGCGTACATAGGCCGTCATCCATTCGGCGGTCTGGCCTTCTAGTTGAGTCAGGAATGACTGGAACGCCGTCATGCGGCTGGAGGACACCCTGAGCCCGGATGGCAGGGCGATGGTGTTATTGTCCAGACTCTCGCTCTGCTGCAGAGCATCTTGGCCGGTCGAAGACCAAGCCTGCTTTAGATTGGCTTGCGTTCCGTAGCGAGCCTTCAGGAATTGGTTAAACGGCGCTTGCAGCTCGGGACGGAATGTTTGCTTGTTGAGCTGGCTCAGGAAGTTCAAGCCGCCTTCGTTGACGAGCACCACGGCCACCAGCGCCGGATCGCTGAGCGTGGACTGCTTGGTATAAGGATTGATGCTGTTGTACAGCGCTTGTACGCCGCTCCGCCAGCTTTTCTTGGCTTCCTCGTCGGTGTAGACCCCGAACTTCAGATCATATGTGTTCAACCAGCGCTCGCGAATATCGCCGATGGTGCCATTGTCCGACGTCAGCATGTCCATCACCCAATAGATGCCGGCGTTTTTCAGCGCGTAGAGAAAATAGTAGAAGTTGTCGAGCTGCGTGGGGTCGAAGTCGTTGGTTTTAACCCGCCCGGACATCAGCGCGTTGTCGACGAAGTGGAAGCGAATCAAGTTGTACCCGTGCAGTTTCAATTGCTCGACGTAGGTATCGGCCGTCTTATGATCGGGATAGCCTCCCGTCACGGGACCCCATACGAGCGAGCCACAGTTGAGCTGGGCCTTTTTCTCAGGCTGAAGCTCGAAGACGAGGTTGCCGAGAGGGCCCTTGACGATGCGTCCTTGCGCTCCTGCCGGGCCCGGCGTCAGTAGCTTGCTGAAATCGAGTGGACTGCCGGGCAAGATTTTCAGATCGTTGTCTGTGACCTCCGCCCAATTGTCGGCCAGCGCGGAGTGAGAGAGGGAAAGGGCGAGGGTGAGGAGCGGCAGCAGCCGGGATAAATTTGGGATAGGCACGGTTTGTATTTTGTCATTAAAAATTAAATAATACGCCAATAAGTGTATTTTTTGACATTCTCTGACAAGAAAAATCTCGCGCATATTTCGCCTTCGGGTTCGACGGCCAGACCGGCCCGCTGCGCGACCCTGCCCAACCTGGACGCCCGCAGATGACGGCGCTGCATGAGGTGCCGCGGTGGAAAAAACCAGCCATCGCGGCCTTCATGCGTTCCAGCATGGCCCGCCACCGGAGCCGCCCGCGAGCACGCCATGCTGCCAGGGAGCGAAGGCGTCTCAAGGATGGGAGAAGATCTGCGGGCTTACTTCAGCAGCGGCACCAGGTACTTGCCGGTCACGCTGGCCGGGTTGGCCGCCACTTCCTCCGGCGTGCCGGCGGCGATGATCTTGCCGCCGCCCGCGCCGCCTTCCGGTCCCAGGTCGACGATCCAGTCGGCCGTCTTGATCACGTCCAGGTTGTGCTCGATGATGACCAGCGTGTTGCCCTGGTCGCGCAGGCGGTGGATCACCTTCAGCAGCAGGTCGATGTCGTGGAAGTGCAGGCCGGTGGTCGGCTCGTCCAGGATGTACAGGGTGCGGCCGGTGTCGCGCTTGGACAGCTCCAGCGACAGCTTGACGCGCTGCGCCTCGCCGCCCGACAAGGTGGTGGCGCTCTGGCCCAGCTTGATGTAGCCCAGGCCCACGTCCAGCAGCGTGTGCAGCTTGCGCGCGATCAGCGGCACCGGCTTGAAGAACTCGTGCGCGTCCTCCACCGTCATGTCGAGGATCTCGGTGATGTTCTTGCCCTTGTATTGCACTTCCAGCGTCTCGCGGTTGTAGCGCTTGCCGTGGCAGACGTCGCACGGCACGTACACGTCCGGCAGGAAGTGCATCTCGACCTTGATCACGCCGTCGCCCTGGCAGGCCTCGCAGCGGCCGCCCTTGACGTTGAACGAGAAGCGCCCGGCGCTGTAGCCGCGCTCCTTGGCGGTCGGCACGGTGGCGAACAGGTCGCGGATCGGCGTGAACAGGCCGGTGTAGGTGGCCGGGTTCGAGCGCGGCGTGCGGCCGATCGGCGCCTGGTCGACCGCGATCACCTTGTCGAAGTGCTCCAGGCCGCTGATGGCGTCGTGCGGCGACGGCTCGGTCTGCGAGCCGTACAGGTGGCGCGACAGGGCCGGGTACAGCGTGTCGTTGATCAGCGAGGACTTGCCGGAGCCGGACACGCCGGTCACGCAGGTCATCAGGCCGACCGGCAGGTGCAGGTTGACCTTCTTCAGGTTGTTGCCGGTGGCGCCGGTGATCACCAGCTGCTTGTCCGGATCGGCCACGTGGCGTTTCTTCGGCACGGCGATCTTCAGCGTGCCCTTCAGGTACTGGGCCGTCAGCGAATTCTTGTTCTTCAGGATGTCCTGCAAGGTGCCCTGGGCGATGATGTCGCCGCCGTGCACGCCGGCGCCCTTGCCCATGTCGACGATGTAGTCGGCGGTGCGGATCGCGTCCTCGTCGTGCTCGACCACCAGCACGCTGTTGCCGATGTCGCGCAGGTGCTTGAGCGTTTCGATCAGGCGGTCGTTGTCGCGCTGGTGCAGGCCGATCGACGGCTCGTCGAGCACGTACATCACGCCGGTCAGGCCGGAGCCGATCTGCGAGGCCAGGCGGATGCGCTGCGCCTCGCCGCCGGACAGCGTGTCGGCGCTGCGGTCCAGCGACAGGTAGTCGAGGCCGACGTTGTTGAGGAACTGCAGGCGCGAGATGATTTCCTTGACCACGCGGTCGGCGATCTCTTTTTTCGCGCCCTTCAGTTTGAGCTGCTCGAAGAAGGACAGCGTGTCGCGCAAAGGCTTCTCGGCGATCTCGTAGATCGCCTTTTCTTGCTTGCCTGTGCCGACCTTGACGTAGCGCGCCTCGACGCGCAGCCGCGCGCCGTCGCACGACGGGCACTTCTTCTCGTTGATGAACTTGGCCAGCTCCTCCTTGACCGCCATCGAGTCGGTCTCGCGGTAGCGGCGCGCCAGATTGGTGACCACGCCCTCGAAGGCGTGCTCCTTGACCACGGTGCGGCCGCGCTCGTTGACGTAGGTGAACGGGATCTGCGTCTTGCCCGAGCCGTGCAGGATCACTTCCTGCGCGGTCTTGGGCAGCTGCTCGTACGGCAGGTCCAGGTCGAACTCGTAGTAGGCCGCCAGGTTGGACAGCATCTGGAAGTAGAACTGGTTGCGGCGGTCCCAGCCCTTGACCGCGCCCGAGGCCAGCGACAGGTTCGGGAAGGCGACGATGCGCTTGGGATCGAAGAACTCGATGTGGCCGAGGCCGTCGCATTCGGGGCAGGCGCCCATCGGGTTGTTGAACGAGAACAGGCGCGGTTCCAGCTCCTGCAGCGAATAGCCGCACTCGTTGCAGGCGAACTTGTTGGAGAATACCTGTTCGGCGCCGCTATCCATCTCCAGCGCGACGGCGCGGCCGTCGGCCAGGCGCAGCGCGGTCTCGAAGCTCTCGGCCAGGCGCTGCTTGATGTCGGCGCTGACCTTGACGCGGTCGATCACCACGTCGATGGTGTGCTTCTCGGTTTTCTTCAGCTTGGGCAGGTCGTCCACCTCGTAGATCTTGGCGTCGTGGGTGCCGCTCTGCACGCGGAAGCGCACGAAGCCCTGCGCCTGCATCTGCTCGAACAGGTCGGAGTGCTCGCCCTTGCGGTTGGCCACCACCGGCGCCAGGATCATCAGCTTGGTGCCCTCGGGCATGGCCAGCACGGCGTCCACCATCTGCGACACGGTCTGCGCGGCCAGCGCGTGGTCCGGGTGGTTGATGCAGTAGGGCGTGCCGACGCGCGCGTACAGCAGGCGCAGGTAGTCGTGGATCTCGGTCACGGTGCCGACCGTCGAGCGCGGGTTGTGCGAGGTGGCCTTCTGCTCGATCGAGATGGCCGGCGACAGGCCCTCGATCAGGTCGACATCCGGCTTTTCCATCAGCTGCAGGAACTGGCGGGCGTAGGCCGACAGCGATTCCACGTAGCGGCGCTGGCCCTCGGCGTACAGCGTGTCGAACGCCAGCGAGGACTTGCCGGAGCCGGACAGGCCGGTGATCACGATGAGCTTGTTGCGCGGGAGGTCGAGGTTAATGTTCTTGAGGTTGTGCGTGCGTGCGCCGCGGATGCGGATCTGTTCCATGGATTTTTTGCCTTTCGGGTCAACCCGCTACTATAGCTGGGTTTGAATATATGCGCCGACCTTGCGCCAGATCGAACTTGGGCGTCGCGGCACTGTATATAATACCAGTATTTTCTTGAGCGGTTGCAATGCAAATGTTGGCGGGTGGCCGGCCCGTTCGACTATAATCGCTGTTTGCGCACTACATAAACAGCCCGCTTGAGGCGGCCGCCGTTACTCAGGAGTTTTATACATGGCATCAGTCAACAAAGTCATCATCGTCGGCAATCTGGGTCGCGACCCGGAAATTCGCTACATGCCCAGCGGTGACGCGATCGCCAACATTGCTGTGGCGACATCGTACAAATCCAAGGACCGCAACACCGGCGAGCAGAAAGAGCTCACCGAATGGCACCGCATCTCGTTCTTCGGCCGCCTGGCTGAAATCGTCGGCCAGTACCTGAAAAAAGGCTCGTCGGTCTACGTCGAAGGCCGCCTGCAGACCCGCAAGTACACCGACAAGGATGGCGTCGAGAAATACGCGACCGACATCATCGCCGAGCAGATGCAAATGCTGGGCGGCCGTCAAGGCATGGGCGGCGACGCCGGCATGGACGACGGCGGCGGCTACGAAGCCCCGCCGCAGCGCCAGGCCCCGGCTCCGCGCCCGCAGATGGCGGCGCCGGCACCGGCTCCACGCCCGGCCCCGCGCCCGGCGCCGAACTTCTCGGACATGGATGACGACATCCCGTTCTAAAGCGTACCTGCTGCAACGCCCTACACCAAACCCCATAACTCCCGTAGTTATGGGGTTTTTTGTTGGTGCGCCCAGCATGGGCGCACGCTGTCTTATGTGATACGATAATTCTATTCGGAATACTATTCATTTTAGTATTCAGAAATTGACTCTCTCCTATGGAAAACAGCTGGGATTTTTCTATTCACCGAATTTTGAAAATATCGTGGCTAAAATCCAAAACATTGAAAAATTGCGATATTTTCTCAAGAATGGGCCTGCAAGAACGTCTTCCATTCTGAGGGAACTTGACATCAGTCAACCCACTTTCTCCCGTCTATGGGCATCAGCCCATTTGCTCCCGCCGCGCGAGCGAATTGAGTTCTCCCGGTAGCTATTGGGGGGCGCTCGCCATCCGATACCTCGTTGCGGATTGATAAATCTTGTATCCGGTTCGTGTCTTCAACGACACAAAAGGCCGCCTATCGCCGAAGAATAGTGCTCAGCAGAACGAAATATTCCCAGAATCTTTTCCCACCGCTTTATGCTGAACCACTCGCAACCATCACTCACAGGTGAGGGCCTTGTTCCAGCTGGAGATACGCTACGACTCGGACATCGGCACGATCGAGGGCAAGACGCGGCCGCTGTTCCAGGGCCAGCGCCGGGTCGGCCTGCAGGGCGCCCTCGGCACCGTGCGCCTCGGCCGCGGCCTGACCGCGTTGCGGGACTCGTCCAGCGCGTTCGAGCCGTGGCGCGGCGTGCCCAGCACGGCGGGCTTCCAGACCGACCTGACGGTGGCGGGCTGCACCAGCCAGCCGCGCGATTTCCACGGCGCCGGCATCTTCCACAAATTCTGATCGGACCCCATCATGAGACACCCTGCCTTCCGCCGCCTGTCCGCCTGCCTGGCCATGCTGGCGCCGGCGCTGGCCATGGCCGACGACAAGATCACGCTGAGCTTCAACGAGCGCCCGCCCTACCTGGTGGCCGGCGCCGACGGCTCGGCGAGCGGCCTGACCGGCACGCCCGCGGCCGAGGCCTTCCACGCCGCCGGCATCGAGGTCGCGTGGAGCAAGGTGCCGCCCAACCGGCAACTGGTGGTGATCAAGGAGGGCGGCCCCAATTGCGCGATCGGCTGGTACAAGACGGCCGAGCGCGAGCAGTTCGCCAAATTCACCAAGCCGATTTATCGCGACAAGCCGACGGTGATCATCGCCCATCCCAGGTTCGTCGCGGCCGAGCACGCCAAGCTCGGCGAGATCCTGGCGGCCCAGGGCGTGCGCGTGCTGGTCAAGGAGAATTTCAGCTACGGCCCGTACATCGACGCCGCGCTGGACAAGGTGAAGGCCGCGCAAACCAAGTCGAACGGCACCTCGACCCAGATGCTGCAGCTGGTGAACGCCCATTCCGTCGACTTCATGTTCGCCTCCGAGGAGGAGGCCAGCTACCTGGTGGAGCAGTCCGGCATCGGGGCGGGCAACTTCAAGCAGATCAGGATGCCGGACGTGCCCGCCGGCGACGAGCGCTACATCATGTGCAGCAAGGACGTTTCCGATGACGTCATCGGCAGGCTGAACAAGGCGATCGGCGCGAAGAAGAGCAAAAAATAGCGGCGCCATGTTGCGCGTCCTGTTCCTGTTCCTGTGGCTGTTGCTGGCGCCGGCGTGCCGGGCCCAGGGCCCCGTGGTCCTGTACTACAACGAACGCCCGCCGTACCTGATGAGCGCGCCGGACGGCGGCGTGCACGGCCTGACGGCGGACCCGGCGGCCGCGGCGTTCGCCGGCGCCGGCGTGCCGGCGCGCTGGATGCGCATGCCCAGCAACCGCCAGCTGGCGCTGCTGCGGAAGGGCGGCCAGCGCTGCGCGGTCGGCTGGTTCAGGAACGCCGAGCGCGAGCGCTACGCCAAGTTCACGCTGCCGATCTACCGCGACCTGCCGCTGGTGGCGGTGGTGCGCGACGAGTTCGCCCTGCGCGGCGCGGCCACGCTGCGCCAGCTGGTCGCCATGCCGGGCCTGGTGGTGCTGGTGAAGGAGCAGTATTCCTATGGCGGCTATGTCGACGCCGCGCTGGCCGAGACCCGGCCGGTCCGGACCGCCACCACCGCCGAGAGCATGGCGATGGTGGCGATGATCGGCGCGCACCGGGCGGACGTGGTGTTGCTGGCCTCGGAGGAGGCCGACTATCTGCTGCGGCGGGCCGAGCTGCGCGACAAGGGCCTGCGCGTGCTGCGCCTGAGCGACGTGCCCACCGGCGAGCGGCGCCACATCATGTGCAGCAGGGATGTCAGCGACGACATCGTGCGCCGGCTGGACAAGGAGATCCGGCAGAAGCCGGGCGGGCCATGACCTGTACAATGAACGCCGGTTGAACGTTCTCGGGTGGTGTGACGATGCGCTGTATCCTTTTGCTGATGGCCTGCCTGCTGGGCGTCGCGCGCTCGGCCGAGCTGGTGGTCATGGTCGACAGCACCGCCAACATGCCGATGGCGCGGGTCGAGGACGGCCGGCTGGTCGACGGCGTGCACAAGGACATCGGCGAGATCCTCGCGCGCCACATGGGGCGCCGGGCGCGCTTCGTGATGCTGCCCCGTAAGCGCCTGGAACGCGCGCTGCAGAACGGCGAAGCCGACCTCCTGTGCGCCTACATGCCGGAGTGGCTCGGCGGCGATTATCTGTGGAGCCGCGTCGTCTTCACCACCGAGGAGGTGCTGGTGACCGACGCCAGCGTGCCGCCGGTGCGCGCGCTCGGCGAGCTGCGCGGCCGGCCGGTCGGCACCATCCTGGGCTATTTCCATCCCGAGATGGAGGCGCTGCTGGGCAAGGACTTCGTGCGCGACAACGCGCCCAACATGGAAAGCAATATGGCCAAGCTCGGGCGCGGCCGCGTGCACCACATCCTGATCACGCGGGTGGTGCTGGACTACTACCAGCGCCTGCGCCAGCCGCCGCTGCTCATCCATCCGCCGCTGCCGGTGATGTCCTTCGCCACGCGCTGCGCGGTGTCGCGCAAGGGCCATGTGGCGCTGCGGGAGATCGACCAGGCGATCGGCCGGGCGGCCAGGGACGGCAGCCTGGCCGCCATGCTCACGCGCTTTCGCTAGCGCACAACCAGGGGAGGACGCTTGCGTCACACATCGATAGCGCGCCAGGTGGCGCTGGTCAGCTACGGCACGCAGTTCCTGCGCGGCCACGCGGAGCTGGAGGACTGGTACCGCCACGGCATCTTCTTCGGCGCCCGCCTGCAGTTCCGTACGCCGGACGGCAACGCCCTGCTGGCCGACGACTTCACCTGGTGGCTGGGCATCCTGCGGCGGTGCGGCGCGCTGCGGCTGTCGCTGCACCTGCCGGCCGAATTCAGCCTCGACACCGAGCGCACCATCCTCGGCGGCGGGTACGCGGTGGCGGTGCATTTCGCCGACCGCCACGAGATCTGGATCGTGGGGCGGGAGCGGGCCGCGTGGCACGCGCATCCGCTGCTGCCCGACGACGGCCGCCACCCGGCCTTTCCGAACGCGGCCCACTGGGGCGGCGAGCTCGATAACTATTGGCGGGTCGCCGAGCGGCCGGGCGCGCTCGAGGTGCCGGACACCGACTGGAAGCAGCTGGCGGCCGCCATCTCGGCCGACCTCGACATCCGCGTGCCGTCCAGCCTGGTGCCGGCGGGGCCGCTGTTCCTGCCCGGCGGGGAGCCGGCATCGTGGGAGAAGCTGCCGCTGTTCGCCAGGTCCGCGGCGGCCGCGCCCGCGCACCATCTGCTGGCGACGCTGTATGCGGAACAGGCGAGGTTGGCCAACGAGATGAACCCGAAGAACGAAAACAGCGCCTACCAGCACATGGACGAGGCCGGCGCCGTGGCGCTGGAGAACTGGGGCCGGCGCCTCGACAGCTGGATCATCGAGGCGGAGCTGCGCTGCGCCAACGAGTGCCGTTCCAGCGCCATCCTCGCACGCGGCGCGCCGCCGACGCGCCTGCACCGGCCGGTCCAGGTGCCGCCGCCGGAGCGGCCGCCGGCCGGCGACGCCGGGGGCGCGGAGTCCGCCGCGCCGGCCGCCGGCAGCGGCGGCATCGGCACATGGCGCGACCGGCTGGCCTTCGCCGTCGCGCTGGCGGCGGGCTGCCTGTTCGTGGTGGCCTGCGCCCACGTCATCGTCCGCTTCCCATGGCTGGCGATCCTGGTCGGCGCGCCTTACGCGCTCTACGTCCACTACAAAAAGCGCGACTGAGCGCGGCGCTTCAACGCGGCAGCGTCCGCTCGACATGGACGCGCGCCAGCGCGAACGCCTGCCGCAGCACCGCCAGGTCGCCGATGTGATTGGACAGCAGCAGGATCAACTGCTCGCTCAGCATCCGGCTTTGGCGCGCGTCCAGGTCCCGGTGCGAATCGCTGAGCATCTCGTAGAAATCGTCGTAGTCGTCCAGGTTCTGGCCGAGGTTCAGTGGCAGGTCCATGGCGGCTCCTAGGCGGTCAGCAGGCGGCCGGCGGCCAGGTCCCACAGCGTGCGGACGGCCAGCACCAGCACGGCGGCCGTCAGCAGCGACAGCAGCAGCGCGGCGATCCACTGCAGGCCGGCGCCGCCGACCGCGCCGGCGTACATCAGCGCGGCGTTCGACAGCGCCGCCAGCGGGAAGCCGATCGCCCACCACGCCGGCGAGAACGGCGCCGGCCGCGCGGCCAGCCGGCAGGCGACGATCACGAACAGGAACAGCGCGAAGTAGAACAGCAGCGCCGCGAACATGTCCACCCGGCGCACCAGGTTGACGTAGGCGATGAAGCCGACCGCGAACGGCGCCACCAGGATCATCTTGGACGGCCGCATGGGCGCGGCCAGCGGCGCCTGGTGCACCAGCCGCGAGAAGATCAGCACGAAGAACACCAGCGCGCTGACGCCGCCGACGGCGGCCGCCAGCAGGTTGACCTCGTGCGTCCAGCCGGCCGGCAGCGCGCCGCCGGTCACCACGATGTCGAGGCTGCCGACGCCGGCGATCAGCCAGGCCGGCACCACGCTGGCCGGCGCGGCGTCGCCGTTGAGCAGGCGCGAGACCATGACCGCGCTCAGCGCCAGCGTGGCCGCCGCGCCGACGCTCCACACCACCAGCTGGGCCGGCGCGCTGTAGCCGCCGATCACGCTCGACAGCAGCAGCACGCTGATGCCGACCGTGCCGAAGAAGCTGCCGCTCACCGGGTGCGCGAATTCCTGTTTGACCAGTTCGGGATGGCGCAGCAGCTTGGCCAGGTAGCACGGCGCCAGCACCGCGAACAGCGCCAGCGCGGCGACGCCGAGCGCGTTCGGCACCGCGTCGCCGGTGCCGTAGGTCTTGCCGGCCAGGCGCCAGGCCAGCGCCAGCCCGGCCACGCTCATCACGGCGCCGAACAGGCTGACGGGCAGGTGGCGCACGGACGGCGCGGCGCGCGCGGCGGCGGGGGAGGATCGGGCGGTTTCCATCATGACTCCAGGGGTGGTTTGCGTGCGGCCATTCTGCCCCGGCGCCGCCCGCCCGCGCGCGCCCTGGCCCAAAAGCGACGCCGGATGTCCCCAAATCCGCTAAGCGGTCCGGCCCTGGTCGCCGGCGCGGCAGCGTTCGCGGTACAGCCTGGGCGTGGTGCCCAGCTGGCGCGCGAAGATCATGCGCATCCGGGCGGCGCTGCCGAAGCCGCAGCGGAAGGCCACCGTCTTGAGCGGCACGTCGGTCTCCTCCAGCAGCTTGCGGGCGACGTCGACGCGCAGCTGGTCGACGAACACCGACGGCGTCACCTGCGCGTGCTTGGCGAAGACGCGCGAGAAGGTGCGCCGGCTCACGCCCACCGCGTCGGCGATCTCCTCGATGGTCAGGGCGTCGCCGATGTGCTCGGTCACGTGCCGGAGCACCCGGGCCACCAGCGAGTCCGCGTCCGGGCCGGCCGCCAGGTAGGGGCTGTACTGCGACTGCCCGCCGTCGCGGCGGATGTAGACGATCAGGCGCTTGGCCACCTTCATGGCCAGCGCGTGGCCCCAGTCCTCGGCCACCAGCGCCAGGCACAGGTCGATGCCGGCCGCCACGCCGCCGCAGGTGAACAGGTTGCCGTCGCGCACGAAGATCTTGTCGGGCCGCACGTTGGCGCCGGGGAACTGGTCGGCCAGCCGCCGCGCGTGGTCCCAGTGGGTGGTGACCTCGCGCCCGCCCAGCAGGCCGGCGTGCCCCAGCAGGAACACGCCGTTGCACACCGCGCCGTAGCGGCGGGCGCCGCGCGCGCGCCGCCGCAGCCAGTCGACCAGGGCCGGCTCCGGCCGGTAGTCCGGGAAGCGCGGGCCGCCGGCCACCAGCAGCGTGTCGCTGTCGGCGTCGTGGTCCAGGTAGCCGCGATGGACCTTGAACTCGATGCCGCTCGAGCATGCCACGCCGTCCGGGCGGCCGCCCACCAGCGTGACGGCGTAGCGCCGCGCCTCGGGCAGGAAGCGGTTCGCCTCGGCGAACACGTCCAGCGGACCGGCCACGTCCAGCGCCTGCACGCCATCGAGCACCACCAGGGTGAGTTTCATCGCCGCCGCCCGTTCAAATCCCTCATGATAGGCCAGACCGCGCGGGAACGTGGCCGCCCGGGGCGCAACGGATTTGCAACAGCGCGACGATCGCCTGTTCAGCTGCAAGCGACTTCGTGTAATACTGGACCGACACGAGTTGGCTACGGGGGCAGTGCCATGTCCGCATCTGAAACACGACCGGTCGCCGCGGGCGACGGCGAGGTGGCCGCGGCCGAGCCGCTGCTGCAGCTGCTGCGCGCCTGCCTGATGGCGCACGAGATGCCGCAGCACGCGGCCACGCTGCGCCAGCTGGCGGCGCGCCGGCTCAACGGCTCGCAGGCGCTGGAGCTGGAGGGGTTCGCGCTGCTGGCGCGCGCGGCCGATCCGGCCTGCGCGGCCGACGCCCTGCTGCTGCCGGCCCGCGCGCTGCAGCTGCGGGCCCAGACCGAGCAGCATCCGCTGGCCCAGGCCGCCGCGCTGCGGGCGCTGCACGCGGTGCAGACGCGGCTGCGCCTGCACCACGCCGCGCTCGACAGCCTGGCCCGGGCCGCCGAACTGTACGCGCGCTGCGCGCTGCCGCGGCTGGCGGCCCAGATGCGCGCCGCCCGCTGCCGCGTCCTGCTCGGCGCCGAGATGTACCCGGAGCTGCTGCAGTTCTGCGCCGCCGCGCTGGCCCAGCCGGACGAGCTGAGCCCGGCCATCGACGTCATGCTGCTCGACAGCGCCGCCTCGGGCGCCTACTACCTGGCGCTGGAGGAGGCCGACGAGGCCGCCGCCGCGCCGCTGTGGCGCGACTGCCTGGCGCGGCGCCAGCTGGTGCTGCGCCGCACCCGCGAGTACGGGCTGGCGGCGCAGGAATGCCTGGCGCTGCTGAACCTGGCCGTGGTCAGCGCCAGCTGCGGGCAGGCCGGCGCCTGCCGCGACCACCTCGGCCAGCTGCACGCCAAGTTCGGCCGCGACGGCTACTGGACGCCGTGGGCGACGCTGTCGGCGCTGCTGGCCGACTGCGCCGACGGCGACCCGGCGCGCGCCTGGGCCGCGCTGCGCGCCTACGAGGCCGGGCTGGACGCCGACACCCCGCACGGCCCGCGCCTGCGCGAGATCACGCTGCACGCGCTGCGCCGCTACGGCCGGCGCTGGGGCCACATGGAGGCGGCGCTGCAGGCCGCCATCGGCCAGGTGGCGGCCGAGCGCGGCCAGAAGCGCGCGCTGTGCGCGGCGCTGGGCGAGACGCTGAGCGCGGTCATGGAGCGCCCGCAGCTGCTGCACCAGAACGCCCTGCTGGCGCAGCACGGCACGGTGCTGGAGAACTCGCTGATGCAGCGCAATCAGGAACTGGGCGAGGCGCTGGCCACGCTGCGGCGCGAGGTGGCGGTGCGCCAGGCCGCCGAGCAGGCGCTGCAGGCCGCGCACGACCGCCTCGAGCAGCAGGTGCGCGAACGCACCGACGCGCTGGGCCACGCGATGCGGGCGCTGATGCAGCAGGAGAAGCAGCTGGGCCTGTCGCGCATGGTGGTCGGCATGGCGCACGAGCTCAACACGCCGCTGGGCAACGCCCGGGTGGCGGCCAGCGCCGTCACGGCCCAGGCCGAGGCGCTGCGGCGCGGCCTGGACGCCGGCCGCCTGCGCCGCAGCGAGGTGGCCGGGCTGCTGGCCAGCGTCACCGAGGGCGGCGCGCTGGTCGACCGCGCGCTGGGCCAGATCGGCGGCCTGGTCGAGCGCTTCAAGGGCCTGGCCGGCCAGCCGACCCACGAGCCGGCCAGCCGCTTCGACCTGGCCGAGCGGCTGCGCCACTGCGCCGACGTGTGGGAGCAGGGCTTGCGCGCGCGCGCCGTCACGCTGACCCTGGCGCTGCCGGAGCGGCTGTGGCTGCACGGCTATCCGGACGCCTGCCAGCAGGTGTTCCAGCACCTGATGGACAACTGCCTGCTGCACGCCTTCGCCGGGCGCGCCGGCGGCGCCATCGTGGTCGAGGCGCGCGCCGGCGACGACGCCATCCACATCGACTGGCGCGACGACGGCGTCGGCATCGCGCCCGAGCATGTGTCGCGGGTGTTCGAGCCGTTCTACACCACCCAGCTGGGGCTGACCGGGGCCGGGCTCGGGCTGGCCAGCGTGCACAGCATGGTGGTGGGCCTGATGCGCGGCCAGGTCGCGCTCGACAGCGCGCCGCGGCGCGGCACGCGGGTGTCGCTGAGCCTGCCCAGCGGCGGGGACGCGCCGTGAGCGGCCGGACGGTGCGGGCCTCGACGCTGCGACGGTCGCTGGCGCGGTCGCTGGCATGGACGCTGGCGCTGGCGCTGGCCTGGGCGCCGGCAGGCGCCGCGCCGCCGGCGCCGCTGCGCCTGCTGGCGGCCGACCTGCCGCCGTACGCGGTGGCGCCGGGCGGCGACAGCCCCGGCGCGCTGGTCGAGCTGGCGCAGGAGATGGCGCGCCGCGTGGGCGCGCCGGTCACGCTGGCGTTCTATCCGTGGCAGCGGGCGCTGGCGCTGACCGGCGTGCAGCCGCGCACGCTGGTGGTGCCGCTGACCCGCACCCCCGAGCGCGAGGCGCAGTACCGCTGGCTGGTGCGGCTGCGCCGGCAGGACTTCGTGTTTGTCGGCCGCCGCGGCGGCGGCGTCGACCTGCGCGACCCGGCGGCGCTGGCGCGGCGGCCGGTGGCGGTGCTGCGCGGCTCGCCGCACAAGCGCCTGCTGGAGTCGCTGCACTTCGGCGCGGTGGCCGAGTGCGCGTCGGTGCGCGAGTGCATGCGCATGGTCGGCAAGGGCGTGGTGGACGCCACCTACGGCGGCGAGGACATCCACCGCCACGCGGCCCGGCTGGACGGCTTCCACGAGGCCGACTTCGACTTCGGCCCGGTGTTCCGCAGCGGCGACATCTGGCTGGCCGGCTCGCGCGACATCGGCGAGGACGAGGGCCGCGCCTGGCGCGCCGCGCTCGACGCCATGCGCGCCGACGGCACGCAGGCGCGCCTGCTGCGCAAATACGGCCTGACGCCCAACTGAGGCGCGGCCGGGCGGCGCCGCGGCAACGGCCGGCGCGCCGACCGCGCGCTTACTTCGGCCGCGCCCGGCGCGCCTGGATTTCCCTGATCAGCTTGAGCTCCTTGTCGCTGGCCTTCTCCAGCAGCGCCGCGTGCCTGCGGCCCTGCTCGGCGTACGCGGCCACCTCGGGCGGCACCGGCGTGTCCGGATGCAGCTGGTAGGCGAGCCACGCCGACAGCAGGCACAGCGCCAGCGTGCCGGCCGCGTAGGCACCCAGCCACAGACCGGTCCGGCCGCGCGCGCGGTGCAGCGCCTGGCACACCTGGGCCGCCTCGCCGGTGGCGGCGCGCAGCTGGCCGACCAGCCCGGCCACGGCGGCGTCGGCCGCCTCGGTGGCCGCGCGCGCCGCCTCGCGCCCGGTCGCCTCCAGCCGCACGGCGGCCTGCGCCTCGATGCGCACCGCCTCGGCGATGCGGGCGTCGATCTGGTTCAGGCTGATGTGGGCCATGCGGACCAGCTTGTCGCAGCCGGCGATTTGCTTGGAAAAGTTCTGCAGGTCGGCATGGAAGCGGTCGACCAGCGCGCCGTGGGCGTCGACCTTGTCGTTGAGCGTGTTGAAGAAGTCGCCTTGCGATGCGGCGGGCTGCTCGTCTGGATTCATGCGCTGCCTCTCGATAACCGGGAAGCCCTATTGTAGTTTCAAGCGGCGGCCTTGTGGGGCCGGCCATGGCCGGCCGCCGCCGCCCCACCTAGCCGCCGATGGTCAGCGTCAGCGCGCCGCCGCTGTAGCTCGGCGTGGCGCTGCGGCCGTCGACCTCGATGGCGGCGAAGCGCCCGCTCAGGCGGCCGGCCGTCAGCACCGTCAGCACCTCGCCCGCCTTGGGCTGGTAGCCGCCGGCGAACTTGATGTGCAGCGTGCCGCCGGCGATCACGGCGTCGCCGGCCACCGCCAGGCTGCCGCGCGCGCCGCCGCCCAGGTCCAGCTCCAGCGTGGTGGCGCCGGCCAGCTGGGTGTAGCGGCCGGCCAATTGGAGCGCGGCCGGGGCGTTGGCGATCAGGGTGCCGCCGCCGACATAGACGTCGCCGCTGCCGAAGGCGGCGGCGCTGTCGCCCGCCAGCGTGCCGGCGGTCAGCTCGGTGCCGCCGCTCCAGCTGTTGTTGCCGGCCAGCCTGAGCGTGCCGCTGCCCTGCTTGACCAGCTTGCCCGTGCCGGCGATGTCGTTGCGCCAGCGGTCGGCCGCGTGGAAGCCGCCCCTGGCCGCGTCCATCACCACCACCACGTTGCCGCTGAAGGCGCCGTAGCCGTCGGCCGCGGCGAACAGGTTCAGCCTGCCCCAGCCCTCGGGGTCGTCCATCACCGGCGCGCCGGACGGCAGCGCCGTGGTCTTGAGCACCACGCGCCGCTGGGCCTCGCTCAGGTAGGGCAGGCGCGTCTCCAGCAACACCTCGGCGCCCTTGGGCACCACGGCCGGCGCGCCGGGGGCGCCGACGGCCGGCAGGCCGTAGGTGCTGCGGCGCAGGTAGTTGGCCCGGTTGAGGTCGTGGTCGGCGAAGCGGTCGCCGCCCGCGCCCGACTGCGCGTAGGCCAGGAAGCCGTCGGCCGTGGTCGAGGTGGCGGCCATCAGCGTGGCGTGCGCCTGGGCCACCGCCGCGCTCTTTTTCGCCGCGTTGGCCGGGTCGGCCAGGTTGGCCGCCACCACGGCGGTGGCGTGGATGCGCCCGCTCAGCACGTCCAGCGGCGAGTGCATGCCGGCCCAGATGCGCGCCTCGCCCAGCTCCAGCCCGCGGCTGACCAGTTCCTGGTAGCGCTCCGGCAGCGCGTACGCCATCGCCAGCGCGTCGCGCATCGCCTCGGCCGCGTGGCCGCTGGTGAAGCCGCCGTCGGTGGCCGGCGTGGAACTCTTGGCCGGCACCAGCGCCGGCAGCACCTGCACCGCGCCGCTCCAGCGGTAGGGGCGGGCGTACTTGTAGAAGCGCTTGGCCGGCTCGGTCGAGCCGTTGGTGCCGACCAGGTTGACCAGGTCCACCACCGCGCCGAAGCCGGGGTTGGCCGCGCCGCCGACGCCGGTGTTGTTGCCGCCGTCGTTGTACAACCTGGTCGTGGCGTCGTCGGCGACGGCGGTGATGGTGGTGCTCTGCTGGGCGGCCGCGCGCCAGGCCGCCGTCAGCGGGCCCAGGCCGTCGGTCACGCTGTAGCCCTTGGCGCGGCGGTCGTCCAGGTAGGCCTGCAGCGCCTGCGCCGGCGTGCGGGCGGCGGTGGCGCGCACCACGTAGTCGATGTTGGCCGCGTGCACGGCGGCGTTGAGCACGGTGCCGCCGTCGCTGCCGTCGTTCGGCACGCCGGACCAGGCCGAGGGCACCACCGCCGGGAAGCCGGCCGCCGCGTCGGCGCCGACGCCGGCGTCGACGATCTCGGTGAGCGGCTTCCACACCTGCAGGAAGCCGCCCAGCACGCGCACGCCGGCGTTGGTGGCCAGGGTGGCGTAGCGGGCGTCGCCGCGCTGGTTGCTGGCGGCGGTGTCGACGAAGGCGGCGACGGCCGGCACCGCCACCACCTCGGCCGCGCCCTGGTCGGCCGGCGCCGGCGGGATCGCCAGCACCTGGTCTTCGGAGCCGGCGCCGCAGGCGGCGAGGGCGAGGGCGATGCTGGCGGCCAGCAGCAGCGGGCGGGCGGGGAGGCGGTGCATGGGCGATTCCTGGAATGAGATGAAGGAGGCCATAGAGTAATGACGTCGTATGACATGCCGATTACACAAGCCCCGCCGGCGGAAAAAAACCGCGCGGGCTGCTACAATGGCCGCGTGAAGAAAATCCTGCTCATCGTGCTGCTCACCATCCTGCCGATCCAGTACGCCTGGTCGATGGCGGCCGTGTATTGCCAGCACGAGCCGGCCAAGGTGGCGCACTTCGGCCACCACGGCCACCAGCACCAGGCGCAGGCCGGCGACGACGCCGACCAGGGCAAGCCGGCCAAGGTCCACAGCGACTGCGAGGTCTGCCACCACGCGCTGCAGGCCTCGGCGCCGGCCGGCGCCGCGCTCGTGGTGGCCGCCGCGCCCTGCGCCCACGCGCCGCCGTCGCCGTCGCGCTACCTGTCCCACATCGCCGACGGGCCCGCGCGGCCCGACTGGCTGCTCGTCGCCTAGCGCGACGAGGCCCTCGCCCCCTTCTTCTTAGACGCCTGAGTCTCGTCGAATTCCTGTTCCTTTCTGGAGAATTCGATGTTCAAGTATGTGTTGCCGCTCGTCGTAGCGGCATGGTCCGCCCATGCGCGGGCCGAAACCGAGCCGTCCGCGCCGCTCACGCTGCCGGCCGCGCTGGCGCTGGCCGCCGGCGCCAACCCCGAGCTGGCGTCCGCCCGCCACGAGCTGGGCGCGCAGGACGGCGCCGTGCTGCAGGCCGGCCTGCCGCCCAATCCCACGCTGTCGGCCGAACGGGTCGGCGCCCGCCGCGGCGACGCCGCGCGCGAGACCACCTTCCAGCTGAGCCAGCCGCTCGAGCTGGGCGGCCAGCGCGCGGCCCGCGTGCTGGCGGCCGGGCGTGGCCGCGACAGCGCCGCGGCCTCGCTGGCGCTGCGCCGGGCCGAGCTGCGCGCCGGCGTGATCGACGCCTGGTTCGCCGTGCTGGCCGCGCAGGAGCAGGTGCGGCTGGCGCGCCAGGCCGCCGAGCTGGCCGGCCGGGCGGCCGGCGCCACCGCGCGCCGCGTGGTGGCCGGCAAGGTGTCGCCGGTGGAGGAGACCCGCGCCAACGTGGCCGCGGCCTCGGTGCGGCTGGAGCTGGTCCGCGCCGACGCCGCGCTGGCCGCCGCGCGCCAGCGGCTGGCGGCGCTGTGGGGCAATCCGGCGCCGCGCTTCGAGCGGGTCGACGGCGCCATCGACGCGCTGCCGGCGCCGCCGTCCGACGAGGCCCTGCGCGCGCGGCTGCAACGGGCGCCGGCGCTGGCGCTGGCCCGCGCCGAGCTGGCGCGGCGCCAGGCCTTGGCGCAAGTGGAGCTCAGCAAGCGCGCGCCGGACCTGACGCTCAGCGTCGGCAGCAAGCGCTCGGAGGAGGCGGGGCGCTCGCAGGCGATGGTCGGCATCTCGGTGCCGCTGCCGCTGTTCGACCGCAACCAGGGCGGCGTGCTGGAATCGGCGCGCCGCGTCGACCAGGCGCGCGACGAGCTGACCGCCACCGCGCTGCGCCTCGAGGGCGCGCTGGCGCAGGCGCGCGGCGACTTCGAGCTCGCCCGCCGGCAGGCGCAGGTCCTGCGCGACGACATCCTGCCCGGCGCGCAAAGCGCCTACGACGCCGCCGGCACCGGCTTCGAACACGGCAAGTTCGGCTTCCTCGACGTGCTCGACGCCCAGCGCACCTTGCTGCAGGCGCAAACCCAATATCTGAACGCCCTGGCGGACGCGCACCGCGCGCTGGCCGCCATCGACCGCATCCTCGGAGAAGACCATGAATAAAACGCAGAAAATCACCATCGCCGTCATGGCGCTCATCGGCCTGCTGCTGGCGGCGCTGATGCTGATGCCCCGGCGCGGCGCCGGCCCGGACGCGCAGGCCGCACCGGCGGCCCGCGAGGCCCAATCGGGCCAGGCAGGTCAGGCGGAGCACGCGGAGCAGGACGGGCACGCCGACGCGCAGCCGGACAAGATCGCGCTCGACGACACGCAGGCCAAGGCCGCCGGCATCGTGCTGGCCGTGGCGGCGCCGGCGCGGATCGACGTCGCCGTCACGCTGCCGGGCGAGATCCGCTTCAACGAGGACCGCACCGCGCACGTCGTGCCCAAGCTGGCCGGCGTGGTCACCAGCGTGCGCGCGGAGCTGGGCCAGAACGTCAGGCGCGGGCAGGTGCTGGCGGTGATCGCCAGCAGCGCCCTGTCCGAGCAGCGCAGCGAGCTGCTGTCGGCCGAGCGCAGGCTGGCGCTGGCCACCACCACCTTCGAGCGCGAACGCCGGCTGTGGCAGGACAGGATCTCCGCCGAACAGGACTACCTGCAAGCCAGACAAGCGCAGAGCGAAGCCGAGATCGCGCTGCGCAACGCGCGCCAGAAGCTCGACGCCATCGGCGCCGGCGCGGGCGTGGGCGCTACGGCCGGCGGCGCGCAGCTGAACCGCCTGGAACTGCGGGCGCCGTTCGACGGCGTGGTGATGGAGAAGCACCTGGCGCTGGGCGAGGCGGTCAAGGAGGACGCCGCCGTCTTCACCATCTCCGACCTGTCGACCGTGTGGGCGGAGATCGCCGTGCCGCCGCGCGACCTGGCGCTGGTGCGCGTGGGCCAGACGGTGCTGGTCAAGGCCTCCGCCTTCGACGCCCAGGCCAGCGGCAGGATCACCTACGTCGGCGCGCTGCTGGGCGAGCAGACCCGCACCGCCAAGGCCCGCGTGGCGCTGGCCAATCCCGACCGCGCCTGGCGCCCCGGCCTGTTCGTCAGCGTCGACGTGCCGTCCGGCCGCGCCGCCGCCAACGCCGCCAGCGCCACCGCCGGCGACGGTGCGGTCGCCGTCGCCGTGGCGGCCGACGCCATCCAGACGGTGGACGGCAAGCCGGTGGTGTTTGTCAAGCAGGCGGGCGGCTTCCGCGCGCAGCCGGTCACGCCCGGCCGCAGCGACGGCAAGCTGACCGAGATCGTCCAGGGTCTGCCGGCCGGCGCGCGCTACGCGGCGGCCGGCAGCTTCGTGCTCAAGGCGGAACTGGGCAAGGACGGCGCCGAGCATGCCCACTGAAAAAGGAGACACCATGTTTGAACGCCTGATCCGCTTCGCCATCGCCCAGCGCTGGCTGGTGCTGCTGGCGGTGGCCGCCATGGCCGCCCTCGGCGTCTACAACTACCAACGGCTGCCGATCGACGCCGTGCCCGACATCACCAACGTGCAGGTGCAGGTCAACACCCCGGCGCCCGGCTACTCGCCGCTGGAGACCGAGCAGCGCGTCACCTTCCCGATCGAGACGCTGATGGCCGGCCTGCCCGGCCTCGAGCAGACACGCTCGCTGTCGCGCTACGGCCTGTCGCAGGTCACCGTGGTGTTCAGGGACGGCACCGACCTGTTCTTCGCGCGCCAGCTGGTCGGCGAGCGCCTGCAGCAGGCGCGCGCCCAGCTGCCGGCCGGCGTCGCGCCGGCCATGGGGCCGGTGTCGACCGGCCTGGGCGAAATCTACCTGTGGACGGTGGAGGCCAAGCCGGGCGCCAAAAAGCCCGACGGCACGCCCTACACGCCGGCCGACCTGCGCGAGATCGAGGACTGGATCGTCAAGCCGCAGCTGCGCAACGTGCCGGGCGTGGCCGAGATCAACACCATCGGCGGCTACGCCAAGGAGTACCACGTGGCGCCCGATCCGCAGCGGCTGGCCTCCCACGGCCTGACGCTGCGCGACGTGGTGGCGGCGCTCGAGCGCAACAACGGCAACGCCGGCGCCGGCTACATCGAGAAGCGCGGCGAACAGCTGCTGGTGCGCGCGCCGGGTCAGGTGCGCTCGCTCGACGACATCGGCGACATCATCCTGGCCAACGCCGGCGGCGTGCCGCTGCGCGTGCGCGACGTCGCGCAGGTGGCGCTCGGGCGCGAGCTGCGCACCGGCGCCGCCACCGAGAACGGCCGCGAGGTGGTGCTGGGCACCGTCTTCATGCTGGTCGGCCAGAACAGCCGCGCCGTGTCGCAGGCGGTCGACCGCAGGATGGCCGACATCAACCGCAGCCTGCCGGCCGGCGTGCACGCGGTCACCGTGTACGACCGCACCACGCTGGTGGACAAGGCGATCGGCACCGTCAAGCGCAACCTGCTCGAGGGCGCGGCGCTGGTGGTCGCGGTGCTGTTCCTGTTCCTCGGGAACATCCGCGCGGCGCTGATCACCGCGCTGGTGATCCCGCTGGCGATGCTGTTCACCTTCACCGGCATGGTGACGTGGCAGGTCAGCGCCAACCTGCTCAGCCTGGGCGCGCTGGACTTCGGCATCATCGTCGACGGCGCCGTGGTCATCGTCGAGAACTGCGTGCGGCGCCTGGCGCACGCGCAGGCGCGCCACGGCCGCGTGCTCACGCGCGCCGAGCGCTTCGACGAAGTCTTCGCCGCCGCGCGCGAGGCCCGCAGGCCGCTGCTGTTCGGGCAGCTGATCATCATGGTGGTCTACCTGCCGATCTTCGCGCTGACCGGCGTCGAGGGCCGCATGTTCCATCCGATGGCGCTGACGGTGGTGCTGGCGCTGGCCGGCGCCATGCTGCTGTCGGTCACCTTCATCCCCGCCGCCGTGGCGCTGTTCATCGGCGAGCACGTGGTGGAGAAGGAGCAGCGCCGCGTCGGCGCGTGGTACGCCGCGCTGCTCGAGCGCGCGCTGGCCGCCACGCCGGTGGTGCTGGCCTTCGCCGGCATCGCGGTGGCGCTGTCGGCGCTGCTGGCCACGCGGCTGGGCAGCGAGTTCGTGCCCAGCCTGAACGAGGGCGACATCGCCATCCAGGCGCTGCGCATCCCCGGCACCAGCCTGACGCAGTCGGTGGCGATGCAGCAGCAGCTCGAACTGGCGCTCAAGCGTCAGTTCCCCGAGATCGAGCGCGTGTTCGCGCGCACCGGCACCGCGGAAATCGCCTCCGACCCGATGCCGCCCAACGTCTCGGACGGCTACATCATGCTCAAGCCGGAATCGCAGTGGCCGGCGCCGAAGAAATCGCACGCGCAGCTGGTGGCGGCGATCCGGCGGGCGGCGGAGCAGTTGCCGGGCAACGCCTACGAGTTCTCGCAGCCGATCCAGCTGCGCTTCAACGAGCTGATATCGGGCGTGCGCAGCGACGTCGCCGTCAAGCTGTTCGGCGACGACATGGCGGTGCTGGGCGAGACCGCCGCGCGCATCGCCGCCGCGCTGGGCAAGGTCGACGGCGCCACCGAGGTCAAGGTCGAGCAGACCGGCGGCCTGCCGGTGCTGACGGTGCGGATCGACCGCGCCAGCACCGCGCGCTACGGCCTCAATGTGGCCGACGTGCAGGACACCATCGCCACCGCCATCGGCGGCCAGCAGGCCGGCACCCTGTTCGAGGGCGACCGCCGCTTCGACATCGTGGTGCGCCTGCCGGACGCGCTGCGCGCCGACCTCGATGCGCTGCGGCGCCTGCCGGTGCCGCTGCCGCGCGCGGGCGGCGGCGCGGCCAACTTCATCCCGCTGGGCGAGGTGGCGGCCTTCGACATCGCGCCGGGCCCGAACCAGATCAGCCGCGAGGACGGCAAGCGGCGCGTGGTCGTCAGCGCCAATGTGCGCGGGCGCGATATCGGCTCGTTCGTCGCGGAGGCTGAACAGCGTCTGCGGGAGGTGCGGGTGCCCGCCGGCTACTGGACCAGCTGGGGCGGACAGTTCGAGCAGCTGCAGTCGGCGTCGCGGCGCCTGCAGGTGGTGGTGCCGGTGGCGCTGCTGCTGGTGATGGTGCTGTTGTTCGCGATGTTCGGCAATCTGAAGGACGGCTTGCTGGTGTTCAGCGGCATACCGTTCGCGCTGACCGGCGGCATCGCGGCGCTGGCGCTGCGCGGCATTCCGTTGTCGATATCGGCGGCGGTGGGCTTCATCGCGCTGTCGGGCGTGGCGGTGCTCAACGGCTTGGTGCTGATCTCCTTCATCCGCAGTCTGCGCGAGGAGGGGCGCACGGTGGAGCAGGCGATCCGCGAGGGCGCGCTGGGCCGCCTGCGTCCCGTGCTGATGACGGCGCTGGTGGCGTCGCTGGGCTTCATCCCGATGGCGCTCGCCACCGGCACCGGCGCCGAGGTCCAGCGCCCGCTGGCGACGGTGGTCATCGGCGGCATCCTGTCGTCCACCGCGCTGACCTTGCTGGTGCTGCCGCTGCTGTACCGGCTGGCGTACCGGCGGGCGCGCGCGGCGGCGCCTTAGCGGCCGGCCGCGGTGTTCACCTCGGGGTCAATGTCATTTCCTGCAGCTCGCGCCGCATGCTGTAGCGGTCCAGGAAATTACTGCCCAGCAGGATGACGGGCAGGCCGCTTTCATGGACCATGGCCTCGAGGTCGCGCAGCTCCGTCTCGCCGATGCGCAGCCGCTCGATGTGCACGCGGAAGACGTTGGCGACGCCGTTGGCCGTCGATGCGGTGCCGGGCTGGCCCTTGCGGTAGTCGATGCCGAAGCGGCTGGCGTCCGCCGCCGGCAGCGCGATGATGTTGGCGCCGGTGTCGATCAGCATCCGCGCGCTCATGCCGTTGATGCTGCCGTTGGTGTAGAACTGGCCGGCGGCGTCCGCGCGCAAGACCAGCGGCCGGCTCGCGCCGTTCGACGCGGGATAGCGGCCCATGGCGATCGTCACCGGCTTGCCATGCTCGGTGATGGTGGCGCCGTCGTTGTGCACGGCCAGCAGGCGGGAGCCCGGCACGATGGTGCTGCCGATCGCGTAGCTGGTCGGTTCGCCGCCGTCCACCGTCAGCAGCGCGCGGTCGCGGATCACGCCCACCAGGTTGATATCGGCGGCGCGGGCGTTTGCGCCGGCAAGAAGCAAGCCGGCCGCGAAGGCACAAAGTGGGTGGCGCATGGTCATCGGCGGAAAATCTTAGGAATTAATCAATTGCCGCTGAGCATAACATTTTAAGCTGGCTCAAAATACGTCAATCCTCACGCAAGGCGAAAGCCGGAGGAGTACATAGGGGGTGTATTTTTGGAGGGGCTCTAAAAGCTCTAAACCCTCTAAATCTATAGAGATCGAACTAAATCGCTAGAAATCGCTCTAAAAAAGGAGCGCGGCACAGAAAAAATAGAGAAATTAGAGCCCTCCGTGCTCTTTTTTAGAGTTTTTAGAGCCGGAGAAAAAATATGCCCCACCCTATACCCCTGCATTTGCCGGACGACGTCTTCATCAGCTTGGTGGATCAAGTCGGCGAAGGCTGGTTCGGCCCGAAGACCGAGGCCGTGCTGTGCCAGCTGATCCGCGACTGGGTCGCCGAGCAGTCCGGCGCGCCGGGCCACCCCGAGCCAGACGCCGCGCCAGCGGCTGCGGCACGCGCAACGCCTGGCACAACATCTGGCTGAGATTTCCCGGCGAATCGACATGGAAGCTCGCGCACAGATGCCGGCCGCCGGCGTAACCGCTTAGCTTAGCCGCCGACGTAAAAACGCCAGCCGCGAGGGCTGGCGTCGGCGTGGCGGCGGCGCGCGCTTATTCTTGCGGCGTCAAGGCCAGCGAGGAGCTGAAGTCGCCCATCGGCTTGGCGCCGTTGGCGGCCAGCGCCTTGTCGCGGGTGCTCAGGCCGTCCAACACCGGCAGGCTGAAGCGGCGGGTGATGGCGCGCAGGATCGAGGCCGAGTCGTACTGCGTGTGGTCCACGCCCTTCTTCACGTACGGCGAGACGATGATCGCCGGCACGCGCGTGCCCGGACCCCACTTGTCGCCCTTCGGCGGATTGGCGTGGTCGTAGAAGCCGCCGTTCTCGTCGTAGGTGACGATCACCAGCATGTTCTTCCACTGCGGGCTCTTCTTCAGCTTGGCGATGACATCGGCGATGTGGGCGTCGCCATCGGCCACGCTGGCGTAGCCGGGATGCTGGTTCAGATTACCCTGCGGCTTGTAGAAGGCCACCGGCGGCAAGGTGCCGTTGGCGGCGTCGGCCACGAACTGGCTGTCGTAGTCCTTCAGGTGCGCCGCGCGGTAGGCCGCGTTCTTCACCGGATCCATGTTGGCGAAGTAGTTGAACGGCTGGTGGTGGTACTGGAAGTTGGGCGGATTGCCGTTGGCGCCGCGCGGGGCGGCGGTGGCGGCCGCGGTGGTGTCCTTCCAGGCGCCGGCGTACCAGGCCCAGTCGATGTTCTTGCCGGTCAGCAGATCGCCGATGTTCTTCTGCGTCTGCGGCGGCAGCGTGTTGGCCTTGGTGGTGTCGGCGTACAGGCGGGTGCCGTCGTCGGCCGCGTAGCTGTTGCTGCTCGGCTGGTACGGCGGCTGCATGGTGTTGACCGCGTAGAACATGCCGCTGGCGTCGGCCGGCGTGATGGCGCCGTCGTTGGCGTAGGCCGGCGCGCCGTTGAGCACGCTGGACGGCGCCGTGGCCGACGGCGTCAGGCGCACGAAGTTGCCCTTGGCGTCGACGTCGATCTTGGCGATCGAGCCCTTGGCCACCGAGGTGTCGGCGTTCGGGTATTGCGGCGCGCAGGCGCAGATCAGGTACTGGTGGGTCAGGAAGGAGCCGCCGAAGGCGCCGATGTACAGGTTGTCGGCCAGCGCGTACTGCTTGGCGATGTCCCACATCTTCATCTTGCTGCCGTCGTAGTAGCCCATGGTCAGGCCGCCGGCGTCGGAGTACGCGGCGAACTTGTCGTTGGCGCCGCCGTTGATCTGCATCTGGTTGTTGTAGAAGCGGTGCACCAGGTCGCGCGTGATGGTGGTCGGCGCCAGGAACAGCGGGCTGGCGGCGTCGTCGATCTGGAACGGCTTGTTGGCCATGCCCACGGTCTGCGCCTGCGAGATCACCACGCTCTGGCCGGCCGCCGTCATGCCGCCCCAGGTCGGCGGCAGCGTGGGCAGCGTGCTGCCGTCGAAGTCCTTCTGCGGCACGTAGGCGCTGGTCGCGCTCGGGTTCACGCCGGGCACGCCGTTGGCGCCGGGGAACAGGCCGTACAGGTTGTCGAAGCCGCGGTTCTCGGCGTAGATGACGACGATGGTCTTGATGTTGTTGAGCGCCAGGCCGCTGTTCAGCGCGGCGGCGATGTCGGCCGGCGCGGCCTGCGCGCTGGCGGCGGCGACCACGTCGGTCACGCCGGCGCTTTCGGCCTTCAGTTTGGCTTGGTCGTCGCCGGTCACCTTGTTGGGGTCGGCCAGCAGGTTGGCCTCCGACACGCCCAGCTTGGCGGCCAGCTTGGCGCTGGCGGCCGCGAAGTCGCCGCCGTTGGCGTCCATCAGCGCGGCCAGCTCGGTCGACAGGGCGCCGACGATGGCGCTGTGGCCGTCCGGCGCGCGGAACACCAGCTTCTGCGCGACCTTGACGCCGGCGTCGCCGACGGCGTCGTGGCGGATGGCGTCGGTGCCGACCGTGACCAGCAGCGCGCCTTTGTCGGTGCCGGTCAGCGCGAAGCTGCCGTCGGCGCCGGTGCGCACCGGCGAGGCGCCGCTGTCGCAGCTGAGCTTGACGGTCGTGCTTTCCAGGCACACCACCGCGTTTTCATAGTAGCTGCCGACCACCTGGCCCTTGAGCGCGGGCACGCCGTCGGACGAGCTGCCGCACGCGATCAGGCCGGCGCCCAGGCCGATCGACATCAGCATCAGGGGCAGCGGGCGCATCGGGTTCAGTTTCATGTTCTTGCCTTGTGGGTGGGTATCGAAGCGACCCATGCTAGGGTTGAAATATTTCAGGATGATGAATTTTCATGTTTCGTCATGTATCCTTTCCTATCTGTCATGTAGCGGTCATGTCGCGCTGCTAGGCTTGCGGCATGAAAAGGATCCCACTCGCCCTGGCCGCCGTATTGCTGGCCGCCTGCCACCGGCAGCCGCCCGCCGCCGCCATTCCCGCCACCCCGACCGCTACCCCGGCCGCCGCTTCGGCCGGCGCCACCGCCGCCTACGCGCCGGGCCAGCAACGGCGGGCGTCGGTGGAAGAGCTGACCGCGCTGGGTCGCGCGCTGTTCAGCGAGCCGAGCCTGTCGGCGTCCGGGCGCAGCAGCTGCGCCAGTTGCCACAGCCCGGAGCACGCCTACGGTCCGCCCAACCGGCTGGCGGCGCAGCTGGGCGGCGCCGACGGCGCCACGCAGGGCACGCGCGCGGCGCCGTCGCTGAAGTACCTGCAGACGGTGCCGCCGTTCACCGAGCACTACCACGACGACGACGGCGACGACAGCGTCGACGCCGGCCCGACCGGCGGCTACGACTGGGACGGCCGCGCGCAGTCGGCGCACGAGCAGGCGCGCGGGCCGCTGCTGTCGCCGCGCGAGATGGGCAACAAGGACGACGCGGCGGTGGTGGCGCGGCTGCGCGCCGGACCGCTGGCGGCGCGGTTCCGCAGCGCCTTCGGCGAGGCCATCTTCGACCATCCGGACGCGGCGATGCGCGGCGTGCTGATGGCGCTGGAGGTGTTCCAGCAAAGCCCGGCCGACTTCTACCCCTACACCAGCAAGTACGACGCCTACCTGCGCAAGCAGGCCGTCCTGACGCCGCAGGAGGCGCGCGGGCTGGCGCTGTTCAACGACGAGCACAAGGGCAACTGCGCGTCCTGCCACATCAGCAAGATCGGGCAGGGCGGGGCCTTCCCGCAGTTCACCGACTACGGCCTGATCAACCTGGGCGTGCCGCGCAACGGCAGGCTGGCGGTCAACGCCGACCCGGCGTACTTCGACCTCGGCCTGTGCGGCCCGGACCGCGCCGACCTGCGCGACCATCGGGAATATTGCGGCCGCTTCCGCACGCCGTCCTTGCGCAACGTCGCGCTGCGCGGGGTGTACTTCCACAACGGCGGCTTCGACGACCTGGCGCAGGTGGTGCGCTTCTACGCGCAGCGCGACAGCGCGCCGCAGAAATGGTATCCGCGCAACGCCGACGGCGGCGTGCACAAGTTCGACGACCTGCCGGCCGGGCTGGAGGGCAACGTCAACATGGAGGCGCCGTTCGGCGGCCGTGCCGGCGGCAAGGCCGCGCTGAGCGAGCGCGAGATCGCCGACGTGGTGGCCTTCCTGCGCACATTGACCGACGGCTACGATGGGGTCAAGTCTGACATTCGGACACGAACCCGGCCGTAGTCGGCGCTTAGGGCAGAGCTCGTGTCCGAATGTCAGACTTGACCCCAATGTTGCCAAAGTGGCATAGAATGCGGGATTCGTTTTTTCCAGACTCCGCACATGAAATACATCAAGCAGTTGAGCATAGCCGCCGTGGTGGTGGCCGTGGCCGGCGCGGGCGCCTATCTCGCGCTGCGCGGCAAGCATCCGGCCGAGCCGTCCGGCGCCGCCGTTGCCGCCGCCGTCCCCGCGCCCGACGTCATGCCGGCGCTGCGCGACATGCTGGCCGCCTACCGCAAGATCATCGTGCTGCTGGCCGACGAGAAGACGCTGTCCGAGGCCGACCGCAAGGCCGCCGGCCAGGTCGGGCAGTCGCTGTTCCACGAGAACCTCGAGCGCCTGGCCCGGGTGCAGGCGCTGCTGGCGCAAACCCAGGCGCTGCCGCCGGCCCGGCGCGACGCCGCCGCCGACACGCTGCTGACCTACATCGAATCGGCCGCCGACCTGTTCGACGCCGACCGCCTGGCCTTCCGCGAAGTGCTGCTGTCGCTGCAGAAGCTGGCGGCGGCCGACCAGACCCTGCCCGCGATCAAGCTGCACAAGCGCGTCAGCGAGGACCTGGCCGCGCTGGAGGATATCGAGAAGCAGTACGACAAGGAGATCAGCGACATCTTCTCGCGCTTCGACACGCGCGCCATCGCGCCCAAGCGCGAGCGCTGGGACGACTACGTCGCCCACCTGCGCAAGCTGTACGGCCGCGAGCAGATCATGAAGGACTACGGCGTCATCGTGCCGTACCCCGAGCCGCCCAAGACCGCCGAGCAGGAGGCGCAGGCCAGGGAAATCTTCGGCAACACGCTGCCGCCCAAGACCGTGGTGCTGACCTTCGACGACGGCCCGCACAAGAGCTACACCGAGGAGGTGGCGGCCATCCTCAAGCAGTACAACGTGCCGGGCGTGTTCTTCCAGGTCGGCCAGAACCTGGGCAAGCTCGACGCGCAGGGCAAGCAGACCTTGAGCGCCAACGCGGCCGAGAGCCGGCGCCTGATCGACGCCGGCCACACCGTGGGCAACCACAGCTTCAGCCACGCGCTGCTGTCCAAGGAGAAGGGCGAGCAGCTGTACGGCGAGATCGCCAACGCCGACGCGCTGCTCAAGGCCACCGACAAGCGCCGCTCGGACCTGTTCCGCTTCCCGTACGGCGCCCACAACGCCGAGGGCCTGGCCATCCTGTCCAAGCTGGGCCTGCGCTCGGTGATGTGGAACATCGACTCGCTGGACTGGGCCGACCCGGTGCCGAGCTCGATCGCCAACCGCGTGCTGACCACCCTGAGCAAGGAGCAGCGCGGCATCATCCTGTTCCACGACATCCACGAGCGCAGCGTCAAGGCGCTGCCGCTGGTGCTCGACAAGCTGATCGCCGACGGCTACAGCTTCGCGGCCTGGGACGGCCAGGAGTTCAAGGTGGCGCGCGGCGGCAAGCCGGAGCCGGAGAAGATCGCCGTCAGCACCGGCTACGCCAACAGCTACGCCGTGGTCATCGGCATCAACGACTACCAGAAGTGGCCCAAGCTGCAGTACGCGGTGCAGGACGCGCGCGCCATCCGCGACACGCTGGTCAACCGCTTCGGCTTCGCCAATGAGCGGGTGTACACGCTGTCGAACGGCGAGGCCACGCGCAACAACATCCTGGCGCTGTTCCACGACAAGCTGGCCGACGCCCAACTGAAGAAGGACGACCGCATCTTCGTGTTCTTCGCCGGCCACGGCGCCACCCGCCAGTTGAGCTCGGGGCGCAACCTGGGCTACATCATCCCGGTGGACTCGGACCCGCAGCAGGTCAGCTTCGACGCCATCCCGATGACCGACCTGCAGAACATCGCCGAGAGCCTCAACGCCAAGCACGTGCTGTTCGTGATGGACGCCTGCTACAGCGGCCTGGGCCTGACGCGCGGCGGCGGCAGCGGCGCCTTCCTGCGCGACAACGCGCGCAGGCTGGGCCGGCAGATGCTGACCGCCGGCGGCGCCGACCAGATGGTGGCCGACGGCGGCCCGAACGGCCACTCGGTGTTCACCTGGACCCTGCTGCAGGCGCTCAACGGCAAGGCCGATTTGAACGGCGACGGCCTGATCACCGCCACCGAGCTGGCGGCCTACGTGGCGCCGGCGGTGGCCAGCGTGTCGCAGCAGACGCCGGCGTTCGGCAGCCTGCCGGGCTCGGAGGGCGGCGAGTTCGTGTTCCAGCTGCCGGCCGAGGCCGAGTTCCTGAGCGCGCAATCGGCGCAGCTGTCGCCGGACGCGATCGCGTTGAACAGCAAATTGGACAAGGGCCGCGACCTGAAGGCCGACGGCAACACGGTGGTGGTCAAGAACCTGCAGGGCGAGGAGCAGAAGATCGCCGCGCCCAAGCCGGTGGACGCGTCGAGCCGGCAGCTGGCGCAGCGCGCCAACGACCGCGGCCTGCAGCTGTACAAGGAGAAGCAGTACGCGCAGGCCGAGGCGGCGTTCACCGAGGCCCTGAAGTACCGGCCCGACTTCGGCTTGGCCGCCAACAACCTGGGCTTCGTCTACTACAAGCAGGAGAAGTACGCCGAGGCCGCGCGCTGGTTCGAGAACACGCTGCAGATCGACACCTCGCGCGCGATCGCCTACCTGAACCTGGCCGACGCCCGCCTGCGCCTGGGTGACAGCGACAAGGCCAGGAAGGCCTACACCAGCTTCCTCGAGCTGGCGCCCAACCACGCCAACGCGGCCTACGCGAAAGAGCAGTTGAAAAAGCTATGAACCAATCCAGGGCCGATCTCGACGTGATCAGCATCGCCATCGCGGTGCTCACCTTCATCCTGGCGGCGCTCGTCATGTCGGGGGCCCTGAGCGGCGGGCAGTCGCAGTGCGGCGACTTCGGCTTCACCTGCCTGGGCAACGCCTTCATCGTGCTGATGCTCGGCACCCTGATCGGTTTCGTCACGGCGCTCATGGGCCTGATCCTGGCGCGCTGGCGCTCGTGGTGCGGCTGGATCGGCCTGCTCCTCAACGGCCTGCCGGCGCTGCTGCTGTGCGGCTGGCTGCTGCTGGTGTTCGTGGCGCGCGGCTAGCGCCGCCTCAGACGCTGCCGGCGCGCTCGATGACCAGGATGCGCGCCTGGCCGCGCGGACGGGCCGAGTGGGCGTCGCCTTCGTCGGCGAAGAAGATGTCGCCCGCTTGCAGCGTCACCACCTGCTCGACGCCGCCTTCGCGGTAGTGCATGTCCACCTCGCCGTCCATCACGGCGAACACCTCCTGGCCGTCGTTGACGTGCCAGCCGTAGGGCTGGTCGGTCCAGTGCAGGCGCACCGTGGCGTCGCGCATGGCGGCGATCAGGTCGGCGCCCCACGCGCGGCCGGCGCGGTAGTCCCTGCTGCGCACCACCCTCATGCCTCGTTCCAGTCGTATTCCATCTGCAGCGCGGTGCGCGCGGCCAGCTCGCGCCCGGCCAGCCGCGCCACCAGGTGCAGCGACATGTCCATGCCGGCCGAGATGCCGCCGCTGGTGACGGTGCGGCCGTTGTCGATCCAGCGCCGCTCGCCCGTCACCCGCACCCGCGGGAAGGCGGCGCGCAGCTCGTCGATGTCCTCCCAGTGCGTGGTCGCCTGCTGGCCGTCCAGCAGGCCGGCCTGCGCCAGCAGGAAGGCGCCGGTGCACACCGACGCCACCAGCTCGCACGCCGGCGCGGTGGCGGCGATCCAGCCTATCACTTCCCGCTTGCCGCGCTCGGCGTCGACCACGCCGCCCGGCACGATCAGCACGTCGAGCGGGCCGGCGTTGCCGAAGTGCGCCTCGGGGAACACGCTCAGGCCGGCGCGCGCGCGCAGCATGGCGCCGCGCTGGCCGACGGTGCGCACGCGGAACGGCGCCGGCGCCCCCGGCGTCAGCTTGGCGGCCATGCGCGTGGCGCAGGTGAACACTTCGTACGGGCCGGCGAAGTCCAGCACTTCAACGTCGTCGAACACATAAATGCCTATGGTGCGTGTCATGGTGGCTCCTGTTGGTGGAAGCGTCCATCATGCCCGCGCGCGGGTTGACACAAATGACATTGATGGTTGAATATCTGCCACATGAAACCCATCGATATCTGGCTGCTGGTTTATCCCGGCTTCGTGCTGCTGGACGCCACCGGCCCGGCGCAGGTGTTCTCCACCGCGAACGACGAGGCGCGCGACGCCGGGCTGCCCGAACCTTACCGCATCCGCATGGTGTCGCCGGGCGGCGGGCTGGTGGCGTCCACCGCCGGCGTGGGCGTGATGACCGCGCCGCTGCCGCGCACCGGCCGCCAACTGGCCGGCGCCACGCTGATCGTCGCCGGCGGGCGCGGCCTCGAACACGGCGACAGCCCGGCGCTGGAGCTGGCCGCGGTGCGCTGGGTGCGGCGCGCGGCGGCCCTGGCGGGCGCCGCCGGCGGGCTGCGGCGCTGCTGCGCGGTGTGCAGCGGCGCCTTCGTGCTGGCGCGCGCCGGCCTGCTCGACGGCCGCAGCGCCGTCACGCACTGGATGGACGCGGCCGCGCTGCGGGCCCAGTATCCGGCGCTGCGGGTGCTGGACGACGCGATCCACGTCAAGGACGGCCCGTTCCACACCTCGGCCGGCATCGCGGCCGGCATGGACCTGGCCCTGAGCCTGGTCGAGGAGGACCGGGGGCGCGGCGCTGCGCTCGACACGGCCAAGCGGCTGGTGGTGTTCTTCAAGCGGCCCGGCGGCCAGCGCCAGTTCAGCTCGGAGCTGCTGGCGCAGGCCGATCCGCAGGGCCTGCACGGCCGGCTGACCGCCTGGCTGCGCCCGCGCCTGCGGCGCGACATCGACGTCGAGCAGATGGCGGCGGCGTGCGCGCTGTCGGTGCGCACGCTGCACCGGCGCCTGCGGCGGGAGGCGGGCGTGTCGCCGGCGCAGCTGCTGCTGCGGCTGCGCATGGAGGCGGCCTGCGGATTGCTGGAGCGGCCCGGCATGAGCGTCAAGCGCGCGGCCAGCCAGAGCGGCTTCGGCAGCGAGTACAATCTGCGGCGCGCGTTCGCCGCCCAGCTGGGCGTGGTGCCCAGCGACTACCAGGCGCGCTTCGGCTGAACCGGATGAACGGACTTAATAGATGATGCGGGAATTCGAGAAGTGGGTGGCGCGGGTGCTGCTGCTCAACAGCGCGCTGGCGCTGGGCGTGAGCCTGGGCCTGCTCGGCGAGCCGCAGCCGGCCGACGCGCTGCCGGTGCTGTACGGCGCGGCCATGCTGGGCTTTTTGTCGGCGGTGCTGTCGCTCAAGCGCCGGCGGGCCGGCCTGTGGGGCGGCCTGCTGTACTACGCGCTGCAACTGGTGGCCGTCTACCCGCTGGACGGCGGCCGGCAGTTCGCGGTCAAGGCCGGCGTCAGCGTCGGCCTGGTGCTGCGCTTCCACGGCGCGGTGGTGGTGCTCAACATGGTGGCGCTGGCGCTGCTGGCGGCCACCGCCGCCGTGCTGGCCTGGCGGCGGCGCGCGCCGCCGGCCTGAGCGTCCCTTCTCAAGGCTTGCGGAAACGCAGGATGAACTGGTCGGTGTGGGCGCGGATGCCGGTCTCGAACACCTGCGCGCCGCGGTCGTCGCCGGGATTGCGCAGCGCCTGCGATTCGCCGTCCAGCACGAAGCCGGCCGCCAGCACTTCCCGCTTGACCAGCGCCTCGTCGATGCGGTGCAGCCTGGCCATGCCGGCCTCGTCCAGGCCCGGCCGGGCCGCGTGGTCCAGCACGATGTAGTGGCCGCCCGGCTTGAGGGCGTCGAACACCGCCTTGTTCAGCTCGGCCGTGGCGGCGGCGCCGCCCCAGATGCGGATGTCGTGGTAGTTCTGCGAGGTCCACACCAGGTCGGCCTTGACCGGCACGTTGAGCGAGGCCGCGGCGACGGTCTCGTGCACGTTGCCGCGGCCCGGCTCGGCCGACACCGGCGGCGGCAGCGGCTTGCCCTGGAGCTTGTCCACCCACGCCTGCGGCGCCGCCGCGTACACCGTCCCGCGCGGCCCGACCGCCGCGCTGAACAGGCGGGTGAAGTAGCCGCGGCCGGGGAAGTAGTCGACCACGGTCTGGCCCGGCTGGACCTGGGCGAAGGCCAGCATCTCGGCCGGCTTGCGGTCGGCGTCGCGCGCCTTGTCGGCGTCCGGGCGGCCGGCGTCGGCCACGGCGGGGGCGGCCAGCGGTGCCTGGGCGGCGGCCGGGCCGGCGGCCAGGCACAGGGCGCTGGCCAGGCTCAGCAGGATGAGGGGGCGGAATGGCTTCATGGGGCGGTCTCCATATCGGTGGGGGAGTGGCGATTATGCGCCGGTCACGCGCTTGTCACACAGCCGATGCAAAATATCCTTGTGGATACATTTCTCTCACGCAAATAGCGCTCTTGATATCCCGATCCGATAACTGTCTTATTGATTAAGCATGTCGGGACGACAGGTTGCGGGGCCGCGACAACGCTTAAAAAAATTCTTTTGAGAAATTAAGTAAGATATAATGCTCCACTGAAACTCCGCCGCCTGCGGCCGGAGCGACGGTAAATGATGGCTGGAAAAAAGTTTACTTAATGAAAGTCCAAATTCCGTCGTTATGTACAGTACCAGCCGGTTTTTTTCTCGGCGGCATCAAAAAAGATATACAAAATAGCAATATATTCCATGACAGGGCTCGAACGCGGGCGTCCGCCTAGCGGTCGGGTTGCTTTCTGAGCTGACAGCAGTACCTCCAGGAGAAATTAGAATGAGTTTCGCGACCACCTTTACCACTGCGCAGATCGCCAGCCTGAGCACTTCCCAGATCCTCACCCTGGCGACTGCCGACATCGCGGCATTCAATTCTGACCAGCTGGGGGCGTTCACGACTTCGCAAATCCCGGCCTTCACTACTGCCCAGCTCGCGTCCGGCATCACCACCACCCAGGCCGCGTTCCTGACCACGCAGCAGATCGGCGCGCTGAGCTCGACCCAGGTCGGCGCCCTGCAGAGCGCCAGCTTCGCCGTGCTGTCGACCAACGACATCGCCGCGCTGTCGACCGCCGCCATCGGCGGCATCAGCGTCGGCCAGATCAAGGCCCTGACCACCAATCAAGTGGTGGCGCTGTCGAGCAACCAGGCCGCGCAACTGACCTCGGCGCAGATCGCCGCGCTGACCACCAACGCCATCGGCGCGCTGGAAACCGGCGACCTGGCCGCCATCAAGACTTCCTCGATCGCCCTGCTGAGCACCGCCCAGGTGGCCGCGCTGAGCACCGGCCAGATCACCTCGCTGGCCACCGGCGCGATCGCCGCGCTGGGCACCGCCGCCATCGCCGCGCTGAGCACCAACCAGGCCGTGGCGCTGACCTCGAACCAGATCGCCAGCCTGAGCACCGCGCAAGTGGCCGCGCTGACCGCCAACAGCATCGGCGCGATCGAGACCGCCGACCTGGCCGGCCTGTCCACCGGCGACATCGCCGCGCTGCGCACCAGCCAGCTGGCCGGCCTGACCACCGACCAGGTGGTCGCGCTGTCGACCAACCAGTTCGCCGCGCTGAGCTCGGCGCAAGTCGGCGCCCTGAGCACCAACCAGATCGTCGCCCTGACCACCGGCCAGGCCAGCGTGCTGACCGCCGCCCAGGCAGCCGGCCTGTCCACCAATGGCGTGGCCGCGCTGTCGACCAACGACTTCGCCGCGCTGTCGACCAACGCCATCGCCGCGCTGAGCGCCAACCAGGTCAAGGCCCTGACCACCAACCAGGTTGTCGCGCTGACCACCAACGAAGCCGCCGCGCTGGGCACCGCCCAAGTGGCCGCGCTGAGCACCAACGACATCGCCGCGCTGGAAACGGCCGACCTGTCGGCCATCAAGGTGGCCGCCATCGCCATCCTGAGCACCGCGCAAGTGTCGGCCCTGACCACCGGCCAGGTCGCCTCGCTGGCGACCGCCTCGATCGCCGCGCTGAGCACGGCCGCCATCGGCGCGCTGAGCACCAACCAGATCGTCGCCCTGAGCTCGAACCAGATCAACAGCCTGGGCACCGCGCAAGTGGCGGCCCTGTCGAGCAACGCCATCGGCGCGATCCAGACCGCCGACCTGGCGGGCCTGTCGACCAATGACATCGCCGCGCTGCGCAGCAACCAGCTGGCCGGCCTGACCACCGACCAGGTGGGCGCGCTGAGCACCAACCAGATCGTCGCGCTGACCACCGCCGCCGTGTCCGGCTTGACCACTAACCAGATCGTCGCCCTGACCACCGGCCAGGCCAGCGTGCTGAGCACCGCCCAGGTGGCCGCGCTGACCACCAACGCCATCGCCGCGCTGTCGACCAACGACTTCGCCGCGCTGTCGACCAACGCTGTTGTCGCGCTGAGCGTCAACCAGGTCAAGGCCCTGACCACCGCGCAAGTGGTGGCGCTGACCACCGGCGAAGCCGCCGCGCTGAGCACCGCGCAAGTGGCAGCCCTGAGCACCAACGCCATCGCCGCCATGGAAACGGCCGACCTGTCGGCCGTCAAGACCGCCGCCATCGCCGCGCTGACCACCGCGCAAGTGGCCGCGCTGACCACCGGCCAGGTGAATTCGCTGGCCACCGCCTCGATCGCCGCGCTGAGCACCGGCGGCATCGCCGCCCTGGGCACCAACCAGGTCGTCGCGCTGACCTCGGGCCAGATCGCCAGCCTGAGCACCGCGCAAGTGGCCGCGCTGAGCGCCAACAGCATCGGCGCGATCGAGACCGCCGACCTGTCGGGCCTGTCGACCAACGACATCGCCGCGCTGCGCACCGGCCAGCTGGCCGGCCTGACCACCGACCAGGTCGCCGCGTTGTCGACCAACCAGTTCGCCGCGCTGAGCTCGGCGCAAGTCGGCGCCCTGAGCACCAACCAGATCGTCGCCATGACCACCGGCCAGGCCAGCGCGCTGACCGCCGCCCAGGCCGCCGGCCTGAGCACCAACGGCGTGGCCGCGCTGGAGACCAACGACTTCGCCGCCTTGTCGACCAACGCCATCGCCGCGCTGAGCGCCAACCAGGTCAAGGCACTGACCACCAACCAGATTGTGGCGCTGACCACCAACGAAGCCGCCGCGCTGGGCACCGCGCAAGTGGCCGCGCTGTCGACCAACGACATCGCCGCGCTGGAAACGGCCGACCTGTCGGCGATCAAGGTGGCTTCCATCGCCATCCTGAGCACCGCGCAAGTGAGCGCGCTGACCACCGGCCAGGTCGCCTCGCTGGCCACCGCCTCGATCGCCGCGCTGAGCACGGCCGCCATCGGCGCGCTGAGCACCAACCAGATCGTCGCGCTGAGCTCGAACCAGATCAACAGCCTGGGCACCGCGCAAGTGGCGGCCCTGTCGAGCAACGCCATCGGCGCCATCCAGACCGCCGACCTGGCCGGCCTGTCGACCAATGACATCGCCGCGCTGCGCAGCAACCAGCTGGCCGGTCTGACCACCGACCAGGTGGGCGCGCTGAGCACCAACCAGATCGTCGCGCTGACCACCGCCGCCGTATCCGGCCTGACCACCAACCAGATCGTCGCCCTGACCACCGGCCAGGCCAGCGCGCTGAGCACCGCCCAAGTGGCCGCGCTGACCACCAACGCCATCGCCGCGCTGTCGACCAACGACTTCGCCGCGCTGTCGACCAACGCCGTCGCCTCGCTGAGCGTCAATCAGGTCAAGGCCCTGACCACTGGCCAGGTCGTCGCACTGACCACCGGCGAAGCCGCCGCGCTGAGCACCGCGCAAGTGGCAGCCCTGAGCACCAACGCCATCGCCGCCATGGAAACGGCCGACCTGTCGGCCGTCAAGACCGCCGCCATCGCCGCGTTGACCACCGCGCAAGTGGCCGCGCTGACCACCGGCCAGGTGAATTCGCTGGCGACCGCCTCGATCGCCGCGCTGAGCACCGGCGGCATCGCCGCCCTGGGCACCAACCAGGTCGTCGCGCTGACCTCGGGCCAGATCGCCAGCCTGAGCACCGCGCAAGTGGCCGCGCTGACCGCCAACAGCATCGGCGCGATCGAGACCGCCGACCTGTCGGGCCTGTCGACCAACGACATCGCCGCGCTGCGCACCAGCCAGCTGGCCGGCCTGACCACCGACCAGGTGGGCGCGCTGTCGACCAACCAGTTCGCCGCGCTGAGCTCGGCACAAATCGGTTCGCTGAGCACCAACCAGATCGTCGCCCTGACCACCGGCCAGGCCAGCGTGCTGACCGCCGCCCAGGCCGCCGGCCTGTCCACCAACGGCGTGGCCGCGCTGTCGACCAACGACTTCGCCGCGCTGTCGACCAACGCCATCGCCGCGCTGAGCGCCAACCAGGTCAAGGCCCTGACCACCAACCAGGTTGTCGCCCTGACCACCAACGAAGCCGCCGCGCTGGGCACCGCCCAAGTGGCCGCGCTGTCGACCAACGACATCGCCGCCATGGAAACGGCCGACCTGTCGGCGATCAAGCTGGCCGCCATCGCCATCCTGAGCACCGCGCAGGTGTCGGCGCTGACCACCGGCCAGGTCGCCTCGCTGGCCACCGCCTCGATCGCCGCGCTGAGCACGGCCGCCATCTCGGTGCTGAGCACCAACCAGGTCGTCGCGCTGAGCTCGAACCAGATCAACAGCCTGGGCACCGCGCAAGTGGCCGCCCTGTCGAGCAACGCCATCGGCGCCATCCAGACCGCCGACCTGGCCGGCCTGTCGACCGGCGACATCGCCGCGCTGCGCAGCAACCAGCTGGCCGGCCTGACCACCGACCAGGTGGGCGCGCTGAGCACCAACCAGATCGTCGCGCTGACCACCGCCGCCGTGTCCGGCCTGAGCACCAACCAGATCGTCGCCCTGACCACCGGCCAGGCCAGCGTGCTGAGCGCCGCGCAAGTGGCCGGCCTGACCACCAACGGCGTGGCCGCGCTGGAAACCTCGGACTTCGCCGCGCTGTCGACCAACGCGATCGCCGCGCTGAGCGTCAACCAGGTCAAGGCCCTGACCACCAACCAGGTCGTGGCGCTGACCACCAACCAAGCCGCCGCGCTGAGCACCGCGCAAGTGGCCGCGCTGAGCACCAACGACATCGCCGCGCTGGAAACGGCCGACCTGTCGGCCTTCAAGGTGGCGTCCATCGCCGCCCTGAGCACCGCCCAGGTGTCGGCGCTGACCACCGGCCAGGTGACCTCGCTGGCGACCGCCTCGGTCGCCGCGCTGAGCACCGGCGGCATCGGCGCCCTGAGCACCAACCAGGTGGTGGCCCTGACCTCGGCCCAGGTGGCCGCGTTGAGCACCGCGCAAGTGGTGTCGCTGAGCTCCACCAGCATCGGCGCGATCGAGACCGCCGACCTGGCCGGCCTGTCCACCGCCGACATGGCCGCGCTGCGCACCAACCAGCTGGCTGGCCTGAGCACCACCCAGGTCAGCGTGCTGACGACCGCGCAGATCGCCGCGCTGTCGACCGCCGCCTTCGCCAGCGGCCTGTCCACCAGCCAGATCGGCGCGCTGACCACCAGCCAGGCCGTCTCGCTGAGCGCACAGCAGGTGACCGCGCTGTCGACCCGCAACGTCGCCGCGCTGGCGACCTCCAGCGTGGCCGCCTTCTCGACCACCGAGATCGCCGCGCTGACCGCCGCCCAGCTGGGCGTGCTGAGCTCCGATCAGGGTGTGGCGCTGACCTCGACCCAGGTCGCGGCGCTGACCACCGCGCAAGTGGCGGGCCTGTCGACCAACGCCCTGGCCGCGCTCGACACCGCCGACCTGGTGGCGCTGAGCACCACCGCGATCGCCGCGCTGACCACCCGTCAGATCGCCAGCCTGCGCACCACCGAGATCTCCTCGCTGACCACCAACCAGGTGCACGCGCTGACCTCGATGCAGCTGCACGCGATGAGCAGCGACCAGACCCACGCCTTCACCACCAGCCAGGTGCCGGCGCTGTCCTTCACGACCCCGATCGTGCTGGACCTGAACGGCGACGGCGTGCAGACCACCGCACTGGGCCAGGGCGTGCAGTTCGACCTGCTGGCCAACGGCCATAAAGTCAACACCGGCTGGACCGCCGGCGGCGACGGCCTGCTGGCGCTGGACCGCAACCACGACGGCGTGATCAACGACGGCGGCGAGCTGTTCGGTTCGGGCACCACGCTGGCCAACGGCCAGAAGGCGACCACCGGCTACCAGGCCATGGCCGAACTGGACACCAACGGCGACGGCGTGATCGACGCCAAGGATGCCGCCTTCGCCGACCTGCGCGTCTGGGTCGACGGCAACGCCGACGGCGTCAGCCAGGCCGACGAGCTCAAGTCGCTGCAGGCGCTGGGCATCACCAAGCTGAACCTGGACGTCAAGCAGGACGGCGCGGTCAACAACGGCAACATCCTGGGTCTGAGCTCGACCTTCGAGACCGCCGACGGCGCCACCCACGCCGCGGCCGACGTGTGGTTCGCCACCACGCCGACCGCCAGCGTCAGCGGCAGCGTCAGCGGCCTGGCCCAGGCGCTGGCCAGCTTCGCCGGCAACGCCGCGGCGGCGCCGGCCACCGCCAAGCTGGACCTGCCTGGCGCGGTCGGCAGCAACGTCGCGCAGATGGCCGACGCCATCAAGCAGTTCAGCGACAAGCCGCTGGGCGCCGAGACCCAGGCCGCCACCGACAGCGCGCTGCGCCTCAAAGCGCTGCAATCGCAGGGCGGACACGGCTTCCTGGCCTCGCCGGCCAAGTAAGACCACACAGCGGTAAGGCAGGAACGGCAGGGCTTAGGCCCTGCCGTTTTGCCCTCTGGACCCGGTTTTTCGTAGCGAAATGCAAGTGTTGTGATGTCGATACGCGTTGCGTGTAGTAAACAAAAAATTTTAATGCCGTCAGTAAATTTGTCGCTTTGTACGTTCAGGACGGCTGCCGCCGCAGGGCTTGCCGTCGCCGATTAACCCAGACTATGTGATGGTGCCAAGCAATAAAAATGTTAACGGTAGGAAAAATCCTAGGGCTGGTATCCTAAAGTTGGCTTGGATATTGACGTTAAGAACTAAAGTCCAGCGCTTTTCTCGCGTTTAACTCAAGCAATTCCGTAGCAAAATCGCAAGTAACACCCAATTTGATGTTGGAGCCGGGGGAATGGTCCCTGTGGGCTCCAACCTTCGTCCGTCTAGAACTGTGCAGCGCCCCAAGGAGAATGGAAATGAGCCTCGTAACAAGCATGAGTACCGACCAGATCGCAGCTCTGTCGACCCAAACAATTGCTGCGCTCGCGACTTCCGATATTGTTGCGCTCAGTTCGGCTCAGACCCGCGCGCTCACGACGGACCAGACCGCCGCGCTGACCACCATCCAGATCTCCGCCCTGACCACCAAGCAATTGACGGTGGGCCTGACCACCGACCAGGTGGTCGCGCTGACCGCCACCCAGGTCGGCGTGCTGAACTCCGCGCAGTTCAACGCGCTGGCCACCGACTCGATCGTCGCGCTCGAAACGGCCGACTTCGCCGCGCTGCGCACCGCCACCATCGCCGGCATCAGCACCAGCCAGATGGCCGCGGTCACGACCGACCAGATCGTCGCGCTGACCACCGCCCAGGCCGGCGCGCTGACCAGCACCCAGGTGATGGGCCTGAGCACCGGCGCCGTCACCGCGCTGGGGTCGGCCGACCTGGTCGCCATCAAGACCTCCGCCATCGCCGCGCTGACCACCGCCCAGTTCACCTCGCTGAGCACCGACCAGATCACCAGCCTGACCACCGGCCAGGTGGCCGCGCTGAGCACCAACGACCTGGCGTCCGGCCTGACCACCAACCAGGTGGTCGCGATGAGCGCGAACCAGCTGTCGCAGTTGAGCAGCAACCAGTTCAACGCCCTGGGCACCAACGCCGTGGCCGCCATCGAGACGGCCGACCTGGTCGCGCTCAAGACCAGCATCATCGCCACGCTCAAGACCGCCCAGCTGGCGGCGCTGACCACCGACCAGCTGTCCAACCTGACCACCAGCCAGATCGCCGCCATCACCACCGCCAACCTGCAGGCGCTGACCACCGACCAGATCGTGTCGCTGAGCTCGCTGCAAGTGAGCGCGCTGAGCTCGGCCCAGGTGGCCGCGCTGTCGACCAACGACATCGCCGCCATTGAAACGGCCGACATCGGCGCGCTCAAGAGCGCCGCCATCGCCGGCCTGTCGGTCAACCAGGCCAAGGCTCTGACCACCGACCAGATCGTCGCGTTGGCGTCGGCCCAGGTCGGCGCGCTCACCAGCGCCCAGGTCGCCGCGATGAGCAGCGGCCAGATCGCCGCCATCGAAACCGCCGACATCGGCGCGCTGAAGACCTCGGCCATCGGCGCCATGACCACGCAGCAGACCGCCGCGCTGACCACCGACCAGATCGGCGCGCTCAGCACCGCCCAGATCGCCTCGCTGACCACCGCCAACCTGGCCTCGGGCCTGACCACCGACCAGGTCGTCGCACTGAACTCCAACCAGCTGGGCGCGCTCAGCACCGCCCAGTTCGGCGCGCTGACGACCGGCGACGTGGCCGCCATCGGCACGGCCGACATCGTCGGCCTGAAGACCTCGATCATCGCTTCGCTGAAGACCGCGCAGCTGGCCTCGCTGACCACCGACCAGCTGAGCAGCCTGACCACCAACCAGATCGCCTCCATCACCACCGCCAACATGCAGGCGCTGACCACCGACCAGATCGTCGCGCTGAGCTCGCTGCAAGTGGGCACGCTGAGCTCGGCCCAGGTGGCCGCGATGTCGACCAACGACATCGCCGCGATTGAAACGGCCGACATCGGCGCGCTGAAGACCTCCGCCATCGCCGGCCTGTCGACCAACCAGGCCAAGGCGCTGACCACCGACCAGGTCGTCGCATTGGGCTCCGGCCAGGTCGGCGCGCTGACCAGCGCCCAGGTCGCCGCGATGAGCAGCGGCCAGATCGCCGCCATCGAAACCGCCGACATCGGCGCGCTGAAAACGTCCGCCATCGGCGCCATGACCACGCAGCAGACCGCCGCGCTGACCACCGACCAGATCGGCGCGCTGAGCACCGCCCAGGTCTCCGCGCTGACCACCGCCAACCTGGCCTCGGGCCTGACCACCGACCAGGTCGTCGCGATGAGCTCGAACCAGCTGGGCGCCCTGAGCACCAACCAGTTCGGCGCGCTGTCGACCGGCGACGTGGCCGCCATCGGCACGGCCGACATCATCGGCCTGAAGACCTCGATCATCGCCTCGCTGAAGACCGCGCAGCTGGCCTCGCTGACCACCGACCAGTTGTCCAGCCTGACCACCAACCAGATCGGCGCCATCACCACCGCCAACATGCAGGCGCTGACCACCGACCAGATCGTCGCGCTGGGCTCGCTGCAAGTGGGCGCGCTGAGCTCGGCCCAGGTGGCCGCGCTGTCGACCAACGACATCGCCGCCATTGAAACCGGCGACATCGGTTCGCTCAAGACCTCGGCCATCGCCGGCCTGTCGACCAACCAGGCCAAGGCGCTGACGACCGACCAGGTCGTCGCATTGGGCTCGGGCCAGATCGGCGCGCTGACCAGCGCCCAGGTCGCCGCGATGAGCAGCGGCCAGATCGCCGCCATCGAAACCGCCGACATCGGCGCGCTGAAGACCTCGGCCATCGGCGCCATGACCACGCAGCAGACCGCCGCGTTGACCACCGACCAGATCGGCGCGCTGAGCACCGCCCAGGTCGCCGCGCTGACCACCGCCAACCTGGCCTCCGGCCTGACCACCGACCAGGTCGTCGCGATGAGCTCGAACCAGCTGGGCGCCCTCAGCACCGCCCAGTTCGGCGCGCTGTCGACCGGCGACGTCGCCGCCATCGGCACGGCCGACATCATCGGCCTGAAGACCTCGATCATCGCCTCGCTCAAGACCGCGCAGCTGGCCTCGCTGACCACCGACCAGTTGTCCAGCCTGACCACCAACCAGATCGGCGCCATCACCACCGCCAACATGCAGGCGCTGACCACCGACCAGATCGTCGCGCTGGGCTCGCTGCAAGTGGGCGCGCTGAGCTCGGCCCAGGTGGCCGCGCTGTCGACCAACGACATCGCCGCGATTGAAACGGCCGACATCGGTTCGCTGAAGACCGCCGCCATCGCCGGCCTGTCGACCAACCAGGCCAAGGCCCTGACCACCGACCAGATCGTCGCGCTGGTCGCCGGCCAGGTCGGCGCGCTCACCAGCGCCCAGGTCGCCGCGATGAGCAGCGGCCAGATCGCCGCCATCGAGACGGCCGACCTCGGTTCGTTGAAGACCGCCGCCATCGGCGCCATGACCACGCAGCAGACCGCCGCGCTGACCACCGACCAGATCGTCGCGCTGGCCACCGCCCAGGTCGCCGCGCTGACCACCGCCAACCTGGCCTCGGGCCTGACCACCGACCAGATCGTGGCAATGAGCTCGAACCAGCTGGGCGCGCTCAGCACCGCGCAGTTCAACGCGCTGTCGACCGGCGACGTCGCCGCCATCGAGACCGCCGACATCGTCGGCCTGAAGACCTCGATCATCGCCTCGCTGAAGACCGCGCAGCTGGCCTCGCTGACCACCGACCAGTTGTCCAGCCTGACCACCAACCAGATCGCCGCCATCACCACCGCCAACATGCAGGCGCTGACCACCGACCAGATCGTCGCGCTGGGCTCGCTGCAAGTGGGCGCGCTGAGCTCGGCCCAGGTGGCCGCGCTGTCGACCAACGACATCGCCGCCATTGAAACCGGCGACATCGGTTCGCTGAAGACCGCCGCCATCGCCGGCCTGTCGACCAGCCAGGCCAAGGCCCTGACCACCGACCAGATCGTCGCGCTGGTCGCCGGCCAGGTCGGCGCGCTGACCAGCGCCCAGGTCGCCGCGATGAGCAGCGGCCAGATCGCCGCCATCGAAACGGCCGACCTCGGCTCGTTGAAGACCTCGGCCATCGGCGCCATGACCACGCAGCAGACCGCCGCGCTGACCACCGACCAGATCGTCGCCCTGAGCACCGCCCAGGTCTCCGCGCTGACCACCGCCAACCTGGCCTCGGGCCTGACCACCGACCAGATCGTGGCGATGAGCTCGAACCAGCTGGGCGCCCTGAGCACCAACCAGTTCGGCGCATTGTCGACCGGCGACATCGCGGCCATCGAGACCGCCGACATCGTCGGCCTGAAGACCTCGATCATCGCCTCGCTGAAGACCTCGCAGCTGGCCTCGCTGACCACCGACCAGCTGTCCAGCCTGACCACCGGCCAGATCGGCGCCATCACCACCGCCAACATGCAGGCGCTGACCACCGACCAGATCGTCGCGCTGGGCTCGCTGCAAGTGGGCGCGCTGAGCTCGGCCCAGGTGGCCGCGCTGTCGACCAACGACATCGCCGCCATTGAAACCGGCGACATCGGTTCGTTGAAGACTTCCGCCATCGCCGGCCTGTCGACCAACCAGGCCAAGGCCTTGACGACCGACCAGATCGTCGCCTTGGGCTCGGGCCAGATCGGCGCGCTGACCAGCACCCAGATCGGCGCGATGAGCAGCGGCCAGATCGCCGCCATCGAAACGGCCGACCTCGGCGCGCTGAAGACCTCGGCCATCGGCGCCATGACCACGCAGCAGACCGCCGCGTTGACCACCGACCAGATCGTGGCCCTGAGCACCGCCCAGGTCTCCGCGCTGACCACCGCCAACCTGGCCTCGGGCCTGACCACCGACCAGATCGTGGCGATGAGCTCGAACCAGCTGGGCGCCCTGAGCACCAACCAGTTCGGCGCGCTGTCGACCGGCGACATCGCGGCCATCCAGACCGCCGACATCGTCGGCCTGAAGACCTCGATCATCGCTTCGCTGAAGACCGCGCAGCTGGCCTCGCTGACCACCGACCAGTTGTCCAGCCTGACCACCGGCCAGATCGGCGCGATCACCACCGCCAACATCCAGGCGCTGACCACCGACCAGATCGTCGCGCTGGGCTCGCTGCAGATCGGCGCGCTGAGCTCGGCACAAGTGGCCGCGATGTCGACCAACGACATCGCCGCGATTGAAACCGGCGACATCGGTTCGCTGAAGACCTCGGCCATCGCCGGCCTGTCGACCAGCCAGGCCAAGGCCCTGACGACCGACCAGGTTGTCGCGCTGGGCTCGGGCCAGATCGGCGCGCTGACCAGCGCCCAGATCGGCGCGATGAGCAGCGGCCAGATCGCCGCCATCGAGACCGCCGACCTCGGCGCGTTGAAGACCTCGGCCATCGGCGCCATGACCACGCAGCAGACCGCCGCGCTGACCACCGACCAGATCGTCGCCCTGAGCACCGCCCAGGTCGGCGCGCTGACCACCGCCAACCTGGCTTCCGGCCTGACCACCGACCAGATCGTGGCGATGAGCTCGGCCCAGTTCGGCGCCCTGAGCTCCAACCAGTTCGGCGCGCTGTCGACCGGCGACATCGCGGCCATCGAGACCGCCGACATCGTCGGCCTGAAGACCTCGATCATCGCTTCGCTGAAGACCGCGCAGCTGGCCTCGCTGACCACCGACCAGTTGTCCAGCCTGACCACCGGCCAGGTCGCCGCGATCACCACCGCCAACATCCAGGCGCTGACCACCGACCAGGTGGTGGCACTGGGCTCGCTGCAGATCGGCGCGCTGAGCTCGGCGCAGGTGGCCGCGATGTCGACCAACGACATCGCCGCCATTGAAACCGGCGACATCGGCGCGCTGAAGACCTCGGCCATCGCCGGCCTGTCGACCAGCCAGGCCAAGGCGCTGACCACCGACCAGGTCGTCGCATTGGGTTCGGGCCAGATCGGCGCGTTCACCAGCGTCCAGATCGGCGCGATGAGCAGCGGCCAGATCGCCGCCATCGAAACGGCCGACCTCGGCGCGCTGAAGACCTCGGCCATCGGCGCCATGACCACGCAGCAGACCGCCGCGCTGACCACCGACCAGATCGCCGCGCTGAGCACCGCCCAGGTCTCCGCGCTGACCACCGCCAACCTGGCCTCGGGCCTGACCACCGACCAGGTCGTTGCGATGAGCTCGCTGCAACTGGGCGCCCTGAGCACCAACCAGTTCGGCGCGCTGACGACCGGCGACGTGGCGGCCATCGGCACGGCCGACATCGTCGGCCTGAAGACCTCGATCATCGCCTCGCTGAAGACCGCGCAGCTGGCCTCGCTGACGACCGACCAGTTGTCCAGCCTGACCACCGGCCAGATCAGCGCGATCACCACCGCCAGCATGCAGGCGCTGACCACCGACCAGGTGGTGGCGTTGAGCTCGCTGCAGATCGGCGCGCTGAGCTCGGCCCAGGTGGCCGCGCTGAGCACCCAGGCCGTGGCCGCGATCGAGACCGCCGACATCGGCGCGCTGAAGACCTCGGTCATCTCCGCCCTGTCGACCAACCAGGCGTCCGCGCTGACCACCGACCAGGTGGTGGCGCTGACCGCCGGCCAGGTCGGCGCGCTGACCAGCCTGCAGGTGAGCACGATGGGCACCGCCGCCATCGCCGCCATCGAGACGGCCGACATCGGTTCGCTGAAAACCGCCGCCATCGCCGCGCTGCGCACCGCCGAAGTGGCCGCGCTGACGACCGACCAGATCGGCGCGCTGGGCACCGCCCAGATCGCCGCGATGAGCACCGCCAACCTGGCCTCCGGCCTGACCACCGACCAGGTGGTGGCGATGACCTCGCTGCAACTGGGCGCCCTGAGCACGGCGCAGGTCAACGCGCTGACCACCGGCGCCATCGCCGCGATCGAAACGGCCGATGTCGGTTCGCTGAAGACCTCGATCATCGCCACGCTGCGTTCGGCCCAGGTGGCCTCGCTGACCACCGACCAGGTGGCGGCGCTGACCACCGCCCAGGTCATGGCCCTGAGCACCGCCAACCTGTCGTCGGCGCTGAGCACCGACCAGGTGGTGGCGCTGACCACGACCCAGGTCGCTGTGCTGAGCACGGCCCAGGTGAGCTCGCTGACCACCAACGACATCGCCGCGCTGGGCACCGAGGACGTCTCCGTGCTGAAGACCTCGGTGTTCGCCGCCCTGCAGACCGCCCAGGTGGCCGCGCTGACGACCGACCAGATCGTCGCGCTGTCGAGCCAGCAGGTCGCGGTGCTGAGCTCCAACCAGGTCAAGGCGCTGTCGACCAACCAGATCGTGGCCATCGAGACCGCCGACCTGGCGGGCCTGAAGACCAACGCCATCGCGGCCCTGAGCACCACCCAGATCCGCGCGCTGACGACCGACCAGATCCACTCGTTGAACAGCCAGCAAGTCTGCGCGATCACCAGCGCCCAGGTACCGGGCCTGACGACCGACCAGATCGCGGCGCTGCCTTCGCCACTGGGTACGCCGATCGTGCTGGACCTGAACAACGACGGCATCACCACCCTGGGCCTGTCGGCCGGTGTGAACTTCGACCTGAACGCCAACGGCACCAAGGTCAACACCGGCTGGGTGGGCGGCGGCGACGGCCTGCTGGCCCTGGACCGCAACCATGACGGCGTCATCAACGACGGCGGCGAGTTGTTCGGTTCGGGCACCACGCTGGCCAACGGTCAGAAGGCGACCAACGGCTACACCGCGTTGAACGAGCTCGACACCAACGGCGACGGCGTCATCGATGCCAAGGACAGCGCGTTCGGCGACCTGCGCGTGTGGGTCGATGGCAACGCGGACGGCGTCAGCCAGGCCGACGAGCTGAAATCGCTGGCATCGCTGGGCATCACCAAGCTGAACCTGGATGCCAAGCAGAACGCCTCGGCCAACAACGGCAACATCGTCGGTATCACCTCGACCTACGAGACCGCCGACGGCGCCAGCCACGCGGCAGCGGACGTCTGGTTCCAGACCGGCGCGGCCACGACCAGCCTGACCACCTCGGTGAGCGGCCTGGCCTCGGCGATGTCGAGCTTTGACGCGGCGGCGGCAGCGACCACCACCACGGCCAAGCTGGAAGTGCCGAACAGCGTGAACACGGCGGTGGCGGCGATGGCCGACGCGATCGGCAGCTACGACAACAAGCTAACCGCGACGACCAACTCGGCAGCGAGCGAAGAAACGCTGCGCCTGAAGGCTCTGCAAGGCGGCAACCACCAGGGCTTCCTGGCTGCCAAGTAAGCAAGCAGCTTTCATAGCGTAAGCAAGAACGGCAAGGCCTGCGGGCCTTGCCGTTTTTTTTTACCCTTGAATCTTTTTCGTTTTTCGATTAATCTAAAAAATCGAAACGGAGCTTGTATGACTGCGACACTTAAGCGGCGCCGGCCGGCGTCGGACCCGTTGGTGACGATGGCGTCCAGCCTGGCCGACAAATTGGCGGCCTGGGGGCAACCGGCCGCATCGGACCTGATTGCACGGGCTTTGCGCGAGCTGCTCGATGGACAAGATCAAGCCACCAAGGCGTTGCGGGCGGCCGTCCAGATTCATTTGGCCATCGTGTCGAACGAGAGTTCTGTTACGACGGCAGCCGAAGTCAACAACGAAGAGATGCTCAGCACGGAAGAGGCGGCGCAACTCATGGAATGCAGCCGGCCGTACGTGGCGATGCTGATCGATGCCGAAAAATTGGCCGGCGGAGTGAGGTCCAAGGGCGGCCATCGAAAAGTTCCCAAATCGTCGGTGTTGCGATGGATAGAGACCACGCAGGCCGCCAAGGGAGCTTTAGCCGGCGAGACGAACTACCGGAAGGCTGCGGCCGACGCCGGCATGTACGCCGTTCCCGACGAGGCCTACGTGAAGGCCGCCAAGCGGAGCGGTCGACGTGCCGGTTGATGATCACCCGCTGTCTCCAGGCGGCGGCACGCTAGCTGTCCTGGACGCCAACGTGCTTCTTCCGCCGCGATTGTCCGATCTTCTTTTCGATCTGTTCCTGGTTGGTCTGTATCACCCTCGCTGGACAGCGGCCATCGAAGGCGAATTCATCAAGAATTTCGGAGCGTTTGTCTTGGCGGAAGGCGCGAAGAAAAGCAAGTCGATCAAAGCCGCTGCGCCGAACCCGGAACATAACGCCAAGGCCGAACACCGGCTGCATTGCTTTCGCTCGGCGGTAGGGCCGGAGCATGAGGTGCTTCTTTACGACAAGCCCATCTACCAAGGCCTGGTCCCGCCAAATGTGCATGCCGGCGATATTCATGTGGCTTCGGCGGCGTTGGTTCTGCACATCCTTGCTCAGCAAGAGGGCGCCGCAGACAAAGTGTTCATTGTGTCCAACAATCTGAAGCACCTCGCCGTCAAGAAAATGGCGGCGATCGGCATAGATGTCATTTCTCCCGGAGACTTCGTCGACAAATTGAATGCGGTCGCGCCTGCCAGAGTCGAGACTGCCTTATTGAAAACCATTAATGATCTGACCGCTCCGCCCTATACTCAAGCAGATATGCTGTCGCTTTTAATGACACACGGCGCCAACAAGACCGCGAAGTTCTATTCCTCGCGTTGGCATGTGGAGATATATTAATTTCGGGACAGCACCGTGGCCGTTGCAGGCGCCGAACAACAAGGTAAATTGCGCTGTGTTTGCGCCACACAAAAACCTCCCGGAAACACTGCGCTGGGTTAGAATCCGAAGGCTGGCACGATAGTGCGCTAATGCAAGCTTTTCCCAGCTCTTACCCATTCATCAGGCCTATGCACGATAAATTTCCCCACACCGCGATCCAGTGTCTGACAGCGATCGCGCAGCATCACGGTCTGCAAATCAATCCTGAACGCCTGATCGACGACTATGCGCTGCGCGCGGAAGAGCCGGGCACCGGCGCGCTGCTGCGGATCGCCTCGGACATCGGCCTCAAGGCCAAGGCCGACAAGCTGACCTGGTCGCGCCTGATGGCGCAGGGCGGCGTGTTCCCGCTGATGGCGCGCCTAGTCGACGGCAACATGGTGATCGCGGTCGGCGTCAAGCCCGGCGAGAACGGTGCCGAAGACCAGGTGGCCGTGCTCAATCCCGTCAACGCCAACGCCGCCGTGGTGATGGTCGGCCGCGCCGACTTCGAGCAGCGCTGGCACGGCGACGTGCTGTTCATCAAACGCCAGCACAAGTTGAACGACCCCAACCAGCCGTTCGGCCTGCGCTGGTTCATCCCCGAGATCCTCAAGCAGAAGTCGGCGTTCCGCGACATCTTCATCGCCGCCATCGCCATGCAGTTGCTGGCGCTGGCCTCGCCGATCTTCTTCCAGCTGGTGATCGACAAGGTGCTCACGCACCAGAGCGTGACCACGCTGCAGGTGCTGGCGGTGGGCATCATCGCCGCGCTGGTGTTCGACGCCACCTTCGGCTTCCTGCGCCAGACGCTGACCCTGGCCGCCTCCAACAAGATCGACATGCGCCTGACGCGCCGCGTGTTCAGCCATCTGCTGTCGCTGCCGATCGACTTCTTCGAGACCACCAGCGCCGGCGTGGTCACGCGCCACATGCAGCAGCTGGAAAAGATCCGCAGCTTCCTCACCGGCCGCCTGTTCTTCACCGCGCTCGACCTGATCGCGCTGCTGGTGTTCGTGCCGATTTTGTTCAGCTACTCGTTCAAGCTGGCCATGATCGTGCTGCTGTTCGCCGCCATGATCGCCGGCGTGGTGATGGCCATGGTGCCGACCTTCCAGCGCCGCCTCAACGCGCTGTACTCGGCCGAGGGCCAGCGCCAGGGCATGCTGGTCGAGACCATCCACGGCATGCGCACCGTCAAGGCATTGGCGATCGAGCCGTCGCAGCGCCGCATCTGGGACCAGCGCTCGGCCGAAGCCATCACCATGCACTTCCGCGTCGGCCAGATCTCGATCGCCGGCAACGCCGTCACCGACTTCCTCGGCAAGCTGCTGCCGGTCACGCTGATCGTGGTGGGCGCCGCCGACGTGTTCGACAGCACGCTGTCGGTGGGCGCGCTGATCGCCTTCCAGATGCTGTCGGGCCGCGTCACGCAGCCGCTGATCTCCATCGTCGGCCTGGTCAACGAATACCAGGAGACCGCGCTGTCGGTACGCATGCTGGGCGAGGTGATGAACCGCGCGCCCGAGGGCCGCGCCGGCGCCAACGGCCTGCGTCCGATCCTGCAGGGCGAGATCCGCTTCGACGACGTCACCTTCCGCTATCCGGGCGCGCAGGCGATGGCGCTGGACAAGGCCCGCTTCACCATCGAGCCGGGCACGGTGGTCGGCATCGTCGGCCGCTCCGGCTCCGGCAAGACCACCCTGACCAAGCTGATCCAGGGCCTGTATCCGGTCCAGGAAGGCATCGTCCGCTTCGACGGCATCGACGCCCGCGAGATCGAGCTGTCGCACCTGCGGCGCCAGATCGGCGTGGTGTTGCAGGAGAACTTCCTGTTCCGCGGCACGGTGCGCGAGAACCTGTCCGTCACCAAGCCGGACGCCACCTTCGAGGAACTGGTGGAGGCGGCCGCCGCGGCCGGCGCCGACGAGTTCATCGAGCGCCTGCCGATGGGCTACGACACCGTGCTGGAGGAGAACGCCTCCAACCTGTCCGGCGGCCAGAAGCAGCGGCTGTCGATCGCCCGCACGCTGGTGGCCAAGCCGCGCATCCTGATCCTGGACGAGGCCGCCTCGGCGCTGGACCCGGAATCGGAGGCCATCTTCATCAGCAACCTGTCGCGCATCGCGGTGGGCCGCACGGTGGTGATGATCTCGCACCGCCTGTCGACCCTGGTCAACGCCGACAAGATCATGGTCATGCAACAGGGCCGGCTGATGGACGCCGGCCGCCACGAAGAACTGCTCACCCGTAGCGACACTTACCAGCACTTATGGAACCAGCAAACAAGTCACCTCTAAGCCTCAAGCGCCGCCGCAAGGACGAAACCGAAATCGCGTTTCTGCCGGACGCCGACGCCATCGAGCGCGGCCCGCTGCCCAAGTTCGTGCGCCTCACGCTGCACGTGATGCTGGCCGCCTTCGTGTTCTTCATCGTCTGGGCCAGCGTCTCGCCGGTGGAGAAGATCGTGGTGGCGCACGGCCGCCTGGTCAATCCGCTGCCCAACATCGTGGTGCAGCCGCTCGACACCTCCATCATCCAGAGCATCGAGGTGCGGGTCGGCCAGGTGGTGAAAAAAGGCCAGGTGCTGGCGCGGCTGGACCCGACCTTCACCGCCGCCGACGAGCAGCAGCTGCGCGTGCGGCTGGACAGCCTGAACACCCAGGCCGCCGGCCTGCGCGCCGAGCTGGCCGGCCAGCCGGGCGCCGTCACCGGCAGCGGCTCCTCCGCCGACAGCCTGCTGCAGGCGCAGCTGTCGACCGAGCGCAAGGCCAACTTCGAGGCGCAGAAGAACAAGATGGACCAGAACATCGCGCGCCTGAAGGCCGGCCTGGAAACCAACAAGCACGACCAGGTGATCCTGGCCCAGCGCGTCAAGTCGCTGCGCGAGGTGGAGGCGATGCAGGAGCAGCTGATGGCCGAGCAGTTCGGCGCCAAGATGCACCTGCTGGAGGCGCGCGACCGCCGCCTCGAGGTCGAGCGCGACATGGACCTGCAGCGCAACAAGGCGATCGAGATGGCCAGCGAGCTGGCCTCGGCCCAGGCCGAGCGCTCCGCCTTCGACAAGAGCTGGCGCCAGAAGACCATGGAGGACCTGCTCAGCGCCACGCGCGACCGCGACGGCATCAACGAGCAGCTGGCCAAGGCCGACAAGCGCCACAAGGCGATCAACATGGTGGCGCCGGCCGACGGCGTGGTGCTGGAGATCGGCAAGCTGTCGGTGGGCTCCATCGTGCGCGAGGCCGAGCCGCTGTTCACGCTGGTGCCGCTGGGCGCGCAGCTGGAGGCCGAGGTACAGATCGACTCGCTCGACATCGGCTACATCAAGCAGGGCGCGCCGGTCCACATCAAGGTCGACGCCTTCTCGTTCCAGCAGCACGGCATGTTGGAGGGCAAGGTGCGGACCATCAGCCAGGACGCCTTCAAGCGCGAGACCACCGACAAGAACGGCGGCGGCCTGGACGCCTACTACCTGAGCCGCATTCCCTACACCGGCAAGCTGCGCAAGCTGCCCGAGGGCGCCCAGCTGCTGCCGGGCATGACGGTGTCGGCCGAGGTGGTGGTGGGCCACCGCACGGTGATGTCCTACCTGCTGTACCCGCTGACGCGGGCGATGGACGAATCGATACGCGAACCCTAAAATCAGAAGCGGAGGCTGCCCGTGTTCTCCATCATCATCCCGACCCACGACCGGCCGCTGCTGCTGACGCGCACGCTTGAATCGCTGATCGCCCAGACCTGCCAGGACTTCAAGGTGGTGATCGTGTCCGACACGGCCGGCTACCTGCCGCCGTACAACCAGCTGAACCAGCTGGCCGGCCGCTTCGACTACGTGCTGCGCTGCAGCGGCAAGCCGGGGCCGGCCGCCAGCCGCAACCTCGGGCTGGCGATCGCCGACGGCGAATACATCCTGTTCCTCGACGACGACGACACCTACCGGCCCGACCATCTGGCCAGGCTGAAGGCGCGCCTGCTGCGGGACAAGCCGGAGCTGCTGTTCCACGACTTCCAGATCCAGAACGAGGACCGCACCGTGTTCCCGCCGGCCCTGCTGCCGGGCGGGCAGACGGTGTCGATCGCCGACGTCACGCGCGACAGCGTCTACGTGCGCAACCGCATCCCGAACAGCTGCGTGGCCTACCGCCGCGACGTGCTGGAGGGCGTGCGCAACGAGACCGACCTGATCATCTACGAGGACTGGGATTTCCTGCTGGCCGCGCTGCAGGGACGGCGGCTGGTGCACCACCCGCTGGACGGCGTGGTGATCCACAAGAGCGCCGCCACGGCGCCCGAGAACATGCGGCGGGGGAATTCGCGCGACGACCAGATCGTCGACGTGATGCTGCAGCTGTACCGCAAGCATCCGGCGCCCAACATGGCCACGCGGCTGGCGCGCCAGGCGCTGATGGGCAGCGCCGGCGTGGTGCTGGAGCTGGCCTACTTCTGACTAGCTGGCATGGAACAGGGCCAGGCCCTGCGGCAGGTCCACCCTGGGCCGCCAGCCGGGCACGCTGCGGTAGTGCTGCCACGGCACCATCACCTCGCGCGCGCGGTAGGGGCGGCCGCCCCAGACGATGTCCAGCGGCTTGCCGCTGACCTGCGCGTACAGCGCGGCGATGTCGCGCAGCGGCAGCGGATGGCCGCTTGAGACGCCGTATTCCTCCAGCGCGTTGAGCTGCGTGCCGTCGGCCAGCTGCTGGTAGGCCAGCAGGTAGGCGTCGATGACGTCGTCGATATACACCAGGTCCACCAGTTGCTCGCCGGGCGACATCTCCAGCGAGCTGCCCTCCAGCGCCACCCGCTTGAGCAGGTTCAGCACCTTGGGCCGGGTGTCGCCGGCGCCGTAGGTGTCGAACAGCTTGAGCGTGACCACGCGCAGGCCGTGCACCTCGACGTAGTAGCGCAGCAGCGCGCCGAAGGCTTGCTTGGTGGCCGCGTACAGGCAGACCGGGTTGTAGCCGGCGCCGCTGTAGTGCTCCCACGAGGTCCCGGTGTTGACCAGGCGCTGCACGCCGCAGGCCGCCATCGCTTCCACCAGCTGGGTGGAAAACAGCAGGTTGGAGGTGATCAGGCGTTCGACGTCCTCCGGCTTGTGCGTGGCCAGGAACAGCGAGGCCAGGTGGAACACCGCTTCCGGCGCGGCGGCACGCATGATCTCGATCAGCTGGTTGATGCCGCCATCGTGCCGGTGAAGGCGCAGCCGCCCGCCTTCCGGCGGCAGGCCGGCGGTGGACGAGCCCTCGCGCAGCACCAGGTGGACTTCCCAGCCGTCGGCCAGCAGGCGGCGCGTCAGCGCGGCGCCGACAAAGCCGGAGGCGCCGGTGACCAGCGCGCGGCGCGCGGCCGCGCTCATGCCCGCGCTCCGGCGGCGCCGTCGTACACGAACGGCGAGTCGAACTCCGCCAGCGTGGCGAACTGGCGGTCGCGCGCCGACATGACCGGGTCCTGCACCGGCCACGGAATGCCGGCCGAGTTCCACAGCAGGCCGCTGTCGTTGTCGGGCGCGTAGGTGGTGGTGACCTTGTACACCATCAGCGACGGCTCGCCGAGCGAGCAGAAGCCGTGCGCCAGCCCGGCCGGCAGGTACAGCATGTGGCCGTTCTCGGCGCTCAGCTCCAGCGTGATGTGCCGGCCGTAGGTCGGCGAGCCGCGCCGCAGGTCGACCGCGGCGTCCAGCACCGCGCCCTGCACGCAGTACACCAGCTTGGCGTGCTCGTGCGGCGGGGTCTGGAAGTGCAGGCCGCGCACCACGCCGCGGTGCGAGGCCGAGTAATACTCTTCGGCGAAATCGGTGGCCAGGCCGTGTTGGCGGAAGATCTCTTCGTGGAACACCTTGACGAAGCTGCCGCGCTCGTCGTGGCGGACGTCGGGGATGATGTGGAAGCAGCCGGGGATGACGGTGGGGACGATGTTCATGGCGTTCAGGTGTTGGGGTAGGCGGCGTTCAGCAGCACCAGCGCGCGCGAGATCACCTTGTCGGCGCCCCATTCGGCGATGCGTTTGGACAGCAGGAAGGCCTGCAGGCGCTCGCAGCAGTAAGCCATGCTGCGGTCTGCGTAGCCGGGCCGTTGCGCGTAGTGGTGGCGGTAGTAGCGCGACATCACCAGCTCCAGGTCGTGCACGATCTCGACGAACCACTGCACCGGGATGTACGCCACGGTGGGCGCGGTGATGAAGGACGGGTTACTGAGGAAGTTGACCGCCTCCAGGTTGGTGATCACGCCGCAATCGATGGCGTCGCCGAAGAACATCAGCATGTCGCGCGCCACGCCGTTGGCCTCGTATTGCTGCAGCACGTTGCCGCCGAAGGTGACCGAGATCGGCACGATCGGCGTCTTGCCGTCGCCGTAGAAATGCTCGGGCTTGACCCGCGCCAGCATGTCCGGGTGGGCGTGGTAGTTGAAGCCGGTCAGCACGCCGATCGGCTCGGTCAGCGCGAAGCGGCGGTAGTGGCAAAAGCCGACGAAGCCGGTGGCCTTCTCGGCGATCAGGCGGCGGCGGATTTCAAACAGCGCCAGGTATTCGCCCAGGTAGCGGTTGGCCAGCGCCTTTTCCGGCGTCAGCAGCTCGCTCATGGCCAGGCCGCGTTCCGGCACGTAGTCGCCGGAACCGACCATGGTCATGAAGTCCGGCATCTCCCAGGCGAACGGCGCGTGGGCGATGCAGTAGTAGTGCGGGGTGTCGTTCATGGTGCTCATGCCGGCATGGCTTTGATCAGGTAGTGGGACGGCTGCGCCGCCTCCATCAGCGGCTCGGGCGCGACGCCGCTGCGCAGGGCTTGCAGGCGCAGCGCGGTTTCCACGGCGGCCGGCAGCGGGCCCGGATTGAGCATGATGCCGTTGACCACCCGGAAGCCGTTGTCCTCGAACAGCGCCACCATGGCGTCGATCTCCAGCTGGTGGCGCGGCGGCCGCTCCGGCGCTTGCCAGTGGGCGCCGTTGGCGACGCGGGCCACCACGCAGGCGTCGTACTGGATCGCCCGGCGCAGCTGCGCCAGCACCCGCGCCGGCTGCGCGAACTGTTCCAGCGTGGCGTCGAAGATCCAGGCGTCGGCCCAGGTGAGCTGCTGGTACAAGCCCTGGCCGGCGGTGTCGAGGTCGGCCTGGTAGACCCGTTCGGCGTAGGCGCGCGCGCGCTGGGCGCCGGCCGCCTCGGGGTCGACCACCAGCAGGCACGAGGCCGGATAGAGCGCGTGGTAGTGGCGCGCCAGTTCGCCGTCGCCGGCGCCGGCCTGCACCAGCAGGCGGGCGTTGGGCGGCAGCAGGTTGGCCAGCGGCGCGACGTGGGCCGTTGCGGCCTCCGCTAGACTCATGGCTGCCTCAGAAGTTGACGCCGAAGAAGGCTTCCAGCTTCTCGACCGCGAAGTCCAGCATCTCGCGCGTCAGGCCGGGGAACACGCCGATCCAGAAGGTGTCGTGCATGATGCGGTCGGTGTTGGTCAGCTCGCCCGAGACGCGGTAGTTGCGGCCGATCATGTAGGGCTGGCGCGTCAGGTTGCCGGCGAACAGCAGGCGGGTGCCGATCTTGTGCTGGTCCAGGTAGGTCAGCAGGTCGACCCGCGAGACGTTGGCCTCGGGCTTGAGCGTCATCGGGAAGCCGAACCACGACGGGTCGGAATGCTCGGTGGCCTGCGGCAGGATCAGGAACTCGGCGCACGATTGCAGGCGCTCGGTCAGGTAGGCGAAGTTGTCCTTGCGGGCCTGGATGAAGCCGGGCGCGCGGTCGATCTGCGCCAGGCCGCAGGCGGCCTGCATGTCGGTGATCTTCAGGTTGTAGCCCAGGTGGCTGTAGGTGTACTTGTGGTCGTAGCCTTCCGGCAGCGTGCCGAAGCACTGGCAGAAGCGCTTGCCGCAGGTGTTGTCCTTGCCCGGCGCGCAGTAGCAGTCGCGGCCCCAGTCGCGGAACGATTCGGCGATCATCTTCAGCTCGGGATTGTTGGTGAACACCGCGCCGCCTTCGCCCATGGTGATGTGGTGGGCCGGGTAGAACGACATGGTGCCGATGTCGCCGAAGGTGCCGACCATCTTGCCGTGGTAGGTGGAACCGAGCGCGTCGCAGCAGTCCTCGATCAGCCACAGGTTATGCTTCTTGCAGATCGCCGTGACGACGTCCAGGTTGTACGGGTTGCCCAGCGTGTGGGCCAGCATGATGGCCTTGGTCTTGGGCGAGATCGCCGCCTCCAGCTGGGTGACGTCGATGTTGTAGGTGCCCAGCTCGACGTCCACGAACACCGGCACCGCGCCGAACTGGATGATCGGGTTGACGGTGGTCGGGAAGCCGGCCGCCACGCCGATCACCTCGTCGCCCTGCTGGATCGCGCGCGCGCCCAGCTTGGGCGAGGTCAGCGTGTTGAACGCGACCAGGTTGGCCGACGAGCCGGAGTTCACGGTGATCAGGAAGTCCACGCCGATCAGCTTGGCCAGCTTGGCCTCGAACTGGTCGTTGAAGCGGCCGGTGGTCAGCCAGGCGTCCAGCGAGGCCTCGACCATCAGTTCCATCTCCGGCGCGCCCACCACCTTGCCGGCCGGCGGGATCACCGTCACGCCGGGTTCGAAGGCCTTGGGCACGCTGGCCAGCGCGCCGTATTCGGCCACCAGCTGGTTGATTTGCGCGCGGAGTTGTTCTTTGGTTTTTGCTTCACTCATGATTGCTGCCTTAGATATGTGCGGTGTTTTGATAGGTGTCGATCTGCGCCAGCGTCAGCGCGCGCATGTCCTCGCCCCGGGCGTGCGCCTGGTGCCAGGCCACGATCATGTCGATGGTGTGGCCCAGGTGCCAGCGCGGCTGCCAGCGCAGGCGGGCGCGGGCCTTGGAGCAGTCCAGCTTGAGGTAGTGCGCCTCGTGCGGCTGCGGCGCGCTGTCCAGTTCCCACGAGGCGCCCTGGCCCCAGCTCTCGCACAGGCGCGAGATGATCCACTCGACCGGGCGGGCGTCGATGTCGTGCGGGCCGAAGTTGAAGCCCTCGGCGAACGCCGCGCCTTGCTGGTACAGGTGTTCGGCCAGCGTCAGGTAGCCCGACAGCGGCTCCAGCACATGCTGCCACGGGCGGATCGCGTGCGGGCTGCGGATGCGTACCGGCTTGCCGGCGCCGATGGCGCGCACCATGTCCGGGATCAGGCGGTCCTCGGCCCAGTCGCCGCCGCCGATCACGTTGCCGGCGCGGCCCGAGGCCAGCGCCACGCCGTGCTCGGCGTATTTTTCAGGATTGAAGAAGGACGAGCGGTAGCCGGCCGTCACCAGCTCGGCGCAGGCCTTGCTGTTGCTGTACGGGTCGTAGCCGCCGAAGGCCTCGTTCTCGCGGTAGCCCCAGGCCCACTCCTTGTTCTCGTAGCACTTGTCGCTGGTGACGTTGACCACCGCCTTGATGCCGGGCGTGTTGCGCACCGCCTCGAAGAAATGCACCAGGCCCATGACGTTGGTGGCGTAGGTCTCCACCGGATGGGCGTAGGAATGGCGCACCAGCGCCTGCGCCGCCATGTGGATGACGATCTCCGGGCGCGCCTTCAGCATGGCCTCGCGCAGGGCGGCGCCGTCGCGGATGTCGCCGATGATGGAGGTCATGCCGTCGGCCACCCGGGCCGTCTCGAACAGGCTGGGCTGGCTTGGCGCTTCGAGCGCGTAGCCGGTGACGTGCGCGCCCAGTTGCTGCAACCACAGGCTCAGCCAGCTGCCCTTGAAACCGGTGTGCCCGGTCAGGAAGACACGCTTGCCGCGCCAGAAAGCGGGCGTCATGGCCATCGCTTCCACGGCGCCTTGCCGCTTTCCCACAGGTCCTCCAGGTGGATCTTGTCGCGCAGCGTGTCCATCGGCTGCCAGAAACCGTGGTGGCGGTAGGCGTCCATCTGGCCGTCCTTGGCCAGGTTTTCCATCGGCTCTTTTTCCCAGATGGTGGCGTCGTCGCTGATGTAGTCGATCACCTTGGGCGAGAGCACGAAGTAGCCGCCGTTGATCCAGGCGCCGTCGCCCTGCGGTTTTTCCATGAAGCTGACGATGCGCTGGCCGTCGATCTCGACCGCGCCGAAGCGGCCGGGCGGCTGCACCGCCGTCATGGTGGCCAGCTTGCCGTGCTGCTTGTGGAAGGCGATCGAGGCGGTGATGTCGATGTCGGCCACGCCGTCGCCGTAGGTGAAGCAGAACGCCTCCTCGTTTTCGAGGTGCTTGCGCACGCGCTTGAGGCGGCCGCCGGTGAGGGTGTCGGCGCCGGTGTCGATCAGCGTGACGCGCCACGGTTCGGCGTGGCGCTCGTGCACTTCCATGCTGTTCTGCTGCAGGTCGAAGGTGACGTCCGACGTGTGCAGGAAGTAGTTGGCGAAGAATTCCTTGATCACGTAGCCGCGGTAGCCGCAGCAGATGACGAAGTCGTTGATGCCGTGGCTGGAATAGCTCTTCAGGATGTGCCACAGGATAGGCTTGCCGCCGATTTCCACCATCGGTTTCGGCTTGACCGTGGTCTCTTCGCTGAGCCGTGTGCCCAGTCCACCAGCCAGTATGACTGCTTTCATGCTATCCCCGGATTGTTATGAGTTGACGCAGACCATATTGTCTATTGCGCCCGGGCTATTTTAAACGAAAAGCAGGGGCTGTTTGGTGCCACAGACCGGGCGATGGCGATTTACCACAGTTATTGCGCGGCCGGCTGTCGATAGCCATTTCAAGGGGCGCCGCCGGTTCTCGAATGATAAAAACAATGGGAAATATAAAGTACAAAATTACAACAAAATATGCGTGGCAGCGGGGTAATATTCACTTTCGACGTGCAATTTTCATACTGAATCATTCACCCAAAAGGAACTACAAAATGAAAGCTAAGAATTTCCTGCGGTCAGTTGTTTTGATCAGTGCAGCGCTGGCCGCCTCGGCGCAGGCCAGCACGTACAGCTTCAGTTTCCCGACATCGAGCTCGACGGTGGTTGCGTCGATCGGCTCGGTGTCGCCGACCGAGATCGGCTATTTCTGGTCGATGACCCGTGGCGACGCCGTCTCGCAAAGCTATGTGGGCAGCGGCGTGTTCGGCACGACCAATCTTGAGCTGGACCTGAACGTCACCCAGAACGTCCTGAACAGCGGCGCCAGCGTGCAGTGGGATGTGCTGGTCAATGGCCAGGATGTCGGCGACTGGAACGTCACCCAGGGCAGCGGCACCGGGATCAACCATCTGAGCCTGAACTTCGGCGCGGTCGGCGGCGAATTCAATTCGCTGGCGCTGGTGGTGAAAAACAATGTGCCTGGCGGCCAGGGTTCGATCGCGCTCGGCCTCGACACAAGGGGTTCGGTCACCGCCGTGCCGGAGCCGGAGACCTATGGCATGTTGCTGGGCGGTCTGGCCGTCCTCGGCCTGATGGCCCGCCGCAAGCGCGCCTAGCGTCTCAGGCGGTCAGCAGCAGCTGGTAGCCGACGCGCATCGTGCGCTGTAGCGCGTCGACCCGATGGGCGGCGTCGGCCGCCAGCTGGACGTAGTGGGTGACGACGAGGGTATTTAATTCGGCCAGTCGGGCCGACAGCAGTTGCCGGAAGCGTTCCGGCGGTTCGAAGCGATGGCCGTGCGTGCGCGCCTGGAACAGCAGCTCCAGCGCCTCGATGCCGGCCTCCAGCCGGGCCAGCGGCGTGGCCGCCGCGGCCGGCGCGGCGCGGTAGCTCGACAGCGGTCGCGGCAGGTAGACATAGTCGCCGCCGGCCAGCGCGGTCAGCGCGGTGGCGACGTCGGCGCGGTCCAGGTAGGGACGATCATGATAGTGGCCGAACGCCGGCCCGATGCCGGCGCGCTTGTACAGCAGCGCGCCCGGCGCGCACACGGCGGCCGTCGCGCCGCTGTCGCCGCTCAGCAGCAGCTCGGCCAGCGAGCCGCCGCCGACGGCGATTTCATCGGCGAACAGCGGCGCCGCCGGCAGCGCCTGGCCGTCCGGCGCGCGCGGCTGGCGCCAGCAGGCCACCAGGCTCACGTGTGGATGATCGAGGAAATAGGGCAGCATGACGGCGATCTTGTCCGGCGCCAGCGTGTCGCCGGCCGGCGCCACCGCGATGTAGGCGCCCAGCGCCAGGGCCAGGCAGTGGTTCAGGTTGTCCAGCGGCGTCAGGCCGGGCGCGGGTGCGTAGCGCAGGCGGCGGTGGGCTTTCAGGTGCGGTTTGAGCAGCGGCAGGCAGGCGCCGCCGGGGCTGCTGTCGCCGACGATGATTTCGCAGTGGGCGTAGGTTTGGGCCAGTGCGCTGAGCAGCGTGGTTTCCAGCGATAGCGGATCGTCGGCGGGGATCAGGATGCTGACCAGGCCTGCGCCGCGAACGCCGGACGCTGCGCCGTCGTGGGCCGTGCCCGGCGGGCCGGGGCGCGTTGCAGCGGCTGCGGCGCGTGCTGCGTTCGCGAGGGCGGGGCTGACACCTTTGGCGACGCGCAGGTACAGCTGCTCCAGGTCGGCCACCAGTTGCGGGGTGTCGAACAGCGGCGCGCTGTCGCGGTGCTTGCGCAGGCGGTTGCGCAGCCGCGCCAGTTCCTTGGGACGCTCGGCCAGGCGCACCGCGCGCGCCTCGTATTTTTGCTCGCTGGCCGTGACCAGTTCCGGCAGCCCGGCCGCGAGCAGCAGGCTGGCGCTGGTGCGGCTGGCGCTGCCCCGGCCCGTGCTGGTCAGCAGCGGCAGGCCGGCCCACAGCACCTCGCCGGCGATGTCGGCCGACGCGTGCGGCGCGGTGTCGAGGAACAGGTCGGCGGCCAGCCAGCGCGCCGCTTGCTGGTCCGGTGAGGCCGGCTCGGCAAAGCACAGGCGTTCGCTGGGGACGCCGCGCTGCATGGCCGCCACGCGCAGGTTGTCGCGCACCGGTTCGCTGGACGATTGCAGCCATAGCACGCTGTCCGGCACTTGATGCAGGATGCGCATCCAAGTGGCGAAGCGCTCCGGCGTGATGTGCTCGGGTGCGCTGAAGCAGCAGTAGACGAAGCCGGGCTCCGGCAGGCCTAGAGCGGCGCGGGCGGACGGCGCGGGCGCAGTCAGCGCGGCCTTGCGCGTCGCGGGCGGGAAGGGCGACGCAGACCAGGAGGGCGCTGTGGGCCGGGACGACGGCGCGGACGGGGCAGCCGACGCAGAGCAGGACAGCGGACCGTGCCGCGACGGCATGGCGGGCCGGGACGGCAGCGGCGCCAGTGGCCGCCGGCGATCCTGCGGCTGGAAGCAGTGCGGCAGGTACAGCGGTTGTTCGGTGTAGTGCGGCGCCAATGCTGGCGGCAGGGTGACGGCGTCGGCCAGCACGTAGTCGATGGCGGCCATGGCGCTGGTGCCGGGCTGGCCCAGCCAGGCGATCTGCACCGGTGCGGCACGGTGCTGCAAAATCCCCGGCCGCGCGCCCGGCAGCCGGCCGTGCAGGTCGACCAGGATGTCGATCTCGTGCGAGCGGATCGCCTGCGCCGCCTCGGCGTCGCTCAGCGTGGCGATCGGCACGTGCAGGTCCATGCCGCGCAGCAGGCGCTGGCGCAGGGCCGAACCGTCCTCGGGACTCCAGCAGAAGCCGTAGACCTCGACCAGGCCGCGATCGTGCAGCTCCAACACCTCGGCCACCATCCGCCCCACCGGCTGTGCGCCGAAGTCGCATGACAGGTAGCCGACGCGCAGCTTGCGGTGGCCGTAGCCGTCGCCGTCGGCCAGCGGCGCGGGCGCCGGCGGCAGCGTGGCGCGCACCTCGCGCTGTGCGGCCGCCAGCTGGCGCGCCGGATCGTCGCTCAGGTCCAGCATCGCCAGCGCCGAGGTGGCATGGCGCAGCGCGCTTTCGCTCAAGCCGGGCACGAAGCCGACCACCGGCCACGCGCACAGCTTCCGGCGCAGGTTCAGCCACTGCGGCGCGATCAGCGGCTGGCGCGGATCCAGCTGCAGGCTGTGCAGCAGCGCCTGCTCGGCCTGCGGCAGATCGCCCTGCGCCTCGGCCAGCCGGCCGATGTTGTTGTACAAGCGGATCTGCAGCACCGGCGACGCGGCCGCCGCCGTGTCGAGGTCGTCCAGCGCGGTGCGCCACTGCGCCAGCGCCGCTTCCGGCTGGCGTTGGCGCTCCAGCAGCGCGCCCAGCCCCAGCTGGCTTTCGGTGAAGCCGGGACGCAGCCGCAGCGACTGCCGGTAGCCGCGCTCGGCGCCGGCTTCGTCGCCCGCCTGCAGCTGCACCACGGCCAGGTTGTACCAGGCCACGTATTCCAGCGGCGAATCGCAATGCTCCAGCCACAACTGGTACAGCGAGATGGTTTGCTCGGTGCGGCCCTGCGCGGTCAGCAGGCCGGTCAGGCCGATCAGGTCGATGATGGCCAGCTCGCCCAGCCGCGCCAGGGCCAGCGCCAGCGTGCCCGCCTCGGCCAGGTTACCGGCCGCCATCGCCTGCTGCAGTTGCTGGGACATGGGCGGGCTCCGGTCGGGTAGTGTGGCGTTAGTGCTGCTCGGCCAGCATCAGCACGCCGACCAGGTCGAGGTAGCGCTCGGGCGCGTCCGGCAGGCCGGGGGCGTAGCAGTCGAAGCCGGTCTGCGCGCCGCCGGCCTGCTCCGGCACCGACACCGCCAGCCGGCTGGCGCCGTACGGACGCAGCAGGCTGTGGCTCCACAGCAGCGGCAGCGGTATGCTGGAGTAGACGAAGGGCAGCGTCTCGGTGTCGGCGTGGCGGGTGGCCACGCGGGCGTTGAAGGCCAGGCCGTCGTCGCTGCTCAGCTCCAGTTGCAGAGCGTCGTGGTGCGGGTCGGATTTCAGGAACAGCGCCAGCGGGAACATCTCGCTGTTCAGTTCCAGCCGGCTGCCGGGCAGCATGCGCAGGTAGTCCAGCTGCATCAGGCGGTTGCCGGTGTGGCCGGGCTGCACCGGGCCGGTGGTGAACTGTTGCAGGTTCAGGCCGGGCAGGTACATCGCCTGCAACTTGGCGAACGGCGACACCGCCTGCAAGCGCGCGGCCGTGACCGACAGCGGCTCGGCGTGCTGCGCCGCCAGCGTCAGCAGCCGCTGCGCGACGATGGCGCCGACGATGGAGGTGGCGTGCGGCGTGTCGTAGTGGGCCGGGTCGCGGTACAGCCAGTCCGGCGCGCGGCCCAGGAACAGCGACGACAGCGCGGCGCGCACGTCGATCACCGGCAGGGCCAGCTGCTCGAAGGCGCGCAGCTGGGCGTCGTAGATCGGGTGCGGCGCGGCCGACGAGAAGTGCTGCTGCTGCGCCAGCACCAGCGGCACGAAATGCGCCGCCGGGTACAGCTGGGCGGCGGCCTTGAGCAGCAGGTGGAAGCAGAGCAGCCAAGACTCGGCGCCGCCGGGGCGGGGCGCGAAGTGGCCGGTGTCGTTGATCGAATACTCGTACAGCACCACGTCCACCGGCCTGCCGTCGTAGGTCTCGTACAGCCGGCCGATGGCCGACAGCGAGGTGGTGGCGCCCACCGAGATCTGCACGATGTCGGCCTCGGTGTAACCCTGCAGCGAGTGCGCCAGGTGGGTGACGTAGCCGTCCTTGAGCAGCGAGTTGGAGCCGCCGATGATGAGCACTCGCATGGCGTCAGGCCGGCACGGCGGTGATGAGGTAGCGTTGCGCCATCGCGTCCTGCGCGGCCAGCTCGGGATCGCTGCCGCTGGCCTGGGCCAGCTGGCGCAGGATGGGCATGAAGGCCTCACGGCCCGGCTCGTTGAAGATCACCGGCACGCCGCCGCTCATGCGGAAGCCGGCCAGCTGCAGCAGCTCCAGCAGCGAGCCGCGCGTGAAGCCGTGCAGCTCGTCCGGCTGCATGACGCCGTCCGCGCGGTAGCGGAAGTCGCCCATGTTCAGGCGCACCTGCACGCTCCAGTGCTGCAGGTTGCGCACCGACAGCGCCAGCGTGCCGCCCGGCGCCATGCCGGCGCGGATGGACTTGAGCACGGCCAGCGGATCGCGCACGCGCTCCAGTGCGCCGTCCAGCACCCACAGGTCGGCCTGCGCCACCTGGCGCTCGCGCTGCGGGTCCGCGGCCTCGATGTCCTGGCTGTAGACGAAATCGCAGTGCGCGCGCGCCTGCTCGGCGGCGATGGCGTCGCGCTCGATGCCGGTGTAGTTGCACAGCGGGTGGCGCTGCTTGTAGGCCTTGGCGAAGGCGCCATCGCCGCAGCCCAGCTGCACCACCTTGACCGCGGCCGGCGCGAAGTCCAGCAACTGCTGGTTGATTTGCACGCTGGCGGCCGGCTTGTCGTAGTGGTAGCCGCCGGTGCGGCGCACCGTGCCCTGCCAGTCGTGGCGGATGAAGATGCGCTGCGCCGGCTGGTCGCTGAAATCGTTGTTGACCCAGGCGATGTTGCGCATCAGGCGCTCGCTCTGACCGGCCTGCGCCATCGCCACCATCGGCGGCAGCATCGGCGCGCCGTGCTTGACCGGCAGCGGCCACTGGCGCACCACCTCGATGTTGGTCAGCATGCAGGCCGGGTGCAGGTAGGGCATGCTGCCCTCGCCATGCGGCTGGCCGTCGGCGTTGACCGGCGTGACATTGCCGACGCCGTACATGTGCGGCTCCAGGTTCTCCGCCAGCGATTCGAGGAAGCCGCGCTTGAGGATCTCGACGTCGGAGTCGAGGAACAGCACCCGGCCGGACAATTCAAGATTCTCGATGGCCCACGCCATGCCGGGGCCGTGGTGGATGTTGTAGCCGAACGGGATGAAGCGCACGCCCTGGTATTGGGCGGCGATCGGCGCGATCTGCGCGGCGATCTCCGGCGTGGAGCCGTCGATGATGGTGACCGGATTGTGCGGGTAGAACTGGCGGAAGGTGCCCAGCAGCGAGGCGATCAGGTCGGGCGCGTTGTAGGACACGGCGATCATCGGAATCTGGTCGATATTCATGGGGGCTTTCGTCGTGTTGGTTGCATCGGCGGCCGGCAGCGCCACGCGCCGCATGGCCGCTTCCAGGTTGCGCACCAGGCGCGGCGTGTCGAACAGCGCGCAGCTCAGGCGGTTGTCGACCAGCTGGCGCTTCATGGCGGCGATGGCGGCCGGGTCGTGCGCCAGCGCCACCGCTTTCTCTTCGTAGTCGGTGAAGTTGTAGGTGATCAGCTGCGGCAGGTCCACCGCGCGCAGCAGGCTGCCCGCCATGCGCGAGGCGAAGGTCGGCCCGGCGCAGGTCAGCAGCGGCAGGCCCGCCCACAAGGCATCGCTGGCGGTGGTGCCGGCGTTGAACGGGTAGGTGTCCAAGAACAGGTCGGCCAGCTGGTAGCGCGCCAGGTAGTCGGCCGGCAGCGCGCGTTCGGCGAAGATCAGGCGCTCGGCGTCGATGCCGGCTTCGGCGGCGTGGCGCTTGAGGTTCTCGGCCACCAGCGGCGTGTCGGCCACCAGCCACAGCACGCTGCCCGGCACGCGGCGCAGGATGTTCATCCAGTGCGCGAACAGCTCGGGCTTGAGCTTGTAGCTGTTGTTGAACGAGCAGAAGACAAACGCGTCCTCCGGCAGCTTGACGCTGGCGCGGGTCGGCTTGTTGCCGATCAGGCGCTGGCGGTCGTTGATCTGGAAGGTGTCCGGCAGGTACAGCGGCTTTTCCGTGAAGTCCTTGGTCATCTCCGGTGTGATCAGGAATTCGTCGGCGATCACGTAGTCGACGCCGGGCAGGCCGGTGCTGCCGGGGAAGCCCAGCCACGTCATCTGCACCGGCGCCGGGCGCCAGGCCAGGATCTGCGGGCGCGCGCCGGAGGTCAGGCCGTGCAGGTCGACCAGGATGTCGATCTCGTGGCTGCGGATCAGGCGCGCGGCCTGCTCGTCGCTCAGCGCGTGGATAGCAATGTAGTGGTCCATGCCGGCCACCACGCGCGCGCGCAGCGGCGAGCCGTCCTCGCGGCTCCAGCTAAAGGCGTAGACCTCGAACTTGCTGCGGTCGTGCAGGCCGTACAGCTCGGCGGTGAGGATGGACACCGCGTGCGAGCACAGGTCGGACGACAGGTAGCCGACCCGCAGCCGTTCATGGCCGTAGCGGGAGCCCTGTCCGGCGGGGCCGGTCAGCGACGGCACCGTGGTGTCGAGCTTCTCGGCCACGAAGCGGGCGGCGGCCGCCGCTTGCAGCGCCGGGTCGTCGGTCAGGCTGAGCATGGCCAGCGCCGAGGCGCCGTCCTCCATCTGGCGGCGGCTGATGTGCGGCAGGCCGCTCCAGGTCGGCCAGTGGCACTGCTTCTGGCGCAGGTGCACCCAGTGCGTCATCACGTGCGGCTGGTCCGGCTCCACGGTCAGGCTTTGCGCCAGCATGGCTTCCGCTTCCGGATACTGCTTCTGGATCTCCAGCAGCCGGCCCAGGTTGTTCAGGGTTTGCAGGTATTGCGTGCGCTGGGCTTTCTGGTCCAGCTTGACGGCCGGGCCGAGGATGGTGCGCCACATGGCCAGCGCTTCCTCCGGCTGGCCCTGGCGTTCCAGCAGCGTGCCGAGGTTGAGCCGGCCTTCGACAAAGCGCGGCTGCAATGCGATGCACTTGCGGTAGGCCGCCTCGGCGCCGGCGTCGTCGGAGTCGGCGGCCAGCAGCGCGCCGAGGTTGAACCAGGCCGCGTACAACAGCGGCTGGCGGGCGCCGTGCTCGATCCAGCAGCGGTACAGCGCGATCGCCTGCTGCGGCTGGCCCTGTTTTTGCAGCGCGGCGGCGGCGTCGAACAGCTGCGGGATCGTCATGTTGCCGCGCGCCGCCTGCTTGAGCCATTGCGTGTGGGGTGTCGCGCCGAGGTTCATGGGCTGCACGCTAGACAACGGTGTTGAAGATTTTCAGCACATCGGGCAGGTACAGGTTCGGCTCGCGCAGCAGCGTGAAGCGGCGCATGCCGATGATCTCCTCGAAGCGCTTGCCGTTGAGCCATTCGGCCGACGAGATCTCGTCCAGGCGGAAGCGGTGCACATTGCGTCCGGTGGCGAAGGCCGGCACGATGGTGGGGACGTAGTTCATGCAGTCGATCTCGACCAGGATGGGCTGGCCCAGGTAGTTCAGCTCGAACTGCAGCACGTTGTCGATCGGCGTGTCGCACACTTCCAGGCGGGTGCGCAGCACGGCCAGGAAGCCGTCCAGGTCGACCTGCTGCCAGTCGGTCCGCACCGTCTTGGCCGGGCGCGAGCGCAGGAAATCGTTGGCGGCGTCGCGGTACTCTTCAACGGTGTAGACGCGCTGCATGGTGACGGCCAGTTCGCCGTTCGGCTTGCCCGCGTAGTCGCCGGCCAGCATCGGCAGCACCACTTCGGCCAGCTCCGGCCGGCGCGAGCGCGCGTAGGCGGCGAACTCCACCGGCGTGCGTACCGCCATGTTGATCTCCGAGTGCATGTTGCCGTCGTCGATCAGCAGGTTGGCGCCGAACGGGATCACCACTTTCGGCTTGAGGATGTCGATCACGTTCAGGCAGTCGTCCTGGTACATATTGACCAGGCGCTCGCTCTCGATCTGTTTCTCGTGCAGCTTGTCCTGCGGGTACTCCATCAGGAACGGATACCAGTGGATGTAGGCGTACGGAATGCAGGCGACGTCGATGTCGACGCCGACCGTGGTGAACTTGGCCATCGTGGCCGGCTTCAGGTAGTTGTCGTTGCCGTGGTAGATGCAGAAGCGCTCGTTGTAGGCGATCACCGAGGAGTCGATGCCGTTGCTGTCGTGCGTGACGCCGTACACCATCACGCCGGGCAGCAGCTCGGTCACCGTCTCCGGCTCGATGATGGTGATCGGACGGTCGGCGTTGGCCTGGATGTCGGCCTCGAACGACGGCCGCTGGCCGACGATGGCGACCTTGACCGACGGCTTGAGCTGGCGCAGGAACGGCAGGTCGTAGTGGTCCTGGTGGATGTGCGAGACGATCACGGCGTCCACGTCGTACAGCGCCGGGTCGTCCAGCTGCGGCGGGAAGAACACCCAGGAGTCGCCGTAGGGCTGCGACTCGATGATGGGGTCGAACAGGATTTTCTTGCCGCCGATGACGGCCAGCAGGCCGGCATGCCCCAGGTAGAGCACGCCGTCGGTGGCGCCGTATTGTTCGAGGAACTGATGCAGTTGTTGGTTCATAACGATTCCGAACGGGGGGAAGGTGGAATGTCCCAGCCGGCCACGACGTCGGCCGGGTAGCCGCGCCGGAAATGGCTGGTCCAGGGGTAGGCCGGGCGGTCGGTGCCGTCCTTGAGCTTGATCTTGCTGGTGTCGCAGATGTACTTCGACGGGCTGCCGCCGGCCACCGTGTCCGGCGCCACGTCGCGCCCGACCATGCTGTGCGCGGCCACCAGCGCGCCGCTGCCGACCTTGACGCCAGGCAGCACCACGCTCATGGTGGCCACCGCCGCGTAGTCGCCGATCTCGCAGCCGAGCAGCACGTCGCTCGGCGGGTGCGGGTCGTTGGTCAGCACCACGTAGGGGAAGATCCAGACGAAGTTGCCGACCTTGGACATCTTGCCGATGTGGACGTTGGAGTGGAAGCGCACGTAGTCGCCGATGCTGCAATCGCCCTGGATGTCGCTCAGCGTGCCGAGCTGGAAGTTGACGCCGGCGGTGGTCTTCTCGCGCACGGTGACGCGGTGGCCGGTGATGAAGCGCGCGCCGAAGGTCGAGCCGGCGTACAGGATGGAGTGCGAGCGGATGCGCGAATCGGCGCCGATCACCAGCGGCAGGCCCTCGGCCAGCGGGCTGGGGTAGCCGATTTCGCAGAAGCTGTCGATCACCGTGTTGTCGCCGATGTGCACGTTCTCATGGACGATGGTGAACGCGCCGATGCTGACATTGGCGCCCAGGATGGCTTGCGGTGAAACGGATGCGCTGGGATGTATCATGCTGGTCTCCTCCTGTTGTTGTTTTGCGTTTTCTTATTTGGACAGCGCCTGGCGGACGGCGGCGCAGACGGCCAGCGCGTCGGCCTCGCTCATGGTCGGCCCCATCGGCAGGCTCAGCACTTCCTTGTGGATGGCCTCGGCCAGCGGGAAGTCGCCCGGCTTGTAGCCCAGGTGTGCGTAGGCCGGCTGCAGGTGCGGCGGCACCGGATAGTGGACGATGGTGCCGATGCCCTGTTCGGCCAGCGCCTTGGCCAGCGCGTCGCGCTGGGCGTGGCGCACCACGTAGACGTGCCACACCGGCTCGGCCCATTCCGGCACCTGCGGCAGCGCCAGGCCGGGGATGCCGGCCAGCTCGCGCTGGTAGATGGCGGCGATGGCGCGGCGCTTGGCGTTGTCGCCGTCCAGCTTGGGCAGCTTGACGCTCAGCAGCGCCGACTGCACCTCGTCCAGGCGCGAGTTGTAGCCCGGCACCTCGTTGTAGTACTTGACCTTGGAACCGTAGTTGCGCAGGGTGCGGATCTTGTCGGCCAGGCCGTCGTCGCTGGTGGTGACGGCGCCGCCGTCGCCCAGCGCGCCCAGGTTCTTGCCCGGGTAGAAGCTGAAGGCCGCCGCGTCGCCCAGCTGGCCGGCCACGCGGCCGCGGTACAGCGCGCCGTGGGCTTGCGCCGCGTCCTCGATCACCTTCAGGCCGTGCTTGGCGGCCAGCGCGAGCAGCGGGTCCATGTCGGCGGTCTGGCCGTACAGGTGGACCGGCATGATGGCCTTGGTGCGCGGCGTGATGGCCGCCTCCACGCGGGCCGGGTCGATGTTGAAGCCGTCGGCGGTCGGCTCGACCGGCACCGGCGTGGCGCCGCAGTCGCTGACCGCCAGCCAGGTGGCGATGAAGGTGTTGGACGGCACGATCACCTCGTCGCCGGGGCCGATGCCGTAGGCCTTGAGGATCATGAAGATCGCGTCCAGGCCGTTGGCCACGCCGATGCCGTGCTTGCTCTTGCAGTAGGCCGCGAAGCTGGCCTCGAAGGCGCTGGTCTCGCCGCCCAGGATGTACCAGCCGGAGTGCAGCACGCGCTTGAACGCGGCTTCCAGCTCGTCGGCTTGCGACAGGTTGATGGCTTTCAGGTCGAGGAAGGGAACGCTCATGGCAAGACTCACTTAGGTTGTCGCTTGGGTTGTTGGTGTGCCGCGGCCACGAACTCGTCGTAGTCGTGGTAGTAGTCCTTGGGGTCGTACAGGGTGGAGGCCAGCACCACGCACACCGCGCCCGAGGAGAAGTTCTCGACCTCGCGCCACATCATGCCGGGCACGTACAGGCCGTAGTAGGAGCGGTTGAGCTGGAACTTCTTGCGCTCGTAGCCGTCGTCGACGATCACGTCGAAGCTGCCCGACATGGCGACGAACAGCTGCTGCAGCTCGAAGTGGCCGTGGCCGGCGCGCGCCGAGCCGCCCGGCACGTCGTACAGGTAGTACACGCGCTTGATGTCGAACGGGATGTGCACGCCGCCCTCGATCACCGACAGGTTGCCGCGCACGTCGTGGTGCGGCGGCAGGTCGATCAGCCTGCATTGGTCCATCATGATGCCGCTCCTTCGCGTTGCGCCGCCAGCACCTGGTGGTAGCGCTGCTGCGAGCGCGCCACCATCGGGAACACGCCGCTCAGGCGCGCGGCCACGTCGTCCACGGTCGGCTGCATCGCCGCCAGTTCCTCCGGCGCGACCAGGCCGATGTCGCACGATTCGATCAGCAGGTCGATGTAGTCGGAGAAGCAGTAGCCGAAGTTGGGGTTGCTGTTGATGTTGCTGTTCGATTCCAGCCGCTGGTCGTGGCGGAAGTAGGACAGCTCCTCGTCGATGTAGAACACCTTGCCGTCGCGCGCCAGGTTGAAGTAGGTGGCGACGTCGGCCAGGCCCAGCGTGCAGTCGTGGTTGTGGTAGCGGAACAGGTGGCGGCCCACTTCCCACAGGCGCTCGCGGCGGAACATGATGGAGGTGAACTCGCCGATGAAGTTGCGCATGCCCAGCACCATGCTGCGCTGCATGTCGCGCGCGTCCATGCTGCCGCTGGCCTGGTAGGGGCGGCGCAGCTCGGTGCGCTCGTTGTCGACGTTGATCACCTGCGACGACGAGAACACCAGCTGGATGGCCGGGTCCATGTTCATCGTGGCCACCATGCGCTCGACGCAGAACGGGTGCAGCACGTCGTCGTCGAACAGCGGCTTGATCAGCTGGCCCTTGGCGCCGAACAGCGCGGTCAGCACGTTCTGCTCGCGCAGCGCGGAATTGCGCTGGTAGATCAGGTGGCCGGTGTAGCGGGCGCAGATCTCCTTGATCGCCTCGGTCGGGCAATTGTCGCTGACCATGATCTCGATGTTGGGGTAGCTCTGTCCCAGCGCCGACTTCAGGCACGCCTCGAAGTGGGCGGGTTTGTAGGACGGGATAACGATGCTAACTAATGGCAAACTCATAAATTGTCTGGCTCCTGGCTGAGGCGGTTAAGCGGCGACCGCCATCACGATGTATTGCCACGGCAGCGCGTCCTCCACCGCCACCACGGGGTCGAGGCCGCTGGCGCCGGCCATCAGGCGGATGGCCGGCAGGTATTTCTCGCGGGCCGGCTCGTCGATGATGCGGGCGCTGCCGCCGGCGATCTGGAAGCCGGCCTGCTGGAACAGTTCCAGCATGGCGCCGCGGGTGAAGATGCGCTTGCGCGATTTCTCGATGCCGCCGGGGCCGTAGCGCATGTCGCCGGCGTTCAGGCGCGCCTGGATGCTCCAGTGCTGGAAGTTGCGCAGGGTGGCGACGATCTTGCCGCCCGGCGCGATGCTGGTGCGGATCTTCTGCAGCACGGTCCATGGATCGTTGAGCGTTTCCAGCGTCTCGTCGATGACCCAGCAGTCGGCGCCGCGCACGTGGTCCCACAGGTCGGCGCCGGCGTGCTCGATGTCGAGGTTGAACACGAAGTCGCAATGCGGACGGGCGGCCTGGGCCGGCGCCGGATCGGCCTCGATGCCGGTGTAGTTGGCCAGCGGGTTGCGCGCGCGGTAGGCCTTGGCGAAGGCGCCGTCGCCGCAGCCCAGCTCGACCACCTTGACGGCGGCCGGCGGCACGAACTGCAGCAGGTCGGTGTTGACCTCGCTGGTGGCGCTGGGCAGGTCGTAGTGGTAGCCGCCGGTGCGGATCACCGTGCCCTGCCAGTCGTGCTTGATGTAGGTGCGGGTCGGCTCGCGGGCGAAGTCGTCGCGCACCCAGTCGACCGCGTGCAGCAGCGCGCCCTGGCCGGCGCGGTGCATGGCCAGCATGGCCGGCAGCATCGGCGCGCCATGCTTGATCGGCAGCGGCCACTGGCGCATCACCTCGGCGTTCACCAGCATGCAGGCCGGGTGCAGGTAGGGGATGCCGTCGGCCCCGCGGCTGTGGCCCAGCTCGTTGACGTGCTGGACGTTGCCGACGCCGTACATCTCCGGGCGCAGCTGGCTGTGCAGCGATTCCAGGAAGCCGGGCTTGAGGATCTCGACGTCGGAGTCGAGGAACAGCACCTCGCCCGACAGGCCCAGGTGGCTGAGCGCCCACGCCATGCCGGGGCCGTGGTGGATGTTGTAGCCGAACGGGATGAACTCGACGTTGTCGTGGCCGTCGGTGATGGCGCGGATCTTCTCGGCCACGTCCGGGTTGGAGCCGTCGATCACGTACACGCGGTTGCCGTAGAACTGGCGCAGGGTGCGCAGCAGCGCCTCGATCAGGTCCGGCGCGTTGTAGGACACGGTGACGATGGGGATGTCGGCGATGCGTACCGGCTCGGCGGCCTGCGACGGTTCCTGCGGACGCACCGCGTGTTCCGGCGCGGCCAGGCGCGGCGCGGCCGGCTTGGCGACCTTCTGCAGCGCCGCCTCCAGGTTGCGCACGAAGCGCGGGCTGTCGAACAGCGGGCAGGTCAGGCGGTTGGCGGCCAGCTGGCGCTTCATCGAGGCGATGCGGGCCGGATCGTTGGCCAGCGCCACCGCCTTTTCCTCGTAGTCGGCGAAGTTGTAGGTGATCAGCTGCGGCAGGTCGACCGCGCGCAGCAGGCTGCCGGCCATGCGCGACGAGAAGGTCTGGCCGGCGCAGGTCAGCAGCGGCAGGCCGGCCCACAGGGCGTCGCTGGCGGTGGTGCCGGCGTTGAACGGGAAGGTGTCGAGGAACAGGTCGGCCAGCTGGTAGCGCGCCAGGTACTCGGCCGGCACCGCGCGGCTGTTGAAGATCAGGCGGTTGCGGTCGATGCCGGCCTCCTCGGCGTAGCGGTACAGGTTCTCGCGCACCTCCGGATAGTCGGCCACCAGCCACAGCACGCTGTTGGGCACGCGGCGCAGGATGTTCATCCACACCGTGAACAGGTCGGGCGTGAACTTGAAGTTGTTGTTGAACGAGCAGAAGACGAAGGCGTCCTCCGGCAGGTTGACGCTGGCGCGGGTCGGCTTGGGCGCGATCAGGCGCTGGCGGTCGTTGATCTGGAAGGTGTCCGGCAGGTACAGCGGTTTCTCGGTGAAGTCCTTGGTCATCTCCGGCGTGATCAGGAACTCGTCGGCGATCACGTAGTCGACGCCGGGCAGGCCGGTGCTGCCGGGGAAGCCGAGGTAGGTCAGCTGCACCGGCGCCGGGCGGTAGGCCAGGATGTTCGGGCGCGCGCCCAGGGTCAGGCCGTGCAGGTCGACCAGGATGTCGATCTCGTGGGCGCGGATGGTGCGGGCGGCCTGCTCGTCGGTCAGCTTGTCGATGCGGATGTAGTGGTCCATGGCCTTGACCACGCGGGCGCGGATCGGCGAACCGTCCTCGCGGCTCCAGCTGAAGGCGTAGACCTCGAACTTGCTGCGGTCGTGCAGCTCGTACAGCTCGGCGGTGAGGATGGACACCGCGTGCGAGCAGAAGTCCGACGACAGGTAGCCGATGCGCAGGCGGCCGTGGCCGTAGCCGTGCTGGCCGGTCAGCGGCGCGACGGCGGCGTTGACCTTCTCGTTGACGAAGCGGCGCGCGGCGGCCAGCTGCTGGGCCGGGTCGGCCGAGGCGCTGAGCATGGCCAGCGCCGAGGTGCCCTCCATCATGGTCGCGACCGAGATGTGTTCGAGGCCGCTGTAGACCGGCCACTCGCACTGCTTCTGGCGCAGGTGGACCCAGTGGGTCATGACGTTGGCCTGTTGCGGATCGACGCGCAGGCTCAGCGCCAGCATGGCCTCGGCCTCGGGGTAGCGCTTGCGGATCTCCAGCAGGCGGCCGAGATTGTTCAGGGTTTGCACGTACAGGGTCGGATTGGTCTTGATGTCCGGCTGCACTTCATCGCTGAGGATGGTCTTCCACATGGCCAGCGCGTCGTCCGGGCGGCCGGTGCGTTCGAGCAGCGTGCCCAGGTTGAGGCGGGCCTCGACGAAGCCGGGGTTCTGGCTGATGGCCTTGCGCAGCACGGCCTCGGCGCCGGGGTCGTCGCCGGCGTTGGACAGCACCACGGCCAGGTTGAAGCAGGCGGCGTAGAGCAGCGGCGACGGCGTGTGGTCGATCCAGGCGCGGTAGAGGGCGATGGCGGCGGGCAGTTGTCCGCTTTCCTGCAACACGGCGGCGGCGCCGAACAGATCGCCGATGGACAGCGCGCCCTTGACGGCCAGTGCCATAACGGTGCCCAACGGGCTGGTATCGATGGGAGCGGCAGGTACTTGAGCGGTCATAGCGGGCGTAGGATGGGATGAGCCATAAAAGGTACGCACTATCATACCTTTTTGTCGCTGGATGAGGGGCAACTTTTGGCTCAGGAGCAAGACTGTAAAACGCCACCTGCTCAACGTATAGGCAGGAGTAACAATCAACTTGGGGTCAAGTCTGGCAATCGGACACGAGCCCGACAGTAACGGCGTGGGGTCAAGTCTGACATTCGGACACGAGCACAACCGTAGCGCCCGCTACGGTTGTGCTCGTGTCCGAATGTCAGACTTGACCCCATTGTGATGGCAGAGGTCGTGTCCGAATGCCAGACTTGACCCCACCGGGGGTTAGCGGTTGGGGACGCTGAACCAGTTGCCGGTGTTGTGCTGCTGGTCGTCGGGTTGCTTGCTCAGCGCGGCGGCGGCGCCCGCCAGCGCTTGACGGCTGCGGTAGTGCTGCAGCGCGTCGGCCATCGCTTGTGCGTTGCTATCGACTGCCGCCGTGTCGGTCTTGCACAACGCCGCTTGTGGCGCCGGCGCCGCAGGAGCGTCGCTGGCGTAGGCGGCCATTGCGTTGCTCAGGCCGCTCACTTGCTGTTGCAACGTGGCCGCTGTCGTGGTCGCGGTCGCCTGCGCCAGGAACCAGACGTCGGCGCTGGCGTGGCTGCTGCCATCGGTGCCGGTGTAGCTCGATGTCAGGCCGACCACGTTGCCGTTTTGTTGCGTCAGCGCGTGGCCGGCGCTGGTGCTGATGGCGGCGATGCCCAGCTGGTCCAGCGTCTTCAACTCGCCGGCCTGGCTGATGCCGTCGGAGTTGCCATCCACCCACACCCGCAGCGCGCCGAAGCTGCTGTCGGCGCTGGTGATCTGGCCGTCGCCGTTGCTGTCGAGCGACTTCAGCGCGGCGTAGCCGTCGGCCGCCGTGCTGCCATCGGCCAGCCTGGTGGCGCTGCCGAACAGTTCGCCACCGTCGTTGATGATGCCGTCGCCGTTGCGGTCCAGGGCCAGCAGGCCGTCGTGGGCGTCGACCCAGCCGGTGTGCACGGCCTTGCCTTCGGCGCGGATGTCGAACCGCACCCCGGCCGTGATGCCCAGCGTTTGCACGCCGTTGCCGTCCAGGTCCAGCACCAGCGGCGTGGCGTAGTTGGTCGACGAGGCGTTCAGCGCCATGGTCTGCGTGACCGACATCGCCAGCACCTGGCCGCCGGTGAAGGCGTTGGCCTGCGTGACGCTGAGCGCGGTCAGCCCGGCCGTGGTGAGCGACGGCACTTGCGCCGCCGTGAACGCGGCGATCTGGTCGGTGGTGAAGACGATCAGCTGGCTGGTCTTCAGGCCGGCTATCTGGGCGTTGGTCAGGCCGGCGATCTGCGCGGTCGACAGGTAGCCGATCTGCGTGGCCGTCAGCGAACCGAGCTGGCTGGTGCTCCAGGCGCCCAGCTGCGTGGTGGTGAAGGCGTTGATCTGGTCCACCGTCAGCGCGGCGATCTGGGCGTTCTTCAACGCCGCCATCTGCGCGGTGGTCAGCGCGGCGGCCTGGGTGCCGGTCAGCGCGTTGAGCTGGGTCGAACTCAGCGTCTGCAACTGCGAGGTGGTGACCGCCTGCAGCTGGTCGGTGCTGAACGCGGCCATCTGGTCCACCGTCAGCGCGGTGATCTGGCTGAGCTTGATGCTGGCGACTTGCGCCGTGGTCAGCGCCTGGACCTGCGTGTTGGACAGCGCGGCCAGTTGCGTGGTGTTCAGGTAGCCGATCTGCGCGGTGCGCAGCGCGGCGATCTGGCTGGTGCTCAGCGCGAACATCTGGTCGGCCGTCATCGCGCCGAGCTGCAGGCTGGTCAGGGCTTGCATCTGCGCGGTGTTCAGGCCGGCCAGCTGGCCGGCGGCCAGGCTGGACACTTGCAGCGTGCCCAGCGCGGCGACGTCGGCCGTCTGCAGCGCGCCGATCTGGTTGGTCGACAGCGCGGTCACGGCGTTGATGCTCAGCGCGGCGGCTTGCGCGGTGCTCAGCGAAGCGATCTGGTCGGTGCTGAGGACGTTCACCTGCGGCACGTCGATGGCGGCGATCTGTGCGGTTTTCAGGCCGTGGATCTGCGCCGTCGTCAACGCGACGGTCTGGTCGGTGGACAAGCCGGTGAACTGGCTGGCGGTCAGCGCGGCGACGTCCTGCGTGTCGAGCGCGGCCACCTGCGCGGTGCCCAGCGCGGCCAGCTGGCCGGCGCTCAGCGTCGGCATCTGCGCGGTGGACAGGCCGCTGACCTGGGCCGTGGACAGCGCGGCGATCTGGTCGGTGGAGAGGTTGCTGGCCTGGTCGGTGGTCAGCGCGGCGATCTGCGCGGTCTTCAGTGCGCGGATCTGGTCGCTGCCCAGCACCAGCAGGTTGTCGAGGCTCAGGCCGTACGCCAGCTGCGCGGTGCTCAATGCGGCGATGTGGTCGGTGTCGAGCGCGGTCACCTGGCCGGTCTGCAGGCCGTAGGCCAGCTGGCTGGTGCTGAAGGCGGCCAGCTGCGCCAGGCTCAGGGCGTTCAGCTGAGCGCTGTTGAGCTCGCTGACCTGGGCGGTGGTGAAGGCGGCGACCTGGCGCGTGCTCATCGCGTTCAGGTCCACCGTTTCCAGCGCGGCGATCTGGGCGGAGGTCAGCGCGGCGACCTGTTGCGTGGACAGCGTGGACGCCTGCGCGGTGCTCAGCGCGACGATCTGGTCGGTGGTCAGCGCCTGCACCTGGGCGGTGCCCAGCGCGACGGTCTGCGCGGTGCGCAACGCGCCGATCTGGTCAGTGGTCAGGGCGGCGATGGCGTCGCTGCCCAGGCCGTAGGCCAGCTGCGCCGTGCCCAGCGCGGCGATGTGGGCGCTGTCCAGCGCGGCCAGCTGGGTCGTGCTGAGGCCGTTGTTGATCTGGCTGGTGGTCAGTGCGGCCAGCTCGGCCGTGGTCAGCGCGTTCAGCTGGTCGCTGCCCAGCGCGGCGACCTGGTCGCTGCCCAGCGCCACGATCTGGCGCGTGCTGAAGGACGACAGGTCGGCTGTTTCCAGCGCGGCGACCTGGGCCGTGGTGAGGGCCGCCACCTGGCGCGTGGCCAGCGAGCTGGCTTGCGCGGTGGTCAGCGCGGCGATCTGGTCGGTGCCCAGGCCGCTGGCGACCTGGTCGGTGGTGAGCGCCGCGACCTGCGCGGTGCCCAAAGTGGCGAACTGGTCGGTCAACAGCGCCTGCAGCTGGTCGCTGCCCAGCAGGATGACCTGGGCGGTGGTCAGCGCGGCGAGGTCGGCCGTTTCCAGCGCGGCCACCTGGTTGCTGGTGAGCGCGGTCAGCTGCACGCTGTTCAGTGCGCGCACTTGCGCGGTGCTCAGCGCGACGATCTGGTCGGTGGTGAGCGCGCCGAACTGCGCGGCCAGCAGGTGGTTGACGGCGCTGGTGCTCAGCGCGGCGAACTGGTCGGTTCCAAGCGCGGTCAGCTGGTCGGTGCTCAGCACCGGCGCCTGCACCGAGGTCAGCGCGGCCACTTGCGCGGTGCTCAGCTGGCCGAATTGCGCCGGCGTCAGCGCGGTGATCTCCTGCGTGGTCAGGCCGGTGAAGGCGCTGGTGGACAGGGCGTTGAGCTGGTCGCTGGTCAGCGCGGCGAACTGGGCCGTGCTGAACGCGGCCAGTTGGTTGCTGCGCAGCGCCACGAAGTCCTTGGTGCTGAGCGCGGCGATCTGGTTGGTGCTCAGGCCGCCGATCTGCAGCGTGCTCAGCGTGCCGACCTGGGCCGTGCCGAGCGCCTGGATGTGGTCGGTGCTGAGGGCGGCGATCTGGCCGCTGGCCAGGCCGGCGATCTGCGCCGTGGTCAGCACGCCGACCAGGTCGGTGGTCAGGGCGGCAATGTTGGCGCTGCCGATGACGGCGATCTGCGCCGAGCCCAGCGCGACGAAGTCGGCCGTCTCCAGCGCGTCCAGCTGGTCGCTGCTGAGGGCGGCCACTTGCGCGGTGCTCAGCGCGGCCACCTGCAGGCTGCTCAGGCCGACCATCTGGTCGGTGGTGATGGCGCCGAACTGGCTGGCGTTGAGCGCGCCGATCTGCGTGCTCGACAGCGTGGCGAAGTTGTCGGTGCTGATGGCGGCGATCTGGTCGCTGCTCAGCGCGTTCAGCTGGCGGGTCGCCAGGTTGTCCACTTGCAGCGTGGTCAGCGCGGCGATCTGCGCGGTGGTCAGCGCGGCGGCCTGGGCCGAGGTCAGCGCGTCCATCTGCGCCGTGGTCAGGTTTTGCAGCTGGTCCATCGTCAGCGAGATCAGCTGGTTGGTGGTCAGCGCCTGCACTTGCGCGGTCTTCAGCGCTTGCAGGTCGTCGGTGCCGAGCGCCTGCAGCTGGTCGGTCGACAGCGTCACCAGCTGGTTGCTGCTCAGGGCGGCCGCTTGCGCGCTGGTCAGCGCGCCGATGTGGGCCAGGTCCAGTTGTGAGATCTGCAGCGTGCTCAGGGCCAGGATCTGGTTGCTCAGCAGCGCGGCCAGGTCGGGCAGCTCGATCGCGGCCAGCTGGTCGGAGCTGAGCGCGGCCAGTTGGGACGTGCCCAGCTGTGCGTATTGCTGCGTGGTCAGCGCGATGATCTGGTCGGTGCTGAGGGCGCGGAACTGCGCCGTGCCCAGCGCGTTCAGTTGCGCCGAGCCCAGGTTCTGCAACTGGTCGGCGATCAGGACGTTGAGCTGGTCGCTGCCCAGGGCGGCGATCTGCGCGGCCTTCAATGCGTTCAGGTCGTCGCTGCCCAGGGCCTGGATTTGCGCCGAGCCCAGCGACACCAACTGGCTGGTGGTCAGCGCCTGCGCCTGCGCGGTGGTCAGCGCGGCGATGCGGTCGGCCGCCAGCGCCTGCATCTGGTTGGTGCTCAGCGCGGCGATCTGCGCGGTTTTCAGCGCGGCCAGGTCTTCGGTTTCGATCACGCCCACTTGCTGCGTGGACAGCGCGGCCACTTGCGCCGTGCCCATGGCCACGAATTGCTGCGTGGTCAATTCAACGATCTGGTCCGAGCTCAGCGACTGGATCTGCGCGCTGCCCAGGGCGTTCAACTGGGTGCCGCCCAGGCTCTGCACCTGGGCCAGCACCAGCGCGGCGATCTGGTCGCTGCTGAGCGAGGCGATCTGCGCGGTCTTCAGCGCCAGGATCTCGTCGGTGCTCAGCGCCTGCACCTGGTCGGTGGTCAGCGCCGCCACCTGGGCGGTGGCCAGGCTGGACGCCTGCGCCGTGGTCAGCGCCTGCACCTGGTCGGTGGTCAGTTGCTGGATCTGCGTGGTCTTCAGGGCCGCCAGTTGCGCGGTCTTCATCGCGGCCAGGTCTTCCAGTTCCAGCGCGCGCAGCTGGTCGCTGCTCAATACGCCGACGCCGGCCGTGCTCAGGCTGCCGATCTGCTTGGTGGTCAGGGCGACGATCTGGTTGGTGCCCAGCGCGGCGATCTGGTCGGTGGTGAGGCCGCCGATCTGCGTCGGCGTCAGCGCCTGGATCTGGTCGGTGCTCAGGTTGTTCAGCATGCCGAGCGCGCTCAGCTGGGCGGCGGTCAGCACGGCGAAGTCGGCCGTGCTCAGCGCGCCGATCTGGTCGGACGACAGCGAGGACAGCTGGGCGGTCGACATGGCGCCGACCTGGTTGCTGGTCAGCGCCATGATCTGGTCGGTGCTCAGCAGCGTGACCTGGGCGGTGCGCAGCGCGTTGATCTGCGCGGTCTTCAGCGCGGCGATCTCGTCGGTGTTGAGCGCGGCCAGCTGGCCGGCGCTCAGGGTGGCGATCTGGCCGGTGGCCAGCGCGCCCACTTGCAGCGTGGTCAGCGCGGCGATCTGCGCGGTCTGCAGGCCGAGGAATTGCGCCGTGCTCAGCGAGGACAGCTGGGCCGCCGTCATCGCCTGCAACTGGTCGGTGCCGATGGCGTCGAGCTGGTCCGTGCTCAGCGACTGCAGCTGCGCGGTGCGCAGCGCGGCCAGGTCTTGCGTTTCCAGCGCCTGCACCTGGCCGGTGGTCATCGCCGTCAGTTGCTGCGAGGTCAGGCCGGACACCTGGATGGCGGTCAGGCCGGCGATCTGGTCGCTGTTCAACAGGATGAACTGGCCGGTGCTCAGGGCCGCCACCTGCAGCGTCTTGAAGGCGGCCAGGTCCTGGGTCTCCAGCGCGGCCAGCTGGGTGGCGGACAGCGCGCGCACCTGGGCCGTGCCGAGGTTGGCGGCCTGCTGCGTGCTCAGCGCGACGATCTGGTCGCTGGTCAGCGCCTGGAACTGGGCGCTGCTCAGGGCCGCCATTTGCGTGATGCTCAGGGCGCGGAACTGGTCGCTGCCCAGTGCTTCGAGCTGGTCGGTGGTCAGCGCCAGGATCTGGAGCGTGCGCAGCGCGGCGATGTCGGCGGTGGAGAACACCTGCAACTGCGCGGTGCCCAGCGCGGCCAATTGGCGCGAGCTCAGGCTCGATACCTGCGTGGTGGTCAGCGCGGCCGCTTGCGCGGTGCTGAGGCTGGCGATGACGTCGGTGCCCAGCGCGGCGAACTGCGCGGTCTTGAGCGCGGCGAAGTCCTGGCTTTCCAGCGCGTTCAGCTGGTCGCTGCCGAGGGCGGCGATCTGCTGCGTGGTCAGGTTGCTGACCTGGACGGTGGTGAGCGCGGCCAGCTGGTCGCTGTTGAGGGCGGCGATCTGCGCGGTCTTCAGCGCGGCGATCTGCGCCGTCTTCATCAGCGACAGGCCTTGCGTGCCCAGCGCCACCATCTGGTCGCTGCTCAGCAGGGCGACCTGGGCCGTGGCCAGGCCGGTCACCTGCGCGGTGCCCAGGTTGGCGATCTGCGCCGTGGCGAACGCGGCCAGTTGGGCGCTGCCCAGCGCGGCCAGCTGGGCCGTGGTCAGCGCTTGCACCTGCGACGCGGTCAGCGCGTTCAGGTTGTCGGTGCCGAGGCCGGCGATCTGCGAGGTCTTCAGCGCGGCCAGGTCGCGCGTTTCCATCGCGACGATCTGGCTGCTGCCCAACGACAGCAGCTGGCGCGTGCTCAGGCTGCCGACTTGCGCGGTGGTCAGCGCGACGATCTGGTCGCTGCTGAGCAGGCTGATCTGGTTGGTGCCCAGCGCGGCCAGTTGCGCCGTCTTCAGCGCGGCCAGGTCGTCGGTGGCGATGGCCAGCAACTGGTCGCTCGACAGCACGGCGATTTGCTGGCTGCCCAGGTTGCTCGCCTGGGCGGTGGAGAGCGCGGCGATCTGGTCGGTGCTCAGCGCGGCCAGCTGCTTGCTGGTCAACGCGGCCAGCTGCTGGGTCTTGAGCGCCTGCAGCTGGGCGGTGGTGATGGCGGCCACGTCGGACGTGGCCAGCGCGATGACCTGCTGCGACTTGAGCGCGGCCAAGTCGGCCGTTTCCAGCGCGATGACCTGGTCGGTCGACAGCTGCGCCACTTGCTGGGTGGCCAGCGCGCCCGCTTGCAGCGAGCTCAGCGCGACGATCTGGTCGGTGGTGACGGCGGCCAGCTGGTTCGAGCTCAGCGCGTTGAGCTGGCTCGATTTCAGCGAGGCCCAGTCGGCCGTGGTGAGCGCGGCCACCTGCTCGGTCAGCAGATAGCCGATCTGGGCGGTGCTCAGGGCGTTCACTTGCGCGGTGTTCAGCGCGCCCAGCTGGGCCGAGTTGAGCACGCGGATCTGGTCGGATGTCAGCTGCGTGATCTGCGCGGTTTTCAGCGCGGCCACCTGGCCCACGGTCAGCAGGGCGATGGCCTTGGTGCCCAGGCCCAGCAGCTGGCTGGTCTGCAGCGCGGCGAAGTCCTGGGTCTCCATGGCGTTGAGCTGGTCGGTGCTCAGCGCGTTGAGCTGGCCCGGCGTCAGTGCGCCGGCCTGGGCGGTGTTCAGGGCGACGATCAGGTCGGTGCCCAGCGCGGCCACCTGGGCCGTGGTCAGGGCGATGATCTGCGCGGTCTTGAGGGCGGCGAAGTCCTGCGTCTCCAGCGCGTTGAGCTGGTTGGTCGACAGCGCGGCGATCTCGCGCGTGCTGAGCGCGGCGGCCTGCGCGGTGGTCAGCGCGACGATCTGGTCGGTGGTCAGCGCGGCGATCTGGGCGGTGGTGAAGTTGCTCAGCTGGATGCTGGACAGCGCGGCGAACTGCGCCGTGGTCAGCGCGGCCACGGCGTTGCTGCCCAGCGCGGCGGCCTGCTGCGATTTCAGCGCCACCAGGTCCTGCGTTTCCATCGCGGCCACCTGGTCGGAGGTGAGCGCGGCGATCTGCTGGGTGGCCAGCGAGGCCACCTGCTGCGAGCCCAGGCCGACGACCTGGTCGGTGGTGAGCGCGCCGATCTGGGCGCTGCCCAGCGCGGCCAGCTGGGCCGTCTTGAGCGCGGCCAGGTCGCGGGTTTCCATCGCGGCCAGCTGGCCGGTGCCTAGCGCGGCGAGCTGGCGCGTGGTCAACGCGCCGGCTTGGGCCGTGGTCAGGCTGACGATCTGGTCGGTGCTGAGCGCGCCGGTCTGCTGGGTGCCCAGGGCCGCCACCTGCGCGGTGGTCAGCGCGGCGACCTGGTCGGTGCTCAGGCTGTGGATGTTGCTGGTGCTCAGGCCCGCCAGCTGCTGGGTGCGCAGCGCGGCCAGGTCCTGCGTGTTCAATGCGGCGAGCTGGTCGCTGCTGAGCGCCGACAGCTGCAGCGAGCTCAGGGCGTTGGCTTGCGCGGTCTTCAGCGCGGCGACCTGGTCGGTGCTGAGCGCGGCGATCAGGCTGGTGCCCATGGCGGTCAGTTGCTGGGTCTTGAGCGCGGCCAGGTTGGCGGTGCCCAGCGCGCCCAGTTGCATGGTCGACAGCGCGGCCACCTGCTGCGAGGCCAGGCCGCCGATCTGGGCGGTGCTCAGCACGGCGATCTGGTCGGTGCCGAGCGCGGCCACTTGCGCGGTCCTCAGCGCGCCCATTTGCAGCGAGGTCAACGCGGCGATCTGGTCGGTGCCCAGCGCGGCCACGCCGCTGGTGGACACGGCGGCGATCTGCTGCGTGCGCAGCGCGGCCAAGTCCTGCGTTTCCATCGCGGCCAGCAGGGTGGTGCCCAGCGCGGCCAGCTGCTGCGTGGCCAGGCCGGCCACCTGCGCGGTGCCCAAGCCGGCGATTTGGCCGGTGCCCAGCGCGTTGATCTGGGCGGTGGTGAAGGCCGCCACCTGCGCGGTCTTCATCGCGGCCAGGTCGCGGGTTTCGATGGCCGCCACCTGGTCCGAGCTCAGCACGATGAGCTGCGCCGTGCCCAGCGCGGCCACCTGGGCCGTGGTGAGCGCGACGATCTGGTCGGTGGACAGGCCGCGCAGCTGGCCGCTGCGCAGTGCTGCGATCTGGGCCGTGGTCAGCGCGGCGATCTGGTCTGTGCTCAGCACGGCGGTGCTGAGGGTGTTGAGCGCGTTCAGCTGCTGGCTTTTGAGCGCGGCGAAGTCCTGGGTTTCCATCGCGGCCAGCTGGGTGCTGGACATCTGGGCCAGCTGCAGCGTGGTCAGCGCGGCGGTCTGCGCGGTGGTCAGCGCGACGATCTGGTCGGTGCTGAGGGCGGCGAATTGCTTGGTGGTCAGCGCGGCAATCTGCGCAGTCTTCAGCGCGGCGAAGCCGTCGGTGCCGAGCGCGGCCAGCTGGTCGCTGCCGAGGGCGCCGATCTGCTGGGTCGACAGGTTGCTGCTTTGCGCGGTGCGCAGCGCGGCCATCTGCGCCGTGGTCAGCGCGCCCAGCAGGCCGGTGCCCAGCGCGAGCAGCTGCTGCGTGCCGAGCGCGGCGATGTCGTCGGTGTCGACGCTGGCCAGCTGGTTGCTGGAGAGGGCGGCGATCTGGCGGGTCTGCAGCGCGGCGGCCTGGCTGCTGCTCAGCGCGACGATCTGGTCGGTGCCGAGCGCGCGCACCTGCGCGGTGTTGAGCGACACCAGCTGGGCGCTGCGCAGCGCGGCGATGTCGGCGGTGCCGACGATGGACAGCTGCTGCGTGCCCATCGCGGCCAGCTGCATGGTCGCCAGCGCGGCGAACTGGTCGGTGGTGAGGCCGTTGACCAGCTGGTTGGTGCTCAGGCTGACGATCTGGCCGGTGGTCAGCGCCGCGATTTGTTTGGTGGTGAGGCCGTAGCCCAGCTGCTGCGTGGTGAGCGTCTGCAGGTTCTGGGTGGACAGCGCCCGTAACTGGCTGGTGCCGAACGCGGCCAGCTGATCGGTGCTCCACGCGGTCATCTGCAAAGTGGAAAGCAGCACGATATCCGCAGTCGTCAGTAAAGCGATCTGATTGGTCTGCAGGCTGGCGATTTGGTCGGTCGTTAAACCAGGTACGAGTGATGGCATGTGAAATAGTCTCCTTACGGAAATATATAGTACCGCCAAACGATGTCATAGAGTAAGCAAAGGGCGAAAAGTAGTTCAAATCTTGGCCTGAAAACAATGACTTAGCGCGTTTTCGGTCATCGAATTGTCATCAATTCTCACGGTCAAAGTAAGCATTTAGGAAACACTGTAAGATCGTGGCTTGCGATACAACCCGAGCCCCCCTGCCATGTTGCTGACTCCCGCCACATTTACCCCGCTGATCCGCCCCCAGGACCATGACGATCCATTAACTTTCGTGTTCCACCGTGGAGAGTTGCTTTTGCGCAACGAAATCCTCGGCCTGCCCGACCGCGAGGCGGTGGCGGCGCTGAACCTGCCGGCCGAGCGCTTCCACGCGCTGGGCCTGTGGGAAGGCCGCTACTACCAGCTGGCGTGGGTCGACCAGCCGCAACTGCCGGGGCCGGAATACGGCTACCACGGCCTGCGCTCGCTGTTCGGCATCGTCGACGAGGGCTTCGTGGCGCTGGCCGCGCGCGCCAGCCAGCTGGCCGAGTGGGCGCGCACCCACCGCTACTGCGGCGTCTGCGCCACGCCGATGCGCCAGCTCGAAGGCGAGCGCTGCTACAAGTGCCCGAGCTGCGGCATGAGCGCCTATCCGCGCATCTCGCCGGCCATGATGGTGCTGGTGCGCAAGGGCGACCAGGTGCTGCTGGCCATGCACGCCAACGCCCCGTACAAGCGCTACACCGCGCTGGCCGGCTTCCTGGAGGCGGGCGAGTCGATCGAGGAGGCGGTGCACCGCGAGGTGTACGAGGAGGTCGGGCTGCGCGTGCACAAGCTGAAATACTTCGGCAGCCAGTCGTGGCCGTTCCCGCATTCGCTGATGATCGCCTACACCGCCGAGTACCTGGACGGCGAGATCCGCGTCGACCAGAACGAAATCGCCGACGCCCGCTGGTTCGGCGCGGGCGACGAATGGCCGGACATGACGGTCACCGTATCGATCGCCGCCGAGTTGCTGAATGCCCACCGGCCGCAGCGCTAGCCGGTAGCCTGCCGCGGATTTCTATATACTGTCGGCAATCGTAAAAAAAAGGTGTTTCATCATGTCTCAAAAAGAATTTTCGGAAGGCGACTGGCGTCGTCTGATCGCCAGTTTCGGTGAAGATCCCGACCGTCCGGGCCTGCTGGAAACCCCGGCCCGCGTCTCCAAAGCATGGAAACACTGGACCTCCGGCTACGCCCAGGACCCGGTCGAACTGCTGAAAGCGTTCGAGGACGGCGCCGAGCAGTACAACGAGCTGATCGTCGTGCGCGGCATTCCGGTCTACAGCCACTGCGAACACCACCTGGCGCCGTTCTTCGGCAAGGCCACGGTCGGCTACGTCCCGAACGGCAAGATCGTCGGCCTGTCCAAGCTGACCCGGCTGGTGGACTGCTTCGCCAAGCGCCTGCAGGTGCAGGAACGCATGACCATGCAGATCGCCAACGCGCTGATGGAAGTGCTGGAACCGAAGGCGGTCGGCGTGGTGGTCAAGTGCCGCCACCTGTGCATGGAAAGCCGTGGCATCCGCACGCCGGGCGAAGAGACCGTCACCTCCGCCATGCTCGGCGAGCTGCAGCCCAACCTAGCGATGCGCACCGAATTCCTGGCGCTGGCGCGCGAGTCGTAAGCGGCATGGCGGCGATCGCATGGCAGCACGGCGGCCTCGACGCCGCCTTCGCACTGGCGGCCGCGCGGCAGCGGCCGTTGTTCCTGTACTGGGGCGCGGTCTGGTGCCCGCCCTGCAACCGGGTCAAGTCCGAGATCTTCGCGCGCGACGAGTTCATCGAGCGTTCGGCGGCGGTGGTTTGCTGCCAGCTTGACGGCGACAGCCCCGGCGCGCAGGCGCTGGGCGCGCGCCACGGCCTGCGCAGCTATCCGACGCTGGTGCTGTACGCGCCGGACGGCAGCGAAATCACGCGCCTGCCGTGCGAGCTGGACGGCGAACTGTTCACGTCCGCCTTCGACACCGCGCTGGCCGTGCACGCGGCCGGCTCATGCGCATCGAGCGCGCTGGCGGCGGCCTTGTCCGGCGAGCGCAAGCTCAGCGCCGGCGAATGGTCGCTGCTGAGTCATTATTCCTGGGACACCGACGAAGGCCGCCTGCTGGGCACGCGCGCGCTGGCGCCGACCCTGCTGGCGCTGGTGCGCGCCTGCGACGACGCCGACGCCGGCGCGCGCCTGCAACTGCACGCGCAACTGGCCACGGCCGGCAAGGACATCGACGCCGAAGCCAACGCCGCGCTGTTGCTGAAGGTGTTCGCCGACGCGCGGCTGGCGCGTGCCAACATGGACATCCTGGCCAACAGCGGCATCAACCTGATCAAGTACGCCACGCGGCGCGAGGAGCTGGTGGCCGCGCTGGGCGCGACCGCCGCGCAATGGGCCGACGACTTCTGGCTCGGCGCGCCGGACCGCCTGATGGCGGTGCGCCTGCAGATGCGCCTGGGCCGCCTGCTGGCGCCGTCACAAGGCTTGCAGGAGCGTGTTCGTGAGCGGGTGGAGCAAGCGCTGGCTGAGTCGACCGATCCGTACGAACGGCACACGCTGGTCAACACGGCGGTGAGCGCCTTGAACGACGCCGGCCTGTCGGCGCAGGCCGAGCAAGTGCTGCTGGCCGAATTGCCGCGTTCGCATTCACCGTACTACTTCATGCTGAGCCTGGCCTCCAGCGCCAAGCGGCGTGGCGATACGGCGGCGGTGCTGGAGTGGTACGGCAAAGCCTGGCAAGCGGCGGTGGGACCGGCGACGCGTCTGCAATGGGGCGTCACCTACCTGAGCAGTTTATTGGAACTGGCGCCGCAGGACAGCGCCCGCATCGAGCAAGCCCGCGAAGCCCTGCGCGCCGACATCGCCCAAGCCGGCGCCGACGCCCATCACCAGCGCAACCAGGCCCAGCTGCAAAAACTCAATTGGGGTCAAGTCTGACATTCGGACACGAACTCTGCCGTAAGGTGGGGTCAGATACCGTCTTGAATGGCAAGCCCTTTCGATAAGTAATTAGGATCGAAAGGCTTGTCATTGTGTATCACCCCATAAATCAAGTGAGCCAGTTTGTGCATGACTGCACCGATCACGGC
>QVIN01000013.1 GCA_003416985.1 Duganella sp. BJB480 | reverse complement strand
CATCCCGAACAGGACCGTGAAACAACTCTGCGCCGATGATAGTGCTGCAACCAGTGTGAAAGTAGGTTATCGTCAGGCTAGTTATATTAAAAAAGCCCCTTCCAATGATTTGGTCGGGGCTTTTTTTTCGTTTATCGATCCTGACCCCGCGCACGATTGAAACCACTCTTGTCAAATGATTCAGCCTGAGGTGTAATGCTCATCCTCAACATAGTAAATCATTAATCTTGCGGCTACCCCGCATCAGGAGTGCGATCCGCATGCTCGACCAGGCTTTATCTTTTGTGCTCGACGGCTATACCCAGTCAAGTCGCCTTCTGCGCCTGAGCACGCCGATCGGCACCGACAAATTACTGGCCGAATCGGTGCGCGCGGAGGAGACCATCGGCTCCGGCTACACCTACCGCATCGAAGCGCTGTCGACCGATGCCGACATCCCCCTGAAATCGCTGCTCGGCCAGCCTGCCTTGCTGGAGTTGCTGACCATCGCCGGCACCGACGCGCCGCGCCCTTTCCACGGCCATATCACTTCGGTGGAACTGCACGGCTCCAATGGCGGCTTTGCGCGCTACCAGTTGACCGTCGAACCGTGGTCCGCCTTCCTCGGACTGGGACGCGACAGCCGGATATTCCAGGACATGAACGTGTTCGACATCATCGACGCGGTATGCGCCAGCTACGAGGGCCAGGGCCGGCTGACGCCTTTGCGCCGCTTCGATATCCTCGACCGTGACGTCTATGCCAAGCGCAGCCTGACCACGCAGTACCAGGAAAGCGATCTCGCCTTCATCACCCGGTTGATGGAAGAGGAAGGCCTGTTCTATTTCTACGAACACAGCGGCGACGCCGACAGCCCTTCGCTCGGTAGCCACACCATGGTCATCGCCGACCACAACGGCAGCTTCGTCGCCAACGCGCAGCCGGTCATCCGTTACACCCAGCCGGGCGCTGTCATGCTGGAAGACAGCCTGGACCGCTGGCGCACCGAGATGCGCCTGCAGACCAACGCGGTCAGCCTGCGCAGCTGGGACTACCGCTCCCTGAGCACGCGCCGCGTCAGCGCCAGCGGCGAGGGGCCGATGCTGACCAGCGACGACGTGCCCGGCGCCTATGCCTACACCAGCCGCGAACACGGCCAGCGCATGGCGGACCGCCAGGTGGAAGCCTTGCAGGCCAGCCGCGAAATTCATGTCGGCGCCGGCACGGTCCGCACGCTGGCGCCCGCGACCACCTTCACGCTGCAGGGCGTCAGCCAGCTTGACGCGGCCGACAGCGATCAGCAGCGCCAGTTCCTCATCGTTCGGGTTGTGCACCTGATGCACAACAATCTGAGCGCGGAGACCCAGGGCAGCATACTCAAGATGCTGGGGCAGGGACCGTTGAGCGCCGCGCTGCAGGAAGAAACCCGCGGCAGCCTGCACGCCGTCGGCTCAACCATCGCCGAGCGTCCGCTGTACCGCAACCGCATCGACACCATTCCCGCCGCCACGCCTTACCGCAGCCGCGCCAGGACCGAGCGGCCTGTGATGCGGGGGCAGCAAAGCGCGATCGTGGTCGGCCCGGCCGGCGCCGTCGTGCACACCGACCGCGATCATCGCATCAAGCTGCAGTTTCACTGGCAACGCGGCAGCGCCAGCCACAGCCGCCTCGACCATCCGGCCGCCGCCAGCCACACCGGCGCGCCTGCCGACGACACTGCCGGCACCTGGGTGCGGGTGGCGACGCCGCTGGCGCCGGTGGCCGGCGCCAACTGGGGCAGCAACGCGCTGCCGCGCGTCGGCCAGGAAGTGCTGGTCGACTTCATCGAGGGCAATATCGACCGCCCGGTCGTGATCGGCGCGCTCTACAACGGCAAGGGCGCGGACGACGCCCAGCACAACGCGGTGGCGCAAGGCGGGGGCGCCTCGACCGGCAACGCCAGCGCCTGGTTCCCAGGCGCCACCGGCGCCCATGCACATCCTGCGGCGCTGTCGGGCTTGAAGTCGCAGGCCATGGGGGCCAGCCAGCAGGGCGCCGGCAGCTACAGCCAGCTGGTGTTCGACGATACCCCCGGCGAGCCGCGCCTGGCGCTGCAACACCACGCCGCGCCGCACGCGGGCACATCCGAGCTCAACCTGGGACAGCTGCGCCATCAAACCGACAACCAGCGGCTGGCGCCCGCCGGCTTCGGCGCCGAGCTCAAGACCGAGCACAGTGCCGCGTTGCGCGCCGGCCAGGGCATGCTGCTGGCCAGCCACGGCGGTAGCGGTGCCCAGCTCGATTCCAGCGAGGCCCGCAGCCAGGCCGAAGCGAGCCGGCTATTGCTGCAGCAACTGGCGGAGACCGCGCAAAAGCACAACGCCACGCTGGCCGGCGAAAAGGCGGCGGCCGAGATGCCGGCCGTTGCCGCGATGGCGCACAGCGCCGAGGTGCTGGGCCGCAGCGCCAGCGGCAGCGATCAACAGGACAGCAGCGGCGGCCTCGGCATGGCGGCGGCATATCGCGAGGCGCATCTACAGTTGTCCAGCCCGGCCGGCATCGCGGCGGTGACGCCCGCCAGCGCCGTGCTTGCCGCGCAAGGCAGTTCCAGCCTGGCGGCGGGACAGGACATCAACCTGGCCGCGCAAGCCAACAGCCTGCACCTGGTCGCCGGCGGCATCAGCCTGTTCACCTATGGCAAAGCGACCGATGCGCAAAAACCGAACCAGGAAACCGGCATCCGCCTGCACGCCGCAAGCGGGCGCGTGAGTAGCCAGAGCCAATCGGGGCCGACGCGCCTGACGGCCGACAAGGCCATCACCGTGGCCAGTGTCGCGCGCTCGGTCAATGTCACCGCCAAGCAGCATGTGATGCTGACCGCGCAGGGCGCCCACCTGAAACTCGAAGGCGGCAACATCGAGCTGCATGGCCCCGGCACCATGTCCTTCAAGGCGTCCCAGAAGGAACTGACCGGCCCCGCCAGCGCCACCGCCGTGCTGCCGCGCCTGCCGAACGGCGAGCTCAATTTGAACCAGTCGGTGCGCCACGCCTACGCCGCGCAATACCAGGTGCTGCGCGGCGAGCAGCGCCTCGCCCAGCAGCCATACCTGTTGAAGCTGCCCGACGGCAGCGTGCACTACGGCCTTACCGACGCCAAGGGCAAGACCATCAAGGTCGGCACCCAGGAACCCAAGCCGGTCGAGCTGACCTTGCTGGCCAAGGATAGCTGGGACCAGGAAAACATCAACGTGTGGCACCAGGAAATGGATCGCCACTGGGACTGAGCGCTCCGCGCACGGTCTTTGTCATCAGGAGATAGCAGGAAGATGGGTATCAAGAATAAATTCAGTGCGGCGCTTGTGGCTGCGGGCGTGGTGTTGGTGCATGCGGGCTGCAGCGCCGGCGACCAGGCGCCCTGGCGCGAGCAGATGCAGTGCGGCGACACGCAGTATGTGATCGAATCCGACTGCAAGCCGAGCAAGGACTCCGCCACGCTGAACCAGTGCAAGTCGCAGACGCTGAGTGTGAGCCACGGCGGCACTGCGCGCAAGGCGGCGTTGCCGGAGCTGAACAAAGTCAGCGCCAAGTCCATCGTCGAGACCGGCGGCAAGGTCAGCAAATTGTTCGTCACCCAGTGGGCCTGCGCGCGCGGCGACAAGGGCGACGTCGCGGTCATGTATTACTCGATCGGCGGCGGCTCGGCGCCGTATGCGGAAGCCTATTCCATCTATGACGAGGCAGGCGCGCTGATCGAAAACGAGGACAGCGCCAAATATGAGCAGGCGCTGGCGCACAGCGACCGCCACATGAAGAAAGTCAAATCGATCATGCCGCGTTAAGGATCGGGAGCCGCCAGTGTCCACCATCTACGAGATCTTGCGCGCGTCCAAAGGGGCCGCGTACAGCGAAGACAAGATCAAGAAATACTCCTACCTGCACATGCAGCCCAAGATCGACAAGCCGGCCGGCGCGCTGGCCGGCCTGTCGCGCATCCACGGCGACGCCTCGCCGCAGGTGCAGGACCGCATCATCGACATGCTGGTGGAGATCGGCGCGCGCTACAAGCTGCCGTACCGCGATATCGCGCACATGCTGTTGTTCTGCAAGATCGAGTCGGGCTTCAATCCCGACGCGGCGGCCGGCACCACGTCCGCCGCCGGCCTGGGCCAGTACACCAAGGCCACCGTGGAGGAGGCCGCCAAGGAGGAGGTGTCGAAGAAGCGGCTGGGCTTTGTGCTGGAACTGGACGGTTATGTGTTCGACGCCGAACGCGGCGCCTACGGCATCGTGCTGTCGTACATGTTTGCCAAGGAACGCGCCATCAAGTATTTCGGCAAGAACTATGAAAAGCATTTATATCTTTTCCACCATGAGGGCTGGTACTTCCAGGCGACCGCCGACAACATGGCCGAGGACCGTCCGAAAGCCGTGCTCAAGATCATCCAGACCAAGATCCTGCCCTTCCTCGATCCGCTGGAAAAGCTGTTGTCGGCCAAGACCAACCTGTCGTTCAAGCTGCTGACCAAGGACGACAAGCCCTACGCCGGCCAACCCTACGTGGCGATCTACCCGGCCAAGGCCGGCACGCAGGGCCGCCCGGTCAAGGTGCAGGGCAGCAAGGACAAGCCGCAAGTCGTGCTGGGCAAGACCGACGGCAACGGCCACACCTCGCCCATCATCGCGCCCGGCCTGTCGGAGGTGCTGTTCGTGATCCTCCATCCCGAGTACAAGGATTTGCTGCAGGTGAACGGCAACAGCGTGGAAGAGACGCACGAGGTCAAGGACCACGAGACCCTGTCGAAGATCGCCAAGGACCACCACACCACGGTCGCCGAGCTGCAGAAGATCAACCACATCGCCAATCCGAACCAGCTCAAGGTCGGTCAACAGCTCAAGCTGCATGAAGGCGAATACCTGTGGCGGCGGCCGCCGATGTCGCTCATCGGCGCCTATCTGCAGCAGGCGATGAACGTGCATCCGGCGGCGGTGCCCGCGATGGTCGAGCACAAGCGCAGCCACATCATCCTGCCCCAGGGTAACCAGGCGCAGCAGCACGCCGGCACCGAGCAGGTGGTGGCCATACGCGGCGGCGCCACCAGCGACGAGGTCGCGCAGCGCAAGAAGGAAAAGGCCGTCAAGCATGAGACGGTGGAGAAGGACATCAAGAAGCAGGTGGTGAAGCCGCCTCCGCCGGCAGGCAAGGCGATCAAGGAGGGCCTGTTGTTCCCCTTCGAGAAACGCCCGTCGGCCTCGTATCACGAGGGCGCGCTGCAATTCAATTCCAGCCGGGGCGCGCGGCGCCACGCCGGTTGCGACCTGTACGCGCCGGTCGGCACCGAGGTGCGGGCGATGGCCGACGGCGTGATCCTGCAGTGCTATTCGTTCTACTGGCATACCGACGCGGTGGAGGTCGACCATGGCGACTTCATCGTTCGCTACGGCGAGGTGGCGCCGCGCAGCGCCAAGGAGCAGCAGGCCATGCGCGGCAAGGAGGTCAAGCGCGGCGACGTGATCGGCAAGGTCGGCCAGCTGATCAAGGACAACGGCAAGAAGCACAAGGACACGATGTTGCATCTTGAGCTGTACAGCAGTAATCTGTCGACCGCCAAGAGCCAACTCACCGACAAGAAGCGCGGCCCGTTCCAGCGCCGCGCCGATTTGATGGACCCGACCGCGACGCTCGACAAGTGCGTGATGACTTAAGCCCGACCCTATATCCGACTGGAACAACATGAAAACAAGCTACGCCATCCTGGGCCTGTGCCTGGCCATCAGCGCCTGCGCCCAGGCGCAAAGCGAACCGACTCCCGCGGAGCACGTCTTTGACGTGATCGCCTCGCCCAAGCTCTTCACAAGCAACTGGAAGCAGGCGATGCAGCAGCTGGCCCCGTGGTGCAAGCCGAGCACGCGCCCCGAGCGCGAACAGATCAAGCGCGGCAATGTGGAATGCGGCGAAAGCGTCAAGGCCGACAGTTTCGCGATGTCGCCGGAGACGGGCGGCAATGTCGAGCTGGTCCAGGCCACGTTCGGCGGCGCGGCTAATTGCGCCTATGTCAAGAAAATCCTGACCCGCAATTTCGGCAAGCCGAGCACGGTGAAGGGCGAGTGCGACATGGCGTGGAAACTCAAGCCGGCGTCCAAGGGCGGACCGCAGCGCTACGTGAACTTCGAGGCTTCGACCTCCGACGACAAGGTCTACTACACGCTGGGCGTCGAGCAAGGGCCTTGAGCGCTCGCCGGCATCAATCAGTGGTTGGACCAGTCAGGCCGATTCCATCCTGCTGACGACGTAATCGATGTGCGCCTGCATGGCGGTGCGGGCCGCTTCCGGCCGGCGCCCGCAAATGGCCTGGCAGATGGCGCGGTGCTGCTGCAGCAGCTGGCCCGACACTTCGGTGTCGAGCTTGCGCAGGCTGGAACCGTTCAACGTAATATGCTCGCGCAGGATGCCGAGCACGCTGGCGTGCAGATGCAAAAACATGCTGTTGTGCGAGGCCAGCGCGATCGCCTCGTGCAGGCGGGCGTCGATGGAGGCCTCGGCTGCCTGGTCGTCGTCGGTGCGGGCTTGTTCCAGGCCGATCAACAAATCGCGGATCCGTCCGTGTTCCTCGTCATTGCCGCGCAGCGCGGCGTAGTAGGCCGTCGCGCCTTCCAATACCCGCCGGAATTCCAGCACATCGCCCAGCACGGCCGGATGGTCCGTCACCAGCTGCCCCCACGGCGACGCCGTGCTGGTGCGCAGCTGATCGCTGACGAAGACGCCGGCGCCGTGCTTGCTGCGCAATAGCCCGCGCGCCACCAGGCGTTGCAGCGCCTCCCGTATCGTGTTGCGCGACACCTCGTATTGCTCGGCCAGCGCGCGTTCGGACGGCAGGCGCGCGTTGGCCGGATAGCTGCCGTCCAGCAGCGCCGTCTCCAGCTTGCGCAACACTCCCTCGACCAGTCCGCTCGTTTTCATTTTGATATGCCTCTGTTGTATTCGCTGGTCCAACCAATTTGCGACGGCCTCGCCGCACGGGAATTATGGAGCTTGTCCGACGAATAAGCAAAAACAGAGGAGACCTCACATGCTAGCGCGACACTATCCGCCCGGCCCGGACAAGGCCAACCCACACGTCTACCTGTTCGGCACCTGCGTGATCGACCTGTTCATGCCGGAAGCCGGGCTCGATGCCGTGCGCCTGCTGGAGCGTGAAGGTCTGACGGTGCATTTCCCGCGCGGCCAGAGCTGCTGCGGCCAGCCCGCCTACAGCAGCGGCAATCCCGAACAGGCGCGCGCTGTGGCGCGCGCACAACTCGACCTGTTTTCCCAACCCTGGCCGGTCATCGTGCCGTCCGGCTCCTGCGCCGGCATGATGCGCCACCACTGGCCCACGCTGTTCGACGACGATCCGCAAGCCGCCGCCAAGGCGCGCGAGTTGTCGGAGCGCGTCTACGAACTGAGCGAATTCCTGCTGCACGTATTGCACGTGAATTTTGGCGGATCGACGACACAGCCGGATGAACAGGTGGTGCTGCACACCTCCTGCGGCGCGCGGCGCGAGATGGGCACGCGCGCCCACGGCGTCGCCTTGCTCGACGCGCTGCCCGGCGTAACGCGGGTGGAGCACTCCCACGAATCGGAGTGCTGCGGATTCGGCGGCACCTTCTCGCTCAAGCATGACGACATCTCCGGCGCCATGGTCACCGACAAAATCGCCGCCGCCTGCGCCACGGGGTGCGAGCGGCTGGTCTCCGCAGATTGCGGCTGCCTGCTCAACATCGGCCACGCCGCCAAGCGGCAGGGCGCGCCGCTGCAGGTCGAGCACCTGGCCAGCTTCCTGTGGCGCCGGGTGGGAGCCGCGGCATGAGCGCGCGCGAACTCATACTGGGCAAGCTGCTGGCGGCGGCGCCGGCTCCCGGCATGCCGCTGCGCGAGCTGGAAGACCGCATCAACTCCCACCATGCGCGCGGCCCGTTGCGCGGGGCCTCAAGCACCGAACTGGCCGATACGCTGGAACGCGTGATGACATCGGTACGCACGGACGTATGGCGCGTCGACGCTCACAGCTGGCCCGCGCTGCTGGCGCAAAAACTCGCCGCCGCCGGCGTCGGCAGCCTGCTGCTCGACACCGCGCGCGCTGAAGGCGCCGCGTTGGCCGCTGCCTTGCCGGCGGAAGTGCGTACCGTGTCCTTCGACCGTCCGCTGGAAGAGTGGAAGAACCAGCTGTTCACCGACGTGGACGCCGGCTTCACCGTGGCCCGTTCCGGCATCGCCGCCACCGGCACGCTGGTGCTGGCGCCCGACGCGGGATCGCCGCGCACGGTGTCGCTGGTGCCGCCGCTGCACGTTGCGCTGGTCTATGCGAGCACGCTGCATGCGGACCTGCACGCGGCGATGCATGCCGAAGCCTGGAGCGCCACCATGCCGACCAACCTGGTGCTGGTGTCCGGCCCGTCGAAGACGTCGGACATCCAGCAGACACTGGCCTACGGCGCGCACGGACCGCGCGCGCTGTGGGTGTTCATCATCGACGATACCGCAGGAGCGACAGCATGAACGCCCCCATGCACTTCATGCCGCCGGCCGATTTCCGCGCCCGCGTCAGCGACGCGCTGCAAGACACCAAACTGCGCGGCAGCATGCGCGGCGCGATGGACTTCCTGCAGGATAAGCGCCGCGCCCAATTCCCCGACGGCGACGAACTGGAACAGCTGCGCGACCTGGGCGAGGCGGTGCGCCAGCACGCGCTGGCCCATCTGCCGGAACTGCTGGTGCGGTTCGAAGCGAAGCTGCAGGCGGCTGGCACCCACGTGCACTGGGCCGCGAACGCCGACGAAGCCAACGCCATCATCCTTGAAATCGCCCAGCGGCGCGGCGCGCGCAGCGTCATCAAGGGCAAGTCGATGGCGAGCGAAGAGGTGGAACTGAACCACCACATGGCGCAGCATGGCATCGACTGCATCGAATCCGACATGGGCGAATACATCGTGCAGCTGGCGGGCGAGAAGCCGTCGCACATCGTCATGCCGGCGGTGCACAAGACGCGCGCCGACATCGGCGCGCTGTTCGAACGCCACATCCCCGGCACGCCGTACAGCGAAGACGTCGACACGCTGATCCAGGCCGGCCGGCGCGCGCTGCGCCAGGCGTTCGCCGACGCCGACATCGGCCTGTCCGGCGTGAACTTCGCGGCGGCCGATACCGGCACCCTGTGGCTGGTCGAAAACGAAGGCAACGGCCGGCTGTCGACCAGCGTGCCCGATGTGCACATCGCGCTGATGGGCATGGAAAAAGTCGTGGCGAAGCTGGAGCACATCGTGCCGCTGGCCAGCCTGCTGACACGCTCGGCGACCGGGCAGGCCATCACCACCTACTTCAACCTGATCACCGGACCGCGCCGCGCCGGCGAAATGGACGGACCGCGCGAACTGCACGTGGTGCTGCTCGATAACGGCCGCACGCAAGCCTACGCCGACGAGCAGCTGCGCGCCACGCTGCAGTGCATCCGCTGCGGCGCCTGCATCAACCATTGCCCGGTCTACGCGCGGGTGGGCGGCCACGCCTACGGCACCACCTATCCCGGCCCGATCGGCAAGATCATTTCGCCCCACCTGCTGGGGCTTGAAGCGACCGCCGACCTGGCGACCGCCTCCAGCCTGTGCGGCGCCTGCGGCGAAGTGTGCCCGGTGCGCATTCCGATACCGGCCCTGCTGGTGCGGCTGCGCACCGAGGCCAATCGCGATCCGGCGCAGGAAGTCGAGAATGCGTTGCGCGGGCAGGGCGCCAGCTTCAGTCGCAGCGAGCGGCTGGTGTGGCGATTCTGGAGCGGCGCGTTCGCGCGGCCAAGCGTGTATCGCTGGTTCCGCTGGGCCGCCACGCGGCTGCGCGCCTTCGCGCCACGCAACCAGCTGGGATGGACCCGACACCGCGAACCGCTCAAGCCGGCCGCGCGCAGCCTGGCCGACCTGCTTCGGGAAAGGGGGCAGGCCGAATAGCGTGGTACCGCCGTTGGCGGTGGGGTGAATAATTTTCACGGCTGCGGACAATTCATTTCATCTTTTCGTACCACCGAAAGCCGGCGCCTGGCCTATACACTCGTCGCATCTTTTTAGCTCTGCAAAAAAAATATATTTTTACTCTTGGAGGAGACCACTATGCAAACCTGGAATCAGATATACGCGCCGCTAGGCAGCTTGGGCCTATCGGCCCTGGTTGCCGCCGTGCCGATCATTTTCTTCTTTCTCGCGCTGGCAGTGCTGCGCATCAAAGGCCACGTCGCCGCCGCCGTGACGCTGGCGCTTGCGCTGGCAGTCGCCATCTTCGCCTACGGCATGCCGGTGCCGCAGGCGCTGGCCGCCGCAGGCTACGGCTTCGCCTACGGGCTGTGGCCGATCGCCTGGATCATCGTCACCGCGGTGTTCCTGTATAAAGTGGTCGACCGCACCGGCCAGCTCGAAATCATCCGCGCCTCGGTGCTGTCGATCACCGATGACCAGCGCCTGCAGATGCTGCTGATCGGCTTCTCGTTCGGCGCCTTCCTGGAAGGCGCGGCGGGCTTCGGCGCGCCGGTGGCGATTACGTCGGCGCTGCTGGTCGGCCTGGGTTTCAATCCGCTGTACGCGGCTGGCCTGTGCCTGATCGCCAACACGGCGCCGGTGGCGTTCGGCGCGATGGGCATTCCCATCATCGTGGCAGGGCAGGTCACCGGCATCGACGCCATGCACATCGGCGCGATGGCTGGCCGTCAGTTGCCGCTGCTGTCGCTGGCGGTGCCATTCTGGCTGGTGTTCATGATGGACGGCACGCGCGGCATCAAGGAAACCTGGCCTGCGGCGCTGGTGGCTGGCGGCAGCTTCGCCGTGACGCAGTACATCACCTCCAACTTCATCGGCCCTGAACTGCCGGACATTACCTCCGCGCTGGTCAGCCTTGGTTCGCTGACGGTGCTGCTGAAAGTATGGCAGCCAGCCAGCGCCAAGGCCGGCGCCCGCAGCGCCATTTCGATGGGCGGCGGCACGGCGGCGATGGCCACCTTCGGCGGCGGCTCGGCCACCGGTTCCGCACCGCGTATCCGCAAGCAGTCGCCATACAGCACCGCCCAGACGGTGCGCGCGTGGGCGCCGTTCGGCATCCTGACCGCCATCGTCACCGTATGGAGCCTGCCGCAGTTCAAGGCGATGTTCGCCGGTAGCGGCGCGCTGGCCGGCACCGTGATGAAATTCCATGTGCCGTATCTGGACCAGATGGTCATCAAGATGTCGCCTATCGTCGCCGCGCCCAAGGCGTATGAGGCGGTCTTCAAGCTGGACCTGCTGTCGGCCGTCGGCACCGCCATCCTGTTGTCCACGCTGGTCTCGATGGCGCTGCTGCGCTTCAAGCCGATGGCCGGCCTGCGTGCCCTGGCCGATACCGTGGTTGAGCTGCGTCGTCCTATCCTGTCGATTGGTCTGGTGCTGGCGTTTGCGTTCGTCGCCAACTACTCCGGCATGTCGTCGACCCTGGCGCTGGTACTGGCCGGCACCGGCGCCGCGTTCCCGTTCTTCTCGCCGTTCCTCGGCTGGCTGGGCGTGTTCTTGACCGGCTCGGACACTTCGTCGAACGCCTTGTTCTGCTCCCTGCAAAACACCACGGCGCACCAGATCAATGTCTCCGATACCTTGCTGGTGGCGGCCAACACCACTGGTGGTGTAACCGGCAAGATGATCTCGCCGCAATCGATCGCCGTGGCCTGCGCCGCGACCGGATTGGTGGGACGCGAGTCCGAGTTGTTCCGCTTTACCCTCAAACATAGTCTGCTGTTCGCCACCATCGTTGGTATCATGACGGTATTGCAGGCGTATGTATTTACGGGGATGGTGCCGCACTGACGCTTTTCCCCAGCCCTGCCAAGGGTTTGTGAAAGGCGCATATCCATGCCGAGACGTTTTCCCCCGGTGCACGCGCTGTCCGCTTTTGAAGCGGCGGCGCGTGCCGGTTCATTTGCGGTCGCCGCGCAGCAGCTGTGCATTACGCCGTCGGCGTTGTCGCACCGTATCCGCCTGTTGGAGGAGTTCGTCGGCGACCGGCTTTTCGTGCGCGACGGCCGTTCGCTGACGTTGTCGCCGTTCGGCCGCTCCTACCTGGATGTGGTCTGCCAGGCGCTGCGTACGCTGACCGATTTTCCCCTTCCTCACCGCAGCGCGCCGGTTCAGCCGCGCGTCAAGATCACGGTGCCGCCGACCTTCGCGCGCTACCTGCTGATGCCGCGCCTGGCCGAGTTCACCGAAGCCCATCCCGAGATCGTGGTTGAAGTGTTCCTGTCGGTTCCCCTGTATGACCTGTGCGTGAACGAGACGGATCTGGAGGTCCGCTTCGGCGCCGGAAAATATCCCGACATGGTGACCACGCGGCTGTTCGGCGAGCCGGCGTTTGCCGTCGCCAGCCCGGCCTACCTGGAGCGGATCGGCGGCATCGCCACGCCGGCCGATCTGAAGAAAGCCACCTTGCTGCGCTCCGCGCTGGAGCAGTGGAAGCCGTGGTTCGAGCAGGCCGGCCTGGATTGGCCGGAGCCCGCCGACGCGCTGCGCGTCGACGACCTTGGCCTGCTGCTGGAGGCGATACGCCACGGCCACGGTGTTGGATTGACGCGACAGCACTTCGCGCAGGACATGATCGCCAGCGGCGAAGTGGTGCAGCTGTTCGACGTGCGCCTGGCGTCGCCGCCGCACGCGTATTACGTGGTGTACGAGCAGAGCGCCCACATCCGCCCGGAGGTGAGCTTGTTCATCGACTGGATGATGGCGGCCTATCCCGACCACGAACGCGACGCATGAAAAATCTGCGCTTCAGCGGTTAATTCTTTTCACCGCTGGAGCGCGCGGCAGGCCGCTACACTGGACGCCATTTCCATCGCATCCAAGGCCACTCATGAACGCGCCGCCAGCCCCGCCACTACTGCTGCAGGAACGCAAACAAGCCATACTGGCCGCGCTGCGCGGCCTGCTTCCTCCGCACTGCCTGCTGTCCGAGCAGGAAGACACCCGACCCTACGAATGCGACGGCCTGACCGCCTACCGGCAGTTGCCGCTGGCCGTGGCGCTGCCCGAGACGGAGGCGCAGCTCATCGAGCTGCTGAAGGCATGCAGCGCGCTGCAAGTGCCGATCGTGCCGCGCGGCGCCGGCACAGGATTGTCCGGCGGCGCCATGCCGATCGCCGACGGCATCGTCATCTCGACCGCCAAGATGAGCCGCATCCTGGCGCTTGATCCGCTGGCGCGCACGGCGCGCGTGCAGCCCGGCGTGCGCAACCTGGCGATCTCCGAGGCCGCCGCGCCGCACGCGTTGTACTACGCGCCGGACCCGTCGTCGCAGATCGCCTGCACCATCGCTGGCAACGTGGCCGAGAACTCGGGAGGCGTCCACTGCCTCAAGTACGGCCTGACCCTGCACAACGTGATGGGAGTGCGGATGGTGTCGATGGACGGCGAGGTTATCGAACTCGGTGGCGCCGCGCTTGACGCGCCGGGACTGGACCTGCTGGCGGTATTCATCGGCTCTGAGGGCATGCTGGGCGTGGTCACCGAAGTGACGGTGCGCCTGATTCCCAAGCCGCCGCTTGCGCGCGTCATCATGGCATCGTTCGACGACGTCGTCACCGGCGGCGACGCGGTGGCGGAGGTGATCGCCGCCGGCATCATCCCCGCCGGCCTGGAGATGATGGACCGCACCAGCGCGCGCATGGTCGAACCCTTCGTCAAGGCCGGCTACGACACCGACGCCGCCGCCATCCTGCTGTGCGAATCGGACGGCATGCCGGAAGAAGTGGAGGAGGAAATCGAACGCATGAGCGAAGTGCTGCGGCGCGCCGGCGCCAGCGCCATCGCGGTGTCGGGCAGCGAGGCGGAGCGCATGCGCTTCTGGTCCGGCCGCAAGAACGCGTTTCCGGCGGCGGGGCGCATCTCGCCCGACTACTACTGCATGGACGGCACCATCCCGCGCAAGCGCCTGGCCGAAGTCCTGCAAGGCATCGCCGCGATGAGTGAGACCCACGGCCTGCGTTGCGCCAACGTGTTTCACGCCGGCGACGGCAACCTGCACCCATTGATCATGTTCGACGCCAACGAGCCCGGCGAATTCGACCGCGCCGAACGCTTCGGCGAGGCGATCCTGGCGCTGTGCGTGGAAGTTGGCGGCACCATCACCGGCGAACATGGCGTGGGCATCGAGAAGATCGACGCCATGTGCGGACAGTTCACGGTGAACGAGGTGGCCGCCTTCATCGGCGTGAAGCGCGCCTTCGATGGCGCCTTCCTGCTTAATCCAAACAAAGCCATACCCACGCTGGACCGCTGCGCCGCGTACGGCAAGCGGCAGGCGCGCGGCGGCATATTCAAGTTTGTCAAACAGGTGGGAGCATGACGATGGAATCGATAGTGAACCAGTTCCGCGACCGCATCGTGGCCGCCGGCGCCGCACGCACGCCGCTGCGCCTGTGCGGAGGCGGCAGCAAGAACTGGTACGGGCAAACGCCGGAGGGCGAGGTGCTGGAGACGTCCGCCTACCAGGGCATCGTTGCCTATGAGCCGACGGAGCTGGTGGTGACGGCGCGCTGTGGCACGCCGCTGTGCGATCTGGAACGGGAGCTGGCGTTGCAGGGACAGATGCTGGCGTTCGAGCCGCCGCATTTCGGTCCCGGCGCCACGGTGGGCGGCATGGTAGCCGCAGGGCTGTCCGGCCCGCGCCGCCAGAGCGTGGGCGCGGTGCGCGATTTCGTGCTCGGCGCGGTGCTGATGGACGGCCGTGGCGACATGCTGCGCTTCGGCGGCCAGGTGATGAAGAACGTGGCCGGCTACGACGTCTCGCGCCTGCTGGCCGGATCGCTGGGTGTGCTGGGATTGCTGCTGGAAGTATCGCTGAAAGTGCTACCACGGCCGACGGCGGAGGCCACGTTGCGGCTGGAGCTGGATCAGGAGGAGGCCTTGCTGCGCCTGAACCGCTGGGCGGGGCAGCCGTTGCCGCTGTCGGCGTCCGCGTGGCACGAGGGCGCGTTGACGCTGCGCCTGTCCGGCGCGCGGGCGGCGGTGGCGGCGGCCGCGCAGCATATCGGCGGCGAGACGCTGGAACCGGAAGCGGCCGCGCTCTGGTGGAGCGATCTGCGCGAGCACCGGCATGACTGGTTCGGGGAAGGGGAGACGCCGCTGTGGCGCCTGTCGCTGCCGTCCACGACGCCGGCGCAATCGCTGTCCGCATTGGACGACGGCGCGCAGCTGATCGAATGGGGCGGTTCGCAACGCTGGCTGCGCAGCGACGCAGATCCGGCCGCGCTGCGCGCGCGGGTGGCGGAGCTGGGCGGCTACGCCACCATGTTCCGCGGCGGCGATAAGCGGCACGGCGTGTTCCAGCCGCTGGCGCCGGCCGTGCACACGATCCACCGCAATCTCAAACAGCACTTCGACCCGGCCGGCATCTTCAATCCCGGCCGCATGTACCGGGATCTGTAATCATGCAAACCAATCTGGCAGAACAATTCAAGAACACCGCCGACGGCGACGAGGCCGAAGCCATCCTGCGCGCCTGCGTGCATTGTGGCTTTTGCACCGCGACCTGTCCCACCTACCAATTGCTGGGCGACGAGCTGGATGGACCGCGCGGCCGCATCTACCTGATCAAGCAGGTGCTGGAAGGGCAGGCGGCCACGGAGCGCACGCAGTTGCACCTGGACCGCTGCCTGAGCTGCCGCAACTGCGAGAGCACCTGTCCGTCCGGCGTGCAGTACGGGCGCCTGCTCGACATCGGCCGCAAGGTGGTGGAGCAGCAGGTGGGGCGGCCGGCGGTCCAGCGTTATCAACGCCTGCTGCTGAAGGAGGCGCTGCCGCGCGCGTGGCTGTTCCGGCCCGCGATGAAGCTGGGGCGCATGGTGCGTCCGCTGCTGCCGGCGGCGTTGCAGGAAAAGGTGCAGCCCTTGCCGGATGCCGGTGCATGGCCGCGCGGCGGACAGGCGCGCAAGATGCTGCTGCTGGACGGTTGCGTGCAGCCGGAGATGGCGCCGAATATCAACAGCTCGGCGGCGCGCATCCTGGCGGCGCTGGATGTGGAACTGGTGGTGGCGCCGCGCGCCGGCTGCTGCGGCGCGATCCGCTATCACCTGGCCGACCACGATGGCGGCCTGGATGACATGCGGCGCAATATCGATGCGTGGTGGCCGCTGCTGGAAGCCGGCGCGGAGGCCATCGTGATGACCGCCTCCGGCTGCGGCGCCACCGTCAAGGAATATGGCCATCTGCTGCGGGACGATCCGGCCTATGCGGCCAAGGCGCACCGGGTGTCCGAGCTGACGCGCGACATCAGCGAGATCCTGTACGACGAGCAGGCGGGCTTGCAGGCCTTGCTGAAGCAGCGGCCGCCCGCCGAGCCGGTGGCGTTTCATCCGCCATGCACGCTGCAGCACGCGCAGCGCATACGCGGCAAGGTCGAGGAGCTGCTGCGCGGCCTGGGCGTCGACGTGCGCCTGTGCGCCGACAGCCATCTGTGCTGCGGCTCGGCCGGTACATATTCGCTGCTGCAGCCGGAGTTGTCGCACCAGCTGCGCGACCGCAAGCTGGCCAACTTGCAGGCCACGGGCGCGGCCCGCATCGTGTCCGCCAACATCGGCTGTCAAAGCCATCTGCAATCGGGGACGCCGATGCCGGTCGGGCACTGGATCGAATTGATCGACCAGATGCTGGCGTGACGAGCGGCGCGCCCTAGTTGTTCATGCGCTGCGTGTGCGTCCACTGGTGGTCGGACGCGTACACGGCCGAGCTGTAGGTGCGGTAGGTCTGGCCTTCGCCCGGCCACGGGTTCATGATGTAGATGTAGTTGACCCCGTTGTAGGTTTCATAGCCGCGTCCAACCATGATGTGGCCGCCGCCGCCGGTCCAGCCGTAGCGAATCACGAACGGCCGGTTGGCGTTGATGTCGGACACCACGCTGTTCCATGACGAGGCCGAGTTGTACGCCGTGTTCGACACGCCCCACGCGTTCAGGATGCTCTGCACGCTGCCGTTGCTGCCGTACATACTGTTGGGCTGGTTGGCGTAGCTGTTCCAGTCGAAGGTCGAATTGCCGCAGGCGTAGTTCAGGCCGAAGGCCCAGTTGACGATCTGGCACTGGCTGGGCGATTGGCCGTAGTAGTTCAGCACGGCCTTGCTGGAGCCGGCCCAGCACCATTGGCTGTGTTCCTGCGTGACCAGCGGCACGTTCAGCGTTTTCCACTGCGCGAAGGCGGACGGCAACATCGCCAGCAGGCCGGCGCTCAATATCAGGCTGTTCAGTTTTTTCATGTGGGTCTCCTTGTTCCGCGCGGCTTAGCGCGTACTGTCCAGATTTTTTTTGACCGCCACGCGCAGCGGCTCCAGCAAGTCGCTCGCGTCGAGCAGGCCGTCGCCGGCGCCTTTGCGTTGCAGCAGCAGCGACTGGCGCGCCGAATGCAAGGGCGCGAAGCGCACCGCGCCGTTCTGCGCGGAGCTCACTTCCAGGAAATCGGACTGGGCCTGGTAGATGCGCAGCACGCGCACGTTCGAGCGTTCCGCGTTGGCGTAGGCGCCCATGGCCGCGTCCAGATCCTTGGCCATCACGGAGGCGCCGTAGGCCACCGTCTCCCATTTGCCGTTGACCTGTTCGACCGTGGCCAGGCCGATCGGCTGGTCGTGGAGGGTGATGACGAAGCGCCAGATGCCGGTCGGCCTGGTCATGGACTTCATCTCGCGGCGGCCGGCCAGCAGGTCGCTTGGATCGATGGTGTAGACCGGGAAGCCGTAGGCGATGCGGGCGTCCTTCAAGTCCTGCACGTCGGCCACTTCCAGCGGGAAGCCTTGCGGCGCGCTGCCGGCATGGCTCTGCACCTGGTATTGGACGAACTGGGCGAAATCGCGCCGGACTGCGCTGGCGGCGCCGTCGCGCTGCGACTGCGGCGATGCGCTCAGTTGCGCGGCCTGCGCGTACAGCGCGGGGCTGGACAGGGCCAGGCAGCTTGCGGCGGCCAGGCCAAGTAGGATTGAAATGCGCGGCATGGTATCGGTCTCCTCTTGCGGTGGAATGGGGTGGTGCGGCAGCCATTCTAGGTAATCCAAATTGCAAGTTTGTCGTTTTTGAACAATTGAGACAGATGCTCCGAGTCTTTTGCGTTTCTTAACAATCGAAAGTCGCCGGCGGATGATGTGACGTATTGCAACGTGTCATCACAATTGCTGTCCACGTGCAGGTTTGGGTTGTATTATTAAGCCCATCGTCATGTTCAATCCACAGAGGTGCATTCATGTCAGAAGCAAAAAAATATCGTCTGGTCACCCGCAGCGATTTCGACGGGCTGGTGTGCGCAGTCCTGTTAAAACACCTGAATATGATCGATGAGATCCTGTTTGTGCATCCGAAGGATATGCAGGACGGTAAGATCGCCATCAGCGACAATGACATCACCACCAATCTGCCGTTCGTGCCGGGCGTGCATCTGGCCTTCGACCACCATTTGTCGGAAACCATCCGCAATACGGGCGAGCGCAAGAACCATGTGATCCATCCGGAGGCGCCGTCTGCCGCGCGCGTGGTGTACGACTACTACGGCGCCGAGAAGGCGTTCCCGGCTTCCTGGCACGACATGATGGTGGCGGTGGACAAGGGCGACGCCGCCCGCTTCAACGAGCAGGAGGTGCTCAATCCGGAAGGCTGGGATCTGCTGAACTTCCTGATGGATGCGCGCACGGGCCTGGGCCGCTTCCGCGAGTTCCGCATTTCGAACTACAACCTGATGATGGACTTGATCGACTATTGCAAGAACCATACGATCGCCGAGATCATGGCCTTGCCGGACGTGAAGGAGCGCAAGGAGCTGTACTTCGAGCATGCGGAGAAGTGCAAGGAGCAGATCCGCCGCTGCGCCACTGTGCACAAGAACCTGGTGGTGCTGGATCTGCGCGACGAGGAGATCATCTACGCCGGCAACCGCTTCATCATCTATGCGATGTATCCGCAGACGAATATCTCGATCCACGTGCTGTGGGGCTTGAAGAACCAGAACACCGTGTTCGCCACTGGCAAGTCGATCCTGAACCGCACCTCCAAGACCAATATCGGCGCGCTGATGCTGGAGTATGGCGGCGGCGGGCATGAGAATGCCGGGACGTGCCAGGTGGATAATGAGCGGGCGGAAGAGGTGCTGGAAGCGCTTATTGCCCGGATCAATTCGGAAGGTTAAAAAAAACGGCGCTCAGTGAGCGCCGTTCTTCATTCAGGCCTCTTCCTTTTCGGGAAGCGCGATCTTGTTGTCCGTACTGAACTGATAATCCTTGAACACGTGCTCGGCGGTGAGCAGCTGGTACTCGCCGTCGGCCTTCTTGTGCGTGGTGTCCTTCAGGCGGTAGGTGTAGTGGCCGCAGGTCCAGCAGTTGAAGTTGCGCATATGGGTGCACAGGCAGGTCTTGTCCATGACCACGATGTTCTTCTCGGTCGGATGCGCCGCCACTTCGCGGTTGTACGAATTGATGTAGGCGCAGTTGCCGGTCGCGTCCAGCAGGTAGCCGTACGATTCGCAGCCCGGACGGATGCCCGCGCCGATGGCCGGCGTGTTCTTGAGCATACGCATCGGATAACCGGTCGGCGAGATGCCGTTGACGATGATGTCCTCTTCCGACGCCTTGAAGTATTCCTGCTTGACCTTGGCCGGCAGGCCGCACTCGTTGGTGACGGTGAAGCGGGTCGCCACCTGCACGCCCGCAGCGCCCGCTTCCAGGAAGCGCACCGCGTCGCTGCCGGTGAAGATGCCGCCGGCCGCGATCAGCGGGATGTCCAGGTTCTCGGCCTTCAGGTAGTCCAGCAGCTCCTGGGTGATGGTCATCAGGTCGTACTCGGCCCAGTCCATGCCGAAGCCCAGGTGGCCGCCGGCCAGCGGGCCTTCGACGATGATGTAGTCGGGCAGGCGGTCCAGCTTGGCGTTCTTGCGCAGGAAGATCTGCAGCGCGCGCACCGACGAGACGATGATGCCCAGCTTGGCTTCGCGGAAGCGCGGGTGGTCGGCCATCAGCGCGAACGAGCCGAAGTGCAGGCCGGCCGACAGCGTGATGCCGTCGACGCCGGCGTCCAGCGCCGCGTTCAGGCGGGTGCGCAGGGTTTCGCGCGGGCCGTTCATGGTCAGCTTTTCCATGCAGTTGACGAAGATCAGGCCTGGACCTTTTTTCGCCGCCATGGTGGCGCCGATGTGGCGGCGCTGCGCGTCGGCCAGGCGTTCCAGGTCGAACTGCACCACGGACTTGTCCATGTTGTTGATGTTGAACTTGTAGAGCTTGGTCTTGTCCTTCACGAAGCTGGTGTCGAACTTGCGGTCCGATACGTCTTCGACCATGGCGTCCGAGATATGGCCGATGCCGCCCAGGCGGGCCGCCTCCAGCGCCAGCTCCGAGGTCGAAATATCCACTCCCATTCCGCCGACCATGATGGGCACGTACTCGTTTTTGCCAAATCGCAGGCGGAAATCATCAACACGTTTCATTGCTATCCTTAGACTACCGTAGTGGTTGCCGGGCGAAAAGCCCGGCGCTATGCGTGATATGCGGTCGCGCGGCAGTACACATTGCATGGAGCGGGTTCGATTCTACTCCATGTGTACTACAGCATTGTGACGCCACGGAGGGCGTGGCGCGAGGGATCAGTCGCGGAAGTTGTTGAATTCCAGCGGCATGTCCGGCACGTCCTTGCGCAGCATGGCCATGGCCGCTTGCAGGTCGTCGCGCTTGGCGCCGGTGACGCGCACGGACTCGCCCTGGATGCTCGCTTGCACTTTCATCTTGCTATCCTTGATGACGCGCACGATTTTCTTGGCGTCGTCGGATTCGATGCCGTTCTTGACCTTGATCACTTGCTTGACCTTGTCGCCGCCGATCTTCTTGATATCGCCGTCTTCCAGGAAGCGGACATCGACTTTGCGCTTGGACAGCTTGTTGGTGAGCACGTCGCGCACCTGCTGCAGTTGGAATTCGGAATCGGCGACGACGGTCAGTTCGTTTTCCTTGTGCTCGACCGAGGCGCCCGTACCCTTGAAATCGAAGCGGGTGGCGATTTCTTTTTGAGATTGCTCGACGGCATTCTTCACTTCGATCATATCGGCTTCGGAGACTACATCAAACGACGGCATAACTATTTCCTTTTCGTGTGGCATGCAGCATGCACTCAATCCGCTGCATCAAAGACTGACATTTTAACGGACAACGGGCCGAAAGCCGCCATATCGACACTGGTTTTTTGCTTGTTTCGCTCTATAATCGATGAAATTTCCCAGGTTTTTCCTCCATGCATCCACAGTCAGCCATCCAGTACCAGTTCCCACTTCAATCCCTCAACACCTTCGGCATCGCGGCGAGCGCGCACGCATATTTGCGCGTGACGAAAACAGAGCAACTGCTCGGCGTTTTTGCCGATGCCGCCTGGGTTTCCTTGCCGAAGCTGGTGCTGGGCGGCGGCAGCAATCTGCTGCTGACCGGCGACTTTCCCGGCCTGGTGCTGCACATCGCGCTGCAGGGACGCGAGGTGTTGGCCGATGATGCGGACCATCACTATGTGCGGGCGGCGGCCGGCGAGAACTGGCACGAGTTCGTGCAGTGGACCCTGGCGCAAGGCCTGGGCGGTTTGGAGAACCTGTCGCTGATCCCGGGCACGGTGGGCGCGGCGCCGATCCAGAACATCGGCGCCTACGGCCTCGAAACCAAGGACGTGTTCCACAGCGTGACCGTGTTCGATCCTGCCAGCGGCGAGACGCGCACGATGGATGCCGCCGCATGCCGCTTCGGTTATCGCGACAGCATTTTCAAGCAGGACGGCGGCCGCCACCTGATCATCCTCGATGTGTGCTTCGCGCTGCCCAAGCGCTGGCAGCCCAACCTGCGCTACGCCGAACTGGCGCAGGCGCTGGCGGAGCAGGGCATCGCCACGCCGTCGGCGCAGCAGGTGGCCGACACGGTGATCGCGATCCGCCGCCGCAAGCTGCCCGATCCGGCGGTGATCGGCAACGCGGGCAGCTTCTTCAAGAATCCGGTGGTGACGGCGGCGCAGTGCGCGGCGCTGCTGGCTCAGTTCCCGGCGCTGGTGCATCACGCGCAGCCGGACGGCAGCGAGAAGCTGGCGGCGGGCTGGCTGATCGATCAATGCGGATGGAAGGGGCGCAACCTGGGCGCGGCGGGCGTGTACCCGAAACAGGCGCTGGTGCTGGTCAACAATGGCGGCGCGAAGGGCGCCGACGTGGTGGCGCTGGCGCGCGCGATCCAGGCGGACGTGCAGGCGCGCTATGGCGTGCTACTGGAGCCGGAGCCGGTGTTCATTTAAAAATGGCGGGCGCGCGGCCCGCCATCACACGCGTTAGCCGAAGTGGCAAACGTAATCGACCGTCTCCACGGTCTCGATATCGAAGCTCGAATTGCCGCCCACCTTGAACTCCTGGCCCGCCGCGTAGGTCTGCCATTCGCTGGCGCCGGCCAGGCGCACCTTGCACACGCCGCCGATGATCTCCATCGTTTCCGGCGCGCCGGTGTTGAAGGTCAGGCTGGAAGGGAAGATCACGCCGACGCTTTTCTTGCTGCCGTCGGCGAAAATCACATTGTGCGAAACGCATTTGCCGTCGAAGTAGATGTTCGATTTCTTGACGACGCTGACTTGATCAAATTGAGCACTCATACTGCTGTTTTTCCTTGGTTCGATGCGGAGGGGAGACCAGGCAGGCCGGCCGCGTTCATCACGCGGTTACGGCCGCCGCGCTTGGCGGCATACAGTGCCTGGTCGGCTTGTTGGATCAACTGCTCGATGCTGGAGGAGGGCGACGGCACCACGCTCGCCACGCCGATCGACATGGTCACGGTGGAAAATTCGGTCTCCGCCAGCGGGTTCTCGATGGCCAGTTGTTCCAGATGGCGGCGGCACGACTCGGCCACGATCAGTGCCCCAGTCAGTGGTGTCTCCGGCAGGATAATGGCGAATTCCTCGCCGCCGTAGCGCGCGGCCAGGTCGGCCGGTCGCTTGAGGTGTTCGGTTAATACGGCGGCCACTTTTTTCAGGCACAAATCGCCCGCCTGGTGGCCGAAGCTGTCGTTGTAGCGCTTGAAGAAATCCACGTCGCACATCAACAGCGTCAAGGGCTGCTTGTCGCGCTGGCCGCGCTGCCATTCCACGCGCATGCACTCGTCGAAGCGGCGGCGGTTGGCGATGCCGGTCAGGCCGTCGAGCGCGGCCAGCTTTTGCAGCTCCAGGTTGGCGTCGGCCAGCCGCTGCTCGCTCTCGCGCAGAAAGCGGAAGGCCTGGTCGCGCTGCAGCCGGCTGACATGCGCGCCCGAATGGTAGCGGATGCGCGCCAGCAGCTCCAGCTGGTCCGGCAGCTTGACCATGTAGTCGTTGGCGCCGGTGGCGAAGCTGTGCGCCTTGAGCTTGGGATCTTCCTTGGCCGAGAGGACGATCACCGGCACATGCCGCAGTTCCTCCCGCGCGCGGTACTGCTGGATCAGCGCGAAGCCGTCGACGGACGGCATCACCAGGTCCTGCAGGATCACGGTGGGCTGCCACTGCAGCGCGCTTTGCAGCGCCTGCGAGGCATCGCTCACGGCGTGGAATTCGATGTCGTCCTGGCCGCTCAACATGCGGCGCACCGCTTCGACGATGATCAACTGGTCGTCCACCAGCAGCACACGGGCCTTGAACGCCGTCAGCGACTGCCCTGTATCTGCTGCGATTACGTGTGCTTCTGACATCTGCGTTCTCTTTAAATGCCTATCAGGTGCTGCCGCCCAGGGTGGTGCGCAATACCGGCCCGATTTTCGCCAGCGGTAAAATCATCTGCGCCGCATCCAGCTCTGCGGCGGCGCGCGGCATGCCGTAGACGGCGCTGCTGGCCTGGTCCTGGGCGATGGTGACCTGGCCGGCGCGGCGCATGGCCAGCAGGCCTTCGGCGCCATCGCGGCCCATGCCGGTCAACAGCACGCCCACCGCCTCGCCCTTCCAGTGCTGCGCCACGCAGCGGAAAAACACGTCGACCGAAGGACGATAGGCGTAGTCCTTCGGATTCGCATCGTAACGTAATCGATTGTTTTGATCCAGCGTTAAGTGGTCGTTGCTCTTGGCGACAAGGACGGTGCCGGCCGCCAGTTCGTCGCCATCCTCGGCGGAGCGCACCGGCATTTCCAGGTGCTCCCCCAGCCAGCGGGCGAAATTGTCGGCGAAGTGCTGGTCGATGTGCTGCACCACCACGATGGCGCAGCCGCGCGGTGGCTTCCAGCCGGCCAGCATCTTCGCCACCGCCATCGGCCCGCCGGTGGAGGCGCCGATCGCCAGCAGCGACGTGACGCGCTGCGGCGCTTCGGGCGTGTCGGAGCCGTGATGATTGCCGTTGGCGTGGGCGGCGGTCTTCGGCATCATCGCCTGGTTGCCGCCGCTGTGGCGTATCAGCTTGTCCATGGTGCGGATCTTGGCCAGCAGTTCCAGGTCGCCGTCCGGTTTACCCTGCAATACCGGGGTCGCCGTCACGTCGAGCGCACCGGCGCCCAGCGCGCGGAACACCTGGTTGACGTTGTCCTGCGGCCTGCCGGTCACCACCAGGATGGCGCACGGGCTTTGCTCCATGATCTGGCGGGTCGCCTCCACGCCGTCCAGCTCCGGCATGTTCAGGTCCATCAGGATCAGGTCGGGCCGGTTGTCCGCGCACATACGCACCGCCTCCGCGCCGGTACGGGCGATCCACAGCACCTGGTGTTCCGCGGTGCTGGCCACGACCCGCCGCAGCGCTTCGGCTGCCATGGCGACGTCGTTGGCGATGGCGATCTTCATATCCTGGCCTCTCCAATCAAATCGCTGACCGCATCGAGCAGCGTCTCGTCGTGGAAGCTGCCCTTGGTCAGGTAATAATCGGCGCCGGCCGAGAGCCCGCGTGCGCGGTCTTCGGGGCGGTCTTTGTAAGAGACTATCATGACCGGCAGTTTGTGCAGGTGAATATCCTTTTTGATCAGTGTGACCAGCTCGATGCCATCCATGCGCGGCATGTCGACGTCGGTGATCACCAGGTCGTAGTCGCCGCTGCGCACCACGTTCCAGCCGTCGATGCCGTCGATGGCGATATCGACCAGGAAGCCCCGGCCCAGCAGCAGCTTGCGTTCCATCTCGCGCACGGTGAGCGAATCGTCGACCACCAGGATGCGCTTGGTCTTGCGGCGTCCGGCCTGATCGGGTTTGGTCAGCTGATGCAGGCCGCCTTCGTGCAGCAGCTTGTCGATCGACAGCAGCAGATCGGGCACGTCGAGGATCAGCACCGGCTCGCCGTCGTCGAGCAGGGCGGCGGAGGAGATGTCGCGCATCTTGCCGAAGGTGGGATCGAGTGCCTGCACCGCCAGGCTTTGCTCGCCGCGTATGCCTTGCACCACCAGCGCGTAGCGGCGCGCGCCGCTGCCGATGACCACCACCGCCAGCTCGTCGCTGCCGGTGTCGGTGTCGCCCAGTTCCAGCACCTGCGCGGCCGAGACCAGCCCCAGATGCTCGCCGCCCAGATCGAAGAACTGTTTGCTCTCCAGCGTGTGGATGGCGGCGCGTGGCACCTTGGCCACGCGCTCCACCTGCACGATGGGCACCGCGTAGGCCTCGCCCTTGATGTCGACCACCAGCGCGCGCACGATCGATTGCGTCAGCGGCAGCGTGATGCAGGTGCGGAAGCCGACGCCCAGTTCCGATTCGATGCGTACGGTGCCGTTCTGCGCGCGGATGGTTTCGTGCACGATGTCCAGGCCGACGCCGCGCCCGGAAATCTCGGTGGTGCTTTCCTTCAGGCTGAAGGCCGGCAGGAACAGGAACTCCAGCAGCTCGGCGGGCGACAGCGAGGCCGCCATCTGCTCGCTGGCCATCTTGCGCTCCACTACCTTGGCGCGGATCTTTTCCAGGTCGACGCCACGGCCGTCGTCGCTGATCTCGATACTGAGCATGCCGGCGCGGTGCTTCGCCTCCAATATGATAATGCCGGCGCCGGGCTTGCCGGCGGCGATGCGGCCCGCCGGCGTGTCCATGCCGTGGTCGACGGAGTTGCGCAGCATGTGGTTGAGCGGACTTTCGATCTTCGCCAGGATGTCGCGGTCGACCAGCGTGTCCTCGCCGACGATCTGCAGCTGCACTTCCTTGCCCATGCCGCGCGCCAGGTCGCGCACCATGCGCGGGAAGGCTTGCACGCCGTCGCGGAAGGGGCGCATGCGCAGCGTCAGCACCTCGTCCACCATGTTCTGCGAAACGGCCAGCAGGCGGCGTTCGTAGGCTTCGATGTCGGCGATGTGCTCAAGTACGAACTGCTTGAGCGGGTGGGTTTTTTGCAGCGCCAGCAGGGATTTTTCTTTCAGGCCGGCGTCGCTGCTGTTGGCGATCGCCTCGTGCAGCTGTTCGACCAGCGCGAACAGGCTGCTCTGGTTGCGCTTGAAGCGTTGCAGGTCCTGGATGAAGGGATGCATCTGGTGCGCGTTGATGCGCGACTCGCTGGCCAGCGACAGCAGGCGGTCGAAGTTCTGCGCGGACTTCAGCATGGCCGGCACGCGCGGCGCAATGGGCTGCGCTTCCTCGGCCGGCGCGGGGGGCTGCACCGGCGCCGGCACCGGCGAAGGCATCGGCGGCGCGGGCGGCGCCAGGTTCGCCGGCTCGGGCAGGAAGGCGATGTTGGCGATGGTGTCCAGCGTCTTCCTGATCAGCGCCGCGTTGGCGCCCAGCCAGCCTTCGACGCCGCTGTCCTGCAGCCGTGAGAGCTGCAGTATCAGGTCGACGCCGGCCAGCAGCGCGTCCACGCGGTTGGGCGTGAGCGCCAGCTTGCCGCGCTGCGCGGCGACGAAGGCGTCCTCCATGCCGTGCGCCAGCTGCACCACCACCTCCAGGCCGACGATGGCGGCCGCGCCCTTGATCGAGTGCGCCGCGCGCATCATCGATTCGACGGCGCCGGCGTCGTCCTTCAGGCGCTCCATGGCCAGCAGGCCGTCGGTGAGGATCTGGGTCTGGCTCTCGGCCTCCATGCGGAACAGGTCCAGCATGGAGAACTGGCTCAGGTCTCCGTTGTTATCCTGGCTCATCGCAGCGACCTCGCAAGTTGGTGGCCGATCAGCGCCGAATCGAGCACGCCGATATGCATGTCTTGATGCGCTATCACGCCCGAGAGGAAGCGCGACAACCCCTTGTTGATGGTGGCGGCCGGCGCCTGCACGGACTTGGTGGCGTAGCGCAGGATGCCATGCAGGTCGGCCACCGGCAGGGCGTAGGCCTGGTCCTCCCATTGGGTGAGCAGCAGGCGCGCGAAGGTGTGGCGGCCGGTGGCGGCGTCACCTTCGTTTGCGTCGATGCCCAGCAAGGCCGCCAGCGACATGCAGGGATACAGCGTGCCGCCGACGTTGACGATACCGCTCAAGCCAGGCTCCGTTCGATGCGGCAGGCGGTGCGGCTTGGCCTGCGGCGCCACCGAGACGAATATTTTGGTCGGCAGCGACAACCATTCGCGGCCGATGCGGAACACCAGGCAGGACGCATCCAGCTGCTGCGTGCCGGCGGCGGCCTGGCGGAAGTGGGCGGCCCATTCCTTTTTGTAGTCGTCGCCGACAGGGCGTTGCAGGTTGCGCTGGGCCGCGCCGGCGTACACTTCGCAATTGCGGCAGTGGACCGCCTGCTCAAGCTTCTCGCAGCTTTGGTCGCCGATGACGCCGATGCGGTTCCAGCAGTCGTCGATGCCGACGATGGCGATGGGGGAAGTGGTCGTGTTCATGGTCGTTCGCCCTTATCCTTGCTGGCGTTTGTAGACGCGCGCGGCGCGGGCCTTGAGCGCGGCGGCCGCTCCGGGATCGTTGTTGGTCTCTGCCAGCAGGGCCAGGTGGCACAGCGCTTCGTAGTGGTCCGGTTGCAGGTAGATGCAGCGCTTCCAATAGTCCTCTGCGAGCTTGCGCTTGTCCGTCAGTTCGTTGACCAGGCCGAGGATGAAATACGCCTCCGCCGAGTCGGGCGTTTGCGCCAGATGGTCGCGGCTTTTGTTTTCGGCTTCCTTCAGTTGTCCCAGGTCGGCCAGCTTGCGGGCTTCGGCCAGCAGGTTGGTGTCCATCGCGACGGCGGCGGGCGCTTGCACCGGCAGGGGCGCGAGCCGCGCCGGCTGATTGGACGCCTGCGGAGGCGGGCGGCGTACGGTGCGCGGGGCCGCCTTGGGAACCGCCTGGATGGCGGGCGCCGGCCGCGCCGGTTCCTTCTTCAAGCCGAACGCCTGCGGATACGGGTACGGGGTGAAACCGTGCTGGCAGAACGACGGTACTTCGGCGTAGCCGGCGAACAGCAGGCCGTGATCGGCCAGCAGCGCTTCAAGCCTGGCGATGGCCGTCCTGGTGGTCGGCTTGTCGAAATAGATCAGCAGGTTGCGGCAGAAGATCACGTCGTAGTGGCCCGTCCGCGTCAGGAGGTCGAACTCCAGCAGGTTGCCTTGCTTGAAGCGCACCTGCTGGCGCAAGGCGTCGTTGATGCGGTAGTCCTCGCCGTCGGGGATGAAGTGGCGGTCGCGGAAGGCCAGGTCCTGGCTGCGGAAGGCGTTGCGGCAGTACACGCCGCTCTTGGCGCGTTCCACGCAAGCGGGGCTGATGTCGTAGGCTTCGATGATGTAGCCGTCGCGCCGCACGCCGGCGTCGGCCAGCACCATCGCCATCGTGTATGGCTCCTCGCCGCCGGCGCAGGGGATGGACAGGATACGCACCATGCGGTTGGCATCGCCGGCCAGGCGCGCCCGGACGAATTCGGCGGCGGCCTGGAAGGCTTGCGGGTCGCGGTAGAACCAGGACTCCGGCACCACCACCAGTTCCACCAGCGCGGTCAGCTCGTCCGGCGTCATGCGGTCGAGGTAGATGTCCTGGTTGGCGGCGGCGGTCCGTTCCATGCGGAGCTTGATCGCGCGTTCGACCGTGGACCTGGACAGCGTCAAGCCGGTGGCCTCGTGCAGCATGGATTGGGCGGGCGTCATGGCTGGAACAGCATCGCGCGCAGCGACACGGGCAGCAGGTGTTCAAGTTCCACCAGTTGCAGCATGCCGCCCGGATCGCTGGCGACCTGGCCGAGGAAGGGCGCGGCCTGCACGCCGCTGGCGCCCAACTGCGTTTCGGCGACTTCCTGCACGCCCAGCACGCGCTCCGCGCGCAGGCCGAGCAGATGGTCCGTGCCTTCCGGCGCGTGGTAGGTCACCACGATGATGCGGGTGTCGAAGTGATCGGCGCCGCTTGGCAGCCCGCCGGCGCGGCACAAGTCGATCACCGGCACCGACTCGCCGTGGAAGTCCATCAGGCCGGCGACGGTGTCCGGCGCCAGCGGCAGGTGCTTCAGTTCCAGCAGCGGCAGCACGCGCACCACGTCGCGCAGGCGCAGGCCGTAGCGGTCGGCGCCGATGTGGAAGATCAGCAGCTTCATCGCCCGCTCCGGTCAGGCCGCGACGGCGAAATTGGCGACGCTGGTCTGCAGGTCGCCGGCCGCGTACTGCAGCTGATGCACCGCCTCGCTGGTGGCCTTGAGCGATTCCACCGTCTGCTGGGTGGCGTCGTTCAGCTGCATCATGGTCTCGGAGATCTGCTGCGCGCCGACCGCCTGCGACTGCATCCCCTGCAGCACCGCGTCGAACTGCGGCGCCAGTTTCTGCACCTGGTCCATCACGCCGGACAGCTGGTCCGTCACCTGGCGCACCTCGCCGACGCTGCGGCGTATCTCCTCGGAGAATTTGTCCATGCCCATCACGCTGGCCGACACCGCCGACTGCATCTCCTTGAGCATCTGCTCGATGTCCCAGGTGGAGACCGAGGTCTGGTCGGCCAGGCGGCGGATTTCGGTGGCCACCACCGAGAAGCCGCGTCCCGCCTCGCCGGCCTTCTCGGCCTCGATGGCGGCGTTGAGCGAGAGGATGTTGGTCTGGTCGGCCACCTTGGTGATGGTGATCAAGACGCTGTTGATGTTGGAGGCCTTTTCCGACAACGCCGCCAGCTTGGCGTTGATCGAATCGGTGGCCGAGACCATGTGCTGCATGGTGCTGTCCATGCGGCGCAGGTTGGTCTGGGCGTCGGCGGTGGCGTTGGTGGTGTAGTCGGCCACCGCGGTGGCGTCCTCCATGGTTTTCAACAGCTGCGAGGTGTTGGCGGAGATTTCCTTGGTGGTGCTGAGGATTTCGACGCTGGTCTGCGCCTGTTCGATGCCGGTCGCCTCCTGCTGCCTGGCCGAGGCGGCGATCTCGGTGGCCGAGGTGGTGACCTGGATGCCGGCCTTCTGCACGTTGTTGAGCAGGGCGCGCAGGTTCTCGAACATACGGTCCAGGCCATGCGCCAGCTGGCCGATGGCGTCCTCGCCGGCCACGTCGATCTTGCCGGTCAGGTCGCCGGAGGCGGCCTTGGAGACCACGCCGAGCAGCGAGTCGACCTTGGACTTGAGCAGGTTGGTGGCCGCCAGCTCGTTGGCCTGGCTGTCCTGGATGGCCTGCGCCATGCGGTTGAACTCCGTCGCCACCCGGCCCAGTTCATCGGCGTTGCCCTCCGCCGCGCGCGCCGACTGTTCGCCGGCGGCGAGGCGGCCCACGGCGTGGGTCAGGTTGTTCAATGGCGCCAGCAGCGCGCGTCCCAGCGCCCAGGCGATCAGCGCCGACAGCGCCACGCAGGCCAGGCCGCCGCCGCTCAGCACCAGGCGCATGGTCTCCTGCAGCCGGGCCGCGGCATCGGAGCGTTCTGCCAGCAGGCGGCGCTCCTCGGCGGCGGCGTTGTCCAGCAGTTTGTAGATGCCGTGGACGGCGACGTTGCCGCCGCTCTGCTGCGCATTGTGCCCCATCGCGTCGGCCGCTCCCGGCTTGTCGCCCAGCTGCTGGCGCATGGCCAGCTGCGACTCGATGACGTCGCGCGTCCAGGTGGCGATCATGGTTTCCAGCTCCTTGAAGCGGGCGCTCTGGTTGGGGCTATCGGCCACCAGCGTTTGCATGGCCTGCAGGGAGCCGGGCAGGTCGCGCAATTCCTTGTGGGTGCTTTCGAGGCGCACCGGGGTGCCGCTCAGGTAGTAGCCGCGCGCCTCGACCTGTACTTGCAGCAGGTCGTTGCGCATCTTGTCGATCGACTGTATCACTTCCATCGAGTGCCTGTCCCACCCGTTGGCGTCGGACAGGCTGTTGAATTTGATGTAGGCCATCGACAGCAGCGCCAGGATGATGGCGAGGATGGCGCTGAACCCCAGATACAGCTTCTGCTTGATGCTCAAGTCGTTCAACATTTTTTCTCCAAGAGCCGCCTTCGATGCGGCATTGTCCCACGCTTCAAGCCGCGACCGCAAAGTTGGCGACGCTGGTCTGCAGGTCGCCCGCCGCATACTGCAGCTGGTGCACCGCCTCGCTGGTGGCCTTGAGCGATTCCACGGTCTGCCGGGTGGCGTCGTTCAGCTGCATCATGGTTTCGGAGATCTGCTGCGCGCCCACCGCCTGCGACTGCATCCCCTGCAGCACCACGTCGAACTGCGGCGCCAGTTTCTGCACCTGGTCCATCACGCCGGACAGCTGGTCCGTCACCTGGCGCACCTCGCCGACGCTGCGGCGTATCTCCTCGGAGAATTTGTCCATGCCCATCACGCTGGCCGACACCGCCGACTGCATCTCCTTGAGCATCTGCTCGATGTCCCAGGTGGAGACCGAGGTCTGGTCGGCCAGGCGGCGGATTTCGGTGGCCACCACCGAGAAGCCGCGTCCCGCCTCGCCGGCCTTCTCGGCCTCGATGGCGGCGTTGAGCGAGAGGATGTTGGTCTGGTCGGCCACCTTGGTGATGGTGATCAAGACGCTGTTGATGTTGGAGGCCTTTTCCGACAACGCCGCCAGCTTGGCGTTGATCGAATCGGTGGCCGAGACCATGTGCTGCATGGTGCTGTCCATGCGGCGCAGGTTGGTCTGGGCGTCGGCGGTAGCGTTGGTGGTGTAGTCGGCCACTGCGGTGGCGTCCTCCATGGTTTTCAACAGCTGCGAGGTGCTGGCCGAGATCTCCTTGGTGGTGGCGAGCACCTCGGCGCTGGTCTGGGCGTGCTCGATGCCGGTGGACTCCTGCTGCTTGGCCGAGGCGGCGATCTCGGTGGCCGAGGTGGTGACCTGGATGCCGGCCTTCTGCACGTTGTTGAGCAGGGCGCGCAGGTTCTCGAACATGCGGTCCAGGCCATGCGCCAGCTGGCCGATGGCGTCGTCGCCGGTCACCTCGATCTTGCCGGTCAGGTCGCCGGCGGCGGCCCTGGAGACCACGCGGAGCAGCGAGTCGACCTTGGACTTGAGCAGGTTGGTGGCCGCCAGTTCGTTGGCCTGGCTGTCCTGGATGGCCTGCGCCATGCGGTTGAATTCCCCCGTGACCTGGCCCATTTCATCGCCCGACAGCACCGCCGCCCGCGCCGACTGTTCGCCGGCGGCGATGCGGCCCAGCGCGTGCGTCAGGTTGTTCAATGGCGCCAGCAGGGCGCCCGCCAGCACCAGGCCGATGACGATGGCCAGCGCCACGCACAAGCCGCCGCCCAGGATCAGCACCAGCGACATGGTCTGCTGCAGGCTTTGCGAGGTGCGCGTGCGGCCGTCGAGCAGGCGGGTTTCGTCGGCGGTGGCTTCATCGATCAGGGCGCGGATGGCGCCGACGTCGCGCGCGCCGGCGCGCAGTTCGGCGCCGTGGCCAAGCTGGTCGGCCGCGCTGACGTTCTGGCCCAGCGCGCGGCGCTTGTCCAGCAGCGGATGGTAGACCTGCGTGAGCCATTCGTTGACCATGGTGTGCAGCCGGCGCAGGCGTTCCTGCTGGACCGGGTTGTCTGCGGTGAGCGTCAGCAGCCGTTGCAGGCGTTGCTCCAGCGCGGTTTCGGCGTCGGCGCTGGCGGAGAGCAGCTTGTCGTCGCCGCTGAGCACATAGCCTCGTTCGGCCGATTGCAGTTCCAGCACGGCGATCGAGGTGCGGTCGGCTTCGTGCAGCACCTCCAGCGTGTGCCGGTCCCACTGGCGGGCGTCGGACAGCTTGCTGAAGTTGAGATAGGCCATGGCCAGCAGCACCAGGATGGTGGCGACGACGGCGCCGGAACCGATGGCGAGTTTTGATTTGATACGGACGTTCTTTAGCATATGTGCTCCACTGGGGCTGGGTGGTGGAAACAATGTAACATTTTGCCGCCGATTGTGGAGGACAAAAAAAAGGACCGCCACTCGGCGGTCCCTCGTTTGCTGCCGATGTCCGGCTTATTGGCCGCGCTTCAGGCGCGCGTTGGCGGCGATGCGCATGCGCAGCGCGTTCAGCTTGATGAAGCCGCCGGCGTCGGCCTGGTTGTAGGCGCCGCCGTCTTCGTCGAAGGTGGCGATGTTCATATCAAACAGGGAGTCGGTCTTCGAATCGCGCGAGACGACGATCACGTTGCCCTTGTAGAGCTTCACGCGCACCCACCCGTTCACCGTGGCCTGGGTGTGGTCGATCAGGGTCTGGATGGCGACGCGCTCCGGCGCCCACCAGTAGCCGTTGTAGATCATCGAGGCGTAGCGCGGCATCAGGTCGTCCTTCAGGTGGGCCACTTCGCGGTCCAGCGTGATCGACTCGATGGCGCGGTGCGCCTTGAGCATGATGGTGCCGCCAGGGGTTTCGTAGCAGCCGCGCGACTTCATGCCGACGTAGCGGTTCTCCACCAGGTCCAGGCGGCCGATGCCATGCTTGCCGCCCAGGCGATTGAGCTCGGTCAGCACGGTGGCCGGCGACATGCGTACGCCGTTCAGGGCGACGATGTCGCCTTTCTCGTATTCGATGTCCAGGTATTCCGCCTGGTCCGGCGCCGCCTCCGGGCTGACGCTCCAGCGCCACATGGTTTCCTCGGCTTCGGCGCTCGGGTTCTCCAGGTGGCGGCCTTCGAAGGAGATGTGCAGCAGGTTGGCGTCCATCGAGTAGGGCGCGCCGCCGTTCTTGTGCTTCATGTCGATTTCGATGCCGGCGTCTTCCGCGTACTTCAGCAGTTTTTCGCGCGACAGCAGGTCCCATTCGCGCCATGGGGCGATGATCTTCACGCCTGGCTTCAGCGCGTAGGCGCCCAGCTCGAAGCGCACCTGGTCGTTGCCCTTGCCGGTGGCGCCGTGCGAGATGGCGTCGGCGCCGGTGGCGTTGGCGATCTCGATCAGGCGCTTGGCGATCAGCGGACGCGCGATCGAGGTGCCCAGCAGGTATTCGCCTTCGTACACGGTGTTGGCGCGGAACATCGGGAACACGAAGTCGCGCACGAATTCTTCGCGCACGTCGTCGATGTAGATGTTCTCAGGCTTGATGCCGAACTTGATGGCCTTGGCGCGCGCCGGTTCCAGCTCTTCGCCCTGTCCCAGGTCGGCGGTGAAGGTGACGATTTCGCACTGGTAGTTATCTTGCAGCCATTTGAGGATGACGGAGGTATCGAGGCCGCCCGAGTAGGCGAGGACTACTTTTTTAATATCGCTCATGCTAGTTCCAATAGGTGTGAAGTGTTAGTCGTTTTTTTCTACGCGGCCGATCAGCAGGTACTCGATCAGCGCCTTCTGTACGTGCAGGCGGTTCTCCGCCTCGTCCCAGACCACCGACTGCGGTCCGTCGATGACGTCGGCCGAGACTTCCTCGCCACGGTGGGCGGGCAGGCAGTGCATGAACAGCGCGTCCGGCGCGGCGCGCGCCATCTTGGCGCTGTCGACGATCCAGCCGTCGAAGGCCTTCAGGCGGGCGGCGTTTTCCTCTTCGTAGCCCATGCTGGTCCAGACGTCGGTGTTGACCAGGTGCGCGCCCTGGCAGGCGTCGGACGGGTTGTCGAAGAAGGTGTAGCGGTCGGTCGAGACCAGCGACATGTCCATGTCGTAGCCCTTGGGCGTGGACACGTTGACGTGGAAGCCGAACACCTCGGCCGCCTGCAGCCAGGAGTACAGCATGTTGTTGGCGTCGCCCACCCAGGCCACGGTCTTGCCGGTGATCGGGCCGCGGTGCTCGTAGTAGGTGAAGATGTCGGCGAACACCTGGCACGGATGGTGTTCGTTGGTCAGGCCATTAATCACCGGCACGCGCGAGTTGGCGGCGAAACGCTCGATGATGTCCTGGCCGAAGGTGCGGACCATGATGATGTCGCACATGCGGCTCATCACCTGGCCGGCGTCTTCCACCGGCTCGCCGCGTCCGAGCTGCGAATCGCGGGTGTTCAGGTAGATCGCCGCGCCGCCCAGCTGGTGCATGCCGGCCTCGAAGGACAGGCGGGTGCGGGTGGAGTTCTTCTCGAACACCATGACCAGCGTGCGGTCGATCAGCGGGTGGTAGATTTCGTAGTTCTTGAATTTTCGCTTGATCAGGTGCGCGCGTTCAATCACGTATTCGTATTCGGCTAACGAAAAATCAGAAAACTGCAGGTAATGCTTGATCGGTTTTTGGATAGGCATAGTAACGACTGACAGATGTGCGGGCGTGGGGCGGTGTGCCTGGCCGGCTTAGCCGGACAATTATAAAGGCAATTCGGCGGATAGGGCGGATTGCCGCAGATTCTCCTGTCTATACAGGCTGCGCGGCGCCGCCGTTGCTAGGTGTAGATCTGCGTGGTGGCCGGGGTCTGGTGCTGGGGCGCCGTCAGCGGCAGGTCGAGCGTGAAGGCGGTGCCGTCGCGCGAGCTGTGGACCGTGATCTGGCCGCCCAGTAGCGAAGTGACAATGTTGTAGCTGATCGACAGTCCCAGCCCGCTGCCGCCTTGCCCCAGCTTGGTGGTGAAGAAGGGATCGAAGATGCGCGACATGTGCTCCGGCGCGATGCCGCCGCCGTTGTCGCGGAAGGTGAGCAGCACTCGGCCCTCGGCCGGCGTGGACGCCTGCAGCCACATGCCGCCGCTGCGCTCGCGCGCGAAGGCGTGCAGCAGCGCGTTGTTGATGAAATTGGCGATCACCTGGCCGAGCGGGCCGGGATAGCTGTCCATCGAGATCAGCTCCGGCACGTCGATCTCGATGCGGTGGTTGGCGGCGCGGATGCGGTTCATCATGGTCGCGATCACCTCGTGCGACACCTGCTGCAGGTTGAACACGCGGCGCTGCTCGGTGGTGCGGTCGACCGCCACCTGCTTGAAGCTGTTGACCAGGTCCGCCGCGCTGGTCAGGCCGCGCATCACCAGTTCGTGCGCCTTGCGGGCGTCGGCCAGGTAGCCGGCCAGTTCGGAGCGGCGCAGGCCGGGGCCGTTGACCTGGGTTTCCAGCTCCTCGGTCTTCTGGATCAAGGTGCTGGCGATCAGCAGGCTGTTGCCGATCGGGGTATTCAGTTCGTGCGCCACGCCGGCCATCAGGGAGCCCAGCGCCGCCAGCTTCTCCTGCGACACCAGCTGGGTTTGGGCGTCCTTCAACTGGCGGTAGGCCTCGGCGTTGTCCAGCGCGATGGCGCCGTAGGCGCACAGCGTGCGGAAGATCAGCCGTTCGCGTTCGCCATAGGCGCGCGCGTGCATGGCCTGCACCGTCATCACGCCCAGCGCGCGCTCGCCCACCACCAGCGGCACGTACAGCGCGCTGACCATCAACTGCGTGCCGGGCGCCAGGAAGATGTCGTCCGGCCCCGCCTCCTCGACGTAGATCTCGCGCCGCTCGCGCACGCAGCGCGCCGAGTTGGCGCGCGGGTTGTCGACCGCGATGGTGTTGGTCGGCAGCGCGCGGCCGTTTTCAATGCCGAAGGCGCGGCTGACCGTGGCGCCGCCGGCGTCGCACAGGTAGATGGCGAAGCTGTGCGCCGGCAGCAGGCCCTGGACGTGGCGGTTCAGCGCCTGGAACACGGCGGCGGCGTCGAGGTGGGTGGTGATCTCCTGGCCGATGGCCGACAGGCGCTCCAGCGTGTCGCTGATCTGCTGCAGCACCTCGGCGCGGCGCGCCTCGGAGGCGGCCAGCTCGCGGTGGTGCTGGCCCTCGGCGCGGGCGTGCTCGGTCTGGTGGTGCACCTGCAGGGCGATGGCGCGGCTGGTGGCTTCCTGGCTGTGGGTCTTGTGGCGCGCGGCGGCCGCCGCCTGCGCCGAGCGGTAGGCGGCCGCGTAGTCGCCGACCCGCGCGTACTCGCGACCCAGCGCGTCGTGCAGGTCGCCGGGCAGGGTGTAGCCGTCGATGGCGGAGGCCACGTCCAGCGCCAGGTGCAGGTAGTGCAGCGTGGCGTTTTGCTCGGTCATGCCGGGCGGCGGCGGCAGCGCGTGGCGCTCGTGGATCACCGACAGCACGCGCAGCGCGGCGACGTGGTTGTCGCGGTTGGCCTGTTCGGCCGCCAGCTTCACCGCGCGCTCGGCCATCTCCAGCGCCTCCTGCGGACGGCCGAGGAAGCACAGCGCGTGCGCCTGGCCGCGCCGCGCGATCGACTGGAAGTCGGCCTGGCCCAGCGCGTCGGCGCGCGCGGCCATGCGGTGGAAGGCGTCCAGCGCGGCGTCGTAGTCGGCCTTGTCGAGCGCCAGGTCGCCCAGGTAGGACAGCGCGTGCGCGTAGCTGCGCGCGCCGGGCAGCGGCGTCATGATCTGCAGCGCCTCGTGCAGCAGCTCCTCGGTGGCGTCGAGGCGGCCCAGGCGGCGCATGGTTTCGGCGGTGTGCATCAGGCAGGCCCCGATGCTGCGCGGCCAGCCGGTGGGGCGTGCCAGATCGAGCGCGCTTTGCATCCATTCCAGCGCCGCGTGGTGGTCGTTGAGGATGGTGAAATTGAGGCCGATGTTGATCGCGGCGGTGACGGCCACGCGGATCTGGCCCGTCTCCAGCGCCGTTTCGTAGCAGTGGATGTAGTGGCGCGCGGCGGTGCCATGGTCGCTGTGCTGGCTGGCCGACAGGCCGAAGAAGTCGTACACCCAGGCCGCCACGCCGGGATGCTGCGGCGCCTCGCCGGCGGCGAAGCGCTGGCCCCAGCGCTGTTCGGCCGAGCGCAGGTCCTGCAGCACCGCCCAGCGGGCGATGGCCGCTTCGGCGATGTCGGCGCGCTGTCCGTCGCCGCAGGCGCGGGCGGCGGCGGCCATCAGTTCCAGTTCGTGTTCGCCGCCGCGGTGGTCGCCGCGGTCGATGGCGATCCAGGCGCGCAGCCAGTGGGCGTCGGCGCGGCCCTCGTGGTCGCCCAGGCGGGACAGCTGTTCGAAGGAGAGTTCGGCCAGGGCGGCGGCGTCATCGAGTTCGCCGGCCAGCCACACGGCTTCGGCCTGCACCAGTTGCAGGCGCGCGGAGATCAGGCACATGTCGTCCGGCGGCAGCGCGGTGGCGGGCAGCAGCTGGCGGCCCTCGGCGGCCAGGGCGACGGCGCGCGCGGTGTCGCGCTGGCGCAGGTGCCAGGCCAGCGGCACCAGCACCGGCAGGCGCGCAGGCCCCCGCAGCGGCTGCAGGGCCGCTTCCCAGTGCGCTACTTCGTCGTCGACCGCGTACATGTCCATCGGGGTCCTCGGGCCGCAGATAATTGCCTTGGGGAATTATAGTCCGCAAATGCAGATTGTGCGTGTGCTACGACAATTGTTTTTTTTAATATAGGGTTTGCGACGATTCATGCAACAGTTGGCCGTACAGCGTGTGGCGCATCTTGGCGATCTTGCCGTCGGCGACGGCGGCCAGGATCGCGCATTGCGGTTCGATCAGGTGGCGGCAGTTGTAGAACTTGCACTGGCCCAGGTAGGGCTCGAAGTCGACGAAGGCGCGCTCCAGCATGCCTTCGCTCAGGTGGTACAGGCCGAACTCCTGGAAGCCGGGCGAGTCGATGATGGACGAGCCGGCGCCCAGTTCCGGCAGCTGGTACAGCCGGGTGAAGGTGGTGGTGTGCTTGCCGGTGTCGAGCGCGGCGGAGATCTCGCGCACGGCGATGTCGGCGTCCGGCACCAGCAGGTTGATCAGCGAGGACTTGCCCATGCCGGACTGGCCGATCAGGATCGACGACTGGCCGGCCAGCAGCGGCTTCAGCACGGCCAGCGCCTCGTCGGGCCGCGCCTTGGCCGAGACCTCGTGCACCGGGTAGCCCAGCGAGGCGTACGGCTGCAGGCGCTCGCGGGTGCGCTCCAGCGATTCGGTGACGTCGGTCTTGTTGAGGATCAGGCGGGCGGTGATGCCGGCCGCCTCGGCCGCCACCAGCGAACGCGACACCAGGTCGTCGGCGAAGCCGGGCTCGGTGGCGACCACGATGAACAGCTGCGTCAGGTTGGCCGCCAGCAGCTTGGACTTGTACTGGTCCGAGCGGTAGAGCAGGGTCTTGCGTTCCTCGATCTTGTCGATCACGCCCTGGTCGGGCGAGGTCAGCGTGATGCGGACCTGGTCGCCGACGGCGACGTTGGTCTTCTTGCCGCGCGTGACGCATTGCAGCTTGACGCCGTCCGCCTCGGCCAGGTAGTGGCGGCCGTGGGCGGCGATGATGGTGGCGGTCAGTTGCTGGTTGGCTTGCTGGCTCATGGCTGGACCGCCGCCGTCTGGTACAGCGCGCCGGCCTTGGCCGCGCAGATGAAGTCGTTGTCGGACAGGCCGCCCCGGCCTTGGTTGACCGAGTGGGTGTCGTAGCGGACGATGCAGGTTTTGTAAGTCACGGTCATTTCCGGGTGGTGGTCTTCGGCGTGGCTCAGGTAGGCCAGCGCGTTGACGAAGGCCATGGTGCGATAGTAGTTTGTGAAGTCGAAGATGCGGACCAGCTTGCCGTCCTGCAGCGACCAGCCGGGCAGCAGCGCCAGCAGGCGCGCGGCTTCGTCGGCGCCGAGCGTGTCCTTGGTGGGGTGGCAGCGGGCGGCCAGCAGGTCGGCGTGGCTGGCGATCATGCGGCCGCCGCGTGCAGGTGACGGATGCGTACGCTGGCCGGCGGGTGCGAGTCGTAGAAGGCCGAGTGCAGCGGGTCCGGGGTCAGGGTGGAGGCGTTGTCCTCGTACATCTTGACCAGCGCCGAGACCAGGTCGCGGGCGTCGGTGTGCTGGGCGGCGAAGGCGTCGGCCTCGAACTCGTGCTTGCGCGAGCTGAGCGAGGTGAGCGGGCCGAACAGGAAGGTGAACACCGGCAGCACCAGCATGAACAGCAGCAGCACCATGGCGTCGTTGCCCTGGCCCGGCAGCAGCAGCGGATCGACGCCGAGGCCGGTGTAGAACCACACCTGGTTCTTCAGGTAGCCCAGCAGCGCCAGGAAGCCCAGCGAGATGGCGAACATCATGACTATGCGCTTGATGATGTGCTTGAGCTTGAAGTGGCCAAGCTCGTGCGCCAGCACCGCCTCGATCTCCTGCGGCTGCAGGCGCGAGAGCAGGGTGTCGAAGAACACGATGCGCTTGTTGGCGCCGAAGCCGGAGAAGTAGGCGTTGCCGTGGGCGCTGCGCTTGGAACCGTCCATCACGAACAGGCCCTTGGAGGCGAAGCCGACGCGGCCCATCAGGCCCTCGATGCGGGCCTTGAGCGACTGGTCTTCCAGCGGCGTGAACTTGTTGAACAGCGGCGCGATCACGGTCGGGAACAGCACCATCATCAGCAGCTGGAAGCCGCTCCACACCAGCCAGGCGTACAGCCACCACAGGTTGCCGGATTTTTCCATCAGGGTCAGCATGACCCACACCAGTGGCAGGCCGATGGCCGCGCCCAGCAGCAGGCCCTTGACCATGTCGGCGAAGAACAGGCCGGGTGTCATCTTGTTGAAGCCGAAGCGCTGCTCCAGGCCGAACTGCTTGTAGTAGTCGAAGGGCAGGTCGATGATGCCGGACACGGCGGCGAACGCCGCCAGCAGCGCCAGCTGGTAGACCATGCCGGGGCCGGTGAGCTTGAAGATTTCCACCGACAGCCATTGCAGGCCGCCCAGCAGCGTGAAGCCGACCAGCACCAGGGTGTTGACCAGCAAGGTGATCAGGCCGAACTTGGTGCGGGCGACGGTGTAGTCGGCGGCCTTCTGGTGGGCGGACAGGGGGATTTTCTCGGCGAATTCGGACGGCACGGCGCTGCGGTGCGCCAGCACATGGCGGATATGGCGCGAGGCGAGCCAGAAGCGCACGATCAGCGTCAAAATGATGAAAGATACAAACAAAATCGAAAACGCGAGTGAATACATTCTATGCCTGTGAGAAAATGGCGGATTCGGATTAATGAAGCCAAGAGAGAATTATGTCACAAGCTAACGATTTGCCAGAAGGTTCCGCACCAGAGGCCATCACCCCGCGCCAGAATGAATTCAACCTGGTCTGGGTGGACATGGAGATGACCGGCCTGGAGCCGGACACCGACCGCATCATCGAAGTGGCCGTGGTGGTCACCGACATGCATCTGAACGTGCTGGCCGAGGGCCCGGTGTTCGCGATCCACCAGAGCGACGAGACGCTGGACAAGATGGACGCCTGGAACAAGGGCACGCACGGCCGCTCGGGGCTGATCGAGCGCGTCAAGGCGTCGACCGTCACCGAGGCCGAGGCGGAAGAGGAACTGATCAAGTTCATGAAGCTTTGGGTGCCGAAGGGTAAGGCGCCGATGTGCGGCAACACCATCGGCCAGGACCGCCGCTTCATGGTGCGCTACATGCCCAAGCTGGAAGCGTATTTCCACTATCGGAACATCGACGTGTCGACGCTGAAAGAGCTGTGCAAGCGCTGGAAACCGGAAATCGTCGGCGGCTTCAAGAAGCATCAGAAGCACACCGCGATGGCCGACATCATCGAGTCGATCGACGAGCTGAAATACTACCGCGAGCATTTCATCAAGCTGTAAGCCGCGCGCTGCATCGAAACAGGTTCCTTCGAACCTGTTTTTTTTCGCCTGTGGGGAAAAGCATGAAAATATTGAAACTGGTTTTGATAACGTCGGCGCTGGCCTCGGCGGTGCCGGCCGACGCCGCGCAGTACGAGGGCGCCCGGTTCGGCGCCAAGGACTGGGAAATCGCCTGCGACAACACGCGCCGCTGCGAGGCGGCCGGCTTCCAGAGCGAGGATGGGGAGACGGAGAGCGCGCCGGTGGCCTTGTGGCTGGGGCGCGATGCCGGCGCCGCCGCCGCGCTGGAGGCCAAGCTGATGGTGGTGACCCCCGACGACAAGGACGCCGGTCCCTTGACCATCACGGTCGGCAAGCTGGCGCTGGGCGGCCTGAAGGCGGACACCGCATTGACGGCCGAGCAGGTCGCGCGGCTGATGCCGCAGTTGCTGAACGCCGAGTCGGCCAAGGTGTCGGACGGGACGCACCAGTGGCGGCTGTCGCTGGCCGGCCTGAAGGCGGTGCTGCTGAAGATGGACGATCTGCAGGGGCGGGTGGGCACGGTCACGGCGCTGGTCAAGCCCGGCACGCGGCCGGCCAGCGCGGTGTTGCCGCCGCTGGCGCCGCCGACGGTGCGGCCGCTGGCGATGCCGTCCGCGCAGAAGGATGACGACAAGCTGCTGGCCGCCATCGTCAAGACGATGCGCGCCGACGACTGCAGCGAGGACGTCAAGGACGCGAACCGCTACCAGGACATCCACCGCCTGCCGGGCGGGAAGGTGCTGCTGATGCGGGAGTGCGACCGCGCAGCGTATCAATCGTCCTTCGTGCTGTGGGTGGCGCGCGACAAGCCGCCGTACGACCCCAAGCCGGTGCAATTGCCGGCCATGGGGGACGGCGGCGTGATGAACGCGTCGTTCGATGGCGGCAAACTGACCAGCTTCGCCAAGGGCCGTGGCGTGTCCGACTGCGGGGGCTTCTGGACCTGGGTGTGGACCGCCACGGGCTTCCAGCTGGTCGACATGTCCCAGGCCAATATGTGCCGGGGCATGCCGGGCGGCGTCCCGCTGCGCGACTGGGTGGCGCGGGAAGTCAAATGAGTCTATCGCGCGCACGATTTTTCCTTTTAGCATTACAATTCTGCAAATGTTAAATTAGCAATCTCTTTGCGGGAAATATTATGTCTGATCTGATTGAACCCGGCGTCGCCGAACAAACTCCCATCCAAACCCCGCCGCCGCCCAAGCGCCGCAAATGGAGCCGCTATGTGTTGTACGCGCTGGCCGTGCTGGGCGTGCTGTTGATCGCGCTGGTGGCGGCGGTGTTCTACAAGGCCAGCACCGAACCGCAGTTGATCAAGATCGACGAGGCGGCCTCCATCGACGAGGCGATGACGCGCACCTACGGCAAATACTCGCAGGAGAAAAAAGGCTGGGTGTATGTGGATGAATCCAACGAACCCTTCCTGGTGCGGGTGGTCCAGCAGGCGCGGATCGAGGCGGTGGGCGCCAGCGACGAGCTGTTCTTTGTTGCCAGCGGCGTCTCGCTCAAGGGCGACGGCCGCAATTTCTACGGCGTGTTCCAGATCCGCGCCGACACCAAGCCCGGTGGCGGACTGGTCGAGATCAGCTCGCCGTTCCGCTACGAAAGCGACGTGCCGGTGACGCCGGAGAAGGTGCGCTTTGAAGCCTTGTCCGAGCGCACCTGGGGCTGGGTGCTGAAGGTGCAGAACGGCACCAAGCCCAGTGCCGAGCAAGTCATGGTCAGCAACGTGATGCTGGCGCCGCATGGCGACGAGATCGCCTTGCTGGCGCGCTTCAAGGCGGCGGTCGATGCCGAGCCGGGCGACTGCGTGCAGGCCAACGCCGAGCATGAGACGTGGCGCAAGGCGGTGGAGGCGATGGGCAACCAGGAGCAGACCACCGAGCAGGAGGTGCACGAGGCCGAGGCGATGGACGAGACCGAGCCGCTGCGCTGCGAGCACAGCCGCTGGACCTACCGCACCGCCGACGTGGTCGGTCCGTTGCCTGGTCCGTTGACGGTCAGTGTCAAAGGCACGCAGTACGGCGCGCCGATGGAGGCGAAGTCGTGGAAGCTGATGTTCGACAGCAAAGCCTTTGTCTACAACGTTCCCGACGAATTGACGGTTGAGTGAGCGAGAGCCTATGACGACAACATCCATCCCCCGCGACCGCCTGGCATTGACCCTGATCGCGGCGATCACTTGGTTCGGCCTCATCCTGCGGCTGGACGGCTATATCGGCGTCAGCAAGTCCATCGCCGATGGCCTGGTTCTCTACTTTGGCTTTTTCACGATCTTGACCAACATCTTCGTCGGCCTGGTGCTGACGTTGCCGCTGGTCTGCGGTGGCACGCGGGTGGGGCGCTGGTTTGCCACGGACGCCAAGCTGGGCTGTGCCACAACGGCCATCGTGTTTGTCTGCATCGCCTACCATATTTTGCTGCAGCATCTCTGGAGTCCCCAGGGCTGGCAGTGGGTGGCCGACATGACGCTCCACTATGTCGTGCCGCTGATGCTGCTCGCTTACTGGATCTGGCGCGTGCCACGACAGGATGCCGCAACGCTGTCGCCGTTCGCCTGGAGCGCTTATCCGGCGGTTTATTTCGTCTACGTCTTGCTGCGGGGCGAGTTGATCGACATGTACCCCTATCACTTCATCGACGCCGGCAGCATCGGCTACGGCCGGACCATGCTGAACGCGGTCGGCTTGCTGGTCCTGTTTGTCGGGCTGGGCTGGCTGGTCAAAGGGATAGCCCGGCTGCGGAGTGTCCGGGCCGGCTAGTGTGTGAGGCCAGGTCAGCGCGCCTTGCGCTGGGCGAACAGCCAGTCGCGCCAAGCCGGGGCCAGCAGCATGTCGGCGGGCACGGTGTGCTCCATGCCTCGATATTCGAGCATGCGGGCCTTGGCGCCGCCGGGCTGGCGCTGCAGGGCGGCGAATAGCGAGCGGTCCGGCTCGATCGGGTTCTCGGTGTCGGCGTCGCCGTGCACCAGCAGCAGCGGCAGGTCCTTCAGCTGCGCGGCGGCGGCGCGTTCGGGGGCGATGCCCGAGAAGGCCACGGCGGCGGCGAACATATCCTGGCGTTGCAGCACCGCCTGCGTGGCGGCGGAGGCGCCCATCGAAAAACCGGTGATGTAGATGCGGTCGGCGTCGATGGCGAACTGGGGTTTCAGGTTGTCCACCAGCGCGGCCACGCTCGGCAGGTTGGGACCAGGGCGGGAGGCCAGCAGTCCGTCGGCGGCCGATGGTGCGTAGTTGGCGCTGCGCTCGGCGAATTGCGGCACCAGGATGTAGGCCGGATAGCGCTTGCGGATGGCCGGCGCGGTCCAGGACATGGCCAGCGCGCCAAGCTGGCTGGTGTTGTCGTTGCCGATGGCGCCGGAGCCGTGCAGCACGATGACCAGCGGATAGCGCTTGCCGGGCTGGACGTCGGCCGGCGGCATCAGGCGATAGCTCAGCTTGCCGGTCGGGCCGGCGTAGCCGCCGTTGAGGAAAACGTCGCGGTCCAGCGATTTGAGCAGGGCCGCGTCGGACGCCTGGCGGGCAGGCGTGATGCGGTCGGTCAGCAGCTCGGGCTGGGCGGCGGCCGCGCAGCCGGCCGCCAACAACAATGCGATCACAGCACCACGCACGGCCATAGCCTTATTCCGCCGATTCAGCGCCGTGGCACTTCTTGTACTTCTTGCCGCTGCCGCAAGGGCAGTCGTCGTTGCGGCCGACCTTGGGCTCGTCGCGCACCAGGGTGGTGACGGCCGGCTTGCGGCGCGGTACCCAGAACTTGTAGATGGCCGGCAGGTTCGCTTCCAGTTCCTGCGCCAGCTTGTGCGCCTTGACCGGATCTTCCACCAGCGGCAGTTCCTCTTCCTCGATCTCGTCGGCGCCCAGCAGGTAGATCGGCTTCATCAGTTCCTGCACGTCCGATTCCCAGATTTCGTCCCACGAACCCGGACGCAGTTCCATGCCTTCCCAGAAGCCCCAGCACCAGGCTTCGGCGTCGATCAGGGTCTGGCCTTCGTGCTCGTGCTCGACGAACAGCGGCTCGAATTCCTTCGGCGCCACTTCGAACGTCACCAGCACTTCGTTCATGAAGCGCATGATCAGGTTGAGGATGCGTTCCTCTTCCTTCTCGTTCTTGAATTTCGGGATGTCGGTCTCTTCCTGGCCCCAGATGCGCTTGAGCCATTCGGCCGGCATGATCGGTTCCGGGCCGATGGCGATGGCGGTCAGATAGCCGTGCAGCATATCCATCGTCATCGCATCTTCAGGGCTGCGGTCGGACAGCAGGAAGTTGTCTAATTCGTCGAATTCTTTTTCGCTCAGTGGCTGGTCGAGTTGCATGGCTTGCTCTTTTTATTGGATTGAAGCCGACAGTATACACGCCGCGCCCCGTACAATGCGGGGATGAACCAAGATCATTTCGACGACGAAGAAGAAGACGCCCGCGCCGCGGCCCTGGCCGCCGGCATGGCCGACGCGCTGGCCGGGGCGTCGGACAGCCCGCAGGAGCAGGCGCCGCATCCGTATTCGGCCCTCAATCCCGAGTGCGTGCTGGACGCGCTCGACAGCATAGGCTTGCATGGCGATGGCCGCCTGCTGGCGCTGAACAGCTATGAAAACCGCGTCTACCAGGTCGGCATCGAGGACGCGCAGCCGCTGGTGGTGAAGTTCTACCGTCCGGGCCGCTGGAGCGACGCCGCCATTCTCGAAGAGCACGCCTTCACCGAGGAGCTGGCCGCGCGCGAGATCCCGGTGGTGCCGGCGCTGCCGCTGGGGCCGGACCGGGCCACGCTGCATCATTTCAACGGCTTCCGTTTCGCCGTGTTCACCCGCCATGGCGGCCGCGCGCCCGAGCTGAGCGATCCGTCGGTGCTGGAGTGGACCGGGCGCTTCATCGCCCGCATCCACGCGGTGGGCGCGATCAAGCCGTACCGGGAGCGGCCGGCGATCGACATCGCCACCTTCGGCACCGAGCCTTGCGACTATTTGCAGACCAACCAGTTCATTCCGGCCGATCTGAAGGAGGCCTACGCCAGCGTCTCGGCGCAGGCGCTGGACGGCGTGCGCCGCAGCTACGACCGCGCCGGCGAGCTGCCGCAACTGCGCCTGCACGGCGATTGCCGGATTGTTATAGGATGTCAAGCTACCATAGTTTTGGAGAGAGCCCTTCATTGAAGGGATTCCAAACCGTTGTATACAATAAGTTGTACGTGCGTTCCGCACATAACAATATCGAGTGGCTCTCCTGTGGATACCAAACAACTAAACGCTGAAACCCCTTATGCCGACCTAACGCCCGAGTGCATCTTCACTGCAATAGAAGGCCTTGGGGAGCGGTGTGACGGCCGCCTGCTTCAACTGAATAGCTTTGAGAACCGGGTGTATCAGGTATGGACTGAAGATGGCGGACAATACGTCGTCAAGTTCTATCGCCCAGGGCGCTGGAGTGATGAGGCGATTCTTGAGGAGCATGTGTTTTCTCTAGATTTGGCGAAGCAGGAGGTTCCGGTAGTTCCTCCACTTAGTTTCAATGCACGGACCATGCACCATTTCGACGGCCACCGATTTGCGCTATTCGAGAAGCGTGGCGGCCGGGCACCGGAACTCGATCGAAAAGACACCCTTGAGTGGATGGGACGTTTCCTTGGACGCATCCATGCGATTGGCGCCACTAGCGCCTATCAGGTCCGGCCATCTCTCGACATTCAAAGTTTCGGCTTTGATTCCCGAGACTTTCTCGTTGCGGGCAATTGGCTACCTGAAGAACTACAGACTGCGTGGGTAAGCGTCGCGGATCAGGCCTTAGACGCGGTGAACACAGCGTATCAACGTGCTGGCGATGTCCGTGTGCTGCGACTTCATGGTGATTGTCACTCGGGGAACGTTTTGTGGACCGATGACGGCCCTCATTTTGTTGATTTTGACGATAGTCGATCAGGTCCTTCCATCCAGGATCTTTGGATGCTGTTGTCGGGTGATGAAACCGATGCACGCGCGCAGCTGGCCGCACTTCTTCGTGGATACGAAACCTTCTCAGAATTTGATGACCGAGAGCTGCACCTGATCGAAGCGTTGCGCACACTGCGCTTGCTTCATTACAGCGCATGGATCGCCCGTCGTTGGCAGGATCCTGCGTTCCCTAGTGCGTTTCCCTGGTTCGGTACTCTACGCTACTGGCAGGATCGCATTCTGGAGCTACGAGAGCAGGTTGCCAAGATGCAGGAAGCACCGCTTCGCCCAGCATAGTAGCGTGTTCGTTTGCTCGCAGGATTGACCCTCTCAGTTTGACCCTTCCTCCTGGTCCTCGTGAACGCCGCGACCCGGTCGTAACAGCCCTCAAACCCTAATTCCTTCAGGTCCTCATGGATTTGTTTGAGCGTGCGCCGCTGTTTGCGCGACTTGGCCGCCTCGGTCTTGAGGAGCGCAGAAAGCTGGAACGCGTATTTGTCGATGGCGCGGGTGGAGCCGCGGTGCTTGAGACCGTCGTATTGTTTGATCGCCGTGGTGTTGGCCAAGTGTAGTGAATGACCTGCGGCCATCAGCCCGTCAACCAGCCAGTACCAGTTGTACGTGGACTCCACAACTACGCCAAACAACTCCTTCTGATAAGGACTCAGCGCGGCGCATATTGCCGCGAGATCGTTCGGTAGCCTCTTGGAATACACGACCTTGTCGGCGTCGTCGGAGACGACGACAAGGCAGTTGTTGGAATGAAGATCAATGCCACAAAATAACATGACGTCCTCCTCGATAAAGTTCGGATTCGTACCGTGACTTTATTCCTCGGCTCTGCCGAAGGGAGGACGGCTAGATGATTATCAGATTTCGCTGCAAATCAACACTAGATGGGGCGCTTGAATTGTGTACGGGGTTATTTAACGATGGAATCCTTTGACTTCCGACGTGTCAAAAATATGCGTACAGTATCCAAAGCCCCATTAGGGTGCCGCTTACAGAGGGTATCTAGACCGATACCAAAAACAACACCGATCAAAAAACCTGCGAAAACACCTATAAGAATTGAAAAATTATATTCATTTGTGCGTAAAACAAAAATGCATACCTCACCCAAGAAAATTCCCAAAGGAATAGTTAATAGCAAAAACGATCCCCGTAGGAAGGAAGTCATTATTTTTCCAATAAATTAGAAGCGGTAGCCATGTTTACTTTTTCTAGAGCAGAATCAAGCAGAGCTGTAGATCCAAATGAAGGTTTTGATACATATGACTATAAAAATACGTGGGTAGAAAGTAGCGCCCATTACTGTAGAGTACCACATTGAGATTTCATGTAGGCGCTTATTAGACTAGGTACCGGCCTAGTGTCGAGTGTTCACCTTCGTTATGACCGAGTCTTGGTGGAAGTTATGTCAGAAGGCAGTGTTGCAAGCAAGTATTTAGTTAATTATTGTGAGTGTCAATTTAACATCTAATATGTGTATTAGAAAACATTCAGACTTATGACGGTAGTGTATGTTTGCTACTCAATTATCCGAGTAGTTCAGTTTGACATTACCCGGCATGCCCTCGCAAACACCGGGCCTCCTATCGTAAGACACCTCAAAGTGAGTGTTCGACGATCTGTGTAGGTGGCTCGCTTGTTTCCGAGCGCGGGCACGGAGCCTAAGTCGATTGCCATCATCACCGCTACTTGCGGATCCCAGTTGATACTGTAATTTTACCAAATCAGATACGTGCACAGCGGGTTTTTAGCGGTCGACTTAAACAAATTTTGTTAAATTTAAATAACATTTAATAAAACCCTCTTAGCGCAGGAAAAATTAGGCGACGTAACGTCTAACGCTTGTGCGATCCGACTTAGCCAGAGCAATAAATTCGCTTCTGATTCGAAATTATTGTAGACGATAACCACGCCGGGATGTCCGACGCACGTCTCGAGGCCAAGAGCAACGCATTCGTACTCTTCGAGGTTGTTAACCGGCCGGAACGCGATCAGCGAATTAACAATTTTAAACATTTCGATTAGTTCGCAATTCCATTCTAAAAGAGTTGCTCTTATAATATTTGCAAACAATGCTGTTCTTAGAGAAAGTCGTTCATAGAACTGCAATGATGCTGTCTGTAACGCATAATTATGATTATTTTCCTGCGTTAAATGATGCTCCACCCCAGATCTGGCTAACCAACTAATAAAATGAGACTGGTTACTACTTTTTAGCACTGTGGGAATACGACCAAAGAAGCAGTGAACTCTGGAGCTAGCGTGATCAAGGTGATGATATACTGCAACATCAGTGACGTCGACCAAATATTTAGTGGAAGCATTGCAATGTTGCGCAAGCTCGAGCACTAGCAAATCAATTAGCTGCAGTCGCCCATGCCATTTCGCCACCGCCTCGATAATGACTATTGGATTTTCAATATGGCGTAACTGATTGGAATTTCTAGCTTTGGCAATAGATGCGTCAGATGAGATGTCAATGACACATACTTCACAATCTAAGCTTCTGGCCACATCGATCCAAAGGGTTCGTTTCTTTTCACTCGCCAGAATCACAACTGATTTGTTTGGACCTCGTATACTTTCAAGCACAGTCCTGATTACTTGTTCATCTGACGTATCGAAAGTTGAAATTTCGTCCGACCCTGCAATGGAACTGAAAAGGATGGACGCACTGGTCACTTGTTCTTGGTCTAATGAAGGAAGCACCTGAATGTTTAAGCGACATTCCTGTGTGGACCGAATTTCGTGGTTGAAGAAATCATTAAAAGAAACAAATTCCCTAGAGCTGGAATAATGAGCACTGAGTCGGGGAATATTTTCTAGCTGCTGACTATATGCTTTGTATTCACTTGCATTGTTAAAATGCTCCTCACGTTTTGACTCGTCAAGCGTGTATTGCTGGAAGTCTTGTAAGTACTTGAAATGGAGAGTCACGCAGCGTATTTTGGACAGCGTTGCACCATCAATGAAGTGGGCGCCTTGGAAGAGATTGATGCCTTTTATGTTTTCAAAAAATGAAATCTTGTTCAAACATGGCTCAACATTGAAAATACGCTGTCGCATACCTCCTTTGCGGTCAAATGGAAATATTCCACATAGTGAATCGGGACCGAGTGATTTTCTATCTTGAATGGGATCATAAAAACGGCAAACTTCAAGAGGATTCTGTGCTGATTCTAAGAAGTTGCTCACAAATGCATTCTTAGAGTACATATCCAATAGATACGAACATACAGCAGTCTCATTATTTTTTTTTAATATTTTCGCGAAATCTTTAAGGTCACACTTTTCATGATCAGGATAAATGAAGAATTCGTCGCAGTCAGCCACAACGCACCAGTTACCAAGGCAATGGCTAAGCACTTCCCGTATCCAGTCATGTCCACAATTAGCCCTGCCATAAGAGCCCGGTGCCAAGAAATGTAGCGTGTCCGGTTGTGCTGCCAAATATTCAGAAGTTCCATCTGTTGATGCGTTATCAATAATTATGAATTTATCAACTCCAAGCCTACGGTAGTGCTCGAAAAAAGAAGGGAGTCTACACATTTCATTTCTCGCGACACTAATAAGAACGATATCAGTTTTAGTGAACGATAAATTTTTAACTGGGTAAATCAAACCGGTCATGGAATCTCGCTGCTCCGGTAACGACGTGTCGCACGTCGGTACGCAGGTGTTGGGTTGGTATAATGTATTTCTTTTGGCAGGACGTCGGCCTCTAAAAGGCTAAGCCGCTTGCGGATGGCCGGGCTGAAGGATATCCTGCACGATAGTTCCTTGCTGCAGTACGACTACGCGCCTTGCCATGGCAATAGTTTCTGGTCGATGTGCTACGATTACTCTTGTCAAAGGAATCTCCTTAATTGCTGCATTTACCAACTGTTCGTTCCATACGTCTAGATGACTGGTCGCTTCGTCTAAGACTAAAATTTTCGGATCGCGATATAACGCGCGCGCTAGTAAAATGCGCTGACGTTGACCACCTGATAAACCTGAGCCGATATCCCCGATCAAGGTATTAAATCCCATTGGCATTTGCGAGATTTCCATATGCACAGCAGCCATTTTTGCACAATATTCAATACGCGCCAGGTCAGGCGCGGCAGTAAAGAAACAGATATTATCATTGAGCGATCCTGAGAAGAGAGTATCGTCCTGCATTACCGTTCCTAGCATCTGACGGTAATTACTGAGTCCGAGTTGTCTCAGATTTATGCCGCCAATTAACACATCTCCAGACGTTGGTTCCAGCAGGCCTAACAGTAATTTCATTAACGTAGTCTTACCACAGCCAGAAGGACCTGTGATGGCAATACACTCCCCTGCTGGAATGGACAGATTCAAGTTATGAAATATCAATGGCTCAGCGTCCGCATAGCGGAACGACAAATTTTTCAGTTCGATTGATGGCGAGACAGTTTGCAAGTTGATCTCGACATGATGAGTATCCGCTTCCGCCTCGGTGAGAACGATATCAGCAACGCGTTCGCCGTGGAGACGAAGCATGCGAAGTTCAAATAATTTGTCAATCAGACTGGTTATACGCTGACTGAACTGGTCCTTGTAACTGATGAAGGCAAACAACATGCCCACTGAAAAGCGATTATCCATTACAGCAATAGCCGCCAGCCAAATGACCACAACACGCTCTATATTAAACAACAAGAAATTTGCGGTCTGATAAGTTACACTTAACTTAGCTACCCTTAACTCCGCGTTGAATTGATCAGCAAGGGTATTAATCCAACTTGAGCGGCGCTCCCCCATGGCACTGAATAAGCGTATGCTCTGAATGCCGCGTACCGACTCCATGAAATGAGTCTGCTGCTTAGCGGCATGGATGATTTGCTCAGCCGTTGCATCTCGTAACGGGCGGAACATGATTAGGCGCAAAAGAATGTAAATCACTACCGCGACAGCGGCCGCAGCAGTTAGAGTGGTGCTGTATAGCAGCATCATGACGAAGGTGCCAAGCACAAGTATTCCGTCAATGGTACCTTCTACAAATTGTGTAGTGAGACTGTGCTGGATCGATTGAACGGAATTAAATCGGGAGACAATATCGCCAGTATGACGTTTTTCAAAATATGGTAATGGCAATTTCAGTAAATGCGCGAATGTATTGCTTAACCACTGCATATTGAGATCGGTGCTCATCACGGTGGTAGCCCACGAACGCACAGCGGTGATACTGGCTTGTAATAGCACCAAAAGCAAAAAACCGCAACCTAGTACAGTCACGAGATCTTGGTCGTAGGATAGTAAGGCCTCATCCACGACCCATTGCATATAAAACGGGGCGATAAGAGAACACAACTGTAATACTAAACCGAGCGCTAGGATTTGTAACAGACTGCGCTTTAGGCCAACGACTCTCCCCATCAGGGAACGCATAGAAAACGTCTGTACTTCAACTTTCTTCTCGAATGTCGAAGCCGGCGACAGTTCTAGTGCGATTCCGGTAAAATGTTTTGCGAACTCTGTCAATGACAACCGACGCTCCCCGACGGCGGGATCGAGGATCACGGTATGGCGGCCAGCCACTGACTTCAGTACGACAAAATGGATTAAGTCCCAGTGGAGAATGCATGGCAGCTTTAGATCAGCCAAATTATGGAGATCTAGCTTTAGTGGCCTAGCCTGCAATGCGAGGCCTTCGGCCATTGACATTAATCCTCGCAGCGATGCTCCCTTCAGTGACACCGAAAAGCGCCTTCTCATGCTGGAAATATCGGTTTTGTGACCCCAATATGAAGCAACCATTGCCAAACATGCCAAACCGCATTCTGCGGCCTCCGATTGTAGTAACAGGGGCAAGCGTCTACGCTGCCAGAAGTGGAGATGAGGTACTGAAAGAAAATTCATGGGAGAGTAAATGGAATGCAAAACAACAGTCTTGGTCAGATGCGACCGGACAGGCTAAATAAAGGCTCAAGGATCCACTCATAAAGCCTACGATGTTCGAGCTCAATGCTCGCATCAATCAGCATGCCTGCCTTGAGTGGCATCGCTTTCCCATAGACTACGGCGGACTGCCTGTGAAGCTTTAGTCTGATGCGATACAGCGGCTCTCCAGATGTATTGGTTACTACACCGGGTATTACTAATTCGTTTGGTTGTAAGGATGTATTGGCCACTTCACGTACTTCAGCTGGGTATTGGCCAAATTTCTGATATGGATAGGCTTGATAACGCAGTAAAACTTTCATGCCTCGCTTGATGAAGCCGGCAGATCGCGATGGGGCGTAAATCTCAGCCTCCAATTCCGCTCCCGTGGGTAATACCGAAGCCAGCACTGTTTGACCAGTGACGGTTTGGCCTGGTTCCGTCGTGACCGCTGTGACCATACCGGCATTTGGCGCGCGCACCAATATCTGACGTCGCGCCTCATTCTCTGTCAACTCCTGCTCTGCAATCCCTGCATTGCGCTGGAGAGCAGCGATTTCACGTTGCGCCTGAACTCGTTGGTCATTGATGTCTGCCTTCGTCGCACGTAAGTCTCTTTGGCTAACTGCCTGCGCGCGCTGCAGCTCGACTAAACGCTGGCGTTGATCTAACAGCTCGCCCTGCTTTTCCTGCATCTGAAGTACAGACAGATAACCTGTCGATTGTAAGTCAACGTAGCGCGTATTGGACTGCTCCGCCAAGACAACACGGCGTTCTTGAAGGGTAATTTGATCGCTTGCACGCTCAACTTCCAACGCCAAATCACGAGAGCGTTGTTCAAGCGCTGCAACTCTTTGGCGCGCTTGCTGCTCCACCTGCTTCAACTCATCATCATAACTAGACTTGCGTTGACCAAGTAGAGTAGATACCACTTTCTGGGTAGAGCCAGCGAGTTGACTACTTCGCTCGCCAGAAAGAACAAATAGTATATCGCCAGCCTTGATAATTTGCCCTTCGACTACACGGCTTTCTAGAATTACGCCGGCCTGAGCAGGTATGATGCGAACGATACCGGCAGTCGGTAACAGTACGCCTTGGCATTTCGCCTTACGCGTCGTGCTGAAAAAAATGAAAAAACATATTAACCCCACGCCAATGGCAAAAAACCACACAGTTAATGCTACGCGGAGACCTGAGGCACTCAAAATAATATTGCCGTATGCTCGAGATGTCGCATGCTGAAGTGCTTGCTGTCGAAATAGTTGCTCTGTGGCAGCGACGTTGCTTCGAGGTTGAGGTGGTGGTTTGATATGGCGCAAAATATTCGAATTTTAGATTTGTAGAGTTGGAAACGACAATGCGTTGGCGTTATTACTTACGCGTTCATGCGGCCATTTCTATAATTGACATGTTAATTTTTATCACTTTTATTTTATTTGAATGGGTTTATGACGAAGTCTAAAATCTAATATGCCGTGGTTATTCTGAAAGAGTTGGCATGTTAAGGCAACGTATATTGGCTATAGAGCTTAATGACGATTCCCCTTCGAAAATCGAAGTTGTCCGTTAAGATAAAATCTGGCGCGACCACGGGTGGTGAAAAATATGGCTCGACGATGTCTCAAAAAATCAATGAACTGTGGCATGGCAAAGGAACGCGATTGCGCTGGAACTACGATATCCAATAACATGCAAAAATTCCCTTCGTTCCATTCATAGACGTACGAAGGTGGCTGTGCAGTCCTAAAAAATCGCCGTACTGTCTCTTTGCTAGCATCAGCCCAAGCCAAATATCCAATAGGGCGGTTCATATGATCAGTAAATAGAATAGCCTTACCTGCCTGAGAAGAATTCCTAAGCGAATAAAATTGCTCCGGCCGAGTAGATAATCCCATGCTGGATCGTATCTCCATAATGTGGCGCAAAGTTTTATCGGATACTGTTGAATCAAACATTTTTTATTGTTCCAACTATCGTGAGCAAATTAAGCAACCTAGACAAATAAGATTTAAAGTTATATCCATTCAAGATAAACACCGAAGGATCAATTTGATCGATAAGTGTATGGATATCACATGCATTTGAGCTATATGAAGTTTCATTAAATGTCAAATAAAAACCAGGGGAATCGATTTTTGAAAATAACTTCAATCCATTTCCGCGATATAACCATAGGAATGAGTCCGTAGAATCGGAAAATACCCATTCAGAAATTTCAATTGAAATATTGATGAATCCAGAGATTTCGTCAAGGCAATCTGCATCCAAAATAGATTGTATTTGTTTGTCCAATCTTTTCTTGTAAAAAAATTCAGTTAACAAAGAACGTTTAAGAGATGAAATAACTGAATTCCTAACAAATATACTAAAATCTATGGCATTGTTCTGCGCATGAGAAAATACGGAACGTGTCACTGCATGAAACGCATCTAGGGTTTGAACTGCGTTAAACCCGGCTATGCCATGGCATGGCTGCATTATGTCAAGTCCCTCCGACCTATTGGCTAGCGACAAAAATAGCCCTTCGATAAGAGCGATAACCGGGTCTAATTCATTGAGTAATTCAGGATAGCCGGCCGTTATTTTCTTTGCAGAGTAAATAACACGATGTACTTGATGAACAAGAATCTCGTATTCCGTTTTTTTTACGGTTTCGTCGATATGGTCGAAATTAAAAGAAAATAAATAACATAGATGTTTTTTCAAACAACTGGAAAACTGGTTTGAATAATAATTTAACAACGGTGCAGCATTCAATTCCAAGTTGTTGTACTTGGAAAATTCGCTGATCAATTCACGAAGGTAATCAGCGATTGCGTCAGGTTCGCCATAGAATGGAATTAGATAGCCACTATTTTCTCCACCTCTAACGAATGTGGAGCAAGCCAGATCTAACCAACGTCCGTCAATTGAGATGTTTGACGGTGACAACGCTCCATGCGCAATTCTAGCAACCCTGGCAAACGCAAATTGGTTAGCGCAGCGCTGCAAAAATTTACCTAAGTACGCGATGAAGCTATTCGTATCGCTGAAGCTTTTGTAGAACGATTTATTTACCGCTCTAACACGTGCGACATCTGATGGGATATTATTATCTTTGTTAGGCTTATATAATGTCGCGCGAAAGAAGTGGCTTGGCCGTAGACAGATCTCTCGGACCAGTAATGCCCCCCATCCTTTCTTGTAATTGTTGCCGTTTTCGTCATCATATTCAACATACGCAGAAAATTTTCTAGTTACTATGACTCCATAGACGTCGGCTGCTCCGATTGGTAACACCTTATTAAGAACGTTAGAATAAATCGCTTCATAAATTGCCTCGAAGGCACTTAAGGCTCCATACGAATGACGAACGTTCGCTCCATTCCCGCACAACGGATTTCTACCGATCCCTTTTACCTGGAATTTTCCAGTATTACCTACACGGACACCCCCGCCATTATCGCCTATGCCAGCGCCACCATAGCGCTCCGCTTGATAGGTCCTTGTTCTATTTTCATCAAATTCTAGTGGTTCAAGCCAGCTTGAATTAGAAATTGCATATGCAAACCTGTTAAAAAATTTCTTCTCAGTTATAGCAATGTTTTCGCGAGTGTCAAAAAGATTATCATTATTATTTTTTTGAAAAAAGTCGTTGCAAATCCACAATGGCTTCCCGGACAAAAGTTTTTTCACAGAGAAATTTACAAATAATTTTGTCAGCATAATATAGTTCTATTTTTCGTCACTGGCCGCACAGATATCAAGTAACAAAGCAACAAAAAATACTTCCGTCTCAAGGACTTTAAATAATTTAGTGGCTTTGAAAATTCGGAAATCTTTATGAGATTTTGTAATTTTCTATCGAATCTTATTTTTACCCATCCGCGCTATTATCTGATTTAAAATAGGGACGATGGCTAAAAACAAAAATATTAAAATCGCGAAGGCTAGCGAATTCACCATGTCTGGCGCTGTGCGACCATAAAGGATTTCCATGAAAATTAAAGATAGGAAATAGAAGCTAAAATCGATCGAAACGGTTATTGGTGCCTTATTCATTGTGGCGGTCGATATTTTTACTGACGTGTCGGCTTTAAATAGGAAAAATTTCAAACAACCAACAAAAAATACAGCACTAGAAAATCCATTGAATAGTGGATCGTCGATATGGTTTTTTATTAATAAAATCAAACCGCAAGAAAAAAGGGCAATGCTCGAAATAATGGACATCATTGAAAATTTTTGGTAACGCGACCAAGGCATAACTTTTAGAGTAGATCGTTTATTTGAAATTAGTGGATAAAAGAAACTCACGCCTTCGTTGGTGCCATCGTTGAAAATATACATAATACCTAGATGAGTTGCACGGCCTTATGAAAGACCGTGGTTTGTACTAAATGCCAGACGTCTTATAGACGACCGAACATTTCGTTAGGCATTGTCGTGATAGAAATCGTAGGCATATGCCAGACCACCAACTGCGGCCCCACCTATTACTAGCACGCCAATAAGCCCACCAGTAGCAACGCCTGCCGCAATTCCCACTAACGTCGCACCCAGCGTCCATCCGGCGCCAGTCGGGGTATTACCACCACTGACCAATTCGATTTCCTCTTTAGATAACTCTTCCATTTACTTTTCCTCGTATTAATTGCCATATCACAATAATATGGTGTATTGAGGCTATCACAATTTTTTCAATAAAATCGTTGGTATAGTTTTTTTGTATATCAGAATCGAAATTTCTTATGCCATCGAAATTGTGGATGAAGGCTATTTGGCGGATTATCAAAAAATAAAAAAATAACCCATAATAAAAAAGACCAATTTTAAAATGAAAGTATCTCGCGAATTCTCTCGAAATGTCACTATTCTTGGCTTTGTTTAAAAAAGTCAAGATGGATCCAAGAAGGCGCATGCTTTCAATTCGTGCACAGTTAGATAAAGATCAGCGGAATTTAATATGCTTAACTGTCAGATCAAGTCGCGATCACTACACCTTAGGTCGCCACGTTTAGATTTCCAGCAGGATCATGAAGTGAGTGTTTTCTTGATTGCGTTGATAAAGCCGATATCAAAGAGTTTTCTGCCCCGCGAGTTTAAGATTTCCCCGTTAGCACCTTCAGACCAGCCCTCCTGAGTTAAGAACTCTGCCGAGATCGCCCGCTGCAAAGCTTGTTTTTCGGTCTCGGACAATCCCACACTGCTCATAACTTGGATGACTTCGCCCTTCGGCGTAACGTTAATATGACCAGGAAGGACTCGGCGATCGACCACCACGTTGGCGTTTGCACGAAGCAATTTGACCTCGCCACGTAAGCGATCTCGCTCGGCAATCACCTGCCCGAGCAGCGCACGTAGGGCAGGGTCAGGAATTTTCTGAAGTAGATCGTTATCTGTTAACTTGTCGCGGGAGAGCGGTTCGGCTGATGATCTTTTGTTAGGTGCAGCGAAGCTTGCCCATGCTCGGATCAAGGTTTTGAAGTCGCGGGATGTGGAGTTGTACAGCGCTCGCTGGGACATGCCACCTCGTTCCTGTGACATCCTGCCAACTGTCGCCAATGAGAAGTCGAGACTGCCCAACCTGTGCAGCTCGCTGCATACCTCGTGCATGATCTCCAGATTCCTACACTTCTGCGGCCGGGCACCGACAGTCAGGGTATTTAATAATTCGTTTGGATGGACTTTACTCATTAGGGAGATTGTTTGTTTAGTGGCAGGGCTTTGGATTTGTTTGTCAGATCATAGACACGTGCAGATCCGTGATCCGATCCTGGTTCGAGGTGTCGCTCCCAATCTTCTTCGAGCCCCAGATCGGCCAGGCTGCGTCCAGTCTCAATCATGCCCACAACACGCCGCAAGCCTTGCGCTTGATTGTCAGGTTGGGCAAGGATCGCCAGGTGATCCATGAAACGGTTCCCCAAGTGAAGTTGTTCGTCGCGAGACAGATGAGCAAACACTGGTTGGTATCCCTCTCGGTACAAGGCGCTATCCAATAGTTGTGATCGTCGGAACACTGCCTGGCCAGGATTTTCATCAGGATATAGTTCGGCATCCTGACAAATCCCCGATATCTGAAGCAGTTCGGATTGTGTGCTTTCGAATACCAACTTCAAGTCCGCCATGCCGCCGACCGCAACGATCTGCTGGGTGAACTTTTCTCCATTGGAGGACTTCTCGATCAGGTTGAAGCAGCGCTTGATGAGGCGGAAGGTAGCGATTAAATCATGGCCAAGTTCGTCGGTCTTGGCAATCTCCATTTCCCATAGTGTTGCCGCGCGGGCGAGTTCGGCATTTTCGGTAAAGGGAGCGTCTGCCTGTTCAGCCTGGTAACGCTTCGCCTTCAATGCTTCCAGCTTTACTTCGTGTTTTTTTGCGACCTTCGCCTGTTCGACCAGGTGATAACTCAAGTTGTTAAAGTGGGCGCGAAGTGCATCGATGTAGTGCGGTTCAGTGACAAACCAGCGGCACCGAATGCAATTGCCAGGGCCGCCAGGGACCGGGGCGTATATGTTGTTCGATACATCCTTGGTATTGCTTCGCAATAGTTCTCCGCCATTGGCGCACCCACCGACTTTGCCGTTAAATTCATCGGATGATGAATTTCCCCCGACCAGACACATGCCGTAGCTACGTGCCATCCAGCCTGCCGGATTACGATCTTCTGGCCGAATGACCAGCGATGCCTTTAGCCCTTCCATGTTGTTTGCAACGATCTTGTTCGTCAGTTCATCGTACTCGGCTTCAGCGAGAAAGCGTCTTAACCCAGCTTCGGCGGTCTCCTGCAGTTTGCTACTTGCTGCATCGAGGATGCGGGTCATTTGTGTGACGCCAATCTTCGTGTAATAGAGTGTCATAATGACGCGACTGTGACCAGCTACCAGCTTGGCAAGTACAACTAATGGCACCTCCGCATCGACCGCGAGGCATGTCAATAGCGATACTCGCAGACTATGCAAGGGATACAGCGTTGTTCGTCTTGTGTTGTCGGCCACGAACTTCAGAGCCTTGCCGTTCGCACCTGTCTCGCCCCGAGCGGCACAGCGCTGCTCTAGGTCCAACAACAACCTGTACCAGAGGGAAAAAATGGGGTCGTCGATGATCGGCTTGTACTTATCATCGCCATGCGCAGCTGCGTCGCGAAATAGAAAACATGTATCCGGCATACGCGAAAGTTGATAATCCGATCGAGGGCCACGCAGGTGGCGATGGTCAAGATGGTGCCAACTGATTGGCTGCGGCACCGGGTTATATTTCGCTTGCCAATTTCGCAGTTTTTCCAGCCAGTACAGCAGCTCGGTGTACTGCCAAGGGATCACATATCCGGTTTCGCCTTGTTTGGCGATGTCCGCCGTCTTGTTTGTATTGATATAAAGGGAGGTACGCACCTCGTCTAGATCGAGGTCACGTTGTTGGCGAAATACGCCTCTTTCGACAGGTTTTCGCTTAGTCCCCCCTGCATGCGCCCCTTTGTTCAACTCCCATCCACTGGATGCGTAGCGCCAAGTGTCCGCCTCACCCGAGTCCAGTACCCGGACCTGGTGCGTGCGAAGCGGTATCATGAGTTTTGTGATCAAGACGACCGCGCGTACTGGGCTCCATAACTCATAGATTTGTCGATTTCCCCTCTTATAGCTTGTGCGGCGTGTTCGCCAGACGCAGTCCGGATCTTCATAATCGAGCTTGTCCTCTGTAACCTCGAACCAGTCGTTGCGCACGCCATGCTGGCCGTGAGCAACGCTGTGGGTCCATAACCAGTCGCGGAAATTCTTTCCTGGCGCCAGGCGCTCTCGCAGTTCGACTATATACCGATAAGGCAGAGGAGAATGCACAGATTCGTTGGGGCGAATTTTCCCTGTTTGGCTGCGGTATGAGACCGGGTTCCAGAAGACGGGGCTCACCACTGGACGGCCATTATCATCCGGCTCGGAGAAGTGGGTTTGCAGTACCCAGTCAAGAAAAATCCGGACCTTATTGTTCCACTTTATACCGCCGTGGGTTTGCGGTAGAGAAGTTTCGAAAAAGTCAGGTAACGGCTGCTCCCGTCGGAGAAGAATCGATGGGGATACAGGAAGCTTCAGACGATGGAGGTAGTGTTTGAAGAACGCGCGCAAACCATTAATGCGGTCAGCAAGGCCCAAAGGCTGCGTTGCGAGCCAGGTGGCTGCCCAAACGCGCCACTCTTCGAATTCCCCACCCAGTTCGCGGGCCATCCATTCAAACGTAACGTCAGCTGATACAGGTATGCGTTGGCTTCTTCTCGTTCGTGGCATGGCAATTACCTCAACTTTGGATTTGGGCCGGAAAATAGACCGTCGGGATCGACATCCTCGAATCCGTGGGCCAATAGTTTTTCGAAATTAAAAGTCGGCTTCACATGGTTTCCGCCAGCGGCGAGGAGGTCGAGGTTTCGTGTCGCTTCGCTCAATGCGTTGCTGACGTCAGTGGCGCTCGGAGCGGTGTATATTGCTTGAGATGCCACGGACTTATGATGCAAGGCCTTCTGTTTCACTTGTGGAGCAACGCCGCTGCGCATTAGCCGGCGACCGTAGGCGTGCCGGTGGCCGTGAGGGGTGGTGCCGAGGGACTTGCTGGGAACCAAGCCAATGCGGCGCACAGCTCTGGCATGGGCCTGTTTGTAATTGTCGATGCTGTACATATCCCCGGCCGTGTCTCCTTCTTCCACAACGAACGCATAGGGGTGGGAGCGAGGAATCTTGATTAGCTCCTTTAGGTACAGCATCCACAAGTGAAGAAACAGACGCCCAAGCTCAGGCTGAAACCAGTAGGCTTCCATGTAATATTTTCTGTCCAGGCTCGGGTCCTTCCAGCCGGAGTAATGCTTGTTCATTACCTCGTTTCGCGGCTTCAGCGCGTGCTTCCCAGCCAAGTACGCTCCGCGATTGCTTTTAATTGGATTGCCCCGCTCATCGAACCAGTCGTCCGGCGCGTCCCCCAAGCTCGGATGATGGATGCGAACGTGGGCCGTCGATGGATCAAGTTGATGGGGGCCTACATCGCACACCCAAAGATGGAAGCACTCCGATATGCGAAACCCGGCGCCGTGCATTAACAGGGTGATTAGACAGTCACGCAGGTTGAGCCGTTTGGTGAGGTCGGTCTTACCCTCGCCGTTTTGCCGACGAAATCCGTGGAACAACAGATCCTCAAAATGCTTTTCGGGGAATGCGACAGCATCGTCCGAAACGCTAACTTTGGGAGGCCTGCGAGGAAGAGTGCTCCGGCTATTACTATCTTGTCCTATTGATCGCATTCGCCAGGTGTTGCCGAGAAACGCTCGATCCCTGCTGGCCATCGATGCTGCAACCGCTACCATCTCATCATAGCTGCTTGGGGCGCGCAGTGGATTTAGCAGCGTCGTACCTTGTCGATCGGCAGCCCAGCATGAAAAATCAGTGATCCGCGTGATGACGTTGCCAATAGCCCGATGGTTGAACGGGCGCCAATATAAGCCGCTGGGATCTATGCCGTCCGTCCCGATGGTCCCGCTATAGAGCCGCTGGACAAACGAGTGGAAGAGCGTTTCGGGGTCTTGGTGGTGCTGGAAATTCACTTCCATGTATTCCAAGAGCAGTGCTACATCGTGAACAACCTTGCGCATCCAGCCCAAGCTGCGATCATGCCGGCGCCAAAGAAGGTAATCGATCATGACCTGTAACGGCCCGCTGTTCGTCAACAGAACAGGGATCTCTGAAATGGCGCCAGTCGAGTCGGTCAGAACTTTGGCACGCACTGATACAAAAGCCATCACACGCTCCCCGTTCAGGTCATATGTAATCGATGAACATATGAGATCACAAAACGACGTCTGCTGGGCAGAAAAGGCAATCCAATCGAGCTGCGGGCGGCGCACCTTCAAGTGAAACTATGTAGTTATATTGTATTTTCTTGACATCTTAGAACACGGCGGCAACGTGCTGTGGACCGACGTCGGCCCGCATTTCGTCGACTTCGACGACAGCCGCATGGGGCCGGCGATCCAGGATCTGTGGATGATGCTGTCCGGCGAGCGCGCCGACCAGGTGCGCCAGATGAGCGACATCCTGGCCGGCTACGAGGATTTCTGCGAGTTCGAGCCGCGCCAGCTGCATCTGGTGGAGGCGCTGCGCACGCTGCGGCTGATCCATTACTCGGCCTGGCTGGCGCGGCGCTGGGACGATCCGGCCTTCCCGGTGGCTTTCCCGTGGTTTAACACCCAGCGTTACTGGCAGGACCGCATCCTCGAGCTCAAGGAGCAGATCTCGCTGATGGACGAGCCGCCGCTGCCGATCTAGCGAATTGACGGGCTTTTCCCGCTCTCCTTGCGGTTCGGCTTGCCTGACCGCTGCTTGATAATGAGAACTCAGAAGTCCCGGTGGGTGCCGGGGCATATCGTCTAGCGAGAACTCTCATGCAAGCACAAATGGCCAAACAAGACAGCGCACCAGACAGCGTCACTCTGCTCCCCATGGTGTCGCTGCATGACCCTGACGAACCGAGCCACACCCCGCGCGCCGCGATGGAAATGAAGGCGATCCAGGAAGCGATCGCCCGCGTCGAAGCCGACGCCAAGGCCGCCTGCGCCGCCGAGAACCGCGCCCACGCCGAAGCCCGCGCCCGCGCGCTGGCCGAGGACCGCGCCGCCATGGACGCCGCCGCCGCCGCCGTCGCGCTGCAGAACGCGCAGGCGTCGGAAGAGGCGATCGCCGCCAACCGCGAGCGTCTGGAATCGCTGCGCGCCGCTGCCCAGGCCAGCGTGGCCCGCCTGGACGCCGTCAAGCAGGAAACCGCCGAGCTGCGCGCCCGTGTCGAGGCCGACACCCAGATCCGCGTGGCCGCCGAACAGCGCGCCAAGGCCGAGAGCGAAAGCCGCAAGCGCGCCCACGAACAGATCGCCGCCGAATCCGAGCTGGCCGAGCAGGCCGCGCGCGCCGCCGAGGAACTGGCCACACAAACCGAACAAGCCCGCCTGCAGGCGGTCGAGCGCGTGGCCGCCGTGCAGGCCGCCAAGGAAGAGGTGGTCGGCATCGCCTCGGCCGACGCCCGCGTGGCCACCTTGGCCCGCGAACGCGAACGCCACGCCTACGCCGCCCGCCAGACCGCGCAGATGCTGGCGCAAGCCGAGGCCGAGGCGCTGGACCTGACCGTGCAGCGCGAACGCGCCGACCAGATCGCGCTGGAATCGGCCTTCAACCGCGCCGCCGCCGAGGTGCGCGCGCTGGAGGAAGCCCGCGCACTGGCGCATCTGGAGCAGGAGCGCGAGCAGATCGCGCTGGCCAAGGCCGAGTCCGAGCGCAGCGCCGCGCAGTCGCTGCATCTGCGCCTGCAAACCGAAAAGGAAATCCGCGACGCGGCGATCCACCGCGAACGCCTGGAGATGGTGGCCGCCGCCAGCGCCCAGGCGCGCCGCGACGCGGACGCCAGCATCCTGGCCGCCACCGAAGCGCGCATCGAGGTCGACAGCCAGCTGCGCGCCGTCGCGCTGGCCCGCGTGCAGGCCGAGCAGGAAGCCGAACTGAAAACCCACGCCAAGGTCGAGGCCGAAACGCATGCGCTGGAGCAGGCCAAGCTGCGCCAGGCCGCCGACGAAGCCGCCGCCGAGGCGGCCCGCGCCGACAGTCTGGAACAGCAGCGCGCCGCCGAGCTGGCCGAGGAACGCGCGGCCCTGTCGCGCGCCGCCGCCGAGCTGGCCGCCAGCCAGAACGCCGCCGAGCAACAGGAAATCGCCACGCTGGCGCTGCACGTCGAGGCGCAGAACCAGGCCAACGCGCTGGCCATGCAAAAGGCCGCGCAGGCCGAGGCTCTGCTGCAGGCCGAGCAGGCGCGCGCCGCCGCCGAGCAGCAAGCCATCGCCGCGCTGAAGGAAAAGCTGCAAGCCGAGCAGGAAGCCAGCGACGCGGCGCAGCAGCGCATCGCCGCCGAGCGCGCGCAGACCGAAGCGTATCGCGAGCAGACGGAAGCCGAGCAACGCCTGGCCGCCGCCGCCGACAAGGAAGCGGAAGCGGCGCGCGTGATGGCGCAGCAGGTGTCGCTGGAGGCGGAACAGAAAGCCATCGCCGGCCAGGCGCTGGCGGCGCAGGCGCATCTGGCGGTCGAGCTGGGCGTGGTGCATGCCGAGCGCGCGCGCGTCGAGCAGGAGAAGGCCGCGACCGCCGAAGCGCTGCTGTTGGCTGAGCGTGAATTCGTCGAGACCGAGCGTCAATCGCTGGCGCTGATCGACCAGAAGCTGACGCAGCAGCGTTTGACCACGGCCTCGGAAATCCGCGCATCGAAAGCGATCGCCGGCCGTCTGGAAGCCGAGCGCAACGTGGCGACCAGCGCACGCCAGCGCGCCGACGCCGAGCAGACCGAAGCCGATGCGATGCACCAGCGCGAGCTGGCCGAGCAGGCCGCCACGCAGGCCGTGGCCGACAAGGCCGCCGCGCAGCAGGCTCTGCTGGAGGCGGCACAAGCGCACGCGGCGATGCAGCGCAAAGTGGCCGACACCACGGCCGCGATGACCGTCGCCAAGCAGAAGTTGCTGGAACTGGAAACCCGCCGTCACGCCGCCGCGCAAAAAGCGTTGGCGGCGGTGCAAGCCAAGGTGGCCGCAGCGGCCGGCGAATGCAAGCAAGCGGAAGAGGGCGCAGGCATCGCCACGCTGGACGCCGCGCGCGCCCGCAAGGAAGCGGCCCGCCTGACGCCGCCAGCCGAAGCCGGCAAAGCCGTCTGGCGCGCCCGCTAAAACATTGGGGTCAAGTCTGACATTCGGACACGAGCCCTACCGTAGTGTTCCGCTACGGTAGGGCTCGTGTCCGAATGTCAGACTTGACCCCACCGCACGCGGCCGAGCTCGTGTCCGAATGTCAGACTTGACCCCAATTTAATTTAGTAGCTGTAGCCCAGGCCGAGCAGCAGCAGGTCGGCGTCGCGGTGGTAGTCGGTGACGACGCGATTTAATGACAGCGTGCCGACTACCCGTTTGTTGAAATGGTAGCGCCCCGCTACCGATACCAGCCCCGCCTGGTGCGAGCGTGTGCCCGGCACGTCGTGCAGCTCGAAGGCCAGGTACGGCCCCACGCCCATCCCCAATTCCACTTCGCGGTTCAACGACCGGATCAGCCACAGCTGTGTCGCCACGCCGCTGCGGTGCGTGCCGGCCGAGGTGCCTTCGCGCAGGCCGCTTACGGTCCAGTCCACATAGCGCCCGATCGCGCGCCGGTATTCGATGGTGCCGGCCCGCGAACGCTCCGACTCCAGGCTGTTGACGATGCTCTGCCCGGCCAGCACCGTCAGCGTGTCGTCGGTGGACTTGCCGCCGTCCAGGTGCAGCTTGTCGCCGCGTACGGTGTCGAAGCGGTAGCCCACGCCCACCAGCAGCGAGGTGGTCGGATCCTTGGCGCCGCTCGGGACGACGCGGTTCAGCTGCACCTGCGTGTACCAGTTGCTGGGATGGTGCCAGGTGGCCTGCACGCTGTAGATCGGCGCCCAGCCGTGGTCGTTGATGTAGGCCTCGCCGCCGCCGCGCGGACGCGAGGTGTCGAAGAAATAGTACTGGCCCACGCCCACACCCCACGACATGCCGCGCTGGTCGACGCGCGAACGCAGCCACACCTGGCCGGACACGCCGTCGCGGTGGTGGTTGTCCGGATGCCCCTCATTCAAATAGCCCAGGCTGAGCGCGAGATAGTCGCCGTACGGCTGGACGTAGTTGACGCCGACCGCGAACGAGCGCTCGCCATTGCCGCTGACGCGCAGCGCGCCACCCTGCATCGACAGGTCTTGCGCGGACGCGGCGCCCGCCGTCAGCAGGGCGGCGAGCAGGAGGGAGGGGCGCTTGGTCATGGCGGTCAGGGCTGGACCTGCACCTTGGTGATGTAGTACTCGGTCTCGCCGAAGCACTGGGTCGGCACGCCCTTGTGCTGGGCGTAGCTGAGCACCACGCGCTTGCCGGTGGCGGCCATCAGCTGCTGGGCGACGCCGTCGTCGCGCACGCTGAATTCAAACTTCTCGGGAATCGCGCCCGGCATCGAGGTCAGCAGGATCTCGCCTTCCCAGGTCTTGCAGACCCAGCCCCGGCTGGAGAACTTTTGCAGGTAGCCCGCCCGCTCGCCGTCCGAGTACGAGACGTGCAGCATGACCCAGGTGTAGGCGGCGAACAGCAGCAGGGCGACGCCCAGCAGGCCGGCGAGGTAGAGGGTGACGCGTTTGGATGTGGTCATGGTTACGCTTGAGTTGAGTGCAATGTTTTTAATCTTATCACGCGGCCAGCCGGCGCTTGTGACGGATCGACGACCACAGCGACACGGCGATGAAGGCCGCGCCCGACAAGCCGGTCAGCCATTCCGGCACATGGTATTTGACACTGGCCAGCATGATCAGTGCCAGGATGCCGATGGCGTAGTGGGCGCCGTGCTCCAGGTAGACGTATTCCTCCAGCGTGCCCTTGTGCACCAGGAACACGGTCAGCGAGCGCACGAACATGGCGCCGATGGCCAGCCCCAGCATGATGATGACGACATCGCTGGTGATGGCGAAGGCGCCGATCACGCCGTCAAAGCTGAACGAGGCGTCCAGCACCTCCAGGTACAGGAAGCCGCCGAAGCTGCCGCGCGCCACCGTCGCCACCACCGCGCCGACGCCGGCCTCGGTGATGTCGTCGTCGTCCTCGGGCGGCTCTTCCTCCAGCAGCGTGCTGATCCAGCCGACCGCCAGGTAGACCACCACGCCGATCACGCCGGCCGCCAGCACCGTGTACTTTTCCTCCATCGCCACCAGGCCGACGCAGCCGAACACCGCGCCGAGCGCCAGCAGCACGGCCAGGGTTTCGGTGCCGTGCTGGCCCATTTTTTTCTCCAGCCAGCCCAGCCAGTGCAGCTCCTTTTCCTCGTCGAACAGGAAGTTGAGGAACACCAGCAGCAGGAAGGCGCCGCCGAAGGCCGCCACCTGGGCGTGGGCGCCGGTCAGGTGTTTGGAGTATTCGGCCGGGTTGGCGGTGGCCATGTGCCACACGTCCATCAGGCCCAGGCCGGTCGCCAGCGAGACGATCAGCAGCGGGAACAGCAGCCGCATGCCGAACACGGCCACGACGATGCCGACCGTCAGGAACAGCTTTTGCCAGAACGCGTCCCAGTGCCGCAGCACCGAGGCGTTGACCACCGCGTTGTCGAACGACAGCGACACTTCCATCACGCCCAGCACGGCGGCCACCCACACCGCCTGCAGCAGGCCGGCGGCGCCGCCATGTTGGTAGCCCCACCAGGCGGCCAGCGCCATCAGGACCAGGGTGACGGCGAATGAGAGTCTGAAGTGTTGCATCGTTGTTTTTATGGAAATGGGGACAGGGCTGAATTTTATATTACTTGCTTCCGTCGCTGGGGACCCTTCTGCGATAATGTCGCCACAAAAATGCAAAGGAACCATCGATGGACATCGCTTATCTCGTCACCCCGTTGATCACCTGGATCACGGTCGGACCGATCAAGTTTCTGATTAATAGCGCCAAGGCGCGCAAATGGGCCTTCAACCTGGTCGGCAACGGCGGCTTTCCCAGCAATCACAGCGCGGTGGTGTCCAGCATGGCGACCCTGATCGCGCTGCGCGAGGGCATCGGCCATCCGGCCTTCGGCGTGGCGGTCACCTTGTGCTTCATCGTCGTCATCGACGCCAACAGCCTGCGCCAGCACGTGGGCAAGCAGGCGGCGGCGATCAACCGCGTCGCCAAGGACGACGCCGGCCACCACTGGCTGCGCGAGCGCATGGGCCATACGCTGGTGGAAATCGCCGGCGGCCTGTGCACCGGCATCGCCATCGCCCACGTCATCCACGCCGTGTTCGGCCGCGGCTGATCCGTCCTGTTCCGGCGCGCCGCCCTGGCGTGCCGGGCCGCTTCCCCGGCGGTTTTACTGTTCTTTTGGCCGCTCCGGCCTATCCTGATACTTCTGATAATTCACCGTCTATCCCAGCATTTGGCAATTCAGCCACGTTTTTTGCCGTCCAGTCGCACTTGCATTGACCGGTTACGGACACTCGGGGATACTCTGCGCCCTGTAGTCTGGCTAAAACTTTACAAGCTATTAATAGCACCAACGTGCCACTTTCTCGGAGAACTTTATGTTGCGCAAAACCCTTCTAGCTCTCGCCGTCGCTTCAGCCCTGGTTGCCTGCGGCAAGTCCTCCAAGGAGCCTGAAAAGGCGGGCGCCAGCGCCTCGGCCACCGCCGCCAAGGACGGCAAGGGCGCCGCCCCGGCCGTCCTGGCGCTGGCGCCGGAGGACCTGCTGACCATCGAATCGAACGCGCTGGCGTCCGGTCCGGTCATCACCGGTTCGGTCCAGCCCGAGCGCAAGGCCGACCTGCGCGCCGAGGTGAGCGCGGTGGTGCTGCAAGTGATGAAGGAAAACGGCGAGGCGGTCAAGAAGGGCGACATCCTGGTGCGCCTGGACGAGACCTCGATCCGCGACGCCCTCAATTCCGCCGACGAGGCCACCCGCGCCGCCCAGCAGTCGCTGGAGCAGGCCACCCGCATGTTCGAGCGCCAGAAGACGCTGCGCACGTCGGGCATGGTGTCGACCCAGGCGCTGGAGGATGCCGAGATCCGCCGCAACAACGCCCAGAGCGAGCTGGCCGCCGCCAAGTCGCGCTCGGTCGCGGCCCACCAGCAGCTGACCCGCACCCTGGTGCGCGCGCCGTTCGACGGCATCGTCAGCGAGCGCAAGGTGTCCAACGGCGACACCGCCGCCATCGGCAAGGAGCTGATCAAGGTGATCGACCCGGCCAGCATGCGCTTCGAGGGCCTCGTTTCCGCCGACAAGATCGGCGTGGTCAAGGTCGGCCAGCCGGTGCGCTTCCGCATCAACGGCTACCAGAACCGCGACTTCAGCGGCCGCGTCAAGCGGGTCGACCCGTCGGCCAACGCGGTCACGCGCCAGGTCGAGGTGCTCGTCGAGTTCGCCGGCCAGGACATGCCCGGCGTGGCTGGCCTGTACGCCGAGGGCCGGGTCGAGTCCGACGTCTCGAACGCGCTGATGATCCCGGATTCGGCGCTGGTCGTCAGCGGCGACCATAGCTACACCTGGCGCGTCAACGGCAAGGCGCTGAGCAAGGCGCCGCTGTCGATCGGCGTGCGCGATCCGCGCACCGGCCAGTGGGAGGTGCGCAGCGGCCTGGCCGCCGGCGACCGCGTGCTGCGCGTGCCGAACTCCGGCTACAAGGATGGCCAGGGCGTCGAACTGACCGCGCCGAAGGTGGCCGGGGCCGGCAACGGCGCGGCCCAGGCCTCGGCCGCGACCTCCCCCAGCACCGCACCGAAAGGGAACTGATCCATGTTCTTATCCGATTTCAGTATCAAACGGCCGATCGCGACCATCGTCCTGATCGTCGCCATGATGTGCCTGGGCTTGCTGGCGCTGAAGAAGCTGCGCGTCAACCAGAACCCCGACGTCGAGGTGCCGTTCATCATCGTCAGCGTGCCGTATCCGGGCGCCTCGCCCGACACGGTCGAGCGCGAGATCGTCAACCGCCTGGAGAAGCCGCTGCTGGCCATCTCCGGCGCGACCAAGCTCGAGAGCACCGCCAACGAGGGCTCGGCGCAGATCTTCATCGAGTTCAGCTTCAAGAAGAACCTGATCGAGGCCTCCGACGAGATCCGCAACGCGATCGCCTCGGTGCGCTACAAGCTGCCCACCGAGATGCGCGAGCCCATCCTGCAGCGCATCGACCCGGCCTCCGATCCGGTGATGCAGATCTCGCTGTCGTCGACCAGCCAGAGCCACGCCGAGATCTCGCGCCTGGCCGAGGACACGCTGTCGGACCGCTTCCGCGCGGTGGACGGGGTGTCGCAGGTGCAGGTCAACGGTTCGCTCAAGCGCGAGCTGTCGGTGCTGCTGCACGCGGAGAAGCTGCGTGAATACAATGTCTCGGTCAGCGAGGTGGTCAACGCGCTGCGCAACCAGAACACCAACGCGCCGGTGGGCAAGGTGCGCGGCGTGCTCGACGAGAAGAGCATCCGCCTGGTCGGCCGCATCATCACCCCGCGCGAGTTCGAGGGCGTGGTGGTCAAGCGCCGCGGCGACGAGGTGGTGCGGCTGGCGCAGCTGGCCACCATCGAGGACGGCTTCGCCGAAGTCGACGGCCTGAGCATCCGCAGCGGCAAGCCCAACGTCGGCATCGCCATCTCCCGCTCGCGCGACGCCAGCACGGTGTCGGTGGCGGCCAAGCTGCGCGAGGAAATCAAGGCGGTCAACGCCACGCTGCCGGCCGGCACCAAGCTGGAGATCACCCGCGACGGCGGCGACGATTCGCAGCGCAGCCTCAACAACGTGATCGAATCGCTGGTGCTGGGCGCGGTGCTGACCATCTTCGTGGTGTACGCCTTCCTGAACTCGTGGCGCTCGACCCTGATCACCGCCATGAGCCTGCCGACCTCGGTGGTGGCGGCCTTCATCGCCGTGTGGCTGTGCGGCTTCACGCTGAACTTCATGACGCTGCTGGGCCTGTCGCTGGCGATCGGCGTGCTGATCGACGACGCCATCGTGGTGCGGGAAAACATCGTGCGCCACATGCAGATGGGCTTCGACCGCCGCACGGCCGCGCTGAACGGCACCGCCGAGATCGGCCTGGCCGTGGCCGCGACCACCTTCTCCATCATCGCCGTGTTCATTCCGGTGGCCTTCATGCCGGGCATCTCGGGTGAATGGTTCCGTCCGTTCGCGCTGACGGTGACCTGCTCGGTGCTGGTCAGCCTGGGCATCTCGTTCACGCTCGATCCGATGCTGTCGGCCTACTGGGGCGACCCGGTCGACCACCACACGGCGCCGAAGAAGGGCCTGGGCAAGTTCCTGCAGAAGTTCAACGACTGGTTCGACCACCAGTCCGACCGCTACGGCCATGTGATCGCCTGGGCGCTGCACCACCGCCGCTGGATGGCCGTGATCGCCTTCGGCACCTTCGTCGGCGCCATCGTGCTGCACGCCAAGTTCGGCGGTTCGAGCTTCCTGCCGGCGGCCGACCGCAGCACCATCGCCATCGACGTGCGGATGCCGCCTTCGGGCAGCGTGGAGATCGCGCGCCGCAAGATGGAGACCGTGGCCGCGATCGCCCGCACCATCGCCGAGACCAAGGACACCAACTCCAACATCAACGCCGGCGGCGGCCGCATCTATATCGACATCGGCAAGCGCCAGTACCGCAAGCGCACCGCGTTCCAGATCGGCGCCGAGCTGCGCGAGAAGATGAGCCACATCGCCGGCGCCGAGATCTCGGTGATCGACGACCTGGGCAACTCGGGCAAGCCGGTGCAGATCGAATTCACCGGCCCGGATTCGCGCCGCCTGATGGAGATCACCAACGCCTACATGGACAAGCTGCGCCAGGTGCCGGGCGCGGTGGACGTCGGCCTGTCGCAGCAGGATCCGAAGAACGAGCTGCAGATCGAGCTCAACCGCGGCCTGGCCAACTCGATGGGCATCTCCGTCAACGACGCCGCGCAATCGCTGCGGGTGGCGTTCGCCGGCGTCGAGGTGGGCGACTGGGTCGACCCGACCGGCGAATCGCGCGACGTCGCGGTGCGGCTGGCGCCGGAGGACCGCGTCAACGCCGAGAACATCGAGCGCCTGCCGATCTCGGTGACCGGCACCAACCAGATGGTGCCGCTGGACCAGATCGCCACGATCACGATGGGCAAGGGCCCGTCCACCATCGAGCACAAGAACGGCAAGCGCACCGTGACCGTGTCGGCCAACGTGCAGGGCCGCTCGCCCGGCGAGGTGACGGCCGACGCCATGAAGCTGGCCAACGCCATCGACTACCCGCCCGGCTACGGCCTGGACCTGGGCGGCGACGGCAAGAACCAGACCGAGCTGTTCACGGAGATGGGCATCGCGCTGGTCATGGGCATCGGCCTGATGTACCTGATCCTGGTGATGCAGTTCGGTTCGTTCACGGCGCCGGTGGCGGTGATGCTGTCGCTGCCGCTGTCGCTGATCGGCGTGGTGGTGGCGCTGCTGATCACCGGCGGCACGCTCAACCTGATGAGCTTCATCGGCGTCATCATGCTGATGGGCCTGGTGGCCAAGAACGCCATCCTGCTGCTGGACGCGGCGCGCAAGCGCGAGGCCGAGGGCTACGGCCGCGAGGACGCGCTGATGTACGCCGGCCGCATGCGCCTGCGTCCCATCCTGATGACCACCTTCGCGCTGATCGCCGGCATGTTCCCGGTCGCGCTGGGGCTGGGCGAGGGCGGCGAGTTCTACCGTCCGCTGGCGATCGCCATCATCGGCGGCACCATCACCTCGACCATCCTGACGCTGCTGGTGGTGCCGACCTTCTACGACAGCATCGAGATCGCCAAGGACCGCGCGATCGCCAAGTTCCACCGCCGCGCGGCGCGCTGGACGGCGGCGCCGGCGCTGGTCATGACGCTGGTCGAGGGCGTGCTGACGCTGATCTTCGCGCGTTTCGTGTTCCGCATGCTGATGTGGGGGGTGTACAAGGTGACGGGCAAGGGCGGCCGCGCTGTGCCGTCCGGCGCGCTCGATCCGCACTAAGTCGTTGTTTTGGCGACACTAAAAAAGGACCCGCGGGTCCTTTTTTAATAGCCACGATGCAGAGCAACTGCTCGGTTTCAAGGTTTTATTTAGAGTTTTACCTCTAACGACTTGCCTTTTGAATAGTTTTATAAATGTAGTATGCTGCTGGCCTTCCTGCACCGGTTTTGGCGCAAGAAATCCAGAAAAACCTGGCGCAGAGCCGCCTACTTATAAAGCGAGACTACAATGCAACACAAATACCTCCCCCTGATCATCGCCGCCGCTCTGAGCGCCATGTCCGTGGGCGCCCAGGCGTCCGGCTACCGTTTCGGTTCGCAGAGCGTCTCGGCCCAGGGCACGGCCGACGCCAACGCCGCCGAAGCCAACGACGCATCGACCATCTTCTACAATCCGGCCGGCCTGTCGCGCCTGGACGGCATGCAGATCAGCGGCAGCGCCACCGTGGTCGTGCCGCACTCGACCTTCAACGACAGCGGTTCGACCCGCTTCACCGGCACCCCGACCGGCGGCACCGGCGCCAACGACTATGTGCCAAGCTCGGTCACCGCGCCGGCCTTCTACCTGAGCAAGAAGCTGAACGACAAGTGGACCGTCGGCATGGGCATGTTCGTGCCATACGGTACCAAGATCAACTACGGCAGCGAATGGACCGGCCGCTACGCGCTGTCCGACGTGAAGCTGGAATCGATCACGCTGAACCCGTCGGCCTCGTTCAAGCTGGACGAGCGCCACGCCTTCGGCTTCGGCATCGACGCCGAGTTCATGAAGGCCAGCCTGGGCCAGGCCGTGGACGTGCCGGGCACGATCGCGGCGCTGCGCGGCACGCCGCAATCGGCGGCGCTGGCCAAGCAGATCGCTCTGCTGGGCGGCAACCCGCAACTGCTGGCCACCGCCAAGGACGCGCACGGCTCCAACGACGGCAAGGACTGGGGCTGGGGCTTCAACCTGGGCTACATGTTCACCCTGGACAAGGACACCCGCTTCGGCCTGTCCTACCGCTCGTCGATCTCGCACAAGCTGCGCGGCAGCACCGTGTGGGACTTCTCGAAAGTGACCGCCGACCCGGTCGTCAACGGCGTGCTGGCCAAGTCGTCGAACAAGGTCAACTCGGCCGCGCTGGTCGAGCTGCGTACGCCTGAGACGCTGTCGGCCAACGTGTTCCACCAGTTCGACGCCAAATGGGCCGGCATGGCCGACGTGACCTTCGTGCGCCACAACCGTCTGGGCGACCTGGACATCCAGTTCCCGGGCACCACCGAAGGCGCCGAAGTCATCCGTCAGCAGTGGAAGAACACCGTGCGCGTTTCGCTGGGCGGCAACTACGCCTACAACGAAAACCTGACCGTGCGCGCCGGTATCGCCTACGACGAGTCGCCGGTCAAGAACGCCGAGCTGACCCACCCAGCGCTGCCGGACAGCGACCGCATGCAGTACTCCATCGGCGCCAACTGGAAGCTGGATGCCCGTTCGTCGATCGACCTGGCGTACAGCTTCCTGGACTTCAAGGACGCGTCGATGAACTACACCAACAAGTGCAACCCGGTGATGACCACCTGCACGGGTAACGGCGAAACCACGCGCGGCACGTACCAGACCCATCTGTCGCTGATCGGTATCGCTTACAACTACAAGTTCTAAGCCGTCACCGCGCAGCGCGCAAAAGGGCCTTCGGGCCCTTTTTTTACGCCTACTGGTTGCTTGTCGGCGGCGCGCTGCTTTGGGCCGGCGGCGGGGTGGGCGTGGTGTTGTTGTTGGGCGGAGTGGCCGGAGCGGCCGGTTCCGGCGTGCTGACGGCGGGCGTAGGCGGCTGGTCCGCCGCGTGCTTGTTGCAGCCGCCCAGCAAGGCGGCCGCCGTGGCCGCGCCCAGCAACAGTCGGCAAGTCAGGGAGATCGTAGTCATCATTTTTTCCTTTCAACTCAGGGGAAAAAATTAGACCGCGTGGCCGCCCGGCGGTTCCCACGATTTTTTACCGCCAGCGTGGTGACTATTGGAGAGTATTGTTGTAAGGAAACAATGTTAGGCTGTCACTATTCCGATTTTCATCAACTTGAGCGAGAAAACATGATTGTGCAGATGTCGAAAAAGACCGCGCCGGTGGCCCTGGCTGGCTTGATTGCAATGATGCTGGCTGCCTGCGGCGGCGGTGGCGGCGGCGCTTCGCCGGGCACCAGCACCGCCGCCACGGTGGTCACCAGTTTCCCGGTCCAGCAGGGGCTGGCCTACGCGTTCACGCACGGCATGCAGTCGAGCCTGGCGATCTCGGGCAGCACCAGCAGCGGCAGCGTGACCTATCCGCTGTCGGGCACGCTGACCTACACGCTGGGCGCCGCGGTCAACGCCACCTTCAATGGCGCCGCGGCCATGCAGGCGACGGAAACGATCAGCGGCACATTGACCGGCAACGGCGTCACGCAACCGCTGTCCATTTCCAGCCCTTTGTACGTCAATGCCCAGTACGCGCCGATCGGCTCGAATGAGCCGGGCAACTATTGCGTGGCGACCAGCACGGCAGGCTATCCGGCCAGCGCCACGGCCGGACAGGGCGGCGACCTGGCCAGCTACAACTGCTACTCGGACAGCACCAAGCGCACGCTGGTCGCGACGCAAAAAATCACCTATGTCACGACGGCCGGCAACGACGGCAACAGTCTCAATTTCCAAATGCTGAGCACCGTCTACGATGGCTCGAACAAGCTGCAGGGCTCCTTGAGCACGACCTACTCGATCACCGCGGCCGGCGTCCCGAAACTGATCCGGCTGCAGATGTCGGAAATCGTCGGCGACATTTCCATCGACATCGACGCCAAGTAGGCTCAGGCGGCCTTGCGGTCGCTGTCGACCGGCAGCTCGGCGTCGCTGGCGAACACGCGCAGGTCGGTCTCGCCCAGCACCCGGCTGGTGACGGTGCCGGCCGCGATCGAGCCGCTGACGTTGAGCGCGGTGCGGCCCATGTCGATCAGCGGTTCGATCGAGATCAGCAGGCCGGCCAGCGCCACCGGCAGGTTCATCGACGACAGCACGATCAGCGCGGCGAAGGTGGCGCCGCCGCCGACCCCGGCCACGCCCACCGAGCCGATGGTGATGATGGCCAGCAGCGGCGCGATGAAGCCCAGCGTGAACGGATCGATGCCGACGGTGGGCGCGATCATCACCGCCAGCATGGCCGGGTAGATGCCGGCGCAGCCGTTCTGGCCGATGGTGGCGCCGAACGAGGCGGCGAAGTTGGCGATGCCTTCCGAGGTGCCCAGGCGCAGCGTCTGGGTCTGCACGCTCATCGGGATGGCGCCGGCGCTGCTGCGCGAGGTGAAGGCGAAGGTCAGCACCGGCAGGATCTTCTTCACGTAGCGCGCGGGGTTGAGGCCGGCGCCGGAGACGATCGCCAGGTGCACGCAGAACATCAGGATCAGCGCGCTGTACGAGGCCAGCACGAAGTCGATCAGGTGCAGGATGTCGGTGTAGCTGGAGGTCGACACCACCTGCGCCATCAGCGCGAACACGCCGTACGGCGTCAGGCGCAGCACCAGCGTGACGATACGCATGACGATGGCGTGGGCGACCTGGATGAAGCGCTCGAACGAGGCGAACACGTCCGGCTTCTTGTCGTGGATGCCGGTGGCGGCGATGCCGACGAACACCGAGAAGATCACCACCGCGATGGTCGAGGTCTTGCGGCCGCCGGTCATGTCGAGGAAGGGATTGGCCGGGATGAAGCTCAGCAGCATGCTCGGCAGCGAGATGGCCTGGGCGGCCTCGACCTTGCCTTGCAGGTAGACGCCGCGCGCGACGTCGGCGGCGGAGGCGGTCAGGCCGACCGCGCTCAGGTGGAACACCTTGGCCATCAGGATGCCGAGGCCGGCGGCGATGAGGGTGGTCAGCATCAGCATGCCGATGGTCAGCGCGCTGATCTTGCCGAGCGAGTTGATGCCCTTGAGCTTGAGGATGGCGGAGATGATGGACACCATGATCAGCGGCATGACGATCATCTGCAGCAGCTTGACGTAGCCGGAGCCGACGATGTCGAGATAGTCGCCGGTGGTTTGCAGGGCGGGGGAGGTGGCGCCGTACAGCGCCTGCAGCGCCGCGCCGAGCAGCACGCCCAGGCCCATGCCGGTGAACACCCGCACCGAGAACGACGCATGCCTGCGCTGCTGCGCGTACAGCACGCCGAGCAGGACCAGTGCCGCCAGCAGGTTAAGAATTACGTTGATCGTCATGGGCTGCCCTTCGCTGCGAGAGGATGATGGCCGAGGCCGGTAAACAATCGGCCATTTTATATGCGATTGGCGCGCCCGGACGAATATTTGGCGATAACCATATGCGCCAAACGATGTTGGGGTCAAGTCTGACATTCGGACACGGCCTCTGCGGTAGCGGCCGCTACCGCAGAGGCCGTGTCCGAATGTCAGACTTGACCCCACCGTGTGGCGCAGCTGAGCTCGTGTCCGAATGTCAGACTTGACCCCCGCTGTTTAGCCAGATGTCGAAACGGGTGGTGCCTTGGCCGGTGGCGGCCAGGCGGTAGCTGAAGCCGTGTCGGTTCAGTACTTCTCGCACGAACAGCAGGCCGATGCCCTGGCCGCCTTTCTTGGTGGTGAAGAAGGGCGTGAACAGCTGCCGCGCCGGTACATCGCCCAGCAGGTCGCCGGTGTCGATCACCGACAGCCGCACGCCGCCGTCCTCGGCCGCCAGCACCAGGTCGATGCGCTTGTCGCCGCCCGCGCCGGCTTCCACCGCTTCCATCGCGTTCTTGACCACGTTGAGCATGGCCTGCTCCATCAGGTGCCGGTCCAGCGCGATGGCCGGTACGTCGTCGCAGCGCTGCCAGCCGATGTGGATGCCTCGGCTGCGGCAGGGCTCGCGATACAAATAAAGTATGTCGTCCATGACGTCGCGCACGGCGTTGGGCCGCAGCTCCGGCGCCGGCATCTTGACCACCCGCGTGAACCGTTCGATGAACTCGCCCAGGCTGACGTTGCGCCGCTTGACGGCGACGATGGCGGTGCTGAAGTCCTCGCCGTCGCGCTCGGCCAGCTGGCTGCGGTAGTACAGCAGCGAGTCCAGCACCGAGCCGGTGGCCGCCACTGTGTTGTTGACCTCGTGCGCCAGCACGCGGATCAGCTTGTCGTACGCGGCTTTTTCCGAACTCTCCAGCTCGGCCGTCAGCTCCTCGACCAGCAGGAAGTGGCGGGCGAAGCCGCGGTCGTAGAAGCGCCCGCGCTGGCCTCGGTAGCGGCGGCCGTCGGTGTCGGTCAGCAGCTGGCTCTCGCCCAGCGGCAGCGCGTCGAGCTGGGCCAGCAGGCCGGGATAGTCGCCGCTGTCGGCCGGCAGGCAGGCCGATAGCGGCTGGCCTCGCGCGTCGTCGCGCTTGAGCAGCGCCTGCGCGCTGGCGTTGAGCAGGCTGATGCGTCCGTCGAAGTCGAACACGATGACCGCGCTCGGCGTGGCCTCCAGCAGCCGGTCGAGGAAGCCCTGTTGCTCGCCCAGCTGCAAACGCTCCTGGTACAGCGCGCCCAGCATGGTGTTGAACAGCTGGACCAGTTCATTCAGTTGCGGATCGCCACTTTGTTGCAGGCGCGCCGCGTAGTGCTGGTCCTGCAGCAGGTCGTGGAAGTGGCGGGTGTAGCCCAGCGGCTCGAGCGCGCGCCGGATCAGCCGCACGCCCAGCGCAAAGCTCAGCAGCACGGCCGCCTCCAGCCCCAGCATCAGCAAGGGCGCCTGCTTGAATAGGGTGATGGTCAGGTCCAGGAACAGCAAGTGGGCGGCGGCCAGGTAGGCGTACAGCTTATGGCGCAGGCTCATGCGCGCGCTTCGTGCCCGGCCTCGGGCGCTTCGCCGCCGCCCAGGCCGTGCCGCTCCAGCCGCCGGTACAGCGCGGTGCGGCTCAGGCCCAGCGCCTTGGCCACGCGCGAGATATTGCCCTGGTGCTGCTCCAGCGCCTTGGCGATCATGTGGCGCTCGACCTGCTCCAGCGTCATGCCGTCCACGCCCAGCCGCTGGCCGCCCAGCGCGCCGCCGTGCTCGTGCTGCTCGGTGGCGATGAAGTCGGCCTGCTTCAGTTCGCTCTTGCCGACCAACAGCAGGGTGCGCTCCAGCGTCTGCTTGAGCTGGCGGATATTGCCCGGCCACGGCTGCGCGCTCAGCCATTCCAGCGCGGCCGGCGCGATGGTGGCCGGCCCCAGGCCGTAGCTGGCCGACACCTGGCCGATGATGTGGCGCGCCAGCAGCGGGATGTCGCTGCGGCGCTCGCGCAGCGGCGGCAGGCGGATGGTGATCAGGTTGAGCCGGTAGAACAGGTCCTCGCGGAACTCGCCGGCCGCCACCAGCTCGGCCAGCTCGCGGTTGGTGGCCGACACCACGCGGATGTCGGCCCGCTCGGTGCGGCTGGCGCCCACCGCCTGGTAGGTCTGGTCCTGTAGCACGCGCAGCAGCTTGACCTGGTCCGAGCGGTTCAGCTCGCCGATCTCGTCGAGGAACAGCGTGCCCTCGTGCGCGCTGGCGACGTGGCCCTTGCGGTCGGTCCTGGCGTCGGTGAAGGCGCCGCGCACGTGGCCGAACATCTCGCTCTCGAACAGCGACGGCGTGATCGCCCCCATGTTGATCTTGACGATGGCCTGCGCCGCGCGCGGGCTGTTGCGGTGCAGGGCGTCGGCGATCAGCTCCTTGCCGCAGCCGCTCTCGCCGAGGATCAGCACCGGCGCCCTGGTGGCCGCCACTTGGCCGACGGTGGCCAGCACCTTCAGCAGCCGAGGATGCTCGCCGACGATGCCGCTGAAGTCGAACTGGGCGTCGAGCGCGGCGCGCGTCGGGCAGCCGGCCGGGGCGGGCGCGGCGGTGTCGAGCGTGGTGCGGATCAGCTCCATCAGCTGGGCGTTGTCCCACGGCTTGGTGAAGAAGTTGGCGGCGCCGGCCTGCACGCCCTTGACCGCCAGCGCGATCGAACCCCAGGCCGTCATCAGCAGCACCGGCAGCGCCGGTTGCAGCCGCTTGATCTCGGCCAACAGCTGCAAGCCTTCCTCGCCGCTGGTGCGCAGCGAGAAGTTCATGTCCTGCAGCACCAGGTCGGCCGGCTGGCGCGCCAGCTGTTCCAGCGCCTGGCGCGGGTCGTCGCAGCACACGGTGTCGAAGCCGGACTGCTTGAGCAGCAGCGCCAGCGACACCTGTACCGCGCTGTCGTCGTCGACGATCAGGATGCGTTGTTTACGGGATGATTCCATCGATTCAAACTGGCCTATTCATAATGCAGCGCCTGGGTCGGGCTCAGGCGCGCGGCGCGCCAGCCCGGATAGAGCGAACACAGCAAGGATAGCAGATAGATCACACCGGCCGATAGCGCCGCCGCCATCAAGAACACCGTCCAGTTCAGGCTGTCGCCCATCGCGCCGGTCAGCGGCAGCTGAACCAGCAACAGCAGCGCGATGGCCATGGCACCCGAACTGAGCAGCATCTGTTCGACGATGATCTGGCTGTAGATGTGGCCGGAATCGGCGCCGATCGCGCGCCGCAGGCCGATCTCCGGAATGCGCTGGGTGGTGTTTTGCCACAGCACGCCGAACAGGCCGAACGCCACCATCACCAGCAGGAAGGCGGCGATCACGGCCAGCACGGTCAGCGGTATGGTCTGGGTCTTGAGCATCGAGGTGCGCATGTCGGCCACCGGCGAAATGGTGTAGCTCCAGTCGTTGCGCACCAGCTTGAGCTGGCGGTTGAGCGCCGCCTCGAAGGTGCGCGGCGTGCCGGGGCGCACCTTGAGCTGGATCGCCTCCAGTCCGCCTTCGCCGGCGCCCGTCTGGTGGCGCACCAGCATGAAGCTGGGCGGCGACATGAACTCGCCCTGGCTGCGGAACTCCTCGACGATGCCGACCACCTTGAACTGCTTGAGCGCCTTGTTCGGATTGTCCTCGTCCTCGCTGAACACCTGGCCGAGCGCCGGCTTGCCGTCGAACAGCTTCTGCGCCAGCCGGCGGTTGATGACCACCGGCCGCTCGGCCGCGCCGTCGTCGGCCCGGGAGAACCAGCGGCCCTCGGCCAGCGTCATGTTGACCACGGCGGGGAATTCATCGCTGATCTGGAACAGGTTGGAGACGAACTTGCGCTTGCCTTCGCGCAGCGTGAATTCGCTGGTCCAGTTCGACGACTGGTAGACCGGGAAGCTGCTGAAGCCGACTTCCTGCACTTCCGGCAGCGCCTTCAGGCTCTGGCGCAATTTGTCGTAGATCAGCGGATCGGCCTCGATGCCGCCCTCGTTGCGGGCGTTGAGCGAGGCCGACCACACGTCCTGGTAGCTGAAGCCGGTCGGCATCCGGTACAGCTGGTAGCTGCGCAGCGCGAACGCGGCAATCGCGAACACCACCACGAAGGCCAGCAGGATTTCCAGCGACAGCATCATATTGCGCGACTTGCGCTTCCAGATCAGTTTCAATAAGTGGCGCAGCATCATGCGGCTCCTTTCAAGGCGTGGACGGGATCGAGGCGGGACATCTTCCAGGCCGGCAGCACGCCCGACAGCAGGCCGAACACGGTCGCCAGCAGCAGGCCCATGCCGAACACGGCCAGGTTCAGTTCCACGTGCAGGTAGGGGATCAGGCCCGAGCCCTCCAGCCACCACAGCACCACCCGCGCGCAGGCCAGGCCGATCAGGCCGCCGGCCAGGCACAGCAGCACGTTCTCCAGCACCAGCTGGCGCACCAGGTGGGCGCTGGTGGCGCCGAAGGCCTTGCGCACGCCGATCTCGCTGCTGCGCTCGAGGATGCGGCCGGTGTTCAGGTTGACCAGGTTGAGCGCCGGCAGCGCCATGAACAGCAGCATCAGGCCGCCGATGATCAGCAGCAGCTTGCCGGCGCCGGAATCGGCCCCTTCCTGTTGCAGCAGCATGCGGGCGAACAGGTCGAGCTTGCTGTCGCCCCAGATGCGGGCGATGTTGTATTCCTTGGGATCGTCGAACACCACGGTCTTGGCGGCCGCCTCGATGTCGCGCCGGACGCGCGGCAGGTCGGCCGCCGAGTGCCCCAGCACCATGAAGGCGAAGTTGCCGAACATCTGGTTGCGGTAGTCGCTCGACGGGAAGGTGGTGATGGGCGCCCAGATGTCGGAGAAGGCGTTGATGTGCATCGCGTCCTCGACCACGCCGATGACGGTGAAGTACTGGCCGCCGATGCTGATCTTCTGGTCCAGCACCGGCTGGCCGGGAAACAGCTTGCGCGCGGTGCTGGCGTTGACCACGGCCACGAAGCGGCCCTGGTCGACGTCGGCCTGGTCCGGCACGCGGCCCTGCAGCACCTTGAAGTCGAGGATCTTCCAGTACTCGGCGTCGGTGCGGCGCATCAGCAGCTCGCTGACGCGGCCCTCCTGGTACACCGACACGGTTTCCGGCATGGTGGTGGCCGATACCGCCTCCACGCCAGGCAGCGGCTTGATGTATTTGTCGATCAGCTTGAAGCCGAGCGGGCTGCGGCGCACGCCCTTGCCCTCGGTGTGGCGGGCCTCGATCATGATGGCCTGCACGAAGCGGTCGCTCTTGCCCTCGACGCCGCTGGGGTAGAAGGCGTTTTGCAGCAGCGCCGTGACCACCAGCAGCACCACCAGCGTCAGCACGATGCACAGCAGGTTGATGGCGGTGAACAGCTTGCGGCGCATGAAGACCTTCCACGCGGTCAGCAGATAATTCCTGAACATGGCGTCCCCTTAAGCGACCAGCTGGCCGTCGAACACGCGCACGATGCGGCTGGCGCGCTTGGCTTCCTGCTCGTCGTGGGTGACCATCACCACGGTCGTGCCCTCGCTGTTGAGCTTGAGCAGGATGTCCATGACCTCCTGGCCCATCTTGCTGTCCAGGTTGCCGGTCGGCTCGTCGGCCAGCAGCACCTGCGGCTGGCCGACGATGGCGCGGGCGATCGCCACGCGCTGCTGCTGGCCGCCCGACAGCTGGTTGGGATAGTGGTCCATGCGGGCGCCGAGGCCGACCTTTTCCAGCGCCTCGCGCGCCAGCCGCTGGCGCTTCTTGGCCGACAGGTCGCGGTACAGCAGCGGCAGCTCGACGTTGTCGATCACGCGCAGGTCGTTGATCAGGTGGAAGCTCTGGAAGATGAAGCCGAAGGTGTTGTTGCGCAGCTTGGCCACGTGCTTGTCCTTGTACGAGGCCACCGGCGCGCCGCCCACGTGGATGGCGCCGCTGCCTGGACGGTCCAGCAGGCCGATCAGGTTCAGCAGCGTGCTCTTGCCGCAACCGCTGGGGCCCATGATGCAGACGAATTCCGACTTCTCGACATGCAGGTCGATGTCCTTCAGGGCCAGGGTTTCGACCTTGTCGGTCTGGTAGGTTTTGCTGACGTTGCTCAGGCGGATCATGATAGTCCTTTCGATGCGGGTTATTGGGCGACGCGGATGCTGTCGCGGTCCTTGTAGCGGGTGGTGTCTGAAACGATGAGGCGGTCGCCGGCGCGGGCGCCGGACAGGATCTCCACGGCCTTGCCATCGCTGGCGCCGATGTTGAGCGTGGTCTTGCGGGCCGTGCCGTCGCGCACCACGAAGATGTCCTGCGGGCCGCGGCCGTTGAAGGCCGGGCCGTAGTCGGCCAGCAGCGTGCGCTGCTTCTGCTCGGTGACGATGTTCACCTCCACCCGCAGCTTGTTGCGCAGCATAGGGTGGCTGGGTTGGTTGAGCGTGACCAGCAGCTTGACGGTGCCGTTCTGGATCTCCGGCAGGATGGTCTGCACCACGCCGTCCAGCCGCACATTGCCCTGTTCGACGCGCACCGCCTGGCCGGCGCTGAGCGCGCGGGCGTGGAAGTCCGACAGCGAGGCCTCGACCTTGTAGTTGCTCAGCTCGGAGACCTTGGCCACCAGCTGGCCGGTGGCCAGGCTGGCGCCCTCGTCGGCCAGCAGCCAGGTCAGCATGCCGGCGAACGGCGCGCGCACCTGGGTTTGCGCCAGCAGCTCCTGTTGCTGCTGCAGTTGTTTTTGCAGGATGTTCTTTTGCAGCCGCGCGCCTTCGATGCTGGAGGAGGTGACGCGCTGGCTGTCGTCGATTTGTTCGTGCTGCTGGCGCAGCTGGATCTCGGTGCGCTTGACGTTCAGTTCGGCCGTCAGCAAGTCCTCGGCAGAGACGCCGCCGGCCTTGCGCAGCGTCTGGTAGCGGCCCAGCTTGACGCGGGTGGCCTGCAGGTCCAGCTCCAGCAGCTCGATGGCGCTGACGATCTGCTTGCGTTTCTGCGCCAGTTCCAGCGTCAGCGCGAGGATGCGGTTTTCCTGCTGGGCCAGTTGTTCCTTGATGCTGTCCATCGCCAGCACGATGGTGCGGTTGTCCAGCTCCAGCAGCAGCTCGCCGGCCTTGACCTGCTGGCCCAGCTTGGCGTGGACCTTGGCCACGTGGGTCTGGATCGGGCTGGAGACCAGCTCCTCGTGCACCGGGATGACGATGCCGGAGGCGTTGATGGTGTTGGCGATGTTGCCGACGCGGACCTCGGCCAGCACCACGCTGGCGGCGTCGACGCTGGGGCTGACCACACGGTTGATGCCCCACGCGGCCGCGCACAGCGAGGCCAGCACGGCGGCCACCACCAGCGCGGTCTTGCGCCTGCGGCGGGAAAGGATATCGGGGTTGAGCGCCTGGTCCATGGGGTGCGATAGTGAGCTAGAGTTGTGCTCTCTATTGCAATAGCCGTGCCACATGCCGGCGATGCACGCAAACCCAGCAAAATCAAGGGTCCGGCGCGATCGGGCATGCCGCGTGCGGCGGGCGCGCTTGCCCGCCTTCGTTCAACACCGTCCGGAAACGGACACCCCCTAGAAGCGATACCTGAGGTTGAGCGCTGCGCTGCGCGGGGCCGCGTAGGTGATCGCGCCATACGCGGCGAACATGCCGAAGTGCTGCTTGTCGAGCGCGTTGTTGATGTTGAGCTGCGCCGACCATAGCCGGTTGATGTCGTAGCGCGCCATCAGGTTCACCAGCGCGTAGGCCGGCTGCTCGATCCGGCCGCCGCTGCCGGCCGGCGCGTTCGGATCGGCCGTGTAGCCGCGGCCCTCCCAGTTGACGCCGCCACCCACGGTCAGCGCCTTCCAGTCGCCCGGCAACTGCCAGGTGGTGAACAGGCGCAGCAGCTTGCGCGGGTAGACGCTGTTGATGTCGGCGCCGGCCGCGTCCTCGGCGTGGAATCGCGTGTAGCCCAGGCTGGCGTTCCAGCCCTTGGCCAACTGGCCGGCCACCTCGAACTCCACGCCGTGGCTGGTGGCGCCGGTGGCCGCGCGGTAGTAGGCCTCCGGCGCCAGTGGGCCGGCGCCGTCGCGGTCGACCAGGCCGGCTTCCTGGCCCAGCTTGTCCTGCTTGATGCGGAACAGCGCCAGCGAGGCGTTCAGCCGGCCTTCGAAGAACTCGCCCTTGATGCCGGCCTCGGCGCTCTTGCCTTCGATCGGGTCCAGCGTCCTGCCACTGAAGTCCTTCAGGTTCTGCGGCTGGAAGATGCTGGTGTAGCTGGCGTAGGCCGAGTAGCTGTCGTTGATGTCGTAGACCAGGCCTGCGTACGGCGTCAGCTGGCGGTTGTGCTTGAGCTGGTAGGGCGCGGCGTACAGGCCGTGGCCGGTCTTGTCGTAGTCGCCCAGGCGGGCGCCGGCGATCAGCTTGAGCGGATCGGCCAGCGAGAAGCGCGCCACGCCGTAGACGGCCTGCTGCGTGGTGACGCTGCGCTCGTAGAAGGTGGCCGGGCCCCACGCCGGCTCGGGATAGCTGCCGTTCCAGCGGTTGAAGTCGCCCACGTCCGGCACGCCGCCGGGGCCGAAATCGGCGGCGCGGCTGTCGGCGTTGAACTGCTGCCTCGAGTGCATATAACCGAACGCCGCCTCGTGCTTGCGGCCGCCCAGCGCGAACGGGCCGCTGGCGTGCAGGCCGAAGTCGTCCTGCTTGGTGTGGGTCTGGTAGGAGCCGGCGAACGCGCCCATGCCGGCGCCGGTCGCGCGGTCGGGGATGCCCGACAGGTAGAGCAGGTAGGAATCGGCCTTGCGGTCGCCGTGGCTGTAGCTGGCGCGCAGCTTCCAGCCGTTGTCGAATTCGTGGTCGAGGTTGGTGAAGAAGTTGCCGTATTCCGTGCCCCAGCGGGTCCAGCCGGCGGCCGAGGTTTTTGAGCGGTCCCAGCCGGTGCGGCCGCCGTCGCTGTACCAGTAGGGCAGGCCGCCCCACATCGGACCCTTGGGATCGGTCTTCTGGTAGCTGTAGCCGGCCGACAGCACGGTCTTGCGGCCCAGGTCCGCCTCCAGCGTGCCGTACAGGGTGCGGCTGTTCTTCTCCATCAGATGGATCCAGCTGTCGCCGGCCTGGTATTCGCCGACCACGCGGGCGCGCACGCTGCCGGCCTGGTTCAGCGCGGTGGAGACGTCGGCCATCGCGCGCCGTTCGTTCCAGCTGCCGATGCCGATCTCGGCCGTGCCGGTCAACTCCTTGCTGGCGGCGCGCTTGCGCACCAGGTTGATGGCGGCGGACGGATTGCCGGCGCCCGTCATCAGGCCGGTGGCGCCGCGCACCACCTCGACGCGGTCGTAGGTGGCCAGGCTGCCCAGCACTTCGCCCGAGCTCCACGGCTGGTCCCAGGTGGTGGGAATGCCGTCGATCTGCAGGTTGTCGATGTCGAAGCCGCGCGCGGTGAAGCCGGCGCGGTTGGTTTCGTATTGGTTGACCGAGACGCCGGTGACGTTGTTGACCACGTCCGTCACCGTCAGCAAGCCCTGGTCCTCGATGCGCTGCTGGGTCACCACCGAGACCGATTGCGGCGTGTCGCGCAGCGCCATGCCCAGGGGCAGGGCGGTGTTGGCCTTGCCGGTGGTGTAGGAGCCGGTGCCTTCGGTGGTGGCGCCCAGGCTCTCGCCGTGGATTTCAATGCGCGGCAGGACCGCCGTGGCCGCCTCCGCCGCGATCTGTGCCTGTGCCGCCAACGGCGCCGCCATGCCCATCAGGACCGCCAGCCGGTCCAAGTTATGCTTTTTCATTCTTATCCCACAATCAAGGCGAGAATGTGGCTGGCGGCGGCAGGCTTCTCAGTTAAATATTTGAATGATAACCATTCTCATTTGATTGTGTCAAGGCGCTTGCTCATGCCGGTGTAGGCCAGGCTCCGGCCGTCGATGCGGAACAGGTCGGCGATTTCGCCGGTTTGTTCGAAGCCGTTGCGGCGGTACAGCGCGATCGCCGGCGCGTTCACGGACAGCACTTGCAGGTCGATCCAGTCCAGCCGGGCCGATGCGCGCGCCCAGTGCGCGGCGTGTTCGATCAGGCGGCCGCCCAGGCCCAGCCGGCGGAAGGCGCGGTCCACGCCCATGCCCAGCAGGCAGCGGTGGGTGGCATGGCGTTCGGGATGGGCGCGTAGGTCGACGTGGCCGGCGATGCGGCCGTCTACCGCGCGCGCCACCCAGACGCGGCGCCAGCCGGGGGCGTCCAGCGGCGTGCGCATGCCGGTTTGGAAGGCGTCGGCCTTGTCGGCGGGGAAGCGCGATTCGTCGCGCGGCAGCGGCTGGAAGTAGGCGGTGTCGCCCCGGCCGTTGTCGGACAGGTGGTCGTTGAGGTAGCGGAGAAAATCGCCGAAGTCCGCGGGCTCCAGCAGGTCGATAGGCAAATGGCTCATCGGCCGATTGTAGCTGGCGGACGCGCGGTCCGCCAGCGCGCCTCCGGTCAGGCGGCCTCGCGGTGGCCCAGCGCCAGCCGCGACGGCTTGCGCGGATTCAGGCGGGACACCGGCGCCGCGCGGCGGTCGTCGGCCAGCTTGAACACGCCCACCAGCTGCACCAGCTGATGCGCCTGGTCCTGCTGCGCCTCGGCCGCTGCGGCCGCCTGCTCGACCAGCGCGGCGTTCTGCTGCGTCACCGCGTCCATCTCGGCGATGGCCTGGTTGATCTGCTCGATGCCGGCTTCCTGCTCGTGGCTGGCGATGCTGATCTCGCCCATGATCTCGGTGACGGACTTGACGGCGGCGACGATCCTCTCCATCGTCGCGCCGGCCTCGCCGACCAGCTCGGTGCCGGTGGCGACCTTGCTGACCGAGTCGTCGATCAGCGTCTTGATTTCCTTGGCGGCCGCCGCCGAGCGGTGCGCCAGCGTGCGCACCTCGGTGGCCACGACCGCGAAGCCGCGCCCCTGTTCGCCGGCGCGCGCCGCCTCCACGGCCGCGTTCAGCGCCAGGATGTTGGTCTGGAACGCGATGCCGTCGATCACGCTGATGATGTCGACGATCTTCCTGGCCGACTCGTTGATCTCGCCCATGGTGTGGACCACGTCGGCCACCACCGCGCCGCCGGCCAGGGCGGTCTGCGAGGCTGCCGCGGCCAGCGTGTTGGCCTGGCGCGCGCTCTCGGTGTTCTGCTTGACGGTGGCGGTCAGCTCCTCCATCGACGAGGCGGTCTCCTCCAGCGAGCCGGCCTGCTGCTCGGTGCGCGAGGACAGGTCGAGGTTGCCGGCGGCGATCTCGGTGGCGGCCGTGACGATGGAATCGGCGCCGCCGCGCACCTGGCCGACGATCTTGGCCAGGCTGTCGCGCATGGCCGCGATCGCGAACAGCAGGCTGCGCTGGTCGCCGTCGCGGGTGGCGATGGGTACGGCCAGGTCGCCGGCCGCGATCCGGCTGGCGATGCCGGCCACGTAGTCAGGCTCGCCGCCGAGCTGGCCCAGCAGCTGGCGCGAGATCAGCATGGCGCCCGCGACGCCGGCCGCCAGCGACAGCAGGCCCATCACGATAGCCAGGTTGCGCGCCTGGACGTAGGTGGCGTCGGCCTTGACGCGGCTCGTTTCCATCACCGCGCTCTGGTGCGCGATCAGCGCGTCGAGGCTGTTCATATACGTCGTCTGCAGCTCGCGCATCGGCCCCAGCATGTAGTCGACGGCGCCGTCGATGTCGCCGGCGCTGCGCTTGCGCATCACCTCGTCGAGCGCGGCCTCGTAGGGCGTGCGCGCGGCCTGCAGCGCGGCCAGCATCTGGCGTCCGGTCTCGGACTTGACCAGGCCGGCCAGCTTCTGCGTGACGGCCTCGACATCCTTGCGCTTGTCGGCGATCACCGCCAGTTCCTTGGCGGCCTTGGCGTCGTCGCGGATCAGCAGGGCGTTGCGTAGCGCGCGGGCGATCCGGTTGCTGTGGTTCATCAGGGTCTGCGCCTGCGCGACCTTGGTGTAGCTTTCGGTGACGATGGCGTCGGTGCCGTCGTTGAGCGTGCCGAGGCTGACGATGTTTTGCACGCTGGCGATGGTCAGCATCAGCAGGATGGCGCCGAAGCCCAGCCCCAGCCGGGTGCCGACTTTGAGATTCTTGAGGTTCATATTGTTTATTCCGTTTCTCGTGAAAACGTGCGTCCCCGCTGGGCGGGGCTGGACGCGTTGGCGGGGGCATGGCCAGGAAAAGCTGGCGTCCGCGGGGATGGGGCGGATCGGCCGTGCGTCAGGTTGTGGGCCGTTAATATACATTAAGATTTATTCCAGAGCAATTAATTGCATCGGGGCCGGGGGCGTCATGCTATGATCGAAAATCCCGATTTCTTGCGAAATACGCTACCCATGGCCCATCGATTCCTCCGCTGGCTGTGTGCCGGTTGCTTGATGTTGGCGCTGACCGGTACGGTGTCGGCGCAGCAGACCAGTTACACCTTCGGCGTGGTGCCGCAGGAGTCGCCCTCGCAGATGGCCGCCAACTGGACCCCGGTGCTGATGGCCTTGTCCGAGCAGGCCGGCGTCCGGATCACCTTCGCCACCGCGCCCGACGTTCCCACCTTCGAGCGCCGCCTGGCGGCGGGCGAATACGATTTCGCCTACATGAACCCCTATCACTTCGTGGTCTACAACGCCCGGCCCGGCTACCACGCGCTGGCGCGCGCCAAGGGCGAGCGTCTGCGCGGCCTGGTGGTGGTGCGCAAGGACAGCCCGCTGCGCGAGCTGAAGCAGCTGGCCGGGACCACGCTGGCCTTCCCCACGCCGGCCGCGTTCGGCGCGAGCCTGCTGGTGCAGGCCGAGCTGCGGCGCCAGGGCGTGCCGTTCAAGGCCGCCTTCGTCAAGTCGCACAACTCGGTGTACCGCGACGTGGTGCAGGGCCTGTATCCGGCCGGCGGCGGCGTGCCGCGCACGCTGGACCTGCTGGACCGCCGCCTTTCGCGCGAGCTGCGCGTGTTGTGGACCAGTCCGCCTTTCACCACGCACGCCATCGCCACCCGTCCGCAGCTGGACCCGGCCGTGCGCGAGCGCGTGCTGGCGGCGATGAAGCGGATGAACGGCGACCCGGCGCAGCTCAAGCTGCTGGCCGGGATCGGCTTCGACGGCTTCGAGCCGGCCCAGGACCAGGACTGGGACGACGTGCGCCGGCTGGCGATCTCGCCGGCCGACGCCAGGATCCAGGAATAGGCCATGCGGCTGGCCCTGAGCTTCCGCGCCAAGACCATCCTCGGCATCGCGCTGATCGAGCTGCTGTTGCTGGGCGTGCTGGTGTTCAGCGTGCTGCACTTTTTGCGCGAGTCCAACGAGCAGCAGGTGCTGCGCCACGCGCGCGTGACGGCCGAGACCTTCGCCGCCATGTCGCGCGACGCGGTGATCAGCCACGACCTGGAGGGCCTGCAATCGTTCGCGCGCCAGCTCAGCGGCACCGAGGGCACGCTGTACGCGCAGGTGCTCGACGCCGACCAGCGTGTGCTGGTGGAGGCGGGCCGGCCGGAGGCGCTGGCCAGGCCCTTCGTGCCGCACGCGTCGTTGTCCGAGGCGGCCGACGGCATGTTCGCCGTCAGCAGCCCGGTGGCGGTGGCCGGCGTCACCTACGGCAGCGTGCGGATCGGGCTCGATGTCGCCAGCCTGGAGCGGACGCTGGCGGCGGCCCAGCGCTGGAGCCTCGGCCTGGCCGCGCTGGAGATGGCGATGGTGGCCTTGTTCTCGCTGCTGCTGGGGCGCTACCTGATCCGCCAGATCGCGCAGTTCACGCACGGCGCGCAGATGATCGCGGCCGGCCAGCTGGGCGGCCAGCTGGAGGTGGTGGGCGACGATGAGATCGCCCAGGCCACGCGCGCCTTCAACCACATGTCGCAGGCGATCCGGCAGGGACACGAGACGCTGGAGGCGCGCGTGCGCGAACGCACCGAGGAGCTCTCGCGCGAGCGCGACGCGGTGCTGGTCGAGCGCAACCGGGCCGAGACCGCCACGCGCGTCAAGAGCCAGTTCCTGGCCACCATGAGCCACGAGATCCGCACGCCGATGAACGGCATCCTCGGCATGCAGCACCTGCTGCGGCTGACGGAGCTGAGCCCGCAGCAGCGCGACTACGTCGACAAGACCTACGCGGCGGCCCATTCGCTGCTGGGCATCCTCAACGACATCCTGGATTTCTCCAAGGTCGAAACCGGCAACCTGGTGCTGGAGCGGGTGCCGTTCAACCTGGAGCAGATGCTGCGCAACCTGGCGCTGATCCTGGGCGCCAGCGTGCAGGACAAGCCGGTCGAAGTGCTGTTCGACCTCGACCCGGCGCTGCCGACCGACGTGCTGGGCGACGCGCTGCGGCTCAACCAGGTGTTGGTGAACCTGGCCGGCAACGCGGTCAAGTTCACCGAGCGCGGTTCGGTGGTGGTGAGCGTGTGCCTGCTGGACGGCGATGACGAGCATGTGCGGCTGCACTTTTCCGTGCGCGACACCGGCATCGGCATCGCGCTCGAGCAGCAGGGCAGCATCTTCGATTCCTTCACGCAGGCCGAGAGCTCGACCACGCGGCGCTTCGGCGGCACCGGCCTCGGCCTGGCCATCAGCCAGCGGCTGGTGCGCCTGATGGGCGGCGAGCTGCAGGTCGAGAGCGCGCCCGGCGAAGGCAGCACGTTCTCGTTCACGCTGTCGTACGGCAGGGCGGCGCAGGGCGCGCCGCGCGCGGCGCTGCCGTTGAAGGTGCTGGTGGTCGGCGCCGGCGAACAGTCGCGGCAGCTGCTGCTGGCGATGATCGCCGGCTTCGGCGGCCAGGCCGACTGGGTCGCGGACCTGGCCGGCGCGCTGCCCCTGCTGCGCGCCGGGGCCGCCTATGAATTGTTGCTGTTCGACGGCGTGGACAGCTGGGACGGCGTGTTGCGCCTGCGCCGGCAGACGGCGGCGCCGTTCGTCGCGCTGGCCGCGGCCGAGGCCACGCATGCGCTGCATCAGCGCATGCAGCAGGAGGCCGGCGTGCTGGACCTGGTGCTGATGAAGCCGCTGACGCCCGCCATGCTGTACGAGGCGCTGCAACGGCTCGCGCCGCAGGATGGCGCGGTGAACGCGGCGCCGCCTGCCGCCGTGCCGGAGGCCGCCGCGTCGGCGGGGTTGCGTCTGGCCGGGCTGAGGCTGCTGCTGGTGGAGGACAACCCGCTCAACCAGCAAGTCGCCTGCGCCTTGCTGCAACTGGAGGGGGCGGAGGTGGACGTGGCCAACAACGGCCGCGAAGGCGTGGACCAGGTGATGAGCGGCCCGTTCTACGACGCCGTGTTGATGGATATGCAAATGCCGGTCATGGACGGCAACGAGGCCACGCGCCTGCTGCGCGCGCAGGGCTACCGCAGCCTGCCGATCCTGGCGCTGACCGCCAATGTGCTGGAGGCTGAGCGCGACGAATGCCGCGCCGCCGGCGTCGACGACTTCATCGCCAAGCCGATCGAGTTCGAGGACATGGTCCTCACGGTCGCCAAATATTGTGCGCCGGCGGTCCGCCGGGCCTGAAAAAACGCACCGCTGGGAGCGGTTCCATTCTACACTTGGCGTTCTATTCACTTTGCCAAGGTTGATGGAACATCATGCGCGCCAACTCTTCCCGTCTGGATGTGATCGATGCCCTGCGCGGCTTCGCCATCGTCTCGATCATGCTTCTGCACAACATCGAGCATTTCGATTTCTATTTTCTTCCCGCGGGATTGCCGGCCTGGCTGGTGGCGGTGGACAAGATGATCTGGGACAGCCTGTTCTTCCTGTTCGGCGGCAAGTCGTACGCGATCTTTGCGCTGCTGTTCGGCCTGACGTTCTACATCCAGGACCACAACCGTGCACTGCGCGGCGAGGATTTCCGCGCCCGCTTTGCCTGGCGCATGGTGTTATTGCTGGGATTCGGCTTGTTCAATTCCATGTTTTATCACGGCGACATCCTCAGTATTTATGCCGTATTGGGGCTGGCGCTGATACCGGTGGCGCGCTTGCGCACCGGCGTGGTGTTATGTATCGCCATATTGTTTTTACTATTGCCGCACGCCTGGGTGGAATTCTTTCAGGCGCTGCCTAATCCCGACGAGAAACTCGCCGATCCCGCCTCGTGGGCATATTTTGGCCGTGCCGAAAAATACATGGCGCATGGTTCCGCATTCGACGTCTGGATGGGGAATTTAAGCAACGGGAAAATAGGGGTAATACGCTGGAGCTGGGAAAATGGTCGCATATTCCAGATTCCGGCATTATTCATGCTGGGTATGTTGGCCGGCAGAAAAGGACTGTTTATTCCATCGATTCCGAACAAGACATTCTGGCGTAAAACCCTGCTGATTGCCATGCTGGCGTTTATTCCATTGTATCTGCTGAAAAGCAATCCCGACCTGTGGCATATCGGCGCGGCGGTGCGCCGGCCTTTATTGGTGATTGTGACTTCATGGTCGAATGTGGCGTTCATGGCGGTGCTGGTATCGAGCTTTACGTTGCTGTCTTATGCGGGAAATTGGCTGGGCATATTCTCGCCATTGGGCCGCATGAGTTTGACCAGTTATGTGGTGCAATCCATCGTCGGCACGTCGATTTATTATGGTTTCGGCCTGGGGATGTATCAATACACCGGCGCCAGTTTCGCGCTGGCGATCGGGCTGACGCTGGCGGTGCTGCAACGGCAGTTCAGCGTCTGGTGGCTGCGCCGGCACAAGCAGGGGCCGCTTGAAACGCTGTGGCACAAAGCCACCTGGATCGGCGCCCAGAGCGAAGCCATGCCAAATATTGGCGCGAATATACCAAAAAACAGCTTGTGAAGGGCGAACGGCGGCGATGGCCGCCAATCGCTTTATTCGTCGTCGGGAGCGATCCATTGAATGCGGCCATGGCCGGCTTCATTCAATCTGCTGACTAATGGCGCGGCTGCGCTTTCGGGGAGGCTGAATTCGAATTGCACGTGGTCGGAATGCGCGACATTATCGAGACTGGCGCCGGCCAGTTCAATTTCGCGGCGTATCATGCCTTCCATCGCATAAGGCGCGGTGCAGGTCAGATAATGCAGCTTGATAATCGCGATTTTCTCGGATTTTAATAATGCCTGGGCCACGCTGTCGGTATAAGCGCGCACCAAGCCGCCGGCGCCCAATTTAACGCCGCCAAAATATCGGACCACGGTGGCTAATACGCCTTCCAGATCCTGGTGGCGTAATACATCGAGCATGGGGCGGCCGGCGGTGCCACTCGGTTCGCCGTCGTCGACCGCGGCCGATTGGCCGCCGGCTAATAATGCCCAGCATACGTGGGCGGCGCCCGGATGTTGCGCCCATAATTCAGCCACCACCTTTTGCGCGGCGCTCCGGTCCGTCATGGGCTGAACGCAGGCGATAAAGCGGCTTTTTTTAATCAGCAATTCGTGGTGAACGGCTGTGGCGATGGAGAAGGGCATGGCGGGATTTCTGGCACGGCGGCGGTGTAAACCGGGCTATGGTGCCAGAAATCCGGAGGAAAGACAAAACGCGCTTAGCGGTTGCTGATTTTGAGGCCGTCGCTGTCGGTGAAGTTACCGAGAACGACGATAATAAAATCGATCAGCGCCCAGATGCCGAAGCCGCCGAATGTGAACAACATTAACAGGCCGGTGCCGATCTTGCCGACGTAGAAGCGGTGCACGCCCAATACGCCCAGGAAGAAGCACAGCAATACGGTGACGACGTAATCCTTGTCCGAACGCGGACCGGAGGCGGCGCTGGCATGTTGCGGCGCGCCGCAATGCGGGCAAGTTGGTGCTGTCTCGTGAATTTCTTTACCGCAACCGCGGCAGAATACCATGCCCATGTTTTCCCTTTTGTTTTCTGATTGTTGTTGTAGGCTGATTGCCTAGGCGGAATATTATAGGTGGGGGCCGGGCTTAGCTTTCTCACCAACTGTAACGATCTGCTAAAATTTCAGCCCACCTACCCGAGTATCGCATATGAGCAATTCCTCCCCAGCACCGCATCACTCCGCCACAGACAGCGATCAGGGGGAGGACGACGACCTGATGCACCGGCTGGGCCTGAGCGCCCGGGGCGTGGTGCTGGCGCGGCAGGAAGGTCGCGTGTTCCTGCGCTTGAGCGGGGTGGTGTCGTACAACGGCTTGCAGGTCGCCTACGACCTGGTGCCGGCGCAGGGCGTGCTGGCCAAGGCGTCAAAATGGCGCAAGATGGACGCCGATACCCGTTCCCAGCTGCTGCTGGAGCGCGCCAGCGACGCCGTCGGCGAAGAGCTGCGCGGCTATGTCGGCGCTTTCGTGCAGGAGATGGCCGACGCCTGCGACGATTGCGGCCTCGATGCCCAACCCTTCCTCGGCGCGCTGGCGGACATGCAGATCTCCGAGCCGGCCGGCATCGTCTTCGACCGCATCCGGCAACGCCTGGAGCACGCCGTCGAGCGCGAGATGGAGGAGCAGCACGCCGAGCGCACCCGCCAGAGCATCAACCTGGCCGAATACCCGGCCTCGTTCGACGTGGCGCGGCGCATGAAGCGGCGGTTCATCGCGCTGCTGGGGCCGACCAATTCCGGCAAGACCCACCAGGCCATCGAAGCGCTGGCCAAGGCGCCCAGCGGCGTCTACCTGGCGCCGCTGCGCCTGCTGGCGCTGGAAAACTACGAACGCTTGCAGGCCATGGAGGCGCACGGCAAGCCGCTGGCCGTCAGCCTGGTGACGGGCGAGGAGCGCCGCCTGGTGCCCGGCGCCACGCACGTGGCCAGCACGGTGGAGATGCTCGACACCCGCACCCCGGTCGACGTGGCGGTGATCGACGAGATCCAGATGCTGGCCGACCGCGACCGTGGCGCCGCCTGGACCGCCGCCGTCTGCGGCGCGCCGGCGCAGGTGGTGTACCTGGTGGGCGCGCCGGAAGCGCGCCGTGCCATCGAAGTGCTGGCGGCGCGGCTGGAGTGCGAGCTGGAGGTCCACGTGCTCAAGCGCAAAGGCCCGTTGTCCGTCGAGCCGACCGCCGTGCGCAAGCTGAGCAATTTGCGACGGGGCGACGCGGTGATCTGCTTCTCGCGCCGCGAGGTGCTGATGTGGCGCGACATGGTGACCGAGCTGGGCCTGTCGGTGGCCACCGTGTACGGCAACCTGTCGCCGGAGGTGCGGCGCGCGCAGGCCCAGCGCTTCCGCGACGGCGCGGCCGACGTGGTGGTGGGCACCGACGCGATCGCGATGGGCCTGAACATGCCGATCGCGCGCATCGTCATGACCACCTCGGTCAAGTACAACGGCTACGAGGAGGAAGAGATCCCGGCCGCGCTGGCGCGCCAGATCGCCGGCCGGGCGGGGCGCTTCGGCGTGCACGAGGAGGGCCTGGTGGCCGGCTACGACAACGAGACCCACAACGTGGTGCGCTCGCTGCTGAAGGAAAAGCCGGTGCCGCTCAAGACCACCGGCTTCGCCGTGGCGCCGACGCTGGAGCATCTGCACCGGATCTCGTCGGTGACCAACGAGCACGCGCTGGCCAAGCTGTTGAAACGCTTCGTCCACAACATCGACGTGCCGGACGGCTTCTTCTACCCGCGCATCACCGAGGACCAGTTCGAGCGCGCGGCCTGGCTCGACACGCTGGAGCTGACGGTGGCCGAGAAGTTCGCGCTGTCGCTGGTGCCGATCTCGTCCAAGGTGCCGTCGTTGCAGCGCGCTTGGGAGCATTGGGCGACCGCGCTGGCCGCCAAGAAGATCACGCCGATCAAGACCGAGCAGATGCCGCTGCACTACATGTCGCTGCAGGAGGTGGAGGACGCCTGCCGCATGTATTCGGCCTACGCGTGGCTGGCCTACCGTCAGCCCGAATACTTCCCGGACACCGAGCGCGCCCAGCAGCTGTCGCGCCAGGCGTCCGAGCGCGTGGATGCGATGCTGCAGGACCAGAACTCCGCGCTGCGCAAGCGCCAGCCGAAGAAGTTCCGCCGCTGATGGCGCGCGGCGAAGGCGCCAACGAGCGCATCGACGCGATCGACATCCTGCGCGGCGTGGCGCTGTTCGGCGTGCTGATGGTGAACCTGGTGTCGGAATTCCGTGTCTCGATCTTCCGGCAGTTCCTGCCGCCCGATCCGGCCACCGGCGTGCTCGACGGCTGGGTCGAAACCCTGGTGCGCGCCGTTTTCGAGATGAAGGCCTTCGCTGTGTTTTCGTTTCTGTTCGGCCTGGGGCTGGCGGTGCAGTTCGAGCGGCTGGGCAGGACCGGGCGTCCGCGCTACTGGCTGGCGCGGCGGCTGGCCGTGCTGCTGGTGTTCGGGCTGATCCACCTGCTGCTGATCTGGAACGGCGACATCCTGACTGAATACGCGCTGGGCGGCTTGCTGGTGCTGCCGCTGCTGGCGGCGCCGGTGTGGGCGCTGGCGGTCGCGGCGGCGGGCATGTTCGTGCTCTACCTGTTCATCGGCGTGGTGCCGGTCGGGATACCGTGGCCGGAGGCGGGGTGGTTCGAGCAGCATGTCGCGCTGGCCAACCAGGTGTTCGCCTCGGGCGGCTTCGCCGAAATACGCCGCTTCAGCCTTGACGAGCTGCCGGTGCTGCTGCCCCTGCACATCTACGTGTTCCCGAGGACGCTGGCCTTGTTCTTGCTGGGCGCGCTGGCGTGGCGGACCGGCGTCGCGCGGCGGCCGGACGAGCATCGGCGCCTGCTGGCCGCCATCGCCGTGGCCGGCGTGGCGGGCGGTGCGGCCTTGTCGATGCTGGATGCCGCCGCGGGCGCGGGCCAGACCCTGCTGGCCGCCGGCTACGCGGCGACCGTGTTGTTGCTGGCGCAACGCCGCGTGCTGCACGTCTTCGCCCCACTGGGCCGGATGGCGTTCACCAACTACATCGCCCAATCGCTGATCTTCGGCTACATCTTCTTCGGCTATGGGCTGGGACAGTTCGGCCGGCTCGGCGCTGCACCGGTGTTCCTGCTGGGCCTGGTCGTGTACGCGGCGCAGATGGCGGCGAGCGCCTGGTGGCTGCGGCATTACCGCTACGGCCCGCTGGAGTGGCTGTGGCGCACGCTGATGTACGGCGCCGTGCAGCCCATGCGCGTCGCGTTGCGCGAAAAGGATTAATTCAAAAAGGTAAAGGCGATTTTGATCGAGATCAAAGGATTTTCAGGCGCAGCTGCTTAGCATCAATGCCAGCAAGTCCCTTACCGGATCATATTGTTTTTTCTTTTTGAAGAGGCCTGACAATGCTGGACAAAAATAGTCGAAAGTGGAGCAACCTGGTCGCCAGAAACGTCGGGAGCCTGTCATGAGCAAAATGATGAAGGCCGCGGTGGTGCGCGCGTTCGGCCAGCCGCTGGTGATCGAGGACGTCGAGGTGCCGACGCCGGGAGCCGGACAGATCCTCGTGAAGATCGAGGCTTGCGGCGTGTGCCATACCGACTTGCACGCCGCCCACGGCGATTGGCCGGTCAAGCCCGCGCCGCCGTTCATCCCCGGCCACGAGGGTGTGGGCTACGTGGTCGAGGTCGGGGCCGGCGTCAAGCATGTCAAGAGCGGCGACCGGGTCGGCATTCCATGGCTGTACTCGGCCTGCGGACATTGCCCGCATTGCCTCGGCGGCTGGGAGACCCTGTGCGAGTCGCAGAAAAACACCGGCTATTCGGTCAATGGCGGATTCGCGGAATACGCGCTGGCCGACGCCGACTATGTCGGCCACTTGCCGAAGGAGATAGGCTTCGTCGAGATCGCCCCGATCCTGTGCGCCGGCGTCACGGTCTACAAGGGCTTGAAGATGACCGATACCAAACCCGGCGACTGGGTGGTGATCTCGGGGATTGGCGGGCTCGGCCACATGGCGGTCCAATACGCCTGCGCGATGGGACTGAAGGTGGTGGCGGTCGATATCGACGACAGCAAGCTGGCGCTGGCCCGCCGCCTGGGCGCGGTGCTGGCGATCAACGCGAAGACGGCGGACCCGGCTGCCGTGATCAAAAAAGAGATCGGCGGCGCGCACGGGGTGCTGGTGACCGCCGTCTCGCCGATCGCCTTCTCGCAAGCGCTGGGCATGGTGCGGCGCGGCGGCACGGTGTCGTTGAACGGCCTGCCGCCCGGGGACTTCCCGCTGCCGATCTTCGACATGGTGTTGAACGGCATCACCGTGCGCGGATCGATCGTCGGCACGCGGCTTGATTTGCAGGAGTCGCTGATGTTCGCCGCCGAGGGCAAGGTCAAGGCGACCGTCTCCACGGACAGCCTGGACAATATCAACCATGTGTTCGACCGGATGCTTCAAGGCGATATCGAAGGCCGCATCGTGCTTGACTTCGCGTCGAAAACGCATTGATACCACCTGATTTACCCTAAACGCGCGCCAACCGGATGCCAAGCTCGGCTATCATGGCGGCCGGTTGGCGCAAGCTGGATGTTTAGGGACGGGAATGAATGGAGCAAGGGGAGGGGCCGGCACGGCCCCGCCACAATTTGGGTTGATCAGTCTGCTGAAGGCCGGCGCGGCGCAATTGATTGTGCTGCACCACCTGGCCTTTTACGGACCCATGTCCGATCAGGTGCGGCCGCTGTTGCCGGCGCTGATAGCCTGGCTGGGGGGACCTGCGCGCATTGCCGTGCAGGTATTCCTCGTCGTCAGCGGTTTCCTGGTGGCCAAATCGCTGTCGCCGGCCGGCGCGCCCGGGCTGGCCGATCCGCTGGGCGCGATCCGGCGGCGTTACGCCAAGCTGGCGCCGCCGTTCATGGCCGCCACGCTGCTGGCCGCCGTCGCCTCCTCCTGGGCCGGCGACTGGATGACCCACAGTTCGGTCTCCGCGCCGGCCACCCTGAGCCAGCTGAGCGCGCACGCGTTGCTGCTGCATGGCGTGCTGGGCTATCCATCGCTGTCGGCCGGCGCTTGGTACGTCGCCATCGATTTCCAGCTGTATGCCGTCGCGGCCCTGGCGCTGTGGCTGGCGGGCCGCGTGACCGGCGGGCGCGCCATGCCCTGGCTGATGCCGGCCATCACCGCGCTGGGCATCACGGTATCGCTGCTGCATTTCAACCTCGATGCCGACTGGGACAACTGGGCGCCGTATTTCTTCGGCAGCTATGGCCTGGGCATGATGGCGTGGTGGGCCAGCGACCGCCGCCGCGCGCCCGGCGCCGTGGCCTTGCTGCTGGCGATGGCCGTGGTGCCGGCGACGGCGGCGCTGTTCCTGGATTTCCGCAGCCGCGTCGCGCTGGCGCTGGTGGTCGCCTGCCTGTTGTACCTGTTCGGCCGGGCGAGGACGGTGTCGACCGGACGCGCCTGGGCTGCCGTCAATGGCCTGGGGCGGATATCGTACTCGGTGTTCCTGATTCATTTCCCTGTCTGCCTGCTGGTCAACGCGGCGTTCAGCCGCTTTGTGCCGGAAGGGCCGCTGTGGCAGGGCGCGGGCATGCTGCTCGCGTGGGGCGCCAGCCTGCTTGCCGGCGCCGTATTTTTCCGCTGGGTGGAGACGCCGTTGGGGCGCGCCGTCCGCCTCGCCGCCGCACCACGCCCCCCGCGCCCCGGCCTGTCGTCGCCCTCGGTGCTGTCGTGACCGCCACGGTGCCGTCCCGCGTTTCCGGTTGGGCGCGGCCGGCTGGTCGTGCGAAACACTATTGCCGGTCGGCGGTGCCGTAAGCAGGCCGCCGGCGCCGGTCAGAGCTTGACGCTGAACTGCAGCGCCAGGGTGCGCGGCGATACCGGGATATCGAACGGCAGCGCCAGTCCTGGCGCCAGGCTCGGCTCGCGCGCGTCGGCGTCGAACAGGTTGCGCACGGTGGCCGTCACGGTCCAGCCATGCGGCAACTGCCGGGTGAGGGCGGCGTCCACTGTCCGGTAGTCGGCGACCGGGGCGCGCGCGTCGCCGGTTGCGCGGCGCCGGCTCGCGACCCAGTTCAGTTGCGGACTGAACTGCCAGCCGGGGCCGGGCGTCCAGTCCAGGCGGGCGTTGGCTTGATGGCGCGGCGCGTAGCCCGGATCGCTGTGGGTGATCGTGTCGTGCGCGTTCTGGCGCGCGTAGTTGGCCTGCCAGCGCAGGGACGGGCTCAGGTCCCATGCCAGCTCGATTTCGCCGCCGTTGCCATCCATGCCGCCGCTGTTCTGGTAGGTGGCGCCCGGTGCGGGTGCCGGGTTCGGCACCGAACGGATCAGGTCCTTCAGCGTGTAACGGAACAGGCTGAGATTGATGTTCAGGTCGGCGCGCGCCTGCCAGGCCAGCGCGGCCTCCGTGGTGCGGATGGTCTCCGGCCGCACTTGCGGGTTGCCCATGTTGACCGGGTTGATGCCGGTCTGTTCGTTGAAGCTGGGCGAGCGGAAGGCGCGGCCGTGCAGCAGCTTGACCGTGATGTCGAGGTCGGCGTCCCAGACCAGCGCCAGGCGCGGGTTGGTGGTGCCGCCGAAGTCGGAATAGTCGTCGTGCCGCACGCCGGCCGTCAGCGCCCAGTCGCGCGCGAACTGCCACTCGTCCTGCGCGTAGACATAGTTGATCTTGCGGCGCTGGGGCCGGATGTGCGGCTGGATCGGGCCGTAGTCGATCACGGCGCCGGTCGGGATCGGGATGCCGGCCGGGCTGATCAGGAAGTTCTTCATGGTCTCGACCCCGTACAGGTAGAGGTCGTCGTGGCCCGCGCCCAGGCGCAGCGCGTGTCCGCTCACGCCGCTGTAGGTGGCGAAGGCCGAGCCGCGCAGATTGCGCTCCCAGCGGCTGGGGCCGCCGATCATGCCGTTCGGGAAAAGGTTGGGGCCGATGCGCGCGCCCGCCGGAAACAGCCCCAGGCCGTCCGGCGACTGCTCGGTGAAAAACATATAGCTCAGCGATGCGCCCACGCTCCAGTCGTTGGCGAAGTCGGGCGCGGTCCACGACAGCTCGCTGGCCGCGTAGCCGCTGCGCGCGCGGTGGTCGGGATCGAGGGCGGAATTGACGCCCAGGCCGGTGCCGACATGATCGCGCCACTTCAGGTTGGTGCGCCAGCGCCAGCGCTGCCAGGACAGGTCGAGGCTGCCGTCGTAGGCGTTGTAGCCGGTGTTCATCGGGCCCGGCGCTTTGCTCACGTGGGTGCCGAAGCGGCGGTCGTTGAGGGTCTGCGCGTCGGCCTCGATCAGCGTGTCGGCGCCGTCGGTGCGGCCCACTTGCAGGTAGGCCGCGACGGACAGCTGCTCTTGCTTGCGGCCGTATTCCAGCCAGGCGTCGCGCGCGTTGAACGAGCCGGCCCGCGCGCCCACGCGCAGGCCCGGCATTTGCTCCGCCGTCTTGGTGATGATGTTGATGACGCCGGCGAAGGCGTCGGCGCCATACAGCGCCGAGCCGGGGCCGCGGATGATCTCGATGCGCGCCACATTCGTCAGCGGCATGCTGGCCCACATATTGCCCTTGTCGCCGTTGTAGTCGGTGTTCATGCGCAAGCCGTTGAGCAGGACCAGCACCTGGGGATTGGTGACGCCGCCCGCGCCGATGCCGCGAATGATGTAGTTGGGCGCATACATGGTCGCCACGCGCGTGACATGGATGCCGGCCACCGCTTCCAGCACATGGTCCAGGTCGGTCGCCCCCATGGCGGCGATATCCTCGGCCGTCACCACCGAGGCGACCGCCGGCGCGCGGCGCAGCGTCTGGACCGAGCCGGTCGCCAGGCTGATGGCGGAGCGGTCCATGCCGTACAGGGCCAGGTCCTCATCCTCCGGCTGGGCCGCAGCCAGCGACCAGGGGTGCCAGGACGACAAAGCCAAGGCGATCAGCCCGGCGGACCGGAAGTCTGCCATGCACATGCGCGCAGCGCGCGGGGAGGGGAACTGTTTCATATTGAAAGTCGAGCAACAGCAGATGCTCCACAATACACGGCGCTTTGCCCTTTAACAATTGACTGTTGTCAAAGCGCATCAGGCGGCGGAATTCCTTGGCAGGGCGCCCGGGTTGATTTATTTCCTTGTGGAAATTGCAAATATATTTCTTGTACTTATTTGGCGAGGATGATATCTTTCGGCCATGCATTTAGGAAATTTAAATTTCAAAATAGAAATTTCTTATCAACCTTATCAGAACATACAATGAAAACCATTTTTAAAATTGCCTTATTGAGCACCACCCTCGTCGCCGCTGTCGCGCAGGCTGGCAATCCGGGGCCTGGCACGTCCAGCGCGAAGGACGTCAAGCTGGCCGGGGACAATGCGGATAAATATGTCCTGGTCCAGGGCCGCAACATCAACCCCATCCAGTCGACCCAGGGTTTCGACAGCGCCTTCGTGAACGCTTCCGGTACCTCTGCCAAGGGCTGGAGCCTGGCCGAGACGGTCGAATTCAACGATAAGACCGGCAAGCTGGTATTCACTGACATTGCACCGACCGACGGCCTGACCTTCTCCTTCACGGAGGCGGCCAGCCACACCAGCGGTACCTGGACGATCACCAACACCAGTGCGACCAAGAACACCACGCTGGACCTGGCCTTGTCCTTCCACGCCGGCAATAACGTCGGCAGCTTCCTGTTTAACGACCAGGCCATCCTGGCCGGCCAGAAGCTGACCGGCAGCTGGGCCATCAACTGGCTCAACAACGCAGGGAACTCGAACAGCATTCCCGGCTTCTCGAACGTCGGTTTCTACACCGGCCAACGGAGCTACGCCACCACTCCCGTCCCCGAGCCGGAAACCTACGGCATGCTGCTGGCCGGCCTGGGCCTGATCGGCTTCATCGCACGCCGCCGCCGCGCCAAATAAGCGCAGCGCGCCAAATCAAACGCCAGCTTCCTGCTGGCGTTTTTTTTTGCGCGCTTATTGCCGCCCCTGATCCGCTTCCCGGATGAAGTCGATGAAGGCGCGAAGTGGTTCCGGGACCAGCCGGCGCCCCGGGTAGTAAAGGAAGGGCCCGGAGAACGCCAGCCACCACGGTTCCAGCACCGGCACCAGCGCGCCGCTGTCGAGGTGGGGGCGCAGCCAGTCCTCGAACAGATACACGATGCCGCTACCGCCGACGGCCGCCTCCACCAACAGGTCGGCGATCGCGCCGCCTTGCACATGCAGAGGGCCTTCGGCGTCGATCTGCACGGTCTCGCCGTCGCGGGCGAATTCCCATGGCGGCATGGCCCGTCCGGCGAAGCGCAGGCGCAGGCAGTCGTGCTGCAGCAGGTCGCGCGGGTGGCCGGGGCGTCCGCGCCGGTCGAGGTAGGAGGGCGCGGCGGCCGCGGCAAAGCGCTGGATGCGTGGGCCGATGGGCACTGCGATCATGTCCTGTTCCAGGCGCTCGTCGTAGCGGATGCCGGCGTCGCAGCCGGCCTCCAGTACGTTGACGAAATTGTCGTCGGCGGTGATGTCGAGCCGGATCTCGGGATAGGCGGCCAGGAAGCGCGAGACGATGGCCGGCAGGATCAGGCGCGCCCCGCTGATGGGGACGTTGAGCTTGAGCGTGCCTGAAGGGCGGCCACGGTAATCGTTGACGGCATCGAGCGCGGCTTCCACCTCCGTCAGCGCGGCGCCGAGGCGGGTCCGCAAGCGTTCGCCCGCCTCGGTGGTGGCGACGCTGCGGGTGGTGCGGTGGAGCAGCCGCACGCCCACTTGCGCTTCCAGCCGGCGCACCGCCTCGCTCAGTCCCGATGCGCTGAGCCCGCTGGCGCGGGCGCCTTCGCGGAAGCCCTTTGCATTGGCGACGGCGAGAAAGGCGGTGAGGTCGGCGAGGTCGATTTTCATTGTGCGGAATTTCGTACGGGTTGTCCTGATTATACCTACTTATCGAACGCCGGCTGCGCGTCTACACTGGCCTCTGTTCAAACAGGAGGAACTCAAATGCACCAGTCTTTCACCACTTTCAAACTCGGCAGCCGCACGGTCAAGCGGGTGGGCTATGGCGCCATGCAGCTCGCCGGGCCGCACGTCTTCGGCCCGCCGGCCGACCGCGCCGGCGCGTTGGCCGTGCTGCGGGCGGCTGTCGAAAACGGTATAAATCATATCGACACCAGCGACTTCTACGGCCCCCACGTCACCAATCAGTTGATACGCGAAGCGCTCCATCCTTATCGCGACGACCTGGTCATCACCACCAAGATCGGCGCGCGGCGCGGCGCGGATGCCTCCTGGCTGCCGGCCAGCTCGGCTGGTGAATTGAGGCAGGCGGTACACGACAACTTGCGCAACCTGGGGCTGGATGTGCTGGACGTGGTGAACCTGCGCGTGATGATCGATCCTATGCAGCCGGCCGAGGGCTCGATCGAGGAGCCGCTGAGCACGCTGGCCGAGCTGCGGCGCCAGGGCTTGGTGCGCGAGATCGGATTGAGCAACGTCACGGCGGCGCAGGTGGCGCAGGGGCGGGGGATGTGCGAGATCGTCTGCGTGCAGAATCACTACAACCTGGTGCATCGTCAGGACGACGCGATGATCGATGCGCTGGCGAAGGATGGCATCGCCTACGTGCCGTTCTTTCCGCTGGGTGGATTTTCGCCGTTGCAGTCGGCGACGCTGTCGGCCGTCGCCGCGCGCTTGCAGGCGCAGCCCAATCAGGTGGCGCTGGCGTGGCTGCTGCGCCGCTCGCCGAATATCCTGTTGATTCCGGGGACGTCGTCGCTGGCGCATTTGCGCGAGAATATCGCGGCTGGTTTGTTTGTGCTGCCTGATGACGCGGTGGCTGAGCTGGATCGCATGGCACCGCATGTGACAAACGGGTGGTAGCAGGTCAGGCGGCTACGCTGTTTCCCGTAGCCGGATTTCGACGTGCAGGCCTGCTTTAGCGGCCATATTCACCAGCGCATCGATTCCGAACAGATTGATCTTGCCGCGCATTAGATCGGACACGCGAGGCTGAGTGATGCCAAAGATCCTGGCAGCCTCGCTTTGGCTCAATCCGGATTTGGTGATGTAGCTTTTCAGCTGCATCATCAGCTGAGAACGGACCTTCATGTTCTCGGCTTCTTCGGGCGCATCTTCAATTGCGTCCCAGACGCTTGTAAAACGATTGGCGGTCATTTTCCCAACTCCCTCTTCAAATCACGGTAGCGTTTCCCGGCCAGATCAATATCGGGCTTACTGGTTTGCTCGGTTTTCTTCTGAAAACAGTGCAGCACATAGATGGCATCGTCGAACTTTGCTACATAAATCACCCTGAATGCCCCAGTTTCATCTCGAATGCGTATTTCCTTGGCACCCGGTCCGATAGCGGTTGCCATCGGCTTCCAGTCATCCGGCTCCTTCCCGTTCTGCACGAGGTCAATCTGGTGGCCTGCTTCACGCCGGGCTAAGGTCGGGAAGGCGCGTAAATCATCCAGGGAACTGCCACGAAACTCCACAGGCTTGGAAGCAAATTTCGTCGCATTCGCCATAATATGGTTATACAAGATTTTGTATGTTTCTGCAAACGGTGAGCAGGTGGCTGGACCGCTATACGGCTCGCCGAATCACCAACTGCAAACGATGGCGATGTCGCGCTCGCCTGGCTGAGTGCCAGTATAGGTCACGGTGCATTGGCTGGTCTTGTCATCGATTTTTCTGGACAGGATGACGTCGTTATTTCCGGCGCCGTAGTTACAGGCTATCCATTTTCCGCCTGGCGCCGGTCCGTCGTTCAGGTCTTGCCAGCTGACCTGTTTCTTATTCTTTTGCTGTTTGATTTCGTCTGGCTTGAGTATCGCCATTTTGGAAGGTGGGCCGTTCATCATCGCCACCGAGGATAGCCGTAATGCGGTAGGCACAAACGCCGTCCAGCCGCTTGGCGGATGGACGACTTGAAGCGCATCCTGGGGGAGTTGAGCAGGACACTCAATGTTGTGCTCTGCCGCGAGGGCCGGCGTCGCTGCAAGCACGGGAATAGTTGCGAGCAGTAGTTTGTAGCTGGATATTCGCATTGCTTCGTCTACCTCGTTTCGATAACGTAAAAAGCATCCGCATTGTCGCTTGCTCTATACCAGGTGCCGTTCTTGCTTTGAGGCTGATGAAGGGAAGGAATATAGCGAGCGGAAATTGTTTTCTTTGTTGTGTCGTCTTTCCATTGATCGATCACCCAAAAGCCATCTCCTGGTGGGCCTGGGCGCAAGTAGAGCGCAGCATGATTACCTTTGGGGCGACCAGGATAGCGGCCATTTTCAAAAGTCGCTATAGCGGCCCCAGGTCGAATGCTCTTATTGTCCAAGACCTTTTCTCCCGGTCGCCATGCCAGATGATTTGGAGCGTGGGCGTAGTGTTGAACCAAGGCGACGCAGTCTTTTGTTCCTACCTTGGTCGCGCCTTCCAGCGATGCGGCTTTGGGATAAATGAAGTTCATTATAGGCTCCTGACAAAGGGGAAAATTGATTGTCGGAGCTACCGGAGCGCAGTGGATTGTGATGTCTCAAACCCGAGGGGGGGAAAGTAACCTCACGAGTTTGCCCTATGGCCCGCGGTAGGCGCCAAGTGGACGGCACGGCAGCGAGAAGTCCACATGATAGTGTTCATCGTGCCTGACCCACGGCGTGGTTTTCATGAAGGGCAGGGTGGTGCGCAGATCGCGTCCGCGCGATGTCTGGAACAGCCGCGCCGCGAGTTCTTTTTGGAAGATCACCCGTTCGATTTTCACATGGCGTTTTTCTGCCGCGTCGGCCAACTGGTGCAGATGCTCCGCGATGGCATCAAAGTCGATATGCAGGTCACCCAGCACGCCATTCGCGTCAAATTCAAGACCATAGCCAAACTTGTTCAGCGCATTCGACGGCAGCAGCGTCGGCTGGTTCTTGCTGTCGAGGACCGGGACCATGAAATCGACCGATAGCCCAGCCTGATGAGTGTGATGCGGCTTGATTTGCCCGCCGTTGGCCAGCCCTGTTTCGCCGTACATGAAGCGCTTGTCTGGCGCGGCCAGGTACACGGCGTCGTATGCGGCGACCACGATATCGCGGATGCTCTGATGCACATAGGTCCGGCCCAGCGCGACGCCGACACTACTGTAGGGAACAAAGTTCTTTCCCTGAGCAGGAAGCTGCACGCCGTCTTGCAGCCGGCCGTTCGCCGGCGTGCCGTAGCACGTGCTGGCATTGGCCAGCGCCAGCGGAAGCGCAAACAGCACCGTGGCTTTCAGGATTTGGTGCCTGAGCCACAGGCAGGATCGAATGGCCAAGGCACCGGTGTGCGGCACCTCGTTAGATGTTTGCGTTCTAGCTCGCTTCGTCACGGAAGTCAGGTTGTTATACATGAGAAGCTGTCCCGGCGTGGTAGTGGGGTTAAAGCCTGCGTCCGCGCTGTCGTCTCGGACTGCGCTGAAATCCCGCTCGCGCTTTCCGGCTGTGGCTTGCCTTCAATTCGGAAGTGCCTGAAGAATTCGAGTTTTCGGTCGGTGAGGAAGGCAATGCGATAGCCACGCCATTCCACAGCCGCTTCCAGCACGGCTCCCGTCACGATCAGCCCGGTGGGCTTGGCGTCCAGCAGTAGCTCGGAAGTTGCCAACGCCGCATCCGTGTAAGGCGTCGCCAGCCTTGTCGCGAATTCCGATGTCGAAAGTAATCTCACGAGATTGCTCTACCATATAAAACCAACGCCGAAGGCCGCGAGAGCACCTCCGACAAACGCAGCTATTCTCACACATACCGGCGTGCCAGGTCTGCACGCCAATCCCGTGAGAGCACCGGCCGCGACGCTTCCGCCCCTAAAAATCAGTCGCTTACAAGGCTTGCCGCGTGTCGTTCTCAAATGTGGCCAAGGGCATCAAACGCCGATGCTCAATAAGCTCGTCACAAATCCGTCACAGCTCATGCCATGACCGTATTTTACCAATTCGCACTAAGCAATCCGAATCCGGCGAGAATATCCCACGCCGCATGCTCAATAATTCCCGCACGAATATTGCCGCGCCAATGGGCGAGAATGCCCAGGAACAGGCCATGCAGCATGATTGCCAAGACTGAATTAAGTCCTTCATATGCGTGTCCGATTCCGAATGCGACACCCTGAGCCAAGATAGCGATGCCGACCCGTCCAGTCATCGAAGCGAGTTGGCGTTGAAGATAACCTCGAAACACGATCTCTTCACTGATGCCGGCACTGATTGATATGCATAACCAGACAGCTACTCCCAATAACCCGTCCGGTTGGGAAGAAAGAAGCGGATTGTTCGATTGCGAAGTGTGGTCCGGCAAGAAATGATGCACCCCGATTGAACACGCATAGATCAGTGCGAAGGCAAGTGCAGCATAGGCAAAGTCACTGAGGAGTTTGGTCGGCGTGAATGACTTTAATTCGAAAAACTCCAAGATTGAACGGCTACGCTCCTTCATGCCTCTGTAAATAAAAACTACCCATAACCACAGCAGGCCGATCATGATCAGGTCGTTCATGATCATTTGCGTCGCATCCGGCACATGGCTAGCAGAATTTTTTTTTGAAGAGTTCAGCACGCCGGCCGCCATCAACATCGCCAGAATGCCAAATAGAGTCAATGTATGTCTGGGCGAGGCCAATAAGTTTTTTGGATTTTCTGTTTTGTTCATCACAGTTGTTGAGGCGTCATCGAGACTGTTCATATCAGGCTACTTTCTTACGATGTGTGACTGAATTATTCGCTGTATCGACTTAACAGCGAAACGAAAAATTTCAATGCGGCGGTAGTGCGATCGAAGTCGCCAGTGCTCATATAGTCCAGCACCAGTCCGTCGATCACGGCACCGCATAAAGTTGCGATGGTGCGGCGATCGGCTGACTCAGGGATGCAGTGTTCCAGCACTCCCAGCCAGCTGGAGCTGGTATCGGATAGGAATTGGCCATAGCTTGCCGGGTTTTGCAGTGCCAGTACCTGGACTTCAAACAGCAAGCGGACATAGCGAATATTGTCCTTGGCGGTCACCCAGCACCAAAACGACTCCATGCCCGCTTCGCCTCGGGCTGCCAGCATCATCTCCATCAACGATTGCTGCATGCGGGAGCGCACTTGATCCATCACGACCGTAATCAGTCTTTCCTTGGACTCGAAGTGATAGATCAATAAACGGGCACTGGTTCCGATTTGTTCGGCCAGTGGCCGCAGCGATAATTCAGCCAGACCATGGTCCAGAAAATAATCAAGCGCTTTGTCGCGAAGTTCATCTCGTCTGCTCATGAAACGGATGTTACATGTAACGACTGTTTCACGCAAGCGAATTGTGCCGGAATCGTTTGGCTGCGCACCAGGGGCGAGGTCCGGGCAAAACAGGACGATCCGGTTTGATGTGGCGATGTTACTGGTTGAAGGCCACCGGCGATGGCTGGCAGACGCGCATGGGCGTCGTGCTCAAGGAGTGGCTCGGCATTCCTTGATGCACGCCATATTTGATGGCGATGCGGACCCGGTAAGGACCGGTGGTGGGCGAACTCCTGCGCGGCACAAATCTGTCGCAAGCCCCGAAAGCCGGGGCCGAAACGGACGTAAAAAAAGGAGCTACGATCACTCGTAACTCCTTGATTTAACTACTACTGTATTCGTGGTAGGCCGTGCGGGATTCGAACCTGCGACCAACGGATTAAAAGTCCGCTGCTCTACCAGCTGAGCTAACGACCCAAAGGTGCGATACCTTGGTTTTCTTCGAATGGTAGGCCGTGCGGGATTCGAACCTGCGACCAACGGATTAAAAGTCCGCTGCTCTACCAGCTGAGCTAACGACCCCCGAAGAAGCGAGATTATAGGGGGTAATGAGTCCGGCTGTCAAATACCCCCAAGTAATTATTTGCCGCCGAGGCGTTCCTTGGCCGTCGCCGCTGCCGACGAGTCAGGATAGGTCTTGATCAGGTCCTGCAGCGTTTTCTTGGCAGCCTTGTCTTTCAGCTCGGTCTGGCAGCTGGCGATGATGAGCATGGCTTCCGGCGCCTTCGGGCTGTCGGCGTAGTTCTTCAGTACCTGCTGCTGGGCCGCGATGGCGCTCTTGCAGTCGCGCTGCGCGAAGTAGGAGCTGCCCAGGTAGTACTGCGCGGCCGGCGCGTAGCTGGAGCCAGGATAGCGCTGCACGAATTCGGTGAACGCGGTGCCCGCCGCCTTGTAGTCGCCGGACTTGAAGGTCTGCCAGGCGGCCTCATAGGTGCGCTGTTCGCTCGGGTCCACTTGCGCGGTCTTGCCGTCGATGGTCACTTCGCGCGGCTCCAGCTTGCGCAGGCGGGCGTCGAGGTCGACATAGAAATCTTTCTGGCGCTTTTGCGCGTTGGCCAGCTCGTTGCTCAGCACTTCGATCTGGCCGCGCAGCTTGGCCACTTCCTGCAGCGTCATTTCGTTTTGCGAGACCAGGTCCAGCGTGCTGGACTTGTCGGACTTGGTGTCGATGCGGGCGTTCAGCTCGGCGCGCATGGCTTCGACCTTGGCGCGCAGGTCGAGCAGGGCCTTGCGGGCTTCGTCGTCGTCGAACAGCCCGGCATGGGCTTGCAGCGGCAGCCAGGTCAGTGCGGCCAGCAGGACGGCGCTCAGGCCGGATTTGGAGAGTTTCTTCATGTCGGACGCTTTCACACAAATCTAATAGGAAACGGGGCGGGACGCGGTGTTTTCCGCGTGCCGCCCCGTATTATGCCTGTCACCCGGCAAAAGGGTAGTGCTTTCGATTACTTGTAGACGATGTCTGCACGACGGTTTTGCGCCCATGCTTCTTCGTTCGAGCCGGAGGCTTTAGGTTTCTCCTTGCCCAGCGAAACGGCTTCGATCTGCGATTCCGACACGCCCAGCGTGGTCATGGCCTTGCGCACGGCTTCGGCGCGCTTCTGGCCCAGGGCCAGGTTGTACTCGGCGCCGCCGCGTTCGTCGGTGTTACCTTGGATCAGGATCGAGCGGGCCTTGTTCTTGGCCAGGTAGGCCGAGTGGTTTTCCACCACTGGCTTGCCGTCGTCGCGCACGACGTAGCTGTCGAAGTCGAAGTACACGCTGCGGTTGGCCAGCACGCCTTTTGGATCGTCCAGCGGATCCAGCGATTTGGTTTCGACCGGGGCGACGGTGCGGGTATCAGCCTGCGGCTGCGGTTTGGTGTCGACTTGACGCTCTTCCACCTTGGCCGGCTCGGCGATCTTGACCGGGGTCGACGAGCAGGCGGACAGGATGGCGGCGGTGGTGACGATGAAAGCGAGGCTGCTGAGTTTACGCATTTGATTCTCCTAGAGATGAAAGGTAAAAGTTACTGCATGAATGGACCCCAGGTGGGCTCCTTGATGTTGCCCGCCTGTGTGGTCAGGCGTTGCTTTACACGTCCATCCACCGAGACCACAGCCAGCGATTTGCGGCCGCCGGCTTGAGTGGCGTACATGATGTATTTGCCGTTGGGGGCAAAGCTTGGATACTGGTCGTCGGTGCTGTCGGACAGGCGCTGTTCCTGGCCGCTGGCCAGGTCCATCACGTACAGCTGGTAGTTGCCGTCGCGGCGGGAGATGTAGGCCAGGGTCTTGCCGTCGGCCGACACGCGCGGGCTGATGTTGTAGTTGCCGGTGAAGGTGACGCGCTTGGCCTCGCCGCCGTCGGCGTTCATGCGGTAGATCTGCGGGCCGCCGCTGCGGTCGCTCATGAAGTAGATGCTGCCGTCGGGCGCGAAGTTGGCCTCGGAATCGATGCCGGCGCTGTTGGAGACGCGCTTGAGGTTGCCGCCGTCGGCGTTGACCGTGTAGATCTGCGTGTGGCCGTCCTTGGACAGCGACACGGCCAGCTTGTTGCCGCTCTGCGCCCACACCGGCGACGAGTTGCTGCCTTTTTCGTTGGCGACCACGGTGCGCGCGCGGTTGACCAGGTTCTGCACGTAGACCACCGGCTTCTTCTGTTCGAACGAGACGTAGGCGACCTTGGTGCCGTCCGGCGACCAGGACGGCGAGATGATCGGCTCGTTCGAGCGCAGCGCCATCTGTTCGCCTTCGCCGTCGGCGTCGGCCACCAGCAGTTCGTAGTGGCGCTTGTCGTACTCCTTGACGTAGGCGATGCGGGTGGAGAAGGCGCCGCGGATGCCGGTCAGTTTCAGGAACACGTCGTCGGCGATGTTGTGCGCGGTCAGGCGGGTGAACTGCGGCGCGCGCGCCACGTTCAGTTGCGACAGCTCGCTTTGCTTGACGGTGTCGAACAGCTTGTAGCGCACTTCATAGTCGCCGGCCGCCGATTTGGCGACGGTGCCGACCACCAGCGCGTCGGCGCCCTTGGCCTTCCAGGTGCCGTAGTCGATGTTGTTCATGCTGGTGATCACGCCGGCGTCGATCAGCTTGAAGGCGCCGCTGCGCTCCAGGTCGGCCTTGATGATGGCGGAGATCTGTTGCGGCGCGATGTTCTCGTCCGCGAAGCCGGCCACGGCGACCGGAATCTGGTTGCTGCCGACGCCGGAAATTTCGATCCGCATCTGGGCGTGGACGCCGCTGGCGGCCAGTGCCAGCGCGGCGGTAAGGATCGCTTGGTTCAGTTTTTTCATGGTGTGCATCAGTGCATATCCTTCATATTGAAATCGGCGGTAATTTCGCGCTCTACCGTACCATCTTTTTTCTTGGGTAGTGGTGACGATTTGGCGATCGCATTTTCAATTGCATTGTCGTAGGCGGCGGAGCCGCTGCTCTTCACCTTGCGAATGCCAATGATTTCACCGGTGGGCAATTGGGTTATCGAATAGGTGGCGCTCAATGTATCGTCGATCGCGCCGTACACCAGGTTGCCTTTGATCTTGCTGATGACCGCCGCGCGATAGCCGCCGTCGACGCGCCCGCCGGTCGAAGTGGCGGCGGTGCCGGTGCTGCCCTTGGCGGCGTTGCCGGTGATGCGGCTCATCTCGGCGGCGAAGGCCTTGTCGCGCGCGGCCTTGTCGGCCTTCTCGGTTTTTTCCTTGGCGGCCTTCTCGGCCAGCGCGGCTTTCTTCTTGTCCTTCTCGGCCTGTTCCTTCTCGTCCTTCAGCTTTTGCTCGGCTTCCTTCTTGTCGGCCAGCTTCTTGGCTTCCGCCTTGGCCTGCTTCTCTTCGGCTTCCTTCTTCAGCTTGGCTTCCTTGGCCGCCTCGAGTTTTTCCTGTTCGAGTTTCTTCTTCAGCTTCAGGCGTTCCAGGGCGATATCAGGTTCCTTCGGCGTCGGCGGCGCCTCCACCGGTTTCGGCGGGGCGGCCTTGACCACCGGCGTCGGTTCCGGTTCGGGTTCAGGCTCGGGCTTGACCTGCGGCGGCGTCGGCGCCGCTTCCTGCACCTTCATGTCCCAGATCTCGGCCTGCACGGTGGTCGGCTCGTTGTTCTGCCAGCTCACGCCCACCCACAGGAACAGCAGCAGCACGGCGTGCATGGCCGCGGCCAGCGCCATCGAGCGCCAGCCTTCGTTTTGTCGCGGCACTTTGTAGGGGCCGCCTGCCGTTGCGGGTTTCATCGTATGCACTGTGATTTACTTGGTCGACAAACCGACCCGGTTGATGCCCATCTTCTTCGCTTCCGAGATCAGCTGGATCACGTCGTCGTACTTGCTTTCCTTGTCGCCGGCGATCAGCACCGGATAGTCGGGATGGTCGCTGTGGATGGCGCGCAGCTTCTTGACCAGCGCGTCGCGGTTGGGCGCGGTTTCCGGCGCCTCCTCACCCTTGCCCTTGACGCCGATCGACAGCGCGCCGTTCGGCTTGATGACCACCTGCACGTAATCGCTGGGCGGCTTGGTGGAGCGCTCGGCGCTCGGCAGGTCGACCACGCTCGGGTCATTGGCCGACGGCATGACCATGAAAATAATCAGCAACACCAGCATCACGTCGATGTAGGGCACGACGTTGATCTCGGACTTGAACTTGCGGCCGCGGCCGCCGCGCATGCTGCTGGAGAAAGAGGAAGCCATGATTGCCCTGCCTTCTTAACGCGACTGACGTTGCAGGATGTTGGAGAACTCTTCGACAAAACTCTCGAAGCGGATCGCCAAACGGTCGATGTCGTGCGAAAAACGGTTGTACGCGACCACGGCCGGGATCGCCGCGAACAGGCCGATGGCGGTGGCGATCAGCGCTTCGGCGATGCCGGGGGCGACCGCCGCCAGCGTGGCCTGCTGCACGTTGGCAAGGCCGCGGAAGGCGTTCATGATGCCCCACACGGTGCCGAGCAGGCCGATGTACGGCGACACCGAGCCGACCGAGGCCAGGAAGGCCAGGTGCGATTCGAGCACGTCCATCTCGCGCTGGAAGGCGGCGCGCATGGCGCGGCGGGCGCCGTCGAGCACCGCGCCGGCGTCCATGCTTTCGCGGGCGGCGGTGTAGGCGGCCTTGCTCTTGATGAACTCACCCATGCCGGCTTCGAAGATGCGCGCCAGCGGGCCGCTGTTGGCGCGGTCCTTGCCGGCGTTCTGGTGCAGCGCGTGCAGGTTGCCGCCGGCCCAGAAGGTCTTCTCGAATTCGATGGTCAGGCGGCGCGCCGAGCGCACCGCGAACATCTTGCTGAAGATGTAGGTCCAGCTGGTCAGCGAGATGCCGAACAGCAGCGCCATGATCACTTGCACGATCACGTGCGCGTTGGTGATGAGGGACAGGAAGGAGAGGTCTTGGGTGACGTTCATGTATAGGTTCAGTCTGTTTTGATGGTACTACGCATTTTTTCGGCAACCGCCGCCGGCACGGCGCGCGGCGACAGGTCGGAACCCACGCAGCCGACCTTGACGCGGGCGGTGTTGAGCAATTGTTCGCCGCACCAGGCTTGCTGCACGAACAGAATCGAGGCGCGGCCTAGCTTTTCGATGCTAAGTGTTAATTTTAGTTCATCGTCCAACCTGGCAGGCGCATGATACTCCGCGCTGACGCTTTTGACGACGAACAAGACATCATGTTCGTGGAGCAAGGCGTGCTGTTCGACGTGGATGGCGCGCAACCACTCGGTGCGGGCGCGCTCGAAGAATTTGAGGTAGTTTGCGTAATAGACGATACCGCCGGCGTCGGTGTCTTCGTAATAGACCCGTACGTTCCAGATAAACTCTGCAGGCATGTTATTTTGACTACTGGTAAGATTGAGCAACATTCTACGCGATTTTATTGTTGTCGTTGAAGCTGCTACCGTGTCATTTCTGCCGATTTTGCAAGAAGACGCCAAAAATTGCATTTGCGATAGTAAAGCGTTTTCCCAGCAACTTGCCAAGGTTTGTAACAACCGCTTACGAATCGCTTCAGGGATGAAACGATTCGTCGGTGCAAACGGTTTACAGGTTGCGCTTGATCGCCAGCGGGCCGTAGCCCTGGCAGGTCGGCATCATTTCGATGCGGTTGATGTTGATGTGGGCCGGCAGGGTGGCGATCCAATAGGCGGTGTTGGCGATGTCCTCGGCCGTCAGCGGCTCGGTGCCTTCGTAGACCTTGGCCGCGGCTTCGTCGTTGCCCTTCAGGCGGACGTTGGAGAACTCGGTTCCGCCGCACAGGCCGGGCGCCAGGTTGGTGGCGCGCACGCCGGTGCCCACCAGGTCGGCGCGCAGATTGAGTGTGAACTGCTCGACGAAGGCCTTGGTGGCGCCGTACACGTTGCCGCCAGGGTAGGGCGTGTCGCCGGCCACCGAGCCCAGGTTGATCACCGTGCCGCTGCCGCGCGCCACCATCGCCGGCAGGATGGCGCGGGTCATGGCGACCAGGCCGCTGCAGTTGGTGGCGATCATCGTATCCCAGTCCTCCAGCGACGATTCGTGCGCCGGCGTGACGCCCAGCGCCAGGCCGGCGTTGTTGATCAACACGTCGATCTGCGCCCACTCGGCCGGCAGGCCCTCCAGCGCGCCCTTGATCGAGGCCTTGTCGGTGACGTCCAGCACGACGGGACGGGCGGCGGCGCCCAGCTCGGCGGCCAGCGCCTGCAGGCGGTCGGCGCGGCGGCCGCTGATCAGCACTTTATGGCCGTTCTGGACGAAGGTGCGGGCCATGGCGGCGCCGAAGCCGGCGGTGGCGCCCGTGATGAAGACGATCATGTTCTATCCTTATGCGAGAGTGGAAACGATGGTCAAGTGTAGCCGAAATGGCAGTATGACTACCCCCGTCTATCAAAATCGGCATAGGATTGCCTTTTAAACAATCATTTCCTTGCTCAAATCTGGCGCATAAATTACAATCGGGCTTCCATTACGTCTCACGTAACTGGCGAAAAGCTCCGGTCATCACCATTTTGGTGCGTGGCGGCCGGTCGGCGAAAGGTGGGCATCCACCGGGAAACGTGAGATTTCAACAGCCGTTCGCCTGGGCAGCCATCGATGGAATTGCACGAAGAGGCTGCCTATCCGCTATCGGCTTCCCTCATTCGATCCAACCTGCCAGTAACAAGTTACTCAATTCGATTGGAGTTTTTACATGTTCGCAAAAGATCACACCCTCGCCAACGTTGACCCGGAATTGTTCGGCGCCATCCAGAAAGAAAACACCCGTCAGCATGATCACATCGAACTGATCGCTTCGGAAAACTACACCTCGCCAGCCGTCATGGAAGCGCAGGGTTCCCAGCTGACCAATAAATACGCCGAAGGCTACCCAGGCAAGCGCTACTACGGCGGTTGCGAATACGTCGACGTCGTCGAGCAACTGGCGATCGACCGCGTCAAGCAGCTGTTTGGCGCGGAAGCGGCCAACGTGCAGCCGAACTCGGGCTCGCAAGCCAACCAGGGCGTGTTCTTCGCCGTGCTGAAACCAGGCGACACCATCATGGGCATGTCGCTGGCCGAAGGCGGCCACCTGACCCACGGCATGCCGCTGAACATGTCCGGCAAGTGGTTCAACGTCGTTTCCTACGGCCTGACCCCGGAAGAGGACATCGACTACGTCGCCATGGAAGCGCTGGCCAAGGAACACAAGCCTAAGCTGATCATCGCCGGCGCCTCGGCGTTCTCGAAAAAGATCGACTTCGAGCGCTTCGCCGCCGTCGCCAAGGCTGTTGGCGCTTACTTCATGGTCGACATGGCGCACTACGCCGGCCTGATCGCCGCCGGCCTGTACCCGAATCCTGTGCCGCACGCCGACTTCGTCACCTCGACCACGCACAAATCGCTGCGCGGCCCGCGCGGCGGCATCATCCTGATGAAGGCCGAGCACGAGAAGATCATCAACTCGGCCATCTTCCCTGGCATCCAGGGCGGCCCGCTGATGCACGTGATCGCCGGCAAGGCCGTGGCGTTCAAGGAAGCGCTGACGCCTGAGTTCAAGGCTTACCAGCAACAAGTCGTCATCAACGCCGACGTGCTGGCCAAGACCCTGATCAAGCGCGGCCTGCGCATCGTCTCCGGCGGCACCGAGTCGCACGTGATGCTGGTGGACCTGCGTCCGAAGAACCTGACCGGCAAGGAAGCGGAAGCGATCCTGGGCGCGGCGCACATGACCTGCAACAAGAACGGCATCCCCAACGATCCGCAGAAGCCATTCGTGACTTCGGGCATTCGCTTGGGCTCGCCTGCCTTCACCACCCGTGGTTTCAAGGAAGCGGAAGCGGAACAAGTCGGCAACCTGATCGCCGACGTGCTGGACAACCCGCACGACGCCGCGACCATCGACCGCGTGAAAGCGGCCGTGAAGGTTCTGGCTGACAAGTTCCCTGTGTACGCCAAGTAATCTGTAGCACCGCGACGCCGGCCTGTGCCGGTGTCGCGTCATCGAATAGCGCCAATATGAAATGTCCGTTTTGCCAGCATGAAGATACCCAGGTTCTCGATACGCGTGTATCCGAGGAAGGGGACGCCATACGCCGGCGCCGGCGCTGCGGAAAATGTGATAAACGATTTACCACGTATGAGCGCATCGAGCTGGTGATGCCGTATGTGGTCAAGAAGAACGGCAGCCGTACCGAGTATTCGTCGGCCAAGCTGCGCGGCAGCCTGACGCTGGCCCTGCGCAAGCGTCCCGTGGCGGCCCCCGCCGTCGATGCGGCGATATTGTCGATCGAGGAAAAGCTGCTGACCAGCGGACAGCGCGAGGTCGATACCGGCTACATCGGCGAGCTGGTGATGCAGGAGTTGAAGCGTCTCGACAAGATCGCGTACATCCGTTTTGCATCGGTCTACAAAAACTTCGAAGACCTGGCCGAGTTCCAGGACGCCATTGCCGAAGTCGGGCAGGAGCGTAAGCCGCGCAAGGCTTAGTTTCCCGCGCGTTATGCGCCGGTCCATGGCTGGCGCACCTTTGATACACCTCATACTCTCAGCAGCAGTCACTGCTAACTTCTAGCACTGTCCTCGTCGACTTGCGGAGGTGTGCGATGCGTACACGCACTTATATGCCGGGCTTTACGCTGCTGGAAATCCTCATCGCCGTGCTGTTGCTGGGGTTTGGCATTGTCGGCGGCGTGGCGATGCAGTTGTCGGCGCTGCGTGCGCGGCATCAGGCGGCGTTGTTGTCGCAGGCGGGCTACGTCGCGGCCGGCCTGGCCGAACGCATGCGCGCCAATGCCGCGCAGATGCATCTGGCCGATGGCGCCAATCCCTATTTGCTGCTTGATTACGGTGCGCTGGCGGAACCTCATCCGCCGGCGCCGTCGGCGTTGTGCTATGGCGGCGCGTGCGACAGCGCGCAGTTGGCGATGTTCGATCTGTACGAGGCAAAAATGCAGGTGAGCCAGTATCTGCCGGCGGGGCGGTTGCGCGTGTGTCGCGACAGTGGCGGCAAGACGGTCTGGGCGTGCGGCGGCGGGGCAGGTGCGCCGGTGGTGGTCAAGATCGGCTGGCGTGAAAAAAATCCTGATGGCACGCCGCACAAGGATGCGAGCGGCGATTTCGCGCCGGCGCTGGCCTTGGTTGTTGGAGCGACGCGATGAGTACGCATCTTGTCCGCGGCTGGACTGTCGTTGAGTTCGCCATCGCGGTGACGCTGGGTTTGATCGTGACCTTGCTGGCCAGCGGGTTGCTGCTGTCGGCCGGCAGCAGTTACCGCAATCACGACGAGTACGTCGGGCTGAACGACGGCGGCCGCCATGCGCTCGACATCCTGGCGCGCTCGATACGGCAGGGCGCCTACGTCAACTGGGACGGCAAGGCGGCGCCGATAGAACTGGATGATGCCGCGCCGGCGTCCGTTGCCGGGCTGGATGCGCGCAGCATCAGCCGGGGCAGCGCGGACATCTCGGGACTGTTGCCGGCGGTGGCGCACGGCAGCGATGTGCTGGCGTTGCGCTTCTCCGGCAGTGGCGTGGGCGGCAATGGTGACGGCTCCAATCTCAATTGCGCGGGCTTCGGCGTGGCCGCGCCCGATGCGCCCGATGCGCGCGGCTGGAGCATCTTCTACGTCGCCGACGATGGCACCGGCGAGACCGAGCTGCGCTGCAAGTACCGGGGCGCCTCCGGCTGGGGCGCGGACGCCATCGTGCGCGGCGTCGATTCCTTCCAGGTGCTGTATGGGCTGGACACCGATGTGCCGGCCGACGGCGTGCCCAATACCTATCTCAACGCCAGCGGCATCGATGCGATGGACGCCGCGTTGGCGCTGGCTGGCGCAACGGCGGACGAACGCTTGCGCGACTTCCGCCGCAAGACTTTCTGGAAGCGCGTGTGCAGCGTCCGGGTGGCCTTGCTGCTGCATGGCGAGGTCAACACGCGCGCCGATGCCGGGGCGGCGCAATACGACCTGTTCGGGCCCGCGTATTCCGACGCGCATGGCGACGACGAGGGTGTGCGCATCGTGGAGGGGAGCCTGCCGGCGTCGCAGCGTGCGCGGGCGCGCAGGGTGGTCGGCATGACGGTGGCGTTGCGCAACCGGAGCGGCTAGTCATGGAGCGGCGAAGGCAGCGGGGCGTGGCGGTGTTGATGTGCCTGATGATGCTGATCCTGGTGATGTTGCTGGGCGTGTCGGCGGCGCAAATGAGCTTGCAGGGCGAGAAGGCGGCGCGCGGCGAGCGTGATCGGGAAGTGGCGTTGCAAGCGGCGGAGGATGCCTTGGCAGATGCGGAGCGCGATATTCAATCCGGCACGGCGGCGGTCAGCGCCTGCGATGCGGCGCCTGCGTGGCAGCGGGTGGATCTTTCCGGGGCGGAGGACGGCGGCGCCTGCACGGCGGGCTTTGGCGAGCACACCGGGGTGGAGATGCTGACGGCGGAAGGCGCGCTGCCGTTCAGGAAGCCGCGCTATCTGGTCGAACGCATGGCTTGCCATCAACCCGGGGAGGATGCGTCGGCTGTCAGCTATTGCTACCGCGTGACGGTGATCGGCTTCGGGGCGCGGCCCGGGACGGAAGTGGTCTTGCAAACTGTGTACAGCAAGCCGGAGTGAGGAGGGGATATGCAAATAGCGATGCCTGGGCGTGGACGCATGTGGTCGTGGGTCCTGGTCGCCTTGCTGTTGATGCTGCTGCCGATGCTGGCCGCTGGCGTGCGCGCCGCGCCCCCGCTGATCAATATCGGCAGCGAGCCCTTGACTGCGGCCTGCCGCGCGGCCACGCCCGCTGCGGGCGCGCGGATGGCTGGCGCGTCGTTATTGGTGACCGCGAGCGTCGGTGTTGCGGCGTCGTCTGGCCCGCCGCCGGCCTCGGCGCTTGTTGGTGACTTATTCAGCGCGACGCTGGACGCGGGCGACAGCGGCGGTCACTTCGAGCGCAGCAGCTTGCCGCCGGCCGGCGTGGCCGTGCCGGGAGCCGTGCTGTGGGATGCCGGCGCAATCTTGACCGGTGCGCCGGGACGGCCTCCCTTGCCGGCATCCGACGCGCGCAATCTTTACACGGCCATCGTCCAGGCCGACGGCAGGCTGAGCGGGATTCCATTTAGTTGGCCCGCCTTGTCGGCCGCGCAGCAAGCGATGCTGGATCAGGCTCCGGCACCGCACGCAGCCAGCGACGGACTGGGCGAACGGCGCGTCGCCTACCTGCGCGGCGACCGCAGCGACGAGGGCGCGTTGTTCCGCCGGCGCAGCAGCGTGCTGGGCGACTCGATCAACAGCACGCCTGTGTTGGTCGGCCCGCCGTCGGGCGCAGCGCTGGACGCGGGCTACACGGCCTTTCGCGAACGGAACAAAGCCCGCCGCCCCATGATCTACCTCGGCGCCAACGACGGCATGCTGCATGGCTTCGACGCCGCCAGCGGCATCGAACGCTACGCTTATCTACCCGACGCATTGATGCCGGCATTGAACCGCTTGCCGAGCCCCGGCTATGTGCACCATGCCTATGTCGACGGTCCCGCAAGCAGCGGCGATGTTCTCATCGGCGGGAGCTGGCGCACGGTGCTGGTTTCCGCGATGGGCGGCGGCGCGCAAGGCCTGTTCGCGCTGGACGTCACCGATCCCGAAACGCTGAACGAAGCGGCCGCGCTGTGGGAATTCACCGACCGCGACGACCCCATGATGGGCAATCTCACCACGCTGCCGCAGATCGCCAAAGTGCTCACCAGCCACGGCGATGAGGCGGCCAGCTATCGCTATTTTGCCGTCGCCGCGAGCGGCCTGAACAACTACGCCAGCGACGGCCACTCCAGCCGAGCGGGCAAGGGCGCCTTATTCCTGCTGGCACTCGACAAGCCGCGCGATGCGCCATGGAAGCTCAACGCGAACTACTACCGATGGACCACGCCGATCTCCGATTCATCGATGGCGAACGCCCTGAGCGCCCCGGCATTGACCTTCGACCGCGACGGCGCGCTGAGCTACGCCTACGCCGGCGACCTGCAAGGCAATCTGTGGCGCTTCGATTTCGCCGGCTGGCCGGGCGTCGTGGTGCAAGCGCTGTTTGCCGCCCGCGATGCCGATGGCCGCCGCCAGCCGATTGCACAGCGGCCCGTGCTGGCCTACGCCGCCGGCGGCGGTTACATGGTGCTATTCGGTACCGGCATGTTGTTCGACCGGAACGACTTGTCGGCCGGCGGCTTCGTTACCCAGTCGTTCTATGGCATCCATGACAGCTTGTCCGTGCCGATGGATGTCGTGGCCGGACGGCGGCAGTTGACCGAGCGTGTGCTGGATGCCTCGTCCGCAGACCTGTTCAACCTCAGCGGCGCGGCGATCGCGCCGGACAGCAAGGGCTGGTATGTCGATTTCCTGCGATCGTCGCGCACGGGCGAGCGCAGCATCGGCAGCGGCGTGCTGGCGGGCGGCGCGGTGGTGTTCAACACGCTGTTGCCCGGCGCGGACAAATGCGATGCTTCACGCGGCCGAACCTACGTGCTGAATGCGCTCAGCGGCCTGCCGGAGGGCCGCAGCACCGCCAGCATCGACCCGGCCGCGCCGATAGTCGGCCTGCTGCAACCGGCCTACCCAACGTTGCTGGCGCTGGTGCCGCAATCGTCCACACGCAGCGCGCCCGATCCCACCGGGCAGGTCGTGGTGACGAAGAACTACGGGGTGGCCAACGTGTCGGCAGGGGAGGTTGCGGTGGCGGGCGCGGTCAAGGTGCGCTTGCGGTCCGGCCGGCTCAGCTGGCGCGAAGTCGCCAACTGGCGCGAGCTGCATGAGGCCATCAAATGAGGCCCCTTCACGAGCGCGCCTTCAGCATGATCGAGCTGCTGGTGGTGCTGGTCATTCTTGCCGTGCTGGCCGCGCAGGCGATGCCGAGTTTTACACAGCACGTGATCCGTGCCCGCCGCTCCGAGGCGCAGGCCGCGATGCTCCAGCTGATGCAGCAGGAGGAGCGGTTTTACACGCAGGCCAACACTTACATCGCTTTTTCATCAAGCACCACGGATTCGGAAGCCCGCCAGTTCAAGTGGTGGAGCAGCAACGGCGCGCCCACCAGCGCGTACGAAATCGAAGGCAAGGCTTGCGATGGCGAGCCGATCTCGCAATGCGTGCAGCTGATCGCCACGCCCGGCACCGCGATGGTCGACAGCGCTTTTCGCGACGACGATTGCCGGCAGCTCAAGCTCACCAGCAGCGGCTTGCGCCTGGCGACCGGCCCGTCCACCCGCTGCTGGCCATGAGGACAGCGCGATGCGCCCACATCCCCCGCGCGGACACACGCTGATCGAACTGCTGATCGTCATGGCGCTGATCACGACCTTGCTCGGCGTCGCCGTGCCGAGCTTTCATACCGGGCTGAAGCAACAGCAATTGCGGGTGGCCGTCAACGACCTGCTGGCCGCGATCAACCTGACGCGCTCGCAAGCCATCGCGCGCGGCGGGCATGTCTTGATGGCGCCGCTGGACCCGGCCGGCACATCCTGGCGCGAAGGCTGGGTGGTGTTCGTCGATGAGAATGGCAACCGCCGCCACGACCCCGGCGAGCTGCTGCTGACCCGGCACGGGCCGGTCGCCGAGGGCATCGCCATCACGGCGGCGTTCTCGTCGGCCGCAACGCCCCAATATCTTGCTTATAATGCTGCTGGGCGCGCCTGCAACGCGAGCAACAGCCTGGCCGCGCGCTGGGGCACGCTGTCGCTGGCGCGGGGCGACGACGTGCGCAACATCAAGATCAATATGCTGGGCCGGGCACGCGTGTGCGACCCGGCGGCGGGCGACGCCAGCTGCGCCAGCGCCAAGGATTAAGGACAACGTGGACATCAACAACGATCTCGAAGGCATGACGCTGGCGCTGGAATGGGCCGCGAAAGGGCTGTACACCACCTCGCCGAACCCGCACATCGGCTGCGTGATCGTGCGCGACGGGCAGGTGATCGGCGCCGGCGTCACCCAGCAGGCCGGCAGCGACCACGCGGAAATCCAGGCGCTCAAGGATGCGCAGGCACGCGGCCACGACGTGCGCGGCGCCACCGCCTACGTCACGCTGGAACCGTGCAACCACCACGGCCGCACGCCGCCATGCTCGGACGCGCTGGTGCGCGCCGGTCTGGGCCGCGTGGTGGCGGCGATGGAAGACCCGAATCCGCTGGTGGCCGGGCAGGGCATGGCCAAGCTGGCCGCCGCCGGCATCGAGACCAGCGTCGGCCTGCTGGCCGAACAGGCATACGAGCTGAACATTGGGTTCTTCTCGCGCATGACGCGTGGCCTGCCATGGGTGCGTATGAAGACCGCCGCCAGCCTGGACGGCATGACGGCGCTGCACAACGGCGTCAGCCAGTGGATCACCGGGCCGGAAGCACGCGCCGACGGCCACGCCTGGCGCGCGCGCGCCTGCGCCATCCTGACCGGCATCGGCACCGTCAAGGCCGACGATCCGCAGCTCAACGTGCGCGCGGTGGAAACGCCACGCCAGCCGCGCCGCATCGTCGTCGACAGCAAGCTCGACATCGATCCGTCCGCCAAGGTGCTGCAGGGCGGCGGCACCTGGATCGCTGCGGCGGTGGCCAATCCCGAGAAAGAGGCCGCGCTGCTGGCGACGGGCGCGGAAATCATCCTGCTGCCCAACGCCAGCGGCAAGGTCGACCTGCCCGAGCTGATGCGCGAACTGGGCCGGCGCCAGATCAACGAGCTGCACGTCGAAGCAGGCGGCAAGCTCAACGGCTCACTGATCCGCGAAGCTTGCGTGGACGAGCTGCTGGTCTACCTGGCGCCGATGCTGCTGGGCGATGCGCAAGGCATGTTCGCCTTGCCGGCGCTGGCCGAGCTGTCGCAGCGGCAGCAGCTGAAATACCACGAGGTCAAGCAGATCGGCGAAGATTTGCGTATCCTTGCACGATTCACTCATCATTAAGATTGCACTCACATGTTTACTGGAATTGTCGCCGCTATCGGCAAAATTGAATCGGTCAAGCCGCTCGAAGGCGGCTCGTTCGCGGGCGTGCGCCTGGACATCAACGCCGGCGGCCTGCCGCTGGCCGACGTCGCGTTGGGCGATTCGATCGCCATCAATGGCGCCTGCATGACCGTGGTGGAAAAGGATGCCAGCAACTTCCGCGTCGATGTCTCGCGCGAAAGCCTGAACTGCACCGTCGGCCTCGACACGCTGACCGAGGTGAACCTTGAAAAAGCCGTCACGCTGAGCGAGCGCCTGGGCGGCCACCTGGTGACCGGCCACGTCGATGGCCTGGGCGTGGTGCGCAAGTTCGAGGCGGTGGGCGAGTCGTGGGAGCTGGTGATCGAAGCGCCGCAAGCGCTGGCCAAATTCCTGGCCTTCAAGGGCTCGATCGTCGTCAACGGCGTCTCGCTGACGGTCAACCGCGTGACCGATATCGGCGCCGGCAAGGACCTGGTGTGCCAGTTCTCGATCAACCTGATCCCGCACACCATCGCCATGACCACCCTCAAGCACCTCGAAGTGGGCAAGCAGGTCAACCTGGAGATCGATCTGATCGCCCGCTACGTCGAGCGCATGGTGTCGGTGGGCGCCGCCGGCAAATAAGCGGCCCAATCGCTGAAATATTGGCAAATAGTCCAGAAGACGCCCGTCAAAGTCGGCCATTTGGCGGATAAAAGCGGCCTTTTGCGGTGGGGCGGGCGTAAATCCTTTAAAATAGCGCCCTGTTCCAGCTCCGCTACAAAGGATTAAAAATGTCAATTTCCAGCACCGAAGAAATCGTCGCCGAATTGCGCGCTGGCCGCATGGTGATCCTGGTCGACGAAGAAGACCGGGAAAACGAAGGCGACCTGGTGCTCGCGGCGGACTTTGTGACGCCTGAAGCCATTAATTTCATGGTCAAGCACGCGCGCGGCCTGGTCTGCCTGACGCTGACCGAAGAGCGCTGCGACCAGTTGAACCTGTCGATGATGTCGGCCCGTAACGGCACCGCCTTCGGCACCAATTTTACCGTGTCGATCGAGGCGGCCGAGGGCGTGACCACCGGCATCTCGGCGGCCGACCGCGCCAAGACCATCCAGGTGGCGGTGGCCAAGAATACCCAGCCGTCGGACATCGTCCAGCCCGGCCACATCTTCCCGCTGAAGGCCCAGCCTGGCGGCGTGCTGATGCGCGCCGGCCATACCGAAGCCGGCTGCGACCTGACCGCCATGGCCGGCCTGACCCCGGCCTCCGTGATCTGCGAGATCATGAAGGACGACGGCACCATGGCGCGCCTGCCGGACCTGCTGGAGTTCGCCAAGGAACACGGCCTGAAGATCGGCACCATCGCCGACCTGATCCACTACCGCAGCCGCAACGAATCGCTGGTCGAGAAGATCGGCGAGCGTCCGCTCAAGACCGCGCAGGGCGACTTCCGCATGATCGCCTTCCGCGACAAGCCGAGCGGCTCGGCGCACCTGGCGCTGGTGCACGGCGACATCGAAAAGACCAAGGAAACCCTGGTGCGCGTGCACCAGCCGGTGTCCATCCTCGACATCCTGGAGTCGGAGGCGACCACCCACTCGTGGAACCTGTCGTCGTCGCTGGCGGCGGTCAAGGCGTCCGAGCGCGGCGTGATCGTGCTGCTCAACTGCGAGGAGACGGCGGAGCAGTTCTTCGCCCAGTTCGACGCGCTGGGCAAGCCGGAAGCCAAGCCCAAGGGCCGCGCCGCCAGCATGGACCTGCGCAGCTACGGCATCGGCGCGCAGATCCTGCGTGAAGTCGGCGTGTGCAAGATGCAGCTGCTGGCCAGCCCGCGCAAGATGCCGTCGATGACGGGCTTCGACCTCGAAGTGACCGGCTACATGGCCAAACCGAACTAATTCAACCCAACACACAAGAGGCACTCCATGACTGTAGGAAGCTACGAAACCAATTTGTCCGGCGACGGCCTGCGTATCGGCATCGTCCAAGCGCGTTTCAACGAAGATGTGTGCCACGGCCTGCTGTCGGCCTGCCTGGCCGAGCTCAAGCACCTGGGCGTGGCCGACGAGGACGTGCTGCACGTGACCGTGCCGGGCGCGCTGGAAGTGCCGCTGGTGCTGCAGAAGATGGCCGAGTCGCAGCAGTTCGACGCGCTGGTCGCGCTGGGCGCGGTGATCCGTGGCGAAACCTACCACTTCGAGCTGGTCTCGAACGAATCGGGCGCCGGCATCACCCGCATCGGCCTGGATTATGGTATTCCTATCGCTAACGCGATCCTGACCACCGAGAACGACGAGCAGGCCGAGGTCCGCATGGCCGAAAAAGGCGCCGATGCGGCGCGCGTGGCGGTGGAGATGGCCAATCTGACCATCGCGCTGGAAGAGCTGCACCAGGATCAGGGCGACGACGAGTAAGAACAGGTAGGAAACGGCGCAGTGTGCCGGTATGCGCCGGCGCACTGAGCCGGATTTTGTAAGTATTTAAGAACAGGTATAACCATGACAGATAAAATTTTGCACGCCAACCCCAGCAAGAACCGCACGCCGCGCCATCGTGCGCGCGAGTTTGCGTTGCAGGGTTTATATCAGTGGCTGCTGAACAATGAAGACGCCGCCACCGTGGTGAACAACATCCGCGCCGCGCACGGCTTCGACAAGGCCGACGGCGACCACTTCACGGTGCTGCTGTACGGCGCGATCAAGGATTCGGTGGCGCTGCGCGAAAGCTTCGCGCCGCTGGTCGACCGCGGCATCGGCGAACTGTCGCCGATCGAGCACGCGGTGCTGCTGATCGGCGCGTTCGAGCTGAAGAACAACCTGGAGATCCCTTACCGCGTCGTCATCAACGAGGCGGTCGAGCTGACCAAGTCGTTCGGCGGTATCGACGGCCACAAATACGTCAACGGCGTGCTGGACAAGCTGGCCGCCCGCGTCCGCCCAGACGAAGTCGCCGCCGACAAGAAACGCTAAGCAGCGTCCGGTACTGTCCGAAGCCACCCAAGGTATCTTGCGGTGGCTTTTTTTATTGGAGGTTTGACGGGGAGGGAATTGCGCCGCAGAATCAGTTGATTTTCAATTAATGTCGAGGCGCATCATCGAACTGCATACCCTGGAGCGGACGCCGGACTGGCGTCGCCGTGGCTGGCTGGCGCTGATCGCCGGCGCTCACGTGCTGGCGTTTCTCGGCTGGCGCGCGCCTGAGCGGCTGCCATTGCTGCCTGTGCTGCCCCAGCCGGGCATCACCTACATTGTGCCGCCCTTTGTGGTTCCTCCCCAGCGGCGGCCAGCGCCGCCGCCCAGGCAGCTGAAATCCGTCCATGAGCCGGCCGCGTCGCGCATGACCCCGCTGCCGGCCACGCCGCAAGCGCAGCCGATCCAGCAGCCTGCACAGCCGCCAGCCCCGCAGGCCATCACACAGACCACGCCGCCGCCCGATCCGTTCACCCAGCCGCCCGCCAAGCCGGCCGAGGACCTGCTGCAGCGCTCGCTCAAGAGCGCCGCCGCCGTCGACCGTCAGCTGCGCAAGGAAGCCTGGAATCCTCACGACAAGAAGATCGCCAACAACACCACGGCGCTGGCGGCCAAGCTGGGTGGCGCCTTCGTGGGGGACGAGGGCACGACGTTCGAAAACTTCACCACGCCCGATGGCCGCCTCATGACGCGTGTGCGTTCGGGCGACGGCAGTTATTGTGCGGTGATGGAGTCCAATAGCTTGACCGGCGGCCGCGATCCGTTCCGGGACGGCGTCAAAACCAAGGTCAGCACCTGTCCGCACTGATCGTCCAGGCGTAAAAAAGCCACCTCGCAAGGTGGCTTGGTCTGCCTGGCGTGCCGAAATCAGAGGCCGGCGATCTGGGTGCCGCTGACCGACTTCTCAACCGCCGCGACCGGCGGGGTAGGCTTGGCTGGCGCGGCGGCCATCATTGGCGTGATGGTCGGCACTTTCTTGCCTGCCGAGACCTGCTTCAGGCGCTGGTACTCGGCCAGCACTTTCGAGCCGTAGCCGTCGTCGTGTTCGAACGCGGCGGCGCCGACGTAGATCTTCAGGCCGGCTTCGACCGAACCGCCACGGGTGACGTAGTCCTTCAGGATCAGCGAGCCGACACGGATGTTGGCCACCGGATTGAGCGCGGCCTGCAGGCCACCCATTTCCTGGAATTTATCGTGGTGCACCTTGGACATCACCTGCATCAGGCCCTGCGCGCCGACCGGGCTTTCCGCGAACGGATTCAGGCCCGACTCGATCGCCATCACGGCCAGGATCAGCAGCGGATCGAGCTTGATCTCGCGCGCCGTCAGGTAGGCGGTGGACACCAGCATGTTGGCGGCGTCGCCCGCCACGCGGTAACGCTTGGACAGCCAGGAGGTGACCCATTGTTGCTGCTTCTGCGTGCCCAGCAGGGCTTTTTCCTCGGCGGTCAGCGGGGCGGTGCTGGCAGCCGGGGTTGCGGCTGGCGTTTCCATCAGGGCCGACAGGGGCGGCGCCACGACGGCGACAGCTTCGACTTCCGGTTCGTGGTTCAGGCTGTTGCTCAGTGCCTTGGCCAGGTCGGGACGGACAAACAGTACTGCCATTACTACTAAAGCGGTCACACCCAGAATGGTCAGAGTGTGCTGGGCGGTGGTCAACACACCCTTTGCCGAAACGCGAGTCGTGGAGAACCACGCTGCTGGCTGGCGAGCCATGGTGCGGGCAAACTGCGTTGCACCGTTGAAACGATTAATCATAGAGTTCCCCTGAAATGTCCGTAAAAGCGGGTCCCCGCCAGCGTTGAACGCAGCTAACCGGGTGCTAATGCCGTGCATCAGAAATATCATCGTCCGTCGCCGCTGGGAGCGCGCGTTGGACGCCGTCATTGCTTGCTTGAGCTGATGTTTCCCTGTGGTATTCGATCAGTCGCAATACAACTTCTTTCGGGGGTAAGGCAGACGCCTTTTGAAAACACTCCTTAAAATGTCATGTGGAGCCCCGACTCCGTGAATGAATGAGCAACACATTTGCGTGGTCCGCTTACCGGGCTCAACCCGTGCTGAACCGTGTTCTCTTCAAGTAGGGCAAATTGTAGAAGCCGTTTTATATCAAGTCAATACTAACGCGGAGCAAAGCTATAACTTATAAATCTTACTTTTTTGCTTGTATTGCGGCTAAAACCAATAAAATCAACTACTTGACCTGTCTTTTTAAACAGTATGCTGCGCTGTAAGAAAAAATTAAAAAACAATGAAATATTCTGATTTGCGAGATTTTATTTCTCAACTGCAACGAATGGGCGAACTTAAACCCATTTTGGTCCCTGTTTCGCCGCATTTGGAGATGACCGAGGTCTGCGACCGCACTTTGCGGGCCGGCGGGCCGGCTTTGCTGTTCCAGAATCCGACCGGACACAGCATGCCGGTGCTGGGCAATCTGTTCGGCACCGAGCGCCGCGTGGCGCTGGGCATGGGGGCCGACAACGTCAGCGAGCTGCGCAAGATCGGCCATGTGCTGGCGCGCCTGAAGGAGCCGGAACCGCCCAAGGGCTTCAAGGACCTGATGGGCATGGGCTCGCTGGTCAAGGCCGTGTGGGACATGGCGCCCAAGGAGTTGCGCGGCGCGCCGTGCCAGGAGATCGTGTGGGAGGGCGCCGATGTCGATTTGGCGAAGTTGCCGATCCAGCACTGCTGGCCGGGCGATATCGCGCCGCTGATCACCTGGGGCCTGGTGATCACCAAGGGGCCTAATAAGAAGCGCCAGAACCTGGGCATCTACCGCCAGCAGGTGCTGGGGCCGAACAAGGTCATCATGCGCTGGCTGGCCCACCGTGGCGGGGCGCTGGACTTCCGCGAGCACGCCATCCAGAGCAAGGGGCAGCCGTATCCGATCTGCGTGGCGCTGGGCGCCGATCCCGCCACTATATTAGGCGCGGTGACGCCGGTGCCGGACAGCCTGTCGGAATACCAGTTCGCCGGCCTGCTGCGCGGCAGCCGCACCGAGCTGGTCAAGGCCATCGGCAGCGAGCTGCGCGTGCCGGCCTCGGCGGAGATCGTGCTGGAGGGGCATATCTACCCGGACGAAAACCATTCGAGCGGCTACGAGCACGCATTGGAAGGCCCGTACGGCGACCACACCGGCTATTACAACGAGCAGGACTCGTTCCCCGTGTTCACCATCGACCGCATCACGATGCGCCGCGATCCCATCTATCACTCGACCTATACCGGCAAGCCGCCCGACGAGCCGGCCATCCTGGGCCTGGCGCTGAACGAGGTGTTCGTGCCGCTGCTGCAGAAGCAGTTCCCGGAGATCACCGATTTCCACCTGCCGGCCGAGGGCTGCAGCTACCGCATGGCGGTGGTGCAGATCAAGAAGCAGTACGCCGGCCACGCCAAGCGCGTGATGTTCGGCGTGTGGAGCTTCCTGCGCCAGTTCATGTACACCAAGTTCATCGTGGTGGTGGACGAGGACGTCAACATCCGCGACTGGAACGAGGTGATCTGGGCCATCACGACCCGCGTCGACCCGACCCGCGACACCACGCTGGTCGACAACACGCCGATCGACTACCTGGACTTCGCCTCGCCGGTGAGCGGCCTGGGCAGCAAGATGGGCATCGACGCCACCAACAAGTGGCCGGGCGAAACTACGCGCGAGTGGGGCACCACGATCAGCATGACGCCCGAGGTGAGGGCGCGCGTCGATCAGATTTGGCAGGAGTTGGGCCTGTAGGTTATAATTGCCCTCGGCGGGCCCCTGCGCATTGTGGCATGGCTAACCTGGTCAGGTCGGGAACGAAGCAGCCACGGCTATTAACCATAAGTGCCGCAGATCAGGCTCGCCTCCTTCGGGAATATTAAAAAAGCTGCCAAGGGCAGCTTTTTTTATTTGCTCGCTGATTTATTCGCTGTCCAGTCTGGCCTCGATCGGCCGCTCGGACGCCACCATCAGCGGATTCTCCTTCAGCCATGCGGACTCGGGCTTGAGCCTGATCTGGTTCCTGGCGTCGGTGGTGTAGGCCATCTCGCCCACCTTCAGTTGCGCCGGCTTGCTGAACTTGAACACCACCGCTTTGGCGCTGGGCGCGAACATGCTCAGCGCGCCGGCCATCTTCTTGATCACCTGGTTCATCTGCGCCACGCTGCTCATCACCGGCGTGTAGTTCCATTGCGTACCCTCGGGCAGCGGCGTGGTGACTTCGTAATCCACCTTCGATTTCTCTTCCTTGGGCAGGCTGGTCATGATCTTGGTGTCGTCCGTCAGCCATTTGGGATTCGGCACCACCGTCATGCGGTAGTCGGCCGACAGCGGCGTCAGCACCTGGCGCTCGCTGCCGTGCACCACGGTCAACACCACGTCGGCCGGCTTGTAGGCGGCGTTGCGCGGCTTGACCGTGATGTACATGTTGAGCTTGTCGCGCTCGGCGGCGGGGATGGCGTAGAACTTGTCGAGGCGCAGTTCATCGATCAGCTTCTTATATGGCACCCATTCGCGTTCGTCGGCGTGGGCGGCGAGGGACAGCAACAGCAGCGGCAGCAAGGTGAGTTTCTTCATATAATTTCATGTTAAAAGAAAAACACATTGTAAGACAGTCCGGCCCGATTACCCAATCCGGCCACGCCTTGTTACAATTGCCGTTTTGGCGACCCTGCGCCGCATCTTATTAGCTGAGCAGGACAGGCCCTTTGCATCCGCTATCTACGGTAAAATCCCAGCATGTCCTATCAAGTCCTCGCCCGTAAATACCGCCCCAAGAATTTCGAAACGCTCGTCGGCCAGGAGCACGTCGTGCGCGCGCTCACGCACGCCCTGCACAGCGGCCGCCTGCACCACGCTTATCTGTTCACGGGAACGCGCGGGGTCGGTAAGACCACCTTGTCGCGCATCCTGGCCAAGTCGCTCAATTGCGTCGGGCCGGACGGCAACGGCGGCATCACGGCCACGCCGTGCGGCGTGTGCGAGGCGTGCACGGCGATCGACGCCGGCCGCTTCGTCGACTACATCGAGATGGATGCGGCGTCCAACCGCGGCGTCGACGAGATGGCGCAGCTGCTGGAGCAGGCGGTGTACGCGCCGAGCAATGCGCGCTTCAAGGTCTACATGATCGACGAGGTGCACATGCTGACCAACCACGCGTTCAACTCGATGCTGAAGACGCTGGAGGAACCGCCCGAGCACGTCAAGTTCATCCTGGCCACCACCGATCCGCAGAAGATTCCGGTGACGGTGCTGTCGCGCTGTCTGCAATTCAATCTGAAGCAGATGCCGCCTGGGCACATCATCGGCCATCTGGACAATATTTTGGGGCAGGAGGGCATCAGCTTCGAGGCGCCCGCCTTGCGTCTGCTGGCCGCCGGCGCGCACGGTTCGATGCGCGATGCGCTGTCGCTGACCGACCAGGCGATCGCCTACGCGGCCGGCGCGGTGACGCTGGACGCGGTGCAGGGCATGCTGGGTGCGCTGGACCAGTCTTATCTGATTCGTCTGCTCGACGCGCTGGCCGCGCAGGATGGTGCGGACTTGCTGGCCGTGGCCGACGAGATGGCCACGCGCAGCCTGTCGTACAACGGCGCCTTGCAGGACCTGGGCACGTTGCTGCACCGGATCGCGCTGGCGCAGACGGTGCCGACCGCCTTGCCGGAGGATTTGCCGGAGTACGCCGATATCGTGCGCCTGGCCGCCGCCTTCGATGCGGAAGAGGTGCAGCTGTATTATCAGATCGCGGTGCATGGCCGGAATGAATTGGGCTTGGCGCCGGATGAATATGCCGGCTTCTCGATGACCCTGCTGCGCATGCTGGCCTTTCGGCCCGGCGTAGGCGGGGCGGAAGGGCAGCCGGCTGCTGCGCCGGCGATGTCGCGTCCGGCGGCGGTGGCTGCGGCGCGTGCCGCGGCGGCGCCGCCTGCGCGTGCGGCTTCGCATTTGCAGGCTAGTCACGCCAGCGTGACGCCGGCGGCGGTGGTGGCTGGTGCGGCTGCCGCGATGGCGCGGGCGGAGGCGCCTGCTCCGGTCGCTTCTACCCCGTCCGCCAGTGCGATGCCATCTGCGCATGTTGCGCCACCAGTGCCTGCCGCTGCGTCGGCGGCGATGTCTGCGCCGGCTGCCGCTGCGCCAGCGGCGATGCCTGCACCGGCCGCCGTTGCCCCGGCCAGCGCGCCGGCTGCGCACGTTGCATCCGCGACGGCGCCCGCACCAGCGGCTCCGGCCGCGCCGATCAGTGCTGCGCGCGCCGCCATCAACGCTGCCTTGGAGGCGGCTCGCGCGGCTTCCAAGCCAGGCGCGCGATCCGCGTCGGCGAGTCCGGCTGCGGCCGCGCAGTCGGCCCCGGCACCTGCTGCGGCGCCATCGAGCGGCGCGCCGACATCGTCGTTTGGCGCCGCGCCGGATGCCGGGCCTGCCGCTTCCTCGCAGCCCGCCACGTTCACGCCGCCTTCGCAACCGCACGCGCCGAGCGCTGCGTACACGCCGCCCGCCGCGCAGATCTCTCCGGCTGCGGTCGCACCATCGCGTCCTGCGCCGTGGGAAGACATGCCGCCAGCGGCGACCATGGGCGGCGATGCGCAAGCGGCCGTGCTGGAAGCGCCGGTGCGCCAGGTCGCGCCACAGCAAGTCGCGCCGCCCGCCGCGCCCGCAGCCAAGCCTGCGCCACAGCAGGCTGACGACGAGGATGACCTACCGCCCTGGGTCACTGAATTTTCCGACGATAGCGCGGTAGCGCACTCCGCGCCGGCCTACGCGCCGGACCAGCAGCCATCGCACGCATCCTCGCCAGCGCCAGCGCGCGCGCCGTCGCATGTGCAATCGCACGCGCAGTCGCATGGCCAAGCGCACGCACCATCGCGCGCGCCGTCGCAGCACCAGGCGCCGCCGCCGTTGGCCTATGCCGACGAGGCGCAGGCGGTCGTCATGCCGGCCCGCGCCGCGCCGGCGCCCGCCAAGGCGCCGCACGCCTACGTGATCACGCCGGTGCCGGAGCTGAACTGGGACGGCAACTGGCCGGCCGTGGCGGCCGCCTTGCCGTTGCGCGGCGTGGCCCAGCAGCTGGCCATGCAGGCCGAGCTCGTCGAATGCGGCATCGACGGCAACGCCGTGGTCTTCAAGGTCCGCGTGCCGATCGAAACCTGGCGCACGCCGGGCAACGTCGAGAAGCTCACCGTCGCGCTGACCGAACGCTTCGGCCGCCCGGTGCGCGTGGACACCGAACTGGGCGCCGTCTGGTACACCGCCAGCGCCGAGGCGCAGGCGCACCGCGAAGCCTGCCAGCGCGCGGCCGAGGACACGGTCGCCAACGATCCCTTTGTGAACAGCCTGATCCGCGAGTTCGACGCCTGGGTCGTGCCCGGCTCGATCACGCCGCCGCCCGCCATGCTGGCGTCGGCCGCGGCCAACTGAACACCTGTTTAATTTTCAATCCACGGAGAATCCCATCATGATGAAGAACCAACTGGCCGGCTTGATGAAACAAGCCCAAGCAATGCAGGACAACATGAAGAAGGCGCAGGACGCGCTGGCCCTGATCGAAGTCGAAGGCCAGTCCGGCGCCGGCCTGGTCAAGGTCGTGATGACCTGCAAGAACGACGTCAAGCGCGTGTCGATCGACCCGTCGCTGCTGGCCGACGACAAGGACATGCTGGAAGACTTGGTGGCCGCCGCCTTCAACGACGCCGTGCGCAAGGCCGAAGCCACCTCGGCCGAAAAGCTGGGCGGCCTGACCGCCGGCATGAACCTGCCGGCCGGCTTCAAGATGCCTTTCTAAGGACAGCCGCGACGTAGAGCACCATGTCCAAATCGCTGGAATTTCTGACGGAAGCGCTGCGCCGTCTGCCCGGCGTCGGCCCCAAGTCGGCGCAGCGGATGGCGTTCCACCTGCTCCAGCATGACCGCGAGGGCGCGGACATGTTGTCGCGCGCCTTGCACCAGGCGGTGAGCGCCGTGCATCACTGCGCGCTGTGCAATACCTTCACGGAAGAAGAGGTCTGCGACACCTGCAACGACGAGCAGCGCGACCGCCGCCTGCTGTGCGTGGTGGAGACGCCGGCCGACCAGCTGATGATCGAGCAGACCCTGACCTACAAGGGCCTGTACTTCGTGCTGATGGGCCGCCTGTCGCCGCTGGACGGCATCGGCCCCAAGGACATCCATCTGGAAAAACTGGTGGCGCGCGCCGCAGACGGCCTGGTCACGGAAGTGGTGCTGGCCACCAATTTCACCAACGAGGGCGAGGCCACCGCGCACTACATCAGCGAACTGCTGAAGGCGCGCGGCCTGCGCGTGAGCCGTCTGGCGCGCGGCGTGCCGGTCGGTGGCGAGCTGGAGTACGTGGACGCGGGCACCATCGCCCGCGCCATGCTGGACCGAAGGGCGACATGACTGAGAAGAATACTGCGGGTCCATTGGCCGGCATCAAGGTACTGGAACTGGGCACGCTGATCGCGGGCCCTTTTTGTGCGCGCATGCTGGGCGAGTTCGGCGCCGAGGTGATCAAGATCGAGTCGCCCGACGGCGGCGATCCGATCCGCAAATGGCGCGTGCTCAAGGACGGCACCTCGCTGTGGTGGTCGGTCCAGTCGCGCAACAAGAAATCGCTGACGCTCAACCTCAAGCACGCGCGCGGCCGCGCCATCGCGCGCCAGCTGGCGCTGGAGGCGGACATCATCATCGAGAACTACCGTCCCGGCGTGCTGGAGAAGTGGGACATCGGCTACGAGCAGTTGAAGGCCGTCAATCCCGCCACCATCATGGTGCGTCTGTCGGGCTTCGGCCAGACCGGGCCGATGAAGGACTTGCCGGGCTTCGGCGCCATCGGCGAATCGATGGGCGGCCTGCGCTACGTGTCCGGCCACGCGGACCGGCCGCCGGTGCGCGTCGGCGTGTCGATCGGCGACTCGGTGGCGGCGCTGCACGGCGTGATCGGCGCGATGATGGCGCTGCGCCACCGCGACGCCACCGGCGGTCGTCTCAAGGGCGAGGGCCAGATGGTCGACGTGGCGCTGTACGAATCCGTGTTCAACCTGATGGAATCGCTGGTGCCGGAGTTCGACCACGCCGGCGTGGTGCGCGAGCGCACTGGCGGCGCGCTGCCGGGCATCGTGCCGTCCAACACCTACACCACCAGGGATGGCGAGAACATCGTCATCGCCGGCAATGGCGACGCCATCTTCAAGCGCCTGATGCTGGCCATGGGCCGCATCGATTTGGCCGGCGATCCGCAGCTGGAGCGCAACGACGGCCGCGTGCAGCGCACGCAGGAGATCGACGACGCCATCCAGGCCTGGTGCGACACCCAGGACATCGACGGCGCATTGACGGTGCTGAAGGCGGCCGACGTGCCGGCCGGGAAGATCTACTCGGTGCGCGACATGATGACCGATCCGCAGTTCGTTGCGCGCGAAATGTTCGAGCAGCACCACTTCGCCGACGGCACGCCGGTCAAGCTGCCGGCGATCTCGCCCAAGCTGTCGGCCACGCCGGGCCACACCAAGTGGATCGGTCCGGCGCTGGGCCAGCACAACGACGAGGTCCTGCGGTCGCTGGGCTACAGCGCCGACGACATCGCCGCGATGAAACAGGACGGTGTGTTGTAAGCGATCTTCAGTGTTGGGCGGGGAAGATCATCACATGGCTGGCATCGCTGGCCGCCGCCGCCGCGTTCAGCGCGAACTGGTTGCAGAGCATGAGGTCGATCGATTCCGGCGGCGACGGATGGCCCAGGTAGTAGCCCTGCGCCAGGTCGCAGCCGTATTGCTCCAGCAGCCTTAGCTGGGCGCCGGTCTCCACGCCTTCCGCCACCACCGCCATCTTCAAACCATGCGCCATGGCGATGATGGCGCGCGTGATGGCGGCGTTCTCCGAATCCTGCGGCAGGCCGCTGATGAAGCTGCGGTCGATCTTGAGCGCCCGCACGTCGAAGCGCTTGAGGTAGTTCATCGACGAATAACCGGTGCCGAAATCGTCGATCGACAGGTAGACGCCGATGCCGCGCAGCTGCTCCAGCGTGACCATGGTGGCGCGGGCGTCGTCCATCAGCGTGCCTTCGGTCAGCTCCAGTTCCAGCAGGTCGGCCGGCAGGCCGGTCTCGTGCAGCGTGGACAGCACGATCTGGCTCAGGTTCTCGTCCTTGAACTGCTTGGCCGACAGGTTGACCGCCACCCGCAGCGGACGCTGGTCGGCCGTCTTCCACGCCATCGCCTGGCGGCAGGCGGTGCGCAACACCCATTCGCCGATCGGCACGATCAGGCCGGTCTCCTCGGCCAGCGGGATGAACTCGGTGGGCGAGATGATGCCGCGCTCCGGGTGGCGCCAGCGCACCAGCGCCTCCACGCCGACGATCTGGGCGCTGGCGACGTCGATCTGCGGCTGGTACAGCAGGTACAGCTCGTTGTTCTGCAGCGCCTTGCGCAGGCCCACCTCCAGCTTGACGTGGCTCATGATCTGCATCGTCAGCGACGAGCTGTACAGCTTGGCGTTGTTCTTGCCGCAGTTCTTGGCGTGGTACATCGCGGTGTCGGCGAACTTGAGCAGGGAGTTGCAGTCCTCGCCATCCTCCGGGTACAGCGAGATGCCGATGCTGGCGGTGACGAAGATCTCGTGCGTGTCCAGCAGGAAGGGGCGGCGCATCGCCTCCTTGACGCGGTGGGCGACGTTGAGCGCGTTTTCCACCCGTTCCAGGTCGGGGATCAGGATGGTGAATTCGTCGCCGCCCAGGCGCGCCAGGTTGTTGCCGCCGACCTCGGTGCGCGAGACCAGGTCGCTGGGCCGCGTGGTCTCGCGCAGGCGCTCGGAGACGGCCTTGAGCAGGTGGTCGCCGACGTCGTGGCCCAGCGTGTCGTTGATGCGCTTGAAGGCGTCCAGGTCCATGAACAGCACGGCGAATTTCTTGTTGCCCTTGCGCGAGCGCGCCAGCTCGGCCTCCAGCGTTTCCAGGAAGGCCTGGCGGTTGGGGATGCCGGTCAGGCTGTCGCAATAGGCCAGGCGGCGGATCTGCTCCTCGGTGCGCTTGCGCTCGCTGATGTCGCGCACCAGGCCCAGCACCTCGTCCGGGCCGGTGGCCACCAGCCGCGCCTCGAAATGGCGCACCGGCGCCGGCCCCGTGTGCTCGCCCTGGCGCACGCGCGGGGCCGCGCCGGGGACGGCCAGCTCGTAGTCCAGCGAACGGATGTGCTGGGTGTCGAGCACGGTCTGCACCTGTTCCAGCATGTGCTGGGCGATGTCCTCCGGCAGCACCTGGTTCAGGTGGCGGCCCACGCACTGGTCGCTGGCGAACACGCCGCTGGCTTCGTGGCCCTGTTCGTAGTCGAGGTAGTAGCCGTCCTTGTTCATGCGGAAGAAGGTGTCCGGGATGGCCGCCAGCACCGCGCGGTGGTGGGCGTCGGCGATGCGCAGGCGGGTGATGGCGTCGCTGGCGCGCAGCACGTACAGCACGCGGTGGCCGAGGATGGGCCAGTTGATCGGCTTGGAGACGAAATCGGTGGCGCCGGCCTCGTAGGCCTTGGTCACCGATTCGAGCTCGTCGCCGCCGGTGACCATGATGATGGGCACGGTGGTCTGGGTTTCCAGCCGGCGGATCTCGCGGCACACGGCGAAGCCGTCCATGCCGGGCATGTCGACGTCGAGCAGCAGCAGGTCCGGCGTCAGGCGCTGGAAGCATTCGACCGCTTGCAGGCCGTCCTCGGCCTCGACCGCGTCCAGGCCAACCTGGGCCAGCATCTCCAGCATCAGCATACGCATCACGGGATCGTCGTCGGCGACCAGGACCAGGCCGCGCTTGGGGGAGGTGGGCGTTGCCATGTCATGTTTCCTTTTCCAGGATAGCTCCCAACGCCTGCCGCACGGCCTGGAAAGTACGTTCCATATCCGCCAGCAGGACAGCGGCCCCGGCGGTGGTGTCATTGCGGCCCAGCTGCTCGAGCTCCCGGCAGCGCTGCGCCAGCGCGTCGGCGCCGACGTTGGCGCTGCTGGACTTGAGGCTGTGGGCGGACTTGCGCAACTGGCCGGTGTCGCCGGCGGCGATCGCCTGGCGCAGCGTGTGCAGATGGCTGGGGGTGTCGTCGAGATAGGCGTGCAGCACGCGGTCGAGCAGGGCGTCGCCGTTGGTGGCGCTGAGCGCGCGGATGTTCTGCAGCGCCTGGCGGTTGATCTGACTGTGGGGCATGGCCACGGCTGGCGCTTGCTGCGCTGCCGGCGCTTCCGGGGCGGGCGGCGCCGGCGCCAGGCGCGGCAGGCTGATCCAGCGGGCGATGGTCTGCCCCAGCGCCTGCTGCGTGAAAGGCTTGCTCAGGTAGTCGTCCATGCCGGCCGCCAGGCAGGATTCGCGGTCGCCCTGCAGCGCGTTGGCGGTGATGGCGATGATGGGCACGCTGCGCCCGCGGCCGCGCTGCTGCTCGCGGCGGCGGATTTCGGTGGTGGCCGCGAAGCCGTCCATGACCGGCATCTGGCAATCCATCAGGATCAGGTCGAACTCGCCGGCCTGCACGGCCTGCAGCGCCTGCTCGCCGTTGCAGGCGCGGCTCACTTCCAGGCCCAGTCCCTCGAGCATGGCGCCGGCCACCTCGACGTTGACCGGGTTGTCCTCGGCCAGCAAGACCTTGCGCCGCTTGCGCGCGCGCGGGGCCGGCGTGGGGCCGGGGCTGAACGCGGCCAGCGGCGGCGCGACCGGCGCGGCGGCCGGCGGCGCCTCGGCCGTGCGGGTGGCGGCGGGCGCGCCACGGGCCGGCGTGAGCAGGCAGTCGAACAGGTCGCAGGCGCGCGGCGGCTTGATCAGCTGGAAGGCGACGCCGGCCTCGCGCCGCTGGACGCCGTCGGCGGCGTTGCGCTCGGTGCTCAGCAGCAGCAGGCGCGCGCCGGCCAGCTCGGGCTCGGCGCGGATGGCGGCGGCCAGCGCCAGGCCGCTGGTGCGCGGCAGTTCCATGTCCAGCAGCACCACGTCGTAGGGACGGCCGGACGCCGCCGCCTGGCGCAGTCGCGGCAGGGCGTCGGTGGCGGTGGCGCTGGCGGAGGCGACGCGCCAGCTGGCCAGCAGCTGTTCCAGCTCACCCCGGCTGGTGGGGTTCTCATCGACAATCAAAGCGCGGCATTCCTGGGTGGCGTGGAAAGAAGGATCGTCGACATCGATGCGACGCTTATCAAAATTTACGGCAAACCAAAAGATCGATCCTTGAGTTAGCGCATGGTCCACGCCTATTGTGCCGCCCATCAGCTCCACCAGTTGTTTCGAGATCGCCAGCCCCAGGCCGGTGCCGCCGTGCTTGCGGGTGGTCGAGCCGTCGGCCTGCGAGAACGAGTCGAAGATGCGGGCGCGCGCCTCGTTGGAGACGCCGATGCCGGTGTCGTGCACCTCGAAGCGCAGGCCGACCGTCTGCGCGTCCTCCTGCACCACGTTGACCTTGACGGTGATCTTGCCGCTCTCGGTGAACTTGATCGCGTTGCCCAGCAGATTGAAGATGACCTGGCGCAGCCGGTTCGGGTCGCCGCAGATCGCGACCGGGATGTCGTAGGCGATCGCCAGCTCCAGCTCGATGCCCTTGGCCTGGGCCTGCGGCGAGAAGACGTTGTCGATGTCGTCGAGCAGCTCGCGGAAATTGAAATGGATGTATTCGACGGTCAGCTTGCCGGCCTCGATCTTGGAGAAGTCCAGGATGTCGTTGATGATGACCAGCAAGTGCTCGCCCGAGCGCTTGACCATGCTGGTGTAGTGGCGCTGCTGTTCGGACAATCGGGTGGCCAGCAGCAGCTCGGTCATGCCCAGCACGCCGTTCATCGGCGTGCGGATCTCGTGGCTCATGGTGGCGAGGAAGGCGCTCTTGGCCTGGCTGGCCGCCTCGGCGGCGTTCTTGGCTTTTTCCAGTTGCTCGGTCCGCACGCCGACCTGGCGCTCCAGTTGGTCGCGGTATTGCGCCAGCGCGCCGTCGCGCGCCTCGACCTGGGCCAGCATGTCGTTGAAGCTGTCGGTCAGCGCGCCCAACTCGTCGCTGCGCTGGTGGACGATGCGCGGCGTCGGCTGGCCGCGGCTGACCTGCTGGGCCGCGGCGATCAGCTGGCCCACCGGCTCGGCGATGCTGCCCTTGAAGCGCGCCGCCGTCAGCAGCGCCATCATGAACGACAGCATGGCGGCCACGGCGGCGGCGGCCAGGTTCTTGAACAGGTCCAGCCACATGCGGGTCTGCGCGCTCTCGATCATCACGGTGCCGACCAGCTCGTCCTTGTTGCGCACCGGACGGTACAGCCGCAGCGCGGGCGCCCACAGCGGGCCGCTCTGGTAGGTGCGGATCTCCTGGACGGCGTCCTCGGCCGGCAACTGCTCGGGCGCGTCCTGCCCGGCGGGCAGGGCGGCGGACTGGTAGCGGGCCAGCTGCTTGCCGGTGCTGTCGTACAGCACGGCTTGAAGGATCTCGTCCTCGACCGCCAGCGTGGCCAGCGTCTGCCGCGCCTGCTTGCGGTCGGCGTAGCGCAGCGCCGCCGCGCTGTTGTCGCCGATCACGCCGGCCAGCGAGGACAGCTGCTTGCGCTCGTCGTCGGTGCGGCTGAGCACGGACGTGGCGGCAAAGGCGATGAAGACCAGCAACAGCGCGCTCCCGGTGGACAGCACTGAAAGGATGGTGAGTTTCTGGCTCAGACCGGAACGCTCGAAATTGAACATCGCTGTAGGCGGTAGCAAACGGTGGACGCCGAAATCGTCGGCGCGGCAAGCTGGTCAATAAGTGCCAATAGGAAAAATATAGCGTTCGGTCCCGGCCGTTCTTGATGTGCGTCTAATCCCCGCACCTTTGCGCCGGCTCAAACAACGCCGTGGACCGGGGCGCAAGCTGGCGCGATGGAACGCAAAAAAATCCTCTTCGTGGCCGAGGCGGTGACGCTGGCGCATGTCGGCCGGCCGCTGGCGCTGGCGCGCACGTTGTCGCCGCAGCGCTACGAGGTGCATTTCGCCTGTGCGCCCGGCTACGGGGCCTTTTTGCAGGGCAGCCGGTTCAGTACCTGGCCGCTGGGCAGCATTTCCAGCGCGCGTTTCCTGGCGGCGCTGGCGGCGGGCAAGCCGGTGTACGACGCCGCCACGCTGCACAATTATGTGCATGACGATCTGCGCCTGCTGCAGGCGGTGCGGCCGGACGTGGTGGTGGGCGATTTCCGCTTGTCGCTGTCGGTCAGCGCACGCGTGGCGCAGGTGCCGTACGTCGGCCTGATCAACGCCTACTGGAGTCCCTACGTGCCGCAGCGCTACACGGTGCCGGCCATCGGACTGGCGCGGGCCTTGCCGATCGCGCTGGCGGACCGGCTGTTCCGCCTGGTGCGGCCGCTGGCGTTCGCGCTGCACAGCCTGCCGCTGAACCGCGTGCGGCGCGCCTACCGCCTGCCGTCGCTGGGCTACGACCTGCGCGGCGTGTATGCCGACGCCGACTACGTGCTGTATCCCGACATTCCCGAAATGTTCCCGGCGGTCGGCTTGCCGGCCAACCATTCCTACCTGGGGCCGGTGACCTGGTCGCCGCCCACCGAGCCGCCCGGCTGGTGGGATGCGCTGCCGGCGGACCGGCCGCTGGTGTATGTCACGCTGGGCAGCTCGGGGCAGGGCGCGCTGCTGCCGCGCATCCTGCAGGCGCTGGCGCCGTTGCCGCTGCGGGTGATGGCCGCCACCGCCGGCCAGGCCGATCCGGGCGAGCCGCCGGACAACGCCCACGTGGCGGCCTACCTGCCGGGCGAGGAGGCCGCGCGGCGCGCGCAGCTGGTGGTCTGCAACGGCGGCAGCCCCACCAGCCAGCAGGCGCTGGCGGCCGGCGTGCCGGTGCTGGGGATAGCGGGCAACCTGGACCAGTACCTGAACATGCGCGCGGTGGCGGCGATGGGCGCCGGCACGCTGCTCAGGTCGGACCGCTTGAACGAGGACGGCGTGCGCCGCGCCGTGCTGGACCTGCTGGAGCGTCCGGCCGCGCGCGGGGCGGCGGTGCAGGTGGCGCAGCTGTTCCAGCGTTACGACATGGCGCAGCGCTTCGAGGCTGCGGTGCAACGCGCGGCCGCCGGCCAGGGCTGAACCGACGGGCCGCCGGCGCGCCGGGATTCACGCTGGTGCCTGGCTGCAGCTGCAACGGCTGCTGCGGCGGCAACGGCTGGATAAGGCCAGGCCGGCGCAGCCCACGCCGAGCAGGGCCAGCGTGGCCGGTTCGGGTACGGGCGCCACGGCGAACGAGCGTGTGCCGTCGAAGCGCATCATCGGCACATAGTTGGGCACGGCGCCATCCCACATGGTGGCCGGCGCGTAGGCGGCGGGAATGCTGGCCGCGCCGGTGAGCTGGTCCTGCAGCACCGCGCCGCTGACGATGTCCAGGTAGTTGGCGTCCGCGTAGTCGATCATGAAGCGGATGTCGAACGAGCCGCTGGCGCCGTAGGGGCCGTTGACGAAGCTGCCTTCGTTGTAGACCAGGTGGCCGGACATGATCAGCAGGCCGTCGCCGTCGGGGTCGTCCGCGCCGCCGCAGCCGGCCGAGGTCGGGCCGGCGCCGTAGCAGCGCACCGTGCCGGGTCCGTCGCCGGGCACCGCCTTGCTGGTCTCGCCCGGTCCGTAGCGGTCGAAGAAGAAGGCGATGTTCTGCACGCCGGCATGCAGCGGATCGACGTCCATCTCGGCCGACTGGCTGTCCGGCAGCGCGAAGTGGGCGGTGGTGGCGGTCTCGCGGTCGACCAGTTCCTGGAAACGCACCACGGCGCTCAATTCGAAGCCACTGTTCAGGCCGCTTGGCGTGACGTCGGCCGCGCCGCTGGACATGCTCTTGATCACCATCTGCGAGCGCAGCTCGCTGAGGTAGGGGGCGTTGTCGGCCGCCAGCGGTGTGGCGGAGCCGACCGTCACGCCGGGAATGAAGCCGGTGGCCAGCGCGGTGTTGCTGGCGTTGGTCCACAGGTCGGCGTAGCTGGTGTAGACGCCGCTGCCGGTCGGGTCCAGTCCGACCGCCGGTCCGGCGTAGGCCGCGCCCGGCCCCGCCAGCGCGGCGGCGATCGTGGCGGCGGCCATGGCCGGTGTGATGATGTTCATGTGTGCCCCCTGGCTCGATGGCGGCGCCGGAATCGGCGCCATCCGCAAACCCCGAGCAAAAGCCCTGCCAGCGAGGACGACCCGCGCAAAATCAAGGGCTTGGACGCGGCGCGCGGCCGGCGCGGCGCGCCACTGTAAAGAACGCCGTCAGTGGAGCGCGCCTCAGCGCCTGCCCGTCGGGCCGACCAGCAAGTCGCGCAGCGGCCGCCGCAGCGAGCGCGCCGTGGCCGGCTTGCCGGCGCCGATGCGGCCCATGCACACCGCGGTCTCCCACACCGCCGACCCGGTCAGCGCCGCGCCCTGGCGCGACAGCGCCTCGGCCCGCTGCTGCATGCCCGGCGTGCCGGAAAACACCCGGTCCTCGCGCACATAGCGGGCGAAGATCAGCGGCGTCATCTCCGGCTGCAGCTGCAGACCCTGGGCGGTGGCGGTCAGCCAGAAGCGCTGCATGGCGCGGCCGGCGTCGAGGTAGTCGTCGACGCGCTGGGGCCGGCGCGGCGCGGTCAGCACGAAGTGGGCGGCGCAGGCCAGGCCGGGGATCAGGTCCATTTGCAGGCGCGGCGCCAGCGTGCCGGCCAGCCAGGTGTTGAAGAACTCCACGCGCTGCCAGCGCTGCATGATCCAGCGCATCAGTTTGGCGGTGGCGGCGTCCACGCCCAGCGCCTGGTCGGGGATGCGGTCGTCGCTGTAGCGGGCGTTCCATTCGATCACCGACTTGTGCACCTGCCATGCCTCCGGCATCGTCAGGCGCAGCTTGGCGTTGCGGAACATCAGCCGCGCCGCCGCGCGCCGCCGGCCGCCCTCCAGCCAGTGCACGCCGTAGCCCGGCGGCAGCGCCGCCTCCAGCGCCGAGCGCTCGGCCGGCGTCAGCGGGCGCCGGCTCAGCGCGCGCCGCTGCACGCTGCGCGGCAGGATGGCGTCGGCCAGCGGGTCGGGCTCCAGCAGCGGCGCCGGCGTGAACTCGACGGTGAGGGTGGGGCGGCTCTCGGGCGCCTCGCCGTGGCGGGTGACCTGCATCTCCAGCTGGTGGGCGCTGGCGGCGATCGCCATGGTCTCCAGCAGCGCGCCGATCGACATCTGGCTGGGATGGCCGTCGAGGTCGTAGACGCAGTGGTCGCGCGTGTCGTGGCCGTGCACGATCAGGCGGCGGGCGTCGAGGATTTCAAAGCGCCACGGCTGGGTGTTGTCGCCGCTGGGCGCCCAGCGCGCCAGCTCCAGGATCTGTTCCAGCGTGGCGTCGAGGTGTTGCTCCATCTTGCTCATGATTGATCTCCGCGCCGGCGCTTGACCAGCATCATGGTCAGCCGCTGGAGCGGGTGGCGGTGGCCGCCCGGGCGCCAGGTGCGGACCAGTTTGTTACGATAGGCATCGAAATGGTAGCCGCGCGGCGCGGCGTCGACCGGGCCCCGGTTCAGCAGGATCTTCAGCGCCTCGGTGGCGGCGGCGCCGGCGCACAGCTGGCAACCCATGATGGTGGACGGGCCGCGCTGCTCCCTGAGGTTGATGCTGGACGGATCGACCAGGTAGCCGGCGTGCAGCCCGGCCGGCGCCAGGCCGACCAGGAAGCGCAGCGCCTTTTCCTCGTCCGGCAGGTCGCCCCAGCCGAAGTATTCCTCGAACGTCATGTGCCCCGGCAGGAAGTTCAGCACCGCCGTGCCCATGCCCAGCGGCGCCGCCGTGATGGCCGGAATGCCCAGCCGCGCGCAGGCGGCAAACGTGGCCTGGCGCGCGCCGAAGGCGAAGAAGTCCAGGCCGTCCACGTACAGGTCCACGCCTTCGAAGAAGCTGGCGAGGTTGTCGCGGTTGACGCCGCCGGGGAAGGTGGCCAGCCGCAGTTCCGGGTTGATGTCGCGCGCCATCCCGGCCAGCACCTCGACCTTGGGCAGGCCCAGCGTGGACATGGCGGCGCCCACCTGGCGGTTGAAATTGGCGATGTCGAAGGTGTCGAAATCGGCGATGTGGAAGGCGCCCACGCCCAGCCGCGCCAGCGTGAGCAGGTGTACGCCGCCGACGCCGCCCATGCCGGCAATGGCGATGCGCTTGCCGCGCAGCACCGTTTGTTCCGCCGGCGTCAGCCAGCCGATGTTGCGCGCGAACGCCTGTTGGTATGAGAAAGGTTGCGACATGTGTCTCCCGGAAATGGCCGGCAACGCGGCTCAGCGGAGTTAGACACGGGGGGCGGTGGGGAAGTTCCCCGCCAAAATAAAGAAAAGCCGGTTCGTTGGAACCGGCCTTTCATCAGCAGCAACCGCCGCGCTTGCCCGCGCCGCCGTAGCGGGCCTCCTGGCGCTCGCGGAAGAACTCCTCGTAGCTCATCATCGGCTCGCCCGGATGGGTGGCTTCCCGGTGCGAGACGTAGGTGTCGTACTCGGGCAGGCCCATCATCAGGCGCATGCTTTGCCCGAGATAGCGGCCGGCCTTGGCGATCTCGCCCAGCATCACTGCACCGACGGCATCAGGACCATCGGGCTTTCCTGCGCGGTCGGCTTGGCCGAGGCGCGCGCCACCATCACCGTGCGGATGCCGAACACCAGCACGCTGAGCACGACGATGACGAAGAAGCCGGCCAGCGAGGCGTCCAGGTAATCGTTGAAGATCACCTGCTGCATCTGCGCCACCGACTTGGCCGGCGCCAGCAGCTTGCCATCCGCGTAGGCGGCCTGGTACTTGGCGGCGTGGGCCAGGAAGCCGACCTTGGGATTGGCGTCGAAGATCTTCTGGAAGCCGGCGGTCAGCGTGCAGATCAGCAGCCACGCGGTCGGCACCATGGTCACCCAGGCGTACTTGGCGCGCTTCATCTTGAACAGCACGCAGGTGCCGAGGATCAGCGCGATCGCGGCCAGCATCTGGTTGGCGATGCCGAACAGCGGCCACAGCGTGTTGATGCCGCCCAGCGGATCGACCACGCCCTGGTACAGGAAGTAGCCCCAGGCCGCCACGCACAGGCCGGTGGCGGTCAGGTTGGCGTACACGTTCTCGGTCTGCTTCATGGCCGGCACGAAGGCGCCGAGCAGGTCCTGCAGCATGAAGCGGCCGGCGCGGGTGCCGGCGTCGACCGCCGTCAGGATGAACAGCGCCTCGAACAGGATGGCGAAGTGGTACCAGAAGGCCATCATGACCTTGCCGCCGATGACGCCCGACAGGATCTGCGCCATGCCCACGGCCAGGGTCGGCGCGCCGCCGGCGCGCGAGATGATGCTGGCCTCGCCGACATCCTTGGCGGTCTGGGTCAGCATCTCCGGCGTGATGTAGAAGCCCATCTGCGAGACCGCGTGTGCGGCGGACTCGGCCGTGGTGCCCAGCAGCGCGGCCGGGCTGTTCATGGCGAAGTAGACGCCCGGCTCGATGGTCGAGGCGGCCACCAGCGCCATGATGGCGACGAACGATTCCATCAGCATCGCGCCGTAGCCGATGAAGCGGGCGTGGGTTTCATTCTCGATCATCTTGGGCGTGGTGCCCGACGAGATCAGCGCGTGGAAGCCGGACACGGCGCCGCAGGCGATGGTGATGAACAGGAAGGGGAACAGCGAGCCGGCCCAGACTGGACCGGTGCCGTCGATGAACTTGGTCATGGACGGCATCTTCAGGTAGGGGGCGACCACCACGATGCCCAGCGCCAGGCCGACGATGGTGCCGATCTTGAGGAAGGTCGACAGGTAGTCGCGCGGGGCCAGCAGCAGCCACACCGGCAGCACCGAGGCGACGAAGCCGTAGCCGATCAGCATCCAGGTCAGCTCGGTGCCGGTGAAGGTGAACATCGGCGCCAGCGCCGGGTTTTCCTGCACCATCTGGCCGCCGAAGATGGCCGCCATCAAGAGGATGAAGCCGATCACCGACACCTCGCCGATGCGGCCGACGCGGATGTAGCGGGTGTACACGCCCATGAACAAGGCGATGGGGATGGTGGCCATGACGGTGAAGCTGCCCCACGGCGAGCCGGTCAAGGCCTTCACGACGATCAGCGCCAGCACCGCCAGGATGATGACCATGATCATGAAGGTGCCCAGCAGCGCGATCATGCCGGGGATTTGGCCCAGCTCCGATTTGATCAGGTCGCCTAGCGAGCGGCCGTCGCGGCGCATGGAAATGAACAGCACGATGAAGTCCTGCACCGCGCCGGCGAACACCACGCCGGCCAGGATCCACAACATGCCGGGCAGATAGCCCATCTGCGCGGCCAGCACCGGGCCGACCAGCGGTCCGGCGCCGGCGATGGCGGCGAAGTGGTGGCCGAACAGCACGTACTTATTGGTCGGCACGTGGTCGAGGCCGTCGTTGAGCTTGTTGGCCGGCGTCATGCGGCGCGCGTCCAGGCCCAGCACCTTGTCGGCGATGAACAGGCTGTAGAAGCGGTAGGCGATCAGGTAGACGCAGACGGCGGCGATGACGATCCAGATGGCGCTGATCGACTCGCCGCGCTTGAGCGCGACGACGCCCAGCGCCGCGGCGCCGCACAGGGCGAGCGCGGCCCAGCCGAGCCGGCTGGCCAGGGTGGGTGGCGCGGTGGGATGTAGTGATTTCATGCTTCCTCCAAGGTGTGGGGCGCCGCTTTACGGGTGGGGTCAAGTCTGACATTCGGACACGGCCTCCGCTGTAAGCCTCGGCTACAGCAGAGGCCGTGTCCGAATGTCAGACTTGACCCCATGGCGGCTTATGACCAGTATTCAGGAAGCTGATATCCGCCGCAAGCGCAGCATTACGCACTATGGCTCGGTATAACTACGTAGTAACCACAGGCGGCGGCAGCGTAGAATCGCGCTACAGAAGAAGAATTCGGGACCCACGTCATGAAGTTGCGGCAAAAAGTCATATTCCTGGCCATCACGCCGCTGATCCTGGCGCTGATCGCCATCGCGCTGGCGGTGCGCCATCAGTCGGTGCTGCTGGCCCAGCAGCAGCGCGACACCATCCAGCAAGCCTACCTGAGCAGCAAGGAGGCCGAGCTCAGGCACTACGTGGCGCTGGCCTCGCACTCCATCGCCCACCTGTACGAGTCGGGCCGCGACGACCAGGCCACCCGCGACGAGGCCAAGCGCATCCTGTCCTCGCTCAGCTATGGCGACGACGGCTATTTCTTCGTCTACGATATGCAGGGCAACACGCTGATGCATCCGCGCCAGCCCGAGCTGGTCGGCAAGAACCTATTCGAGCTGCGCGACGAGCTGGGCCAGCCCACCATCCAGAACCTGCTGGCCCGCGCGCGCGCCGGCGGCGGGCTGGAGCGCTACCGCTGGGTCAAGCCCTCGACCCACAAGTCCGGCGCCAAGCTGGGCTATGTGATCCCGATGCCGAAGTGGGGCTGGATGATGGGCACCGGCATCTATCTGGACGACGTCGACCAGGCGCTGGCCAAGATCGATGTCCAGCAGTCCGGCAACATCCACAACACCATGCTGTGGATCGCCGCGATCGCCATCGCGGCCGCGGTGGCGGTGGCCAGCTCCGGCCTGGCGCTCAACATCAGCGAGCTGCGCGTGGCCGACGCCAAGCTCAAGGTGCTGGCCCAGCGCGTGGTCGAGTCGCAGGAGGAGGAGCGCGCGCGCCTGTCGCGCGACCTGCACGACGGCATCAGCCAGTGGCTGGTGTCGATCAAGCTGCAGATCGAGGCCGGCATCATCCGCCTGAGCGCGGGCAACGGCCAGCAGCCGGCCGCGCAGGCGGCCTTCGAGCACGCGGCCGAGCAGCTCAACAACGTGATGGGCGAGGTGCGCCGCATCTCGCACAACCTGCGCCCGGCCATCCTCGACGACCTGGGCCTGGCGGCCGCGCTGCACCACCTGGGCCAAGAGTACACGCTCAGCAGCGGAACCCCGGTACACTTCGAGGCGCGGGGCGTGACCGACGAGCTGCCGGACGTGGCCAACACCGTGCTGTTCCGCCTGGCGCAGGAGGCGCTGACCAACATCGAGCGCCACGCCGGCGCCCACCGCATCGACATCGCGCTGACCGGCGAGCACGGCGGCGTGACGCTGCGCATCCGCGACGACGGCAACGGCTTCGACGCCGAGGGCATCGCGCTGCATCCGATGCGCGGCATCGGCCTGCGCAACATGATGGAGCGCATGGACGCCATCGGCGGCCGCTTCGACATCGCCTCGTCGGCCGGCGGCACGGTGGTCACCGCGTTCGCCGGCAACAACAGTTAATACCGTTCATACCGTTTATAAAGATTAAAGACATGACAGCCACCATCAAAATCCTGCTGGTCGACGACCACCCCCTGGTGCGCGACGGCCTGCGCGCGCGGCTGGAGGCGATGCCGCAATTCGAGGTCGTGGCCGAGGCCGGCGGCGCGGCCGAGGCGCTGGAGCAGGCCGCCCGCTGCGACATCGACCTGGTGCTGATGGACATCAACATGCGCGGCGCCAACGGCATCGAGGCCACCGCCCGCTTCAAACAAGCCTTTCCGCGCATCGCGGTGCTGATCCTGTCGATGCACGACAAGCTGGAATACGTGTCGCAGGCGATCCAGGCCGGCGCGCGCGGCTACGTGCTCAAGGACGCGCCCGGCAAGGACATCGTGGTGGCGATCGAGACCGTCATGTCCGGCGGCATCTACTACAGCGCCGCGCTGGCGCGCCAGCTGGCCCAGCCGCACACCCAGGACAACCAGCTGACCTCGCGCGAGCACGAGGTGCTGCGCCACATCGCCAACGGCGAATCGAACAAGCAGATCGCCCGCGCGCTCGACCTCAGCGTACGCACCGTGGAAACCCACCGCCTCAACATCAAGCGCAAGCTGGGCATCGAGGGGCAGGCCGAGCTGATCCGGTTTGCGGTCCAGCATGCGCAGTAAAAAGCAAGGCGGACAGCGCCGGCTGTTGTAAAACCAGAGCGACGCTTCTAATTCCGTTAAGCAATTTCTAACAGTGCGTGTTTGCGCGGCAATATCTGCTATATTCCTGCACGGGTTGTGTATCTGCAATTGTATATAAGAAAATGTTTCCCGCACGATAAATTGGTTCTATACTGGTCGTATCGAAAATAACAATACTTTCCTATGGTAATTGAGTTTCCACTGGTGGAATTGCAGGCGGTGTCCAACGCTCACAACGAGTGGGTGGCCCTGACCTTTGATTTGTCCGCCGACTCGGGCGACGCCTTCCAGGCCGCGCTCACCCTGCTCAAGACGCCCGATGTGTTCGCCGCGCTGGCTCCCCTGGACTGCATCCTGCCGGTGCCGCAGCCGGCCCTGCTGGAACTGTCGCACCTGGAAACCCTGCCGCCCAACCGCGTGATCCTGCGCGTGCCGGCCGCCGCCTGCGCCGAGCCCGCGGTGCAGAAGAAGCTGTCCGGCTACGCCGACGCCGGCTACCGCATCATGATCGAAGGCGTGGCCGGCATGGCCGCCACGCTGTGCGGCGCCAGGTCGCTGATGGTCGACGCCGCGCAGGCGCTGCCGCCGGTGCTGGCGCTGGTGGCCCAGCCGGGCCCGCACCTGGCCACCGGCATGGGCAGCGAACAGCGCATCGCCGAGTGCGCCAAGGCCGGCTTCAGCTGGTTCGCCGGCGACTTCGCCCTGCATCCCCCGCACGACGCCAGCGCCGGCGACGGCACCTCGCGCAAGCGCCTGCTGGCGCTGCTGGGCCTGCTGGCGCGCGACGCCGACTCGCGCGAGCTGGAGGTGCTGCTCAAGCAGGACCCGGCGCTGTCCTACCACCTGCTCAAGCTGGTGAACTCGGCCGCGTTCGCGCTCAGTTCGCCCATCCACAGCTTCAGCCAGGCCATCAACGTGCTGGGCCGGCGCCAATTGCAGCGCTGGCTGCAACTGCTGCTGTACGCGCGCCAGCAGGACGACGGCATGGCCAACCCGCTGCTGCCGCTGGCGGCGGTGCGCGCCGCGCAGATGGAAGCGCTGAGCAAGGCCCTCGGCTGGGACCGCGACCAGCAGGACATGGCCTTCGTGGCCGGCGTGTTCTCGCTGCTGGACGTCCTGCTGGGCATGCCGATGACGGAAATCGTCGCCGCGCTCAGCCTCGACCTGGACGTGGTGATGGCGCTGCTGGACCGCGGCGGCCCGCTGGGCGAGCTGCTGGCCCTGGTGGAACGCCACGACCGCGCCGCGCTGGACCGGGCCGGCATCGAACACGAGACCTACTGGCAGGCGCAGCTGCAGGCCTACCACTGGGCGATCCAGGTCAGCAGGAACATCTAAGCGATGGTCGCGCATCCCGTCTCCGACTTCCTGAACAACAGCGCGGCCTTGTGCGACGCGGTGTTGCGCTTGCGCGGAGCGGCGCTGGCCGAGGAGCTGGGGCGCATCGTGCGCAGCGTCATGAGCAGTCCGCTGGGCGAATTCCTGCCGGCCGACACCCACGCCATGCTGCTCAAGCCGCCGGTGATCGAGGTGCTGGCCGCCAACGACGACGCCGTGCCCAGCCTGACGCAGGACATCGTGTTCGACGACGAATACTTCGGCCGCTTCGTGGTGTCCGGGCGCGCGCAGTACAGCGCGCTCGACCGCGAACACCTGGCCAGCCTGGCCAACCTGGCCGGCAGCGTGCTGCAGGTGCACGCGCTGGCGCAGCGCTCCACCCACGCCTACGTGCAGGTGGAGTCGCAATTGCAGCACCAGGCGCAGATCCTCGACCACATCCACGAGTCCGTGCTGACCATGGACATGAACGGCTTCATCATCAGCTGGAACAAGGGCGCCGAGCGCCTGTTCGGCTACAGCGCGGTGGAGGCGGTGGGGCGCAACATCCTGTTCCTGTACCACGACGAGGACGAAAGCTTCGACGACACCTTCCTGGAGCAGGGCGGGCGGCTGATGGAGGTGCGGCGCAAAAAGAAGTCGGGCGAGGTGTTCTGGGCCAGCCTGTCGCTCTCGCCGCTGCGCGACATCAACGACCGCGCCATCGGCCTGATCGCCTACCTGACCGACATCACCGAGCGCAAGATGGCGGAGGAGCGCATCCACCACCTGGCCTACTACGACGCGCTGACCAACCTGCCGAACCGCTCGCTGCTGACCAAGCTGGTCGACCAGGCGCTGACGGTGGCCCAGCGCAGCAAGCTGCACGGCTGCGTGCTGTTCATCGACCTCAACAGATTCAAGCTGATCAACGACACGCTGGGCCGCAAGATCGGCGACGAGCTGCTGTGCGAAGTGGCGCGCCGCTTCCGCGCCGTGCTGCGCGACCAGGACCTGGTGGCGCGGCTGGGCGGCGACGAATTCGCCGTCGGCCTGTTCGACATCGGCCAGCACTTCGAGGCCAGCATGGTGGCGCAAAAGCTGCTGGGCACGCTCAACACGCCGATCCTGATCGACGGCCACGACCTGCGGGTGGGCGGCAGCATCGGCATCAGCGTCTACCCGCAGGACGGCGGCGACGCCGAGACGCTGCTGCGGCTGGCCGACATCGCCATGTACCGCGCCAAGCAGGAGGGCGGGGCCGAGGGCGACCACGTGGCCTTCTACAGCCAGGACATGAACCAGGGCATGCAGGAGCGCATGCGGATCGAATCGGGGCTGCGGCACGCGCTGGGCAACGGCGAGCTGCTGCTGCACTACCAGCCCAAGTTCAGCATCGACAGCGGCAAGATCATCGGCGCCGAGGCGCTGGTGCGCTGGCGCCATCCGGAGCGCGGCCTGGTGCCGCCGGCCGAGTTCATCCCGCTGGCCGAGGCCACCGGGCTGGTGGTGCAGGTCGGCGAATGGGTGCTGGAGGCGGCCTGCGCGCAGGCCAAGGTGTGGAAGGACGCCGGCCTGCCGCCGATCCGGCTGGCGGTCAACGTCTCCGCGCGCGAATTCACCTCCACGCTGCCGGGCAGGGTGCAGGACACCTTGACGCGCTACGGCCTGGAGCCGTCGTGGCTGGAGCTGGAGATCACCGAGAGCACGCTGATGAACAACATCGACCGCGTGATCGGCATCATGGACCGCATCACCGCGCTGGGCGTGACCTTGTCGCTGGACGACTTCGGCACCGGCTATTCCAGCCTGTCTTATTTGAAGCGCTTCCCGATCGACACGCTCAAGATCGACCGCTCGTTCACCATCGGCATTCCCGCCGACGCCAATGACTGCGCGATCGCCAACACCATCATCAGCATCGCCCAACAGCTCAAGCACAAGGTGATCGCCGAGGGCGTGGAGACGGTCGAGCAGCTGGCCTTCCTGAAGAACTCGGGCTGCGACGAGGTGCAGGGTTATTTGTTCTCGCGGCCGCTGGAGGCGGAGGCGTTCGAGCAGGCGCTGCGCGAGAACTGGACGCCGGGCCAGGCCAGCCGCGCCGCCTGAGCGGGGCTGCAGGCGAAAAAAAACAGACCTCGCGAGGTCTGTTTTTTATTGCGTGAACCGGACGCATTGGCGTCCGGCGTGCATCATGCCTTGCGGCGGCGCGCCATGAAGCCAACCAGGCCCAGGCCGGCGATCAGCATCGCGTAGGTTTCCGGTTCCGGCACAGGCGTCACTTTCAACGACAGCGAACCGACGAAGCCCTGGGTGTTGACCAGCGGCGTGCCGGTCACGGTGATGTGGTGCACGGTGTTGCTCAGCGTCGGCAGTTGCAGCAGCCAGTAATCGAAGCCGCTGTCGCCGAAGGTGAGATTGGTGATCGGAGCGAAGCTATGGCCATCCAGGCTGACACCGGTCACGTCATAGCCGGCGCCGCCGGTGAAGTTGGCCGACACCTGGCCGACAAAATGGTTGGCGCTGGCGAAGTGGGTCAGGTCCAGATCGAAGACGTTGGTCGTGGCGTAGCCGGCGAAGGTGCCGGAATACGAATTCGTGATGGTCGGCGACGGGTTCAGCGTGATGACCGTGTTGGCCGAAGCCACTGCGGAGGAAACCAGCAGCGCCGCTGCCAGGATGGTGGATTTAAAGTTCATGGGTTCTCGTCGGTTGTTGGGTGGGTGTTCGGTGAGTTTCCGTAAGACATTGTTTCTTATGGAAAAATCTGTTTCACTTGGTTATTAATCCGTATAGTATCCAGACGAGCTCAATATTGCAACATGTTCTTCAAAATACAATTGTAATGTGGTTTTGTAACTTTTTTTGATATCGCACAATAGTGCTGTGATGTGGGAAACAGACTGGATAGCCCCCCAGCCGGAGGTGAAATCTGTATAATGCTGCACACTTAGGAAGCGTGGCCGAGTGGTTGAAGGCACTAGTCTTGAAAACTAGCGACGGGTTAAACTGTTCGTGAGTTCGAATCTCACCGCTTCCGCCAGGAAACAAAGAAAGCCGCCCTTGGGCGGCTTTTTTGTTTCCTGGCGGAAGCGAGGGGAGCGCCTGCGCGCTCCCCGTGTGAGATTCGAAGGGCATGGCCCTGCAGGGCCATCCCGCCCCGAATCGTCCGATTGCTGCCGCTGCGCGGCAGCTTCGCGCGCCGAGGGCGCGCGGCGTGCCTCTATATTTCTGAGTTCGCAGGCCAGCGGCCTAAAATTTTTCCCAGCAACAATTCCCAAACACAACAAACAGCCGATTGCTATCGGCCATCACGGCAAGCTCAAGTCCATGCCCAGCATCCTGACAAGGACGAAGGTGACGACTCCCAGGCTCAGCAGCGACAGCACGAAGACAGCGGCCACCTTGCCGCCCGCGCGCAGCAGCGCGCGCCTCTCCTCCAGCTTCCTTCCCTGATCGTAGTGCCACTTGATGGCGAAGAACATGCCCGTGCCCAGCACGAGCGCCTTGAACGTCACGAAGACAATCGGGATCCAATCCATCATTTTGAGTATTTCCTGGCTATTACTGACACTATCTATCGTCAGGAGCACTACCTCACTGCCATGCAGGATGGTATTGCCGCCCGTTCTGAAGCATACTACTTCAAAGCAATTTCCATACATCGAGACAAAATGTCCCAGTTGAAACCCATACAAGATTTACCCGGCTGGTTGCCGCGATTGGCCCCGCACGGCGGGCCGCGCTTTTTGCAGATCGCCGATGCGTTGCAGGTGGCGGTGGTGGACGGATTGCTGCAACCGGGCGACCGTCTGCCTCCGCAGCGCCACCTGGCGGCGCAGTTGGACGTCGACCTGACGACGATCACGCGCGCCTACGACGAAGCCAGGCGCCGCAACCTGCTGGAGGGGCGGGGCGCTCGCGGCACGTATGTCGCGGCGCCGAAAGTCGAATTGAGCTCGATCCTCGACCTGAGCATGAATACCCCGCCGCCACCGGAGGGCGTGGACTTCGACGACATGTTGAAACAAGGTCTGTCGCAAGTGCTGATGAGGGCGGACAACGAATTGCTGATGACCTACCACCTGGCCGGGGGCAGCGATGCCGACCGCAAGGCCGGCGCCCACTGGCTCGAACCGATGTTCGGACGCCTGGACACCCGCCAGGTGGTGGTCTGCCCGGGTGCGCAAGCGGCGATCGCCGCATTGATCCTTGCTTTGACGGAGCCTGGCGATGTCATCCTGGCGGAGCCTGTGAGTTATCCCGGCCTGCGTGCCGCGGCGGTCCAATTCGGCCGACAGCTCATCGCGGTGGAGGCGGACCGGCACGGGATGCTGCCCGAGATGCTGGAGCAAGCCTGCCGCCGGCACAAGCCCGGGCTGGTCTACCTCAATCCGACATTGCAGAACCCGACCGCCGTCACCATGCCGCAGCGCCGCCGCGAGGAGCTCGCCGGCGTCGCCAGGCGCCGCCGGGTACGCATCGTCGAGGACGATCCCTACTGGCTCCTCGCCGCCGCCGCGCCGCCGCCCGTCGCCACGTTCGCCCCGGAGCAGGCGTACTACATCTCGACGCTGTCGAAATGCCTGACGCCTGGCTTGCGCGTGGCCTTCGTGCTGATACGCGACCCGCACGAGCGCGAACGCTTCCTGGCCGCGCTCAGATCATTCGCGCTGATGGTCGCACCCCTGACCGCCGCGCTGGCCACCCAGTGGATACTCGACGGTTCGGCCGGCCGGTTGATGGAAGGCGTACGCAACGAGGCGCGCCTGCGCCAACGGATGGCCCGGGATACCCTGGCGGGGCGGTACGGCGGCGCCGGAGACGGCCTGCATGTATGGATCGAGTTGCCGGCGTATTGGCATTCCTCGCAGCTTGCGCGCGCGGCCGACAGCGAGGGCCTCGCTGTCACGCCGGCGGAGGCATTCGCAACCGGCGACGGATCCGTGCATGCCATACGGATCTCCCTGGGCGGCATCAAGGACCGTGGACGCTTGCGGGCGGGGCTTCAACGGCTGTCCGATCTGCTGGCGCGGCGGCCCGAGGCGTTCAGCGCGGCTGTGGTTTAATCGTCCGGGCGACGCCACGCCGCATCGGAAGAGGGCGAATAAAATTTGAGGAAACCGTGGGGAACTCGTTAAGATAGCAACATGCGATTCTGGAGATGGCGGGTATGTGGTGGTTGAGAAAATGTGCGTCGCCCCTGTTGCGAGGCGCCGTGATGCTGGGCCTGGCCTGTCCCGGGCTGGCGATGTCCACTGAAGTGAGCATGGCGTTTGGCGAGAAGATTCCGCCTTTCTGTTTTCCCGAAACCGATTCCGGCATCGAACTGGAGATCCTGCGCGAGGCGCTGGCGTTCCGCGGCCACACGCTCAAGCCGAAATACTATCCCTTCGCCCGCATCCCCACGGCGTTCAGGATGGGCAGCGTCGACGCCGCCATGACCGACCTCGGCGAAGACATGGGCAAGGCCGGCGCCTTCTACGGCGATCCCGCAGTCTTTTATGACAACGTTTTCATCACACTGGCGTCCCGGCATATCTCGATCAGGACGCCAGCGGACCTGCGCGGCCTGACCGTCATCGCCTTTGTCGGCGCCCTGAAGCGCTACCCCGCGTGGCTGAACCAGGTGAAGAAGGAGGGGCGCTACTTCGAGCAGAACAATCAATCGCTGCAAGTGATGACGCTCGATGCCGGCCACTACGACGTCGCGCTCAGCGACAAGAACATCTACAAGTACTTCAGCCTGCTGCTCAAGGGGAGCAAGAACTTCCATGACAAGCCTATCGCGATGCACAACTTCGTGAAGATGAATCCGATGGATTACCGTCCGGTGTTCCGGGACCAGGGCGTGCGCGACGACTTCAACGCCGGCCTGAAGCAGCTCAAGAGTTCGGGCCGCTTCAACGCGATCTATAAAAAATACCTGGGCGACCAGCGCGACTGAGCTACACCGCGCTCGGAAGGTGGTCGACCAGATGGCGTCGTGGATGCGCCACCCCGTCAATTGATCATTTGACATGGCGGAACCCGCGCTTGATAATCGGCCTTCCGCCATATGCCGGGACGAGCCCATGGGTACTGCGATAGACAATACCGAAGTGTTGAAAGACTGGTTCCTGCGCAGCGGTGTCCACACGCCGCTGCACACCTGCATCGGTCCCTTGCCGAGCTCCAGGGCCTCGATCGTGCGCTGGACCAGCAACCAGCCGGACGCGATGATCCAGACCATCAGCTCGCATCCCAACGACTACCGCATCGCCATCATGCTGGAGCCGGTCGACGCCCGCATCTGGCTGCACGGCCAGCCGGTGTGGGGCGGGGTGATCGCGGCCGAGCGCTTCCGCATCTGTCCGCCCAGCGGCGCCAGCCAGTGGAGCCGGCTGAGCAGCTGCGACATCGTCAACCTGTTCGTGCCGGCCGCGCTGATCGACAGCCTGAACGGGCTGCGCGAAACGCCGCTGAGCCTGGGCGCCCAGCAGTTCACCTCGGACCGCCACGTGATGGAACTGGTGCGCCGCATGCTCAACGGCGACGCGATGGCCGGGCCGCTGCAGTCGCAGTATTGCGACGGCCTGATGGTGGCGCTGCTGAGCTATCTGCTGGAGCACTACAGCCGGCCGGCGGCGGCGCCGCAGTCGAGCACGCTGGGCGGCGGACGCCTGCGGCGCGTGCTGACCCACATGGGCGCCAACCTGGCCACCGGCGTCAGCAACCGCGACCTGGCGGCGCTGTGCGGCATGAGCGAGGCGCATTTCTCGCGCGAGTTCCACCTGGCGCTGGGCCTGCCGCCGCACCGTTACCTGATGAAGATGCGGCTGGAGCAGGCGCGCACCATGCTGCTGGCCGGCGGCCGGGCGATGGCCGACATCGCCGAGGCCTGCGGTTTCCACGACGCCAGCCATCTGTCGCGCACCTTCAGCCGCCACTTCGGCACGCCGCCAGCCAAATTCCGCCAGCAGCGCGGCAATTAATTCCTCAGCAGCTGGCGCGAAAAACTCACCATCGCGCCCACCGCCGCGAAGCCGGCCGCCACCATCAGCGCGTACACCGTGCCGCGCGTATCGGACAGCGTGAAGCAGTAGGCCACCAGCGCGGCGCCGGTGGCCTGGCCGCTCAGGCGGGCGGTGGCGACGATGCCGCTGGCGCTGCCCGCCCGCGCGCGCGGCGCGCTGCCCATGATGGCCTTCATGTTGGGCGCCTGGAAAAAGCCGAAGCCCACGCCGCACAAGGCCATGCGCCAGCCGATGTCGAGCGCCGAGGCGTCGGCCGGCAGCGCGACCAGCAACAGCATGCCTCCACATAAAACCGCCAGGCCGATGCCGCCCAGCGTGCCGGCCGGGTAGCGGTCGCTCATCCAGCCGCCCAGCGGCCCCATCACCGCGACCAGCGCCGGCCACGGCGTGATCAGGAAGCCGGTGTCGATCGGCGAGCGGCCCAGCGTGCGTTCGAAGAAGAAGGGCAGCGACACGAAGGCCAGGCTCTGCACGGCGAAGGTGCAGAACGCCGTCAGCGCCGACAGCGCGAACATCGGTTTGCGGAACAAGTCCACCGGCAGCAGCGGCGCCGCGTGGCCGCGCTGGCGGTGCAGCAGCAGCGCCCAGCACAGCACGGCGCCGGCGATCTCGGCCGGCAGGCGTTGCGGCGCGGCGCCATGCGCGGCGTCGCCCAGCGCCAGGATCGCCAGGCCGAAGGCGCCGACGTTGTACAGCGCGGCCAGCGCGTCGAGCCGGTGCGCCGCGCGCGCTGTCTGCGGCAGCGCCTGGCTGGCCGCGCCCAGCGCCAGCAAGCCCAGCGGGACATTGATCGCGAACAGCCACGGCCACGACGCCAGCGACAGGATCAGCGAGGCCACGGTCGGCCCCACCGCGAAGGCCACCGCCACCACCAGCGCGTTGGTGCCGAAGCCCTGGCCCTGGCGCTCGGACGGGTAGATGGCGCGGATCAGCGCGGTGCTGACGGCCATCATCGCGCTCGCGCCCAGGCCCTGCAGCAGCCGCGCCGCCACCAGCGCCGGCAGCGACCACGCCAGCGCGCAGCCGAGCGAGGCCAGCGTGAACAGCACCAGCCCGCTTAGGGCGACGCGGCGGTAGCCGGCGATCTCGCCCAGCGCGGCGAACGGCAGCAGTGTGGCCACCATCGCCAGCTGGTAGGCGTTGACGATCCACACCGACGCGGCCGGCGTGGCGTGCAGCTGCGCGGCCATCGACGGCAGCGCGGTGTTGGCGATCGCCGTGTCCAGCGAGGCCAGCGCCACGCCGGTCATCAGCGACAGCATGGCCCAGGTGCGCTCGGCCGGCGGCAGGCCCGCCTCGGCGGCGGCCGCGCTCAATCGCGCACCACGCCGGAAGGACCGATGCGCTCGGCGTTCGGCACGTCCGACATGCGGATGCGGATCAGGTGGCGGCGCTCGTCGGTGTAGGTGGTGCGGCCGTGCAGCACGCGGTGGTTGTCGGCCCACAGCAGGGTGTCGGTGGGCAGCTGCTGCTTGAAGCGCGGCGCGCCGTGCTCGGCCACCTCGTTCAGCAGCGCCAGCGCGTCGACCAGCGCCGGCGTGCTGAGGTCGGGCCGCACCGCCAGGCCTTTCTGGATCGCGTCGTAGCGCCAGCGCAGCGTGAAGCGGTCGCCGTCGCGGCGCGGCGGGCCGAACACCGGCGCCACGAAATGCTCGACGGCGGCGTCGCCGGCCGCGTACACGGCCGGCACGCGGAACGGCACCGGCGTTTCGCTCAGCAGGTCGAAGGCGGCGCGGCCGGCCGCCGTCTGCTGCAGCGTCTGGTAGATGGCCTCGCCGTCGATCAGCAGCGAGTGGCCGCCCTGGCAGTCGGCCGCCTGCACCACGTACAGGATGAATTGTTCCTCCGGCATCGGATAGAACGAGGAGTCGGTGTGCATGTCGGCGCTGCCGACGCGCTCGGAAAAGGTGGTGAAGCGGGCGGCGCTGTGGGCTTCGGGGCGCGACTTGACGTCCCACGCCACGCGGCCGGTGCGCTGGTCGGTGGAGGTGGGGAAGCCCAGCATCAGCGTCAGCGCGTACAGGGCGGCGTTGCGGCGGTCCTCGCTCAGGCCTTGCAGGCCGAGGCCGCCCAGCACCACGCCGTTCGTGCCCTGTCCGCGCAGTTGACGGGTCAGCCGGCGCAGCGCGCCCACCTCGCTCAATTCGGCCCGCAGCGACACCTCTTCCGGGTGGGCATAAAACCCGTTTTCATTAAATCCATTGAAGCGGCGGCTTAATATTTCATAGATGATATTTAAATCACTTCCCCAGACGACATCCGCCGATGTAATAGCGACATTATTAATTGCATTGAATGAACTGGACATAAGAATTCCTTTTTGATTAAATCGAATGTTGCTTTGAAGAAGTTCGGATATTCTAAAGCCATGCTATTCCGTTTACTGTTGTTTTTAATGTGCCATGGAAACTATTATTCCTTCCGTTGATATTAATAAATGCTTTGAAAACAATATGTTGCGAATAGTCTACAAGGCCGAAATACCCGGCGCTTGGCCGATTCCGCTTGCGCTATGATGAATGCCGTCTCCTTCCGCAAAGCGGCCAGTTACTATCAAATTAAACGTTGAAGGACTAGCATAATGAAATGGTTTAATTCGCTGCGTCTAGGACAAAAGCTGGGGTTGGCATTCTCCGCTGTATTAGCGCTGACGGTGTTGGTGGGGGTTTTGTCCGTCTGGGAGCTGGCTCAGGTTAATAACACGTCCAAGCGGTTTTCCGCCCGCTGGATGCCCAGCATCCGGGTGATCGAGGACATCAAGTCGCAGATCGCGCGCATCCGCACCCGCGAGCTGCAATACATCATCTCGTCCAGCCTGACTGACATGGACAAATACGACCAGGTCATCGCCAAGGACCTGGTCGACCTGAAGAAAATGCAGGACGAGTTCGTGGTGCTGGCCAGCTCCGCCGAGGAGCGGGCCATGTACGGCAAGTTCGTCGACATGTGGGCGCGCTACATGGAGGAGGACGGCAAGATCCGCGCCGCCGCCCGCGCCAACAACGACGACCAGGCGCGCGCGCTGATCCGCGGCGAGTCGAACAAGCTGATCGTCGCCCTGCGCGGCCAGGTCGACCAGCTGGTCGACTACTACACCGACGGCGGCAAGCTGGAGGCGGTCGAGGGCGACCGCCGCTACAACTCGTCGCGGTTGTGGATACTGGGGCTGGTGGTCGGCAGCGTGGCCTTCGGCGCGACCGGCGGCTTGCTGATCACGCGCTGGATCACGCGCAGCCTGGGCGGCGAACCGGACTACGCGACCGACATCGTCAGCCAGATCGCCGCCGGCGACCTGGGCGTGACGGTCGAGACCCGTTCGGGCGACACCACCAGCCTGCTGTACGGCATGCGTACCATGCGCGACAACCTGGAGAAGATCGTCGGCGAGGTGCGCGGCGCCACCGGCGTGATCACCCACGCCTCGGGCGAGATCGCCGCCGGCAACCTGGACCTGTCCTCGCGCACCGAGCAGCAGGCCAGCTCGCTGGAGGAGACCGCCGCCTCGATGGAGGAGCTGACCTCGACCGTGCGCCACAACGCCGACAACTCGGCCCAGGCCAACCAGCTGGCCAGTTCGGCGGCCAGCGTGGCGCAGAAGGGCAGCGCGGTGGTGGCGCAGGTGGTCGACACCATGGGCGCGATCAACACCTCGTCGCGCAAGATCGCCGACATCATCGCCGTCATCGATGGCATCGCCTTCCAGACCAACATCCTGGCGCTGAACGCGGCGGTGGAGGCGGCCCGCGCCGGCGAGCAGGGCAGGGGCTTCGCGGTGGTGGCGACCGAGGTGCGCAACCTGGCCCAGCGCTCGGCGGCGTCGGCCAAGGAGATCAAGGATTTGATCGGCGAATCGGTCGGGCAGGTGGAGAACGGCAGCAAGCTGGTGGCCGAGGCCGGCGCGACGATGAACGAGGTGCTGGAAAGCGTGCAGAGCATGGCCGGCGTGATGGCCGAGATCAGCCACGCCAGCCGCGAGCAGAGCGCCGGCATCGAGCAGGTCAACCAGGCGATTTCGCAGATGGATACCGTGACCCAGCAGAACGCCGAGCTGGTCCAGCAGGCGGCGTCGGCCGCGCAGGGCTTGCAGGACCAGGCCGCCACGCTGTCGCAGCTGGTGAGCGTGTTCCGCCTCAAGGATGGCGGGCGCGGCGCGGCGCCGGCGGCGCGGCCGGCGCGCGCCAAGCAGTGGCCGGCCCTGAGCGGCGCGGTGCGCAGCTAGCGCCGGCGTGGTCAGCGCCCCACAGTTTGCACTGCGGCATGGGAATGCCAGCAGCTTGGTACAAAAACAGCAGTCCTGTCCGTGACCTGAGCACGGCGACAAAACACACTCCGTGTCAGTTGAAGTCCTTTCATCAAACTGTCACGGAGTGTTCATGTTGCAAATTCGTCCCATTGTTCGTGCCGTCGCCCTGTTGTGCGCCGGCGCCGCCCCCCTGACCGCCGCCGCCCAGGTCAGCGCCGACGCGCCGCCGCGCGTGGAAATCACCGGCTCGCGCATCAAGCGCGTCGATGCGGAAACCGCGTCGGCGGTGCAGGTTATCACAGCCGAGCAGATCGCCCGCTCCGGCGCGGCCACCGTCAGCGACGTGCTGCGCGACCTGCCGGCCGGGAACACCGGCGCCTACACGTCGGAGGGCACGCCGGGCCAGGCCTTCGGCTCGGCCGGCATCTCGCTGCGCGGCCTGGGCGCGGGCTCCACGCTGACGCTGATCAACGGCCGCCGCGTGGCGCCGTTCGGCTTCGGCTCGGCCTCCTTCGTCGACACCAACGCGATCCCGGTCGATGCCGTCGAGCGCATCGAGGTGCTGCTGGACGGCGCCTCGGCGATCTACGGCGCCGACGCCATCGGCGGCGTCATCAACATCATCCTGCGCAAGAACTACGAGGGGCTGGCGCTGAAGGTCTCGGGCGGCACCTCGGCCTACCACGACGGCAACACCGGCGACATCGGCCTGACCTACGGCAAGGGCACGCTGGCGCAGGACGGCTACAACTGGCTGCTGAGCCTGTCCCACCGCGACACCAGCCCGGTGCTGGTCAACGCCCGTCCGCGTACCAGGGATTCCGACTTCCGCCGCTACGGCCTGGCCGACCGCCGCTCCTCGTTCTCCAGCAACGCCTACACCGCGTCCGGCACCACCGGCGGCAGCTTCCTCGGCATCATCGGCGACTGCCCGGCGCTGGTGGACGCCGGCTCGCCGCTGAACGGCCGCTGCGTCAACGACAACACCAGCGCCGTCACGCTGCAATCGAAGAGCCAGCGCGACAACGTCTACAGCGCGCTGACCTACGACCTGGGCCGTGGCTGGGAAATGTTCGGCGACGCCGCGCTCAGCCGCAGCCGCCAGGCGTCCAGCATGTACAGCTACGCCACCAATTCCTACGGCGCCTACACCAACGACCTGGTCGACAAGTACGGCCTGTACGGCAACGCGCCGGGCACCACCATCAGCTACCTGCTGCTGCCGGCCAGCCATCCGCAGAACAAGTGGGGCAAGACGGTGGGCGTGCGCTATGTGTTCAACGACGTGCCGACCACCATCGCCAGCGAGAGCCGCAATATGCGCGGCACGCTGGGCGCGCGCGGCACGCTGGGCAAGTGGGACGTGGAGGCGGCGGCCATGTTCTCGCGCTCGCTGACCGACACGCGCTACCACGGCTACATCCAGGACAAGGTGCTGATCAACGACGTGCTCGACGCGGACGGCCTGGTGCGCAACAGCTTCCTGTTGCACAACCCGGGCGCCAACGATCCGTCGCTGATGGCGCGCCTGTATCCCGAGCTGAACAACCACGCCGACACCAGCACCAGCAGCGTCGACGTGCACGGCAACCGCGAGCTGTTCACGCTGCCCGGCGGGCCGCTGTCGATCGCGGTCGGCGCCGAGTACCGCCACGAGAAATTCGACGCCATGCCGGACCAGCTGTTCACCGACGGCTCGATCCAGCTGATCGGCATGACCGGCGCCAACGGCTCGCGCAGCGTGACGGCCGCGTATGGCGAATTGTCGGCGCCGGTGCTCAAGACGGTCGAGCTGAGCCTGGCCGCGCGGTCCGACCGCTACAGCGATTTCGGCTCGGCCTTTACGCCCAAGGCCGGCGTCAAATGGAGCCCGCTGCCGCAGTTGGCCTTGCGCAGCACCTACGCCGAGGGCTTCCGCGCGCCGTCGCTGCCGGAGCTGCACGCCGGGAACACCAACGGCTACACCAAGGTGCTCGATCCCAAGCGCTGCCCGGTGTTCACCGCCGGTAACGACGACTGCGAGCGCTATGTGGCCTTCACCACCGGCGCCAATCCCGACATCAAGGCCGAGAAGTCCAAGAGCCTGACGCTGGGCTTCGTGGCCGAGCCGGTGCCGGGCTGGTCGCTGTCGGTCGACGCGTACCACATCAAGCGCCGCGACGAGCTCTCCACCATCAGCGCCAGCTACCTGCTGGAGAACGAGGCGAAGTTCGCCGACCGCATCGTGCGCAACCCGGTCAGCGGCAAGCTCGATCACCTGAGCCTGATCACCGCCAACCTGTCGTCGACGCAGACGCGCGGCGTGGACGTGGACGCGCGCGGCAGCTTCAGCGTAGGCGACTGGGGCAGGGTGTCGCTGAGCGCTAGCTACAACCGCATGAACAGCTACCTGAGCACCGACGTGCCCGGCAACGATCCGGTTGACTACGTCGGCTACTACCTGCAGCCGAAGAACCGCGGCCGCGCCGGCGTGGCGTGGGATCGCGGCCCGTGGGATGCGAGCGTCAACTGGAGCTACGTGGGCGGCTACTCGGTCAAGAGCACGCCGGACACGGCCTGCTCGTTCCAGGCGGCGAACCCGCAGCTGTGCGACGTCCACTCGTGGCTGACGGCCAGCGCCTACATCGGCTACAAGGGCTTCCGCAACCTGGAGCTGTCGCTGTCGGTGCAGAACCTGGCCAACAAGGAAGCGCCGATGGACGCCAGCCAGCTGGCCTACCTGCAGGGCTACGGCACTTCCTACCATAGCCAGCTCGGCCGCTACGTGCAGCTGACCGCCAGCTACAAGTTCAAGTAATCAACCCAGGCGCCGGCCCAATGCCGGCGCCGCTTTGTGAGTTTTTCCATGTACAGAATTCTTCTTGCGCTGAGCGCGCTGCTGCTGTCTGCCTGCGGCACCGTCGCGCCCATCGATCACAACAACGATGCCTTGCGCGTCGAATGCCATTGGGACCTGCAATACCCGAGCGTGGCGCCGGCCGACGCCACGCTGGCGCAACTGCGCGAGGCCGCCACGCGCCGCCTGGCCGCGCTGAACCTGAACGCGCAGTGGGAGCTGAACAGCGAAGGCGCGAGCGCCGAAGCCTTCACCGACAGCGAGCCGGACCGTCAACGTCTGCATCGCCTGCTGAGCGTGGTGCTGCCGGGGCTGGAGCGTTATCCGTCCTCGTTCTTCGCCAACGTCCGCTTGCACAACATCGTGCTGGTGAAGGAGCTGGCGGTGGGCGGCCAGCGCCGGCTGGCGATGCCGATGGCCGAGGTCGACAGCGTGGCCTACGCCGACAACAGCGCCAGGCTATGCCCGGCCGGCATGGAGATGCGCGTGCATCACGAGTTCTACCACTTCATCGACTACCGCGAGCACAACGACTACTACCACGCCGATCCCGCGTGGCTGGCGCTCAATCCGGCCGAGCTCACCTACGGCAAGGGCGGCGCCACCTTCTACGGCAAGAACCTGCAGGACGTCGGGCACGCCAAGCCGGGCGTGGTCAGCCTGTATTCCAGCTACGGCCAGGAGGAGGACAAGGCCGAGACCTTCGGCTGGATGATGACGCTGGACTACGCCGCGCGGCTGGACCTGTACGCGATGCAGGACGTCAATCTGGCCGCCAAGCTGCGCCACATGCGCGAACAGTTCCGCAAATACAGCCAGGCGGGAGGGCGTGAAAAATAATTAATTGTCGGGCTTGCAATCGATGCAGGCAGCCGCAGCTTAGGTCGGTCTTTTCTTAAAAAGCGATTAAGATGAACCGTTACCCGCTGTGGAAGTACATCGTGATTGTGATCACGGTGTTGTTGGGCGCACTCTACACCGCGCCCAATTATTTTGGACAATCGCCGGCGCTGCAGATCAGCAGCGACAAGGCCAGCGTGCGCGTGGGCGCGGAGCTGGTTGGCAAGGTCGAGGCGGTGCTCAGGCAGGCGCAAGTGCCGTTCAGCGCCGTGGCCTTCGACAGCGCCCACGCCTCGGTGCGCGCGCGCTTCGCCGATCCCGATACGCAATTCCGCGCCAAGTCGGTGCTGGAGAAGGGCTTGAACGCCGATACCGCCGATCCGAATTACCTGGTCGCCCTGAACCTGCTCTCCGACACGCCGCAGTGGATGCAGAAACTGCACGCGCTGCCGATGTATCTGGGCCTGGACCTGCGCGGCGGCGTGCACTTCCTGATGCAGGTCGACACCAAGGCCGTGCTGGACAAGAAGCTGCAGGGCGTGCAGTCCTCGCTGCGCAGCATGTTGCGCGACAAGTCCGTGTTCCATGGCGGGATCGCGCGTGTCGGCGAGACGATAGAGATCAGCTTCCGCGACGAGGCCACGCGCCAGAAGGCCCGCGACCTGATCGCCGGGCAGGGGGCCGAGCTGCTGCTGGCCGATGTGGCCGACGGTGCGCAGTTGAAGACCGTTGTGCGGCTCAAGCCCGAGGCGCTGCAGCAGACCATCAACGAAGGCGTGGCGCAGAATATCGCGACCTTGTCCAAGCGGGTGAACCAGCTGGGCGTGGCCGAACCCATCATCCAGCAGCAGGGCCCGGACCGCATCGTGGTGCAACTGCCCGGCGAGCAGGACGTGGCGCGCGCCCGCGCCGTGATCGGACGCACGGCCACGCTGGAAGTGCACATGGTCGACGAGACGATCACGCGCGGCACCGAGATGGGCGCGGAGATTCCGCTCAACTCGCAGCTATACACCATGGGCAGGGATGCGCCGGCCGTGCTGTACAAGGAGGTCGTGCTGACCGGCGACTACATCACCAGCGCCACCGCCGGCCACGACGAGAACAACCAGCCGGCCGTGTTCATCGACCTCAACACGGCGGGCGGACGCAAGATGTCGGCCGCCACCAGCGACCGCGTCGGCAAGCACATGGCCATCGTGCTGATCGAGAAGACCGGCAAGCCGGAGGTGATCTCGGTGGCCACGCTGACCAGCGAGCTCAACGCACACTTCCGCACCACCGGCGTCGGCACCGCGCAGAACGCGTCCGACTTGGCGCTGATGCTGCGTTCGGGCGCGCTGTCGGCGCCGATGGAGATCATCGAGGAGCGCACCATCGGCCCTCAGCTGGGCGCGGAGAACGTGGCCAAGGGCTTGCATTCGACCATCTACGGCTTCGCCGCGATTGCCGTGTTCATGATCGGCTACTACATGCTGTTCGGCTTCTTCAGCGTGCTGGCGCTGGCCTGCAACCTGTTGCTGCTGCTGGCCTTGCTGTCGTTGATGCAGGCCACGCTGACCCTGCCGGGCATCGCCGCGATCGCGCTGGCGCTGGGCATGGCGATCGACGCCAACGTGCTGATCAACGAGCGCATCCGCGAGGAGCTGCGCGGCGGGGCCACGCCGCAGCAGGCCATCGCCACCGGCTTCGACCGCGCCTGGGCCACCATCCTCGATTCCAACGTGACCACCCTGATCGTCGGCGTGGCGTTGTGGGTGTTCGGCTCCGGCGCGATACGCGGCTTCGCGGTGGTGCATTGCCTGGGTATCCTGACGTCGATGTTCTCGGCGGTGTTCGTCTCGCGCGGCGTGGTCAACCTATGGTACGGACGGCGCAAGAAGCTGGCGTCGCTGTCCATCGGCACGGTCTGGCGCGGCAAGTAGCGGGTGAGCGATAATGGCTGTTCTCAACCTCATGAAGGAGATCACATGAAACAGCTATTGCTTGCTTGCGCGTTGCTAGGGGCATTCGCCGCCCACGCCGATGAAGCCGCCTCGTGCTCGGCGTCCGCCGGCAGTTATCGCACCGGTGTGGTGGTGAAGGGGCCGAAGTTTTCTCACGGTCAGTTCCGCAAGGGAGTGGAGTTGTCGCACACCCACCTGAAGATGAAGTCGGACCAGGACGGCAAGGTCTACGATGTGGCTATCGATAATGTATTCGCCAGCGGTTTCAAGCCGAACCAGAAGACCGTGCCGGCCTCGCTGGGCGGCATCCGCGTGAACGACCGGGTGGAGGCCTGCGGCCAGCTGTACACGGACGGCGGCGTCGGCATCCACTGGGTGCACACCAACTGCGGCAAGACGCCGACGCAGGCCAAGCCGGACGGCTGGCTGAAGGTAATCTCGGCCGATGGCCAGCCGGGCCAGAATATCGAGGACAACCAGCAGTACTGTTCGGTGTTCAACTAAGCCCGGTATTGCCATGCTTGCTATACTGTTGCCTGTGAGAGAAATTTTCAGGGGAATAGTTTGCAGGCTTTGAACAAACGATGGAAGCGATGGGGCGTGGGCGTGGCCGGCGCGGTGGGCGTGTACGCGCTGGCGGGTGGCTGGCTGTTGCCTTATGCGATCAAGAGCCAGCTTCCAAAGTTTGTCGAGACCGAGCTGGAACGCAAGGCCAGCATCGGTGAGGTCAGCTTCAATCCCTTCACGTTGCGGCTGGCCGTGCAGCAGTTCCAGCTGACCGAGGCCAACGGCGCGCCCTTGCTCGGCGTTGGTGCGCTGGAGGTGGAGATGCAGTGGCGCTCGCTGCTGCGCCGCGCCTGGAGTTTCGCCGATATCCGCATCGTTGCGCCGACGGTGCAGCTGGCCATCGCGCCGGATGGCAAGTTCAATATCGCCGAGTTCGTCGAGACGCTCAACAAGCGCAAGCACGACGACAGCGACAGCGGCATGCCGCGCCTGATCATCGAGCATTTCGCGCTGGAGCAGGGCAAGGTCGATATGCATGACCGGCATGCCGGCTACAACGATACCTTTGCGCCTATCGCGTTCACACTGAACAATCTGAGCACGCTGCCCGATGAGAACGGCGACTACGCGCTGAGCGCCGACGCCGGCCTGGGCGGCAAGCTGCGCTGGAAGGGCACGAACGCGCTCAATCCGATCGGCGGCAGCGGCGTGTTGACGCTCGATGGCGTTGCCTTGCCGGGGATGTCGACGTATCTGAAGTCGTTTGCGCGGGTGGCGGTGGTGGATGGGCGCCTGTCGGCCAAGTTGCCGTACAAGTTCGCGTACAAGGATGGGCAGCTGGAGGCCAATCTGTCCGGCGCCGGCCTGGCGTTGAACGATCTGGTGGTCAAGCGCGATGGCGCGGCCGAGGCGTTCGTCAAGTTGAAGCAGTTCGATGTCAGCGATGTGGGCGTGGATCTGCTCAAGCGCACCGTGACGGTCGGCGGCCTGCATGTCAATGGCGGCACGCTGGCGGTGCGCCGCGATGCCAAGGGCGAGCTGGATGTGGCGAACCTGATGGTGCCTGCCGCGCCTGCGAAGCCCGCGCCTGCCACAGTGGCCGGGCCCGCACCGGCGGCTGCGGCCAAGTCAGCGTCTGTGGCAGCGGCCGCAGCCAAGCCCGCGCCTGCGGGCAACTGGAAAGTCCAGCTCAAGCAGCTCGCGCTGGACGATATCGCCGTGGCGGCGGTGGACGAGACTGTCAGCCCCGCGCTGAAATTCAACGCGGACAAATTGAAGCTGAACCTGCAACTGCAGGCCGAACCCACCGCCGATGGCCTCAAGCTGAACATCGCCGACGCCGCCTTCTCGGTGGACAACCTGGCGCTGAGCAGCGGCGCGATGAAGCCGCTCAAGCTGGCGCAACTGGGCTTCGAAGGCGGCGAGATCGACCTGGCCGCGCACCGCGCCAGCCTTGGTCGTCTGCACTTTGACGGCGGCCAGCTGGACCTGTCGCGCGATAGCAAGGGCCGGTTCCTGTTCCTGGACACCTTCCCGAAAGCGGGCGGCGGCGCGCAGCCGCCGGCCAAGGATGCTCCGGCCTCGGCACCTTGGACCGCCAACATCAAGACCGTCGAGTTCAACAAGTTCGGCGCGCGCTACGATGACGCGAGCAGCGGCATCAAGGGCAATCTGCAAGACTTCAACCTCAAGCTGACCGACGCCAGCACCGACCTGAAGAAGCCGCTGGCGTTCGACGGCGCGGTCGCGCTGCGCGAGGGCGGGCAGTTGACGGCCAAGGGCAAGGTGGTGCCGTCCACCGGCGCGGTCGATACCGACCTCAAGCTGACCAAGCTGGCGATCGCGCCGGTGCAGCCGCTGCTGTCCAAGTACGTCAAGCTGAAGATCGCCGATGGCAGCATCTCGGGCCAGGGCCGCCTGCACACCGGCGCCGGCGGCAAGGCCGACCCCGGCCTGCGCTACGATGGTTCGCTGGAAGTCGCCGAACTCGCCCTGAACGAGGAGGACAATGACCGCTTCGCCCACTGGAAATCGGCGCGCGCAGACAAGCTGGCCTTCGGCCTGTCGCCGGATCTGCTGGATGTGGCCGAGCTGCGCATCATCGAGCCGGACGCCACCCTCATCATCGAGAACGACCGCAGCTTCAACGCCCAGCGCCTGCTGGTGACGCAGCCGGCGGCCGCCGCCAAGCCTGCCCCGGCCGCGCCGGCCGCCGAGCCGTTCCCGGTGAAGGTGCGCCGCGTGCGTTTCGAGAACGCCAAGCTGGCCTTCACCGACCTGAGCTTGCGGCCGCAGTTCGGCGCCAAGATTTATGAGCTGGGCGGCGTGATCACCGGCCTGTCGTCCAAGCGCGACGCCAGCAGCCAGATCGAACTGGACGGCCGCGTCGACGACTACGGCCTGGCGCGCATACGCGGCAAGCTCAACCCCTTCGTCCCGGCCGACAACACCGACATCAACGTGGTGTTCAAGAACGTCGACATGGTGTCGGCCTCGCCGTACAGCATGAAGTTCGCCGGCTACAAGATCGCGCAGGGCAAGATCTCGCTGGACCTGGAGTACAAGGTCGCCAAGGGCCAGTTGGAAGGCAACAACCACATCGTGCTCGACAACCTGACCCTGGGCGAACGCATCGACAGCCCGGACGCGCTCAAGCTGCCGCTGGAACTGGCGCTGGCCATCCTGAAGGACAGCGACGGCCGCATCGACCTCGGTGTGCCGGTCTCGGGCAACATGAACGATCCGCAGTTCAGCTATGGCTCGGTGGTGTGGAAGGCGATCGGCAACATCATGAGCAAGATCGTCACCTCGCCGTTCCGCGCGTTGGGCAGCCTGTTCGGCATCAGCGGCGACAAGCTGGAGTCAATCGACTTCGATCCGGGCAGCGACACGGTGCTGCCGCCGGAGCGCGAGAAGCTCAAGCAGGTGGCGCAGATCCTGGCGAAGAAGGCGCAGTTGAAGCTATCGGTGCCGGGCCAGTACAGCGAACAGGCCGACGGCGCGGCCCTGCGCGCGCAAGCCTTGCGCCGCGTGGTGCTGGCGCGCGCCGTCATCAAGCTGGCGGCGGGCGAACAGCCGGGACCGCTGGACATGGGCCAGCGCAAGGTGCGCGGCGCGGTGCGCGACCTGTACGCCGAGCGCTTCGGCGCGGCCGAGCTGGACAAGCAGAAGAAGGCCGCCGAAGCCGCCGTCGGTCCTGCCGCCGGCACCGATGCGGCCGCTGCCGATGCGGCGCAAAAGAAACTGCCGATGCTGCAGCGTCTGGGCAAGCTGGTGCAGGGCGAGCCGCAAGTGGCGGACGCGACGGCCTTCTACGCCAAGCTGCAGGAGCGCCTGGAGCAGAAGCAGCCGCTGCCGGCGGACGCTTTGCAGCAGCTGGGCGCGAAGCGTTCGGCCGCGATCCTGGCCGCGCTGAAGGGCGAGGGCGTCGATGCCGCCGCCGCGCTGGGCACCGGGCCGGAACCGGTGGAGGGCGGCGCGGGCAAGCCGGTCGCGTTGAAGCTCGGCCTGTCGGCGAAATAGGATGGCCGACACTCCAAAACACGCTGGCGGCAGCGCGCTGCTGGCGGGATTCGCGCTGCTGGCCAGCCAGCTGTCGCTGAACTTCGGCGCGGCGATGGCCAAGCATCTGTTCCCGCTGGTCGGCGTCGAGGGCGTGACGGCTTACCGGGTCGGCATCGCGGCGGTGCTGATGCTGCTGATCTTCCGCCCGTGGCGCACGCCGCTGACGTGGGCGCAGGGCGTCAACGTGGCGATCTACGGCAGCGTGATCGGCCTGATGAACCTGCTGATCTACCGTTCCTTCGACCGCATCCCGCTGGGCATCGCGGTGGCGATCGAAGTGGCCGGGCCGTTGACGGTGGCGGTGCTGTCGTCGCGCCGGCCGCGCGATTTCGCCGCGGTCTGCCTGGCTGCGGTGGGCTTGTATTTCCTGTTGCCGATCCATGGCAAGGTCGACCAGCTCGATCCGATCGGCGTGATGTACGCGGCCGGCGCGGCGGTGTGCTGGGCCTTGTACATCGTGTACGGCAAGCGGGTGTCGGCGATGCACGGCGGGCAGTCGGTGGCGTGGGCGATGCTGGCGGCGTCGCTGTTCATCGTGCCGATCGGCGGCTGGTACGGCGGCGCGGCGATGCTGACGCCGGCGTATCTGCTGATCGGCCTGGCGATCGCGGTGATGTCCAGCGCTTTGCCGTACACGCTGGAGATGCTGTCGATGCGTACGCTGTCGTCGCGCACCTTCAGCATGTTCAGCAGCGCCGCGCCGGCGCTCAGCGCGCTGGCCGGCTTCGTGGTGCTGGGCGAACATCTGACGCCGACCCAATGGCTGGCCATCGCCAGCATCGTGCTGGCCTCGGCGCTGACCTCTTTGCGTTGAAGCTGAATACGCCCGCGTTGCATTTATGACTAGTTCGTGGCAGCATAGCCGCTTACTGGAGGAGACCCTTATGCAAATCGCCCGAGCACAACAACCGATCGCCGCCGCCACCGTCTCGCTGATCGCGTGGGTGCTGTGCGTGGCCGCCTTCCTGCCGCCGCTGAACAAGTACATACTCGGCTCGGTGCCGTTGATCATCCTGACCGGCCTCGGCATCGCGGTCAGTCTGGTCGTGCACCTGGTGTTCATCGGCATGTCCGCGCAGCGGCTGGGCCGTTCGCCGGTGCTGTGGGTGCTGGTCTGCCTGTTCCTGTTGCCGATCGCCTCCATCGTGGGCCTGATCCTGTTCGAGTGGTACAGCGACCAGGAAAAACAAGCCAGCGCGTAAAAAGGGTATTGCAAAAAGCCGAAGCCTTCGGCTAGTATGGATGCCGATGCAACATTGCATCGACGTCGCTCGGACGGTTCCGGGCGCTTACGTGAGACATCCATGACTGACACCCAAACTCCGCGCAGCTTTTCGCGCATCGATCGCCTGCCTCCCTACGTTTTCAATGTCACCGCCGAGCTCAAGCTCGCGGCGCGCCGTCGCGGCGAAGACATCATCGACATGTCGATGGGGAATCCCGATGGCGCCACGCCGGCCCACATCGTCGAAAAACTGGTCGACACCGTGCAGCGTCCCGACACGCACGGCTATTCGGCCTCCAAGGGCATACCGCGCCTGCGGCGCGCGATCACCAAGTGGTACAAGAACCGCTACGAGGTCGATTTCGATCCCGACTCGGAAGCCATCGTCACCATCGGCTCCAAGGAGGGCCTGGCGCACCTGATGCTCGCCACGCTGGACCAGGGCGACACGGTGCTGGTGCCCAATCCCAGCTACCCGATCCACATCTGGGGCGCGGTGATCGCCGGCGCGAACATCCGCTCGGTGCGGATGACGCCCGGCGTCGACTTCTTCGACGAGCTGGAGCGCGCGGTGCGCGAGAGCTATCCCAAGCCGAAGATGATGATCCTCGGCTTCCCGTCCAACCCGACCGCGCAGTGCGTGGAGCTGGAATTCTTCGAGCGCGTGGTGGCGCTGGCCAAGCAGCACAACATCCTGGTGGTGCACGACCTGGCCTACGCCGACATCACCTTCGACGGCTGGAAGGCGCCATCCATCATGCAAGTGCCCGGCGCGCGCGACGTGGCGGTGGAATTCTTCACCATGTCCAAGAGCTACAACATGGCGGGCTGGCGCATCGGCTTCATGGTCGGCAACAAGGAGCTGGTGGCGGCGCTGGCGCGCATCAAGAGCTACCACGACTACGGCAGCTTCACGCCGGTGCAGGTGGCGGCGATCGCCGCGCTGGAAGGCGACCAGAGCTGCGTGAGCGAGATCTGTGCGATGTACCAGAGTCGCCGCGACGTGCTGCACAAGGGCTTGTGCGAGGCCGGCTGGCCGGTCGACAAGCCGAAGGCGTCGATGTACATCTGGGCGCGCATCCCGGAGCAGTATCGCCACCTGGGCTCGCTGGAGTTCTCCAAGCTGCTGCTGGCCGAGGCCAAGGTGTGCGTGTCGCCCGGCATCGGCTTCGGCGACTACGGCGACGAGTATGTGCGCTTCGCGCTGATCGAAAATGAGGCGCGGATACGACAGGGACTCCGCGGCATCAAGGCCATGTTCCGCAAGGCCGAATAAATCTGCGTGGACTTTACGCCGCATCAAACGCGAGGTTTGATGCGGCAGCTACTGTGTTCCTGAATTCCTACAGGAGCATCCAACATGTCTTCCCCTCCCGTCAGCGACAGCACGCGTCGTTTGCTCGACGCCGTCAGGAAACTTGAACGCACCCTGCAATCGGTCGGCTTGCCACGCGTCCTGGCGCGGCTGCCGGTATGCTGGCTGTGCTGGCACTATTGCCGCACGCTGGACCAGAAGATCGTCCGCATCCAGCGCATCGCCGGCAAGTTCGAGCAGTGGCTGCCGGCCATCCGCGCCTACGCGGGCGAGGGCGCGGCGCAGCTGGAGCTGATCGACGTCGACCTCAGCATGCGCAACGATATCGAAGTCACCAAGAACACCATGTGGGAGCTGCGCAGCCACTGCCTCGACATCGGCCGCATGTTCGACCAGCTGGGCTACCAGTCGCCGGGCCTGCGGCGGCGGCAGGCGCAGTTCCTGCAGATACTGGAGAGTTCGTGCGTGTCCGCCTGCACCATGCAGGATGCGCTGGCCGAGCACGACAACGCGGCGCTGGCCATGCTGCGTGCGCGCCAGGCATTGGAGCGCGCCCGCACCGGCGAAGCGCCGGCCGTTTAAAAGCCTTCCAGCACGATCTTGCCTTTTGCGCGGTTGCTCTCGACGAGGGCGTGCGCGCGCTTCAGGTTGGCCGCGTTGATCTTGCCGTAGCGTTCGGCCAGCGTGGTCTTGATGACGCCGGTATCGACCAGCGTGGCCACATCGTTCAGCAGCTGGTGCTGCTTCTGCATGTCCGCCGTGGCGAACATCGAACGGGTGAACATGAACTCCCAATGCAGCGACACGCTCTTGCGCTTCAGCAGGCGCACGTCGATGGCGGCCGGGTCGTCGATCAGCGCGACCTTGCCCTGCGGCGCGACCAGCTCGGCGATGGCGTTCCAGTGCTGGTCGGTCTGGTTCAGGCTGGCGACGTAGTTCACCGGCGGCAGGCCGAGGCGGGCGATCTCCTCGTTCAGCGGCTTGGTGTGGTCGACGACGTGGTGGGCGCCCAGTTCCCGGACCCAGGCCGCCGTGTCGGGGCGCGAGGCGGTGCCGATCACGGTCAGGCCGGTCAGCTGGCGCGCCAGCTGCACCAGGATGGAACCGACCCCGCCGGCCGCGCCGATCACCAGCAGCGATTGGCCGGACGCGCCCTTGTCGCGGCTCACTTCCAGGCGTTCGAACAGCAGTTCCCATGCGGTGATGGCGGTCAGCGGCAGCGCGGCGGCCTGGCCGAAGTCCAGCTTGCGCGGCTTGTGGCCGACGATGCGCTCGTCCACCAGGTGCAGTTCGCTGTTGGTGCCGGGGCGCATCAGCGCGCCGGCGTACCAGACCTCGTCGCCCGGCTGGAACAGCGTGACGTCCGGGCCGACGGCCTTGACCACGCCGGCCGCGTCCCAGCCGATGACCTTGCTGTCGCCTTCGGCCGGCGCCATGTTGGCGCGGATCTTGACGTCCACCGGATTGACCGAGATGGCCTTCACCTCGACCAGCAGGTCGTGGCCGGCCGCTTGCGGCGCCGGCAACTCGATGTCGATCAGGGCCTCGTCGTGGGTGATGGGGAGGGACTTGCGGTAGGCAACGGCTTTCATGGAATGCTCCGGTCGATTGAGGATGGGAGTATCATCATTTATTTCGCGGCCTTGAAAAAGAGGCTAAATAGAGAAACACTTTCAAAGGAATGAGGATAGTGCTGCGACTGGATGATTTGACGGTCTTTGTCCGCACGGCAGACCGGGGCAGCTTGTCGGCCGCCGCGCGCGAGCTGGAGATTTCGCCGGCCCTGGCCAGCGCCGCCGTCAAGCGGCTGGAGGGGGAGCTGGGGCTGCGGCTGTTCGCCCGCACCACGCGCTCGTTGCGGCTGACGGAGGAGGGCGAGCATTACCTGGGCAATGCGCGCGAGGCGCTGCGCCTGCTGAAGGAAGGCCACGACGCGCTGATCCAGGGCCAGGAAACGCTGGGCGGCACGCTGAAGATCTCGATGCCGTCCGACCTGGGCCGCAACATGCTGGTGGGCTGGCTGGACCTGTTCCAGGCGCACTATCCCAAGGTCAGCTTTCAGCTCAGCATCAGCGACCGGGTGTCGGACATGTACCGGCAGCCGGTCGACCTCGCCATCCGCTACGGCCGGCAGGACGATTCCAGCCTGGTGGCGCTGCCGCTGGCGCCGGACAACCGCCGCGTGCTGGTGGCCTCGCCGGACTACATCCGCCAGCACGGCAGGCTCAAGGACCTGAACGAGCTGCTGCGCCACAACTGCCTGCGCTTCATGGTGGACGAAGTGGTGCACGACCGCTGGACCTTCCAGCGCGACGCCGCAGCCGAGCCGCTGGCCCTGCACGTCAGCGGCAACCGCAGCGCCGACGACGCCGACGTGGTGCGGCGCTGGGCGGTGGCTGGCCTGGGCATCGCCTACAAATCGCGGCTGGACCTGGCGGACGATATCCGCAGCGGGCGCCTGCAGATCCTGATGCCGGACATACTGGGCGAACCGGCGCCGCTCAACATGCTGTGCATGCATCGCGCGCAGATCACGCCGACGGTGCTGCAACTACGGGACTTCCTGCGCGCTTGCTGCGCAAAAGCTTAGAAAATAATTAAAACTTTGGCCGGGCGTTCGCGGCCGGGCCAAATGCGCTTACCATAGCCCCCAATATTTACCAGGAGATACTCCGATGACCGAAACCCAGCGCGATATCCTCAGTGCCGGCTTTTCCCTGACCTTGATCGCACTGGCGGCGTTCATCATGCATCGCTTCTTCCTGCCGCTGGTGTGGGCCGGCATCCTGTGCGTGGCGACGTGGCCGCTGTATAAGCGCATCCGCGCGCGCTTCGGCCGCCGCGACGTGCTGGCCGCCGCCGCGCTGACCCTGATCTGCGCCGCCGTCTTCATCATCCCCGTGTCGCTGGGCGTGGCGCAGGCCGCCAAGCAGGCGCCGGAACTGGCCAACTACGTGGTCAGCGCCAACACCGACGGCATCCCGGTGCCGGCCTTCGTCCAGCACCTGCCCATGGTGGGCGAGTGGATCAGCGACTGGTGGCAGGCCACGCTGAGCCAGCCGCACGGGCTGTCGCATTTGCTGTCCGAGCGCGAAATCAACGGCCTGCATTCGGCCAGCGACATGATCAAGATGGCCGGCGTGGGCTTCATGCATCGCCTGGTCGATTTCGGCCTGGCCTTCTTGTGCCTGTTCTTCTTCTACAAGGACGGCGAGGCGCTGAACCGCCAGATCACCGCCATCGGCAGTCATTGCTTCAGCGAGCAGCGCTGGGCGCGCTACGCTGAAAAAATCCCGACGGCGATCCGCGCCACCGTCAACGGACTGGTGCTGGTGGGCCTGGCGGAAGGCGTGTTGATAGGCATCGGCTACGCGATCGCAGGCCTGCCGTCCCCCGCTCTGTGGGCGGCGGTGACGGGCATCCTGGCAATCATTCCATTCGGTGCGCCGGTGGCCTTTGTCAGCGCGGCGGCGGTGCTGGTGTTCAACGGCGCGGTGCCGGCCGCCATCGCGGTGGCGGTGTGGGGCACGATCGTGCTGTTCGTGGCGGATCACTTTGTACGGCCGGGCATGATCGGCAACGCCACGCGGCTGCCGTTCCTGGCCGTACTGTTCGGTATCCTGGGCGGGGTCGAGACCCTGGGCCTGGTCGGACTGTTTATCGGTCCTGTTGTGATGGTGCTGTTTGTGACGCTGTGGTACGAGGCGAATCTGTTTGATGACGGTACGCCAGTTGCCAAACCCAGGTGAGGAGCGCGAGCGAGGCAGCGGCGTCGGCCGGCCTGTCTTGCGACTGGATCGGGCAACTGGCACCGGCAACCATTAGTGAGCCTTCGACAGGATCAACAGCCAGCGGCGGAACATCAATACTTCCAGATGGCCTGCCTGCACGCCGGTGTCGCATTCCATGATCGGGTTCACCGCGTAGTAGCGCTTGCGGAAGTCACGGCACACCAGCAGTTCGCGTTTGCCCATGCGCACCAGGAACGAGGTCGGCATGTATTCGAGACCGAAGCGGGAGCTAAAGCTGCTATGCAGTGTAGTCATGACGTTTCCTTTTGGAGGAGTAGTGTTTAACGAGGAGTTCAGAATAGCATAACTACTGTATGAATAAACAGGTACTGTGCAAATAAACAGTAAATTCGTTTTTTCGTGATTTTTCCAACAACTTGAACGGCTAGGAGCCTTGGAGCGCCAAATTTTCAGCAAATTCATCCGTTTCATTGAAGCAAGACTGTCGCCGGGAGGCGAATTCGGCCTGCATCTGACCGCCGGGCTGGTCCTGCTGCTGGTGTCCGTGGCGATTTTCGGCGAACTGGCCGAGGATGTGATGGGCAAGGAGGCGATCACCGTGCTGGACGCGCAGGTGGCGCACTGGTTCCATGCGCGCGCCTTCGAGCCGCTGACCAGCTTCATGCTGGGCGTGTCGCTGGTGCATACCGGCGTCGGCATGGTGGTGCTGGTGGCGGCGCTGGGCTGGTATTTCTGGCGCGTGCGGGCGCGCTACTGGCTGCTGGCGCTGCTGGTGGCCGTGCCCACCGGCGCGATATTGAATGTGGCGTTGAAATATCACTTCCAGCGCGTGCGGCCGGTGTTCGACGAACCGCTGGTGAGCCTGGCGACGTACAGCTTCCCCAGCGGTCATGCGTCGGTGGCGACCTTGTTCTACGGCCTGCTGGCGAGCTATGTGATGATCGCCCGGCCGCATTGGCATGTGCGCTTGGGCGCGGCGGCGGCCTGTGCCATGATGATATTGTTGGTGGCGTTCAGCCGCGTCTATCTGGGCGCGCATTACCTGAGCGACGTGCTGGCGGCGATGGCCGAGAGCGTGGCGTGGCTGGCGGTCTGCATCACGGCGATCTCGACGCTGCGCCGCCGGCGCGAAGCCAAAACCTTATAAACCGTTTATGGAGAATCCACTGGACAGCATCGTCGTCATCGTCAACGCCAGCGCGGGGCAGGGTTACTGCGGCGGCTGGACCGCCGCGCTGATGGAGAAATTCCGCCGCCACGGCGTCGAGCCCGACATCACGCTGGCCAAGAGCGGCGCGGAGATGATCGCGCGCGCCGAGCGGGCCGTGGCCGAGGGCGCGCCGGTGGTGGCGGCGGGCGGCGGCGACGGCACCATCAACGCGGTGGCCTCGGCGCTGGTCGGCACGGCGACCCGGCTCGGCGTGCTGCCGCTGGGCACGCTGAACCACTTCGCCAAGGATATGAAGATCCCGCTGGAACTGGACGCGGCCGTGGCCAACGTGGTGGAGGGCAGGGCGTGCGCGGTGGATGTGGGCGAGGTCAATGGCCGCATCTTCCTCAACAACTCGGGCCTGGGCATCTATCCCGACATCGTGCGCGACCGCGAGCAGCAGCAGCGTCATCTGGGCCGCAGCAAGTGGCCGGCGTTCGGGCGCGCGCTGTTCGCGGCGCTGCGGCGCTTTCCGTTCATGAGCGTGCGGCTGAAGATCAACGGCGAGGAGCATCTGCGCCGCACGCCCTTCGTCTTCATCGGCAACAACGAATACCTGCAGGGCCGGACGCTGGGCGCGCGCGCCGGGCTCGATAGCGGCAAGCTGTGTTTGTACGTGGCGCAGAAGCCGTCGCGGCTGGGGCTGCTGCGCTACGGCCTGCATGCCATGCTGGGCAAGCTGGGACAGGAGCGCGATTTCGACGTGCTGTCGGCGTCTGAGCTGATCATCGAGACGCGGCATCATCACATGCGTGTCGCCACCGACGGCGAAGTCTCGCTGATGAAGCCGCCGTTGTGCTACCGCTCGCGGGCGGGGGCGTTGAGCGTCATCGTTCCGGACTAGGAGGGCAGCATGCGTACCATCGTCCATTTATCCGACCTGCATTTCGGCCGCGTCGACCACGATTTACTGAGGCCGCTGCAAGCGGCGACCGCCAGCCTGGCGCCGGACGTGGTGGTGGTGTCCGGCGACCTGACGCAGCGCGCCCGCACCGAGGAGTTCCAGGCGGCGCGGGCCTTCCTGGACACCCTGCCGGGGCCGCAGATCGTGGTGCCGGGCAATCACGACATCCCCTTGTACAACGTCGCCAGCCGTTTCCTGGCGCCGTTGCGCAAGTACACGCGCTACGTCACGCTGGATTTGACGCCGGAATATGTGGACGACGAGATCGCCGTGCTGGGCATCAACACCGCGCGCTCGCTGACCTTCAAGGACGGGCGCATCAACCGCGAGCAGATCGACCAGATACATCGCCGCATGAGCGCGGTGGACCCGCACCTGACGCGCATCGTTGTCACCCATCATCCGTTCGACATGCCGGACACGCTCGACGAGGGCGACCTGGTCAACCGCGCGCCGCTGGCGATGCGGGCGTTCGCCGAATGCGGGGTGGACTTGCTGCTGGCGGGGCATCTGCACGTGAGCCACGCGCACAACACCGCGCAGCGCTACGAGATCAGCGGCTACGCGGCCTTGATGGTGCAGGCCGGCACGGCCACGTCGACGCGCGGGCGGGGCGAATCGAATTCCTTCAACGTCATCCGCGTCGAGCACGACAAGGTGGAGGTGCAGCGTTACAGCTGGGTGGACGGCACCGGCAGCTTCGAAGTCTCGCACACCGAGCGCTTCCAGCGCAGCGGCGGCGCCTGGACGCTGACCGCCGAGGCCTGAAGCCGGAGTGGGGTCAGATACCGTCTTGAATGGCAAGCCCTTTCGATAAGTAATTAGGATCGAAAGGCTTGTCATTGTGTATCACCCCATAAATCAAGTGAGCCAGTTTGTGCATGACTGCACCGATCACGGCT
>QVIN01000012.1 GCA_003416985.1 Duganella sp. BJB480 | reverse complement strand
GATGCAGACCAGGATGACATCTATCGGAAAGCGCATCCCTTTGAAGTTGAGCATATCGGTTCGTCCTGGGTTCGGGCGCCGCAGTCTACCTGATTGGCCCGTCGACGTTCGCTAATGCGACAGAACCTCTCGGCTATGACCAGTATTGGGGCCGGCGCTTCGTCTAGCAAATGACTCACGTGTGCGGTAAAGGCCAGCGGGACTTCGCCCAAGGATAAAATCGCGACAAGCGCCTCAAGTAAAAGTGACAATCCCCGAAGGCTATGAGGTAAATCTGCCCACCTCTGCCTCAGCGACCGGTCTGCCAGCCGCCTGGCCGCAGGCTGCCCGTTATCTTCGCTAGATTGAAGATATTCGTCCAGATGGTGGCCATGGGCTGGCCGGCCTTCAGCGCCGCCTGCTTCTCGGCTATGACCAGTATTGGGGCCGGCGCTTCGTCTAGCAAATGACTCACGTGTGCGGTAAAGGCCAGCGGGACTTCGCCCAAGGATAAAATCGCGACAAGCGCCTCTTCAGGCATTTTTGTCCGATAGCTGACGCTGCTGGTTTCGGCAGCCATGAGACACCACAATCGTTCCCGAAACCTGATCAATTGGGCGCCAAACCCGTCTTCACGCCGATCTCGCCTGGCGCAGAACTCACTGGCGAAATATCCGGGCTAGGGCCGGGGCGGCGGCAGCTCTATCGGCGTTGGCGGCGGCTCTATCGGAGGAGGCGGTGGATCACCCGGCGTCGGCGTCGTCACCGCTTGCACCAGCACGCTGATGGCGGCGCTGGAACAGTTGGCCGGTGCGGCCGCCGCACACAGGCGATAGCTGCCGGTATAGCTGCCGGGCGTGACATCGGCGGCGACGCTGATCGTGCCGTCGGCGCTGAAACCGATCCCGGGCACGCTCATACTCACACGCCACGTCACCCGCGCGATCTGATCCATATATACCGCCTGGCCGGAAATCGTATCGTTGGCCAGGATCGATGCGCCGATGTCGCCTTGCCCCAGCACGAAGCTGTCCGCCTGCGCCTGCATGGTATCGAGTACCACCGCCGTCAGCGGCGCGCTGGCGCAAACGGCCGGCTGCGCGCTCAGGCAAACGGTGTAACTACCCGCATACGTCCCGGCGGCGGTGCCCGCCGCAACGCCGATGGCGCCGTTGGCGCCGACGTTGATGCCGCTGGCGGCAAAGCTCCCGCTGAACACCACCTGCCCGGCCGTCACCGCCCGGCCATTGGCGGCGACGCGCGACAGCAGCATGGCGGCCGGCGCGCCAGCTCCCGCATTGAGCGACACGCCGGCCGCGCCGGCCGTCAGCGTCGACGACACCGTCAGCGTGACCGCCGCGCTGGCGCAGGCCGTCGGCACGGCGAGCGCGCACACCCGGTAACTGCCGCTATAGATGCCGGCCGGCGCATCGGCCGCCGCGCTGACCGAGCCGTTCGCATGGATGACCGCCGCCGCGCCTAGGCTGCCGCTGACCGTCACCAGCCTCGGATCGGCCGCCCCGCCGTTGAGCGTATCGTTGGCCAGCAGCGCGGCCGCCACCGAGCTCTGGCCCGGCGCCAGCGCCAGGCTGTCCTCCTGCGCGCTGATCGACGCCGGCGGCGCCGTCACCGTCACCTGCAACTGCGCACCAGCGCAATTGGATGGCGCGCCGACCAGGCAAAGCCGGAAATTTCCGGTGTAATTGCCCGCCGCGGTCCCCGCCGCCACCGACACCGATGCATCGGCATTGACACTGAGACCGGAAGCGGCAAACTGCCCGCTGGCCGTCGCCATGCCCGCCTCGATGGCGCCGCCGTTGAGCCGCGCGCCGGCTAGCAACTGGCCGGGCGCCGTACCGCGGCCCGCCTCGAGCTGCAAGCTGACCGTCTGCGCGGCCAGCACGAACTGCGGCGCCTGCACCGTCACCTCCACCGTCGTGCCTGCGCAGGTGGCCGCCGCTGCCGCCAGGCAGATCCGGTAGCTGCCAGCGTAACTGCCCGGCGGTACCGACGCCGCCACCGTCACCGCGCCGTTGGCCGTGACGGCCAATCCCGGCGCCGCGAAGCCGCCGCTGACCACCACCAGCCCCGCCGCCACCGGCCGTCCATTCGCCGTGTCGTTGGCCAGCAGCGCGCCCGCCGCCGTCATCTGCCCCGCCGCCAGCGCCAGCCGGTCCGGCTGCGCGCTGATGGTGCCGGGCAACGTCACCGTCACCGCCGCCGGGGGCGAACAACTGCTGGCGGTCGGCAGCTGGCAAAGCTTGTAACTGGCGTTGAGCACCGCGCCGGGCGGCGCGCCCGCCAGCACCGTCACCAGCCCGTCCGCGTACGCCAGATAAGGCGTATCGCTGGCAAACACCACCAGCACCTGCGCCGCCACCGGCCGCGCGCCATTGACCGTATCGTTGGCCAGGATATTCAGGCTGCCGCCCGGCGCCAGCACGGCGCTGTCGGCGCCGGCCTTGAACTGCACCGGCGGCTGCGCCATCGGCACCGGCTGGCCGCCAAAGCGCTGGTTGCAGGCCGTGGCGCGCGTGCGCACCGTGGGTTTGGGCAGCGATGACGCCAGCGCCGCGCCGTCGGCCTCGACCAGCCACGGCAAGCCTTGCGGGCCGACCGACAGCTCTCGCGCCGCGCTGCCCGCCGGCTTGAACGCCAGCGTCTTGAAGTCGAAGCGCAGTACGCCGCCCATCAGGTCGACGATCATCACCGAGCCTTCCGGCCCGATGGCGATATCGCGCGCCGACACGCCCTGAGCGATGCAGCTGTTGCCGGTGCAGCGCAGCACCTGCTGGTCCGGCGCGATCATCCACAGCATGGTGTTGCTGACCGGCGCCACCTTCAGCGCTTTCGGGAAGGCCGCGCCGTTGGCGTCGCGCGCCAGCGTGAACAAGCCTTCCTGCGCCGCGTAGCGATAGATCTGCTGGGAGTTTGCCTCCACCGCGAACACGCCGCCGTTCTGCGCGATGGCGATGTCGCTGGCCTTGAAGTCGGCGACCGCATGCCAGCCGCGATCGAAATAGGACACTTCCTGGCCGGCGTTCACCAGCCACGGCGTGGCGCCGGCCGCCGTCGCCACGCGCCGCGCCGCGCCGGTGCTGGCCAGCACGAAGCGCTGGTCGTCGGGGTTGTAGCAATACAGGCCACCCTCGCTGCCGACCGCGAACACGCTGCCGTCGACGCCGACGCCGATGTCGATGAAACGGCCGTCGACGCGCGTGTACACCAGCGGCTTGTTGGAACTTGCCAGCACCGAGGCCGGCGGCGCCGGCACGAAACTGAGCACCGGCGCCGCCGGTTGCTGCGCGGCCGCCTGGCGCGCCACGCGCCGTTCATCCTCTTGCAGGAAAAAGGCCGACGCCAGCACCTCGCCAGCGGCGCCGATGGCCCACGGCGCACCGTGCGGACCGACCGCGATGCGCAGCGCCTTGCCGGTGGCCGGCTTCCATTGTCCTTCGCGTGCATCGAGCCAGTAGATGCCCAGCTCCGCCGTGGCCGCGTAGACCGTGCCTTCCGGTCCCACGCCCAAACTGGCGGCGCGGATGCCGGGATGCGGGCGCCACGCGTCCGCCGGGCGCGAGCGCACCTCGCCGTTGGCGTCGATGATCCACGGTTCGCCGTCCTTTCCGGCCGCGATCGCGACCGCGCCGGCGCTGTCCGGCAGCAGCTGCCATTGGCCGGCGTCGCCCGCCAGCACGGCCAGTTGGCCGTCGCTGCGCAAGGCCCAGACGTCGCCGCGCGGGCCGGCGGCGATATCGGCCGCCTCGAAGCCGGCTTCCTGCCAAAAGCCGCGCACCTGGTGCGCCACCCGGCCGCCGCGCAGCACGGCCCAGACCGAGCCGTCCGCCGCCACCGCCGCGCGCGCGGCTTGGCCCGGCAACATGCTCCAGTTGTTCTTGCCCTTCCATTGCCACAGGCTGCCGTCGCGGTCGAGCGTGAGCACCGTGCCGTCGGCGCCGATGCTCACGCCCTCGGCCCGGCCGCGCACGCGCTGCCAGGCCAGCAGCCGCGTAAACAGCGCCGGCGGCCGCGCCGCCAGCGTCGCCGCATCGAACAGGTCGCTGGCCAGCACGCCGCCGTCGGCGCCGACAAACCAGGGCTTGCCCGCCGGCCCCAGCGCTACCTGCACGATGGTGCCGGCGCCATCGGCCGCCAGCGCCTGCCACGCGCGGCGCGCGGGCTCCCAGCGCCACGGCGCGCCGCCGTCGTCGATTAGCATCGCGCTGCCGTCCGCGCCGAGCGAGAGCGACCGCAAGCCGCGCCCGCCGGGCACGTCGCTGCGCTGCCAAGCCGTGCCGTCGTAGCGGGCGATGCGGCCGTCCGCGCGCCACAGCCACGGCAAGCCGTGCGCGTCGGCCAGCGCGCGCGGGTAGCCAGCCGCGTCGGCCGGCCACGGGCGTCCGCTGGCCGGCTCGTCGCGCCAGCCGCGCCCGCTCTCGCGCAGCAGCAAGCCGCCGTCGGGACCTGCGGCGACATCGTCGATGCCGGTCCCGGCCGGCGACCACCAGCTGCCCGAGCGCAGCACATACAACTCGTGCGCCGCCGTGATGCCCCACACGCTGCCGTCCAGGCCGGCGCGCAGCGCGGCGAACCGGCCGGGCAGACCGGCCCAGCCGCCATCGCCCTGGCGCCGGCGCCGCCACGGACGGCCGTCGCGGTCCAGCGCCAGCACGGCGCCGTCCGGCGTGATGACCAGTTCGTGGGCGTCGCCGCGCACCGGAATCAGTCCGTCGGGCGCGGCCGCCGCCGGCGCCAACGCGCAGCCCAGCAACGCCAGCGCCGCCAGCCGGCGCAACAGAGAGTGGATCGCCAAGGCCGCTCCGCTTAGTAGAACAGGAAGCCCAAGGCGTCGCGCAAGCGGCCGCCATGGGTGGTGCGCGAGGTCCAGCTCGGCGTTTCCAGATCGCCGGAACGGAACTCGCGGAACAAGGCGCTCTCGGACAAGGCGAACGCCACGTGCGCCACGCTCGGCAGCGGGCGGTACCACATCGTGTACTTGTCCTGGAATTCCGCCTCGACCCGGTCGAAGTTGCTGTAACCCTTGCGCTCCTCCTCGATCTGCGCCTGATCGCGGTAGGTGTACTGCGGCCGGCGCGGCGTCAGCAGGATCATCACGTTCTTGTGATAGTCGCGCTGGGTGTTGCGCGAGGTCAGGTACTGCACCAGCGGCACCTCGCGCAGGCCCGGCACGCCGCTGTTGTTGGCCGACTTGTCGCGCTCGGACAGGCCGCTGAGGATGATGGTCTCGCCGAAGCGCATCACCACGTTGGCGTTGACGATGGTCTTGGTGGTGTCTAGCCGGAAGTCGAACACCACGTTCGAATTGGGGTTGGTCAGGAAGGTGCGCTCGGCCTGCACCTGCAGCTTGATCAAGCCCTCCGGCAGGAATTCCGGCGTCACCGTCAGCTTGACGCCGACCTCCTTCTGCACCTGCACGGAACTGCCCTGCCCGTTCGACACGGCCGCGCCCACCACGTCCACGCCGGAAAAGAATTGCGAGGTCTGGCCGCCCAGCGCCACCAGCGTCGGCCGCGCCAGCACTTCGCTGTTGATCTCGGTGGCGTTGGCGATGTTGAGCGAATACGTCACCCCCGGCACGCCGATCAGGCGCGTGATGGACTGGCTGTCGGTGGTGTTGGCGCCGGTGAGCGCATCGAACACGCGGCTGGTAGTCTTGGCCCACGCCGGCGTGCCCGAGCTGTTGCCGAACTGGAGCTTCAAGCCATCCAGCAGGTTCACGCCCATGGTGTTACCGTTGTCTTCCTCGGTCGAGATGATGACCACGTCGACCAGCGCCATCTGCTTCTCGATGAAGGCGCCGGGCAGGCGCGCGCCCGGCTGCGCGCCGAACTGGCCCGGCATGCCGGCCGGCAGCTGGCCGTAGGGATTGCCGGCCTGCTGGCCCAGGTTCGCGCCCGCTGGCAGCGCACCGTAGGGCGAGGCCGGCTGTTGCTGCGGGACGCCGGCGTTGGCGCCCTGCGGCAGCGAGCCGTAGGACTGCGCCGGCGCCGGATACTGCGCCTGCACCATCGGCATCGCATACGAGGCCTTCCAGTCGTCGATGCGCTTGGCGACGAACGCGGTCTGCGCGCTGCTGCCGTGATGCAGGCGCAGCTCCGCCAGCGCCTGCTCGGCGCCGGGCGCATCGGCCGCGGACGCGGCGACGATGGCCTTGGCCCGCAACACGCGCGGCGAATACGCTTCCTTCTCGTCGGCCACCGACTGCAATGCCTGCAGCGCCGCGTACGCGGTCTTCGGATCCTTGATCTGGTACGACGCCAGCGCCAGATCGTACAGCAGATCGGGATCGTGCTTGTCGTACAGGGCTGCTTCCATCAAGTAGTGCTGGGCCTGCGCATATTCGCGCCTGTCCAGATGCAGCAGGCCACGGTAATACAGCGCCGTGTAATTGCTTGAGTCGAACTGCACCGCCATCTCGTAGCCCTGCTCGGCAAGGGCAAACAAGGCCCCCTCGCCTTCCAGCGCGCGGTAGTGATAGGTCAGCGCGTTAAAGAAGTGCAGATAGGAGTTGTTCAAGTCGGTTTTCAACGCCAGGTTGAACAGGTCGCTGGCCTTCTTGAACTCGTGGGCGTCGAGCGCGCGGATGCCTTCGGCCGCCACCTGGCGCGAGGCCGACGACAGGTTGGCGTGCTGCAGCGCCGCGCCCAGCCCGCCGCCGCTGCGGTCGACGGCCAGCGGCGTGAAGGCGCCGGCCTGCTTCTGGCCGGGCGACGCGCCGGGCCCGGCACAGCCGCCCAGCGCCAGGCCAACAACGGCGGCCAACACAAGATTCGTCTTCATCGTCGTTCCCATGCTCAATTACATTCCGGCAGCTTGTGCAGCTCGTCCACCACGCTCTCGTAGGTGTTGGCCTTGCCGCTGATGCTGTAGACCAACATCAACTGCTCGGCCACCAGCGCGGCCGACTTGCCGCTCTTGGCGGCGAGCTTGACCTGGTCCGACAAATCATCGGTGACGACCTTCTCGGCCACCTGCAGCGCCAGCTGGCCGGCCGAGGTGCAGGCGGTCTGCGACGGGAACCCATTGGTCTTGCCACCGGGGACGAACTTGGCCATGACGCCCTTGGCTTCAGCCGCCGCATAGCAGGCGTAGGCGCCCTTGGCGTCGTTGACCACTACCTTGGTGAAGGCGCACATCTCCATGCCCAGCGCACCGGCCATGACCGTGGAGGCGCCGGCGATCAGGCAATCCTTGGACTTGGCTTCATTGAAGATCTTGGTGCTCAGGTTGATGACGTTGCCCGGCATGCTGCCGGCCTGGCTGACGATCTTGCCAAGCTCCTTCGGCATCGCGCAATAGAAACCGTCCTGCGCCCAGTCGAAGCACTGCTCGGCCGACGCCAGCTGATTGCCGCCGCCGGTGTTGCCGTACTTGACGACGGCATTGGCCACCGTTGATGCGCCCTTGAAGTAGGCATCGATAGGGAACACCTTGCGGCCGATGGCGCCGCAACTGCTGTTCAGGAAGTTCCACGCCTCCACGGCGGCGTTGGCCACCGCATAGCCGACGATCTCTCCGTTGCGCACCACTTCTCGGCCGACGATCTGGCCGCCCTGTTCCACCTCGCGGCCCACGGTGACCGCCACGCCGGCGGTGGTGTTGGCGACCTTGTTGCTCACGTCGACCGTGGTGTGCGCCACCTCGTTGGAGGCGGAGACGATGGCGGCGGCGCCGGCACGCACCACGCTGTCCACGTTCTCGACGATGGACTTGAAATTGAAGCCCTTCGAAGGCAAGGTGGTGATGCGGTCCCAGATCCAGCCGCGGTTGTCGTCCGGGCCCTGGCCCTTGTACACCACCAGGTTGCCGTCATCCTGCAGGGCGACAAAGTAGCGCCCGATCGGACCGCCCGCCTTGTCCGGCACGCAGCCGATGTAGCGCCCCTGGTCGGCCGACGACGATCCCTCGTAGGTGCAGAAATGGCCGTCCGGCTGCAGCACCATGAAGTATTTCTTTTTGGTGTCGAAGCTTTGCGGATGCTGGTACCAGCGGCGGTTGGCGTCGCTCGCCTTGGACGGATGGTCGGTCTCGTACACCACCAGGTTGGCGTCCGTCTGGAAGGCCAGGATGTAGCGGCGGTTGTTGGAGATCATGTAGTCGCCCGGCTTCATGTAGTCGCCCAGGCGCAGCACGCTCAGGCCGTTGGCGGAACGGGGTGCCGGCACCATCAGGTTATAGGTCGCCTGATTCGGCGAGCGCCCTTCGGCACGGCCGTTGGTCATCCAATGGAGGTAGAGCTTGCCGGCGTCGTAGCCGAAGGCCTGCTTCAGGTCCGGATAGTGGTCGGCATAGAAGGTCGTATCCAGGTTGACCTGCCTGGCGGCGACGGCGCCGTTCGGCGCGCGTCCCTGCGGGATGCCGTAGTTCAGCCAATGCTCGACCAGGCGCGGCACGTTCATGCCGATCGCGGCCGGCAGTTCGCTGTTGTTGGCCAGGTAAAAATTGGGGTCCAGCGGCGCCATGGCCGGATCGCCCATGTAGGTGCCGGCCGCGCGCGGATCGCGCTTTTCCTTGATGCCGTTGTCGTACCAGTGGCGCAGCAGCGCCGCGTAGTCGTAGCCGAAGGCGCGCTGCAGGTCCGGATAGCGGGCGCGGTAGCCGCCGACGCTGAAGGCCGGCGAGGCGTCGCGGCCTTCCTTGAGACCGTTTTGCAGCCAGTGCTGCTGGGCGGCCTGGGCGTCGTTGCCGAAGGCGGTCTTCAGGTCGGGATATTTGTTGAGGTAGAAATTGGCGTCGAACACGGCGAGCTTCTGGGCGTCGGTCTGGGCGAAGGCGCTGGCGCCTTGCAGCAGGACGACCACGGGCACGGCGGCCCGCAAGACTTCACGGAAGAACATGGCTTTGCTCCTTGGGCGTAACGTTAAAGTGTGGGGGTATCTGCCACCGGATATTCCGGGCAAAAACCTTTCCACTTGCCTGTCCGTCTCAATTTCGGGAGATTAAAATTGCATGCCAGATCTATTGTTGCAAATCAGATACAATAATGATCCTATATTCATGCCGCGCCTTCCATGAAGCCACCTTCCAGTCTCCAATACACCGCCGCCACCCGCCGGCAGCTGTCCGGCCACCGGCAGCGTTACGCCCTGCCGGCGGCGACCGACGACGAGCCGGCGGTGGCGATCAACCACTTCACCGTCGCCAATGAGGCGCCCGGTTTGCAGGCGCAGGCCTGGCGCGAATACGTGGGCCGCATCATGGACGTGCCGGTGTCGCGCAGCCAGCGCAAGCACGGCTTTCGCGGCGAAATCTCCACCTACGTGCTGAAGGATCTGATCTTCCTCGACAGCCGCACCGACGCCGTCTGTCAGGTCCGCAGCCCCGGCTACATCTCGCGCGACGGCGTGCGCGACTATGTGTTCCATGTGGCGATCGAGGGCATCATCGAAACGGAAGTCGGCGGCAGCAGCCGCAAGGCGGCCCAGTTCGTTCCAGGCATCCTGGCGCTGGACATGAACCAAACCATGCGCATGCTGCGGCCCGCGTCGGCGCGGGTGCTGGCCTTCTTCCTGCCGCGCCACGTGGTGGACGCGGCCATCCCGGACGCCGAATCCCTTCACGGCCGCGTGGTGAACTACAGCTCGCCGCTGACGCGGCTGTTGTTCGACCAGGTGATGGCGCTGTGCCGCTCCTTGTCGACGCTGCCCCCGTCCGAGCTGGACGCCGCGCTGCGCCGTTGCGGCGACCTGATCCTGGCCGCCTTCGTCAAGCAGACGCGCCTCGAATCGGGACAGCGCGCCGCCGTGCGCGCCGCCTGGCAGGACAAGATCCGGCTCTACATCGACGCCAACCTGTATCGCCGGGACCTGACGCCGGAGCATATCCTGCAGACCTTCCCGCTGTCGCGGCCCAGCCTGTACCGCCTGTTCGAAGCCGAGGGCGGCCTGGCTGCCTACGTGCGCAATTGCCGCCTGCGCGAGGCGGCCAATGAACTGGTGCTGGCGCCGGAGACGGCGATCGCCGAGATCGCGCGCGACTTGGCGTTCCAGAGTCCGGCACACTTCAGCCGGGTATTTCGCGGCGGCTACGGCATGTCGCCGCTCGATTTCCGCGCAATGCGGCTAGACTGGCTGCGTCCGTGACCTGGCCGGTCAGCGTGCGCTCCGGCGCCACGAAAGCGGGAGAGAGGGCGCGCGCATTTCATTGAAACCTTCAAACGGGTCACTTTTAGATGCAAATCAACACCTCTCCCAGGTAATTCGACATAGCGAAACGCTGGCGTCACGTTTATTTAGATTCCGAGAACGCGCCACGCTGGATCGGCAGTTGCAGGCGGAATGTTGTGCCGCGGCCAACCGCACTGTTAACACTGATCTGGCCCTGGTGTTTTTGCATGATGCCATATGACAGCGACAGGCCTAGCCCCGTTCCCTGACCGATGGGCTTGGTCGTGAAGAAGGGATCGAAGATACGCGCCAGGATGTCCGGTGAGATTCCCGAGCCGGTATCCGCGACCTCGATCCAGGCCTGCGCTGCCTCGATGCCGGTGCGTATGGTGATCCGGCCCCGCTGCGTACCAATCGCCTGCACCGCGTTGAGCACCAAGTTCATAACCACCTGATTCAGTTGCGCCGGCAGGCATTCGACGGCTGGTAGGACCCCATATTCCTTGACCAAGTCGGCCTTGTACTTAATCTCGTTTGCAAGGATGTTCAGCGTTGAATCGATGCCGTCGTGCAGATTGGCCACTTGCCACTCTTGCCGTGAATCGCCCCGCGAGAAGTCCCGTAAGTTCTGCACGATCTGCTGCACCCGCGTCACGCCTTCTTTTGATTCGCGCATCAGGACAGGAATATCCTCTTTCATATAGGCTAGCCCAACCCGCTCACGCAAGTTCGCCAGCTCGTGCGCAATGTGCGTTGCGAGCGCGTCGGGTTGCGTCTTTTCATATGCGGCGAGCACCGTAAATAGGTCTTCAATATAGCGGTCAAGCGTGCCAAAATTCGATAACACGAAACCGATCGGATTGTTGATCTCGTGCGCCACACCAGCTGCGAGGTGGCCGATCGAAGCGAGCTTCTCTGACTGCACCAGTTGGATTTCGAGCGACTTGCGTTCATTCATTTCCGCCCGCAATGCTTCATTGATACGTAAGATTTCGCTAGTCCGCACACGGACCGCCTCCTCGAGCCCAGCCATTTGCAGGGTCGCTTGTCTTTCCGTGCTCCATTTTCCCGTGAGCGTGGAGGCCAGTTGACACACTTCGATATTGTCGAACGGTTTCTTGAGGATCAGTAGACGGTCACGCACATCAAGCCGTTCCAATACCTCGGCCCAGGAATGATCGGAATAGGCAGTACAAATAACGATCTGAAGCCAGGGATCGGCTTTCCATAGTTGCTCAATTGTCTCTATGCCATCCCAGCCTGGTGGCATGCGCATGTCCACGAAGGCCAGCGCGTAAGGAGTTCCATTCGCGACCGCAGCCTCAATCATAGTGAGCGCTTCTCGCCCCTGGTAGGCGGAGTCAAGTTCGAAATCGACAGCACGGATCGGCGCGCTTACTCCGAATAGCAACGCCTCGTCAGTATCGAAGTCGGACGAATGCGAATAGCCACCCAGGATCTTGTGGAAATCGTTGTGTATCGAAGGCAAATCATCGACCAGCAAAATGCGCCGATTTGCTAATTTCGTCATCCAATCCTCCGTTAACTTGTCTACTTACGTTGGCTTACCCCCAAGGAGGCGCAGCCTGTCTTCGTCCCCGTCTCCTTGTTGTGAAAGGCTAACTCGATATGATCGCGTAGGTGCTGTTCATCCCATGGCTTGAGGAATATTCGCGCAATTGCGCCTTCGTTGACCGCGTCAATGACCACGTCGATATCGACGTCTCCTGACAGAATCATGCGCACCGACTCCGGATAAATCTCTTTTGCCCGGCGCAGGAATTCTACCCCGCTCATACCTGGCATGCTCTGGTCGGACACGATGATGTCGACCCGGCTGCGGGCCAGCAGTTCAAGCCCCTCCGCGCCACCGGCTGCCGTTAATATCCGATAGCCGCTGCGGCGCAAGACACGCTGCAGGGCGGCGATGACGTGCGGCTGGTCGTCAACCAGCAACACGGTACGCTCGTCGCGATGGCCAGGCATGACTAACTCCGGCAACACTAGCGCGCCACATAGGATCGCGTCGATAGTCGCCGCCGCCACCGGATGGCTGAACAGATAACCTTGCACCTCATCGCACTGTTGGCTAGCCAGGAAGCCAAGCTGGCCCTCGGTTTCCACTCCTTCAGCGATGGCCTTTAGGCCCAATGAATGGGCCATCGTGATGATGGCCTTGGTCAGCGAGGCGTCGCCCGGATCGCTGGTGACGTCACGGATGAAAGACTGATCGATCTTCACGATATCGATGGGAAAGCGTTTCAGGTAACTCAGGCTTGAATAGCCGGTGCCGAAATCGTCCAGCGACAACGTTACGCCAATTGTCTTGAGCGCGCGAAGCGTCTCAATAACGCCATCACTATCCTGCATGATGACGCTCTCGGTCAGTTCCAGCTCAAGGTAACGCGCCTCCAGTCCGGTCTCTGCCAGGATGCCGGCAATCGTGTTTGCTAGGTTTGGCTGCCGAAACTGGCGTGCCGATACGTTGACGGACACGCTCAGATCGAGATGCCCAGCCGCGTGCCAAGCTCGAACCTGGACGCAGGCGGTACGCAGCACCCATTCGCCGATGACGACGATCAGCCCGGTATCTTCCGCCAGTGGCACAAAACTCGCTGGCGATAGAATGCCATGTTCCGGGTGATGCCAGCGCAGCAGTGCCTCAACGCCGCGCATCTGGCCAGTCTTGACATGTATTTTGGGCTGGTAATCAAGTCGCAATTCGCCACGCCCCAGCGCAAGACGCAACGCGTTTTCCAGCGTCGCGCGTTGCTGCACATGCACGCTCATCGCTAGAGTATGAAACTCGACGTCGTTGCGGCCCCGTTCCTTGACGTTGTACATCGCCGCGTCGGCATGCTTGAGGAGGATCTCGGCAGTAATGCCATCTTCCGGGTAGATACTGACGCCAATGCTCGCCCCCACCTGTAGTTCCAGGCCGCCGAAATGGAAAGGAAGCGAGATCGTAGCTAGAAGCTGGCGTCCGATGATGCCCGCTTCAAGCGGCTTATCCAGCTGCAGTACCATCGCTACAAACTCGTCACCACCGACCCGCGCCACGGTGTCACTGCCGCGCAATGCCATCTTGAGCCGTGCCGACACATCTTTTAGCAAGGCATCGCCGACGGCATGGCCAAAAGTGTCGTTGACGTATTTAAAACGATCTAGATCGATCCACAACACGGCCAAGCGCTCATGCGCCCGCTGCGCATGAGCGATCGCCTGCGCCATACGGTCCTGCAATAGGGCGCGGTTGGGCAGGTCGGTCAGTATGTCGTAGTTGGCTTGGTGCTCCAGTTGGCGTTGATAGTCGCGCGCTGCGGTGATGTCGTTCATCACGCCGACATAGTGGTCAACTTTGCCTTCCTCGTTGCAGACCGGGGCGATATACAGCTCGTTCCAGAACAGACTGCCGTCCTTGCGGTAATTGCGCAACACGGCGTGCCCTTCGCGCTGCGACTGCATGGCCTCGCGCAGTTCTTGCAGGCCATCCTGGTCGCGGTCGTCGCCCTGCAGGAAACGCATGTCGCGTCCGATCACTTCGCCAACCGCGTAACCGGTGATCCGCTCGAAGGCCGGATTCACGTATTCGATCGTCGCTTCGCGCTGACTAAATGAGGTAATCACGATCGCGTTGACGGTCGATTCCATCGCGCGGTTGCGCAATCGCAGTGCGGTCTCGGCCCGGAGCCGTACTTGCACCTCGTTTCGCAGGTCACTGGTCCGCTCCTGTACCGTCGCCTCCATCTGTTCCAGGTGCAGTAGCAGCCGGCGCGTTGCTTCCCATTTTGCGCTGAGCGTGCTAGCCAGCTGGTAGACTTCAATATTGTCGAACGGTTTCTTGAGGATCAGCAGGCGGTCTCCGCAGTTGAGACGCGTCAGCACGTTGCGCCACGAATAATCAGTATACGCACTGCAGATGACGATCTGCAGTGCGGTGTCGCGTTGCCACAGGAGTTCGATCGTTTCCAGCCCGTCCGGCCCAGGCGGCATACGCATGTCGACAAAGGCCAGTGCATATGGCCGGCCGCAACGCAATGCTTGCTCCACCATGGCGACCGCCTCGTCACCCTGGTAGGCCGAGTCGAGTTCGAAATCCGGCGCCGGCGTCATTGCCTCCATTCCAAACAGGCCCGCCTCCATCGCGTCCAGCGCGCCGGCATTGCCCGGTGGGGTTAAAATTTTCCGAAAATCAACATGAATCGAGGGCAAGTCATCGATCAAGAGAATCCTGCGGTTGGATGCACGGTTCATAATGCCTCAGCAGGCACCGTCGCCCGGACCGGCAGCCTCAGAGTAAAGGTCGCACCACTACCGGCCCCTTCGCTGTGAGCGGTCAGGACGCCGCCCATACCCTTCGTCGCCAATGCGCAACTATGCAGACCAAAGCCATGACCATCCTGCCGGGTAGTAAAACCATGCGAGAAGATGCGGATCAGGTTTTCTGGCGCTATGCCTTCACCGTTGTCCGTCACCTGCAACTGCACGGCGGCATCGCCCGACTTCGTAACGCGCAACGTGATTTGATGTCCTTGTCCTTGGCCGGGTTCGTCTGGCATCGCACGCTTGGCATTGTTGATCAGATTGAGCAAAATTTGTAGCACTTGGTGTTTGTCGAGTAGTACATGAGGCACTGAGTCATATTCCTTGACTACCGTGACTTGATGGCGCGATAGCGAATCGCAACTCATGCGCAGGGCATCTTCCACCAGCTCAACGATCTGGACCGGTTCTATGACGTCGACCTTACCGGCGTACGACTGCTGGGTAGCAATGATTTCCTTGATGTGATCGACGCTTTTCGACAAATTGGCAAGCTCTTCGAGCATGTGTTGCTGCTCTACAGCCATAGCCTGCGCCAGTTTGGTCAGATATTCCGGCAGTAGCTTCCCCTTATCATCATGTTTAAAGAAGTGCCCCAGATCGGCTTGATGTTCACGCAGTAACTGAACCACTTTACCCAACGCATGCGCTTTAGAGGCGTGTACTTGCTCGCTTACCAGACTGGCCGATACATTGACGCTGTTGAGCACATTGCCGACATTGTGTAGCACGTTTGTGGCTATCTCCGCCATGCCAGCGCGCCGTGCCGTGGCAACCAATTCCGCTTGCGCGCTACGCAACTCATCATTCACTTTTCTCAGCTGACTCGGGCTGGGAATGCGCAATGCCGCAGGTACTAATTTGACTAACAAGACGGCGGTAATCACTGACGCAATCGCAGTAATCACTTTTATGTAGGCTGCCAACCAATAGTCCGGATGCCAGATGGTCCAGATGTCCATCACATGAGTGCTGCCGCAGGCGAGGATGAACACGCCGAATGCTCCAAACATCCAGTCGAACGGAAGATCTCGGCGTTTTCGGATGAAATAGATCAGGGTCACAGGAATAGTCAAATAGGAGGCGGCGATCAGGCCATCCGACACTACATTGGTCCACAGCAGCTCTGGCAGCCATAGGTAGCAGTGCCCGTGAGGCATGAAGCGGTCGTCGCGCAATAATTGAAGTAACCAATCCATAATGGAACCCCTTTTTTACAATGAATAATAGTCGTATCTTTCAATCACAAAAGGCAGCTCTTCTCGTTGAGGCGATTGGGGCCGTTCCTCCGTCCCAACAACCAGTTACGCAGTCGGATGGCGATTCAAAATAGTGGCGCTGGTATCGACCACTTCGGTCCGAAAAACCTGTACGCAGAATGGCAATCATTAACGTAACTTCCCTCCGTACATTCAGAAAATTAGGCACTAAGACCTCGTGCTCGTCAAAGCAACCATCCCGCAATAGCGTCGGCTGCGATCGCAATCAGAATCTGCCAAAGGCCAAAGCAAAGGCCAAAGGCTCTCGCCGTTTCGGTGCCATCCTTGACGATCGAAATTACTTCATAGAGACGTTCTAGTTCTATGGACGTCAGTTAGCACCTTGATCGATTCCAAGTAACTAGGAAGTCGGGAGACGAGTTCGCGCGCCAGCCCCAAGTTGCCGTCCGCTTGCGTTGCTTCCAACAAGCGTCCAAGATCTGCCAATCCGATTGCGCCGGCGGCGCTGGCTGTCGACTTAATCCGATGTCCCAACGTGCCGATCACCACACAATCTTGCTGCTCGATGGCCACGTTGATCTCAGTTATAGCCTGCTGCACTGAGTCGATAAACACTTCCACATAGCGTATCAAGCGCTGCGGATTGTCGACGCAGAGCTTGGAAAGTACAGATAAATCGAAATCCTTGGGCCCAAGCACCGGTACGACATCTGCAGACAGTGCGGATTCGTACGAAGGTTCGGCCGGCTCCCAGACCGGCGCGGACGACGCCACTAAGGGGCCGGATTCCGGAAAACCTACCCACTTGAGGATAATTTCAAATAACAATGTGGGGTCTATCGGTTTGCTGATGACGTCATTCATACCAGAGGCCATATAGTGCTGGCGCTCCTCGCGGCGCGCATTGGCGGTGAGCGCGATCACTGGCAGTGCGCGCAAGGCAGGATCTGCCCGGATATGCTTGAGCGCCTCCAAACCATCCATTTCCGGCATCTGAATGTCCATCAGGACGCAATCAAAATCCTTCTGACGCAACAGGTCCAGCGCCTCAGCGCCGTGATTTGCGACAGTGACTTGCGCGCCGACGTCGACCAACATGTCGCGCGCGACTTGCTGGTTTAGCAAATTGTCTTCCGTCAACAAAATACGCATCCCGCGCAAGCAGGCCGTGTTCGCCAGCGTGTGCGCGTCGTCATTGCCGAGCGGTGCACGACCGAACGCAAAGCGCATCTCGCACCAGAAGGTGCTGCCTTGACCAAGCTGACTCTGCATTCCGACCGTGCCGCCCATCATCGTCACCAATTGTTTGCTGATGATGAGCCCGAGACCTGTGCCACCGTAGCGGCGCGTGGTGGTGGTATCGGCCTGCTGAAACGGCTGAAACAATTTTTCCTGCTCGGGGCTACTGATACCCGGGCCGTTGTCGCGTACTTCAAAACGGACCAGGCTGCCGTTACCGTCCGCGCCAGCCTCCGTCACAGTGATCACGATCTCGCCGCTGGCGGAAAATTTAACCGCGTTGTTAGCGAAGTTGAGCAGCACCTGGGTCAGGCGCAGCGGGTCGCCGCGCAGGTAGCGCGGTAAATTCGGATCGATTACCAGCCGCACCGGTAGGCTTTTTTCAAGCGCCCTGAACAATACCTGATCGTTGACGTTTTGCATCAGGCCCTTCAGGTCGAAATCAACGATCTCGACCTCCAGCTTGCCCGCGTCGATCTTGGAAAAATCGAGGATGTCATTGATGATACCCAGCAAATGCTTGCTGGCCACATCGATCTTTTCCAGGTAGTCGCGCTGTTTTGGTTTGAGGTCGGTCTTCAGTGTCAGGTAGAGCATGCCGATGACGGCATTCATCGGCGTACGGATTTCATGACTCATGTTGGCCAGAAAATTGCCCTTGGCGCGACTCGAAGATTCGGCGAGGTCCTTGGCCACTTCGAGCTCACGCGTGCGCAGAGCCACCCGCTGCTCTAGCGTTTCATTCGCGTGAAGCAGCGTGTTTTCAATCCGGCGTCGGTGCGCGACATAGCCCAACAGGATAAGCACCACGATCCCCCCCGGAATCAGATACGGCAGGACATCGCGCATCGTCACCTTGCGTTCTTCATAGATGCCGAACCATTTATCGTGAATCTGGTCATAGGTACCGTTCAGTTTGACAATAGACATGCCCTCATTGATGCTGGCGAGCAAATCAGCATTACCCTTTTGCACTGCAAATGAGAATTTTTGGGCGAAACCCACTCTGATATCTAATGGTTTGACATTCCCAATACCGCTTGCCAGCAGGGTCTGCATCCCCACCAGTTTACTGATCAGAACAACATCGTGCTTGCCAGACGCGAGCAGCTTAAAACAGTCCGCCGCAGTGCGTTCGACGACGAGCCGCTTTTGCCATCTTCGGGACAGCGCATAGTCATGCGCTAGATCGGCTTGCAGAACAATGATCGACTTGCCAGCCAAATCAGCTTCGGCATCGATGCCGGACTCCCCCTTACGCACAAATATGGCGCCGTTGACTGTCACATGCGGTACAGTGAAATCGGCAAATTGGCGTCGCGCGTCGGATTGCGCAAGATTGATCAGTACATCGATTTTGCCCTCCTTGAACTCCTGCAAAATCTGATTGAAGGGGCCGACCCGCAGGGTGTAGGCAAGCCCCCGCTCCTTGGCCACCGCCTGCCATAACTCTACAGTGAAGCCTCCCGCCGTGGCGCTGGTGGTTCCAGTAGAGAATGGCGGAAATTCTTCCTCGCTACCGACCACCAATGTTCGTACCTGCAGATCCTGGGCTAGCGCGCCACCTGACGCCAACAGCAGCAGCGCCACCATCCATGATCTTATCCACGGTGCCATAACGGTCTTTCCTATTTGATTGAACCACTAGGCCTGCTGTACTACCCCTTGCAATACTTGCTGGTCCGGGTTGCCATGAAGCCGCCAATGGTGATCGAACACTTCCCGAATCTGTTCCCTCAGTTGCTGATCGTCCCACGGCTTGGTGAAGAAGCGGTATACGGCACCTCGATTGATCGCGTCGATAACCGACTCGAGCTCGGTATAGCCGGAGAGAATAATTCTAAGCGTGTCTGGATGTAGCTCTTTTACCTTGGAAAGGAAGGCTGTGCCGGACATGCTGGGCATGCGCTGATCGCTGATGACCACTTGGACGCGGTGCGTGGCCAGCAGTTCAAAGGCCTCAAACGGGGACGTGGTTTGCAATATCTGGTAATTTTCGTTGCGGAAAACACGCCTGAGAGCACTCAGGATATGAGGTTCATCGTCCAGCAGCAAAATGGTGCGTTCGGGTCTGACGCCGCGCGACAGCATAGGAAGGGCCTGTTGTTTGCGCAGCATTTCTGTGAGCGCCGCCGCAGGTACTGCCCTGCTGAAGTAAAAACCCTGCACGTCATCGCATCCCATCGCGCTAAGGCAACCCAGCTGACCTTCGGTTTCCACCCCCTCGGCGACGGTTTTCATCTTCAGGGACTTGGCCATCAACACAATCGTTCGTGTCAGCGACGCATCGTTGGGATCGGTCGTAATGTTACTGACAAAGCTACGGTCTATCTTGATGACATCAATTGGAAAACGCTTCAAATAAGCCAAGCTTGAATATCCGGTACCAAAGTCGTCCAGCGTAAGTGTGACGCCAAGTTCCTTGATGTCGCGTAGTACCGTGAGCATGCTGTCGCTATCGCCCATCAGCATACTCTCGGTCAATTCAAGCTCCAAATGCCGTGCAACCAACCCAGTATCGGTCAAGATACGCTCCACCAGGTGGGCGACGTTTTGCTGGCCGAATTGGTACGCCGAGAGGTTGACGGCGACTGTCATGTCGTGAAACCCCATATCGTGCCACTGCTTTGCCTGGATACAAGCCGTGCGCAATACCCATTCACCGATTGGGACGATCAAGCCAGTCTTTTCGGCCAGAGGAATAAAGATGCCCGGCTGGATCATGCCATTCTGAGGGTGGATCCAGCGGATGAGCGCCTCGACGCCGCCGAACTTCCCGCTGAAAAGATTGACCTTGGGCTGATAGTAGACCTCGAATTGCTGTTGGTCGAGTGCCACCCGCAGTGCATTTTCCATCTCGACATATTGCTCGATACGGCGCCCCATTTCTTGTGCGTAGAATCTAAAGCAATTGCGCCCGCTTTCTTTCGCCTCATACATGGCCACGTCGGCGTTCTTCAACAATGCCTCCACATCTGCGCCGTCGTCTGGATACAGGCAGACACCGATACTTGCCGTAATGCGCAGTTCACGCCCGCCAACGATGAATGGCTCGACGAACAGATCCAAGGCTCTTTGCACCGAGCGTAGCACGTCGCGATTATTGACTAGTCCGGGGAAAATCAGCACGAACTCGTCGCCGCCGAAGCGCGCAACGGTATCGGACTCGCGGATTGTTGCCTTGATGCGCGCTGCGACTGCCTGGAGCAGGCTGTTACCAACGGCGTGGCCGTAGCTGTCATTGACGAACTTGAATCCATCCAGATTGAGGTATAGAACGGTGACGCGTTGGGCGTTGCGCCGGGCCTGGTTGATCGCCTGGTTCAGGCGATCAACCAGCAGATTTCGGTTGGGCTGAGCAGTCAGCTCGTCATAATTGGCGAGGTAATGAATGCGCTCATCGGCCAGCTTGCGCTGGGTGATGTCCTGCAGCGTACCGCTCATCGATTGGGCCTTGCCATCGGGATCAAACACGACGTCGGCCTTGCCATGCACGGTACGCACCACGTCACCAGACAGCAACAAGCGGTGCTCCAGGTCGTAGGCCTGCCCTTGCTCAAGCGTTGCACGTACGGCGGCCTCGACCTGTACCCGGTCTGCCGGGTGCACCAGCGCGAGGAAACTCTGATAGTTTTTGCCGAATGCAGCGGGACTGATATTGCAGATACGGTACATCTCATTCGACCAGGTCACGATGTCGGGTTCTATGCGCCACTCCCAACTACCAACTGATGATATCCGTTGCGCATTTGCCATTTGCAAATCGCTCTTTGCAACGGAACGAAACGATGCTGCAGCCCTTAAGAGAAACCGCACCCGATGTTGCAGTAGTTGCCAATTGACGGGCTTGCCGACGAAATCGGTGGCTCCGGCCTCATACGCCTGAGTGACCGAGTCTGTATCCTCATGGGCGGTCAGCATGACGATGGGGCAAAATTCCATGTTGGGGAGTTGCCTCGCTTGACTGCAGGCTTCAAAACCGTTAATGCCAGGCATCACGACATCGAGCAAGATGATATCGGGAGCGTGCGCGCTGATCGCGGCCAGCCCGGAACTGGCATCGGCCGCATCAACTACTTGCAGGCCGATCTTTTCCATGCTGTCGCGTGCGAGTAGCCGAATAAAGGGATCGTCGTCGATGACCAGAACAATTGTCGTGTGCTCTAAGCGCTCGTCCTTCATCCAGCCAACCTTCCTTTACAGACGTTAGGTCAACCTTAACTGCAGGTTGTCCGAGGAGGAGAAAGCCCTGTAACCGCTGGTGGCGAAGATCGCCGATCGCGGACCTGAACCCGCCTTTCGCCCTCTTCCGAGTTTATCAGTGCTCGTTCACTGAAAATACGCGCATTGTCACGGCCGGACATTGATCACGGATCGCCCTCGCTGTCAGAAGACTCGCGCTTCGCCCATCAAACCCCGGATTTCGTTAATGCTGAACCTGGTGGCATCGTGAATTTGGAGAATTAAACTGGCTGCTACGGGAAGCCGCCGATGTCGGACCTTGCTCAGGACAGGAGGTGCTACACCAAGCATACGGGCCAACGCAGCGTCATTTTTTAAATTTAGTTTTGCCAACACCGCATTGAGCAGGCGGTTGGGATCGTAGTTCGGGTCGTTCAACAGATTGAGCTGGGATCTCATGACAACTCCTTGACTGACATGCATTGTGAGATAGTGTGACCAGATGTCCTTCGCAGTCACCTGAACCAGTACGGCACGGCCCGCCACGGACAGTCTGGAGTGTCGTCAATTACCCGGTTCGCACACGCTAAGGGAAAGATTTCGAGGCTTGTTGAATCTCCAGCAATGTCGCGCAAGACCCCAACCAATTCCGCCGCGGTCTCGGCGGCAAGTAGGTCACTTTTGCCGCGAACTATCGCGCCATACCGCACAGGCGGCGTCTCGGCATCTGCGCAAAAGCTGACGAAAGGAAGAAAGTACTGCTCAAGCATGACGATATCGACCAATACCTTACCCGGACCATCTAGCAGCCGGCAAAACAACGTCTCGTCCATTGTGAGCAACGCGGGCTTGACGGACTCATTCACCGGAGATCCTCCGAACTGGTCTCGATAGGATTCAACTCCATTCATAGTCGTACCTCCCGTGTAATATGCCGTTGCGCAGATCATCTTCGAACTGGGTGAGCCAGTCGAATACATGCCATCCATGGTAGCGGCGCGTGCATCCACGGTGAATATGGGTGATGCGTAAATCCCTTCGCATGGTGGGCAGCACCATGTCCGGCACATAAAATAGACCGCTGGCTATCCGAAAGTGTCCGGCTTGGAAACCGTGTCGTTGGCACGCGGCAGCAAATCTCATTTGCTCGTGTGACGCCAACCTCGTTTTTAGAGCAAGCGCATCCATGACACCTCCTCCATGACTAAGCCTCGACATCGACATTTCTATGCAGCAACCACTCATTGCCAATTTAGACTAACATGACTATCCTGTCAAAGCGAACTTAACTATCGACCATGCGGTAAGGATACGAAAATGCAAGATGTGCTCACTACCGGGGAGGCTGCGCGTATTTGCGGCGTTAATTTCCGTACAGTACTGCGCTGGATAGACCGTGGCCTCTTGTCCGCGTACAAATTACCTGGCCGAGGGGACCGCCGCGTTTTGCGCGCCGAACTGCATCGGTTTATGCAAGAAAATGGAATTCCCGATCATGCCGCCGCCAGCGTTTTCCCTCGTCGCATCTTGATCGCGGATGACGACCCGGCGATGGCCCATGCGATCGAACGCGTGCTGCGTCGGGCAGACTTCGAAACGGCCATCGCGGCCAATGGCTTTGAGGCCGGTGCGATGCTCCCAACATTTAAACCGGGAATTTTGACCTTGGATTTGCGCATGCCGGGCATCGACGGATTGGATGTCCTGCGTTTCTTGCAAAAGGCGAAACTCGCGGCACCGCTTAAAACGCTCGTGGTGTCGGCTGATACCGACAAGCGCCTGCAGGAAGCGCTGACATTGGGCGCGCATGGAATCATACGCAAGCCATTCGCCAACGAGGAGTTGCTCGAAGCGATAGAACAAATGTATGGGAGCTGAGGTCGAGAGTCGCGGCACCACCCGTTCGGACTCGCCCGGTTCACGCGATCCGCCTCGTGTGTACCGCGCGGGCAACAGTAGTAGCGGAACTTGATGCCCGGGCTCCGCCGCGATGCGCTTACCTTTAATGTCGAAAATACATAATTCTTAAGTTTGCGATAGATGGCAGGTGTAGACTAAACATCTTCGTGTTGCGGAAAGCGAGGACTGATATTATGGAAGATATCTTTTGCGTACATTGCTTTGCCATTTTGCAGGCAGGGTGCGTTATTTGTCCCGCTTGCCGTGAAAAGGTCCGATATTTAAGTGATGATGAAAGTCGGAATCTGCTGGTCAAGGTGCTACATGACAATCGGGCTGACGTCCGTTCGACTGCAATTTTTGTCTTAGGGCGACGGAAAGATAGGCGCGCGGTTGACGCACTGGTCGCTTGCGCCTTGCGGCATCCTTCGGATATCAATGAAGGGCTACAAATTGTCAAAGTACTGGCAGCTATCGATGATGGTGCCCCCCGGACGACAGCATTGCAATACTTGATTGCTCGTCATCCTGCTGGTGAGATTAAGCAGGCGGCGTTCCGTGCCCTGGATTTGCATTGAGCGACCGTGAGGTCCCGCATCGATCTTTCTATGCGGAGCGCCAGTCGGCCAGCGCAATCGACCCATACGCCTTCCAGCTCTCAGGCTGGCTCAAGACCGAGGCGGCCAAATCACACAGGCAGCGGCGCAGCCTAAAACAGCTTCACGAGGATCTATCGGAGTTGGGGTTCAAAGGGTCTTACGACCGCGTGGCGGCCTTCGCCAGGCAATGGAGGGAGGGTCAAACGGAGTGGGTCAATTCGGCGCGCAAACGAACAGATATGGTTCAAGCGCTGAGCAAATCGTCCTCAGATCGTTGACCAGTCGTTTGGAATATACGACCTTGTCGGCATCATCCGAGACGAGAACAAGGCAGTTGTTGGAATGAAGATCAATGCCACAAAATAACATGACGTCCTCGTCGATAAAGTTCGGATTCGTACCGTGACTTTATTCCTCGGCTCTGCCGAAGGGAGGACGGCTAGATGATTATCAATTCGGCAAGTAAACGAACAATTACAAAGCTAAGGCGCCTTACGAGCGCAATTTCGGCCTCCACGCTTGGCTTCATACAGCGCCGTGTCGGCACGCGATAGCAGATCAGTCAGGGACTCTCCGATCCGGTGTTCAGCCACCCCGACGCTGATCGTCAGCTTGAGTTCCGATAAATTACCGTCGAATTGGATTGCGTTAATTGCAGCGCGAAAGCGTTCGGCGAAAGCCATGCATTCCTTGTCGTTGACGCCCGGTTGGAAAACCGCGAACTCGTCGCCACCAAATCTCACCCCAACGTCGGTCCGACGTGATAGTTGACTCAGCAAAGCTCCAACCTGGCACAGCACTATATCGCCGCTGAGATGCCCGTAGGTGTCGTTAATCCCCTTGAAGTGGTCAATATCGAACGCCAACAGGGCCAGCAGGGTCGACTGGTTACGTTCGTGCAATTCGATCAAACGGGCTGCCGCGTCTTCCATGTAGTAGCGTGTGAACAAACCAGTTAGAGGATCACGCACCGCCATCTGATAGTAGCGGCGCCGATCTTCTTCCATGGCAGCATAGCCAATTTGCGCCAACTTCAAATCGTCGTAGGCGACCTGGAGCTCCTTGTTGGCGGCAAGCAAATGTTGCTCGTGTTGGTGTTCTAACGTGACATTCTGGTAGATGGTGACAAAACCAAACGCCCCCCCGTCGGCACTCTGGATCACGCGTCCGGTAATATCGAGAACGGTGCCATTTGGACGGGTACGGGTAAAATGATGCGGTCGGAACAATCTGCTAAGGCGAATACGCTCTTCGACTTGGTCGTCGGGATTGCCGGGGCCGAATTCGCCGCGCCGTGCATTGAAGTAGAACAACTCCTGTAGAGTCACTCCAGGACGCATGACTTCGTCAGAGAGATCCAACAGGCGACAGAACGCATCGTTCCAGAATCTGAGAGTCAATGCACTATCGATAATAGTAACGCCTACAGGCATGCACTGCATGGCGTCAACCAACTCACTGATGCATAGTGGCAAAATATCGGCAGTGACGGGAGGAATGTTCATATATGCCCCGGGACAATACACTCAACAGATTTTCCATCTCATCGACGTGTTAAATCCCCAACTTGCCCAGAAATTAACGATTATCACCTTGCCGGTGCCAGGACCGATTTTTATGTGCTGGGAGCTGTCGAGCAACGTTGCCTCAATCAGTGGCGCCGGTTTCCCGACGGCTTGGTCAGCGGCGGCGACATGAAAGCTGGGGAGCAGCGCACAAATAAGAAAGCATCGATTGATCATGGTGATAGGTCACTCTTTCGGTAGCCGTTGCGCATCAATTTTTCTCGGTAGGTCATGGGGTTTTTTTGCGTGCAATAAAAAGCGGTAGCAATACTTGGTCGATTGCAGGCTAGACACCATCTCGCAGCAGGAACAAGTCTCCCATCTCGTCACGCTCGAGGGCTGAACCAACAGGCAGGTATAAAAAAGGGAGTATAGACGGGTCGTAATTTACTATCGTGTTTACATCGTAAATGTCGAAATTTTCAATTTCGGTTATATATTTTTCATCTTCATCACCGGCGAAAAATTGCCATCCACTATCTTGTTCATTTAGCGGCGCAGCTCTAAACATATACCCCACTTTACAACCGTCAACCACAATACGGTCAGTAGCAAGACAATCACCGATCCCAAGCGCGATAGGGGCGATCTGTTCTGGCAAAAGCCTAAATTTCTTGGCATTCAAATGGAGTCCAAATTAAAATGCTGTCACAAAGTCGTGGATGGCAGCGATTGGTCACACTCTGCCGTATAAGTAAGAATGCCATCTCACCCGGCATTCATAGCCTTTAGTTGTTTGGACGGTAGCGCCGCTCCGGGCTTTTACTTATATAAGCTGCAATTATCTACTGCCGGCCTCTTTACGAACCCCGGAATCGAAAAAGACGCGTCCGTTTCGTTATAATTTCCCTTATATTAGCTTGCGCTGAACATAAAGCAGATCCTCCAGACGGTGAGAGACTTTTGGCTCATGGGCCGGACAATGACACTTTAGGCAAGTAATTAGCGGTGTGCCGTTTTTCCCTTTTCTATTTACCAAGGCCTTGAAATTTCGATAATAGTAATTTTCATGGTTAATCACCTCTGCATTTCCACATTGGCAAAAGTAACCTATAACGCCGTCGTAAATGACGATACGGTTGACCCCACCCAGATTTATTTCAGTGTGAAGAACTGTATTGCAGACTGATCGAGTGGCCGTCATGGTGATGCGTTTACCAATGTCATTGCTACCTTTTGTTCTAAAATCTAAAACCATGCGAGTAGTTTGCGGCTCCACCTCTCTAACTCTAAGGATGCTTTATTCCTATCGCGTTTGATTTAGATGGCATCATAAACAGTACCGTCATTAATAAAAGCAACAATCCATGTCCCAAAAAATTGCGCCGGATGTGGGGGAATGATTTCATTCAGGGATTCGGTCACGGCCAATCGAATAGCGTCGTCTATGCGCCTGACATGGGACTGCGGCATATCCACCGAGAACAGAATAAACGTTCCGTCATCGAGAAGATCCGCGCGAGGATAGGGCCAAAGTCCACTCGTCGAGTTGACAAAGGCTATTGTTGCATGCTTTACGAGTTGCTCATCCATGATTGCTTACCTGCTATAGGCAATTGCCCCTCACTAACGGCATGTTCGCTGCTTACAATGTTGCGCTGCATGGAAAAGTTCAAGATGCTTGCAGATTGATTCTATCGCTTCGGTAGTCAGTGCCGCAATCTACTTTTAACGGTGGACTTATGCTATACGTGCAATTTTCTCCGAATTCCGTGCACGCCCGCTGTGGTCGACAACCTTGCCCCCAGAGCCGGGGGGGGCTGAAGCGGCGCCCCGTTCAGCCTTCCGGCATCTCAGGCCGGGCATCGAGTTCAACAATGCCTTGAAGCTTAAGTGGTGGTTCATTGCGGACAAAAGGAGCCAGCAGCGGGTTGTCTGCCCCTAGGCTGTCAGCCCACGCCTGCACAGTCTGATGGTCGATGACGTGTCCAGCATGGACTGCGGTCATCGCCTCACGCGTCAACATGCTGCGCTCCTGCGCCCGGAAATCTTCGTCAGTCATATAAGGTTCCTTCTGCGATTTGGGCTGAAATCAAAGCAATTCTGCAAGCAAACGTGTCGCAAATCATCCACTGGCCGCTCTCTTGACCATCTGGACTGAGGTAACGATGCTGGGCAAAAGGCGTGCGACGTAATCGGCCAGTGGGAGATCAAACGTACCGCGCAAGTTGATGCCTTCGATATTGAAGGGCGGCCGGGATTACGGGGTTTTCGCGGAAAGATGACTAAGCCTCTGATTATATGAATAAAAATGAACACGATACTTGCCGGCAGATTGCTTGGCCCCGGGTGGTTAGGCTGTTTTTGGAGCTTCGTGTCGTTTTAGATGCGCCTCCATTATCTGGGTTGAACTCTTCAGAGCGGACTCTACGCGCTCCGACAAGGGATTCCAAGCCTGGTAGCGTGGCGGATATAGGCGGTCCAACTCAAATCGAACAAGAGCTTCTTTTGCATGAAGCAGACCATCAGTAGCAAGTCCTAGGAACGCGTTAAAAATATTCACTGACAATTGCCCCTCTCTCTGCCACCAATCTTCGACGCTTCGCTCGAGTGCCTGAAGTACGTCATAAAATGCAATCAACGCCATCGCATCATCACCGGAGAGATCGCGAAACTGTGGCGCGTCCGGATACAGTGTCGGCATATGTGGGATAAAGTCCTCTCGTTTGTCGTTAGGCATATCACTTTGCGTGGACGCGCAAATAAAGTTTGCACACGCCCTTTGGTGTATAAAAAGCATGCGCTCGACTGCTCTATTTAGCTCAGCTGCAAAGTAACGACGGGCATCAGTCTCCCGGCGAACCTTGTCTGACGCATCTGATTTCTTCTTGTTAAATTCGGTGACGCCCGCGCCCAGCAACGACGCTGCGGCACCAAACAAGGCTCCAGCAACTGTCGGTACAACATTCGTCATAAGCAAGAGGCTGCCGGCACTGAATAGGCAGCCGGACAATGCAATGTGTGGATTTCGTGTTCCCAAGGCGGCAATGCGGTTGATGACATTCTTTGCTTTAGATACCTGGTTTTGCATAATTTCTCCGTCGCTGGGGAGTCCCCGCATTTTTACATCATGCTATACGTGAGTGGCTAGTCTCAAAAAAATTTGTATCTCTTGGCTTCCGGCTCGCCCGCAGCGCCAAGTAGCATCGGACCGGGAGCGCGCTAAGGAAGTCCTGGTAAATCTGGCGAATAGCGTTGTTGTAAATTTACGACGGATTTTGATGGCTATGTGACTGAGCATCCCGGTGCAAAGATAATTCGATGTGGGATTAAATGCGGCATACTTCTAAGTCATTGATTGTTGGCAGATGCCAGCGCCATTTGCAACTGTCCCAGGTTCGGGGCTTCGCGTGTAGCGCGAACAGCCGTTTCAAGTTGACTGATATGGGACTGTGTAATACCTGCCTGGGATGTCAGCGCGGTGAACTTGCTGGTAACTTCGGCGTCTGTAAGAGGTCGCCAAGGCGTACCTCGGCTGTCCAGCACCGTGGCCTCTCGTAGTGTGCCATTTGTCAGGGTCAGCGCTACTTTGCTGCCGAGGTGAGCGGGGAAGGCGTGATCCAGGCAAGGGTCGAGGACAACCGCCACTTTATCCAGCAGTGTGAGCGTTTCCTCGTCATTGAGGTTCCAGTGTTCGAATGGTTCGATGCTCTCTCCACGAAAGCGGAGCGCCGCAGCGACCGTGTAGGGGAGGCTGTACTGCGCTGCAGACATGGATTGTGGCCGCCGCTGCATGTGCTGGGCCAGCAATTTCGCGGGGCCGAAAATCTGGATCCGTTCGATCGTCTTCCAGTCGAGAGTGAAATTGTCGGTACATTGTCGAAGCGCGTCGATGGCGGAGTGGCACATGCGGCAAGATGGATAAAGCTTGATAGTCACCTGATGTATTTGCAACTGTGTCGAAAGGGTTGTATCGAGTCGGGAAAAATCTGGCTTGCCGCCAAACAATTGGCATGCACCATACCTGCCTTCGATAGCCCGTATGGGGCCCCTGATTCCATGCATGACCATGTCGACTGCACGGATGCCTTCCTGGGCGGCGCGCGCCGCATGCAATTGTTTTACGCCCGATGCACTGGCTTCTTCCGAAAATTGCATGGAGCCGCCGGCGGCAGACAGCACTAGGCCCCAAGCTGCAAGAAGATCCTCGTACGGTAGCCGAAAAAGCCTTGCCGCCGTGGCGGCGGCGCCAAAGCCGCCAAGAACGCCCGTCGGGTGAAAACCGTTGCTGGCGATGGCTGCAGCGCGCACCGCCATCCCCGTCCGCGCCATAACTTCATATCCCATGGCGATGGCTGCGAGAAAATCCAAGCCCGTGGTATTCAACGCTGGCGCCAGTGCCAACGCCGTTGCTATAACAACCGCGCCGGGATGACTGAGCGATTCGTCGTGGGTATCGTCCATCTCGCCGGTGTGTGCAGCGGCTGCGTTGACAAACGCCGCAATCGACGGATCCGCCGTTCCGCTCCCCCCCAACAGAATTGTCGCACCGGGAGCTGCGTGACGGCTTGCCCATTTTCGCAGCATGCACGCCTCCTGGCGCCGCATTCCCCGGAGCGCGACGCCAAGGTGATCCATGACAAGTAGCGTAAGCCGCTCGATATCCGCCGCGTCGAGCGACCTGGGATCGAACTGCGTTACAAACCTGGCCAAGTCGCGACCTCCAGCGACGGGCTGGTGGTTCAAGTCTGCTTCGATGGATCGGCACCGCACTGGCTAGATGCAGAAAAAATCAATCCGGGGGCGCGGGACGTAACTTGACACATTCGAGTAGTACATCAGTATTTGGTCATAGTATTGATCGAACGAATGCTTCATATCATGCATCGAGTTCACGGCCAGATTCGCCTCTTCGACGGTGATGGCATCGGTGAACTGCAGCGCCTCTTCCAGCAGCCTGCCATGCCCGCCTTGTTCGTCCATCAGAGCATGCGTGACGATGGGCTGTATGGCGGATTCCTTGATGCCATATTGCTGCGCAATGCGTCGAAGGGAGCCGATTCCGGTATGCACGGTTTCCGATTGGCCTTCCATCAGTCGCAGACACAGGAAATACCCTAGCGTCGACTTGCTGCCGATATGGCATAGATTGCCGATCAGGGAGGTCGTACCGATGTTGGGATTGGAGGCGACGATCTTGTCCTTCGAAAAGCCCATTTCGGTCAGCGCTTGCAGGACCAGGGCTTCATGCCCCAGTTCCTGCGTAAAATAATGCGAGAGCAGCGCTTTCCAGTCGGGACTTTCACAGTGGGCAATCGCGTTTGCGATGTGCGTCGTTGCGGATTTCACGTAGTGATAGGTTTCAACGATCAGGCCTTGGAATACTTCGATTCGCGCCGCCCCGCTTTCCAGCTTGCCGAACAATGGATGATAGCTCATCTGCCTGCGCCACATAGTCACCGTTTCGTCGATGCGCTCCAGGAAAACCTCGCGGCCGATACGGTCCGTATGCGCAGGCGCGGCGAGTATCCCGATTTCGTCGAACTGTGCGAGGACGCGCCTGACATCGGATTCCTCAATCGCCAAGCGCGCGGCGATTTCCACGATCGAGTAATCTCCAGTCAGGTAGCGTTTCATCCTTAACAAGGCGTCTTTCGAGCCCTCTTCGACTTCGATATCGACGCAACGACGGCCGACCATCGCAACCAGCGAATTCTGCTCGCTGCGAGATATGAGCGTTCCATGGCGTAGCCGCGGATGATTTTGCATGGCGCAGTCCCTTAAGTGGTCGTAATCACTTCTGCCGTTGACGAGTTCATATCCGGGCCGTCGTCCCTCGGTATGACTTTTATGCGCAAACGTTGCCGGGGTTCGTTTTCTTTTGCAAGCGGTTCTGCCATGACTGCGGCTTTGTCGTTTTTGTCTTTCGAAATTTCCATGACAACCTCCATTGATAAGAGTTCAGAAAAAGAATATTAAGAAGTAATTGCAGGTTCAAGGCTTCACTGATTGTTGACTGGACCGGGGAGCACGACGACACCGTCCTCGTCGACATAGACAAATTTTCCTTCTGTGAATTTCACGTCGCCGATGGTAACGGGTGACTCTTGGGACGGGCTGGCTTTGACGGCTTTCTGAGGCGTTGCTCCCAACGCGATTACACCGATGCCGATCGAGCGGATATCCTGGGTGTCTCGAACAAATCCGTTCACGATAATCCCGCGCCAACCATTTTCAAATGCCATCCGTGCCGAGCGAAGGCCAACGATGGCGTTCTTCTCCGCGCCGGCGTCCACCACCAGAACACGCCCATTGCCGGGCTGGTTCAAATACTGGCGGACGGCGTCGCTGTTTTGTGCGTGGACGGCGAAAATTGGACCATGAAAAATTTTGATTGCACCGTAGCTGTGCAAGTTCTTGTCCACGACGCTAGTGCCTTCGGATTTTGCGTCTACGATCTCGGCTGTACGATAACTCATGAATTTCTCCTTTGCTCGGTGGGTAAAGAATCAATTTCAAGCCTCGGACAGCGAGGAGTCCAAAGACCCAGTCGAGGCTGTGCATGCAGGCGCTGCTCATGCGAACAGGCGACTGTTTTCCACATAAAGGGAACACGGTCAGCGCGACCAAGAGCAGGGAGCGCGGATTGTCAAAACAAATTGGTGATGTGAAGTCCATTCTATATCGCATTTTTCCGCAAAATTCTCTTGAATTGTAACTTTGCAAAAAAACCAAAATCGAAAAGTAGCCAGCTTGCGCGTCATCTACCAAGGACTTCCGTGCGGGCTGCCCTCCTGCACCAAGATATAGCTCGCAGCCGGCACTACCGACATGCGCTCCGGCTTCAATGGTTTGGCGGCGAAAGTGCAGATGGCGCTGGAGGAAGATCCATTCAGCGGCCATGTGTTTGTATTCCGAGGCCGGCGCGGCGATCCTGCCCGCCGAAGTCCCTTTGGTTTCAGGCAGGTGCTTGAACAGGAAGACAAAGCAGGCTGCACAAATTAATGGGTACAGCCAGAAGGTACGCAAAAACAGTTATTCAGACTCAAAAACGATTACAAAACCGGTATTTTTCAAAAAACAGTTGTAAACTATTAAGCAATGATCACTTACCTGCCCCCGCCGCATTTGGCGCGGCCGCGATCTTGTCGAGATAGGCCCGCAACTGCTCGCCGATTTGCTCCTGCCCCTGCAGCTTCGCATTAGCCTGGGCCAGCGAGAGTTCCAACTCACGGACCTGCGTTTTTATCGGCGTGATCTGGTCGTTGGCGGCAGCCAGCTGCTCGGCCAGAAGCTCCGCCTCGGCGATTTTCGCGGCAAGCTGGCGCTCCGTGTCCGCGGCATGGGTATGCAGGCATTGCAGCGTGTCGATCTTCTCCTCCAGCTTGCGGCCCCGCGTCAGTTGCTCATACAAGTCCTGCTTGGCGTGCGACAGCTCGGTGACCAGTTTCGCTCCCTCCTGGTTCAGTCGGGTCGTTTCGTCCTGTTTGACGGCGATGGTTTGCTGCGCCAGGCGTAGCTCGGCCTGCACTTGCTGAACCTGCTGCTCGTGGCGCCGGATGTCGGCTTCGCGTTGCTCCTTTACGGACTGGCGGTAGTGCTCCAGCGCTTGGCGCGCGTGCAGGTGCTTCTCCTCCAGCGATTGGCGATGCGCCTCGTTCTCGGCCAGGCGCTGCTTGAGATCCTCCACCTGCTGCTCGGCGACCTGACGCATGGTTGATTCGCTTTGGTGATCGGTCTGGCTTGCCGTCAGTGCCGTGCCTTGCTTTTCTAGGGCTATTTCAAGCTCCGATACGCAAGACCGCAGCTGCGAGCTCTCCATCTGGGCCGCCTGTAAGGAAGCCACGTGCGCGGCTGCCTTCGCGTCGGCGTCAGCGCGGATTGCCGTTATTCCTTCCTCTGCCTCTTCCTGCAGCCGAGCGGCCAGCCGCTCAACCAGATCCTGCAAGGCGTCGCTGATCGAGGAGCGCTTCCCGCCCGCGCCGACGTCCTCGGCCTCCAGTTCCTTGAGGTACTTGTGGATGGTGGTCTTGGACCCGGTGTTACCCAACGCCACACGAACGGCGTCCACCGACGGGTTCGTACCCTGCGAAATGAGGGCATCTCGCGCCTTTTGCACGTCCGATTTATATAGTCCGCTCCGCGCCATGGGGCCTCCCGAGGATGAAATAAGATAATATGTTACATACCACGTTATTACATACTATTTAATGTCAAATGCCAAGGCTGTTTGCGTTTAAATTTTACATCGGATAAAGTGGCATTATCCGGTGTGATGCCCAAAAATCCACCGTTTTTTGGCGCCTGCCCTGTAATTTCGCGGTTGGCCAGCTACAGTGAGGCTTTGTTGTGGAGGTGCGATAGTGACGCTCGACGAATACACCAGTGATTCTAAAAAACGCGGTGCGCTGATCCTCGCGCTCCGGGCGGCGATCGTCAGCGAATTCACTGGGGAAGACTGGCGTGAGTTCGGGCATTTATCCGGGCATTCCGACTACATCCAGCGTCATGAGCGGCTACTGCGCAGCTTGCATTGGCGAGACCCTGATTATGGCGACTGCGTCCTGCAGGCGCTTGAGCGTTTTTGCCGTGAAGGCTGGGACGTTGTGGACCAGCTCATCAATCATCCGAAACTGACCGGCCATCTGTTGACGGCGATCCCGAACCTGTCGATCTTTGTGCGCAAGAATCTTCAAAGTGTCCAGACCGAGGCGCCCTCCAGCCTGTCGAGCGGCGGCGTGGTAATGCTTGCACTCAGTGATGCCGAGCATCTGATGCGTGTCAGCGGCCCGGTCAGCGCGGTCGACCGCCTGCACACGGCGCTGCACGGCTATTTTCGAAGCCTGTGCGTTGAGGGAGGCATCACGGTGGCGGATGATGCCTCGTTGACCGCGCTGTTCAAGGCCTTGCGCACGGCACACCCGATACTTAAGGACCTTGGCTCGTATGACAATGACCTGGTGCGCGTCCTGCACGGGTTTGCGAACGCGATCGACGCCATCAATTCCCTGCGCAACAACGGCAGCATTGCGCACCCGTCCGATGACCTGCTGGGTGAACCTGAGGCCCACTTGGCCGCCAACGCGACCCGGACGATATTCAACTATATCCAGGCTAAGGTAGGACACTGATCCATGTCCAAACTTGATCAATACATCGAAGCGGCGACGCGGGACAACACCCGTCAGAGCTACCGCTCCGCCATCGAGCACTTCGAAGTGCAATGGAAAGGCATGCTGCCCGCCACTGCCGACGGTGTGGCTCGCTATCTGGCGGAGTACGCCGAGACGCTGGCCGTCAGCACGCTAAGGCAGCGCCTGGCTGCGCTCGCCCAGTGGCACAATGCCCAGGGTTTTCCCGATCCGACCAAGGCGCCCATCGTCCGCCAAGCCATGCGCGGCATCCGGGCGCTACATCCCGCGCAGGAGAAGCAGGCGAAGCCCCTGCAACTCGATGAGCTGGAGCGCGTCGTTGGCGCGCTCGATCGCACTGTCGATGACGCCCGGCTCGGCAACGATCGCGTCAGCGAGCTGCGCAATTTGCGGGACAAGTCGCTGATCCTGCTCGGGTTCTGGCGCGGATTCCGCAGCGACGAACTGAGTCGGCTTCGCGTCGAGCATGTCGTGGCCAGCGCCGGCGAAGGCATCAGTTGCTTCCTCGGTCGGACCAAGGGCGATCGGCAAAATCTCGGCAGCACGTTCCGTGCGCCCGCGTTGTCGCGCTTGTGTCCTGTCGATGCCTACTTGGATTGGGTTGGCGCCGCGCAACTGACCTCCGGCCCAGTCTATCGCGCCATTGATCGCTGGGGGCATGTCGGAGAAAATGGCCTGCATATCGACAGCATCGCGCCGCTGTTGCGCGCAATGCTGAAAAATGGAGGCCTGGACTCAGCTGGCGCATATAGCGGCCATTCGCTTCGCCGCGGTTTTGCTAACTGGGCGGCGTCCGACGGTTGGGATGTAAAGAGCCTCATGGAATATGTCGGCTGGCGGGACATCAAGTCGGCGCTAAAATATCTTGATTCATCCGTATCATTTGCTAAGAGCCGGATCGAACAAAGCGTGACCAGCCACAAATAACATGTGGACACAGTAGTGCTATCACTTCCCATTGATTAAGTGTAGTGATCGCGACTTGATCTGACGACCATCGTCTGAGATGAAGCCAGTCTACCTGAGACTATCTCCGCGCTTCACCACTTTCCGACGCACCCAGTCCGAATATCGAGGCCAAGGTTTGATGCCGGTATTGCCCCCTATCGTCGGGATGCTCCCCACGCAAGATGATGTGGCCCTGGGTAAAGTCCACGACGGGAATCAAGTAGTACCCCATGACACCAGCGTTAGCAGCGTCCATCTGCACACATAAAACGAAGTCGGGCACTGGCGAGGTATGAACTGGGATACGCCACCGTTCCGGTCATTGGCGTGATCGGAACAAGTGATGATTACTATTGGTATCTGAGGTAGTATCTCCTGCGAAATGGCCGACTTATGTCGGTCATTTTTTATTTAATGGCCGCATTTCGCAGTAGTCAAGCAAAAATCACCTCCGGTAGGGGGCTGCAAAGGATATGTGATTCATGTGCAAACAGTTGTCTGATCCCCGCAACCGCTATTTTGATATTTGCACATATATCACTCTCTACAGCAAGCCGGTTGGCAGGCTAACGATACCAAAACTGGTCACACTGGCAGAAAAATCCGAGATTTACCCAGAAAATTGCGGTTAAAACGCAATTAACAAAGATTTTTTGATTTTGAAATCGGAGTGGATCGATACCGGAAGTGGCTAATTTAAGAGGTGAATGATGTGCATACCATCTTCGACCGGCTCACTCGCCACTGCCACATCGTGGAGACGGGCAACGAGTCATATCGCTTCCAGCACAGCAGCATGGCGGCTAAGAGCAGGATCAAGGCGCGAGAATAGAAACGCAAGACTGGCGATAGAACGCCAGATGACCATGATTCGATCGGCATGGTGGGTCAGTATTGATTCGGCGCCAACAAGATCGCTCAAAATGCTGTCGGCGCACTACATGCTAGCCGTCCATGGGGTCGTCCTCACCCTGCTCCACATCGTCCGAGTCGGACGCTCCTGGGCTTTTCCCGGCATAGTCGGTTGCCGTGGTGATCGCACCATGCTCCGCTTTGCTTTTTTTGCTGATATGCTGGCGGTACGCTTCGTCGGATTCCTCATCGGACGCTTCCCCACCGTCTTCCTCGTCACTATCTTCCTCGTCGCCATCCTCCTTGGATTCCTCAATGGATGGCATGCTGGAGGAAGACGTCGAGGCGAACTGGCTTTTTTGTTCCGTGGCCTCTACCTTTAAGATGTAGTCGGCGTAAATGGATGGATGATCGGAATAGATTTCATCGTCGACTTGCATGTCCCCATGGTTGGCGGCATCTTCGGCTTGCATCCACGATTTCTGGGTGGGATCGATCACCCCGGTGCCCAGGCTTTTGGCATAGAGCGGAAGCGAGGCGGTCCCTGCGTTGATGATCGTTCCGCCGAATTCGATGCGCTCATGTATAAGCAGTCCACCCATGTACAGCTGGGTGCCGCTGCCGCTGCTGGTTTGCAGGCCAATTTTCAAGGCGGTGGCGGGCAGCGTGTCCGTGTCCGCGCCGGGGTTGCCCGGCCCGCTGGACGACGATGCGCTGGTATCCAAGGACGAGCTGGTATCGCTGGCGACCGAGGCCGCCGGGATGGATGATGACGAGGTGGCGTGATCGTCGCTTTCTTTGCTTTCTTCGTTCTCTTCGTTTTCTTCGCTCCCCCCGTCCTTGACCTCCTCTTCGCCATCTTTATCGTGGGCGGATGAGGGCCTGGCATAGTCGGGAGCGATTTCTATTAATGAAGGAAACATTCCACCTGGATATGAACTGACGTTCAAGTTCATATCGCCCAATATCGCATCCAAACACATTTTTTTTGCAAATTTTATGACTTCCTTCAACACCGGCTCGGCTGCGTTGGGATCCAGAGACACGTTATCGGCACTGAGATGCACACATCCGATTCTCATGGTTTTCCCGTTGATTGTGAGTTCAAGAATCAACCACGTCTCATCCTTCGCCGCTTTTTTCTGCACTTTCGCTTTGCGTCCCTGCCATTCGGCGGTGACACTAACTCCCGCGAAGGTTTTCAGATTGGGAACGCAACACTGGTAAGCGCACATCTGCTGCACCTGCAACGTGGGCGCCTTGCCGGTAACGGGGATGCGCCTATACTCGACACCGAGGTCGGTTTTCAGGCTTGCTGGCCAACCGTCGGCTAGATTGTCGTCCAGGCCGACGAACAGGTTCTCTGAAAGGACGACGATACGCGGTAAGCCCTGGGCAAAAGTCGCCCCTTTGAACAGGCCAAGACGTCTCAGCCTGTCCTTTAACAGGTATTCACAGAAGCGCGCAACGCCCACGCCTGCGATCTTGGTTCGGATAGCCTCCTTGCCGCCTTTTTTCTTGTATGTCGGCGTTCCAAAGCCGAGCCGCTTGACATTACTCTTTACCTTGTCAGATTTTTCCCATTGCTTGATCCGAGTGACCCGGCTCCAGCCGGGGGCATTTCCGGCTTCGATGTCTTCTGTCAACTCCGGTATGCTGGACTGGACTATTTCTTTCGTTCCGTCCTGGCGTTGCACCAGTGTCACCGTTCCCGCGCCGTGTTTCCTGAATCCCTCGGTGCGCCCGTCCCCCTGGTTCGCATCGAAGGGGATGAATAATATTGCGGCACGAATTCTTTCGTCCGGCTCCACTGTGTTGACAACTGTTCGGGAGGCGGTGCCGCCGAACGATTTCGCTTTCTTTCCGTGTGCCAATGGTATGTGGGAGGCATCACTGCCCACCCCGACTTCCTTGTCATAGGCCGCGATCATGTTGTCCAGATAGCGCGCATTGTCCTCGAAATGGCGGCCTTCCAATCCAATATAGCGCTGCCGCTGCTGGGCGCCTTTGATGAGATAGGTCTGCGGATTGTTTTCCAATTCGAGGCATGCCGGACAGTAAATTGAATTGGTGGTTGCCTCGGCCTCTTTGCAGCGCTCACATTTTGGCATTTTTGCACTCCGCTAGAATGGCCACCTCGCTGGCTGCCAGATCAGGATTGCGCCAGCGCCCAAGCCCGTGGATTGGTTCAGGATCCATGTGCCTGCAGCAGCCGGCCGCGCGTTGGCTCATCCATGATGCCGGTTTCGGCCAACCCCCACTTGCGCTGGAACGCCTTGACCGCATCGATCAGGATCCCGTCTTCTTCGGCGGCGATGCCGCAGCCATATCCCAGGTTATTCAGGCGGGCCAGCCAGCCGGAAACCGTATCAATCGGATCGACATAACCGATGTCAAATTCGTGAACTTCCTCCATCGGGCCGGGTTGGAGAATGATGGTGGCGTGGATGGCGCTGGGAGCGATGGGTTGATCGACAAAGCCGCCCGCATCGGTTTCGCCCAGGACGTCGGGCACCGGGATGCCGCTATCCGTTGCAACGCTGAGAAAATACGGCACGCCAGCCCGTGGGCGACGCATGTGGTCGAGGAAGCGGATGCGCAGGTGCTCCGGGACCCCGCGCCGCTGAACGATGACCTGGTCCCCGGCCGCCACGCTCTCCAGTTTCATGCGCTTGGCCGGGATTGCCACCACGTCGCCCTCGAATAATACGTACATGTTGTCGTGCCGCCGATGTTTCAGGTCCGCGTTGGCAGGGTGATCCCAAATCGTACGGGGGAAAAAACCGTAGTATTCCGCGATTTTTCCGATGCATTCGCCTGGCACAATGAGGTGGCGCTTGTCATCTTGCGGGGCGGGATCGGGCGCGGTTGTCCAGGTTGCCTTACCTGTACCGCGCGATGCCGTGTCCGGGAGGGCGCGTATGGTTTTGACACCCCATGCATCGGCGTCCAGCGCCGGCAAGCACAATTTGTAATTGCCGGGAGGGAGGCCGGTGAATCTGTACCGCCCTGTCGGCCCTGTTTTGCCGGTCAGAACCTGGCCATCGCCTCGCACGATCATCAGGTCGATGCCATCCAGTCCGGCGTCATCGTCGCCTGTGACGACGATTTCCATCAGCTTGTCTTCGCCAGTCCCGGCGCCGGGACATGGCATGGCGACGGCGCCCACGATTTGGTGGCCGTGGTGCGCCCGGGCCGCCTGGTCGGCTTCGGCCAGGGGCAATCCGCGATGGTCCGGTGGCGCGGTTGTCCCGGCAGCCATGGCCGGCGCCCATCCCAGTTGCCGATGCAGGAGCCGGTTGTGTTCTTCGGTGCGTTGCCGGTGCAGGCAGGTTTCCATCAGCCGGTCCAGGCGTTCTTCCGGCCGGGGCAGGATGGTATCGGTGAGGATGGCGCGCATCCAGGACAAGGCCGGATCGCGGTCGAACTCCCAGCCATAGACCGCCGCCAAGTTGATGTACCGGCCGGCCTGTTGTTGGCTGAGCAGTTGAAAACCGGCGGCGCGCTCAATGGCCTGGTCCACTCGCCGGTGCAGCTCGTCACTGCCCAGGTCGCCTGCTGTGGCCGGGAAATCGCAGCGTAACCGGTCCATCAGGCGGTCGATGAATTGGTCCCGGCTGGCGCGGCTGAGCGCCTGCAACCGCGCATCTGGAATGGTGAACATATTGACTGGCTCTCCCCGCATATCAGCATTAACGCCCTGGGGCCTGCCCCTCGTCTCCGACGGGGAATGCTGGCATGTGCAAATACTACTATTTTCCGCGCGGACCGGACGCCGCTCACGGCAGGAGATTGCCGCGACCTAAAGCCAACTTGACCGCGGCCCAGTAACTCTCACTGATCGGCAACAACCGGCCACAGCGCAGCGCTGCCATGTAGCTGCTCTCCTGCCCCTGGCGCACGCCGACCACCTGATCGCGCCTGACCAGGATGCGGCGATGGATGCGCAAGAATTCGTCCGGATCCAGGTACCGGACCAGTTCGGTGAGCGTCGTGCGGTGCAGCAGTGTGCCGTCCGCCAGATGCAGCTCGACGTAGTTGCCGGCGGTCTCGATCCAGCGCACATCGTTCAAGGCGACCCGGTCCATCCGCCCTACCGACCTGACGATCAATTCACTCCAGAACCCGGGGACGGGATCGGTGAACTGGCGCAAGGCGCGGGCATACGTGGCGCGTTGTTCCAGCAGCACCTGGGCGCGGGCGATCGCTTGGTGCAGGCGCGGCTCATTAACGGGCTTGACGATATAGTCCAGGGCATGGACATCGAAGGCATCGAGGGCATGTCCTCGATGCGCGGTCGCGAAGACTATCAGCGGCGGCAATTCCCGCTGGCTCAGGGAACGCGCCATTTCCAGCCCGGACTCTTGCGGCATCTGCACATCCAGCAGTATCAGGTCCACTTCTTTCGTTTGCAGAAAGTCGCGGGCACTGGCCGCGCTTGGGCATTCGCCCGCCACCTCCCATTCGGCCAGCGGCGCAAGCGCCAGCCGTAGATTGGTACGAGCGTGGGCCTCGTCGTCCACAATCAGAGTTTTAAAAGTCATGCTCAGTCCATCACTTGCCATGGGAGCCGTAGTCCGGCGACGAACCGCCCGTCGATCCGCGCGGTCTCCAGCGAAGCCAGGTTGCCGTAGGCAAGCAGCAGCCGGGCCCGGATTCCCCGCAGGCCGATCCCCAGTCCCGCAGTCGGCGCCACCTGGTCGAAGATCGGATTGCTGACGCTGACCAGCAAAAACGCGCCTTCGCGCGCGAAGGTGACACTGATATCGCTGCTGCCGCCATGGCATTCGAGATCATGCCGCAAGGCGTTTTCGACCAGGGGCTGCAGCAGCATGGGCGGACACTCCACTTCCTCATCCAGCACATGCTCTCCCTCGATGCCGACGCGTAGCCGGGCACCAAATCGCAGATGCTGCAATTCCAGATAATCCAGCACGAACCGCAGCTCCTGTTTCAGGCTGACCCAGTCTCGCTCACTGCTCAACAACGCATACTGCAGCAGGTCGCCGAAGCGCGACAGTCCGTCCAGCGCGACAGGCTTGTCGTCGGTCCTCACCATGGCGCCGATCGCACTGAGCGTATTGAAGATGAAATGCGGTTCCAGCTGCCCGCGCAACGCAGCCAATCGCTGCCGCTCCAGCGACAAGCGCATGGCGGCCAGCTCGCGGGTCTGCTGCTGCCGCTGCTGCCACAGCAAGCCGGCCACCACGACACCAAATGCCAGGGTCAACAGGATAAACACCACAAACCACTCGAATTTATCCATTGAAATCCAGTAGTGCCAGGCGTTGGCCAGGTTGGGCGTCAGGTCGAACTTGAAGCAGCGCCGGAAGGCAAGGCCGAGCATGGCCACCGGCCAGCACAACGTCATGTACAGCAGATAGCCGCGCACGATGAGGCGCCGGGTGCCGAGCCAGCGAGGATGGCGTTGATAGATCAGGTACAGCACGTAGCTTTGCACCATCATCACCGCATAGCCGCACCACCAACCCAGCGTCATCATCCAGTAGCTGCGGAAATCGCGGTCATGCGCCGCATCGCCGTAGGTGCTCACCCCTGCGACTGCGCACAGCAGCGTCCAGAGGCCGAAGTTAGTCAGAAACGCGCGGGATTTTACGGACATGGGCAGCGATATCAATATTTGTGGCGGAGTATAACAGTCCGAATTGTGCGGATGGCTGCCGCTTCATCCCACAGGCGCGGGCACTCATCACACGCCGCTAGAGGGACCGCAGACCGTCGGCTACGCTGGCGGCTCTTCAACTTCCGTCACCACCATCATGCGCCTCTCCATATTGCGACCAGTTCCCCTTCTCGTCCTCAGCTTTGCCGCCGCGGCCGGCGACGACACGCCCCCGTTGCCGCAAGTCGAGGTGCGGGGACCGGGCGGCAGCCAGTTGCGTCGCGACGACGCCGTCGGCCGCATCGTGGTTGGCCGCGACGACCTGCAGCGCTACGGCGAAACCACCTTGGCGGATGCGCTGAAGCGTCAACCGGGCATCAGCATCGTCGGCACCGAAATCCGCATGCGAGGCCTCGGCGGCGGCTACACCCAGATTTTGATTGACGGCCAACCGGCGCCCACCAACTTCGACATCGCCACCCTGTCGCCGGAGCTGATCGAGCGCGTCGAGATCCAGCGCAGCGCGCAAGTGGACGCCAGCGCACAATCGGTGGCCGGATCGATCAACATCATCTTGCGCAAGGCCGCCGGCGCGCCCCGGCGCACCGCCAAGCTGAGCGCGGACCGTCAGGCTGGCGAGACCAGTCCCACGGCGACGGTCCAATGGACGGAGCGCAGCGGCGCGGTCGGCTACGGCGTCACCGCCACCGCCAGCGAGTCGCGCAGCAGGCAACAGACCGGTACCGACGAGCGAACCACCGATGCCGGCGGCACCTCGCTGCGCCGACTGGAGGACGATGACCGTAACCGTACCCGCCGCCTCAGCGCCGCGCCGCGCGCGGACGTCAAACTCGACGGCGGCAATTCGCTGACCTGGCAAGGCCTGGTGGACTTGTCGCATGTCGATGCGCGCGGCGTGCAGTCCGAGACGACACTGCTGGGCGCGCCCACCGCGTCGCCGGACTCCAACTGGCGCGGGGTGTTCAAGAACTGGCTGGTCAAATCCGACCTGAGCTGGATGCAGCGCTTCGAGACCGGCAAGCTGACGCTGAAAGCCGGCATCGAGGCGAGTCACCGCGACGGCGACTACCTGTTCCACGGCATCGATGCGCAAGGTACCCCATGGCTGAACCGCGCGGTGGACTCGCGGGCCTACGAGCGCCGCGCCACCACCAGCGGCAAATACCTGGCGCCGCTGATGGCCGGCCATGACATTGCGATCGGCTGGGACGCTTCCGATGTGCGGCGCGAAGAGGGCCGCCATCAGCGTGACACCGGCCCATCGGGGCCCGGCAGCCCTCCCCTGTACAGGCTGGACCAGGACTACAACGCCAGCGTGGAACAACTGGCGCTGTTCGCGCAGGACGAGTGGAGCGTCACCCCGCGTCTGCAAGCGTATCTCGGACTGCGATGGGAAGGCTTGGACACCCGCACATGGGGTCCGGGGGACGCCGCGACCGCATCGCGGGTGTGGAGTCCGGTGGCTCAGGTGGTCTGGAAGCTGCCCGACAGTGAGCGCGACCAGTTGCGCGTGGCGCTGGCACGCACCTACAAGGCGCCGCAGCCGCGCGACCTGGTGCCGCGGCGCTACACAGTCAACAACGACAATGGACCGACGCAGCCGGACTATCAGGGCAATCCATCGCTGCGCCCCGAGCTGGCCTGGGGATTGGACGCGGCGCTGGAGTCCTATTTTGCGCGGGATGCCATGGTCAGCATGTCCGCGTATGCGCGGCGCATACAGGATGTTGTGCAGCTCAGGCTGTGGCAAGAGGATGGAGTCTGGGTCAGCAGTCCGGCCAACGGCGGCGTGGCCAATGTCCACGGCGTTGAAATCGACGCGCGCGTGCCGTTCAAGGCTTCAGTGGCCGGCGGCTCCACGGTCGAGCTGCGCGCCAACCTGAGCCGCAACTGGTCGCGCGTCGACGGCCTGGCCGGCCCCGACAACCGCCTCGGCAACCAGGCGCCGCTGACGGCCAACGCCGGACTCGATTTGCGCATGCCGCAAAGCGTCACCGCCGGCGCAAATTTTCGCTTCGTTGGCGGATGGCGCGCCCGGACGTCGCAGTCGCTGGTGCAGGAGACCGGCGTCGTCCGGGAACTGGAGGCCTATGCATCCTGGCCGGCGGCCGGCGGCCGGCTGCGCCTGACGTTGGGCAATCTACTGCAGTCCGCGCGGCGCTCCGGCCAGCGATACGATGACGGACTCTATGCGAGCATCCGCCGCTCCGCCGACACGCAGCGTCCGCTTATCCGTATCCAGTACGAGATACAGCAGCGCTGATCTTAAGCCCGCCCTTGACAGCTGATCTGATTCAACATAGGCTAAAAGAACTCTCAACATTGCCTCATCCATGAAGACCTCCCGCTCCACGCGCCTTGTCACGGCCATCGTCACGCTGCTCAGCATGCTGTATATGCAGCTTGCCGTGGCGGCGTACGTGTGTCCAGGCGTGCCGGCGGGGAGTCTCGACAACGCGGTATCGGCTCGGGCCGCCGTCATGATGCAGAACTGCCAGGGCATGGATGCGGAGCAGCCGCAGCTCTGCGATCTGCACGCACACGGCGAGCCGGCCAAGCAGCCGCTCGACAACGCATCATTGGCCGACGTGCCGGCGTTCGTGCCAAGCGCGCTGATATTCGAATTGCCGCCCGTCGATCCCGCCCTGGATTCCAACGCCGCGGCCTACCGGCCCATCGTGTGGGCCCGCACCGTCGCCCCGCCTGTCGCCATCCGCAACTGCTGCTTCCGCATTTAATCCACCTGATCGCCTAGTTCCCCATCGCATCGCCGAGCCGGCGAGCGCGATGTTGTCCGTCGCTTTCTGGAGGTACCATGTCATCCCCGTTCTTCGCGCATCGTTATGCGCGCGCCGGCAGTTTTCGGAAACTGTCGAAGATCAAATTTGCACTCGCGCTTCTGCTTGCCGCTCACGCCGCGCAGGCGCAAACGCAGGAGCTCACGCTGGGCCAGGCCCAACAACTTGCGGTCGCCCGCTCGCGCCAGCTGACCGCGCAGGACCATGCCGCCGACGCCGCGCACGAGATGGCGGTCGCGGCCGGCCAGTTGCCCGACCCAGTCCTCAAGGTGGGCATCGACAACCTGCCCATCAACGGTTCCGACCGGCTGACCATAGGCAGCGACTTCATGACCATGCGCCGCATCGGCGTGTCGCAGGAATTGACGCGCGCCGACAAGCTGCGCTGGCGTTCCGCGCGCCTGGAGCGTGAGGCGGACAAGGCCCAGGCCGAAAAACAAGCCGCCACCGCCGCGATCCAGCGCGACACCGCGATTTCCTGGCTGGAGGTTTTCTATACCGGCCAGATGGCCGACGCCATCGCCAAGCAGGCCACGCTGGCACGCCAGGAGATCGAAGCGGCCGAGGCAGCCTACCGTGGCGGGCGCGGCAGCCAGGCCGACATCCTCGCGGCCCGCTCCGCCCTGCTCGCCCTTGATGACCGGGGCAGCGAAATCGCGCGCCGCCGCCGAGTCGCCCGAACGGTGCTGGCCAGGTGGACCGGCGCGGAGGCTGCCGTGGCCGGCAAGCCCGATATCGACACCATCCGTATGGACGCCGCCGAGCCGGGCGCCCTCCTCGCCCATCACCCGCAGATCGCGGTGCTGAGCCGGCAGCAGGACATCGCGCAGGCCGACGCCAATCTGGCGCAGGCGAACCAGCGCAGCGACTGGAGCGTGGAAGTCGCGTTCCAGCAACGCGGCGCGGCCTATTCGAACATGGTATCGATCGGCATTTCGGTGCCGCTGCAATGGGACCGGAAGAACCGCCAGGACCGCGAGCTGGCCGGCAAACTGGCGCTGGTGGAACAGGCCAAGGCCGAGCGCGACGAGATGCTGCGCGGCCACGAGGCCGAGGTCCGCACCCAGATCGTCGAATGGCAGAGCGGCAAGGAGCGGCTGTCCCGCTACACGCGCGAAACGCTGCCGCTGGCCGGCGAACGCAGCGAAGTGGTGCTTGCCGCCTACCGGGGCGGGAAGGCAACGCTGACCGAGGTGCTGGCGGCAAGACGCAATGAGACGGAAACCCGTCTGCAGGCACTGGAGCTTGAGCTCGACACAGCGCGGCTTTGGGCGCAGCTGAATTTCCTCGTCCCCGAGGACTCGGCTACCGTACACGCAAGCAACAACCGTCAACAGGAATCCAAATGAAGAACAAGACCATACTCGCGCTGCCGATCGCGCTCGCCATCGCCGCCGGCGGATACGGGGCCTACCGGCTTGGCGCATCGCAGGCGATGAAGACCATGCCGGCCGATCGCGCCGCGCCAACGGCAGCCAGGAAACCGCTCTACTGGCAGGATCCGATGGTCCCCGGGCAGAAGTTCGACAAGCCAGGAAAGTCGCCCTACATGGATATGCAGCTGGTCCCTGTCTATGGCGGCGCCGATGGCGACGACGGCACCGTCACCGTCAGCCCCCGCGTCCAGCAGAACCTGGGCGTGCGGACGGCGCTGGTCACGAGCGGCAGGCTGCCCTCCGGTGTCGTCGCGGTCGGCAGTGTCGCGTACAACGAGCGCGACGTGGCGCTGGTCCAGGCCCGCAGCAACGGGTTCATCGAGCGCCTGTATGTGCGCGCTCCGCTCGATCCGGTCCGAAAGGGACAGCCGCTTGCCGAGCTGTACGTCCCCGACTGGATCGCGGCGCAGGAAGAATACCTGGCGGCCCGCCGCATGCAGGGTGGCGACACCGCATCGCTGGTCGGCGGCGCCCGCCAGCGCATGCGCCTGGCCGGCATGAGCGACGCGCAGATCCAGCTGATCGAATCGAGCGGCAAGGTTCATCCGCGCGTCACGATTACCGCGCCGACCGGCGGTGTCGTCGCCGAGCTTGGCGCCCGCGAGGGCATGACCGTGGCGCCGGGCGCGCTGCTGTTCCGCATCAACGGCCTGTCGACCGTCTGGGTCAACGCCGAGGTGCCCGAAAGCGTGGCGGCCAGGGTGCGCCCGGGCGACGCCGCCGAGGCCCGCGCGCAGGCGCTGCCGGGCAGCGTCTTCAAGGGCAAGGTCGGCGCGGTGCTGCCCGAAGTGAACGCGGCCACTCGCACCCTCAAGGCGAGGATCGAGTTGGCCAACCCGGGCGGGCAACTGGTGCCCGGCATGTATGCCGCCGTCACCTTCGGCTCCAGCCGTGGGGCCGACGTGCTGCTGGTCCCATCGGAGGCGGTGATCCAGACCGGCACCCGCAGCGTCGTGCTGCTGGCACAGGACGGCGGGAAGTTCCAGCCGGTCGATGTCGAGCCGGGTGCCGAAGGCAATGGCATGACCGAGATCCGCAAGGGCCTGGCCGCCGGACAGAAGATCGTCCTGTCGGGCCAGTTCCTGTTGGACTCCGAGGCCAGCCTGAAAGGGACGGCCACCCGCATGGGCGACGCCCCGGTCATGCCCCTGCCCCGCGACGACGGCCGCGACGATGCCATGCCGATGGGAGCGAAGAAATGATCGCGAAACTGATACGCTGGTCCATCGTCAACCGCTTCCTGGTCCTGCTGGCGACCGTCTTCATCGCCGCGTGGGGCGTGTGGTCGCTGGCGCGCACGCCGCTCGACGCCATTCCGGACCTGTCGGACGTGCAGGTGATCATCCGCACCAGCTATCCGGGCCAGGCACCGCAGATCGTGGAAAACCAGGTGACCTACCCGCTGACCACCACCATGCTGTCGGTGCCCGGCGCGAAGACCGTGCGCGGCTATTCCTTCTTCGGCGATTCCTTCGTCTACATCCTGTTCGAGGACGGCACCGATCCCTACTGGGCCAGGTCGCGCGTGCTCGAATACCTGAACCAGGTGCAGTCGCGCCTGCCGGCGCAGGCCAAGACCGCGCTCGGCCCGGACGCGACCGGCGTCGGCTGGATCTACGAGTACGCGCTGGTCGACCGCAGCGGCAAGCTGGACCTGTCGCAGCTGCGGGCCTACCAGGACTGGTTCCTGAAGTTCGAGCTGAAGACGGTGGCGAACGTCTCCGAGGTGGCCAGCATCGGCGGCATGGTGCGGCAATACCAGATCGTGCTCGATCCGGACAAGCTGCGCGCCTACGCCATCCCGCACGGCGCGGTGATCGAGGCGGTGCAGCGGGCCAACCAGGAGGCCGGCGGCTCGGTGATGGAGCTGGGCGAGGCGGAGTACATCGTGCGCGCATCGGGCTACCTGCAGTCGCTCGACGACTTCCGCAAGATTCCGCTGACGGCCACGGAGGCCGGCGTCCCGGTGCGCCTGGGCGACGTGGCGCGCGTGGAGCTGGGGCCGGAGATGCGGCGCGGTATCGCCGACCTGAACGGCGAAGGCGAAGTGGCCGGCGGCGTCATCGTCATGCGCTCCGGGAAGAACGCGCTGGAGACCATCGAGGCGGTCAAGGCCAAGTTCGCCAAGCTCAAGGCGAGCCTGCCGGCCGGCGTGGAGGTCGTCCCGGTGTACGACCGCTCCAGCCTGATCAAGCGCGCGGTCGACAATCTCGGGCACAAGCTGGTCGAGGAATTCATCGTCGTCGCCCTGGTCTGCGCGATCTTCCTGTTCCATCTTCGTTCCGCGCTGGTGGCCATCGTGTCGCTGCCGCTGGGCATATTGATGGCCTACATCGTCATGTCCTACCAGGGCGTGAACGCCAACATCATGTCGCTGGGCGGAATCGCCATCGCCATCGGCGCCATGGTCGACGCGGCGGTCGTGATGATCGAGAACGCCCACAAGCACATCGAGGCCTGGAACCACGCCCATCCCGGCCGCAAGCTGGCCGGCGACGAGCACTGGACCGTGATCGGCGACGCGGCGGCCGAGGTCGGCCCGGCGCTGTTCTTCTCGCTGCTGATCATCGTGCTGTCCTTCATCCCGGTGTTCACGCTGGAGGCGCAGGAGGGCCACCTGTTCGCGCCGCTGGCCTTCACCAAGACCTATGCGATGGCGGCGGCGGCCGGCCTGGCCGTGACCTTGATCCCGGTGTTGATGGGCTACCTGATACGCGGCCGCATCCCTGATGAGCGGAAGAACCCGCTGAACCGCTGGCTGATCGCGCTCTACCGGCCGCTGCTGGAGGCGGTGCTTCGCCGCCCCAAGGCCACGCTGGTGGTGGCCGCGCTGATCGCGCTGGTGACGGTTTGGCCGATGGCGCGCCTGGGCGGCGAATTCATGCCGCCGCTGGACGAGGGCGACCTGCTGTACATGCCGTCCGCCCTGCCCGGCATCGGCGCCGGCAAGGTCGCGCAACTGCTGCAGCAGACCGACCGGCTGATCAAGACGGTGCCGGAGGTGCAGACGGTGTTCGGCAAGGCCGGCCGGGCCGAATCCGCCACCGATCCGGCGCCGCTGGAAATGTTCGAGACGACCATCCAGTTCAAGCCGCGCGACCAATGGCGGCCCGGCATGACTCCCGACAAGCTGGTCGAAGAGCTCGACCGCACCGTCAAGGTGCCGGGCCTGTCCAACATCTGGGTGCCGCCGATCCGCAACCGCATCGACATGCTCGCCACCGGCATCAAGAGCCCGGTCGGCGTGAAGGTGGCCGGCGCCAGCCTGCGGGAGATCGACCGCATCACCGGCGAGATCGAGCGGGTCGTCAAGGGCGTGCCGGGCGTCTCGTCGGCCCTCGCCGAGCGGCTCAACGGCGGACGCTACGTCGACATCCATATCGACCGCGACGCGGCGGCACGCTACGGCCTGAACATCGCCGACGTCCAGAGCCTGGTGTCGAGCGCCATCGGCGGCGACAACATCGGCGAGACGGTCGAGGGCTTGCAGCGCTTCCCGATCAATGTGCGCTATCCGCGCGAGGTGCGCGACTCGGTCGAGAAGCTGCGCGACCTGCCGATGCTGACCGCGCGCGGCGCCCAGATCCGGCTGGGCGACGTGGCCGCGATCCGCATCGTCGACGGCCCGCCCATGCTCAAGAGCGAGAACGCGCGCCTGTCGGGCTGGGTGTATGTCGACATCCGGGGCCGCGACCTGAGCGCCGCCGTGCGCGAGATGCAGCAGCGGGTCGCCAGCCAGGTCGCGCTGCCGGCCGGCTATTCGGTGTCCTGGTCCGGGCAGTTCGAATACCTGGAGCGCGCCACGGCCAAGCTCAAGGTCGTGGTGCCGATGACGCTGCTGATCATCTTCCTGCTGCTGTACCTGACCTTCAAGCGCGTCGACGAGGCGGCGCTGATCATGGCGACCTTGCCGTTCGCGCTGGCCGGCGGCATCTGGCTGCTGTGGGCGCTGGGGCACAACCTGTCGGTGGCGAGCGGGGTCGGCTTCATCGCCCTGGCCGGCGTGTCGGCCGAATTCGGCGTGATCATGCTGCTGTACCTGAAGCACGCCTGGGACGCCCGGCTGGCGAATGGCGCTTGCGGCGAGGCCGACCTGCTGGAGGCCATCCGCGAGGGCGCCGTGCTGCGCGTGCGGCCGAAGGCGATGACGGTCGCCGTGATCATCGCCGGCCTGGTGCCGGTCATGATCGGATCGGGCACCGGTTCCGAGGTCATGCAGCGCATCGCCGCGCCCATGGTCGGCGGCATGATCACCGCGCCGCTGCTGTCGATGTTGGTGGTGCCGGCCGCGTACCTGCTGATGCGGCGCCGGTCGCTGCCGGCCAAGATTGCCATTTTGGCCAACGATCGGCCGCCGAACGGTTAATCGTTGCGCAAGAGTGTTAGGATGGCGGATATTATTGTCCGAGCACTCCCGAACCAACGATGCCCCATCCCCTGAACCCGGACCAGCTCAGCAACATCATCGACATCGCGGAGAATGCCATTCTCTGCACTGACGAGCGCCAGCGCATCATCCTCTTCAACCGGGGCGCCGAGCGCATGTTCGGCTGGGCGGCGTCCGAGGTTGTCGGGAAGAGCCTGGAGCTGCTGATACCGCAGCGCTTTCGTTCCGGGCACGCCGCGCGCGTGTCCGGCTTCCGGCACGGCGACACGACCGCGCGCAGGATGGGCGAACGCAGCACCATCTACGCCGTGCGCAAGGACGGCACCGAATTTCCGGCCGAGGCGACGATCTCCAAATCCGGCGAAGACGGACAAGTGATCCTGACCGCGATCCTGCAGGACATCTCCGAGCGCAAGGCCTACGAGCAGGAGCTCGAACAGGCCAAGGAAACGGCGGAAGCGGCCGTGCGCGCCAAGAGCATGTTCCTGGCGAATATGAGCCACGAGATCCGCACGCCGCTGAACGCGGTGATCGGCATGACCAGCCTGCTGCTGCACACCGGCATCGACGAGGAGCAGCGCGACTACACCGAGACCATCCGTTCCAGCAGCGAGGCGCTGCTGGCGGTCATCAACGACCTGCTCGACTACTCCAAGATGGAGGTGGGCCGCCTCGACCTCGAACGCCATGCGGTCGAAATACGCCGCTGTGTCGAGGACGCGCTGGACCTGGTGGCGTCGAGCGCGGGCGAGAAGCACCTCGACCTGGCCTACATCATCGAGCCCGGCGTGCCGGCCACCATGCTGTCCGACGCCACCCGGCTGCGCCAGATCCTGGTCAACCTGCTGTCGAACGCGATCAAGTTCACCCATCACGGCGAGGTGGTCGTGACGGTCGGCGCGGAGCGCCGGGATGCCAACACCTACAGTCTGGATTTCGCCGTGAGGGATACCGGGATCGGCATTCCCGAGCACAGCCAGGAAAGCATCTTCCGTTCGTTCACCCAGGTCGACGCCTCCACCACCCGCAGGTACGGCGGGACCGGCCTGGGCTTGACGATCAGCCGGCGCCTGGCCGAGATCATGGGCGGCAGCCTGACGGTGCACAGCGAGATGGGAAAAGGTTCGACCTTCACGCTGTCCATGCTGGCCGAGGCCAGCGACGACCAGCTCGCCGAGGATGTGCTGCGGGATCGCTCGGCGACCGTGGAAGGCAAGCGCATCCTGATTGTCGACGACAACACCACCAACCGCCGCATCCTGATGCGGCAGGCTCTGTTGTGGGGCATGGAGGGCCTGTCCGCCGCCTCGGCGGCCGAAGCCATCGACCTGGTGCGGCACGGCGCGCCCTTCGACGTGGCCGTGCTCGACATGCAGATGCCCGACATGGATGGCGTGCGCCTGGCGGCCGAATTGCGCAAGATACGCGACCGGGCGACGCTGCCGCTGGTCCTGCTCACCTCGGTCGGCCACCGGCAGGCCGGGAGCAGCCTGGACGGCGGCATGTTCGCCGCATGGCTGAACAAGCCGATCAAGCCGCGCGCCCTGCTGGACGCGCTGCGGCAGGTGTTGAGCAAGCGCGAACCCACCGTCGCCGCGCCCCGCCCGGCCGCCGTCGCGCCGGGGCTTGCCGCCGCGGTGGACATTCTGGTGGTCGAGGACAATACGATCAATCAAAAAGTGCTCAGGCAGCTGTTGCGTCATCTCGGCTACCAGGCCGACGTGGTGGCCAACGGCGTCGAGGCGATGACGGCCCTGGAAGGCCGGCACTACCAGATCATCCTGATGGATATGCAGATGCCGGAGATGGACGGGTTCGAGCTCACGCGGCGCCTGCGCCAGCGCTTCAAGGGCAGCAACAGCCCCTACATCATCGCGATGACCGCCAACGCCTTGCCCGGGGACCGCGAGCGCTGCCTGGACGCCGGCATGGATGAGTACATCGCCAAGCCCATCGAGCTGCACGTGTTGAACTCCGCGCTGGTGGCGGCGATCGCCCGCCTGGCCACGCGCCGGCCGGACGACGCGGTGCTCAGCCACGCCCGCATCGCGCAATTGCGCGCGATCGGCGAAGACCTTTCCCTGCTCGACGAGGTGGTCGCCTCCTTTATCGCCGAGGTGCCGCAGTTGCTGGAGAAGCTGGCGAGCGCGGCAACTGCGCAAGATGCGCCATTGCTGGCGTCGACCGCCCACTACCTGCAGTCGAGCATCGAGTTCGTGGGCGCCAACCGCATGCGGCTGCCGTGCACCAATCTTGAGCTGATGGGCAAGGGCGAAAATTTCGACGATGCGGCCGAACAGTTGCAAGACCTGGCGCTGGCGTATGAAGACACCAGAAAAGCGCTGCTGGAATTGAATCCGGCGGCGGACTAGCCAGTCCGATTTATCGCACCGGATTGCCCCCTGCGCCTGATCGGCCGCCTTGTCTTACTGCGGCGCCGCGTTCGCCGTCACCTTCGCGCTGGCGGGTGCCGTCCACCCGGCCTTGGCCAGCAAGCCCGCCAGCGGTGCGTTCTTGCTCACGGCGATAGCCGACCAGGTCCCGGTGTCAAAGGTTTCGCGAGCCGGTCCGAGCTGCGGCAGGCGTTGCACCAGATTGTCGCCCCGCCAGCCTTCCAGCGAGCGTTCGGGCGACTCGGACAGGTAGCGCACGAATTTTTGCTGGATGCCCGGGCACGCGCCGCCGGTAAACAAACCGTGCTCACGCAATAAAGCCCAGTAGCTGGCCGGCGACTCCAGCACCACCCTGGCCAGCTGCCCGTTGAGCGGGAAGCAGACCTGCTTCAACGGCAGGCTGAAATCCTTGCTCACCAGGCGCAGCATATCGGGATTGAGCGAGACGATGGCGCGCTCCAGCGCCGTTCCCCAGTCCCTGACCGTAGTCGTATCGATCACGCCGCCGTGGGCCACAAGAACCTTCAGCGCCTCCACGTTCCCGACCGCGATCGCGTTCTCCACCGGATTTGCCTCCGCCCGGCTGCCCAGCGTAAGGCGCCGGTTCGGATCTTCGCCGTGTTCCAGGATCGCCGGCAGCAAATCCACCCTTCCGTGCGCTATGGCGCCTTGCAGGAACCTTGGCAGGCCAGCGAAGGCGGGATCGCCGCTGCCTGTATCGTCCAGCAATCCATGCTTGATCAACAAGGGGAACAGCTCGCGGTCAGGCGAAGTGAACGCGGCGCTGACGGCATTTCCGCTTAGTCCCCGCGCAGGCGCACCCGCATCGAGCAACTTGCGCAGGCGCGACATATTGATGCCGCCTTTCGCGCTCAAGATGCCGTCCAGCGGCGACGGGGACAGTTGCGCCAGTGAGTTCTTCGGCATCGTCACCACATGGCCCAGCAGCAGGTCCAGCATGGCGTCGTCGCCCGCAGGCGTGGCCAGCGCCACCGACAGCGCCGACGTTTCGTAACCGGTCAGCGGATCGGCGCCCTGCTCCAGCAAGGCTTTGATGGCCTTGATGTCGTGGTCGCGCACGGCCGCCTGCAGGTCCCGGGCGCTGCCGCCCTTCCTGACGGGAGCGCTCAGCGCGGCCAGACGGGGCAGCCACTCGAGGCGGCGCGCGCGCGTGGCGTGATTCAGCAGCGTGCCGGTTTCAACACGTTCGCCGCCGGCGGCGAGCGGAACGTAGTCGCGGCCGGTGCCTTCGGTGTTCGGGCCTTCCTGGCTCCAATTCATGTCCTTGACCAGCAGCTGTTCCAGCATCTTGTCGCGAGCGGGCGCGGCGGTGTACATGGCAAGCATGGCGGCGTCGAGCCAGTGGTCGCGCTGGTTGTCGCCATAGCGCTGCAAGCGCGGCTTGAGCCAGGCGATGGCCTGGTCATTGCCGACTTCGGCTGCGTACTCGAAGTCGCTCTTTCCTTGTTCACTGTCGGCGGGACTGGTACCGGTTTTCAGCAGCGCATCGAGCACCGCCGTACCGCGCGTGAGGCCGAGTACCTTGGGCCAGAACAGATGGTCGGCAAACGGACGCTCCTCCTTCGCGCCGGCGGCCTTCTGGCGCTTTCTATTGATGTCGAAGCGGATGTAGGGACGCTCCGCGCCAGCCTTCAGCAGCGCCAGCATATTTCCGGTGCGCTGTTCCGGCGTGATCAGTTCCGGCAAACCGCGCCCATGTTGCTCCTGCTCCACCGAGAATTCAAGCGGGGCCAGTCGCGCGGTCTGGCCGGCGAACATGCCGCCATACTGGCGTGGATCGGCGCCGTGCTTGAGCAGCAGCTCCACCATCTCGGGCGTACCGAACATGGCCGCCAAATGCAGCGGCGCGGCGTGGTCGTCCTTGGAGCCTTCATTGAGGCTGGCGCCACGCTTTAGAGCCAGCGCCAGCATGCGCGTCTTGGCCGGCAGCAGCGCGGCGTGGCGCGCCTGCTGGGCATGCCAGTGCCCGGTGTCGCGCGGGTCGTTGCGCGCAGCGCGCCATGCCGCGGCTTCCTTGCGCAGACTGGCGGCGGGCAGCAGCAAGGCATGCAGCAGCTGATTGCCGTCGACCAGATAGTCGTTGATGTTGTTCACTTTGGCCAGCTGGCGGGCAAACTCCGCTTCCTCGCCTTCGCTGGCCGCCTTGAACAGGGCCAGCACAGCCGGCGTCGGGGCGAGCTTTCCCTGCGCGTCCTCGACGTAGTTGATCTTGCGTTGCATGCCGAAGCGGGAGGCTTGCGGGAAGGCGTCGCCCTTCTTCCAGTTCGCGATCAGCGCTGTGCCTTCGCTGAGCTGCTGCGCTGTCAGGACGTCCTCCCAGCCATCCGTCTCACCCTGGGCCTTTTTGCTGCCGCCCTTGACCGCCAGTCGGTGCAGCGAAAACGCCAATACCAAATCCTTGGGCACGCCATATCCCATCGCATACAGTTGGCCGAGTTCGTACTGTGCATCGGCGTTGCCGCCCTGGGCGGCCTTGTTCAGCCAGATCGCGGCCTGCTCGGGTTGCACCTTGAAGCCTTCTCCACCTTTCAAGTACAAGGTGCCGGCCTTGTACGCGGCATCCAGATCCCCCGCTTTGGCGGCGGCCACGTACCAGTCGAGCGGGTCGCGCCCGCCTGTCGTGGAAGCCGACGGCAGCGCTGTGCCCTCCTTCCAGGCGGCCGCGATGCTCTCGGCCTCGGCCAGCTGTTCCGGCGACATCCGCTGCGCGCTGTATTCCAGTATCTTGGGCAGGTCCTTATGATCGTCCCGCTTCCGGCGCTGGTTGGCCAACAGGTAGAAGGCATGGGCCAACGTGCGGTCGCGCCGTACGCCCTCGGCCTGCTCGTAATGCCTGGCCAGGCTGGACAGATCACTGGCGTCACCCAGCGCAGCCGCCTTGGCCAGCCAGAAGACGGCCTGCTCCGGGTTTTTCATATTTGAACTGTAGTTGTACATCGTGATCAGCTTGTGCTGAGCTTCCACGTCGCCCGAGCGTGCAGCCTGCAAGTACCAGGTTTCCGCCGCATGCATATCGCGCTCGGTCTCGCAGTTCCGGTCGTTGTCCTGATACAGATCGCCCAGCGCAATCTGCGCTTCCGCGTTTCCCGCTTCCGCGGCCGGCTTGAATATCCGCACCGCGTCGTCGCAGCGCCCTGCATCGTAGGCGGCCAGTCCTTTCGCCAGATCGGTGGGCGCGGCGCAGGCTACACCGGTTCCCATGCCCAGCAGGGCCATCGCGAGGACTGTCTGTTTCATATGTGCTTTCCCAGTGCTGCGGCGTGGCCGCGAAGGGCGCAATGATAAACCGATAACATACATTTATGGCAACACCATTGAATTTCCGCCTTAAAAATTTACGCATTACGTTGTGACAAAGTGCGTATTTTTGACGTGTTTCGCCGACTATATTTATCAAGTCACCACGCCATTTGATACTTCGTTTGCGGGACCAACGATGTTTTAGATCTAGATCAATAGGCTTCGGTTTAATAGAAATCGCGGACGCCTTGGCAGGGGAAATCGGCGCAGAATACATTTCACGGTTCAGTGAACTCGATGCACGACTTACCCTGATGTTGTTTCAGTCTGCACCTTGCAAGTCCCTAAATCAAATTAGCAACTGGTCCGGCGCGCGAGCGTCCGGTCTGGGCGCCGCCATGTCGAAAGGAACGGTCATGCCGAGTGCATTGAGTTACCCAGGGGTCTACGTCGAGGAAATACCGAGCGGCGTACGCACCATCACCGGAGTCGCCACCTCGATCGCCGCCTTCATCGGGCGCGCCCGCAAAGGCCCGGTCGATACGGCGGTCGACATCACCAGCTATGCCGACTTCGAGCGCAAGTTCGGCGAACTCTGGCTCGCCAGCACGATGAGTTTCGCGGTGCGCGACTTCTTCATCAACGGCGGCAGCCATGCCGTGATCGTGCGCCTGTTCCACTCGGCGCAGGCCGACGCCATCGCCGCCGTGGCCAACGCGGGCGCCGCCGGCGCGACCGGCAAGGACGCCAAGGACAAGGCGGCGGCCGCATTGAAAGTCATCACCGACGACGCCAACGCCACCCAGGCGCAAAAGGCGGCCGCGCAGCAGGCCAACGCCGCCTTCGCCGGGTTGGCCGACGGCGCCGACGCCAACGCGGTCGCGGCCGCAGCGCAAGCCGCCCTCGCCCTGATCGCCAACCTACCGCCCGAGGCGCGCGTGCTGGAGGCCGGAACGCTGCGCTTCGCCGCCGCCAGTCCCGGCAAATGGGCCGGATACCTGCGCCTGATGGTCTCCGCCGCCAGCGGCCCGGCCGCCGCGGCCACCGCCACCCAGCTCGGCGTCGGCGTCGCCGACTTGTTCAATCTCACGGTGGCCAGCGCGGCGCAGGGCGGCACCACCGAAACCTACCTGAACCTGACCGTCAAGAACACCGCCCGCCGCGTGGACCGGATACTGGCGGACGCCTCCACGCTGATCGTCTGGGCCGGGGCCGACCTGAACGGCGTGCCGCCGGCCTTGCCTGATTTCGCCAACGTCAAGGGCGACCCGGTCGGCACGGCCTTCCTGGCCTGGGACGCCGCGCGCGCCGCCGATCCGGACCCGTCCTCGCCGGCGGTGAAGGCCGCCAAGGCCGCCTACGATGCCGCGCTGAAGGCTGCGCTGGACAGCGTCGACGACGGCGCCGCGCTGACCTCGGCCGATTTCATCAAGCCCAACGGCCAGGCGCAGAAGACAGGCCTGTTCGCGCTGGAACAACTGTTCACCCGCGACGGTCTGTTCAACATGCTGTGCATCCCGCCCTACAACGCCAGCAACAATATCGACGACAGCGTGGTGGCCGTCGCCACCGCCTATTGCGAGAAGCGGCGCGCCATGCTGCTGCTCGATTCGCCGTCGGAATGGACCTCGGTGGACCTGGCGCAGACCGGCTTCCCCAACAAGTATGCGGCGCCCAGCCACAACGCGGCGGTGTTCTTCCCGCGTGTGAACATGCCCAATCCCTTGCACGGCGACCAGATCGAACCCTTCGCCCCCAGCGGCATCATCGCCGGCATCTTTGCCCGCATCGACACCCAACGCGGCGTGTGGAAATCGCCGGCCGGGCTGGACGCCGCCATGCTCGGCGTCAGTTCGATGACGGTGCCGATGACCGACGAGGACAACGGCCTGCTCAATCCGCAGGGCCTGAACTGCCTGCGCACCTTCCCGGTCTTCGGCCGCGTGGTCTGGGGCGCGCGCACCATGCGCGGCGCCGACGCCTTCGGCGACGAGTACAAATACATCGCGGTGCGCCGCACCGCCCTGTTCATCGAGGAATCGTTGTACCGTGCGCTGAAGTGGGTGGTGTTCGAGCCCAACGACGAGCCCTTGTGGGGGCAGATCCGCCTCAACGTCGGCGCCTTCATGCACAACCTGTTCCGGCAGGGCGCGTTCCAGGGCGCATCGGCGCGCGACGCGTATTTTGTCCGCTGCGACGCCTCGACCACCACGCAGAACGACATCAATCTCGGCATCGTCAATGTCAACGTCGGCTTCGCGCCGCTGAAGCCGGCGGAATTCGTGGTGATCCAGCTGCAGCAGATCGCCGGACAAATCGAAACCTGAGGGGACGATCATGGCTCAATTTACCGTCAATCCACTGCGCTTCGATCCCTACCAGAACTTCAAGTTCCGCATCAAATGGGGCAACGATTTCGTCGCCGGGGTCAGCAAGATCAGCGGGCTCAAACGTACCACCGAGGTGGTGCGGCACCGCGAAGGCGGCGATCCCAGCTCCAGCCGCAAGTCGCCCGGGCGCACCGAATTCGACGCCATCACCGTCGAGCGTGGCGTCACGCACGACAAGGACTTCGAGCAGTGGGCCAACAAGGTGTGGAACTACGGCTCCGGCCTGGGCAAGGAAGTGTCGCTCAAGGATTTCCGCAAGGATCTGGTGATCGAAGTCTACAACGAGGCCGGGCAGCTGGCGATCCGCTACAAGGTGTATCGCTGCTGGGTGTCGGAGTTCCTGGCCGCGTCCGATCTCGATGCCAACGCCAACGCCGTGCTGATCCAGCATCTGAAGCTGGAAAACGAGGGTTGGGAGCGCGACTACGAGGTACCGGAACCTTCCGAACCGACCTTCACGGAACCACCAGGCTGACGAGGCGCCCATGCGTACGCCAGGCACGGCCGAGCTGCTGGACATCTGGGACGTGGGGCAGCCGCTGCCGCCGGCGCGCCGGGCCTTGCTGCTGTTGTCCGCCGCCTACCCGGAGCGGGACGATATCGCCTCCTGGCCGCTGGGCTACATCAACCGGCAATTGATCGTGTTGCGCCAGCGGCTGTTCGGCTACGCCCTGGTGTGCCTGGCCGATTGTCCCGCCTGCGAGGAAGTGGTCGAAATCGAGATGCCCATGGACGCACTGCTGAACGCAAACCAGATGGCCGCCGCCACGCACCACATCCACAGCGATGGCTGCGACGTGCATTTCCACCTGCCCACCGTGCATGACCTGCTGCTGGAAACGGAGGGGCCGGCGCCGGGACGCCTGCTTGCACGCACCATCGACAGCGCCTGCCGCGATGCGGTGGCTATCTCGCCATCCGAGCTTGGCGAGGCGACGCTGGCGGCCGTCGAACAGGCGATCGAACAGGCCGATCCGCTGGCGCACATCGCCTTCGCGATGACCTGCCCCGCCTGCGGGCACGAATGGCGCACGGATCTGCACATTATCGACGTGTTGTGGGCTGAGATCGGCGCGTGCGCGCGCCGGGTCTTGAGCGAGGTGGGCCGACTTGCGCAAGCTTTCGGCTGGCGCGAGAGCGATATCCTGGCGATGTCGTCCACCCGCCGCAATCATTACCTGGAATGGCTGGAGACCTGATGCGAAACGGCGAACACAGCACGGGCGACACGGCGGGCACGGCACAAGCGGTCGCGCCTGCGCACGCCTCGACCGAAGCCGGGGGCGGATCGGCCGCGACCGGCTGGCTGGACCGCATCGCCTCGCGTAGCCGGCCGGACGCGCCATCCACGCACGCGTTGCGGCCACGCCTGCCCTATCCTTTCGAGGCGATGCGGTTCGCCACCGCCGATGCCGCGCCGCGCATGCCGCATCCCGACGCCTTGCGGGCCCAGCCGGACGAATCCGCCGCCACGTCTTCGCGCGCGGGCCGCACCGATGACATGGCCGGAATCCCGGAGAACGATGCGCTCCGCCCGGCCAGCACGGCGCACGCAGCCAGCGCGCCACTCAGCCCGGCCGCGGTCGCTCCACCGGCACGGGAGCGACAAGAAGCGCATCCCGTCGCCGCCTCGCAACCGGCTGGCCGCGTCCAACCTGAGCCGGCCAAGGAGGAACGCGCACCGCTGCATCGCGAGACACAGGCGCCCTCCGCGCCCCCGTCCGTGGCCGCCCAGCAAGTTGCGCCATCCAAGCCCGCCCGCCTGGCGCCCCCGGGGGCGACCAGCCGACAGCTCGCCGCGCCCACGCACGACGCAACACCTGCGGCATCCACGCCAGCCCGGCAGGATGACCACGGCGCAGCGCACGCAACGCCTCGCCGTGCGTGGCCTGCGCCAGCCGGCATACCAGCGCCGCAGCCGATCGAACGGTCCGCCGCCGCCACCCGGCCAGCCGGCGCCGAGCGGTCCCAGCCCGCCTTGCGCGGCGCCCCGCCACAGCAAACGCCGCTCGCTGCCAGGCCGTCCTCCGAGGCGGCTCAGGAAATCACCATCGACATTCATATTGGACGCATCGACGTGCGCGCACCCGCCGGCGCTTCGGCGCCCACGGCCGTGCAGGCAGCGCCGCAGCGCGGTGGCGACGCGTTGAACGCCTACCTGTCGCGCCGGGCACGGGGAGCGCGCTCATGAGCAGCCCCCTGGCACTGGCGGCGGTCACCGCCATCCTCAAGGACGTTCTCAACGACGGCCTGATCAACAACGACCTGGCGCAGGTCGGCTCGCTGCTGGTGAGCGCTTTGCCCCCGGACCGGATTCCCGTCGGCGAGACCGAGGAGAACCGCCTCAACCTGTTCCTGTACCAGATCACGCCCAACCAGGGCTGGCGCAACGTCGGCCTGCCGTCACAGGGGCCGGGCGGCGAACGCCTCAGCAACGCGCCACTGGCGCTGAACCTGCATTACATGCTCACCGCCTATGGCAGCAGCGACCTCAACGCCGAAATCCTGCTGGGCTACGCCATGGAGATACTCAGCGACATGCCGATGCTGCCGCGCGCCGCGATCCGGCGGTCGCTCAGTCCGAACAACCCGGTCAACGTCAACCTGATTCCACCGGACACCGACGGCCGCACCGCGATCGACCTGGCCGACCAGCTGGAACTGGTCAAGATCACGCCGAACTACCCCAGCGCGGACGAATTGTCCCGCCTGTGGACAGCGATGCAGGCGCGCTACCGGCCCACGGTCGTGTACCAGGTCTCGACGGTGCTGATCCAGCATAACCGTCCGGTGCGCTCGCCGCTGCCCGTGCTGCAACGCGGGGCCGGCGACCAGGGCGTCCACAGCCAACCCGACCTGCAAGTGCCGCCGTCCAGCATCCCCGCGCTGACGTCGATCGCCATCGTGAGCGCCGACGGCTTCCACCTCGCCGCCGAGCTCGGCGACACGCTGGCGTTGGCGGGCGCCCAATTGAGCGGCGACACCGTCACCGCCGAATTCAAGCACGCCTTACTGCCGGTGCCGCTCGAACTGCCGCTGACAGCGGGCGCCACGTCCCAGAAGGCGCTGGTGGCGCTGCCGCCATCGGGCAGCGGCACCGCCGACAGTGACTGGCCCGCCGGCCAATACACGGTCGCCCTGCGCATCGAAACCGCCGGCAGGCCGACGCGCCGGACCAATGAAATCGGCTTCAGCCTGGCCCCCCGGCTGTCGCCGCAGCCCACATTGAGCGCACCGCCCGGCCCGTTCGATCTCACGCTGCATGTGTTCCCTCAAATCTGGCCGGGACAGCGGATCGACATCTTTGTCGGCGGAGAACCGTTCAGGCCGGCGCCGGTGGCGGCCAAGTCCGCGCAGATCACCGTCACGCTGGCCGGGTTGGCCGCATCGGAAACGCCGCTGCCGGTGGCGCTGCGCGTGGACGGCGTCGACAGCATCCTGGTACGCGACCTCGGCGCGCAGCCGCCCAGCTTCGATCCACTGCAATCCATCACCGTACCGGGGTAGCGCCATGCCTGCCGACGACGCCGATTTCGCCCGCAACAACCAAGCCTGCATCGAGGCCGGACTGGCTTGGCTGCGCGCTTGCCTCTCGGCCGAAGAACGGCGGCTCGCACCGGGCCTGCCGCCATTGACCCACAAGCCGCCGGTCGTGGAACAGGAGGCACGCTGGCCCTGGCGGCGCAAGGCCCAAGTTCAACAGGAACTGCCACCGGCCGCGGACACCCCGCAAGCGGAGCCCGCCAGCGCCGGCGGGCTCGCCGAAGCCCGCCTGGCCTTCGAGAACGCCGCCGCAGCGACGCCATCTCCCGCACTGGTGTCGCTGGCCAACGGCATGGGCCTGAACCCCTTCGAGCGGGACATGCTGCTGCTGGCGGCCGCGCCGGAACTCGATCCCGACATGCCAGCCCTGATCGCCTCCGCGCAAGGCGATCCGTACCGGCGCTCGCCCACCTTCGCACTTGGCATGAGCCTGTTTCAAACCGCCGGCTGGGACGCGATGGCGCCGGAGCGCCCCCTGCGCGCCATGCAGCTGCTGGAAGTCCACCAATCCGGCGCCGACTCGCTACTGGCCGCGCCGCTGCGGATCGACGAACGGATCGCCGCCTACATCAAAGGCCTCAACTACCTGGACGAACGCATCGAGGCGCTGGTGACGCCCGTCATCCCGCCCGCGCAGCTGCCGCCGCAACAGCAGCAGGTGGCGCAACAGCTGTCGTACTGGCTGGCGCCGGACGGCGGCAGCGGTATTGTCCAATTGCTGGGCGCCGACACCAGTTCCAAGCGCGACGTGCTGGCCACGGCCGCCGCCTCGGCGGGGCGCCGACTGATGGCATTGCCGGCAAGCGCCCTGCCCGCGCAGCCGCAGGACATGGAACGCTTCCTGCACCTGTGGCAGCGCGAAACCAGGCTGCTGCCGCTGACCTTGTTGATCGAGGATGCGGAAACACACGCGGACCATGACGATGGCGACAAGCCGCAACCGTTGCCCACCCGGCTGCTGCAGCGGCTGCCAGGCGCCGTCTTCGTCGACACCCGCTGTGCCGACGCGACCTGGAGCAGCACCGGGGTCGTGCTGGTCGAACCGCCGCTCGCGACCGAGCGCGCCACCCTATGGCACCAGGCATTGATGGCGCGCGGCATCGCCGTTCCCGACGAGTCGGCGCTGACCAGGTTGGCCAATGAATTCCAGCTGTCGGCCTCGCGCATCGCCGGCCTCGCGGCGGGCGTGGCCCCGGCCGCCAACCTCGAGCCGCCGGTGCTGGCGGCCTGGAACGCCTGCGTCGAGCACACCGCCGGCGCGCTGGACGGCCTGGCGCAGCGCATCACTGTGCGCGCCGCGCTGGACGATATCGCCCTGCCGCCGCACGAAAAACAGCAGTTGCGCCGGCTGGTCGAACACGCCGGCCAGCGTATCGCCGTGCTCAACGATTACGGCTTCGCGGCGCACGCCAACCGGGGCCTGGGCATGGCCGCCCTATTGCACGGCGAGAGCGGCACCGGCAAGACCATGGCGGCCGAGGCGGTGGCGCATGCCTTGTCGCTGGCGTTGTTCCGGGTCGATCTGTCGGCCGTGGTCAGCAAATACATCGGCGAGACCTCCAAGAACCTGCGCCGGGTGTTCGACGCGGCCGAGGGCGGCGGCGCCGTGCTGCTGTTCGACGAGGCCGACGCGGTGTTCGGCAAGCGCAGCGAGGTCAAGGACAGCCACGACCGCTACGCCAACATCGACATCAACTACCTGCTCACGCGCATGGAACAGTTCCCCGGCGTGACGCTGCTGGCCACCAATATGAAGCACGCGCTCGATCACGCCTTCATGCGGCGGCTGCGGTTCATCATCGGCTTCCCCTTCCCCGGCGTGGCCGAACGCAAGGAGATCTGGTCCAGGGTCTTCCCCGACCCCAGCCGCCTCGACAGCGCGCAACTGGACCTGGACCGCCTGGCCCGCTTCGCGATGACCGGCGGCGCGATCTTCAACGCGGCGCTGGCGGCCGCCCACAACGCCGCCGCCGCCCACGCCGACATCGGCATGCCACACATCCTGGACGCCATCCGCTGGGAATTGCTGAAGATCGGCCGCCCGGTCGCCGAAAACGAGTTCGCCTGGACTGCGGCGAACAAGGCGACGCAAACCCGGCCGCCTGTGGAGGTGCCGGCATGAAAATCCGCTGCGTCATCGACGGCTTGACCTTGCACGGCATGACGCTGTCGCCGCTTGAACGCCTGCAACTGGAGCGCGCCCTGCAAACCCAGCTGACCAGCGCCTTGCGCGCCGGCTGGGCCGGGATGACTTCCGGCGGCAGCTCGCCGTCGCCCGCTCACCATCTGCGGATCGACCTGTCGCACGCCACGGCGCCGCTCGGCCATTCGCTGGGACAGGCGCTGGGTGCCGCCCTGTCTCCAACAGCCGGCGCTGGAGCGGCCCTGCGTCCTCCGGCCGGCGCTGGCGCAACCTTGGCGCCCGCAGCCGGCACAGGCGACCGCACGTCGGCCCCGGCCTTTGCCAGGAGCCGCTGATGTTCGCCGCCCAGCAATCCTCCCGCTCCGGCGCCAATCCGGCCCCGCCGGCGCTGCTGCAGCGCAAATGCTCTTGCGCTGAGCAAGGCGGCAGCTGCGAGCGCTGCAGCGCATCCGGCAACTTGGCGCGCGCCTCCAGCAACGCGGCGGCCCCGGGCGGCGCGCCGGCCAGCGTTGGCCGTGTGCTCGACAGCCCGGGCCAAGGCCTGGACACCGCCACCAAAGGCTTGATGGAATCGCGCTTCGGCCACGACTTCTCGCACGTCCGCATCCACGCCGACAGCGAGGCCAACGCTTCGGCCAGCGCGATTCACGCGTCGGCCTACACGGTCGGCAATCACGTCGCCTTCGCCGGCGGGCGCTACCAGCCGGGCGATCCGGACGGACAAATGCTGCTGGCCCACGAATTGACCCACGTGGTCCAGCAAGGCGGCACCAAGGGACCGCTGCAACGCTCGCCCGACGGCGAAGTCACGATGCAGGACGACGCGGCGAACGAGGACCAGGCCGACATTGCCGCCGAGGCCGTGTCCTTCGGCTGGAAGGTGAACGTGCCGGCCAAGCAGTCCGCGACCGGCGTGGCCAAGGCGCCGCTCACGTACGGCGACGCGGCCGGCGGCTGCGGGATCTGCTACCGGGGCAACGTGCGGCAGGTCGGCACCGACGCCCACACGCAGATCCAGACCGCCATGCAAGCCATGTACCGCTTCCTGATACCCAATTTCGTCGTCCAGACCAAGAAGAAGGCGCCGTTCCTGGCGCTCGATCCCAAGAAGGTCAAAGGCTTGAGCAAGGCGCTGAAGAAGGCCAAGGGTGTATTTAAAAAGCTGGTGCCCGACCTGATCATGGCCACACCCACTGGCTTCGCGCTCGGTGAAATCAAACCGTTCAACTCCGAGGGCCTGATTGAAGGCGAAGCCAAGCTTCAACTCTACGAAAACATTCTCAAAGAACGCTATATCGGCGTGAATCCCGGGCTGACCCTCACCCGGATGACACTGCCGCCACCGCCGCCGCTGCCCTTCCTCGATCCGTTGGCCATCACCTGCCGGCAATGGCTGGGCGTTCTGCCGCCCGCCAGGGGCTTGTACATGTACCTTTGCACGCCACCGTTCAGCAACGAGCTCAGGAAGAAGTGCCGCTGCGTCGGCGACGCCAAGGAGGGAGAAGACAAGGCCACCAAGACCACCAACAAGGGCTTCGGCATCTCGATCGGCAGCACCAGCACCAGCATGTACAGCGCGGGCATCGGCGTGTCGATCTATTCGTCCGGCCTCGGCGCCGGCAATGCCGGGGTCGGCGTCAGCATCGCGTCAAGCTCTATCGGCGCTGGTAATGCGTCGGCGGGCGCGGCGGTCACCAGTTCAGGCCAGTCGGTGGCCAGCGTGGGCGCCGGCGCCTCGGTCGACACCACCAGCACCGGCGCGGGCACAGCCGGCGCCGGCTACAGCAATGACACCACGTCCAAGGCGGCTGGCGCGGCGGGCGTCGGTACCTCGACCGGCACCGACGTCAAGGCCGCTGGCGTGGCCGGCGCCGGCTCCGTCAAAAACAGCGACGTGACCGCCACCGGCACGGCCGGCACCGGCAATGTCGAGGACGCCAGCGGCACAGCCGGCGGCAAAAAGACCGCGCCACCCGCCGACAGCGGATCGTCGGAGGGCAAGGGCACGACCGGGGCCACCGGCACGGCGACCGGCACAAGCGGCACGGCGACGGGCGCCACCGCGACCGGAGACAAGACCGGCACGGGTACGGGCACCGGCACAGGAAGCGGCACCAAGTCCGAAGGACCGGGCGGCGCACCCAAGACCGGCGGCCCCGGCACCGGCCAGGGCCAAGCCGGCAGCCAGCCCGGCGACGCCAAGGGCGCCGCTGGCGGCACCTCCACCACCGGCCAGCCCGGTGGCACCAGCGGCCAGGGCACGCAAAAGCAGGGCTCCGACCTGCTGACCGAGAAGGAAATGGCCGTATTCGGTCTCAAGGGCAAGCCCATCACCCACGACCAGCTGGACGCCGCGCTGGCGCAGGCCCGCATCATCCGCGAATTGATCGACAAGTCCAGCCCCGCGCAGCAGGCGCTGCTGCGGGCGATCGCCGACAACTCGCCCGAGGGCCAGTACACCGTGCCGGCCTCCACCTGGATCCAGAAGGTGCTGGCCGCCACCCAGGGCATCAGCGAGGAAGATATCGCCTACCTGAAAACGCTGAACTGGAAGCCGGCCAAGGTCACGCCGGAGGAGCTGCGCAAGAGCGTGCTGACGGCGCTGGCGAAAAAGCCCAAGACCCCGCCCAAGCAGCAAGGCACGGACCAGGGCGGCGGCAAAAGCGAGACCGAGGGCAAGGGCGAAGGCAAGCCCGGCACATCGGGCAAAGGCACCGAGGGCGCGGGCAGCAAGGGCACCGGCCAGCCCGGCGCCAAGGGCGGCGAAGTCACCAAATACCGCGTCTCGACCGACGAAACCAACACCGCGCGCGACTTCTGGTTCGTCAATTTCAGCAACTTCGACGTGCACAACGCCACCGTCGGCGAATCCGTGATGATGACGCTGGCCTTCTTTGCCGAGGACAAGGGCATCTACACCTTCAAGCTCAAATTCGTCATCAAGGAGCGCAACGTCGCCAGCGAGACCAGCAAGGAAAAGGGCAAGACCATCACCCGCAAGGCCGTCACCTTCAAGCTGGAGGGCGTCAACGACGCCCGCTGGGACATCGCGCCGCCCGGCAAGCGCCCCTTCATCCTGCCCAAGAACGTCCACGCCACCTTCAAGGGCTTCCTATGAGCACCTATCCCCGCACCCCGTACACGCTCAAGTGCGGCATCGTCATGATCGATGCCCTGACCCGGCGCGCCGGCCGCGTGATCGTGCTGCAATACACGCCCGACCACCTGAACCGCACCCTGCAAGTGCAATCGGTCGGCGGCGATACCGGCGACCGCACCGAACCGCTGCGCTTCAAGGGCCCGCCGGTGGAAACCTTCCGGCTGGAAGCGGAGATCGACGCCACCGACCAGCTGGAGTTCCCCGACGCGAACAAGACCGCCGTCGAAGTCGGCATCTTCCCGCAACTGGCCGCGCTGGAGGCGCTGGTCACCCCGACCAGCGCCCAGGTCGACGCCGCCGACGCCCTGATGACCCAGGGCGCCATCGAAATCGCGCCGATGGAGTCGCCGCTGGCGCTGTTCGTGTGGAGCGCGCAGCGCGTGGTGCCGGTGCGGGTGACCGAGTTTTCCGTCACCGAGGAAGCCTTCGACATCAGCCTCAACCCCACCCGCGCGCGCGTCACGCTGGCGCTGCGCGTGCTGTCGGTGAACGACTTCGGCATCGACCACCCGGGCGCGGCGCTATACATGAGCTATCTGAAGAACAAGGAAGCGCTGGCGCTGCGGGCGGTGGCCGGTTCGCTCGATCAACTCGGCGTGAAAGGACTGTGATGATAGATCCGCGCACCCTGGTGCCGTCGCTGCAAGACCTGCGCACCGAAGTCTTCGACGAGCTGAGCCGCTATCGCGGCCTGCCGCTGCTGATCTGGACCGACGACGACGGCGTCGAGCACACATACGTCGAGCGCCGCCTCGTGCCGGGGCCGGAAGCGTTGTCGGCCGCCGGCGTGGTGGCCGTCAACGACCAGGACCGATTGGACAACATCGCCGCCGTGCAGTTCGGCGAAGCCACGCTGTGGTGGCGCATCGCCGACGCCAACCGCGCGCTGCAGCCGGACGAACTCACGCAACGCCTCGGCCGCCGCCTGCTGATCACCTTCGCCGAAGGCACGCCGGCGCCGCACCGCTGACAGGGGGACGCATGTTACGCGGAATACAGTTCTCGCTGATGGCCGGCATGCTCAACCCGGAGCCGGTGCCGCTGGACGTGGCCCAGAGCCTGCTGTCGGCCCAGGTCACCCAGGTGACCGAGGGGCGCAGCGGCTTCTCGCTCAGCTTCGCCTTCGGCAAGGGCTCGCCGATACGGCGCCGCTTCGAGGACGGCTTCTTCGATCCGCCGCGCCGCATGGTGCTGTACGCCACGCTCAACGGCACGCCGCAGGTGCTGATGGACGGCGTCATCACGCGCCACGAGGTGGCCGTCTCCAACGACCCCGGCCAGTCGCGCCTGAACGTCACCGGCGAGGACCTGTCGCGCATGCTCGACACGGTCGACCTGAGCTGGCTGATCAAGTACCCGGCGATGCCCATCGAGGGCCGCGTCGCCCTGATCCTGGCCAAGTACATCCCGCTGGGCATGATCCCGCTGATCATCCCCAGCGTGAACATCGACATCCCGATACCGACCTCGCGCATCCCCAGCCACATCGGCACCGACCTGCAATACCTGAACCACGTGGCCAAGAGCGTCGGCTACGTGTTCTACATCGAACCGGGACCGCAGCCGGGCCAGTCCATCGCCTACTGGGGGCCGGAAATCAAGACCGGCGCCCCGCAGGCTGCGCTGATCGCCAACAGCGACGCCGCCAGCAATGTCGACAACCTCAGCTTCACCTTCGACGGTTTTTCCAAGACGCTGCACCTGCTGCTGATCCGTCCGGAGGAATTGCCGGTGCCGATCCCGATCCCGATTCCGGACGTCAATCCGCTGTCGCCGCCGCTGGGCCGGCGCTCGCCGATCCCGCTGCGGGTGGAACCGCTCAGCGGCGTGGCCCACTACAACCCGGCGCAGGCCATCATGGTCGGGCTGGCCCACGCGGCCCGCTCGGCCGAGGTGATCAGCGGCTCGGGCGCGCTCAACGTGGTGCGCTACGGTCGTGTGCTCAAGCCGCGCCGCCTGGTCGAGGTGCGCGGCGCCGGCCTGTCGCACGACGGCCTGTATTTCGTGCGCAGCGTCACCAGCCAGATCAAGCCGGGCGAATTCAAGCAGAACTTCAACCTGTCGCGCAACGCCTTCGAGCCGCTGTCGCTCCCCGGCATCGGCCTGCCCGACACCTCCCTGCCCTTGCTGGGCTAGCGCAACCGACCGAAGGGACACGCAAATGGCCGACCAACCCACCATGAAGGACCTGGGCTTCACCGACCAGTTCAACGATGATGACGACGACGGCGGCGGCCCACCGGACAGCGTCGGCGGCGTCAAGCGCTACTGGGGCAAGTACCGCGGCGTGGTGCGCGTGCCGATCGACCCGGAGATGCGCGGCCGGCTGATGGTCGCCGTCGAGGACGTGTGGGGACCGAACGTGTCCTCGTGGGCGCTGCCCTGCCTGCCGTATGGCGGCATGTCGCTGGGCATGTACGTGGTGCCGCCGATCGGCGCCAACGTCTGGGTCGAATTCCTGCACGGCCATCCGGACCACCCGATCTGGACCGGCTTCTGGTGGGGCTCGTCCGCGTTCACGCCCAAGACCCAGTCCACCGCCACGCCCGGCGCGCCGATTTTGACCATCGAGTCGCTCCTCAAGCACGCGCTGGTCATCAGCGACACGCCGCTGCCGCCGCTGCTGCCCCAGGGCGGCGTGCTGCTCAAGAGCGGCACCTCGTTCATCGCGGTCGAGCCGACCGGCGTGCGCATCTTCGGCCTGCCCGGGGTGCAGATCAACGGCACGCCGGACGGCAACCCACTCACCGCAGCGCTCTACGTGAAATAATCATGCCCGGACTCCTGCTCACCGTGAACGCCGTCGTCACCTGCAGCCACGCCGGCAAGGCCACGCCGCTGCCGCCCACCAGCCGCCTGAGCGTGATGGACATGGCGGTGGTGACGCTGGCGCACACCTACACCATCACCGGCTGCGGCTTTCCCGCCGCATCGTCCGGCTCGCCGCCATGCGTCAGCGGCAAGCTGACCGTCGGCGCGGCGCGCGTCACATCGATGGGCCTGCCGGTGGGCATCGTGCCGGCCACCTCGACCTGCGTGCCCAACCCCACACCGCTGATCCTGGCGCCGGGCCAGCAGCGCGTCAATGCCATCTGACCGAGGACCGCCATGAACATCGCCTTCCCCTACCAGATCGGCGCCGACGGCCGCAGCCTGGCCTCCACCGACGCCGACCACGTGCGCGACATGATGGAGATGCTGCTGTTCACCAATCCGGGCGAGCGGGTGATGCGGCCGGAATTCGGCAGCGGCCTGCTGCAATCGATCTTCGCCCCCAACAGCGCCGAACTGGCCGCGACCCTGCAGCTGACCGTACAGGCCGCGCTGACCCAATGGCTGGGCGACCTGATCGAACTGCGCGGCGTGGAGGTGCTGAGCGACGACGCCACGCTGCGCGTCACCGTCCGCTACATGCTGCGCCCCACGGGCGAGATCGTCACCGAAAACTTCAGCCGGAGCCTGACATGAACAGCCAACCGTGCACGTCGCAATCCGGCGCGCAGTGCAGCGACGACCTGCGCCGCACGCTGGTGCGGGCCGGCGGACAGCTGGCCGGCGTCGATTATGTCGAAGTCTATCCGGACGGCCTGACCCTGTGCGTGCGCTTCTTCGGCCAGCCGCCCGCCGGACTGGACCGCGAGAACCTGCTCATCGAAGGTGGCGAGCGCATCACCGGCATCCAGGTCACCGGCGCCGAATTCGAGCAGCACGAGGACGGCGACGTCTGCCTGCGCGTCAGCGTGGACCGCACCGGCGACTTTTCCAGTTACTGCCTGTGCCTGGTCGAACCGGAGCGGCGCACCAGCCGCTGCAGCGACGATCCCCTGCCCGCGCCGGTGCCGCGCCTGCGCCCGGTGCCGGCCGGCATCGACCCGCGCTACGCCTGCGCCGCGTTCTCATTCCGCATCGATTGCCCGTCCGACCTCGACTGCCTGGCGCCGCCTTGCCCGATGCCACCGGCCGCCCCCGCGCCCGCCATCGACTACCTGGCGCGCGACTTCAACAGCTTCCGCCGCCTGCTGCTGGACCGCATGAGCTCCGTCATGCCGGACTGGCGCGAACGCCACCTGCCCGACCTGGGCGTCACCGTAGTCGAAGTGCTGGCCTACATCGCCGACCAGTTCAGCTACACGCTGGACGCCGTCGCCACCGAGGCCTACCTCGGCACGGCGCGCCGGCGCATCTCGGTGCGGCGCCACGCCCGGCTGCTGGACTACCGCATGCACGAAGGCTGCAACGCCCGCGCCTGGCTGACCGTCGAGACCTCGGAGGATATCGCGCTGCCGCTGTCCGACCTGGTATTCGCCGCGCCACCGCCGCAACAGCAGGTGGTGGTGCCCGGACTGAAATCATGGCAGGAACTGCAGCGCATCGACCAGGCCACGCTGTTCCAGGCCATCGACCTGGGCGGCGACGGCAAGCTGCACCTGAGCGTCGCCCACAACGAGATCCACTTCTACACCTGGCACAACCAGGGCTGCTGCCTGCCGGCGGGCGCCACCAACGCCACGCTGCGCGATTCGGACCAGGCCGCGCCGGACGCGGAGCCGCGCCGCACGCTGCACCTGGCCGCCGGCGACGTGCTGATCTTCGAAGAAATCCGCAGCGGCGTGACCGGCTCGGGCGCCGACGCCGATCCCGCACACCGCCACGCGGTCCGCCTGACCCGCGTCACCGAACTGCACGATCCGCTGGACGGAACACTGCTACTCGACATCGAATGGGACCGCGCCGACGCACTGCCCTGGATGCTGTGCCTGTCCGCCCGCACCGCCGCACCCGACTGCCGCTGGGTCGAATGCGCGGTCGCGCGCGGCAACGTGGTGCTGGTCGACCAAGGCATCGACATCGAACGCGGCGACGACAGCTGGATCGTCGGCGAGGAAAGCACGCAAGGCTGCTGCGCCTGCGACGGCATGGCCGCCGACATCACCATCACACCCGCCCCGTTCAACCCGACGCTCGCCCGCAACGGCCTGACCTGGGCCGCAGCCTTGCCCTCCGAGCCGGCCCCGGCCACCGCCATGCTGACCCAGGACCCGCGCCAGGCCCTGCCGCAACTGCGGCTGGACCGGGGCTGGCCCGAGCCGCCGGAATCCAGCCAGATCGTCTGGGAAGGCAGCTACGGCTGGCACGCCGTACCCGACCTGCTCGCCAGCGAGCGCGACGACCAGGTGTTCGTCACCGAAGTCGACGACGAAGGCTACGCCCACCTGCGCTTCGGCAGCGGCGACGACGGCCGCGTCCCCCCGGCCAACAGCCGCTTCCGCGCGCGCTACCGGATCGGCAACGGCGCCGCCGGCAACGTTGGCCACGACACCATCGTCTGGATCGCCATCCGCAACGGGCTGGTGTCCGGTATCGACTTAAATCCGCGCAACCCGATGCCCGCAACCGGCGGCCGCGAGCCCGAGCCTGTGGCCGACGTCAAACAATACGCACCGCGCGCCTACGGCCGCGTGCTGGAGCGCGCCATCGCCGCCGCCGACTACGCCGAGATCGCCGCCAACGATGCCCGCATCCAGGGCGCCTACGCCGAACTGGTGTGGAGCGGCAGCTGGTACGAAGCCGCCGTCGCCCTCGACCGCTACGCCTCCGCCGACGACGACCCGTCGCTCGAAGCGCAAACCCGGGAGCGCCTGCAAATGGTCCGCCGCATCGGCCACGACCTGCGCCTGCTGCCCGCCCTGCGCGTGCCCTTGCGGATCGAAATGGACATCTGCGTCGCGCCCAACGCCATCCGCGCCGAAGTCAAGCGCGCACTGTCCGACGCCCTGTCCAACCGCCGGCTGGCGGACGGCAAGCTGGGCCTGTTCCACGAAGACCGCCTCCAGTTCGGACAAGACATCCGCGCCTCCGTCCTGGTCGCCCTGGCCCAGCAAACCGAAGGCGTGGCCCACGTCGCGATGGTGACATTCGCGCGCGCCGACGCCGCGCCGGCCGATGCGCAGCGCACCCTGGCGGACGGCCTGCTGCCCATCGCCGCCGACGAAATCGCCCAGCTGGACGGCAATCCCGACTTCCCCGAGCGCGGCACGCTGACATTGAATGTGAGAGGTGGACGATGAGCTGCGACCATCACTGCGATCCCTGCGCCGGCACAGCTTGCGACTGCGACTGCGCTGGCGCCTGCGGCACCCCGGCCACGCTGGCGCCACCCGCCAACCGCGCCGGCCGCGACACCCTGCGCACGCGCATCGGCAACCACGGCGACTTCTTCGCCGACGCGCTGCGCCGCCTCAGCTCCCGCGACGCACCGACGCTGCGCGCCCTGGGCACCCGCGACCTCACCGATCCCGCGATCGCGCTGCTGGACGCCTGGTCCGTCGCCGCCGACGTGCTGACCTTCTACCGCGAACGGCTCACCAACGAAGCCTATCTGCGCACCGCGCGCAGCGAACGCTCGCTGCGCGAACTGGCATCGGAGGTTGGCTACAAGCCGCGTCCCGGCGTGGCCGCGACCGTGCACCTGGCGTTCCTGCTGGACGCCGCCGCCGCGCCGGTGGAAATCCCGGCCGGCGCCAAGACCCAGACCGTCCCCCAGCCCGGCGAACAGATGCAGACCTTCGAAACCGACGAAGCCCTGCAGGCGCGCGCCGAGTGGAGCATGATGCCGCCGCGCCTGACCCGCGTGCCGGCGATCAAACGCGTCGACGCGCTGACCCGGCTCGAGTTCCGCCTCAACGACGCCAGCCTGGTGGTGCGTCCCGGCGAACGCCTGCTGTTCCACTTCGGCGACCTGCAGGGACAACAAGTGGGCCGCGAGATCGCCAGCGCCCGCAACGACGTGCTGACCGCCAGCGTGGTGCTGACGCTGAAGCCCCGCCCCGGCCTGACGCCCGACCTCGCCGCCAAGATCCTGGCGCTGACCGACGAAACGCAGAAGAAAGTCGCACAAGCCGGCGATCATGCCGACCCCAAGCTGGTGCAACTGCTGGAAGCGCTGGTCACCTACCTGCTGGGCGCCAGCGCCATCGATGCGTTCTCCAGCATCAGCGAGACATCGACAGGGTTCTCCGCCGTCGATGACCCGGCAGGCGACATCCTTGACGCGCTCCTCACACCGACCCACAGCAAACCGATCTCCATCGAATCCGCCGACATCGACGCCAGCCTCGCAGCGCTGGAAACCGCGCCCGAGGCGCAACTGCGCGCACCCCGCTACCTGGACCGCAAGGCCTCCGCCGGCCTGGAAGCGAGCGGTGCCACACGCGGCGCGCTGCTGCAATCGCTGACGCCCAGCCTGGGCGCCCATCTGTACGCGGCCTGGGGCCAACTGCCAGGCACCCCCGCCACGCAGGACATCGCGCCGGACCTGTACCTGCTCCGCTCCGTGCACAGCCCGTACGGCGCCAACGCGCCGCTGCTCTCCTCCATCGTCCGCACCTCCAACGACACCGATTGGACGGCGGCGGAAATCGACCACCGCTACGCCTTCCTGGACGGCGTCAACGACGCGGTCCACCCGGACAGCTACGCGCTGATCCAGACGCCGCGCGTGCAGAACGCCAGCAGCCACACGGTGCGTTTCGCCCGCGTGATCGGCGCCAGCACCGCCAACCGCGGCGACTATAGCCTCAACAGCAAAGTCACGCGGCTGGAACTGGTCGATCCCGACAGCGGCAAGATGTTCGACGTACTGCACGACATCAACCAGAACCTGGGCGACCTGGCCACCTCGCTCGCTTACCTGCGCAACACCGTGTACGCCGTGCAGAGCGAGTTGGTCACGCTGGCCACCGAACCGATCGCGGATGACGTCGCCGGCGACAACGTCGTCCTCAACGGCCTGTACGACGGGCTGGACGTGGGCCGCTGGATCATCGTGGCCGGCGAACGCACCGACATCACGGCGAACGGCGTCGCGCTGCCCGGCATCCGCGACGGCGAGCTGGCCATGATCGACGCCATCAAGCAGGTCGCCGACCCAGCCTCGCCCGCCGACAGCCGCCACACCGTGGTCTACCTGCGCAACAAGCTGGCCTTCACCTACCGCCGCGACAGCGTCACCGTGTATGGCAACGTGGTGCCGGCCTCGCACGGCGAAACCGTGTCCGAGGTGATGGGCTCCGGCGACGCGCGGGCCCGCCTCGCCGCCTACACGCTCAAGCGCGCACCGCTCACCTACGTCGCTGCACCCACCGCCAGCGGCGTGCGCGGAACGCAGCTCATCCGCGTCAACGACGTGCGCTGGAACGAAGTCGACTCCCTGCTGGATGCAGGCCCCGGCCAGCGCGCCTACGAACTGACCACCGACGCCGCCGGCGCCGCCACCGTGGTCTTCGGCGATGGCGCCCACGGCGCGCGACTGCCCACCGGCCAGGACAACCTGCGCGCGCAATTCCGCGTCGGCATAGGCCGCAGCGGCAACGTGCAGCCGGGGCAGATCACGCTGCTGTCCACCCGCCCGCTCGGCGTGCAAGGCGTGATCAACCCGCTGCGCGCCGCCGGCGGCGCCGACCGCGACGGCATCGAACAGATCCGGCGCAACCTGCCGCAGGCCGTGCTGGCGCTGTCGCCCCGTTCGCGATTGGTATCGGTGCAGGACTATGCCTACTTCGCCCAACGCTTCGCCGCCATCGGCCACGCGCAGGCCGCCAAGCTGGCCGACGGCGGTGCGAGCGTCGTGTACGTCACGCTGGCCGGCGTCGGCGACATCCCGCTCGATCCCAAGGGCGCGCTGCTGGAAGGCCTGAACCTGGCATTCCACACCTACGGCGATCCGGCGCTGCCGGTGCAACTGGGCGTGCGCGAACTGATCGCGCTGGTGCTGCAGGCCAAGGTCGCCATCGACGCGGACGCAGACTGGAACGTGGTCGAGCCGCGCCTGCGCGCCCGCTTGCTCGACGCGTTCTCGTTCGATCGCGCGCTGCTCGGCAGGTCGGTCTACCTGTCCGCCGCGGTGGCCGCCATGCAAACGACGCCAGGCGTGGCATGGGTCGACGTCGACGTCTTCGGCGGCATCTCCGAACTGGCGCTGCGCGACAAGGATGCGCTGGCGGCGGCCGTGGCGGTGCTGGAGCAGCAAGCCGGCGGCGGCGCGGTGCAGCAGCTGGTGGCCTGCGCGCCCGCCATGGCGGCAACCGACGCGCCGCAGTCGCGCCAGGACCAGATCGCGCAGCGCGACGGCGAATTGCCGCGCTTCCTGCCGGCGCAGATGGCCATGCTGGCGCCCGACGTCCCCGGCACCCTGGTGTTCAACCTGGTCGAAACAGAGGGCAAATCATGCTGAACTCCCCGGACGCCCTGTACCAGCTGCTGCCAGCCTACATCCGCCAGCGCGACGCGCAAAGCGGCGGCGCCTTGCAGCAGCTGATGGCCATCATCGGCAAGCAAGCCCAGTTGATAGACCGCGATCTGCTGCGCATGTACGACAACAACTTCATCGAGACCTGCGAGCCGTGGGTGGTGCCCTACATCGCCGAACTGCTCGGCTACCAGCCTTCCAGCGGCGCGGATGCCTCGCCGGCGCTGGCACAATACCTCGCACCACGCCGCGAGGTGGCCAACAGCATCGCCTTCGAACGCAGGAAAGGCACGCTGATGGTGCTGGAGGAACTGGCGCGCGACGTGGCGCACTGGCCCGCCGTCGCGGTGGAATTCTACCGCCGGCTGGTGCAGGCCCAGCACCTGGACCACCTGCATCCGGACCGGCCGGCCACCGCCGACCTGCACAACGCCGCGCAGCTGCAACACACCGGCTCCCCCTTCGACACCTTGTGCAGGACGGCCGACGTGCGCCGCATCGGCAACGCCCAGTCGGCCGGCTGGTACAACCCGGCCAGCGTGGGCCTGTTCGTGTTTCGCCAGCGCCGCTACAGCGTCACCCGGACTTACGCCAGCTGCCAGCGCGAAGCCGGCCAGCATTGCTACGCCTTCTCCATCCTCGGCAACGACGTCGCGCTGTACCGCAAGCCGGAGCCGCCCGCCCGGTTGCCGCTGCCCATACTGCGCGGCGAGCTCGAAGCCGAGCCAGCGCCCGACGCCAGTTCCGCCAGCGCCGATCCAGCGCTGTACGGCCCGGGGCTGAGCCTGTGGATCACCGTCCCCGACTGGCCCAGGAAAGGCGACCAGGGACAAGTCCCCGCCTCGGCCGTCATTCCGGCCGACCTGTCCAGCTGGTCGTATCGGGTTCCGAAGAACCATGTCGCCGTCGATCCGCAACTGGGCCGCATCATGTTCCCCCTCAAGCAGCGGCCGCAAAAGGGCGTGCTGGTCAACTACGGCTACGGGTTCGCGATGGACCTGGGCGGCGGCGAATACAGCCGTCCCGCGCTGCCCCTGCCCGCGCGCGTGACACGCGTACGCGTACGCGCGGCCGAACATGGCGCCCCGGAACCCGGCACCTTCCGCACCATCGGCATGGCCATCGACGACTGGCAAACCGCCCGCGCCGGCCCGCCGGAGACGCGTCCCGAAGCAGCGCTGGTGGTGGAACTGGCGGACAGCGGCAGCTACCACGGCGCCGTCCACATCACGCTGGGCCAAGGCGAATCCGTGTGGATCGTCGCCGCGCCGGGCACGCGCCCGGTCTTGCTGCTGACCGACGAGCGCGACGGCGCCGCCGACCGCATCTCGGTGCAAGGCGCCACCGGCAGCCGCCTGACGCTCGACGGCCTGCTGGTCGCCGGCCACGGCATCGACATCTCCCCGCGCCTGCCGGACGACGGCGGAGGCATCGACGTCACCCTGCGATCGCCGGAAGACCGCGAGGCCATCGCCATCGCACCGGGCCTGGCGGCCGACGGCGACGGCGGCACCAACACCGGCGACCTGTGTCAGGTATGGATACGCCACAGCACCCTGGTGCCAGGCTGGGGCCTGTCGTGCGACTGCCGGCCCACCCACCCCGGCCAGCCCAGCGTCGTACTCGACGGCAGCGCCGCCTGCCTGCGCATCGATCACAGCATCACCGGCCCGGTGCAAGTGGCAGGCGCCGACGAGGCCGCGCCCATCGTCGTCACCGACAGCATCATCGACGCCATGGACATCAGCCAACCCGCCATCGCCGGCACCCAAGGCGACATCGCACTGGCCTTGCTGACAATCGCCCGCAGCACCATCGTCGGCGAAGTGGCGGTCCACGCGATCACCCGTGCCGAAGACAGCCTGTTCCTCGGCAAAGTCGAAGTCGCGCGCAGACAGACCGGCTGCGTCCGCTACTGCTACCTGCCGGCCGCTTCGCGCACGCCCCGCCGCCACCGCTGCCAACCGGACGACGCCATCGCCGCCGCGCGCGCCAAGGTCGACGCCGACACCACGCTGACACCGGCCCAACGCGCGGCGCGCAAGGCCCTCGTCTCCGCCGACACCGCGCTCAGGGTGCGGCCGCACTTCGAATCGCTGCGCTACGGCAGCGAACTGTACGCCCGCCTGCATCCATCCACCGCCGCCGAGATCGCCGCCGGCGCACAGGACGGCTCCGAAATGGGCGTCTACCACGATTTGTTCGAGCCGCAGCGCCTGGCGCTGCTCAACGCCCGCCTGGCCGAGTACGTGCCCGCCACCTTCGAGGCAGCCACGTTGCACGCCCACTATCCATCCGCATCGTCCCAAGAGGCCAAGCCATGAATGGAGATTTCGCCCGCGTCACCTTCGACTCCGCCGCCCGCTTCAGCCGCGTGCTGCTGCAACAGGGTCGCGTCCTGCTGGAAGCCGACTTCAACGAACAGAGCGCGATACACCATCACTTCCTGCGCTCGTTGATCATCGACCTGATCGGCCGCCACTGGCGCGCCGGCGACAGCTTCACGCTGGCCGCCGATCCGCAAGGCACGGCCGACTTCAGCATCAGCGCCGGCCACTTCTACCTCGACGGCATCCTGTGCGAGAACGACAGCGCCTGCAGCTACGCCACCCAGCCCTGGCCCTACTTCCCGGACGCCGAACACGAGCCACCAACAGCGGGCGGCCTCGCCTACCTGGAATGCTGGGAACGCCACGTCAGCGCGCTGCAATATCCCGGCCTGCGCGAAGTCGCGCTGGGCGGCATCGACACCGCCTCGCGCGCGCAGATCGTCTGGCAGGTGCGCATCGCCAGCCAGCCCTGGGTCGACGCCCACCTGGCGCTGGTGCTGGGCGCGCTGCAACTGAGGCTGGCGATCGCCAAGCCGGAGGACCGCCCGCCCATCCAGCTCGTTATCGACCATGTCACCGCCACCCAAACCGCCTTCACCAACGCGCTCGCCAACTTCCCCGGCGCGGCGGGCGACTGCGCCACCGCCGGCGACCTGCTCGACGCCCTGGACGCCGCACGCCCCCTGATGCGCGCCCGCGCCGTCCACGACGCCACCGAGGACGATCCCTGCTCGCTCTCGGCCGACGCCGCCTTCCGCAGCCGCGAGAACCAGCTCTACCGCATCGAAGTCCACGACAGCGGGCTGGCCGACGGCCACGCCACCATCAAATGGTCGCGTGAAAACGCCTCGGTCGTATTCGCCATTCGCGGCGCGCCCAAGCTCGATGCGGAAAGCAACAGCATATCGGTCGGGCTGGAGAGCCTCGGCCACGACCACCGCACCGGCCTGTGCGAAGGCCAGTGGGTCGAGCTGACCGGTGACGCCTTCGAATTCACGCCGGTCGCGCCGCCGCTGGGCCAGGTCTCGAAAATCGACCGCACCCGCCAGACCATCGTCATCCAGCTGCAGCAAAAGACCACCGTGGATTTCGCGCACTGCACCTTGCTCAAACGCTGGGACCAGCACGACGGCGTGAGTGCCGCCGGCGTGCTGCAAGTCGAGGAACACAACAGCGCGGTCTGGCTGCCGCTGGAACGCGGCGTCGAAGTGCAATTCCGGGTGGGCGGCTACTACCGCACCGGCGACTACTGGCTGGTGCCGGCGCGCGTGGCCAGCCGCGATGTCGGCTGGCCGCAGGCGGCGGACGGTCCGGCCGCGATTCCGCCGCACGGCGTGCAACGCCACCGCGCGGCGCTGGCCTATTTCAAGCGGGACGCCGCCGACGGCTGGCAATTCGGCCGCTGCGGTTGTTCGATGCTGCCGCTCTGCCCCTGATCGTCCCGGCCACCTCTGCACAACTATGTCTTTTACTCAATATCAGCATGACACCAACCGTTGGATTGTCGTCATCGCCCGGTCAAATAAATGACCGAATACTTGATCGCAATCACTGCCAGGTGTAAAAAGTAAAGAGTGCATACCGCAGAGCGACGCCCTTCGCCAAAGTCGCCCCGCCATCCAGCAGGAGACTGAACGTGAAGCTATCGCGCGTCATGCCGTTGCTGCTTGCCTGCGCCATCCGGCAGGCAGCGGCACAAAGCGGAATCGGTGTGTATGGCGTGGTTGACCTGGCCATCGTCTCGGACCGCGACTCCGGCAAGTCCACCACCGCGGTCAACAGCGGACAGCAGACCGCCTCCCGCCTCGGCATCAAAGGCAACGAAGACCTCGGCGGCGGCGTGCGCGCCAGCTTCGTGGTCGAATCCCAGATCGAAGCCGATACCGGCAATCCCTCGTTCGCAGGGCGCCCGTTTGGCAGCCAGAGCTGGGTCGGCCTCTCCGGCGCCTTCGGTAGCGTCAAGCTGGGGCGGATGTTCACACCCTACTTCGGCGCCATCGCCACCAACGATCCCTTCGACGCCAAAGGCCCGGGCGAATCGACCCGCGTGTTCCAGGATTCAGGCGTCCGCATGGACAACACCGTCAAGTATTCGCTGCCCGACCTGCATGGCTTCCACGGCGACCTGGCCTACGGCGCCGGCGAACAGGCCGGCAACGCCAAAGCCAACCGCCAGATCAGCGCCGACGCCGGTTACACGGCGGGACCGATGAACATCGAGCTGGCCTATCACGACAGCAACGACGCGGCCGGCGTCCGCCTGGCGCGCAGCAGGCTCGTCGCAGGCAACTACGACTTCGGCCCGGTGCGAGGCTGGTTCGTGCTGGCGCGCAGCCGCAACGACAAGACCCTCGACACGCGTGACATGCTGCTAGGCGTCAGCATCCCGCTCGGCCGCGACCTGATCGCCGCCGACGTCGTGCACAAAAGCGACCGCTACTTCCAGAACGCCAACGCCACCCAGCTCGCACTCGGCTACTACCACACGCTGTCGAAGCGGACCAATCTGTACCTGGTCGGTTCCAACCTGCGCAACGGCAGCGAGGCGAGCTACCAGGCCGCGCTGCCGGGCGGCACGCGGCGGCTGGTGGCCGCCGGCATGCGGCATCAATTCTGAGCGGAGCGCGCCATGTCCCCATTCCGCCGCATCGCCCCGCTGTTGCTGGGTGTCCTGTGCACCTGGAGTCCGGCGGCCCGGGCCGACACCGTCACCATGGCCTTCGGCGAAAAGATACCGCCCTTCTGCTTCCCCGAAACCGATTCCGGCATCGAAGTGGAAATCCTGCGCGAAGCGCTCGCCTTTCGCGGACACACCATGAAGCCCCACTACTACCCCTTCGCCCGCATCCCGGTGGCCTTCAAGGCCGGCGACGTCGACGCCGCGATGACCGACCTCGGCGAGGACATGGAAAAATGGGGCGCGTTCTACGGCGATCCGGCCGTCTTCTACGACAACGTCTTCATCAGCCTCAAGGAACGCCACCTTGTCATCAAGACTCCTGACGATCTGCAAGGCCTGACCGTGATCTCGTTCGCCGGCGCCGCCAAGCGCTATCCCGAATGGCTCGACGGCGTCAAAAAGGCCGGCCACTACTTCGAGCAGAACGACCAGGCCCTGCAAGTGCTGACGCTCGATCGCGGCCGCTACGACGTCGTGCTCAGCGACCGCAACATCTTCCGCTACTTCACCCAGCAACTAAAACTGAATAAATCGTTTCACCCCAAGCCCGTCGTCGAGCAGAGCTTCGTCAAGTTCAATCCCATGGACTACCGCGCCATATTCCGCGACAAGAAGATCCGCGACGACTACAACGCCGGCCTGAAGAACCTCAAGGACAGCGGCCGCTTCAACGCCATCTATCAAAAATACCTGGGCGACGCCAGCCATCCCTGAGCTCCATCGCCTTGGCAAAGCGTTCATAGAGCTTCGATCCAACATCTTCGGCTATAATTTCGCCATGTTAAAAATGGCGAAGCGACAAACACTGCACATCTGGATAGCCCTGCTGGCCATCCTGTTCAGTGCGATCGCGCCCGGCGTCTCCAGCGCGCTGGCCGCCACCGACACGGTCCAGGTCTGCACGGTGGACGGCTACAAAATCGTCAAGCTGGCCGGCGCCGACCGAGGCAAGACACCGGCCTCCGCAAAGCACGCCATGGAACACTGCGCGTTCTGCACCCTGCATGCGGACGCCCACCCGCTGCCTGGCGCGCCGTCCGTCCCGCTCGCGCTCGATGCCGGCCGCGACACCTACCCTCCTCTGTTCTACACCGCACCGCGATCGCTGCACACCTGGTCCGCGGCCAATCCGCGCGCACCGCCCTTCCTCGCCTGAGTTCCTTCAGCGGTACCGCCGTTTGCCGGCGGTGATCCATCACGAACTTTCGAGGCGACTCCATGATCGCAGGCACTCCCATGGCCGGAACTTCCGGCCTGTATCGCCGCATCTGGCGCTGGCACTTCTTTGCCGGCCTGGTATGCGTACCCTTCATCTTTTCGCTGGCCGCCACCGGCGCCATGTATCTGTTCAACCGGCAGATCGACGACCTGGTCTACGCGCGGCAGATGCTGCGCCAGCAACCGGCTGGCAAAGCCACGCCGATGCCGGCGTCCACCCTCATTGCCAACGCGCTGCACGCCTGGCCAGGCCAGGCCAAGGCATTGAACCTGCCTGCCGACGACCGCCACAACGCCCAGGTCGACGTGGTCCAGCCGGACGGCGCGACCAAGCAGGTATTTGTCGACCCGGGCACCGGCGCCGTGGCGGGCGCCATCGACGAAAGCCGGCGCCTGATGACCATCGTCAAGCATATCCACTCGCTGGCAATCGCCGGCGACGGCGGCAAGGCGGTGATTGAAATCGTGGCCGGCTGGATCATCATGCTGATGGCCAGCGGCGCCTACCTGTGGTGGCCACGAGGCCGGCGCGCGGGCGTGGTCTCGATCCGCCGCCAGGCGCAAGGCCGCGTGTGGTGGCGCGACCTGCACGCCGTAACGGGCGCCTTCGGCGGCGGCGTCATCCTGTTCCTGGCATTGACCGGCATGCCGTGGTCCGTGTTTTGGGGCAAGAACGTCAATGCCTGGCTGAGCGCCCACGACCTGGGCGTACCGGACGGCATGTGGCGCGGCGTGCCGAAATCCACGCTGCCCGCCAACGCCCTTGGCGACCTGCCGTGGACCCAGCAACAGCAAGCCGTGCCGGCATCCGGCGATCCGCATGCGGAGCACAAAGCTGCGCCACATCAAGTTCGCTCCGGCCCCGGCTACGACCTGCTGAACAATTCCGCCATCGCCAGCCCGGACGCCATCGTCACCCAGCTGGCGGCCATGGGCATCGATCGCGGCTATCGCCTTGCGCTGCCCGGCGACCCGCGCGGCGTCTACAGCGCGATCTACATGCCGGGCCAGGTGGCGGCCCATCGCGTGGTCCACATCGATCAATACAGCGGCAAGGCATTGATGGACATCGGCGCCGACCGCGTCGGCGCCATCGGCCGCGTCACCGAATGGGGCGTGGCCGTGCACCAGGGCCTGGAATACGGCACGCCGAACCTGCTCGTGATGCTGGCCGGTTGCCTGGCGCTGATGGCGCTGTGCGTCAGCGGCATCGTCATGTGGTGGCAGCGCCGGCCCGCCGGCAAGCTGGCCGCGCCTGCCCTCAGGCACGGCGACCAACTGGCGAAAGGCGTGCTGCTCATCGCCGTCGTGCTGGGCTGCTGCTTCCCCTTGCTGGGCGCATCGATGCTGGCCGTCCTGCTGCTTGACACCTTGATCGGGGCGGTGCGCCGTCCCGCAGTCTAAACATAACCAACCGAGTACCTTATGAAAACAATTAACTTCCCACGTATCTTGATGTTATCCACCATGTCGTTGGCGCTGCAAGCCGCCTGGGCCGCGGAGGACGCATCCCCGGCCATCGACCCGCAACATACGGTGATCATCTCCGCCATCGGCGAAGGACTGCACCCACGCCCGAACGGCGCTAGCGACACCACCCTGTTGTTGAGCTCCGTCCCCGGCTACAGCTCGGCGCAGGCGGGCGGCGTCTCCGCGCTGCCCTTCCTGAACGGACTGGGCGACGACCGCCTCAAGATCCGCATCGACGGCATGGAAATCACCTCGGCCTGCGCCAACCATATGAACGCGCCGCTGTCGTATATCGCGCCGACACAGATCGGCCGCATCGACGTGCTGGCCGGCGTCACGCCCGTCAGCGCCGGCGGCGACAGCATCGGCGGCACCATCGCCGTCAGGTCCGCGCCGCCGGTGTTCGCCGACAAGGCCGACGGCCTGCACACCAGCGGCAAGCTCTCGCTCGGCGGCCGCAGCAACGGCGACGCCGTGACCAGCGGCGTCTCCGCCAACATCGCCAACGACAAGATGAGCCTGGGCTACAACGCCAGCTACGCACGCAGCCACAGCTACGACGACGGCAACGGCCAGCGCGTGCTCGACAGCCTGTATGAAAGCATCAACCAGTCGGCCGTGCTGGCCTTCCGCGACCAGCAGCAGCAACTGACGCTGCGCGCCGGCATCCAGCACATCCCGTACCAGGGCTTCCCCAACCAGTACATGGACATGACCGACAACGACGGCAAGTTCGCCAATCTCGGCTACGTGCGCAAGCTGGGCTGGGGCGAGCTGGACGCCAGCGCCTACTGGCAAAGGACCCAGCACGAGATGGGCTTCTTCTCGCCCGAACGCGCCGGCAACATGCCGATGGTCACACAAGGCCGCAACGCCGGCTACGCGCTCAAGCTGACGATGCCCGTCGGCGAAGCCACCCGCCTGCGCGCCGGACAGGAGTACCACACCTTCCGCCTGGACGACTTCTGGCCGGCCGTGCCGCGCTCGATGATGATGGGCCCGCAGACCTACATCAACGTCAACGACGGCCAGCGCGACCGGGTCGCCCTCTACGCCGAGGCAGAGACCGAGCACAACGCGCAGTGGACCACGCTGTTCGGCGCCCGCTGGGAACAGGTACGCATGGACGCCGGCGACGTCCAGCCCTATTCCAACAACATGATGAACGCGGCGGACGCCGCCGCTGCGGCGGCCTTCAACGCCCGCGAACACCGCCGGCGCGACGGCAACCTCGACCTGACGGCGCTGGCCCGCTTCGACGCCGACGCCGCCACCACCTACGAGCTGGCCGCCGCCCGCAAGACCCGCTCGCCCAACCTGTACGAGCGCTACACCTGGGGACGCGGCACGATGGCCATGACCATGACCAACTGGTTCGGCGACGGCAATGGCTATGTCGGCAACATCGACCTGAAGCCGGAGACCGCCTACACCCTGGCCTTCACCGCGCACTGGCACGGCGGCAGCGGCGCGGAGGCCTGGTATGTCAAGCTCAATCCGTACTACAACCGCGTGCGCGACTACATCGATGTCGACGTGGTGGGCCAGTTCAAGCCCTACAACAAGGCCGGACGCGGCGCCCTGCTGCGCTTCGCCAACCACGACGCCCGCCTGCATGGCGCCAACCTGTCGTGGAGCGTGCCGGTGGCGGCCACGCTCAAGTTCACCGGCACCGCCGCCTACACGCGCGGCAAGCGCACCGACGGCGGCGACTTGTATCACATGATGCCGGCCAATACCCTGCTGACGCTGGAACACAGCAGCGGCGCCTGGACCAGCCAGGTGGAAACCAGGCTGGTGGCCCGCAAGAAGAAGGTGGATGAGCTGCGCCTGGAGCCCGTCACGGCAGGCTACGCGCTGCTGAACGCCCGCACCACCTACCAGTTCCGCAAGAACACGCAACTGACGGCGGGTGTGAGCAATCTGCTCGACAAGGCCTACGCCGATCCGCTCGGTGGCGTGTACCTGTCGGGACTGCGGGCGAATGGCGGCGCGCTGCAGCCATTGCCCGGATACGGCCGCTCGGTCGATCTCGGCCTGACGATCGCCTTCTAAGCGAGCATGCGCGCGACGGCTTCCGCCAGCGTCGCGCTCATGCCGATATCGTTACTGACGTGGCACACCGTATCGCAAGTGACGATGCGTCCGGCGCCGGCCGCCTTCAGCTCGGCGTACGCCGCATCGGCGAACAGCGCGTGCACGCCGACGCACACCGGCGGCGGACAGGCCGCCGCCTTCAACTGCTCGACGGCCGCGATCATGGTGCGCGCGGTGGACACGATGTCGTCCACCAGCACCGGCGTCCTGCCGGCCAGCACGTCGGCCGGCGGCAAGGACACCGCTACCTCGCGGTCGCCGCTCCGCACCTTGCGCAGCACCGTGTAGGGACAGCCCACGCCGGCGGCCACTTGCGCCACCCACTGCTCGCTCTCCTCGTCCGGTCCCACCAGCACGGGCCGCTCCACGTTGGCCGCGATCCAGCGCGAGATCTCCGGCGCGGCCGGCACCACCTCGGTCCGCATCGTATAGATTTCGGACAGGCTGTGGAACCGGTGCAGATGAGGATCGACCGTCACCATCCAATCGCAGCAGCCCGACAGCAGCCGCGCAAAATGCCGCGCCGTCACGCCTTGCCCCGGAGCGAAGACCGCATCCTGCCGCATGTACGGCAGATACGGCGCCACCAGGCCCACGCTGCGCGCGCCCAGTTCCCGCGCCACGCAGGCGCTCAAGTACAGGTCCATGATCTTGTGGTCCGGCCGGTCCATCGCGCCGACCAGGATCAGATCGCGCTCCGCCACAGCAGGCGTCATCTGCGGACAGGTTTCGCCGTCCGGGAACCGATGCAGCAGCAGCTCGCCGGCGTCGCAACCCAGGTGGCCGCGCAGATGGCTGGCGAAATGTTCGGCGCCGGGCAGCGCCATCAACATCGCATTCATCACGCCTCCTGAATCGAGAAAATATCGTCCTCCGCCTCGGCATAGGCCAGCGCATAGGCCAGTTCGCCGGGCGACTCCGCGTGCAGCGTCAACAAAGGCTGGCCGGCGCTCAGCAAGGTGCCCAGCGGCGCATGCAGTTCCAGCCCCGCAGCTGGCGACTTCGGCGCACCGGCCAGCTTGGCCAGGCGCGCCAGCCGCCGGTTGTCGATGGCGATCAGGCGGCCCTGATGCAAGGCCGTGATCACATGCGTGTACGCGGCGCGCGGCGGTTCGCGCATGCCGCCTTGCGCCTCGCAGATCGCCTGCATCTTGGCCCAGGCCGCGCCGCTGTCGAGCACCCCGCACGCCAGCGCCAGGCCTTCGCCGGGCGCGGCCTTGCCGCCCATCTCCAGCACCCGCCCGGCCAGCAGCAAGGCGCGCTGACGCAGGTCGGCGGGCGCATTGGCCTGGTTCTGCAACACGGACAGCACATCCCACGCCTCCAGCGCCGGACCGATGCCGCGCCCGACCGGCTGCGTGCCGTCGCTCATCATCACGCTGACGCTGATGCCCAGCGCCTTGCCGACCGCATCGAGCCGGTGCGCCAGCGAATGCGCGGCCTGCTGCGAACGCACCTTGGCGGTACGCCCGACCGGCACGTCGATCACCACATGGGTGGAACCGGCAGCCACCTTCTTCGACAGCACCGACGCCACCATCAGGCCGTCGCTGTCGAGGCCCAGCGGACGCTCGACGCGGATCAGCACATCGTCGGCGGGACTGAGCGAGACAGCGCCGCCCCAGGCGATGCAGCCGCCCTCGCGCTCGACCACGCGGCGCATGGTCGGCAGGTCCAGCGCCACCGGCGCCAGCGTCTCCATCGTGTCGGCGGTGCCGGCCGGCGACGTGATCGCCCGCGAGGAGGTCTTCGGAATAATCAGGCCGCACGCGGCCACGATGGGCACGACCAGCAAGGTGGTGCGGTTGCCTGGCAGGCCGCCGACACAATGCTTGTCGACCACCATATCGGAGTTCCAGTGCAGCCGCTGGCCCACCCCCACCATGGCGCGGGTCAGCGCGATGGTTTCGGCCACGTCCATGCGGTCGCCCGAACAGGCCGTGATCAGGGACGCCAGTTCGATCTCCGAATAGCGCCCGTCCACCACATCGCGCACGATGGCCTTGGCCGCGTCGCCGCCGATGGGACGGCCGTAGATCTTGGCGCGCACCGCCGACATCGACGCCACCGGCTGCGCGTGCGCCACGCGCAAAGGTTCGCCGTCGTTGCCGCCCAGCGCGCGCCAGGCAGCCTCCGACAAGCCCAGCTCACAGGTCTCGATCCATTCGCCGTGCACCACGTTGAGCGTCGCCACGATATGCTGGTCGCCGCGCCAGATCTCGATGCGCGAACGCGATTCGAAGCCCTCCGATTTGCACACCGGGCAATCGCTGCGCAGGTAGGCGATCGGCTCCTGATAGGTATCGACGCACAGGCGGCGCAAGCTCAGGCCGGCCACCGGGCCTGCGGATTGCAGTCCGGCGTCCGGCGTTGGCATGCGGGTCATGTCAGCTCCTGCTGTTCCAGGTATTCGGGCACGTGGCAATTCCAGTGCAGCTGCTCTTCGATGCGGTGACGCAGCGCGTCCGCGGCCGCCGGCTCGCCGTGCGTGATGAAGGTGCGCTTGGGCGCCTGCTCGAAGTGGCCCAGCCAGCTGAGGATCTCTCCCGCGTCGGCATGGGCGGACAGATTGTCGATCTGTTTCACGCTGGCGCGCAGCGGCACATACTCGCCATAGATCTTGATCTCCGGCGCCCCGTCGAGCATGGCCGCGCCGCGCGTGCCGCCGGCCTGGAAGCCCGCGAACAGGATCGTGTTGCGCGGATCGCTGGCGAAAGCCTTCAAGTGATGCAGCACTCGGCCGCCGGTCGCCATGCCGCTGGCGGCGATGATCACCATCGGCAGCCGGCGCATATTGAGCGCGATCGATTCCTCCACGCTGTTGACGATGTGCGCGGCATGGCACATGGCCTCGCACTGCTTGTGGTCCAGGCGATGCAGGTGGCGGTGCTTCTGGTACAGCGCGGTGGCGTCCGTGGCCATCGGGCTGTTGAGGTACACCGGCAGCGCCGACGGCAGCTCGCCCCGCTCCTTGAGTTGGTGGATGGCGTACAAAATGGACTGCGCACGGCCGACCGCGAACGCCGGTATCACCGTCACGCCGCCGCGCGCGGCGGTCTCGCGGATGGTCTGGCCCAGCAGGATGGCGGGATCGGCCGGATTGTGCACGCGGTCGCCGTAGGTCGATTCCAGCACCAGGTAATCGGTGCGGGCGACATGGCTCGGCTCGACCATGATGGCGTCGTGCAGCCGGCCCAGGTCGCCGGAGAAGGTCACATTGCGCTCGCCGTCGCTGATGGTGACGATGGCCGCGCCCAGGATATGGCCGCCCAGCGCAAGCTGGCCGCGCAGCTTGCCGCAGATATCGAACGGCTTGCCGAACGGGACCGGCGAAAACAGTTTCAGCGCGCGCTCGGCGTCGTCCTCGGTGTACAGCGGCAGCGCCGGCGTATGCTTGGAATAGCTGTGGCGATTAGCGTGGCCCGCCTCCTCTTCCAGCAGGCGGCCGCTGTCGGGCAGCAGGATCTTGCACAGGTCGTAGGTGGCTTCGCTGCACAGGATCTTGCCGCGGAAGCCGTTCTTGACCAGCAGCGGCAGATAGCCGCTGTGATCGAGGTGGGCGTGGGTCAGCACCACGGCCTGGATTTCAGACGGGTCGACCGGCAGGTCGGCCCAGTTACGCAAGCGCAGTTGTTTGTAGCCCTGGAACAGGCCACAGTCGAGCAGCATGCGCGAACCGCCCGACGTGAGTAGATATTTGGAGCCGGTGACAGTGCCGGTCGCTCCAAGGAATTGTATTTTCATAGTGTTCACCTCGTGTGGATGCATGGGGCGCCGCAGCGCCCCGCCTTCCTCAACGCAGCATGTCGGCCTTCAGAAAATACTTGCGCGCATACTTCAGCAGCTGGCCGTCGCTCGGATGATCGGAGCTCTCCACCGCCATCACACACTTGGCCACGGCGGGATGATGGGTGATCAGATACTTCATCAGCTCCAGCTTTTCCTGCGCCGGGCCGACAATCAGCACCTCGGTGGCATCGCTCAACGCATGGGCGACATCGTCGAAATAATGTTTGCTTTCAGCCGTGCGGCCGGAACCGACGGCGCCCGATTTAGTGTGCAGATGCGGATGCGTCGACACAGTCTTGATGACCTCGTGGTCGGCGGCCTCTGCATTGAAATGAATGACGTGCGCTTGCACGTGGTCTATCCACGCTACGACATGATTGAATGACATTTGCTGCTCCGGTAGAGTGAATGGGATGCTGAACGGAAAGTCGTTCAGCGACGAGATTCAGTCTATTGATCTGAAGCAGCAAAATCCTTGATGCAAATCAAAATCCTCATATGTCGCCCCCGTACAGCTGCCCGGCGCCGCGTACCGACGCCTGCAGCGCGGCGGCGGCCTGTTCGCGCATCCCCGCCTCGTAGGTGGCGACGGCCTGGTCCAGCGTTGCCGCGCCGCCCGCCGCGCCAGCCAGCTGCGTCGCCAGCAAAGCGGCATCCAGGAAGGCCGTATTGCATCCCAGGCCGCTGGCCGGGCTCATCGTGTGCACCGCATCGCCCAGCGCCGTCACCCTGCCCTGGGGCCAGGCTTGCGGCGGCGGCGACTGCCGCACCGGCAGCATGGTGAGCATGCCCGGCGGCGTGGCGGCAAACACGGCGCGCAATCCCGGCGCCCAGCCAGCGCTGAGATCGGCGATGCGGCGCCGCGCATCGGCCTCGCGCGACATCATCCCGGCGGAGACGCCCAGCCGCTGCCGGCGGCCGATCAAGGCCCAGTAGAGGTAGTCCTCCACCGGGCTGAGGCCGCCGCTCCCGGCCGGCGGGAACCGCATGGGATCGATGACCATGGCCAGCTGGCTGTCGAAGATCACCGAAGTGCCGCCGCGCAGCGCATCGGCGATCGACAGGCTGGCGCCATCGGCCTTCCCGTAGATGCAGACCACGTCGGCATCCAGGCCGCGCATCGCCGGAAAGCACTGCGCGGCGACGCGGGAATTGCTGCCATCCGCGCCGACCAGCAAGTCGGCCCGATAGGCCGAACCGTCGGCGAAGTCGAACGACACGCCATCGCCGCCATGCCGGACCACACCGCGCAGCTCCTTGTTGAAGTGGACGTGCTCGGCGATCCCGCACATCAGCACCTCGCGCAGCGTGTGGCGATTGGCCTTGAGATCGGCCGGTCCCGGCTCCTCGGAGCGCCAGGCATCGTTCCAGCGTGCCACGCCGTTCAACTGCACGTCCAGCGCCTGGGGCGGATTGAGCTCCGCCCCGCAGCTTGCCTCGAACAAGGCGAACAGCTCCGGCGGCAGGCAGCGCCCCAAGGCCGCCTGGCCGTCGCCGTTGATGCGGATGCGATAGCCTTGCGAGCGGCTGTCGAGCGCCGCGTCGCGCTCGAACACGGCGAAGGCGACGCCGTGCTTTTTCAATCCCTGCGCCAGGCACAAGCCTCCAAGGCCCGCGCCGATAATGGCGACCTGAAACTCTTGCATGATTTCCCTTTCTGATGACGAAGAGCCTCAGTATTGGACAATTCACGCTTGCAGTGATAACGTTGTTTAGTCTAAAAATAACGAATTTGAGCCATGCCGAAAAATCACAGCGAACGCCTCGACGGTCCGGACCTGATCGTGCTGTGGGGCGACGCCGGCCCGGAGCGCGAGTTCCAGCTCGGCACGCGGGAATACGACTGGCATCGCCACCGGCGCGGCCAGGTCTTTTGCGTGGAAAGTGGCTTGGTGCACGTGCGGACCGCGTCCGGCTCTTGGCTGCTGCCGCCGCAACGCGCGGGCTGGCTGCCACCGGGCGAGCTGCACAAGGTCAGCGTCAGCGGCGCGATGAGCGGCTGGACCGTGCTGCTCACGCCTGCCGCCAGCAAGCACCTGCCGCCGCAGCCGACCGTCATCGGCGTGACCGAGATCATGCGCGCGCTGGTGCGGCAAGCGGCCAACTGGGCGGAGCAAACGACGCTGACGCCGCCGCAAAAGCGTATCCTGTCGGTGCTGCTGGACGAGCTTCAGCAGGAACCGCAAGCGGCCCTGCACCTGCCGATGCCGCAGGACCGGCGCCTGCTGCGCATCACGGCGGCATTGGCCGCGACGCCGGCGGACGGCCGCGGCCTGCGCGAATGGGCGGCATGGGCGGGCCTGTCCCCGCGCAGCATGAGCCGCCTGTTCCGCAGCGAGACCGGATGCAGCTTCGGCCAATGGCGCCAGCAATTCCTGCTGTCGATCGCGCTGGAGCGCCTGGCGCAGGGCGAATCGGTGAACGCCGTGTCCGACGCGCTCGGCTACGCCACGACCAGCAACTTCATCGCCATGTTCAAGCGCCACTTCGGCGCATCGCCCGCACGCTACTTCCGGAACTGAGCGCCAGCGCCGCAACGGGAGCGGCGGATACTCAACGGCGAACGGCTTCCGCCTGCTGCGCCGTGATCCTGGCCGCCACGGTGACGCGCGCGCTGCGCTTGCGCCACCACACCAGCACACCGGTCACGGACAGCGTCGCCACGACCAACCCCATCAGCGATATCAGCACACGGCCCGGTATGCCGAGTATGCGGCCCGAATGCAGCGGGAACTGGGCCTGCACGAAGATATCGGCCGCCGTGCCCTTCCACGGTTGACGCTCGCCCAGCAGCGCACCGCTGCGGCTGTCGTAGTAGAGCTGCCGGGGGCCCACGCCGCCGGCGCCATGCTCGTCCTCCGGCTGGAAGAAGGCCACCGAGTAAATCCCGTACTCGCGCGCATACGACACACTGCCGGCCGGTTCGCGCCAGCCGCGCCGCACCGCCTCCGGCTCCGCCTTCGCCAGCACATCGGCATAGGCCAGCGCGGGCGCCAGCGGTTTTTCCGGCGCGGTCGGCGTACGCATATCGAACGGCGACGGCGTCACGTCGGACACCAGCGACATCACCGGGAAGAACACCTCCCGGTACAAGTTCAGCGAGAACGCCGTGAAGGCGATGGTGATCAGCAGCAGCCAGGTCCACAAACTGAGCGCGCGGTGCAGGTCGAAATTGAACTTGGTGCCACCGGCGCCAAAGCGGATCAGCCACGCCGGCCGCCAGCGCTGCCACCAGCTCTTGGACTGCGGGCCAACCGCCACCACCGCGCGCCGCCGCACCGGCAGCGTGAGATAGAAGCCGACAAAGCTGTCCACCGTCCAGATCATCGCGATGCCGCCCATCAGCCACAGTCCCCAGTGGTCGATGCCCCACATCTGCGGAATATGCAGCGTGTAGTGCAGCTGGTACAGGAAGGACACGAAGGTCTCGCGCGTGATCGGCCACGCCGCGCCCCACTTGCGCACGCCCAGCTCCGCACCGGAGACGGGATCGACGAACACCTGGTTGTACGCCGCCGGATACAGCGCGCCGGTGGCCGGGTTCACGCGCGGCTCCACGTAGAAGGCCAGCGAGTGGCCCGGCTCCGTCGCCAGCGGCACCGACAGCACCTGCATTTGCGGATGGCGCGCCTCCACCGCGCGCGCCAGTTGCAGCGCGGGCTGCGCGGGACCGACACCTGCGGCATCGGTCAGGTGCGGGTTAAGCAGTTCATCCAGCTCGTGGTCCCAGGAGATCACGGCGCCGGTGATGCCGCTGATGAAAAGGAAGCCGGCGATCGTCAGGCCGGCCCAGCGATGCAGCAATGTAGCGATTCGACGCATTAGTTCACAGCCTGTAAAGGTTCAATCGAAGGAAGGTTCTCCCGCCTGGCGATGCGGCGCAACGCGCCCATTTCGCCGAGCAGCATGGTCGCGCCCAGCGCGGCGCTCAGGCTGGCCGCAATCGCCATGCTGGCGATCAGCCCATCAAGCCCCCAGATCGGAGGCAGCACGAACAACAGCGGTATCAGGAGATATCCGTGCGGCGCCAATACCAGCCAGGCGGCCTTGCGGCTACGCTCGGCCGCCTGCAGCGCCACCACCGCGACCATGTGGAAGCCGAACAGGCAAAAGCCCAGGTGGAACACGCGGCATGCCGTCACCGCCAACTGCCGCACGGCCGGATCGTCGGTGAACCACGCGACGATCCACGGCGCGAACGCAATCGCCAACGCCGAATAGACGATGGCGAAGGCGCTGCAGATGGCGAGCATCAGCCGCGTCGCCTGCAGGAAGCGGACGTGGTTTCCGCCGCCCCAGCTAAAGCCCAGCAAGGCCTGCGCGCCAAGGCAGAAGCCCACCAGCGGCAGGCTACCGCCGGTCAATATGCGCAGGCCGATGGCCACCGCCGCCACGGCCGTGTCGCCGTAGGTGGCGGCGTTCCGGTACACCAGCGCGAACGCCACCGCCGCCAACCCGGTCGACATGGCGGCCGGCACGCCCACCGACACCACTTGCCACAAGCCCCGCCAGTCGATCTTCACGTGGCGCAGCGCGACGTGGATCTTGCCTATCCGCCGGCGGAAGTAGACCGCGTAGGCCAGCAACGCCGCCGCCGCCGAGACCAGCGTCGCCCAGGCGGCGCCGGCCACGCCCATTTCGAAGTGGAAGATCAGGATGGGATCGAGGATCACGTTCAGCGCGAAAGAGCCGATCAAGGTCCACATGCTGAAGCGCGTATTGCCTTCCGAGATGGCGATGAAGTCGCACAGCATCTGCAGCAGTATCAGCGGCGCGCTGTAGCAGAATATGGTGGCGTAGACGGTCGATGCCGGCATGGCGTCGGCGGTGGTGCCCATCGCCGTCAGCAGCACCGGCAGCAGCGGAATCAGCGCCACCGCCAGCACGCAGCCGGCGGCGGCCAGCAACACCATCACCGTGCTGGCCGTGCGGTTGGCCTGCGGCCCGTCGCCCGCACCCAGCATGCGCGCCACGCAGCTGGCCACGCCCACGCCGGCGCCTTCGCCTATCGCGCCGAACACGATCAGCAACGGGAAGCAGATGCTGACCGCGGCGATGGCGTGGACGCCCAGCTGGCTGACGAAGAAGGCGTTCGCCAGTTGGTGCATCGCGTTCGCCGACAGGCCGATCACCGCCGGCAGCGCCAACGTGAACAGCAGACGCTTGAGGTGCGGGGAATCCATGTCCGGCAAGGCGGCGCTGACGAAGCTCATTCAACTTCCTCCGCCACGATGTCACTGGCGTGGACAGGCCGTTGCGGCTTGGGCGCCAGCTTGTTCACCAAGGACAGCGCGATTTCATGCGAGCGTATCGCCAGCACCGACAGCAGCGTATCCGCCAGTCCGTGCGTGGTCTCGGACGAACCCTGGACGAAGATCGGCGCCTGCACGTGTGCGGGCGTGGCCAGCTGGTAGTGCCGACCGATGCTGAAGCCATCCAGCTCATGCTCAAGTTCGGCCAACAGCGAACGACTGGTGTCGCGCAGATAGCCCGTGGCGCTGATCACGCGCTGGTAGCGCTGCTGGAGCGGCTGCGCAGCGCCGGCCTGCGCCAGGTCCAGTGTCACGCCATGTTCGTCGCACCGCACCTGCTCGATGGCGCAGGAACTGAGCACCCTCACCCGCGCCGTGCCTTCCACGCGCTGGGCGTACAGCATGGCGCTGATGCGTTCAATCAGGTCGCCGTCCACCACCGCGTAATTCGTATGGCGGAATTCGGCCAACAGCGATAGCCGTACTTTCTGTGGCTGGCCGAAGAAGAAGTCGGTGTAGTCCGGATCGAAGATGTGGTTGATCGACGGTCCATCCTCCGACGGCTTGAGCGTCGAACCGCGCAGGATCAAGTCCACCTTGGCACTCGGATAGCGCGCCACCAGGTCGAGGAAAATCTCCGCCGCGCTCTGGCCTCCGCCCACCACCGCGAACGCATGTTCCCCTCCGACGTCGAGCGGATTGCGTTCGATCTCGCCCAGATAGCGCGACGAGTGAATGATGCGCGCATCGTTACGCTCCGCCAGGCACGGCGGCACGAAGGGCCTGCCGCCCGGCGCAAACACCAGGCTGCGGGTGCGGCGCTGACGCTCGCGGCCTGCCGCATCGGCGGAATGCACGGTCAACGCGACCACGTCGCGGCCCTTGTACTCCGGCGCCACGCGTGTGACGCTCTCGCCGTAGCGGCAATGGGCGTCGAAATGCCCGGCGGTCCAGCGCAGATAGTCGTTGAACTCGATCCGGCTAGGGAAGAAGGTCTTCTGGTTGATGAACGCTTCGAGCCGGTTATGCTGGCGCAGGTAGTTCACGAACGAATACGGGCTGGTTGGATCGCGCAAGGACACCAGGTCCTTCAGGAAGGATATCTGCATGTCGGTGCCGGGCAAGAGCATGTCGCCGTGCCAGATGAACTGCGCCTGCCGCTCGATGAAGCAATGCGACAGCTCGCGGCCGCGCTCCAGCAGGATCTCGTCGAGCGCTATCGCCAGCGCCAGGTTGGACGGGCCGAAGCCCACGCCAACGATATCGTAGGTATTTGGTTCAGTGTACATGTGCGCTCCTCATGCTTTCGGGCTTGGATGCCACAAGCGGTTGCTGAAGAATTTTTCGCGCGTCAGCATCACCAGCGTCGCGCGCTTGTGCGGGAAGTCGAAGTCCTTGATGGCGGCGAAACCCGAGCGCTCCAGGTTGCGCACCTGTCGCTGGTGGCTGGCCGCAGGCTCGCCGACGATGCGCTGCGTGCGCGGCTCGTCCAGGAACATGTAGTGCATCAGCGATGGCAGCCAGGCGCTGATGAACTGTCCGCCGGAATAGGCCTCCTCGCCCACCAGCACGTGCCAGCCACGGTCGTAGTCATCGGCGGCGTAGTAGGGACCGAGACGATTCTCCTGCGCCCAATACACTTCCATGTAACCGAACGGCACGCGGTCGAATTCCGCGATCAGCGGCAGCATGTGCGGATCGGCCAGGCGGCCGCCCAGATAGGCGCGCTGGTAATCGAGGTCGCCCTCCTCCTGGAAGAACTGCGCCACGCGCGGATCGTTCATCCATTTGTGCATGGTGTGCAGGTCCTGCTCGACGCTGGCGGCACGGAAGGCGATGCTCCGGCCCAGCCAGGGTATGAAGCGCTCGTACACATATCCCTGCGGCTTGGCGGGACGCTGCGGATGCCACCGTTCGCCGCTGCGCACATGGTTTTGCGGGTAGATGGCCGGCGCCTGCGGCAGCCAGAGTTGCGGTAGTTGCCAAAGCATGGCAGGCGACACGGTCAGCGACGGTCCGGCCTCGCGCGCGACGCCGCTGCGCAGCAGTTCGGCCTTGATCTCGGGCCATTCGCCTGCATGCAGACGCATGGCGTTCAAGTCGGCGCGGTTGGCGCTGATCGCCTCCAGCGCCGCCAGCAAGGCCAGTTGCAGCAGCGCCGGCGGCTGCGGCGCGCCCGGCTTTCGGGCCAGCCAGCACTCGCCGCCCGCGTCGATGTTCAATTCCAGAACCGGCTGCCCATTGAGGGTGACGGCCATCGCGGCGCCGGTAAATGTGGCCTCCAGCGCGTGGCCGGACAGGATCGCGCTGCGGAATGGCGCGGCTTTTACGGTGTCGTTCATGCGTTATCCTTCTTCTGAATCATATGGAGGAATGGCTGGCACCGTGTTACCACACGTAGCGGGCTGTGAGTTGGGCCTGGCGACGGGCGGCGTAGTTGCAGGTGCCGTCGGTCGAGCAGTTACCCAGGTAGATCTTGTCGGTCAGGTTGCTGACGTTGAGCGCAAAGTCCCAGTGGCCGTGGCGGTAGCCAAACATCGCGTCGGCCAGCGTCACGCCGGAATTTTCAAAAGTATTGGCATCATCACCAAAGGTCTTGCCGATGCGGCGCACGCCGGCGCCGGCGCGCCAACCTTCGCCGATGGTGCGTTCCGCCCACGCGGCCACGTTCACACGCGGCACCAGCGACGGACGCTTGCCTTCGTTGCCGTCGTTGTTGCGGGTGATCTTCGCATCGAGTCCCGTCAGGGAGCCGTTCACCTTCCAGTCGCGGCCCAGCTTTGCTTCAGCTTCCAGCTCCAGGCCGCGCACGCGCACCTCGCCGCGCTGGATCTGGGCGCCGACGCCTGTGTGCTCCGGGTCGGCCGTCAGCACATTGCTCTTGCGCAGATCGAACAACGCGGCCGTCAACAACGCCGGCCTGTCGACAGGCGCCCATTTGACGCCAAGCTCCACCTGCTTGCCCTTCTCCGGCTCGAAGTTTCGGCCATCGAAGGTCTGCCCCATCACGGGACGGAACGAGGTGGCGTAACTCAGGTAGGGCGATACGCCGTGCGGCGCCAGCCAGGTGAAGCCCAGGCGGCCGGTGGTCGCGTTGTCCTTCTGGCTGTCTTGCGCGGGGTTGAAGTAGTCGTCGTTGTCGATGCGGCTGCGATCCCGGCGCAGGCCCGCCGTCAGCAGATACTGGCCGTTGAATTTCATCTGGTTCTGCGCGTAGACGCCGGTTTGGCTCAGGGTGCTGCGCTTGTCCTCGTACTTGTCGGCCGCGCCGACCGGTTGCCCGTAGACCGGCGCGATCACGTCCAGCGTTGGCGCCACGCTTAGGTAGTTCTGGCCTTCCTGCACGGCGCGGCTGTAGTCGACGCCCGCCACGAAGGTGTTGTCGATGCCGCCGATACGGCTGTTCCATTCCACATTCTGATCGGCCGCCAACACGCGGGCCTTCTGCTGCGACGAGAAGTTGGCGCGGTCGATGGTGCGTTCGTCGTCGCGCAGGCCGGTCATGTACAAGCTGTGATAGTCGACCTTCTCGGTGGCGTAGCGCAGGTTCTGGCGCACCTTCCACGCTGGCGAAAAGCGCTTCTCGAACACGTAGCCTATGCTGCGCTGTTCCGTCTTGAAGTGGTCGAGCCCCGGCTCGCCGACAAAGCGGTTGACCGGAATCTGGCCGAACAGCCCGGGCTTCTGCGTGCCGGTCGCGGGCAGGTAGAAGTTCGGCGGCACGTTGTCGTTTTGCAGATAGGCGAGCAGTGTCAGCGACGTGTCGGCGTCCGGGCGCCAGCTCAGCGACGGCGCAAAGTACTGGCGGTTGTCCTTGGTGTAGTCGACGGAACCCTTGGCTTCCCGCGCCAGCATGGTCGCGCGGTACAGCCACACGCCCTGCTCGTCCAGCGGCCCGCCGATATCGGCGGCGACCTGCTTGCGGTCGAAACTGCCGTAGCTGACTTCCACCTCCCGCAACCGCGATGCCGTCGGGCGCTTGCTGACAACGTTGACCATGCCACCCACCTCGGCCTGGCCGTACAGGACGGAGCTTGGCCCGCGCAGTACTTCTATGCTTTCGAGTCCATACGGTTCCATCGTAAAGCCGGTAAAGCCACGCGTGGGCAGGTTCACGCCATCGCGGAAGATGCCGTTCGAGCCGACTTCGAAGCCGCGTATCATGTACTGGTCGAAGCGCGGGTCCACGCCGTAGCTCTCCGTCTGCATGCCTGCGGTGTAGCGCAAAGCCTGCGGAATGCCGGGCGCCTTTTGCGCATCCAGCCTCTCGCGGCTCAGCACCGATATCGATTGCGGCACTTCGACGATGGGCGTGTCGCCCTTGCTGCCTACGCTGCTGCGTTTTGCCACGCCATCGGCTTCGCCTTGCACGACCACGGTCGACAGGGTTGTCTCGGCCGGCGCGGCGTCGCTCGCGGCTGCGCTCATGTGATAGCCGCCCATCAGCAGCATGGCGCCGGCGACGGCGCGAGCCAATGGTTTCAGGTCCTGCTTGTTCAACTGGTGTCGCATCGGGTATAGCCTTCTTCTCAATGTGTGAATGATTCGTTGACGCTTTGCGCAAAGCTCTGGTGGAACCGCGGGTCGGCGATGATGCTCAGGTGCGTGCTGCCGGGGATGGCGTGGACGCGCTCCACGCGGCCCGATTGCTTGCGCCAGTCGATCACGTTCATCCCGCGCAGCAGCGAGTCCTCCGCGATCCAGGCGTGGATGCGGCAGTCGAGCGGCTCCAGCGTGTAGTCGCGGAAGACCAGCGCGTTTTCCATCAGCGTCCAGAAGATGTGCTCACGGCTGCCGATGTCCGGGCCGTCCAGCGGCAGCGTTTCCGGGCTGTTGTTCACGTAATGCAGGAACTGCGTGTAGACGGTGGCGTCCATGCGGCCCAGCAGTTGCAGCCAGCGTTCGCGCATGGCGCTGGCGGAGAGCCAGGCGTCGATATCGTTTTGCAGGCGTTGGCGCAGGGCCGGCTCCAGCGGCTTTTCGCCACCGACCGCGAACTCCGCATCGAGCGCGCAGACGTCCAGCATGCCGACGAAGCGCACGTCGACGCTATCGCCCAGCAGGCGCGCCGCTTCGTAGGCCAGGATGCCGCCCCACGACCAGCCCAGCAGCATCACCGGCTGGCCGGCGCTCTGGCTGCGGATATGGTCGGCGTAGCGCGCCGCCAACGCGGATACAGGCAGCGGCTCGCCATCGCCGCCGGACAGCGAGTGGCAGATAAATCCGGTGGCCGGCTGGTCCGGGCCGAGATGGTTCACCAACGCCGTGTATTCCAGGGTGCTGACCAGCAGGCCGGGGAAGCAGTACAGCATAGGCTTGCCGCCGCCGCGCTGGAGGCACACTACTTCGCTGCCGGCCAGTTCATGGTTGCCGAGCGCGCGCGCCAGGCTGGCGATATCCGGGTAGTTAAACAGGTCGACGATGCCCATGCCGTGGTCCGGGAGCAGCCTGTCCAGCATCGTCAGCACGCGCAGCGCGCTGAGCGAATCGCCGCCAAGTTCGAAGAAATTGTCGGTCGCGCCGATCCGCTGCAGCTGCAGTACCTCCTGCCAGATCGCCACCAGTTGGCGTTCGATGTCCGACGACGGCGCCACCACTTCGCGCCGTTCCTGCGTTGGCTGCGGCAAGGCCTTGCGGTCGATTTTTCCGTTCGGCGTCAGCGGCAGGCTGTCGAGCATGACGATGGCGGCGGGCACCATGTAGTCGGGCAGCTGTGCCGCCAGTTGATGGCGCAGCGCGGCGCCGTCGATGGCGCTATCCGCATCGGCCACCGCGTAGCCCGTCAGCTTGGCGCCCTGCGGCGTCTGGTGCAGCACGACCACGGCTTCGCGCACCGAAGGCAACTTGCCAAGCGCCGCTTCGATCTCTCCCAGTTCGATGCGGAAGCCGCGCACCTTGACCTGCTGATCGAGGCGGCCCAGGTATTCGATGATGCCGTCGGCGCGCCAGCGCACCTGGTCGCCGGTACGGTACATGCGTCCGCCGTCGGCCGCGAACGGATCGGGAATGAAGCGGTCGGCGGTGGCGGCGGCTTGGCCGTGGTAGCCGCGCGCCAGGCATGCGCCGCCGATGTGCAGTTCTCCGGCCACACCGGGCGGCACGGGATTGAGGTCGGCATCGAGCACATACGCCCTGCGCGGGCCCACTGCGCGGCCTATCGGCGCATAGGCGCCTTCAAAGCTGGCGCCGGCCGTGGTCTTCCACGCCAGCGGCGAGATCACCGTCTCCGTCGGGCCGTAGCCGTTGATCAGGCATTCCGGCGCCAGGGCGCGCTTGAGCTGTTCGAATGTGGCGCGCGGCATGCCCTCGCCGCCGAACGACAGCAGGCGCAGGGACGCGGCATCGCTGCGGCCATCGGCCCATTCGGCCAGCTGCTGCACGTAGCTGGTCGGGAAGCCGGCGTTGTTGACGCGGTGTTGGCGCATGGCCGCGTGGGTTTCAGCCGCGCTCCAAAGCGCGTCGCCACGCAGCACGACGCAGCCGCCCACGATCAACGGCACGATCCATCGCTCGTGCGCGCCGTCGAAGCTGATCGACAGGAAGTGCAGCTCGCGCGATGCGGCGTTCATTTCGTACAGTTCCGCCGTGGCCTGGCAATGCAGCGACAACGGCCCGTGCGCGACCGCCACGCCTTTCGGCCTCCCGGTCGAACCGGAGGTGTAGATGATGTACGCCATCTGCATCGGCGAAACATGAAGATCCGGCGCAGTCTCGGAGTGCCGCGACAGGTCGAGCGTATCGACGGCGATTGCGGGCACGGGCAAGCGATCCTGCAGCGCGCGTTGAGTCAACAGGCAAAACACATCGGCATCGCCGAGGATGTACTCAATGCGCTCCTGCGGATAGGCCGGGTCGATGGGCACCAGCGCGCCGCCGGCCTTGAACACGGCCAGCAAAGTGACGATCATGTCGACGCCACGCTCCAGCGCCACACCGACACGGGTCTCCGCCCCAACACCTATCGAGATCAGGTAATGCGCCAGACGGTTGGCCGCCGCGTGCATGGCCGCGTGGCTGAGCGTATCGGCGCCGCACACCAGCGCCTCATCCCGCCCGTGCAGCGGCAACTGCTGTTCCATCAACTGGTGCACCGGGACGGGCGCGTACATGGCCGCCGGCCACGGAGCGCTCAACCGCGCCAGCGCCTGCGCATCCACCAACCGAAGCTGATCGATCCTGGCCTGTGGCGCGGACAGCGCCTGCGCCAGCAACGACAGCAACCGTTCCAGCAAAGCCTCGGCGGTCGACGCATCGAAAAGCGCGGCCGCATACGCCAGCGACAGCGCATGACGGCCGCCGGCGCGCTCGGTCACCCGCAGCAGCAGGTCGACGCGCAGCGCCTGGTCCTCATCCATGCGGACAGAGACTTCACGGGCCTGGCGGTGCTGACGGCGCAACGCGAAGCCAACCTGGAACGGCAGTTCGTGCTTCTGGAAGCCATCCGCATTGAGCCGCTCCAGCAGCTTATCGAACGGCAGCGCGGCGTGCGCCAGATTGGCTGCATCCTCCGCTCGTATCGCATCGAGCAAGGCCGCGAAGCTCACGCCACCGTCCACCGTAAGATTGGAGACGAGGATGTTCTCGAATGGTCCGACAACGCCATTCATGTCCATCGGGCGGCCCTCGTCGAAGGTCGCCATGCGTACGCAAGTTTGCATGGTGTGGCGATACAGCAGGACGGCGAACGCCGTCCGCAGGACCTGCGCCGGCTGCGCGCCATTCGCCACGCAGAAGGCGGCCAATGCGGCGGACAGCGGCGCGTCCAGTTCAACCCCGACTTGCGCATCGGCGCAGGTACGAGCCGCCGTGCGCGGGCGGTCCAGCGGCAGGACCAGCGGCGCCGAACCATCGGCCAACCGGGACAGCCAATAGTCGTAGTCGGCGGCCATTGCGCCGCTGCTCAAGCGCCCCAGCTGCCGCCTGGTGTGCTGATGAAATCCTCGCGGCGCGAGCGGCGGCAAGGCATCGCCTGCGATGCAGCGCAGGAGTTCATCGACGAGTATCTCAGCGGAAGCCGCGTCGACCAGCATGCGATGCACCGCCAGCGTCAGCGTCGAACCGTCCAGCCATGCCTTCAGGCCGGGCTGGCTCTCCAGGTCGAATTCCTGGCGCTGGCACCAACCGGCGTAACTCCCTTCACGCTCCAGCAGCAACGGCGCCGCGCCGCCCGACCGCTGCTCGATATCCCCCCACGCCAGGCGGTGAAAAGTGGCCCGCAGAATCGCGTGGCGCGCCTGCAAAACGCTCAGGCCATGCGCGATCGACGCCCGGTCCGGCGACTTCGGCCAGCGCAGTTCGATGCGTATGTGCAGGCGCTGCGTGGTCTGGCTCAACTGGCTCAGGAACCACAGGCTGCGCTGGGCCGGCGATACCAGCTCGATAGCCGCGTCCTGCGGCAGCTTGTCACCCATGGCGAGGCTCCTTGCCGGACAGCGCCACCCGCAGGTTGTACTCGCGCTGATCCAGCCAGACGCTGTCGATATGCCTCAGGCATTGCTCGCGGTTGGCACGGAATCCCGCCGTCCGCCATCCACCAGGCACTGCCCACTGCGCAGGCCATACCGAATATTGCCCCTCCGCGTTGACCACCACTTCGTAAAACCGCTCCTGCCCCATGCCCGCTCCCGATCCGCCGGACGCCAGCATTCCCCTGGTGTCAAGCAGACAAAATTAACAATAAACAAATCAACGCGAATGATAATGACTATCATTTAGATTTGCAATTGTATTCTGGTATGGCACTGCTGGAAGAAGGGGAATACGGACTCGAACGGTCCAAAAATAGCTGTGCCGCATGGCGCCGGGCGAGCGGCGTCGAGACGGCACAAGGGACAATCAGAACTTGGTGAAGCGGCTTTCGTCGATCTCGTGCACCGCGCTGCTCATCGGGTTGAACCCTTGGGCGCCGCCATGGCGCCGGCTCTCGCGCGGCGCGACCGGTTGGCGCTTCGCCGCGGGAGTCGGCCGTCCACTGGTTTCGAGCTTGAAGAAGGACATCGCCGATTGCAGCTGTTCGGCCTGGCCGCTCATCTCCTCGGCGGTGGCGGCCAGCTCTTCCGAACTGGACGCGTTCTGCTGCGTGGTCTGGCTCAGTTGGCCCACCGCGCTGTTGATCTGTCCAACGCCCGCCGACTGCTCTTCCGACGCGGCGGTGATCTCCTGCACCAGATCCGACGTCCTGCGGATATTCGGCACCATCTGGTCGAGCAGGCGGCCGGCCTTCTCCGCCAGGTCGACGCTGCTGGTGGCCACATGCTCGATTTCCTGCGCGGCCAGCTGGCTGCGCTCAGCCAGCTTGCGCACCTCGGCCGCAACCACCGCGAAGCCCTTGCCATGGTCGCCCGCGCGCGCCGCCTCGATGGCCGCGTTCAGCGCCAGCAGATTGGTCTGGTAGGCGATGTCGTCGATGATCTGGATCTTCTTGGCGATCTGCTGCATCGCCGCCACCGTGGCGCGCACCGCGTCGCCGCCTTCGACCGCCTCCTTGGCGGCCTGGCTGGCCATGCCGTCGGTGATCTTGGCGTTCTCGGTGTTGGCCGAGATCGACGCCGTCATCTGCTCGATCGAGGCGCTGGTTTGCTCGGTGCCGGCGGCCTGTTCGCTGGCGGCCTGCGACAAGGTCTGCGCCGTCGCGCTGATTTCCTCGGAGGCGCTGGCCAAGGCCTCGGCACTACCGTTGACCTCGGTCACCACCTGCGCCAGCTTGTAGACCGTGTTGTTGCAGAACTCCTTGAGCTCGCCAAACGAGCCGGCGTAGTTCTTGTCGATGCTGACGCGCAGGTCGCCCTCGGACATCGCGCCCATCACCCGCACCACGTCGTCGATGCTGGCGCCGGTGGTGGTGACGAGGTTGTTCAAGCCTTCCCCCATCTCCCTCTGATAGCCCTGCAGCCCGGCCACGTCGATGCGGTTGCTGAAATCGCCCGCATTGGCGGCTTCGACCACGCGACGCTGGCCTTCGATCACTTGCTTCAGCTTGGCGGTCATGTGGTTGACGTAGTCCTTCAGCTCGCCGAACGCACCCTCGTAGGGCTTGTCGATGCTCTTCGACAGGTCGCCCTCGGACATCGCGCCCATCACCCGCACCACATCGTCGATGCTGGCGCCGGTGGTTTGCATCAGCATGTTCAGGCCGTCCGCCATGTCCTTCTGGAAGCCTTGCAGTTCCGTGGTGCCGATACGCATGGAGAAATTGCCGCGATTTGCCGACTCCACCATGCCGCGCTGGCTGTCGATCATCTCGCGCAGCTTCATGATCATGTGCTTCATCGCCGACAGCAGCTGGCCGGTCTCGTCGGTCGATTTGACTTCGATGTTCAGGTTCAAATCGCCGCGCGCCAGCGTTTCGGCCGCCGCCACCGCCTGGCCGATCGGCCGCGTGATGCTCAGCGTGATGTAGATGCCGGCCGCGATGGTCAGCACCACGATCACCGCCAGCGTCTCGAGCACCTTGACCTGGGCGGCGGCGCTGACCTCGCTCATCACCTGGTCGGAATCCTTGAGGGTGGCCTCGGTCTTCTCGCGCAGGCTGGCGAGCGCGGCGTTGATCGGCTTGTCGGCGCCGGCCACTGCCTTGTCGAGCTCGTTCGGATTGTCGGTCTTGGCGCGCAGGGCGACCAGGGTGGCCATGTCCTTGCGGTAGGCGGCCGCGCCTTCGCTCAGCTGGCCCAGGAGTTTTTCCTCGTCCGGCGTGACGAAGCCGGTGGCCTTGTAGTCGCGCAGCGTGTGGTCGACATCGACCATGTCGGCTTCGAATTTTTTGTCGTAGTCGCCGCCGCGCAGGATGTAGTTCTTGAAGTGGTGGATACCGGCGCCCAGGGCGTTGGAACCATTGTTGATCGCGCTGCGCTTGGCCAGCGCATCGTCCTTGATGGTCCTCCACTGCTCGTTCATGGCAGAGGTTTCATGGACGGCGATCCAGCCTAGTGCGACGGACAGCAGGGTCAGAAGAAAGAACGCCAGTCCCAAGCGAATACCAACTTTCAAATTGGATAACATTTCTGCCTCCCGATCGATGGTGATCAACTATTTTTATTTGCAGCGCATCAATAGTTCCGAAGCTGATACTACCTCCAATCGACTTGCATTTGATATCTTTCCCGGCAGATTTACTGAAAGTGTGGCGTCAGGCACTCTCCGGCATTTTCGCGATCAGCTTGTCGAGCGTGAGCGGGTAGTCGCGCACGCGCACGCCGGTGACGTTGTAGACCGCGTTGGCGATCGCCGCGGCCACGCCGCAGATGCCCAGTTCGCCAACGCCCTTGGCCTTCATCGGCGACGACACCGGATCGGTCTCGTCGAGGAAGATCACCTGCTGGTGCGGAATGTCGGCGTGCGACGGCACCTCGTAGCCGGCCAGGTCGTGGTTGACGAAGAAGCCGCCGCGCTTGTCCACCACCAGTTGCTCCATCAGCGCGGCACCCGCGCCCATGGTCATGGCGCCGATCACCTGGCTGCGCGCCGATTTCGGATTGAGGATGCGGCCGGCCGCGCACACCGCCAGCATGCGCCGGATGCGCGTCTCGCCGGTGGCGGCGTCGACCGCGACCTCGACGAAGTGGGCGCCGAAGGTGGATTGCTGGAACTTCTTGTCCAGGTCGCCGTATTCCATGAAGTCCTCGGCCACCAGCTCGCCGTCGGCGGCGGCCTGCGCCAGCGGCGCCGAACGCCCGCCCGCGCTGACGGCGCCGTCGGCGAACACGGCCTCGTCGGCAGACAAGCCCAGCTTTTGCGCCACCGCCGCGCGCAGCGCCACGCAGGCTGCGTACACGCCCGCCGTCGAGCTGTTGGCGCCCCACTGCCCGCCTGAGCCGGACGAGACCGGGAAGTCCGAATCGCCCAGCTTGACCACCACCCGCGCCAGCGGCACGCCCATCATCTCGGCGGCGGTCTGGGCGATGATGGTGTAGCTGCCGGTGCCGATATCGGTCATGTCGGTTTCCACCGTGACCACGCCGGCGCGGTCCAGCCGCACGCGGGCCGCCGACTTGGTCACCAGGTTGTTGCGGAAGGCGGCGGCCACGCCCATGCCGATCAGCCACGGGCCGTCGCGCATCTGGCCGGGCCGCGCGCTGCGCTTGCTCCAACCGAACTGGTCGGCGCCGGTGCGCAGGCATTCCACCAGCCGCCGCTGCGAAAACTTGCGCTCCTTTTTGGCGGGATCGGAGGTGGTGTCGTTGATGATGCGGAAGGTGACCGGGTCCATCTTGAGCTTCTCTGCCATTTCGTCCATGGCGATCTCCAGCGCCATCAGGCCCGGCGCCTCGCCCGGCGCGCGCATCGCGTTGCCCTCGGGCAGATCGAGCACGGCCAGCCTCATCCGGGTCATGCGGTGGGCGCCCGCGTATAGCAGTTTGGTCTGCTGCACCGCCGTCTCCGGCTTGCCGCCCGGCTGGTCGCCGGACCAGCTCTCGTGGCCGATGGCGCTGATCCTGCCCTCGCGGCCGGCGCCGATGCGGATGCGCTGTATCGTGGCCGGCCGGTGCGTGGTGTTGTTGAACATCAGCGGCCGTTGCAGCGCCACCTTGACCGGCCGCCGCGCCGCCCTGGCGCCCAGCGCCGCCAGCAGCGCCTCCGCGCGCACGAACAGCTTGCCGCCGAAACCGCCGCCGGTGTAGGGCGAGATCAGGCGCACCTTGTCCTTGGGGATGCCCAGCGTCCTGGCCAGGTCGCCCTTGCCCCAATCGATCATCTGGTTGGCGGTCCAGACGGTGAGCTGGCCGCTGGCCTCGTCCCACGCGGCCATCGACGCGTGCGGCTCCATCATCGCGTGGGCCTGGTCGGGCGTGGTGTAGCTGGCGTCCAGCCGCACCGGGGCGGCCGCGTAGGCGCGCTCGAAGTCACCGGTGCGGGTGTCCGCGTTGTCCTTGCCGGATGGCGCTGTCGCCTGGTCCTTGGCGGCGGCCAGGTCGTAGGCGCCCTTCTCCGCCGTATAGCTCACCTGCACCAGTTGCGCGGCGGCGCGCGCCTGTTCGAACGTCTCCGCCACCACCAGCGCCACGGCCTGGTGGTAGTGCTGGATGTCCGGTCCGCCCAGCAGCTTGGCGGTGTTCATTTTTCCCTTGCCCAGCGTGCCCGCGTTCCCGGCCGTGACGATGGCGATCACGCCCGGCGCGCGCCTGGCCTCGTCCAGCGACATCGCGGCGATGCGCCCCTTGGCGATGGCGGCGCCGACCACGTAGCCATACGCGGCGTTGGGCGCGGCCGCGTGCTGCTCGTAGGCATAGGGCGCGCTGCCGGTGGTCTTGAGCGGGCCGTCGATGCGGTCGGTCGGCTTGCCGACCACCTTGAGCTGGTCGATGGGATTGGTGGTGGCGGGCTTGGTGAATTTCATCGCATTAGGCTTTCTGCGCTTGCGTCAGCACGGCATGCAGCGTGCGCTGCACCAGCGTGAGCTTGAACGCGTTGTCTGGCGTGGTCTGGGCGCCGGCCAGTAGTTGCTCGGCCACCGCCTTGGCGCCTTGCGGCATGCTGGCGTCGGCGGCCGGCATGCGCCACGGCTTGTAGGCGACGCCGCCCAGCGCCACCCTGCCCGTGCCGTCGGGCTGAACCACCGCCGCCACGGACACCAGCGCGAACGCGTACGAAGCACGGTCGCGGACCTTGCGGTAGATGTGCGTGCCGCCCAGCGGCGCGGGCAGCGTCACGGCGGTCACCAGTTCGCCGGGCATCAGCGCGTGTTCGAGATGCGGCGTGTTGCCGGGCGGCCGGTGGAAGTCGGCGATCGGAATGCTGCGCGCGTAGCCGTCCGGGCGCACGGTCTCGACGCTGGCGTCGAGCAGCTGCATGGCCACCGCCATATCGCTGGGATGCGTGGCGATGCAGGCCGTGCTGGCGCCCAGCACGGCGTGGTTGCGGCTGTGGCCGCCAATGGCCGAACAGCCGCTGCCCGGTGTGCGCTTGTTGCACGGCTGGTTGGTGTCGTAGAAGTACGGGCAGCGGGTGCGCTGCAACAGGTTGCCGGCGGTCGTGGCCCGGTTGCGCAGTTGCACCGAGGCCCCGGCCAGCAAGGCGCGCGACAGCACCGCATAATCGCGCCGCACGCGCGGGTCGGCGGCCAGGTCGGTGTTGCGCACCAGCGCGCCGATGCGCAGGCCGCCCTGGCCTGTGGCCTCGATCTTGTCCAGGCCGAGGCCGTTCACGTCGATCAGGTGGGCCGGGGTTTCGATCTCCAGCTTCATCAGGTCGAGCAGGTTGGTGCCGCCGGCGATGAATTTGGCGCCCGGCGTGCTGGCCGCAGCGGCGGCGGCCGCCGTCGGCGACGTCGCGCGTTGATAGCTGAACACTTTCATGCCGTCCTCCCCGCGACCTCGGTGATGGCATCGATGATGTTGGAATAGGCGCCGCAGCGGCACAGATTGCCGCTCATGCGTTCGCGCAGTTCGTCGGCGTTCAGCAGCGGCCGGGCGTTGAGGTCTGCGCTGACATGGCTGGGGATGCCTTGTTTGATTTCATCGAGCACCGCCACCGCCGAACAGATCTGTCCCGGGGTGCAGTAGCCGCACTGGTAGCCGTCGTGCTTGATGAAGGCCGCCTGCATCGGGTGCAGCTTGTCCTTGCTGCCCAGGCCTTCGATGGTGGTGACCTGGGCGCCGTCGTGCATCACCGCCAGCGTCAGGCAGGAGTTGAGCCGGCGGCCGTCGACGATGACGGTGCAGGCGCCGCATTGGCCGTGGTCGCAGCCCTTCTTGGTGCCGGTCAGGTGCAGGTGCTCGCGCAGGGCGTCCAGCAGCGTGGTCCGGGTGTCGAGGTCGAGATGCTCGGTCTTGCCGTTCACCTTCAGCGATACGCCGGCATGGATAGGCGCCGGACTGGCGGCCGGCTGGGCACCGGCCATCGAGGGCACGGCGGCGGCCGTGGCGGACAGGGCGCCAGCGATCAACAGATCGCGCCGCGCTTGGTTGATGTCGCTGAAGTCGTTCATGGGCTTGCGTCTCCGGGGGGCGTATCGGCGACCTCGATGGTAGACCGCCCCCGGCGAACGAACTGTACGTTCGTTCACACAGCGGCTACAAAGCCCGCACCTCTTCCTCGGTGAAGCCGGCCTTCAGGCGGGCGTCGATATTGAACGGGCCGCGCGGCGTGGGCGCCTTGTAGCGCACGGCCAGCTCGGCGTAGGTGGCGCGCGGCTCCAGGCCGCGTTGCTGGCACAGGTAGTTGTACCAGCGGTTGCCGATCTCCACGTGGCCGATCTCGTCGCGCAGGATGATGTCGAGGATGGCCGCCGCGTCGCGGTCGCCCGCCTGGGCCAGCTTGGCGCGCAGCGGCGGGATCGCGTCCAGCCCGCGCGCCTCGAGCGTGCGCGGCACCAGGGCCATGCGGGCCAGCACGTCCTCCGTGGTCTTGCCGACCATCTCCCACAGGCTGTCGTGGGCCGGGAAGTCGCCGTACCGATACCCCAGCGTTTCCAGATGGGCCGCCAGCATCGCGAAATGGGTGGCCTCCTCGGCGGCCACGCGCAGCCAGTCGATGTAGTACTCCAGCGGCAGGTCGGGGAAGCGCCACAGCGCGTCCAGCGCCAGATTGACCGCGTTGAATTCGATGTGCGCCAGCGCGTGGATCAGCATGGCGCGGCCCTCCACCGTGGCCATCGAGCGCCGCCCGACCGACAGCGGCGGCACCAGGTCCGGCTTGTCCGGACGGCCCGGGATGGCGCCGGCCGGCACGATGACGCCTGCCGGGTCCAGCCCGCAATCGCCCGCGCGCGATGCCGCCGCCATGGCCGCCACCGCCGTCACTTTCATGGCGGGATCGTTCTCCAGCAGGCAATGCAGCGCGTAGGCGCGCAACTCGGTTGGGCTCGACATGGTGTTCCTTGAAGCTTTGAAAAGGACGCAGTGTAGCAAATGCGGCGGCTAGCTGACCGCCGGCTCCAGTAAAGTCAAGGTTTGCTGTTCGGTGTCCAGGCGGGCGCGCAGGCCCACGGGCAGCGTGAACTGATGGCGAATGTGGCCGAAGGAATAGCCGGCCACGGCGGGCCGTGTCAGCGGCAGCAGGTGCTGGTCGACGGTATCGTCCAGCGACAGCGCGCTCTCGCCGTCGGCGCCCTCGCAGTTTTCAAAGATGCCCAGCATGACGGCGGCGGCGTTGCGGTAGCCTTGGCTCAGCTGTAGTTGCGTCATCATGCGGTCGATGCGGTAGGGTTCCTCGTTGACTTCCTCCAGGTAGAGGATGGCGTCCTTGAAATCGGCCGCGTACGGCGTGCCCGCCAGCGCGGCGACCAGCGACAGGTTGCCGCCGATGAGCCTTCCGGTGGCGACGCCGCCATGCAAGGTGCGCGGCGGCGGATTGTCGGGGGACATGGCGATGGTGTAGTTCTCCTGCGGCGACATCAGCACGTTGCGCATCTGCGCCACCGAGTAGTCCGAAAAAGTGGACGAGCCCACCGGGCCGTGGAACGTGACCAGTCCGCATTGTTTGAGCAGCGCCAGGTGCAGGCAAGTGATGTCCGAGTAACCGATGAGCACTTTCGGATGCGCGCGGATCAGCCGGTAGTCGATATGCTCCAGCAGCGAGATGCAGCCGGAACCGCCGCGCACCGCCCATACCGCCTTGATCTCGGGATCGCGGAACATCGCATGCAGGTCGGCCAGCCGCTGCTCGACCGTGCCGGCGTAATTGCCGTAGACGTAGTTGATGTTGTCGCCCAAACGCACCCGCAGTCCGAGCGACTCGATATTGGCGACGGCCTCGGCCAGCGCGGCGTCGTTGGTGTGGCCGGCAGGCGCGACCAGGCCGACCAGGTCGCCCGGCTGCAAGCGCGGTGGTTTGATCAGTCGCATCGCCTTCCCCTTGCCAGGCGCGGCGGACGCCGGCAAGGCGCCCGCCCCCAGCATGGCGGCGGCCAGCAGATGGCCGAACCGCCGCCGGCCGTTCGCCGTGGACATTACAGGAACTTGTACTTGAGCAGGACGTTGAGCGAGCGTCCGCGCGGATCGGCCACCCGTGGGTCCCAGCCGGCGCCCACCACCTCGTCCACGTTGTGGGCGGTGAATGGCGGATTGGTGTCCAGCAGGTTCTGGATGCCGAGCGTGATCGTCAGGTTCTTGAAGCCGGTGTACGAGGCCGACAGGTCGTACTTGGTGTAGGCCTTCACGTCCGGGTTGAAGCCCGGTGGCGGCGGCGCCTTGCCGGCGTCGGGCAGCTGGTCCTTGTAGCCGGAGCTGTAGTTCTGGATCAGCATGCCGCTCCAGTCGCCGCGCGACAACGTGATGCTGGCGTTGTGCTTCCAGCGCAGGTACAGGTCGCGCGTGTAGAAGTTGCCGACGTATTCCTTGTACGGCTGGCCTTCGATCTCGGCGAACTTGAAGCTCTGCGTGTAAGTGCCGTCCAGGTTGAAGATCCACTTGTAGGCATCGACCTTGCCTTCGCCGTGCAAGCTCAGGTCGGCGCCGCGCGTCTTGATGCCGGCCGCGTTGATCCAGCCCGCGTTCACATAGGCGATGGTGTTGTCCGGGTTGCGGATAATGTTCTGGGACAGCAGCGCCGCATTGGCCAGCACCACTTGCGGCGTGCGGTTCAGGATGCGGTTCTGCGAGTTGACCGCCCAGTAGTCGAGCGACGCCGAGTAACCCCGCACCGGCTCGATCACCATGCCCAGGCTGCCTTGCTTGGACGTTTCCGGCTTCAGCGCGGGGTCGCCGCCGCTGAAGTACGGCAGGCGCGCGATGGCGCAGAAGGCCGGATCGCCGGGATGGGTCGGACAGAATATGGGGTCGATGGTGCCGTTCGGCAGTTCCTGCGACAAGCGGCCCGAGTACAGCTGCGTGAAGCTCGGCGCCAGGAAGCCCTTGTTGGCCGAGCCACGGAACACCAACATGCTGTTGGGCTGGTAGCGGAACGAGATCTTCGGATTGGTGGTCGAGCCGAACAAGCTGTAGTGGTCGCGGCGCACGGCAAGCTGCGTTTCCAGTTCCTTGGTGATCGGCACGATCAGCTCGGTGTAGACCGCCTTGATGTCGCGGCTCGCATCGTTCAGCGCGGCATTGCCCGGCGCCAGCAGGATCTGCGTGGCGTCGACATCCTGCCCGAAGTTGTAGCCCTCGCGGCGCAGGTCGAAGCCGACCGCCATCGACACCGCGCCGGCCGGCAGCTGCCAGACCTCGCCGGACAGGTTGCCATCCAGCTGCGTCAGCGTGGTTTTGCCGTGCTGGAAAGCGCCACGGAACTTGGTCGACTCGACCAGTTGCATCGCTTCCGGCGTCTGCGTCTGGCCGGCGGTCAGCCACGGATTGATCTTGCCGCCGCCCAGCGCCGCGTAGATCTGGCTGGTGTAGCCGTAGCCGTCCAGCAGCGCGGTCTTGGTGGTGCTCTCGCCATGCGAGAAGCCCGCGCGGTAGTCCCACTTGCCGAACAGGACGCCTTCCGCGCCGACCAGCAGGCGCAGGTTGTCGGTCACGTTTTCCTGCTTGCGGTCGCCCCACGCGTTGGCGCGCCACTTGTAGATGATGGGCTTGGTCTTGTCGAAGGTCGGAATGTAGGCCGACAAGTCCTGGTAGTAGGCGCCGCCGACCGGGTAGGCGTTGCCGGCGGCCAGAGAGGTCTGGATCTGCACCGGCGTGAACTCCGCCAGGGCCTTGTTGTGGCCGTACAGCGCCTCGACGAACAGCTTGTGGTCGGGACTGATCTGCAGCGTGCCGCGCGCGACCGCGTTCAATCGCTCGACCGGAACGCTGATGATGTAGTCGGCGCCGTAGTCGTAGGCGCAGGAATAGGTGCTGCGCGTGGCGGCGGTGACGTCCTTCCACAGCGCGGTCTGGTACTGCGACATGCCGGGTATGCTGTCGCACTTGCCCTGGAAGCTCAGCGGATTGGCCTGCAGGTAGGTGGTGTTGTCGCCCGGCCGTTTGAAGCCGGTGCCGAGCGCGGTGCCGGCGCCGCTCAGCTGGTTGGCGAACGGCGTGCCGGTGGTGTCCGGCGACAGGCCGCGCTCGGGCTGGAAGCCGTTGGCGAACGAGCGGTCGCGCGAGCTGAGCTTTTCATTGTTGTCATAGGTGACGCTGCCCATGACGTTGAAACCATCCTTCTGCACCGAGCCGATGCCGCCCAGCAGCGACAGCCGGCGGGTGGCGCCGCCGCCATGCTGCGTGAAGTTGTCGTTGAGCGAGACTTCGGCGCCGTGGTAGTCGGTGCGCAGGATGAAGTTGATGACGCCGCCGATGGCGTCGGTGCCGTAGATCGCCGAGGCGCCGTCCTTGAGGATCTCCACGCGCTGGATCGCGCCCAGCGGGATGGCGTTCAGGTCGACCGCCTTGGCGCTGGCGCCAAAGGTGGCGATGCGGCGCCCATTGAGCAGCACCAGCGTGCTGTTGGGCCCGAGCCCGCGCAGCGACGCATACGAGGCGCCGCCGCTGACGCGGTCGGCATCCGCGCCGAACACGTTGTTCCCCGAGGTCATGTTGTCGGCCCCGGTGCCGTTGGCCGACAGGCTGCGGATCAGCTGCTCGGTGCTGGTGATGCCGGATTTTTCGATGGTGTCGTAATTGATCACCTGCACCGGCAAGGCGCCCTCCTTCGCCAGGCGCTTGATGCTGCTGCCGGTGATTTCCACGCGCTGCATGACTTCCTGCGCCAACACCGGACCTGCGGCCGGGACGAACACACCCATCAGCGCAATCGCATGCGCCAGTTTTTTAACCTTCACGGTCTCTCCCTGTGGTGAATCTGAATGCTTATTTTTCCAGATTAGCGCCTTGCAACATTGACCAGCCAATGAAAATAGCTTTTGTCCGTATAACTTTTACTCATGCAGCGGCGCTCTCCCCCGCAGCATGCCAGTGGGAGTGACTTTCAGGAAAGACATTTGTATCTTTTAAACCACATTTCCCGGAGATAACAGCACTCGGGCGGCCTCGGCGATGCTGCGGGCCAGCTGGCTGGCGCCGTGCGAGAGCGGCGCGTGGGCCGGCGTCAGCAGATACAGCTGGATCGGAATCTCCGGCGTCCACGGCCGGCTTTCAAGCCGCCCGCGCCCGGACGCGGCGGTGAATGGATCGACCACCGCCATGCCGCCGCCGGTCTCCACCAGCGAGCGGGCGATCTGGTAGGTTTGCACCACGGTGTGGAAATGCGGCTGCATGCCTTGCGCCTCGCAGGCCGCCAGCACCAGATCGCCGAGCGGATCGTTGTCGGCGTAGCCTATCAGCTCGCCTTCCAGCTCGGGCGCGGAGAACGGCTGCGCCAGCTGCTCGGCGGACCAGCGGCCGGGCGGCGCGATCACCGTCATCACGCCCTGCGCGATCGGCTCGGCGACGATGCCGGGATGGCGCGGGTCCTGCAGCGACAGACCGAGGTCGGCCTCGCCCAGCCGCAGGGTGTTGACGATCTCGCTGGTGTGGTGGGTCGCCAGCTCGCAGCGGGTGTCGGCGAAGGCGCGGCGCCAGTTGCTCATCGCCTGCGGCAGCACGCTGGCGGCCAAGGTCGGTGTCGCCACCAGGCGGATGGTCTCCACCGCGCGGCCCTTCAGGCTGGCGGCCAGGCGGCGGATGCCTTGCAGGTCGCGGTTCAGTTTTTCGGTCTCGGCGAACAGGCGGTGCGCCTCCGGCTTGGGGTAGAGCTTGCCGCGCACGCGTTCGAACAGGGGCATGCCCAGTTGCAGTTCGCAGTGTTGCAGGACCTTGGTCACGGCCGGCTGCGAAATGTGCAGCACTTGCGCCGCGCCGCTGATGGTACCGACCTGCATGATGGCGTGAAAAACTTCTATGTGATGCAGCCGCATCTTCCTCTTTCGCTATGACGATGCGCTACTGTAGCAGGAGTGCCGAGCGAACGCTGCCATGAGCCTGGTCCAGCAGCAGCCGCGCCCGCGCCACCGGGACCTGCCGTAGCAGCACCACGATGGCGACCTTGACGTGGTGGTCGCACTGCTCCAGCACGAAGCGGGCGCTGGTCTCGTCGGCGCCGGTGGCGTGCATGGTCAGCGCCACGGCGCGGCGCAGCAGCTTGGCGTTGGTGGCCTTCATGTCGACCATCAGGTTGCCGTGGACCTTGTTCAGCCGGACCATGATGGCGCTGGAGATGGTGTTGAGCACGATCTTTTGCGAAGTGCCGGCCTTCAGGCGCGTGCTGCCGGAGATGACTTCGGGGCCGGTGTCGAGCGTGATGCCCAGCTCGGCCCGCGCGGCCACCGGGGCCTCGGCGTTGTTGGCGATGCCGATGGTCAGCGCGCCGGAGGTCCGGGCCGCGTCCAGCGCGCCCAGCACATACGGCGTGCTGCCGGACGCGGCCATCAGCAGCACCACGTCGTCGCGCTGCGGCAGCAAGGCGGCCAGGTCGAGGAAGCCTTGTTTGGCGTCGTCCTCCGCGCCCTCCACCGCCGCGAACATGGCGCCCTTGCCGCCGGCCAGCAGCGACAAGGCACGCTCGTGCGGCCAGGAGAAGGTCGGGTGCAGCTCCACGCCGTCGAGCACGCCCAGGCGCCCCGAGGTGCCGGCGCCGACATAGATCAGCCGTCCGCCGGCGGCGATGCGCGGCACGGCGGCTTCGACCGCTGCGGCGATCGCGCCGGCGGCGGCCTGGACGGCGGCGACGGCCTGGAACTGGTCGGCGATCAGCGTGCCGACCAGCTTGGGGACCGGGTATTCGTCCAGGCCGGCATGTTCCTGACTGGGGCGTTCAGTGTTGAGCATGCAGAAAGTGTAGTCTTGAACAACGGCCTACGCCCATGAAAGCTTGCCAGGAAGGCATTCCGAAAAGTTATACGGTCACAGCCGGTTTTCATTGGCGACCGCCCCCCGCTCACAGTATTCTCGCTACCATCGAGTACACTACAGGCCCCACATGAAACGAGAAATGCAGGCACTGATGGGCATGCTGTTGATGGCGGGCGCCAGCGGCATGGCCGCGACCTTGGACCAGGAACTGGCCGCCGTGGCGGCCGACCAGGCGATGCCGCTGGCCAGCCTGTCGGTGCTGGCCGTTCGCGGCGGCAAGGTGCAGTATCAGTTCCAGACCGGCCAGCGCCGCATCGGCGCCTCGGCCGCGCCGGCCAACGCGGACACCATGTACCGCATCGCCTCCATCTCCAAGATGATGACCACGTTCGGCGTGATGCGGCTGATCGAGCAGCATCTGCTGGAGCTGGACGCGGATGTCGGGCAGTACCTCGGCTATGCGCTGCGCAACCCGAACTTCCCCGACCGGCCCATCACCTTGCGCATGCTGTTGACGCACACTTCGTCCCTGCGCGACGGGGCCGGCTATTTCTGGGGCGCGGACGTCGCCATCCGCGACCAGTTGACCGGCGGCGCGCCCGGCATGTGGGCCAGCGAGGCCGGCCCGGGCGACTACTTCATGTACACCAACCTGAACTGGGGAGTGATCGGCACCCTCATGGAAAAAGTCAGCGGCGAGCGTTTCGACCGCCTGATGAAGCGCCTGCTGCTCGATCCGATGGGACTGCGCGGCGGCTACAATCCAGCCGAATTCACGGCCGAGGACATCGACAACGTGGCGACCTTGTACCGCAAGCGCACCGTCGACACCGAGGTGTGGAATCCCGACCGCCCGTGGATCGCGCAGGTGGACGACTACAGCGCCCGCCCGCCGGCGGCGCCCGCCAACATCGCCACCTACGTCATCGGCAGCAACGGCACGCTGTTCAGCCCGACCGGCGGCCTGCGCATCTCGGCCGCCGACCTGGGCAAGGTGATGCTGATGCTGATCCAGCACGGCCGCTACCAGGACCGCCAGATCCTCCGGCCCGAATCGGTGGCGCTGATGTTCAGCCAGCAGTGGAAGCACAACGGCAGCAACGGCGACACCTATCGCGGCCTGTATCAAAGCTGGGGACTGGGCAACCAGCGCTTCGGGCGCGGCCGGCTGGTCGAGGGTGGCGGCTTCACCGCCGCCGGTCACCTGGGCGACGCCTACGGATTGATCTCGACCTTCGTGGTCGACCTGCAACGGGGCAACGGCATGGTGTCGCTGATCGGCGGCACCGGCACCGACCCGGACAGCAATCCCGGCCGCTACTCGGCGATGACGCGCAGCGAGGAGCGCATCCTGACCGCGCTGTATCGCCACGCCATACTCGGCAGGTGAAGCGATGAGCGAAGTCATCGTCATCGGCGGCGGCGTGGTGGGCCTGACCTCGGCCTGGTGGTTGGCCGAGGCCGGCTATCGCGTGACGCTGGTCGAGCGCGAGGCCGAGGTCGGGGGCATGGCCAGCTTCCACAACGGCGGTCAGCTCAGCTACCGCTACGTGTCGCCGCTGGCGGACGCCGGCGTGCCCTTGAAGGCCTTGCACTGGCTGTTCCAGCCCGACGGCCCGCTGCGCTTCCGGCCCGAGGCGGACCTGCGGCAATGGCGCTGGCTGGCACGCTTCCTCGCCAACTGCAACGCGGCCGCCAACCGCCGCACCACCGCGACGCTGCTGCAATTGGGCGAGTTGAGCCGCAATGCAATGAGCGAATTGTCGCCGCACCTGCCCCTGTCCGAATTCGACTGGCGCGACGCGGGCAAGCTGGTGGTGTACCGCAGCGCCCGCCTGTTCGAGCACGCCGCCGGACTGGCCGCCGCCGATGCCCAGGTGTGGACACCAGCCGAGATCGCCTCGCGCGAACCCGCGCTGGCGGCCTTGCAGGGCGATCTGGCGGGCGGCATCTTCAATCCGGGCGAGGCGGTGGCGGACTGTCATGCTTTCTGCCTGGCGCTGCTGCGGCGCTTGGGGACGCATCCCAACTTCAACGGCGTGCTGCATCGCGACGTGACACACATCCACATCAAGCGCGGCGACGTGGACCGGCTGGATACCTCGTCAGGCCCGTTGCGCGCCGACCATTACGTGCTGGCGGCCGGCATCGCCAGCCGCGATCTGACGGCGCAGGCAGGCATCTATTTGCCGCTGTATCCGCTCAAGGGCTACAGCCTGTCCGCACCGATCCGCGCCGCCGACAACGCGCCGCAAATCAGCGTGACGGACTTTGAACGCAAGGTGCTGTACGCGCGCATCGGCCCGCAGCTGCGCGTGGCGGCGATGGTGGACATGGTGGGCGCGGACCGGCGCATCGATCCGCGCCGCATACAAAGCCTGGTGCGGCTGGCCCGGGAAGCCATGCCCGGCGCGGCAGACTACGGACAGGCCGAGGCCTGGGCCGGCTTGCGTCCGGTAACGCCCGGCGGCGCGCCCATCATCGGCGCCACCCGCCACCGCAACCTGTGGCTGAACGTTGGCCACGGGCCGCTCGGATTCACCTTCGCCTGCGGCAGCGCCAGCCTGCTGGCGGGCTTGATGCGCGGCGCGCCCCTCCCGGCCGCGCTGGCCGGACTGGCGCCGCGCCGCTGACACAGCGGAAAATTGGCGACGCCAGCCACCCGCCGCAAGGAGGCATGCCAAAACAACATGGGCTCGCGTACAATCCTTGTATGCAACTAGGATTACTCCATGAGAAATAGCCTGCCCTTCGCGGAACTCCCACAGATGGCGCGCGCCGTGTCCATACGCCGGCTGCTGCGTGACGGCAGCCGGCGCGAACAGCTGTCGATGTCGGCATTGTGGCTGTTGTCGCTGGCCGCCAGCATCGGGCTGGGGCTGATCTCGGTGATCTTCAAGTGGTCCGGCCTGCCGGTCCACCTGGGCGGGCTGGAGCTGTACATCACCGTCTATCCGCCGCTGGTGATCTGCCTGGTGTGGACGCTGACCTGCGGCTGGTGGTGGGGCGCCATTCCCGCCTACCTGGCCACCCTCACGCTTGCCCTCTACGGCGGCATGCCGCTGTCCTGGGCGCTGCTGTTCAGCGCCGCCAATCCGCTCGGCTTCGCGGTCATGGGGCTGGGCTATCGGGCCATCGCCATCAGCCGGAATTTGAGCAGCGTGAGCGCGATGCTGTTTTATGTGCAGTTGTCGTTCGTGAGCGCCATTTTCAGCTCCAGCGGCGCGCTGGTCTGGTGCTATACCAACCGCATCGATTCGACCGCCCTGCTGCCGATCTGGCAGGGCTGGTGGCTGGGCGCCTTCCTGCAAAGCGTGTTCCTGTGCGCGCCGGCGATGGCCCTGCTGTGGCCGCACCTGGAGCGCTGGCAGCAAGCCAGGCCGCAATTGCTGGTCGACGCCGCGGCCGATCCGCGCGGCTCGGTGCTGCGCCTGCTCGGTTGCGTGACGGTCGGCGTGCTGGTCTATGGTTTCGTGACGCTGCAGCTGGCCGACAACCTGTTGCACGCGCAGGCGGCCGGCATCCCGGCGGCGCTGGCGCGGGCGCTGGAGGTGGCCCGGGACACGACCTGGGCGTTCTACTGGGTGTTCGCGCTGATCGTCGTGTTCATCGCGGCGTTCGGCTACCACATGTTCATCCACTGGCAGACGCTGACCAACCAGCTGGTCACCGACCTGCGCCACGCCAACCAGCGGCTGTACATGCTGGCCGGCACCGACAGCCTGACCGGCCTGCACAACCGCCGCGTGGCCGACGAGCGCATCGCCGCCGAGTGGCAGCGCTCGCAACGGCTGGGCCTGCAGGCGGCGCTGGTGATGATCGACATCGACCATTTCAAGCAGATCAACGACCGCCACGGCCACCCGGTCGGCGACGAGGCGATCCGCATCCTGGCGTCCGAGATCCGCGCGTTGTCGCGCGAGATCGACTGCGCCTGCCGCTACGGCGGCGAAGAGTTCGTCATTCTGCTGCCGCAGGCCGATGCCGAGGGCGCCTATCAGTTCGCCGAGCGCCTGCGCACCCGGGTGGCGGCGGTGCCGGTGGAGAGCGAACAAGGCGCCTTCCATTTCACGGTCAGCGCCGGCATCGCGCTGTTCGACGCCGCCGACATCAGTCATGACGGATGGATCGAACGCTGCGACAGCGCGCTGTACCGGGCCAAGCGCAACGGCCGCAACCAGGTGGTGTCCGAGGCGCACGTGGCCGTCTGACTTGGTTCCCCGGGAACTCATCCCCGTCCTACATCCACACTGCGCGCGCACCTATACCTGCATGGTCACGCTCCAAGCATGATGAGTGTTGTCACCTCGTTCTTTAACGCGGGACCGCGCCAACTATCTGGAGACCACCATGAGCTACCTAGACCGTGACACCTATGGCATTTACAGCGATACCACCGACGGCCCCGCCCCCCGCCTGATGGGCGCCGACACGCTGATCGGCGAAGACGTCTACAACCGCCAGGACGAAGACCTGGGCGACATCAAGGAAATCATGCTGGACATGCGCCAGGGCCAAGTGGCCTATGCCGTGCTGTCGTTCGGCGGTTGGCTGGGCATGGGCGACAAGCTGTTCGCCGTCCCCTGGCAGGCGCTGCAACTGGACACCGCCAACAAGCGCTTCCTGCTCGATGTATCCAAGGAGCACCTGAAAAACGCCCCCGGCTTCAACAAGGACAACTGGCCGGACATGGCCAGCACCGAGTTCAGCACGCAGATCCACAACTTCTACGGCACCCAGCAGAACGTGCCGGGCGCCCGCACCGCCAGCGGCAGTGTGATGGGCAGCAGCACCGGCAGCCTGCAAAGCGACCAACCCGGCAGCGCCAGCCGTAGCACTTCCGGCAGCAGCAGCGGCACGCTGTAGCGGCTGGCCCACAGAACGCGCAGATTGGCTCGTCAAGGCATGCGATAGCAGGCATGCCTTGTGGGCATCTCTGGTCTAATTGTTGCACCAACAGCAATTAGACCGACCATGCAAAAATCCCTCGCCGTTTCCCTGCTCGCGCTGGCGCTGTGCGCCGGCCCCACCCTCGCCTTCGAACCCCTGCCACCCGAAACCATGGACGACACCCGCGTCTTCAAGGTGGAGGTGCTGCAGGTGACGGATATCGAACCCTACCAGGAAGCCTACAACGGCTTCCTCAACTCGCTACAGGCGAGCGGCCTGGTGGCCGGCAAGAACCTGAGCATCCACAAGGTGGCGATCGATTTCGACATCGAAAAAGGCGGGTTCTGGAGCCGGCTGGGCGTGCTCCTGCGCATCCGCCAGGAGGCCGGCCGCATCGTCGAGGCCAAGCCCGACCTGGTGCTGACCATCGGCACGCCGGCCACCAAGTACGCGCGCGGCATGCTGGCCGACGCCCATATCCCGCTGGTCTTCACGGCGATCGCCAATCCCGAGGATGCCGGCTGCGCGTCGCTGGTCGACGGCGGCGAAGGCGCGACCGGCTCGACGCTGTACACCGACATGGCCGACTCGCTCAAGCTGGTCCAGGACGTGTTCCCGAACGTGCGCCGGATCGGCATGGTCTACACCGACGACGAGAACGGCGTGGCCAACGTGGCGGCGGCGACCCGCAGCGGCAAGCCGCTGGGCCTGGACGTGAGTTCCAGGCTGGTCAACAAGACCGACCACATCGCGCCGTCGTTGAAGGAATTGTACGGCGCCGGCCGCGGCGTGCAGATGTTCGCCGTGCCGCTGGACACCTACTACGGCCTGCACCGCTACGAGGCGGCCATCGACCTGGGCGATTTCGGCATCGAGAACAAGGTGCCGGTGGTGACGCTGGCGATGGTGCGGGTGCCCGGCGCGGCGCTGTACGTGGGCGCGGATTTCACCCAGGTCGGGCGGCTGGCCGGCACCCAGGCGGCCAAGATCCTGCAGCGCCACACCAAGCCGGACGTGCTGCCCATCCTGCGCCAGGAGACGCCCACGGTGATGGTCGACCCGGCGCGCATGGCGGCGCTGGAGGTGACGCTGCCGCCGGCGATGGCGGCCCGCAAGACCATCACCTCCAGCGGTTTCTGGCAAATCGACCTGGCCAAGTAAGTTGTTGTTATACTGGCAGCATCGTTTGACAACAATTTGGAACGTTTATGCGGCACAGGCCTGTCCTCGCCCTGATATTTTTGCTGGGCCTGGCCGCCAGCCCAACCCGCGCCAGCGACGAGGCCAAGCCCATCGTCATGGCCACCATGCTGGAGCAGCAGAACAGCTTTGCCGGACGCTGGCTCAGGCTGATCTACACCGAGGCCTTCCAGCAACTGGGTGTGGCGGTGGAAATACGCAGCTTGCCCGCGGCCCGGGCCAGCGCCGAAGCGGTCGCCGGCAACGTCGATGGCGAGCTGGCGCGCGGCTATGACTACGGCGCAATGCAGACGGCGCTGATGCGCGTGCCGGAGGCGCCCTTGTCGGCAAGCAGCGCGGCCTATACCCGGAATCCCGACATTCACCTGAGCAACGGCTGGGAATCCTTGCGCGGCACCAACTATCGGGTGGATTTCCGTTTCGGCTACCCGGTGATCCAACAGCGGCTGGCGGCGGTGCTGCCGCCAGGCAGCTTCAGCGGCGTGCTGAACGCGCAGCTGGGCTTGCGCAAACTGGTGGTCGGGCGCAGCGATCTCTACGTCGACACCGCCGAGGTCGTCGATCCCATGCTGGCCAGCCCTGAATTCGCGCATGCGGGCATCCGTCAGGCGGGCGTGCTGGAACACATGCCGATCTATGCCTACCTGAACAAAAGACATGAAAAGCTGGCCCTGCGCCTGTCCGCCGTCATCAGGAAAATGCGCGAGAGCGGCCAGATCGAGCAACTGCGCCAGCAGGCGCTGAAGGACTAGCCGCACCAAAACCGGGCATTTTCTCTGGCACGTTTCTTGATAGATCATAAACGTACTCATCAGGGAATGTTCGATATGGCTAAATTCTTCAACGAAATGACCGCCGACGGGCTGGCCCATCATGCCAGCGCCGAGGTACGTGAACACTACCGCGAGTTCTGCGGCTGGCTGCAGCGCCAGTCGTCGGAAACCATCGAGCGCAAGCGCGCCGAGGCCGACCTGACCTTCCGCCGGGTCGGCATCACCTTCGCCGTCTATGGCGACGACGCCGGCACCGAGCGGCTGATTCCCTTCGATACCATCCCGCGCATCATCCCGGCGGGCGAGTGGAAGCAGCTGCAGACGGGGCTGGTGCAGCGGGTGCAGGCGCTCAATATGTTCATCCATGATATTTATCATGACCAGAACATCATCAAGGCCGGCATCATCCCGGCCGAGCAGATCTACAAAAACGCGCAGTACCGGCCGGAGATGCAGGGCATCAAGGTGGCGTCGGACATCTACGCCCACATCGCCGGGGTCGACATCGTGCGCGCCGGCCAGGGCGAGTTCTACGTGCTGGAGGATAACCTGCGGGTGCCGTCCGGCGTGTCCTACATGCTGGAAGACCGCAAGATGATGATGCGGCTGTTCCCCGAACTGTTCGCCCGCAACAAGATCGCGCCGGTCGACCACTATCCCGACTTGCTGCTCGACAACCTGCGCTCCGTCGCGCCGATGGGCATCAACGATCCCACCGTGGTGGTGATGACGCCCGGCATGTACAACTCGGCCTACTTCGAACACGCCTTCCTGGCCCAGCAGATGGGCGTGGAACTGGTCGAGGGCAAGGATTTGTTTGTCAGCGACAACACCGTCTTCATGCGTACCACGCGCGGCCCCAAGCGCGTGGACGTGATCTACCGCCGCCTCGACGACGATTTCCTCGATCCGCTGGCGTTCCGTCCGGACTCCTCGCTCGGCGTGCCGGGCCTGCTGTCGGTCTACCGCGCGGGACGGGTCACGCTGGCCAACGCCATCGGCACCGGCGTGGCGGACGACAAATCGATCTATCCTTTTGTTCCCGACATGATCAAGTTCTACCTGTCGGAGGAACCGGTGCTCAACAACGTGCCGACCTACCAGTGCCGCAAGAAGGAAGACCTGGCGTACACGCTGGCCAACCTGCCCGAGCTGGTGGTCAAGGAGGTGCATGGCGCCGGCGGCTACGGCATGCTGGTCGGGCCGGCCTCGACCAAACAGCAGATCGAGGACTTCCGCCAGCGCCTGATCGCCAAGCCGGACGGCTACATCGCCCAGCCGACGCTGGCGCTGTCGGCCTGCCCCACCTACGTGGAAAACGGCATCGCGCCGCGCCACATCGATTTGCGTCCATTCGTACTGTCGGGCAAGACCATTTCCATGGTGCCCGGCGGGCTGACCCGCGTGGCCCTGCAGGAAGGCTCGCTGGTGGTGAACTCGTCGCAGGGCGGCGGCACCAAGGACACCTGGATACTGGAACGTTAAGGAGACACCATGTTAAGCCGCACCGCCGATCACCTGTTCTGGATGGCGCGCTACACCGAGCGCGCCGAAAACACCGCCCGCATGCTCGACGTCAATGTGCAGACGTCGATGCTGCCCCAGTCCGACGAGGAAAACGCCCAGGGCTGGCGCGCCATGCTCGGCATCTCCGAGCTGCAGTCCGCGTTCGACCGCAAGTATGACTCGCTGGAGGCGCGCGCCGTCATCGACTTCATGGTGCGCGATCCGGACAACCCCTCCTCCATCGTGGCCTGCCTGACCGAGGCGCGCGAAAACGCCCGCGCCGTGCGCGGCACGCTGACCACGGAGGTGTGGGAAATCCAGAACCAGACCTGGCTGGACATGCAGAAGCGCCTGGACAGCGACCTGCTGGAAAACGATCCCAGCAAGTTCTTCGAATGGGTCAAGTTCCGCTCGCACCTGTCGCGCGGGGTGACCGTGGGTACCATGCTGCGCGACGAGGCCGTGCATTTCATTCGCCTGGGCACCTTCCTGGAGCGGGCCGACAACACGGCGCGCATCCTCGACGTCAAGTTCCACGGCGGCGGCGCGGAAAGCACCGGCGAGACCATGACCCAGCGCGATTTCTACTACTGGGGCGCGCTGTTGCGTTCGGTCTCGGGCTTCGAGATCTACCGCAAGGTGTACCGCGACGTCATCACGCCGGCGCGCATCGCCGAGCTGCTGATGTTGCGCGGCGACATGCCGCGCTCGCTGCTGGCCTGCATGGACGAAGTGGTCCAGAACCTGCGCGAGGTGCGCAACGACGTGTCCGCCGACACGGAGCGCTTCGCCGGCAAGCTGCACGCGGAACTGCAATTCGGCAAGATCGACGACATCCTGGCGACCGGCCTGCACGACACCCTGACCGGCTTCCTGGCCGACATCTACCAACTGGGCAACCGCGTCAGCCGCGATTTCCTGGTGCCGCTGGCGGCTTGAAACGAGGCAACCCATGCAACTGACGATACGTCATGAAACGCGCTACACCTACACCACGCCGCTGGCCTACACCATCCAGCAGCTGCACCTGACCCCGCGCGCGGAGGCGCAGCAGCACGTGCTGTCGTGGAATATCGCGATGCCGGGCCATGTGCACGCCTACACGGATGCCTACGGCAACCTGTCGCACATGATGACCATGGACGTGCCGCACCAGGGGCTGACCATCGTGGCGGGCGGCGTGGTGGAAACCACCAGCCCGAAACAGGGCCGCATCCCCAACGGCGACAGCCTGTCGCCGCTGATCTACACGGTGTCGACACGCCTGACCGAGCCCACGCCCGGCATCCTGGAGCTGGCCGCGTCCTGCCTGCCGGACGGCAAGGCGCAGACCAAGGACTTGATACGCCTGGCCGAGCACATCTTTGGTGCGGTCCGGTATCAAAGCGGTGCGACCGCGGTCACCACCACGGCCAGCGACGCGCTCGCCCTGGGCCAGGGCGTGTGCCAGGACCACGCGCACCTGTTCCTGGCCTGCTGCCATGCGCATGGCATCCCGGCGCGCTACGTGTCGGGCTATATCGACCCGGAAACCAGCGACCATGCGGCCAGCCATGCCTGGGTGGACGCCTGGGCCGAGGACAAGGACTACACCGGCTGGGTCAGCATCGACGTGACCCACGCCCGGCTGATGACCGACGCCTATTGCCGCCTGGCCATCGGACGCGACTACGACGCGGCGGCGCCGGTGCGCGGCGTGCGGCGCGGCGGCGGCACCGAGTCGATGAGCGTGGATGTGCAGATCGTGCCGCAATGAGTGGTCAATGAGTAGCCCGGCGGGGGTGTACAATAATAATTATTCTAATCAATAACTTGCAACGATGACTTACTGTGTGGGCATGCGCCTGGATGCCGGGCTGGTGTTTCTTTCCGATTCGCGTACCAACGCCGGCGTGGACCAGGTCGGCACGTTCCGCAAGATGAGCGTGTTTGAAATCCCCGGCGACCGCATGATGGTGCTGATGACCGCCGGCAATCTGTCGATCTCGCAATCGATACGCCAGCTGGTGGCCGAGCAGCAAAACACCGACGGCCACAGCATCTGGAACGCCACCAGCATGCACGAGGCCGCCCGCCTGCTGGGCGACGCCGTGCGGCAGGTGCATGAACGGGAAGCCAAGGCGCTGGCCGAATTCGGCATCGAGTTCAATGTCAGCATCATCTTCGGCGGCCAGATCAAGGGCGAGCGCTGCCGCTTGTTCCAGATCTATTCGGCCGGCAATTTCATCGAATCCCACGACGAAAACACCTATTTCCAGATCGGCGAAGCCAAGTACGGCAAGCCCATCATCGACCGCGTGGTGACCCCGGCCACCGGCCTGGACGATGCCGCCAAGTGCGCGCTGATTTCCATGGACTCGACGCTGCGCTCCAACGTGTCGGTCGGCCTGCCGCTGGATCTGCTGGTGTACGAGAGCGACAGGCTGGCGGTGACGCACTTCGTCACCATCGACGAGCGCAACCAGTATTTCCAGATGATACGCAACACCTGGGGCCACCAGCTCAAGCGCGTGTTCGAGGGGCTGGACAACCCGGTGTGGAACGCCGCGCCGGAAGCGACCGCCAACGTGCTGCATTCGAGCCAGACCGGCAGCAAGCCGGTCCGCGTGGCGCCGCCGGCCGGTGTGGCGGCACCCCTGGCGTCAACCGCGCCTTTGCAGACGCTGACGCAACAGTTCCACGACGGGCAACAGTAACGGCCGGCTTCCGTCATCGGGACAGAGTATGATGGCAGGTAAATTCACTACTCACGGAGCGCTGCATGTCTGATGCCACACCGCCGGTATCCGAGGAACAGATCTTTTCGGTCGACACCTTGCTCAAGTACATGGGCAACGACGACAAGGCGCTGGCCGTAGTCTCGAAGATCGTCCGCGACGCCTGCGCGCCCGGCATGGCGCCCATGCAGCAGGCCGCCGAAGCGCTGCGCGAGGAGCGCTACACCGATGCCGGCAAGACCCTGCACAGCCTGCGCGGTTCGATCGGCACGCTGGGCGCCAAGCGCCTGGTGAGCGCCTCGCTCAAGCTGGAGCAGGCGATCGCCGAACGTCATCTGGATCAAGTTCCTTCCCTGTTCACCGCGCTCGAGTCCGAATACCGACTGGTATTGCAGTCCGCCGACGCCTGGTTGCAACGCAGCGCGCCGCAAAGCGGGCCATCGGGCCAAGCCTGAGTCAGCCGACGGCCGGCGCGGCCTCGCATCAACTTTCCCCGAAATCAACAAATAACAACACTACTGGCATTGCACTCAACAAAGCGCCAGTGTATCGTTCAGTAATTATGAATTGCGGCTTATGCTGCAGTGCAACCAAGCGGGCCGCGCCGCGCTTTTTCACGCCACTTAACGAATGGTTACAATTGTTACCCTGATTATCGCCTTGCAAACCGGAGCCTGAAAAGCTTCGTGATAAGATCCCTTCCGAATTGATAAGCAATGGCAGCTAGCAAGACAAAAGCTGGCGTGCGCCACGTTTTTCCGTCGTTTTGTAGAATGGAAAGCCAAAACTATTGCAATTCGGCATCTTGCGCAATTGATAATTTGTCTCGGCGCAAGTATAATGGTGCATTGCGTCGAGGCGGCGGCAGCTTGCGCATCGAACTTGAAGTGCCGGGGCAGACGGCATCGGTTTTTTTAGCCTTGGATAGATCAGCAGGAAGGCTTTCCTCACCGACAACGGTATGGCTTTAACCAAGGGTAACTAAAATATGGAATTATTCAACAAGTCGGGTGTGCTGGTATCGTCGGTGTTGGTGCTGGTGGGCGCATTGATCGCCTGCCAGGCGCAAGAAGACGCGATCCCGTCGCCGACCGTGATTGAAGCCGCCGCCTTGCAGATGGGGCCCATGGGCCAGACCGCCGCCGAACGCCGCCTGCAAGAGTGGGCCGATCAAGGCTCGCCGGTGGCCCAGCGCGAATTGGCGTTGCGCTACCTGGCCAACCCGGCCAAGCGCCACGAAGCGATGCAGCTGTTCGAGCGCGCCGCCAACGCCGGCGACGCCCAGGCTGCGGAAGGACTGGTCGGCATGTATCACGGCAACACCGCAGCCATGCAAAGTGGCGGCGCGAACCCGGCCATCAGCGCCAGCCGTGTGATCAAGGAAGCCGCCAACGTGAACTACCTTCCGCGCTAAGCGCCCTGCCCGCTTCGCCACCGAGCCGCGACACCCTCCAGGTGCTGCGGCTTTTTTATTAGACAAGACATCAAAGGACGGGCGTATGGACAGGTTGCGGGCGCTGGAAGTGTTTGTGGAAGTGGTGCGCAGGGAAGGCTTTGCCCGCGCCGCCGAGGCGCTCGACACCTCGCCGGCCAACGTGACCCGCTACATCAGCGACCTCGAAGCCCATCTGCAAACCCGGCTGCTGAACCGCAGCTCGCGCAAGATGTCGCTCACCTCCAGCGGCGAAGCGCTGTTCGAACGCGCCAAGTCCATCCTCGAGGACGTGGCGGAGGCGGAAGCGATCGCTTCGTCCGCCACCATGCAGCCGCATGGCGTGCTGCGCATCAACGCCCCGCTCAGCTTCGGCGTGCTGCACCTGGCGCCGCTGTGGGCCCGGTTCATGCAGAAATATCCCGACGTGCAGCTGGATGTGGCGCTGATCGACCGCGTGGTCGACATCGTCGAGGAAGGCTACGACATGGCGATCCGTATTTCGCGCTCCGGTTCGGCATCGAACGTGGCGCGCAAGCTGGCCACGTCGCACAACATCCTGTGCGCGTCGCCGGCCTACATCCAGCAGCGTGGCATGCCGCTGCATCCCGCCGAGCTGCTGCAGCACAGCTGCATCGGCTACAGCTACGCGGCCACGGCCGACGAATGGCAGATTCTCGATGCCAGGGAGCAGCCGCACGCGGTCAAGGTGCAGTGCGTCATGCATACCAACAATGGCGACACCGCCCGCGCCGCGGCCTTGGGCGGGCTGGGCGTGATCTGGCAGCCCAGCTTCCTGGTGGGCGCCGACCTGCGCGCCGGCACGCTGGTACGGGTGCTGCCCGAGTATCACATGCCGGACATCGACGTGCTGGCCGTCTACCCCAGCCGGCGCCACCTGAGCGCCAAGGTGCGGGTGATGATCGATTTCCTGGTCGAGCAGTTTGCCGGCGTCCCGCCGTGGGACCGCGCCGACTAGTTTTCGACCATAAAGATCCCCGAACCCTTTTGACGCAGGTCATACGGCCTGCCCGCCCTGGCGCGGATACTCAATGGGCTGACCGCACAGGAGGGGATGCGACGATGGATCAACGCGAACAATATCGGGAACAATTGCAAGCCTTCACCCGCCAGCACCGGGCGGGACATTGGAGCGGCAGCTTCGCGCAATTCATGGAGCAGGTGTTGCCGGTGGCGCCCTGCCAGTTCGTGCGCAGTTCGCATCAGTACATCTGGGACATGCTCGGCTGGAGCGGCCAGCAGGATGAAAACGGCAAGCTGCGCTGCAAGCTGTTCGCCGACGAGCTGTTCGGTATCGACGATGCGCTGGCGCGGGTGGCCGACTATTTCAAGGCGGCCGCCGCCGGATCGGAAGTCGGCCGGCGCCTGCTGTTGCTGCTGGGGCCGCCATCGGGCGGCAAGTCCACGCTGGTGATACGGCTCAAGCGCGGGCTCGAGGAATACAGCTACACCGACGCCGGCGCGCTGTTCGGCATCGCCGGCTGCCCGGTGCACGAATCGCCGCTGCATCTGGTGCCGCATACCATGCGCTCGGGTTTTCGCGACACCTACGGCGTCGAGGTGACGGGCGAACTGTGTCCGCATTGCCGCGCACGGCAGGAGCATGAACTGAGCGGCGATTTCCTGCGCATGCCGGTCGAGCGCATCTTCATCTCGGAGGCCGGCCGTGTCGGCGTCGGCACCTATGCGCCGCACGATCCCAACACGGCAGACATCGCCGACCTGGTGGGATCGGTCGACCTGTCCAAGGTGGCCGAGTTCGGCGACGAGGGCGACCCGCGCGCCTGGTCGTGGTCCGGCGCGGTGTACGCGGCCAGTCGCGGCATGCTGGAGATGATAGAAATCCTCAAGGTCAAGCGGGAGTTCCTGTAGCTCGGCTGCAGCGAATCGACGCGGATCTGGCAGGCCTCCCGCTCGAAGAAGGTGGCGGCGTCGGTCACCTGCACGCCGCCGAGCGCGCATTCGAGCAGCTGCCGCACGGGAAACGCGCCATTGCGCCGGTCGCCGACCGACACGACGATCTCATCGACCGCGTAGCGCCGAGCCAGCGACAGCAGCGACAGGTCGGCGGGCAGCAGCATCGTGGCCGGCACGCAGGACACCTCGCCGGACACCGGCACAAAGCCCACCACCTTGAACGCATGAAAGCCGACGCTGCTGGCGCCCAACTCCAGGCACTCGCGCGCGGTGGCGCCGTCGCCGATGACGATCAGCCGCTGCTCCATCATGCTCGACTGGGCCGATGTGAACACGACCAGCCGCGCCAGCAGCACCGCCGCCCCGCCCAGCACGAACACCACGCTGCCGACCCGCCCGAACGGCAGGCCGGGTATCATGCTCGACAACAAATTCATCAGGAAAAAGCCCAGCACGAACGACGGCAGAATGCGCAGCAAGGTGTTCTTGATGTCCTCGCGCGACTGATTGTGCTGGTACATGCCCAGCGTGCCCATGCTCAGCACCATCACCAGCGCGAACGCCAGCGCCGGCAGGTACAGCTGGTCGGCGCCGCCATGCCGGCCCTTGAGCCACAAGGGCGCGCTGGCCACGGCCGCCGTCAACAGCTCCAGCAGCAACAGCATGAAGCCCATCTTCGACACATAATGGTGGAATATCCTGATCACGATCCGCTCCCCGGCACCAAACGGCGGTGTAGTTCCGATCATCGCCAACACCCGGCAGCTGCGTCTTGAGCGGCCACAATCGGCTGATCGGTTCAGGCCCGAAATCGCGGAAAATCAGACGGATATGACGCGTTCATGACAAATGGTCTATAGTCATGGTTCCTTACCGCATTCAAACGTAATCATGAAATTTGATGTTGCAATCGTCGGCAGCGGACTGGCCGGCCTGTCGGTCGCCCTCCACCTGGCCGAAACGCGCACAGTCGCGATCATTTCCAAGCGTGCCCTGAAGGACGGCGCCAGCAACTGGGCCCAGGGCGGCATCGCCGCCGTGCTCGATTCGGGCGACAGCCACACCCAGCACATCGACGACACCCTGGTCGCCGGCGGCGGCCTGTGCGACGAGGGCGCCACGCGCTACATCGTCGAGCACGGCCGCGAGGCGATCGAATGGCTGATCGAGCAAGGCGTGCCCTTCACCAAGGACGACACGGCCGAGCTGGGCTTCCACCTGACGCGCGAAGGCGGCCATAGCCAGCGCCGCATCATCCACGCGGCCGACGCCACCGGCCACGCGGTGCAGGTGACGCTGGAGGAAAAGGTCCGCGCGCACCCGAACATCAGCCTGTTCGAACACCATTGCGCGATCGACCTGATCACCTCCGACAAGCTGCACCCTGTCAAAAAAGGCAACGCCCAGCCCAAGTGCTACGGCCTCTACGTGCAGGACGAGAAGACCGGCCAGGTGCTGACCTTCGCCGCCGAGCACACCGTGATGGCCACCGGCGGCGCCGGCAAGGTCTACCTGTACACCACCAATCCCGACACCGCCAGCGGCGACGGCATCGCCATGGCCTGGCGCGCCGGCTGCCGCGTGTCGAACATGGAGTTCATCCAGTTCCACCCGACCTGCCTGTACCACCCGTACGCCAAGTCCTTCCTGATCACCGAGGCCATCCGCGGCGAAGGCGGCCTGCTCAAGCTGCCGCCCGAGGCCGGCGCCGCCGCCGGCACCCGCTTCATGCTGGCCCACGACGAGCGCGCCGAACTGGCGCCGCGCGACGTGGTGGCGCGCGCCATCGACTTCGAGATCAAGAAACGCGGCCTCGACTACGTGCACCTGGACATCAGCCACAAGCCGGCCGAGTTCCTGATCGAGCACTTCCCGACCATCTACGCGCGCTGCCTGGAGCTGGGCATCGACATCACCAAGCAGCCTATCCCCATCGTGCCGGCCGCGCACTACACCTGCGGCGGCGTGGTCACCGACCTGCAGGGACGCACCGACCTGCCGGGCCTGTACGCCGTGGGCGAGACCGCCTGCACCGGCCTGCACGGCGCCAACCGCCTGGCCAGCAACTCGCTGCTCGAATGCGTGGTGATCGGCCGCGCCTGCGCCACCGACATCGCCGCCAAGGCCCCCGGCGAAGTGCCCTACCTTCCGGACTGGGACGAAAGCCGCGTCACCGACGCCGACGAGGAAGTGGTCATCGCCCACAACTGGGACGAGCTGCGCCGCTTCATGTGGAACTACGTCGGCATCGTCCGCACCACCAAGCGCCTGGAGCGCGCCCAGCACCGCATCGCGCTGTTGAAGGAAGAGATCGACGAGTACTACCAGAACTTCCGCATCACGCACGACCTGCTGGAATTGCGCAACCTGGTCGACGTGGCCAACCTGATCGTCAACAGCGCCCTGCAGCGTCACGAAAGCCGTGGCCTGCACTTCAGCCGCGACTATCCCGAGACGCTGCCGAAAGCCCTGCCGAGCATCCTGACACCTTCCCGCCGCAAACAATGATCACCGTGCGCGCCGCCCGGCCAGCCGACATCCCCGCGATGGAGGCGCTGATCGCGCGCTCGGGGATCGAGTTGAGCGACGGCTTCTATAGCAAGGAGCAAGCCGAGGCCGTCACCCGCCATGTCTTCGGCGTGGATAGCCAACTGGTCGCGGACCAGACCTATTTTCTGATTGAAAAGCACGGAGAACTGGTGGCCTGCGGCGGCTGGAGCAAGCGCAGCACCCTGTTCGGCGCCGACCGCGCCAAGCAAGGCGCCGACCCGCTGCTCGATCCGGCCACGGAAGCGGCGCGCATCCGCGCCTTCTTCGTCGATCCGTCGGCGGCCCGCCAGGGCCTGGGCCGCTTGTTGCTGACCCATTGCAGCGACGCGGCGGCGGCCGGCGGTTTCCATACGCTGGAACTGGCCGCCACCATGCCGGGCGTGCCCCTGTACCTGGCATGCGGCTTTACGGTGGTCGAACGATTTGACATTACACTGCCCGGCGACATCAAGGTGCCGCTGGCAAAAATGCGCAAGAGCATAGCCCCCTAGCACCGGCCAGCGGCACCCGCCAGCTTAAGCCGATTTCTTGCGGCGAGCCATGTAGCCCAGCAGGCCCAGGCCGGCCAGCATCATGCCGTAGGTGGTGGGTTCGGGAACCGGCGGAGAAACCGAACCGAAGCCGTCCAGGTAGGCATAGCCCGTATGTGCGGTCGGCTCGCAGTCGGCCGCCAGCAACGACAGCGTGAAACTATGGCCGGACAAGGATTGGTCGATGGTCAATTTCTCCACCTGCCAGGCAGGCGTGTAGAACAGATCGCCCTGGACGGCGAAACGGCTATCCACACCGCCGCCGGTGTAACCCGCGTTGTAGCTGCGATTGATCAGCAATTTACCGGTGGTGTCGTCGGTCAAAGTCAGCATCATCAGTGCCGATTCGTCTTCCACGTGGCCGCCATTTTCCAACACAGCTTTCCAGGCGAAATAGATGTTCGCTTCGGTGTAGTTGCTGACCTTCTGGCTGATGACCGTCGCCAGGCCGCCGGACATTGTATCTTCCGCGCGATACGCATATTTGCCGCTGTACACGGTCGTCCCCAGCAGCGCACCCAGGTTGGGATCGACGTAGCTGCCATCGATCACGGCGCCACGGGTGCCGCTGTCCTGGTTCAGGCTGCCGCCTGGCAGGAATTGGGAAGGCAGTATGCTGGCATTGTTGGTGTAGGAGCGATCACCGCCGCCGGTCGTCCAGCCGGCGGTGGTGCCGGCCTCGAAGTTGCCGTTGACGAAACCATCCGCATGCGCCAAGCCAGCCAGGCCCAACGCCACAACACCCGCCAAAAATTGCAATTTCATCTAATCCGCTCCTGTAGTTAGTGGTATAAAAAATAACAGGAGCGATTATATTATATTTAAGTCATTCTTAATAAATAATACTTGTTAAATTAGATGAATTTTTCGCGCCAGCCCTAGCCGACGATGCGCAGGGAGTAGTCCGTGGCGCGCACATCCTTGGTCAGGCTGCCGATGGAGATGCGGTCCACGCCGGTTTCCGCGATGGCGCGCACGGTATCGAAGTTGATGCCGCCGGAAGCCTCCAGCAAGGCGCGGCCGGCGTTCAGCCGCACCGCCTCGCGCATCATGTCGAGGCTGAAGTTATCCAGCAGGATGGAAGCGGCATCGGCCGCCAGGGCCTCCTCCAGCTCCGCGATGCTTTCCACCTCGACCTGGATGGTCACGCCCTTTTCCAGGCGCTTGGCCGCCAGCACCGCGGCGGTGATGCCGCCGGCCGCCGCGATATGGTTTTCCTTGATCAGGATGCCGTCGTACAGCGCCAGGCGTTGGTTCTGTCCGCCGCCCACGCGCACCGCGTACTTCTGCGCCAGGCGCAGGCCGGGCATGGTCTTGCGCGTGTCGAGGATGGCGGCGCGGGTGCCGGCGATCACATCGACATACTTGCGGGTCGCGCTCGCCACGCCCGACAGCAGTTGCAGGAAATTGAGCGCAGCGCGTTCCGCCGTCAGCAGCGCGCGCGCCGGACCCTGGATGGTGCAGACCAGGCTGTCGGCCTTCATCAGATCGCCCTCGGCGTATTGCCAGTCGATCTCGATGCCGGCCTGCATGCAGTTCATGATGCCCTCGAACCAGGGCGCGCCGCACAGCACCGCGTCCTCGCGCACGATCACGCGCGCGGTGGCGCGGCCGCCGTCGGGCACCAGCAGGCCGGTCAGGTCGCCGCTGCCCACGTCCTCCAGCAGGGCCGCCAGCAGGTTGCCTTCGAAGGCCGACTTCAGCGCGTCGTCGAAAGGCGCAAAGGTGTTGACTAAGGTACTCATGCCGGACCGATTCCCGAAAACAGTTTAGCTTCTTTCGCCAGGTCAGCGCCGGGCTGGACCTTGGCCTTCTTGGCGGCCGCGAAATCCAGCATGCGGTTGATGGACGTCACCGCCTGCTTGCCGATCGCCGGATCGACATGGATCTCGTTGGCGCCGTCCATGTTCTCCAGCACGTCGGCCAGGTTCTGCAGGCCGTTCATCGCCATCCACGGGCAATGCGCGCAGCTCTTGCAGCTGGCGCTGTTGCCGGCGGTCGGCGCTTCGATGAAACGCTTGCCCGGCGCGGCGGCGCGCATCTTGTGCAGGATGCCGTTGTCGGTGGCGACGATGAAGGTATCGGCGTCCGACTCCACGGCGGCGTTGATGATCTGCGTGGTCGAGCCGACCACGTCCGCCAGCGCCACCACGTTGGCCGGCGATTCGGGATGCACCAGCACCTTGGCGTTCGGATACTCGGCCTTCAGCAGATCGAGCTCGATGCCCTTGAACTCGTCATGCACCAGGCAGGAGCCCTGCCACAGCAGCATGTCGGCGCCGGTCTGCTTCTGGATGTAGGAGCCCAGATGCTTGTCCGGCGCCCACAGGATCTTCTTGCCCTGCTCGTGCAGGTGCTTGACGATGTCCAGGCCGATCGACGAGGTCACCATCCAGTCCGCGCGCGCCTTGACGGCGGCGCTGGTGTTGGCATACACCACCACCGTGCGGTCGGGATGGGCGTCGCAGAAGGCGGTGAACTCATCGGCCGGGCAACCCAGGTCCAGCGAGCAGGTCGCGTCCAGGTCCGGCATCAGGATGCGCTTTTCCGGGCTGAGGATCTTGGCGGTCTCGCCCATGAAGCGCACACCGGCCACCACCAGCGTCTTGGCCGGATGGTCGCGCCCGAAGCGCGCCATCTCCAGCGAATCGGAGACGCAGCCGCCGGTTTCCTCGGCCAGGTCTTGCAGGTCGGCGTCGACGTAGTAGTGGGAAACGAGCACCGCCTCCTTTTCCTTCAGCAGGCGCTTGATGCGCTCCTTGAGGGCGGTGCGTTGCTCGGGGGATGGCGTGGCTGGCGTGCGCGCCCACGCGTGGGCGGTGCAGCTGGCTCCGTCTTGGGGATGCTCGTACTCGACGGATTTGATCTCTATGGTTTGCATGGTGTTCAGTGAACGTAAAACGTGAGGCAATAACTATCGCACATTGCAAAGAATCCCGCTTGCGGCGGGATTCTTTATCGGACTCGGACCGACGCTTAGTCGATGCCCTGGCTGCTCAGGTAGTCTTCGTAGTTGCCGCGGAAATCGACCACTTCGTTTTCCTTGATCTCGATGATGCGGTTCGCCAGCGACGACACGAATTCGCGGTCGTGGGAAACGAAGATCAGCGTGCCGGCGTATTTTTCCAGCGCGATGTTGAGCGACTCGATCGATTCCATGTCCATGTGGTTGGTCGGTTCATCGAGCAGCAGCACGTTGTGGCGGCCCAGCATCAGCTTGCCGTACATCATGCGGCCCTTCTCGCCGCCGGACAGCACCTTGACCGACTTCTTCACCTCGTCGCCGCCGAACAGCAGGCGGCCCAGGATGGAGCGCACGGCCTGGTCGTCGTCGCCTTCCTTGGTCCAGTGGCCCATCCAGTCGGTCAGCGTCTCGCCGGCCGCGAACTCCTCGGTCGGATCCTGCGGCATGTAGCCGACGTTGGCGTTCTCGGCCCACTTGACCATGCCGTGGTCGGCGTGCAGGCCGGCGATGTCGTCGCCGCCGATGCAGCGCAGCAGAGTGGTCTTGCCCGCGCCGTTGGCGCCGATGATGGCGATGCGCTCGCCCGCTTCGACCATGATGCTGAAGTTGTTGAACAGCTGGCGGTCGTATTTCTTGGAGATGCTATCCACCTCGACGGCCAGGCGGTGCAGCTTCTTCTCGCCGTCGAAGCGCACGAACGGATAGGCGCGCGACGACGGTTTGATGTCGTCGACCTTGATCTTCTCGATCTGCTTGGCGCGCGAGGTCGCCTGGCGGGCCTTGGACTTGTTGGCGGCAAAGCGGCGCACGAAGTCCTGCAGCTCGGCGACCTTTTCCTTGGCCTTGGCGTTGTTGGCCAGCTGCTGGTTGCGGGCCTGGGTCGACGCGAACATGTACTCGTCGTAGTTGCCCGGATAGATCTTCAGCGTGCCGTAGTCCATGTCGGCCACGTGGGTGCAGACCTGGTTCAGGAAGTGGCGATCGTGGGAAATGATGATCATGGTGGAGTTGCGCTCGTTGAGCACGTCCTCCAGCCAGCGGATGGTGTTGATGTCCAGGTTGTTGGTCGGTTCGTCGAGCAGCAGGATGTCCGGATTCGAGAACAGCGCCTGCGCCAGCAGCACGCGCAGCTTCCAGCCCGGCGACACATTGCTCATCGGCCCCTGGTGCAGGTCGATGCTGACGCCGGCGCCCAGCAGCAGCTCACCGGCGCGCGACTCGGCGGTGTAGCCGTCGTATTCGGAGACTTTGCCTTCCAGTTCGGCGGCCTTCATGTAGTCGTCGTCGGTGGCTTCGGGATTGGCGTAGATCGCGTCGCGTTCCTGCATCGCGGCCCACATCTCGGTGTGGCCCATCATCACCACGTCCAGCACGCGCATTTCCTCGTACGCGAACTGGTCCTGGCGCAGCTTGCCCAGGCGCTCGTTCGTATCCAGCATCACGTTGCCGCCCGACGGTTCCAGATCGCCGCCCAGGATTTTCATGAAGGTGGACTTGCCGCAACCATTGGCGCCGATCAGGCCATAACGGTTGCCATCGCCGAATTTGACGGAAATATTTTCGAACAGCGGCTTGGCGCCGAATTGCATGGTGATGTTTGCTGTAGATAGCACGGATAAGGCCCTTAATGCATGGATTTGATTAACCGGGCATTTTACCACTAGCTGGCCATGCCCGGCGAATCGCCGGGGCGTGGAAAATTCGCCACATAAACATTTCCCATTGGACAATCAGTCAACAATAAGAATACTATGACAACTCTCTTGCAATAATACTACCCAATGGAATGTCACCAATGAAGAAATTAGCAATCGCCGCAATCCTGGCCGCAAGCACCCTGTCGGCACAAGCCGCCACCGAACTGGTTGTCAACGGCAACTTTGAAACCGGTAACTTCACCGGTTGGACCAAGTCGGGCAATCCTTCGCTGTCGGACGTCATTTCCAATACCGTAACCTCCAACCATACCTTTGTCTGGCGCAGCGGCGCGACCGGCTCGCCGGCCTACATCAGCCAGAGCCTGGCCACCTCGGCGGGCTGGACCTATAGCTTGAGCTTCGATGTGTACAACACCGCCACCAGCAACACCACTTTTGAAGCGGATTTCAACGGCGTCAGCGTCTACGCCTTCAAGAACGAAGCGCGCAACTGGACCCACGTCACGCTGGACGGCCTGACGGCGACCGGCGCCGCGACCGAACTCAAATTCGGCGCCCGCAACGATCCGAGCTTCGTCCGCCTGGACAACGTCAGCGTGACCGTGACGGCCGTGCCTGAACCGGAAACCTACGCCATGCTGCTGGCCGGCCTGGGCCTGGTGGGCGTCGCCGCCCGCCGCCGTCAACGCCCCAACGTCGGATAATCGCTGATCGTCAGGTCGAAGCCGCGTTCGGTCGATACCAGATGCGCCATGCCGCCGTAGGGCAGCGTGGCGCGTTCCTTGATGTGCCCGAATGGCAGGCCGGTCAGCACCGGCATCGGCAGGCGCTCGCGCAGGTAGGCCAGCATGGTCTCGAAATCGTAGCCGTTGTCGAAGGCGCTGAGCTTGTAGCCCGAGAAATCGCCCAGCACCAGCGCCCGCTGGCCGTCCAGCGCGCCAGCGTACAGCAGTTGCAACACCATGCGCTCGACCCGGTATGGATGCTCGCTGATATCCTCCAGGAACAGGATGCCGTCCGGCTCAGCCGCGAAATATGGCGTGCCCAACAGGCTGACCATCATCGCCAGGTTGCCGCCCCACAGCTTGCCGCCGACATCGACCAGCGGATTGTCCGAGCCGCCCTCCGCCACCGCGCCGCGCACCGTATGCACCGGACCGCGCAGGCAATCCCAGAACTGCCGCATCGTGTAATCGACCGGCGTCTCGCGGATGAAATCGTCGCACATCATCGGGCCGCCAAAGCTGACGCGGCCGGTCCGCTTCATCAACGCCATCTGGAACGCCGTGAAATCGCTGTAGCCGACGAACAGCTTGCCGCTGTCCGCCATCGCATGAAAATCGATCGACGGCAGCAGGCGGCTCATGCCGTAGGAACCGCGCAAGGCGATCACCACCTGCACGTCGGGATCGGCGGCGGCGGCGTTCAGCTGCGCCAGGCGGCCGGCGTCGGTGCCGGCGAAGCGCTGGAATTTTTTATCGTCGTCGTAATAATTGTGGACCAGATGGCCTTGCTGGCGCAGGCGTTCGATGCCGTTTTGCAGTGCTGCATGGTCGGGCGCGTAACCGCCCGTGGCGGCAATCGCGATGCCGAAAGTCGATGTACTCAAAATACCCCTGTCATTGATGGGTGCCGCTGCCCGCCCGGTGCGGCATCGGCGGAGGATGGTCCGGCAATATATTACCGCGCAGGTGATGCTCAAGCAAGGCAAGCAGCCGTTCGATCAACTGCGGGGGAAGGTCGTGCCCCATGCCTTCGATCACGTGCAGCCTGGCATCGGCGATCGAGGCCGCAGTGTCGGCGCCGCAGGCCAGCGGCACCAGCGGATCGGCCGCGCCATGGATCACCATCGCGGGACAGCGTATCTTGCGCAGCAACGGCGTGCGGTCGCCCGACGCCACCACGGCCACCATCTGCCGCGCCATGCCGGCCGGACAGGCGCTGCGGTCCAGCGCCCGCTCGATGCCCTCGCGCAGCTGGCGCTCCGGCGTCGGGAACGAGGGACTGCCGATGATGCGATACACCTGCACCATGCGGTCGACCACGTCGCGCCGGTTGTGCGGCGAGGCAGGTGTTCGCATCAGCGCGTTGCGCGCGGCCGGCGTCGGGCCGGGCAGGCCGCGCCGGCCGCTGCTGGACATGATGGACGTCAGGCTCAGCGTGCGCGCGGGATGGCGGGCGGCGAAAATCTGCGCGATCATCCCGCCCATCGAGGCGCCGACCAGGTGCGCGCCGGCGATGCCCAGCGCATCGAGCAGGCCGAGCGCGTCGTCGGCCATGTCGTTGAGCGTGTAGGCGGGCGCCTGCTTCCAGCCCACCAGCGATTTCAGGTAGGCCAGCATCAGATTGGGTTGCTTGAGATGGTCGAACTTGCTGGACAGGCCGCTGTCGCGGTTATCGTGGCGGATCACGTAATAGCCCTGCTCCACCAGGCCGTCGACCAGGTCCTGCGGCCAGGAGATCAGCTGCATGCCCAGGCCCATGATCAGCAATACCGCCGGGTCCAGCGGATTGCCGCTGGCCTCGTAAGCGATCGTGATGCCGTTTGCTTGTGCGGTAGCCAAGGCGGTCTCTCCCAGGACGGTACGGATAACAGTAGTTTGAGCATACCATTTTTACCGCACCGGGGAAAACCGCCGCTACTCCGGGGTGCCGCGCCTGGCTGCGGCGGCCGCAGCGCGGCGGGCGGCAAAGAAAGATTTCAGCATCGCGCCGCACTCGTCGGCCATGACGCCGCCGGCGATGGCGGTGTGGTGATTGAGCTGCTCCTGCTCGAACAGGTTGACCACCGAGCCGCAGGCGCCGGTCTTGGGGTCGGTGGCGCCGTACACCACCTTGGCCAGGCGCGCATGCATCATCGCGCCCGAGCACATCACGCACGGCTCCAGCGTCACGTACAGCTCGCAGCCCGGCAGCCGGTAGTTGCCCAGCGCCTCGGCCGCCGCCCGCAGCGCGACGATTTCCGCGTGCGCGGTCGGATCATGCCGGCCGATGGGCTGGTTGTAGCCGCGCGCGATCACCACGCCGTCCTTGACCACGACCGCGCCGACCGGCACCTCGCCCAGATCCCACGCGTGCTGGGCCTGTTCGAGCGCCTGCCGCATAAAATCGTCGTCAGGCATCGGTGATTTCTGCCCAGCAGTTGGGGGTTTCGTGCAGCACCAGCTTGTGCAGGTGCAGGCCGGTGCCGTAACGGTCCTTGTAGGCCGCCTTCAGGATCTCGAAGGCCACGTGCGCCAGGTTTTCCACGGTCGGAATGCGGTCGATCACCACCGTCTTGTGGCCCGGCAGCGTGGCGAGGAAATCGCGCACCGCGGCATCCTTCTCGTAGACGATGAAGGAATGGTCCCAGACGTCGACCAGGTGTTCCTTGGCCAGCGCCTTGATGTCGGAAAAGTCCATGATCATGCCGTTGTCGGAATTACCCTCGGCCGTGATGATGTTGCCGGTCAACGTGATTTCCAGCGTGTAGCGGTGACCATGCAGGTTGCGGCACTGGCTCTTGTGGTCGGGGATGCGGTGGCCGGCGTCGAATTCCAGCTTGCGGGTAATGGTCAGCATGATTAGGGTATCTGTAAAAGTTTATGGGTTTGCAAGCTCAGTTTCCATTTCGGATTGCGCTTGCAGGTGTCGATCGCCAGTTTGATATTGAACTCGGCCAGCGGGCCATCCATCGCCTGCACGAAGAAATTCTCGAAGTCCAATTGCTCGTAGACCGACAGGTCCTGGCCGGTCTGGGGGATCACCACCTTGATCTCGCTGCCCTTGGTCACCACCAGCTTGGAACCCATCTTCGGGCTGACGCAGATCCAGTCCACGCCGTCCGGCACCGGCAGCGTGCCGTTGGTCTCGATCGCGATCGTAAAGCCGACCGCATGCATCGCATCGATCAGCGCCGTGTCCAGCTGCAACAGCGGTTCGCCGCCGGTGAACACCACGTATTTGCTGGCGGTGTAAGTTTCCGGCCACAGCGCGTCGATGGTCGCGGCCAGCGCTTCCGGCGTGGTGAACTTGCCGCCGCCTTCGCCGTCGGTGCCGACAAAGTCGGTATCGCAGAACTGGCAGACGGCGCTGGCGCGATCGCTCTCACGTCCGGTCCACAAATTGCAACCGGAAAAACGGCAGAACACGGCGGGACGCCCGGCATGGGCGCCCTCGCCTTGCAGCGTGTAAAAAATCTCTTTGATGCTGTAAGTCACGGCAGTTCCTGATAGGACAACCCTCAATTATATCCCACGCCACACTTTCCGGTCTATGCCGGGAGAAATTGACATTGCGCAATACTACTGCACGGCAACGACGTAATGTTGATCTGGTGGACGCTACTAAGGGGAAGATAAATCATGCGCTACGGTCAACCGCTCCTGGAAATCGATGTCATCGTCGCCGGCGCAGTACTGCTCGCCGGCATAGCACTGTTCATGTTGTGGCGCCAACGCCGGCTACGGGCGGCGCTCACGGCGACCGACGCCGCGCTGGCCCGCGAACGCAGCCGCCGCGAACTGGCCGACCAGGCGCTGGCCGACACCCGCGCGCAAGTGTGCCGCCTGAACACCAGCCAGCAATCGCTGCGCGATGCCGAACGCCGCCGCATCGCCCGCGACTTGCACGACGACATGGGGCAGCATCTGCTGGCCATGACCTTCGACGTCGCCAAGCTGGCGCAGCAGCACGAAGCGCTGGCCCAGCCGCTGGCCCAGGTGGAGGCGCGCCTGCAAGCAGCCACCCGCTCCCTGCGCACCATTGTGCGCGATTTACGCCCGGAACAGCTGGAAAGCGGCTTGCAAGGCGCCGTCCAGCAACAGGTCGAACAGTTTTCGCGCCTGAGCGGCATCCCCTGCCGGCTGGAAGCGGAAGTCGAGGCGTTCAACATCCCGACCGACGAGCGCATGGACGCGGCGGTCTACCGCATCCTGCAAGAATCGCTGAGCAACATCGCCCGGCACGCGCAAGCTTCCGAAGTCTGCATCGGCCTGTGCCGCGTATCCGGCAGCCTGAGCCTGACCGTGCGCGACAACGGCATCGGCCTGCCCGATCCGCCGGCGCGGCGCGGCTGCGGCCTGCGCGGCATCGCCCAGCGCGTGGCCGAAGCCGGCGGCCGCTTCGACATCTCCAGCCAGCCCGGCCACGGCACCGCGCTGACCATGTCTTTCCCGATTCAATCAACGTTCGTCTAACGGGGACCACCAATGTCCACTCAAAAAATCCAGCACATGATGGAATTCTCGCAAGCCGACATGCAACACGGCTTCGCGCTGAAACTGATGGAGCTGCTGGTCATACCGACCTTCGTCATCGATGTCCACGGCAAGGTCATCATCTGGAACCGCGCCTGCGAACGGCTGACCGGGGTCGACGCCTGGGAAGTGCTGGGCACCAGCGACCACTGGAAGAGTTTTTACCACGAGCAGCGCCCGACACTGGCCGACCTGGTCATGCACGGCCGCGACGCCGATGCCCAGGCCTTGTATAACCAGCACGTGCGTCGCAACGACAACGACAGCGGCCTGCGCGCCGAGAACTGGTGCGACATGCCGCGCGTGGGCCGCCGCCGCTACCTGGCGGCCGACGCCAGCCCCATCTTCGACGCCGAGGGCAAGCTGGTCGCGGTGGCCGAAACCCTGCGCGACGTCACCGACGAGAAGCGCGCCCAGGTGGCGCTGGAGCAATTGGCCACCCGCGACGGCCTGACCGGCCTGGCCAACCGCCGCTGCTTCGACGACACCCTGCTGGCCGAGTGGCAGCGCGCGCTGCGCCAGGAGCAGCCGCTGTCGCTGTTGATGGTCGACGTCGACAATTTCAAGCAGTACAACGACGCCTACGGCCACCTGGGCGGCGACGAATGCCTGCAAAGGATAGCGTGCGCCGTGTCGAGCGAGATGCGCGCCAACGACCTGGTGGCGCGCTACGGCGGCGAGGAGTTCGCCGTGATCCTGCCCAACCAGTCGCTGAAAGGCGCGGCCATCGTGGCCGAGCGCATCCGCTGCCGGGTGGAACAGCTGCACCTGCCCAACCTGGGCAGCTCCCGGCACGTGGTGACGGTGAGCATAGGCGCGGCCACGGCGCTGGCGGCGCCGGGCAGCGACCCGAGCCAGCTGGTGGCGACGGCCGACTCGGCCTTGTACCGCGCCAAGCACATGGGCCGCAACCGCATCAGCCTGCCGGAGCAGGACCAGTCCTAGCCGGCCCCGTTCAGTCGAACGGGTTGGCCACCGTCTGCGTGGCCGGCGGCGGCAGCCTGGCCGGCAGCTTTTGCGCCTCCAGCCGCGCCACCACCTCGCCCAGCAATTGGTGCAGCGCGCGGGCGTCGGCCAGGCCGGCCTGGTCGGCGGTCAGGTCGACATCGCCGCTGAGGGTGATGCGGTCGAGCCGGTTTTCTATCGACAGCCGGCCGATGTTCAACACGTCCGATTCGTTGGCGTAGGGTACAAATTTGCTCATGATTGACTCCGGGATTTACGTGGCTTGACCTTGGGCAGACGCAACATCGTCTCCTTTTGCTCGGCCGACAGCGACGGCAGCAGATTGATGCCCACCCGCGCCTCCAGCTGCGCCACGCTCAGTGTTTCATATTCCGCATCGGCGCGGTTTTCGATAAAGAAGGCGGCGCCGGCGCGCTGGCGCGGGCTGTACACCAGCTTGTACAAATGGGTGGGCACCAGCACGTTGCCCGCCTTCTGCAGGTTGCCGCCGATGAAAGCCGGGCCGGTGATCACGTACAGGTCGCCCTCCTTCTGCGCCAGCTTGCGCACCGCGCCCTCGATGCCGGCCCAGACGTGGCGGTTGTTGTCCGCGTCCTGCGGCACCATGTTCGCCAGCGTGAAGCTCTCGTGCTGGGTTTCGCGGTCCGGCATGTCGCCGTTCGGCGCCATGTGGCCGCGGTCGTAGCCGCTGCGGGCGTAGTCGGACAGCTCGGCGCGCACGCCGGCCGGCAACTGCGATTCCGTGTGGAAGGAATTCTCGCGCGACAAGGTCTTGGCCGCCTCGATATTGTCGGCGGTCAAATGCTCGGCCGACCACAACGGCGTGCGGGTGATCCCCGAATGCATGACGCCGAACACGCCGAAGCACAGCTCGGTGGTGGCGGCGTTCATCTTGGCGTTGCGGATTTCGGGCAGGCGGCCATCGACATAATGCGCCGGGCAATTGCCGGCCCAGGCCAGGCCGGCGCCCAGCAAGCCGCAAGCGAGCGCTGCTGCCGCGACAGTTCGTTGAATCAGAAACATAATTCCTTAGAGTAAATTTGGCGTGGCGGCATTCTAGCGGAGCCCGGCCGCCTGCAACAAGCGCGCGGCAACCGTGCGCAACTCCTCGCGCAGCGCGTCGGGCTCGACCACCGTGAAGGCGAACGGCGCGGCGGCCAGCTGGCGCGCCAGCCAGCCCAGGTCGTCGGACTGGTTGCGCAGCAGCACGCCGTCGGCGGTCTGCTCGAACAGGCCGATGGTGTCGACGAAGGCGCGGCGCGCGGTGGCCAGGTCGGTCTCCAGCAGGATCGTGGCGGAAAACTTGCGCGGCAGCGCGGCCACCGACAGCCGCAAATGTTCCAGCGCATCGAAGCCGGCCGGCAACTGGAAGCCGCGCAAGACCGGCGCCACCTGCAGCACGCGGTCGAGGCGGAAGGTGCGGATGTCGGCGCGCAGATGGCAATAACCGACCGCATACCAGTAGCCGCCGTAGTACGCCAGGCCATACGTATCGACGTCGCGCTCGCTGTCGACGCCGCCGGAACGGTAGCGCAGATGCACGCGCCGGCGCGACTTGGCCGCCAGGCTGAGCGCCGTCAGTGCCGCGTTGTCCTGCGGCCCGGCCGCCGGCTGGGCGATGGACCGCAGATCCAGCCGCACCGTCGCATCGATGGCGTCCACGCGCTGGCGCAGGCCGTCCGGCATGATGCGCCCCAGCTTGGCCTGCGCGCTGGCTACCGCCGGCGCCGCCTCCGCCAGCCCCAGCCCGCGCGCCGCCAACAGGCCCAGCGACAACGCCAGCGCCTCGTCGTCGGTGAACATCATCGGCGGCAATTTAAAGCCCGGCATCAGCGCGTAGCCGCCGTAGCGGCCGCGCTCGGCCATGATCGGAATGCCGATCTGTTCCAGCATGACGATGTAGCGGCGCAAGGTGCGGCCGTCGACGTCGAGCCGGCGCGCCATCTCGGCGCCGCTCATGCGGCCATGGGTTTGCAGCAGCTCCAGGACTGCCAACACGCGGGTGGTGGGATGGTACATGCCGCAAAGATAGCAGATTTATAGGGCCAAATCCGTCCTGATTGACCGCTAAGCTGGGCGCAACACACCAACCAGGGAGCAACACATGAGTCAAACCGCCAATCTGTGGCTGTATTTTGTCGTCGTCTTCGGGGTGATCGCCCTGCCCGGCCTGGACATGGCCTTCGTCATGGGCAGCTCGATGCTGGGCGGACGCCGCTCGGGCATGGCGGCGGTCGGCGGCATCATCGCCGGCGGCTTCTGCCACCTGTGCATGGGCGCGCTGGGCGTGGCGGTGGTGCTGCAATGCTGGCCGCCGCTGTTCAGGATCATGCTGCTGGCGGGTGCGGTCTACATCGCGTGGATGGGCTACAGCCTGCTGCGCAGCGACAGCATTTTCCACCCGGCGCCGGGCGCCGAGGCGATGGCCGACGCCGTCATCTTCCGCCGCGCGCTGACCACCAGCCTGCTCAACCCCAAGGCCTACATCTTCATGCTGGCGATCTTTCCGCAGTTCCTCAAGCCGGGCCAGGGGCCGCTGTGGGTCCAGTCCGGCGTGTTGGGCGGCATCACCGCGCTGACGCAGCTGGGCGTCTACGGCGCGCTGGCCTACGCCGCCAGCGGCGCCAGCGGGTGGTTTGCCGCGCACCCGGCCGCCGCCACGGTGGCCGCCCGCGTCATGGGTGCGCTGCTGATCCTGACCGCCGTGCTGAGCGCCAGCCAGGCCTGGATCAAGCCGTAAAAACAAAAAGGGCCGGAACCGCGACGGCTCCAGCCCTTCCAAACATCCGCCCTACCAGAGGCTGATATTGCATTTCAATTGCGACAACACTGCTTACTATTTTACATCGTCTGGCGGTCGACAGGTGAAAAATATGATAACGGCCGGCGTCACGACGGCTTGTTGCGGCGGGCGCTGCGCGTGGTGTTGGCGCGCCGGTGTCCGGTGCCGCCACGGGGCGCCTGGGACTTCGCTTCCTTGGTCTCCCCGGCCTCGGCCCGCTGCTTGTTGACGATGCGGGCAGCCACCTCTTCCTCCCGGCCCGGATAGCGGCTTTCCTTCTCGAATTTGTGCTCCAGCTCCTTGTATTCGCGCTCGCGCTTGGGACTCGCTCCTTTGGGCATGATCATCTCCTTACTCTGTTTGCTGGGACCATGCTACCCAAAGCGCAACACTGTCGTCGCACGCCAGCGAAATATTGCTAAAAGTTATAGATTCGCACGACCGTTCGCTGATACACTTTCTGTTCCCCGGAGCAAATACCGGTACTCACAATCACAATAAAACGAGACATGAAGATAGCCGACATCAAGATAGGTCAGCGCCTGACCATTGCCTTCTCACTAACAACATTGATGCTCGCCGTGGTGGTGGCGGTGGGCTCGGCCGGCCTGCGCGCGACCAGCGTCGAGCACGCCTCCGGCAACGCGCAGCAGATCGCCTCCTTCTACAGCACGCTGATGATCGCGCTCGGCGTGGCCGGTGGCGCGCTCAGCCTGTTCACCGCGTGGTTCATCACGCGCGGCATCGTCGGCCCCATCCGCCACGCGGTGAGGGTGGCGCGCACCGTGGCCGGCGGCGACCTCAGCTCCAACATCGAGATCCGCTCCCGCGACGAGATCGGCCAGCTGTCGGCCGCGCTGAAGGACATGAACGCCAGCCTGATCAGCATCGTCTCGGAAGTGCGCGGCGGGACCGAGGCCATCGGTACCGCGTCGTCGGAAATCGCCGCCGGCAACATGGACCTGTCCGAGCGCACCGAGCGCCAGGCCGGCTCGCTGGAGGAGACCGCGTCGTCGATGGAGGAGCTCACCTCCACCGTCAAGCAGAACGCCGCCAACGCGCTACAGGCCAACCAGCTGGCGGTATCGGCCTCCGACGTCGCAGGCCAGGGCGGCGCGGTGGTGGCGCAGGTGGTCGACACCATGGCCTCGATCAACGCCTCGGCGCGCAAGATCGTCGACATCATCGCCGTCATCGACGGCATCGCCTTCCAGACCAACATCCTGGCGCTGAACGCCGCCGTGGAAGCGGCGCGCGCCGGCGAACAGGGACGCGGCTTCGCCGTGGTGGCCAACGAGGTGCGCAACCTGGCGCAACGCTCGGCCGCCGCGGCCCGCGAAATCAAGGGCCTGATCGGCGACTCGGTCGGCCAGGTCGACGCCGGCGCCAAACTGGTCGACCAGGCCGGCGTGACGATGACCGAGATCGTCGCCAGCGTGCGCCGCGTCACCGACATCATGCGCGACATCGCCGCCGCCAGCCAGGAGCAGCTGTCCGGTATTGAGCACATCAACGGCGCCATCGCCGAAATGGACCAGACCACGCAGCAGAACGCGGCGCTGGTGGAACAGGCATCGGCGGCCGCCGCCACGCTGCGCGACCAGGCGACGCATCTGCAAGGCGCGGTCGGCGTGTTCAAGCTGGTGGGCGATGCCGGTGGTCGCAGGAGCGCCAGCGTCAAGCCGATCAAGTCCGCGCGTCACGGCGCGCCGGATCCGCGCGAACACTACGCCGCGCTGGAGGCTCCGCCGACGCGGCGCTCGTCGTCGTCCCGCTAAGGCGCGATCAGCTGCTCGATCTCGGCCAGCAGCTGCGGCATGGTGTCGACCACGCGCCAGGCGCCGGGGAAGTCATGGCCGCGCGTGAGCTCATTGCGCAGCACGATGCAGCGGATGCCGGCCGCCGTCGCCGCTTGCAGGCCGCGCGGCGAGTCCTCCACCACCAGGCATTCGTCGGCGCGCACGCCCAGCCGCTCAAGGCCCAGCAGGTAGGGATCGGGCGCCGGCTTGCTGCGCGCGTAGGTGTCGAAGGTCAGCACGAACTCGAAATGCGGCAGCAGATCCAGGCGGTCGTGGATGATCTCGAAGTGGTCGCGATTGGAGCTGGTCACCACGCCCATGCGCAGGCGCGGCGACAGGCTGGCCAGCACCTCGCCGACGCCGTCGATGGCGGGGATGTTTTCGGAAGCCAGCGTGGCCGCGTACTGGCGATTGCGCTCGTCGCGCCAGGCGTCGATCTCGGCGACGCTGAGCCGGGGTTCGAGCAGATGCCACGCGCCGCAGTTGTCGGCCAGGTACCAGTCGAAGAAGTGCTGTTCGCTCAACTCCAGCCCCAGCGGCCGGAACAGGTCCCGGTTCGCCTCGTAAAACAGGCGTTCGGTGTCCACCAGCACGCCATCGTTGTCCCACAAAATCGCCCGCAGCATAGTCCCTGTTCCGTGTAAAGCGCCGGCCGGCGCGGTGTGGCTTCGTTGCAGCGGGCATTGTACCCGCTGGCCTTGCAGGGCCGGGTATGTAATACTCCTTTCAATATACTTAAAACAGAGCAACATGGCCGTTTTAGCACTGCTGCCGCGCAGCCTCAAGTTCCGCATGACCGCCGTCGTGGTGATGCTGGTGCTGATCGCGACCGTGATCGTCACCTGGGTCGCGCTGGTGCTGGCGGAGCGCGACATGAAGGGCGTCATCGGCAACCAGCAGTACGCCCTGCTCTCCTCGGCCGCCGCCCAGGTGGACGCCCAGATCACCGCGAAGAAAGCCCTGCTGGCCAGCCTGGCCGACGCCGTGCCACCCGACGCCGGCCAGGACCCGCAGCGCATGGGCGCCTTCGTGGCCCGGCATCCGGCGGTACGCAAGCAATTCCTCAACCTGCACATCTTCAACCAGAACGGCGTGCTGATACACACCGAAGGCGAAGGCGCGGCTGTGCTGGCGCTGGACGAGCGTCCGCGCGCCTTCCTGCGCAAGGTGCTGGCCAACGGCCGCGCGGTGGTGTCGCCGCCGTTCAAGAGCATCTTGTCCGGCCGCCCCGCCATCATGATCATCCAGCCGGTCTTGGACGCACAAGGCAAGGCTGTGATGCTGCTGGGCGGGACCATCGACCTGATCGACTCCGACTTCCTGGCGCAGATCGCGGCCCAGAAGCCGGGCAAGACCGGCTACATGTTCATCATGACCACGCAGGGCATCCTGCTGCACCACCCCAATCCGAAGCGGCTGCTGGAGCACATCAACGCGCGCCCCGGCTACAACCGCGCCACCGAAATGGCGCTGCAAGGGTTCGAAGGCTGGACCGAAGCCGCCAACAAGGACGGCAGCGAAGGCATCTACTCGTACAAGCACCTGTCCACGACCAACTGGATCATCGGCGCCCGCTTTCCGGTCGACGAGGCGTTCGCGCCGATGATCGAGATGCGCCGCCACGCCATGCTGGCGGCGGGCGCCTTCGCCGCCCTGGCCGGCCTGATGGCGTGGCTGGCGATCCAGACCCTGCTCAAGCCCCTGGGACGGCTGCGCCACAACATCAACGACATCCGCAACGGTGAGGCCAGCATCGGCGTGCTGCAACGGCGGCGCGCCGACGAAATCGGCGAATTGAGCGGCGCCTTCCACGAGCTGATGGCGGAACGCGAACAGACGCAGGAAGCCATCCGCGAAAGCGAATCCCTGATCAGCAACATCCTCGAACAGGCGCCGGACGCCTTCGTCAGCTGCCGGAACAACGGCACCATCACCAAATGGAACGCCGCCGCCGAGCGCACCTTCGGCTGGAGCCGCGAGGAAGCCATCGGCCGCGACATCGCCGACCTGATTATCCCGCCGGACCAGCGCGCGGCGCACATCGCCGGCATGGCGCATGTCGCCAACGGCCGCGTCGGGCCGATGGCCAACTCGCGCGTACGCATCACGGCGCTGCACCGCGACGGCCACGAAGTCCCGGTTGAACTGTCGATCAGCACTTTGCGGCACGGCGGCGCATACTACGCGACCGCCTTCCTGCACGACATCACCGAACGCGTGCTGTACGAACAGAAGATCGCCGACAGCGAGAAACGCCTGCGCATGATCGCCGACAGCATCCCCGCCCTGGTGGCGTATATCGACCAGGACAACCGCTACCACTTCACCAACGAATACTTCCGCACCATGCTGGGCCTCGATCCGCAGGCGATGATAGGCCGGACCATGGACGAAGTGCTGGGCAAGGAGTTCGCCGGTTCCATCGCTCCGTACTACGAAGCGGCGCTGCGCGGCGAGCGCGTTCACTACGAGCGCGAAGGCCGCAAGGACGGCCAGCCGCAGCAGGTGATGGGCGACCTGATACCGGACATCGCCGCCGACGGCAGCGTCGCCGGCATCTACATGATGGCGGTCGACATCACCGAGCGCAAAAGCGCGGAGCTGCGCCAGGCGGCCAGCGAGAAGCGCCTGAAGCTGTTGACCGACAACCTGCCGGTGCTGATCACCTACCTGGACGACAAGCGCCGCTTCCAGTTCGTCAACGCCACCTTCTTCCAGTGGTTCGGCGTGGCGCCGGACAAGCTGATAGGCCGCCACCTGGTCGAAGGCATAGGCCGCGACCACTACGAGCATGCCGAGGCCCACCTGGAGAAGGCCTACAGCGGCGAGAACGCCACCTACGAACTGAAGGCGCAAATCGACGGCAGCCTGCACACGCTCGAAACGACCCTGGTGCCGGAGATTGGCGCCGACGGCGCGGTGGTGGGCATCTACACGCTCACCCACGACACCACGCGCATGAAGGAAATCGAGGAGCGCCTGACGCAGCTGGCCCGCATCGACACGCTGACCGGCATCGCCAACCGCCTGATGTTCGAGGAGATCCTGCAACTGGCGCTGGTGCGGGCCAAGCGCAATCGCCGCTCGCTGGCGCTGGCCTATCTGGACGTCGACAACTTCAAGATCATCAACGACACCATGGGTCACGGCGCCGGCGACGTCGTGCTGAAGGAATTCGCCTCGCGGCTGGTGGGCAATGTGCGCGCCTCGGACACCGTGGCGCGGCTGGCGGGCGACGAGTTCGTGATCGTGCTGGAACAGGTGAACGGCCACGGCGAGGCCGAGCGCCTGGCGGCCAAGATCATCGATGCGATGCGCCGGCCATTCCACCTCGCCGGCAGGACGGTGCGCATCACCACCAGCATCGGCATCGCGCTACAGGAGCACGACGCCGAGACGCCGGCCGAACTGGTGGCCCGCGCCGACAGCGCGCTGTACGCGGCCAAACGCAATGGCCGCGACGGATACGCGCTGTCCGATTAGGCGGGAACGCCGGTCGCCATGGGATTGGCCACCGGCTCGGCGACCTTGAACAGCAGGTTGCGGTCGACGTGGTGGAACGGCTCGTCTTGGCCGCGTATCATCATCACCGTGTCCTCTTCATAGCCCCAGCTGCCGTCGTCGTTGATGGTGACCTTGATGCGGTACTCGACGGTCTTGAAGCCGTACTCCAGGAAGGGATTGGAACGGATGCCGTAGGTATCGGATTCCAGCCGCGCCACCAGTTCGAACTCCTTCGCGTCCGGCGCCACCACGGCGGACGCCATGGCGATCTGCCCGCGCGGAATGCCCAGCGTCTGGATCACGGTGCTGGTGGCCGGTTCCCACAGCCAGTAGCCGACCTGCTCGTGGTAGGTCTTGGCCTGGCCAGGCTTGTTGATGATGATGAGGTAGCGCAGGCCGTAGAACAGCTGCGGGCCGTTGGTGACGGGATCGATCGGATACAGCTCGATGCGCTCGACGTATGCCTGCTTGCGCGGACCGTCCGCCTTCGGCTTGATATCGAGGCCACGCTCACCCTTCCAGATGCCCGCCATCGGCGCCAGCGGGCCGAGGTTGTTCAGGGTGTTGACGTCGATGGTGGACGGCTCGGTGTAGATATCGCTGGAAAACTCGCTCATGCATGATCCTGTTGGTTGAAGATAGCCTCTATTGTAAGGCGATCTCGATACGATTGCGTCCCCCGGAATACTGATAGGCCACCGCGCTCCCCAGCTGGCGTATCAGCAGCAGGCCGACACCGCCCACGGCCTGCGCCTCGATGGGCAGTGCGGGATCGGGCGGCGGCGGGCCCTGGGTGACAGGATTGAATGCCGGCGCCTCGTCCTCGTACACCAGCCGCGCGCCGTCGACGCCCACCCACACCGAATGGGCGCTGTCGCCGCCATGGCCGTGCAGGATGCTGTTGCGCAGCAGCTCCTCGAGTATCAGTTCCGCGCGCGCGACCACGCCCGGCCCGAGGCCAGCCTGCTTCAGCGCCATCGCGGCAAACGACATCGCGCCGGAGACCGCATCCAGCCGCGCCGGAAACCGCAACAGCTGCGCAATACCGGTTTCTTTTCTGTCCATTCGAGCATATTATCGGAATGCTTATCCCAGGAGAAGAAACATGCGTAACTTAAAAGCCGCCATTGTCACGGCGGCCGCCGTACTCGCCATGGGTGGTTCCTGCGCCGCCGAGCAGCCGGCCGGCATGATCAAGACCGCCAAGGGCATCGCCGCCATAGAGCGCGCAGGCAAACAGACCCCGGCCGCCCCCGGCGCCGCGCTGATGGCCAGCGATCGCGTGGTCACCGGCGCGGACGGCAGCGTGGGCATCACGCTGCGCGACGAGACCCTGCTGGCGGTGGGCCCGAACAGCAATGTGTGGCTTGAAAAATACGCTTTCGATCCGACCTCGCACGACGGCGTGCTGAATGCCACCGTCAAGCGCGGCACGCTCGGCGTCATCTCCGGCAAGCTGTCCAAGCAATCGCCGGGCGCGGTGCAGTTCCGGACGCCCACCTCCATCCTGGGCGTGCGCGGCACCGAATTCGTCATCGACGTCAAGGACGGAGAGTAAAGCATGGGGATGCTGATCTGGATCGCCTGCCTGTTGGCCGCCGTCTCGCAGCAACGCACACCGACCGAACAAATCACCCTGCTGCCCAGCCAGGACGGCAAGGCCAGCGCGGTCGTCATCACCACCGCCGGTGTCGACACGGTGCTCGACCAACCCTACCAGACGGCCGCCATCGATAGCAAGGGCGCCACCGTCAGCACCGGCAACGGCGCCGACATCGGCAGCCGCTATGCCTCCACGCTGACCGCCATGCCGCAGCGGGCCGCCGTGTTCACGCTGTACTTCGTCACCGATACCGATGCGCTGGTGCCGGAATCGGCGGCGCGGCTGGCGGACATCAAGGCGCAGCTGGCGGCCCGGCCCGCTCCCGAGATCATCGTCATCGGCCATACCGACACCGTCGCCAAGCAGGCGTACAACGACGAGCTGTCGCTGCGGCGCGCCGCCACCGTCAAGCAAATGCTGGTGGAAGTGGGAATAGAAGCGGACCGCATCGCCGTGCAGGGACGCGGCAAGCGCGAACTGCTGGTGCCCACCGCCGACGGCGTCGACGAGCCACGCAACCGCCGGGTCGAAATCCGCGTGCGCTGATCAGGCCACGCCGTCCCAGCGCAACACCAGCAGGGTCAGGTCGTCCGAGGGTTCGGCCTGGCCCACGTGCAGCCGCACGTCGTCACGCACCGCCCGCACCACCGCCCCCGGCGTGTTTGCGGGCAGCGCGGCCAACAAGCGGTCCAGCCGCGCATTGCCGTACAGGTCCCCTGCCTCGTTCATCGCTTCGTTGATGCCGTCGGTGGTCAGGCACAGGCACTCGCCGGCTTGCAGCTGGTAGTGCCGCACCGGATATTCGAAGTCCTCCAGCACGCACAACGGCGGGCCGTCCGCCGCATGCAGGAGTTCGACGCGGCCGTCCACGGTCAGGCGGCGCGGCGCATCATGGCCGGCGTTGCACAGGAAGACCTGGCCGTTGGAGGCGTCCAGTATGCCGGCCACGCTGGTCACGAACAGCATCTCGGGATTCTCGCGGATCAGCTCGCGATTGGCGCCGTTCATGATGGCCGCCATCTCCGACGGCCCGCGCAGCGCCACGCTCTTGGACAGCGCCTTCGCCACCACCATGAACAGGCTCGCTGGCAAGCCCTTTCCCGACACGTCGCCGACCATGAAGAACACGCGGTCCTGGTCCAGCATGAAGAAGTCGTACAGATCGCCGCCCACCTCACGCGCCGGCTCGAGCAAAGCATCCAGCGCGAAGCGCCGTTCGCCGGGGAAGGCCAGCGCGGCTTGCGGCAGCGTCGCCATCTGGATGCGGCGTGCGGCACCCAGTTCACCGGCAACCCTGGCGGCGGACACGCGGGCCATCTGAAGGGCGCGCTCGGTGTGCTTGCGGTCGCGCACCGCCGCAGTGAACATGCTCGCCAACAGGCTCAGTCCAACCAGACCGAGGGCGCATACGACGCCCGCAGCATCGAACAGCAGACCGGCGCGCGCAAACAACAACGCACCGCCACCGAACATACCCAGCGCCAGCGCACCGCACAAGGGCGCCGACACCAGCAAGCGCAGTCTTGGCATGAACCAGACCAGCAGCAGGCTGCAAACGCCGAACAGCGACGCCTCGGCCCAACGCATCCACGACGGCCGGCGAAGGAAGGCGCCGTCGAAGAAGCTCTCGATCATCTGCGCGTGCGTGTCCACGCCGGGCATGAAGTCGCCGCGCGCGTTGGTCTTGTAGTCGGTCAGGCCCAGCCCCGTCATGGCGACGATGACGATCTTGTTTTGCAGCGCGCCGGGAGCGAGCCGGTCGCGCATCACGTCCAACGCCGAGGCGTAGCGGTCCATCGCAGGCGCCGAAAAATTCACCCACACCGCGCCATCGGGCGTAGTCGGCACGCGCAAGTCGCCGACCGAAACGCTGTGGACGCCGTCGTCGCCGGCCTCGATCTCCAGCGCCGAACTGCCCGTCGCAACGCGCAGCAGCTCCATCGAAAACGCCGGCACCAGCGTGTCGCCGATGGCGCCGACCAACGGCGCGCGGCGTACCAGCCCCCGCTCCAGATCCACGGACAACAGGCCCTGTCCTTTGGAGGCCGCCTGCAGCAAGGGCAAACTGGACATCGCCTGCGGGAAGCGCATCACCTTGAGCGACGACGCCGGCCGGTTCACATGCACCGACCACACGCGCAAGGCGTCGCTGGTGCCGGCTTCGGGATGTGCGTATCCCGCCGCGCCCAGGACGATGGGCGCGCGCCGCATCGCGGCGGCCAGCACATCGTCATACGCGGGCAGCGCCGCCAGGCTGTCGCGCAGCGGGCCGGAAGGCAGCCGCGCGGCCAGCGCTTCGGGCGAGGTGGTGTCCGGCTCCGGCATCAGGATATCGAGCCCGATGGCAAGCGGCTGCTGCGCGTTGATGTGTTCTATCAGCTCGGTCAAGCGCGTGCGCGGCCACGGCCACTGGCCGAATTCCTTGAGCGACGCCTCGTCGATGGCGATGATCTGCACCGGCCCGGATACGCGCTGGCGCGGCAGGTGGACCTGATAGGCGTTGAACAAGGCAAGCCGCAGCTGCGGCAGCACACCGTCGCCGCCCGCCGCCAGCGCCACGGCCAGCAGACCCGCCAGCACCAGCGCCAGCGGCCTGCCCTGGCCGGCGCGAATTCCGCCCAGCGCCTTGGTTCTCAAGCGAAGCAGCATGGCCGCGCTTACAGTTCGATTTCCATGCCGTCGTAGGCGGAGACGATGTCCAGCGGCGCCTCGCCGGTGATCTCGGCATAGCGCCGCGTCTCGGCCAGCACGCGGGCGATCTGCGCGTCGTCGTAAATCGGCTCGTGATGGAACAGGCAAAGCTGGTGGACCCCGGCCAGCTGGCACAACTCGACGCCGACCACGTTGCTGGAGTGGCCCCAGTCGGCCTTCACCGAAATGGAATCGGCCAGCGAATACATGGCGTCGAAAATCACCAGGTCGGCGTCGCGGAAGAACTCCACGAAGGCCAGGCGCTCGGCGGCGTTATCCAGCTTGTGCTCCGAGTCGGTGCTGTAGACCATGGCCTTGCCGCCCTGCTCCAGCCGATAGCCGTACGAGTCGCCCGCATGCAGCTGCAGCTTGGCGGTCACGGTCACGTCATGCAACCGCAGTGGAACGCCAGGCTCCATCCGCACGAACTCGATGGTCGCGCCCAGCTGATGGAAGCCGACCGGGAAGCTGATCGGCTCCTGCTGGCGGCGGAACGCCGTCTCCAGCTCCTCGTGGCAACCGTAGATGATGATGCGGTTGCCCGGAATGTAAGCCGGCGTGAAGAACGGGAAGCCCATGATGTGATCCCAATGGAGATGGGACATGAACACATGGTAGGTCTGCGGCTTGCCCGGACCGTAGCGCGCCAGCTTGGCGCCGGCCAGCGCACGCACACCCGAACCCAGGTCAAGAATGATATGTTCATGCACGGCGTCCGGGTCCCACACCTCCACCTCGACGCAACTGGAATTGCCGCCGTAAGTGCCGCGCACATCGAAACCCAGGTCGTTGTCGATATACGACGCCACCTTCTCAGGCGTGTCGAGATTGCGGCCGATGGCGCCTTCCAGCGCCGTCACCAGCTTGGAGCGGATCTGCTTGTGGTTCAGCGCCACCGGCAGCGAGCCGCGCGCGCCCCAGATGCGGGCTTTCATGAAGCGCCGCCGACCACCGCCAGCGCGGCGACGCGGTCGGGGAAGATCTCGAACAGCATGTCGAAGCGGCTGATGGTGAACACCTCCAGCACCAGCGGCTGCAGGGACGCCAGCACCATGCGACCGCCCTGCGCCTTGACCTGCTTGATCGCCACCATCAACGCGCGCAGGCCGATGCTGCTGATGTAACTGACACCGCTGAAATCGAGCACCAGCGCGGCGCCATCCTTGGTACAGTCGCTCAGGTGCGGGTCCAGTGCGAGTTTGAAGGCATCGGCATGGGTATGATCGATGCGGCCGGAGGGGCTAAGCACAAGCGTGCTGCCGGCTTGCTGCGGCTGAAGTTCCATAATGATGACGCCCTGTGCGGATGAAGATGGCATTTTGTCCTGATTTTTTCCATTTTTACATCTTTCAGTGCAATAAGCAATTCCGAGGAGAATCGCCTGTACGTGATATTCTTCGGCCTCGACGCAATCAGGGAGAACGCACATGTCGCCGCTCGACAAATTTTTCAAGCTCACCGAGCATGGCAGCAACGTCAGGACCGAAGTGGTCGCGGGCATCACCACCTTCCTGACGATGGCCTACATCATCTTCGTCAACCCCGCCATCCTGGGCGACGCCGGCGTGCCCAAGGACGCGGTGTTCGTCGCCACCTGCCTGGCGGCGGCGCTGGGCACCATCATCATGGGCCTGTACGCCAACTACCCGATCGGCATGGCGCCGGGCATGGGCCTGAACGCCTACTTCGCCTACGCCGTGGTGCTGGGCATGGGCGTGCCGTGGCAATCGGCGCTCGGCGCGGTGTTCATCTCCGGCTGCCTGTTCATCCTGGTGAGCGTGTTCAAGGTGCGGGAGCTGATCGTCAACGGCATTCCGCATTCACTGCGGGTCGCCATCACCGTGGGACTCGGCCTGTTCCTGGCGCTGATCGCCATGAAGGGCGCCGGCCTGGTGGTCGCCAGCCCCGAGACGCTGGTGCGCGTGGGCGACATGCACAAGCCGCAAACCATCATGGCCGTCTTCGGCTTCCTGCTGATCGTCACACTGGACCGCCTGCGCGTGCCGGGCGCGCTGTTGATCGGCATCGTGGTGGTGACGGTGATGAGCTTTTTCTTCGGCGGGAACACCTTCCACGGCTTCATGTCGCTGCCGCCATCGCTGGAGCCGACGTTGTTCAAGTTCGACCTGAAGGGCGCGGCCTCGCTGGGATTGTTCAATGTGGTGCTGGTGTTCTTCCTGGTTGAACTGTTCGACGCCACCGGCACGCTGATGGGCGTGGCCAGCCGCGGCGGCCTGCTGGTCGACGGCAAGATGAAGCGCCTGAACAAGGCGCTGCTGGCCGACAGCTGCGCCATCGTGGCCGGTTCCATGCTGGGCACCTCCAGCACCACGGCCTATCTGGAAAGCGCGGCCGGCGTACAAGCGGGCGGACGCACCGGCCTGACGGCGCTGGTGGTGGCGGCGCTGTTCCTGGCGGCGCTGTTCTTCGCGCCGATCGCCGGCGTGGTGCCGGCCTACGCCACCGCGCCGGCGCTGCTGTTCGTCGCCTGCCTGATGCTGCGCGACCTGGTCGACGTGGACTGGAGCGACACCACCGAGAGCGTGCCGGCCGCGATCACCGCGCTGGTGATCCCGTTCACCTACTCCATCGCCCACGGCATCGCCTTCGGCTTCATCACCTACGCCGGCTTGAAGCTGCTGACCGGCCAGGCGCGTCAGGTCAAGCCGGTGGTGTGGGTGATCGCCGCGCTGTTCCTGTTCAAGTACGCCTACGTCAGCGGCTGACCGCCGTCCGCTGCGGGGATGCCACCAGCGTCGGCATCTCCCGCACCGCCAGGATGCCGACCACGTTATTGAGCCGCATGCGGCATAGCGTCAGCGGATCCTCATCCTCTGCCGCCAGTCGTATCTGCACGTCCACGCCCTGCGGATGCGTGGTCGTGCGCAGGCTGCGCAATTCCAATCCCAGGCGGCGCACAATCGCCAGCACGGCTTCCAGCGTGGCGATGGCGTCGTCCGGCTCGATGCAAAATCGGTAGCTTTTTTGTGTGGTATTCATGCAACCAGAATATCCGGGAAGCCGCAAAATAGGCTTCCTTGTTTTGCTTCATTTTTGGCCGATTGAAGAAGATTATCCCTCCTGATATAAACTCAGAGGAATAATCATCTTTCACGGAAAAACAACATGGAAATCGACGAACTCGACCGCAGCATTTTGCGCGAACTGCGCCGCGACGGCCGCCTGAGCAACACCAAGCTGGCGGAAAAGGTCGGCCTGTCCACCACGCCGTGCTGGAACCGCGTGCGGGCGCTGGAGGAAGGCGGCATGATCGAGGGCTACACTGCCCTGCTCAGCCAGAAGGCGCTGGGCTACCCGGACACGGTCATCATCGAAGTCACGCTGGACCGCCACGACGACGACATCTTCGAGAAATTCGGCCAGGCGCTGGCCGACCTGCCGGAAGTAATGGAAGCCTACCTGCTGACCGGCGAGTACGACTACCTGATCAAGGTGGCGGTGGCCGGCACGGCCGGCTACGAGGAATTCCTGCGCCGCAAACTGTACAAGCTGCCCGGCCTGCGCCATAGCCGCTCCACCTTCGTGCTGCGCTGCCTGAAGCGGGCGCACTCGGTGGAGCCCTGATCCGCTTATGTTGTCAACCGCACAGATGGCGCGCCTGAAGCGGCGCATTGTGCAGGTGCTCGAACAACTATAAAAGGACCAACATGAACAAGCCTATCCAGATCGCCATCGCGCTCGCCACCCTGACGCTGGCCTCGCAAGCCATGGCGCAAATCACGTTTTACGAACATGACGGCTGGCGCGGACGCACCTTCACCGCCAACCGCCCCGTCAACGACTTCTCGCGCACGGGCTTCAACGACCGCGCCTCGTCGGTGGTGGTCGATCGCGGCCAGTGGGAAGTGTGCGACGACGCCAACTTCGGCGGCCACTGCATGGTGCTGCGGCGCGGCAGCTACGAATCGCTCAGCGGCATGGGCATGAACGACCGCATCTCGTCGGTGCGCCCGGTGGGCCGCCGCGACAGCTATGACAACGAAGCGCCGGCGCCGCTGCCGCAACCGACCTATGAATACCGCCGCCGGCCCAGCGAACGCGTGGTCGACGTGCCGATCACCTCGGTACGCGCCGTGGTCGGCACGCCGGAGCAGCGCTGCTGGGTTGAACGCCAGCAGGTGAGCGAACCGGCCCGCAACGGCAACAACGTCGGCGGCGTCATCGCCGGCGCGCTGATCGGCGGTATCCTGGGCCACCAGGTGGGTGGCGGCACAGGACGCGACGTGGCCACGGCCGGCGGCGCGGTGGCGGGCGCGGCCATCGGCAACAACATGGCCAACAACAGCAACTCGCAAACCTATGCGCGCGACGTGCGCCGCTGCGAAAACGTCAGCAATCCGAAGCCGGAATACTGGGACGTCACGTACAACTATCGCGGACAGGAGCACCGTGCGCAGCTGAGCGCGCCTCCGGGCTCGACCATCGCGGTCAACTCCCGCACCGGCGAACCGCGCATGTAATCTTAAATATTTGCCCACATTCCAGAAATTCACTGGGACGTGGGCATGCGAACACGTATACTTGAGGCCCCTCCCGATGGGCAGGCCTTGAGACCGCATGCGTACACTACTTCCCTATTCCTACTACGGCGCCGATACCGACGAGCAGCAGCAGTTCTATTCCGAGTTGCGTCCGGTCGCCATCATCTCCCAAAGCGTGGGGCTGCTGAGCTGGATCACGGCCGCCGTCATCCTGGCCTCCAGCGGACAGACGCTGCAGGCCAGCCTGCTGTTCGGCGTGCCCGGCATGTTGCTCAGCCTGGGCATCTCGCTGTGCGCGCGTTCGGTCAAGGCGCTGGTCGTCTCCGGCATCGTCGGCACCACCGCCACCGCGTTCGCCTTTCGCCTGCTGGTGGCGTACTGTCCGGACCCGACGTTCTGGGTGCTGCCGGTCGGCACCGTGTTGACGCTGTCGGCGGCGCCCATCTTCGGCGGCATGCTGAACTACATCGGCGCGGCCATCGCCGTGTGGCTGATACTCACGGTGGGCAATTTCCCCGCGCAACCGGGGCAGCTGACGTTCAATCTGTCGTTGCTGGTGATGGGCAGCAGCTTCGCCATGGCGATCTACCTGCACGCCTACTTCCTCAACCTGCGGGTGCGCAGCCACCGCGCGCGGCGCGAGCTGGCGGAGATGGCCTTCAAAGACCTCGTCACCGGCCTGAACAACCGCCGCAAATTCACGCTGGAAGTACGCCGCGCACAAGCGCGGCCGTCGCCCTCGGCGCTGCACTTCCTGATGATAGACATCGACGACTTCAAAAAGATCAACGACACGCTGGGGCACGACGTCGGCGACGAAGTGCTGATTCACACGGCAAAGGAAATCGCCAGGCTGGCAGCAGGCCACCTGTGCGGCCGGCTGGGCGGCGAGGAATTCGGCGTACTGTTCCACGGCGAGGCGGCGGAAGCGCAGGAGTTTGCCGTCGCGCTGCTGGACGGCATACGCAAGGCGACGCATCCGCCGCGCACGGTCAGCATCGGCATCGCAGAGTTCGACAAGGACAGCGACCTGTCCATCACCTACAAACGCGCCGACGAAGCGCTATATCTCGCCAAGCGCCACGGCAAGAACCGCTACGTCCTGGCCGGCGCCATCCAAGCCGCCGCATAAAATTGGGGTCAAGTCTGACATTCGGACACGAGCTCATCTGTTGAACCCGTGCCCGACGCCTCAACTGCTGGGGTCGTGTCCGAATGTCAGACTTGACCCCAAATTGCTTAGAAGTGATATTCGGCGCGTATCATCGGGGTCTTGGCGACATAGCCCTGGCCGCCGGTGGTGGACGAGGTGTTGCCGAACTTGTTGCGCCAGTACTGGTACTCGACGCCGATGCGGAAGGTGTTCTTGGCATGGCCCATGGCGGCGCCGGCGTCAAACATCAGCTGCATGTCGATATTGGTCTCGGCGCCGGTATCGTTGCCCACTTCGTCCTTGCCCTTGGCCGCGATGAAGTTCGCAAAACCTTCGAAGGCCCACAACGAACCCACTGGTATTCCCCACTCCGACGACAGCATCACATGCGTCTTGTAGGTATAGCGTCCAGTCACGGTGGAGATCGGCGGGAAGGCGCCGCTCGGCGCGTTGCTCTCCTTGAGCAGGAACAGGCTGGTGTTGAAGTGCCCCGCCGGCACGTCCCACATAAAAGTCGGCCCCAGCACGAACATACGCTTGCGCGAGTTGTAGCCCACATCATTCTTCGTGTTGACGTCGAATCCGCCGGTGATGCCCAGCCCACGCACCGGCCCGAATTTGTATTCGCGCCCGGTGACCTTGCCCAGGTCTACCGTATTACGGTACAGGATATAGGCTTCGTTGGCGCCCGACTTTTGCGTCAGCGAAGCCGGATCATTTTTGTCCGACATCAAAAAGTCCACGTTGAAGAAGTTGGTGCCGTACTTGTAGCCGCTGACGTGGGTCAGCGCAAGGATATTCTTGGAGATGTCGTTCGGGTTGAACGGCTCGCGATAGTCGTTCCCATAACGCCAGCTGACGGAGGTGTCGCTCCAGTCGGCGGCATGGGCCGCGCCGATGCTCATCAAGGCGATGCACAACATTTGTCTCGTTTTCATTTTAGTTTTCCATATTATTTTGGACGCGACCGTCCCCGCCGGCGCCATGCGGCGCGCCGGTGAGGATGCAATCGTGCGGGTTGGATCCTCAGCCTGCGCCGAGGTAGACGAACTTGAAGGTGAACACGCAAGCGATCGCCCAGATCACTGGACGCACTTCGCGCACACGGCCGGTCAACAGCTTCAACACCGCGTAGGAGATGAAGCCGAACGCCACGCCAAGCGCGATCGAGTACGTGAACGGCATGGTCAGCGCCGCGATGGCGGCTGGCACGCTTTCGGTGGTGTCGGACCAGTCGATGTCGACCAGTTCGCGCAGCATCAGGCAGGACACGTACAGCAGCGCGGGTGCCGTGGCGTAGCTGGGCACCACGCCGGCCAGCGGCGAAATGAACAGGCAAGCCAGGAACAACACGCCGACTGCGACGGCGGTCAGGCCGGTGCGTCCGCCCGCCTGCACGCCGGCCGCGCTCTCGATATAGGCCGTGGTGCTGGAAGTGCCCAGCAGCGAACCGGTAAGGATGGCGGTACTGTCGGCCATCAGTGCCTTGTTCAGGCGCTCCATCTTGCCGTTGACAAGCAGGCCGGCGCGATTGGCCACGCCCATCAGCGTGCCGGTGGCGTCGAACAGTTCGACCAGGAAGAACACCAGCACCACGTTCAACAGACCGACCGAGATCGCGCCCATCAGATCAAGCTTAAACAGCGTAGGCGCCAGCGACGGCGGCATGTCGACCACGCCATTGAACTTGTTCCCGGCGACGAAGAAGCTCAACACCGTCACGGCCAGGATGCCGATCAGGATCGCGCCCTTTACCTTCAGGCGGTCCAGCGCGACGATGACGAAGAAGCCAACGATGGCCAGCAGCGTGGGCGCCGAATGCAGGTCGCCGACACGGACCAGCGTCTCAGGGCTGCTGACGACAATGCCTGCGCTCTTCAGCGAGATCAAGCCGAGGAACAGGCCGATGCCGACGGTGATCGCGGTGCGTATCGAATGCGGGATGCCGTTGACGATCATCTCCCGCAGCTTGAATACGCTGACGAACAGGAACAGGCAGCCGGAGATGAACACCGCGCCCAGCGCCATCTCCCAAGGCATGCCCATGCCCTTGACGACCACGTACGCGAAGTACGCGTTCAAACCCATGCCCGGCGCCATGGCGATCGGATAGTTCGCGTAAAGGCCCATGATCAAACAGCCCAATGCGGCCGCGATACAGGTGGCGACGAAGACGGCGCCCTTGGGCATGCCGGCGTCACCGAGGATCGAAGGATTGACGAAAATGATGTAAGCCATCGTCAGGAAGGTGGTCAGACCCGCGACCAATTCGGTGCGCACATCGGTCCCATTTTCTTTCAGCTTGAAGTACTTCTCTAGAATTAACATAACGTCTCCGTGTTCTATTTTTAACTGCTTCTTGTGTCATCCGCCGATTAAACATGGGAACAATCGGCTTAGACCTTATCTCAGGGGCCACTGTGTGTAATTGGTCTGGTGGCATACCTGCTATCTGCTATGGCCTATAACAGTCGGGACGCGCCGTATTTTTTACGGCGTAGCCCCTTGCTTACCCTCCTCTGCTTTGCGTGCCGCCGGGTTTATACGAATTCACCAATCTTCGCGATCACCGCCTTGCGTACCGAGCCGCTCACAATGAAGGAACGCGCCACTTCGAGGTCGTTGTGCAGCCAGCGGTCGCCATCAAGACACGCCGGGATCTGGCTGCGCACCGATTCATAGGCCGCCTGCGTGCCTTTGCCGAGCACAAAACCGGGCAGCAGGTTTTCTGTCATCGTCAGCGCCTGGGAGGCCAATAACATTTCTACGCCCACAATGTATTGTGTGTTCGATACCACAGTGGCGGCCTTGCGCGCGCACCAGGTGGAATTGGAGACGTGGTCTTCGCTGTTGCCCTTGGCCGGAATCGAGTCCACGCTGCCCGGCATGCACAGCGTGCGGTTCTCCATCACCAGGGAACTGAGCGAGCATTGCATCACCGGATAGCCCGTGTTCACGCCGCGCACGCCGGACATCAGGTTGCGCGGCAGGCCCCACGACAGCGTGGGATCGATCAGGCGCGCCACGCGGCGTTCGACAATGCTGCCAAGGTCCGCGACGGCCATCGCCAGCAGGTCCATCGCCTGCGCCAGGTACTGGCCGTGGAAGTTACCGCCCGAGATAATCTCGAAGCCACCACCGTCCTTGCCGAAGATGAGCGGATTGTCGGTGGCCGAATTCACTTCCTTATCGAGGATGGTGTCGATGTAATCCAGCGCATCGAACACCCGGCCGTAGACCTGCGGCGCGCAGCGCAGCGAGTACACGTCCTGGATGCGGGCCGTGTACGGGATGTCGGTGCGGCGCAGCTCCTCCGGGAACTGCACCGCGCGCGCCTCGTGCGTGGTGCGGGTAGAACCGTCCAGCAGGTCGCGGATGATGGCGGCGGTCTTGATCTGCCCCGCGTGCGGACGCGCTTCGTGGATGCGCGGATCGAAGGCCGACATCTCGGCGCGCATCGCCTCCAGCGTCAGGCCCAGCGACAGGCAGGCGTCGGACAGCATGTTGCGCGCATCGGCGGCCGCCAGCAGCGCCACCGCCAGCGACACGGTGCAGCCGTTGATCAGTGCCGAGGCATCCTTGGCCTTCAACTCGAAGACCACCGGTCCGACGTTGGATGCGCGGATCGCGTCCGGCGCCGACATGCGCTGGCCCTTGTACATCACCTCCGCCTCCTCGAAGCCGGCGATGGCGGCGGCCAGGTAGGCAAGCGGTGCCAAGTCGCCCGAGGCGCCGACGGAACCCTTCTGCGGCATGATCGGATGGATGCCCGCGTTGACGAAGCCCAGCAGGCGGTCGACCACCTCCACACGCGGCGCGGAGTAGTTACTGGCGAAGGCATTGGCCCGCAACAGCATGGTGGCGCGGCTGACCTCTTCGGAGAACGGCTCGCCCATGCCGCAGGCGTGGGCCTTGATCAGCTGCGTCTGGAACAGCACGATGTCCTGCACCTTGACGCGGGTATCCTTCAGCATGCCGACGCCGGTGTTAAAACTGTACATCATCGGCGCTTCGTCGTGCATCCAGGTCGACTCGATGTAGTCGCGGCTCTCCTTCAATGCGGCGCGCGAGGACGCGGCCAGGTTCACTTCAATGGCGTGGTCGCGGGCGACGGCGACGACTTGCGCGGCGGTCAGGTTGAAACCGTTGATGGTAGTGGTAGTCATAATCGTTGTCTCTCAGTTGGCGCCGGCGGCGAACCACGCGCCGATTTCGGAGCGTTCTTCAGGCGTGATGTTGGTCATATTCCCGATCGGCATAGCCTTCAGCACGACGGCCTGCTGGTTGATCTTGGCGGCGTTCTGGTGAATCAGCTCCGGCGTGTGCAGCATGATGCCGGCGGGAGCGGTGGCGAATCCGGGCTGCGTGGGCTGGGCCGCGTGGCAGCTGACGCAGCGCTGGTTGACGATGGCCTGTACACGGTTGAAGTCAGGCGCCGCGACGCCGGCATGCGCCGCATCGGCGACATCGCCCGCAGCCGCAGGCAGTGGCGCCGCTGCGGGACGCGGAGCGATCGCCACCGCGACAGCAGCGAGGATCGCCACGCCAGCCGCAGGGAACTGCCACGCAGTCTTGCCATGATGGCGCAGGTTGAAGAAGTGGCGAATCAGCACACCAGCCGCGATGATCGCGCCCAGCAGCGCCCAGCTATAGGCATGGCTGTAGGTCATCGCATAGTGGTTGCTGATCATGATGAGCAGCACCGGCAGCGTGAAGTAGTTGTTATGAACGGAGCGCTGTTTGGCCTTCTTGCCGTGGACAGGATCGGGCGACCTCCCCTGCTCCATCGCCTCCACCAGCTTGCGCTGGCCCGGAATAATCAGCATCAGCACATTCCCGACCATCATGGTGCCGATCATGGCGCCGACATGGATGTAGGCGGCGCGTCCGCTCAGGAACTTGGTCAGCACGTAGGCCATGGCAACGATGAACACGAACATGATCACGCCCAGCAGGCCGTCCTTCTTGCCCAGAGGTGAACGGCACAAGGCATCGTAGAACAACCAGCCCACCAGCAGCGAGCCGAGACCCACGCCGATCGCCTGCAACTGCGTCAGGTCCGCGACCGACTTATCGATCATCATCGCCGAAGCATTGAAGTAGTAGACGATGAACAGCAGCGAGAAGCCCGAGATCCAGGTCGCGTAGGCTTCCCATTTAAACCAGTGCAGGTCCGACGGCAGCTCGGCCGGCGACACCAGGTACTTCTGCGGATTGTAGAAACCACCGCCATGCACGGCCCACAATTCGCCGGAGACGCCCTTCTTCGCCAGGTCGGAACCGGGCTTCGGTGGGCGTATGCTGTTGTCCAGCCAGACGAAGTAGAAGGATGCGCCGATCCACGCTATCCCCGTGATGAGATGCAGCCAGCGCACCAATAGATTGAGCCAGTCCACGCCGTAAGCGAGCAATTCCATGTTGTCTCCATGTTTGGATTTAGCTCGTCTGCCACCGCGGGCGCTCCAGACGAATGGGATGATTTCCCTTTTTGGCCGCGAACTGTTGAAAGCTCCGCTGCGACCGATTGAAAACCACACGCAGACCGCGCATGGTGTGGAACGAACGATAAAACTAATTCTGGCTTTTCGTATGGCAGTAGCCGTATATTAAAAATAGGCTCACCGTTATAGATCGATCACCATGGCACAACTTCCCGACCACCTAGACCTGCACCTGATACGCATCCTGTACATGCTCCTCTGCGAGAAAAACGTTTCGCGCGTCGCGATGAAACTGGATCAAACGCAGCCCTCCATCTCGGCCTCGCTGCAGAAGCTGCGCGAGCTCACGGGCGATCCGCTGCTGGTGCGCGGCGGCCGTGGCATGGTGCCCACGCAGCACGGCGAGAGCCTGAAGGAGCCGGCGAAGCGCATCCTCGACGAGGTGGGGCAGCTGTTCCTGCACAAGACACCCTTCGCCTCGAAGGAGGAAAGCCGCACCTTCCGCATCGGCGCGCCGGACTACCTCGACATTCAATTCCTGCCGAACGTTGTGGCGCGTTTGCGACGCGAGTCGCCCAAGAGCCGCGTCATCATCCACAGCCTGGGCGCGGAAGTGGATGCGATCCGCATGCTGTCCGACGGCGATCTCGATCTGCTGATCGGTAACTGGGAGCAGCCGCCGGAGCACCTGTACCTGTCGCGGCTCTTCGAAGATCCGATCATCTGCGCCATGCGCGCCGACGCGCCCTACGCCAAGCGCACCGGCGCCAACGACATGACGCTGGACGATTATCTGAGCCTGCCCCACGTGGCGCCATCGCCCACGCTGCCCGGCTTCCACGGCGTGATCGATAGCTTCCTGGCGCAGCAGGGCTACCAGCGCAACGTGGTCGTGGAGTCGGCGTATTTCAGCCTGATCCCCTACATGCTGACGCAGACCGACATGGTGCTCACCACTGGGCGGCAGTACCTGCGCTTCTATGAGCGCAACCTGCCGATCAAGACCTTCACCGTGCCGGTGCGCTTCCCGACGATGCGCTTCTACCAGCTGTGGCACGAGCGGGTCCACCAGGCGCCTGAACACAAATGGCTGCGCGACCAGGTCACGCAGGCCGCGCAAGCCCTCACCGCGAAGTAAACCTCCGTGGGCGTGGCACGCCCACAACACTCCCCATAAGCCCGGGCTGAATGCGGTTATGGCCCCGGGCGTATATAACAGCCTCCCCCGCCATATATCATTCCTCTTATACCAAGAGGAGACGGGCGACTGCCTGCACAACAATGACAATCACACTAGATCACCTGAACCGCTGCGGCGCCGAAGAGTTCACGCAGCTGCTGCATGGCCTCTACGAACACTCGCCATGGATACCGGAGCGCGCCGCCGCGCAGCGCCCGTTCGCGACCATCGCCGCGCTCAAACAATCGCTGCAAGGCGTGGTGCGCCGAGCCACCGAAGACGAACAACTGGGCCTGGTACGCGCCCACCCTGAGCTGGCCGGCAAGGCGGCACTCGCCGGCGAACTCACCGCCGAATCGACCGGCGAACAAGCGCAGGCTGGCCTGACCCACTGCTCCGCCGACGAACTGGCGACGCTGCACAAACTGAACGCCGACTACAACGCCAAATTCGGCTTCCCCTTCATCCTGGCCGTCAAGGGCCCGACCGGCAACGGCTTGTCACGCCAGGAGATCATCGCCGCCTTCAGCCGCCGCCTGCGCTCGCAGCGCGACGACGAACTGGCCGAATGCCTGCGCCAGATCGGCCGCATCGCCGAGATGCGCCTCAACCAGCTGCTGCAAGTGGAGCTGCAATTCGGCGCCACCATCATGGAGTGGTCGGAAGTAATCGGCGCGTGGAGCGACGACGCCGACAACCTCACCTGCGCCTACATGACCGACGCCCACCGCAAGACTGCGGCCCAGCTGGCGGCGTGGATGAAGGAAGCCGGCATGGAAGTGTCCATCGACCCGGTCGGCAACGTCGTCGGCCGCTACAAGTCGGACAAGCTGGGCGCCAAGGCGCTGCTGACCGGCTCCCACTACGACACCGTCCGCAACGGCGGCAAGTACGACGGCCGCGAAGGCATCCTGCTGCCCATCGCCGTGGTCAAGCATCTGAACGAACGTGGCGAGCGCCTGCCCTTCGACCTGGAGATCATCGGCTTCTCGGAAGAGGAAGGCGTGCGCTATCAAAGCACCTTCCTCGGCTCGAACGCAGTCATCGGCCAGTTCGACATGGCGCTGCTGGACAAGGCCGACGCACAAGGCATCACCATGCGCGAAGCGCTGACCGCCGCCGGGCACGATGTAAGCAAGATCGCCTCGGTCGCCCGCAAGCCGGAGGAAGTGCTGGCCTTCGTCGAAGTCCACATCGAACAAGGCCCCGTATTACTGGGCAAAGGCCTGCCAACCGGCGTCGTCACGTCGATCGCAGGCAGCTGCCGCTACCAGGTCGAGCTGACCGGGCTGGCCAGCCATGCCGGCACCACGCCGATGATCATGCGTAAGGACGCCGCAGCAGCCGCCGCCGAAATCGTGCTGTACGTGGAAGACCGCTGCGGGCGCGAACGTTCGCTGGTCGGCACCGTCGGCCAGTTGCAGGTTCCGGATGGCTCGGTCAACGTGATCCCCGGCGCCTGCAAGCTGTCGCTGGACATCCGCGCCGCCGACGACACCACGCGCGATGCCGCCGTCACCGATATCCTGAATCAGGCCGAAGCAGTCTGCGCGCGCCGCCAGATCGGGCTTAAAGTCACCAAGATCATGCAAGCCCCCGCCGCACCATGCGCCCCCTGGCTGGTGAAGCAGCTCGCCGCCGCCACCGAACGCGCCGGCATCGAAGTCTTCGAACTGCCGTCCGGCGCAGGCCATGACGCGATGGCGCTGGCCCGCATAACCGACGTCGCCATGCTGTTCACCCGCTGCGGCAATGGCGGCATCAGCCACAATCCGCTGGAAACCATGACGGCGGACGACGCCGAAGTATCTGCACAGATCTTCCTGGACTTCCTGCGCCAGTTCCAAACCAAGTAATCGCGGAGCAATCATGTCTGAACCTATTCGATTCTTCTATCGCGGCGAAGTCCGCTCCGTTGCCGCCGGCGCGCCGACCCGCACCCTGCTCCAGCACCTGCGCGAGGACCTGCACTGCACCGGCACCAAGGAAGGCTGCGCCGAAGGCGATTGCGGCGCCTGCACCGTGGTGGTGGCGGAACTGCAGCCGGACGGCGAAGTGGCCATGAAGTCAGTCAACTCCTGCATCCAATTCGTGCCCACGCTGGACGGCAAGGCGGTCTTCACCATCGAAGACCTGAAGCAGGCCGACGGCAAGATGCACCCGGTGCAGGAAGCGCTGGTCGAATGCCACGGATCGCAGTGCGGCTTCTGCACGCCGGGCTTCGCCATGTCGCTGTGGAGCCTCTACCTCAAACAGGAGGGACAGACCACGCCGCCGTGCCGCAAGACGGTCGACGAGACCCTGTCCGGTAACCTGTGCCGCTGCACCGGCTACCGTCCCATCATCGACGCGGCGCGCCGCATGGGCGAGCTGCCGCACGTGAGCTTCGACCGCGAGGCGCTGAAAGCCACGCTGCAATCCATCCAACGAACCGAAATGTACAGCTACACCCACGACGGCCAAACCTTCCACGCGCCGCGCACGCTGGCCGAACTGGCGACGCTGCGGGCAGCCAATCCCACCGCCACCATCGTCGCCGGCTCCACCGACGTCGGCCTGTGGGTGACCAAGCAAATGCGCACCCTGGGCGACATGATCTACGTGCGCCAGGTCCAGGAGCTGTACCGCATGGTGGAGGAAAACGGCATGCTGTATATCGGCGCCGCCGTCTCCCTCAACGACGCCTACGAGGCGGTCTGCAAACACTACAAGGAAGAGCTGCACGAAATGTGGCAGCGCTTCGCCTCGCAGCCGATCCGCAATACCGGCACGCTGGGCGGCAGCGTCGCCAACGGCTCGCCGATCGGAGACTCGGCGCCTTGGATGATCGCGCTGGGCGCGGAAATCGTCATCCGCAGCGATAAAGGCCAGCGCTCCATGCTGCTGGAGAAGTTCTACCTCGATTACATGAAGAAGGACTGGCAGCCGGGCGAATTTGTCGAAGCCGTACGCATACCGCTGCCGCGCAAGGACGTCCACTTCCGCACCTACAAACTGGCCAAGCGCTACGACCAGGACATCTCCGCCGTCTGCGCTGGCTTCGCCTTCAGGCTGAAGGACGGCGTGGTCAGCGACGCCCACATCGCCTACGGCGGCATGGCCGCGACCTCGCGCCGCGCGCCGCTGGCGGAAGCCGCCGTCAACGGCAAGCGCTGGGACGAGAGCACGCTGAAGCTGGCGATGGCCGAACTGGCGAAGGATTACACCCCGCTGAGCGACATGCGCGCCACCGCCAGCTACCGCATGAAAACCGCGCAGAACCTGCTGCGCCGCTACTGGCTGGAGACGAATCCGGATTCCGCCCAGCCGCTGCAATCGATCAACGCATACCACTACGCAGAGGGAGCCGTTACAGCATGAACAGCAAATCGGAACCATTCCTGACGCAGGCCGTCCCCATGGCGTGGGCGGAAGTCGGCAAGCCGCATCCGCACGAATCGGCGGTGCTGCACGTGCTGGGCGAGGCCACCTACACCGACGACATCCCCGAAGCCGCCGGCACGCTGCACGCGGCGCTGGGCATCTCGTCCAAGGCGCACGCCAATATCCTGTCGATGAACTTCGACGCCGTCAAAGCCATGCCCGGCGTGGTGGCCGTGTACACCCACAAGGACATCCCCGGCACCAACGACTGCGGCCCGATCATCCACGACGATCCGATCCTCTCGGAAGGCCTGGTGGAATACGTCGGCCAGCCCATCTTCATCGTCGTGGCGGACTCGCACGACAATGCGCGCCGCGCAGTCAAGAAGGCCGTCATCGAATATGAAGAGCTGCCAGCCATCCTGACGCCGCAAGCCGCACGCGACGCCAAGTCCTTCGTCGTGCCGCCCATGCACCTGGCGCGCGGCGATGCGCAGGCCGCGTTCGAACGCTCCAAGCATAAGTTGAAAGGCTCGCTGCACGTCGGCGGCCAGGAGCAGTTCTACCTGGAAGGCCAGATTTCCTACGCCATTCCAAAAGAAGGCAAGGGAATGCTGATCCACTGCTCCACCCAGCACCCGACCGAAATGCAGCACGTGGTCGCACATGCCCTGCACCGCCACTCGCACGACATCGTGGTCGAATGCCGCCGCATGGGTGGTGGCTTCGGGGGCAAGGAATCGCAGTCCGCGTTGTGGGCCGCCTGCGCCGCCATCTCGGCCGCGCACTTGCGCCGCCCGGTCAAGCTGCGCGCCGACCGTGACGACGACATGATGGTGACCGGTAAGCGTCACTGCTTCTACTACGAGTACGAGATGGGCTACGGCGACGACGGCCGCATCGTCGCCGCCAAGGTCGAGATGGTGTCGCGGGCCGGCTTCTCGGCCGACCTGTCGGCGCCAGTCGCCACGCGCGCCGTCTGCCACTTCGACAACGCCTACTATCTCGGCGACGTCGACATCCGCGCCATGGCCGGCAAGACCAATACGCAGTCCAATACCGCATTCCGTGGTTTCGGCGGCCCGCAAGGCGCCATCGCCATCGAGTACATCGTCGATGAAATCGCCCGCAATCTCGGCATGGACTCGCTGGACGTCCGCAAGATCAACTTCTACGGCCGCAACGACGAGGAAGGCCGCAACGTCACCCAGTACAACCAGAAAGTGGTCGACAACGTCATTCACGAACTGGTTGCGCAGCTGGAGGACGAAAGCGGCTACCGCCTGCGCCGCGAGGAAATCAACGCCTTCAACGCGCAGAGCAAAGTGCTCAAACGCGGCCTGGCGCTGACGCCGGTCAAATTCGGCATCGCATTCAACGTCACGCACTTCAACCAGGCCGGCGCGCTGGTGCACGTGTACACGGACGGCTCGGTGCTGGTCAACCACGGCGGCACCGAGATGGGCCAGGGCATCAACACCAAGGTGTGTCAGGTGGTGGCGCATGAACTGGGCATCGATCTCGCCATGGTGCGCGCCAGCGCGACCGACACCAGCAAGGTCGCCAACACCTCGGCCACCGCCGCATCCACCGGCGCGGACCTGAACGGCAAGGCGGCGCAGGACGCGGCCACCACCATCCGCACACGCTTGGCCGAATTCGCCGCGAAGCGCCACGATGGCGATCCTGCCACTGTGCGCTTCGAGTCGAACTTCGTCCACGTCGGCGAGATTGCAATTCCCTTCGCGGAGCTGGTGCAGAAGGCTTACATGGCACGCATCCAGCTGTGGTCCGACGGCTTCTACGCAACGCCTGGCCTGCACTGGGATCCGAAAACCATGAGCGGCAATCCGTTCTCGTACTACGCCTATGGCGCCTCGGTGTCGGAAGTGGTGGTCGATACGCTGACCGGCGAATGGAAGCTGCTGAAGGCCGACGCGCTGTACGACGCCGGCAACTCACTCAACCCCGCCATCGATGTCGGCCAGGTCGAAGGCGCGTTCATACAGGGCATGGGCTGGCTGACCACCGAGGAACTGTGGTGGAACGCCGCCGGCAAGCTGATGACGCATGCGCCGTCCACCTACAAGATACCCGGCGTGTCGGACTGCCCGGAGAATTTCAACGTCCGCCTGTTCAAGAACCGCAACGTCATGGACAGCATCCACCGCTCCAAGGCGGTTGGCGAACCGCCGCTGCTGCTGCCGTTCTCGGTGTTCCTGGCGATCCGCGACGCCTGCTCCAGCGTCGGCGGCCATCGCTTCAATCCTCCGCTACGCGCACCGGCGACCAGCGAGGCTATCCTCGATGCGATCAGCGCAGTGCAGACGGCAGCGGAAGCGGCGAACTAATCATGTCCATGCCACTCAATCTTAACGCGCTTACCGCGGCGGCCAGCAAGGCGGTGCCGCGCGTGCTGGTCACCGTCGCGCAGGTCGCCGGCTCCGCGCCGCGCGAACCGGGCGCCAAGATGCTGATCACCCAGTATCATGCCTTCGATACGATCGGCGGCGGCCACCTCGAAATGGTCGCTACCGACATCGCCCGCGAGATGCTGTCGATGCCGGCCGGCGAGCTGCGTGCCGAGCGACGGCTGGAGCGCTTCCCGCTCGGTCCCAGCCTGGGACAGTGCTGCGGTGGCGTAGTCCATCTGGCGTTCGAGCGCATCATACCGGGAGCCGGCGAACATTTCGGATCGCTGGCCCGCCGCTGGCGCGAAAGCCAGGACAGCTGGCGCCTGGTGGCGCTGGACGGCGTGGAACTGGCCAGCATCTACGAAGCGACGGGCGCACACCTGAGCGGCCCCGGTCCCGCCACATTGCCCCGGCCCGGCCCCGGTATCGAATGCAAAGTACGCATCGACGATCACGGCAAGCGCTGGCTGATCGACTCGTGCCTGCCCTATCGTCAGCGCCTGTACCTGTTCGGCGCCGGCCACGTGGGCGCGGCCATCGTGCGCGCGCTGGCGGAGCTGCCATGCCAGGTGGTGTGGATCGACGAGCGCGACGACATGTTCCCCTCCGTCCTGCCGGCCAACGTCCGCGTCGAAGCGACCGACACGCCGGAAGCGGTGGTGGAGGAAGCGCCTCCCGGCGCCTCCTTCCTGGTGCTGACGCACAGCCACGCGCTGGACCAGCAGCTGTCCGAACACATACTGCGCCGCACCGACTTCACCTGGTTCGGTCTGATCGGCTCGAAGACCAAGCGCGTCTCCTTCGAACGCCGCCTGCAGGAGCGCGGCATTCCGGCCGCGCGCATGGCGGACATGACGTGCCCTATCGGCCTGCCCGGCATCCACGACAAGGCGCCGGCGGTGATCGCCGTCTCGGTCGCGGCCCAGCTGATGCAGGTCTGGGAAGCCGCCGCGCTCTCCGCTCCGGCGGAAAACGGTGCTAAAATGAGCGCATCCGCACCTGCCGTCTTATCGGAACCGCAAACCGTATGTATCAATTGATGTCCTTCCAACTGCCTGCAAGCCGGGCGTTCTCACTCTCCGGCAGCGCCGGGGCGGGAGCGCGCTATCGTCATCTAGAGCGCGCACCTCACTAATCTAGCCACCGCGCTAGCAGTAACCCCAAACGCATAGACCGGTGTGGCGCCAAGCGCCCGCCTTCATCGCCGACGACCATGTCAGTCGCGCCGCATCGCCGCGCGCGTCAACTGGCGTCCGCACCACGGAACAAGGAATCAATATCATGGCAAGCTTCATCACTCCGAGCGGCACTTTCCAGGCATACCGCGCCAGCCTCCTGCACTTCAGCGACGACCCGGCCTTCGCCGCCAACGCCTGCTCCTGGCACGAGGACGGCCTGTTGATCATTAACGACGGCAAGGTCCACCTGGCCGGCGATTTCAGCCAGCTGATCGCCTTCCTGCCGCAAGGCACGCCACTGCACGACTATCGCGGCAAGATCATCATGCCGGGCTTTATCGACACGCACGTCCACTATCCGCAGACCGACATGATCGCCTCGCCGGCGCCCGGCCTGCTACCTTGGCTGGAGAAGTACACCTTCCCCACCGAGCGGAAATTCGCCGATCCCGAACACGCGGCCAACGTCGCCAGCTTCTTCCTCGACGAGCTGACGCGCTGCGGCACCACCACCGCCATGGTCTACTGCACCGTGCATCCACAATCGGTGGACGCCTTCTTCACCGAAAGCGAAAAGCGCAACCTGCGCATGGTCGCCGGCAAAGTGCTGATGGACCGTAACTGCCCCGACTTCCTGCAAGACACGGCCGAAAGCGGCGCGAGAGAGAGCGAAGCGCTGATCAAAAAGTGGCACAAGCGCGGACGCCAGCTGTACGCCATCACTCCGCGCTTCGCGCCCACCTCCACCGAAGCCCAGCTGGAACTGGCCGGCGCGCTGGCCAAGGCCTACCCGGACACATTCCTGCAAACCCACGTCGCGGAAAACACCGACGAAGTGGCGTGGGTCAAATCCCTGTTCCCGCGTGCACGCAGCTACATGGACGTCTACGACCATTTCGGCATGATGCGTCCACGCTCGATGTACGCGCACTGCATCTGGCTGGACGACACCGACCGCGCCCGCATGGGCGAGACGCAATCGGCCATCTCCATCTGCCCCACTTCCAACCTGTTCCTGGGCAGCGGCCTGTTCGACTTCGAACGCGCCGACGCGAAGCGGGTGCCGCTCTCGCTGGCCACCGACGTAGGCGGCGGCACCTCGTTCTCGATGCTGCAAACGATGAACGAAGCCTACAAGGTGGCGCGCATGGGCGGCACCTACCTGCAGGCGATGCGCATGTTCTACCTGGCCACGCTGGGCGGCGCCCGCGCCATGCAGCTGGAAGGCACGATCGGCAATTTCGTATCGGGCGCGGAGGCGGACTTCATTATCCTCGATCCCAAAGCCACGCCATTGCTGGCCCGCCGCACGGAGCGCACCGACTCGGTCGAAGAACTGCTGTTCGCCATCGCCATGCTGGGCGACGACCGCGCGATCTCCGCCACCTACGCCGCCGGCGAAGCGGTCCACCAGCGCCACGGCTAAGCAATCCCGCACCGGCTGGGCTCCGAATTCGGTTACGATATGTGGAGCGCAGTCGGCGCTGATTTGTTTACCGAATTATGAAACGAAGATCTCTACTAGGCGTGGCCCTGGCGCTCAGTTGCGGTGCCGGGCTGGCGCAGACCGGGCCAGCCAAGCGGCTGCATGTCGTCACCACGCATCTGCCACCGCTGGTTTTCGAAAACGACAACAAGCGCCCCGGCGCCCTGCGTGAGCTGCTCAATGAGTTGTGTAAGCGCATGCAGATGGAACTCAAGCTGGAGTTCGTGCCTTGGAAGCGAGCGCTGTTCCTCGCGACCTCGATGCCGGCGAGGGCGATTTTTCCCGTCACACGGCTGAAGGAACGCGAATCACGCTTCCGCTGGCTGGCGCCTTTGTACGAAGAACACTACATGTTCCTCGCGCCGCGCGGCGGGACGTTCGACCTCCAGCATCTGGACGACATGAAGTCCCGCCGCATCGCGCTGCTGCGAGGCGCGGCGCAGACGGCGATACTTCAGGAACTGGGTTACCGGAATATCGTCGAGGGGAATTCAATCGAAGAGATCCACCGCTATCTGCTGGAGGACATGGCCGATGCGGCCTTCGGCGAACGGAATATCATCCAGAGTTCGCTGAAGAGCCGCTCCGCCCAGCGCGCCTTCCAGGTCAGCGCCCCGGTCCGCACCACCACCGCATGGCTGGCCGGCTCGCTGGACTTCGACGAAGCCACGGTCCTGGAGTTCCAGCGCGCGAAGGCGGCCATGGATGCCGACGGAACCACACACCGCATCCTGGCCAGGTACAAGCTGGCTTAAATACTGCCCAAGCCCGACAAGGTGCGCTGCACGGCGACATCGAGCGGCGTGCGCGGTTCGGCGCCGAGCATCCGCACCAGACGCTTGTTCGACATCTGGACCGGCTGCTGCCACAGGTAGCGCATCTCACGCAGTTCGCGGAACACCGTGACAAACGGCGACGCCAGCGCCAGCAACCACCATGGGAAGGCGCTTGCCTTCAACTCCGGCTTGCGCGCGGCACGGGCGATTGCCGCCACCATTTGCGTGCCATCGGCATCCCAGTGGCCTTCCATCTGGAACCGGGCGAAAGTCGCCAGCCGATCTTCCTTCTCGACCAGCTGCACCATCGTCTCGGCGACGTCCGGCAGGTAGGCCCATTGGTGGCCGACGCCCGCGCTGCCCGGATAGCTGATGGCCGTCAGCGGCTTGCCCGGCTTGACCAGACCTTGCGCGAACCAGCTGTTACCGGCCTTGGGGCCGAAGAAGTCGCCGGCCCGCACGATCAGCGTCCTTACGCCGTCGGCTGCGGCGGCCTGCAAGCGCGCTTCCATCTCGACGCGGATCGCGCCTTTGCGGGTGACCGGCCGTTGCGGCGACTCCTCATCCAGGATCGGGAACGCATCGGGGCCGTAGTTGTACACGGTACCGGGCAGTAGGATGCGTGCGCCGCTGGCGCGGGCTGCGGCGATGGTGTTGTCTATCATCGGCAGCACCAGCGCGCCCCAGTTGCGGTAGCCGGGCGGGTTGACGGCGTGGACGATCAGCTGGACGCCATGCGCGGCATTGACCACCTCGTCACGATTCATCGCGTCGCCCGCCAGCCATTGGATGCCGTCGTTCGGCTTGGCGGCACGCTCCGGCGCTCGGTGCAGCGCCTTGACGTTCCACCCGCGTGCCACCAGCAACCGCGCCACTTCGCCGCCGATTCCGCCAGTTGCGCCCAGTACCAATGCTGTCTTTTTCATGTTTATCTCCGTTTGGTGAGTTGATGGAGTCAGTGTCGCGCAAACCGAGCTAAAAGAAAATTGGCGAAAACAGCATAGCCGCTATACAATTTCGTATGACCATGAACGAACCAAACTGGGACCTGTACCGCTCCTTCCTTTCCGTGCTGACGGAAGGCTCGCTGTCCGGTGCTGCCCGCGCCCTGGGCCTGACGCAGCCGACGGTCGGCCGTCATATCGACGCGTTGGAGCAATCGCTCGCGCTGTCGCTGTTCACGCGCTCGCAATCGGGCTTCATCCCGACCGATGCCGCATATGCGCTGCAGTCGTATGCGGAGACGCTGGCGGCCACCTCCTCGGCGCTGCTACGCGCCGCTTCGGGCTTGGGGCATGGAGAGATCAAGGGGACGGTCAGGGTCACGGCAAGTGAAACCATCAGCGTGGAGGTGCTGCCGCCGATCCTGGCGCGGCTCACGCGCGCGCATCCCGGCATCACCATCGAGCTGGCGACCTCCAACCGCATTGAGAACCTGCTGCGGCGCGACGCCGACATCGCCGTCCGCATGACGCGGCCGGAGCAGGACGTGCTGGTGGCGCGCCGCATCGGCAATATCGATCTGGGGTTCCACGCCAGGCGCGACTACCTGAAGCGCCGGGGAACGCCGAACACGTGGGACGACATGGCCGGCCACGCCCTCATCGGCATCGACCGCGAGACGGCCTTCACCCGTAGCCTGCAACATCTGCTGGGTAACCTACAAAACCGCTCCTACGCGCTGCGCAGCGACAGCGACCTGGTTCACCTGGCCTCGATCCGCGCCGGGCTGGGGATAGGCATCTGCCAAGTCGGCCTGGCGAAGCACGACGCGCGGCTGGTGCGCGTGCTGCCCGATCTGCTGACCATACCGCTGGACACCTGGCTGGCCATGCACGAAAACCTGCGCAGCAACCCCGCCTGCGCCACCACCTTCGCCGCCCTGGCCGAAGGCTTGACCGAATACGTCAACGGCGCCGGATAAACCAGATCGCCAGGATGAACGGAAGCGTGAAGTAATGTATGCCGGTGGCGCCTAAGCCAACAGATAGCATGATGCTCAATGCGGCGCCTGCGAGGCCCGAAGGCCAACGGCACTCGTGGGCGCCGAGGGCCAGCATCGCCAATGTGCTGTTGATGCCCGCTCCGGTCGACTGGGATTCGATGCCGGCGCCAGGCCACAACTGATTCGCCAACGTAATCGCCAGCCACGAAAACAGCGCGCCTGACAATCCCCACATCGCCTGATGCCAATGGCGTCTGGCCAACGCGGCCCATAGCAGCATGCCGAGTGGCGCACCGCCGATGAAGGCTGCCTGTCCCATCGAGCAGAAAAGATAACTGGCGACTGTCGTGCCGCACCCGCCAGGCGCCGGCATCGATTCCTGCAGGCCGATACTGTGTGCGACCGCACCGGCCAGCCACATCGCCACCACAAATGGAAGCGTCAGCGGAGGAATGCGGGCGCGTTCGGCGGCGTAAGTGAAGGCCGCCGTCAATGCTCCAGCGCCAGCGACCATGAGCAGCAGCGGTCCCTCCAGCTGGTAGACGGCGCAAAGGCCCACTCCAGCCAGCGCGCCATTAAAACCGTATAAACCGTTATGCCGGTGCTCTTCCGGAAGCTTGAACGCCCATGCCGCAAGCGACGCGCACGCGACACCCAGTACGCACCCAAGTGCCAGCGGCGGCCCGCTGAGGAACAGGCAAAGCAGCAGCACCGCGCCAAAGATCGGCGAATCTTGGAAGTAGATCTGTCCGACCGCCGCCAACTGGCGTTGCAGCACCAACGGCACCGCAACGCGAGACGCCGACGATAGAATCACGCCGCCGCCGGCTCGTCGGTCGGCCAGATCTGGGCGATGCGCAGCAGGTTGGTGCTGCCCGGCTGCCCGAACGGCACGCCCGCCGTGATCGCGATCTGGTCGCCCGGCCGGCCGAAGCCTTCCCGCAACGCGGCCTGGCACGCCGCAGCCACCATGCGGTCAACGTTGCGCACGTCCGCGCTCACGGTCGAATGCACACCCCACGCCAGCGCCAGGCGGCGCGCTGTCGACAGGTTCGGCGTGATGCTCAGGATCGGCGCCATCGGCCGTTCGCGCGCCGCGCGCAGGCTGGTGTGGCCGGAACTGGTGTATGTCACCGTCGCCACCGCGCCGACGATCTGCGTCACGTCGCGCAGCGCGGAGCAGATCGCGTCGCCGCTGTTCGGCATCGGCGCCTGATTCTGGGCGTCGATCATCTGGCGGTACAGCGGATCCTTCTCCACTTCGCAGATGATGCGGTTCATCATGGACACCGCCTCTGTCGGATAAGCGCCGCTGGCCGATTCCGCCGACAGCATCACCGCATCGGCGCCGTCGTAGATCGCGCTGGCCACATCGGAGGCTTCCGCCCGCGTCGGCACCGGCGCCGAGATCATCGACTCCAGCATCTGCGTGGCGATGACGATTGGCTTGCCCTGCAGGCGGCAAGCGCGCAGGATGCGTTTCTGCACGCCGGGCACCCGCTCCGGCGGCACCTCCACGCCCAGATCCCCGCGTGCCACCATGATCGCATCCGATACCGCGACGATGGCGTCCAACGCATCCAGCGCCGCCGGTTTCTCCAGCTTTGCAAGCAGCGCCGCGCGCGTGCCGACGATGGCGCGGGCTTGCACCAGATCCTCCGGCCGCTGCACGAACGACAGAGCGATCCAGTCCGCGCCCATCTCCAGCGCAAATTCCAGGTCACGCAGATCCTTCTCCGTCAGCGCCGGGATAGGCAGCACCACGTCCGGCACGTTGACGCCCTTGCGGTCCGACAGCACGCCGCCGTTGACGACGCGAGTCCGTATCACGCGCCCCTCGTTGGCGACCACCGCCAGCCGCAGCTTGCCGTCGTCCAGCAGCAGGGACTGGCCGGCATCGATCACTTCGAACAGTTCCGGATGCGGCAGACAGACGCGCTGCGCATTGCCCGGTGACGTATCGCGGTCCAATGCGAACTCCTGTCCGGCGACCAGCGTCACCTTCCCTTCCGCGAACTGGCCCACACGCAGCTTGGGCCCCTGCAAATCGGCCAGGATGGCGATCGGCCGGCCAGCGCCGCGTTCAATCTCGCGCACGATATTGCAACGCGCCTGGTGGTCCTGATGCGTGCCGTGGCTGAAGTTAAAGCGGAATACATCGGCGCCCGCTTCGAATAATGCCTGGATGGCTTCCTTGCTGCTGCTGGCCGGGCCGAGCGTGGCCACGATTTTGGCCTGACGTTGACGTCGCATTGGGTGTTCCTTTTTTACAGAATTAAGACGGCGCGGAAATCGTTGACGTTGGTGCGGGTCGGGCCGCTGACCACCAGATCGTTCAACGCGCTGAAATACCCGTAGCCGTCGTTGTTTTCCAAGAGCGTCTTGGCCCGCAGCTTTTGCGTCAGGCCGCGCTCCAGCGAGTCCGGGCCGTACAATGCTCCGGCGTTGTCCTCGGAGCCGTCGATGCCGTCGGTGTCGCAGGCCACGGCGTGGATGCCGGGATGGCCGTCCAGCGCCACCGCAAGGCTGAGCAGGAATTCCGCATTCCGCCCGCCGCGCCCCGAGCCGCGCACCGTCACCGTGGTTTCGCCGCCGGAAATGATGACGCAAGGCCGCTGGAACGGCTGCCCGCGCGTCGCCACCTGCCGCGCCATCGCCGCGTGGACAATGGCGACATCGCGCGATTCGCCTTCAATGCCATCGGACAGGATGTAAGGCGTGATGCCCACAGCATGGGCATGTGCCGCAGCCGCCTCCAACGCGTCCTGCGCGATGGCGATGACATGATGGCTGTTGCGCGCGAAGCGAGGATCGCCCGGCTTCGGCGTCTCGCCCGCACCGGATTCGAGATGTTCGCGGATGCTGTCCGGGATGGCGATGTCGTACTTGCGCAGCACCGCCAACGCATCGGCGCAGGTGGTCGGGTCGGGCAGCGTCGGGCCGCTGGCGATGATGCCGGGATCATCGCCCGGCACGTCGGAGATCAGCAACGTCACCACGCGTGCCGGCGCGCAGGCCAGCGCCAGCCTGCCGCCCTTGATGGCGGACAGGTGCTTGCGCACACAGTTCATCTCGGAGATGGCGGCGCCGCTCTTCAGCAATGCCTTGTTCAGCGCCTGCTTCTGCTCCAGCGTGATCCCGGGCGCCGGCAACGCCAGCAGCGACGAGCCGCCGCCGGAGATCAGGCAGAGCACCAGGTCGTTCTCGCTCAGGCCCTGGACCATCTCCATCATGCGGCCGGCGGCGGCGCGCCCCGCCTCGTCCGGCACCGGATGCGCGGCCTCGATCACTTCGATGCGCTCGCAGTCCACGCCATGCTCGTAGCGCGTGACAACCAGCCCGGAAATATCACCCTTCCAGTGACGCTCGACCGCGCGCGCCATGGCGGCGGCGCCCTTGCCCGCGCCGATCACCAGCGTGCGGCCGTTCTTCGGCGGTTCCGGCAGGTAGGCCGGCAGGCACTTCTCCGCGCTGACAGCGTCCACCGCGCTGCCGTAAAGATCGAGCAGGAATTGGCGTGGATTCAGGGTAGTCATTACGCCTCGGCGATCTGGTGGTTGGACATCAGTTCGATCGCGCGGCACAACGCCGAGTGATCCATGCCGCCCAGGCCATTGGCCGCGCAGGCATTCATCAGCTCCTGCGCCATCGCGGTATTCGGCAGCGACACCCCCATCGCCTTGGCGCCTTGCAGCGCCAGGTTCAGGTCCTTCTGGTGCAGCTCGATGCGGAAGCCCGGATTGAAGGTGCGCTTGACCATACGTTCGCCGTGCACCTCCAGGATGCGCGAGTTGGCGAAGCCGCCCATCAGCGCGGAGCGCACCTTGGCCGGGTCGGCGCCGGCCTTGGACGCGAACAGCAGCGCCTCGGCCACTGCCTGGATGTTCAGCGCGACGATGATCTGGTTGGCGACCTTGGTGGTCTGGCCGTCGCCGTTGCCGCCGACCAGCGTGATGTTCTTGCCCATCAGTTCAAACAGCGGCTTGACGATGTCGAACGCCGCCTCCGAGCCGCCGACCATGATCGTCAGCGAACCGGCCTTGGCGCCGACTTCGCCGCCGGAGACCGGGGCATCCAGGTATTCGCAGCCCAAGGCATTGATCTTCTTGGCGAACTTCTTGGTCTCGATGGGTGAGATCGAGCTCATGTCGACCACGATGGTGTTCGGGCGCAGGCCCTTCGCCACGCCCTCCTCGCCAAACAGCGCAGCTTCGACGTGCGGCGTATCCGGCACCATGACGATGATGATGTCGGCGCGCGCCGCCACTTCGGCGGCCGAGGTGCAGACCGTGGCGCCGGCTTCGATCAGAGGGAATGGCGGGTTCTTGATGTCGTGCAAGTACAGTTTGTGGCCGCCGTTCAGCAGGTGCTGCGCCATCGGTGCGCCCATGATACCCAGACCAATAAATCCAACTCGAGACATGATATTTTCCTTAAAAAGTATGTGATTTAAACGCCATGCGAGGCGCGCCAGCCCAGGCCCGCTTCCGTGGTGGTGCGCGGCTTGTATTCGCAACCGATCCAGCCTTGGTAGCCGGCAGCGTCCAGCTGCTCGAACAGGTAGCGGTAATTGATTTCTCCGGTACCCGGCTCGTTGCGGCCGGGGTTATCCGCCAGCTGCACGTGGCCGATCAGCGGCAGGTGCTTCTTGATGGTGTTGGTCAGCTCACCTTCCATGCGCTGCATGTGATAGATGTCGTACTGGATGAACAGGTTGTCCGAGCCAGTGGCCGCGATCAGCGATGCAGCCTGCGCCGTATTGGTCAGGAAGAAGCCAGGGATGTCGTAGCTGTTGATCGGTTCAATCAACAGGCGGATGCCCTCATCCTTCAGCGCCTCGGCGGCGAAGCGCAGGTTGTCCACCAGCGTGACCTGCGCGTCCTGCCGCGTCACACCCTGGGGCAGGATGCCGACCAGGCAGTTCATCTGCTTCACGCCCAGCTCCTTGGCGTAGGCGATGGCGGTCCACACACCATCGCGGAATTCGGCCACGCGGTCCGGGTGGCAAGCGATGCCGCGCTCACCGGCCTCCCAGTGGCCCGCCGGCAGGTTGTGAAGCACCAGTTCCAGCTTGTTGGCCTTCAGGCGCTCGGACAGGTCGCGGGCGCTGTACGCATACGGGAACAGGAACTCCACGGCTTGGAAGCCGGCGCGGGCCGCCGCTTCGAAGCGGTCGATAAAGGGCACCTCGGTGAACAGCATCGTGAGGTTGGCTGCAAGTTTGGTCATATCGTTTTCCTCTCAGTCCAGCAGGGAGATCGCGGTCGGCGCGTCGGATCCGCGCAGCGCCAGCTCTTCGAACTCGTTGATCTTGTCGATGTCGGTACCCATGGCGATGTTGGTCACACGCTCCAGAATCACCTCCACCACCACCGGCACCTTGAACTCCTCCATCCACTTGTTGGCCTGTTCGAAGGCGGCCGGCAGCTCGTCCGCATTGGTGACGCGGATGGCTTTGCAGCCCAGGCCCTCCACCACGGCAATGTGGTCGACGCCGTAGCCGTTCAGTTCCGGCGCGTTGATGTTCTCGAACGACAGCTGCACGCAGAAGTCCATGTCGAAGCCGCGCTGCGACTGGCGGATCAGGCCGAGGTAGGAGTTGTTGACCACCACATGCAGGTACGGCAGCTTGAATTGCGCGCCCACCGCCAGCTCTTCGATCATGAACTGGAAGTCGTAGTCGCCCGAAATGGCGACCACCTTGCGCTGCGGGTCGGCCGCGGCCACGCCCAACGCGGCGGAGATGGTCCAGCCCAGCGGGCCGGCCTGGCCGCAGTTGATCCAGTGGCGGGCGTTATACACATGCAGGAACTGCGCGGCGGCGATCTGCGACAGGCCGATGGTGCTGACGTAACAGGTGTCGCGGCCGAAGGCCTTGTTCATCTCCTCGTACACCCGTTGCGGCTTGACCGGCACTTGTTCGAAGTGGGTCTTGCGCTGCATGGTGCGCTTGCGTTCATTGCATTGCGCCACCCACGCCGAACGGTCTTTAAGCTTGCCGGCCGCCTTCCATTCGGTCGCCACTTCGATCATCAGCTTTAGCGCGGCGCCGGCGTCGGAGACGATGCCGAAGTCCGGACCGAACACGCGGCCGATCTGGGTGGGCTCGATGTCGATGTGGACGAACTTGCGGTCCTTGGTGTACACCTCGATAGTGCCGGTGTGGCGGTTGGCCCAGCGGTTGCCGATGCCGAACACGAAGTCGGATGCAAGCAGCGTCGCGTTGCCGTAGCGGTGGCTGGTCTGCAGACCGACCATGCCAACCATCAGTTTATGGTCGTCGGGGATCGCGCCCCATGCCATCAGGGTCGGGATCACCGGTACGCCGGTCAATTCCGCGAACTGCACCAGCAGATCGGATGCATCGGCGTTGATGACGCCACCGCCGGCGGTGATCAGCGGGCATTCCGCGTCGTTCAACATCGTCAGCGCTTTTTCGATCTGGGCGCGGGTGGCTTTCGGCTTGTAGGCTTCCAGCGGCTGGTAGGTGTCCGGGTCGAATTCGATTTCGGCCATCTGCACGTCGAACGGCAGGTCCACCAACACCGGGCCGGGACGGCCGGAACGCATGATGTGGAAGGCCTGCTGGAACACCATCGGCACCAGCGCCGGTTCGCGCACGGTGACGGCCCACTTGGTCACCGGCTTGGCGATCGACTCGATATCGACCGCCTGGAAGTCCTCCTTGTACAGGCGGGCGCGCGGCGCCTGGCCGGTAATGCAGAGGATAGGTATGGAATCCGCCTGGGCCGAATACAGGCCGGTGATCATGTCGGTGCCGGCCGGGCCGGAGGTGCCGATGCACACGCCGATGTTGCCGGCCTTGGCGCGGGTGTAGCCCTCGGCCATGTGCGACGCGCCCTCGACGTGACGCGCCAGGATGTGCTTAGCGCTCCCCTGCTTCTTCAACGCCGCATAAAACGGGTTGATCGCGGCGCCCGGAACTCCGAACACCTGATTCACGCCCTCTTTTTCCAAAACGATTGCTGCCGCCTGCGCTGCTGTCATCCGTGCCATGCTTGTCCCCTGATGGTTAAGTACTGAACTTGATAGGATCATCGTAGCGGGAAAGGCGGGCCGTGATAAGAAGACAAACTCTCGCTTTATTCGATACTCAAAATATGGAATAAGTGTGGAATAATCGAGCCATGGACAAATTGACGCAAATCGAGGCCTTCGTCGACGTGGCCGAAAAGGGCAGCCTGGTACGCGCGGCGATGGGCCAGCACATCACGCCGGTGATGCTGGGCCGGCGCATCGACGCGCTGGAGAAGCGCCTGGGGGTGAAGCTGATGCACCGCACCACACGCCACCTGACGCTCACCGAGCAAGGCACGCTGTACCTGGACCATTGCCGCAAATTGCTCGCGGACCTGGGTCATGCGGACCGCATGGTGTCCGAGGGGCGGCACCGCGCCACGGGCCACCTGATCGTCTCGGCGCCGGCAGCCTTCGGCCGCAAGCACGTGGCGCCCCATGCGGCGGGCTTCGTGCGCGCCCATCCCGACGTGCAGATCTCCTTCAACCTGACCGACCGTGTGGTGGACCTGGTGCGGGATGGCTACGACGTCGGCATCCGCATCGGCGGCGTGATCGATCCGAGCTTCGTCGCCGTCAAGCTGGCGAGCAACCGGCGCGTGGTGTGCGGCACGCCGGAGTACTTCGACCGCCACGGCATTCCACGCACGCTGGACGACCTGGCGCAGCACAACTGCCTGGCCTTCAACCTGCAGGGCGGGCAGCAGCGCGGCTGGTACTTCCAGGATCACGGCAAGCAGGTGACGGTACGGGCGGACGGTAACCTGAACTGCAACGACGGCGAACTGCTGCACCGCTGGGCCACCGAGGGCCTGGGTCTGGCGTGGCGTTCATCGTGGGAGATCCAGTCGCAGCTGGCCTCCGGCGAGTTGATCACGGTGCTGGATGATTACGCGCTGCCGCAGTACGACATCGTGGCCGTCTATCCGCAGCAGCGGCACTTGCCGGCCAAGGTGCGCTTCTTCATCGACATGCTGAAGGAGATTTACGCCCGTCCGGACTACTGGCTTACGAACTGACTTCACCGCCGGCAGCGGGAGCCAGCCTAGCGCAACGAGAGCAAATGCCGCTGACTGCGTATCTCGTCCTGCATCTGCATGGTTTGATAGGCCGCCAGCAGCGTGCCCGCGTCCAGGCTCGCGCTCTTGCGCACCAGGGGATGCGGCAGGTCGGCCCAGGCGCTGCGCGGCAGCGGCGCGAGAGCCGCTGTCACTTCTGCCCTCACGCGTTCCAGGTCGTCGACGGCCCTGGGTGCGGCGCTGCCGCTGTTGATCGCAATGCCCGCCGCGCCGTCATCGCTGACACTCGGCCGGCTGCCTTGCGGACAATCGGCGTCGGTCAACAACACCCGGCCGTCGTCCGAAACGCAGCGATTGACACCGGCGCTGGCGCACACCGCACCGGCGGCCAAGCCGACACATAACAATAATTGAGACACCCTGAGCGCGGCATTCATGATCAATATTCCTTTATAAAGTAGATTGATCTTCTCGCAATCCCGGCTATCTTTCTGTGCGGGCTCGCACGCATCCGTTGCGTCCTCTTGGATGCGTTGATTTTTAAGCTAAGGTACAATAATCGTCATGAAAGCGATCCTACTTATCCCCGCCCTCACCCTCTCCCTGGTCCACGGCCACGCCGCCGCGGAATCCATCCTTGGCCACGACTGGAACAACTCCGCGGAGTTGGGCGCCATCTCCACCTCAGGCAACACGGTCGGCACTTCGGTCACCGGCAAGCTGGATGCCAAGCAGGAGCTGCCCGACTGGAGCAACGAGTATGTCCTGGCCGGGTACTTCAAGGACGAACAGGTCACCAAAGCCGATGGCGAAAAAGTGCGCGAGCGTTCCGCCCAGCGCTATTCGTTCTCCGCCAAAGCCGCCTACAAGCTGCTGCAGGACCACGACAAATTGTTCGCGCTGGCCACCCACGTCAACGACAAATTCGGCGCGTACACACGCTACTCCACGGTGGGTGTCGGTTACGGCACCGAGACCTACAAGACACCGGATCACAGCATGGACGTGGAAATTGGCCCGGGCTATTTCAATGGCGTCCGTTCGACCGGTGAAATGGAAAGCGGCATGACCGTGCGCGGCGCGGCCAACCTGAAATGGAAGCTGAGCGACACCGCCCTGTTCAGCCAGAACCTGAGCGTCGAACGCGGCACCTCGAACATGCACTCGCTGGCCGAGACGGCGCTGCGCACCAAAATCAACAGCACCATGCAGATGAAGGCCGCATTCAGCGTCCGCAACGACACCAATGTGCCGGAAGATAAAAAGAACACCGACACCCAAACGTCGGTGACGCTGGTCTACTCGTTCTAAAAGCGCTACATGCCCTTGAACCGGTGCTGGAAGCGCTGGCTCACGGGCAGCTTGTCCTGATGGCCGCGCAGGCTTAGCCACAAGGCGCCGTCGGCGTCGCGGCTGACGGCTGCGATGCGCTTCACCGCCACCACATACCCCCGGTGGATCTGCCAGAATCCCGCGTCTTCCAGTTCGGCCGCCAGTTCCTTCAGCGGCGTGCGGATATGGGCCTCGGCCTGCTGCGGCGTCACCACCCGCGTGTACTTGAACTCCGAACAGAAGTAAATCACCTCGCTCAAGTCGATGAAGTGGATCGAATTGCCGACGGTCGCCTGCAGCCATGACGGCGCGGCCGGTTTTGGCGACAGCTGCTGCATCAGGCGCGCCAAGTCCGGCGGCGGCGTGCCAAGGCGCGCGCGTACTCGCTCGATGGCCCGCACCAGGCGCACGGGATCGGTGGGTTTGAGCACGTAATCGATCGCGCCTTCGTCGAACGCCGCCAGCGCATGTTCCTGGTAGGCAGTGACGAACACCACGTGCGTGCGGGCGCCGAAGGTGCGCGCCACTTCCAGGCCGCTCAGGCCCGGCATGCGGATATCGAGGAAGGCGACGTCAGGTTCCAGCGCGCGCGCCAGGCGCAGCGCCTCGTAGCCGTCCGCCGCCTCGGCCACCAGTTCGGCCTCCGGCCACAATGCCGCCAATGACTGGCGCAGTTCCGCGCGCAGCAAAGGCTCGTCGTCCGCGATCAATATGCGTGGACGATGTGTCATGCGGCCACCATTGGTAGTGTGATCACAGCCTCGGTCCAGCCGTCCGCAGCAACTTGAAGACGGAATCCGGCGGCATTGCCATGCAAAGCCGCCAGACGTTCGCGCAGGTTGCGCAATCCGACCCCGCTGCCCAGCGCCGTCTTGCCGGGGCCCGCGCCGTTGTCACGCACCGTCACCACCAACGCATCGTTCTGGCGGCGCACCAGCATGTGCACCATTACGTTGCCGGGGTGCGGTTCGACACCGTGCTGCACGGCGTTCTCCACCAGCGGCATCAGCATCAGCGGCGGCAGCTCCACCACGCCCAACTCGGCCGGGCAGTCGATGTCATATTGCAGGCGGTCGCCGAAGCGTATCCCCATCAGCGCCAGATAGTGGCCCGCCAGTTCGCACTCCCGCCCAAGGCTGGACATCGGGCTGCGCAGGTCGGGCAGCGCCGTGTGCAGATAGCCGATCAGGTGATCGAGCATCGCCACCGCGCGCTCGGGATCGTGGCCCGCCAGATAACGCGTATTGGCCAGCGTGTTATACAGGAAGTGCGGTTCGATCTGGGCTTGCAGAGCCTTCAGGTCGGCGGATAATGCGGCCTGCGTCAGGCGCGCCATCTGCAGCGCGCGCGATTGCTGCTGTGCGATCCACAGCCGGGGCGCCAGCAACAGCAGCGCCAGCGCCGCTACCGCAAACTGCACCAGCAAATCGTTATGCGTAACGACGCCGGCCCGGCCCATGCCCTCGTGATACAACAGGCCGGCCAACCAACTGAACACGCCGATGAACAGCAATAGGACCGGCCACAGGAAGCGCCATTCGCGCAGCCGTGCCGCGCGGGCCAGCAGCACCAGCATGCACGCGCCGCTTGCGCCCACCGGCAACAGCATGGCGCCGAACAGCGCGAGCAAGGTGTACGCCCGCAGCGCCAGGCAAACGGCGGCAAAGCCGGCCACCAGCGCCGCGCTGAGCGCCTTTTGCGGAACCGTGCTCGCCGCCACCTCGGTCAATGCCGCGTAACCGCCGCCGACTGCGGCGCTCATAAGGTCGGCGACTCCGGCAGTTTGTTGCGTTGGAAGGAGTCGACCGGCACGTCCTTGCCCACCACCTCGAACGAAAGCTCGTCTATCCAGACCTGGCCGGTGCCGGCGTTGATCACGCCGAAATTAATGGTGGTCGCCTCCTCCGGCACATCCAGCGTCACGCTGCGGGTCTGCCAATCCGAGGTGCCGGTGATCGGCTTGTCCTGGCTGTTGTAGAAGGCCAGGTTGGCAGGTGTCGGCCCACTGACCCGCATCCACAGGCCCGCCCAGGCACTCACGTCGCGCGACTTCACACGTGCCTGGAATCGCACGCGCTGGCCCAGATAGCGCTGTGCCGACACGGCCTGTGACAGCGTCGTAAAGCTCTTGCCCTCGCCCTGGACGTAGCGCAGGAACTTGGAGCCCTTGCCGCTGGTGGTTTCCACACTGTCTACCCCTGCCTGATAGGACGACGGCGTTCCCCCGCCGACATACCAGGGAGCGGGCAGCTTGCCGGTCGATTCGGCCGCGACCACCCACAGCGAAGTGGCGGCAAGTGCGGCGGCGATTACGTGCATTGGTTTCATATTTTTCCTTAGTCATGTCCATGACGGAATGTCATGGGCACACTTTGCCCGACGATGCTGCGGCGCGGGTGGCCATGCGACCGGCGCGGCCCCTGCCGGATAAGCGCGGCCAGTCCGCGATAAGCGCCCGCGATTAATCCGATGCCAAGATTGGGTTTATTATAATGCCCTGGCCGCTGTCCAAAATAGCCGCATTTTGCTATAGTCGGCCCGCGCATCGCTGCGGCGGCGCGCCATCAACCGTTATCCCTTCATTCCCGGACTTCTACATGAACACTCCACGCATTTTCGGCACTCCACTGTCCCCTTCCGCCACCAAAGTCATGCTGCTCGGCTCCGGTGAACTCGGCAAGGAAGTCATCATCGCCTTGCAGCGCCTGGGCGTGGAAGTGATTGCCGTGGACCGTTACCCGAACGCGCCGGGCCATCAGGTCGCACACCGCGCCCACGTCATCAACATGGCCGACGGCGCCGCGTTGGCCGCGCTGATCGAACAGGAGAAGCCGGACCTGATCGTGCCGGAAATCGAAGCCATCGCCACCGATACGCTGGCCGCGCTGGAAAAAGCCGGCAAGATCACCTGCATCCCGACCGCGCGCGCGGCCCAGCTGACCATGAACCGCGAAGGCATCCGCTGCCTGGCCGCCGAAACCCTGGGCCTGGCGACGTCGCCATACCGCTTCGCCAGCAGCCTGGCGGAACTTGAAGCAGCCACCGCCGCCATTGGCTTCCCGTGCGTGATCAAGCCAGTCATGTCCTCGTCGGGCAAGGGCCAGTCCAAGATCGACAGCGCCGCCGAAGTCAAGGCCGCATGGGACTACGCCGCCGCCGGCAGCCGCGTGGATGCGGGCCGCGTGATCGTCGAAGGCTTCATCGACTTCGACTACGAAATCACCCTGCTGACGGTGCGCTCCATCGGCACCGACGGCCAGGTCGAAACCCAATTCTGCGATCCGATCGGCCACGTGCAGGTGCAAGGCGACTACGTCGAATCCTGGCAGCCATGCCGTATGAATCCACTGGCGCTGGCGCGCGCCCGCGACATCGCCGAAAAAGTCACCGGCGACCTGGGTGGCCTGGGCCTGTTCGGCGTGGAGCTGTTCGTCAAGGACGACATGGTCTGGTTCTCCGAAGTGAGCCCACGCCCGCACGATACCGGCATGGTAACCATGGCGACCCAGGTACAAAGCGAATTCGAACTGCACGCCAAGGCCATCCTCGGTTTGCCGGTCAACGTTGCGCTGAAAGCGCCGGGTGCATCGGCCGTCATCTACGGCCAGCATGAAGCGGCCGGCATCGCCTTCGAAGGCGTGGCCGAAGCGCTGCGCGTGCCGGGCACCGACATCCGCCTGTTCGGCAAGCCTGAATCGTTCGCACGCCGCCGCATGGGCGTGGCGCTGGCCACCGCCGACGACATTGAAACCGCCCGCGCCCGCGCCAAGGAAGCGGCGGCCAAGGTCAAGCCGGTTTTGGGTAAGTAAAATCCTGCGCCGCCTGCTCTTCGCGATAACGGCGCTGGCGGCGTCGCTGCCGGCGCTCGCGCAGGCGGAGCCGGAAAGCGGAGAGCATACGCTGGTCCTGGCGGTCAACAAGATGCTGCCCTGGATCACCGAGGAGGATGGCGTCTACGGCGGCGCCTACACCGAAATCGCCCGCGAGCTGGCACGGCGCGCCGGCCTGACCCTGCAGATCAAACCGTGTCCGCTCAAGCGTTGCCAGTTCATGCTGGAGCAAGGCACGGCCGACATCATGATCGGCCTGCGCGAAACGCCGCGCCGCGACACCTACCTGTACTTCCTGCAAACGCCATATCGCGAGCGCAGCGCGGACCGCGTGTTCTACGTGCGCAAGGACGGCAACGTCACCATCAACGACTATGCGGACATCGCGCCGCTACGCATTGGAACCAAATGGGGCGCGGAATATCTGCGGCGCTTCGACCGCGATTGGTCGGTGCAGAGAGAGCCAGCCAAGGACATGGAGGCCAACTTTCGCAAGCTGGCGCTGGGCCGCATCGATGCGGTGCTGATCCCCGAGGACCAGGGCGATGCGCTGGTGTCGGCGCTGCACCTGGACGGGCAACTGGAGAAAGCGGCCTTCCGCATGCCCTCGGACGGCCAACCGCGTTCGATAGCGGTATCGCGTGCATCCGTCTCGCCGGAGCGCCTGGCGGTACTCGAAACCGCCATGCACGATATGCAGAAGGCCGGCACCCTTGCGGCGATCTACAAGCGCTATTACTACGACGCCTATCACATCCCGCAGGGTACTGGCCTGGTCAAATAGGATCAGCTATTGAAGCCCTTGCCCTCTTCCGCCAATTTGACCAGCAGAGGGGCGGGTTTCCAGGCGCTGCCCTGGTGGCCCTTGGCGTACTTGTTGATCGCCGCCAGCACGTTCGGCAGGCCCACCGTGTCGGCGTAGAACATCGGGCCGCCGCGGAACAGCGGGAAGCCGTAGCCGGTCAGGTAGACCATGTCGATGTCCGAGGCGCGCAGTGCGATGCCCTCTTCCAGGATATGGGCCGCTTCGTTGACCATCGAGTACACCAGCCGTTCGACGATTTCCTGGTCGCTGATCTTGCGGCGCGCGACGCCGATGTCGGCCGAGTGCTGCACGATCATCGCGTTGACCTGTTCGTTCGGATAGGCCTTGCGGTCGCCGGCCTTGTAGTCGTACCAGCCGGCGCCGGTTTTCTGGCCGTAGCGGCCCATCTCGCACAACAGGTCGGCGGTCTTGGAGTAGCTGATCTCCGGCTTCTCCACATAGCGGCGCTTGCGGATCGCCCAGCCAATGTCGTTGCCGGCCAGGTCGCCCATGCGGAACGGTCCCATGGCGAAGCCGAACTTCTCGACCGCCTTGTCGACCTGCTCCGGCAGCGCGCCCTCCTCCAGTAGGAAGCCGGCCTGGCGGCTGTACTGTTCGATCATGCGGTTGCCGATGAAGCCATCGCAAACGCCGGACACCACGCCGGTCTTCTTCAGCTTTTTCGACAGCGCCAGCGCGGTGGCCAGAACGTCCTTGCCGGTCTGCGCGCCGCGCACGATCTCCAGCAGCTTCATGACGTTGGCGGGGCTGAAGAAGTGGGTGCCGATCACGTCCTGCGGACGCTTGGTGAAGCCGGCGATCTGGTTCAGGTCCAGGGTCGACGTGTTGGAGGCCAGGATGGCGCCCGGCTTCATCACCTCATCCAGTTTGCGGAACACGGCTTCCTTCACGCCCATGTCCTCGAACACGGCTTCGACCACGATGTCGGCCTGACCGATGTCCTCGTACGCCAGCGTGCCGCTGACCAGGGCCATGCGCTGGTCGAACTTCTCCTGCGTCAGCTTGCCCTTCTTCATGGTGTTTTCGTAGTTCTTGCGGATCGTGGCCAGGCCCTTGTCCAGCGCTTCCTGTTTGGTCTCCAGCATGACGACCGGGATGCCCGCGTTGAGGAAGTTCATGGCGATGCCGCCGCCCATGGTGCCGGCGCCGATCACGGCGGCCTGCTTGATGGCGCGCACCGGCGTATCGGCCGGCACGTCCGGCACCTTGCTGGCGACGCGCTCGGCGAAGAAGGCGTGGCGCAGCGCTTTCGATTCGGTGGTCTGGATCAGGTGCAGGAAGCGTTCGCGCTCGAACTTCATGCCATCCTCGAACTTCATCGTGACCGAGGCGGCCACGGTTTCCACGCACTCCAGCGGCGCCGGGAACGGGCCGGACATGGCCTTGACCGTGTTGCGCGAGAATTGCAGGAAGGCTTCGTGGTTCGGGTAGTCGACTTTACGGTCGCGCACTTTCGGCAGCGGGCGCACGTCGGCGATGGTTTCGGCGAAGGCCACGGCCGAGCTGACCAGGTCGGCGTCGGCGGTGAATACGGCATCGAACAGCGCGGTGTTGGCCAGCTTGTCGGAAGCGACCGGCGTGCCGGAGACGATCATGTTCAGCGCCATTTCCAGGCCCAACACGCGCGGCAGGCGCTGCGTGCCGCCGGCGCCCGGCAGCAGGCCCAGCTTGACTTCCGGCAGCGCGATCTGCGCGCCCGGCATCGCCACGCGGTAGTGGCAGCCGAGCGAAAGCTCCAGGCCGCCGCCCATGCAGACGGTGTGGATGGCGGCCACCACCGGCTTGGTCGAGCTTTCGGCGGTGGCGATCAGCGTGTGCAGGCTGGGCTCGGCCAAGGCCTTGGGCGAATTGAATTCCTTGATGTCGGCGCCGCCGGAGAAGGCCTTGCCGGCGCCGGTGATCACGATGGCCTTGACGGTGTCGTCCGCCAGCGCCTGCTGGATGCCCTTGACCGCCGCCGTGCGGGTGGCCAGGCCCAGGCCGTTGACCGGCGGGTTGTTCAGCGTGATGACGGCAACCGTGCCGTGGACTTGATATTCTGCAGTCATGTCTCTTCCTTATATTTTGGTGGAACCTCAGCCCAGCCACTATACCGCATAAAAGAACGGTCGTATTATTATTTTTGCGGACCCTGCCGGCATGGTACAGGATGGGGTGGCAGCCGGCGCGCCGCTGCGTTACAGTAGCGGCAAACCGGCAGCCGCCGGACTTGCCAACCTTGAGGTCCACCATGTCTATTTCCCGCCGTTCCATCGCCCTGCTGCTTCCCCTGTCCCTGGCGGCTGCCAGCGCCTATGCGCTGTCGCTGGCCGACTTGAGCAACCAGGACGCCTCGGGCGGACTGAAGGCGGCGCTGGAAAAAGGCTCGACGCTGGCGGTCTCCAAGCTGGGCGCGGAGAACGGCTTCCTCAACAACGAGAAGGTCCGCATCCCGCTGCCGAAGATCCTGGAGCAGGCGCGTCCGCTGTTGAAGATGACCGGCAAGAGCCAGCAACTCGACGACCTGGTGGTGCAGATGAACCATGCGGCCGAGGCCGCCGTACCGATGGCCAAGCCGCTGCTGCTGGACGCCGTCAAGTCCATGACCATCACCGACGCCAAGAACATCCTGACCGGCGGCGAGACCTCGGTGACCGACTTCTTCCGCGACAAGACCTCGCCGAAACTGGCGGTGCAGTTCCTGCCGATCGTGAAAAAGGTCACCGACCGCTCCGACCTGGCCAACAAGTACAACACCGCGATGGCGATGGCGCCCAAGCTGGGTGTGCTGGCCAAGGAGCAGACCACGGTGGAAGGCTATGTCACGCAGCGCGCGCTGGACGGCCTGTACACGATGATCGGCGAAGAGGAAAAAGCCATCCGCGCCGATCCGCTCGGCGCCGGCAGCAAGCTGATCGGCAAAGTGTTCGGCGCCCTCAAGTAACGGCGCCCAACTCCTCCAGGCCCGGTTCGCCGGGCTTTTTTTCGTCTTGAAGTCCGGCCGGCCATCGTTTAATATCGATAGGTAGCCTACCTATATTAAATCCCATGATCAGAGAAACCCCCGCCCCCAAGGACGCCATCGCACTGGCGGACGACCTGCGCGCGGCGTTGCTGCACGTGTTCCGCCGCATCCGCCATGAAGGCGACAACGATCCATCCGGCCTGTCCTTGCAGCACAGGCTGCTGTTGTCGACCATCGACCAGACACCCGGCATCGGCGTGGCCGAGCTGGCGCGCCTGGAAAAGCTGCGCGGCCCGACCATGAGCGCCCACATCAAGACGCTGGAAACCGCCGGCCTGGTGCGGCGCGACACCCCCAATCCCGAAGACCGCCGGCGCGTCGGCCTGCTGCTGACCAAGCAGGGCGAGGCGTTGATGGCGGACCTCCGCAGCCGCCGCCGCGACTGGTTGGCCCGCAGGCTGGCGCAACTGCAACCCGAAGGCGCGCAGGCTCTGCGCACGGCCATCCAATACCTGAACGAGATCGGCGAATGACCACACACACCGACACCGCGCCGATCACGGCCAAGGAAATCCACGCCATTTACATGGGCTTGGTCATCATGATCAGCCTGTCCGCGCTCGACCAGAGCATCGTCGCCACCGCGTTGCCGCGCATCGTCACCGACCTGGGCGGGATCGCCCACCTGTCGTGGGTGGTGACGGCGTATGTGCTGGCCTCGACCGCCATGATGCCGCTGTACGGCAAGCTGAGCGACCAGTACGGCCGCAAGCCGCTGCTGTACACCGCCATCATCACCTTCCTCGCCGGGTCCGCCTTGTGCGGGCTGGCGCAGAACATGACCGAGCTGATCGCCTTCCGCGCGATCCAGGGCCTGGGCGCGGGCGGCTTCCTGCCGCTGGCGCAGATCGTCATCGGCGACCTGGTGCCGCCCGCAGAGCGCGGCAAGCGGCAAGGCAGCATCGCCGCCGTGTACGCGGTGGCCAGCGTGCTGGGGCCGGTGCTGGGCGGCCTGCTGACGGACTGGCTGTCGTGGCACTGGATTTTTTACGTCAACGTGCCGGTCGGGGCGGCGGCGCTGTATGTGATCTCGAAATCCCTGCACCACACCAGCCCGCACCACGCGCACAAGATCGACTATCTCGGCTCGGTGCTGCTGACCGGCGCGGTGACCGCCGCGCTGCTGGTGCTGGCCCTGGGCGGCACGCAATGGCCGTGGAGTTCCGGCGAAGTGAAATATCTGAGCCTGCTGGCGGCGGCGCTGACGGCGGCCCTGCTGTGGCACGTGCGCCGGGTGCCGGAGCCGGTGTTGCCGCCGGACCTGTTCCACAACCGCGTGTTCAACGTGGCCAGCGCGGTGCTGGCGCTGACCTTCGTCGGCATGATGGGTTCGAGCGTGTTCTTCCCGCTGCTGTTCCAGATGGTGATGGGCGTCAGCCCGGCCCACTCGGGCCTGCTGACGATGCCGATGATGATCGGCCTGGTGATCGCGTCGACCCAGAACGGCCGCGTGCTGGCTAAATTCCACGGCCGCTACAAGCCAGCGCAGACCATGGGCCTGGGCCTGGCGACGCTGTCGTTCGCCGTGCTGGCCTGGGGCATCGCCAGCTCGGCCGGCTACCTGGTGCTGGAGCCGGCCATCTTCACGCTCGGCGCCGGCCTCGGCCTGGTGATGCCGAACATGACGATGGCGGTGCAGAACGCCCTGCCCGCCAACCGGCGCGGCGTCGGCACGGCGATGATGACCTTCTTCCGCTCGCTGGGCGGCCTGATCGGCGTAACCGGTTCCGGCGCCATCCTGGCGCAGCGCCTGCACGGGCAAACCGCCACGGCCGACCTGTACCGCCACGCCATCGGCAACATCTTCGCCACCGGTACCGTGCTGGTCGGCCTGGGCCTGCTGATGCTGGTGTTCCTGCCGGAGCTGCCGATGGTGCAGCATGCCCCGGTCAGGAAATAGCGGCGCCTCAAATGGTGGGCAGGCGGTAGTCGCGGTACTGTTCGCGCAGCTTGTTCTTCTGGATCTTGCCGGTGCCGCCGACCGGTAGCGCGTCGGCGAACACCACATCGTCGGGCAACCACCATTTTGCGACCTTGCCGTCGAAGTGGGCCAGCAGCTCTTCGCGCTTGAGCTCCTGGCCCGGCCGCAGCACGACGACCAGCAGCGGCCGCTCGTCCCACTTCGGATGCGCCACGCCGATGCAGGCGGCCTGCATCACCGCCGGGTGCGACATGGCGACGTTCTCCAGGTCGATGGTGCCTATCCATTCGCCGCCGGACTTGATGACGTCCTTGCTGCGGTCGGTGATCTGCATGAAGCCGTCGGCGTCGATGGTGGCCACGTCGCCGGTCGGGAACCAGCCGTCCTCCAGCACGTCGCCGCCCTCGTCCTTGAAATAGCGCGAGATGATCCACGGGCCCTTGACCATCAGGTGTCCATAGCTGACGCCGTCCCACGGCAGCTCCTTGCCGTCGTCGTCGATGATCTTCATGTCGACGCCGTAGATGCCGTGGCCCTGCTTTTGCAGGATCTTGCGCTGCTCTTCCTTGCTCAGCTCCAGATGCTTGGTCAGCAATCCGCCGGCCGTGCCCAGCGGCGACATTTCCGTCATGCCCCAGGCGTGCACGACCTCCACGCCGAATTCGTCGATAAGCGTGTTCATCATCGCCGGCGGGCAGGCCGAGCCGCCGATCACCGTGCGGCGGAAGGTCGAGAACTTGAGCTTGTTCTGCACCGCGTAGTTGATCAGGCCCAGCCACACGGTCGGCACGCCGGCCGAGAACGTCACTTTTTCCTGCTCCATCAATTCGTAGACCGACTTGCCATCCAGCGCCGCACCGGGGAACACCATCTTGGCGCCGGACAGCGGCACCGAGTACGGCAGCCCCCAGGCATTGACGTGGAACATGGGCACCACCGGCATCACTGTGTCGCGAGAAGACACGTTGAGCACATTGGGCAGGGCCGAGGCGTAGGCGTGCAGCACGGTCGAGCGGTGCGAGTACAGCGCGCCCTTGGGATTGCCCGTGGTGCCGGAGGTGTAGCACAAGGTGCAGGCGGAATTCTCGTCGAACAGCGGCCACTCGAACTCGGCGGAATGGGAGTTGATCAAGTCCTCGTAGCACAGCAGGTTCGGGATCTTGGTCTCGGCCGGCATGCGATCGGCCGCGCCGAGCAGGATGAAGCCCTTGATGGTCTTGCATAACGGCGCGAACGCTTCCACCAGCGGCAGGAAGCAGAAATCGAACATCAGGTACTGGTCTTCGGCGTGGTTGCAGATGTAGGCCAGTTGCTCGGGATGCAGGCGCGGGTTCATGGTGTGCAGCACGGCGCCCGAGCCGGACACGGCGTAGTAGGCTTCCAGATGGCGGTAGCCGTTCCAGGCCAGCGTGGCCACGCGCTCGCCCATGCCCACGCCAAGGCCATGCAAGGCGTTGGCCAGGCGCTTGACGCGCAGCTGGCAATCGCGGAAGGTGTAGCGGTGCAAGTCCCCCTCAACGCGGCGAGACACGATCTCGCTGTTGGCGTAGTGTCGGGCGGCGAAGTCCAAAATGCTGGAAACGAGCAAGGGCTGGTTCATCATCTGGCCCATCAGCGGACTCTGGGGATACATGTATGTGGACTCCTGGGAAAGTTTGGTATGGGATGAACGAGTTTGTAGCGCCCACGCGACGACCGTCAACGCATTTCGATGCTGCAGCGCAGCACCTGCGCACTGGGGTAAAATCGGGACTCACTACGAACCGGGAACTGCCATTACTGCCTCCAAACTGCCCTTAGACAATTCCTTCGCGTCCCTGCCGCCCGCTTTCTACACCCGCCTGATGCCGACGCCGTTGCCGGCGCCGTACCTGGTCGCCGTCAGCGCGCCGGCTGCGGCGCTGATCGGATTGACGCCCGCGCAAGTGGCCGACAGCCTCGACGTCCTGGCCGGCAATGCCGCGCCTGAGCGTGCCCAGCCGTTGGCGGCCGTGTATTCCGGCCACCAGTTCGGCGTCTGGGCCGGCCAGCTGGGCGACGGCCGCGCCATGCTGTTCGGCGACGTCGCCACCGCCGACGGACCGATGGAATTGCAATGGAAAGGCGCCGGTCTGACGCCCTACTCGCGCATGGGCGACGGCCGCGCCGTGTTGCGTTCGTCGATACGCGAGTTCCTATGCTCGGAAGCCATGCACGGGCTTGGCATCCCTACCTCGCGCGCGCTGTCGGTGGCGGGCTCGGATCAAGGCGTGATGCGGGAGACCGTGGAAACCTCGGCCGTGGTGGTGCGCCTGGCGCCCAGCTTTGTGCGCTTCGGCTCCTTCGAACACTGGTTCTACCGCAACAAGAACGACGAGCTGAAAATCCTGGCGGACTACGTCATCGACCGGTTTTACCCGGAGTTGCGCGCGGAAGCCAATCCATACCAGGCGTTCCTGGCCGAAGTCACGCGCCGCACGGCGCACATGATCGCCCACTGGCAGGCGGTCGGCTTCATGCATGGCGTGATGAATACCGACAATATGTCCATCCTCGGGCTGACCTTGGATTACGGCCCGTTCGGCTTCATGGAAGCTTTCGACTCCGACCACATCTGCAACCATACCGACCAGCAGGGCCGCTATTCGTATGCAAATCAGCCACAGGTTGGCCATTGGAATTGCTACGCGCTGGGCCAGGCCCTGCTGCCCCTGATCGGCGAGGTGGATGCGACGCAGGCCGCGCTGGATGTCTACCAGCCCGCGTTCGCAGCGAAGATGGATGAGCTGCTGCACGCCAAGCTGGGCCTGGCCTTGCTGGCTGAGCACGCCGATGCCGACCGTGCGCTATTCGACGCCATGTTTGCGCTAATGCAGGCCAACAGCGTCGATTTCACCCTCTTCTTCCGCCGTCTGAGCGGCCTGAAGGCGGCCGGCGCCAGCGGCGACGAACCGTTGCGCGACCTGTTCATCGACCGCCCGGCCTTCGACGCCTGGGCCATGCAGTACCGCGCCCGCCTGCAGGCCGAGGCCAGCGACGACGCCGCGCGCCAGCTTGCGATGAACAAGGTCAACCCCAAATACGTGCTGCGTAATTATTTAGCGCAGGTTGCTATTGAAAAGTCTCAGAATAAGGACTTTACTGAAGTGGAGCGTCTGCTGTCAGTTTTGCAGCGCCCATACGACGAACAGCCTGAGCACGATCAATATGCCGCCTTGCCGCCGGACTGGGCAAGCCATCTCGAAGTAAGCTGTTCTTCTTAAGCGAGCAATAAGCCATGACCAATAAAGTAACGAAATCCGACGCCGAATGGCGCGCCATGTTGGACCCGATGGAGTATCAAGTCACGCGCCACGCCGCCACCGAACGTGCTTTTACCGGCAAGTTCTGGGATCACCACGAACACGGCATTTACACCTGCGTGTGCTGCGATACGCCCTTGTTCCGCTCCGACGCCAAATTCGATTCCGGCTGCGGCTGGCCGAGCTATTTCGAAGCGCTCGATCCCGCCAATGTCATTGAAAAAACCGACCGCACCCATGGTATGCTGCGCACCGAAATCATCTGCGCGGTATGCGATGCCCATCTGGGCCACGTGTTCCCGGACGGTCCACCCCCAACAGGGTTGCGCTATTGCATTAATTCGGCCTCCTTGCGCTTCGATCCACAATAACATTTAAAACGACATGAAATTTCTGTTCGACCTGATCCCGCTGCTGCTGTTCTTCGCCGCCTACAAGCTGTCGGGCTGGAATGCCGAGGCGGCCCAGCACTTCATCAACACCTACCTGAGCGGCATGATTTCCGGCGGCTCGGTGAAGCCGGACGAGTCTCCGATCGTGATCGCGACGCTGGTCGGCATCCTGGCGACGATGGCGCAGATCGGGTATATCAAGGCGCGCGGGCGCAAGGTCGACTTCGTGCTGTGGTTCTCGCTGGCCATGTTTGTATTCTTCGGCGGCCTGACCATTTACTTGCACGACGAGGATTTCATCAAATGGAAATTGAGCATCGTCTATTGGTTCTTTGCATCCGGCCTGCTGGTGAGCGAACTGGTCTTTAAAAAGAACTTGATGCGCAAATCGATGGAAGAGATCATCCAATTGCCCGACCTGATCTGGGGCCGCCTGAACCTGGCATGGATCTGCTTCTTTGTCGCGATGGGCTTCCTGAACTGGTATGTCGCCTTCGTTTTGTTTAAAGGCGACACCAGTTCCTGGGTCAGCTTCAAGGCGTTTGGTTCGACCGCGATCATGTTTGTGTTTATCGTCGGTCAAACCATTTACCTGTCCCGCCACATCAAGGATGAAGCATGAGCGATACACGCATAGACCGCATGCGCAGCCGCTTCCAGGCCGCCCTGGCGCCGCTGGAACTGACGCTGGAAGACGATTCCGCATTGCACGCCGGCCATGCCGGCGCCGCCTCGGGTGGGGGTCATTACAACGTTAGAATTGTTTCGTTACAATTCGAGGGGCTCAAACTCGTCACAAGACATCGACTCGTGTATGATTCCGTGCACGATATGATGCATAAAGAAATTCATGCATTGGCCATTACCGCATTGGCTCCGTCCGAAGTATGATGTAGCGCTTGGTCTGGGAACGGTCGCTATCGGTTTCAAAATAATTGAACACAAAGACAGATAGCTGATCCAACTCCTGCCCAGGCAATTTCGCTAAAACTTTCCCCTTACAGGAATTAATAATGACTTTCAAGCCAGCCAGTTTGCTGATTGCACTTCTCGCCGTTGCCGCAGTACCTGCTTTCGCACAAAATGTTGCCGTAGTTAATGGCAAAGCCATCCCAACCTCGCGCGTGGAGGCGGTTGTCAAGCAGGTCGTAGCCCAAGGCCAGCAGCCTGATTCGCCACAACTGCGCGAACTGATCAAGAAGGACCTGATCGGCCGTGAAGTGATGATGCAGGAAGCGGAAAAGCAAGGTTTCGGCAAAGATGCAGCGGTCAAAACGCAAATCGAAAACGCCCGCCAAGCCATCATCATCAACGCGCTGGTCGGCGACTATATCAAGAAGAATCCGGTTTCGGACGCCGACATCAAGGCTGAATACGACCGCTTCGTGGCCCAGAACGGCGACAAGGAATACCACGTACGCCACATCATGATGGCCACCGAAGCCGAAGCCAACGACGTGATCGCCAAGATCAAGGGCGGCGCCAAGTTCGAAGAGCTGGCCAAGGCGTCGAAAGACACCGGTTCGGCAGCCAACGGCGGCGATCTGGACTGGGCAGTGCCTTCGTCCTTCCCACCAGCGTTCTCGGCAGCGTTCGTCGGCCTGCAAAAAGGCCAGGTCACCGAGAAGCCAGTGCAAACCCCGAACGGCTTCCACGTGATCAAGGTGGACGACATCCGCCCAGCCAAGCTGCCTACCCTGGAAGAAGTGAAGCCGCAAGTTGCGGAAGCACTGGCTCAGAAGAAATTGCAAGCCTACCAAGAAGAACTGGTCAAGAAAGCAAAAGTGCAGTAATGTTATAGATGAAGGCGGCGCCCTGCGGGGCGCCGTTTTTGATTTTGCGTTGATACAATGCACCGCCCGAGTGCGATTTCTAGTTTTTTTATAGGATTTAATAATGATGTTGAAGCCAGCCCGCCTGTTGTTAGCACTGATCGCTGTCGTAGCAGCACCGGTATTCGCGCAAAACGTCGCGACCGTCAATGGCAAGGCTATTCCTGCCGCCAAAGTGGATCAAATGGTCAAGCAAGTGGTCGCCCAAGGCCAACAGCCTGACAGCCCGCAGCTGCGTGAAATGGTCAAGAAAGAACTGATCGGCCGTGAAGTCATGATCCAGGAAGCGGACAAACAAGGTTTCGGCACCAAGCCGGAAGTCAAGGCGGCAATCGAAAACGCACGTCAGAGCATCATCATCAACGCGATGCTGGCCGACTACGTTAAAAAGAATCCGGTAAAAGATACCGAAATCAAAGCCGAATACGACAAGTACAAGGCCGCCATGGGCGAAAAAGAATACCACTCGCGTCACATTTTGGTCGCCACCGAGCAGGAAGCAAAAGACATCATCGCCAAGCTGAAAGCCGGCGGCAAGTTCGAGGAACTGGCCAAGGTGTCGAAAGACGGCTCCGCCAACAACGGCGGCGACCTGGGCTGGATGACTCCAGGCAAACTGGTCAAGCCTTTCGCCGACGCGATGGTTGCCCTGAAAAATGGCGAGATCACCCAGACCCCGGTGAAGACCGAGTTCGGTTACCACGTCATCAAGCTGGAAGAATCCCGCGCCACCAAGCTGCCTTCGCTGGAAGAAGTCAAAGGCCAGGTCGCCGAAGCCCTGCAACAGCGTAAGATCGCCGCCTTCCGCGACGAACTGACCAAGAAAGCCAAGATCCAGTAATCCTGTTCTTTGCTGTCTAAAAAGGCGCCCTTCGAGGCGCCTTTTTCGTTTTTTGCGGCTGGTATGCGTAGTTTTCGCCTGCGCCCTCGGAGTGGCATTGATCGGCATGCAGAATGCCAAGAAGCAATTCTCGCAGTTCCTGGAGCACGATCAGGCGCTCCCGTCGGCCTCCACAAATATGTACGCCCAAGGCCTGCAAATGGGCCAGGCGCTGCGCAACGTCGTCATCGCAAGCAGACCCGCCAGGAGGTGGTGGACTTCACCCACAAGATGTTGATCTTCAGCCTGGCGCTGGGCGTGGTGGCCTGCCTTGCCGGCGCCGGCATCGCTTTCTGGGTGTGGATTTATCCACCCGCACCGAGCAACAAGCCAGTTCGCTGGAAGAAACTGCTTCGTCGATGGAGGAATTAACATCGACGGTTAAACAAAATGCCGCCAATGCCAACCAGGCGAATGGATTGGCTGCAAAAGCCTCGGAGGTGGTAATGAAAGGCGGTGCGGTGGTTTCTGAAGTCGTCAATACCATGACTTCAATTAACGCCTCCTCCCGCAAGATCGTCGATATTATCTCGGTTATTGACGGCATTGCCTTCCAAACTAATATGCTGGCATTAAATGCGGCGGTTGAAGCGGCGCGTGCAGGTGAACAAGGACGTGGATTTGCCGTGGTGGCCTCGGAAGTCCGCGATCTTGCGCAACGCTCCGCGGCGGCGGCCAAGGAGATTAAGGAATTAATTACCGATTCAGTCGCCAATGTGGATGCGGGCAGCAAGCTGGTCGAGGAAGCCGGCATTACCATGACCGAGATAGTCGGCAGCGTAAAACATGTCGCCGATATTATGCGCGAAATAGGCATGGCGACACAGGAACAGACTTCGGGTATCGAACAGGTGAATCAGGCGATTACCCAGATGGATCAAGTGACACAGCAAAATGCCGCCCTCGTGGAAGAAGCGGCCGCCAGCGCCGAGACGATGCAAAACCAGGCTTCCAATCTGGCGCAGATCGTCATCATATTCCGGCTCGGGCAGCAACCTCGTTAAAACGCGCCGATACCGCTCTTTCAAGGCACTCCGTCGAGTGCCTTTCTTTTTGCCCTGTGCAGGCTAGAAACTGGCTAGTTCATGCCAATTTTCAGCTTATTCTCCGGGCTGGAGCCGGAATCCTCTATACTCTTACCCATGAATCCCCAATTCCACGCCGACCTCGACACCGCCCTCGCCTCCGCCGCCACGCCCGGACGCGCGCCCGCCATGCGGGCTTATATGCGCGATCAATTCGATTTCCTGGGCGTCGGCACACCGCAACGCAGGATGGCCGCCAAGCCTTTGCTGAAGCAATTAAAGGGAAGCGGAGCGGATAATATCCTCCTCTGCGCCAGCGAATTATGGGAACGTCCGCAAAGAGAATATCAATACGTGGCCATCGACTTGCTCGCCATGCACAGCAAGGAATTGGATCTTGCACAGATTCCCGAGTTGCTCGAATTGGCGCAGAATAAATCGTGGTGGGATACGGTCGATGCGCTGGCTTCGGTCATTGGCGATGTTTTACGCTTTGGTCATGACGGCATGGATCAGGCTATATCCGACCAAAATATGTGGGTGCGCCGAGTGGCGTTATTGCACCAATTGGGCTGGCGCGACAAGGTCGATACCAATCGGCTTTTTAATTATTCGTTAGCGCTGGCACATGAAAAAGAGTTCTTCATACAAAAAGCGATAGGTTGGGCACTGCGCGATTATGCGCGCCACGACCCGGAAGCCATTCGTTTATTCACACTAAAAGAAAAGCAACGGCTGTCGGCGCTCAGCTACCGCGAGGCCAATAAACATCTTGCCTTAGAATAAAAAAAAGCCGGATTGCTCCGGCTTCTGATTAAGTACTTAAACTGCCCTGCGTCGACGCGCATAGGCGCCGAGAATGCCAACGCCTAATAACAGCATTCCGTAGGTTTTCGGTTCCGGCACCGCCGTTATCACCCAACTCGGATTGATGCTGCGGTCGGACAGGCCTATGCCACCAGGCGCATGGTTATCGTCATCATAATACAACACACCATTCAAACTATAAGGCTCCGACATCGGCTTGATGGTGTAACTGTATAGGCTGGCGTCGACCAACGGTCCATGACCATACAGCCAAAAATCATTGGATTTTCCGCTGAACGACAGCACAGCCTCGCCCAGATCTCCATACATCGGCATCAGTTGATCAATGGAATTGACGGCCAGGCCGGCTATTTTCAAACTGCTGAACTGCAGCTTGCGTATCACGTCACCGTCACCTTGGCCGGTAAAGTCAGCCTCGATGTTCCATGGAGTTCCGCCGTAAAGCGAAGTGGAGGTGTATGAAAGATGGTATTGCTGATTCGCCGCACTGGCGGTGACGCTGAGCAACGCAGCAATCAATACCGTGGATGTCCGAAGAATTTTCACTATACCTCCCTAAAATATTATCTAAAAATATTTTATATTAGATAATTATTTTAGAGAAGGGAAATCTTCCCCCCGGCGAAAAAAAACCCGGAATCGGCGAGCGATTCCGGGATCTGTCCTGCGCCGTTACAGTTTAACTGACAAACTTGCGGGCGTTGCGGAACATACGCATCCAAGGAGAATCCTCGCCCCACGCCTCAGGGTGCCACGACTGCTGCACCGAGCGGAATACGCGCTCGGCGTGCGGCATCATCACGGTGAAGCGGCCGTCGGCCGTGGTCACCGAGGTCAGGCCTTGCGGCGAGCCGTTAGGATTGTACGGATAGGCTTCGGTAGCGGCACCGCGGTTGTCGACGAAGCGCATCGCTGCCACGGCTTCATTGATATTGCCGGTCTGCGTGAAGTCCGCATAACCTTCGCCGTGGGCGATGGCGATGGCGGTCTGCGTGCCGGCCATGCCGTTGAAGAAGATCGACGGCGAATCCAGCACTTCCACCATCGCGAAGCGCGCCTCGAATTTCTCCGATTTGTTGGTGGTGAACTTGGGCCACGCATGCGCGCCAGGGATGATGGACTTCAGGTTGCTCATCATCTGGCAGCCGTTGCAGACACCCAGGCCGAAGCTGTCGCTGCGCGCGAAGAAGCGGGCGAACTGCTCGGCCAGCGCGGCGTTGAACAGGATGGTCTTGGCCCATCCTTCGCCGGCACCCAGCACGTCGCCGTACGAGAAGCCGCCGACGGCGATGATGCCCTGGAAGTCATCCAGCTTGACGCGGCCCGCAATCAGGTCGCTCATGTGAACATCGACGGCGTTGAAGCCCGCCTGGTACATCACATAGGCGGTCTCGATGTGCGAGTTGACGCCCTGCTCGCGCAGGATCGCGACACGCGGGCGCACGCCGGTCGCCAGGAACGGCGCGGCGACGTTCTCGGTCAGATCGAAGGTGATCTTCGGCGTGATGCCAGGATCGGTTTCGTCCAGGATGCGGTCGTATTCGGCATCGGCGCAGGCTGGATTGTCGCGCAGGCGGGCGATGCGCCAGCTGGTTTCGCTCCACAGGCGATGCAGTTCCGAACGCGGCTTGCTGTAGATGGTCTTGGCGTCGCGGGTGAACTCGATCACGCCACGGTCGTTCGGCTTGCCGATGATATGGCTGCAGGCGCCCAGGTTGAAGGTGCGCAGCACGTCCATCACCAGCGACTTCTCTTCGGCGCGCACCTGGATCACCGCGCCCAGCTCCTCGGAGAACAGCGCGCGCAGGGTTTGCTCGTTGCGGCGTTCGGCGATCTGGCCAGCCCAGTTCTTCGCGTCGCCCTGGTCGGCGCCGTGGCCCTCTTCCAGCGTCAGGATGTCGAGGTTGATCGACAGGCCCGCGCGGCCGGCGAAAGCCATCTCGGTCAGCGTGCCATACAGGCCGCCGTCGGAACGGTCGTGGTAAGCCAGCAGCTTGCCATCGTTGTTCAGTTGCTGGATCGCGGTGAAGAAGGCCTTCAGGTCTTCAGGGCTGTCCACGTCCGGCGTCTGGTTGCCCAGCTGGCCCATGACCATCGACAGCGCCGATGCGCCCAGGCGGTTCTTGCCGCGACCCAGATCGATCAGGATGATGGCGGTGTCGCCGGCATCGGTCTTGATCTGAGGCGTCAGCGACTTGCGCACGTCGTGCACCGGCGCGAAGGCCGAGACGATCAGCGATACGGGCGATGTGACAGCCTTGGCGTCGCCCTCGTCCTTCCAGGTGGTCCGCATCGACAGCGAATCCTTGCCGACCGGGATACTGATGCCCAATGCCGGGCACAGTTCCATGCCGACCGCCTTGACGGTGTCGAACAGCGCCGCATCCTGGCCAGGCTGGCCGCAGGCGGCCATCCAGTTGGCGGACAGTTTGATGTCGGAGATATCCTTGATCGGCGCGGCGGCGATGTTGGTGATCGCCTCGGCAACCGCCATGCGGCCCGACGCGGCGGCGTCGATGACGGCCAGCGGCGTACGCTCGCCCATCGCCATCGCTTCGCCCAGGTAGCCTTCGAAGCTCATCGCGGTGACGGCGCAATCGGCCACCGGCACCTGCCATGGACCAACCATCTGGTCGCGCACGGACATGCCACCCACGGTGCGGTCGCCGATGGTGATCAGGAAGGACTTGTCGCCCACGGTAGGCAGCAGCAGCACGCGCTTGGCGGCTTCCTCCAGGTCCATGCCGGTCAGGTCGATGGCCGGGAATTCGTTCTGCACGTGGTGCACGTCGCGCTGCATCTTCGGCGGTTTGCCCAACAGGACATCCATCGGCATGTCGACCGGCTCGTTGCCCAGCTCCGGATCGATCAGCTTCAGTTGACGCTCTTCGGTCGCGGTGCCGACCACGGCGAACAGGCAGCGCTCACGCTCGCACAGCGCCTTGAACATCGGCAGGCTGTCCGGCGCGATCGCCAGCACGTAGCGCTCTTGCGATTCGTTGGACCAGATTTCCTTCGGCGCCATGCCGCTTTCTTCCAGCGGGATCTTGCGCAGGTCGAAGATCGCGCCGCGCTTGGCGTCGTTGGTGATCTCCGGGAAGGCGTTCGACAGGCCGCCGGCGCCGACGTCGTGGATCGAGATGATCGGATTGTTCGCGCCCAGCTGCCAGCAGCCGTTGATCACTTCCTGTGCGCGGCGTTCCATCTCTGGATTGCCACGCTGGACCGAGTCGAAGTCCAGGTCCGCGGTGTTGGTGCCGGTAGCCATCGACGAAGCGGCCGAGCCGCCCATGCCGATACGCATGCCGGGACCGCCCAGCTGCACCAGCAGGCTGCCGACCGGGATGTCGTTCTTGTGCGTGTGCTGGCCGGAGATGTTACCGATGCCGCCGGCGATCATGATCGGCTTGTGGTAGCCGAACACGGTGTCGTGTGCGCCGGCGAACTGCTTGCCGATATTCTGTTCGTAGGTACGGAAGTAACCGCCCAGCACCGGACGGCCGAATTCATTGCTGAACGCGGCGCCGCCAAGCGGGCCTTCGATCATGATCTGCAGCGCCGAGGCGATGCGGTCTGGCTTGCCGTAGGCCTTGCCGCTGTTGCGGTAGTCGGCCACCGGCGCGGTGACGGGAGCGTCGTTTTCCCACGCCTGCACGGCGCCAGGCAGCATCAGGTTCGACACGGTGAAGCCGGTCAGGCCAGCCTTCGGCTTGGCGCCGCGGCCGGTCGCGCCTTCATCGCGGATCTCGCCGCCGGCGCCGGTGGAGGCGCCCGGGAATGGAGAGATCGCGGTCGGGTGATTGTGGGTTTCCACTTTCATCAGCGTGTGCGTCAACTCGGTGGTCGGCGCGTACTGGTGGGCGTCGCCCTGCGGGAAGAAGCGCATCACTTCCGCGCCTTCCATGATCGACGAGTTGTCGCTGTAGGCGACGATGGTGCCCTTGGGCTGCAGCTGGTGCGTGTTCTTGATCATGCCGAACAGCGACTTCGGTTGCGCGACGCCGTCGATGGTCCAATCGGCGTTGAAGATCTTGTGGCGGCAGTGCTCGGAGTTCGCCTGCGCGAACATCATCAGCTCGACGTCGGTCGGATTGCGGCCAGCCTTGGTGAAGGCCGCGTCCAGGTACTCGATCTCGTCGTCCGACATCGCCAGGCCCAGGTCCGTGTTGGCCTTTTCCAGCGCCGCCTTGCCCATGCCGATCACGTCGACCGATTCCAGCGGCTTCGCTTCCAGCGTGCGGAACAAGCCGGCCGCTTCGTCCGGATGACGCAGCACCGATTCGGTCATGCGGTCGTGCAGCAGCGCGGCGACGGCCTGCACTTCTTCGTCCGACAGCTTCTTGGCGGCGCCGATGCTGCTGCCCAAAATGCCGCTCTTCAGATTGATGCGGAAGGCGATGCCGCGCTCGACGCGCTTGATGTGCGCCATGCCGCAGTTGTGGACGATGTCCGTGGCCTTGGAGGCCCACGGCGAGATCGTGCCGAAGCGCGGGATGACGAAGAACTCTTCGACAACGCCATCGGTGTTGTCGGCGTGGGCCGGCTCACCGTAGGTCAGCAGCGCGCCGAGGCGGCTGGTGTCGTCGGCCGACAGCGGTTCGGCGGCATCGATGAAGTGGACATAGCGCGCCTGGACGGCGGCGACGGCAGGCAGCGCGGCTTGCAGTTGCGTTAACAGGCGTTGGCTACGGAATGCGGACAGGGCGTTGGAGCCCGGCAGAATCAACATGTTTGGAGGATGGTTGATGCAGCATGGCTGCGGATTAAAGGTAGATGGAGCACGAGATACTTGTAATGCAGAATTTCCTTTGCGCGCATTATACCCTTTACCAGCCTGCCTATACAGCGCCAATTCGGCCGAAAAAGTGCCGTCGAAGCAACATTTTTAGCAATTTGAGGCCGGATTAATCCACAGTCCCGCTCTTGTTGCCGGTTTTTCATAACATTTTGACTTGCCATGGAGTATGCTAGATTTAACTTTAGCTAGGATGCGTAACATGGCGGAATATAGTGAATTGTCGGTGCTGATCGTCGATCCCAATCCGGGGATGCGCGGCAGCCTGCACAACATGTTGAACCAATCCGGCATCACCAAGATCGACTACGCGGTCAGCTCCGGCACGGCCATCCGCCAGTTGGCCAAGAAACCTTTCGACATCGTGCTGTGCGAGTACGACCTGGGCAACGGCAGCGGCGAAAACAATGGCCAGGACGGCCAGCAGCTGCTGGAAGACCTGCGCCACCACAAACTGATCGCGCCGTCGACCATCTTCATCATGCTCACCTCCGAGGGCGTGTACAGCAAAGTGATCGGCGCGGCCGAGCTGACGCCGACCGACTACGTGCTCAAGCCCTTCACCGTGGACGCGCTGCTGCAGCGGCTGCGCAAGGCGGTCGAGCGGCGCGACGTGTTCCTGCCCATCCACCAGCTGGTTGAACTGGGCAGTATCCGTAAAGCCATCGGCGAATGCGGCATCGCCGAGGAGAAGAATCCCCGTTACGCGATCGACTTCGCGCGCCTGCGCGCCGAGCTGCTGGTGTCGCTGGACGAACTGGCCGACGCCGAGGTGGTGTACCAGGTCATCCTGATGAACCGCCCTATCGCCTGGGCGCACCTGGGCATGGCGCGCTGCCAGTTCGGCCAGCAGAAGTACATCGAGGCGCAGGAGACCTTGCAGGAGCTGCTGGTCCACAATCCGAAGTTCATGGCGGCATACGACCTGCTGGCGCGCACCCACGAGGCGCTGGGCCAGCAGGAGGCGGCCAAGAAGATACTGGAGGACGCGGTGGCGATCTCGCCCAACATGGTGCACCGGCTGCGCCACTTGGGCGAGGTGGCGTTCGAGACGGGCGACGTCGGCGTCGCCGAGAAGGCGTTCAAGCAGGTGGTGGCCAAGGCCAAGTACTCCGAGTTCCGCGACCCCGAGGACCACGTCAAGCTGGTCAAGACGCTGGTCAAGAAAGGCGATGCCCATCAGGCCAGCGGCGTGATACGCGACATGGAACGCTCGTTGCGCGGCAGCGCCAACGTCGAGGCTTGCCGCGCCATCGCGGCCGGCCTGCTGCAGGAAATGACCGGCAATATCAGCGGCGCGGCGGCGGAACTGGCCAACGCCGTCAGCGCCGTGGGCGCCAGCCGGGGGCTGTCTACCGGCCTCAAAATCGGCCTTGTCCACAGCTGCCTGAATGTGAAGCTGGACCAGCAAGCCTCCGACCTGATGCTGAACCTGATGAACGATACCGAGAGCGGCGTGTCGATGGACGACGCGGTGCAGGTGTTTGAGAAGGCTGGCCGCCACGACCTGGCCGCCGGCATGGGCGAACAAATCAAGCTCCAGGTGGACGAGCTGATTGCCCACGCCTCCGAACAGCGCGGCCAGGGCGACCTGCGGGCTGCGGTCGACACGCTGAATGCGGCGCTGCGCAAGGCGCCGGCCAATATGTCGCTGCTGCCGGCGGCGACGTCGGCGATACTCAAGCAGCTGGACGATCTGGGTTGGGAAGTGCCGTTGGCCGAACAATGCGCCTACCTGCTGGAGCGCATGCGCAAGATCGATCCGTCCCATCCTTCACTGGAGGCGCTGCAGCTGCAGTATTCGCACACCCAGCGCAAGTACGGTATCGCGACGACGGCCTAGTTACAGGATCAGTGAACCGGGGAAGTTCGACAGATGGGAAATCAGGTACCAGGTTACGAAGTACAGGGCGCACAACAGGAAGGCCGACAGGATCGCGCCATTCGCCGATCTGCGCCCGCGCAGGAGCTTGAGTAGCATACGCACCGGATCCTCCTTCCATCTGTTCATCGAACCAAAACTCTACGCCCCTCGCCCTGTGCTGGACAAGCCGGGATTCGCCGGTACCGTTTTTTGATGCCGATGGTATTGGATGGCGAGCCGCCCGCCGTCGCGGGCGGCTTTGCGTTGTCAACGTGGATTGACAGGCCTAATCAGGAATCAATGAAAAGACATGGGCCGCCACGGGCCCGTCGCGCAGCATGAGCCGGTTGCGCGCCAGGCATTCATGCGTGGCGCCGGCCTTGCGCGCCACGCCGGCGCTGGGCTCATTACCGGCGGCGATGACGATCTCCACCCGCGCCTGATTCAGGTGCAGGAAGGCGTAGCGGGCGAGCGCGTTGGTCGCGGCGATCGCGGCCCCCTGCCGCTGCGCCGACTCCCGCACCCAGTAGCCCAGGTTGCAGAAGCTGTTGACCGCATTCAGCTGGTTCAAGCCACCGCCGCCAACCAGCGTGACGCCATCCCGCAGGAAGATCCCGAATTCGTGTGCGCTGCCTTCGGCGCGGCTGGCGTCGCAGAAGGAGAACCACGACAGCGCCTGCTCCTCCGTGTATTCGGCATGCGCCCACGACATCCACTTACCGACGCTGGACATCGACTCGCGAATGGCCGCCGCAAACGCTGGCGCATCCGTTGCGACGAAGGGCCTCAGTAGATAATCACCCGCCTGCAGTTGTGTCATTGCTTATCCTTGCTAAAGCCGTAGCCGCCGCCGCCCGGCGTTTCGATCACGAACAGGTCGCCGGGCTGCATGTCGGTCTTGCCGATATGGGCCAGTTCCTCGACGCGGCCATCGGCCCGCACCACGGTGTTGCGCCCCAACGCGCCTGGTTCACCCCCGGCCATGCCGAACGGCGCGTAAATGCGGTTGTTCGACAGGATGGCGGCGGTCATCGCTTCGAGGAAGCGCACTTTGCGCACGCCGCCGTTCCCGCCGTGCCACTGGCCCGCACCGCCGCTGCCTTCGCGAATGGCGTAGCTCTCCAGGCGTACCGGGAAGCGGAACTCCAGGATCTCGGGGTCGGTCAGGCGCGAATTGGTCATATTGGTCTGCACGACACTGGTGCCGTCGAAGCCCGGGCCCGCGCCGGAGCCGCCGCTGATGGTCTCGTAGTATTGGTAGCGGGCGTTCCCGAAGGTGAAGTTGTTCATCGTGCCCTGCGCTGCAGCCATCACGCCCAGCGCGCCGTACAGCGCATTGGTGATGCAGGTGGATGTCTCCACATTCCCAGACACCACCGACGCCGGATAGTGGGGGTTGAGCATGGAGCCTTGCGGTATCAGCACCTTCAGCGGCTTCAGACAGCCCGCGTTCAGCGGAATCTCGTCATCCACCAGCGTGCGGAACACGTACAGCACGGCCGCCATGCATACCGCCGACGGCGCGTTGAAGTTGTTCTCCAGCTGCGGCGAGGTGCCGGTGAAATCGATCTCCGCGCTGCGGCTGGCATGATCGACCCGCACCGCCACCTGTATCTGGGCGCCGTTATCCAGTTGCAGCGTGTAGCTGCCGTCCTTCAGCGCGCTGATCACGCGCCGCACCGATTCCTCGGCGTTGTCCTGCACGTGGCCCATGTAGGCCTGCACCACCTCCAGGCCGAAGTGCGCCACCATTTTGCGCAGCTCGTCCACACCCTTCTGGTTGGCCGCCACCTGCGCCCGCAGGTCGGCCATGTTCTGGTCTGGATTGCGCGCCGGGTAGCGCGCGCCTGTCAGCAGCGCGCGCGTCTCGGCCTCGCGCAGCTGGCCGCCGGCGGCGCCGTCCACCAGCTTGAAGTTATTGATCAACACGCCCTCTTCCTCGATCACGCGCGAATCCGGCGGCATCGAACCTGGCGTGGTGCCGCCGATGTCCGCGTGGTGGCCGCGCGAGCCGACGTAGAACAGGATGTCCCGGCCGGCCTCGTCGAACACCGGCGAGATCACCGTCACATCCGGCAAATGGGTACCGCCGTTGTACGGGTCGTTGAGAATGAAGACGTCGCCGGCGTGCATGCGGCCGGCGTTCTCGCGCATCACGGTCTTGATGCTCTCGCCCATGGAGCCCAGATGCACCGGCATGTGCGGCGCGTTGGCGATCAGGTTGCCGTCGGCGTCGAAGATGGCGCAGCTGAAGTCCAGCCGCTCCTTGATGTTGACCGAGTAGGCGGTGTTCTGCAGGCGCAGTCCCATCTGCTCGGCGATCGACATGAACAGGTTGTTGAAGATCTCCAGCATCACCGGATCGGCGCTGGTGCCGATGGCGCGGCGCTCCGGCAGCGCCACCACGCGCTTGAGCACCAGGTGATCGTGCAGCGTCACCTCGGCCTGCCATCCCGCTTCGACGATGGTGGTCGCATTCGCCTCGGCGATGATGGCCGGGCCCTTCACGATATCGCCGATGCGCGTGGCGCCCCGCTGGTACAGATTGGTCTGGCGCCATTTGCCGCCGGTGTACATCGGCACCACCGCATGCGGCATCAGGCCGGACACGCGGCGCGGCGCCGGCTCCACAGTTTCGGACGGCGCATCGGACTTGCCGACCGCCTCGACGGACACCGCCTCCACGATCAGCGCCTTGGACGGCATCAGGAAGGAATAGCGCTTGCGGTAGGCCGCCTCGAACTGCGCCTTCATGCTGTCGACGGTGTCGAACAAGACGATCAGCGCCGAATCCGTGCCTTCGTAGCGCAGGTGGACGCGGCGTATCAGCACGATGCGCTGGTCGTCGACGCCCTGGTGATGCAGGTCGGCGCGCGCATGGCGGCCCAGCGCATGCAGGCGGGCGTCCAGGTCTTCCGCCGAATCGGCAGCCAGGCGCGCTTCCACCGCGGCCTCGCGCATCGCGGTCTGGTCGGCCAGGCCCATGCCGTAGGCCGACATCACGCCCGCCAGCGAATGCACGAACACAGTCTTCATGCCCAGCGCGTCGGCCACCAGGCAGGCGTGCTGCCCGCCTGCGCCGCCAAAGCTGGTCAGCGCGTACTCTGTGACGTCGTGCCCACGCTGCACGGAGATCTGTTTGATCGCGTTGGCCATATTGCCGACCGCGATTTCGATAAAGCCCTCGGCCACCTGCTCCGGCGTGGTCTCCTTGCCGGTGGCGGCCTGGATGCGCGCCGCCAGCTCGGCGAACTGCACACGCACGGCGTGCGCGTCGAGCGCCTGTCGGCCCTCCGCCCCGAACAGCTGCGGGAAGTAATTGGGCTGGATTTTCCCGAGCATGACATTGCAGTCGGTGACCGCCAGCGGACCGCCGCGCCGATAACTGGCCGGCCCCGGATTGGCGCCCGCGCTGTCCGGGCCCACGCGATAGCGGCTGCCGTCGAAATGCAGGATCGAGCCGCCACCCGCCGCCACCGTGTGGATGCTCATCATCGGCGCGCGCATGCGTACGCCGGCCACCTGGGTTTCGAACACGCGCTCAAACTCGCCGGAAAAATGCGAAACGTCGGTCGAGGTGCCGCCCATGTCGAAGCCGATCACCTTGTCGAAGCCGGCCAGCTTGCTGGCGCGGACCATGCCGACGATGCCGCCCGCAGGCCCGCTCAGGATGCTGTCCTTGCCCTGGAAGGCGCGCGCGTCGGTCAGGCCGCCGCTGGACTGCATGAACTGCAGGTTCACACCCGGCATTTCCTTCGCCACCTGGTCGACGTAGCGCCGCAGGATGGGCGACAGATAGGCATCCACCACGGTGGTGTCGCCGCGCGCGACCAGCTTCATCATCGGGCTGACTTCGTGCGAGACCGAGACCTGCGTGAACCCCATCAGCCGCGCCATCTCCGCCACCTTGACCTCATGCGCGTGATAACGGTAGCCGTGCATGAAGACGATGGCCAGCGAACGCAGGCCCATGTCGTAGGCCGCCGCCAGGCCGGCGCGCGCGGTCTCCATATCCAGCGCGGCGACGGTATCGCCATGCGCGCCCATGCGCTCGTCGATTTCGATCACGTGGCTGTACAGCAGTTCGGGCAGCAGGATGCGGCGGTCGAACAGGCGCGGACGGTTCTGGTAGGCGATGCGCAGCGCTTCGCGGAAGCCGCGCGTGATGGCCAGCGCGGTCGGCTCGCCCTTGCGCTCCAACAGCGCGTTGGTGGCGACCGTGGTGCCCATCTTGACGGCGCCGATCTGCGCCACCGGAATCGGCTTGCCCTTGGCGACACCCATCAGCTGGCGGATGCCGGCGATGGCCGCATCGGCGTACTGCTCGGGGTTCTCGGACAGCAGCTTGAGCGTACGCAGGCGCCCATCGGGCGGACGCGCCACGATGTCGGTAAACGTACCACCACGGTCTATCCAGAACTGCCAATCCATGCAAGCCTCACTACGATAACTGAAGCGTATATTGTAGTGTCTCGGCCGCGCGTGGGATAGCGGCCTTACAACATAATTTGGATGCTAAAATCACACCATGAATCCACTTTACTCCTGCGCGGAGATACGCGCCATCGAACACGCCGCCGCCACCGCGCTGCCCGACGGCGTGCTGATGCAGCGGGCCGGCCAGGCCGGCGCCAATGCCGCGCTGGACCTGCTGCCCTTCTCGACCTCCAAGGCCAAGGTCCTGATACTGGCGGGCCCCGGCAACAACGGCGGCGATGCGCTGGAGACCGCGGCCCACCTGGCCTACGCCGGCGCGCAGGTGACGATCCTGCACTTCCCGCCGCAATCGACACCGTCGGCCGAGCGCGCGGCGGCCATGCGGCGCGCCCAGACCAGCGACGCCCGCTTTGTCGATCTGGACCTGGCGATGGTGGCCGGCACCGAATGGACGCTGGTGGTCGACGGATTATTCGGCATCGGCCTGCAACGCCCGCTGGCCGGCGCGCTGCGCGACGTGGCGGAAGCGGTCAACGGCCTCAAATGCTCGGTGCTGGCGCTGGACCTGCCGAGTGGCCTCGATGCCGACACCGGCGCCATCGTCGGCCCGGACGGCGTGGCGATCCACGCCACCCACACCATCACCTTCATCGGCAACAAGCCCGGCCTGCACACCTGCGACGGCCGCGATTACGCGGGCCTGGTGGATGTCTCGCGCCTCGACATCGACGCCAGCCATTTCGCGCCGGCGCGACTGCACCTGAACGACGTCAAGTTTTTCTCGCGCCATCTGCGGGCGCGGCGCCACAACACGCACAAAGGCAGCTACGGCAGCGTGGCGGTGATCGGCGGCGCGCGCGGCATGAGCGGCGCACCGCTGCTGGCCGCGCGCGCTGCGCTCAACAGCGGCGCGGGCCGCGTCTACGCGCTGTTCGCCGAAGACCCGCTGCCCTGCGACAGCGGCCAGCCGGAACTGATGTGCCGCCTCGCCGACGATTTCGACCTGGGCACGGCCACGCTGGTGATAGGCCCCGGCCTGGGCGCGTCAAGCCACGCCGCCGAACTGCTGGAGCGCGCCATCGCCAGCGGCGGTGCGCTGCTGGCCGACGCCGACGCGCTCAATCTGCTGGCCGCCAGTCCGGCGCTGCAAACCGCGCTGGCGCGGCGCCAAGCCTCCAGCATACTGACGCCGCATCCGCTGGAGGCGGCGCGCTTGCTGGGCTCCACCATCACCGACGTGCAGGCCGACCGCGTCGGTGCCGCCCGCAAGCTGGCGGCCAACTTGAATGCCTACGTGGTGCTCAAGGGTTCCGGCACCGTGATCGCCGCGCCGAATGGGGACGCCGTCGTCAACACCACCGGCAATCCGGCGCTGGCCACGGCCGGCACCGGCGACGTTCTGTCGGGTTTGTGCGGCGGCCTGCTGGCGCAAGGCTGGCCGCTGTGGGAGGCCGCGCTGGCCGGCGTCTGGCTGCACGGCATGGCGGCCGACGTGCTGGTCACCGAAGGCACCGGCCCGATCGGCCTGACCGCCGGCGAACTGATACCGGCGATCCGCGTGGCGCTGAACCGCATGGTCCAGCACCACGGCCGCTAGTCAGTCAAAGCAGCCGTCCCGCCGCGATGGTGATGGTGCGGCCGCAGCGCGCCGCCATCGCCTGGTCGTGCGTGACCAGCACCAGCGTCGAGCCGTGCTGGCGATTCAGTTCGAACATCAGTTTGATGACCGCCTCGCCGGTGGCAGCATCCAGGCTGCCGGTCGGCTCGTCGGCGAACAACAGCGGCGGCTCTGTGACGAAGGCCCGCGCCAGCGCCACGCGCTGCTGCTCGCCGCCGGACAGGTATTTGGGATAGTGCTTCAGGCGGCTCGCCAGCCCCACCCGCTCCAGCATGCTCTCCGCCTTCTCGCGCGCATGCGTGGCGCCGCGCAGCTCCAGCGGCAGCATGACGTTTTCCAGCGCCGTCAGGTGCGCCAGCAGCTGGAACGACTGGAACACGAAACCCAGCTTTTCCTTGCGCAGCGCGGCGCGGCCATCCTCGTCCAGCGCGTAGATATCAACGCCGTCGAGCAGCACGCGGCCCGCGCTGGGCGTGTCCAGGCCGGCCAGCAGACCTAGCAAAGTCGACTTGCCCGAGCCGGAAGCGCCTACAATGGCGAGCGTCTCGGCTTTTTGCACGGTAAAATCCACCTCGTGCAGGATCGTCAGTTCGCCGCTGGCGTCGGCCACGCGCTTGGCCAGGCCACTGACGGCGATGGCCGGCTGCGCGCCGGACAGCGGCACAGCGGCGGCGCTGGACGCCAGGCCCGGTCCGTCCGGCATGAAATGGGAAGACGCTTTAGGAAAATCAGGCATGCTGAATGTGTTAAATGTTTTATACGGTTTATCAAGAAAACTGAGTGCTCAGGCTTTGGCCGCGCTGCTGCTGGCATCGGCCACGGCGAGCGCCTATTCTGCACCAAAAACCGTGCTGGTGCTCGGCGACAGCCTTTCCGCCGAATATGGCCTGGCGCGCGGCGCCGGCTGGGTGGCGCTGGCCGAGCAAAAACTCAAGAGCCAGAAGATCGACGCCAACGTGGTCAACGCCAGCGTCAGCGGCGAAACCACCAGCGGCGGCCGCACGCGCTTGCCGGCGCTGCTGGCGAAGTACAAGCCGGCGCTGGTGGTGATCGAACTGGGCGCCAACGACGGCCTGCGCGGCCTGCCGGTGGCCGCCGCCGAGACCAATCTGCGCGCGATGGCCGATGCCGCCGCCAAGGCCGACGCCAAGGTCATGTTGATCGGCATGCGTATGCCGCCCAACTACGGGCGCGATTACGCCGACAAATTCTTCGCCATGTACGGTACCCTGAGCAAGGAGATCAAGGCGCCGCTGGTGCCGTTCATGCTCGACGGGATAGCCGACAAGCCGCAGCTGTTCCAGCCGGACCGCCTGCACCCGCTGGCCGAAGCCCATCCCACCATCCTGGCCAACATCTGGCCCGTTCTACAGAAAAGCATCAAGGCAAAATGAAGTATCCAGAAATCCTAGTATTCGACGACGCGCTCCCGCAACTGGACAAGTTCGACACCATCATCGACGTCCGCAGCCCCGCAGAATACGCGCTCGACCACCTGCCCGGCGCCATCAACGCGCCGGTGCTGGACGACGCGCAGCGCATCCAGGTCGGCACGATGTACAAGCAGGTCAACTCGTTCGAGGCCAAGAAGGTCGGCGCCGCGCTGGTGGCGAAGAATATCGCCGCCCACATCGAGACCCTGTGGCTGGACAAGCCGCGCGAGTGGCGGCCGCTGATCTACTGCTGGCGCGGCGGCAATCGCAGCGGCTCGATGGCGCACATCCTGGCCAAGATAGGCTGGCCGGTGGCGCAGCTGGACGGCGGCTACAAGGCCTTCCGCGCCCACGTCAACGCGGCGCTGGAACAGCCGCCCGGGTTGAAGTTCAAGGTCATCTGCGGCACCACCGGCAGCGGCAAGAGCCGCTTGCTGGAAGTGCTGCACGCGAGCGGAGCGCAAGTGCTGGACCTCGAGCAGTTGGCCGCCCATCGCGGTTCGGTGCTGGGCAACCTGCCGAGCCAACCGCAGCCCGGCCAGAAGGCTTTCGAGACGGCGATCTGGAATACCCTGCGCCGCTTCGACCCCGCGCTGCCGGTGTTTGTGGAATCGGAGAGCAAGAAGGTCGGCAACCTGCGGGTGCCGACGGCGCTGATGGACGCCATGCGCGCCTCCGACTGCGTCGCACTGACGCTGTCGCGCACCAACCGCGTGCGCCTGCTGATGGAGGATTACGTGCATTTCACCGACAGCCCGGCTTCGCTCAACGAACAGCTGGAATTTCTGACGGCGCTGCACGGGCGCGAGAAGATCGGGCGCTGGCAAGCCATGGCGGTGGCCGGCGCGATGCCGGCCCTGGTGGAGGAGCTGCTGGCCGATCACTATGATCCGGCCTACCTGCGGTCGATCGACCGCAATTTCGTCAAGTATGGCCAGGCTTTGCCGCTGCAGCTGGAGGATATCGATGCCGCCGCCTTCCGGCACGCCGCGCTGAACCTGATGGCTGCGATGGCCTGATTCGGCGCCACCAGAAACATCATGCCCCGAGAGCCGGCTACCGGCTGTCGGGGCTTCTTTTTTACCCAGAGACGTTAGCGCTCCACGGCGCCGTCAACTTTTTTTGCGGCGGCGCCCGATGAAGGACAGGATGCCCAGGCCACCCAACATCATGATGTAGGTTTCCGGCTCTGGCACCGGATCGACGTTCAGTGTGCCGGAATAGCTGGCAGTGACGGTGTTGGCCATGCCGCTCACCGTCAGCACCAGCGGGCCGGAAACAGAGGTCGGATTCAGCCAGCCGGCTTCGAAGCCGCCGTTCGGCGTGAACGTCAAGGCATTGCCATTCAGGTCGGCCGAATAAAAGTCGATGTCATGGTTGACGCCCAGGCTCATGGTCTGCACCCAGACATTCAGCAAGCTCGGCCCTACCGACGGGCTGAACGTGAACACATCGGTGAAGGTACCGACCACCAAATGGTCCAACCCGAAGTGTGAGCTATAGCCGGTGGCTGGCGTACCAACCAACGCCACATTCACATTCTGGCTATCGCCGGCGGCATAACTTGTGATCGAGGTGGCCGCCAGCACAGTCCCGATTAAAAGAGATTTTAGTTTCATAATTTTCCCGAGAAAAAAAGTGGAAACCGAACGCGCCTGATGAGCTAGAGCGCCATTTGACGTTACACCCGCCAAATTTAGATGTCAATTAGTAATTCAAATTAAACAACTAACTAGCGATATCGAAGGCGGGGGGGAGCGGAAGGGAAAAAGCTGGGAGGTGGCGCGGACGCGCCGCAATGGCGGGGAATGCTGGGCCGGGAAGCGCGGCGCGCTTCCCGAAAAATCGCTTACTTCACTTCTACAACTGTGGTTTTTGCGATGGGCTTGAGGATCTTGACCTTGGCCTTTTGTTTCAGCAGTTCGATGTAGTCGTACATCTCCTGCTGGGCGACGATGTTGTTGATCTGCTCGGCTTCCGATTTGCGGCGGGCCTCGTCCTGCACCGCAGGCTGCTGCACCTTGCCGATGCGGTAGACGCCATAGCCCATGCCAGGCACGTCCACGCCAACGTAGGCTGGCAGCTTGGCGGTATCGGCCTTCATGATTTCCTGCATCGCCAGGCCGTTCACGCCCTCCGGCTTGGAACGCGACACCAGCTTGGCGGCGCCGAAGCCGGTGGCATCGCCGGACTTCTTGAACGCAGCCAGTTTCTCTGCGCCAGCCTTGGCGGCCAACTTGGCGGCCTCCTCCATCGTGACGCGCTGGCGGATCGCGGCGTCGACTTCAGCCAGCGGACGCTTGGTCGCAGGCTTGAACTCGACGATGCGGCCGGCGACCAGGGTGCTCGGGGCGGTTTCGACGGCTTCGGTATTGCGCTTGCTGCTGATCGACTCGTTGGAGAACAGCGCGGCCAGGAACTTGGCGTTGTTGTACGGCGCCTGACCGGCCATCGGCGACGGCGTGCGGGAGACGTTGGCGGCGGTTTCGATCTTCAGGCCCAGCTTGTCGGCGACCGGCTTCAGGCTGTCCGACTGCTCGTAGACGGTGTTGGTGAAGGCCTCAGCCATTTCCGAATACTTCTTGGCGGCCTTCTGCTTTTTCAGCGCCTCGGCCACCTCGGTCTTGACCGCGTCCAGCGGCTTGACGACAGCCGGCTTCAGTTCGGTCACGGTCAGGATGTGGAAGCCGAAGTCCGACTGCACCGGATCGCTGATCTCGCCCTGCTTGAGTTTCATGACGGCGGCTTCAACCGAAGCGGCCGGCAGCGAACCCTTGCTGACGATGCCCAGATCGCCGCCCTGCTCGCCCGACACCGGATCGTCCGACTTGGCCTTGGCGACCTTGGCGAAATCGCCTGGATTCTTGCGCAGTTCGGCAACGATGGCGTCGGCCTTGGCCTTGGCGGCGGCCACCTCGGCGGCGCTGGCGCCCTTCTTCAGTGCGACCTGGATGTGTGCGGCGCGGCGGCTTTCCGGCGTGCTGAAAGCGGGCTGGTTGGCGGCGTAGTACGCGGCCACGTCGGCGTCGGTCACGGCCACCTGGCTCATGACGGCGTCGCTGTTGAAGACCACGTATTCGATCTTGGCCTGCTCCGGCACTTCGAAGAACTTGCTGTTCTTGTCGTAGTAAGCCTTGACCATGTCGTCGGTGATCTTCACTTGCGGCACGAAATCGGCGACCGGCAGCAGCAGTTCCTGCACCTCGCGCTCCTGCGCGCCGATGTCGGACAGGGCCTTGGCCACGGCGCGCGGCGCGAAGCCGGTGGATTGGATCGCGTTGCCCAACTGCTGCAAAGTCATGTCGCGGCGCATGCGCTGATCGAACATGGTCGGCGTCATGCCCTGCGCGGCCAGGATGGTCTTGTAGCGCTCCATATCGAACGCACCTTCGCCGCCAAATTGTTCCTTGATGACTTTTTGCAGCTGGGCGTCGCTGACGCTCAGGTGTGCATGGTTCACCTCGGCAGCCACGGCGCGCTCCGCGACCAGCTGATCAAGGATGTTCTGCTTGAATTCCGGAGTGTCGAACATCTTCTGGTCGAACTGCGCGCCCAGGCGCTGGCGATAGCTGTCCAGCTGAGTGCGGACCGCGTTATCGAACTCTTGCTGGGTCAGCGGCTTGCCGTCGATTTTGGCGATCGTATTGGCGTCGTCGCCGAAGCTCTTGTAACTGCCGATACCAACGAAGGCGAACGACGGGACGATAATAATCGCCAGGAGTATCTGCATCAAACGTTGATGGGTACGAATAAATTCAAACATGGTCTGCCAATTCGGATTGAGTGGAACTTGCACATACAAGATTCCGGTTGCGGGATTTTACAGAGAGCCCCCCTCTATAGCAAGAGTAAATCCTTGGCAAAACAGTCACGCCGCCGGGCCGGACAACAAAACGGCCACCAACGCGCGCGTGGTGCGGCGCAGCAGACGCAGGCGAGCCCGGTCGAACGATGCCATCAGAAAATATTAGTTTCCCAATGCGATAATGTCTGCGCACATGCCTATTAAAAACAAATGGGGTCAAGTCTGACATTCGGACACGAGCTCAACCGTAACGCATATATACGTTTGAGCTCGTGTCCGAATGTCAGACTTCGTATATTGAGCGTACCGCATCTCCATCGGATAATAACGAAGTAAGTGCGGCCGGGCGGAGTGACGCTGATCAGACTTAGTGCCATGGAGCACGTGGGTC
>QVIN01000011.1 GCA_003416985.1 Duganella sp. BJB480 | reverse complement strand
GTGTATGCGGTATGTTCACTGCTTGCCCGCGCCGCATGCGCGTATGGCGCCGCGATCCGCTCCTTGTAGAAGCCTGATCGCGGTGGGACCAGTTACCCAGGGTCCATGGGGTGTGCCTCGCACACGTTGTCGGCCCACGAGGGGCAAGGTTGGCAAGCAGCGTTCTGCTGCGCTGATAGCGGTAGATCCGCTGTCACTGGCCACCGTCACTGAGAAAACAGCGGCGGAGCCCATATAGCGCTTGGTTGCTGGCGCGTCGTCACTGGCAGCAGGCCGCCAGTAACGACGCGCGGTTTGCGCCGCGGACTAGGGCGGCGTTTCGACATGCACGCGGCGGCAGATCGCCGCGTGAGGTGGGGACGGTGCGTGAATACGCACGATGTGACGCGCAGCTCCCTCGAGGGAAGGATGCGCAATATGGATGCAGCCTATCCAGGCTGATCGCGGGCTCGCTCAAAGGCGAAGCCAATCTAAAAACAAATGTGGAGACTAAGGGCGCGTGACGAGCGCTACGCCTGGCGTGATGCCAAGTTGCGCGAAGGACGATCCCTTCGCGTCGAAAAGCATATTGTCCTCCACCTGGCATCGCGCCGGCATCACCTACCTAAAATTCTCATCGATTTTTTTGTCGACGAAGCTGGCGAAGAATCGACACCAAAAACGGGGCCAATTTCGGGTCGCACTTGCGCGGCAATCGGAGGACAGTGCTGGCAGCACTTAGACAATGGAGGAAGACATGAAACGATCACCCCTGCCCCGCACCACACGAATGATCCGCCTGCCGGAAGTGATGGCGATCTGCGGGCTGTCGCGCAGCACCGTCTACGCCTACACCAAGCGCGGCGAATTCCCGGCGCGGGTTAAGATAACCAGGCACGCTTCGGCATGGGTTCGGGAAGAGGTGCTGGCCTGGGTAGAAAGCCGTATCCACGCCAGTCGCAGTTGTACCCCAACACCGGCAGAAAATCGTGAGACTGGGGTTTGACCGCTAAAAGAAGTTTGTTGGGGTATTTGTTGGGGTACAGACTTGTAAAAACAACAAAGGCCAGTCCGAAGACTGGCCTAAGCTGTTGATTCTATTGGTCGGGGCGAGAAGATTCGAACTTCCGACCCCTTGCACCCCATGCAAGTACGCTACCAGGCTGCGCTACGCCCCGACGAATTTGAGATTATAGCAGCCCCTTTAAGTATTTGTCATGTTTGCTTTCGCGTGGCCGCAACACCCGGCCCGGCAGGAGTAAGATAAGAATTTCCGTCCGCTATCGAAACCCGCATGCACTCCCTCGCCGAACTCGCCGCCCTGGAACAAGCTGCCGATCTCGTCCGCCAGGCCGATGCCCTGATCGTCGCCGCCGGCGCCGGCCTGGGCGTCGATTCCGGCTTGCCCGACTTCCGCGGCAACGAGGGCTTCTGGAAAGTCTACCCCGCCCTCGGCCGCGCCGGCATGGAATTCGCCAGCGTCGCCACGCCCTACACCTTCCGCTCCGATCCCACGCTGGCCTGGGGCTTCTACGGCCATCGCCTGCAGCTCTACCGCGATACCACGCCGCACGCCGGCTTCGCCCTGCTCAAGGCCTGGGGTGACAAGATGGATGCCGGCTACGGCGTCTTCACCAGCAACGTCGACGGCCACTTCCAGCGCGCCGGCTTCGACCCGCAGCGCATCTACGAATGCCATGGCTCCATCCATCACCTGCAATGCATGGAACCCTGCGGCCCCGATATCTGGAGCGCAGACGGCTTCGTGCCGCAGGTCGATACCGAGGCCTGCCGCCTGCTGAACGCCGCGCCCACATGCCCGCACTGCGGCGGCATGGCGCGGCCGAATATCCTGATGTTCGGCGATTGGGGCTGGAACGAGCGCCGCGCGATGATGCAGGAGGCGCGGCTGGAAGCTGTGCTGCAAGCGGCGCAACGTCCGCTGGTGATCGAACTGGGCGCGGGCGCCGTGATACCGTCGGTGCGCAATTTCAGCCAGCGCGTGATCGTCAAGTACGGCGGCCGCATGATACGGATTAATCCGCGCGAGCCGGATGTCGCCAGCCCGCGCGATGTCGGCCTGGCGATGGGCGCCCTGGCAGCCCTGACGGCGATCGCCGCCTTGCTATAAACGGTTTATACCAATTTGACCGCAATGCCGGACAGGCCGTCCACCGCGCCCACCAGCGTCTGCCCGCGCACAACCGCGCCCACGCCTTCCGGCGTGCCGCTGAAGATCAAGTCCCCCGGCGCCAGGGCGAACAGCGTGGACAAATTGGCGATGGTCTCGCTGATCGACCAGATCAGGTGATCGATGGTGGCCGACTGTTTGGTCACGCCATCCACCTCCAGCCGGATCGCCGCGTGGTTGATGTCGCCCGCTTCGGCCGCGCGGTGGATCAGGCCCACCGGTGCCGAGTAGTCGAAGGCCTTGCCGATTTCCCACGGACGTCCGGCGTCGCGCATCTTGAATTGCAGGTCGCGCCGCGTCATGTCCAACCCCACCGCGTAGCCGAAGATATGCCCGGCCGCGTCTTCCACGGCGATGTCGCTGCCGCCCTTGCCGATGGCGACCACCAGCTCGCACTCGTAGTGCAGGTTGTTGGTCACCTGCGGATACGGCAGCTCCAGCACCGCGCCCGGCGCCACCGGGATGACCGCTTGCGCGTCATTCGGTTTGCAGAAGAAGAACGGCGGTTCGCGGTCAGGGTCGAAGCCCATCTCGCGGGCATGCGCGGCGTAGTTGCGGCCGACGCAGTAGACGCGGCGTACGGGGAACAGCTCTGAAGTGCCGGCGACCGGCAGGCCGACGATGTCGTGGGCGGGAATAACGTAGGATGGCATGATGCTCCGATAGCTGGAATGGGAGATCAGGCATGGTACAACAGCCTCCGCCCGCGTGCAGCGGACGGAAACAATACGAGACAAATCAGGTCATCAGCAGCGCGCGCATGGCGACGCGGAAGGCATCCGCCAAGCTGGCGCGGTCCATGTCCGGCCGATACAGCGCACGTATCGTCAGGCCGTGGAAGTAGGAGATCAGCGTGTCGAGGCGGCCGTCCAGCAGCACGTCGTCCACCGGCAGGTTGCGCTGTTCGCGCCCACGCTTGACCAGCGCCCGCAACTGCGCCCGCGAGACTTCCTCGTTCTCGCGCATCTTGGCGGCGATGACCGGATTGCGCGAGGCCTCGGCAAACATCTCCAGCGGCACGCTCCACGGCTGCGGGTCGAGCGATTCGTCGATGTGGATGGGCGCATCTTCCAGTATCGCTTCCAGCGGATCCTCGCGCGAGGCCAGGTCGCGCAGCAGGCCCGATACATGTTCGGCCTCGCGCGCCACGAAGGCCAGGATGATGGCGTCCTTGCCGTCGAAGTAGTTGTAGATATGGCCCGCGCTCATGCCGGCCTGCTTGGATATCTCGGCCATGCTGGCGCCGTGGAAGCCGCTGCGCGCAAAGCAGACGGCGGCCGCTTCCAGCACCTGGTTGCGCCGGCTCTGCGCCCGTTCCGGGTCGGTACGTCGTTTTGCGATGGGTGCGGTCATGGGGTCTTCCTTGGGTAACGGTCTTGCCTGAGGCGGTACTGTGGCGAAGGCTGCCACTTTTGTCAATTTATCAGCGACCGGAGGCGGCGAGCGCGCAACACTCGGCGCCCGCCGCCCCAACCGCGCTAGCCCCGCTGTGGCGAGACTTCCGGCTGCCAGCCGCCGCCCAGCACCTTGTACAGCGTGACCGCGTTGCTGGACTTGCCCAGCCGCGCGGTGATCAGCCCTTGCTGCGCCGCGTACAGCGCGCGCTGCGACACCAGCGCGTTCAGGTACGAGTCCGCGCCCTTGCGGTAGCGCGCCTCGTGGATGCGGAAGCTCTTGTCTGCCGCGTCGACCAGCGCCTGCTGCGAGGCGATGCGCTCGTCGAGTGTGCCGCGCTGGGCCAGCGCGTCGGCCACCTCGCGGAACGCCACCTGGATCGCCTTCTCGTACTGCGCCACCGAGATATCGCGATTGGCCTTGGCGATATTCAGGTTGGCGCGATTGACGCCGCCGTCGAAGATCGGCAAATTGATCTGCGGGACGAAGCTCCACGTCGACGATCCCGCCTTGAACAGGCCGGACAAATTGCTGCTCGCGCTACCGCCCGACGCCGTCAGCGATATGCTGGGGAAGAAGGCGGCGCGCGCAACGCCGATGTTGGCGTTGGCGGCGCGCAGTGCGCGTTCGGCTTCCTGCACGTCGGGCCGCGCCTGCAGCAGGTCCGATGGCAGGCCGGCCGGAATCGCGGCCAGTTGCGTCACCGCGCCCGGCTCGCCCGCCGGCAGCAGGTCCGCAGGCACGCCGCTGCCAACCAGCAGCGTCAGTGCGTTCTGATCCAGCGCCACCTGCGCGGTGTAGACCGCCATATCGCTGCGCGCCGATTCCACGCTGGTCTGCGCCTCGTACATGTCGACGCCGGAGGTGACGCCCGAATCGAAGCGCTTTTTGCTCAGGTCATAGGAAGTCTGCTGGCTGCGCAGCGTTTCCGCCGCCAGCTGCAGTCGCTGCTGGTCGGCGATCAGCGTCAGGTAGGCGTTGGCCACTTCGGCCACCAGCGTGATCTGCTGCGCGCGGCGCGCCTCCTCGGTGCCGAGGTAGGTCTGCAGACCGGCCTCCGACAGGTTGCGCACCTTGCCGAAGAAGTCCAGCTCATACGACGCCATCGCCAGCCCGCCGCTGTACTGGCGATTGATGGCCGCCTCGCCGGTGCCTGTCATGGTCGACGGCGTGCGCGATGCGCTCTGGCTGACGTTGGCCGACAGCTTCGGCAACAAGGCCGCGCTGTCGATGTTGTACTGCGCCTTGGCCTTCTCGATGTTGAGCACCGATACGCGCAAGTCGCGGTTGTTGGCCAGCGCCAGCTCGATCACCTTGCGCAGGCGCTCGTCGGCGAAATATTCGCGCCACTGGATTTCGGACACCGGCTTGGCATCGGCCGCCGCTGCCGGCACGCCCTTGTAGGCGTCGCCGACTGGCCAGGCCTGCGCCACCGGCTGCGCCGGACGTTCATACACCGGCGCCAGGCTGCAACCTGCCAGCATCGCCAGCGCAGCCATCGTGAGTAAAGATTTTTTCATGATTAATGCGCCTCCACAGCGGCAACAGGAGCGGCGGCCTTCTTGCTGAAGAAGCCGCGCACCAGTACAAAGAACACCGGCACAAAGAAGATGCCCAGGAAGGTGGCGGACAGCATCCCGCCCAACACACCGACGCCGATCGCGTTCTGGCTGCCGGAACCGGCGCCGCTGCTGATCGCCAACGGCAGCACGCCGAGGCCGAACGCGATGGACGTCATCAGGATCGGACGCAGCCGCAGGCGCACGGCCTGCAGGGTTGCCTGCTTCAGCTCCACGCCCTGCTCCTGCAGCTCCTTCGCGAACTCCACGATCAGGATCGCGTTCTTCGCCGCCAGGCCCACCACGGTCAGCAGGCCGACCTGGAAGTACACGTCGTTCGACAGCTTGAACACGAACGTCGCCAGCACCGTGCCGATCACGCCCAGCGGCACGATCAGCAGCACAGAGAACGGAATCGACCAGCTTTCATACAGCGCGGCCAGGCACAGGAACACGATCAGGATCGAGATCGCATACAGCTGCGTGGTCTGCGAGCCGGAATCGCGTTCCTCCGTCGACAGGCCGGTCCACTCGAAGCCTATCCCCGGCGGCAGCTTGGCCGCCATCTTTTCGATCTCCGCCATCGCGGCGCCCGAGCTTTGGCCCGGCGCCGGCATGCCGAGGATCTCGGTCGACGGCAGGCCGTTGTAGCGTTCCAGGCGCGGCGACGCGTAGATCCATTTGCCGGTCGAGAAGGCCGAGAAAGGCACCATCTCGCCGTCGGCGTTGCGGACGAACCATTTGCCCAGGTCTTCCGGCGACATGCGCGAATCGGGCTGGCCCTGCATGTACACCTTCTTCACGCGGCCACGGTCGACGAAGTCGTTGACGTAGGCGCTGCCCCAGGCGGTGCTCAGCACCTTGTTCACATCGGCGATGGACAAGCCCAGCGCGGTGGCCTTTTGCTGGTCGACGGTGATCTTGTACTGCGGCGTGTCTTCCTGCCCGTTAGGACGGACCGCCATCAGCACCGGATTCTTGGAAGCCATGCCCAGCATCTGGTTACGCGCCGCCATCAGCGCGTCGTGACCCACGCCGCCCTGGTCCTGCAGCTGCAAATCGAAGCCGCTGGCGTTACCCAGTTCCAGCACGGCCGGCGGCGCGAAGGCGAACACCATCGCATCCTTGATCTGCGAGAAGCTGCCCATGGCGCGGCCGACGATGGCACTGACGCGCTGGCCGGCGCCCTTGCGCTCCGACCAGTCCTTCATCCGCACGAAGGCGATACCGGTGTTCTGGCCGTTGCCGCTGAAGCTGAAGCCAGCCACCGCGAACACCGACGCCACCGAATCCTTTTCCTCGGTCAGGAAGTGCTGCTCGACTTTTTCGATCACCTTCAGCGTGCGCTGTTGGGTCGCGCCGGTCGGCAGCTGGATCTGCGAGAACAGCACGCCCTGGTCTTCCTCCGGCAGGAAGGAAGTCGGCAGGCGCACGAACACGAAGGCCAGCACCGCCAGCAGCAGCGCGTACATCACCAGCGAACGTCCGCTGCGGTTCAGCAGCGCGCCCACCCAGCCTTGGTACTTGAAGCTGCCGCGGTCGAAGCTGCGGTTGAACCAGCCGAAGAAGCCGGTATTGATCGCGGTGTGTCCCTTGGCCACAGGCTTGAGCAAGGTCGCGCACAGCGCCGGCGTGAAGATCATCGCCACCAGCACCGACAGCACCATCGCCGACACGATCGTCACCGAGAACTGACGGTAGATCACGCCGGTGGAGCCGCCGAAGAAGGCCATCGGCACGAACACCGCCGACAGCACCATGGCGATGCCCACCAGCGCGCCGCTGATCTGGCCCATCGACTTGCGCGTCGCCTCGATCGGGGACAAGCCCTCCTCCGTCATCACGCGCTCGACGTTCTCCACCACCACGATGGCGTCGTCGACCAGCAGGCCGATCGCCAGCACCACCGCGAACATGGTCAGCGTATTGATCGAGTAGCCCAGCGCCGACAGGATCGCGAAAGTCCCCAGCAGCACCACCGGCACCGCCATCGTCGGGATCAACGTGGCGCGGAAGTTTTGCAGGAACAGGTACATCACCAGGAACACCAGGACCACCGCCTCCACCAGCGTCTTGACCACTTCCTCGATCGACAGCTTGACGAACGGCGTGGTGTCGAAGGCGATCACCGCCTTCATCCCGGCCGGGAACTGCTTCTCCATGACAGCGATGCGCGCCTTGACGGCGTTGGCGGTATCGAGCGCGTTGGCGCCGGTGGCCAGCTTGATGGCGACGCCGGTGGCCGGCTTGCCGTTGTAGCGGGCCAGCACGTTGTAGTTCTCGCTGCCCAGCTCCATGCGGGCCACGTCGCGCAGGTGCACGGTGGCGCCGCTGCTGGCGGTCTTCAGCAGGATCGCGCCGAACTGCTCGGCGGTCTGCAGGCGGCTCTGCGCCGACACGGTGGCGTTGAGCTGCTGCCCCGCCACGGCGGGCGCGCCGCCCAGCTCACCGGCCGACACTTCGGTGTTCTGCGCGGTGATGGCGGCGGTGACGTCGGCCGGCGTCAGTTGATAGCTTTGCAGCTTGGCCGGATCGAGCCAGATCCGCATCGCGTACTGGGCGCCGAACAGCGTCACGTCGCCCACGCCCTCGATGCGGCTGAGCGGATCGATGACGTTGGCGGCCACGTAGTCGCCCAGGTCGGCCTGCTTCATGCCGCCGTCCTCGGACACGAAGCCCAGCACCATCATGAAGTTCTTGGTGGCCTTGGCCACCACCAGGCCTTGCTGCGTGACGATGGCCGGCAGCAGCGGCGTCGCCAGCTGCAGCTTGTTCTGCACCTGCACCTGGGCGATGTCCGGATTGGTGCCGCTCCTGAAGGTCAGCGTGATGCTGATGCCGCCGGTGCCGTCGCTCGACGAGGACATGTAGCGCAAGCCGTCGATGCCCTTCATCTTCTGTTCGATGACCTGGGTGACGGCGTCTTCCACCGTCTTGGCGGAGGCGCCCGGATACGAGCCGCTGATCGAAATCGACGGCGGCGCGATGCTTGGATACTGCGCGATCGGCAGGCCGAGGATCGCGATCACGCCCGAGAGCATGATGACGATGGCGACGACCCACGCGAAGATCGGGCGGTCAATAAAGAAACGTGACATGGCGATGCTCCTTTACTGGGCGCTCTTGGCGCTGGACGGCATGGCGCCGCCGACGGCCACTGCGGCGGCGGGCTTGGCGGCGTTGGCCGGCGCGCCCGGCTTCACCTTCTGCACGCCCTCGACGATCAGCAGGTCGCCCGCGTTCAGGCCGGACTTGACCAGCCACCGGTCGCCCATGGTGCCGCCGGTGACCAGCATGCGCTGTTCGACCTTGCCTTCCTTGTTGAGCACCAGCGCGGTCGCCTCGCCCTTGGCGTTGCGGGTCACGCCCTGCTGCGGCACGGCGATGGCCTGCTCGTTGACGCCCGATTCCACCACCGCGCGCACGAACATGCCGGGCAGCAGATCGTGCTTCGGATTCGGGAACAGCGCGCGCAGGGTGACGTTGCCGGTGCCGGTATCGACCGTCACATCGGAGAACTGCAGCTTGCCGCTTTCGGCGTACTTGCTGCCGTCCGACAGCAGCAGCGTGACCTTGGCCTGGCCGCCGGACTGTTTCAGGCCGCCGCTTTCCAGCTCGCGCTTCAGGCGCAGCAGATCCTCGCTCGATTGCGTGACATCGACATAGATCGGATCCAGCTGCTGCACGGTGGTCAGCGCGGTGGACTGGTTGGCCGTCACCAGCGCGCCCGGCGTGACGGCCGAGCGGCTGATACGGCCGCTGATCGGCGCGTCGACGTGCGTGTATTTGAGGTTGATGGACGCCTGCTCCAGCGCGGCGGCGGCCGATTCCACGTCGGCCTTGGCCTGCTCGTTGGCGGCGACGGCGTCGTCGTAGTCCTGCCGGCTCACGCCCTCGATCGCCACCAGGTCCTTGTAGCGCGCCACTTTCGGGCCGCTGGTCATCAGGTTGGCCCTGGCCTTGGCCAGCGCCGCCTTGGCCGAGTTGTAGGCCGCCTGGTAGCTGGCCGCGTCGATCTGGTACAGCGCCACGCCGGCCTTGACGTCGGCGCCCTCGACGAACAGGCGTTTTTGTATCAGTCCGCTGACCTGCGGGCGCACTTCGGCCACCTGGAAGGCGGCGGTGCGGCCCGGCAGTTCGGTCGTGATGTGCAGCGCTTCCGGCGCCACCTTAAAAACGCCCACTTCCGCCACCGGTGCGCTGTGAGCGCCCGGTGCCTCGGTCGTGGATGGGGAGCAGCCGGCGGCGAGCGCGGCTGCGGTGATCAGGGCTGCGGTCCTGCAGAAAAGAGCTTCCATGGTGGGACTTCCTGTATAAAAATTGTGCATAGGCTCGTAGAATGAACGATCATTCTAATTAAGTCAAGCAAGTTTTTTGTCCATGACACGACAGATCGTGGCGATTGAAGGGGAATTTCTTCCTCTGACGGGGCTGGCGCCACGCCCGGTGCTACAATGAATTTAATTTCTTTCGGACATCATTTTTTGGCCCGAACCATGACCTCGCAGCCCATCCCACGCACGGCCCGGCCGCGCCTCACCACGCTGGTGACAGCGGGGGTGGCCGCGACGGTGCTGATGTCGGTGCTGTCGCTGCTGGTGCTGGTCGATCACTTCGCCATCGACTACGCCGAACGCGAAGCGGGCCTGCGTTTGCAGCAGCTGTCGTGGCAGACGCGCGATGCGCTCAACCGCGTGGTGCAGAAGGCCACCGGCGACGTCCAGCTGCTCACCGAGCTGCCGCAGATCCGCGATGCCCGCTCCCCCGCCGAGATCCGCCAGGTGCTCGAAAGCCTGCAAAAAACCTTCCCCGACTACGCGTGGATCGGCCTGGCCAATCCCGACGGCAGCGTCTACGCCGCCGCCCAGGGCCAGCTCGAAGGCCAGGACGTCGGCACGCGCGCCTGGTTCAAGGGCGGACGCGAAAAGCTCTACGCCGGCGACTTCCACCCCGCCCCGCTGCTCGGCAAGAAGCTGCCGTACAACGCCGACCCGTGGCGCTTCGTCGACGCCGCCGGCCCGGTGCGGCGCAGCGACGGCAGCTACCGCGGCGTGCTGTGCGTGCACATGAGCTGGAACTGGGCGCGGCGCCTGGCGCTCACCATCCTCACCCCGGCCGACCAGCAGTATTCGGCCGACATCTACGTGGTGCGCGCCGACGGCACCGTGATGCTCGGCCCCAAGGGCACCGAGGAGACCACCATCGCCGCCACCAGCCTGGCGCTGTCGCAAACCGGCGCGCCGGGATCGCTGAAGGAGACCTGGCCCGACGGCCACAGCTACCTGACCGGCTTCTCGCGCACCGGCGACGCGAACAATCCCGCCACGCTGACCTGGTCGGTGCTGGTGCGCCAGCGCGAGGACGTGGCGCTGGCCGGCGCCCGCGCGCTGGAGCGCCAGATCCTGCTGCTGGGCGCCATCCTCGGTGCGGCCATGGCGCTGGCCGCGTCGGCGGCGGCGCGGCGCCTCACGCGGCCACTCAATGCGCTCAGCAAGAACATCGAGGAGCGCTCGGCCGCGCCGGCCGACACCCCGTCCGACGCGCTGCCGCCCATCCCGCTGGTCGACAGCTTCCACGAGGCGCAGGTGCTGTCGCGGGCGCTGGCCGACCTGGTGAGCAACGAGCAGGGCCACCTGGCCACGCTGCGCCGCATGAACGAGCAGCTGGAAACAACGGTGGGCGAGCGCACCCGCGAGATCGCCCGCAAGGCGCTGCTGCTGGAGCGCGCGCTGGCGCAGGAGCAGAGCACGCAGTTGCTGCTGCAGGAACGCGCGGCCGAGCTGCGCGCCATCCTGGACAACGCGCACGACGCCTTCATCGCCCTCGATCCGGGCGGCGTGGTGCTGGACTGGAACCGCCAGGCCGAGAAGCTGATCGGCTGGAGCCGCGCCGAGGTGATCGGCCAGCCGCTGGCGGCCATGGTGCTGCCGCCGCTGCTGCGCCGCGCCTACGAGCGCGACATGCGCCAGCTGGCCGAGTGCGGCGGCGACACGGTGCTCAACCGCCGCATCGAGCTCACGCTGCACAACCGCGCCGGCCAGGAGCTGCCGGTGGAGGTGTCGCTGGCCTACGTGCCGCGCAGCAGCGGCCACCTGTTCATCGCCTTCCTGCACGACATCAGCGAGCGCAAGTCGCTGTTCGAGTCGATGGAAGCGATGGCGCTGCGCGACACGCTGACCGGCCTGCCCAACCGGCGCGCGCTGATGACCGCGCTGGCCGAGGCGGTCCAGCGCGCCAGCCGCCTGCGCCACAGCTGCGCCGTGTTCTTCCTCGACCTCGACCGCTTCAAGCAGGTCAACGACCAGTACGGCCACGAGGAGGGCGACGAGCTGCTGCGCCAGTTCGCGGTGCGGGTCCAGCACACCGTGCGCAAGACCGACACCGTGGGCCGGCTGGCGGGCGACGAGTTCATCGTCATCCTGGAGAACCTGCACAGCGACACCGCCGCCCAGGAGACCGCCGACAAGCTGCGGCCGGCGCTGCTCCAGCCGTTCCGCCTCAAGACCGCCACCGTCTCGCTGAGCGCGAGCATCGGCATCGCCATCCACCATCCCGACGATCCGCAGGACATCGAGATGCTGCTCAACCGCGCCGACCGCGCCATGTACGCCGACAAGCAGCGCCATGCCGCCGCGTCCCCGACCGTCGCCTAGCCGCCCGGCAATTATGTGCGCCAGCGTACGCACGCTTGCATATCGAAAATCCCGCGCCGCCTGTTTCAGGTAGTATCAGGCGAAAATACGCTGCGGGCGTGCTCCGCGGCGGCCACATTTCGGAGCATGGCCATGCAAGCCCAAAACAGCGTCACCACCCTCTTTCTATCCTCCGGCGTGCCGGGCCTGGACGAGATCCTGGCCGGCGGCCTGACCCGCGACCGCCTGTACCTGGTCGAGGGCGAACCGGGCACCGGCAAGACTACGCTGGCGCTGCAGTTCCTCAACGAGGGCGCGCGCCACGGCGAATCCGTGCTGTACATCACCCTGGCCGAGACCGCCGTCGAACTGCGCAGCGTGGCCGAGTCGCACGGCTGGACCATGGAGGGCATCCACATCGAGGAGATCCTGCCCAACGAGGACGTGCTCGACCCGGAACAGCAGTACACCATCTTCCACCCGTCCGAGATCGAGCTGGGCACCACCACCCAGCGCATCGTCGCGGCGATCGACAAATACCGCCCGCGCCGGGTGGTGCTCGATTCGCTGTCCGAGCTGCAGCTGCTGGCGGAAAGCCCGCTGCGCTACCGCCGCCAGGTGCTCGCGCTCAAGCAGTACCTCACCAGCCGCAGCTGCACCACCATCTTCCTCGACGACCGCACCGCCCTCAGCACCGACCTGCAGGTGCGCAGCGTGGCGCACGCGGTGCTGACGCTCGAGCAGGTGGACCAGGCCTACGGCGCCGAGCGGCGCCGGCTGCGGGTGGTCAAGTACCGCGGCATCGCCTTCCACGGCGGCGCCCACGACTACAAGATCGCCAGCGGCGGGCTGAAGGTCTTCCCGCGCCTGGTGGCGGCCGCCACCCGCGCCGGCGGCGCGCGGCGCCAGCTCTCGAGCGGCCTGCCGGAGCTGGACCAGCTGATCGGCGGCGGCCTGGAGGAAGGCATGAGCACGCTGATCTCCGGCCCGCCCGGCACCGGCAAGTCCACGCTGGCGGCGCAGTTCGTCCACGCCGCCAGCGAGCGCGGCGAGCCGTGCGCCATGTTCCTGTTCGAGGAGGCGCGCAACAACATGCTCAACCGCTCCACCGGGCTGGGCATGAAGCTGGCGCAGGCCATGGAGCGCGGCCTGCTGACGATCCAGCAGATCGACCCGGCCGAGCTGGCGCCGGGCCAGTTCACGTACGCGGTCACGCAGGCGGTCGAGCGCGGCGCGCGCATGGTCGTCATCGACAGCCTGAACGGCTACCTGAACGCCGTGCCGGACGAGCGCTTCCTGTCGATCTACCTGCACGAGCTGCTGACCTACCTGGGCCAGCGCGGCGTGGTCAGCATCGTGGTCGGCGTCCAGCAAGGCATGATCGGCAGCGGCATGAGCACCACCATCGACGCCAGCTACATCGCCGACAACGTCATCATGCTGCGCTACTTCGAGGCGCAGGGCGAGGTGCGGCAGGCGATCTCCGTGTTCAAGAAGCGCGGCAGCGCGCACGAGCGCACCATCCGCGGCTTCCAGATCGGCCGCGAGGGCATCCGGGTCGGCCCGGTGCTGCAGGACTTCCACGGCATCCTGACCGGCGTGCCCACCTACGACGGGCCCAAATCCCGCAAAGCCGACTGACCGCGATGGAAACGCGCATCCTGATCTACGCGCCGACCGGCCAGGACGCCCCGCTGGCGGCCAAGGTGCTGGCGATGGCCGACCTCCACAGCCACGTGTGCCGCTCGCTGGCCGAGCTGGCGTCGCAGCTGGAGCTGGGCGCGGGCGTGGTGCTGACGGTGGAGGAGGCGCTGGCGCCGGGCGGCTACAAGCTGCTGCAGGAGTTCGTCGCGCGCCAGCCCGACTGGTCCGACCTGCCCATCATCCTGCTGACCCATCGCGGCGCCGATTCGCCGGCGGTGCGCCAGGCGGTCGCCGGCCTGGGCAACCTGAGCCTGATGGAGCGGCCGGTGCGCTCGCTGGCGCTGATCACCGCCCTGCAGGCGATGCTGCGCGCGCGCCGCAAGCAGTACCAGGTGTGCGAGGCGGCGCGCCGCAAGGACGAGTTCCTGGCCAGCCTCGGGCACGAGCTGCGCAATCCGCTGGCGCCGATCCGCACCTCGGTCTCGCTGCTGACCCACATGTATCCGGACGCGCCGCCGGTGGCGCGCATCCGCGACATGGTCGAGCGCCAGGTGCGGCTGCTGACCCGGCTGGTGGACGACCTGCTGGACGTGGCCCGCATCACCAGCGGCAAGATCAAGCTGCAGCGCCAGCAGGTGGGCCTGAACGCGGTGATGAACCACGTCAGCGAGCTGTGCCTGCAGGCCGCCGGCGCCAAGCGCATCCACGTGGCTTGGCAGCTGCCGCCCGAGGACATCGTGCTCGACGCCGACTACGCGCGAGTGGTGCAGATCTTCGCCAACATCGTGTCGAACGCGGTCAAGTTCACGCCGCAGGGCGGCAACGTGGTGGTGCGCGCGGCGCGCTGCGGCGGCGAGCTGCTGGTGACGGTGCGCGACAGCGGCATCGGCCTGGACGCCGAATCGATCGCGCGCATCTTCCGCATGTTCGAGCAGAGCAAGACGGTGGCCGGGCAGTTCTCCAGCGGACTGGGGATAGGCCTGAGCCTGGCGCGCCAGTTCGCCGAGATGCATGGCGGCTCGGTCGAGGCGCGCAGCGACGGTCCCGGCCAGGGCAGCGAATTCACGATCCGCCTGCCGGTGGTCAGCGGCGCCGAGCGCGACGCCGTGCCGCTGGCGGCGGCCGCCGGCGCCGACGGCCGCAAGATGCAGGTGCTGGTGGTGGACGACAACCGCGACGCCGCCGATTCGCTGGCGGCGCTGCTGGAGCTCGAGGGCTTCGACGTGCGCCCCGTGTACGACGGCGCCGGCGCCGTCGCCATGGCGGCCGAGCAACCGCCGGACATGATCATCATGGACCTGGGCATGCCGGGCATGGACGGCTACGAAACCGCGCGGGCGATACGCCAGCGTCCCGGCGCCGAGCGCATCTTGATGATCGCGCTGACCGGCTGGGGCCAGAGCGACGCCCGCCGCCGCACCGGCGAGGCGGGCTTCGACCATCACCTGGTCAAGCCGGTGGAGCTGGAGCAGATCCTGCGCCTGGCCGGCGCGCGCCAGAACCGCGAGCAGGTGCAGGCGGCGCGCTGAAGGCGGCCTACTTCCAGTCGCCGCGCAGTTCCAGCACGCGCTCCTTCAAGCCTTCCGGCGTGACGTCCTGCGGCGCCACCGGGGCGCCGACCGCCAGCGCCAGGCGCGAACGCAGGCCGCTGCGGAAGGCGCGCCCGAACACGTTCTCGCCGCTGCGGCTCAGCAGGTGGCCCCACAGGCCGCGCAGCGCCATCGGGATCACCGGCACCTTGGAGCGCTCGACGATCTTCGACACGCCGCCCTTGAATTCATTGATCTCGCCGGTGCTGGTCAGGCGGCCCTCCGGGAAGATGCACACCAGGTCGCCCTCGTGCAGCGCCTGCGCGATGTCGACATAGGCCTTCTCCATCAGCCACGGGTCTTCCTTGGCCGGCGCGATCGGGATGGCGCGCGCGGTGCGGAAGATCCAGCCCAGCAGCGGCAGCTTGAAGATGCGGTGGTCCATCACGAAGCGGATCGGCCGCGGGCTGGCCGCGCCGATCACGATGGCGTCGACGTAGCTGACGTGATTACACACCAGCACCGCCGCGCCCTCGTCGGGGATGCGGTCGGCGTCGATCAGGCGCACGCGGTGCACGGTGTGGATCAGCATCCAGGCCAGGAAGCGCATCAGGAACTCCGGCACCAGCGAGAAGATGTACAGCGCCACAACCGCGTTGAGCAGCGCCGTCACCAGGAACAGCTGCGGGATGGTGAAGCCCTGCCCCAGCAGCACGATGGCCAGGCCGGCCGCCGCCACCATGAACAGCGCGTTGAGGATGTTCATGCCGGCGATGGTGCGCGACATGTGGGCCGGATCGCAGCGGGTCTGGATCAGCGCGAACAGCGGCACGATGAAGAAGCCGCCGAACATGCCGATCAACAGCACGTCGCACAGGATGCGCCACATCCCGTGCTGCATCATCAGGGCGAAGGCGTCCAGGTGCGGGCCGGTGGCGGCCACGATGCCTTGGCTGGCGAAATACAGGTCGGCGCCGAACACCGACAGGCCGATGGAGCCGAACGGCACCAGGCCGATCTCCACCTTGCGGCCGGACAGGCGCTCGCACAGCAGCGAGCCGCTGCCCACGCCCAGCGAGAACACCGTCAGCAGCAGCACGAACACGCTGTGGTCGCCGTGCAGGTAGTCCTTGGCGTAGACCGGGAACTGCGCCAGCACCAGCGCGCCGTAGAACCAGAACCACGAGTTGCCCAGCATGGACAGGAACACCACGCGGTTCTTGCGCGAGAAGCTCAGGTTGCGGAACGATTCGCCGATGAAGTTCCAGCTCACCTTCAGCTCCGGCGCCGGCGCGGGCGCCAGCGGAATGCGGTAGCTGGCCACCAGGCCAAGCAGCGCCACGGCGATGGTGGCGACGGCCTCGAAGGCGATGCCGTTGGGCTTCTGCACCACCAGCACCGCGCCCAGGATCTCGCCCAGCAGGATGCCGACGAAGGTGCCCATCTCGGTCACGCCGTTGCCGCCGATGAGTTCATCGGGCTTGAGCTGCTGCGGCAGGTAGGCGTACTTGACGGGGCCGAACAGCGTGGAGTGCACGCCCATGCCGACCACCGCGGTCACCAGCAGCCACAGCGTGTGCGTCATCCATCCGAGGCCGGCGATGCACATGATGGCCACCTCCAGCCACTTGACGAAGCGGGTCAGCCCGGACTTCTCGAACTTGTCGGCCAGCTGGCCGGCGGTGGCCGAGAACAGCACATAGGGCAGGATGAACAGGCCGGGGATCAGGTTGGTGATCAGCGACGGCGACAGCGTGGTCCAGCTCATCGCGTCGAAGGTCAGCATGACCACCAGCGCGGTCTTGAACAGGTTGTCGTTGAAGGCGCCGAGGAACTGGGTCCAGAAAAACGGCGCGAAGCGGCGTTGCGTCAACAGGGAAAACTGATTGGGCTGGCTCATGTCTGCGGCATCCGTTTTGATGGGTGGTACGGAAAGGTTGAACGGATTATAACCTCATGCCGCCCCGCACAAACATGCCAACCAGCAACAACCTAGCGCCAGATCAATCCAGCCATGCATTCAGGATGTCTTCGGCCCCGCTGCTGGCCAGCGCACCGGCGGCACGGACGGCCGGGCCGCGTATCGCCGTCGCGATTGCGCGTGCGCAGGGCCGGATTCAGCGCCAGCAAGGCCGCGAACTCCGCATACTCTTCGGTATCGCCGATCTCCACCTTATCCCGGTTGATATCCAGCCAGTCCAGGAATTCCTGGGCGCCCGGCTTGGCGGCGTGGCGCACGACCTCGAAGCGCACCATGTCCGGGATGACGACGCGCACGCCCAGCAGGGTCAGCGTATCGAGCGCCCCGGCCACGGCCAGCGTGATGAGCGGACTGGCATCCGTCACAATCAAGGCGATCTTCATCCGAACACCCGTTCGAACAGGTCGCGTTGGGCCTGGTTGAAATGCGCCAGCGTGTCGACGCGCGGCAGCGGCAGGCCGCTGCGCGCCAGCCGGTTCAATATCTCGCCGAAGCACAGTCCGGTGGATTGCTCCAGCTCGCGCCGGCCCAGGCGGCCTTCAGAATAGGCCTCCAGCAACTGCGCCAGTTGCTCATTGGCGCTATCGGCAACGACTGCGGTTTCCATGATGAATCTCGCGTTGTAGTCACGGTTTCACTATACACCGAATGGTCTCAGCCCTGCGGGATGAAGATGGCGATGCGGGTGCCGGCGCCGAGGGCGGTGGCGATGTCGATGCGGCCTTCGAACGCGGCCACCCGCTCGCGCATGCCGACGATGCCGATGCCGGCCGACGCCAGCGCCGCGTCGTAGCCGCTGCCGTTGTCGGCGATCTCCATGCGCAGGCCCGCCGCGTCCAGCGACAGCGCCACCGTCACCTGCGTCGCGCGCGCGTGCTTGGCGATGTTGGACAAGGCCTCCTGCACGATGCGGTAGGCCGAGATGCCGATGCCGCTCTCCAGTCGCGCGAAATCGCCGTCGGCGCGGAACAGGTAGCGGCAGTCGACATGCGCGCGGTCGTAGTGGCGCACCATCTCCTCCACCGCGCCGTCCAGTCCCAGCATGTCCAGCACCTCGGGACGCAGGCGCCGCACCAGTGTGCGGCCGCTGTTGTAGAGCCCCAGCGCCAGCTTGATGATGGACTGCGCGCGCTCGCGCACCTCGCCCTCCGCGCTGACATCGACGATGCGCTGCGCCTCCAGCCGCGCGGCGATCAGCGTCGCGTTCAACTCGTCGTGGATCTCCAGCGCGATGCTCTTGCGCTCATCCTCGACGGCGGTGTTGACCTTGCGGATCAGGCGGCGCTTCTCGGCGTCGGCCGCGCGCAGCGCCTGCATCGACGCCTGCAGCGAGACGTTCAAGCCCTGCGACAGCTGCCACGCCAGCAGCGCGCACACCAGCAGGCCAAGGCTGGCCACCAGCAGCTCGACATAAAAGCGGCGGGTCTGCTTGAGCAGCAGCGCCGACGGCGACATCGTCACCCGCACATAGCCCATGGTCTCGACCGCGCTGCTGCTGCCGGCCGGCTGGTCCTTCCGATAGGGCTTGCCGTCGGCCGCCAGCATGGTCACGAACATCAGGCGCTTGAGGATGGGCGCCTCGTAGTAGCGGGCGTCCGGCCGGCCCGGCGCGGGCGCTAACGCCTGCACCAGCGCACGCCGCTGCGCGTCCAGCACCTCGATGCGGTCGATGCTGGCGTCCGATTGCAGCAGGCCGTTGACGGTCAGTTTGAGATCATCGTAGCGGTGCGTCAGCAGGCTGAATTCACTGCTCTGCGCCAGCACCTTGGCCACCAGCGGGCCACGCTCGGCCATCTCCTCGCGCACCTCGGCCAGGCGCGAATGATAGGCGTACCAGACGAAGGTGCAGAACATGTACGCCAGCGGGATCAGCGTGACGCACAGCAGCCGCGCGCGCACGCTCCAGTGGCGCCAGAAGTCGAGACGCATCCGCTACGGCTCGATCAGGCCGTGCTTGACGGCCAGCCGCGTGATGTAGGCCGGCCGGTGCACGCCCAGCTTCTCCTTCACCGCCTGGCTGATGTTGCTGATGGTCTTGGTGGAGACGTCGAGCTTCTCGGCGATCTCCGCGTTGGTCAGGCCCTCGGCCATCAGCGTGAAGATCTCCAGCGCGCGCTCGTCCAGCTGCGACTGCGGCGACAGGTCGCCGCGCACCGACAGGTTGGCCAGCCGCTCGGCGATGTGCGGCAGGAAGTACAACTCGCCGTCGTGCGCGCGCCGCACCGCCGCCGCCAGGTCGGCCGGGTCGCAGTCCTTGGTCATGAAGGCGCGGCCGCCGAGGCGGTAGGTTTCCTTGATCAGGCTGTCCTGGTCGAACTGGCTGAGGAAGACGATGGCCGCGTCCGACGCATGGGCCAGGATCTGCTTGGCCACGTCCAGCCCGGTCAACTGCTCGCCGAAGCGGATATCGAGCACCGCCACGTCCGGCTTGTGGCGCTGGTACTGCTCCAGCGCCTCCTCCGGCGTGCGCGCCTGCGCCACCACGTGCAGCCCCTGCCCCTCCAGCGACATCGCGAAGCCCGTCATCACGATCGGATGATCGTCCGCCAGCATGACCCGTATCTTTTTCACTTGCTACCTCCAGGAATATTTACTACTCGATGGTGGAAGCATACCACAGCAGTCCGGCGTAAAAAATTCCACAAAGCGCCTTTTATTTTGCTATAACATGGAATAGTATACTTCCAACACATAGCAATCCCCACCACCACCAAGGAGCAGTTATGCATCAGAAAAATAATCTCACCGGCCTGACTGTCGTGGCCTTGTTGCATGTGGCGCTGCTGGCCGCCTTCCTGCATGGCTCCAAGCTGACTGTGTTCAGGGTGAAGGAAGCGGTGATCGACCTGACGCCCACCACGCCCGAGCCGCCGCCGAAAGTGCTGCCGCCCGACGTGCCGCTGCCCAAGCTGGCGCCGCCGGACATCTTCGTGCCGCAAGTGGAGACTCCGGTGCTGCCATCGGCTCCGCCGCCGGTGACGGCGCGGCCGTTGACGGACCAGCAGCCGGCCCAGCCCACGCCGACCGGCATCGCCGAGCCGGGAGCCAAGACAGTGGTGAAAGCCGCGCCGCAATTGGTGGCGGCGGTGGTGGACGCCAAGGCCTGCGCAAAGCCGGACTATCCGAAGTCCGCGCTGCGCAACGGCGACACCGGCACCGTCACGCTGTCACTGCTGATTGGCACCGACGGCCGGGTGGCCGATTCGAAAGTGGAGAAATCCAGCGGCTTCCGTGAGCTGGACCGCGCCGCGCAGGTCGGGCTGGGGCTGTGCCGCTTCAAGCCCGGCACCGTGGACGGCGTGCCGCAGCAATCGTGGACCAAAATGCAGTACGTCTGGAGCCTGGACGAGTAAGCCGGGGATTAACTCGGTCGCGGCTTGACCGCGACCAGGTTAATCAGCGTTTCCTCCCGCACGGCGGGCGGCTTGATGCGCAGCGCCGTCTCCACCAGGCCCAGGTCCTCGCGGCTCCACCACAGGAAGGGATAGGAAACCGCGCTGTCCGGCACCGAGAACCCGGCGTCGCGCACCATCGCCAGGTATTCCGGCGCGGTCTTCTGCACATCCATCGGATGGCGGAACAGCGCGCGGATGATCCACGAATGGATATAGCGCTTGGTCGACTCCGCGAACAGCAGCACGCCGCCCGGCTTGAGCACCCGGTAAAACTCCGCGATGGCGCGTTCCTGGTCGATCAGGTGGTGGAAGGTCTGGTGGCAGAACAGCAGGTCCACCGAGCTGTCTTCCAATTTGATGTTGGAGCTGGAGCAGCAGATAAACTCGGCGTCGATCTTCAATGCCGCCGCTTCCCTGGCCGACTCGCGCAGCATGTCGGGATCGATGTCCATGCCGATCAGGCGCCGTGGCGCGTAGCGCCGGTGCAGCTTGCCGAGCGAGCGGCCGAAGCCGCAGCCCACGTCCGCCACCACCTCGAAACTGCGCGGCTGGTCCGCCGGCATCAGGCGCTGCAAATCCACCAGCGCGCGCTCCAGCACATGCACGGTCCACGTCTCGGTGCGTAGGAACCACTTGCCGAACGCCGTCTCCGGCACATGCGGATCCGCTGGTGGCTGTAATACATCCAGGTTGGCGCTCATAAAACCCTTTGTTGTTCCATAGTTTACAAATTCCCAATACTGCGACCCCGCCGGCAAAAAACTCGTACAATATTCGTCCTGTTCCGTACGCCATGCCGACTGTCCGTGTCCAACCATCTTTTCCACCTGCTGCTTGCACTCTGCTCGATGATGCCGAGCCCCTGCGCCATGGCCCAGGACACGCCACCCGCGCCGATACGCTTCCTGCTGACCTTCGACGACGGCCCGGCCGCCGCCGACAGCGGCAATCCGACCGTGCATATCCTCGAAACGCTGGCCAGCAACCCGCTGCAAGACCACATCAAGGCCGTCTTCTTCACCCAGACCCGCGCCTGGCATGGCGGCGGCACGGAGGTCGGGCGCGGCCTGATACGCCGCGAATACGACGAAGGCCACGTGGTCGCGCTGCACAGCGCCACCACCTTCCACTCCAACCACCGCTTCATGAGCCGCGCCACGCTGGACGAATCGATGCAGCGCGGCGTCGACGACCTGACCGCCATCACCGGCGTCGCGCCCAAGCTGGTGCGCCCGCCGTTCTGGGCCTACGATGCCGGCACGCTGGAGTCCTACCACCAGCACGGCATGCGTATGCTGCTGACCGACCTGAATGCCAACGACGGCAAGATCTACGGCGTCAACTTCAGCTGGCACAAGCGCTCCAACATGCTCACCCACCTGGCCGAGACCCGCAAACGCTGGGCCGCCGGTGCCATGCCCGTGGTCGATGGCAGCACGCCGGTGGTGGTCACCTTCCACGACGTGAACACCTACACCTCGCGCCACATCCAGGAATACCTGGAGATTCTGCTCGATGTCGCGCACGAACTCGACATGCCGCTGGCCGCCAAGCCGTTCTACGACGACCGCGCGGAACTGGAGCGCGCCGCGCTGGCGAGCACAGTCGATGACGCGAGCGTCAAGCAGCACCTGCCAGGCCTGTGGGGCTGGCTGTGGCAGTGATCACGGCAGCGTCACCAGTTTTATCCGCGGCAGCTCCGTCAGCGGCAAGGCGCTGCACAACACCACCGACAATTCCTCATGCGGCAAATCGACGCGATGCGCCTGCGCCGCGTCCCCCAGCTTGAAGCGCGCTTCCTTCCCGCTCCACAAACTGTAAAAGCCGACGACGCGGCGCGCCTCGTCCAACGCCATCCACTGCGCCATCTCGTCCGCATCGAAGGCCTGCGCGGCCAACGCCGCCAGATCGCGCTGCGGATCGCGCATTTCGATATCCAGTCCCAGCGCCGTCTGCGCGCTGACGGCGCAAGCCACCCAGCGGCCGCTGTGCGCGATGCTGAAGCCCGGCGCCGGGCCACGCGGCACGGGCGCCTTCAGCAAAGGCGCCGCTCCGGGCCGGTCCTCCAGCTCGACATCGCGCGGCGCCACGCCCTGCAAGGAGCCCAGCGCCATGCGCAACAAGATCCGTCCCGCGACAAACTGGCGTTGCCGCTGGACGCGCACAAACCGCCCACAGCGCGCCAGCTCGCTCGCGGACAACCAATCGCGCAGGCGCGGCAGATCCTCATCCGCCATGCCGTCGATGTCGGCCATCCAGAGCGAGGCGGCGACTGTCATTAGCGGGCCACCGCCTTGTCGTCGGCGCCGGTCGGGCCGCCAACAGGCGTGTCGTAGTTGGCCATCACATAGCCGGCGGCGAGCTTGCCGACGCGCGTCAGCATCAGGTTGTCATGCGCGCCGAATGTGAAGCCCGCGCCCATCGCGTCGGCACGCTGGAAGAACTCCGGGTTGGCGACCACGGCGCCGCTGGCATCGTGTATCGACACATGCATCAGCACACCCGAGCTGCCGGCCAAAGGCCCCAGCAGCACGCGCTTGGCGCCGTGCTTGAACGACAGCTCGTCGATCACCGGCTCGATCACCAGCGTGCGGCCGTTGACGGGACGCTGGTTCCACCGCGCCAGCGATTCCGCCAGGTCGGCGCGGAAGTTCTCGTCGATCTTGGCCAGGCCGGAGGCGTCGCCAACGTAACCTGCCTTGAACACGACGGGTTTGATTTCGATGCGGCCATAGGTCGCGAAAGCTTCCTTCGGTGGAGGATTCTGGGCGCTGCTGGCCTTGATCCTGGTCGCGCAGCCGGTCGTCAACAGCGCGCCACCGATGGCGGCTACCAGCACGGCGTTACGGAAGTTCTTATTCATGGCTATCTTTCGATGGGTTGGTAAAACAGTGAGGTGCGTTGGCACCGGATTATTTGGCGAACTTGACGAAGTCGCCCTTGAGCGCGACGCCGGCCATGATGGCGCCGTCCGCACATTCGAACTCGGTCTGGCTGGCCATTTCCTTGTCATTGAAATTGCTGACGATGTTGACCACGCCATCGGCGCCCACTTCCTGCGCGCGCTTCTGCAGCGACAGCATCGCCGACAGGAACACCCAGTTGCAGGCCTTCTCGGCCGACTTGCCGAAGCCATTGGTGCGCAGGCTCGTCCTGTCGCTGGTGATCTTGGTCTGCACCTTCGGCGTAGGCTGGTCGGCGAAGTAGAACTTAACGCCGACGTCCAGGCGCTGTTGCGCGTTGTTGGCGGCCATGGCGCCGGCGATCGGCAGCAGGACCATCTTGTCGGCGGCCGAGGCGCACAGCGGCGCGGCGGCCAATACCAGAAGTGCCATCACAGAATGCAGTTTCTTCATTATCGGGTTCCTATTTGACGTACCGTTTGAAAATCAGCGACGTGTTAATGCCGCCGAAAGCGAAGTTATTCGACATCACGTACTCGCATTGCAGTTGCCGGCCTTCGCCGGCGATGTAGTCCAGCGCAGCGCACGCCGGATCGATTGCATCCAGGTTGATGGTCGGCGCAAACCAGCCCTCGCGCATCATCTCGATGCTGATCCAGGCTTCCAGCGCGCCGCACGCGCCCAGCGTGTGGCCCATGTAGCTCTTGAGGGAACTGATAGGCGTCCGGTCGCCGAACACCGCCAGCGTCGCCTGCGACTCGGCGATGTCGCCCTGGTGGGTGCCGGTGCCGTGCGCGTTGATGTAGCCGATGTCCGACGCCTGCAAGCCGGCGTCCTCCAGGGCCAGCCGCATCGCCTTCTGCATGGTGGCCGCGTTGGGCTGGGTGACGTGGCAACCGTCGCTGTTGGTGCCGAAGCCGACCAGCTCCGCGTGGATCGTGGCGCCGCGCGCCTGCGCGTGATCCAGGTCTTCCAGGATCAGGCAACCGGCACCCTCGCCGATCACCAGGCCGTCGCGGCCGCCGTCGAACGGACGTGGCGTGGTATGGCCGGCGTCGTTGCGGGTGCTGGTGGCGAACAGCGTGTCGAACACCGCCGCCTCGGTGGCGCACAGCTCCTCTGCGCCGCCGGCCACCATCGCCAGCTGCTTGCCGCCGCGGATAGCCTCGTAGGCGTAGCCTATGCCCTGGCTGCCGGAGGTGCAGGCGCTGGACGTGGTGATCACGCGGCCGGTGATGCCGAAGAAGACGCCGATATTCACCGGCGCCGTATGCGCCATCATCTTGATGTAGGTGGTCGCGTTGATGCCCTTGGTGGTGCGCTCCTCCATCATGCGGCCGAAATCGCCGATGGCGCTGGGCGTGCCCGCCGAGGAACCGAAGGACACGCCCATGTCGCCGCTCTTGAGCAGCGGGTGCTCCAGCAATCCCGCATCGGCCAGCGCCAGTTCGCTGGCGCGCGTGGCCATCAGCGCGACCCGGCCCATGCTGCGAATCGCCTTGCGGTTATAACGCTCGGTCAGCGAGAACGGCGCGGCGGGCGCGCCGAGGCGCGTGTTCAGGCCCTCGTAGTCCTCCCAGTCCGCCATCCGCACGACGGCGTTGCGGTACTGGCCCAGGCGATCGCGGATCGCGGCCCAGTCGTTGCCGATCGGGCTGATGCCGGCCATGCCGGTGACGGCGACGCGGCGGCTCATGCCAGGCCACCGTTGACGGAAATGACCTGGCGCGTGATGTAGCCCGCCTCCTCGCCGATCAGGAAGCTGACGGCGGCCGCCACCTCCTCCGGCTTGCCGACGCGGCGCGCCGGTATCATCTTCAGCGCTTCCTCCATCGGCACCTCGCTGGTCATGTCGGTCTCGATCAATCCAGGCGCCACGCAGTTGACGGTGATGGCACGCTTGGCCAGCTCCAGCGCCAGCGCCTTGGTGGCGCCGATGATGCCGGCCTTGGCCGCGCTGTAGTTGACCTGCCCACGATTGCCGATCAATCCCGACACCGACGCCAGCGTGACTATGCGACCCGGCTTGCGGCGTTGGACCAGCGGCATCACCAGCGGATTGAGCACGTTGTAGAAGCCGTCCAGGTTCGTCTTCAGCACGATGTCCCAATCCTCGCCGGACATCGCCGGGAAGGCGTTGTCGCGCGCGACACCTGCGTTGCACACCACGCCGTAGTAACAGCCATGCTGCCCGATGTCCGCCTCCAGCGCGGCGGCGGTGGCGGCGCGGTCGCCGATATCGAACTGCAGCACGCGTACCGCGCGGCCCATTTCCGCGATCTGCTGGGCGACCGCGTCGGCCTCGGCGCGCTGGCTGCGGCAATGCAGCACCACGTCGTAGCCGTCGCGCGCGAGGCGCAGCGCAATCGCCTTACCGATGCCGCGCGACGACCCCGTCACCAGCACGCTCATGGACTTATTCTGATTCATACTGCGTTTCCATCTTTGAGAAATTGATTGACATTATCCGGCTGGAACACCGTCACCGTGGCCGTCCCCACCGCGCTTGCGCCACCGGCGACGTCGATGCGGCAGTCGAACGCGCCCAAGCCGTTTTCACCTTGCAGCACCCGCTGCACATGCACCAGCAGCACGCTGCCCGTGGCGAACAGCGGCACGCTGGACGCATACTTGCGCGATCCAAGCAAGAAGCCCACCTTGACCGCCTCGCCGCGTTGCAAGGCCAGCCAGCCGGCATGCGCGGCAATCGCCTGCGCCATGTATTCGATGCCGACCCAGGCGCCGACGCCCTCTTCGCCAGCGAGCATGCTGCCGGCGTGGATACGCACTTCCGCGCACAGGTTGTCGTCGTCCGCACTCAGCACGCGGTCGAGCAGCACCATCCGGCCGGAATGCGGCACCAGTTCACGCACGTCGGGCATCGTCATGCGGTCCTCCCCAGCAGCAGCGCCGCGTTGGAGCCGCCGAAAGCGAATGAGCTGCTCAACACATGGCGCAGCGGACGGCCCAGCGCCGCGCCGCGCGCCACCAGGTTCAGCGCCGGCAGCGCCGGATCGGCCACGCCGTCCCACAGGTGCGGCGGCAAGCGGCCCTGCGGGTTATCGTCCTGCATGGCGAGCCAGCACAGCGCCGCCTCGATCGCGGCCGCCGCGCCCAGCGTATGGCCGGTGAACGGCTTGGTGGAACTGACCGGCACTTCGAGGCCGAACAAGGCCGCGATCGCGCCCGACTCCATCGCGTCGTTCTGCCGCGTCGCCGTGCCGTGCATGTTGATGTAATCGATTTGCGCCGCCGTGACGCCGGCGCGTTCCAGCGCCTGCGTCATCGCCAGCCGCGCGCCCACGCCGGCCGGGTCGGGCGCCGACATGTGGTGGCCGTCCGACGATTCGCCCCAGCCCAGCAGGGCAACCGTGGCGGGCTCGCCGCTCATCAGGAACAGCGCCGCGCCCTCGCCGATGTTGATGCCGTCGCGGTTGGCGCTCATTGGATTGCACTGCGCCGCGCTGACCGAATCCAGCGCGCCGAAGCCGGCCACCGTGAAGGCGCACAGCGAATCGGCGCCGCCGGTCAGCACCGCGTCGCACAAGCCCATCTTGATCAGGCGCGCGGCGCCGGCCATCGCCTTGGCGCTCGACGAGCACGCGCTGGAATGCACATAGGCGGGACCGGCCAGGCCCAATTCCCAGGCCAGCATTTCGGCGGGCGATCCCATCTCCTGCTGGCCGTAGTGGAAGGCCGGTGGCAGCGCGCCATCGGCCGCGTGACGGACCATGGCCAGCTCCGTCTCGCCGATGCCGGAGGTGCTGGTTCCGAGCACCACGCCAACGCGGTCGGCGCCGTAGCGCGCGATGGCGGCATCCACCTGCGGACGAATTTGCGCCAGCGCCGCCAGCGCCAACGCGTTGTTGCGGCTGCGTCGCGATGCCGGCAGATGCGCCACGGACGGCAGTTCCGCGCACACGCGGCCCAGCGGCAGTTCGCGGCCGGGCGAGCAGCTGTCGGTCGCCGCCACGCCGGTCTCGCCCGCGTACAGGCGCGCCTTCACCTGCGCCGGGTTGTCCCCCATCGCGCACACAATGCCGCAAGCGTTCAGATAAAAATTCAGCATTCGTCGGTCTCAGTCGGTGGGCGCGGCAAACTGTATCGTCAGCTTGTAGTGATACCGCAGATTATCCAGCACCACGGTGCCGCTCCAGCGCGGCGTGCCGCTGTAGGATATCTGCATGATCGGTTGCTCGTCCAGGAACAGGGTGCGATGGGCGCCCTGTTCGGTGATGCGCCAACCCTGCGGCAGCGCGGCGGCGATCTCCTCGGCCGGCCACAGGGTCAGCTGCATGTCTTCCAGCACATCCTCGGCGCGCACCTGCGACGGCAGCATCACATGCCGCCACGAGGTCAGCTCCTTGCCATCGTAATGCAGCGTGAGCACGCGCTGAGTGAACGCCAGGCCGACGACGTCGATTGCGTCCGGCTCCACCTGCAGCGCGACGTCGAGATCATCGGTGCGACCGTTGCGCTCCACCTTCAAGTGCTGCTGCACGCTGATCGACGTGCCCAGCGCCGCCGGCGCCAGCTTCAGGCCCAGACGGGCCTGCGGAGGCGGCGTGGTAGCACAGGCGGCCAACAGCAAGGCCGCCGGCAGCGGTGCGCGGCGCATCAACCCTGTGAGCACAAGGCCTCCAGCGCCGCCAGCCGGCGCGGCGTCTCCTTGACGAAGGGATTGCTCTGGTCCCAGGCGTAGCCGGCCAGGATCGCCGAAATCATGCGCCGCACTTCCGGCTGCTGCTTGTCGTGGAAGATGATGGTTTGGAAGCCGCCGGCATACCAGGATTCGACAAAGGCGCGGAAGGTGTCCACACCCTTGCGCAAAGGCGCGCCGAAGTCGGCCTGCCAGTCCACCTTCTCGCCGGCGAACTGGCGTTGCAGCGCGGCCGCGGCCAGGCTGGCCGACTTGAAGGCGATGGTCACGCCCGACGAGAACACCGGATCGAGGAACTCGCCTGCGTTGCCCAGCAAGGCGTAGCCCTCGCCCCACAGCTTGTCGACGTTGGCCGAGTAGCCGACGATCTGGCGCGCCGGCGTGTCCCACTTGGCGTTCTCCAGCAACGCCGACAGCGACGGCTCCTCCGCCACGATGGCTTGCAGGCGCTCGGTGGCGCTGCCCTGGTAGCGGTCGAGGAAACTGGTCTCCGCCACCACGCCCAGCGAGCAGCGGCCGCCGGCGAACGGGATGGTCCAGAACCACACATTGCAATGCTTCGGATGCACGGTCACGCGGATCTTGGTGCGATCGAAACCGCCGCCGTGGATGCCGTCTTCGATGTGGGTGAAGATCGCGCCGCGCACCGGGAAGTTGGACGGCGTTTCCAGCTTCAGTAGGCGCGGCAGGATGCGGCCAAAACCGCTGGCGTCGAGAATGAAGCCGGCACGGACCTGGTACTGTGCGCCATCCTCGCCCTTGACCGTGACCAGCGCGGGCGCGCCGTCCTTGCCCAATTCAATATCCAGCACTTCATGGCGATAGCGCACCTCGGCGCCGAAGCGCTCCGCTTCCTTGGCCAGCACATGATCGAAGACAGCGCGCTGCACCTGGTAGGTGGTGCCCCAACCGGCCGAGTGCTTGTCGCGAAAATCGAAGTCGGTATAGCAGCCGTTGCGCATGAACGCCGCGCCGTTCTTGAACTGGAAGCCCGCTTCGACCACGGCCTGCAACATGCCGGCCTGCTCCAGGTAGGCCATACTTTGCGGCAGCAAGCTCTCGCCGATGGAGAAGCGCGGGAACTGTTCGCGCTCGATCACCAGCACCTGGCGTCCCTGCTGGCGCAGCAGCGCGGCGGCCACGGATCCCGCAGGACCGGCGCCGACGATCAGGATTTCAACGGCTTCGATGTTCATTGCATCAGTCATTGGAGCTTTCTTTAGTGGAGCCAAAACAAGGGACGATCAACCAGACCAGCGCGGTCCCCAGCAGCATCGTCAGGCCGAACGCCTGCAACGCCGGAGTGGAACTGAGTCCCAGCAAACCGAAGGACAAAATCGTATTCGCCGCCGACATGCCGACCGCCAGCCATGGCGTGCGGTCGCGCCGATCAGGATGCTCCTGCATGAAGATGCCATAATCGACGCCGACGCCCAGCAGCAGCATCAACGCCAGCACGTGGAACAGCTGGAGGTTCTGCGACGCAAAGCCGAGCAAGGCCAGCGTGGCGATGCTGGCCAGCGCGGTCGGCGCCAGCACGCGCCAGGTCCGGCGGCGGTAGCGCGGGAACAGCAGCGCGAACACCACCGAATAAGCGCCCAGCACCACCCAGCTCATATACTCGCGATAGCGGCCCAGCACCGACGAAATCTCGGCCACTTTGTCGACCCACTGCACGCCCTGCAAACCATCGGCGGCCAGCCGCACCTGCGGCACAGCGGCTCCGGACAGGCCGCGCAAGGCGACGATGCTGGCGTAGACGCCGTTCACGTCGCCCAACCACAGATGGCGCCATGGCTCGCTGGCCGGGGCCTTCAGGAAATCGTCCAGCGTCAGCGGCGCCGCAGCGGTACGCAGGCCGGCGGCGGTGGCGGCAATCCACTGCGCGTCCTCGCCGGTCTGCGCGGCGACGGCGTGCAGCGGGCCGCCGGCGGCCAGCAGCTTGTCTTCAATCAGTTGGCGGCGCGCGGCCTGCGTGCGCGCGGACGGCACCCAGTTGGACATCGCCTGGTAACCGCCGATGCGCCCGGCCGTCGCCATCAGGTCCAGCCGCGCCTTCAGCGCTTCCTCGCGTTGCAGCACCGTCTCGACGGAATCGCCGCGCACCAGGAAGTACTGCACCGGTGTCGGCGCGTCCAACAGCTTGCTCAATTTGAGCTGGTCGGCGATCAAATGCTTGGGCGGATTTTGCAGCAGGCGGATATCGTCGTTGGCGCCAAGCCGGCTGACGCCGTAGCCCGCCGCCAGCGCGAACGCCACGGCGGCCAGCAGCGTGGCGCGGTTCATGCGCAGCAGCGGCCAGCGCTGCAGGGCCGCACCATAGCCGCGCACCAGCGCCCCGCTCTTCAGCGTGCGGCTGCCGATCAGCGCAGGGAACCAGCACACCACCGTCAGCCAGGCGAACACCAGGCCGAGCGCGGAGAACACCGCCATCTGGCGCAGACCGGGGAACGGCGTCAGCGCCAGTCCCATATAGCCGATCACCGCCGCCAGCAAGGTCAGGCCCAGGCCGGGCAGCAGGCGTTTCAGCAAGGCCGGCGATTCCAGCTTCTCGTCCGCCGCGAGGCGGTTGCACAGGAAGTAGATACCGTAGTCCTGCGCCACGCCGATCAGGCTCGCGCCGAACACCAATGTCATCAGGTGCACGCGGCCGAACAGCAGCCAGCACACCGACAGCGCGCCGAGGCAGCCGATGCCAATCGACAGCAGGATCAGCGAAATCGGCTTGAACGAATGGAAGGCGAACCACATTAGCAGCACGATGCCCAGCAGCGAGCCAATGCCGATGGTGGACACCTCGCCGCTGGCCTGGGCGCTGGCGTTGGCCGCGTGCAGGATCACGCCGGCCTGTATCAATTCAACTTGCGGGGTCGCCTTGCGGGCGGCGTCGCCGGCCTGCTTCAGCAAGGGCAGTACGGTTTCCTGCGCCGTCATCGACAGCGCGGGCACCTTCAGCGTCAACGGCAGCAGCACGTACTGGCGCTTGGCATCTGCGACGAACAGATGGCCGTCGCGCGGACGCACCGGCGTTTCCTGCGCACGCTCCTGCAACCAGCCGGCGAACAGGCCGAAGGGATCGTCGCGCCACGAGCCAACATTGGGGCCGCCGAATGGGCTATACAGTTTGCCGAGCGCCGCCTCAAGCCAGAACTGCGCCGGCTGCGTGCGCAGTTGCGCTTCCTGCTGCGCCGTCAGCAGCACCAGGCGATGGCGTAGGAACAGCGACAGCCAGTCGCTCTGCGTTTGCTCGCCGATCGGCGTCGCCTCGAAGATATCCTTGCGGGACGCGAGCACCGCGCTGTAGGCGTCGGCCGCTCGCTTGGCGTCCTGCCAGTCGGCCGCGCCGACCAGCACCACCACGCGCTGCTGCGCCGCGTCGACCATGTGGCTGAACGACTGCTGGAGCAACGGATCGCGCTCCTGCACCGGCAGCAGCGCCATGATGTCGGTGTCCGGCACGATGCGCTGCACCAGCCACAGATAGGCGTTATGCCCCAGCAGCAGGCAGACGGCAAAGGCCCACAGCAGCGCGAATTGGCGGGTACGATTCAAAACAGCGCCGCCTCTTCCTTGCTCATCGCGGCGTCGCCGGACTGGATCGCGGAGAACACGATGGTGGTGCGATCGCCGCCGGCGTCGCCCATGACGATGGTCTTCACGTACGCGCCGCCATCGAGCTTGATGGTGCCGATGGCCTTCTCCAGCGCCGGCTGGCGCGGCTTGAGCACCACGTTCCAGCTGCTGGCGTCAACCGTGCCGTCCACCTCGAACAGCGTCTCCAACTGTGCCAGGTCGCCGGACAGCAGCGAGAACAACACGTTGTTGATCATGCGGACCGTCGGCTCGGTCTTGGCGTCCAGGCGCATCGCCACGCGGTCGCCCTGGTAGTTGACGATCTCGTCGCGCGTCAGGCGCAGCGTGCTGGGGAAAGGCTGCAAGGTACGCCACAACACGCCCTTGCCGGCGACCACGCAGAAGCGGCCGTTGGCGGCCAATGGTTTCTTCATACCGGCCAGCTGCTTGCTCTGGTCGAAGCGGCCGCACATCACGGGCGGCTTGGCCAGCATGGACTGGATCTTCGCCACCGGTACGGCGGCATGGACCTGCCCCAGCGCGGCCAATGCGGCCGCCAGCAATAACGTTTTCATCGGCTTCATACTGGTTCTATCCCCAATTTTTCAAACAGCACGGGAGGCGACACGAAGCACATCTCCTTGGTGGCGATATCGACGGCGACCATGGTGGTGCTGGCGCGGTTCAGGCGCTTGCCGGTGGCGGCGTCGGTGATCAGATAGTCGATCTTCAGGCGGTTCTCCCACTCGACGATGTCGGCGCGCAGCTTGAGGGTCTGGCCGAAGGTGGCCGAACCGATGTAGCGCAGCTGCATGTCGATCACCGGCCAGGCGTAGCCGGACTCCTTCATCTGCGGGTAGTTGTAGCCGATCTTGTCCAGCAGTGCGCAGCGCACCACCTCCAGGTACTTGACGTAGCGGCCGTGCCAGACGATCTCCATCGGATCCAGGTCGAAGAACTGCACCTTCATCTCGATTTCCGCGAACCAGCGGCTTTCCTTGTTAGTTCGGCGCATACAAATCCCATGCCTTGGCGCGGATGCGTTCCAGCAGCAGGCGCAAGTCCGGCTCCAGGCGGCGGTCTTCCTCCACCGGCTTGATGTCGGCGCCCAGTGTTTCCTGCATCGCCGCCAGTGCGGCCTGCGGCTGCAGTTCCGGATTGACCTGGCAACGCAGCCACACGCCCTGGCGCACGGTGATCAGCAACGCCGCCACCACCTGCTCCGTCAGCTCCAGCACGCGCAGGCAGTCGCGCGCGGCGATGGTTCCCATGCTGACCTTGTCCTGGTTGTGGCACTCGGTGGAGCGCGAGAACACCGAAGCCGGCATGGTCAGCTTGAGCGCTTCCGCCGTCCACGCCGAGGCGCTGATCTGCAAGGCCTTCAAGCCGTGGTTGATCGGCGCGCGCGCGCCGGTGGCGCCGGACAGGTTGGCCGGCAGGCCGTGGTTGTAGCGGCTGTCCACCAGCAGCGCCATCTGGCGGTCCAGCAGGTCGGCCAGGTTGGCGACCGCGTTCTTCATGCCGTCCATGGCGAAGGCGATATGGCCGCCGTAGAAGTGGCCGCCGTGCAGCACACGTTCATTGTCGGCGTCGATCAGCGGATTGTCGTTGGCGCTATTGAGTTCATTCTCGATCGACGAACGGAAGAACGGCAGCGCATCGGCCAGCACGCCGATCACGTGCGGCGCGCAGCGGATCGAATAGCGGTCTTGCAGACGCTTGCCGTTGCGTTCCCACTGGTCGGTCGGCAGGTCGCTGCGCAGCCACGCAGCCACCTGCTGCATGCCGCCGTGCGGCTTGACCGAGAACAACACCTCGTCGAAGTGGTGGGCGTTGCCGTCCATCGCGAACGAGGCCATCGCCGTGATGCGGGTGGCCAGCCGGACCAGGTATTCGGCGCGGTCGTAGGCCATGCAGGCCAGCGCGGTCATGACGGCGGTGCCGTTCATGATCGCCAGTCCCTCCTTCGGCCGCAGGCGCAGCGGCGCGATGCCGGCTTCCTGCAAGGCCTGCGCGGCCGGCACCTGCACACCGTCGCGCCACACTTCGCGCTCGCCGCACAGCACCGCCGCCAGGTAGGACAGCGGCGTGAGGTCGCCGCTCGCACCGACCGAACCTTCGGAAGGAATCAGCGGCAGCAGGCCGGCGTCGAGCAGGCGCGTGATCTGCAGCAGCAGCTCGACGCTGACGCCGGAATAGCCCTTGCTCAGCGACGCCAGGCGCGAAGCCAGGATCGCCCGCGTCTGCGCCGGCGTGAAGTACTCACCCAGGCCGACGCCGTGGTAGGTGTACAGGTGATGCGGCAGCTCGGCCACCAGCTCAGGCGGCACCACCACGGTGCAGGAATCGCCGTAGCCGGTGGTGACGCCGTAGACGGTGCCGTCCTCGCGCAGCAGGCGGTCAAGGAAATCGGCGCCGCGCGCGATGGTGGCGCGGAAGGCCGGATCGTCCGACAGTTCGGCGACGGCGCGGCCTTGCGCGATGTCGACGATGTCTTCGATCGTCAGGCGGTTCTGGTCGAAGCGTACGGCGCGCGGCGCGGTGCGGAGTTGGGCTATGTCAGCGAGGTGCATCGGATCGTTCCAATTGGGGTAAGTGCCAGAAATCGTAAAAATTAAACCACTGCAGCGGCGCGCGCAGGCAGTAGTGTTCCAGGCGTCGCGCATAATCGCCGGCCAGCTGCTGGAAGGCCGCGTCGCGCCCCTGGCGCGGAATTCGCACGGCGTCGCGGAAGGCTTCGAAATACAACGACGAGCGCCGCCCGTCGCGGATGGAGAACAACAGGAAGACCGGGCATTGCAGGATGTTGGCCAGCACATAGGGGCCGACCGGGAACGGCGCCGGCGCGCCCATGAAATCGGCCAGCGCCACGCGCGGATTGTGCGACACCGGCACACGGTCGCCGGCGATGACCACGAACTCGCCGCGCGCCACGCGCTCGGACAGCAGGATGGCGGTGGCCGGCGACATCTCCGTCACCTGCATCAGATTCAGCTGGCTCTCCGGATTGAGACGGGCGAGCATGTCGTTGAAGGCCTGCGCGTGCTTGGTGTGCACCAGCACCGTCATCTTGATGTCGCGGCGCTGGCGCGACAGCACGCGGCACAGCTCCAGGTTGCCCAGGTGGGCGCAGATCAGCAGGCCGCCCCGCCCGGCCGCCGCCGCGTCGGTGATCAATTCGCTGCCGTGCAGGTCCACCGTATCGAGCTTGAACAAGCCGCCCCACAGCAGCATCTTGTCGAGGATACTCTCGCCGAAGGCGGCGAAGTGGCGCAGCACGCCCGGCATGGCGGTCGACGTGTAGCCGGCCACGCGGCGCAGATACGCCTGCGAAGCGCGGCGCGGCCGCGGCTTGCTCAACACATACCAGCCCAACACCGGATACAGCACCACGCGGAACGGCCAGCGGCCGAACACACGGGCGATCCAGAACAACAGGCGCATGCCGCCGACGAAACTGATCTCGTTGATGGAGGCCCAGTGCAGGCTACGCGCGGTCATCGGACCTGCCTTTTACGCGCCAGCAGGCGGGGAATACGCGGCAGCATGCCGAAGAACAGCTTCGTATGCATCCACGAGATCCGCACGTTGTCGCTCCAGACGCGGAAGTGCGATACGCCGTCCGACGGATAGCTGACGCGGGTCGGCAGGTTCACCACTTGCAGGCCGTCCCAGAACAGCCGCACCAGGATGTCGGTGTCGAAGTTCATGCGCGCGCCGATGGCACTGCGCGCCGCCAGCGCATTGACCGGCGCCACCGGATAGACGCGGAAGCCGCACATCGAATCCTTGATGTCGAACGACAGCGTATTAATCCACACCCAGATGTGGGTGGCGTAGCGGCCGTACAGGCGCGCCTTCGGCACCGATTCGTCGTAGACCGGATGGCCGGCGATAATGGCGTCCGGACAGGCGACGGCTTGCGCCAGGAACTTCGGCACGTCGGCGGTTTCGTGCTGGCCGTCGGCGTCGATCTGCAGCACATGGGTGTAGCCCAGTTCCGCCGCGCGGCGGAAGCCGCTCAACACAGCGACACCCTTGCCCTGGTTCTGCGCCAGCCGCACCAGCGAGACCGTGCCTGCATGCTGCCGCGCCAGCGCGTCCAGCACGGCGGCGCAGGCGGCGCTGCTGCCGTCGTCGACCAGGATGCACGGCGCGCCGTGGCGCAGCAGCCCGGCCACCACCGCGCCGATCGCGTGTGCGTGGTTATAGACCGGCACCACGATGCAGGGTTTGAAATCACGCATCCGCGTCTCCCAGCATGACGCGGCCGCTGGCATGCTGGCCCGCCTCGGACAGGTAGCGGAACTGCAGGCAGCCCTTGGCCACATCGTGCAGCAGCTCCAGTCGCACCGGGGTCTCCGGCTGTATCACCTGCTGGAACTTGAGCGCGTTGATGCCCTTGAACTGCAAAGGCAAGCTGAAATACCGGCGGCCGTAATGGATCGCCCAATCGATCTGCACCACGCCCGGCAGGATGGGTGCGACGTCGAAGTGGCCGTCGAAATACAGCAGGTCGGCCGGCGCGCTCACTTCCAGCAGCACGCGCAGCGGCTCGCGTTCCAGTTCGCGCACCTGCGGCAGGCGTGGGCGGCGGGCGGCCGCGCCCTCGTCGCCGTCGAGCAGCGCCAGCAAGGCGGCCAGCGTGGTCTTGCCCTGTGCGTTGACCGGCATCTGGTCCAGATAGCGCCAGCGGCGCGGCAGCGCGACCGCGTCCACCACCGCCGCCAGCACGGCGCGCAGGCGCGCGTTGAATGCTGGCTTGCCTTCGGCGTCCAGCTGCGCGCGGCCCGCCGCCGTCGGCACGATGAACGCGGCCAGCCGCTGGCGTTCGCCGGCGCCCGGTTCGCACAGGACGATGCGGACCTCGGCGGCCATGCCGCACGCCAGCAGCGCCGCCTCCATCGCGCTCAGCGAGATGCGCTTTTCCTCGATCTTGACGATGCGGTCGCTGCGGCCCAGCAGCAGGAAGCGCTGCTCGCCGACGCGCGCGGCGCGGTCGGCCAGCGCCAGCCAGTTGTCGTCGGCCAGGTGCGGCGAGCGCACCTCCAGCGTGTCGTCCGCCGCGCCGAGGCGCCATGCCACGGTGGGGAAAGGCCGCCAGGCGTCGTCGGTGATGCCGCTGCGCTGGCGCCAGGCCACGCCGCCCGTCTCCGAGCTGCCATAGACTTCCACCGGCACGCTGCCCAGCAAGCGTCCCGCAGCCAGCGCCGTTTCCGCCGCCAGCGGGCCGCCGGACGAAAACACCGTCCGCAACATGCCGGCCGCGCCGCGCCAGTCCAGGTGCTCCGGCAACCGCTTCAGGTGCGCCGGGCTGGCGACCAGCACGCACGGGCCGGTGGCCATGCCTGCCGCCAGTTCCTCGGGATAGGTGATGCTCAGCGCATGGATCGCGCGGCCGGTACTGAGCGGCCACAGGACCTTGAACAGCAGGCCGTAGATGTGCTGGTGCGAGACGGTCGCCAGCACGGCGGCGTCGCCGGCGGTGGCGCCGAACAGCACATCGAGCGTTTCGACTTCGCTCGCCAGCTGCGACAGTTTTTTAGGAATGGCTTGCGCCGCGCCGGTGCTGCCGGACGTGAACACGACCAGCGCCGGCAAGTCGGCGGACAAGGCGCCGCCCATCAGCACCGCCGTGGATGCCTCGTCCGCCTCGGCGGGCTGCAACGGCCGCAGCTCCTCGGGGAACTGGCCGAGGAAGCCGTCTACCGATGCGCGCAGGGCGGCGCAGCTGGCCTCCAGCGTATCGGCGCTCAGCCAGATGGTTTTGCCGGCATGCCAGGCGCCCAGCAGGGCCGCGCTGAATTCCAGGCTATCGTCGAGGTACAGCGCGAAATCGCTGCCCTGCTGGCCGCGCAGCAGCGCATGCCATGCGTGCGCGCGCGCCAGCCAATGCGCGTTGTCGATGGCCGCGCCGGCGCGCCAGCCGGCCAAGCCGCCGGCGGGCCGCGCCGCGATGGCCGCGTACAGATTTTCGATCCGGTCAGACATGATGCAGACGCTTGAAACGCAGGCGCACCAGATACTCGCCGCCGAACAGCAACGCCATCAACCCGTACGAGATCACGCCGGTGTACAGCGACCAAACGGCCTCCGACATCCACAGCGCGGTGGCGAAGGCGATCAGGCCGTTGACGACAAAAAAGCCGCACCACACCTGCGTCACCTTGCGCATATAGGCTTGCGCCACCGGCGGGAAGTCATCGCCGCGCAGGCGCGCCATGCGCTCGACCGCCGACATCGGCGTCGCCAGGCTGTAGCCGAAACCCGCCAGCAGCGCCGCATTGACCAGCACCGGATACAGCTTCAAAGGCAGCAGCAGATTGCTCCAGACCGCGCACGCCATCAGCACCAGCGCGCCCGCAGCCGACCAGCGCGCGACGCCGCTCAACCTGAGCGCGGGCAGGCGCGTGGCCACGGCCAGCAACAGCAGGCCGGCCAGCCAGCGCGGCTCCACCTGTCCATGCCCGAACCAGATCGCCAATGGATACAGCAGCGTCACCGCCACCGTCAGGACAGTCATCGGCATCGTACTTACGCCGCCTGCTCCGTCATGCCCGCCAGCGCGTCGACCACGTCGCCGATGGTGCGGATGGTCTTGAACACTTCCGGCTGCAAGCGCTTGCCGGTCAGCTGCTTGAGCTTCACCGCCAGGTCGACCGCGTCGATGCTGTCGATGTCCAGGTCCGAGTACAGGTTCGAGCCGGCGCTCAGGTCGGCCTTGTCGAGTTCAAACATCTCGGCCAGCAGATCGACCACCCAGATCTGCAACTGGTCTTTGCTCATGTCGTTCAAATCAATCATGTGCAGCTCCCTTATTTCTTTCTATGGCTATCGATCATCGCCGCCAGCGCCTGCACCGAGGCGAAATGGCGCCGGGTGTCCTCCGAATCGGCGGACAGCGAAATCCCGTACTTCTTCTGCAAGGCGACGCCCAGTTCCAGCGCGTCGATCGAATCCAGGCCGAGGCCTTCGACGAACAGCGGCGCCGCGCTATCGATATCGGCGGGCGTGATGTCCTCCAGCTGCAGCACATCGATGATCAGTTCTTTCACTTCCAGTTCAAGCATGGTTTTGGCACTTCCCGGTAAAATAGTTCTGTAAAAATTCAGTCAACTGGCGCGCCGCCATCACATCGCTGGCCGCCCCCTCGGTGAATGCCGCCACTTCCAGGTCGTCCTGGACCTCGATGCTGATCGACACGCGGCGCGGCGGCACGCGCCACCACTTGTCGCCCTTGCCCAGCGTGGCCGGCTCGCAGCGGATCAGCACCGGCGTCATGTCGCGCGCGCCGCGCACCGCGATGTTGGCCGCGCCGCGCTTCATGCTGATCACGCCGTTGGCCGGCGTGCGCGTCCCTTCCGGGAACACGATCAGGTTATTGCCGCGCCGCAGAGAGGCGATGCAATCGTCCACCAGTTCCGCCCCGCCCTCGTTGTTGATGTAGCCCGCCGCGCGCACAGGTCCGCGCGTGAACGGGTTGTTCCACAGCGCTCCCTTGACGATGCAATCGGCGTTCTTCACGAAGGCCATCAGGAACACGGTGTCGATCAACGTCGGATGGTTTGCCAGTATCAGCAGGCCGCCACGGTCCAGCTTCTCCACGCCGCGTATATCGTAACGCAGCGCGCCCAGCGCGCGCATCAAATCCACATAGCTGCGAAAGGCCCGCCGTATCACCGTGCGCGCCGCCGTCACGCGCCGCTCCGGCTGGCGCACCACCACGTTCAGCGCCGGGAACACCAGCACCCGCAACAGCAAGCCGCCAACACCGAACACCAGAAAACTCAATCCCGTGGCGAACACGCGCCAGTACCGCGACAGCGTGGCCGGCAGCCCGTCACGCATCGCGGCTCCAGCTCCAGCGCAGGCGCCCATCGCAGCGCTCCAGCAGCCGCGCACCGCGCAGCTGGAAGCGCGCCACTTCCAGGCCGCCCGGCATGCCGGCCGACGGCGGCTCGGCGCTCGCGGTCCAGTTCAGCGATATCGCATCGTCCGCCGCTGGCGTCAGCAGCCACGCCCACGCATACGGCTGTTCTTCGCAATCCTGGAACGGCGCAAACAACTCCGGCAAGGGGCAATCGCAGGCCACCAGCAGCACCTGGGACGCGCCGTCCGCCATCAGGCCGCAGGCCTCGATGACGGCATGCTCGATGGTGGCGGCGCCGGCGGCCAGCGCCAGTTGATTGGCGCGGTCGCCGCGGGCAATGCTCAGCAGCCCGGCGATGGCGTTATGCACCGACATGCTGAACGCCGTCGGCGACAACGGCTCGCCGCGCGCCAGATCGCTCAACAACTCCAGCGAACGCGCGACCTCGCCGTGGCGAGAGCAGAAGATCGTGGGGATATCGGTGCGGCCGTCGAGACATTGGTATGCCACTTCCAGCGCCATCTTACCGAGAAATCCGGCGCGGCGGCGCAGCATCGCCGGCATCGCCTGGACGCCCGGCTCCGCGCCCGCCTGGATCGCAAACGGCGTCTGCGCCCAGCGTTCCCAGGCTTCGGGGCCGGACAGTCCCGGCGCCCACGCCGCGTGGCGGGAAATAGAAAAACTGACACCGTTCGTACGCATGTTATCAAATAATCCAGAGCTTTGAGATTGAAAAAAGGTACGACCTCATGCTCACATGCCGCAGAAATGCCAGCCGACGTACTTTTCAAATTATAAACGACAGTTCTTGCACCCAGCGCAAACAAATAGACTTAGAGCAACAATTTTATCTATTTCTCCCAACTTTTGTGCAATTGACAGGGTGGATTCTCTCCAAAGATCACTTTTTTTAGCAGAAGTAAGCGGGGACGATAGGAAGCGAAAATACGGCTTCCAGCCCGCATGCCAGGGGCAACTTGCAGGATTTAGTATCAAACTGTATAATGTTGCTCCCGCGAAACGAAACGGCCGGTACATGCCGCTTGTTCCGCTTCGCATTTTAGCCACTTCAGGAACAAAAATAATGAAACAAATCACCGTATTCGCAATGATCGCCGCCCTGGCAGCTCCACTGGCAGTTCAGGCTGAAGGCTACTACGTCGGCGGCAACATCGGCCGCGCGGAACAAAAAGCGGACGTCGGTTCGGCTTCGTTCAAGGAAAGCGCTACCGCATACAAGCTGGTAGGCGGTTTCAACTACAACAAAAACTTCGGCGCCGAAATCGGCTATGCAGACCTGCGCGAAGTGACGGTTTCCGGCAACGGCGCATCGATCAGCTCGAAGCCGTCGGCGTTCTACGTCGCAGCCACCGGCACCCTGCCACTGAACGAACAGTTCTCGTTGTTCGGCAAACTGGGTATCGCAGCCGCCCACGAAAAACTGACCGCCACCTACGGCCGTTTCACCGACTCGGGCACCGACAACCGCACCACCCCGTACATCAGCGTTGGCGCAGCGTTCGTGCTGAACAAGCAAGTAAGCTTCATAGCTGAATACGAAAACTTCGGCAAGGTCGCCAAAGACGGTTCGGCCAACATCAAGGCCGACATGTTCTCGGCTGGCGTACGTTACAGCTTCTAAGCTCGCGCAAATAAAAAAAGCCCCCATAGGCACCAGTGCCGATGGGGGCTTTTTTTTAAACCGTCAGAACACCCAGAGTTTATCGGCCGGCATCTGCAGCCAGTACCTGCCTGCTTCCAGCTTGTACTTGGAGTAGGCGCGCAAACTCATCTCCGGTCCGTCCTCGCTCTTGAACAGGCACTCGAAGCGGTCGCCCAGGTACATGCAGGTCAGCAGCGGCAGCTCGATCGCGTTCTCCACCGGCGTCGCGCTGATCTTCACTTCCTCCACGCGGATGATGGTCGACGGCTCGCCGCCGCCGGCGCCGCGCGCGGTGCCACGCAGCGGCGTGGAGCCCACAGACAGCGTCACGTTGGCGCCGTCGCGCTGCACCACCTTGGCCGGCAGGCGGTTGTTACTGCCCATGAATTCGGCGGTGAACAGCGTGTCCGGCGTTTCGTACATGCTTTGCGGCGTGCCTTGCTGCTCGATCTTGCCGTTGTTGAGCAGCAGGATGCGGTCCGAGATCGCCATCGCCTCGGCCTGGTCGTGCGTGACCATCAGCGCCGACAGGCCCAGTCGCACGATCAGCTCGCGCAGGAAGGCGCGCGCCTCCTCGCGCAGCTTGGCGTCCAGGTTGGACAGCGGCTCGTCCAGCAGGATCACCGGCGGGTTGTACACCAGCGCACGGGCGATCGCCACGCGCTGCTGCTGGCCGCCCGACAGCTGGTGCGGGAAGCGCTCGGCCAGGTGGCCCAGGCCCAGGTTCTTCAGCACGTCGGCGACTTTGTCCTTGATCTCGGTGGCGCCCATCTTGCGCAGCTTGAGGCCATAGGCGACGTTGTCGAACACCGTCTTGTGCGGCCACAGCGCGTAGGACTGGAACACCAGCCCCAGGTTGCGGTGCTCGGCCGCCATCTCGAAGTTTTTCGCGCCGTCGAACACATTGCGGTCGCCGATGGAGATGGTGCCCCGCTTCGGGCTTTCCAGTCCCGCCACGGCGCGCAGCAGCGTGGTCTTGCCGCTGCCCGAAGGCCCCAGCAGCGCCACCACTTCGCCCTTTTGCAGGTGCATGGACACGCCCTTCAGAATCTGGTTGGCGTGGGTGCCGGTGCCGTAGTCCAGATGCAGGTCGTTGACGGTCAGTTCATTCATGATGAGGTCTCGTTTCATAATTTTTATCAGTTATGCAGCTTCACGCCAAAGCGCAGGGCCACGCCCAGGCCGATGGCCACCAGCGAAATATTGATGAACGATAGCGCCGCCACCAGGTCGGTGGAGCCGGTGGCCCACAGCGACACCAGCATCGCGCCTATCACCTCGGTGCCCGGCGAGAGCAGGTACACGCCGGTCGAATACTCACGCTCGAAGATCAGGAACACCATCAGCCATGCGCCCAGCAGGCCGTACTTGACCAGCGGGATGGTGACGTCGCGCGTCACCTGGCCGCGCGATGCGCCGACCGCGCGCGCCGCCTCCTCCAGCTCCGGGCCCACCTGCAGCAGCGCGGTCGAGATCAGGCGCATGCCGTAGGCCAGCCACACCACCGAATACGCCAGCCACAGGGCGAAGATGGTCGAGCGCACGGAGCGCAGCAGCGGTATCGCGTTCTCGCTCAGCCACAGCGCCACGCCGTTGTCCATGCCCTTCAACATGCCATCGAGCCAGCTCGGGACGAACAGGAACACCCACAGGAAGGACAGGCCGGCCAGCAGGCCAGGAACGGCGCGCGGCACCAGCACGCTGTAGTCCAGGAAGCGGGTCACGCCGTCCGGCTTGCGGTGCATGGCAAGCGCGATGGCGCAGTAACAGATCACCGCGAAGGCGCCGCCGATCACGCCGATCAACACGGTGTTGAGGATGCCGCGCATCAGCGCCGGCTGCTCCATGATTTCGCGGAAGTGCTGCAGCGTCAGCACGTCGCGCAGGTTGACGCCCTCGCCCCAGTACTGCACGAAGGAGCGCAGCACGATGCCCGACATCGGCATGATGATGGTGAACATCAGCCAGCCGAAGATCAGCGCGAAGGCCAGCCATTTCCATTTACCGAGCGGCATGGACTTCGAACGCGCGCCCTTGCCCTTGATCGACACGAACTTGTTGGCCGACTTGAGCAGCCAGCGCTGGATCATCACCAGCGGCATCGTCACCATCACCAGGCAGACGGCGACGGCGGCCATCAGGTGGTAGGACGGCGTACCGAGTTTGTTGGTCAGCTTGTACAGGTAGGTCGCCAGCACCAGGTGGCCCTCCGGGTCGCCCAGCACCAGCACCAGGCCGAACACCTCGAAGCCGAGGAAGAACACCAGCACCGCCGCATACGCCAGCGCCGGGGTGATCATCGGCAGCGAGACGTTGAACATCACCTGCAGCGGCGAGGCGCCGGTCACGCGGGCCGCCTCCTCGACGTCGGAGCCCAGGCTTTTCAGCGCGGACGAGGCGTACAGGTAGACGTGCGGCACGTGCGTCAGGCCGGCGATCACCACGATGCTGGTGAAGGAGTAGATATTCCACGGGATGAAGCCGAGGATGTCCTTGGCCCACAGCGAGTAGAAGCCCACGGGGCCCATCGAGACCACGTAGCCGAAGCCCATCACCATCGGAGAGACGAAGATCGGCACCAGCAGCATCGGCGCGATGAAGCCGCGGCCCGGCAGGTCGGTGCGTATCATCAGGAAGGCCAGCATGCCGCCCAGCGGCACGGCGATGGCGGTCAGGCCGGCGGCCAGCAGGAAGGCGTTCTTGAAGGCCACCGAGAAATCGGGATCCTCGAAGATGAAGCGGTACGCGTCCAGCCCCAGTTCCTTGGCGGGCATGAAGAACGGCGCGTTCAAAAAGCTTTGGTAGAAGATCAGCAGCAGCGGCAGGAAGATGGCGGTGGCGGCCAGCGTCACCACCACGCCGCGCGTCCAGTTGATGCCGCGCCGGTCGGAGCCGGAGAGAGTCAGAGTTTGCATAGGAATTCCGTTTTGTACGTACGCGTGCGGGCACCCGGCCCGCTGGTCGGCGGGCGGGTTTTACGGCGGGTGAGACGTTGCTTACTTCTTACCTGCGGTTTCTTTCCACTGCTTGAGGAAGGCCATGCGTTTGGCCGGTCCCAGGAATTGCAGCACGATAGGATGAACCGGCACCGGCTTGATGTTGTCCTTGCCGATCTGCTTGATCAGGTCCGCCGACGTGGTCTCGCCGGTGACGTCGGCGCGGATCGCGAACAGCTTGGAGTCGTTGGCGATGATGGTCTGGCCGCGGTGCGACAGCATGTAGTCCAGCCACAGCTTGGCGGCGTTGACGTTCTTGGCGGCCTTGTTGATGAAGAAGACGCGCGACAGCACCAGCGTGTAATCCTTCGGCAGCACCACGCCGATCGACGGATCGGTCTTGGCGCGCACCAGCGCGTAGGAGCCCAGCACGTTGTAGCCGATCAGGTTCTCGCCCGACGAGATACGCTCCATCATGGTGCCGGTGGACGACTGCACGCGCACCTTGGCCATGCCGAAGGCGTTTTCCAGATCCAGGAACTTCGGATTCTCGCGCGCGTCCTGGGTCATGAACATGAAGCCGACGCCGGATTTCTCGATGTCGTAGGTGGTGACCTTGTCCTTGAATTTGGGCTGCGTAATGAGCTTGGCGAAATCGGCGTGCGTCTGCGGCACTTCCTTGGCGTCCATCAGGCGCTTGTTGTAGACGATGGCGGCCGGCTCGAAGGTGGTGCCGTAGGCCTGGTCGTCCCACACCGCCCAGCCGGGGATCTTGGACGTCTCGACCGATTTGTATTTGAGCGCGTAGCCGTCGGAGGCCAGGCGCATCTGCAGGTCCATCGCGGAGGACCACAGGCCGTCGGCGGTGTTGCCGCCGGCCGCCACTTCTGAGATGAAGCGGTTGTACACCTCGGTGGAGTTCATGTCGTTGTATTCGACGGTGATGCCGGGGTAGAGCGCGTTGAAATCCTTGATCAGCGGCTGGGTGGCCTTGCTGTCCGTGGCGCCGTAGATCACCAGCTTGCCCTCTTTCTTGGCGCCGTCGATGATCTTCTGGTAGTCGGCGGGATAGCCGGCCGGCACCTGTGCGAAAGCGGCGCTTGCAAACAGGGTGGCGCATGCAGCGGCCAAAGTCGTTTTCAACATCATTTTTTGTCTCCGTCGTTTTATAGGTATTGGTGTTCAGCGCACCAGACCGAGTTCGGCGGCGCGCCTGCCGTAATCGTCCACGGCCTTTTTTACATATGCTGCCAGCGCATCGCCGGTCAGCCCAAACGGGAACAGACCCGACGCCGCGCGCATTTGCGCGAACTGCGGACTGGCCAGCACCCGGTCGAAACTCGCGACCCAGTGCCGATAGTCCGCATCCGACACTTGTGGCCCCATCCACAGACCCCGGATGATGGGCCACACCACATCGATGCCCTGCTCGCGCGCCGTCGGCACATTCGCCAACACGCCCGGCAGGCGGTGCTCCGCCAGGATCGCCAGCACCCTGGTATTGCCGCCGGCCGCGTACAGCGTCGCCTCGCTGGCGTCGCCGGACACCACCTGCACCAGGTTGGCGTGCATCGCGGCGAAGGCCTCGCCGCCGCCCTCCAGCGCCACGAAGCGCAGCACCTTCGGATCGACGCCGGCGGCCTTGACCACCATCGCCATCTTCAGCCAGTCCTGGCTGCCGATGGTGCCGGACACGCCGATCAGCACCTTCTCCGGATGATCCTTCAGCGCCGTCACCAGCTGGCCCAGTGTCTTGTAGGGCGAATCGGCGCGCACCGCGATCATGCCGTAGTCGGCGCCCAGCGCCGCCACCCAGCGTACATCGGACGACGTGGCCTTGCCGAACTTGCCCTGCGCCAGATTGAGCAGCGAGCCGCCCGAAAAAGCCACCAGCGTGTTCGGCTCCGCGCGCCGCTGCGACACCAGCGAATGCCAGGCCACCGCGCCGATGCCGCCCGGCAGATAGCTGATGTGCATATCCGACGGCGGCGGCTTCGGCGTGCCGCTCAAGCCCTGCAAACCCTTTTGCGCCAGCTTGCAGGTGAGGTCCATCGCGCCGCCCGGCTTGGACGGCACGATGCACTCCAGGCCTGCCGCTTGCGCTGCAGCGCTTAGCAAGAGCGCGGCAATCAAAGCCAGCAAAACTTTAGTCATCTTGGTAGGTATCTTAGAACGGTGAAGCTTTCAAAGCGCTTTCAGAACGCGGCATTTTTCGTGAAAAACGCCGCGCTCTTTTCCTCGGCTTAGAAGCGGTGCTGCATGCCGACGACCAGGCCGTGCTGGCTGGTGCCGAAGCCGGCGTCGTCGCGCGACAGGCCGGTCAACTGGCCATTCTTGGCCTTGGCGTAGGCAGCCGACACATGCACGTCGGTGCGCTTGGACAGTGCGTAGCGATAGCGCAGCACGTACATGGTTGGATCGGCGTCCTTGCCGGCGGCGACGTTCTTGACGTTGACGTGATAGACAGCGCCGGTCAGCGTGGTCACCTCGTTGGTCTTGTATGCGATACCGGCCCAGGTGGTGGTGGCGTCGACGTCGGCGGTCAGCGCCTTGCCGGCGACCAGTTTGTAGTCGCGCACCACGCCCCACAGTTTCAGCGGACCGTTCTCATAGTTCGCGCCCAGGTGCCAGACGGTGTTCTTGTCACGGTTGCCGGTGGCTGGAACGGTGTTGCCGTTGTTGCGCTCCCAGGTCGCCATCAGGTTCACGGCGCCCAGGTTGTAGGCGCCGGTGAAGCCGTATTTGGCGCTGTCCTGCGCGCCGGTGGTCTGCTCGCCGGCGGCGTAGTTGGCGCCGAACTTGAAGTCGCCGACGGTGCCGGAGTACTTGATCAGGTTATCGTAGGCGGTGGTGAAGCCGTATTTGCTAGGACCGGTCGCGGGACCCGAAGTGGCCCACGAGTAGTAAGGTGCGAAGCCCATTGGATCGTAGGCGATCACGGTGTCGTACACGCTGCTGAACGAACGGCCGATGACCACGCGGCCAAAAGCGCCTTCCAGGCCGACGGTGGCCTGGCGCTTGAACAGCACGCCGTCCTGCGCGCCGGTGTCCATCAGGATGCCGCCTTCCAGGTTGAAGATGGCTTTCAGGCCGCCGCCCAGGTCTTCGCTGCCACGCAGGCCCCAACGCGAAGTATTCATGCCGCCCGAGATCACGCTGGTCTGGCTGCCACCGGTTGCCGATTTGTTATTGGCCGATTCCATGCCAACGTCCAGCAAGCCGTAGACCTGCACGTTCGATTGGGCGTGGGCGGCGCCGCCAGCGGCTGCCGCCAATGCCATGATAGCGAGGGTCAACGAGGTTTTCTTCATGTATGTCTCCAGAGGGATATAGTTATTTGTGACGCCTGATCGGTGCAATCAGGCTGCCACTATAGGAGTCACTTCCTTTCAATTACCTTTCACTGCTACTTCGGCGAGGATTCCTGTCGTCCATGCACCACAAATCAGGCGGGGACTTCCCTTTTGAGGCGGCTGCGCCCATGATTCTGGCCTTACACTGAACTTATTTCATATGGTTGGCAAGAATTTATGCGTATTCTGTTAGTTGAAGACCACACCGAGTTGTCGCATTGGCTGTCCAAAGCCCTGCGCGACGCCAACCTGACGGTGGAATGCGCGGACAACGGCGCCGACGCCGACGCCCTGCTGCACACGCAGGATTACGCGCTGGTGATCCTCGACCTGACCTTGCCGCGCATGGACGGCCTGGAAGTGCTCAAGCGCCTGCGCGCGCGCGGCGGCCCGCGCGGCCAGACTCCCGTGCTGATACTGACCGCGCGCGGCGGACTGGAAGACCGCGTGCAGGGCCTGAACCTGGGCGCGGACGACTACCTGGCCAAACCCTTCGAACTGGCCGAGCTGGAGGCGCGCGTGAAAGCGCTGCTGCGCCGCAGTGTCGGCAACGAGTCGCTGGTGCACAGCTGCGGCGCGCTCAGTTTCGACACCGTCACGCGCATGTTCACCTACGCCGGCGTTCCGCTGGCGCTGACGCCGCGCGAACACGCGGTGCTGGAGACGCTGATCACGCGCTCCGGCCGCGCGGTCTCGAAGGAGAAGCTGTTCGACGAAGTGTTCGCGCTGGCGGACGACGCCAACATCGATGCGATCGAGCTGTATATCCATCGCGTGCGCAAGAAGCTCGACATCGCCGCGCCGGATGCCGCCGTCATCACCACGCTGCGCGGCATCGGCTACCTGCTGCAACCACGGCCCGCGCCCATCCCCGCGCCGGCCGGCGGCGCCAAGGGCGGCTGACGTTGACCGGGGCCGGCCTCCGCATGCCATTGCTGGCCAGGCTGGCGCGCCGCTTCGGGCCAAGCGCGCCGCTCGGCAGCCTGCGCGGCCAGCTGCTGCGCTGGTTGCTGGGGCCCTTGCTGGTGCTGGTGGCGTTGAACACCCTGTCGGTCTACCACAACGCGCTGGACGCCGCCGATGTCGCCTACGACCGCTCGCTGCTGGCCTCCACGCGCGCGCTGGCGGAGCGCGTCTCCATCGTCGACGGCAAGGTGGTGGCGGACGTGCCCTACGTGGCGCTGGACAGCTTCGAGACCGATACGCTGGGCCGCATCTACTACAAGGTCACCGGCATCAACGGCGAGACCGTGTCCGGCTACGCCGACCTGCCGCCGGTGCCGGCCAACGTGCCGCGCTCGGAGGCCTATCCGGCGCTGGTGCGCTTTTATCACGCCAACTACAACGGCCAGCCGGTGCGGATCGCCGCGCTGCTGCAGCCGGTGTACGACAGCTCGATGCGCGGCATCGCGCTGATCCAGGTGGGCGAGACGCTGGAGGCGCGGCGCGGCCTGTCCAACCAGATCCTGTTCGACACGCTGGCATGGCAAGCCTTGCTGCTGCTGGCAGTGGCGCTGCTGGTGTGGTTCGCCGTGCGGCTGGTGCTGCAACCGCTGATGCGGTTGAAGATCGCGGTGGAGACGCGCAGCCTCAATGATCCGTCCGACGTCGATCCGACGCTGGTGCACAAGGAGGTGCGGCCGCTGGTGGCGGCGATGAACAGCTCCCGTTCGCGCCTGCACATCCTGATCAGCAGCCAGCGCCGCTTCATCGCCGACGCCTCGCACCAGCTGCGCACGCCGCTGACGGTGTTGAAGACCCAGGCCGAACTGGCGCTGCGCGAATGCGACCGGCCCGGCACCGATCCGCAGGCCACGCGTGCCGCGCTGCGCGAGATCGTCCACAGCATCGCCGCCACCACCGATTCGACCGTCAACCTGGCCAACCGCCTGCTCACGCTGGCGCGCATCGAACATGGCGGCGACGCCGACGGCGCGGCGGCCCAGTCGGAGCCGGTCTCGCTGCGCGATGTCGCGCGCCAGGTCGGGCTGGAGATGGCGATGGCGGCGGTGGCCAAGCAAATCGACCTGGCGCTGGAGGCCGACAGCGAATGCGTGGTGCAGGGACAGGCCCTGCTGCTGCACGAGATGATCGCCAACCTGGTGGACAACGCCTTGCGCTACACGCCGCAGGGCGGCACGGTGACGCTGCGGGTGCTGCCCTACATGAGCGGCGTGGTGCTGGAGGTGGAGGACAGCGGCCAGGGCATCGCGCCGGCCGAGCGGGAGCGGGTGTTCGCGCCCTTCTACCGCGCCGCCGCCACGCTGGAGCGCAACCCCGGCGGCGCCGGCCTGGGCCTGGCCATCGTGCGCGACATCGCCACGCTGCACGGCGCCGCCATCGCGCTGGACGACGCCAGCGGCGGCCAGGGCCTCAAGGTCACCGTCACCTTCTCCCGCGCCTGACCCGCCACCGCCGCTGCGGTAAAATACGCCCAACAACGTTAGCGTCAGGGGCAAATCATGAGCGAGCAGGACATCCGCTGGCTGCAGCGCCTGTCGAATTACCGGCGCGCGCTAACGCAGCTTAAGAAATTCGTCGATCACGGCCCCCTGAACGAGCTTGAGTAGCAAGGCCTGATAGTGGGCGTGTCGTTCTATCACCGCAAGAAGGAATAAGTAGATGATCACCAAAGAAGACATGGTCGAGCTGTTTGCCGACATGAAGCAGAACGCGCCGTGGGATAGTGCCAAGCCGCTGTTGTGGGGCTATTTTTTCGCCGACCCGACCAAGAGCAAACTCGAAGGCGCGTCAGCGCAGCTGAAGGCCAAGGGCTATCAGGTGGTCGGCATCTACGACTCCAAGCCGGAAGCGGAAACGCCGGCGCTGTGGTGGCTGCACGTCGAAAAAGTCGAGAAGCACACGGCCGACACGCTGCACGCCCGCAACCAGGAGTTCTACAAGTTCGCCGAAGAACACCAGCTCGAATCGTACGACGGCATGGACGTCGGTCCCGCCGCCTAACCGGGCCGGGCCTCCACCTCACATCTCGGTGAACAGGTACTCGCGCTGGCCGTCGTGCAGGGTCAGCGTGCGTTTGCTGTCCTTGCTCCCGACGACCAGCTCGAAGAAGTCCAGGCCCGGCGTAATCGTCAGCAGCGACACCGTGCCATCCGCGTTCGCATGCGTGGCGACCGCGGTCTTCCACTCCCCGGCGTCGACAAAGGTCTGCTTGCCACGCCGGCTCACCACCAGCTCACCCAGTTCATCGCTGTGGTAACGGCTCGCCAGCCTGGACGCCACCGCGGGCGCGGCCGGCACCGTGTAGCGCGCGCGGCCCGCCGCGTGGCCGGACCGGCTGGCCGCCGCAGCCAGCCGCAGGTCTTCCAGCGCTTCCGGCTTGCCGTCATATAGCACTTCGAGCAGGTAGCGCTGGAAGACCGGCAGCAGCGCATAGCCCTCGTCGGCGTTGAGCATCAGCACGGCGCCGACACCGGCCTCCGGCAGCAGGTAGAAATTGCTCTTGAATCCGGGCAGGCTGCCGCCGTGGTCGATCACCTGCACGCCGTTCACCTTCATCACTTCGAGTCCCATGCCGTAGCTGGTGTCGTCGCCGGCGGCCACCTGGGGAGCGCGACGCGCCAGCAGGTTGGCGCTCGACACCAGCTGCCGGCCGTCCTCCAGCCGGCCCTGGTTGGCCTCCAGCTGGACGTAGCGGATGAAGTCGTGCGCCGAGGTCCATGCGCCGCCGGCGGGCCTGTGCGGAACGATGCTGCTGTCCATCTCGGTGCCGGTGACGCGCAGCTGGTTGCTGTAATCGATGGTGTGCGGACTGGCGTGGTTGCCACCGGTCGCCCTGGCCATGTCGAAGGTGGTGCCACGCATGCCGAGCGGCGTAAAGATCCGCTCCTGCATCGCCCGGTCGTAGGCCGCGCCCAGCTCCATGCCGGGGTGCGCCAGCGCGCCGCCGATGTAGCCGGCCGCCGACGCCATCAGGTTGCTGTACTGGTACAGTTCGCCGAAATTGCTGGTCGGCTTCATGTTGGCCAGCAGGCCGATCGACGAGGCCGGGCTGGCCTGGCCAAACTCGAACATCATCTCCAGATTCTGCTGCGGCAGGCCGGTGCACGCGCACACCAGATGCTTGAAGCGCACCCTGGCGGTGGTGTCCGCGTCGCCCAGCCTGAAGCTTGGGTAGAGCTCGGTGACAGGCTGTTCCCAGCGCAGCTTGCCCTCGTCCGCGAGCGAGGCCAGCAGCAACGTCGTCATGCCCTTCGTGTTGGACGCGGCCATGAACAGCGTGTCGGCATCCACCGGTTCCGGCCGCCCGTGCCGGCGCACGCCGACGCCGCCCTCGTAGACGACCTGGCCATGATCGAGCAAGGCCAGCGCCGCGCCGGGAATGCGCAACTGCCGGATGCCGTCGGCGACGAAGGCGCGCAGGCGCGCGATGCGGGCGGCGTCCAGCGGATGCGGCTGACGTCCGGCGAAGGACTCCGGCTTGTAGCCCGGCGGGTGCACGCTGCCCCGCATCATCTCCAGCGCGGCGCCGCGCTTTTGCACGGTCGCCACGCCGCCGTCGAGCGCGACCACGGTCCATTTGCCGCCGCTGCGCAGCGCGACCGCGTTGGCGACCCTGCGTTCGTTGGCGGGCAGCTCATAACCGGCCGCGACGCGCTCGTCCCAGCCTTCGCGGGCCGGCTCGCGCGTCAGGCTTGCGGCCACGCGTTTCACCCCGGGCCGGAAGCGCGACCAGGCCGCTTTGAGCGCGGCGGCGGCATTGGGCGCATCCACCTCGATCAGCGCCAGGGCGGCGTCGAGCTCGGGCGCATCGAGCACGGTCATGCCTGCCTCGCGCCGCACGCTCCAGTCCAGGGCGCCGGTCAGCTGGGTTCCATGCCCGCTCAGCAGCGGCGCGTCGGCGTCGAGCTTGCCGGTGCGGACGGCGTCGGGCGCCGCAGCCAAGGCGATGGACGACTGCAGCAGGCCAAGCAGCGCAAGGCTGGTAAGTTGAAACGGTATGTTCATGCGGTTCCCTTTGGATTTCACTGTGCCAGCGCCTGCACGGCTTTCGCCAGGTTCGCCCGGAAGCCCGCCATGGCCTGCGGACTCTTGCCGCCGGCCGTCCCCAGTGCGACCGCCTGCTCGAACTGCGCCTTTGCCTGCAAGGGCTGCTTCAATTCGAGCAGCAGTTCGCCGTAGCTGTCATGCGCGTTGGCCGATGCCGGGAAGGTGTCGGCGTTGAATTTCATGACCAGCGCCGCCAGCTCGGGCTGTTTGCGTTTGCCCAGCACCATGTAACCAAGACCGTTGATCTCGCTCTCGCTAAAACGACTTTCCTTCAGCGCGCTGTCGACAAGCTGCCCGGCCTCGCCGCCGCGCTGCGCCTGCAACAGCACGGCCGCGCGGTCGACAGCGTTCAACAGACGGTCCTGCGCCAGCTTGTGCGCGCGGCGCTGGTCCTGCGCCGCGGCGCCGGCAATCACCTGCTGAATGGCGCCGGTCACCAGCGCCGGCTCTTCCAGATGAATGTTGTGCCCGCTATTGGCAGTGACGACATGGCTGCCGGACGAAAACTGCAGGAACAACTGCTCATGCAGCGAACGCCACACCGCCACCGCCGGCACCGTATGCATGAAGAATTCCGGCTGCTCGCGCACCATGGTCGAGGTCAGCACGACGGCCGGCACGTCCGGCAGCCGCGGCGCGGGCAGCAGGCTGGCGGCGGCGAAGGCGTCGTCCACCAGCTTGCTTTCAGCCTTCAACGGCGCGGGCGTCAGCGAGTCGAGGTACCTCTGGTCTTGCGCGACCTTGGCCGCGTCGATCTTCTTGAGCTCGGTGTCGAAGCGTTCCATGCTGGGATCGACAAACACCATGCCGGCGACCTGCTCAGGATGGCGCTGGGCGAACAGGCGTATCAGATAGCCGCCGTAGGAGTGGCCGACCAGGATGAACGGCGGCGACAGGTGGGCGGCTTCGATCGCCTGGTCCAGCTCCGCGCTGCTGCGCTGCGGCGTGCGCGGTTCCGGACGCGCATCGGATTTTCCGATCCCGGCGCGCGAATAAACAAACACCTTGGCCGACTTGGCGACATCCGGCGCCACCTTTCTCCAGACCGACAGATCGCTGGCAAAGCCCGATTCGAAGATGACGGTGTAGGGGCCGCTGCCTGCACTCACCGCGTCGACGTGATAGGGGCCGACATTGACGCCATCCTGGCCGGTGGCGTCCATGGCGGACGCCGCGGTGAAAGCACACATCAGTACGACTGCTGCAAAATTCCTGGAAAACGGCTGCTTCAATCCACGCTCCTGGTAGGCTGTTGACAAGCTTGGTTAATTTGCAAGCTTACCGCACATCGGCGCATAATTGGAAAGATTTGGCGCGGCATGTCGATTCGGCGGCGTGCCGTTCGTCGTCATCTATGAGAAGGCTGGATTTCACCATCACAGGAGACCATCATGACCATCACGATTACCGCTTTTGAACGCTCGCCCGACGGCGGCATGGGGCTGGCCCGCGACACGCGCGTTCGCTGGGCGCTGGAGGAAGCGGGGCTGCCCTACGAGGTGCGTCCGGTTTCGTTCGCCGCGATGAAGGAGCCCGCGCATCTGGCGCTTCATCCCTTCGGCCAGATCCCGACCTACGAGGAAGGCGACCTGGCGCTGTTCGAATCCGGCGCCATCATCTTCCATATCGCTTCGCACCATGCGGGTTTGCTGCCGGACGAGGCCAACGCCCGGGCCCGCGCGGTGACGTGGATATTCGCCGCGCTCAACACGATGGAGCCGCCGATCCTTGAGCTGGTCACCGCGAAATTTCTGGAGGGCGACAAGCCTTGGAGCAAGGAGCGCATGCCGCTGATCGTCGATCGCATCCGCCATCGCCTGAATCAGCTCTCGGCGCGCCTGGCGGATGCCGAATGGCTGGACGGCGCGTTCAGCGCGGGCGACCTGACCATGGTGTCGGTGCTGCTCAGGCTGAGGCCGTCAGGCGTGCTGAACGAATTCCCCAGCCTGGCCGCGTATGTCGCGCGCGGAGAAGCGCGCCCTGCCTACCAGCGCGCGTTCGCCGCCCAGTTGGCATTCAATCGCGGGAGTTCGGACTGAGTTCGTCTCCGGATAATCACAATGCTCACCGCACATGCCGCTATCGGTCCTCAACGACGCCGATCTGTCGAGCAGGCCCAGCCAGATCGATCGATTACAATAAATACAATGGATCGTATCACGACATCTCTGCCATGACGGCACGCTTCTTTGAAATCACAATGCCAAGACACTCAAACAGAATACACAAATTATTTTTAGGCATGCTCTGCGCAGTATTGACTTCCAATTCGCATTTGGAGCCTTTGACATCCGTGGCTGTCGAAGACGGTCGTGACCGGCTTGATTCCTTGCTAAACGAAAGACTGGATTTCATCAGGAATCAAGGCGGGCCTTACGTCGATCCCGACAAGGGGCTGCGGTGGATTTCTTCGATCTTTACTTCCCCTTATTGTCCCCACTGTCCGGTCGAACAGCCAATTACGGACGAAGAAGAAACAAAGAGAGCCAACGCAATTCGAATGGAAGCTGAAAAGGGAGAAGCCGACGCGCAATTTCAACTGGCTGGCCGCTATCTTGAAGGCAAGGGAGTGGCTCGCGATGTTAATCAAGGCCTGCGTTGGTTAGAGGCCGCCGCCGCCAATGGTGTAGGCAAAGCGACCTTTGCGCTCGCGGAGATCTACGATCTAGGCATCTATGTGCCAGTTGACCAGCAAAAGGCGGCACATTTATATGAAATCGCATTGTCTGAGCGGGCTTATCCCGATTTTTCCCGCCGAAGGCTAGGCGAGATGAATGAGTTCGGCATTGGTATCCCGCAGAACTTCGCCAAGGCAATGGAACTATACCAACCGGAGATCGCGCCTCGTGATCGCCCACCATTTCCGTTGAGGTCGTCTCATAGGGCTGAGTTTGCTATCGGTAGGCTGTATGCTCAGGGCAAAGGGGTGCCTCAGGACTACGCCAAGGCAGCCGAATGGTTTCTTATAGCGGTTGACAGGGGAACCGGCTATGGTGGGGCGACTCCCGAGGCGGAATGCGCCCTTGCGATCATGTACTGGACTGGCTTGGGTGTTCCGCGGGACCAGGAGCGTGGCGACTTCTTCCTGCATCGGCCGAACACCATGGGTATGAAGGCATGTCAGACGCTGAAGTGAGATCGTTCTCCGGCCAGAAGAAACCAAGTAAAAAAACCTTCACCAAAAAAACTCTAATGGTGCATTTTGATTCGCCCGCCCGCCTTGTCGGGCTGGACACCCTGCGCTCGCTAGCAATAGCAATGGTGCTGATGTCTCACTACAACGGCTTTGTCAGACAAGGGCCGGGCTTTGGCGCTATAGGGAGCATTGGCTGGGCCGGCGTCGACCTGTTTTTCGTACTGAGCGGCTACCTGATCGGCAACCAGCTCCTGGCGCCCGCAGCCCGCGGCGAGAGTCTGGACTTGCCGGCTTTTTTTGCTCGACGTCTGCTGCGCACCCTCCCGAACTACTACGTACTGCTGGCCGTCTACCTGCTGCTGCCCCACAGTCCAATCTCGGGCGAGAAAATGGCCTCTCTCTGGCGCTTTCTCACATTCACCCAAAATATAGGTATGAATTATGACCAGACGTTTACACATTCATGGTCGCTTTGCATTGAGGAGCAGTTCTACCTGGTGCTGCCGCTGGCGGTGGTTGCCCTGGTCGGTAGCAGGCGCTCGCCGCGCCCGCTTTGGTGTGCCCTGCTTGCCGCCATCGCGGCCGGCATGACAGCGCGCGGCATTGCCTTCATGAGTGGCAAGGATGTATTCGCTGCGCCAGTGTACTACTCAAGCTATGGCCGCTTCGACGAATTACTGCCGGGGGTAGCCATTGCCTTGCTGAAGAATTTCCATCCCGTAGGATTCGCCCGCTTGCTTCGCTATGGGAACGCGTTGTTTGTGGCGGGTCTCGCCAGTGCCGCAGCCGTGCTATACGGTGTAATGAACGAAGCACCGACTGTCTTCCTTGCGTCGACCTTTGGCTTTTCGCTGGTCGCAGCCAGTTTCGCGCTGCTGACCTGCTCGGCGCTTAGCCCATCGTCGTTGCTGAACCGACTGCAGATCCCGGGGGCGAAGAGCTTGGCGCTCTGGTCGTATGCCGTGTACTTGGTCCACAAGCCGGTGTTTATGGCTCTTAGTCCAGAACTTCAGGCAAAGGACGTTGACGTCGACGCACCACTTACCATTATCGTGGTCATGGCCATTGGAATTTTTGGCGGTTGGCTACTGTACCGACTAGTAGAGACACCGTTCATGCAACTGCGGGCGCGCTTGTATCCGAGGAATCCAATGCAGGGGCTCGCAGTCATTCCTAATCAGGTGTCCACAGGCGGCAAGTAGACTGTGCCTAGCGCAGCGCCAGGCGGCCGGTACCGGCGCGCGGCGCATCCTCCAGCTTGAACACGCTGACCACCTCGGCCAGGTTGGCGGCCTGCTCCTGCAAGGATCCCGCTGCGGCGGCCGCCTCCTCCACCAGCGCGGCGTTCTGCTGCGTGGTGCTGTCGATCTCGGTCACCGCCAGGTTGACCTGCGCGATGCCTTCGCTCTGCTCGTGGCTGGCGGCGACGATCTCGCCCATGATGCTGGTCACCTGCTCCACCGACGACACGATCTTGCTCATCGTGGCGCCGGCTTCATCGACCAGCACGCTGCCGGCGTCGACCTTCGTCACCGAGTCGCCGATCAGCTCCTTGATCTCCTTGGCCGCGCCGGCCGAGCGCTGCGCCAGATTGCGCACCTCGGACGCCACCACCGCGAATCCTCGTCCCTGTTCGCCCGCGCGCGCCGCCTCCACCGCCGCGTTCAAGGCCAGGATGTTGGTCTGGAACGCGATGCCATCGATCACGCCGATGATGTCGACGATCTTGCGCGAACTGTCCTTGATCGACACCATGGTCTGCACCACACGCCCCACCACCGCGCCGCCCTCGGTCGCGTAGCCGGACGCCGACTGCACCAGCTGGTTGGCGTGCCTGGCGCTCTCGGCGTTCTGCGTCACGGTGGCCGTCAATTGCTCCATCGCGGACGCGGTCTCCTCCAGGCTGGACGCCTGCGCCTCGGTGCGCGCCGACAGGTCCAGGTTGCCGCTGGCGATCTCGCTGGAGGCCGTGGCGATGGTCTCCGTGCTGTCGCGCACCTGGCGTATCGTGGCGTTCAGCGACGACACGAAGCGGTTGAAGCCATCGGCCAGCGCGCCGACCTCGTCCTCGCTCTCGACCGTCATGCGGCGGCTCAGGTCGCCATTGCCGTCGGCGATCTCGCCCAGCATCTGCGCGGCGCGCGCCACCGGCGCAGCGATCGCGCGGCTGACCAGGTACACCACGAACAGGCCGATGCCGCCGCCCACCAGGCCGCCCACCAGCGCCGAGATCGTCACCGAACGCGTGACCGCGCCCAGCACCTCGGACTCCGGCACCTCGGCGATCACGTACATATTCAGTTCCGGCACGAACGACGACGCCACCAGCCGCTTGCCGCCCGGCGCCGAGTACGCGGCGCTGGCGTAGTTCTGGCCGCCGAGCAGCTTGGTGCTCAGCTCGGCATTGAAGCCCGGCAGGTCCTTCATGTAGTGCTGCCCGTCCGCCAGCGCGGTATCGTGGTGCACGATCAGCATGCCGTTCGGCCGCACCAGGTACACGAAGCCGGACTCGCCGACCTTGTAGCTGCGGATGTTCTCGGCCAGCTTGTTGACCGCCAGGCCCAGGCTGGCCACGCCGATCTTGCCGTCGCCGGTATCGAAGCGCGTGTTGATGAAGACGTTGTAGGTGCTGGCGCCCGGTTCCTTGTCCAGGTTGAGCGAGTACGGCTTGCCGCTGGCGAGGAAGCCGAAGAACCACTGGTCGGCCGCCGCCCCCTTGTCCAGCGTGCGGTTGTAGCCCTTGTCGTCGAAGTACTTGCCGGTGCTGGCCGAGACCCACGACACCGCCGCCTTGGCGCTTTTGCGGATGCTGGCCGCGTATGCGGTCCAGGCCGACAGGCCGCTGTCGGGCAGGCCGGCTTTTTCCCAGTCCAGCAGGAAGGTGTTGGCGCTGACCGACAACGCGGCCGCCAGCGGTTCGCCGATCTGGCGCAGGATATCGTTGCGGATCTCGCCCACCTCGGCCGGCAGCTCCTGGTTCACCACGCGCTCGCGGATGCTGTTGCCGGTCATGACCACGCTCAGCGTCGCCGAGATCGCCAGGAACAGCAGCAGGCAGGCCGCCATGCTGAGCATCAGTTTTTGCTGGATCGACAAACGACGCAGAAGACTAGCCATGACACCCCCAAAAGTTAAATCGGCACCAGCACATTTGTAAATCAGCGTAATCGAAGAGTGTTGCCGCGCGCAACATAAAATTTCCGCTCCGTGCCGGCCAACAACGCAACCAATCGAACAGGCTGTAGGGGCGCTTTCGCCATATCATTCAGCCAATATAGAGACTATTTAACGACGATGCTTACGAAACTCTCGTTTCGCCAGCTGCTGCTGGGCGTCTTCCTGTTGATCGCCGTGCTGCTGAGCGCCGCTTCGCTGCACGCGCTGTGGACGCTGGACCGGCTCGCCGCCCACAGCCGCGACAGCGGACGCCACGCCCTGGCACTGACCGAAAACACCCAGCAACTGGCCGAGCGCAGCGTGGCGATGACGCGCAGCGCGCGCCAGTTCCTCGTGCTGGACGACCCCGCCTTCCGCAAGCGTTACGCCGACGCCTGGCGCGAGGCGCGCGCGGCGCTGGACGCGGTGTCGGCCGCCCTGCCCTACACGCCGCCCGCCACCTTCGAGCGCTGGCGCCACGCCGGCGAGCAGGCCTGGGACCTGTTGCAGGCGCCCGCGCGTCCGCGTTCCAGCGCGCGCCAGCAGGCGCTGGAGAAAGTGCTGGCGCCGCTGCCGGCCGTGAACGCCGAGCTGGCCGACGAGGTCAAGCAGGAAGTCGAACGCCGCAACGGCGAACTGCTCACCGAGCTGGACCAGCGGCGCGGCGTGCTCAAGGGGCAAGTGATGGCCTCCATCGTGCTGGCCGCGCTGCTGGCCGGCGGCTTCGGCCTGTGGCTGTCGCGCCCGCTGGCGCAGATCGAATCGGCCATCGACCGGCTCGGCGAGAACCGCTACGACCAGCCCATCGCCGTGCGCGGCCCGAGCGACCTGCAGCACGTGGGCCAGCAGCTGAACTGGCTGCGCCAGCGGCTGTCGGACCTGGAGGAGGACAAGGCCCGCTTCCTGCGCCACATCTCGCACGAACTGAAGACGCCGCTGGCCGCGCTGCGCGAAGGCGTGGCGCTGCTGGAGGACGGCGTGGCCGGCGCGCTGTCGCCCAACCAGCGCGAGATCGCCGGCATCCTCAACCAGAACACGGCGGCGCTGCAATCGCAGATCGAGGCGCTGCTGCGCTACAACGCCGCCACCTTCGACGCCCACCGCCTGCAGCGCGAGCCGGCCGACATGGCGGCGCTGCTGGCGCAGGCCGTGGCCGCGCAGCGCCTGCAATGGCAGGCCGCCGGGCTGGGCGTCGCCATCGAGGGCCGCGCCCGGCCGATCGCGGTCGACGCCGAGAAGATGGCGGTCGCCATCGGCAACCTGTTGTCGAACGCCGTGCGCTTCAGCCCGCGCGACGGCCAGGTGACGTTCCGCGTCGCCGAGGCCGGCGGCAAGCTGCTGCTCGACTGCCTCGACCAGGGACCGGGCGTGGCGCCGGACGACGCGGCCCGCATCTTCGAACCGTTTTACCAGGGCACGCGCCAGCCCGCCGGCGCGCGCCGGGGCAACGGCATCGGCCTGTCCATCGTCTACGAATACGTCGCCGCCCACGGCGGCGCCTTGCAACTGCTGCCCTCGGACCAGGGCGCGCACTTCCGGATCGAACTGCCCTATGAAACGTAATTCCCCCTTGCTGTTGCTGCTGCTCAGCCTGTCGCTGGCCGGTTGCACGCTGACCCAGCCCCGGCCGCCGCTGCCCACGCCGGCCGAAGTGACGCTGCCGCCGCCGCCGGCCATCGTCGAACTGCCGCCGCCACCGCCACCCGATGAAGTGGGGCCGCTGCTCAGCTATCACCAGCAGCTGCGCAAGATGACGCAGGGCGACATGCTCAAGGAGTTGAGCGGACTGAGCCTGCAACAGCGCAGCCCGCGCGTGGCGGTCCAGATGGGCATGGTGCTGATGCTCACGCGCGGCAGCGGCGACCTGGCGCGCGCGCAGGCGCTGCTCGACAGCGTGGCCACCGCCACCGAGACCGAGGCGCAGCCGTTCAAGGCGCTGGCGCAGCTGTTGTCCAGCAATTGCGCCGAGACGCGCCGGCTGGCCGAGCACGCCGACAAGCTGGCCGTGCAGCAGAAGGACAGCCAGCGCCGCATCGACCAGCTCAACGAAATGCTGGAAGGCTTGAAGACCATCGAGCGCACGCTGCCGGCCCGTCCGGCGCCGGGCCCGCAGGCGGTGATCAAATGAACGCGCCGGCCGACATCCAACGCGAACCCGGCGCGCTGACCCGCGCCGGCGACAACGGCGCGCCGCGCAGCGCCGCCGCCGGCCAGGGCGCGCACCTGCTGCTGGTGGACGACGACGCCGACCTGCTGCGCCTGCTGTCGATGCGCCTGAGCGCCAACGGCTACCGCGTGACGGCGGTCGGCAGCGCGGAGGCGGCGCTGGCGCGGCTGTCGATCGAGCTGCCGCGCCTGGTCATCACCGACATCCGCCTGCCGGACCGCGACGGCATGGCGCTGTTCCAGGAGATCCGCGGCAGCTACCCGGCCCTGCCGGTGATCCTGCTGACCGCGCACGGCACCATCCCGGACGCGGTCGAAGCCACCACGCTGGGCGCCTTCGCCTACCTGACCAAGCCGTTCGACGCCAAGACGCTGCTGGAGCGCATCGTGCAGGCGCTGAGCCTGTCGGCGCCCGAGGCCGGCCCCGCCAGCGGCGACCACGCCTGGCGTGCCGGCCTGATCAGCCGCAGCCAGTGCATGGACGAGCTGCTGGCCGAGGCGCGGCTGGTGGCGGCCTCCGACGCCAGCATCCTGATCCAAGGTGAAAGCGGCACCGGCAAGGAGCTGCTGGCCAACGCCATCCACCGCGCCAGCCGGCGCAGCAAGGCGCCGTTCATCGCCGTCAACTGCGGCGCGATTCCCGAGGCGTTGCTGGAGTCGGAACTGTTCGGCCACATCAAGGGCGCCTACACCGGCGCCGTGTCCAGCCGCGAGGGCCTGCTGCAGGCGGCCGACGGCGGCACCTTGTTCCTCGACGAGATCGGCGACATGCCGCTGCTGCTGCAGGTGAAGCTGCTGCGCGTGCTGCAGGAGCGCGTGGTGCGCCAGCTCGGCTCCGACGTCGCGCGGCCGGTGGACGTACGCATCCTGTCGGCCACGCACCGCGACCTGGACGCGGCCATGCACGAGGGCCAGTTCCGCGAAGACTTGTACTACCGGCTCAACGTCATCACGCTGACCCTGCCGCCGCTGTCGCAGCGCCGCGAGGACATCGCGCCGATGGCGACCCAGTTCCTGCAGACGCTGGCCGCCAAATACGGCAAGACCGTGCGCGGCTACGCGCCCGGCGCGCTGGAGGCGCTGACCACGGCGGCCTGGCCCGGCAACGTGCGCCAGCTGTACAACGTGGTCGAGCACGTGTGCGCGCTGGCGACCGCGCCGCTGGTGCCGCTGTCGCTGGTGCAGCGTGCGCTGCGGGTGCCGTCGCTGGAGGTGCTCAGCTACACCGAAGCCAAGCAGCGCTTCGAACGCAACTACCTGGTCCAGCTGCTGAAACTCACCGACGGCAACGTGGCCGACGCCGCCCGCCTGGCCGAGCGCAACCGGACCGAGTTCTACCGCCTGCTGCAAAAGCACGACCTGGATGCCAGCCTGTTCCGCAGCGACGGTACCGCTGTCGCTGCTGAGCGACAGGAATAAATCGATATAAATCAATCAGTTACAGAATGGTGGCGACAGCTTGTCGCCATTTCCCGACAAAATCGGGGCAATATGGCCGGGAATGCCACGGTCAGTCGATTTCCAATAGGAAAATATGACGTAAGCACATGATTTTAAATAACTTATTATGGCTGGCACGGCCTTTGCAAAGGAGAGGATAACGTCACTGACGTTTCACCCTCAAACTTGAACAAAGGAAGCAAATCATGATGACTACCAAACTGATCGCCCGCCTGATGGTTGCCGCCACCCTGACCGCCGCCGCCGCGACGGGCACCGCATTTGCTGCTGGCCAGACCGATGCCGCCATGGCTGGCGCCGCCAAGACTGGCACCGCCACCAATGACGAAGCCATCACCAGCAAGATCAAGGCTTCCCTGGCGGATCAAAAGCAAATCGGCGTGACCACCACCGACGGCGTGGTTGTGCTGAGCGGCTCGGTGGCGAGCACCGACATCGGCACCAAAGCGATCCAGGTAGCCTCGGCAGTGCCTGGCGTGAAGGAAGTAAAGAGCGAACTGACCGTCGCATCGAAGTAAGCAGCAACCCCGAGTAAATAGGAGCAACCCTTTACCGGACAGCGCACGTAGGCGCCGTCCGGTTTTTTTTTCGCCCAAACAATTTGGGGTCAAGTCTGACATTCGGACACGAGCTCTTCCGTAGCGGTCGCTACGGAAGAGCTCGTGTCCGAATGTCAGACTTGACCCCAGGTTGAATTAGCTCAGGTTTTCCAGGCGGATCTTGGTGACTTGGCCGCAGACGGTGGCCAGGCCTTCGATCTTGGCGATGGCCGCCATGACGTTCTTTTCCTGCGTCTGGTGCGTCAGGAAGATGATGTCGGTGCGGGTCTCGCCTTCCGCCGGTTCCTTCTGCATCATCGCGTCGATCGAGATGGTGGCGTCGGCCAGGATGCGGGTCAGGTCGGCCAGCACGCCCGGCTGGTCGCTGACGTTCATGCGCAGGTAGTAGCTGGTGGTGATCTCCGACATCGGCAGGATCTCGATGTCGGTCATCGCGTTCGGCTGGAACGCCAGGTGCGGCACGCGGTGCTCGGCGTCGGCCGTGGCCAGGCGGGCGATGTCGACCAGGTCGGCGATCACGGCCGAGGCGGTCGGCTCGGAACCGGCGCCCTTGCCGTAGTACAGCGTGGCGCCGACGGCGTCGCCCTGCACCAGCACGGCGTTCATCGCGCCTTCGACGTTGGCGATCAAGCGCTTCGATGGGATCAACGTCGGATGCACGCGCAGCTCAACACCCTCCACGCCGTTGACCTTGGCGCGCTTGGCGATGCCCAGCAGCTTGATGCGGTAGCCCAGCTGCTCGGCGTAGCGGATGTCGATGGCGTTGAGCTTGGAGATGCCCTCCACATACGCCTTGTCGAACTGCACCGGAATGCCGAACGCGATCGCCGACATGATGGTGGCCTTGTGCGCGGCGTCCACGCCTTCGATGTCGAAGGTCGGGTCGGCTTCGGCGTAGCCCAGCTCCTGCGCCTGCTTGAGCACGGTGCCGAAGTCCAGGCCCTTGTCGCGCATCTCGGACAGGATGAAGTTGGTGGTGCCGTTGATGATGCCGGCGAACCAGTCGATGCGGTTGGCGGTCAGGCCTTCGCGCAGCGCCTTGATGATGGGGATGCCGCCGGCCACGGCCGCCTCGAACGCCACCATCACGCCCTTCGCTTGCGCCGCAGCGAAAATTTCGTTGCCATGCACGGCCAGCAGCGCCTTGTTGGCGGTGACCACATGCTTGCCGTTGGCGATGGCCTGCAGCACCAGCGCCTTGGCCTGGTCGTAGCCGCCGATCAGTTCGACGACGATGTCGATTTCGGGATCGTTGACGATGTCGAACGGGTCGGCCACCACCTTGACCTTGCCGCCGGTGCGCAGCTTGGCGCGCTCCAGGTTGCGGGCCGAGACGGCGACGATTTCGATGCCGCGGCCGGCACGGCGGCGGATTTCTTCCTGATTGCGCGCCAACACGTCGAACGTGCCGCCGCCGACGTTACCGACGCCGAGCAAACCTACTTTGATGGGTTTCATATAAATCGTTTCTATTGTTTGTTAGAAGCTGGCGCCGTGACGTTTCCGGTAGCCTTCCATGAACTTGGCGATACGGCCGAAGGCTTCCGTCATGTCGTCGGTGTTCGGCAGGAACACGACACGGAAGTGGTCCGGGGCGATCCAGTTGAAGCCGCTGCCCTGGACGATCAGCACTTTGGTTTCGGCCAGCAGCTCGTAGGCGAACTGCTGGTCGTCCGAAATCGGGTAGATCTTCGGATCGAGGCGTGGGAACATATACAGCGCAGCTTTCGGCTTGACGCACGTTACGCCTGGAATATCGGTGAGCAGCTTGTGCGCCAGGTCGCGCTGCTTGAGCAGGCGTCCGCCCGGCCCCACCAGGTCCTGGATGGACTGGTAGCCGCCGAGCGCGGTCTGGATCGCAAACTGGCCCGGCGCGTTGGCGCACAGGCGCATCGAGGCCAGCATGTTCAGGCCCTCGATGTAATCCTTCGCATGGTCCTTCTGGCCCGACACCACCATCCAGCCGGCGCGGTAGCCGCAGGCGCGGTAGTTCTTCGACAGGCCGTTGAAGGTGACGAACAGCACATCGTCGGCCAGCGAGGCGATCGAGACGTGCTCGGCGCCGTCGTACAGCACCTTGTCGTAGATCTCGTCGGCGTAGATGATCAGCTGGTGCTGGCGCGCCAGTTCGATGATCTGCAGCAGCAGCTCGACCGGGTACAGCGCGCCGGTCGGATTGTTCGGGTTGATGACGACGATGGCGCGCGTGTTGGAGTTGATCTTGCGGCGCATGTCGTCGATGTCCGGGAACCAGTCCTGCATCTCGTCGCACACGTAGTGCACCGGCGTGCCGCCCGACAGCGACACGGCGGCGGTCCACAGCGGATAGTCGGGCGCCGGCACCAGCACCTCGTCGCCGGTGTTGAGCAGCGCGTTCATCGACATGACGATCAGCTCGGACGCGCCGTTGCCCAGGTAGACGTCCTCGATGGTCACGCCGGGAATATTCTTGCCCTGGGTGTAGTGCACCACGGCCTTGCGCGGCGCGAACATGCCCTTGGAATCGGTGTAGCCCGCCGCGTTCGGCAGGTTGATCTTCATGTCCTGGACGATTTCATCGGGCGGATCGAAACCGAACACGGCCAAGTTGCCGATATTCAACTTCGTGATCTTGTGGCCTTCTTCCTCCATCTGCCGGGCTTTTTCCGGCACCGGGCCGCGGATCTCGTAGCAGACTTCCGCTAATTTGTTCGATTTTTGAATCGGTCGCAAAATAAAATCCTGTCTTGGTGAGGCAAACCGCTCAGGACTGCCAAAACGCTCCGGCGGCCCGTGCTGCAATGCGAAAAGAACCATTCTGCCGAAAGCCTCCCATTTAATCAACCTGTAAGGGGTGGAAAGCGCAGGAACACCCCGGAAAAACGCTACAATGGCGCTTCTTTTGCCGACTAAACCCACGATTTCCGTCATGAAGCTCCACGCCAGCGATACCCAAAAATACCAGACCGTGACCGGTTACGATGAAACCGGGGTCGAAATCAACGCCCAACGCTACAACTACAGCCTGATCGTGCTGCCGGAAGTCCCGCCGCGCGCCTGGGACGCCCCGACCTTCGACGCTATTACCGCAGAGCATTTCGACATCATCGGCGCCGACAGCCCGGACGTCGTCATCCTCGGCACCGGCGCCCGCCAGCGCTTCATCCACCCGCGCCTGACCGCCGCGCTGACCATGCGCCGCATCGGCGTCGAATGCATGGACAGCCAGGCCGCCTGCCGCACCTACAACATCCTGATGGGCGAAGGCCGCAAGGTCACGCTGGCATTGATCATCGACCACAACGAGGGCACCACCGCCTGATGAACGACCTGTACAACTCCAAGAAAATCGTCTGGTCGCTGCTGGCCGCCTTCGTCATCGTCTGGCTGTACGTGTTGGGCGTGCGGACGCTGGTGCCGCCCGACGAGGGCCGCTACGCCGAGATGGCGCGCGAAATGTTCACCACCGGCGACTGGATCACCACCCGCCTGAACGGCATCAAGTACTTTGAAAAGCCGCCCCTGCAGACCTGGATGAACGCGGCCTCGTTCGCCGTGTTCGGGCTGGGCGAATGGCAGGCGCGCCTGTGGACCGGCCTGTGCGGCCTGGGCGGCGTGATCCTGACCGGCTACGCCGGCAACCGCGTGTTCGGCGCCCGCGCCGGCTTCTACGCCGCGCTGGCGCTCGGCTCCAGCCTGTTCTGGGTCGCTTCCGGCCAGATCGATTCGCTCGACATGAGCCTGTCGGGCATGATGACCATCGTGCTGTGCGCGGTCGTCTTGGCCCAGCGCGACGGCGCCACCGATAGCGCGCGCCGCAACTGGATGCTGGTCTGCTGGGCCGGCATGGCGCTGGCGGTGCTGGCCAAGGGCCTGATCGGCCTGGTGCTGCCGGGCGCGGTGCTGGTGCTGTACTCGGCGCTGTCGGGCGATCTGGCCATCTGGAAGCGCCTGCACCTGGGCAAGGGCCTGCTGCTGTTCTTCGCCGTCGCCACGCCGTGGTTCGTGCTGGTGGCCCAGCGCAATCCCGAGCAGCCCTACTTCTTCTTCGTGCACGAACACTGGGAACGCTTCTTCCTCAAGACCCACCACCGCGAAGGCGCGTGGTACTACTTCTTCGTGATGCTGGTGCCGGGCATCGTGCCGTGGCTGGGCGTGCTGCCGCAGGCGCTGTGGGGCGCCGTGCGCCGCGAACGCAACACGGTGTTCCAGCCCAAGCTGATGCTCTTGATCTGGGCCGTGTTTATTTTCTTCTTCTTCAGCTATTCCAGCTCCAAGCTGCCCGGCTACATCCTGCCGATCTTCCCGGCGCTGGCCCTGCTGATCGGCGTCTACCTAGAAAACGCCTCGCGCCGCAGCCGCATGATCGCCGCCGGCCTGCTGGTGCTGATCGGCGTGGCCGGCATTGCCGCCGTGCCGCAGATGGTCACCATGGCGGTGCGCCACCGCGAGGAAACCGCGCTGCTGGAAGCCTACCAGCCGTGGGTGCTGATGGCCGGCATCGTGGCCGCGGCCGGCGGCGCGCTGGCGCTGCTGCATGCGCGCCACCTGCGCCGCGACCTGACCGTGCTCACCATGGCCGTGGCCGGCTTCGCCGCGACCCAGCTGATCCTGGCCGGCTTCGAGCCGTATGGCAAAATGCGCTCCGGCAAAGCCGTGGCGCTGAAGATGCTGCCCGAGCTCAAGCCGGACACCAAGATCTATTCCGTCACGACCTATGAGCAGTCGATGACCTTCTACCTGCGCCGCACCGTGGTGCTGGTCGATTACTGGGACGAGTTCACCTTCGGCCTGCGCCAGCAGCCGGAGCTGTCCATCCCGACGGTCGACGAGTTCGTCGCGCAGTGGAACGCGCAGACCAGGCAAGGCGTCAAGGCGCTGGCCATCCTCAGCCCGGAGAAGTACGAAGAGCTCAAGGACGACGGCCTGCCGATGCGCGTGGTGGCCGAGGATACGCGCCGCGTCGTGGTGGCCAACCTGTAACTTATAAAAAAAACACATGAATATCGCAACTTTCGGTTTTATCGTTTTCGGCGTGCTGTTGAACGCCATTGCCCAACTGCTGCTCAAGGCCGGCACCAAGAACATCGGCGAGATCCACCTGACGCTCAACAACCTGTTCTCGGTCGGCCTGAAGGTGGCGATGCAGCTGCCCATCATCGGCGGCCTGACCTGCTACGTGCTGTCGGTGGTGCTGTGGATCATCGCGCTGTCGCGGGTGGACGTGTCGATCGCCTACCCGATGCTGTCGCTGGGCTACGTGGTCACCGCCATCGGCGCCTGGTACCTGTTCGGCGAAGCGCTGACGGTGCAGCGCCTGGTCGCCATCGGCATCATCCTGGTCGGCGTCGCCTTGCTGGCGCGGACCTGACGAACAATTTAGAATGCGGCCATAAGCCAAATCAATATCGAGAGCGACACCCATGACCTCCGCCTTACCTTTCTTGCCTTTTTCGAAACCCACCATCGATGAGGCAACCATCGCCGCCGTCGGCGACGTGCTGCGTTCCGGCTGGATCACCAGCGGCCCCAAAGTGGCCGCCTTCGAAGCCCAGATGTCCGAATACTTCGGCGGCCGCCCTGTTCGCACCTTCAACTCCGGCACCTGCACCATGGAGATCGCGCTGCGCATCGCCGGCATCGGCGCCGGCGACGAAGTGATCACCACCTCGATCTCCTGGGTCGCCACGGCCAACGTCATCATCGAAGTGGGCGCCACGCCGGTGTTCGCCGACATCGACCCGGTCACCCGCAACATCGACCTGGACAAGGTCGAAGCCGCGATCACCCCGCGCACCAAGGCCATCATCCCGGTCTACCTGTCAGGCCTGCCCGTCGACATGGACCGCCTGTACGCCATCGCCAAGAAGCACAACCTGCGCGTGATCGAGGACGCGGCGCAGGCGTTCGGCTCCGAGTGGAACGGCAAGCGCATCGGCTCGTTCGGCGACTTCGTCTCGTTCAGCTTCCAGGCCAACAAGAACATCACCACCGGCGAAGGCGGCGCGCTGGTGCTCAACAACCTGGAGGAAGCCAAGCTGGCCGAGAAGTACCGCCTGCAGGGCGTGACCCGCAGCGGCGTCGACGGCATCGATGTGGACGTCCTCGGCGGCAAGTACAACATGAGCGACATCATGGCCGCCATCGGCCTGGGCCAGTTCGCCAACATCGACAACATCACCGCGCACCGCCGCAACCTGGCGCGCCACTACTACCAGGCCTTCGGCCCCGAGTTCGAGGCGCAGTCCGGCGCCCAGCTGCCGATGCGGGCCTTCGAGACCAGCAATTACCACCTGTTCCAGATCGTGTTGCCCGATAACGGCCCGACCACCCGCGCCGACTTCATGCGCGCGATGCAGGAGCGCTTCAACATCGGCACCGGCTACCACTACGCGCCCATCCACCTGTTCACCATGTACCGCGAGCGCGGCTTCAAGGAGGGCATGTTCCCCGTGTCGGAAAAAGTCGGCCGCCTGACCGTGACCCTGCCGATGTTCTATGCCATGACCACGGCCGATGTCGACCGTGCCGTCGCAGCCGTGAAAGCGATCTTGATCAAATGAGTGTGTCGTTGATGAAACCAGAAATTTCCGTCGTTATCCCGATCTACAACGAGCAGGCCGGCCTGCAAGCCCTGTTCGACCGCCTGTACCCGGCCCTCGACAAGCTCGGCACGACCTACGAGATCGTGTTCGTCAACGACGGCAGCCGCGACAACTCGGTCTCCATCCTGGCCGAGCAGTTCCGCACCCGCCCCGACGTCACCCGCGTGGTGCTGTTCAACGGTAACTACGGCCAGCACATGGCCATCCTGGCCGGCTTCGAAGCCTCGCGCGGCGACATCATGATCACGCTCGACGCCGACCTGCAGAACCCGCCCGAGGAAATCGGCAACCTGGTGGCCAAGATCCGCGAAGGCTACGACTACGTCGGCTCGATCCGCCGCAAGCGCCAGGATTCGGCATGGCGCACCTACGCGTCCAAGGCCATGAACCACCTGCGCGAGCGCATCACCAACATCAAGATCACCGACCAGGGCAATATGCTGCGCGCCTACGGCCGCAACGTGATCGACCTGGTCAACCAGTGCGGCGAGGTCAACACCTTCGTGCCGGCGCTGGCCTACCGCTTCGCCCGCAAGCCGACCGAGATCATCGTCGAGCACGAGGAGCGCGCGGCCGGCGAATCGAAGTACTCCTTGTACAGCCTGATCCGCCTGAACTTCGACCTGGTCACCGGCTTCTCGCTGGTGCCGCTGCAGTTCTTCTCGATGTTCGGCATCCTGCTGTCACTGGCCTCCGGCCTGCTGGTGATGGTGCTGCTGGTGCGCCGCCTGTTCCTGGGCGCCGAGGCGGAAGGCCTGTTCACGCTGTTCGCGATTGCCTTCTTCTTCATGGGGACTATCCTGTTCGGTATCGGCCTGCTGGGCGAGTACGTGGGCCGCATCTTCCAGCAAGTGCGCGCGCGTCCGCGCTACGTGGTACAAACGATCCTGGAACAAAAGCCCGGCCAGTCGCTCGATGCGCCGGCCGGTGTGGAAAAACGTACTGTGGGCCGAGGCCATGAGTGAATCCAATAAGCGTCAACGCGCCGTCGTCTTCGGCTACCACAACGTCGGCGTACGCTGCCTGAAGGTCTTGCTGGCCGGCGGCGTCGACGTCGCGCTGGTGGTCACGCACGAGGACAGCGCCAACGAGAACATCTGGTTCGAATCGGTGATCTCGCTGTGCCAGGCCGAGGGCATCCCCTACATCACGCCGGCCGACGCCAAATCGACCGAGCTGCTGGAGCAGGTGCGCGACATCGCGCCGGACCTGATGTTCAGCTTCTACTACCGCAACATGCTGCCGGCCGAGCTGCTGGCGGTGGCGCCCGCGTTCAACATGCACGGCTCGCTGCTGCCGGAGTTCCGCGGCCGCGCGCCGGTCAACTGGGCGGTGCTGCACGGCGCCACCGTCACCGGCGCCACCCTGCACGAGATGACCGTCAAGCCGGACGCCGGCGACATCGTGTCGCAGATGGAGGTGCCGATCCTGCCCGACGACACCGCCTTCGAGGTGTTCGGCAAGGTCACCGTGGCGGCCGAGCAGGCGCTGTGGATGGTGCTGCCGTCGCTGCTGGACGGCACGGCGCCGCGCATCAAGAACGACCTGAGCAAGGGCGGCTACTTCGGCGGCCGCAAGCCCGAGGACGGCCGCATCAACTGGCTGCTGCCGGCCCAGGACGTGTACAACCTGCACCGCGCCGTGGCCCCGCCCTACCCCGGCGCCTTCACCGACATCGGCGGTGTGCGCTACGTGCTGCAACGGGCCCGATTGTCTGGCAATTTCGGCAATGTTGTATCGCTAAGTTTGCCACCTGGCTTGACAGTAGTGGATAATTGCATCTTTGGCGTGTGCGGCGATGGCCGCATGCTGACGATTTCCGCCTTGACGGCCGACGGGGTACCCGTGACGGCCGAGCAGTTGCAATCCCGCCTGGCGGAGCTGTCCGCTGGCGGACAATGAACATTACCTGGGTAACTATCAAATGAAAAAAGTCCTCATCCTCGGCGTCAACGGCTTCATCGGCCATCACCTGTCGAAGCGCATCCTGGAAACGACCGACTGGCATGTCTACGGCATGGACATGAGCACCGACCGTATCACCGACGTCCTGGAGAATGAGGCGTACAAGTCGCGCATGCACTTCTTCGAAGGCGACATCACCATCAACAAGGAATGGGTCGAGTACCACGTCAAGAAGTGCGACGTGATCCTGCCGCTGGTGGCGATCGCCACGCCGTCGACCTACGTCAAGGCGCCGCTGCGCGTGTTCGAGCTGGACTTCGAAGCCAACCTGCCCATCGTGCGCTCGGCCGCCAAGTACGGCAAGCACCTGGTGTTCCCATCGACCTCGGAAGTGTACGGCATGTGCCACGACGACGAGTTCGATCCCGAGAACTCCGAGCTGATCTGCGGCCCGATCAACAAGCCGCGCTGGATCTACTCCAACGCCAAGCAGCTGATGGACCGCGTGATCTGGGGCTACGGCATGGAAGGCCTGAACTTCACGCTGTTCCGTCCGTTCAACTGGATCGGCGCCGGCCTCGACTCCATCCACACGCCGAAAGAAGGCTCGTCGCGCGTGGTGACCCAGTTCTTCGGCCACATCGTCCGTGGCGAGAACATCTCGCTGGTGGACGGCGGCGCGCAGAAGCGCGCGTTCACCGACATCGACGACGGCATCGACGCGCTGATGAAGATCATCGAGAACAAGAACGGCGCCGCCAGCGGCAAGATCTACAACATCGGCAACCCGGTCAACAACTACTCGATCCGCGAGCTGGCCGGCATGATGCTGGAACTGGCGCCGCAGTACCCCGAGTACGCCGAAGGCGCCGCCAAGGTCAAGATCGTCGAGACCACCTCGGGCGCCTACTACGGCGCGGGCTACCAGGACGTGCAGAACCGCGTGCCGAAGATCACCAACACCTGCGAAGAGCTGGGCTGGAAACCGACCACCACCATGGCCGAAGCGCTGAAGAAGATCTTCGACGCCTACCGCAGCCAGGTGGCCGAAGCACAAAAACTGATGGACTGAGATTTGACCGAGACTTTGCAAACGCAAGCGCCGCTGATGGTGTTGAAGATCGATGTCGACACCTACCGCGGCACCCGTGAAGGCACCCTGAACCTGGTGCGGATGCTGAAGGCGCACAACGCCCAGGCCACTTTCCTGTTTTCGCTGGGGCCGGACCACACCGGCTGGGCGCTGCGCCGCGCGCTGCGTCCGGGGTTCTTCAGCAAAGTCTCGCGCACGTCCGTGGTCGAGCATTACGGCCTCAAGACGCTGATGTACGGCACCCTGCTGCCGGGCCCGGACATCGGCAAGGAATGCGCCGAACAGCTGCGCAGCGTGCGCGACGCCGGCTTCGAATGCGGCATCCACACCTGGGACCACGTGCTGTGGCAGGACAACGTCGCCAAGCGCGACGGCAAATGGTCCACCGCCATGATGCGCAAGGCCGCCGCCCGTTTCACGCAGGTGTTCGGCACCGCGCCGCGCACCCACGGCGCGGCCGGCTGGCAGATGAACAACGCCGCCTTCGCCGAGCATGACACCGCCGGTTACGCCTACGCGTCCGACGGCCGCTGCGTGCTCAACGAGAACGGCACGCTGGCCAATCCGGCCGACGGCCCGCACCGCCTGTCCGACGGCGACAAGGTGCTGTCCCACATCCAGCTGCCGACCACGCTGCCGACGCTGGACGAGCTGCTGGGCCGCGAGATCGACGGCGTCGTCATCGGCACCGGCAACATCGCCGCCTTCCTGCTGAAGCTGACGGCCGGCGCCACGCGCGACCACGTATATACTTTGCACTCCGAGCTTGAAGGGCAAAAACTCGCCCCCATATTCGAGCAGTTATTGGCTGGCTGGAAGGCGCAAGGCTACACATTGGCGTCGATGGCCGATTACCATCAGAAGGTCCGGCACCAGGCCATGCCGGTTTGCCCGATCACCTGGGACGAGCTGCCGGGTCGCTCGGGCCAGCTGATCGTGCAGGGCGCCGCCCGTTCTTAATGCGTACCGTTCAGGAGATAGCCTGTGGCTGATAGCCCTTCCGTAGTGACCGATTTTTCCGCCGCCATGACCGGCGGCCAGACCTTCCAGCTGTCGGGCCGGCCGGCGCGCCACACCGTGCTGTTCTTCTACCCCAAGGACAACACACCGGGCTGCACCACCGAGAACATGGCGTTCCGCGACCTGTACGAGCAATTCCAGGCGGCCGGCACCGAAATCTACGGCATCAGCCGCGATTCGCTGCGCTCGCACGAAAGCTTCAAGACCAAGCTGGGCCTGCCCTTCGAGCTCATTTCCGACCCCGACGAGGCGCTTTGCCAGCAGTTCGGCGTCATGAAGATGAAGCAAATGTACGGCAAGACGGTGCGCGGCATCGAACGCAGTACGTTTGTGATTGACGCTACCGGGCAATTGGTGAAAGAATGGAGAGGCGTGAAAGTAGCGGGTCACGTCGATGAAGTGCTGGAATTCGTAGCGCGTCAGGTTTAATTGTTGCACGCGTTGCGGCTTCCAGAGTTGCTCAACCGTAGCAGAACTATGCGTAACAGCCCTTGAGTCATCACTGTAATTCACACCACCACCCTACATGGTGGCCAGCCGGCCACCACGCGGTACTTTCTCCGGGCATGATGAGCGCCCGTCGGCAGTCTTATAACCCTGTTTTACCCAGCATCCACCCCATCCGGTCCCAACACTTTCAAGACCAGAAAGTGTGCTGCGCCTATGGGCGGATTCCTCCAGATATTCTTCAAATGAGATCCTGATGCCACTGCCAAAATTACCTAGTAAGCCAGCGACTATACTTCTGGCCAAAGATTATCCCAAAGCGACAGGGCCGCGCCCAGCCCCCGCCATCGCAGCGGTGGCTGAAGTCGCGCCCGCGCCGAAGAAAGCGGCGCCCGTCAAAGCAGTGCCTGTAGCAAAAGCCAAAGCAGAAACCCCGAAAACCACCACCAAGTCAAAAGCCGTGGCCGCCGTGTTGAAGGCCGCGCCCGCCGTATTGAAGAACGCCGCCGCCGGCATCGCGCCCGCCGCGGCACCGGCCAAGCCGGCCGCCAAGGCCAAGACGCCCCCTGCCGCGCGCGGCAAGGTCACGCCGATCACCGCCGAGGCGCCGCATCCGGCCAAGCACAAGCCGCATGAAGTGGCGATCAAGTCCTCGACCAGCCGTCACGCGGACCAGACCGGCACCACCAAGCTGTTCGTGCTGGACACCAACGTGCTGATGCACGATCCATCGTCGCTGTTCCGCTTCGAGGAGCACGACGTCTACCTGCCGATGATGACGCTGGAAGAGCTGGACAACCACAAGAAGGGCATGACCGAGGTGGCGCGCAACGCCCGCCAGGTGTCGCGCACCTTGGACGCGCTGGTCTCCAACACCGACGACGACGCCATCGAGAACGGCATCCCGCTGTCCAAGCTGGGCAACAAGGACGCCAAGGGCCGCCTGTACTTCCAGACGCGCCTGCAAACGGCGGACCTGCCGGTCGGCCTGCCGGTCGGCAAGGCCGACAACCAGATCCTGTCCGTGGTCCGCTCGCTGGAAGCGGAACAGGAAGGCCGCCCGGTGGTGCTGGTGTCGAAGGACATCAACATGCGCATCAAGGCGCGCGCGCTGGGCCTGCCGGCCGAGGACTACTTCAACGACCACGTGCTGGAAGACACCGACCTGCTGTACTCGGGCATCGTCCAGCTGCCGGACGATTTCTGGACCAAGCACGGCAAGGACCTGGAATCCTGGCAGGAGAACAAGAACGGTCAGAGCGCGACGTTCTACCGCGTCACCGGCCCGTTCGTGCCGTCGCTGCTGGTCAACCAGTTCATCTTCCTGGAGCCGAAGAATGGCGAAGCGCCGTTCTATGGCCAGGTCAAACAGATCAACGGCAAGACCGCCGTGCTGCAAACCCTGCGCGACTTCAGCCACAACAAGAACAATGTGTGGGGTGTCACCGCCCGCAACCGCGAGCAGAACTTCGCCTTGAACTTGCTGATGAATCCGGAGTGCGACTTCGTCACCCTGCTGGGCCAGGCCGGTACCGGCAAGACCCTGCTGGCCCTGGCCGCCGGCCTGGCGCAGGTGCTGGAGACCAAGCTCTACAACGAAATCATCGTCACCCGCGTGACGGTGCCGGTCGGCGAGGACATCGGCTTCCTGCCTGGTACGGAGGAAGAGAAGATGTCGCCATGGATGGGCGCGTTCGACGACAACCTGGAAGTGCTCAACAAGTCCGATTCGGACGGTGGCGAATGGGGCCGTGCGGCGACGCAGGACCTGATCCGCTCGCGCATCAAGATCAAGTCGCTCAACTTCATGCGCGGCCGCACCTTCGTCAACAAGTTCCTGATCATCGACGAAGCGCAGAACTTGACGCCCAAGCAGGTCAAGACGCTGGTGACGCGCGCCGGTCCCGGCACGAAGATCCTGTGCCTGGGTAACATCGCGCAGATCGACACGCCTTACCTGACCGAGGGTTCAAGCGGCCTGACGTATGTGGTGGATCGCTTCAAGGGATGGTCGCACAGCGGTCACGTGACCCTGGCGCGCGGCGAACGCTCGCGCCTGGCGGACCACGCCAGCGACGTGTTGTAAATGTAGTAGAATAAACCCGTACCTGTTAGCCCCGCCCGCAGCAATGCCGGCGGGGCTTCTTTTTTCTATCAGGCTTTGTTGTTGCGGCGGCGGGCGTAGCCGCCGACCAGCGCCAGGCCACCCAGCAGCATGGCGTAGGTTTCCGGTTCAGGCACTGGCGCCAGGGTGTTGACGCTGAAGCTCTGGAAATTGCCGTTGGCGGCCGCGTACTGCACTTGCTGGCCGCCATCGCAGCAGCCTTCCAGGCCGTAGATGGTCAGCGTGTGGTTGCCGGCCGACAGCGCCTGGTTGTTGATCAGGAAGGCGCCGTTCGGGGTGTTGTAGTTGAAGTTCCACCACATGTCGTTGCTGTTCACCGCGACGGCCTGGCCGTCCAGGAACACGGCGCCGCCACGGCCAAAGTCCACGCCGGCGCGGAACGAGTAGGTGCCGGCGGCGCTCAGGCCGAAATCGATGGTGGACTTGAAGGCGATGTCCGAGTTGCCGGTGCCGAACACCGAATTATTCGACACGTTGTCGTAGCTGCTCAAAACGGTCGTATGGCCACCGACAACGGCGGCGTCAACCACGCTGCGGTAATCTTGCGCGCTAGCCTGTGAGCCGGCACCGGAACTGCCGGTCTGGAAAGTGATCACGGCGGCGTTGGCGTTGCCGATGGCGGCCAATGCGAGTGCTACTGTGGCGAATTTAATGGATTTCATGCTGGTCCCTGTGCGGAGGTTGTAGTGGTTGGAAAAATGCAAGCCTGGCGCAGGGGTTGGGGGCCGGGAAATGTTTCTCTTAGCAAACTTAAAATGCGCTTAAGAATTATTTAAATGGTATCGTAAGAAAATCCCGATGTCAATCTCTAATGCAGTGCACAATAAAGACGACGTCAACCACGAAAGTGCTTGAAACCGGCAGCAACCTGTATGACACTAGACACTGCAAGTCATTGATTTCGCCAGACTTTCGGACCAACGCCGAGACAAGACCATGGACATCCCTATCCTGATCCGAAAAAAAGGCAACACCAAGTATGGTGTCACCGTGCCGGACATTCCCGGCTGCGTCACCACCGGCGAAACGGTGGACAAGGCCATGAGCAACGCCACCAAGGCCATCTACGGCCATGTCGGCCAACTGGTCGAGCAAGGCAAGGCCTTCGAAATCAAACCCTCAGAGGTGGAATACCTGTCGCGCGAGCCGGACTACGCCGGCGGCATCTGGGCGCTCGTCAGCCTGGACCTGGCCAAGCTGAACGATCCGCCGGAGGACTGAGCACACGCAACGCACGAATATTTATGTTTTCACGTAAAATTATACTCATAATTTACATGAAAGAATAAAATGTCCGTGTTCGAGCAACTACAACATCGCCGTATCCAACTGGGAAAAACACTGCAGAACCTTGCGGATGTCAGCGGAATGAACGTCCCCCAAGTCAGCAACGTACTGAGCGGGAAACTGGATTCCCGCCTCAGCACCTACGAAGCGCTGGCCGGCGCGATGGATGCCACGCTGGTCCTGATCCCCAAACATCTGCTGCCGGAGGTCGCGCGCCTGTTGTCCGGCAAGGCCATCGGACCGGACGACGTTCCATCGACGGTCGACCGGCTGTTGGGCGGACTCAATTGAACCACGCGCTGGTCCCCCGCTATCTGGAAGTATGGCTGCTCGGCCGGCATGTGGGCTGGCTCTGCGAGGCCGGCCGCGCGACGCGTTTCCTCGCGACGGAGCAATACCAGGCCGACACGCGGCGCGCCACGCTCTCCATGTCGATGACGCTGCCCGGCGCCGAGCAGGTCACGCAGGAGACGCTGAGGAACCATTTCGACCCGGCGCTGTACCGGGAGCGCGGCGAACTGCCGCCCTTCTTCGCGGGCCTGCTGCCGGAGGGCGCTCTGCGCCGCCGCCTGGCCGCCACCCGCAAGAGCGACCGCGACATGGACGACTTCGGCATCCTGGCCGCCGCCGGCGAAGACCTGCCGGGCGCCGTGACCGTGCTGCCCGCCAATCTCGACAACCTGACCGCAGCGGCCCGCGCCTACGGCGTCACCGGCGGCGCCGACAATCTTGAAATCAGCGTGCCGGAGCAGGCCGCCGAGGGTGCCGCCTCGCTGTCCGGCGTGCAGGACAAGGTGGCGCTGTCCCACGCCAGGGACGGCAAACGGTATCGCATGCCGGTCAAGGGCACGCCGTCCGACCTCATCGCCAAGCTGCCGCTGCCCGGCGACGACTCGCAGGTGATGAACGAGCACGCCAGCATGCAGCTGGCCGGCCTGGCCGGGGTCGATGTCGCGGCATGCCGGCCGGCGCCCATGAGCACGATGGACGACCACCCGGACCTGGTTGCCGCGCTGGGCCCCGACACGCGCTTCCTCGCGGTGGAGCGCTTCGACCGCGGCCCCGCCGGCGCGGTACACATGGAGGACGCCTGCCAGCTGCTCACCCTCATGCCGGCCCAGAAGTATTCCGGCGCCAGGGAGTTCGTCAAGCTGGTACAGGTGCTGGACCGCCTCGGCACGCGGGGCATCGAGGATGTCCGCCAGTTCTTCATCCGGCAGGCCGTCAACACGCTGATCGGGAACTCGGACGCGCACCTGAAGAACTTCAGCGTGCTGTATCGCGACGGCGTCCGCCCCGAGCTTGCGCCGGCCTATGACATCGTGTGCGTCGCGGCGCTGGCCGGCTTCCGGGGTTTCGCCACCAACGTCGCCATCGACCAGTTGCAGCGGCAGGAAACGCTGGACACCTATGCCGCCATCGCCAAACAGGCGGGCATTTCGGAGCGCATCGTCAAGGCGGCCGTCACGCAAACGGTCACGCGCGCCAAGGACCTTTGGCCCAAGGCGCTGCATGAAATGGAGATGCCGGACGCCGTGCGCCTTGAGATCGAGAACCGCCTGGAGACGCTGCCGCTCGCGGGCAACGCGCGATAGTGCTTGACCTTCCCACGACGGGAAGGCCTACAGTATGATCATCGAAACCTTCAAGGAGTACGATGATGTATCAACTACAAGTGGAAAACATGAGCTGTGGCCATTGCGTGGGCGCGGTGACCAAGGCGGTGCAGGCGGTCGACGCGGCGGCGAAGGTCGAGATCGACCTGGCCTCCAAGACCGTCAGGATAGACAGCGCCACCGCGCTGGCGCCGCTGAAATCGGCCATCGCCGACGCGGGCTACCCCGTCACCGGCGCGGCCTGATTATTTGTCCAGCTCCGGGTAGCGGCGGAAGATACCGTCCTCATTGAACGGTATCCGCCGCTTCGACCCGACGTAGGCGGCGATGTTGGGCCGCAGCGCCACCTTGTCGCGCAAGGCGATCAGCGCGGGATACGATGGCTCCAGCCGCGCCATCGTCTTCGGGAAGGCATAACGCAAGCCCTCGATCAGCTGGAACAGCGACAAGTCCACATACGTCAGCCGCGAGCCGACCGCATACCCTCCCCGACCCGGATTGCGCACCACCACGCCCTCGAAGTAATCGAGGAACTTCGGTATGCGCTCCTCGCGGAAGCACTTGGCGCGCGCCTTGGCTTCCTTCTTCTGCTCCTCGTAGTATTTGCCGACGGCGATGGGATGGTGCGTGTCGTGCACCTCGTTGACGATGTCGGCGATGGTCAGCTGCAGCTGGTTGGTCCACAGCCGCCCCGCCTCCGCGCGCGGCGCCAGGCCATGGCGGGCGCCGATGAACATCAGGATGTTGGCGGTCTGCCCGATCAGCAGCTCGCCCGCGCGCAGCACCGGCGGCGCAAACGACGGATGATCGACCTGGCCGCCATCGAGGCAGGCCAGCAGCGCCGGCATGCCCTTCTTCTGTCGCGCCACATCCACATACGGCACGGCCGCCTCCTCCAGCGCCAGGCGCACGAATTCGCCGCGGCCCTGCAGGCCGTCCCAGTAATAAAGTTGGTATGGTGTCGTCATGCCAAGATGGTAGCACCGACAACGACAGAGCGCCGCCCAAAACGATATTCAGTACACGGTTATAATCGACCGTTGACCCGACCACTTCACAGATCCCATGCCACCAGTCCCGCCACTTGAACTCCACATTATCCTGATGGTCGCCACCGCCGGTTTCCTGGCCGGCGTGCAGAACGCCCTTGCCGGCGGGGGCTCGTTCATCACCTTCCCCGCGCTGCTGCTGGCCGGCCTGAATCCGCTGGCCGCCAACATGACCTCCACCATCGCGCTCTTCCCGAGCCAGATCACCTCCGCCTACGCCGGCCGCAAGCTGGCGGGCGACGTCGGACCGCTGACGTTCAAGCAGATGCTGATCATCAGCGCCATCGGCGGCATCTTCGGCGCCATCCTGCTTTTGAATACGCCGCCGTCCTTCTTCGCGCGGCTGGTGCCTTGGCTGGTGCTGTTCGCCACCAGCGTGTTCGCGTGGGGCAGCTTCCGCAAGAAACCGCTGCACGCGGCAGGCAGCATGCCGCCCTGGACGCTGATGCTGGTGCAAAGCTGCATCGCCATCTACGGCGGCTACTTCGGCGGCGGCATCGGCTTCCTGATGCTGGCCGCGCTGACCATCGCCGGCCAGCAGGTGCGCGCCGCCGCCGCCACCAAGAACGTGCTGGCGATGGCGATGAACGCCGCCGCCACGCTGATCTTCGCCACCTCCAGCTTGATCAGCTGGCCGGCCGCGCTAGCGCTGTGCGCGGGCGGCATCGCCGGCGGCTTGTGCGGCGGATGGCTGATCCACCGCCTGCCGGAAAAAGTCATGCGCGGCTTCGTGGTGCTGGTCGGCGCCGCGCTGACCGTGTGGATGTTCGTCAGAATGTAGCCTTCAACGTCAGGCGGAAGGTGCGCGGCTCCACCGGATGGTAGTGGATGTCGTTGACGCCTTCGGCCGGCTCGCCCGGCAAGCGCGAGGCGTAGTAGTAGTCCACGTCGCTGGCCTTGCGGTCGAACAGGTTGAACGCGTCCAGCGACACGGCCCAGCGCCGGTCTATCCTGTAGCCCACCCGCGCATACGCGATCGCAGTCGTCGCCGAACGCTGGCTGTTATCCTCGATCAGCGGACGCGGTCCGAAGTAGCGCATCTGGAACGCGCCGGACCACGGACCGAGATCGGTGACGGTCGCGCCGAACGAGGCCACCTTGCCGACCGCACCCGGAATGTAATCGCCCACCGCGTCATGCTCGGTGTAGTGCGCCCGAGAGTAAGCCAGGTCCAGGTCGAACAGCAGCCATGGCGCGGCGATGTAGTGATTGTTCCACTCGATGCCGGAACGGTAGCTGCCACGGCTTGCCGCCGTATCGCCCGCGTCGCCGGAGAACACCAGCTCAGAGGCCGAGCGCAGCTTCCACAAGGCCATCGAACTTTGCAGGCCGGGCACGAACTCGGTCCGCACGCCCAGCTCCGCGCCGCGCGTCTTGACCAGCGGCGTGACCGGATCGATAGGCTCGCGCTCCTTCGGCGTCAGGTGCACGGTGGTGCCGCGCGCATCGTTGCTGTGAAAGCCCTCGCCGTAGTTGATGAAGAATTCCGTCTTGGCCCAAGGCCCCAGCACCACCGCCAGTTTCGGCGACGTCATGCCGTCGCTGACCTTGCCCGTGTTCTCGGCGATATTGCTGCTCACATCGAAGTGGTAGCGGTCATAGCGCAAGCCGGCCGTGGTGCGCAGCCATTCGCGCCACTGCACCGTGTTCTCGAAATAGAGCGCCGCATTGGCTTCCTTGACCTTCGATTCCGTGATGGTGCCGGTGATCCGGCGCTTGACGGTGCTGTACAGCGCCAGCGGCGACATGTAGTCGTAACGTCCCTGCAGGCCGACCTTGTTGTTCACTTCCAGCCCGCCCCACTTGCCGAACCACGTCTGCGCGACGTCGAAGCCCGTCATGCGGCGCTTCTCGGTCTGGCGCGACTGGTCGCCGTTGACCGGATCGTCGAGGAAGTAGGTGAAGTCGTTGTACAGGTCCAGGCTCGATTGCACCAGGTAGGCGTTGGCCTGCAACAGCGTGTCGCTGGTGCGCTGGCGCAGCGTGGCCGATACGCTGTAGCGCGACGTGATGCCGCCATCGCTGGTGTCGATCGCGCCGTACCGGTCGATCTCGCCGCTTTGCACCGCGCGCAGCGGGATCTGGTTGCTGGCGTACCAGCCGCCCTTGTAGGCCATGCCGGTGACGCTGAACTGGTTGTCGCTGCCGCCCTGGCTGTAGCGCAGCACGCCCAGGCTTTTGTGGAAGGCCTCCGGGCTGACCCACGGGCCGTTGTTGTGTCCTAGCTCCGCGCCGTAGACCAGGTTACCCTCGCCCAGCGGCGTCGATCCGGTCAGGTTGGCGCGGTAGTACTGGTGCTCGCCGACGGTGATGCTGGCGGTGCTTTCTTTGAGCTTGTTCGCCAATCCCATGTGCGCCGCGCCGGCCGAGGCGAAGTCGCCTTCGTCCGCGTAGTACGGGCCTTTTTTGTAGTTGATGCGGTCGACCAGTTCCGGCATCAGGAAATTCAAATCGGTGTAGCCCTGGCCGTGCGCGTGGGCGCGCATGTTGACCGGCATGCCGTCGACGAAGGTGGCGAAGTCGGTGCCGTGATCGAGGTTGAAGCCGCGCAGGAAGTATTGATTGGCCTTGCCGTCGCCGCTGTGCTGCGTGACGATCACGCCGGGCACGAACTCCAGCAGCTCGCCGGGCCGCAGCGCCGGACGGTTGGCGATCAGCGCCGCCGTCACCGATCCCTGGCTGGCGGCGCTGGACGTGCCGACGCCGTTGTCGTAGTGGCCGCGCACCTCCACCGCCTCCATCACAGGCTCGCCGTTGGTCGCCAGCGGAACCGTCGCCGCCAGCGCGGCTATCGAAAGCAAAATCATGGATGCTCCTTCAACGAGCAGTCGAAGCGCAGGGGTGAGCGAACGGCGCGTGCGCAAGGCACGGCCGCCAGACGGCAAAGCCGTGGCGAGCAAAATAGATGCATAGATGTAGATCGAAACAGATGCAATCCCCTCACCTCCCCGTGAGCGGATTGAACAGAAATGCCTGGGCATTTCCACCTGTCTGGCCGGTATCCGGGCTGGCAAGCGACACCGCCTGACCTTCCCATGCGACTGCACAGTGGTCTGAAGAGGCGGATTTGTCGTCAACGACGACGCTTGTTTACCGTTGCGGGGGCAGCACATGTTGGCTGGCGTGGCCAGCTCCATGTTTCCCGTTTAACTGCGCGCCTGGACAGGCGCGCGAGCACCAAAACGGGCCGATTATACTTTAATTAATCGGCCAGCGATTGGAGAATGGGGCAGTCGGGGCGATGGTCGCCGTGGCAGCAGCTGGCCAGCGTTTGCAGCGTGTCGCGCATTTCGGTCAGTTCGGCGATGCGCTGGTTCAGTTCCGCCACGTGGCCCATGGCGATGGATTTGACGTCGGCGCTGGCGCGCTCCTTGTTCTGCCACAGCGACAGCAGGTCGCGGATCTGGTCGAGCGAGAAGCCCAGCGAGCGCCCGCGCTTGACGAAGCGCAGCGCGTGCAGGTCGTTCTCGCCGTAGATGCGGTAGCCGGCGTCGCTGCGCCGCCCCGGCGGGATCAGGGCGATGCTTTCGTAGTAGCGGATCATCTTGGCCGATACGCCGCTGGCCGCCGCGGCTTGTCCGATGTTCATGCTTGTCCTTTCAGGTGGTCGGGCTTCCAGCGGCGCAGCAGCAGGGCGTTGCTGATCACGCTGACGGAACTGAGCGCCATCGCGGCGCCGGCGACCATGGGGTTGAGCAGGCCGAAGGCGGCCAGCGGTATGCCCACCAGGTTGTAGATGAAGGCCCAGAACAGGTTCTGTCGTATCTTGCTGTAGCTGCGGCGCGAGATCGAGATGGCGGCGGCCACCAGCGCGGGGTCGCCGCGCATCAGCGTGATGCCGGCGGCGTGCATGGCGACGTCGGTGCCGCTGGACATGGCGATGCCGACATCGGCGGCGGCCAGCGCGGGCGCGTCGTTGATACCGTCGCCGACCATGGCGATGCAGGCGTCGCCGGTCTTCAGGCCGGCCACGGTGCTGGCCTTGTCGGCGGGGAGCATGTTGGCCACGATGCGGTCGATGCCCAGTTCCTTGCCGACGGCGTCGGCACTGCCCTGGTTGTCGCCGGTGAGCAGGATGGTCTGGATGTGCAGGGCGCGCAGGGCTTGCAGCGCGGCGCGGGCTTGCGGCTTGACGCGGTCGCCGAAGGCCAGCAGGCCAAGCAGCTGCGCGGGCTGCGGCGCGTTTGAGGCGGCCAGCCAGGAGATCGTCAGGCCCTGTTGTTCCAGCGCGGTGGCGCGGGCGCTCAATGCGTCCAGCGCGACGCCCTCCTCCTGCATCAGCCGCGTGCTGCCCAGGATCAGGCGCGTGCCGTCGACAATGGCCGCCACGCCGCGCCCGGGCAAGGCGGTGACGTCGGTCGCAACCGGCGCAGCGGCAGCGACGGCACCATCGCTCGTGGCGTTGCGCGTGGCGGCGGCTTCGGTGACGGCGCGGGCCAGCGCGTGTTCGCTGCCGCGCTGGATGGCGGCGGCCAGTTGCAGCAGCCGCGCCTCGTCGATGCCGGCCGGCTCCAGCGCCACCAGCGACGGTTTGCCTTCGGTGAGCGTGCCGGTCTTGTCGAACGCCACGGTGGTGATGCGGTGCGCCAGTTCCAGCGCCTCCGCGTCCTTGATCAGTATTCCGTAGCGCGCCGCCACGCCGGTGCCGACCATGATGGCGGCCGGTGTCGCCAGGCCCAACGCGCACGGACAGGCAATCACCATCACCGCCACCGCGTTGATGATGGCCCGCTCGGCGTCGCCGGTCGCCAACCACCAGCCGGCGAAGGTCAGCGCCGCCAGCACCAGCACCACCGGCACGAACACCGCGCTGACGCGGTCCACCAGATGCTGCACCGGCGCCTTGGCCGCCTGCGCGTCCTCCACCAGCCGGATGATGCGCGCCAGCGTGCTCTCCGCGCCCACCGCCGTCACCCGCACCAGCAGCAGGCCCTCGCCGTTGATGGCGCCACCCGTCACGCGGTCGCCGGCATGGCGCGCCACGGGCAGGCTTTCGCCGGTGATGAGCGCCTCGTCCACATGGCTGGCGCCCTCCACCACCTCGCCGTCCGCCGCCACGCGCTCGCCGGGACGCACCACCACCAACTCGCCCGGCCGCACGTCGGCGATCGGCACTTCGACATCCTGCTCGCCGCGCCGCACGCGCGCGGACTCGGGCCGCAGCACCTGCAAGGCGCGGATGGCCGACGTGGTCTGGCGCTTGGCGCGCGCCTCCAGCCATTTGCCCAGCAAGATCAGGGTGATCACCACGGCCGACGCTTCGAAATACAGGTGCGGCATGGCGGACGCCGACGCGAACAATTGGTAGACGCTCAGGCCATACGCGGCGCTGGTGCCCAGCGCCACCAGCAGGTCCATATTCCCGCTGCGGGCGCGCAGCGCCAGCCAGCCGGCGCGATAGAAGCGCGCGCCGAGCCAGAACTGCACCGGCGTCGCCAGCAGCATCTGCACGCGGCCGTCCAGCATCCAGTGGACGCCGGCCAGCTCCAGCAGCATCGGCAGCAGCAAAGGCAGCGACAGCAAGGCCGCCAGCACCACCGCGCGGCCACCGGTGGGGTGGGCCAGCGTCGGCGCGGCCGGCACGGGCGCGGGCGCGGATGGCGGCAGTTCCGGCGTGGCGTGGTAGCCGGCCTTGTCGACCGCCTGCGCCAGCAGGGAGAAATCGAGCGGCTGCGACGATTCCACCCGCGCCGATTCGGTGGCCAGATTGACGCTGACCTTGTCCACGCCAGGCACCGCCGCCAGCACGCGTTCGACGCGGCCCACGCAGGAGGCGCAGGTCATGCCCTCGATGTTGATCGATTGCGCTACAGGAGAGGCGGAGCTGGACATGACGATCCCAATGGAAGACTCGATGACGACAGCATCAAGTATCCCACGATGGGAAGGTCAAGTCCAAATTGCGGTCGAGGCGGAATTCAGCGCACTTCGCAGTCGATGACGTTCGATTTGCCCGGGCCGGTGCTGGACGATGGCCCCACGCTCTGGTTGAACACCGGCGGCGGCGCGAACTGGATGCCCGGATTGGCCGGCAGCGGCGCCGGCGGCACCCTGAGATTCGGCGTGAAGCCGAACTGGCCGGCGCTGAAGTTGCTCGACCCGGAAGGGTTGGTCACATGGATCAAGCCGTCGAGCACCTGCACGTACAGGCCCGGTGCGCGCACCCCGCCCGGCGGCAGCGTCAACTGCGCCAGCATCAGCGGCCGCACCGGCGCGGCCAGCCGGTCCAGTGCGGCGGTGCTGGCCAGGTTGTAGGCCAGGCGCGAGGCCAGCGCCTCCTCGCTCGGCTCGACGATCTCGGCGATGAAGGTGGTGCCGCGAATGCCGATGGTGGCGCTCGGCGTCTTCATGGCGAACTTTTCCTTGTTGCGCTTGCCCAGCAGGCCGGTGACCGAGCGCAGGCCGCCCTTGACCAGGCTGAACGAGGCGTTGTCGGCCTCGGGCTTGCCGGCGTCGTAACTGAAGTTCTCGACCTTGAAGGTGGTGCCCGGCTTGAGCGTGATTTCGCTGTTGTCGATGAACTTGACCATGGCGTAGGTGTTCTTCTCGGTCACCAGCATGTCGCCGCTCTCGACTTCGGAGCGCATCGACAGGATCCGCACCACGCCGTCGGCCTTCTTCGACAGCAGCGGCCCGCTCAGCTGGACCACCGTGCCCACCACTTGCGCGGCCCAGCCGGCGCCCGCCGCGCCGCACAGCGCCAGCAACAGCAGGCCGTTGAGCAAGGCCCGGACCACGAGAGAGTTTTTAGGCTGTGACATATTCATTTCCAGTACATTCAGGGGACGCTCAGTACGCCAGTCCCAGGCGCAAGTGCAGGCGGCTGGCGTTGTCGCGGCCGGTGTTGCCGGCGCGGACCACGTGGCCGAAATCGAGTTGCAGGTTGGCGTAGGTCGACAGCACGAAGCGCGCTCCGACGCCGGCGCTGGCGATGCTGGTGCTGGTCAGTTCGCCGGGCAGAGCGTGGTTGCGCTTGACGTAGGCGGCGTCGTAAAAGCCCAGCAGGCGGCAGTTCCAGCCCGCGTGGCTGCAGACGTTGGGCGTGTAGGCCTCCAGGTTGACGCCCAGGCCGGAGTCGTTGGAAATCTCGCGCTCGACGAAGCCGCGCACCGAGGTCGCGCCGCCGGCGCCGAACTGCTCGCCGGGGATCAGCGCGTCGCTGGTGTACTGGCCGTTGACGATGGCGCGCAACTGCCAGTCGTTGGCCAGCGCCCGCGTCGCGCTGCCGGCCAGGCGCAGCATGGTGTAGTCGGCCTTGGCGCCGTCGCGCGCCAGCGTGAACGCGTGCTGGTCGCCCTTGGCGCCGCCGGAGACATTGCGCAGCAGCGTCAACTGGCCGCTGACCTCGCCCTGCTTGAGCGGCAGCGTGGCCTGGTAGCTCACGCTGAGCGGATGCACGGTGACGTCGTTGCCCAGCTCCTGGCCCTGCAACTGCACGCTGTTCTTGTAGGCCTTGTAGTCGACGCCGTAGCTGAGCTTGGCTTCCAGTTCGCCGCGCTTGGCCAGGCTCTGGTTGTAGCGCGCGCCGTACACCGCGCCCTTGCCGCTGACGGCCAGGTTGACCGCGCCGGCCGACACGGTGCCGGAATCGACGTTGGAATAGCTGGCGAAGAAGTCCAGCGAATCGCCCAGCGCGTACAACGGGATGTGGTAGCCGGCGCCGTACACCTTGACGCGGCCCGGTTCCTCGGCCGAGGTGGTGTACTGCAGCGAGGCCAGGTGGTCGCGGTTGAACAGGTTGGCGTTCTGCAGGATGAAGCCGAGGTGGGTCTTGCCGGTCTGCTGGGTGCCGGTGTTGTCGATGTTGACCATGCCCTTCCAGGGGGTCTGGTCCTTGACGTCCAGGATGGCGTCGACCTCGTCGTCCCGCTCGCCGCTTTGCAGCTTCAGCGTGACTTCCTTGGCGGGACTCTCGTTGCCCTGCTTCAGGTTGGCCGAGACCGCCTTCAGGTCCGGCGTGCGGCCCTCCTGCAGGGCGGGCAGGCTGAAGCGGATGTTGTTCTCGTCGAAGTACAGATTGTTCTTGACCTGGATGCGGCCGATGCGCGTCTCCACCACGCGCAGCTGCACCACGCCGCGGTTGAGCTCCTGTTCCGGCAGCTCGATCGTCACCACGTTGTAGCCGCGCTGGTGGTACTCGGCCTCCAGCGCCTCCAGCGCGCGCTGCACGTCGCCGAAGTCGCGCTCCTTGCCGGTGTACTTGGCCAGCAGCGCGTCGATCTGCGCCTGCGGCAGCAAGGTGTTGCCTTTGACCTCGAAACGGGCGATCTCGAAACGGATGGGGGCGCTCTCGGCGGGCGGCTGGTCCGCAGCCCAGGCCGACGCCACGGCGGCGCTTAAAAGAGAACCTGCCAGGAAGCGGGTTAAGCTATTTCTCATGGGGTCGCTCGTAGTGTTTGTCGCGTGTATTTTTTCAACTTTGAAAGCCTCTCGTTAACGCCGGCGCACTCAGCGAACGCTCTGCCGATGCTAGCATAGCCGCCATATTCAATGCCTATTTGAAATGCCGAATTGGATGCCCCCGGCGCCGAGTGTTGGATTTCAGTCCACTCCCGGCGCCCGACCCAGCGCAAATCGCGTTTCCTCAATTGCAGTACATCTTTTTGGTCGGCTCGTTTTTGCTGGCGAGCACATCGACCTTGCCGCTGGCCTTGTCTTTTTCGTCCGGCACCTTGTCGTCCGGCTTGGCGGGACCGCTGCTGCCGCCGCCCGACGCCGTCGACGCCACGCTGCTTTCCGTCGGCAAAGAGACCACCGGGTTCTTGACAAGATTGACCTGGGTGACCGTGTTGATGATGTTGACCGTGCTGTTCAGGGCTTGCGAGGCCGGCGTCGGCGGCTGGCCTCCGGCGCTTCCCGCCGCAACGGCAGCGGCGGCATCGGCTGCGGCCTTGGCGGCGGCCGCGGCATCGGCCGCTGCCTTGGCGGCCGCTTCGGCGGCGGCCCTGGCGGCGGCGTCGGCCGCAGCCTGCGCCGCCGCATCGGCGGCGGCCTTGGTGGCGGCGTCGGCTGCTGCTTTGGCGGCCGCGTCGGCGGCGGCCTTGGCGGCGGCATCGGCTGCTGCCTTGGCGGCGGCGTCGGCCGCAGCCTGCGCCGCCGCATCGGCGGCGGCCTTGGCGGCGGCGTCGGCTGCTGCCTTGGCGGCCGCATCGGCGGCGGCCTTGGCGGCGGCATCGGCTGCGGCCTTGGCGATCGCATCGGCGGCGGCCTTGGCGGCGGCGTCGGCGGCCGCAGCTGCGGCGGTACCCGAACCGGAATCGATGACAGGCACCGTGCCGCTTCCCAGTGAAATCGAGCCCGCGCTCACCGAGCCGAACGGCGCGGCCAGCGACACCGGCGCGCCGTTGCTGTTGATCGTGGTGGCGCTGCCGACGCTGATGCTGCCGTTGGTGGACAGCGCCGAGATGCTGCCGGTCGGCGAGGTCACGCTGAGCAGGCCGCCCAGCACGATGTTGTTGGTCGCCGTCATCTTGATCGTATTGGTCGCGTTCAGCTGCGATCCCGACAGCAAGGTGATGTCGGTGCTGGCCGACAGCGCGATGTCGTCGCCGGCCACCTGGTCGCTGATGGTGATCGGGCTGTGCGCGGTGATCGACACGCCGCCGTTGTAGGCGTGGATGGCGCCGCCGGTGTGGATGCCGCCATGGTTGTCGATGACGATGTTGCCGTTGGTGGTGGTCAAGGCGCCCAGCGCCAGCTCGCCGCTGGAGACGGTGTTGGTGAGCGCGATGTTGCCATGCCCATTGCTGGCGGCAAAGGCGTTCACATGATTGCCGGTATCGGTCAGCGCGATGCCGTTGGTGGCGAACGCGTGCAGGCTGTCGGTCTGCAGGGCGCCGGTCTGGCTGATGGCGCCGCTGCCCTCGCCGGCCACCAGCGTGATGCCGCTTTGCGCCCGCGCGTTGCCGATCGAGAGGTTGCCGTTGCTGTAGACGTTGAGCGAGCCGCTCATGTCGATGCTGCCGTTGCTGGTTTGCGTCAGGTTGTAGGCGGTCAGGTTGGCGGCGCTGTTGGTGCCGCTCAGCACGCCGTTGGTCAAGGCCAGGTTGGCGACCGTCATCGCGCCGTTCTGCACCATGTTGCCGCCGTTGAGGGTGAGCGTGGCGCTGCTCAGGTCGGAGGTGCCGTTGACGATCAGCGTGCCGGCGGTCAGCGCCAGCTGGCTGCCGCTGCCGACCGTGAGCGCGTTCAGCTTGACGTTGCCGGCGCTGGCGTCGTAGGTGATCGTGCCGGCGCTGCTGCCGATGACGGCGGCCAGCACGTTGGCGCCGTCCGGCGCGATGCTGTCGGTCCAGTTGCCGGCCGCGCTCCACAGGCCGCCGCCGCTGCCGTTCCAGGTCGACGTCGGACGGGCCGTGATCGTGCCGCGGGCGCCAGCATTGAGCGTGTAGTTGCCGGAAGCGGAGCCGGTGATGCCGGGCTGGGCACCGGTGATGTTGACGATCTTGTTGACGCCGACGTTCTTGTCGGCATAGCTGAGGGTGCTGCCCTCGCCGATCAGCAGCGACACCGCGTCGAGTGGGCCTTCCGGCATGCCCAGCACGCCGCTCAGCGTGGCGCCGGAGTAGGTGGCGTTGGTGGTGTTGTCGTACTGGCGGCTGAGCAGGGTCAGCGTCAGCGGCGCGGGCGTGATGTTGGCGGTCAGGCCGGTCGGCAGGCCGGTCACCACATAGTTGCCGCCGTCGGCGCCGCCCAGCACGAAGCCGTTGGCCGTCACGCTCTTGCCGGTGCCGACGTTGCGTTCGGAGAAGGTGCCGCTGCCGGCCGACAGCGTGACCACGTCGCCGCCGATCACGCCGCCGAGTGTGCCGCCGGCGACGTTCAGCGTGGCGCCCGTGCCGTACTGGCTGGCGGCCGGATTCCAGTCCATGTTGTAGACGCGGCTGTTGGCGGTGACGCCGCTCACGCTCAGCTGCGCGGGGGCGATTTCCGTCATCAGGCTCGATGGCGACACCAACATGTAGTTGCCGGCGTCGTCACCGGACAAGCTGTAGTTGTTCAGGTCCAGCAGCACCAGCTTGCTGGCGCCGGCGTTCTTGTTCTGCAGCTTGGCGCTGTTGGAGCCACTCAGCGTCACGGCATCGCCGGAGATGGGGGTGACCGACGCGGTGCCGTTCACCGTGATGTCGGTGGTGCCGTCGTAGGTGCGGCCGGGCGCGCTCAGGCCGCTGATCTGCAGCTTGGCCTTGTTGATCGTGCCGCTGCCGGTGACCGCGCCGTCCAGCACATAGTTGTTGTTCGGGTTGTTGGTCAGCGACGCGCTGGCCACCGTGACGGTCTTGCCGGTGCCGGCGGTCTTGTCGGCGAAGCTCAGCGTGCCGCTGATGCCGGGCTTGTCGGTGCCGACGACGTTGCCGTAGCTGAAGTCGTAGACGCCGTCGGAAGTGCCCAGCACCAGATCAGTCAGCCGGTCGTAGGTCTTGCTGGCGCCGGTGACGGTGGCGGTGATGTGGCGCGGCGTGATGACCATCTGCGGCGCGGCATCGTAGCTGATGTCGTAGCGGTGCGAATACAGGCCGCCCAGGTTGTAGGTGCCGGTGTTGATCGCGCCGTCGAAACCCAGCGTGCCGCTGACGTCCGCGTGCGTGTAGGTCTGGCCGAACGCCGCCGCCGCGCCGTCGTAGATCTTGGTGCCGCCGGTGCCGGTCACGTTCACCGTCAGCGGCGTCAGGAAGCCGCGCAGCAGCGGCGTCGTGTGGCCTGCGTAGATGCGCCACACCGACGTGCCGCCGGTGAAGTCGAAACCACTGAAGCTGGCCTGCTGCATCATCTGCGTCGAAGTCAGGCCGGCCGCGCCGGCGCTGTCGCTGCCTGCGCCCGCCGCGCTGTAGTAGCTGTGCGTCACCGCGCCGCCACCGGCGCCGGCGCCGACCAGCGCGTGGACCACGTCGTTGGTGCTGGTCTTGACGTCGCCGCTGCTGTAGGTGGTGTTCAGGGTGCCGTACATGCCGTTCCCGCCCAGCAGGCCACCGGTGCTGCCGACGCTGTAGGCGTTCTTGCCGATCACGTTGCCGACCACGTAGGAGGTGCCGATGGCGCCGTTGGAGTAGCCCGCCAGCCCGCCGAGGTTGGTGCCGTTGCCGTAGACGTTGGATTCGATCGCCACGCCGCTGACGGTGCCGCCCATCTGGATGCTGCCGGCCAGTACGCCGGTGTAGCTGTTGCCCTCGACCGTCGCGCCGGCGATCCGGAGGTCGCGGATCGTGCCCGCTCCCAGCACCGAGAACAGGCCGATCTGGTTGGTGGTGGGCAGGTTGATGTAGAGGCCGCTGATGCTCTTGTGGTTGCCGTCGAACGTGCCGGCATAGGCATGATCGAGATCGCCGATCGGCTTGAAGCCCTGGTAGTTGCTGCCGCCCATGGAATTCCAGTGCGCGGTCTGGCTGGCGTCGATGTCGTTGTCGAGCGTGTACAAATACGTGGTGGGCAACGAGGCCATGCCTTGCAGGCCATAGACATCGACCAAATGGTAGGGCGTCATCGCGCCGTCGCCGCTGGCGGCGCGCACGAAGCTGCCGCCGGCGATGCGGAAATCGGTGGCGCTGAAACTCGGCAGGCTGCCGACCTGACTCCAGTTGCCCGCCTGCAGATTGAAGATGCCGTTGACGGTCACGTTGCCGGTGGCGCTGATGCTGGAACTGGTGCCGGCGCGCAGCGCCAGGCCGCCGGTGGTGACCGCCGCCTGCATCGCGATGTTGCCGGTGGCAGTCAGGGCCAGGCTGTTGGCCAGCGTCAGCGGCTGGCTGACGACGATGTTGCCGGCGGCGCTCTGGTTGTTGTTGTCGATCGTCAGCCAGCTGGTGTTGGCGCTGGCCAGGTCGGCGTTGGTCAGCGCCAGCGTGTTGGATGGGTTGCCGGTCGCGCCGATGTCGACGGCGTTGGTCGAACCCAGGCTGACCGAGCTGCTGTTGAGCGTGCCGCCGGCCAGCGTCATCTTGCCGGCGTACAGGTTGATGCCGGAGCTGGACGTGAGACTGCCGGCGTTGGTGATGCGGTAGTCGCCGCTCGGGTGCGTGATCAGGCTGAGCGCACCGGTGTTTTTGACGGCCGCGCCGCTGGCGACGCTGATGTTGCCCCCCTGGCTGAACAAGGTCAGCGTGCCGGCGTTCTGGCCGCCGGTCAAATCGAGGTTGCCGACCACGGACAGGTTGCCGGTGCCGCTGCCGTAGCCGCTGCCGCCGGCGGCGTCGCCGATGCTCAGCCAGCCGTTGACCGGCAGATGGACGTGCGTCAGTTCGGTATCGCTCAGGCCCAGCACGCCGGCGGCGTCGGTGGCGCCGGCGCCGACCTGGATGGCGGTGGCGTCGGAATACGGCGTCAGCCGCACACCGTGCGTCGCGGCCGCGGACAGCGTGCCGTTGAGCGTCATGTTATCGGCCTGCACGACGACATTGCCGGACGAAGACAGCACGGACATGCCGCTATCGACCGTCGCCACGCCGTTGGTCTTGGCCGAAGTCAGCGTCATGTTGCCGGTGCTGGTCACGTTGCCGCTGACCCGCAGATCGCCGTTCTGGGCCGTGGCCGTCAGCGTGCCGCCCGCGAGGCTGTTGGCCAGGTTGATGCTGGTCCCGGTCAGCACGACATTGCCGTTGGTGGCCTGCAGCGACTCATAGCCGCCGATGTTGTTGCTGTCGTTGGCCAGCGTGATGTTGGTGACCGCCATCGCGTTGATGTTGTGGACCGTGAGCGCCGCGATCGGCTCGGTGACCTGCACGATGGAGCGGCCCGAGGTCAGCACCAAGTCGCTGTTGCCGCCGGTGATGGGGGCCTTCAGGTTGATGTCGCGGTCGGCCGTCAGCGACAGCGTGCGGCCGGACGGCAGCAGGATCTCGCTCAGCACCGAAATGTCGCCGCCGCCGCTGCCGTTGGGGTTGCCCGTGCTGACCGTCACGTTATTGGCCAGCAGCGCCGTGTGCAGCGTGTTGGTCAGCAGCAGCGAATCCTGCACGGTGCCCGATTCCAGGAAAGTCGTACCCCCGGTCACCAGGTTGAGGTTGCCCACCGAGCTGGGCACGCCGGACACGCCGCTGTTGTCGGCGATGTAGACATCACTCGGATCGAGCAGCAGCTTGCCGGTGGCGCCCTTGGGCGCGAGGGTATCGACCGTGCCCTGCATGTTCAGGTAATGGCCGGAGGTTTCGACGAAGCCGCCGTTGCCGCCGTTGGCGCCGCCGCGCGCGGAGATGGCGCCGAACATCTGCGTGGCCTGGTCGCTCCAGACGATGACCTTGCCGCCGTCGCCGTTCACCGTGGCGTCGGCCCGGATCACGCTGTCCTTGCCCACATACGATTGCTGCGCGTTCTGCACCGCCGCGTTCTTGCCCTGGTAGTCGCCGCCCACCAGCACCGTGCCGCCGCCGGCCGCGCCGCTGGCGTCGACCACGGCATTGCCGGTCAGGCCCACGCGATCTCCCAGCAGACGGATGTCGCCGCCGGTGGCGAGGTTGCTGCCGGTGGCGGTGGTCGTGCTGCCCGCCTCCACCAGCGTGGTGCCGCTCGCCTTGAGGATGATCTGGCCGTTGGCGCCGCGCACCGCGCTGTTGGCGTTGATGCCGCCGCGCTGGTTGACCAGCGCGCCGTACACGCCGACCCGCCCGCCCTGCGCCACGATCTGGCCCAGGTTGAGCGCCTGGTCGGCCGGGGCCGACACCACCACCTGCACGTTCGGGTCCTTGGAGTCGAACAGCTGCACGCTGTGGCCGGCCGCCAGCACCACGTCGCCGTTGGGCGCCGAGATGACGCCGCTATTTTCAACAGCCGGCGCGACCAGGAAGATCTGGCCGCCGGACGGCGTGGTGATCGTGCCCGCGTTGCTGACCTTGCCCGCCGTGGCGTCGCCGCTGAAGTTGTTTTTGCCGGCCAGGAAGTCGGCGTTGGAGATCGCCAGGCTCGACGCCACCAAGCCGTTGACGTCCACCCGCGAACCGGCGCCGAAGATCACGCCGTTCGGATTAATCAGGAACACCTTGCCGTTCGATTGCAGCGAACCGAGGATCTGGGTCGGGTTCTGGCCGGTGATGCGGTTAAGCACCTTGCTGTCCGCGCTCTGCTGGATGAAGCGGGTGATCTCGTCCGGCGCCACCGAAAAACTCTGCCAGTTGATGATGGTGTTGGGCGTGTTGGTGATCGAATAGGTCTTGCCCTGCAGGTTGAAGCTGGCCTGGCCCGCCACCACGGTCGGATTGGTCGGCCCCGCCTGCGCGGTCGAATAGCAGGCGGCCACCATGACGGCGATCAGTTTGCGGCGCAAGGGCGCGGCGTGCGCGCGGCGTTGCGTGGAGCGGCTGGTGTCGGCTTTCATAACGGCATCCTCTATCCGGTGGGAGTGACGTCCGCGCGCCCCGGAATGCCGCGAACCAGTTATTCGGAGTGTGATCGGGAGATGAATCGCGCCCGCAAAGCATATCCACAAGGAAACTAATATTCCTAAGTGTAGCCTTCTTTGCCGAGGCCGCCACGTCTTTTTCCTGCCGGGCGGCAGATTTTTCCCCGCGTGTGGCGAGATTGCGCCGGGTTATTTCGCCATCATGTTTACGCTTTTTCCACTATTTGGTCTCGAATGTGGTCACGCCATCCCAGTCCGCGCCGGGAGGATGGGCTCGATAGTGAGTGATGCGCTCAGTATATAGGGAGTAGAGCCTACGCTCAGGAAATATTTCCTGCAAGTCAACGATAATCTCCATCGCCCGGTCCCACTGTTGCATCCGAACCGCAGCGAGCGCCGCGTGCCAGCGATCCAACTCGCCGCGCGTGGCCGGGTCCAGGTCTTTGTCCAGAACAATCGGCTCGAAAATCGCCACCGGCTCGTGCTTGCCCTTGACCCGCACCAGGTCCAGCTCGCGGTAGGCGTATTCCGGCGCGGCCGCGCGGGTGGCCTCGCCCACCGCGATGCCCACCCCGTAGACCTTGGTGATGCCCTCCAGCCGCGAGCCCAGGTTCACCGCGTCGCCCATGACGGTGTAGGCGCGGCGGATCTTCGAGCCCATGTCGCCCACGTGCATCAGGCCGGTGTTCAGGCCGATGCCGATCTTCAGCGGCGGCCAGCCGCGCGCGATGAAGTCCTCGTTGAGCCGGCGCGCGCTGGCCTGCATCAGCAGCGAGGTGGCCACCGCGCGGCTGGCGTGGTCGGGGAAGGCCACCGGCGCCCCCCAGAAGGCCATGACGGCGTCGCCGATGTACTTGTCGAGCGTGCCGCGGTGGCTGTCGCGGATGTCCTCCGACATCGCCGTCAGGTACAGGTTGATGTACTCGCGCAGCTGCTTGGGCGTGAGCCCCTCGGAGATGGTGGTGAAGCCGCGCACGTCGACGAACAGCACGGTCAGCTCGCGGCTCTCGCCGTCCATATTGTATTTTTCCGGGTCGTCGGCCATCTCGGCCACCAGCTCGGGCGCCACGTACTCGCCGAAGCGCGACACCAGCGCCTGCCCCTTCCTCACCTCGAAGAAATAGCCCCAGGCCACGTTGAGCACGAACACCGAGGCGATCACGATCAGCTGCATGGCCAGGTTGTAGATCAGGTCGAGCGAGGTGTATTCGTAGTAGTTCAGGCCGAAGCTGGCGGCCAGCACCAGCACGCCCAGCAGGATGGAGCGCAGCGGCGACAGCGCGGCCAGCGCAAAGCTCAGCAGCAGGCCGATCGCCAGGATCTGCCCGGCCTCGATCACGAACGCCGCGTACGGACGCGACTTGAAACGGTTGTCGAGGATGGACTTGATGATGTTGGCGTGGATCTCCACCCCCGGATACTCGGCCTTGACCGGCGTGGCGCGCAGGTCAACCAGGCCGGGCGCGGTGGTGCCGATCAGCACGGCCGTGCCCTTCAGCAGTTCGACCGGGGCGCGCCCGGTCAGCACGTCGGCCGCCGACACGTAGCGGAAGGCGCCGCCCGCCCGGCCGCCGGTGCCGCGGAACTGCACCACCGTCGACATCGCCTCGCCGACCGGGATCACGCGCTGCTTGTGGTCCGGCAGCAGGATGGTCAGCGCGTCGTAGCCGCCGCTCTCCAGCTGGCTCTGCGACAGCTGGTCGACCGATTCCGTCAGCAGCGGCTTGATCGCCAGCGCGCCCAGGTACAGCCCGGCCGTGGCCACCGACAGCGAGGGATAATAGTTGTCGCCCACCTGCTGGATCAGGTAGGCCGAGCGCACGATGCCGTCCGGATCGGTGGACACGGAAAAACTGCCGCCGCCGGCCGCCGCCCGCTGCAGCACCGGCACGTTGGCCTCGAAGCCGGGGGCGTTGTAGGCGGTCAGTTCGCGGCCGTTCAGGTCGCGCTCGGTGAACAGCGGCTTGGGCAGCTCGCCCTTGACCTGGTCCGGCGACAGGTTGAAGCCCAGGATCACCGGCTGCCCTTTGAGCGCGGCGGCGAACAGGCCGTCGTAGTCCAGCGAGGGTTTCAGTTCCACCAGCTTTTGTTTCAACGCCGGCACGTCGCTCAGCTCCTTGTCGGACAGCTTCTCCAGCACGCCGTAGCCGGAACTGGTGTCCGGCTCGGGGAAGGAAATATCGTAGCCGACCGCCTTCACCTGGTAGTGCCCGGTCAGCTGCGAGATCAGCCGCGCCTGCACGTTGCGGCTCCACGGGAAGCGGCCGAATTCGGTCAGCGCCTGGCCGTCGATGTCGACGATGACGATGCGCGGATCGAGCACCGGCGCGGCCAGCTTCATGCGTTCGCCGGCCAGCAGGTTGTCGAAGCGGGCCACGGCCTCGCTCTCCCAGATGTTGAGCGAGTACAGCACGCCGGCCGCCGTGATCAGCACGCCCAGCAGCCAGCGCGGTCCGTACTTCAGCAGGACCTTGGTCCACTTGGCGGGGATCAGGCGCACGCGCGCTCCTTACGGTGTGTAGCCGGGAATGAGGGATTCGTCGATGACGTCGATCTGCTTCTCGTCCATGTTCTTGTGGGCGAACTGCAGATAGATCTTGCTGCGGATGAAGATGTCGAACAGGTCGGGATCGATGTGGCCGTTGAGCGAGAAATTGCCCAGGATGCGCAGCGACTCCGACAGCATCTTGCCCTTTTTATACGGCCGGTCCTTGGCGGTGAGCGCCTCGAAGATGTCGGCGATCGCCATCAGCCGCGCCGGCACCGACATCTGGTCCTTGGTCAGCCCGCGCGGATAGCCCTTGCCGTCCATGCGCTCGTGGTGGCCGCCGGCGTATTCCGGCACGTTCTTCAGGTGCTTGGGCCACGGCAGCGCCTCCAGCATGCGGATCGTCATCGAGATGTGGTTGTTGATCTGCTTGCGCTCGGGCTCGGTCAAGGTGCCGAACTTGATGGTCAGGTTCATCACCTCGTCGGCGTCGAGGAAGTCGCGCTCGGCGCCGTCCGGGCCGGTCCAGCGGCGCTGGGCGATGGCGCGCACGCGGTCCTGGTCGGCCGCCGCCATGCCCTCGCCGCCGACGTTGGCGGCGCGGATGAAGTCGCGGTCGGCGCGCAGCGCGGCCTGTTGCGCGGCCAGTTCGGCGTCGATGGCGGCGTGGTCGCCGCCCGGCGCCAGCTTGCGCTTCAGCGCGGCGATCTCGGCGTCGCGCTGCAGCACCTCGAAGCGGGTGTCGATCAGCGCGATGCGGTCGAAGATGGTTTCCAGCTTGGTGGCCTTGTCGACCACGTGCACCGGCGTGGTGATCTTGCCGCAATCGTGCAGCAGGCCGGCCAGCCACAGTTCCTTGCGGTCGGCGTCGGTCATGCGGAACTCGGCCATCGGGCCGGACTCGGTGTTGTGCACGGCCTCGGCCAGCATCATCGTCAGTTCCGGCACGAACTGGCAGTGGCGGCCGGTGTACGGCGATTTTTCATCGATGCCGATGTTGATCAGGTTGACCAGGGCTTCCAGCAGCTCTTCCAACTGGGCGATCAGCCGCTGGTGCGTCAGCGCCACCGCGCCCTGCGCCGCCAGCGCCTCGATGAAGCGCTGGTCGGTCTGGGTGAAGGCGCGGATGGCGCCGGTATCCTTGTCCTTGGCGTTGATCAGTTGCAGCACGCCGACCAGCTCGCCCTCGTGGTCGCTCATCGGCACCGTCAGGAACGATTGCGAATGGTAGTGGCGCAGCTGGTCGAACTTGACCATGCCGGAAAAGTTGAACACGTCGGCCTTGTACACGTCCTCGATGTTGACCGACAGGCCGAAGTGCGCCGCGTAGGCCGCCACCGAGGCCAGGTTCTTCTCGCCGTTGTCGTCGAACAGCGGCACGCCCGGCGCCGAGATCGGCTGGCCGCTGACGCCGCCCTGGTGGGTCTGCAAGGTGTCGTTGATCAGGATGGCGAAATCGAGGTGACGCTTGTCCTCGCTGGGGCGGTACAAGGTGCCGCCGTCGGCGTTGGTCATGCTCTTGGCGACGATCAGGATGCGCTCCAACAGCGTATCGGTGTCGTGGCTGCTGCCCAGCTGGACGCTCAGCTCGGTCAACTGGTCGAGCCGCTGTGCGATCTGGGTTTGATTCAACTCTTGCATGGTTGCTTTTTCACTAGCGGTTGAATGGACTGGCGTCAAGCGCACTGAAGAAGTGTAGCCTCAGCGCAAGCTGTTGTACATCAACAAATGCTCGGCACGACAAAATTACCATGGGCAGTGTCGGGTTTTTCCCTGTTGCAGGGAAAAAAAGTTATCATCAATTGGCGTATCGAGCTAAAAAACAGGGATGAGCATGAAATTTATTTTTTGGGGAGTGCGCGGTTCCATTCCCTCCCCCGGACCGCGCACCGCGCGCTACGGCGGCAACACCACGTGTATCGAGGTACGCACCGATGACAACACCCTGATCGTCATCGACGGCGGCACCGGCATTTTTTCGCTGGCGCAATCGCTGTTGCAGAACAAGACCACGCCGATCCACGCCAACATCTTCATCACCCACAGCCACTGGGACCACATCCACGGCCTGCCCTTCTTCACGCCGCTGTTCGTGCGCGACAGCCGCGTGCGCCTGCACGGCGTGACCGACCCGGTGACCGGCAACGGCATCGAACACGTGATGGGCGTGCAGCTGCAAAACAGTTATTTCCCGGTCAGCGAAACGCAGATGGACGCCACCATCGAATACCGCACGCTCACCGTCGGCGAGCCCATCGCGGTGGGCGACGCCACCGTGCACAACGTGGTGATGAACCATCCGGTGACCGACCTCGGCTATCGTATCGAATGCAACGGCAAGTCGGTGTTCTTCACCGGCGACCACGAGCCGCACTACAACATCCACCCGCCCGGCCACCCGGAGCACGACGCCTACCAGCAATGGATGGAAGAGCGCAACGCCGCCATCGACGCCACCGTGCAAGGGGTCGACGCGCTGATCGTCGACTGCTCCTACACCCGCGAGGAATATCCGGCCAAGCAGGGCTGGGGCCACGGCACCTTCGACTCGGCGTTCTCGCTGGCGCTGCGCACCGGCGCCAAAGCGCTATACTGCACCCATCATGAACCGACCCGCAGCGACGACGAACTCGAAGCCGTGTTCGCCGAGGTGATGGCGCGCCACGCGCCGCTGCTGGGCGACCTGAAAGTCTTCCTCGCTTACGAAGGCATGGAAGTCCATCTGACCTAGCGAGGGCATCATGAACGACGCCGGCCTCCCCAGTCCACACCCCAGCGATGTCGACCTCAGGCTGGCGTTCTTCCAGAAGCTGCAAACGGTCACCACCAAGATCCACGCCACCAGCAACCTCGACGAGATCATGCTCGACCTGGGCATGGAGTTCTGCGACCTGTTCAACTGCGACCGCTTCACGCTGTACGCGATGGACCATGAAAAGGACTACATCGTCTCCAAGGTCAAGACCGGGCTGACCTCGTTCCGCGACCTCAAGCTGGCGGTCACGCCCGCCTCCATCGCCGGCTACGTCGCGCTGACCCGCAAGACCGTCAACATCGCCGACGTCTACGACCAGGCCGAGCTGGCGCGCTACTCGCCGGAGCTGCGCTTCCAGCAGGGCGTGGACCAGCGCACCGGCTACCGCACCAGGCAGATGCTGGTGGCACCGCTGATCGCGGTGCAGTCGCGCGAGCTGCTGGGCGTGGTCCAGTTCATCAACAACCGCGACCGCGCGCCCTTCTCCGCCATCGCCGAGGCCGGCGTGAAGGAGTTGTGCGAGACGCTGTCGGTGGCCTTCAGCCAGCGCATGAAGCCGCCACAAATGGTAAGGACCAAATATGACGGGCTGGTGACCGACGCGGTGCTGTCCGCGCCCGAGCTGGAGCTGGCCACGCGCGCCGCGCGCAAGAAGGATGTCGATGTCGAGGAGGTGCTGATCGACGAATTCCAGGTCAAGCCGGCGGCCATCGGCGCCTCGCTGGAGCGGCACTTCGGCGTGCCGTACGAGCACTTCCGGCCGGACCGCCTCAAGCCGGTGGAACTGCTGCGCAACCTCAAGCGCCAGTACATCGAGGAATCGGGCTGGATGCCGCTGGAGGATGGCAAGGACGGCATGCTGGTGGTGGCGCTGGATCCTGAGCGCGTGGCCAACACCCACATCGTCAACCAGATCTTCCCCAAGGCCAAGCCGGTGTTCCGCGTGACCAGCAGCCGCGAGTTCCGGCAGATGATCGAGCACTTCTTCGGCGCGGCCGGCGACAACGGCAGCGTCGGCGATCTGCTGTCGGGCATGGACGACGACGACGGCGACGCCGAGGGCGGTTCGGCCGAGGTGTCGGAGGCGGTCGAGAACGAGCTGGTCAAGCTGCTCAACAAGATCATCGTCGACGCCTACCGCCAGGGCGTGTCGGACATCCACATCGAGCCGCTGCCGGGCAAGGGCAAGACCGGCATCCGCTTCCGCAAGGACGGCACGCTGGTGCCCTACATCGAGATCCCGGCCGCCTACCGCAGCGCGCTGGTGGCGCGCGTGAAGATCATGTGCGACCTCGACATCTCCGAGCGGCGCAAGCCGCAGGACGGCAAGATCAAGTTCAAGAAATACGGCCCGCTGGACATCGAACTGCGGGTGGCGACCATCCCCTCGGCCGGCGGCGTCGAGGACATCGTGATGCGCATCCTGGCGGCCGGCGAGCCCATCCCGCTCGACAAGCTGGGCGTGTTGCCGTTCAACCTGGAGCGCCTGCGCGCCACCATCGAGAAACCGTATGGCCTGTTTTTCGTCTGCGGCCCGACCGGCTCCGGCAAGACCACCACGCTGCACTCGGTGCTGAACTACCTGAACACGCCGGACACCAAGATCTGGACCGCCGAGGACCCGGTCGAGATCACGCAGAAGGGCCTGCGCCAGGTGCAGGTCAACCGCAAGGCCGGGCTGGACTTCGCGACCGTGATGCGCGCCTTCCTGCGCGCCGACCCGGACATCATCATGGTCGGCGAGATGCGCGACAAGGAAACCGTCGGCATGGGCATCGAAGCCTCATTGACGGGCCACCTGGTGTTCGCCACGCTGCACACCAACAGCGCGCCGGAATCGATCGTGCGGCTGCTGGACATGGGCATGGACCCGTTCAACTTCGCCGACGCGCTGCTGGGCATCCTGGCGCAGCGGCTGGCCAAGCGCCTGTGCGGCAAGTGCAAGCAGGCCTACCAGCCGAGCGAGGAGGAACTGAACCTGCTGCTGACGGAGTTCTGCGAAGAGCTGCAGAGCACGGAGAGTTTCCGCAAAGATGCCGCCGCCGGCCGCGCCGCCGTGCTGGCGGGCTGGCGCCAGCGCTACGCCAAGGACGGTAAGTTCACGCTGTACCGCGCCATCGGCTGCGACGAGTGCAACAAGGGCTACAAGGGACGCGTCGGCCTGCACGAGCTGATGATCGGCACCGACAAGGTCAAGAAGCTGCTACAGGAGCATGCGCGCGTCGCTCAGCTGCTGGCGGCCGCGCTGGAGGACGGCATGCTGACATTGAAGATGGACGGCATCGAGAAAGTCCTGCTGGGCATCACCGACATCAAGATGGTGCGGGCGGTCTGCATCAAGTAGGCACGCTTGCCATTGCGCGGGACGGCGCGGCGGTCGGCCAGCGCGCGCAGGCGCGACAGGCCGGCCTTCAGGTTGAACGAGCGGCCGGCCAGCAGCGCGTCCACCAGCTGGGTAGCCATCGACAGCGCCGGCGCGGCGGCGCCCCTGGCCGAATACGGCAGCACCAGGCGGTAGCGGTCGCGCATGCGCGGCACCACGCCGACGAATCCCAGCGTCACCTCGTTGCAGGCCAGCCGGCGCAATTCCAGCGCCACCTGCTGCACCAGCGGCACCAGCGGCGGCAGGTCGTCGCAGCGCTTGCCCACCAGGCCGCGCTGGCGCCGCAGGCCCGGCAGGGCCGCCAGCAAACGGCGCTCCAGCGCCTTCATGGCGGCCGGCGTGGGCGGCTCGCGGTCCAGTTCGAGAATGCCGAGCAGGCAGGGTTGGGAGGAATAACGGTTGCCGCTGGCAAGGTAGCGCTGATCGATGATACGCATAATCGGCCATCTCCTTTTTATGAAACGAGCAACATGATGACAAACTTCACGCCGGCGCGGAAGCGGCGCACCCGCCATCCGCATGTAAGACCATGCCGACAGCTAACGTGCGCTTAAGCCGCGCGTGTTATCACGTTCATCTTGCAAAAGAGGCACAGCGGAAAAGAACATGCCGTTCCTATCCTCGATCAGGATCAGTTTTCTGTTGATGGGATAGATGGTGCCGCAGTTCGTTTCGACTACAGTCAGCATGTTTTGCAAAAAGGGAAGCCGCCCCTTGGCCGCACGCCAGTCGCCGTGGAAGTAGACCGTTTTCTGTTGGCGGCTACGCTTATACGTCGGATTTTTGCATTGGTTTTCATTGAAAAAAAACCGCCTGGCACTGATGTAGACCGGCATCCCCATGTAAATGGCCGCCCTGCTCTTCTTCGTCGCCTCGCTGTCTTTTCCCGAGCCTTGCCAGTCGGCGCCGTCGATTGTCCATGTGCCGAAGATATCGGCATTCGCCCCTTTTCTTTCGGATGTGCTTGTTGATTCAGGTGTCGCAGCCGCGTTGCTCCCAACCCGAACAGCCTCGAAAAAGAAACCGTCCTCGGACACAATCAGGTGGTCCTTGTTTGTCGGATAAAGCACGTTGTTCCCGCACCGGTTCTCCACGACCGTGACACGCGCTCCGATGGGCATTTCATCGGAGTTTACTCGCCACTCGCGATAGAAATAATCAACGGTATCCTCAACATTGCGCCGATAGCCAGGCTGGGCGCATTGGTGATTGTTGAACTCGAACAGCTCAGCACTCACACTCAGGGGCTGGCCTATCAATCGTCTCACATCACGTTCGGAAAGGCTGGAGGTTGCGCCTGTCGGGCTAACATCCTTTACGATTCGCCACTTGCCCAAGATATCCGCATCCGGTTCAGCAGGCTGGGCGCCTATCGGCGGGAAATAAAGGGAAAGCGACAGCGCGATCAAAACGCGCTGACACAGAAAACAATTCATTTTGATCGCGACCATTTAGCGTTTCGCATCGCTTTTGAATGGAGCACTTTCCTCCCTCCTCCGGGCGACCAAACCGGGTAGAACCTTGGCAACGTTCCTTTTCTTTTTTTTCACAGATGCCGTGGTATGGCTCGAAATTTCATCTGCTGCATTCGCCAGCTCGCCATCATTAATCAGTTCGAAAGCTCTGTGAGCACTTACCTGGTCCCAGGTCGCCGTAGTAACGGACCATTTTCATTTCACGATTCATCAAACGAAGCCTGGCAACGCTACTCATGTGCATGATGTCCTCCAGACGCTGTATCGAATTGGTCAAATTGAGATTCTGTTCGATGCGAGATCCCATCCGCCTGCGGTATTGCCACCAGTTCCGCCGCCAATCTTCTGCTGCGTATATTTCCATTTGGCTCTGGAGAACTTCAGCCCCACGCTCTCGGCAAGGATGTGGCCTGGCTGAATGGTCGATCTGACGTGGGCGAGCAGCACGTTCGTGAGCTCGACCTCGAAATACTTGACCCGCTCCCCCTGCCCGTCCGCTCGCATAAATTTGAGCAAGGCTTTGGGAAGCGTTCTGCCCATCGAGCAGGTTTGCATCAGGATAGGCGAGGATAGGTCGGCGTGCTTGATGAACGTCAGCTCCTCGAATTCGGCACGCTCGGCGGTGTGGCCACCCGCCGTCGAGGCCGTGGCGCTTCTGGGCTGAATCACAGCCCATTCAACATGGACGGCCTCAATCCACCCTTGGTGCTGGCTGTCGGCGGACTCGCCCTTGATTCCTTCGATCTGCACATATATGTCGGTTGCCATCTTGACCTCCATTGATAGGAAAGGCTATTTTGCGCGGCAGCCGTTCGGGCAGCTTGGGATGCGTCAAAGATGCAACCCGATCAAACCGAGGGCAATTGCTTTTCGAAGCAGACGGCCAGCGGGTTGCCGATGTATTTGCCGTAGTTGGCGATGCGCTGGTAGCCGCGCGCTTCGTAGAAGTCGACGGCGCGGCGGTTGACCAGGCGCGTCTCCAGCCACAGGGCCTGGTAGCCCAGCGCCTGCGCCTGCTCTTCCAGGAAGCGCAGCACGGCGCTGCCGACGCCGCTGGTGCCGTGGCGCGCGTACATGCGCTTGATCTCGGCCACGCCAGGTTCCAGCGGCCGCAGCGCGCCGCAGCCCAGCGCCACGCCGGCGCCGTCGCGCGCCACCACGAAGCAGCCCGCCGGGCCGCACACGTCTTCGATGTCGAACGAGGCGTTGCCGCTGTCGCCGGTGATCGCCTCCAGCGCGGTCGACAACTCCTCCATCAACAACAGGGAGTCGCGGGCGGTGGGGTCTTCGGTCTGGAGTTGGATGTCGGTATGCATGGTGTGCAGATTATTGCACAGTACAGATCACCAGTTCCGGATCGGCGTTGATGCGCACCGGAATGCGGCTGCAACCCACGCCGCGACTGACGATCAGGTCGCCGTTGCCGCGCACCGGGAAACGTCCATAGTGATAGGGACGCGACAGCGGGCCGGCCGGCAGCACCAGCGGCGTGCCGCCGGGCAGCGCGATCTGGCCGCCGTGCGTGTGGCCGGCGAAGGCCAGGTCGTAGCCCCGGCCATCCAGGTACAGCAGGCCGTCCGGCGCGTGCATCAGCAGCACGCGCACCTGGTCGGCGTCGGCGCCGGCGAAGGTGGCGGCGCCGTCGGGTTCGCCGGTCCAGGGATCGTCCATGCCGCAGATGGCGACGTTGCCGAACGGCGCCGGCAGCGCCAGCGCGCGGTTGACCAGCATCCGCACGCCGGCCGCCTCGAAGCGGCGGCAGATGTCGCCGTCGTCGGTGGACAGGTCGTGGTTGCCCAGCACGGCGAACTTGCCCAGCGGCGGCCGGCACGCCGCCAGCGCCGGACACAACGCCTCGGCGTTGGCGGCCGGGCCGGACACGTAGTCGCCGCCCATCAGCAGCACATCCGGCTGCTCGGCGGCGATGCGCTCGAACAGGTCGCGGAAGATGCCGGCATGGGTCGGCGGGCCGGCGTGGAAGTCGGAAGCAAACGCGATCTTGAGCGGGCGCGCCAGACGCTTGGCGGCCGGCAGCGCGAGCGCGTGGCGGGTTACGCCCAGGCGGCCGTGCAGCCGGCAATGGTAGCTCAGCGCGCTCACCACGCCGCCCATCAGGACGACGTTGACCAGCGCTTCCAGCTTGCTCCGGCGCGGTGAGAAATGCTTGCTGCGGGGGACTATCATGGGAAAGACGATCGAACGGGTAAAGAGGCGGCATGATAGCCTATTTGCGACGGCCCGGCCCGCATCGGCGCCGGCGCCGCGTCAAACCGGTTCGCCGCCGGGGAAGGCCGCCTGCGGCGCCGTGCTGCGCAGCGCCGTGTCCAGCGCGGCGTTGAACTCGTCCAGGCTCAGCGGCTTGGTCAGATAGCACAGGAAGCCCTCCTGCCGGCTGCGCGCGACGTCCTGCGGCATGGCGTTGGCCGACAGCGCGATGACCGGGATGCCGCGCGTGGCGGGATCGGCGCGCAGCAGGGCCATGGCTTCGTTGCCGCTCATGCCGGGCAGGTTGATGTCCATCAGGATCGCGTCCGGCCGCCGCTCGCGCGCCAGCCGCAGGCCGGTGGCCGCCTCGCTGGCGCTCAGCAGCGCGAGGCCGCCGCGCAGGCCGACCAGCTCCCGGACCAGCGTGAGGTTGGCGGGGTTGTCCTCCACATACAGCAGCGTGCGCGGCCCGTCCTGCGCGGCCAGCGCCGGCCCGGCCGGCTCCGGCGGGCCGAACGCGGGCAGCCCGGGGCGCGCCGCCGCGTTCAGTTCGATCCAGAACATGCTGCCCACGCCCACCGTGCTGCTCACGCCGATGGTGCCGCCCATCATTTCCACCAAGCGCCGCGTCATCACCAGGCCGATGCCGGTGCCCTCCTCGCTGAGCGCCTCGCGCCCCAGCCGGTTGAAGGGCTGGAACAGCTGGCCCAGCTGGGCCTGGGTCAGGCCTTCGCCGCCGTCCTGGATCGCGATCTGCGTGCGCTCGGGCGAGAGCGCGATGCAGGTCACGCTGACCAGCCCGCCCTTGCGGTTGTACTTGACGGCGTTGGTCAGCAGGTTCAACAGCACCTGCTTGAGCCGCGTGTGGTCGGCCTGCACGTACATGCCGGGGTCGGCCACGAAGCGCAAGCGCAGTTCGCGGCTGTCGGCCAGCGGGCCGATCATCTGCTGGCAGGCGACCATCATGCCCTGCAGCTCGACCGGCTCCAGCGACAGCGACAACGTGCCCGACTCGACCTTGGCCAGGTCCAGCACCTCGTTGATCAGCACCAGCAGGTGCTTGCCGGCGGTGAGGATGTGCTGGGTGAATTCGCGGCGCTTCTCCGGCGTCACCGGCATCTTGTCCGACAGCAGGATCTGCGCGAAGCCGAGGATGGCGTTGAGCGGCGTGCGCAGCTCGTGGCTCATGTTGGCCAGGAAGGTCGACTTGGCCTGGTTGGCCTGCTCGGCCTTGACCTGCGCGCGCCGCAGCTCGGCCACGAACTGCTTGCGCTCGCTGATGTCGGCCAGCACCACCACCGAGCGGCGCGCGCCGTGCATCTCGAAATCGTTCATCGCCAGTTCCAGCGGCAACTGGCGGCCGTCGCGGTGCAGGCCGCCGACCTCGCCGTCGCGGATGAAGGCGCGCTCGCTGTCGGCCGCCAGCTCCGGGATCAGCAGCGAGATGTGCCGCCCCACCACGTCCGCCGAGGTGTAGCCGAACACCTTGGCCAGCGCGGGATTGGCGCTGCGCACCACGCCGGCGGCGTCGGTGGTGAGCACGCAGTCGGCGATGTTGTGCACCACCGCGCGGATTTCCTCTTCCTTGAAATGCAGTTCCTCCAGCGCGTTCGCGTACTGCATGGCGCGCTGCTCGTTCTGCAGGTTCAGGCTGTGCAGGTCGGCGCCGCGCTGCAGCGCGTGCTCGTGCGACACCACCAGGCGGGCGAACAGCTTGTTGCTCTCCAACAGAAGCACGATCAGCACGCAGCTGGCCGCCAGCAGGCCGTAGATGCGGCCGGCGTACCAGCCGACGTCGTAGCGGCCGGCGTTGAGCACGGCCGACAGGCCGATGTCGCACAGCCAGGCCGCCATCACCACGCCCAGCCACATGTCCAGCAGCGAGCGGCTGGAGTAGCGCCACAGCACGGCCAGCGCGGCCAGGCTGCAGGCCCAGGTGCCCCCGAGCGCGACGCGCCCGGCCGGCGTGTAGCGGCCGCCCTCCAGGATAGGCGGCAGCAGTTCGTGGCCCGCCGTGGCCAATGCGGTGAAGGCGCCGGCGGCCAGCAGCGCGGCGACGATCGCCCACAGCGCCGCGCGTCCCGGCAGCGCCTGGGCATGCGGACGCCGCCGCTCGCGATGGCCCAGCAGCGCGTGGGCCATCACGCACACGGGGAAGCTGGCGTGCCAGAACACGTACAGCCAGGCGGTGGCCTGGCTGTGGCCGCCCAGCAGGCCGGCCGACGAAAATGTGCCGGGGAAGGTCAGCATGTGCGGCACGGTCAGCAGCGCGGTGAACAGGTAGCCGCCGGCCAGCACCAGCAGCGATCTGGAGCGCAGCACGCTGAAATGCCCGAACAGCATCGCGGCGGTGATCAGGTCGTTGAGCAGCAGGCTCGATTCGTAGATGGGGATGAAGGCGGCCAGCGGCGCCAATGGCACCTGGGTATAGGGCAACAGTGCGCAAAAGACCAACGCCGACATCAACGTCAACGCCAGGGCGCGCCTGCGCGACTGCCGGTCCGCCGCCATCAATGGCAACAGTGGCAAGCTTGCTGCCGGCGATCTATCTGTCATGCTCCCTCCGCCGTGGTCGCGGGCCTTGCAGCCTGCAATCCATTGTAGCATCTGCGGATACGCTCGCCAGCCTGCCGTCTCACATCTGCCGGAACAGGTGCAGGTAGCTGCGGCTGACCGCCAGCACGTCCCGGCGATGTTTCAGGTGGATCTGGGCGGTTTCATTTTCGCCACGGATCACACGGCTGACCGCGCCCAGGTTGACCACCACCGAGCGGTGCACCTGGGCGAAATGCTGGGCGTCCAGCTGCGCCAGCAGTTCCTTCAGCGGCGTGCGGATCAGGGCCTCGGCCGGCTGGCCCTGGTCGCCGCGCCAGGCCACCAGCGTGTACTTGTCGTCGGCGCGCAGGAAATCGATCTCGTCGACGGCGATCATGCACAGCGCCTGCCCGACCTGGGCGCGTATCCAGCGCAACGGCGGCGGCGCCTCCGGCCTGGTGGCCAGCCGCGCCGACAACTGTTCCAGCAGCCGCGCCATGTCCGGCGCCGGCGCGCCGTGGCGGCGCTGCAGGCGGGCCACCGTGTCCGCCAGCCGCGCCGCCTCCACCGGCTTGACCAGGTAGTCGAGCGCGCCCTGTTCGAAGGCCTGCACCGCGTACTCGGTGTAGGCGGTGACGAACACCAGGTGCGCGCGCCCGCCGATCCGCATCGCCGCGTCGACGCCGGACAGGCCCGGCATGTGGACGTCGAGAAAACAGATGTCGGGCCGCAGCGCCTCGAACTGCTCGACCGCCTCGCGGCCGTTGCGCGCCTGCGCCACCACGTTCAGCGCGGGCCACGCTTGCGCCAGCATGCGCGTGAGCGACTGGCGCAGCAGCGGCTCGTCGTCGGCGATCAGCGCGGTCGGGGCGCGGGCCGTCATGGCCTGCCCTCCGGCGCGGGGAGGTCCAGCTCGGCGCACACGCCGTGCGGTTGCACCGCACTCAGGCGCAGGGAGGCGCCGGCGCCGAATACCAGCAGCAGGCGCTCGCACAGCGTCGCCAGGCCGGTGCCCAGGCCGTTGCCGGCCGCCTGCAGGCCGACGCCGGTGTCGACCACCTGCGCGTGGCAGCGGCCGTCGCGCAGGCGCACGCCGACGTCGATGCGGCCGCCCTCCTCGCTGGGGTCGATGCCGTGGCGGATCGCGTTTTCCACCAGCGTCAGCAGCGTGGTCGGCGGACAGGGCAACGCGAGTGCCGCGTCGTCGGCGGACAGGGTGAAGCGCAGGCGGTCGGGCATGCGCATGTGCATCAGCTCGAGGTAGGCGCGCACCAGTTGCAGCTCCTGTTCCATCGTGGTGGTGGCTTCGTGCAGGCGCGGCACGGCCGCCCGCAGGTAGGCGATCAGGCTGCCCAGCACGGGCGAGGCCTGCGGCGAACCGGAATCGACCAGCTCGCGCACATTGGCCAGCGTGTTGAACAGGAAGTGCGGCTCGACCTGCGCCTGCAGCAGGCGCAGGCGGGCGTCCAGCGCCTGGCGTTCCAGCTCGCTGCGTTGCAGTTCGAAGCTCAGCGCCTGGTGGCGGGCCAGCGCATCCTTCTGCCGCACCAGCGCGCCCAGCGCCATCCACGGCGCCAGCAGCATGCCGGCGACGGTGAGCATCCAGAAGCCGCTCAGGCGTTCGGAGTCCTGCCAGAACGCGGGCGCGCCGGGCGCGGTCGACCACACATAGATCGCGCACACGGCGGCCGGCATGACGACCGCCACGCCCATCACCTGCAGGGCCCAGCGGGCCAGCCACGACGGCAGGCGGCGCGGCCATTGCTCGAACAAGCCGAACATCAGCATCGCCAACAGGCCCAGCATCACGGCGCGCACCATCAGCGACAGGAAGCCCGAATGCCAGCCGAGGGCCATCGGGAAGCCGATCACGAAGGAGGCGCACAGCGTGAAGCGCAGACGGCGCCAGCCCAGCAGCAAGGCGAAACCGCGCGGCGGCGCGGCGGTCAAAGTAGTAGACATGCAGCGATTATAGCCACGGTTTGGTGAGGAATCGTGGCGCGATGGCGGCTAATTTTCAGCCGCGCGGCGCTGCCGCCGTTCGTCGGCGCCGGCCGTGCTTCGGCCCGAAAAAGCCGTCGTTCGTCGGATCGGGCTGGCGCGCGGCGGGGTGCGCGGCCATATTCCCGATGCGGCGCCGGCGTGCGGCGTCCCACAACCATGGAGGAGTCCGATGTCCGATACCTTGTTGATGAACGGCGCCCTGCCCCGCGCACCGTCGATGCGCATGCGCGCCGGCCAGGCGCTGAGGGCCGCCGCCGCGTTCTGGTTCGCGGTGATGGTCGCCGGCCAGGCGATCTTCGTGGCGTATATCGTGTCATTCTACGGCGGCGCGGTCGCGGCGGGCGACTGGCTGCGCTGGAACAAGGTGCTGCCGGTCGGCTACGTTCCCGGCGACCGCGCCGGCAACGCGGCGCTGGCCGCGCACCTGGCGATCGCCGCCTTCGTCACGCTGGCCGGACCGCTGCAGCTGATTCCGGCGCTGCGCGCCCGATACCCCGCGTTGCACCGCTGGAGCGGCCGCGTCTACGTGGCGGTGGCGGTCGTCACCGCCCTCGCCGGCATCTACATGATCTGGACCCGCAACGCGGCCGGCGACATGACCCAGCATTGGGGCACCACGCTGAACGGCGTGCTGATCATGCTGTGCGCCTTCGTCGCGGTGCGTCATGCGATGGCGCGCCGGCTGGATGTGCACCGGCGCTGGGCGCTGCGGCTGTTCCTGGTGGTCAGCGGCAGCTGGTTCTTCCGTGTGGGACTGCTGTTCTGGATACTGGTCAACGGCGGCCCGGTGGGCTTCGATCCCAAGACCTTCACCGGGCCGGCGCTCAACGTGCTGGTGTTCGGCGAATCGCTGCTGCCGCTGGCGCTGCTGGAACTCTACCTGCGCGCCCGCGACGCCGGCGGCGCCCGCCGCAAGCTGGCCGTGGCGGCCGGCCTGGCGCTGCTGACGCTGGCGATGGGCGTGGGCATCTTCGGCGCCAGCATGGCGATGTGGCTGCCGCATGTCCATGGCTAGGCCATCTGGATCGACGCGGCGCGCGGACCGGAACTGGCGCTGACCGGATGGAGCCTGGCGCACGGTCTGGCGAATCTGGCGATCGACGAGGCGTTCACGGATTTGCCGGTCGCCGTGCCCGAACCGTCCGTGCTGGCGCGCGCGATGGCGGCGCGCATGCTGGGCCTACAGGGCGGCGTCGACCAGTAGCTGAGGCTGCAGTGCGCGGATGCGCAGCTCGGTGAAGTAGCCGCCCGCCTCGTTGTAGCGCAGGTAGTGGCGGCCGCAGTTCAGGCAGCGCGCAACCTGGCTCAGGTTGCATGGATGGTGGCGCGGCGAGATGGGCGCGTCGTCGCTTTCGTAGCGCGTGCCATGCGGATGGTATTCGGCGAAGGTGGGCTCGTCGTATGGATCGTCCATCAGCGTGCCGACCTCCTCGAAGCGGTCGAGCTCCAACGTGGCCGGCAAGCGCTGCCACGCCGCCAGCGAAACGGTATTGCAACTACACGGCACGGCCACATCGGCAGAGGTCCGCGCCAACAACATTAACTGCGCAAAATCGATTTTCTGCATGTCACGCCCATCAAGAGGATTTGCGATTCTAACGCAATCCAGATCAACTCGCCGTCACGTAAAGGGGCATAAATTACCCCTTCACTTCGGCGGGGCGATATGGAACTCAGAATTCTAACGTGGCTGTTTCCGTGGCTGATGGCAGTGCTGGAGTTTTTACTGAGAGCCAGTTCTGGCAATCCTGATGCCGTCGCATTTATCGGCCCAACTGTCGGCGGCACGGCCCTTGGAATGCTGCTCCCACTTACGCGCGCGAAGTTATTGGCGAAAGAACAGTCTTCGCCGGCCGCGAACTTCGGATTGATTGATACAGCCGCCGAACATTGGGCTCAGCGCATCAACATCCTTCTCTGGCTTGGTCTGGCTGCTTGGGCCACGAGCCTTTATCTCAGCATCAACCACGGCAGTCCCTACTTTCCGAAGCTGGATGGCGTGCGAACGTCGCTCTTGATTGGTTTTATACTTTGGATATGTGCCGTCTTAGCAGACTTCATTCGAGGAGGCAAATAATGAACTGGGAATCACTTAGAGAAGGCCTTACATTGATAGGCATCGGAATGACGGCCTCAGTAATTGTCGGCATCACGGCCACTTTTATCCGAGATCGTTATTTCCAGAGAAAACCGGAAGACGACTATACCTACGTCGTGAAGAGTAAAAAAGGGGGCAAAAAGACCGTCGTCGTATTGCCCCCTGACCTACCGGAGGCAGCACAGCAAGACATCATGCGCAAAGCCTATGAAAACCTGGGGCTTCCACCGATGGAGCACTATCCCGTGCCGATGCCTCGATGCGAAAGCAATCTTTGGCGTTTGCGCCACCATAAAACCAAGGCATTCAAGAACGGCGATTCGCAGGCGGTGAAAATCCCGTCGGAAATCGCTTACGACAGAACGGATATTGATTTGGATATCCAGCGTATCGGCGACGAACTTCGCATTCGCCCGGCAAACAGCAATTAAAAAAGGGAGCCGCAGCTCCCTTGGTTTTTACATGATGTGGTGACCGACCCACCAGGCCAGCGCGGCGACGAAGGCCGAGGCCGGGATGGTGAACACCCAGGCCCACACGATGTTGCCCGCCACGCCCCAGCGCACCGCCGACATCTTCTGCGCCGAGCCGACGCCGACGATCGCACCGGTGATGGTGTGCGTGGTCGAGACCGGCACGCCGAAGTGCGAGGCGATCAGCAAGGTCAGCGCGCCGCCGGTCTCGGCGCAGAAGCCGCCCACCGGTTTGAGCTTGGTGATCTTCTGGCCCATGGTCTTGACGATGCGCCAGCCGCCGAACAGCGTGCCGAACGAGATCGCCGTGTAGCACGAGATCACCACCCACAGCGGCGGCGAGGCGTCGCCGGCCGGCACCTGGCCTACCGCGATCAGCAGCATCCAGATGATGCCGATGGTCTTTTGCGCGTCGTTGCCGCCGTGGCCCAGGCTGTACGACGCGGCCGACACCAGCTGCAAACGGCGGAACCATTTGTCGACCCGGCGCGGCGTCGAGCGCACGAAGATCCACGACACGATCAGCATGATGATGGAGCCGAACACAAAGCCCATCAGCGGCGACAGGATGATCCACTGCACCGTCTTGAGCAGGCCGCCGCCGACCAGCGCGCCGGTGCCGGACTTGGCCACCGCGGCGCCGACCAGGCCGCCGATCAGCGCGTGCGAGGACGACGAGGGGATGCCGTAGTACCAGGTGAACAGGTTCCACGCGATGGCGCCGACCAGCGCGCCGAAGATCACGTACTGGTCGACGATGCCGGGATCGATGGTGCCCTTGCCCACCGTGGACGCCACGTGCAGGCCGACCACGAAGATGGCGGTGAAGTTGAACAGCGCGGCCATGGCCACCGCCGTCTGCGGCTTGAGCACGCCGGTCGACACCACGGTCGCGATCGCGTTGGCGGCGTCGTGGAAGCCGTTCATGAAGTCAAACACCAGCGCCAGGGCGATCAGGACGCCCAGCACGTAGATGCTGATTTGTAGGGTATGCATATTGGACGTTTCTTTTTGTAGTTATGCGTTACGCGTTTTCGACGATGATGCCTTCGATGATGTTGGCCACATCTTCGCAACGGTCGGTCACGGTTTCCAGGATCTCGTAGATGGCCTTCATCTTGATCAGGTTGCGCACGTCCGGTTCGTCGCGGAACAGCTTGGACATGGCGGCGCGCATCACGTGGTCGGCGTCCGATTCCAGGCGGTCGATCTCTTCGCAGATGGCGACGATCTGGCGCGAGTTGTCCATGTTGTGCAGCAGGGCCACGGCGTCGCGGACCTTCTCGGTGCAGGCCAGCACCAGCTCGGCCAGGCGCTTGGCTTCCGGCGTGACCGAATGCAGGTCGTACAGCGAGACGGTCTGGGCCGCGTCTTCCAGCAGGTCGAGGATGTCGTCCATGCGGGTGATCAGCTTGTGGATGTCGTCGCGGTCGATCGGCGTGATGAAGGTCTTGTGCAGCAGGTCGACGGTGGCGTAGGTGATCTTGTCGGCCTGCTTTTCGATGCTCTCGATCGCGTGCACGCGATTTTCCAGATCGTCGAAATTGGACATCAGGCCCAGCATTTCTTTTGCACCTTTGACGCACAGATCGGCGTGTTGGTTAAACAGGTCAAAAAATTTGCCCTCGGTGGGCATCAAACGTCCAAACATTTTATTCTCCGTTCCATTAATTACTGCAGATCGCCGCCCGGGTAGGGACGGCGTAAAGATTAGTCGCCCTGGTACAGCGCCAGGTTACCGACGTAGTTGCCAAACTTGGTGTACTGGCCGATCCAGGTCAGGCGCACCGAGCCGATCGGGCCGTTACGCTGCTTACCGATGATGATCTCGGCCGTTCCCTTATCGGGCGAGTCCGGGTTGTAGACCTCGTCGCGATACAGGAAGATGATCACGTCCGCGTCCTGCTCGATAGCGCCGGATTCGCGCAGGTCGGACATGACGGGACGTTTGTTGGGGCGTTGCTCCAGCGAGCGGTTCAGCTGCGACAGCGCGATCACCGGGCACTGCAGCTCCTTGGCCAGGCCTTTCAGCGATCGGGAAATCTCGGAGATCTCCGAGGCGCGGTTGTCGCCCGGGGTGGAGCCCTGCATCAGCTGCAGGTAGTCGACCACGATCAGGCCCAGCTTGCCGCACTGGCGCGACAGGCGGCGCGCGCGGGCGCGCATCTCGATCGGGTTCAGCGCCGGGGTCTCGTCGATGTAGACCTGGGCGTCGTTCATTTTCTGGATGGCGTGCGTCAGGCGCGGCCAATCCTCGTCGTTCAGCTTGCCGGTGCGCAGGCGGTGCTGGTCCAGCTGGCCGACCGAGCCCAGCATACGCATGGCCAGCTGCACGCCGCCCATCTCCATCGAGAACACGGCCACCGGCAGGCCCTCCTCCACCGCGACGTTCTCGGCGATGTTCATCGAGAACGCGGTCTTGCCCATCGACGGACGGCCGGCCACCACCACCATGTCGCCCGGCTGCAGGCCGGAGGTCATGCGGTCGAGGTCGATCCAGCCGGTCGGCACGCCGGTGATCTCGGAGCCGGACTCGCGCGAGTACAGCTCGTCGATGCGCTCGACCACCTGGGTCAGCAGCGGCTGCACCGGGATCCAGCCAGCCGCGCCGCGCGCGCCCTGCTCGGCGATGGCGAAGATCTTGGACTCGGCCTCGTCGAGCATCTGCTTGACCTCCTTGCCCTGGGGCGTGAAGGCCTGGCCGGAGATCTCGTCGGCGACGGTGATCAGTTGGCGCAGGATGGAGCGATCGCGCACGATCTCGGCGTAACGGCGGATGTTGGCGGCAGATGGCGTGTTTTGCGCCATCGCGTTCAGGTAGGCCAGGCCGCCCACGTCCTCCGCCTTGCCCAGCTGGGTCAGGGTCTCGAACACCGTGATGACGTCGGCCGGCTTGGACGCGTTGATCATCTTGACGACCTGCTCGTAGATGATGCGGTGGTCGTAGCGGTAGAAGTCTTCGGGGTGCATCATGTCCGCAATGCGGTCGAACGCCGCATTATCGCGCAGCAGGCCGCCGATGACGGACTGTTCTGCTTCGATGGAATGCGGCGGGACGCGGAGTGAATCGACTTGCGGATCGGAGGGGGCGTTCATGGCGCGAATTATACCTGCTTGCTTGAGCCGTATTACAAATTTATGACGAGAAAAAAGCCGGGCAAGCCCGGCTTTTTCAAAGGTGTTGCAACACTGATCAGACGTTTCCGCCTGAAAAAGTATTAGGCAGCTTCGCCCACGACAGCAACGGTCACTTCCACCACCACGTCGGTGTGCAGAGCGACGCTGACTGGGTGCTCGCCAACGGTCTTCAGAGGACCGGTAGGCATACGCACGGCAGCTTTTTCAACAGCGAAACCAGCTTTCGACAGGGCTTCAGCGATGTCGAAGTTGGTGACGGAGCCGAACAGACGGCCGTCGACGCCAGCTTTTTGCGAAACGTTCACGGTCATGCCGTTCAGTTTCTCGCCTTGGGCTTGAGCGGCAGCCAGTTTCTCGGCAGCGGCTTTTTCCAGTTCGGCGCGCTTGACTTCGAATTCAGCAACGGCGGACGCGGTAGCGCGGCGAGCCATTTTTTGCGGAATCAGGAAGTTACGTGCGTAACCGTCTTTGACTTTAACGACTTCACCCAGGTTGCCCAGGTTGACGACTTTTTCTAACAGAATGATTTGCATAGTTCTTCTCCAGGATCTTATCTAGACGACGCAATTAAGCGTGGTGCAGATCGGTGTAAGGCAGCAGCGCGAGGTAGCGAGCGCGCTTGATTGCGGTGTCAACTTGACGCTGGTAGTGCGCCTTGGTACCGGTCAGACGTGCTGGCATGATTTTGCCGTTTTCCTGGACGAAGTCTTTCAGGGTGTCGACGTCTTTGTAGTCAACTTGTTCAACGTTTGCTGCGGTGAAGCGGCAGAACTTCTTACGCTTGAACAGTGGGTTTTGTTGCTTGCGCTTTTCTTTCAGCTTGAGCTTGTTTTTGTCGAACTTTTTACCGAATGCCATTTTAGGCTCCTGTATCTAAATTGAGCTGTCTGGGACAGCACTAAAATCAATGATGTGAAACACCAGGCTTTTGCTATTGCGATTCTTCTTGTTCAGGAAACCGGTGAACTGATACATGCCTGCCAGTGGCGCCTGACTGAAGCGGCCTGAAATCTCGCCCGCGGCGACCGCGGAAATTTCAAACTCGCTCAATCGGGCGATGCCTGCCTCGACTTGCTGCGACCGGTGCTGGAGTACAGCGTTCACGATCGGCATGCCGGCCGGGGTGTAGCGCAAGGCGTCCCGTTCGGCGATCAAGGCAATCAACTGGAGCTGATTCAGCTCGGTTCCCGGTAACAATTAGGCCGCAGGAGCAGCAGCGGCTGCTGGAGCTTCGGTGCGATGCGATTTCGCTGCATCTTCACGTTGTACCGACTTCATCATCGGCGAAGGAGCGGTTTCCGCTTTCTTCATCTTGACGGTCAGGTGACGCAGCACGGCATCATTGAATTTGAAGGCGGTTTCCAGCTCGACCAGGGTCTCGTTGTCGCATTCGATGTTCAGGCAGATGTAGTGTGCTTTAGCCAGTTTCTGGATCGAGTAAGCCATCTGACGACGGCCCCAATCTTCAACACGGTGCACGGCGCCGCCGCGGGTCGTTACGGTGGTTTTGTAACGCTCGATCATGGCGGGCACTTGCTCGCTCTGGTCCGGGTGGACGATAAATACTATTTCATAGTGACGCATGCAAACTCCCTTAAGGACTGTGAATATAGCCCACCCTGGCGTCAAGACAGGTGTGGGAAGAGGTAAGCCCGCGACTATATCAGCATTCCGCCGAAAAATCCACCCCCACGGGTGGGGTCAAGTCTGACATTCGGACACGGGCTCTGCCGTAGCGGGCGCTACGGCGGAGCCCGTGTCCGAATGTCAGACTTGACCCCACATGAATTTATTTCGCGGTAAGCAACAAATTCCCTTGCTTTTCGCTTCGCACTGTACAAAAATACAGACTGTCTATATACACAGGCCCAAAGCACTCTATGATCAAGCTCACCGCAAGACAGGAACAAATTCTCAATCTGATCAAGGATGCCATCGAGAACACCGGCTTCCCGCCGACGCGCGCCGAGATCGCCAATGAACTGGGCTTCAAGTCCGCCAACGCGGCCGAGGAGCATTTGCAGGCGCTGGCGCGCAAGGGCGCGATCGAGATCGCCGCCGGCACCTCGCGCGGCATCCGCCTGCTGGGCGTGCACGCCGAGCCGGCCACGCCCAAGGTGCCGGTGTCGCTGATGATGTCGCTGCCGCTGATCGGCCGCGTGGCCGCCGGCTCGCCCATCCTGGCCCAGGAAAACCTGGAGACCAGCTACAGCGTCGATCCGGCCATGTTCTCCTCCAAGCCGGACTACCTGCTGAAGGTGCGCGGCGAGTCGATGCGCGACGCCGGCATCATGGACGGCGACCTGCTGGCGGTCAAGAAGGTGGACAGCGCCAAGAACGGCCAGATCGTCGTCGCCCGCATCGGCAACGATGTCACGGTCAAGCGCTATCGCAAGACCGGCTCCACCGTCGAGCTGCTGCCGGAGAACCCGGACTTCAAGATCATCAAGGTCGATCCCGAAGCCGATGAGTTCGCGCTGGAAGGCCTGGCGGTCGGCCTGATGCGCAGCTGGCACTAAGCCTCGCCTCGCCGACGGGCTAGCGCTTGCCGGCGGTCTCCGGCTGATGCGACAGGTCGCGCGCGCTCAGGGCCAGGTCGCCTTGACGGCCTTCCAACGCGCTCTGCGCCAGGGTGACGGCGTCGGCCTGGCGCTTGGCCTCGTCCGCCACCTGCACGAACACCTGACTCATCAGCGTCTGCGCGGCGCCCAGCTCGTCGTCCGTCATCAGGTCGGCCACGTCGGCGGGGATGCTCTTGCCGACCGGGAGCGCGGCGTTGTAGTTGGCCAGGAATTGATCGTAGCAGTCGTGCCAGGCGGCCAGCGCTTGCGTCAGCGCCGGTCCGCCGGCCGTGGCCGGACGCATCGGGATGTTGGGCGGTTTGCAGTTGAAACGGGCCAGCGCAATGTCGGCGCCGTCGTAGCGGCTGGTGTAGTACTCGATTTCGGCTTGCCGCGCCTGGCGGCGGGCCTGGTCGCCGGCGAAGGCGCTACTCGACAGCACGGTCAATGCCAGAACCCATGCTGCTCTCATATCGCCTCCGCGCTTAGCAAAATTGAAAACTTAGATTATCACAACTCGAGGCTGCGCTCAGCAAGCTTCCAGTGCGCAGGTGAAATCGTCCAGCAGATCGTCGGTATCCTCGATGCCGACCGACACCCGTATCAGCGACTCGGCGATGCCCATCGAGGCGCGGCGCTCGGCGCCCATCTCGTAGAAGATCGTGTGCGCCACCGGGATGATCAGCGTGCGCGTGTCGCCCAGGTTGGAGGCCGGAATCGCCAGCTTCAGGCGGTTGAGGAAATCGAAGCAGTCGATGCCATCCTTCAGTTCAAAGCTCAACAGGGAGCCGAAGCTGCGGAACAGCTCGGCGGAGATCGCGTGCTGCGGGTGCGAGGCCAGGCCGGGATAGTAGACGGCGGCCACGCGCTCGTCGCTTTCCAGCAGGCGGGCCAGCGCCATCGCATTGGCGCTGGTGCGTTCCATGCGCAGCGCCAGCGTCTCGGCGCCGACGGCGATGTGGTGCGCCGCTTCCGGCGCCAGCGAGGCGCCGAAGTCGCGCAGGCCCTTGGCGCGAATCTGCGCCAAGCCCCATTGCAGCGGCGCGGCTTTCTTGTAGTTCTCGTAAATGTTGGCGAACCGGGTCCAGTCGTAGACGCCCGTGTCGGTCAGGCTGCCGCCCAGCGCGTTGCCGTGGCCGCCGATCGACTTGGTCAGCGCGTTGACCACCAGGCCGGCGCCCACCGCTTTCGGGCGGAACAGGTATGGCGTGGTCATCGTGTTGTCGACGATGTAGAGAATGCCGCGTTCCTTGCACAGCTGGCCGATGCGCTTCAGGTCCGCCACTTGCGTGCGCGGGTTGGCGATGGTTTCGACGAACACTACCCGCGTCTGGTCGGTGACGGCGGCGGCCACGTTGGCGACGTCGGTGGCGTCGACGAAGGACACGCCCACGCCCTGCGCCATGGTGGTCTGCCACAGGCTGTTGGTGTTACCGAACAAGAACGACGACGACACCACATGGTCGCCCGCGCGCAGCAGCGACTGGAACACGGCGCCGATCGCGCCCATGCCGGTGGCGAAGCAGATCGTGCCGACGCCCTGCTCCATCTTGTTGACCTTGTCCTCCAGCGCGGAGATGGTCGGGTTGCCCTGGCGGCCGTAGCGGAAGCCCGGCTCCTTGCCCTGGAACACAGACGCCAGCTGGCGCGCGTCGCCGTAGCCGAAGGCGACCGAGGTGTGGATGGGCTTGTGCAGCGAACCGTGCTCGATGCCCTTTTGGCGATCGTTGTGCAGGATGGTGGTGGTGAAGCCGTAATTCTTCTTGTCGTTCATATTCGCGTATTCAAAAAAAAAGCCCGGTGCGGCGTGAACCGCACCGGGCGCGACATCAGCCTTCGGCGGTCGCGAGATTCAGGTTCAGTTGCGAGCGGCCCGCGTCCTCGGGGCCGGCGGCCTTCGGATGGTGGCGCGCGTACTCAAGCTTGTCCAGGTAGTCCTTGGAGATGTCGCCGGTGACGTACACGCCATCGAAGCACGACGCCTCGAAGTTCTTCAACGCCGGATTGACGTCGGAGATGGCGCGCTTCAACGCGTCGATGTCCTGGTAGACCAGGTGATCGGCCGTGATCTCGCGGCACACTTCCTCGGTGCTGCGGCCGTAGGCGATCAGCTCGTCGCGGGTAGGCATGTCGATGCCGTACACGTTCGGGAAGATCACCGGCGGCGCCGCCGAAGCGAAGATCACTTTCTTGGCGCCGGCTTCGCGCGCCATCTGCACGATCTCGCGGCTGGTGGTGCCGCGCACGATGGAGTCGTCCACCAGCAGCACGACCTTGTCCTTGAACTCGGAAGCGATGGCGTTGAGCTTCTGGCGCACGGACTTCTTGCGCGCGGCCTGGCCCGGCATGATGAAGGTGCGGCCGATGTAGCGGTTCTTGATGAAGCCTTCGCGGTATTCCACGTTCAGCGCCAGCGCCAGCTGGATCGCGGCGGGACGCGAGGAATCGGGAATCGGCATGACCACGTCGATCTCGCCATCCTTGAATTCGCGCTTGATCTTCTCGGCCAGGTACTCGCCCATCTTCAGGCGGGTGGCGTACACGGAGGCGCCGTCGATGACGGAATCCGGACGGGCCAGGTAGACGAACTCGAACACGCAAGGGTTGAGCGACGGATTGTCGGCGCACTGGCGCGAATGCAGCTGCTTGTCGGCGTCGATGAAGACGGCCTCGCCCGGCGCGATGTCGCGCACGAAGCGGAAGCCCATGCCTTCCAGCGCCACGGACTCGGAGGCGATCAGGTACTCGGCGCCCTGCTCGGTCTCGTTGATGCCCAGGCACAGCGGACGGATGCCGAACGGATCGCGGAAGGCCAGCAGGCCGACGCCGGCGATCTGCGCCACGGCGGCGTAACCGCCGCGCACGCGGCGATGCAGCACGGTCACGGCCTCGAAGATGGTGTCGGCGTCGATCGAGATGCCGGTGGTGGCTTTCTGGATCTCGTGGGCCAGCACGTTGAGCAGCACTTCCGAATCGGAATCGGTGTTGATGTGGCGGCGGTCGTTCTGGAACATTTCCTTCTTGAGCTGTTCCCAGTTGGTCAGGTTGCCGTTGTGCGCCAAGGTGATGCCGAACGGCGCGTTGACGTAGAACGGCTGCGCCTCTTCCTCGCTCGACGAGCCGGCGGTTGGATAGCGGCAGTGACCGATGCCGGAATTGCCTTGCAGCGTACGCATATTACGGGTACGGAAAACGTCACGCACCAGGCCGTTGGCCTTGTGCATGGCGAACATGCTGCTGTGATTGGTCGCGATACCTGCCGCATCCTGGCCGCGGTGCTGCAGCAGCAGCAATGCGTCATACAGCAGTTGGTTGACAGGTTGATGGGATACGACGCCGACGATGCCACACATGATGTTGCTCCTGGACTGGGTGCTACTGATTTAAAGAATTCAAAAATTCACATGCTGCGCCATGGCAGCGGGAAGGAAGGCTTTCACCGTATGCGCTCCGGTCTCCGCGAGCGGACTCAGTCGCGCATCCTTCCAGAATGCTTGTTGCGGTATCGACGTCATCCCGCATAAGATGACGCCTGCCAATACGATTACAAGACCGCGGCCGAAACCGAACACCATGCCCAGCGCGCGGTCCACGAGGCTCAGGCCGCCGGCGTCGAGCAAGGCGCCCAGCGCCATGCCGAGCAGGCCCGTCAAAATCTTCACACCGATGAACAGTGCAATAAAGGCAAGGATCAGGCGCAGCACCTCGCCCGGCACCACCGGCGGCAGCATGGGCGCCAGCACGGCGGCGTAGGCGTTGGCGACCACGAAGGCCACCACCCAGCCCGCCAGCGACAACACTTCCTTCACCAGGCCGCGCATCATGCCGATGATGACCGACGCGACCAACACAAAAATCACCAGATAATCGAATATCGTCACGTCGGGCGCCTGCTGGATCAGACGGTTTCGAGGCGGCCGTTCAGGCCCATGGCGCTCAGCTTGGCCCGCACTTTTTCGGCCTCATCCTTGTTGGTGAACGGTCCCACGCGCACGCGGGTGATGTCACCGGACGGCGTCTTCTGGGTGTAGGAGCTGATGCCGGCTTTTTTCAGTTTGTCGCGCAGCTCGTCCACCTTGGCCTGGTCGCTCAGCGCGGCCACCTGCAGCACGAACTTCTGGCCGGATTCGGCGGCCGGCTTGGCGGCGGGCTTGCCTTCCAGGATGGCCAGCGCGCGCGCGTCTTCCGAGGTCGCGGCCGGCTTGGCGCTGTCGGCCTGCTTGGCTGCCTTGGCTTCGGCCAGTTTGCGCTCGGCTTCCGCCTTGGCCTTGGCTTCGGCTTTCGCCTCGGCCTGCTTGCGTTCGACTTCCTGCTTGTAGTCGGCGTCCTGGCGGGCCTTGGCTTCGTTGTCGGCCTTGTTCTTGGCGATGGTGTCGGCCTTGGCCTTGGCTTCGGCCTTCAGTTCGGCTTCGCGCTTGGCGGTGTCGACCTTGACGGGGGCGACCGGCGGTGGCGTGACAGGTGCGGCGGCCACGGGAGCGGCGGCGGCTGGCTTCGGTGCTGCGGCCACGGCGGCGGGCTTGGCCGGCTTGACGTCGTCGACGATTTCTTCGCGACTGTCCAGCGCGGCGCTCTGGGGCACCGGCGCGGCGGGTGCGGGCGCAGGTGCGGCCTCGGCCGGTTTGTCCTTGGCCGGGATCTTGATATCGATGTCGGACGCCAGCGGCTTCGGTTCGGAATCGAGCACCATCGGCAGGCCGATGGCCACGCCCAGCGCCAGCGCGATGGCGCCGACCAGGCGGCGGCGCGCGCGTTTCTTTTCCGGCAACACAGGATCGTCCGCTTCGCGGTCTTTGCCGCGGCGGGATTTGGCGGAACCATCCGCCGACGAGGCGCGCTTGGAGCGTGCGCGCTCCGTCGCGGCCTGGTCATCTGCGCTGGTGTAATAGCCGCTGTCCTGACCGGCGGCCTCTTGCTTGTTTTTACCGAGTTTCGAGAACAAGCCCATGCGTGATTTCAGTCCTGTGCGTTCAATGGAATGCGGATTTTCGCGCCGCCATGACGCCGGCGACCGTGAGGAAAGATCCAAAGACCACAATTCTATCATTCTCCCCGGCTCGGCTGATCGCATTTGCATACGCGGCGGCCGGATCGTCGAAGATATTGATGGTGCGCTCCGGCCTTTCCGGCTGCACGATCTGGACCTTGGCCGCCAGTTCCGAGGCGCTGGCCGAGCGCGGCGACGGCAGCGTGGCCAGGCACCAGTGGTCCACGTGCTCGGACATGGCGGCGATCACGCCGTCGATATCCTTGTCGTGCATGGAGCCGAACACGGCGTAGGTGTAGGGGTGGAAGCCCATGTTGCCCAGGTTCTGGTTCAGCGCCGAGGCGGCGTGCGGATTGTGCGCCACGTCCAGGATCACGGTCGGGCGGCCAGGCAGCACCTGGAAGCGGCCCGGCAGTTCCACCGTCACCAGGCCGGTGCGGACTTCCTGCGCGCCGACCGGCAGTTCCAGCTTCAGCGCCTCCAGCGCGGCCAGCACGGCCGAGGCGTTGAGGATCTGGTTGGCGCCGCGCAGGCTCGGGTAGGCCAGCGAGTTGCGGCGCTGCGAGCGGCCGCCGTAGTTCCACTGCTGCTTGTCGCCGGAATAGTTGAAATCGCGGCCCATCAGCCACAGGTCGGCGCCGATGGCGTTGGCGTGGTCGATCAGCGATTGCGGCGGCACCGGGTCCGAGCAGATCGCGGTTTTGCCGGCGCGGAAAATGCCGGCCTTCTCGAAGCCGATCGCCTCGCGGGTGTCGCCCAGGTAGTCGGTGTGGTCGATATCGACGCTGGTGACGATGGAGACGTCGGCATCGACGATGTTGACCGCGTCCAGGCGTCCGCCCAGGCCGACCTCCAGGATCACGACATCCACGCCGGCGCCGCTGAGCAGGTGCATGATGGCCAGCGTGGTGAATTCGAAATACGTCAGCGGCGTATCGCCGCGCACCGCTTCGACCGCGTTGAAGGAGGCCACCAGCACCTCGTCGCTGGCCAGCTCGCCGTTGATGCGGGCGCGCTCGTTAAAGTCGAGGAAGTGCGGCTTGATGTACAGGCCCACCTTGTAGCCGGCGCGCATCAGCACCGATTCCAGCATGGCGCAGGTCGAACCCTTGCCGTTGGTGCCGGCCACCATGATGACGGGACAGCTGAAGGCCAGCTTCAGGCGCTCCTTGACGGCGAGCACGCGGTCCAGGCCCATGTTGATGACGGTTTCGGCGTGGCGCGATTCAAGCAGCGCAAGCCAGGCGGGCAAAGTAGTTGGGAGGTTCGACATAGTGATGGCTCAGAAATGGAAAACGGCGCGCAGGCCGGCATGATAGCCGATTGCGCGCCGCAGCGTGAGGGAGTGAAGGCTTTTTAGGCCAATACTTCGACCGCTTGATTCTGCAGCAGTGCCATCAGACGGGCGATTTCTTCGCGCATCTTGCGGCGGTCGACGATCATGTCGACGGCGCCCTTGGTGACCAGGAACTCGGCGCGCTGGAAGCCTTCCGGCAGTTTCTCGCGCACGGTGTTTTCGATCACGCGCGGGCCGGCGAAGCCGATCAGCGCTTTCGGTTCGGCGATGACCACGTCGCCCATGAAGGCGAACGAGGCGGACACGCCGCCCATGGTCGGGTCGGTCAGCACGCTGATGAACGGCAGCTTCTTCTCCGACAGCTTGGTCAGCATGGCGGTGGTTTTCGCCATCTGCATCAGCGACAGCAGGCCTTCCTGCATGCGGGCGCCGCCGGTGGCGGTGATGCAGATGAACGGTACTTTCTGCTCCAGGGCCACTTGCGCGCCGCGCACGAAGCGCTCGCCGACCACGGAGCCCATCGAGCCGCCCATGAATTCGAATTCGAAGCAGGCCACCACGCATGGCAGGCTCATGATGGCGCCGCCCATGACGATCAGCGCATCGGTCTCGCCGGTGGCTTCCATGGCTTGCTTGAGGCGGTCGGGGTATTTCTTGCTGTCTTTGAACTTCAGCGTATCGACCGGCAGGGTATCCATGCCGATTTCATAACGGCCGCCGGCGTCGAACAGGCTGTCGAGGCGTTCACGTGCGCGGATGCGCATGTGGTGGTCGCATTTGGGGCAAACGTGCAGATTCGATTCCAGATCGGTGCGGTACAGGACGGCTTCGCAGGACGGGCACTTGACCCACAGGCCCTCGGGCATGGTCTTGCGTGCGGCAGCGTCGGAACGCTGGATTCGTGGGGGCAGCAGTTTTTCCAACCAACTCATAAATTCTCCTTGCAGCTAACTCGTGGCCGAAGTGTAGCCGTTTCTCGCCCCCCTGTCGAACTTTGCTGTACAACAATTTTTAAGCTTCGTCATGGAATTGGCGGGTTTTTAGAGGTAAACCACTACGCCGTTCGAGGGAGTTTCTCCTCTTTCTCCAGCGATTCCCTCAGTTTTTCTCGTTCGTCCAAGGTAAGAATACCAAGATTGGCTTTATAGCCAGATCCAGCTATATGACGTAAATACATATGAATCATTTCTTCAGCCGGTAATCCATATGGTTCGCCAAGTTTTTCGAAATATCTGATCGAGTCAAAATCCAAGCGAAAATTGATCTCCCTGCTAAGATTCGCATAGTATGGATTTGGCATCCATGCTGATCGGTTCTCTTCTTTAGGCATATCATTCCTCTTCCAGATAAACAATCTCATCGGCGGGCGAAGCCGCACGTGCCGAGATGATTCGCACGTTGCCACCCCTATAGCAGTGCCATACCAAAAGCAATCGATCCTTGCTGCTGCGGCCAAGTTGAATGAATCTATCCTCGGCTTCCGAATGATCGGGGTCATAACGTATTTTGCCCAGCCGATCGGCGAAAACAGTACGGGCTTCGTCAAAGCTTACGCCGTGTTTTCGCAGGTTGGCGGCCGCCTTACGTTGATCCCATTCGAAACGCACGACCGCTCTCCTTCAACATAGTCAGTACTTAACTATGTATCAAGGTGAGCGGTCGGGATTTGAGGCCGGCCAAGAGGGGCCGGCGGGAGGTCAGGCGTCGAGAGCGGCGCGGATGCCGCTGACGAAGGTTTGTACGGCGGCCACGGCGCCATCCTTGCCGGCGCTTTCGATTTCCTGGATGACGCGGCTGCCGATGACGACTGCGTCGGCCACCTCGGCCACGGCGCGCGCGGTGGCGCCGTCGCGGATGCCGAAGCCTACGCCGATCGGCAACTGCACGTGCTTGCGGATCGCCGTCAGGCGCTCCGCCACTTCCACCGTGTCGATGTTGCCGGCGCCCGTCACGCCCTTCAGCGAGACGTAGTAGCTGAAGCCGCCGCCAACCTTGGCCACCTGCGCGATGCGTTGCTCGGTCGAGGTCGGCGCCAGCAGGAAGATCAGGTCCAGCTCGGCGGCGCGCATGGCGGCCGCGAACTCTTCACACTCTTCCGGCGGGTAGTCGACCACGATGGCGCCGTCCGCGCCCACCGCCTTGGACTGGGCGATGAAGGTGGCCGCGCCGATGCGCTCGATCGGATTGGCATAGCCCATCAGCACCACCGGCGTGGTCTGGTTGGTCTTGCGGAATTCCGCCACGTAGCCGAACACATCATAGATGCCGACGCCGTTGGCCAGCGCCCGCTCGCAGGCGCGCTGGATCACCGGGCCTTCGGCCATCGGATCGGAAAACGGCACGCCGAGTTCCAGGATGTCGGCGCCGCCCGCCACCAGGGCGTGCATCAGCGGCACCGTCAGCTCCGGCGACGGATCGCCGGCCGTGATGAAAGTGATGAGCGCGGTTTTTTTGTGCGCCTTCAGGGCGCTGAAAGTTGCTGCGATTTTGGACATGTCATTTCCCTTAGTTGAAGTTCAAACCCATACGTTCTGCGACCGTATGCATGTCCTTGTCGCCCCGGCCCGACAGGTTGGCCAAAATGATTTGATCCTTGGGCAAGGTCGCCGCCAGCTTGGCCGCGTACGCCAGCGCGTGCGACGATTCCAGCGCCGGGATGATGCCTTCGATATGGCAGCAGTCGTGGAAGGCCTTGAGCGCCTCCTCGTCCGTGATCGAGACGTACTCGGCCCGGCCGCTGTCCTTCAGGTAGGCGTGCTCAGGTCCCACGCCCGGATAGTCCAGGCCGGCCGAGACCGAATGCGTCTCGATGATCTGGCCGTTCTCATCCTGCAGCAGATAGGTGCGGTTGCCGTGCAAGACGCCCGGATAGCCCTTGGTCAACGACGCCGCGTGCTTGTCGCCGTCCAGCCCCTCGCCCGCCGCCTCGACACCGATCAGGCGCACCTGCTTCTGGTCGATGTAGGGATAGAAGATGCCCATGGCGTTGGAACCGCCGCCGATGCAGGCCACCACGCAGTCCGGCTGGCGGCCGGTCATTTCCGGCATCTGCACCAGGCACTCCTCGCCGATCACCGACTGGAAGTCGCGCACCAGCATCGGGTAGGGATGCGGGCCGGCCACGGTGCCGATGATGTAGAAGGTGTTTTCAATGTTGGTGACCCAGTCGCGCATCGCCTCGTTGAGCGCGTCCTTCAAGGTCTTGGAGCCGGACTCCACCGGCACCACGGTCGCGCCCAGCAGCTTCATGCGGTAGACGTTCTGCGCCTGGCGCTTGACGTCCTCGCTGCCCATGTAGACCACGCACTCCAGCCCGAAGCGGGCGCAGATGGTGGCGGTGGCGACGCCGTGCTGGCCGGCGCCGGTCTCGGCGATGATGCGCGGCTTGCCCATGCGCTTGGCCAGCAGCGCCTGGCCGATCACGTTGTTGATCTTGTGGGCGCCGGTGTGGTTCAGGTCTTCGCGCTTGAAGTAGATCTGCGCGCCGCCGGCCAGCTCGGACCAGCGCTTGGCGTAGTAGATCGGCGACGGGCGGCCGACAAAGTGCTTGAGCTCGTAACGGAACTCGTCGAGGAACTCGGGATCCTTGCTGTAGCGCTCGTAGGCCGCGTTGAGCTCGGCCAGCGCGTAGGTCAGGGTTTCGGCGACGAAGGAGCCGCCATAGGGGCCGAAATGGCCCTTGGTGTCGGGAAGGTTGTAGTCTTTAGCGTGAAACAGCGGCTTCGCCGGGGCGTTCATCATGGTGGGTCTCGCTTTCATTCATGGTATCTCCGGCCCGCACCGCCGCGACGAAGGCGGCGATCTTGCGGGCGTCCTTGATCCCCTTGGCCGCTTCGACACCACTGCTGATGTCCACGGCGTAGGGGCGTACACGTGCCACCGCGTCAGTCGCGTTGTGTACGCTCAAGCCACCACTTAAAACGACCCGAGGCGCGAGATCTTTTGGAATGAGAGACCAATCAAAACCCTTTCCTGCACCGCCATAGGCATCCACATAGGTGTCCAGCAACAGGCTGGTGAACAAGGGACTGGCGGCGCGGTATCGCTGCTCGTATTCTAGCAAATCGGACGGCTGTGTGTCAGGTTTGACGCGGAACACGCGCATGAACTGTCGCCCGGCCGCCTCGGCGATGGCGGCCGACTGCTCCTCCGTCTCGTCGCCGTGCAGCTGGATCAGCGCGATCGGCGCCACCCGGCACGTTGCCGCCACCTCTTCCGGCGTGGCGTTGACGAACAGCCCGGTGCAGGTGACGAAGGGCGGCACGGCGCGGATCAGCTCGGTGGCCTGCTCGGGCGTGACGTAGCGCGGGCTCTTGGGGTAGAACACGAAGCCGATCGCATCGGCGCCCGCCGCGACGGCGGCTTGCACATCTTCCACACGGGTCAGGCCGCAGATCTTGATACGGGTACGCATGATGCTCCTTTAGAACCAGGGCAAGGCGCTGGTCGTTTCCAGCGGCAGTTCCCATTTGGGGTCATAGTCGATCTTGGCCAGGTACAGGCCGTCCGGCATGAAGGTGGGCGCGGCGGCGTGGCGGTCCTTGGTTTCCAGCAGATGGCCCAGCCACTCCGGCTTTTCGCGGCCGGTGCCGATGTAGACCAGCGAGCCGACCAGGTTGCGCACCATGTGGTGCAGGAAGGCGTTGGCGGTGATGGTGAACACCACCAGCTCGCCGTGCCGCTTGATCTGGATGTCGTGCATCAGCTTGACCGGCGACTTGGCCTGGCACTGCGCGGCGCGGAAGGCGGTGAAGTCGTGCCAGCCGATCAGCGGCGGAATGGCCTGCCGCATCAGCTCCACGTCCAGCGGGCGGAAGCAGAAGCCGGCGCGCCCTTCCAGCAGCGGCGAGCGGGTCGGATTGTTGTACAGCACGTAGTGGTAGGTGCGGGCGCGGGCGCTGAAGCGGGCGTGGAAGAAATCATCGACGCTCGGGTCGCCCTCCAGCTCCTTGGCCCAGCGCACGGCGATCGACGGCGGCAGGAAGGCGTTGACGCCGCGCACCCAGGAATGGGTGTCGCGGTTCAGGTCGGTGTCGAAGTGGACCACTTGTTCCAGCGCGTGCACGCCGGTGTCGGTGCGGCCGGCGCACGTGGTGGCCAGCGGCACCCTGGCGAATTTCTCCAGCGCCTGTTCCAGCTTGTCCTGGACCGTGTGGCCGTCCGCCTGTTTCTGGTAGCCGTTCCACGCGGTTCCGTCGTACTGGACGCCGATTGCTATCCGTTTCAATTGCTGCCCGATGTAATGTCAGAGTCAGCCATTATATACGGAGCGGGATTACCCCAATTGGGCGCGCATCGCGTTGGCCTTGGCGATCTGGTCGTCGCTGCCGCCGCGCAGCACTTCGTCCAGCAGCTCGCGCGCGCCTTCCTTGTCGCCGATTTCCTGATAGGCCACCGCCAGGTCCAGCTTGGTGTCCATTTCCATGTGGTGGGCCGACAGGGTGTCGTCGCGCACATGGGCGGGCGTCGTATCGGCGGTGGCGCCGGCGCCGCCCAGCGCGCTGTCCAGGTCGAGGTCGATGCCGGACAGGTCGAACTCCTGCGCGGCCGGGGCCGGCGCGGGTGCGACTTCTTCCGTGGCGTGCAGTGCGTCGGCGAAGTCGCCGGCGTCCAGTTCGGCTTCGGGCGCCGGAGCGGGGACGGCCGGCACTTCGGGAATTTCAAAATTCATCAGGTCCAGGTCCAGCGGATCGCTGCTGGCCGACGGCAGTGCCGGCGCGACCGTCTCGGCCGGCAGGTCCAGGCCGAAGTCCATGCTCAGGTCTTCCGCCGGAGCTGGGGCGGGAGCGGGAGCCGGGGCTGGCGCGGCGGGTGCGTCGAAGGCCAGGTTGAAGTCGTCTTCCGGCATCGTTGCCGGCTCGGCCGGGGCCGGTGCTGGCGCGGCGGGTTCGAAGCTCAGGCCGCCCAGGTCGAAGTCCATCAGGTTGTCGGATTCCGCCGCCACCGAAGCCGGCGACACGGCGGCGTCGGCCGCTTGCGGCAAGGCCGTTTCCATGTCGCTGCCGAAGTCCATCAGATTGCTGTCGCCGGCTGCGGCGGCAGGCGCATCGAAGCCAAGGTCCAAGTCGAGGCCGCCGGAGGTGGGAGCTGGTGCGGGCGCTGGCGCGTTGAAGTCGCTGACAAAGTCCGCCGCGCTGAACGCGGCGGCACCGGCCGCAGCCGCCGCAACGGCAGGCGCGGCGGCGAAGGAGGATGCGGCTTCGGCTTCGCCCGAGGATGCATGGCCTTCGGCGTACAGCGGATTGCCCGGATCCAGCGCCTGGCCCATGACGGACGCCTGCGCCCACTCGTCGCCCTGGCCGCGCGTCATCGAATACAGCTCGGATGCCTGGCTCTCGAAGGAGCGCGCGTCCTTGCGGGCGACGTAGATCTCCAGCAGCTTCAGGCGCACGGCGTGGCGTTCCGGATGGCTGCGCAGCGCTTCCTTGAGGATCTCCTCGGCCTGGGCGTCGCGGCCGTAGGCGATGTAGACATCGGCTTCCGCCACCGGATCGACCTCGTTGGTGTCGAGCTGGCTGGCCGACGGCGCGAAGTTGGAATTGAACACGCTGTTGTTGGTGTCGACGCTCTGGCCGCCGGCGTCGGCGATCAGCGCCTGCGACGGAATCGCGGTGTCGCCGAGGATGCTGGTTTCTTCCTTCGGCACGGCGAACTGCTTGCGGCGGCGCGAGGCGATCAGCGCGCCGGCGCCCGCCAGCAGGGCTGCGGCGGCCAGCCCCACATATTGCAGGTTGTCCATCATCGTTTCGAACAGGCTGGGCTCGAGTTTCTTCGGCGGGATCACCAGCGTGCGCTTGGGCTTGGGCGGCGCCGAGGCCTCGACCGGGGCCGACGCCGGCAGCGATGCCGCAGCCGATGCCGAGGCCTTTTCCGTCTGCGCGGCCGCCTTGTTCTTGACCGCCATCAGGTTTTCCAGGTCGCGGGTGTTCTTCTCCAGCTCCTTGATGCGGGCCGCGGACTCCTCCTGCTCCTTCTGGCGCGCGATCTTGTCCTCAACCGCCATGCCGGTCTTGCCTTCTACCGGCGTGCCGGCGGTCGATTTCGACAGCGTCAGCTTGTCCTTGGCGGCGTTGACCGCGTTCGGCTTTTCCTCGACCTTGGCGGTGATCTTGCCCGACGCGTTCTGTGCAACTTCCGGCTCCTTGGCCGGCGTGCTGTTGGCCACCTGCCCGGCCAGCTTGGCGCGGTAGGCGTTGAAGTCGACCGCGTGCGCCACCACCACGCCGCGCGCCTCGCCTTCCGGCGCGGTGTTGCGGATGGTGTCGGCATCCGGCACGGCCAGGATGTGGCCCGACTTCAGGCGGTTCATATTGTTGCCGGAGAACGCCTCCGGATTGGCGCGGTACAGCGCCACCAGCATCATGTCCAGCGACACGTCGACCGGCTTGACCTGGCTGGCGATGCGGGTCAGGTTGTCGCCGGCCTTGACGGTGTATTCGGTGGCGGCCTGCCTGGCCGGCGCGCGCTGCGCAACCGGCGCGGATGGCGCTGCCGTGGCCGGCGCGGTGGGCGCTGCGGCTGGCGCGACCGAAGCGGCCGGCGCGCTGTTGCGGGCCAGGTCCACCGGCGCGGCCACCTGCGGCGACTGCGTCGCGCGCATGTCGGCCGGGTCCAGCAGGAAGGTGTATTCGCGGACCATGCGTCCGCCGGTCCAGGTCAGCTCCAGCAGCATGTCGACGAAGGGCTCGTTGACCGGCTGGGTCGACGTCACGCGGATCACCTGGCGGCCGTTGCGCTGCTCGACGTCGAAGCGCAGCGACAGCAGGGTGGGATTGAAATCGATGTTGGCGGTGCGGAAGGCTTCGGCCGGCGCCAGCTTGGCGACCAGGCCGCCGGCCTCTTCCGCCGACACCGCCGTCAGCTCGATCTCCGCCCGCAGCGGCTGCCCCAGCGAGGACTGGACGGTCAGCTTGCCGAGCCCGGCGGCGTTGGCCGTGGCCGCCACCAGCACCGCGCTGGCGACAGCTCCCGTGAGGGTCTTCAACGCGAAGGAAACAATGCTGGAGCGAGTTGGTACGTGCATAGTGGGCGGCATCAGGTTGTCAGAGGGAAAATGTTACTTTCCCAGATATACCAACATATCATCATGCTCCAGAGCATGCAAGCTTTGCACGATGTTTCTCTAGTGGTACATGAAGATGTGTAACGTCTATGCCTACTTTAAACCAAAAAAGGGGTTTTCCCTATGAGAGCTCATAGAGAAAACCCCTTCTGCTTTAACAATTGCAGGACGGCGTGTTACTTGTCCAGCACGATGCGCAGCATGCGGCGCAGCGGTTCGGCCGCGCCCCACAGCAGCTGGTCGCCGACGGTGAAGGCCGACAGGTAGTCGTCGCCCATGCTCATCTTGCGCAGGCGGCCGACCGGAATCGTCAGGCTGCCGGTGGCGGCGGCCGGCGACAGGTCCTTGACCGACGCCTCACGCGTGTTCGGCACCACTTTGACCCACTGGTTGTTGGCGGCGATGATGTCGTGGATCTCGTCGATCGGCACGTCCTTCTTCAGCTTGATGGTCAGCGCCTGCGAGTGGCTGCGCATGGCGCCGATGCGCACGCACAGGCCGTCCACAGGGATGGCTTTCGAACCGAAGTCCGCACCCAGGCCCAGGATCTTGTTGGTCTCGGCGCCGCCCTTCCACTCTTCCTTCGACTGGCCGTTGCCCAGGTCCTTGTCGATCCACGGGATCAGGTTGCCGGCCAGCGGCGCGCCGAACTGCTTGGTCTCCTCGGCGCTCAGGCCGTGCTGGGTGGCCAGCACCTGGCGGTCGATCTCCAGGATGGCGGAGGCCGGATTGTCCAGCAGCGCCTTGACCGACGAGTTGATGGTGCCGAACTGGGTCAGCAGCTCGCGCATGTGCTGGGCGCCGCCGCCCGATGCCGCCTGGTAGGTCATGGAGGTCATCCACTCGACCAGGTTGTGCTGGAACAGGCCGCCCAGGCCCATCAGCATGCACGACACGGTGCAGTTGCCGCCGATGTAGTTCTTCACGCCCTTGCCCAGCGCGTCCTTGATCACGTGCAGGTTGACCGGGTCCAGCACGATGACGGCGTCCTTCTCCATGCGCAGCGTGGAGGCGGCGTCGATCCAGTAGCCGTTCCAGCCGGCCGCGCGCAGCTTGGGGAACACCTCGGTGGTGTAGTCGCCGCCCTGGCACGAGATGATGATCTCGCACTTTTTCAGTTCGTCGATGTCGGTGGCGCTTTTCAGTTTGGTTTCATTCTTCGCCATCGCCGGGGCGTCGCCGCCCGGGTTCGAGGTGGTGAAGAACACCGGTTCGATGTGGGCGAAATCGCCCTCTTCCTGCATGCGCTGCATCAGGACCGAACCAACCATGCCGCGCCAACCTACCAAGCCTACGAGTTTCATTTTCATTCCCTATAACGATTTATACTATTTATACTGTTTACGCCAGCGCCTTGACCACCGCGTTGCCCATCTCCTCCGTGCCCACCTTGGTGGTGCCGGCTTCGTAGATGTCGGCGGTGCGCAGGCCCTGCGACAGCACCTGCTTAACGGCGTTCTCGATACGGTCGGCCTGTTCGGCCTTGTTCAGCGAGTAGCGCAGCATCATCGCGGCCGACAAAATCGTCGCCAGCGGATTGGCGATGCCCTTGCCGGCGATGTCCGGCGCGGAGCCGTGCGACGGTTCGTACAGGCCCTTGTTGTTGGCGTCCAGCGAGGCCGACGGCAGCATGCCGATCGAGCCGGTCAGCATGGCCGCCTGGTCGCTCAGGATGTCGCCGAACATATTGCCGGTGACGATGACGTCGAACTTCTTCGGCGCGCGCACCAGCTGCATCGCGGCGTTGTCGACGTACATGTGCTCCAGCGCGACGTCCGGGTATTCCTTGTGCACGTCGGTGACGATGTCCTTCCAGAACTGGAAGGTCTCCAGCACGTTGGCCTTGTCGACGCTGGTCAGGCGCTTGCTGCGCTTTTGCGCGGCCTGGAACGCCACGTGGGCGATGCGGCGGATCTCGCCTTCGGCGTAGCGCATGGTGTCGAAGCCTTCGCGCTGGCCCTTGAAGGCGCCGTCCGGGCACTCGCGCACGCCGCGCGGCTGGCCGAAGTAGATGTCGCCGGTCAGTTCGCGGATGATCAGGATGTCCAGGCCGGACACCACTTCCGGTTTCAGCGTCGAGGCGTTGGCCAGTTGCGGATACAGGATGGCCGGACGCAGGTTGGCGAACAGGCCCAGGTTCTTGCGCAGGCCCAGGATGGCCTGCTCGGGGCGCAGCGCGCGCTCCAGCGTGTCGTACTGGTAGTCGCCGACGGCGCCGAACAGCACCGCGTCGGCCGCCTTGGCCAGCGCCAGCGTGCCTTCGGGCAGCGGGTGGCCGTGGGCGGCGTAGCCGGCGCCGCCGACCGGCGCGCTTTCCAGCTCAAATTGTTCGCCCAGCACGTTGAGGACTTTGACGGCTTGCGCGATGATTTCCGGGCCGATACCGTCGCCCGGGAGGATAGCGATTTTCATGAGTAGTTTTCGAGATTAGATGACGTTGGCCAACCAAGGTTGGGTTGCCAGATGGCGCTCTTCGAAGCCGCGGATAGCGTCGGCGTGGCGCAGCGTCAGGCCGATATCGTCGAGCCCGTTCATCAGGCAGTATTTGCGGAAGGCGTCGATCTCGAAGGGATAGGAGACGCTGCCATTGCTGGTGGAGATGCGCTGCTGCTCAAGGTCGACCACCAGACGGTAACCGGGGAAGGCCTTGACTTCATTGAACAGGTGATCAACCTGCGCTTCAGGCAATACGATCGGCAACAAGCCGCTCTTGTAGCAGTTGTTGAAGAAGATGTCGGCGAACGAGGGCGCGATGATCGCGCGGAAGCCGTACTGGTCCAGCGCCCACGGCGCGTGCTCGCGCGAGGAGCCGCAGCCGAAGTTCTTGCGGGTCAGCAGGATCGAGGCGCCCTGGTAGCGCGGCTCGTTGAGCACGAACTCGGGATTGAGCGGACGCTTGCTGTTGTCCTGGCCCGGCTCGCCGTGGTCCAGGTAGCGCCATTCGTCGAACAGGTTCGGGCCGAAGCCGGTGCGATGAATCGACTTCAAAAATTGCTTCGGAATGATGGCGTCGGTGTCGACATTGGCGCGGTCCAGCGGGGCCACCAGTCCTTCGTAGATCGTAAATTTATCCATGATTCTCGTTCGGGTTGTGCGACGGCGGACCGTCGCGGCCCGCCGTGCTGCGGTTTATTTTTTGGTCGAGGCGCCTTCCAGCGACTCACCGACCTTCTTGACGTCCTTGCCGAAGCCGTTGACGGTGTTGCAACCGGTCAGGATCAGCGCGATGATGGACAGGGCGAATAGTTTTTTCATGTGGGGTCTCTCGGGATGGTTAAGACATCAACGCAGCGAACGCACGTCGACAAAGTGGCCGGCGATACCGGCTGCCGCCGCCATGGCGGGAGACACCAGATGGGTGCGTCCGCCCTGGCCTTGGCGTCCTTCAAAATTGCGGTTGGAGGTGGAGGCGCAGCGCTCGCCCGGTTCCAGGCGGTCGGCGTTCATGGCCAGGCACATCGAGCAGCCCGGGTCGCGCCATTCGAAGCCGGCGTCCTTGAAGATGCGGTCCAGGCCTTCCTTCTCGGCCTGGTCCTTCACCAGTCCTGAGCCCGGCACCACCATCGCCAGCTTGACGTTGGAGGCGCGGTGCTTGCCGCGCACCACCTCGGCGGCGGCGCGCAGGTCCTCGATGCGCGAGTTGGTGCAGGAGCCGATGAAGACCTTGTCGATGCGGATGTCCTCGATCGCCATGTTCGGCTTGAGGTTCATGTAGACCAGCGCCTTTTCGATGGCGTCGCGCTTGACGGCGTCCTTTTCCAGGTCCGGGTCCGGCACGCGGCCGTCGATCGAGGTCACCATCTCCGGCGACGTGCCCCAGGTGACCTGCGGCTTGATCTCGGCGGCGTTGAGCGTGACCACCAGGTCGAACTTGGCGCCGGCGTCGGAATGCAGCGTGCGCCAGTAGTCGACCGCACGGTCCCAGTGCGGGCCCACCGGCGAGAACGGACGGCCCTTGACATAGTTGATGGTGACGTCGTCGACGCCGATGATGCCGGCGCGCGCGCCCGCCTCGATCGCCATGTTGCAGACCGTCATCCGGCCTTCCATCGACAGCGCGCGGATGGTCGATCCGCCGAACTCGATGCAGTAGCCGGTGCCGCCGGCGGTGCCGATCTTGCCGATGATGGCCAGCACCACGTCCTTGGCGGTGACGCCAGCCGGCAGCGCGCCGTCGACCTGCACCAGCATGGCCTTGGATTTTTTCTGCAGCAGCGTCTGGGTGGCCAGCACGTGCTCCACTTCCGAGGTGCCGATGCCGTGCGCCAGCGCGCCGAACGCGCCGTGGGTGGAGGTGTGCGAGTCGCCGCAGACCACGGTCATGCCCGGCAGCGTGGCGCCCTGCTCCGGCCCGATCACGTGGACGATGCCCTGGCGCTTGTCGTTCATGTTGAAGTACGTCAGGCCGTAGGACTTGGCGTTCTTGTCCAGCGTTTCCACCTGCAGGCGCGAGACCGGGTCGGCGATGCCGTCGGCGCGGCCGGTGGTCGGCACGTTGTGGTCGGCCACCGCCAGGTTGGCGGACACCCGCCACGGCGCGCGGCCGGCGGCGCGCAGGCCGTCGAAGGCCTGCGGGCTGGTGACTTCGTGCACCAGGTGGCGGTCGATGTAGAGGATGGTGGTGCCGTCTTCCTCGGCCTTCACCACGTGGGATTCCCAGAGTTTGTCGTAAAGCGTCTTCATCATGATTTATGAGTACTGCTACTGCCTGTGTGAGTGATCCACTTCGATTATGCCATATTGTGCAATGCGGTAGCGGCCGCCGCTGTCCGGCCTCGTGAGCCGATGCGGTTCCGCCTACCGATACACTTTTTATGACTCCTTTTGAAAAATCTTGTATTGCGTATAAAAATGCGAATAAAAAAAAGCCTGCGTGGACGCAGGCTTTTGGTCTATCTGGCCCAGTGCTGAGACTAAGCCGCCATGCGTACACTACCTCGACATCCGTCCATTAGGAACGATAGGCCCACCACTAGCACCAGTTCGCCTTCGGCCGAACGCGCGGTGCCGGTGATGCCCTCGACGCTAATCGCGGTCATCGGTTTAATCACCAGGTCGGCCGTGCCGTCGACCGCTTCCACCGCCAGGATGTACGGCTGTGGCGCGGCGACAACAATCCCCACCTTCTCGCGGCAGCTCTCGTAGCCCAGCGAATCGGCCAGCGAACGCACCGGCAGCGGACGCCCCTGGTCCTTCAGCACCGGCGCGCCGCCCACTTCCATGAACACTTCCGGCAGCTCGACCACGCGCTGCACCACGGCCATCGGCAGCGCCAGCGCGGCGCCCGAGGTCGACACCAGCATGGTCGGCACGATCGACAGCTCGATCGGCAAGCGGATGGCGAACTTGGTGCCCTTGCCCAGCGACGATTCGATGTGGATGGCGCCGCGGTTCTTCTCCACGGCGGTCTTCACCACGTCCATGCCGACGCCGCGCCCGGACACGCTGGACGCGACTTCCTTGGTCGAGAAGCCCGGCAAGAATACCAGCTGGAAGCATTCGTCGTTGGTCAGCTGCACCGATTCGGAGATCAGGCCTTTTTGCTGGGCCTTGGTGCGCAGCACCACCGGATCCATGCCCTTGCCGTCGTCCTGAAGCACAATCATAACGCTATTTGCTTCCTGCCATGCTTTGAGCGAGATATACGACTTGGCCGGCTTGCCCGCCGCCAGCCGGTCTTCCGGCGATTCGACGCCGTGGTCCAGCGAGTTGCGCAGCATGTGCACCAGCGGATCGTACAGGCTGTCCACCACCACGCGGTCGACTTCGGTCTCCGCGCCTTCGATGGTCAGCTCGACGTCCTTGCCCAAGTCCTTGGCCAGCTCGCGCACCAGGCGCGGGAACTTCTGGAACAGGCGGCCGACCGGCTGCATGCGGGTCGCCAAGGTGGCGCGCTGCAGCTCGGTGGAGTAGCGCGAGGCGCGTTCCAGCGTTTCGGCCAGCGTCGCCATCAGCGTCTGGGCCTGGCCCTCGAACTTGAACTGCAACAGGCGTTCCAGCAGCACGGCGGCCTGGTTGGCGGCCTGCACCGATTCGCCGGCCACTTCCAGCAGCGCGTCCAGCTTGACGGCGTCGACCCGGATCGATTCCTCCTTGGCCGGCGCGGCGTGCGGACGCTCTTCGCGCTTCTCGGCCGCTTCGCGCTTGGCCGGCGACGTGGCCGGGTTGGCGACCTGCACGGCGGCCACGACGGCGGCCAGCTCGGCGGCCGGGATCGGCGCCGACGCGGCCGGCGCGGCGGCGGCCGCAGGCTTGGTGTAGCTACCTGGCGGCATCACGGCTTCGTACATGCCTTCCCAGTCCAGGCCGTCGGCGGATGGCGCGGCGGCAGGCGCTGCCGCAGCGGCCGCAACCGGCGCAGCGGCGGCCGGGGCCGGGGCTGTCGCGGCGGCTTTAGGCGGCGCGGCCGTGGTCTTGCCTTCGATGGCGTCGGTCAGGATGACTTCCAGGTCCTTGGGCATGGCCGGCAGGCTGTCCGGCTCGGCGCCGTTGCTCAGCTCAGCGAGCTGGTCGGCCACGAAGCCCGAGGCCTGCAGCGCCGCCTCGATCGCGATCGGCGTCACCGGCGCGGCGCCGGTGCGCAGCGCGTCGAACAGGTTCTCGGTCAGGTGGCAGGCCGCCACCAGCGCCGGCAGGCCCATGAAACCGGCCCCGCCCTTGATGGTGTGGAAGGAGCGGAACACCGCGTTGAGCGTTTCCTTATTGTCCGGGTCGCGTTCGAGCCGCAGCAGATGCTCTTCAACGTTGACCGCAAGATCCATCGCCTCGACGACGAAATCCTTGAGCATATCGTCCATTAGAATCCCAGATCAGCAAGCAGGTCGTCGACATTGTCCTGGTTCAGGGCAACGGCCGGAGCCGAAGGGCCTTGCATCAGGCTCACCTCTTTTTGCGCGATTTTCTCGCGTACCGCCGGCGGCGCGTTGTCGCGCAGCAGTTCTGCCAGTTCGTGCTCCACCGTCTTGGTGATGTTCACGACTTTCTTGATCAGCTGGCCGGTGATGTCCTGGAAGTCCTGGGCCATCATGATTTCCAGCAGGCGGGCCTTCTCGGCCTCGGTGGCGGCCGACACGGCCACGGCGAACGCCTGCGAGTCGCCGGCCAGTTGCTTGAACTGGTCCAGGCTCAGCTTGCCGGCGAACAGGTCGGCCCAGCGGGTTTCCATTTCCTTGGATTTCTTCGACAGCGTGTCCTGCTCCGGCATGCCCTCGTCCAGGGTGTTGAGCACCTTGTTGGCGGCTTGTTCGGTCAGGGTGGCGACGTATTCGAGGCGGTCCTGGGCATCGTTGATCTGCGACGACGCTTCGGTCAGCGCCTTGTCGTAGCCCAGTTCGCGCAGCGAATCGTGCAGCAGGCGCACGATGCCGCCCAGGCGTTCGAACATGGGCTTGTCTTCGCCGTCGACCGCGCCATCGGCCGCAGCGGCCATGGCGGCTGAGGGAGCCGGCGCGGGGGCGGCTGCCACCACGTCCGCCGGACGGGCCGACGCCACTTCGTCGAACAGGCTTTCCAAATCGTCTTCCGCAGCGGCAGCAGGCGCTGGAGCAGGCGCTGCGGTCTTGCTCTGGGCAGACACCTCGTCAAATAGTGCGTCGAAATCGTCAGCGGCGTTGGTCATAATCCCTGCTTCTCCATAATTTGTAAAATTGCTGCCCTAAAATTGCTTGCTTGTGATGACGCTCGGCAATATAACGCACTTACCCGAGTGTATCAGGGCACAGCCAGATTATTCAATCCCAGAGTGGGGTCGCCTGCCCTGCGCTCCGGGTCCAAGCCAAGTTCCGTTGTATTTGGTGATACTAACATTGGTTAGATAGACAAAACACGCTTTGAGACACAAAAGTAGTGCCACCGTGCAAAAAAAGCAGGTAAAAAGTAGGAAAGGCCACAAGCGCGTCCCAGCGTAAAGCGCTTTTATTTGATAAGCATCAAGTCTTTCCATACTAACAATAATGTAAATCGGGACTACAATTAAGAGCAGCCAGCTGGTTTTAAAAGGAGGTTCATCATGTACCGCAAAATCCTGATCACCACCGACGGTTCCGCCGTTTCCAGCAAAACCGCCTGCGCCGGGGTGGCCTTCGCCGAGCAGATGAAGGCCGAGGTGCTGGTGCTGTTCGTGGCGCCGGAATACCAGTACCCGATCTATGTCGAGATCATCCCGCCCAGCTACCCCAGCGAGGACGAATACCGCGCCGCGATGCTGCGCGCCGGCAAGGAGCACACGCAGGACGTGGTCGATTCCTGCGCCAAGCGCGGCGTGCCGTGCGAGGCGCTGACCGCGTTCGCGGAAAGCGCGGCGCTGAAGATCGTCGATGTGGCGGAAAAACACCATTGCGACCTGATCTTCATGGGGTCGCACGGCCGCAGCGGCTGGGGCCAGCTGTTGCTGGGCAGTGTGACCAACAAGGTGTTGTCGCATGCGAAAACACCGGTGCTGGTGCACCGCCTGATCAAGGAACCCGACAGCAAATAAAAAGCGGGATTGATGCTTTTTTATAGTAAGATCACAAGATTAGTTCAAAAATAATAAAACTTACTTTTAGTCACTTTTTTTAAGCATCTCTATGATCCGAATTGTCATCGCCGACGACCACACCATCATGCGCGAGGGTCTCAAGCGCATCCTCGACGGCGCGCCCGACATCGACATCGTAGGCGAGGCCATCGACGGCTTCGAAGTCCTGGGCCACGTGCGCCAGGGTGGGTTCGACCTGCTGCTGCTGGACTTGTCCATGCCCGGCCGCAGCGGGGTCGACCTGATCCGCCAGATCAAGGCCGAGGCGCCCAAGCTCGCCATCCTGATCCTCACCATGCACGAGGAGGAACAGTACGCGGTGCGCGCCATCCGCGCCGGCGCCCAGGGCTACCTGACCAAGGAGAGCGCCGGCACCCAGCTGGTCGGCGCGATCCGCAAGGTCGCCTCCGGCCGCCCCTACATCAGCACTGAGGTGGCCGAGCAACTGGCGCTCAACATCATGATGCCCAACGAGAGCCTGTTGCATAAACAGCTGTCGGACCGCGAATTTGAGGTTTTTTCGCTACTCGTGGCCGGAAAATCGATCACGGAAATCGCCAACAGCTTGCATCTTAGCGTCAAGACCGTCAGCACCCACAAAACCCGCATCATGCAGAAAATGGGCATGAGTTCCCTCTCAGAAATGGTGCAATATGCCGTCGCGCACCGTTTGTTATCTCCCTTCAAGACCTGATCCGGCCGTCCGCCATTAGGACAACTCCTACAATGCTGCGCTCCCTCCTACGCGCAGATTCAGCCATTGCTGATATCTATCTCCCCCCCGCGTTGGCATACTGAAACCATACGATTCATGCTGCATGGCTACACATCGCAGCATGATGCCGTGCCACACCAGAACAGGAAACCAAGCAGCGCGGCCTCGTCCAGTTCCCGTCCTTTCTCAAAGCCGTACCCTGTACACAGGAGATCAACATGCTGTCTATGCAAGCGTCTGAAATTCGCCCGGCCACCACTGCCACGATGCAGTCCTCCTCGATGGAGGCGGGCCGTCAGCGCCAGGGGCGGCTCTGGTCCAACCTGAAGGAAGTCTGCGACCTGCTGCACATCCCGGCGGCCTGCTCGATCAGCAACGAGGAGCTGCTGTTCCAGCACGTGCAGTTCAAGACCGGCCAGCGCATCCACACCATCGGCCAGCCGTTCGACACGCTGTACATCGTCAACTCCGGCTTCCTGAAGACGGTGCTCATCGACGAGTTCGGCAACGAGCAGGTGCTCAGCTTCCCGATGAAAGGCGACATGCTGGGCGTGGACGGCATCCACACCCGCCATTATTCCTCCGAGGCCGTGGCATTGTCCGACTGCGACCTGATCCTGCTGCCGTTCAAGAAGCTGACCGCGCTGGGCCGCATCCACCTGGAGCTGGAAAACATGATGTACGGCGTCATGAGCCGCGAGCTGGTGCGCGAGCAGGCCATGATCGGCATGCTGGGCGCGCTCAGCGCCGAGGCGCGCGTGGCGCGCTTCCTGGTGTCGCTGGCCGAGCGCTTCGCCCAGATGGGCTATTCCAGCAAGCTGTTCAACCTGCGCATGACGCGCCACGAGATCGGCAGCTACCTGGGCCTGACGCTGGAGACGGTCAGCCGCACGCTGTCGGCCTTCAACGAGATCGGCCTGATCAGCGTGGACCAGCGCACCATCGGCATCAAGGATCCGGAGGCGCTCAAAACCCTGCGCCGCCTGCCGCCCTCGCGCACCCGCGCCAAGCAACAGGCCGCCGCCAAGGCCAAGGGCGAAGACAACGTCGCGCCCGCCCAGTTGCTGGCCGCGCTGTAACCGCCTCCCGTACCCAGCTTGGGCCCGGTTTCTCCAGCCGGGCCTTTTTTTGTCCGCGCCGGCCCGGCGGTCAATAACTCCTAAATAACGCTTGCATTCCTTCCGTGCTTCCACAATAATGAATGCAAATACGAATCATTCTTATTAAGGAGCCCCGAAGATGAGCACGACCCTGCCAGCCACCCCACCCGCCATCCACGCCGCCGCCGTCGTGGGCGCGCCGGCCGCCGTGCCGACCAAGCGCATCACCAGCGCCAGCCTGATGGGCGATGGCCGCGAAGTCGAGATCGAACATTCGGGCCGCATCTACCGCCTGCGCATCACCCAGCTCAACAAGCTGATCCTGACCGCATGACGGACACCGTTCACTGTGCGTGAACCGGGGCGCCAGCGCGCCCTCCCCCTCCCCGAGTAGCCAGCCGTAGCCAGCCAGACTCTCCACCGATCCCAGGAGCGTTTGATGGCCATAGACCGTAGCAATCCGATTTTTCTCGCCCCGTCGCACGGCGGACACAATCCAGAACTGATGCTGTCCGCCGTGCTGCATCTGATGTCGCACTACACCGCAGGCAGCGACGACGCCGGCGGCTGCGTCAAGCTGGCCTCGGTGATCGAACGCCACCTGAAGGCGCTGGCCGGCCTGCCCGAGCTGGCGCCGGTGCTCAGCGCCACCTGCCAGCAGCTGTCTGAGCAGTGGGCCGCCGTGGTCGAGCGCAACCTGCACGCCCAGGAAAAAAGCAACTTCCTCAGCCGCATCATGGCGCGCGCCCGCACCGCGCCGGCCGCCGCGTAGGGAGCGCGCCCATGTGCGAAAAACACGATCCGCTGGCGGCCATCATCGCCGCCGCCATGCCGCAGGCGGCCGGCGCACTGGCGCCGCCGCGCCGCGCCGAACAGCAGGTGGTCAAGCCCGTCGTCGTCAATGTGGCGCAGGCGCTGGGCCAGGCCCACGCCTCGCGCCGCCGCCGGCTGTGGGAGCTCGGCCATGCCTGCCACTGCCCGCTGGTCGGCGTCGGCTTCCCGCTGGGCGTGCTGCGCAAGCTGGTGGACAAGGTCACGTCGGGCAAGGTGCTGGCCGACGATTACGAGGTGCATGTCGGCGCAGTCACCGAGTGCGGCAGCCGCAACCGCCTGTCGGAGGCGCTGCAAAAGGAGCTCGAGCGCCGCTACGCCGCCGTGCTGCTGCGCTTTCGCGCCGCCAGGAGCACCGCCGACGTGGCCGCGCTGTGGCGCGCGGCCGTGGCCAACGGCGACGTCGCCGGCGCCTTCTGGGCCGGCCTGACGCATCCGCGCTGCAACGCCGAGCTGGAAGAACAGATGTGCCGCGACCTGCACATGGTGCAGCACCAGGCCGGCGCCTGCGTGCGCGCCGACATCAACAAGTTCAACGCCACGCTGGCCGAGAACGCGCGCCTGGCGCACGAGCTGTCCAAGGCCCAGCAGCGCGCCGCCGCCCTGCTGGCCGACAAGAGCGCGGACGGCGAACGGCACGCGGCGCAGCTGATGCAGCTGCGCGCGCAGTCGGTCGGCAAGGACAGCATGATCGATTCGCTCAGGGCCGAGCTGGAACAGTTGCGCGAATCCATCCCCGGCCTGGAGAGCCGCGCCCGGCTGGCCGAGCGGCTGACGCAGATGGAGGAACGCGAACGCGGCATGCGCAACCAGATCGCCGAGCTGAAGCTGGACCTGGCGAAGGCGCGCACGGCGGCCGACCCGGCGCCGGCGCCGGAGGAAACGCGCCAGATCGTCGAGCACGTGATGCGGATGCCGCTGAGCTTGAACGACCGCGCGGTGCTGTGCGTGGGCGGACGCAGCGGCAACGTCGCCACCTACCGCGAGCTGATCGAGCGCGAAGGCGCGCAGTTCGCCCACCACGACGGCGGCCTGGAGGACAACGCCAACCGCCTCGACGCCAGCCTGGCCGCGGCCGACCTGGTGATCTGCCAGACCGGCTGCATCAGCCACAGCGCCTACTGGCGGGTCAAGGACTACTGCAAGCGCAACGGCAAGCGCTGCGTGTTCATCGACAACCCCAGCATCTCCAGCCTGGCGCGCGGCCTCGAACAAGCGGGCGCGGAATAAAAAAAGCCCTGACCGATACAACCGGTCAGGGCTTTTTTACTTAGTGAAGCAGCTTAGAACGCCAGCGTGCCGGTCAGGTAGACCGTGCGGCCGATCTGGTCGGTGTAGCGCGGATCGAAGCCGACCTGGTGGCCCGACGAGGCGCGCAGCGACAGCGGCGGTTCGCGGTCCAGCAGGTTCTTCACGCCCATGCGGATCGAGGCGGTCTTGGTCAGCGCCAGCTTGCCCTGCCAGTCGATCGTCAGGTACGACGGCACCCACAGACGGATGCTCTCGTCCTTGCCGCTGTCGACGTTGCGCACGGTCGCTTGCGCGTCGCGGTAGCCGTTGCGGTAGTTGGCGCTCAGCGTGTTGCTCAGCTTGCCGGTGTCCAGCGTCAGCGCGGCGCGCACGATATGGCGGAAGGCGACGCTGTTGTCGACGCCGAAGAAGTTCAGGTCGCTGGTCCAGTCGCCGTCGGTGCCCGGACGGGTGTAGTCCGACTTCATCAGGTAGGTGCCGTTCAGGTTGGCGGTCAGCTGGCCGAACGAGAACTTCTGGCGGCCCACCAGGTCATAGTCGATACCCTGGTTGTGGGTCTTGCCGATGTTGATCGACAGACGCTTCATCGCCCAGTAGGTGTTGCCGGTCGACGGCTCGGTGAAGGTGCTGAACAGGTCGCGGAACTTGGCCGGGTTGGCGAAGATCTGCTGCTCGCTGATCGACGACACGGCGTCGGTGATCTTCACGTCCCACAGGTCGGCGCCGAACGAGAACGACGGGCTCGGCTCGACGCGGAAACCGATCGAGTACTGCTTGGAACGCTCAGGCTTCAACTGCTCGTTGCCGCCGGACAGCACGTTGTACTGCACATTGCCAGGACGGCACATGTCGGTGCCCGGGAACGGGCAGGCGTAGCTGTTGGCGGTCACGCCGGCGCTGACCAGCGGCTGGCCGATGTCGAGCATGCTCGGCGCCTTGAAGCCGGTGCCGTAGGAGCCGCGGAACAGCAGCGTCTTGGCAGGCTGCCAGCGGGCCGACACCTTGTAGGTGCTGGCCGACTGGGTCTCGCCCATCTTGCGGTGCGCCAGCAGGTTGTCGACGCCGTCGATGCTGTCGTAGCGGCCGGCCAGGGTCACTTCCAGCTCCTTGGTCACCGGCGCCAGCAGCTCGCCGAATACGCCGTACGAGGCGCGCTTCATGTCGTACGCGGCTGGCGAACTCAGGTTGTAGACCATGCCGCTGGCCGCGGCGGCCGACGGGGTCTGCTGGTAGGCGTACTCGCGGTAGTCGGCGCCGATACCCAGGTTGGCGGCGCCGCCCGGCAGCGTGAACACTTCGCGCGAACCGTGCGCGTCCACGCCCTTGAGCGTGGTCGACGCTTCGCGGATCGAACCGTGGAAGATCGAGTTGGCGATCTGCGCCTTGGTGGCGTCGCTCTGGTTGCCGATCGGCGCGAACGGATTGAAGGCGTTGGTGGCCAACATGTCCTTGAATTCCTTGGTCAGCGCGTAGCCGCCGACATAGCGCTCGTCGAGCTTGTTGCGCGACCAGGTCAGGCCGGTGCCGAAGCTCCAGGCGCCGATCTCGCCGTCCGCGCCGATGACCAGGTGCTGGGCGTCGGTCACGGTCTGGCTGTCGCGGGTGCCCCAGTCGTAGGTGCGGTAGCTGCCCGACACCTGCTTGACGTTGGCCGCCTGCTCGGCGGTCAGGTATGGCAGCACGTAGGTGTTGTAGCGGTCCGAACCGGGCGCGATGGTGAACGGCGCGATGTTCTGCGCGATGCGCGCGGTCAGGTCCAGGCGCGACAGCGCCATTTCGGCGAACACGGTGATGTCGTCGCTGGCCTTGTACTGGGCCTTGGAGAAGAAGCTGTCACGCTTGTTCTGCGGCGAGATTTCCACCGCCGGGGTGGAGTCGAACGAGCAGTTGCGGGTGTCGGCCGTGTTGTTCAGGCTCACGTAGGTCTGCTTCGGGCAGCTGCCGTTCTGCGCCAGGTAGGGGCTGAAGCCGATCGGCGCCAGGCCCTTGTTGAAGGTCACGCCGACGTTGGCCGGCGCGGCCGCAGGGCTGGTGCGGTCGTAGATGTAGTTGTGGCCGTTGTAGTTGAACGGGATGTACGAGGTCGACGCGAACGAGCGGTCGGTGGCCTTGACCGGGCTCTGCTCGTCGTGGCGGTAGGTCGCCAGGATGTTGAAGCGGTCTTCCTGCAGGTCGCCGAAGCCGTAGGTCAGGCTGGTGTTGTACGACTGGCCCGGACGGCCGCTGGTCGGCTGCGACCAGGTGGCGTCGACGGTGCCGCCCTGGGCGTTTTTCTTCAGGATGAAGTTGATCACGCCGGCGATCGCGTCCGAGCCGTACAGGGCGGAGGCGCCGTCGGTCAGGATCTCGACGCGCTCGACCGCGCTCATCGGGATGGAGTTCAGGTTGATGGTGCTGCCCGAGCCGGTCGGCGCGATGCGGCGGCCGTCCAGCAGGACCAGGGTGTAGCTCTCGCCGATGTTGTGGATCGAGGCGGACACGATGCCGCCCGAGTTGGAGCCGGCGGCGGTGGCGGCGATGCTGAAGCCCTGCATCGCAGGCAGCGATTGGATCAGGTCGGCGACGGTGGTGGCGCCGGTCTTGGCGATTTGTTCCTGCGACAGGCGCTGCACTGGCAACGCGCCTTCGACGGCGATGCGCTTGATGCTCGAGCCGGTGATTTCAACTTTCTGGATAGCCTCGTCTGCGAAGGCCTGGCCAGCGATCAGTACCGTACCGGTCAGCACGCTCAGGGCGATACGCACGGAGCGCACGCCGATTTTTTCTTGCAATACCATACAAACTCCCGATTAAAAACGTAAAAACCGAGAGCAATGCCATACCGCTGTGTTACGACTGCAAACCGAAGATGCACCGAAAGTCAGGGAGTCGAAGTGACCAAACATTGCTCTTCGATAACGGAATTATCGGGCCTGCCGCTACATTTTGATACATGGTTGAAGCAAAATTAGAACAAACCTCACAAGTTTGCCCTGCGCGGCTTATGGCAAAATTAAATTTCCATATTTTCTCAATAATATATGTATAAAACGTAATATTTTGATATTCCCAGAACGTTCAAATTCGCACCATCGCGGTGCGTTGTAATAAAACGTCAATAAACGTCGCGCCGGTAGCGGCCGGCGGCGGCCAGCTGGTCCAGCGCCTCGCGGCCCAGCGCGGCGGCCAGCGCGGCGTCGACGCCGGCCGCCATGCCGTCCAGGCTGCCGCACACGTAGATGGCGGCGCCGGCCGCGACCCAGGCACGCACCTCGTCCGCCTGCTCGGCCAGGCAGTGCTGCACGTAGCGCCGCCGCGGCTGGTCGCGCGAATACACCAGGTCCAGCTTTTCCAGTTTGCCGTGCAGCTGCCAGGTCGCCAGTTCGTCGCGATAGTGGGCGTCGTGCGCGGCGTTGCGCTCGCCGAACAGCAGCCAGTTGCGGGCCCGTCCCGATGCGGTGCGCGCCTTCAGGTGGCCGCGCAGGCCGGCGATGCCGCTGCCGTTGCCGATCAGGATCAGCGGGCGCTGCGCGTTGTCCTCCAGCCGGAAACGGCGATGCTGGCGCAGGCGCAGCTGGATGATCTGGCCGGGCTCGGCCTGCAGGGTCAGCCAGCCGGAGGCGGCGCCGTGGCTGCCGTCCGCGTGCGTGTGCAGGCGCACCAGCAGGTGCACGCGGCCGTCGGCCGGGATCGAGGCGATCGAGTATTCGCGGGCGCGTTCCGGATCGGCTGGCGCGCACACCTGCACCAGGTCGCCCGATTCCCAGGCCGGCAGCGCGCCGTTCGCGGGCTCCAGCTCCAGGTGGTAGAGCGGCGCGCCGGCGCTGCCCGGATTGAGCAGCACGCGTTCGGCCAGTCGCCAGGACTCGAAGGCCGGTGCGCTCCAGTCCGGCGCGTCGCTGGTGCCGGCCAGATGGCTGAGCTGCTGGCGCCAGGCGCCGATGGCCTCGGCCGAACTGCGGTTCACCTCGATGCGCGGGAACAGGCTTTGCGCGCCCTGCGCCTGCAGCCATTGGTCCAGCGCGCGGCCGAAGCCGCAGAACTGGGCGTAGGCGCTGTCGCCCAGCGCCAGCACGGCGTAGTGCAATTGCGGCAGCGCCAGGCCGTCGGTCATCAGGCGGCCGGCGAAGGCGGCGGCGGCGTCCGGCGCGTCGCCCTCGCCGTAGGTGCTGACCAGGAACAGGATGCGCTCGGCGCGTCGCAGGTCGTCCGCCCGCAGCTCGGACAGCTCGCTCAGCTGCGCCGGGATGCCGGCCAGCCGCAGCGTCGCCAGCGTCTGGCCGGCCAGTTCCTCGGCGTTGCCGGTCTGGCTGGCGTAGGCCACGATCCAGCCCGGGTTGGCGGCCGCCTCGGCCTTGGCGCGCCGCGCGGCCAGGCGCTTGCGGCGCGTGCGCAGCCAAGGCGCCAGGCAGACCAGCGCGTAGCTCATCGCCAGGCTGGCTGCCAGCATCAATCGGGTGGGGTCGTTGGTCCAGATCATTCGTCGAGCATGCTGTGTAAATGGGTACTCATGTGTTCGGTAAAACCGCCGTCCGCCTGGCGGGCCACGAAGCGCGCGGCCAGGCCCTGCCGCTCGGCCAGGCGCAGGCCGTGCTCGCAGCCCAGCACCGTCAACGCGGTGGACCAGGCGTCGGCGGCCACGCATTGCGGATGCACCACCGTGACGGAGGCCAGGTCGTTGGCGATCGGCATGCCGTTGCGCGGGTCGATGGTGTGGGAGTAGCGCCGTCCGTCCAGCTCGAAATAGCGGCGGTAGTCGCCCGAGGTCGCCACCGACAAGCCATGCAGCGCCAGCACCAGCTGGTCCGGCTGCTGAGCAACAGCGTCGCCCACCTGCTCCAGCGCCACCCACCACGGCTGGCCGTCCGGCTTGACGCCGGCGCCGCGCAGCTCGCCGCCGACTTCGACCAGGCAGTGCGCGTAGCCTTGCGACTTCAGGTGGTAGACCAGCCGGTCCACGCTGTAGCCCTTGGCCACGGCCGACAGGTCGAGCTGCACGCCGCCCGGCTGCCAGGCGCGGCGGCCTTCACGGTCCAGCAGCGCAGGCGGCAAGGCCAACGCCGCACTGATCTGCGCGGGCGACGGCGGCACGAAATCCGGTTGGCCGAACCTGCCGTGCGGGCCGAACCCCCACAGGTTGACCAGCGCGCCGGCGCAGGGATCGTAGGCGCGGCCGGACTCGCGGGCCACGTCCAGCGCGAACGACAGCACATCGAAAAACGCTGGCGGCAGCTGCTGCCAGCTGCCTGCCTCCGCGCGGTTGAAACGGCCCAGGTCGGAATCGATTTCCCAGTGGCTCATCTCGGCCACCACGGCATCGAGCTGTTGCTGCAAGCCTTGCTCCACATGGGCGCAGGGGTCGTCCGGCGCCGCCACCAGCCGCACCGACCAGCTGGTGCCCATGCTGTGGCCGGCGAAATCGCGGATCACGCCGCCGGCTGGCGGCGCATCTTCGGACACGACATGAGGCAGCAAGACCCGGCGCATGGTGAGCGTACGCGCCTTATTGCGGCAGGATTTCCACCGTCGCCGCGTAGCTGACGCGGCGCGGCGGCATCTGCGGCGGCTGGCCCGGCACCTGCGGCGCGGCCGCCGGCCAGGCGCTGCTGACCAGGTACATGCCCGCCGCCGGCAGCTCGAACGTGGCTTCGCCGTTGGCGTCGGTGTTCTTGCGCAGCTCGCCCAGCGTGCCGCGATAGCGCACGCCGCCCGGGATCAGGCTGAAGCCCTGGTTGGCCGCCGGCTTGCCGTCCAACAGGAAGCGCCAGGTGGCCTTCTCGCCCGCGCGCATGTCGTTCGGATGCGTCACCGGCACCAGCTCCAGGCCCACGCCGGTCGGCTTGAACACCGCCATGTCCGGCGTGCCGGTGGAGACGAAGGTCTCCAGCCGGCTCTGCATGCGCGTCAGCTTGACGTCGCTCGCGTCGGCCGGCACATCCTTGGCCAGCGATTCCTCGCTGCCGCGGAAGCGCTTCATCTCGCCATCCTTGTTCTTGTAGCTGCCCATCACGCCCTGCGACACCAGCGCGATGCGGTAGGTGCCCGGCTTGGGCAGCTTGAGATCGAAGGTGTTGCGCAGCTTGCCGTTGCTGACGTTTTCCATGTTCAGCTTGCCGCCGTCCGGGCCGGTGATGACGATGCCGTCCAGCTTGAGCGGCTGGTGGTCGATGTCGAACAAGCCTTCGGAGATGGCGGCATCCACCGTCACCCAGGCTTCCTTGCCTTCGACGATGGTGGACGACGGCAGCAGCCACGGCTTGTGCGCCTGCGCGCCCAGCGACAGGCCGGCCAGCGCCAATGCAATAAACGATTTATACAGTTTCATGGCCATGCCTTAAGGTTTGAGTTGAACCACCACGGCGCCCAGTTCTTCCTTGCCTTGGCCGCTCACGTTCTGCGCCGACTTCGGCGGCCATTGCAGCGGCACCTTGACCGCCTCGCGGCCGCCGGCTTCGCGCGCCGCCTCCACCACCAGCGTGTACTGGCCGGCCGGCAGCTTGTCCAGCGCGGCCTTGGCACCCGGGAAGGTCAACGACTGCTCGCCCGGCGCCCGGGTCGCGCCGCTCACGCCGTCCATCGGCATCTCCAGGTCGCGGCCGCTCTTGCGCCACCACTGGCGGACATCCTTGAGCCACTTGGTGCCGGCGTTGTCCTTCTTCTTGACGTCGTACAGCACGGCCAGGTTGGCCACCACTTTCTGGTCGGCGTTTTCCAGCCACGCGGCGATGTAGGGACGGTGGTATTCGGCCACGTTCAGTTGCGGCACTTCGAGCTTGAGCGCGAGCTCGGCGCCCATGGCCGTGGCGCTGGCCAGCGGCAGGCCGAGGGCGATGGAATAGCGTAGTTTCATGGAGAACCTGTCGTGAGATTAATGAATGAACAGCAGTGCGATAACAAACGGGATCAGGATGCCCAGGCCCACCATCGGCCAGGTGAACGGCCGGTTGGCCGCGTGGAATTTCAAAATCAGCAGGCCGGTGATGCAGAACACCAGGCAGGCGCCGGCGAAGATGTCGATGAACCAGTTCCAGGCCGTGCCGGTGTTGCGGCCCTTGTGCACGTCGTTGAGCCATGAGATCCAGCCGCGGTCGGTGTTCTCGAATTCGGCCGCGCCGTCCTCCAGCGCGATGCGTACCCAGGCGTCGCCGCCGGCCTTGGGCAGCGGCAGGTAGACCTCGTCGGCGGCCCATTCGGCCACGCGGCCGCCGGCCTGCACCTTCCACGTGTCGCGCAGCCATTGATCGGCGGCGGCCGGCAGCGGTTCCCTGGCGCCGTCGTGTGAGGTGGCGTAGGCGCGCAGCTGCGCGGTCAGCGCGGCCGGCGCGATGGCCTGCCGGCGCACCACGGACGGCTTGGACTCGATCTGCGACGCGTGGTTCAGCGTGATGCCGGTTATGGCGAACAAAAACATGCCCAACAGGCACATCGCCGAACTGACCCAGTGCCATTGATGCAGATGCTTGAGCCATACGGCACGGCTGGCGTTACGGGCGGAGGCTGCGGCTTGGGCGCTCAAGGACTGTCCTTCTTCGTTGGAATAATTTTAGATGATAATGATTATCATTTGCAAAGTCAATTGCCAGCATGTATCGCTAATGTAAAACAACGTGAAGTCACGCACGGTGCGCCCGCGCGGGGACGGCTATGGTGGGGGAACCGTCCACTATCATGGAGGCGCATCATGCCGCTCTACAATCAGGAACAGATCCACGCCCTCGCGGCGCGGATCAAGGATGTGCCGGTCGGCATGTTCACCACCTCCGGCGACCAGAACGTGCTCACCTGCCGCCCGCTGCCCACGCAGCAGATCGACAACGAAGGCAATCTCTGGTTCTTCACGGCGGACGACGCCGACTTCACCGCCGACCTGCAGCGGCACCCCGACGTCAACATCAGTTTTTCCAATCCGAAGGAGAACCTGTACCTGTCGGTGTCCGGCCACGCCTGCATGTTGAAGGACCGCGCCAAGGCGCGCGAGCTGTGGCACCCGACGGTGCGCGGCTGGTTTCCCGGCGGCCTGGATGATCCGCACCTGGCGCTGATACGGGTGCGCGTGCAGACCGCCGAGTACTGGGACGCCGGCGCCGGCAAGATGAAGCAGCTGTTGCAGCTGGCCCGCACAGCCATCAGCGGCCGCACGCCGCTGCAGATGGGCCGGCACACGACGATCTGCCTGTGATCCTCGCGCGCGCAAAAAGCCCGCCGGCACCAGGCGCGCTGCAAACGCGTCCGGTGCCGCGGGTTGTTGAACTGCCGGCGCTTACGCGCCCGGCACGCCTAGGACTTGGAGCCCGAGCTGCCCGACGATCCCGAGCGGCTGGAACCGCTGCGGCCGCCCTTGCCGTCCTCCTCGTCCTCCTTGCCGCCCTTGGACGATGCGGGCGTGCTGCTCTGGCTGCTGCGGGTGTCGTTCTTGTGGCTCATGCTGCCGGCCCGGCGCGCCTCCTCCGAAGTGAATTCGTGCGCCGTGCCTTTCTCGTGGGCCGCGCGGCCGCCTTCCGCCGCGATCTCACGTTGCTGTTCCGGGTCCATGGAAGCGAAGCCGCGCTTGCTGGTGTCCTTCTGCTGGCTGCCGGATTTATCGCCCTGCTTGCCGCCCTGGTCGTGGTCCTGATTGGATGTGGCCATGATAGTCTCCTTGAGTTCTACTGCTGTCCGATCCTGCTTGTCGCACAGGAGCAGCCATCGTAGTTCACGGCCCAGCCACACAATATAGGACGCGTGCAGGCAGCCGCGTAGGACCATTCCGTGTACCGGTAGGCATGGCTAACTGAATGTCCCTCACACGTGCGCCGCCGTTCAGATGGAATCGATCAGTTCCGCCATGAAGCCGTTGTTGTGGTTCACCTCCTGATTGATGATGACGTGTTCCTCGCCCACCATCAGCATCGCCTCGATTTCCGGCGACAGCCTTGGCGGCCCGTACGGCACTGCGTTTTCTCCCTTGGACGATGTGCTCTGTTTCCCCTGACGCGGTAGGACGGCGTTCTTTTTTCTGGTCGACATATGTAATCCATTTTCGATGGTCAACAAACACGCGCGCCGTACCGGCCGCAACGCACTGCCCTCCAGAGTATCGCGAGCGGCGCGCGCGCGCCATCGGAGGCTGCCTAGAACGAGCGTAGGACAGTCACGGAAAACGGCTAGGAGTTGAGGCCTTTCATGCCTTCCTGCGGATAGCGTTCGCCGGCCGCCATGCCGGGCGGCAGCGCCGCGCCGATGCGCGCCAGCTCCGCGCCGCTCAGCCGCACCTGCAGCGCGCCCAGGTTCTCCAGCAGGTAGGGGATGCGCTTGGTGCCGGGGATGGGCACCACGTCCTGCGCCAGCAGCCACGCCAGCGCCAGCTGGGCCGGCGTGCAGCCCTTGGCGGCGGCGAGCTCGCGCACGATGTCGACGATGCGCTGGTTGGCCGCCATGTTGTCCTCGGCGAAGCGCGGGCTGAACTTGCGGAAGTCGCCCTCCTCCAGCGGCAACACCTTACCGGTCAAGAAGCCGCGACCCAGCGGGCTGTAGGCGCAGAACGCGGCGCCCACCTCGCGGCAGGCCTGCAGCACGCCGTCCTCCGGGTCGCGCGTCCACAGCGAGTATTCGCTTTGCACTGCGGCCACCGGATGCACGGCGGCGGCGCGCCGCAAGGTGGCCGGCGACACTTCGCACAGGCCGACGGCGCCGATCTTGCCCTCGCGGACCAGGCGCGCCAGCGCCTCCATCGATTCCTCCAGCGGCGTCTCGGCCAGGTTCAAACGGTGCATATAGTATAAATCGATATGCTCGATGTTCAGCCGGCGCAGCGAGGCCTCGCACGCCTCGCGGATGTAGGCCGGCGAATTGTCGATGCGGCGCTCGTAGTTGCCGGCCTTGCGCACCAGGCCGAACTTGGTGGCCAGCGTCACATGCTCGCGCTTGCCCTGCAGGAAGCGGCCCAGCAGCTCCTCGTTGTGGCCGGCGCCGTAGGAATCCGCCGTATCGTACAGCGTGACGCCAGCCTCGTACGCGGCCTCCAGCGTCGCCAGCGACTGCGCCTCGTCGGTGGCGCCGTAGAATTCCGACATGCCCATGCAGCCCAGACCGATACCCGATAACGATAATTTCTTCATGCCGACCTCCGTTGTTGGTTGATGGCGCCGAGTCTAGCCGGCGCGGGCGGCGTGCGGAATGTGCGAAATCGTGATACCTTTTCAGTATCATGAGAACACTCGATACCCATGCATTGCAAATGTTCGTGGCCGTGGCCCAGTGCCTGAACTTCCGCCAGGCCGCCGAGCAGCTGCACATGACGCAGCCGCCGCTGAGCCGCGCCGTGCGCCAGCTGGAGGAGCGGCTGGGCGTCAAGCTGTTCGAGCGCGACACGCAGCACGTGGCGCTGACGCCGGCCGCCGCCGAGCTGCTGCCGCGCGCGCTGCGCATCCTGGCCCTGCTGGACGAGGCCGAGCAGGCGCTGCAAACGCGCCAGCCGGCCATGCGGCTGCGGCTGGGCATGACGTCGTCGATGGAATCCGACCTGTACCGCGCCTTCACCGACGGCATTCCGGCCGCGCTCGGCGGCGGCGCGCTGGAGACGGTGTTCGACAGCTCGCCGCGGCTGGTCGCCCGCCTGCGCGCGCGGCGGCTGGACGCGGCCATCATCGCGCTGCCGACCAAGACCTTCGACCTGCCGGTGCAGCCGCTGGGCAAGCAGCCGACGCTGGTCGCGCTGTCGAGCCGCCACCCGCTGGCCAGGCGCCGCAGCCTGTCGCTGGCCGATCTGCAGGACCAGCCGGTGTACTGGTTCGAGCGGGCGCGCCAGCCGGCCTTCTTCGACCACAGCCACGCCGTGTTCCGCAAGCACGGCTTCGCGCCGCGCTTCCTGCTGGAGCCGCACGACCATCACGTGCTGCTCAGCGACGTCGCGGCCGGCAAGGGCATGGCGCTGCTGCCCACCTCGTTCGCGGCGATCAGCCGGACGGGCGTGGCCTACCGCAAGCTCAAGGAGGGCGACGAGCTGGCCGCCGGCCTGGGCCTGATCGTCGCCGGCGGCCACCCGGCCGAGGCCCTGCTGCGGCGCCTGGCGGCCGAGACGCTGGGTTGAAGCGCTGCGCCCGGGCGCGGAAACGGCTACCATACCGTCCTGGCTCATTTTTCCATCCAAAGACATCATGACTTTCACCCTCAGCGACACCGCCTACGGCACCGACACTCCCGAAGCCAAGCGCGCCATGTTCGACGACCTGCGCTCGCAACTGACCGGCCTGGTCCACGGCGAAAGCGATTTGATCGCCAACACCGCCAACTTCAGCTCGCTGGTCTTCAACAGCATGCCGGGCCTGAACTGGGCCGGCTTCTACTTCCTCAAGGGCGAGGAACTGGTGCTCGGACCGTTCCAGGGCAAGCCGGCCTGCATCCGCATCAAGAAAGGCCGCGGCGTCTGCGGCACCACCGTGGTGGAGGGCAAGTCCATCGTCGTGCCGGACGTGCACGCCTTCCCCGGCCACATCGCCTGCGACGTCAACTCGCGCTCCGAGCTGGTGGTGCCGGTGCGCGGCGCCGACGGCGCGATCGTCGGCGTGTTCGACCTCGACAGCCCTCTGCCGAACCGCTTCGACCAGACCGACGCCGACGGCATCGAGGCGCTGGTCAAGATCCTCGAAGCCACGCTGGCCTAAGCGGGCCGGCCCGAGAGGACCAGCGCCCCCATGGAGACCACCATGACCAAGCAAGTGATCACCCTCGAGGCCGCCGACGGCTACCCGGTCGTCGCCACGCTCTATCCCGCCGCCGGCGAGCCGCACGCCCACCTGGTCGTGGCCAGCGCCACCGGCGTGCCGCAGGGCTTCTACCGCCGCTTCGCCGAGTTCGCGGCCGCGCGCGGCTACCGCGTGCTGACGCTGGACTACCGCGGCATCGGCCTGTCGCGCCCGGCCACGCTCAAGGGCTTCGAGGTGGACCTCCTGGACTGGGGCCGGCTCGACCTGGCCGCCGCCGTCGAGCACATGGACAGCGACGAACTGCCGCTGCTGCTGGTCGGCCATTCCTACGGCGGCCACGCGCTGGGGCTGCTGCCCAACCAGCACAAGGTCGCGGCCTGCTACCTGTTCGGCGTCAGCGCCGGCTGGCACGGCTGGATGCCGCCGCTGGAGCGCGCCAAGGTCTGGCTCACCTGGAACCTGTTCGGCCCGCTGCTGACGCGCTGGAAGGGTTATCTGGCGTGGAGCAAGCTGGGCATGGGCGAGGACCTGCCGCTGACCGTCTACCACCAGTGGAAACGCTGGTGCCGCTACCCGCACTACTTCTTCGACGATCCGGCGATGAGCGGCATCCGCGACAGCTACGACCGGGTGCGCATGCCGGTGCTGGCGGCCAACTCGGTGGACGACCTGTGGGCCGGCCCGGCCTCGCGCGACGCCTTCATGGCCGGCTACCGCAACGCCGCCGTCACCGCCGTCGACATCGATCCGGCGCGGGCCGGCTTCGGCCCCATCGGCCACATGGGCTACTTCAAGGCCCAGGCGCAGCCGCTGTGGGAAGAGGCGCTGGCCTGGTTTCAGACCGAGCTGAGCTCCGCCACGAAGTCGTAGGCGTCGCCGCGAAAATACGAGCGGCAAAACTCCACCACCCGGCCGTCGGCCAGGAAGCCCAGCCGTTCGACCGCCAGGCCCGCATCGGCCTCGCTGGCGTCCAGCAGGCGCGCCTGCTCGGCGTCGAGCAGCAGCGCCGACAACCGCTGCAGCGCCCGCACCGGCCGGTTGCCGCAGCGGTTCAGCGCCTCGTACATCGATTTATCCACCGCCTCCAGCGACGGCAGGCAACCGCCCGGCACGGTCGCGTATTCCACGCACATCGGCGTGCCGTCGGCGTAGCGGACGCGGTGGAAGCGATATACCGCCTCGCCCGGACTCAGGCGCAGCCGCACCGCCTCCTCGCAGGTGGCGATGCCGCTGGCGCGGTGCAGCCAGGTGCTGCCGGGCTGGCGCCCGCGCGCGCGCATGTCCTCGGAAAATGAACTGAGCTTGGAAAAATTCTGCTCGATGCGGCTGTGGTTGATGAAGTTGCCCGAGCCGGGGCGCCGCACCAGCAAGCCCTCCGCCACCAGCCCGTCGAGCGCCTTGCGCACCGTCAGCCGCGACACGTTCAGGTCGCTGGCCAGCTTGCGCTCGGGCGGCAGCGCGTCGTCCGGCAGCAGCACGCGCTGGGCGATGGCCTCGCGCAAGGCGCGCTGCAACTGGTGATACAGCGGCAGGCTGCTGCTCTCGCCAAGCACCTTCACGATGTTGGTCAACGTCATCATACGATACCCCTCCGCCACAGTATAGTACCAATTTAGTACCAAAATTTCGACATAATCTTGATGTAATTTCAATATTTTGCACCAAACAGGTGAATATTAAGCCATTTTTTGTCTAAAAAACACCACATCACTATATTTTTTTGCAACTGGTAGCGCTTTGGTATCATTGTTTACAGTATATTGGCATCGAACTGGTTTTGTTGTTTGGTTTGCAAGGGGGAATCTTGCGAGAGATTCATCGTCACAAGAAGTGAACAGGTCCACATGGGCCATACTGGAGATTTGCAATGACGTTTCAACAGCACGCAACAAGCAGCACAGCGGCCCGCACCGGCCTGACCCCGATCGCTGCGGCGGTCGGCATGATGATCGCCTTCGCCACGCCGGCGATGGCCCAGACCACCCAAGCCGGCGACGCACCGGCGGTGGTGACCGTCTCGGGCGTCCGCGCCGCCCTGGAACAATCGCTCAAGCAAAAACGCAATGCCGATTCCGTGGTCGAGGTGGTGACCGCCGAAGACATCGGCAAGATGCCCGACAAGAACGTGGCCGACGCCATCCAGCGCCTGCCCGGCGTGAACATCCAGTCGTCGGCCGGCGGCGAAGGCGGCTTCGGCGAGAACGACCGCGTCAGCCTGCGCGGCACCAGCCCCTCCCTGCAGCAAACCCTGTTCAACGGCCACGCCATCAGCACCGGCGACTGGTTCGTGCTGAACCAGTTCGGCGGCAACGTCGGCCGCTCCAGCAGCTTCTCGCTGCTGCCTTCCGAGCTGGTCAGCTCGGTCGTGGTGCACAAGTCGCAGACCGCCGACCTGGTCGAGGGCGGCGTGTCCGGCGCGATCGACGTCATCACCCGCCGTCCGCTCGAATTCAAGAAGGCGCTGACGCTGGAGGCGTCGGTGCAGGCGGTGTACAACGACCTGGCCAAGAAGACCGAGCCGCAGTTCTCCGGCCTGTTCGCGTGGAAGAACGACAGCAACACCGCCGGCGTGCTGGTGCAGGCCTTCTCCGAAAAGACCACGGTGCGCCGCGACGGCCAGGAAGTGCTGGGCTACGTCACGGTGGGCAAGAACAGCGCGGCCGCCAAGGCCAACCCGGCGCTGGCCGGCCTGTACGTGCCGACCTTCATCGGCGCCTCGCTGTTCGAGCAGAAGAAGAAGCGTGAGGGCGGCGCCTTCGACGCCGAGTTCAAGCCGTCGAAGGAGCTGACGCTGGACCTGAACGGCTTCTACTCCAAGCTGGACGCGCCGCACCAGAACACCAACTGGCTGGCCGCGCCCGGCAACTCCTTCAACCGCGACAACCTGGTGCCGACCAACGTCAGCACCAAGGGCGGCACCATCACCGGCGCCTCGTTCGCCAGCAACTCGGGCGAGGTCGACAACATCTACCGCCCGGACGCCGGCGGCGAGGCCTACTACGTCGACTTCAACTTCCGCTACCGCGCCACGCAGGACCTGACCTTCAGCGGCAAGGCCGGCGTGACCCACGGCGAGGGCTGGGACCACGGCGACGTCTACTACCAGAACAACGTCAGCGGCGGCATGACCTTCCAGTTGAACGGCCTGAGCCCGGCCAGCGTCTCCTACCCCGGCGGCGTGACCACCAAGCCCGGCAGCACAGCCTGGGCCGGCGGCGGCGAATCGCAGTCGATCGACAAGGAACGCTACGCCCAGCTGGACGGCGAGCTGCGCATCAGCCAGGGCGTGCTCGACTCGGTCAAGTTCGGCGTGCGCGCCACCGACCACAAGCGCAGCGCCGAGCACCCGCTGGAATCGAAGCTGGGCCCGCTGGGCGGCAGCAATCCCGGCCCGGCCTGGAGCGGCCAGCAGTATCCGGGCGACTTCGCCTCCAACCTGGGCGGCGGCCTGTCGTCGGCCTACTTCCGCTACGACGGCGCGGCGCTGGGCGCCTGGGGCGCGGTGCCGGGCAACCGCGTGATCGACTTCGTGGCGCGCCACAACTGGCAGGACGAGTTCAAGGTCAACGAGAAGACCACCGCGCTGTACGGCATGGCCAACCTGGCCGGCGACAGCTGGAGCGGCAACGTCGGCCTGCGCGGCGTACGCACCAGGCAGACTTCGATCGTCAACCTGTCCGGCGGCACCAACCCGATCAAGGGCTCGGCCTTCGGCGACTACACGCCGACCACCTTCGAGCGCACCTACAACGACGTGCTGCCAAGCGCCAACATCAAGGTCGACGTGAACCAGGACCTGGTGGTGCGCGGCGCGCTGGCGCGGGCGATCTCGCGTCCCGACTACAGCGCGCTGGGCGGCTCGGTGTCGCTGAACGACGATGCGCTCAGCGCGTCCGGCGGCAACGTCAAGCTCGATCCGGTCCGTTCCAACAACGCCGAAGTGAGCGCCGAATGGTACTTCGCGCCGAAGTCCTCGCTGTCGGCCGGCCTGTTCTACATGGACCTGGTGTCGGTGGTGGCGCAGGGCGGCAGCGTGGGCACCTTCTTCAACAACAAGCAGGGCAAGATGACGGAGTACCAGATCACCTCGCCGTACACCACCAGCGGCAAGAACAAGGGCGTGGAGCTGAGCTACCAGCAGCCGCTGTTCAACAGCTTCGGCGTGCTGGCCAACTACACCTACGCGGACGGCAAGCTGGCCGACGGCAGCGAGCTGCTGAACTCCTCGAAGAGCACCTACAACATCACCGGCTTCTACGAGGACGCCAGGTTCAGCGCGCGCCTGGCGTACAACTACCGCTCCAGCTACAAGGCCGGCGTGGACCGCGGCGCCAGCCAGCACGTCAAGGGCGCGGGCAACCTGGCCGCCTCGTTGAACTACAAGATCAACGAGCAGCTGACCATCACCTTCGACGCACTGAACCTGACCAACACTACCATCAAGATGTACGCGGAGACGCCCGACCAGCCGCGTGCGTTTTACTCGAACGGCCGCACTTTCTACCTGGGCCTGCGCGCCAAGCTGTAAGGCGTAGTGTGTGAAGAGGTAGAGATACCAAGGTTGGCTGGCCCCTCACTCCCGTGGGGGCCAGCTTTTTTTTGCCCGGCCGTTACACCCCAATACTTAAAAACTTATTAAATTTTCTTTTTTTTATGGCATTTCAATTTGTAACTGTTGTTTTAATTGCAAATCGAAACATTGTCGTTGACATCACTTTCGCCCCCATGTTGTCATGTCGATCGACTCCGCCTGTCTATACATCGCAGAGTCGCCATGGACGCCTTCAAGGGTATGCCGCCGTCTTATTTATTAAATTTGGAATCCAAAATGACTACAGAAAAAATGCTGGCGCGCTCGCTGCGCCTGATGTTCTCGGGATCCGTGATGCTGGGACTGGGTGGCGCCGCCCTGGCCCAGGCGCAGACCGCCGCCGACGCGCCGATGCAGCGCGTTGAAATCACCGGTTCGTCGATCAAACGGGCCCAGGCCGAAGGCGCGTTGCCGGTACAGACCGTCACCCGCGAAGATATCCAGAAAATGGGGGTCACCTCGACCGAACAGCTGCTCAGCTCGATCAGCGCGAACGCCCAGGTCGGCGCCGTCAACGCGGCCCAGGGCGTCGGCGCGTCGACCTACGGCCTGTCCTCGGCCAGTCTGCGCGGCATCGGCGGCAGCAAGACGCTGATCCTGGTCAACGGCCGCCGCCTCGCCAACTACGCCACCGACGGCACCACGGTCGACATCAACGCCATCCCGCTGGCCTCGGTCGACCACGTCGAACTGCTGAAGGATGGCGCCTCCGGCGTGTATGGTTCCGACGCCATCGCCGGCGTGATCAACTTCATCCTTCGCAACAACTTCAACGGCGTCGAAGTGAGCGGCTACGGCAGCGGCACCAAGGACGGCGGCGGCGGCAACACCAAGGCGTCGATCATCGCCGGCTGGGGCGATTTCGACACCGACCGCTACAACGTCACCGTGTCGGCCGACGTCGGCAAGGACAAGCAGATCCTCGGCAGCCAGCGCAAGTACGCCACCAAGTCGTGGAACGACAACGGCCTGCGTGAAGCGAGCGCCACCAACAGCGGCAACATCAACACCTTCGATCCCTATACCGACCCCAACGCCAGCGGCGTGATTCCGCACCGCCTGAAATCGATCGGCGACCCGCTGGGCAATCCGCTGAGCGACAACAACGGCGCCAACTGCGCCCAGAACGGCAGCACCTACAACGCCATCACCGGCAGCTGCCGCTACAACCCCGCGCCGCTGGTCGCGCTGATGCCGGAAGTCAAGCGCGCCAACGTGGCGGCCAGCCTGCGCTTCAAGCTCAACAACAACGTCGAAGCCTATATGGAAGGCTTCCACTCGCAGCAGAAGACCATCACCCTGGCCCAGCCATCGCCGTACAACACCAACTTCCTGAAGGACGACCTGGCGTTCCAGAAGGCCGACGTCTATCCGGCCATCATCCTGTCGCCAAGCAGCCCCTACTACCCGACCAGCTTCCTGGCCGACACCGACCAGGCCGGCAAACCGGTCACCGTCAGCTACCGCGCCTTCGACGGCGGCAATCGCCGCCACGAAGACCTGGCCAAGCTGTCGCACCTCGTGATCGGCATGCGCGGCGAGTTCAAGGGCTACGACTACGACGTCGCCTATGTCCACAACGTCAGCGACGTGAGCGAAACCACGCAGGACGGCTACCAGTCGCAACTGGCGCTGGCCAAGTTGTTAAGCAATAACAACGCCTTCAACCCGTACGCGGCAACCCAGACGCCGGCGCTGGCCGCGCAAATCCGGGCCACCAATTACAACGGCCCGATGATCAATTCGCAGCTGAGCAACGACGCTCTGCATGCGCGCGTCTCCGGCGACCTGTACCAGCTGCCGGCCGGCATGGCCAAGTTCGCGGTGGGCGGTTCGATCAGCAACGAGAACCTGAACCTGAACCCGAGCGCGGCGTTCCAGTCGGGCGACATCGCCGGCTACGGCGCCCAGGCGCTGCCGCTGTCGGCATCGCGTCACTCGTCGGCGCTGTTCGCGGAATTGAACGTGCCGATCCTGAAAGAGCTGGAGGGCGACCTGGCGGTACGCACCGACAAATTCCCGACCGCGACCTCGACCAATCCGAAGCTGAGCCTGCGCTATCAACCGCTGTCGCAACTGCTGGTGCGCGCCTCGTACGGCCGCGGCTTCCGCGAGGCGGCGCTGCCGGAATTGTTCAACCCGCAGACCTTCGCCACCAGCGCGACCTTCACCGACCCGGGCACCAAGACCTCCGGCCAGTACACCGTTCTGACGGGCGGCAATACGCAGCTGAAACCGGAGAAGTCCGAGCAAACGTCGGTGGGCCTGGTGATCGATCCGGTGCCCGGCCTGTCGTTCGCGCTGGACTACTGGAAAATCAACGTCAGCAACCTGATCACCACGCTGGATTCCCAGCTGATCGTGAAGCAAGCGTTTGCCGGCAACCCGCTGTACACCGGCCTGGTGCAGCGCGACGGCTCGGGCGCCATTTCCCAGATCACGGCGACCAACCTGAACGCCGGCGGCATGAAAACCGAAGGCCTGGACCTGGACGCCCGCTGGCGCATCGCCAAGACCGACAACTACGGCACCTTCAACACGCACCTGAACGGCACCTACACCAGCAAGTTCGACCAGACCCTGCCGGACGGCACCGTTCAGCCTAGCGTGGCGCACACGATCGACGACAAAGGCGCGCCGTTGAACGCGGTCAGCGCCGGCGGCATCATCTTCCGCTGGAAGCATCAGCTGACCCTGGACTGGAAATACAAGAACTGGGGCGCCGACCTGACCCAGAACTTCCAGTCCGGCTACTACGACGCGGCGCGGGCCGACTCGGCCACCGGCACCGACGCGGTGCACATCGGCGCGTTCTCGACCTGGGATGCGCAAGTGTCCTACTCCGGCCTGGTCAAGGGGCTGAACCTGCGCGGCGGAGTGAAGAACCTGTTCAACCGCAAACCGCCTGAGGCGATCACCCTGGGTAACTACTTCCAGGCTGGTTACGATCCGACCTACTACGATCCGCACGGCGCGACCGCGTACGTGAGCGCGACCTACGCATTCTAAGTTCGTCGCGTTGCATGGCTAAAAAGCCCCCACGGCCACAGCGCCTTGGGGGCTTTTTCATGACGCCTTCCTATTGGGCCGCGGCGCGCGCCAGCAGCAGCGCGCGTTCGCGCTCGTTCCGCGTCAGCTGCGCGGCCCGTTCGAATTCACGGCGCGCCTCGTCGTGCCGGCCCAGCTTGGACAGGAAATCGCCGCGCACGCTCGGCAGCAGATGGTAGTGCTTCAGCGCCGCCACATCCATCAAGCCATCCACCACCTCCAGCCCCGCCTCCGGTCCGAAGGCCATGGCCAGCGCCACCGCGCGGTTCAGTTCCACCACCGGCGACGGCGTCAGCTGCGCCAGCGCGTCGTACAGCGCGGCGATGCGCTGCCAGTCGGTGTCGGCCGCGAGCCGCGCGCGCGCATGGCAGGCCGCGATGGCCGCCTGCACGCCGTAGGAACCCAGCCCGCGCCCGGTGCGCTCGGCGCGCTCCAGCGCCGCCAGGCCGCGCCGTATCAGCAGCTGATCCCAGCGCGCGCGGTCCTGCTCCAGCAACAGGATGGGCTCGCCCTTGGGGCCGACCCGGGCGCGGGCGCGCGAGGACTGGATCTCCATCAGCGCCACCAGGCCGTGCACCTCCGGCTCGTCCGGCGCCAACTCGGCCAGGATGCGGCCCAGCCGCAGCGCCTCCTCGCACAGCGCCGGCCGCATCCAGTCGGCGCCGGCGCTGGCGGAATAGCCTTCGTTGTAGATCAGGTAGACCACCTGCAGCACCGACGCCAGCCGCTCGGCCAGCTCGTGCGCGCGCGGCGCCTCGAACGGCACCTTGGCCTCGGCCAGCGTGCGCTTGGCGCGCACGATGCGCTGCGCCACCGTCGCCTCCGGCACCAGGAAGGCGCGGGCGATCTCGCCGGTGCCCAGGCCGCCCAGCATGCGCAAGGTCAGCGCCACCCGGCCGTCGGTCGGCAGCACCGGATGGCAGGCCACGAACACCAGCCGCAGCAGGTCGTCGCCGATATCGTTCTCCAGCGCGTCGGCCACGGCGGCGTCGAGGTCGGGCGCGGCGTCCTGCAGCACGCCTTCGATCTCGTAGGTGAGCTCGCCTTCCTTTTCCTGGTGCAGCTGGCGGCGCCGCAGCACGTCCAGCGCGCGGTTCCTGGCGACCGTGGTCAGCCACGCGGCCGGCTGGTCCGGCACGCCGGTGTCGGGCCAGCGCTCCAGCGCCATCACCAGCGCGTCCTGCGCCAGCTCCTCGGCCTGGCCGACGTCGCGCAGCATGCGCGCCAGCACGGCGATGATCTTGGCGGACTCCATCCGCCATACCGCCTCGACGATCTTGTGGACGTCAGCCGCCACGGGCTTTCTTCCTGAAGGCGTCGCGCAGGCCGGCCTCCAGCAGTTCGGCGCGCAGGCGTTCCTCGGCGGCGCGCATCTCCGGTGTGAATTCCTGGTGGGCGATGCGCTCGCAGGCTTCGCGGATCTCCAGCGTCAGGTCGCCGGGGCTGGGATAGGGGTAGGTCTTGGCCCAGGCGATGGCGTCGTCCAGCGAGGCCGCCTGCAGCATCCAGTAGCCGGCGATCAGTTCCTTGACTTCGGTGAACGGGCCGTCGACCACCGAGGTCTTCGAATTGGCGAAGTGGACGCGGGTGGCGGAGGCGCTGGCCTTCAGGCCCTCGCCCGCCAGCAGCACGCCCTGCTGCACGCCGGCCTCGTTGTAGGCGTTCATCACGTCGATCACTTCCGGCGGCGGCACCGCGTTGGCCTCGGCGTCGTCGTCGGAGCGGATGAAGACCACGTAGCGCGTGAGCGCCTCGTCGCGGCGCGGGATGGTGCCCGCCGCCGTGCCGCGTTCGTCGAAGCCGACGCAGTTGCCGGGGCAGCCCGCGTCGCGGATTTCATACACGGCGCCGCTGTCGAACAGCGGCCACCAGCGCACCTGCTCGATGGCGTCCTCCTTCGACGCCGCCTCGATCAAGGTGAAGCCGGCCACCAGCTCCCTGGGCGCGAACGGCCCGTGCTGCTGGCTCCAGACGCCGTCGCGCCGCAGCAGCCGCACCGCCTCCGTGCTGGGCTTGAGAAAAGTTCCCGGCTCCAGCGCCGGCGGCTGTTGGCCGCGCTCGGTGCTCTGGTTGGCGCGGCGCAGTACCATGTATTCCATCGCTAGCTCCTTTTTTCCGCTAAGGTAGCAGCATCACAGGCGGGCGCGCAAGGCTTCTTCCTGCGCGACCAGCTCCGGCGTGGTGGCGTCGCCGAAATCCTCCATCTCGAACACCTGGCGGATTTCGATTTCCGACGGCGTGTCGAACGGATTCGGGCAGCGCTTCATCCACTCGATGGCCTCCTCCTTCGACTTCACCTGCAGCAGCCAGAAGCCGGCGATCAGCTCCTTGGTTTCGGCGAACGGGCCGTCGATGACGGTGCGCTTGCTGCCCTCGTAGCGGATGCGCGCGCCCTTGGAGCTGGGATGCACGCCCTCGCCGGCCAGCAGCACGCCGGCGCTCACCAGTTCCTCGTTGAACTTGCCCATCGCCGTCAGCAGCTCGGTGCTCGGCATCTTGCCCGCTTCGGAATCCTTGGTGGCTTTAACGATAATCATGAAACGCATAGTGTTCTCCGCTCAGCCGCAATCGGGCATTTGTTGCTTCATGGCCGCGTCCATTTCCTCACGCGTCATATCCCTGGTGTGGGTGGCGATCGACCAGACGTGCCCGAAGGGATCGGTGACCTGGCCGTAGCGGTCGCCCCAGAACATGTCGGCCGGCGGCATCTTCTCGGTGGCGCCGGCGGCGATCGCCTGGGCGTAGGTGGCATCGACGTCGGGCACGTAGATGTGCAGCGTGACCGGGCTGCCCTTGAGCGCCTTGGGGCCGAGGTTGCCGAAGTCGCGGAACTCGTCCACCAGCATGACGGTGGAGTCGCCGATGCGGACGGCGGCGTGTATCAGCTTGCCTTCCTGGCCGGGGATGCGCGCGGTCTCGACGGCATTGAACGCTTTTTTATAGAACTCGATGGCGTCCGCCGCACCGTCGACGACCAGGTGCGGGGTGACGCTGTGCATGCCTTCCGGGATAGGATTTACTTTTGCAGTCATGATGCTCTCCTTTAAGTGAAAGTAGGACCGAGTGAAACGCTCACTCTACCTCCACGACGAAGCAGCACGCATCAAATCGACAAATATTTTTAAATTTTTTTAAATATTTTTGGCCGCGCTGCCGCGCGAGGCGGCAGCGCGGTGAAACATCAGCCGGCTTTACGGCGGCGCAACGCCGCCAGGCCGGCCAGGCCGACACCCAGCATCAGGTAGGCCGACGGTTCCGGCACGGCGGTCGTGACCAGCGTCTGCGTCCCCAGTTGCGTGGTGATGTCCGCCAGGCTGGAGTTCAGGAACAAGGCGTCGGTGAAGCTCAGCGTGCTGGTGCCGGCGCCGATCACGTTGAACTTCAGGTGCGCCAGGCTGCCGCCGCCGCTCACGCCCGGCACCTGGCCGAACTTGCTGCCATACACATAGGACACCAGCCCCGGCGTGCCGGTCGCATCGACCACGCCGAAGTCGGTGGCGCCGCCGTCCGAACCCAGGAAGGCGCCTTCGCCGCTGCCAGCCACTTGCAGGTAGGCCGGATTGAACACCAGCGAGAAGTTGTAGCCATACAGGTCCGTGACGCCGGCGATGCGGATGTCCAGGTCGATGGTCGAGCCCACCACGCCGCTGGACGGCGCGGCGACGATGCTCAGCACCGGGTCGGCGGCGTAGGCCGACGGCGCGGCGAAGGCGGCGGCCAGCAACGCGGCGCCGGCCTGGTATTTCCATTTTTTCAAACTCAACATATTGTTTTTTCCTTTTGCCCGACGGGCTTCAATTGTGGGGTGGCTTACAGGCGGCAACCGCCAGGTATGCGTTGCGTCTCGGCCGACAGGTCGCGCGCATCCACCACGCCATCCTTGTTCAGGTCGGCGCGCGCGTCGAAGCCGGCCTGGCCGGTGCGCTTGCCCAGCGCGGCCTTGATGATGGCCAGGTCGTCGCAGTTGACCGCGCCGTCGCCGTTGACGTCGCCCACCAGGCGGATCGTGAAGTTGGCGTTCGACACATCGAAGAAGATGTTGTCGACCGCTTCCACCTTGATGCGCGCCGTGGCGCTGCCCACCATCGGCAGCGCTACCGCCTTGCTGCCGTTGTTGGGCGTGCTGGCCGCCAGCGTGTACGGATAGGTCTTGCCGCCATCGGTGGACAGCGTGATCTTCACGTTGGCGGTGTTGACCGGCGCCACGTTGGTGTTGGCCACGCTCCAGGTCACGGTCTGGGTCGAGCCGGCGTCCAGCGACACCGCCGTGTTCGGCGACGTCACCAGGAAGGGACCGGCGTTGGGCGCCAATACCAGCCTGGTGCTGGCGTTGCCCACGCCGCCACGGCCGTCACGCGCCGTCAGGCGGAAGTTCAGCGCGGCCGGATTGGCGTTGGCGCTGAAGCCCACGTAGTCGGCCGTCGGCAGGAACTCCGAGAAGCACTCGATGTCGGCCGGGGTCGGCGTCGCCGCGGCGGCCGGGCAGCTGCCGGTTTCGGCGTTGGTGTTGTTGGCCAGGATCTGCGCCATGTCCGGGAACACGCGGGTCGGATCGGTGCTGACGTGGTTCTCGCCCGGCGAGCCGTACTTGATGGTGTCGTCGTTGCTGACCACGGCGCGCACGCCGAACTGGCGGAACAGCGGCCCGTTGGTCTTGTCGTTGCTGATCAAGCCGGTGCCGTTGCCGTTGGCGCGGTCGTTCTGCTCCCACATGTAGGTCAGGGTGTCGCCCTCGCCGTCGGTGGCGCTGCCGGTCAGCGCGAACGGCGTGCGGACCGGGATGGTGTAGCCGGTCGGCACCGTCACCACCGGCGTGGTATTGCCGGTGAACGACAAGGCGCCGCGACGGGTGGTGGCCCCGCCGGAAACGACCTCGCCGACATAGCCGCTGCAACCGCCGCTGCAATCGACCAGCTGCAGCAGCGGCACCTTGGTGCCGGCCAGCGCGCCGTTGAAGGTCAGCGTGACGGCGTTGTCGCTGACCGCGGTGACGGACACGGTGCCGCCCGCGGGCCAGCCGCTGATGCCCTGGATAGCGTTCTTGATGCCGCCGGCGTTGAAGTTGCCGCCGCGGACGATGGGCGCCGAGTCGTGGCCGTTGTAGCGCAGCTTGAACTGCTGGGTGCCGCCGAAGTTGGTCAGCGCCACCATCTGCACTTCGTTGACGTTGGTTTCCGCGCCGGAGGTGTAGGTGACGATTTCATCGAAGCTGCGCTGCGACCAATAGGCATCGCTGTGGGTCTGCAGGTTGTCGGTGCCGCAGATGCCGGCGTAGGCCATGATCGACGAGCCGCTGCCCGGCTCGACCGAGGTGCCGGCGTTGCGGTTGCCGCCCGAGCAATTGCTGATCACGCCGTTGAAGGTGTGGTTGCCGGAGAACTGGTGGCCCATTTCGTGCGCCACGTAATCGACCGCGTAGAAGTCGCCGACCGGGGTGGGAATGCCGGTGCAGCCCTGCGCCTTGCCGCTGCCGCCGACCACGCCCAGGCTGGCGATGCCGCCGCCGTTGAGGCCGAGCGCGATGTGGCCGACATCGAAGTTGCCGGCCCCGGCCAGCAGGCCCGCCACCACGCGGTTGCGCGACAGCGTGCCGCTGCCGCAGGTGCTCGCCTGTTCAGCCGTGAAGCAGGCCGCGCCGCCGCAGGGACCGTTGGCGCCGGTCATTTGCGCGGCGGTGTCCAGGTTCAGCGCGTCGGTGTTATTGATCAGCATGAGGCGGATCGCGGTCTCGTCCTCGTAGACCTGGGTGACGCGGTTGATCAGCGTGACCTTGGCCGCCGTGACGTTGGCCGGGCCGCCGAAATAGGTGGCGTAGGACGGGTCCGTGACCAGCGCCAGGCGGTAGGTGCGCAGCTGGTTGCCCGAGGTCGGGCCGGCCACGACCTGGTCGTCCACCACGTGGTAGGCCACGGTGCTGGTCGAGGTGCCGTCGGTGGCGCTCACTTCGAAGGCGCCGGTGTTGCGCGACGGGTCGGCCACCAGCGTGGTGTTGATCACGCCTTCGGCGTCGGCGGTGACGACCACGCTCTGGCGCGTGGCGCTGTCGCCCTCGTTGCGCACCGAGACCGTGACCGAGGCGCCCGGCGTGAAGCCGGCGCCGCGCACTTCGACCTTGTCGTCGGCGTGGTAGAAGCCCTGCGACAGCGCGATCTGCGCCTCGGTCAGCGGCGCTTCGCGCAGCGCGCCGTGGCTGTTGGCCAGGTCGCGGCTGTGATAGCTGTTGTAGACGCTGTCGTCCAGCGCGGTCTGCGGATCGACATACCAGGCGCCGGCCGGCGTGCGTACCGAGGCGTGCAGACCCAGCGGCGTGATGTCCATGCGCAGGCTGGCGTTCGGATCGTCGATGCCCTTGCCGGCGTAGGTCTTGATTTCGGGGTGCTTGGCGGCCAGGCCCGCTTCCATGATCGGCGAATCGACGATGGCGAAGCGCTGGTAGCCGCCGTCCGGGTGCGGCAGCGAAATGATCAGCGGGCTGACGGCGGCGGCGTCGGTGCGCTCCAGCGGCGCCGACTGGGCCAGCTGCCTCAGGCCGTTGCGGTTCAGGGTGGCGGCGTGGAAGCGGCGCGGGCCGGACGTGCCGGCCGCTTGCGCGCTGCGTCCGCCCGCGGGGCCGACGTCCTGCCAGAAGTCGCCGGTCGGATGGCTCGGGGTCGGCGCGTCTGTGGCGATGACGGCGGCGGAACTGGAGATGGTCCAGCCCAATGCCATGAAAGCAATTAACATGCGTCCAGCGGTGGGACGCAGCGTTGCCCTCGCCTTTTTGAGGCGGGGAGTCGGTGACGGGTTCACTGAAAGTTTCATGCCTGCTATACCCTTAATGTTATTGTTGATACGAAAGGTCCATTTTCCCTGTGAAATATGCCCAGTGAAACATTCATGTGTTGCGAACAAGACATGCAAAAGTTTCAATTTAAGTATTACTTAATTAACTTGTTGTCACAACAGTTCGCGGGCATTTTTTTTCTTGCGGCCAGCAACCGTGAGCGTTTCAGCCACAAACGCAAAAAATCACTGTTGTCTTTAATACACAGCTTTGATTTGTATGTTAGACAAGACGGGGAAAGCGAAGGGCATTGCACTCCTGTATTATTGCTTCACAAATAAACAAAGAAAACATGGGCATGAAACGACTCCACATTACTTTGCCGCTGGCGCTGGTTGCGCTGACGGTTTGGCTGGGCCTGACATTGGGCACCGGAAGATTGCTCGGCCGCAGCCAGCTATCGTTGCTTGAATCGGTGGCCGGAGGCATCGGCCCCGCGTGGGTGTTGGCGGCCTTGTTTGCGTTGGGGGTGGCGCTGGCTTCGATCGACCGCCGCGCCGCCGGCCTGCATGCTCCGGAATCGTGGAAATCGCTGCGGCTGGTCCTGCCGCCCCTGCTCTTTTCGCTGCTGATGCTGCTTGTGGCGTGGGCGGACGGATGGCCGCCGGCGAAAGTGCTGCTGGTCGTCGGCTGCAATACCGCGCTGGTGGCGGTGTCGGAAGAGTTGATGTTCCGGTCGGTATTGCTGCAAGGCCTGCTGGACCGGCACCCGGTCTGGCCCGCCGTGCTGGTCTCGTCGCTGTTGTTCGGCGTGGTCCACACCGTCAATGGCTGGGCCAGCGGCGACTTCGGCGGCGCGCTGTGGCAGTCGCTCGCGGCCTCCCTGCAGGGCGTGGGCTACGCCGCCATTTGCCTGCGCACGCGTTCGGTGTGGCCGATGGTGGTGGTGCACGGCGTGTGGGACTTCGCCCTGGTGACGTCTGCGCTGGCGGCGGCCGGCACCGGCGAGGGTTCGGTGCTGCCATTCGCGGCGGTGCTGGCGGTGCTGCCGCTTTGCCTGTACGGCGTGTTCCTGCTGCGCGGCGGCCGGCGGTGAACCGATAAGGGCCCGCGCTCCGCGATTGTTTAACGCCGCTGCAAACTGTTTTCAGGGATGAGTTCTTTACGGCGCGATCGAACAGGAACTACGATCGACGCCTTGCCTCACGCAACAGGAGAACTCATCATGTCCACGCCAACCGGGAAGCGCCTCGCGCTCCTGTCATCCTGCCTCGCCTTCGTCATCGTCATCCTCGATGTCAGCGTGGTCAACGTCGCGCTGCGCAGCCTGCGCGCCGAATTCACCGGCACCATATCGCATCTTGAATGGGTGGTCAGCGGCTACACGCTGACCTTCGCCGCCTTCCTGCTGACGGCGGGCGCGCTGGGCGACCGCTTCGGTCCGCGCAAGGTCTTCCTCACCGGCTTCGTGTTGTTCGCGCTGGCCTCCCTGCTGTGCGGCGTCGCCGGCAGCCTGGCCGCGCTGATCGTCTACCGCCTGCTGCAAGGCCTGGGCGCGGCGCTGGTGGTGCCGGCCTCGCTGGCCATCGTCAACCAGACCTTCCCGGACAAGGACGCGCGCAGCCGGGCGATCAGCCTGTGGGCCGCGGCGGGCGGCATGGCGCTGGCGCTCGGCCCGGTGTTCGGCGGCGTGCTGATCTCGCTGACCGGCTGGCGATCGATCTTCTACGTCAACGTGCCCATCGCGCTGCTCGGCAGCCTGATCGCCTGGCGCTGGGTGAAGGACGCTGACAGCACGGCCGGCCGCGCGATCGATATTCCGGGACAGCTGCTGGCCGCCCTGGCGCTGGGCGGCTTCACGCTGGCCTTGATACAGGTGAATGCGTCCGGTCCCTATTCGCCGCTGGTGGTGGGCGGGATGATGGTGTTCCTGTTGTCCGGCGCGGCGTTTGTCGCGACCGAGAAGAACATGGCACAGCCCATGCTGCCGCTGCACCTGTTCAGGACCGGCCATTTCGCCTCGTCGGCGCTGGCGGGCATCCTGGTCAACTTCGCGTTCTATGGACAGATCTTTTTGTTCAGCCTGTTCTTCCAATATGCGTGGGCCTACTCGCCGCTCGACACCGGCCTGGCCTTCCTGCCGATGACCGGCTCCATCATGGCCGCCAACCTGTTGTGCGGAAAGCTGATGGTGCGGCATGACCACAGGATGGTGCTCGTGTCCGGCATCTCGCTGGCCGCGCTGGGCTACCTGGCGATGCTGCCGTTTGTCGGCGACGGGCACTACGCGCACATCGGCCTGCAGTTCATCGTGGCCGGGCTGGGCATCGGACTGGCGGTGCCGGCGCTGACCAATGCGATGGTGTCGTCAACCGAGCAGCGCTACATCGGCGTCGCGTCCGGCGTGCTGAACGCCTCGCGCCAGATCGGCGGCTTGATCGGCGTCGCCACGATGGGCTTGATGGTCGGCGACGTCACGGCAGCGCGCCTGGCCGGCGGCATGGTCCCTGCGCTGCTGTGCTCGATCGCCGCGCTGGCCGTCGGCGCGTTGATCGTGGCGCCGGGTGTCAGGAAAATTCGTCGAGCAGAAATTTGACCAGGGCCTTCAGCGTCGATGGCATGTGGTCCATTTTCCGGTAGACCAGGTGCATGGCGCGGTCGGGCACGCGGTAGTCCGGCAGCAGGCGCACCAGCTGGCCGCTTTGCAGCCATGGTTGCGCCAGCAGTTCCGGTATCAGCGCGATGCCGGCGCCTTTCAGGACCAGCGCGCAGGCGCCCTGCGCATCGTTCACCTGCATCTTGAACGGGACGTCGACCTTGTGGATGGCGCCGTCGCCGCCGATGAATTCCCACGTGGTTTGCAGGCGGTTCCAGACGGTCTTGTGATCGAAATAGGTGGCGATGCACGGATGCCGAGCCAGGTCCCCGGGCGTGGATGGCGGCGGATGGCCGGCCAGGTAATCGGGCGAGGTGCACAGCACCACGGAATACGGCCGCAACGGCCGCGCCACCAGGTTCGAATCGGACAGAGGGCCGAGCCGGATGGCGGCGTCGTAGTCGGTCGTGGTCATGTCGACGATGTCGTCGCTGATCGAGACGTCGACGCGGATCTTCGGGTACTGCGCGTAGAACTCGCCCAGCCGCGGCAGCAGCGCGGCGACGCCGAAGGTGCGGGGCGCCGTCAGGTTCAGCGTGCCTTCGGGATTGACGCTGAAATTGGAGGCGACCTCCCCGCTCTCCCGGATCATCGCCAGCACGTTCTGGCAGACGCCGTAATAGTAGGTGCCGAAATCGGTGATCGACAGGTTGCGGGTGGTGCGGGCCACCAGCGCGGTGCCCAGGTCCTCCTCGAGATACTTGAGGTAGTTGCTGACCATCGAGACGGATAGATTGGAGTTCTGCGCTGCCACCGTCAGGCTTTTCTTGTCCACGACCTTGACGAAAATTTGCATCGCCTTCAATTTATCCATTGCACGTCCTCTGACTATTTCTGCAATATTACCCCGCAAGCTGGAAGGACGCCAGGGAGCATCATGGCTTGTAGCGTTGGGACGCGACGAAGTCATCAAGGACTTGCCAGGCTATCTCATGCAGGGCTTTTCCGTTTTCGACTTCAGCCTGCCATGCAGGGCTGGTGGAGATATATTCCTTCGCCTCCCCAAGCGAATAAAATCCGGAGTTCCGCAGCGCCAGAATTGCATCGCTAATAGACAATCCTCGCCGCTTCAGCTCCAACAGGACCTCTTCTCGCTCAACATCATTGGCCTGTTGCCATTTCGATTTTACGAGCTCGGCACCAAGTTCAGATTTGTTCATTTCCTCCTCCTACGTCTGATATCCACGATCTTTCCTACATTCGCAGAACTACTACCAGCAGTGCGTTTTCCAAGCACAGTCATTGCATCATATCCAAGCGCATTGCCAGCTTTCAGCAAGGCGCGAAATTGAGCAAGCAACTCTTTCGTAATTGTCGATTTTTTTATGCCGGGCGGGTCGAATGCTGGATAGACGCAGAGATCTCTGCAAACGATCGTATCTTTTTCCAGAACGACCTCAGCCAAAACCCTTACCTCGCCTTCCGGCGTATCAAACGCATAGTCCAAAAAGCCGTCCCGCCCTGCGCGGGCTTTCGCCACTGCGGTTCTCAACGCGTCTTCGACACTCATTTTGGTTGGTCCAGTGTACGCCACCAAAGACGGCCGCGCCACTTCACCAGTAGCACAGCCGAAAACGCCAAAATGACAGGTTACGCTCGCGAGCCGGTTGAGCGTTCGCAAAAAAACTAAGACTACATTTTCCCTTCAACCGCCACGATGCCCTTCATCCCGGCTTCAAAATGCCCCGGTTGCAAACAGGCGAACTCGACTTTTCCGGCGCTGTCGAACTGCCAGACCAGATTGCCGCTCATGCCTGGCGCGAGGGTCACCTGATTGGCCTCGGCGTGCTCCATTTCCGGAAACTTCATCATCATTTGCGCATGTTCCTTCAGTTCGCTGGCAGAGCCAATTACCATCTCATGCTTCAGCTTCCCCGAATTCTTCACCACAAACCGTACCACCTCGCCTTGTTTGACCGTGATGGTCGACGGCGAAAACCGCATCGTGTCGTTCATGTCGACCACGACAGTCCGTGTCACCATGGCTGGGTCCCCCGATTTTCCGACCAGAGATGCGCCATGATCGTGAGCGCCATGCCGATGCGCGGCGCCTTGCATCTGGTCGTCGCTTGCAGCTGCCGCGGCCAGCGACAACATCGAAGTACATAAAGCGAGTGAAATCGCGGCACCAATACTCTTCATTTGTTTCTCCAGAATTTAAGCGTTCATTTCACCGTAAACTTGAAGTCGCCCTTGCGACGATGGCCGTCATGCCCCGCAACGGCCCAGCTGACCGTATAGGTTCCCGCCGACAGGCCAGCCACAGAGAGACGCAGGATGGCGGGATCGGCCTCGTCCACCGTGGCTTTCCCGGTCGCCAGCTCTTTACCCGCGCCGTCCGCGACAGTGATGTTGCTGAATGCCGGTTCGATTTTTTCATTGAAGGTGAGCGCGATTGCCTTCGGCGCCGCGTCGACGATCGAGCCCGCGGCCGGGTCGGAGCTTTTCAGCGTCGCGTGCGCCATCGCCATAGGGCTGGCCAGGACGGCGGCGGCAACGGTCGCTGCGGCGATGGTGTTATACAGTGCTTTCATACGCGTGCTCCCTTGGGTTATTTAACAACATCGATAGCGGTGACCGTGAGCGCTCCGTTGACCTTGTCGGCAACGAAATGCACCTTGTCGCCCTGCTTGACCTGATCCAGCATGGCCGGTTCCTGGACTTTGAACATCATCGTCATGCCCGGCATGCCCAGGTTCTTGAGTTCGCCGTGCTTGATGGTCAGCTTGCCGGCTTCCCGATCCACTTTTTTGATTTCGCCTTCGCTCATCGCCATCTGGGCGTGTGCCGCCTGCTGTGCGTGAGCCAGCGACGCCGAACCGAAAGACATGGCGACGGCGGCGGCCAGGATGAGTTTATTCAGGTGTTTCACGATATTTCCTTTCAGGTTTAAACCGGACCGCTTGCGAGCCGTGACCGCAACGTTGAACCAGCCTCAGTTCACGTACAGCGGATTTGGCGCGACGTAGACCCACACGCCATGCGTGTTGATGCCGGCCGGCGCGATCGCGGCGAGTGCGAAGCGGTCGCTGTCGCGCAGCGTGTCGAACTGCCAGGTGAACGATTTGCCGTCCACATCGATCGTCACCACATCGCCGTTTTCAACGTTGATGAACTTGGTGGCGGCCGAGATCACGATCGTGCGCGTGGCCGCTTGCGCAGGCGCCGCACGGCCGAGCGCCGGACCGGCCACGGCGTTGTCCTGGTGTGCCATGCCGGCCAACGGCGCCATGGCGGCGGCGAAGATGATGGAGGCGATAGTGGCTTTAACGTTTTTCATGCTTACCCTTTCGAGGTGGTGTGTTGTGAAGTCGATGAGGCTATTCTAAGGAGCCAACTCGCACACCCGCATGACCGAAAAATTACATTTACATTGCAGGACCTGGAAAGAACAAGGCGAAGCGCGTCTTGCCACTGAGTTCGCTCGTCGCGCTCGCGTGCCCGCCATGCAGCGCCATGATCGACTTCACGATGGCCAGGCCCAGGCCAGCCGAGCTCGATTGCGAGGAGCGCGATTGATCGGAGCGGTAGAAGCGGTCGAACACCCGCGGCAGGTGCGCTGGATCGATCCCGGGGCCGGAATTGGTCACGGAAATCGTCGTGCCGGCGCCGCTGCTTGCAGCCGCCAGCACGATGTCGCAGCCTGGCGGTGTGTAGCGCACGGCATTGGCCACCAGGTTGCTGACCGCCCTGCGCAACAGAAGTCCGTCAGCCCAGACCTCCCCCTGCGCCGCTATCGTCAGCCTGACATCGGCCTCGGACGCCAATCCTTCGAAGTATTCGGCGACCTTGCCTAGCTCCTCGGCGGCATCCAGACGTTCGGTGCTGAGGGCGACCTGGTCGTGATCCGCGCGCGCCAGGAACAGCATGCTTTCCACCATTCTGGCCAGCCTGCCGAATTCCTCATGGTTGGAGGACAATAAATTCTGGTACTCCTCGATATCGCGCGGCTGCGAAAACACCACCTCGGTCTGCACCATCAGATTGTTCAAGGGCGTGCGCAAGTCATGCGCCAGGTCATCGGCGAATTGCGACAGGTTGTTGAAGCTGTTTTGCAAGCGGTCCAGTACCAGGTTGAAGGAATCCGCCAGCAGGCGCAGCTCGGCGGGCGCGGCGTCGGCGTCCAGCCGCTTGTCGAGGTTGCGCGCCGTGACCTCCTGCGCCTGCGCGGCCAGCGCGCGTACGCGTGCCAAGCCCCGGTGCACCAGAAAATACCCGGTCGCGGCGGTCAACATGGCGCCGGCGATCGCCGCGATCCAGACTTTCAAGCGGTAGGCCCGGAGCACCTGCTGGCGTTCATGGGCGGTGCATGCCACCGAAATGCGCACCACATCGCCGCTGGTACCGACCCGGCCCATCGCAGTCAATACTTGCAACGCAGCGCCATCGGCCGCGATCATGTGGCGGGTATCGCCGGTGGACGGTGTCGCATCGGCTGCCACGGCGCCTCCGGGCAACGCAAAGCCGCGTTCCGCCGTATTCTTGACCAGCACCTGTCCGCCAGGAGTCTGGATGACCAGGAAAAGTCCGTGGCTGACATCGACAGCATCGAGGAAGCGGTGCGGCTCGCGTTGTATGGAACCGGCATCCGAGGTTTCAGCGAGCAAATGGCGCAGCTGCAGCACGCGCTCCACGAGTTCCGCCTCATCCCGCTCTTGAAGCTGGACGGCCAGCGCTCGGTAGAGATAGAAGCCGACCGCAGAGAAAACGATGACCGCGACAATGGCGAACAACGCGCCCAGCTGCGCGGTCAGCGAATAGCCAGGCCTGTTCATCCGCGGTCTTCCAGCACGTATCCCATGCTGCGGATGGTGTGGATCAGCTTGACCGTGTAGGGATCGTCGATTTTGGCGCGCAGCCGGCGCACCGCCACGTCCACCACATTGGTGTCGCTGTCGAAATTCATGTCCCAGACCTGCGAGGCGATCAATGGCCGGGACAGCACCTGGCCCACGCGCTTGGACATCAGGTGCAGCAGCGCGAATTCCTTCGCCGTGAGATCGATACGCTGGCCGGCGCGGGTGACACGGCGCTTGGGCACGTCCAGTTCCAGGTCGGCGATCAGGAACAGTTCGGGCTCCTTGATCGGCCCGCGCCGCAGCAAGGTGCGAATCCGGACCAGCAGCTCGGCGAAGGCGAACGGCTTGACCAGGTAGTCGTCGGCGCCCAGCTCCAGGCCCTTGATGCGGTCGTTCAGCGCGTCGCGCGCGGTCAGGAACAGCACCGGCGTATCGACCGTCTTGCGCAGTTCCGTGACGATTTGCCAGCCGTCCATACCGGGCAGCATGACATCGAGCACGATCAGGTCGTAGTGGCTGGTGGTCGCCGCATGCAAGCCTTCCGGCCCGTTGTTGGCCCAGTCCACCACAAAGCCGGACTCGGTCAGGCCCTTCTGGAGATACTCCCCGGCCTTTTGTTCATCCTCCACCACGAGCAAGCGCATATCTGTCCTTTGCAGTCTCCGCGGAGCTTCCCGCCCTCGCGGCCGTTAGTCTACCGCAGCAACATGACGCCAACATGGCCGAAGCATTACAAATTGTCAGAAACGGCGTCGTTCCGTGGCCAAGGGCCGGTCTGTTCGCACACACAATCTTTGGGGCGGCGCGCCCGAAAGCGGTAGAATGATGGGTTAAGCGCCGGGGCCGTTTTCGCCCCTGCAAAACCAGACTCATCGCACCGCCGAAAAAGAACCAATGACCACCGTCCCGACCGAAATCAACGCCGCCGCCGTCAAGAACAGCCCTACCGAAAAAGTCACTCCGATGATGGCTCAGTACCTGAGCATCAAGGCCGAATACCCGGACATGCTGGTGTTCTACCGCATGGGCGACTTTTATGAGCTGTTCCACACGGATGCGGAAAAGGCGGCGCGTATCTTGGGCATCACGCTGACGGCGCGCGGCAGCTCGGGCGGCCAGCCGATCAAGATGTGCGGCGTGCCTTTCCATTCGCTCGAAGGTTATCTGGCCAAGCTGGTCAAGATCGGCGAGTCCTGCGCGATCTGCGAGCAGATCGGCGACCCGGCCACCAGCAAGGGCCCGGTCGAGCGCAAGGTGATGCGCGTGGTCACGCCGGGCACGCTGACCGACGCCGACCTGCTGCCGGAAAAGGCCGAACGCCCGCTGCTGGCGATGTGCATCATCAGCCAGCGCAAGGTGGCCACGGCCGGCCTGGCGTGGCTGTCGCTGGCCAGCGGCGCGTTGAAGCTGATGGAGTTCTCCGGCGACACCCACACCGTCACCGCCCGCATGCAGCAGGAGCTGGAGCGCATCGCGCCGGCCGAGGTGCTGCGCGGCGATAACGCCGACCTGTTCGAGGAAGCCGTCCACTGCCACGTCAACCGCGTGCCGGACTGGCACTTCGACGTGGTCAGCGGCCACAAGTCCCTGCTCGATCAACTCGGCGTGGCGACGCTGACCGGCTTCGGCGCCGACGGCCTGGGCGCGGCGTTCGGCGCGGCCGGCGCGCTGCTGCGCTACGCGCAGTCGACGCAGGGACGCGGCCTGCAGCACGTGCGCTCGCTGGCCACCGAGACCGAGAACGAATTCATCGGCCTGGACGCCGCCACCCGCCGCAACCTGGAGCTGACCGAGACCATCCGCGGCCAGGAGTCGCCGACCCTGTTCTCGCTGCTGGACCACTGCCGCACGGCGATGGGTTCGCGCCTGCTGCGCCACTGGCTGCACCACGCGCGCCGCGACCAGGCCATCGCCCGCTCGCGCCACGAGGCCATCGCCGCGCTGGGCCACGCCGACGCCACCGGCGCGCTGTCGCACACGCTGGCGCAGGTGCCGGACATCGAACGCATCACCACCCGCATCGCGCTGCTGTCGGCGCGTCCACGCGACCTGGCCAGCCTGCGCGACGGCCTGCAGCAGCTGCCGTCGCTGCGCCAGGCGATGCAGCGCGCGCTGACCGATCCGAACGGCCTGCTGGCCTCCGTCCACGCCGACATGGCCACGCCGGCCGCCTGCCTCGACCTGCTGCAGCGCGCGGTGGCGTTGGAGCCGGCCGCGATGGTGCGCGACGGCGGCGTGTTCGCGCGCGGCTTCGACGCGGAGCTCGACGAGCTGCGCGCGCTGTCGGAGAACGCCGGCCAGTTCCTGGTCGATCTCGAAACGCGCGAGCGCGCCCGCACCGGCATCGCCAACCTGCGCGTGGAGTACAACAAGGTGCACGGCTTCTACATCGAAGTCACGCACGGCCAGACCACCAAGGTGCCGGACGACTACCGCCGCCGCCAGACGCTGAAGAACGCGGAGCGCTACATCACGCCGGAGCTGAAGGCGTTCGAGGACAAGGCGCTGTCGGCGCAGGACAAGGCGCTGGCGCGCGAGAAGATGCTGTACGACCAGCTGCTGGGCGACCTGGCGCCGTACATCGGCACGCTGCAAACGATCTCGAAGGCGCTGGCGCAGCTCGACGCCCTGACCTCGCTCACCGACCACGCGCTGCGCCACAACTGGTGCGCGCCGCAGCTGGTGGATACGCCGTGCATCAACATCGCCGAGGGCCGCCATCCGGTGGTGGAGAACCAGATCGAGCGCTTCATCGCCAACGATTGCCGCTTCGTCGAGGACCGCCGCCTGCTGCTGATCACCGGCCCCAACATGGGCGGTAAATCGACCTTCATGCGCCAGGTGGCGCTGATCACGCTCTTGGCCTACGTGGGCAGCTACGTGCCGGCCGCCAGCGCGACCATCGGCCCGATCGACCGCATCTTCACCCGCATCGGCGCCACCGACGACCTGGCCGGCGGCCGTTCGACCTTCATGGTGGAGATGACCGAATCGGCCGCCATCCTGAACGGCGCCACCGAGCATTCGCTGGTGCTGATGGATGAAGTGGGACGCGGCACCTCGACCTTCGACGGCCTGGCGCTGGCGTGGGCCATCGCCCGCCACCTGATCGACACCAGCCGCAGCTTCTCGCTGTTCGCCACCCACTACTTCGAACTGACGCAGCTGCCGGAGAGCCATCCGACGGCGGCCAACGTGCACCTGTCGGCGGTCGAGCACAAGGACAGCATCGTGTTCCTGCACGCGGTGCAGGATGGTCCGGCGTCGCAGAGCTACGGCTTGCAGGTGGCGCAGCTGGCCGGCGTGCCGCAGCCGGTGATCAAGGCCGCGCGCAAGCATCTGGCGCGGCTGGAGGCGCAGGCGCTGGACGCCACGCCGCAGCTGGACCTGTTCGCCGCGCCGACCGCCGATGCGGACGACGAGGTGCTCGACGCGCCGGCGCACAACGCGCCTGCGGCGGCCAGCCCGGCGATGCGCGAACTGCTCGATGCGCTCGACGATCTCGATCCCGATGCGCTGACCCCGCGCGAAGCGCTGGAACGCCTGTATCAGCTCAAGCGCCTGACGGAGACGGCGCAGGCATGATGCAGCTGCGCGTCCCTGGTCTGGCCACCGCCGCTGCGCCGTTGCGCCATCGCGCCGCAATCGCGGCCTGCGCGCCCGATACCGCCGGTGCGGCAGCACTGGTCGCGCTGGTTACGCTTGCCGTGCTGGCCGCGTGCCCGGTGCGGACGGCGCAGGCCGCGCAGCCGGCGACGCGCGGCTTCCAGTTCGGCGTGATCGGCCATTCGTTCAAGAGCGGCCCGGATGAATCGGTGCTCAAGCGCGCCATCGCCGATGTCACACAGGTGGCGCCGGCCTTCATCGTCGCCACCGGCATCAAGGCCAGCACGGAGCCTTGCAGCGACAGGCTGTATGCCCAGCGCCGCGCGCTGCTGAACGACGCGGCGGCGCCGATGATCGTCTCGCTGGCCGGCAGCGACTGGAGCGGCTGCGTCAATTCCATCGGCCGCTCGAACGCGATCGAGCGCCTGAACCGCCTGCGCGAACTGTTCTACGCCGACGGCGAGTCGCTGGGCGAGCGCCGCCTGCCGCTGACGCGCTTGTCGGCCAGCGCCAAGTTCCGCAGCTACGCGGAGAACGCGCACTGGGAATACGGCAAGGTACTGTTCGCCACCATCAATCTGCCGGCCAACAACAACCACTTCCGCGCCGAGGCCGGCCGCAACAGCGAGTACGAGGACCGGCTGGTGGCCAACCGCGCCTGGCTGCACCGCCTGTTCACGCTGGCGGAGCGCCAGAAGATGCAGGGGCTGGTGCTGTTCTCGGACGGCGATGTCGGCGTGCAGGCGGAGCAAGGCTTCTCGCTGCTGCCGAGTTTCCAATCGAAACAGGATGGCTTCGCCGAACCGCGCCGGCAGATACGGGCGATGGCGGAAAAATTCAAAGGGAAGGTGCTGCTGGTCGACACCCAGGGCGGCGCCGGGACCGAGCCGTCCATCGTCTGGCGCGGCAATGTGGGACATCTGAGCCTGGCCGCGGAATGGGCCGAGGTGCGCGTCGCGCCCGGCAGCGCCGCCCTGTTCACGCTCAAGGGCGGCGCCGCCGAGGCGACGCAGTAACCACTTAGTGGATCGGGTGGATGGCGACGTGATCGCCGTCTTCGCCTTCGTCGTCCTCGTCACCGTGGTGGTGGCCGTGGGCGCCGTGCACGTGGCCGTGGGCGATTTCCTCGTCCGTGGCTTCACGCACTTCGGCCACGCTCAACGAGAAGCGCAGCGCCATGCCGGCCAGCGGGTGATTGCCGTCCAGGACCACTTTGTCGTCGGCGATATCGGTGACGGTGAAGATCATCGCTTCTTCGCCATCGTCGCCATCCGGCATGCCTTCGAACTGCATGCCCACTTCCAGCGGCTCCGGCAGGCGGTTGCGTGGCTCGACCTTGACCAGCGCGGCGTCGTAGTCGCCGAACGCATCTTCCGGTTCGATCTGCAGGATCGTGGAATAGCCGGCTTCCTTGCCGTCCAGTTCTTCTTCGATCTTCGGCAGGGTGTTCTCGTAGCCGCCGTGCAGGTAGACCATAGGCTGACGGCCGTCTTCGATCAGATTGTCCTGGGCATCGGACAGCTTGTAATTCACAGTCACGACCGTGTTCTTGGCAATCTTCATTTTGTAATTCCTTTCTGTATATAAGCCCCGGAATTATACCTTGGATCGCCTGCCCGGCCGCCGCCGGCCCGACAATCGGCGCGGCGATGGTTATAATGAGCGCATGAAAAAATTACCTCTCCTCGGCGACATCACGCCGGCGCAGTTCCTGCGCGACTACTGGCACAAAAAGCCCCTGCTGATCCGTAACGCCATCCCCGGCTTCAAGCCGCTGCTGAGCATGGAGGCGCTGACCAAGCTGGCCTCGACCAACCACGCGGAATCGCGCCTGGTGACGAACGTCGACGGCCAATGGAATATGCAGCACGGCCCGCTGGAAGCCCTGCCGCCGATGGACCAGAAGGAATGGACCGTGCTGGTCCAGGGCGTCAACCTGTTCGACGCCAAGGCCGACGCGCTGCTGCGCCAGTTCCGCTTCCTGCCGGACGCGCGCCTGGACGACCTGATGGTCAGCTTCGCCACCGATGGCGGCGGCGTCGGTCCGCACTTCGATTCCTACGACGTGTTCCTGCTGCAGGCGCAGGGGCAGCGCCGCTGGCAAATCGGCCCGCAGAAGGACCTGAGCCTGGTCGAGGGCCTGCCGCTGAAGATCCTGGCCAATTTCAAGCCGCAAGAGGAGTTCGTGCTCAATCCGGGCGACATGCTGTACCTGCCGCCGCACTACGCGCACGACGGCGTCGCCATCGGCGATTGCCAGACCTATTCGATCGGCTTCCGTTCGCCGTCCTACCAGGAGCTGGGCGAGGCCTTCCTGCAGTTCATGGCCGATTCGATCGACCTGCCGGGCCGCTACGGCGATCCGGAGCTGGAGGCGACCTCCAAACCGGCCGAGATCCCGCGCGACATGCTGAACACGATCGCCGCGGAGATCAACAAGGTCAGCTTCACCGAGGAAGACATCACCATCTTCCTGGGCGAGTACATGTCCGAGCCCAAGCACAATGTGTTCTTCACCGGCCCGGCCAAGCCGCTGACGTTCGGCAAGTTCGGCGAAGCGGTGGCGAAAAAGGGCCTGTCGCTGTCGCGCAAGTCGCAAATGCTGTACCGAGGCAAGCACGTGTTCATCAACGGCGAATCGTTCGGCGTCAGCCGCGCCGACAAGATCACGCTGGAGCTGCTGGCCAACAACCGCGCGCTGACCGGCGCGGAAGTCACCCAGGCGTCGGACGACGTCATGGACGCCTTGTACACCTGGTATCAGGACGGCTGGATCGAGTTGGGCTAATCACAGGGAGGCGGCATGGACAGGCAGAGTTTTCCATTCACCACCAGGGCGGAATTTCTTGAGCACCTGGCCAGCTGCTTCACCCGCGCCGAGCGCACGCTGACGCTGTTCGACCCGGATTTCGCCATCTGGGAGCTGGGCAGCAGCGCCACCGACGCCCTGCTGCGCCGATTCCTGCACAATGGCGGCCAGCTGCAACTGGCCGGGCACGACGGCCATCACATCGAGCGCGACGCGCCGCGCTTTCTGCGCCTGATCAAGGATTACAGCCATCTGGTGGAGGTGCGCCGCACCAGCCAGCAATTGCGCCAGTTGACGGACTCTTTCTGCATCGCCGACGAGCGCCATATCGTGCGGCGATTTCACGCGGATCATTTCCGTGGCGAAGCAGTTTTTGACGGGCCGGAAGATACCCAAACCAGTGGTGACCGTTTTATTACGATTTGGTTAGAATCAACGCCCAGTTTGTTCGCAAACTCAACTGGATTATGATCCAGTTCAAGGTAAAATGCCGGTGTTCGATGCGAACACTGGTATTCTGTGGCGAATCTGCTAAAGTAGAGTCGAAACGGAAAAGTTGCGATATCGCAAAATAGTTGTGGAAACGGCTGTTTCTCCTATTGCGACGCACTAAAAATCGCTATAATATTCGGTTAGGAAGTTTCCGTTGTCTGGCAGGCACCATTTCCGGTACGAAAGCCTTCGAAGACGACCTAATGAGCGATAATTACCGGTAATTATTAATCGCAACAATTGTGTTTAATTTTGAATTAATTAAGGAAAACCCCATGAAAAAATCCCTGCTGATCGTTTCCCTGCTGGCTGTTGCTCTGGCTGCTTGCTCGAAAAAAGAAGAAGCTCCTGCTGCTCCAGCTCCAGTAGCTGCTCCAGAAGCCGCTGCTCCTGCTGCTGCTCCAGCACCTGCTCCAGCTGCTGACGCTGCTGCTCCAGCTGCTGCTGCTCCTGCCGCTTCGGACGCTGCTGCTGCTCCAGCCGCTTCGGCTGCTGCTGCTCCTGCTGCTTCGAAGTAATCAGCTTGCGGAAAAGCCGGCCTTCGGGCCGGTTTTTTTACGCCTGATGCTTTTGCATCCAAAGGGAAAGTTCCATTTGGATGCGGATATAAAAAAACCGGCTAAATGCCGGTTTTTCTTTGGGTACTCAATAGCCGGCAATTGCCTGCTATTCATTACTTCAATTGCTCGTGCAGCAGGGTCAGGATCTTTTCGGCGACCGGGGTGGCTTCCGCTTTGCCGGCATTGCTCAACACGGTAACGGTGCTGCTATTGCCCGCGCCGGCTTTCACCGAAATGCGGTAGCGCTGCGCTTCCTTATCGGCTTCCGACGAAGAACCCCAGCTGAACAGCTTGCTGAAGAAGCCCTTGGTTTCGCCGGCGTCGTCGACGTAGCGGACGAAGTACGTGCCCTGGGTGCGGTCGCGGTCTTCCACGGTGAAGCCGGCGCGGTCCAGCGCCAGGCCCACGCGGCGCCAGGCGCGGTCGAAGCCCTCGTCCACCTGCACGGCGCGGTCGGCGCCCGAGCCCACCAGCGACGCATGCTGCGGCTGCACAATCGCGGTATCGACGGCGGACTTGGCTTGCGCCACTTCCGAGCCGTTGCCCAGCTTGGTCATCAGGCGCGCCAGGAATTCAGCTTCCAGGCCCGGATCGTTGGGACGCGGCATCCAGGTGGTCGATTCCTTTTGGGCGCCGGTGACCACTTCCTGGGCACCGCGATGGCTGATGTAGATCTCGCTGGCGCCGTCGGCGCGGCGTTCGATGCGGGTGCGGAACTTGTCGCGCTCGCCGCTGGAATAGACCGAGTCAAACACCTTGCCGATGGTGTTGCGGATGAAATCCTGCGGAATCTTCGCGCGGTTTTCGTTCCATTCGGTTTCCATGGTACCGGCGGTGGCGTTTTCCTTGGCCAGCACGAAACCCGAATCTTCCCAGAATTGCTTCAGCTGCGGCCACAGTTGCTCAGGCGTCTGCTTGATCACCAGCCAGCGCTGGTTGCCGTCGCGCTCGACCTTGATGTCGTTGATGCTGGTCGGCACCACGGTACCGGCGGCGGGCGTGCCCGGCATGATGGCGGCCGGGCCGGTGACGATGCCCTTGGAGGCGTTGTAGCCCGAGGCGGTGGCGATGCCGTTGTTCGAGTCCGGCAGCGAGTAGCGGTTATCTTTCTGCAATTGCGTCAGATCCGGCGGCACGTCCAGCGTGCTGGCCTTCTTGGCGGACTTGTAGTCCACCTTATCGTTGCCGACAACGGAGCTGATCATGCCGCAACCGGTCAAACTGGCCATCAATGCGCCGACTACAACGGCGCGCTGCGAGGAAATAGAAGCTGTCTTGCGAATAGTCATGTCGTTACTGTTTAAGAAGCTGAAAAGCAGCAAATCAGGGATGATCCGAACCGAAGTCGGGGCTTGTGGCTAAGGTTTTTACAGTACGCCGGCTTCTCGCAGGGCCGCGCGTACCGCGTCGTGGCATTCGGCCGCCAGCGGCACCAGCGGCAGGCGGATGCCGGCTGGCATTTTGCCCATTTCCGCCAGCGCCCATTTGACCGGCACCGGATTCGGCTCGATGAACAGTTTCTGGTGCAGCGGGAACATTTTATTGTTCAGCTCGACAGCCTTGGCGAGGTTGCCGGCGATCGCCGCTTCGCACATGTCGGCCATGTCGCGCGGGGCGACGTTGGCGGTGACGGAGATGTTGCCGGCGCCGCCGGCCAGCATCAGGGCCATCGCGGTCGGGTCGTCGCCGGAGTAAACGGCGAACGATTTCGGCGCCAGGCGCAGCAGGTCGTAGCCGCGGCCGATGTTGCCGGTCGCGTCCTTGACGCCGACGATGTTCGGGATTTTTGCCAGGCGCAGGATGGTCTCGTTGCTCATGTCGGCAACGGTGCGGCCCGGCACGTTGTACAGGATGACCGGCAGGTCCACCGCCTCGGCGATGGCCTTGAAGTGCTGGTACATGCCTTCCTGGGTAGGACGGTTGTAGTAGGGAACCACTTGCAGCGTGGCGTCCGCACCGGCTTCCTTGGCGAAGCGGGTCAGCTTGATCGCCTCGGCGGTCGAGTTGGCGCCGGCGCCGGCGATGATGGGGATGCGGCCCTTGGCGTGGGCAACCGTCGCCTTGATCAGCGCGCAGTGCTCTTCCACGCTCACGGTGGCCGATTCGCCGGTGGTGCCGGCGATGACGATGCTGTCCGTACCTTCGGCGATGTGCCAGTCGATCAGCTGATTCAGACCCTCGAAGTCCAGACTGCCGTCTGCGTTCATCGGGGTGACGATTGCTACTATGCTGCCCTTAATCATAGGTAACCACTGCCTGCATAAAGTATAAAACAACGATTGTAGACGATAGCCTGCCCATATGGTGCATTCAGGGCGACAAATCGGCCCTCAAAATGGCGGTAAAAGCGCCGCCACACGCGGGAAATCAGGCTTCACGGCGCATAGACGTTGCACCATGGCAGCTTTTGGCGTGTCGATGACGCCGTCCTCGAAGGCCACCACGCGCAAGCCGTGGTTGCGCGCCCAGTCCAGCAGTTCGCCGGCCTGCAGCAAAAAGGCCGGGTTCGACGGCTTGCCGAACTGTGCGTTGCCATCCGCGAAGGTTTCGTAGATCAGCACGCCGTTCGGCGCCAGGCTGGCCAGCATGTCCGCAGTTAGCGGCCGATGCAGGTAGTTTGTGACCACGATGCCGGCGAATCGCTCCGGACCGAAGGGCCAGACGGCGCCCGCCTCCTCCAGGTCGATGGCGGTGGTGGTGATTTCAGGCCCGGCCGCGGCGGCCAGCGCCTCGGGATCGCGGTCCACCGCGACGACGGCGTGGCCCAGCGAGGCCAGGTGACGCGCATGGCGTCCGCTGCCGCAGGCGAGGTCCAGCACTTCGCCGCCGGGGATCAGCGGGGCGTAGCGTTGCACCCAGGGGGAGACGACGTCGCTCATGAGTACGCCAGCCCCATGGCTTCGCGCACGTCGCGCATGGTTTCCAGCGCCATCTTGCGGGCCGCGTCGTTGCCGTCGGCGACGATGGCGCGCACCAGCGACGGGTCGTCCAGATACTGCTGGGCGCGCTCGTGCATGGGCTCCTGTTCCTTGATGATGGCGTCGATTACCGGCTGTTTGCATTCGATGCAGCCGATGCCGGCGGATTTACATCCTTTTACCACCCATTCCTGGGTCGCGTTGTCGGAATACACCTGGTGGAATTGCCAGACCGGGCAGCGGGCCGGATCGCCGGCGTCGGTGCGGCGCACGCGGGCCGGGTCGGTCGGCATGGTGCGGATCTTCTTTTCCACCGTGGCCTTGTCCTCGCGCAAGGCGATGGAATTGCCGTAGCTCTTGGACATCTTGCGGCCGTCCAGGCCCGGCAGGCGCGAGGCGGCCGTCAGGCGGGCCTGCGGCTCGACCAGGATCAGCTTGCGGCTGCCTTCCAGGTAGCCGAACAGGCGCTCGCGGTCGCCCATCGACAGGCTCTGGGCGTCGTCCAGCATGGCCTTGGCCTGCTCCAGCGCCTCTTCCTTGCCGTCCTGCTGGTATTCGGTGCGCAGTTCGTTGTAGAGCTTGGCGCGCTTGCTGCCCAGCTTCTTGACGGCGTCCTGCGCCTTTTCCTCGAAGCCTTTTTCCTTGCCGTACAGGTGGTTAAAGCGCCGCGCGATTTCGCGCATCATCTCGATGTGCGGCACCTGGTCGTCGCCCACCGGCACCTGGCTGGCGCGGTAGATCAGCACGTCGGCCGCCTGCAGCAGCGGGTAGCCGAGGAAGCCGTAGGTGGCCAGGTCCTTGTTGGACAGGTTTTCGATCTGGTCCTTGTAGGTCGGCACGCGCTCCAGCCAGCCGAGCGGCGTGGCCATCGACAGCAGCAGGTGCAGCTCGGCATGCTCGGGCACGCGGGACTGGATGAACAGCGTGGACTGCGACGGGTCGACGCCGGCGGCCAGCCAGTCGACCAGCATGTCCCAGGTGCTGCGCTCGATGATGGCCGGGTCGTCGTAGTGCGTGGTCAGCGCGTGCCAGTCGGCCACGAAGAACAGGCACGGCAGCTCGGACTGCATCTTGATCCAGTTCTTCAAGGCGCCGTGGTAGTGGCCCAGGTGCATCGAGCCAGTCGGGCGCATGCCGGATACAACACGATCGGGATACATAGTCGCTCAGCTCAGAAGGAAAATAAGGGGATACAACAGCACATGGAACATGCTCTGCAAAATATGCATGCCGCCAATCAGGAAACCGGTCAGCATACCGAACTGCATCATCAGGATCAGGCCGATGAACACGTACACGCCATAACGTTCGATTTGCGCGTACTTGCGCGCCAGCGCCTGCGGCAGGATGCCGGTGACGATACGGCCGCCATCCAGCGGTGGCAGCGGAATCAGGTTGAAGACGCACATGGCCGAGTTGACGCCAATGCCGGCCTTGCTCATCTCGATGAAGAAGTCGTCCTGCGGGATGCCCAGCGCATAGGTCAGCACCACCCACAGCGCCATCCAGCCCAGGCCCATGGCGAAGTTGGCCGCCGGGCCGGCCGCCGCCACCAGGGCCATCTGCTTTTTCGGATTGCGCAGGCGGCCGTAGTCGACCGGCACCGGCTTGGCGTAGCCGAGCGCGGGCAGGTGCAGCAGGCTCAGGATCAACGGCAGGATCACCGTGCCGAAGGGATCGATGTGGCGCAGCGGATTGAGACTCAGGCGGCCTTCGTTGGCTGCGGTGGGGTCGCCGAAATAACGGGCGACGTATCCGTGTGCGGCTTCATGCAGGGAAATTGCAAAAAGAACAGGGATCAGGTAGACCGCGATGGTCTGGACAATACTATCGGTTTCGTTCATGAGGGGATTTTACCAGAGGCCGGAGCGTGCTCTTGCTGCGCCGTCGAGGGCCGGCGCGCTTGCCCAGTTAAAAGCCTGACAGTGACAGCCCAGGCTTAGGCCAGGCTTACAGGCCGAACATGGCCGCGTCGCCCCTGCCCTGGCGCACCAGCTCGGCGCCCGAACCGCTGAGGTCGATCACCGTGGTCGGCTCCAGGCTGCAGGCGCCGCCGTCGATGACCAGCTCGATCTGCTTGCCCAACCGCTCGCAGATGGCGTCGGCGTCGTTCAGCGCGTCGGTCTCGCCCGGCATGATCAGGGTGGTGCCCAGCAGCGGTTGTTGCAACTCCTCCAGCAGCGCGTGGACGATGGCGTCCTCCGGCACCCGCAGGCCGATGGTCTTGCGCGACGGATGGCTGAGCCGGCGCGGCACGCACTTGGTCGCTTCCAGGATGAAGGTGAACGGCCCTGGCGTGGCCGCCTTGAGCAGGCGGAACTGGCGGTTGTCGACCCGCGCGTAGACGCCGATCTCGCTCAGGTCGCGACACAGCAATGTCAGGTGGTGTTTTTCATCGATGCCGCGGATGCGCCGCAGGCGCTCGACCGCCGCCTTGTCGTCCAGATGGCAGACCAGGGCGTAACAGGAATCCGTCGGCACGGCGACGATGCCGCCGTCGTGCACGATCTGCGCCGCCTGCTTGATCAGGCGCGGCTGCGGATTGACGGGATGGACCTGGAAAAATTGACTCATATGGGCGCTGCCGGTGCATGGTCCCGGCCGCTGTTATTCATGGTTAAGATTGTACGCTACGCAAGGCCGCAATACGCTGCTCGAAAGGTGGATGGGTGGAAAACAGTGCCGTCCAGCCACCGGCGGCGGTGATGCCGGCCGCCGCGATCGACTGCGGCAAGGCCCCCGGCTCCATGCCGTTCAGGCGCGCCAGCGCGTGCTGCATCGGCACGCTGCTGCCCAGCAGCCTGGCGGAACCGGCGTCGGCGCGGAATTCGCGCTGGCGCGAGAACCAGGCCACGATCAGCGAGGCGGCCAGGCCGAAGATGATCTCGCACACAAACACCGTCACCATGTAGCCGATGCCGGGGCCGCGCCGTTCGTTGTCGTTATTCTTCAGCAGCACGTTGTCGACGAAGAAGCCCACCACCCGCGCCAGGAACACCACGAAGGTGTTGACCACGCCCTGGATCAGGGTCATGGTCACCATGTCGCCGTTGGCGATGTGGGCGACTTCGTGGCCCAGCACGGCCTCCACCTCGTCGCGGTTCATGTTCGCCAGCAGGCCGGTGGAGACCGCCACCAGCGCCGAATTCTTGAAGGCGCCCGTGGCGAAGGCGTTCGGTTCGCCGTCGTAAACCGCCACTTCCGGCATGGCGATGCCGGCGCGCTCGGACAGCGCCTTGACCGTGTTGACCAGCCACAGCTCGGTCGAGGACGACGGCGTGGCGATCACGCGGGCGCCGGTAGACCACTTGGCCATCGGCTTGCTGATCAGCAGGGAAAAGATCGCGCCGGTAAAGCCGACCACCAGCGAGAACGCCAGCAGGCTGCCCAGCTGCAGCGTGTTGCCCGATCCCGGACGGCCGATGCCCAGCAGCGACAGCACGACGGACAGCACCAGCATCACGGCGAGGTTGGTGGCGATAAACAGGACGATGCGTTTCATTGGAGGTCTCCGGTACGGACAGTAATTTGCCCAAATAATAAGGTATGACCGTGCAAACGCGAATTCAAGATACAAGCTATTACAAGGCGCCGGTAATCGGCGCGGTAATTAACCGTTCAGAACCAGTCGTGCCAGACCGGGGTGACGTTGGCCGGCAGAGGCGGCAGCAGCGCGAAATCGACGCGGGATTCGCCCGGCGCGTGGAAGTCGGTGCCGCGCGAGGCCAGGAAGCCGTAGCTGTTGGCCAGCTGCGCGTAGATCGGGTACTGCTCCGGCGTGTGGCTGCCGGTGACAACCTCGATCGCCGCGCCGCCGAGCTGCTTGAACTCGTCGAACAGCTGCCCCTGCGCCAGCTGGCTGAACCTGTAGCGGCCCGGATGGGCGATCACGGCGATGCCACCCGCGCCGCGTATCCAGTTGACCGAGTCGGCCAGGCTGGCCCAGCAATGCGGCACGTAGCCCGGCTTGCCTTCGGACAGATATTTCTTGAACACTTCGGGAATATTGGCGCACACGCCGATCTCCACCAGGTAGCGCGCAAAGTGCGTGCGCGACATCAGGTCGGGATTGCCGACGTACTTGAGCGCGCCTTCATAGGCGCCCTCGATGCCGACCTTGGCCAGCTGGTTAGCGATCTCGCGGCCACGGTTGTCGCGGCCGGAGCGGGTGCAGGCCAGGCCGTTGACCAGGCCGGCGTTGTTCTCATCGATCTGCAGGCCGACGATGTGCACGGTTTCGTTGGCCCAGGTGATCGAGATCTCGACCCCGGTGACGAAACGCATGCCCTGCTCCTGCGCGGCGGCGCGGGCGGCGGGGATGCCGCCCACTTCGTCGTGGTCGGTCAGCGCCCACACGTCCACCCCCGCCTTGCGCGCGTGCTGCGCCACGGCGGCCGGCGCGAGGACGCCGTCGGAAACGTTGGAATGGCAATGCAGATCGACTTTCAACATATGGCTCAATAATTACGGCAATGAAGGCTTCATTGTACGCTGCCTGAGCAAAGTCCATCCATGGCCGCGCCGCGAATGCGCGCGCCGCGCGCCAGCAGCTCGGCGAAGCGCACCGGATCGATGTTCGAACCGCACACCAGCAGGCCCACGCGCTTGCCCTCCAGCCGCTCGCGCAGCGGCCCGAACAGCGCGGCGGTCGCCACCGCAGCGGCCGGCTCGGCCACCAGCTTGGCATCGCGGAACAGGTTCAGCATCGCCAGGCAGATCTCGTCGTCTGTCACCCGCACCACCTCGTCGACGAAGCGGCGGCACACGCCGAAGCTGTAGGGCATCGCGTACGGCGCACCCAGGCTGTCGGCCACGGTGTCCACCCGCTCCAGGGCCTCCGGCCGGCCCGAGGCGAAGCTGCGGTACAGCGCGTCGGCGCCGAACGGTTCCGCGCCATACACCGCGCAGGCCGGATTGATCTGCTTGACGGCGGCGGCGATGCCCGCACACAGGCCGCCGCCTCCCACCGGCACCACCACCGCGTCCAGTTGCGGCACCTGCGCCATCAGCTCCAGGCCGACCGTCGCCGTGCCTTGCGCCGTCAGCGGCCCTTCGTACGGATGCAGCATGGTGCGCATTTCGTCGCGCTCGATCTCGCGGCCGCGCGCGAAAGCCTGGTGTACGTCGGGCATCAGCAGCACTTCGGCGCCCCATTCGCGGCAGGCGGCAATGCGGGCCGGGCTGGCGTGCTGTGGCATCACCACCTTGGCGCCGCACCCGGCCAACCGCGCGGCGTAGGCTGCGGCGATCGCGTGGTTGCCGGCGCTGACGGCGACGATGCCGCGCCGCCGCGCCGCCTCATCCAGCGCTTCGATGCAGTTGAGGGCGCCGCGCAGCTTGAAGGTGCCGGTCTTCTGGAACAGTTCCTGCTTGAGCCAGACTTCGCCGCCGGCGAACTGTTCTTCGGCCACGCCGGTCTGCCAGCGCCACACCGGCGTCTCAAGGATTTTGCCTTGCAGGCGGCGGGCGGTGTCGCGGACTTCGGCCAGCGAGGGATAGGATGGTGTCATGGTGCAGCTCCATAGAATATTCGAGGGAATGCGGCATGGCCGCGTGGAGGCTGGGGGCGCCGAGCACCGGCGCAGCCGCAGCTCAGCGACCCTGAATAATTCGAATAATGGAGACGGCGGACAGGCTCCGACCGGCCAACGCGGCGGCACCAGCGTCGGTAGCGACGTGGCGGCGGGTTGGCTGGATGGTCGGATGGGAGTTCATGCGTTCAATCATGCCAAAAGCGCCAGGCCTTGGCAAGCGTTTCGTTCTAGCGCGCCAGGAAGGCCTCGATCAGGTGCGCCAGTTCCTCCGGCTGGTCGTGATGCAGCATGTGGCCCGCATCGGCCAGCACCTTGCACTCAACGTCGCGCAAAAAGCCCAAGCGGCGCACCAGCTCGGCACGCCCTTCCAGTTCGCCGCCCATCCAGGTCCACATATTGGTCTGGTCCGCCTCGACCCACAGCACCGGCGCCGTCGTGGCGCTCCAGCACGCCATGATGTCCTCGACGTGGTAAGGCAGCGGGCCCGGCTGCTTATGGGCGGGATCTCCGAGGATCTCCCACTCTCCCGCGTCGTTCTGCGCCGACCAGTGCTGCGCCAGGAAGGCGGCGCGCTCGTCGCTCAGGCGCGGATTGGTCTTTTGCAGCCGCGCGGCGACGGCCGCCTGGGTCGGATAATTGCGCAGCTCCGGCTGCTCCAGCAGCGCGTCCATCCACTTGGCGTAGCGGCCGGGCGCCTGTTCCGGCTTACTGGAGCGCAGGCCGCCGCCTTCGAGGTTGATCAGCTTGCGGATGCGCTCCGGCCGCGCGCCGGCGTAGATGCCGACCACGTTGCCGCCCATGCTGTGGCCCAGCAGGTTGACCGCCTGATCCGGCGAGTAGTGGCGCAGGATGGCGTCGAGGTCGGCCAGGTAGTCGGGGAACCAGTAGGTGTCGGTGCCGCAGCGCTGCGACAGGCCGAAGCCGCGCCAGTCCGGCGCGATCACGTGCCAGTCCCCTTTCAGGGCGTCCACCACGAACTGGAACGAGGCGCCCACGTCCATCCAGCCGTGCAGCATGAAGATCTTGGGGGCGCCCTCCCGCCCCCAGTGGCGCACGTGGCAGCGCAGGCCGCGGATGGTCAGGAACTCGGAGCGGGACGAAGTGAAGGTCATGGGTGGTCCTTGAAATTACGTGAGCCGGCGCAATATCGGTTGCTTGCTGGCGATGAAGTAAAATAATAGCACGACCGTTCGATAGCCGCTCAAGCGTAAAATAGCGCCATCCCACCGCTCATCAGCGCTGTATTCAGCACTCAACCTAAGGTTTCCAATGTCTATATATCAACTGGGCGAACATGCGCCCGAGATCGATGCATCGTCATTTGTTGCCGACACTGCCACAGTGATCGGCAAAGTCAGCCTGCACGCCAACACTTCGGTCTGGTTCGGTGCGACGCTGCGCGGCGATAACGAACGCATCACCATCGGCGAAAACAGCAATGTACAGGAAGGCACGGTCATGCACACCGACATGGGCTATCCGCTCACGGTGGGCAAGAACGTCACCATCGGCCACCAGGCCATGCTGCACGGCTGCACCATCGGCGACGGCGCCCTGATCGGCATCCAGGCCGTGATCCTCAACGGCGCGAAGATCGGCAAGGGCTGCCTGGTCGGCGCCGGCGCACTGGTCACCGAGGGCAAGGAATTCCCGGACAACTCGCTGATCATCGGCTCGCCGGCCAAGGCCGTGCGCACGCTGACCGACGAGGACGCCGCGCGCCTGCTCGCCAGCGCCGACAGCTACGTCAAGCGCGGCCAACTGTTCAAGACGCAACTCAAAAAGATCGGATAACACATGAGCATTACCCCCATCATCGGCCAGGACACCCTGCAGAAATTCATCTTCGACAACGCCGCCGTGCGTGGCGAGTTCATCGACATCTCCGCCACCTGGCGCGAGGTGCTGTCGCGCCACGCCTACCCTGCCCCGGTCAAGAAGCTGCTGGGCGAGATGGTGGCCGCCGCCGCGCTGCTGTCGGCCAACCTGAAGTTCAACGGTTCGATCATCATGCAGATCCACGGCGACGGTCCGGTGCGCCTGCTGGTGGTCGAGTGCGACGCCGAGCTGCATCTGCGCGCCACCGCCAAGATCGATCCCGAAGCCGTGATCGCCGACGACGCCAAGCTGCCGTCGCTGCTGAACGCGCACGGCAAGGGCCGCTTCATCATCACGCTCGATCCGGCCGACAAGATGCCGGGCCAGCAGCCGTACCAGGGCATCGTGCCGCTGGACGGCGACGATGTCGGCACCGTGATTGAAAACTATATGCTGCGTTCGGAACAGCTGGACACCAAGCTGTGGCTGGCGGCGGACGACAACGTCTCGCGCGGCCTGCTGCTGCAGAAGCTGCCCTACAACGGCGGCAAGACCGAAGCGGCGCCGCTGACCGAGGACGAAGCGCTGGAGACCTGGAACCGCGCCGTGATCCTCGGCTCGACCTTGAAGGAAGAGGAACTGCTGTCGACCACCATCGACGTGCTGATGCAGCGCCTGTTCTGGGAAGAGACCATCCGCGTGTTCGACCCGCTGCACCCTGCCTTCCACTGCACCTGCACGCGCGAGAAGGTCGGCAACATGCTGAAGATGCTGGGCCGCGCCGAGGTCGACAGCGTGCTGGAAGAGCAAGGCCACGTCGGCGTCAACTGCGACTTCTGCGGCCAGCGCTACGATTACGACAAGGTCGACTGCGCGCAGCTGTTCGCCACCGACGCGCCGGTCGAGGCGCTGATCCCGGCGGGCGAAGTGAAGCACTAAGCCGCCGGCTTCGCCGCACAGAAAAACGCGCCCGACGTTCAAGTCCAGCGCGTTTTTTATTGCTCCGCGCTGCTCGCGTGTGCGCTGGCCTTGCCGAGCGCCGCCTCGGCACTGAGCGTCTCGGCAAGAGTCGCGCGCGCCTTGGCCGCGTAGTTGCGGCAGGCCTTGGTGTCGATGAAGGCGGCATCGCCGAGCTCCGCCTGTTTAGCCTTGCGTTCCCACAGGCCGCCGGCTTCCGGATGCGCGGAGACGAGGATGTCGCAGGGCAGCGCTTCGACGGTGGCGAACGAGCGCTCGACATCGGCCTGCGCCTGCGGGTAAAGCGGATTGCCGCTGAAACGCAGTCCTTCGGCGGCCAGCGCGGTCAGGCTGTCGGCAAACACCACGTTCACGATCCGTCCTTTTTCTTCGGTTTCCCAAGCCCAGCTGGTTCCGCCCTTGGTGTGTCCCGGTGTGAAGTGCGCGGTCACGGCCAGCGGTCCGAGGTGGATGATTTCGCCGTCACGCACCGCGCGCGTGGGCGCGAGTGGAGCCATGGGCGTCAGGTTCGGATATTGCGCATCGCCCCGGTCCGGCTGGCCGCTTGCGAGCACCTGGACGGCGGCCGGGCTGGCCAGCACCGTCGCGCCGCTCAGCTTCTGCAAGTCCGCGATGGCGCCGGCATGATCCTGGTGGGCGTGCGAATTCAGGATGTAGCGGATGTCTTCGACCCGGAAGCCCAGCTTGCGGATATGCGCCACCACCTGGGCGCCCGCCTCGGGGCCGCCGGCATCGACCAGGATGTGCCCCGACGGCGACGTGATCAGAACAGCACTTATGCCGCCCGTGCCGACGTAGTAGGTGCTGCCATACACGCGGAAAGGCTCTTGCGGCGCATACCAGTCCGCCGCGCCGGCGGTGGTGAGGAACGCTCCCAGGAAAAGCATGGAACAAACGAGAAGTTTCTTTTTCATTTTTGGATACACTCTTTCTATTCGTCGTGCAGATTGATTTCAGCCCGCTCCTTCTCGCTCTTGCCCAGCCAGCGCCGGTGCAGCATGCGCTCCAGCGGATGGCCGACCAGGAACAGCAGCAGCACCAGACCCAGGCCGATGCCGGCGATGCGCCACGCGCCCATGCCGCAGACGATGCCGATACCCGCCGTCATCCAGATCGACGCGGCCGTCGTCAGCCCCTTCACTTTCGATGACTGGTTGTTCAACACGATCACACCGGCCCCAAGAAATCCGATGCCCGTCACTACGCCCTGGATCGCGCGGCTCAGGGCATCGTGGCTGTACGCGCCGTCGAGCGGTGAGAATTCCATGCTGGCTATCGTCACCAGCGCCGCGCCCATCGCGACCAGGCCCAGCGTGTTCATGCCGGTGGGCTTGCCATGCAGATTGCGTTCGATGCCGATGATGCAGCCGAACAGCAGCGCGATCACGAGGCGGCCCGCGATATCCCAATAATCAATCATCTTTTGCTTCCACAGGGTTGATCAAGGACGTGAGCACATGGTCGGCCCAATGTCCGTTTATCTTCAGGTACTTTCTGGCCAGGCCCTCGCGCTCGAAACCCAGGCGGCGCAGCAGTTTCTCGCTGCCGGTGTTGGAGGGCTGATAGTTGGCCATGATGCGATGCAGGCCGTGCGCTTCGAACGTGTATGCGATCGCCGCCACCAGCGCCTCGTGCATCAGGCCCTTGCCCGTGTGCCGGCTGTCCAGCGAGAAGCCCAGGTGGCACGCCTGAAACGGTCCCCGCACGATATTGGTGAAGCCGCACTCGCCGACCACTTCCTCGCTGTCGGGAAATTGCAGCAGCCAGAACAGCGCCGACCTTTCCTCGATCAGCCGCTCCATCCGGCCGAGCTGTTCCTCAACCGCTTGCAAGGTGTAGAACTGGCCGGTGCGCTTGGGCTCCCACGGTTCCAGATGGGCGCGGTTCCTTTCGCGATACGCCAGCATCCTGGCGCCATCGCCGGCGGCCGGGCGTTTGAGCAGCAGGCGACCGGTGGTCATCTGCGCGATCTGTACGGGCGAGGTCATGCAGGCACCCGCCAGCTACGGCAGAGGCCGTGTCCGAATGTCAGACTTGACCCCACCATACGGCACAGGCCGTGTCCGAATGTCAGACTTGACCCCATCATAGTTTTGCGCAACGGGTTTCCATGACGTCGATCTTGCCCAGCGTTTGCGTCGAGGTGGCGCTGCGCACCAGGTCGACCCGCTCCACACACGAGCCGCGCAGCAGGCGCTCCTGGTTGCGGGTGCAGATCGTTACCGTGCCGGCCGTGCTGGTGTTGCAGTAGAAGCCTTCGGCGCGCATCCGCACCAGCGCCTGCTCCAGCGGCATGCCCGGCTGTACCGTCTGCGTGATGAAGTTGCCCAGCCCCGCCTGATTCACCGTGTAGCAGCCGGCCAATGGCAGGGCCAGCGCCAGCATCCAAAGTTTGCGCATCGCGATCCTCTCGTTATTTCCAGCCAGCAGTGTAGCGCACGGCGTCATCACCCGGTAACACTCGGTGCCTATCATGCGCAAAGTTTACATTTCCTCCAACTGGTATCCAAGGCAGATCATGAACAAGAAATTATCCGCAGTGTGCTTCGCCGCGCTGAGCTTCCCTATGCTGGCGATGGCCGCCAATGTCGCCGCCGCCGTTGCCGACATGGCCGCCGATGCGCCCGCCGCAGCCGCCGGTCACGCCACGGAAGCCGAGGCGGCCGCCGCCGCACCGGTCGCCACGATCGAAATCGCCACCCGCAAGACCCGCTCCTCGGTCGCGCTGACCAAGGGCGATATGCAGAAGATCCTGCCAGGGATTAATCCCCTGAAGGCGCTCGAAACCCTGCCGGGCGTGAGCTTCCAGACCGCCGACCCGTGGGGCAACAATGAACAAAACCTGTCGCTGTTCGTGCACGGCTTCAGCGGCCAGCAGCTGGGCTACACCATGGACGGCGTGCCGCTCGGCGACCAGCAGTACGGCAACTACAACGGCCTGTCGCCGCAACGCGCCGTCATCAGCGAGAACGTCGGCAGCGTGATCCTGTCGTCCGGCGCGGGCGATCTGTCGACCGCCTCCACCAGCAACCTGGGCGGCACCATCGAGACTTTCTCCAGCGATCCGCAACGCAGCCGCAACCTGGCCGTGCAGCAAACCGTCGGCAGCCACAGCACCTCGCGCACCTTCCTGCGCTACGACACGGGCGATTTCGGCAACGGCAACAGCGCCTACATTTCGGCCATCCATCACGAGCAGAAGGCCTGGGACTTCAACGGCCGCCAGGGCGGCGACCAGATCAACGCCAAGTACATCAACCAGGGCAACGCCGGCAAGCTGACCTTGTACTTCAACTATTCGGACAAGATCGAACCGAACGAGGACGCCACCGTGCGCTCGGCCAGCGAGAAGTTCCAGCCCTACACCCGTCCGTTCACCTACCCGGACTTCCAGGCCGCGCTGGCCTACCTGTCGCCCACCGGCGCCACGCCTCCGGCCGATGGCAACAACTACCGCAACTACTACAGCGACGCCCAGCGCAAGGATTACCTGACCTACGCCAAGTACGACCTGAACATCGGCGAATCGACCACCTGGTCCAACCAGGTCTACTACCACAACGACGACGGCGTCGGCGTGGTGGCCGGCCCGATCGGCGTGGCCGGCCTGCCGGGCCTGTTCGCGGTCTACTTCCCCGGCCAGAACCTGAAGCAGGTGTTCGGCAATTCCGGCTACGCCACCCGCACCACCGAGTACGCGATCAACCGCAACGGCTGGCTGTCGACCCTGACCAGCGAGTTCGGCAACCACAAGCTGCAGGGCGGCCTGTGGCTGGAACATAACCGCTCGTCGGCCTACCGCCGCTGGTACGCGCTGGACGTCAATCATCCAAGCTCGCCGTACGACCGTCCGAGCAATCCGCTGATCACGCAGTACGGCAGCGAGATCGACAACAAGGTCGCCCAGCTCCACCTGCAGGACGAATGGCGCGTGCGCAACGACCTGGCGGTGCAGGCCGGCTTCAAGTCCAGCCTGCAGTTCGCGGACGGCCAGTTCCCGGTGCAGCCGGCCAAGGGCGCCATCGCCAACGGTTCGCTGGCGCTGCCGGTGGGCGAGATCATCACCAAGAAATGGTTCCTGCCGCAGGTCGGCGCGCGCTGGGACATCACGCCGCAGGACCAGATGTTCGTCAACGTGCAGAAGAACATGCGCCAGTTCGTCACCTACGGCGGCGGCGGCGCCTCGCCGTGGAGCCTGGCGAGCCAGGCCGCGTTCGACCTGTTCAAGAGCAGCGCCAAGCCCGAGACCTCGATCACCTACGAGCTGGGCCTGCGCACCAGCCACCAGCTGGACCTCGGCCCACTGAAGGCCATCGACGGCCAGGTCAATCTGTACCACGTGGACTTCAAGGACCGCCTGCTGACCATCAGCCCGACGCCGGTGATCACCTCCATCATCGGCGGCAATCCGGTGCTGGCCAACGTCGGCGGCGTCAAGACCGACGGCATCGACATCTCCGGCACGCTGCACTTCGGCCGCATGTTCTCGTTCTACGACGCGCTGTCGTTCAACCGCTCGACCTACTCGGACAACTACAACAACGGCAAGGACGTGGTGCCGACCTCCGGCAAGTCGGTGCCGGGCAGCCCCGAGTGGATGAACAAGTTCGTCGCCACGATGACCGTGGCCGACACCGAGTTCCAGCTGATCGGCGACTACGTCGGCAAGCGCTACGCCACCTACACCAACGACCTGGACGTGCCGAGCTACTTCCTGATGAGCCTGGGCGTGTCGGGCAAGCTGCCGATGCTCAACAACAGCTGGATCAAGAACGCGCGCTACCGCCTCAACGTCAGCAACCTGGCCAATCGCGACGGCAGCCTGAACGTGGTGGTCGGCGCGGCCAGCGGGACGTACAATACCTACCCGATCGCACCGCGTCAGGGCTTCCTGACTTTGATGGCTGACTTCTGATGACCAATCTTTATTTGCCCAAGCGCCTGTCGCGGCGCGGCTTTATCCAGACCGCCGCTGCCGCCACGGCTTCGGCGCTGATCCTGCCCGGCTCGGTGCTGGCGGCCGCCACGCCCGACCTGTCCGGCCTGCCGGGCGTCGGCCCGGTCGGCGCGGGGCCGAAGACCCCGCTGGTGTTCGGCCACCGCGGCGCCAGCGCGCTGCGTCCCGAGCACACGCTGGGCTCGTACGCCAAGGCCATCGCCGACGGCGCCGACTACATCGAGCCTGACCTGTGCAGCACCAAGGACGGCGTGCTGGTGGCGCGCCATGAGGCCTTCCTCAGCGAGACCACCGACGTCGCCAGCCACCCCGAGTTCGCCAGCCGCAAGACACGCAAGACCATCGACGGCGAAACCCACGAAGGCTGGTTCGTCGACGACTTCACGCTGGCCGAACTGAAGACGCTGCGCGCGGTGGAGCGCCTGCCGCAGTTCCGTCCCGGCAGCGTGCAGTACAACGGCATGTTCCAGGTGCTGACGTTCGAGGAGATCATCGACTTCACGGCGGCCGAGGCGGCGGCGCGCGGGCGCATCATCGGCCTGGTGCCGGAGCTGAAGCATTCGACCTACTTCGCCAGCGTCGGCCTGCCGCTGGAGGACCGCTTCCTGTCCATCCTGGCCGCGCACGACTACACGCGCCGCAACCCGGTGGAGATCCAATCGTTCGAGGTGGCCAACCTGAAGTACATGCGCGGCAAGCTGGGCCAGCGCGCCAACCTGCGCCTGATGCAGCTGGTGATCGGCGAGAACGTGCGGCCGATGGACGTGGCCAAGGCCGGCGGCACGCTGACCTTCGCGCAGATGTGCACGCCGGCCGGCCTGCGCGACATCGCGCAGTACGCCGACGTGGTGGCGCCGCCGACGCGCTCGCTGATCCCGCTGAAGAAGGACGGCAGCCTGGACCAGCCTAGCTCGCTGGTGGACGATGCGCACAAGGCCGGCCTGCGGGTGGAGCCGTGGACCTTCCGTCCGGAGAACCATTTCCTGGCGGCGGATTTCCGCAACAACGCCGGCGACGCCGCGCGCAACGAGGCCGGCTCGATCGCCGAAATCAAGCGCTACGTCGCCACCGGCATGGACGGCTTCTTCACCGACGATCCGGCGCTGGGCCGGGCTGCGCTCAGCTGATGTCGCCGAGCGGCAGCAGGACGGTGGCCAGCAGGCCGCCGCCCTGCGCGTCGCTCAATTCGATGCTGCCGCCATGGCTGGCCGCCGCCGAGGCGGCGATCGCCAAGCCCAGCCCGCTGCCGCTCTTGGTCTGCTGCGGATCGCGGAAGAAACGGTCGAACACGCGCTCGCGCAACTCGGGCGCGATGCCCGGCCCCTGATCCTCCACCGTCAACACCGCCCGCCCGGCCACACCGGCCAGGCCGACCCGCACCACACCATGCGGCGGGCTGTACTTGATCGCGTTCTCCACCAGATTGTCCACCAGCGACACCAGACTCTCGCGCTGTCCCATGACGCGCACCGGCTCGGTCGCGGCCAGCTCCAGCTCCACGCCGTTGCGCGAGGCCAGCCCCGACAGCGCCGCCAACCGGTCCTGCAGCAAGGCGTCCAGCGCCAGCGGCGCGTGCGGCTCGCTGCCGGTGGCGTCGCTGCGCATCAGTTGCAGCAGCTGGCCCACCAGCCGCCCGGCGCGGTTGCCGCTGCTGAGGATGCCGTTCAACAGCTCGCGCTGCACCGGGCCGTTGGCCTGTCCCTGCAAGGCCTCGGCGTTGACGCGCATGGCCGCCAGCGGCGTGCGCAACTCGTGCGCGGCGTCGGCGATGAAGCTGCGTTCGCGCAGCGCGCTCTGGCTGACGCGCAGCAGCAAAGCGTTGACGCTGTCGACCATCGCCGCCAGTTCGCGGTGCGGCGGCTTGAACGTCAGCGGCGCCAGGTCGTGCGGGCCGCGCGCCGCCACCTCCTGCGCCACCCGCCGCCACGGCCGCATCGCCACGCGGATCGACCACCACGCCGGCAAGGGCAGCAGCGGCAGGCTGATCACCAGGGGCAGCAGGAAGTAGCCGCGTGAATTGATCGTCAGGAAGACGTTCAGTATGCCCACCGGCCCCGCCGCCATCACCCTCGTGTCGGAGGTGCGCGAGTACACGGTGAGCGCGCGGTAGCGCTTGTCGCCGAGGTACAAGGTCTCCATGCCTTGCGCGCCGCCGGGGCGCCAATCCGGCGGCGCGCCCTTCGAACGGTAGACCAGCCGACCGCCCTGCCAGACCATCAGCAACGGCCCCAGCTCCGTCAGATTGGCGGCATCGAATTCTTCCCGCAGCGCGGCGTCTATCTTGGCCAGGCTTTGCTGCTGCAACGCCGGCTGACTGGCAAGGTTGTCGGCCACGCTGATGACCGCGTCGAACGACTTGATCGCGTTCAGGTAGCTGGAGCTGTCGCCGCCATTGTGGACCAGCATGGCGATGATGCCGCCCCACATCACCAGCACCAGCAGCACCTGCACCAGCATCAGCCGCCGCACCAGGGTCGGCTCGGCCACCACGCGCCACAAGCGCCGCAGCCAGCTCACGCGGCACCGCCCGGCGCCTGCAGGTCGATCACGTAGCCGATGCCGCGCACGGTGCGGATATAGCCCTCGCCGATCTTGCGCCGCAGGTTGGCCATGTGGACGTCCAGCGTGTTGCTGGCGTTGGTCTGGCTGCCGGGCAGCGTTTGTTCCTCCAGCACGCGCCGGGTCAGCACGCGGTCGGTCCGCATCATCAGCATCTTGAGCAGCGCGTATTCGCTGGCCGTCAGCTCCACCGTGCGACCGGCCACGCTGACGCGGCGGGTCGGCGCGTGCAGCACCAGCCCGCGCACCTCGATGGTCTCGCCGTCGAAACCGTAGCTGCGCCGCGCCAGCGCCCGCACCCGCGACAGCAGCTCGGCCAGCACGAAGGGCTTGACCAGGTAGTCGTCGGCGCCGCCGTCCAGGCCGGACAGGCGGTCGTCCAGCGTGTCGCGCGCGCTCAGGATCAGCACCGGCAGGTCGCCGCTGTCGCCCGGAACCTTGTTGCGGCGCAGCTGGCCCAGCAGGGTCAGGCCGTCGCCGTCGGGCAGGCCCAGGTCGAGCAACACCAGGTCGCAGCCGTCGTGCGCCAGGCTGCGCGTGGCGTCGTCCAGGGTGCGTACCCACACCACCTCCATGCCCTGCTCCGACAGCGCGATGCGTACGCCGTTGCCCAGGTCGAGGTCGTCTTCTATCAACAGGATTTTCATGAGCGATATTAGACCATCCCAATCTGAAGATGAGCTAAAGACGCCGTCTTCATGTTTTCTTCATCAAAGGCTCAGATTGCCTTCATGGCGGTTATCCATACTGCATGCAGTCGACCGGGCCATCGTGGCGCCGGTGCTACTTCTGAATGGACTAGACCATGAATTTACGCCTGATCTCCGCTGTGGCGGCTTGCCTGCTGCTTCCCTCCCTGGCCCTGGCGGCCGACGACAGCCAGTTCACCCTCGGCGGCGGCGTAGCGGCCGGCGCGCGCTACTCCGGCTCCAAGCAGAACACCGTGGCGCCGGTGGTGCTGCTGGACTACAGCCACGCCAGCGGCTTCTTCGCCAGCACCCTGCGCGGCATCGGCTACGGCGGCCAGCAAGGTCCGCTGACCTATAGCGCGGCACTGGGCTATCGCGGCGAGCGCAAGGAAAAGAACGAGAAGGGTATCTTCGGCAACACCGGCAGCGCGGACCTGAAAGGCATGGGCGACATCAAGGGCAGCGCCACCGCCAACCTGAGCCTGGGCTACAAGCCGCTGTCCATGCTGGAGTTCAACGTCGGCGCGGAGCTGCCGCTGTCGCAGCGCGAGAACGGCAAGACCTACCGCGCCGGCGTGACGGCCCAGCTGCTCGACGCGCCCAACGACCATGTTTCACTGGGCGCGACGGCGGGCTTCGCCGACAACAAATATGCGCAGACCTACTACGGCGTGACGGCCAAGCAGGCGGCCGCGTCGCAGTTCAAGGCCTACCAGGCCAAGTCCGGCCTGTACGAGGCCAACCTGATGCTGACCTGGCAGCACAAGATCGACCAGAAATGGAGCGTGACCTCGATGCTGGGCGCCAACCACCTGCTGCGCGACGCGTCGCGCAGCCCGCTGACCCAGCGCAAGACCAGCCCCACCGGCGCGGTCTACGTCAGCTACGCTTACTAAGCCAGTGCGCCGCTAGCGTTGCAGCAGCCGGTCCGGCACGGCGGCGTGGGTTTGCGTCGTGTCGGCCTCAAGCAGCAGGGTCTGGATGTCGCGGTAGATCAGCTCCGGCTGCAGGAAGGCCGGACTGTAGATCTCGCGCACCCGCCCCCGCTGGTCGAACAGGAACAGCTTGACCTGGTGGTAGTAGAGGCGCGTCGGCCTGCCCTGCTTGTCGAGCTGGACCGAGGTGCTCTGCCCCAGCTCATCGAGGATGGGCTGCAGGCGCTCCACCGAACGCGATGTCAGGAAATGCCAGCGCAGCGACTGGCTGGGTTGAGCCAGCGCGCCGCCGTAGTTCTTCATGGCCTCGGGCGTATCGTTGACCGGGTCGAACGACATGCTGACCAGTCGCACGCGGTGCGCCAGCGCGGGCGCGTTGAGCAGCCGTTCGCGCAAGGCATTCAATGTGGAGAACAGCGCCGGACACGCGCTGGCGTCGGTGCAATAGGTGTACATGAAACTGAGCAGCGTGACGCGGCCGGTGGTGTAGCGTTCCAGCGGCATGTCGCGGCCGTCGCTATCGAGCACCATGCCGCGCGGACCGGGCTGTATCACCGGCAGCCGGTAGCTGCCCGCCGCCGGCACGATCAGCCGCGACGGCGCGGGCACCGGCTGTGGCGCCGCGCCGGCCAGCGGCGCTGTCTCCGTTCCGCTCAGCAGCAGGAACAGGAGCAGGACCGGCAACAGCGGCCAGCGGTCAATGCAATGACGCCACATTGGCGGCCGGCTTCGCGCTGAACTTCATGTGGTGCGGACGGCCCAGTTTCTCCTTGTAGAAATCGATCTTCCATTGCTGGCTCAGCTCGTGGCCGTCCCAGTGGTAGAGCTTGATGAAGTGGTCGTCGTTGCCCAGGTCCCAGTGTTCCAGCAGGCTGGTGGTGATGTACAGGCGCTTGCCGTCCCAGCTCTGGCTGACCATGTTGACGTGCTTGCCGGTGACCTTCTCATAGACCTGGCGCGGCGCTTCCGGATTGCTCAGGTCGAACAGCCGCGTCTTGCCGTCCATGAAGGTGTTGACCCACAAGCCCTTGCCATCGGCCGTGATCGACATGTCGACCGGCAGCGGCGTGGTGGCCGGATCGCCGATCGGCCCGACGTCGCGCGCCTGCCAGCGGCCGTTGGCATCGGGCCGGACCAGCCACAGTTTGGACGTCAGCGCGGTGGCCGTGATCGCCCAGTTGTCGCCTGGCGCCTGCGACCAGCGCACCTCAAGCGGCGCACCCGGCGTGCTGAATATCTGCAGCGGCTGCATGGCCTTGAAGTCCCACAGCACCATGGTGTTGCCGAATTTTTGCATGGCCGCCGGATCCTTGATCAACTTGTCCAGGTCGGTGCGGTAGTTGTCGTAGCCGGTGAAGCTGGACGTGAGCATGGCGTTGCGGGCGGGGTTGATCGCCACGTCGTAGCCGTAGCCGTCGCCCTGCACGTCGCCGATCTTGCCGGTCGGGTTGGGATAGCTGGCCACCACGTCGCCCTTGTTGTTGTACACCGCGATGCCGGTGGCGCCGCCCTTGTCGCGCGGGTTGGACAGGAAGCCGACCAGCATCCGGCCCGGCAGCGCGTAGAAGGTGTGCGGGCCGACGAAGCCGGTCTTGGCGGCCACGTTGTCGATGGTCTTGACCAGCTTGGGATGGGCCGGATCGGTGCCGACATCGAACACGAAAATCTTGCTGTCCTCCAGACGGCCGGCCCACAGGTATTTGCGGTCCTCGGTGAAGCCGAAGTGGTGCGCGTCGCCGTGCCCTTGCACCGACAGCTTGTTGATCACCTTGCCGTACCTGGGCGAGGCCGGGTTGACGTCGATGGTGACGAGCTTGTCCCGGCCGTCGCCGATGCCCTTGATGCCCAGCGTCCAGACATGGACGTAGTCTTCCTGGCCCTTGATCAGGTTGGCCATGTAGGGGGAATTGCAGGTCTCGTCGGCGCCGGCGGGACAGGCCAGCAACACCGACAAGCACAAACCGGCGACAGGCAGAAATTTCATTTCGCGCTCCGTGCGTATTTGTCAATTTATACAATCTGACATCGTTGGATCGAAAAATCAACCGATACTTTTCACGCGAACGAAAAACAACATCCGGCCTTAACCATGCAAGTCAATGCACCGGGCTGCTGTGGGCCACGGCCAGTTGCCACTGGCCGTCGTCCGCTTGCCGCCAGATGCGGGTGAAGCGCAGCAGGGCTTCGAAATTCTGCCCGCCATACGAGCCGTCGAGCTTGACGCAGATCGACGTCATCGGCAGCGCAGCGTTGCCCAGCACCTGCAAATCGACCGTCTCGACGCTGCGGAAACGCAGCGTGCCGGAGCGGTGCAGCTCCAGGTCCTGCGGCTTGCTGACGATCTGGCCCATGTGGTTGGTGAACAGCAGGTCGTCCGCCAGGATCCGGTCCAGCGCCTGCACGTCCGAGGCCTGCATCGCCAGCCGCAAGCGCTCCTCGGCGGCGGGGATTTCCAGGTGGCGCTTCAGCGCGGCCAGCACGTCGGGGAAGTCGCCCACCACCATCGGGCCGAACTCGGCTTCCTGCGGCCCCGTGATCTCGGTGCGGTAGCTGATGCGGCTGCCGCCGGACGGCAAGGCTTCGATGCGGTGGAACACCAGCACGCGGTTGTCGTCGATGACGGTTTCGTCGGTGAACTCCTCATTCTCGCGCACCGCCCGCAAGGTGCTGACGAAGGTGTCGCCGCCCGGCACCTGCATCGTGAAGCGCGTGCCTTCGGCGAAGGGGCCGTGCAGCTCGATGTTAACGATGCCGGCGTTCCAGCGCTTCCAGCCGGCGACGTCCGCGAACTTTGCCCACACCTCCGCCGGCGATGCGCTGGTTTCTATGCTCGATACATGGGTCCACATGGCATTCCTCCCTTTTCAATGAGGGGCTCAGCATAGCGAAACATTGGTATTAAAGCAATCAGCGGCGCGCTATGGTGTCGGGCTTGGGCAGCGCGGCGGTCATGTCGACCCAGCTTTGCGGCTGCGGCTTGTTCCGGTCGCGCACGCCGAAGAAACTCACCACCAGCTCACCGTTCTTGTCGAAGAATTCCACCGACGTCACGCCGGCGCGCTTGATGACGTAGCCGCTGTTGAAGGCGTTGTCGCGCAGGTGCAGGTTGAAGTCCGGGTCCAGCACATTGAACCAGCCGCCCGCCTCCTGCACCTTGCTCACCTTGCCGCTGTAGATCTGGATGGTCGACTCGTTGCCGAGGAAGGCCATGATGTCCAGTTTTTGTTTCGCCGATTCTTCCAGCAGCTGGCGCACCGCCAGCGGCGTGATGCGCTGCACGGCGCCGGCCGGGGCCAGGCGCATCGCCTGCTCGCGCGACACGCCGAACTCGCTCAGCAGGCGGTTGAACTGGTGCACGTCGCTCAGCTCGTTCCAGGCCATCTGCAATTCCTTGACGTCGACGGCGCTGTCCGGTTTCTCGGCGGCCCTGGCGGGCATGGCCACCACGTTCAGCTCGGCGCTCTGCACCGGACTGCGGAACTCGGCCACCAGCTTGTCGAACACCGGCACGCCGGCGTCGCTCTTCACGTAGATCTTGTGCGCAGCGTTGCCGTGCGTGTCGAAGAATTGCAGGCTGCGCGATACCACGCCATCCTTGCCCGGCTGGACCACGGCGAACGCGTACTTCCAGTTCTTGAAGGTGAAGCGCAGGTCGATCTCGCCGCCCAGGTAGCCGCCGGCGATGTTGCGCAGGCGGGCTTCGCGTTCCTTTTCCTTGTCGGCGTCGAGGCCGGTGATTTCTTCCTGCGGCTTCAGGCGCGTGGCGACGCCGGTGCGTTCCAGCACGCCGTTGTCGTTGCGGGTCAGCGCCAGCACGGTGCCCAGGTCCAGCGCGCGGCGCATGATTTCGCGCGGCACGTTCTCGCCTTCCTTCAAGCGGGTGACGGTCTTGCCGATGCCGGTGGCCAGCAGCTCGGCTTCGGAGACGTTGAGCGTCTTGGCGGCGTCGCGCAGTTGCAGCCTGGGTTGTTCGGCGCGCAGCGCGTCGTAGCGCTCGGACAGGCTGGCGGCGTGGCCCGGCAGGTTGGCCAGCATCAGGGCGCCGGTCAGCGCCAGGGCAAAACGGTGATGTGCTTTCATAAGAACTCCTTAGTAGATCACTTTGAGGTTGACCGCGTAGTTGCGGCCCGGACGGACGTAGCGTTCGATATCGGCCAGGGTCGCGGCGCTGGTGCCGGCCGGCAGGCTGCGCGCCGAGGCGTAATCCCAGTACTTCTTGTCGCCGAGGTTGTAGATGCCAGCGTTGAGCACGGCGTGCTTGCCGATATTCCAGTAGGCGGTGAGATCCATCACCGTCGAACCCGGCACGGCGAAGCGCGCGCCGCTGGCGTCGGTGATTACATCGTCGGCCGCCTTCTTGCCGCGCACGGTGCTGACCACGAAGGCCGCGCCGCCGCGCAACGCCGGATCGTCATAGGCGAAGGTGGCGTTGGCCTTGTAGGGCTGGATCGACGGCAGGTCGGCCTGCTTGCCGGTCAGGCGGTTCTCCGCCGTGCCCCGCGAGATGCCGCCGGCCAGCGCCACGCTGTAGCCCTTCATCGCCTCGGCCCACTGGCCCAGCAGGAAACGGCTGCTGACTTCGATCCCCTTGGTGTTGGCCTTGCCGACGTTTTCCGGGCGATACAGGCCGAAGGTAATGGTCGGATAGTTGACCGGGTCCAGCGGCTGCGCGGCGTATTCGATCAGGTTGCTGTAGCGGGTGTAGAACGCCGACGCGCTCAGTTCCACGCCGTTGGCCGGCGCGCCCTTCACGCCGATTTCAAACGCGTTGCTGGTTTCCTTTTGCAGGTTGGGATTGCCCAGCACGGCGTAGGCGTTGCCGGCCGCCGTGTAGCTGAACGAATCGTAGGTACCGGTGCGCTCGGCCGCCGTCGGCAGGCGCGTGCCCCGGCTGTACTGCGCGTACGTGCTGAAGCCGGGCGCCAGTTCGACCGACAGGTTCAGGCTGGGCGTGAGGAAGGAGTCGGTCTCCTCCCGGATTTCCCTGGCAGCGCTGGGCACGGCGATCAGGTAGGCCGCCAGGTTCTTCGGCTTCAGCTTGCGGCGTTCGGCGCGCAGGCCCGGCGTCAGCGTGGCCTGGTGGCCCAGCAGCGTGAAGCCGAACTCGCCGCGCAGGTAGGCGGCCAGCTTGTCGGTGTCCATGTCGGCCATGCGGTTTTTCATGGTGACCTGGTGTGCGCCGGTCTTGATCACCGTGCGGTCTTCCAGCCATGGACGGCGCGACTCCTGCTGCTCGTAGCTGATGCCGTAGCTCAGCATGCTCAGCGGAGCCAGCTGCCTGGTGGCGTCCAGCGCCAGGCCCTTGCTGTTGTTGTAGAAGCCGGTCGAGATGTTGCGCAGGTAGGGCTGGCCGCCGGTGATGTAGCTGGCGCGGGTCTGGTCCACCACCGACGCGTTCTGCGTGTAGGCGCGGGTGTCCAGCGTGTCGAACAGCAGGCCGGCGCCCGGCGTGTAATGGTGTTCGATGCTGTAGCGGGTGCGCTCGGTGCGCGCATCCTGCGTCGCGCCTTCCGGGTAGGACGCGGCCAGCTTGTTGGCGAACACCAGGTCGTGCTGGGCCTTGTAGTTGTCGATGGTGAAGTTGAGCTTCTGGTCGCGCGCCAGCGTCCAGTTCAGCTTGGCCAATACGGCGTCCGAGCTCCAGTCGTCGGGGTTCTGCGGCGTGCCGCCCTTGCTCTTGCCTTGCTCGCCGTCGCGGTGCACGCCGACGATCAGGCCTTGCAAATGATCGCTGAGCTGGGCGGCGGCGGTCACCGCATGCATGCGCTGCGCATGATCGGAGGTATAGCCGAACTTGTAGTCGGCGTAGAGCTTGCGGGTGGCCAGGTACTCTTCCGGCGTCTTGGTGATGAACGAGACCGCGCCGCCGATGCCCGGCGTGCCGGCGCCGGCCGGACTGGTGCCGGAGCCGATGCGTACTTCGCGGAAGGTCTCGGGATCGAAGTAGTCGCGGCCGATGCCGAAGGCGTTGGTGGAGTTGGCGTCCGGCTTGGGCGCGGCGTCGGGCAGCGCGATGCCGTCCAGCTCCAGGCTGACGCGGTTGCCTTCGGCGCCACGGATGTTGATGCCGGTATTGCCGGCGCCATCCCAGATATTGCCGGAGCCGCTGGCGGCGGACGGCACGCTGATCAGCGGCGAATAGCGCGCGAGGTTGGCCAGGTCGATGGCGTTGTTCTTGCCGATCTGCTCGGCGTCGATGACGGTGGTGGCGCCGTTGCGGGTGTTGCTGCTGTCGTCGCGTTTGGCCTTGACCAGGATCTCGCCCAGCGCGGGCGTGGCGGGCGCGTCGGCGGCATGGGCCGGCAGCAGCGCGGTGAGCACCGCCAGCGTGACGGCGTGAAGGATGAAAGGCGCGGCCGTATGCCGGGCGCCCGAAGTGATAGCGGCCATAGAGTTCCAGGAGTGAGGTGACGGCTGGCTCTCGGACCTACGGCGATTGCTGGCAAAAAACACATATTAACAATAATGATTCTCATTTACAAGTCGTGGAGAATAATTATTTTTCTTGCATCTAATTGTTCTTCGCTTATCTTGATAAAGCTCAATAGCCTTGCGCGAAGCGCCCGCAGAATACCGCTTCTAGCCAGTTCCCCCCGGAAAATTCATCCCCAGCTCAAACAGGAGGTCCACGATGGTAGCCAGTGGCAAAATTGTTCAACTCGGATCATATGCGGCGTCGAAGCAGAAAAATTCCATCTCCGGGCTTTCGTCCGGCGCCTTCATGACCGTGCAGCTGCACCTGGCGCGGTCGGCCAGCTTCGCGGGGGCCGGCATCATCGCCGGCGGGCCGTTCCGCTGCGCCGAGACCTACCAGGCCGGCGGCATGGTGACGCCGCAGGACTCCCGCATCGAGAACTCGCTGTACATCTGCATGAACCCGTTGATTCCGGCCACCAGCCCGGATGCGCAACGGCTGGCGGGCATGGCGCGCGACACGGCCCAGGCCGGCCTGATCGACGACGTCGCCAACCTGGCCGACGACCGGCTCTACATCTTCACCGGCAGCGAGGACGACGTGGTCTATTCCGACGTGGTGCGGCGCACCCGCGAGTTCTACGAGATGCTGGGCGTGAAGCAGGAGAACATCGCCTATCACGACAACATCCCCGCCGGGCACAGCATCATCACCGACAACCCGGAAGATTCGGAGCTGGCGACCAACCAGCCGCCGTACATCAACAACGGCGGCTTCATGCAATCGCACGACATCCTGCGCCATATCTACGGCCCGCTGAAGCCGCCCGCCGAGCAGCTCACCGGCCAGCTGCAGTGCTTCGACCAGACCGAATTCCTGGGCGACGACGCGCCGTGGGCCAGCATGAGCAAGTTCGGCTACGCCTACATTCCGTCGAAGGTGCTGGCGGGGGAAGTGGCCGAGCCGCGCGTGCACATCGCCCTGCACGGCTGCAAGCAGGGCTACAACTACACCGACTATGTCAACGGCCGCGCCGACATCGCCAACCAGCCGCCGTACGGCAACCGCTACTTCACCACCACCGGCTACAACCACATCGCCGAGAGCAACGACATCATCGTGCTGTATCCGCAGGCCGAAGGCACGGACAACGGCGAGATCCAGAACCCGGATGGCTGCTGGGACTGGTGGGGATACAGCACCCGGTATGCCGAGTCGCCCTACTATTCGCGCGAGGCCGTGCAGATCAAGGCCATCCACAAAATGCTGGACCGACTTTGCGCTTGAGCGCATTCATGGAGAACGTAATGAACAAATTTCCCGCCACTGTCAGCCTGAATCCGATCCAAAACGAGAACGTCGTGGCCGAATCGGCCGCGTTTGCCACCAGCACGGTGGCGCCGCTGGCGCACGCGATGACCGCGCAAAGGCTGATCCAAAAGGACACCACCCACCTGATGAACAATGGCGCCTTGTCGATGGCGCTGGCGGCGCGCTTGTGGGATCCCTCGGTGTGGAGCGAGTTGACGCAGATGCAGGCGGCGATAGCGCAGCGGCTGCAGCTGCAGAACCAGAACTGGCGCAAGGGGTTTGCGATCCTGGCCGAGGACTACGCGCAGCTGCGGCAGGCCAACACCATGTCCAAGCTGCTGGAGAAGCAGGGCAATCTCATCTCGCAATCAGCCGACCTGATGACCAGCCAGGCCACGGACTTCGTGGCGCTGCTGGAAAACATCGACGTCGATTTCGGCTACTGGGCCAGCCAGAAACTATAGGCGTTCAACCCGCCAGGTAGTTGTTTTTGACGCGCACGTAGTGCTCCGCCGAGTACTTCAAATAAGCGATTTCCTCGGCGGTGAGCGCCCTCACCTTCTGCGCCGGGCGGCCAACGTACAGGTGGCCGCTCTCCAGCACCTTGCCCGGCGGGACCAGGCTGCCGGCGCCGACCATCACGCGGTCCTGCACGACGACGTCGTCCATGATGATGGTGCCCATGCCGATCAGGCATTCATTACCGATGGTGCAGCCGTGCAGCAGCACCGAGTGGCCGATGGTGACGTAGTCGCCGATGATCAGCGGCGAGCCCTCGGGTTTGCCGGGGTGCTTGTGCGAGACGTGGCACATGGCGAAGTCCTGCACGTTGCTGCACTCGCCGACGACGATGCGGTTGACGTCGCCGCGCAGCACGGTGTTGCACCAGATCGAGCTGTCGCGGCCGACGCGCACGTCGCCGATCACTTGCGCCGAGGCGTGCAGGTAGATGTTCTCGCCAAGGTAGGGGCTGGTGTTGAGGTAGCTGGAGATAGGCATGGTTTCCTGGTGTGGGTAGTTTAAGCGGCTTAGTTAAGCAACATACGTGCTGTCGCCGTGCGGCGCGGCGCGGAAGGCCGGCAGCGCTTCGGCCTGGCGCGAGAACTCGGCTTGCAGCGGATAGCGCGACGCGTCCACCACTTGCGGCAGCATCTGCTGCATGAAGTGCCAGGTCACGGCGGTCATCACGCCGGCGTGGTCCAGCGCCGCCACCGACAGCGGATGCGCGCGCAGCTCGGCCTCCAGCGCGTCGAACGCCGCCAGCAGCTGCACGGTCACGCGCTCGGCCCACGGCTGGTGCGCGGTCGGGCGCACCATGCCCTCGTACACCAGCTGCACGCCCTTGTCGCAGGCGGCCAGCGCCAGGCCCAGCACGCGCAGCGAGCGCAGCAGCTCGGTCGGCATCGATGGCGTCAGGCGGCTGGACGGCATGGCCAGCGCTTCCGCGTACTGCACGATCAAGGTCGAATCCATCAGCACGGTGCCATCGTCGGCCAGGAAGGTCGGGGCCTTGACCACCGGATTGATCTGGCGGAATTGATCGAAGGTGCTGAACACCGACAGCGACTGGTGCTCGAAGCGCACGCCCATCAATTGCAAGGTCACCGCCACGCGGCGGACATAGGGTGAATCGAGCATGCCGATCAGTTTCATGTTTTCTCCAATGAGTTAAACCAGCGCCCACTCGGCGGCAGTGCGCGCGTGGATGGCGGTGGTGTCGAACAGCGGCACGTCCGCATCCTGCGGCGCGACCAGCAACGAGATTTCGGTACAACCCAGGATGATAGCCTGTGCGCCCTGCTCCACCAAGCCGGCGATGATGCGGCGGTATTCGTCGCGCGAGGCGTCGACGATGCGGCCCAGGCACAGCTCTTCGTAGATGATGCGGTGGACGATGTCGCGGTCGTGCTGGCCGGGCACGATCACGTCGAGGCCGTGGCGCTCGCGCAGGCGGTCCTTGTAGAAGGCTTGCTCCATCGTGAAGCGCGTGCCCAGCAGGCCTATCTTCGTGTGGCCGGCCTGCTTGATGGCGGCGGCCGTGGGGTCGGCGATGTGGAACAGCGGGATGTCCACCGCCGCCTCGATCGCGGGCGCGACCTTGTGCATGGTGTTGGTGCACAGCACCAGGAAGTCGGCGCCGGCGGCGCGCAGCGAGCGGGCCGCATCGGCCAGCATGGCGCCGGCCGCGCCCCAGTCGCCGGCGTGCTGCAGGCGCTCGATTTCGTGGAAGTCGACGCTGTACAGCACCACCTTGGCCGAGTGCAGGCCGCCCAGGTGTTCCTTCACCGTCTCGTTGACCTGACGGTAGTAAGGCACCGTCGATTCCCAGCTCATGCCGCCTATCAGCCCTATCGTTTTCACCTGCGCTCCCTCAAGAAGTCGGAACGCAAGCATACACGGCGCCGCGCATTTGCGCAGCGGCCGCTGGTGCGCGCGGCGCGTGCCTCACGCGTCGGCCCGGGCGTAGCTGACGGTCAGGATTTCCCACTGATGGCCGCCGGGCTCGTTCCAATAGACGATGCTGCCGCCGTTGTAGCTGCCGACCTGATAGTCGACATCGGCATGCACCGAGCTGCGGTAGGGAATGCCGGCGGCCTTGATGCGGCCGAGGATGGCGTCGAAGGTCGCCTGCTCCACGCGGAAGCAGTAGTGTTGCAGCGGGATGGGTTCGGGCCACTGATCGAAGTCGATGGTCAGGCCGTCGTTGACGAACACCGGTGCGAACGGGCCGACGCCAGTGGGGGACCAAGGCACGTCGAGCAATTCCGCCAGCTGCTTTGCTGCAGCGATCTTGTCGCGCACCGGTATCAACAAATGATCCAGATGAATAGTCATATGCACCTCCCGCCGTCATTTTAGCGCAGCGGCGCGGAGGTAGTCAGACTGCTTACGCCCCAGCTCGGACCCTCGCACATCAAACTGATACGCCGGTTTCGTAATTAAATCGGTAGTTCCGTTGATTGAAATCGGTCACCACGATATATTCTTCTTCAAGCCTAAAGCCTTCCGAAAATATATCCGCGCCAGAACTGCTCCACAATATCTTCCCATTTTTGTCCAAGCGGGCGACGTCCAATTCCCCATGTGAAATCAAGGCCATCCGCTTCGATTCGTAGTAAATCCCAAAACACGTGGCCTCATCCACCACCGATGCCCAACTAAGCTTTAGGTCATTTAGGGAAAAGCACACCACACTGTCCCCTACCGCTAAAAACAGTTTCGAATTGAGTATCAGTGCAGAATGCGTATGGACGGAGCTACATCCTCCAGGTGCACCGAAAACGACAACAGGGGCGCCGTTTAAGAAAACACCGTGGGTCGAGGTGGGCGTATATTGCGGTTGAAGGTTTTCCTCTTGCGTATACCGCTGAACATTGTCTTGAGAACCAAAGGTGTAATTAGGTTCGTCGACGATTTTTACTTCGCCCAGCTCAGAAAAAATGACTATGGAACTCATGCTTACCTTTAAATTTCTTGGCTCGGCTTTTGGCCGTTTTTCCCTACTCAATTCGACTACCGATAGGTAACCAAACGGGGCAATCTGCCGAAACTGTCAGTTTATGGGATTTGATCAAGAGTTTTGCGGGAAATTCGATCTCCAGGCTTGCGTCACCTTTTGTACCACCATAGCTTCAGCGTCTTGGATACCATCGATGCGCTTGCTAAATGACAGAGTAAACGCTCGACCTTTCACCGCCGTAAGCGTGCCATGAACAAGTCCGAAATTGTCGTTGGGAGCGAACGTGATTTTTACCAAAGGAGACTCATCACGCTCCATCGTCAGCAATGGAAAAATTGGTGGCGTGCTCGACGTCCGGTAAAAATTTAGTGCGCGCCCGTCGATTTCTCGCTGGACGAGATCATACATTTCAAATTGGGCTTGCACCGTTTCACGCAGCTCATTCGGGAGTGCGTCAATCACTTTCTCCAATATTTTGTGCTCTGCGTTTGAAAGCGTAACGCCCCCACGCAGTTTGCGTACCCACCAAGAGCCGTATGTTCGTTTCATATGCAGGCGCAGCAAAAAATAAATTTCATAAAAATTTCGCGATCACTTGAAGCACACCAGAGCCACAAACATCTAGATGAAAAATCGCGCGGAATTGACCGGTTGAATCCGCAGGCGATACCGGACCAAGCCCTTTCCTATCCGCTTAGACAGCGCTTGCCAATCTGGGCAACTATTTAAACACGTAGGCAACAACGGGCGCCAATGCTGTCAGGACTGACGTTCAACCACCCTCTCCGGCTCGATCTGTTTGCGGGGACGATAGCCGGGCGCCAGCAGCTTGTATTGCTGGCGGTGCTTGAACTCGGCCGCGCGCTGCTGCCAGGTCGGGCCGCTGGCGGGCGGGGCCGGCAGCACGGTCGGCTCGCCGTTCATCTTCAACTCGGCTACCGGGGCGTCGCCGGCGTCGTCCTTGTTGTCGGTGTAGTGGATGCGGCCTTGGGCGTCGGCCCATTTGTAGATCTGGGCGTGGCCGCTGGCGCTGGCGTACAGCAAGGCGATGGTGAGCAGGGTCCGGGACATGATGGGTGTTCTCATGGAGAAGCGACCCGCCGATTGTACGAAAAAGTTCTATCGGGAAATCTATTGAAATGTCACCACTATTGCAGCAGCACCACGGCGCCGCGCGCGATCGAGTGCACCACGGCCATCACGTCCCAGTTGGTGAGGCGGATGCAGCCGTGCGACTGGGTCTTGCCGATCTTGCCCGGCTCGGGCGTGCCGTGGATGCCGTAGTGTTCCTTGCTCAGCTCGATCCACGCGACGCCGACCGGATTGTTGGGGCCGGCCGCGATGCGGGCCTTGGCGTCGCCGGCCCTGGCGTCCCAGAACAGCTTGGGGTTGTAGCGATATTCGGGATTGGTGGCCACGCCGCGCACCTGCCAGCGGCCTTCGGGCAGCGGGTCGTGCTTGCTGCCGGTGCTGGCGGGGAATTGCGCGAACGGCGTGCCGCCCGCGTCGAGCAGGGTCAGCGTGCCGTCGTGGGCGTCGACCAGGAGGGAGCTGGCCTTCGGCAGCGGCTTGGCGGCGGCCACGTTGGGCACGGTCAGCTGGGTGCCGGCGCGCGTGAGCGATTTGCCGGGATTGAGGCGGCGCAGCAGGTCGGGGCTACAATGGAAGCGCTCGCCCAGCGCCTCGGCCAGGCTGGCGTAGCCCAGCGCTGGCAGCTTGGCCTTGGCCATCATGCCGGCCGGGACCGGCGTATAGGGGCCGGCGACGTCCTGGGCGGTGATGGTGTAGGTGTCGAGCACGGGCGCCTGGTCACGCTCCAGTTCGGTCCAGGTGGCGGCATCGACCACGCCGGTCAGCGGCAGCTGGTGCAGCTTCTGGAAGCCGATGACGGCCTTGCGCATATTGCTGCCGTAGGCGCCGTCCATTTCACCGGACGAGAAGTGCGCGCGGTCGAGCAGCACTTGTGCCCGTACAACCTGATCGCCCTTGGCGTGGGGGCCGACGGTGGCGGCGTGGGCGATGCCGGCCGTCGCCAGCGCTATTGCGAAAAACAAGACTCTCAAACCAAAACTCGACTGACGATGTGGGCGCCTATTCTAGCTCAAGCCTGCTCGCTGCGGCGCTTGTAAAAGCGCAGGATGGCGTTGGCGGAATCGTCGACCAGCACCCTGCCCCACCAGCCCGCGTACCAGTTGAAATTGGTGCTGACGCGGTAGCTGACCACGATGTCGAGCCGGGTGCCGCCGGCCTCGGGCTGCAGGCGGTAGGAGGTGTCGATCAGGTCGAAATAGCGGCCGCCGATCAACACGTGGTCGTCCAGCGCGCCGGCCGGGAAGGAGTCGGGCTTGAAGTCGTAGGTCCATTTGATGTAGCGGTTTTCCTCCCAGGCCGTGATCGGCTCGTCGAAGCGCACGTCCTTGGCCCAGCGCAGCTTGCGCACGCGGCCGGCGTCGTTGGACTGGGTGACGGCTTCGATCGGATACGGCACGCCGATCATGTAGGCCAGGCCGCCGCTCATCTCGGTCGGCTGGATGTCGACCGCGCGGTTGATCAGTCCCCACACTACTTCCGGCTTGGCGGCGATGTGGATGGTCTCGGTCGACTGGCCGGTTTGCTGCGGCAGCGCGATGTGCGTTTCGGCATAGCCGCTCAGCAGCGGCAGCATCAGCAGCGCGTTCATCGAACTGGATTTGAACTTCACGTTGCGGACCAGGACCAGCCCTATCAGGCCGCCCAGCGAAGCGCTGATCATAAAGATCGGCAGGGCCATGGCGATACAGATCGTCCCTTCGATCAGCAGCAAGGCAGTGCCGCCGACAAAGGCAAACATCGGCGCCCAGGGCGCAAGGACCGCATAGCCGTACCCCGGCGCGTCATCGCGCGCAGCGTAGACGGTGTAGATACCAAGCACCAGCGGCACCAGCACCACAAAGGAAGCCAGCATCGGCCCGCTTCCGGCGCCCAGGTATTCGGTGTGAAAGAAAGGCGCAAGCCCGAACGCCACGCGCATCAACAACCCGTAGGCCGTGCCAAAGGCAAATAGATGGAGTTTTTTCACGGACGGTTGATGACGGCTTCAATGCGGTGGCCGTCCGGGTCGACCAGGAAGGCGGCGTAGTAATGGTCGCCGTAGTCGGGCCGCAGGCCGGGAGCGCCGTTGTCGCTGCCGCCGACGCGCAGCGCAGCGGCATGGAAGGCGTCCACGGCGGCGCGGGTCGGCGCGGCGAAGGCCATGTGGAAGCCGGCGCCAGGCGGCGTGGCGTCGGGACGCAGCTTCAGGCACAGCAGGTCCTTGTCGTCTTCCAGGCCGTAGCCGATGGCCTCGTCGTCCTCGAACACACGGCGGAAGCCGAGCGCGCCCAGCGCGGCGTCGTAGAAGGCCCCGGTAAGCGCGAGGTCGCGCACGCCGAATGAGATGTGATGCAGCATATTAGGAGTCCAGTTGTTGTGCGACTTCCCAGCTGTGGCCGGCAGGGTCGACGAAGTTTGCGGTGCGCATGCCCCACGGGCGGTTGACGGGGCCCGCGAGCAGGGTCACGCCGCGCTGTTGCAGATGCGCGCAGACCGCGTCCACGTCCGCCACCCAGATGCTGAGCTGGAAGCGCGAGCCGGCCTCGCGCGGCGCCACCACGCCCGGTGCAATGATCTCCGGCGCGCTGCCCGTGTGCAGCAGGTTGACGATCAGCGTGTCGAACTTGAGCGCGGCCGATACCGCGTCCTCATAAACGACCGGCGCGCCGAACACGTCGATGTAGAACGCCTTCGCCGCCGCCACGTCCTCGACGAACAGGCTGATGGCGCTCACATGGTTCAAATGGCTAGTCATGGATCTATTTTCCGGTATCGTTGCACGAAGGTGCCTAGGTGGCCGCGATGCGCGTCCAGCCAGCTCCACAACGCTTCGACCTGCGCGGGATGGGCGCGGTAGTAGTTGGCGTTGAAGGCCAGCCACAGCCGCGTGTTGATCAGCGGCTGCGGCAGCTGCACCACCGCGCCGCGATAGCGCTTCAAGGTCGCGGCCAGGTGCTCGGGCTTGACCAGGCTGACCACTACGCCGTCCACCCGCCCCAGCTTGAGCTTCTCGATGTTGCGCTCCAGGTCGCGGGCGCCGTCGTCCACGGTCAGGCCGGATTCGCGCAGGCGGGCGTTGGCACTGCTGCCCTGCGTCGCGCCCAGCACCTTGCCGCGGAAATACTCGCCGGGATTGGTGCCGGCCGGCAGCTTGTCCCTGGCGCGCACCAGCACCACCAGCGTGTTATGCAGCGCTCGGTTGAGGTCGACGTTGCCGTCCTTGTCGCGCGGCAGCGCGATCGACGGCGCATAGCTGGGCTGCTCGCCCAGCGGCGTCATGTCGATGTCGCCGGCCTCCAGCGCCACGCGCAGCCGCGCCACCGGCAGGCGCACCAGCGTGGGCGGGCAGTTGAAGCCGGAGTCCATGACGGCGTTGCGGATCAGGTCGACCGCCGCGCCGGGCGGCTCGGGCACCTGCTCGCCCTCGCCGATCCAGTACGGCGGACGGTTCTGGTCCATATAGCCGACCCGCAGCGGTGTGCAGGCGCCGGCGCCGTGCGCTACGGGGGCAAGCGTGGCCAACATCAGCAGTATGCCAGCGCGGATCGCCATGGGTGATCAGTTTTCGGGAGGTTTAGGGGCAAGCGGCGGCGGCGCTGCGGCCTGGCCCTTGCCGACGATCTGGATGAAGATTTCGTTTTGCTTGATCATGCTGAGCTCGTAGCGAGCACGCTCCTCCACCGCACCGGTGCCGTCCTTGAGGTCGCGCACTTCGGAGTCGAGCTTGGCGTTGCGGGCGATCAGTTCCGCGTTTTTCTTGTGGGCGATGTCGACCTGCCCTTCGAAGTCCTTCACGCGCAGCCATCCCCCCTTCCCCAACCAGAGCGGGTACTGGATCAACAGCAGCAGGGCTGCCAGTGCGAGGGTGATCAGACGCATGGAGTCGACAGCGGCCGGAACTGGTCCGGCCGCGCTTGCTAAATTACTTCAGATTATAGAACGCGTCGCGGCCAGGGTAGGAAGCGATGTCGCCCAGGTCTTCTTCGATGCGCAGCAGCTGGTTGTACTTGGCCATGCGGTCCGAACGCGACATCGAGCCGGTCTTGATCTGCAGGGCGTTCAGGCCAACGGCGATATCGGCGATGGTCGAATCCTCGGTCTCGCCCGAACGGTGCGAGATCACGGCGGTGTAGCCGGCGCGCTTGGCCATTTCGATGGCGGCGAAGGTTTCGGTCAGGGTGCCGATCTGGTTGATCTTGATCAGGATCGAGTTGGCGATGCCTTTCGAGATGCCTTCCTTCAGGATCTTGGTGTTGGTGACGTACAGGTCGTCGCCCACCAGTTGGATCTTCTTGCCCAGTTCCTTGGTCAGGATCGCCCAGCCGTCCCAGTCGCCCTCGTGCATCGCGTCCTCGATCGAGATGATCGGGTACTTGTCGCACCAGGTCGCCAGCAGGTTGGTGAACTCGGTGGCGGTCAGGCTCAGGCCTTCGCCTTCCAGCTCGTACTTGCCGTCCTTGTAGAACTCGGAGGCGGCGCAGTCCAGGCCGATGGCGATCTGGGTGCCCGGCTCGTAGCCTGCTTCTTCGATCGCCTGGATGATCAGCTTGATCGCTTCCTCATGGTTGGCCAGCGATGGCGCGAAACCGCCCTCGTCGCCCACGGCGGTGCTCAGGCCCTTCTTGTGCAGGATCTTCTTCAGCGTGTGGAACACTTCGGCGCCGTAGCGGACCGCTTCCTTGAAGGACGGTGCGCCCACTGGAATGATCATGAATTCCTGGATGTCCAGGTTGTTGTCGGCGTGCGCGCCGCCGTTGATCACGTTCATCATCGGCACTGGCAGCTGCATCGCGCCCGAACCGCCGAAGTAGCGGTACAGCGGCAGGCCGGCTTCCTCGGCGGCGGCCTTGGCGACGGCCATCGACACGGCCAGCATGGCGTTGGCGCCCAGGCGGGCCTTGTTCTCGGTGCCGTCCAGGTCGATCAGGGTGCGGTCCAGGAAGGCTTGCTCATTGGCGTCCAGGCCCATGATGGCTTCCGAGATTTCGGTGTTGATGTTCTCGCAGGCTTGCAGCACGCCCTTGCCGAAGTAACGCTTCGGATCGCCGTCGCGCAGCTCGATCGCTTCGCGCGAACCGGTCGACGCGCCCGACGGCACGGCGGCGCGGCCCATCACGCCCGATTCCAGCAGCACGTCGCATTCGACGGTAGGATTGCCGCGCGAGTCAATGATTTCACGTCCGATGATGTCAACAATAGCACTCATGTCATTCTCCAAAGTTAGGCGATGCGAAGTCGCTACGCGTTCTGATGCGCGTTGCGGACGAAATAACGGGGATTGTACCCGGCGCGCGGGCGCCACTCATACGGAAACCCGTACGCCAGGTATGTTGCATTAGTTGAAGCTGCTTTCGAGGAAGCCGGCTTTCTTGGTGATGCGGTCCAGCTCGATCAGCGTGGACAGCAACTCCTTCATGCGACCCAGCGGCACGGCGTTCGGGCCGTCCGACAGGGCTTCTGCAGGGTTGGGATGGGTTTCCATGAAGACGCCGGCCACGCCCACGGCCACGGCCGCGCGCGACAGCACGGGCACCATCTCGCGCATGCCACCGGACGAGGTGCCGTTACCGCCTGGCAGTTGCACCGAGTGGGTGGCGTCGAACACCACCGGGCAGTTCGATTCGCGCATGATGGCCAGCGAACGCATGTCCGAGACCAGGTTGTTGTAGCCGAAGGAGGCGCCGCGCTCGCAGGCCATGAAGTTGTCTTCGTTCAGGCCCTTGGCCTTGGCGGCCAGGCGGGCTTTGTCGATGACGTTCTTCATGTCGTGCGGGGCGAGGAACTGGCCCTTCTTGATGTTGACCGGCAGGCCCGATTCCGCGCAGGCGACGATGAAGTCGGTCTGGCGGCACAGGAAGGCCGGGGTCTGCAGCACGTCGACCACCGAAGCGACTTCGGCGATTTCGTCGATCGAGTGCACGTCGGTCAGCACCGGCACGCCCAGCTCGCGCTTGACGTCGCCCAGGATCTCCAGGCCCTTGTCGCGGCCGGGACCGCGGTACGAGGTACCCGAGGAACGATTGGCCTTGTCGAACGAGGACTTGTAGATGAACGGGATGCCCAGCGCGGCCGTCATTTCCTTGAGCGCGCCGGCGGTGTCGAACGCCATCTGGCGCGATTCGATCACGCAGGTGCCGGCGATCAGGAAGAACGGCTGGTCGAGGCCAACGTCAAATCCGCACAGTTTCATGCTGCATCTCCTTGCAGAGTATCGCTGACAGCGTGCAGGCGGTTGCCGCCGGCGGCCTTGTGGGCCAGTGCTGCCTTGATGTAGGACGTGAACAGCGGATGGCCGTCACGCGGGGTCGATTTGAATTCAGGGTGGTACTGCACGCCCATGTACCACGGGTGCGCGTTCTCGCCGGTGCGCGGCAGTTCCATGATTTCGCACAGGTCTTCGGTCGGGGTGCGGGCCGCGACCACCAGGCCGGCCGCTTCCACGCGCGGCAGGTAGTGGTTGTTGGCCTCGTAGCGGTGGCGGTGACGCTCGGTGACCACGGCGCCGTAGATTTCCGACGCCAGCGTGCCCGGCTTGATGGCGCAGGTTTGCGCGCCCAGGCGCATGGTGCCGCCCAGGTCGGAGTTCTCGTCGCGCTTCTCGACCTTGCCGTCCTGGCCTTGCCATTCGTCGATCAGGGCGACCACGGGCTGCGAGGTTTCCAGGTCGAACTCGGTGGAGTTGGCGTGCGTCAGGCCGGCCTTGTGGCGGGCGTATTCGATCAGCGCCACCTGCATGCCGAGGCAGATGCCCAGGTAGGGGATCTTGTTCTCGCGGGCGAACTGCGCGGCCATGATCTTGCCTTCCACGCCGCGCTTGCCGAAGCCGCCCGGTACCAGGATGGCGTCGTACTTGCCCAGCGCGGCGCAGCCGGTGGTTTCGATCTCTTCCGAGTCGATGTACTCGATGTTGACCTTGGATTCGTTGTGGATGCCGGCGTGGCGCAGCGCCTCGGTCAGCGACTTGTACGATTCGGTCAGTTCCACGTACTTGCCGACCATGCCGATCGACACTTCGGTCTTCGGATGTTCCAGCGTGTAGATCAGGCGGCTCCAGACCGACAGGTCGGCCGGGGCCGGGTTCAGGTCCAGCGCCTCGCAGATGATCGCGTCCAGGCCCTGGTCGTGCAGCATCTGCGGCACTTTGTAGATGGTGTCGACGTCCCACACGGAGATCACGGCCTGCTCTTCGATGTTCGAGAACAGCGAGATCTTGGCGCGCTCGTCTTCCGGGATGGCGCGGTCGGCGCGGCACAGCAGCGCGTTCGGCGAGATGCCGATTTCGCGCAGCTTCTGCACCGAGTGCTGGGTCGGCTTGGTTTTCAGCTCACCGGCGGAGGCGATGAACGGCACCAGCGTCAGGTGGACGAAGGCGGTGTTCTTGCGGCCGGCGCGCAGGCTCAGCTGACGCGCGGCTTCCAGGAACGGCAGCGATTCGATGTCGCCCACGGTGCCGCCGATTTCGCACAGCGCCACGTCGTAGCCTTCGGCGCCACGGCGGATGTAGTCCTGGATTTCGTTGGTGATGTGCGGGATCACTTGCACCGTCTTGCCCAGGTACTCGCCGCGGCGTTCCTTGCGGATCACCGATTCGTAGATCTGGCCGGTGGTGAAGTTGTTCACCTTTTTCATCCGGGTGGAAATGAAGCGCTCGTAGTGGCCGAGGTCGAGGTCGGTTTCGGCCCCGTCGTCGGTGACGAAGACTTCACCGTGTTGCATAGGGCTCATCGTGCCAGGATCGACGTTGATGTACGGGTCGAGCTTGAGCATGGTGACTTTGAGGCCGCGCGATTCAAGGATCGCGGCGAGAGAGGCGGCGGCAATCCCTTTACCAAGGGAAGACACGACGCCGCCAGTGACGAAGACAAATTTGGTCATTGCAGATGGTGCCGAACGGCACGTGCGGGAAATTGAAATTATACCCTAAAAGATGCGATTCTTCACCTTCCTGCCCGGAAAAATCCGCGCCCCGGCGTGCCCGCCCCTCGCCATGCCCATCCACCGTCACTGTGCTGCACCGTACAGACCGCCCTGTCCGATCGGTCAAAAATGATGACTCATTGATAATCCAGGAGGTCAAAATGAACTACGAAGAACTCGATGCCTTGGGCATGTACGTCGACCATGGCCACAAGGGCCCCGGCCCGGAACTGATGGGCGCCGACACGCTGATCGGCAACCATGTCCACAACCTGAAGAACGAGCACCTCGGCGAGATCAAGGAAATCATGCTCGACATGCGCACCGGCGGCATCGCCTACGCGGTGATGTCGTACGGCGGCGTGTTCACGCTGGGCGAAAAACTGTTCGCCGTGCCCTGGGAGGCGCTGGCGCTGGACACGATCAACAAGCGCTTCACGCTCAACCTGGACAAGGAGCGCATCGAAAACGCCCCGGGCTTCGACTCCGACCACTGGCCCGACATGGCCAACCAGACCTGGGCCAGCCAGATCCACACCTACTACGGCACCGCCGGCAACCGCAGCGTCGGCCTGCGGCGCTGATCAGCAGAAATCGCGGCTGACGGTCGGCAGCCGTCCCAGCAAGTGGGACATGTCGACCAGCCGCTTGGCGACCAGGTGGCGCACGATGCCCTCCTGCTGCCAGACGCCATACACCCCCAGCAGCGGCGCGCCCAGCACCTCGCGCCGCTGCTGCTCGACCAGCGCCGGCCAGACGATGACGTTGACGCTGCCGGTCTCATCCTCGATGGTGATGAACAGCACGCCCTTGGCCGTGCCCGGACGCTGGCGCACCGTGACCATGCCGCAGGCGCGCGCCAGCATGCCGTTGGTGTAGGTGTTGAGCGTGGCGGCCGGCATGAAGCGGTGCTCCAGCAGCTTGGGCCGCAGCAGCGCCAGCGGATGGCGGCCCAGCGTCAGCCCGTGCGAGCGGTAGTCGCCCAGGATGTCCTCGCCCTCGGTCGGCGGCCTGAGCGCGGGCAGGTCCTCGACCGGCGTGGTGGGGCGCAGCAAATCCTTGTCCGGCATGGCGCCGACCGCCTGCCACAGCGCTTGCCGCCGGTTGCCGGCCAGCGCTTGCAGCGCGTTGCCGGCGGCCAGCACCTGCAGGTCGTGACGGTCGAGGTCGGCGCGCCGCGCCAGGTCGGCCACGCCGGCGAACGGGTGCAGCGCGCGCTCGCGCTCGATGCGCCGGGCCGCCTCCTCCCGCATGCCCTTCATCAGCGACAAGCCCAGCCGCACGGCCGGTTGGTTGCGCTGGCCCACGCGCTCCTCCAGAGAGGTATCCCAGCCGCTGACGGCGACGTCGATCTCGCGCACCTGCACGCCGTGGCGTTTGGCGTCCTGCACCAGCTGCGACGGGCTGTAGAAACCCATCGGCTGACTGTTGAGCAGCGCGCACAGGAAGGCGGCCGGCTCGTGGCACTTGAGCCAGGAACTGGCATAAGTCAGCAGCGCGAAGCTGGCGGCGTGCGATTCGGGGAAGCCGTATTCGCCGAAGCCCTTGATCTGCTCGCAGATGGCGGCGGCGAAGGCTTCGTCGTAGCCGCGCTCGCGCATGCCGTCCATGATGCGCTGCTGGTATTTGTCCACGCCGCCCTTGCGCTTCCACGCGGCCATGGCGCGCCGCAGCTGATCGGCCTCGCCCTCGCTGAAGCCGGCGGCGATGACGGCGATCTGCATCACCTGCTCCTGGAAAATCGGCACGCCCAGCGTGCGCTTGAGCGCTTCATCGAGTCCCGGCGGGGAATCGATCAGCTTGGCGTTCATGCGCCGCTGCAGATACGGATGCACCATGCCGCCCTGGATCGGCCCCGGCCGCACCAGCGCGACCTCGATCACCAGGTCGTAGAACTCCTTGGGCCGCAGGCGCGGCAGCATGCTCATCTGCGCGCGCGACTCGATCTGGAACACGCCGATGGTGTCGGCTTCGCACATCATGGCGTAGGTGGCCTTGTCCTCCTTGGGGATGTCCTGCATCCGGAACGGCGCGCCACGCTGCGCGCCCACCAGCGCCAGCGCGCGCCGCAATGCCGACAACATGCCCAGCGCCAGCACGTCCACCTTCATCAGGCCCAGCTCTTCCAGGTCGTCCTTGTCCCACTGGATCACGCAGCGCCCTTCCATCGTGGCGGCCTCGATCGGCACCAGGCGCGACAATTTTTCGTGCGAGATGACGAAGCCGCCCGGATGCTGCGACAGGTGGCGCGGGAAGCCCAGCAGAGCGATCGCCAGCGCGGCCCACTGCTGCGCCAGCTGCGATTCGGGGTCGAGTCCGCACTCGGCCAGCCGGCCCAGCAAGTCGTTGCGGCTGTCGAACCAGTGGTGCGCCTTGGTCACCTTCTCGACGATGGCCAGGTCCACGCCCAGCGCCTTGCCGCTGTCGCGCAGCGCGCTCTTGGGCCGGTAGCTGATGACCACGGCCGCCAGCGCGGCGCGGTCGGCGCCGTATTTTTTGTAGATGTACTGGATCACCTCCTCGCGCCGCTGGTGCTCGAAGTCGACGTCGATGTCGGGCGGTTCGTTGCGCTCCCGGGAAATGAAACGTCCGGTCAGCATGTTGCTGCGCTCGGGATCGACCTCGGTCACGCCGAGGCAATAGCAGACCACCGAGTTGGCCGCCGATCCCCTGCCCTGGCACAGGATGTCCTGCGAGCGGGCGTAGCGGACGATATCGTAGACCGTCAGGAAGTACGGCTCGTATTCCAGTTCCGCGATCAGCTCCAGCTCCTTCTCGATCTGCCCGCGCACCTTGACCGACACGCCGGCAGGAAAGCGCCGCTGCGCGCCGGCATACACTTCCTGCCGCAGATAGCTGCCCGGCGTGTGGCCCGGCGGCACCAGCTCGTGCGGGTATTCGTAGCGCAGCTCGCTCAGGCTGAACTTGCATTGCTGGAGGATGTTGAGCGTTTCGGCCAGCGCCTGCGGCGGATACAGGTTGGCCAGCCGCAGCCGCGAGCGCAGGTGCTGCTCGGCGTTCTGCGCCAGCGCGTAGCCGCACTCGGCCACCGGCTTGCCGACCCGCACCGCGCACAGGGTGTCGAGCAGCGGCTTGCGCGAGCGCACGTGCATGCAGACATGGCCCAGCGCCACCACCGGCATGCCGTGTTGCAGCGCCACCTCGTCGATGCTGAGGCGGTGCGCCTCGTCCAGCGCGCGCTGCAGCAGGTTCAGCCCCATCCAGCTACGGCCCGGAAACGTGACCTCCATCCACGCCGCCTGCGCGTGCAAGCGGTCGACGTCGTCCGGCTGGAAGGCCGGGTAATGCGGCAGCAGGATCATCAGGCACCCGGGCAGGCCCTTCAGGTGGGCGTAGGCCGGCGGAGGCGAAGCCAGGTCGGCCGGCGTGAGCAGGTAGCTGCCCTTGGCCACGCGGTTGCGCCCTATCGTGATGAGCTCGCAAAGATTGCCGTAACCCTCGCGGTTCTGCGCCAGCGCCAGCAGCGACAGCGCCGGGCTGCCGTCGGGATTCTTCAGATGGAAATGACTGCCGATCAGCAGCGGCAGGTTGGCGTCCCTGGCCTGCGCGTGAGCGCGCACTACGCCTGCCAGCGAGCATTCGTCGGTGATGGCCAGGCCGGCATAGTCCAGCTGCGCGGCGCGCGCGACCAATTCCTCGGCGCTGGACGCGCCTTGCAGAAAGGAGAAATTGGTCATGCAGAACAGCTCTGCGTAGGCCGGCAAGATGGTGTTCATGGCAATATACTGTGTTTTTATACAGTATCATACACCCTGCGCAGCCCTCCGTCGCAATGCACGTACTCATTTGATTGTTTTAGTTGTTTTAGTTGTTTGACGTAGAATGAGACTTGAAAATGGAGGCAATCATGAGCAAGGCTGCAATCGGCAAGGTAGCAAAGAAGGGGGCAGCGGGCACAAAGGACAACAACTCGGTGGTCAAAGCCTTGAACACAATCGCCAATCGCGGTGTCGATATCGGCAATGGTTTTTATTTGATCGAGATTAAACACAACACTACAGCCCCGGCGGAACGCAAGCAGCCACTGGTACCAATGCAACCTCAAAAGCTACCTGGCATCAAGCCAGTTCCCAAGGAAGAAATCGAACATATCTTCAGTATGTTCATGCCCTCTGGTGCGCAGCCCGCTCGCAACGTCACTCCTGAAGCAAATACTGCGTTCTTGACCCAGCTCGCGAGAAATGAAAAAGCCTCCATCAAGCGCCTGGCCGAAACCGGGGATCTGGTTAATTCCCGGGAGCTCGCGGGACTCCTGGGTGTGACCCCTCAAGCCGTCTATAAAGCCGTCGGGGACCTGCGGATGTTTTCATTGGACGCCGGCGGCCGTAACAAGCTGTACCCAGCCTTCTTTGCCGACCACGGACTGGAACGCGACCAGTTGGAAACCGTTTGCAAGGAACTCAATCACCTGCCGGGTACGAGCAAGTGGCAATTCTTCACAACACCACGTCTTTCGCTGAGTAAAAAGAATCCACTCGATGCTTTGCGAAAAGGGAAGTTTGCGGATGTCCTGGCCGCCGCCAAAGCATTCAAAGAGGCTTGATTGGCAGCGAAACGACTGTCCTTGCCAGACCGCGCCTTGGCGACGGACACTACTCTACCCGTTGTCCGAATGACGATTCCCGATCTCGTCAGGATCTCAGGGCATCAGACAGGCGAACCCTTTTTCGGCGCCAGCGGCGGCAACCGCTTCGACGCACCAGGCTGTCGTACAGGTTCACCAGAATACAAGTGCTGTTACCTCAGCCTCTCTTTCGACGTTGCGCTTGCAGAGTCGCTACTGCACGATGCGGTTCCGGTTCGCGGTGAATTTCCCGTCGTCCAATCTGAGATAGACCGACGCTGGGTGCACCGCTTCAAGGGCACACTTGATCTTGCCCCCGTATAACCGGACACAGCTTATCGCTTAGTTAGCGCCGCTTTCCTGAGCCCGGCGCGCCAGCTCCCTCCTGAACAAGCGAGGCGATTTTAACTTCAACGACGAGTGCGGATGAA
>QVIN01000010.1 GCA_003416985.1 Duganella sp. BJB480 | reverse complement strand
GTTCATCCGCACTCGTCGTTGAAGTTAAAATCGCCTCGCTTGTTCAGGAGGGAGCTGGCGCGCCGGGCTCAGGAAAGCGGCGCTAACTAAGCGATAAGCTGTGTCCGGTTATACGGGGGCAAGATCATCAGGCATAGACGCGCCAGCCGCCTATTCTGTGACATTTTGCATAAGCTAGTGAGATTAAATTCCTTGTGTGCGCGACCCGCTCCTCCTATCCTGCAAGATGCTCATTTTGCAATGCTAACCGGGAGACCCCATGAAGCTGGAAACCATCGCCGTCCACGGCGGCTATCAACCCGACCCCACCACGCGCGCGGTGGCGGTGCCGATCTACCAGACCGTCGCCTACGCCTTCGACGACACCCAGCACGGCGCCGACCTGTTCGACCTCAAGGTGCCCGGCAACATCTACACCCGCATCATGAACCCGACCCAGGACGTGCTGGAGCAGCGCGTGGCCGCGCTGGAGGGCGGGGTGGCGGCGCTGGCGCTGGCCTCGGGGCAGGCGGCCGTGACCTACGCGATCCAGACCATCGCCGAGGCGGGCGACAACATCGTCTCGGCCTCCACGCTGTACGGCGGCACCTACAACCTGTTCGCCCACACGCTGCCGCAGTTCGGCATCACCACCCGCTTCGCCGACGCCCGCGACCCGTCCTCGTTCGCGGCGCTGATCGACGAGCGCACCAAGGCCGTGTTCATCGAGTCGATCGGCAACCCGCTCGGCAACATCACCGACATCGAGGCCATCGCCGCCGTCGCCCACCAGCATGGCGTGCCGCTGATCGTCGACAACACCGTCGCCACGCCCTACCTGCTGCGCCCCATCGAGCACGGCGCCGACATCGTCGTGCATTCGCTGACCAAGTACCTGGGCGGCCATGGCAATTCGATCGGCGGCGCCATCGTCGATTCCGGCAAGTTCCCGTGGGCGGAGCACAAAGAGCGCTTCAAGCGCCTCAACGAGCCGGACGTGTCCTACCACGGCGTGGTCTACACCGAGGCGCTGGGGGCGGCGGCCTACATCGGCCGCGCGCGCGTGGTCCCGCTGCGCAACACCGGCGCGGCGATCTCGCCGTTCAACGCCTTCCTGATACTGCAGGGGATAGAGACGCTGGCGCTGCGCATGGAGCGCATCACCGAGAATGCGCGCAAGGTGGCGCAGTTCCTCAGCGGCCACGCCAAGGTCAAGTGGGTCAACTATGCCGGCCTGGAGGATCACCGCGACCACGCGCTGGCGAAGAAGTACCTGGGCGGACGGCCTTCCGGCGTGCTGACCTTCGGCGTCGAGGGTGGCGTGCAGGGCGGGGCGCGTTTCCAGGATGCGCTGAAATTGTTCACGCGCCTGGTCAACATCGGCGACGCCAAGTCGCTGGCCTGCCATCCTGCGTCCACCACGCACCGCCAGCTCAACGAGGAGGAGCTGGCCAAGGCCGGCGTGACGGTCGACACCGTGCGGCTGTCGATCGGCATCGAGCACAGCGACGATCTGCTGGCCGACCTGGAACAGGCGCTGGCCGCGGTCTAGGGCTTGGCCTTGACCTTGTCCGGCACGCGGGTGACCAGCACCTCGCCATCGTCGGCGATGGTGCAGTCGATGATGTGGCTGCGCGACACGCCCGCGTGGGCGGAAAACAGGTCATGGTATTTGCCCGGATTTTCCAGCCGCAGGTCGATGCGGAAGCTCTCCAGGTTGTTGATCTCCTTGATCTGGCGCACGCGCTGCTTGCGGATGTCGGCTTCCTTGTCGCTGCGGCCGTGCATCTGCGGGCCTTCGAAGTAGCGTATCAGCGCGCATTCGACGGCGTCGATGCGGTCCTTCAGCAGCACGTCGGCCGCCACCGGATTGTCGTTGGCCGGCAGCTCGGCCGGGTCGCCGTCGTCGGACATCACTTCCACGTTCATGCGCTGGATCAGCAGCAGCATGTCGTTGTCCTCGCTGTTGTTCTGGTGGACCCGCTGCACCGCCGGCAGGCGCGCGCGCGCCAGGCGGCCGAGCGGGTCCCTGGTCTGGCCGACATACTGCACCTTGCTCTGGAAGGTCAGCGTATTCTCGTATTGCTGCAGCACGTCGTGGATCGACAGCGCCTCGATCAAGCCGCCCCAGTTGAGCGTGATGAAGCGGTCGGTGACCACCACGCTGGGTTTTTTCAGCGTGGCCGCGAACGGCACTTCGAGCTCGATGGTGATGCTGTCGCGCTTGCCCTCGGCGCCCACCAGGATGGGCACCGTCAGCTTGAGCGAGAAGAAGCCCCAGCTGGTGCTGCGCGACGGGTCGAAGCGCACGCGCGGACGGTTGACGGCGAAATAGATCAGCCGTTTCTCCATCGTCGCCTCCAGGTCGAACTGCATGCGGCGCAGATGGCGCCCGACCGGGTCGCGGATGTCGGGGATTTCCGGGAAGCCGGCCACCAGGTCGTACCAGTGGAATTTGGCGTCGGCCACCGTCACCACCCAGGTCTGGGGCGCGGTGGTACGTTGCGGCATCAGCGGCAGCAACTCGTCGATCTGCTCGGCCGGCGCGGCCAGCAGGTCGTGGAACGGCTCCGGCGCTTCGGCGAACAAGGCGCCTACGCCCAACTCATCCAGCGACGGATCTGGATAGTCGTCCTCAGCGATTAAATCGCTCGTCATGGCCTGCGCTCCTGGATCGATGTAAGTATTTTCCACAGTATAGTCTGCTTCCTGGAACATTTCCATCTGGCAAGTCTATAGCAGTCGCAATCTTCACGCAATGTAACACCACGGCGGCCGGCACGCACGTGGCGGCCGCCAAACGGGCGCACCTCAGGTTTTGCCGGGTTTTGCCGACGGAGGCATGGCGGCGACCATGGCCTGGCCGTCGGCGATGAAGCAGCTCAGCAGGTGCTGGCGGGCGCTGGCCACGTGTTCGGAGCACAGGTAGTTGTAGCGGCCGGCGTCCTCGTAATGCAGGTCGATGGTGTACTGCGTCAGGTTGTGCTCGGCCTGCAGCGCGGCCAGGCGGGCGGCGCGCAGCGTGCGCTGCTCGGCGGTGCGGCTGCGCGCGGAGGCGCCCTCGAAGTAGCTGACCAGTGCCGCCTCGATCAGTTCCATGCGCGTCTCCTGCAGCGCGTCGGCCGCCACCGGATCGGCGTTGTGCGCGGCGTCGGCCGGATCGCCGTCGGCGCAGCTGACCTGGATCTCCAGTTGCTGCACCAGCAGCAGGGTGTCGAAATGCTCGCTGTGCTGCGCGTGCAGCCTTTGCAGCGCCGGCAGGCGGCCCTTGCCCAGGCGCGCGTCGTCGTCGCGGGTCTGGCCGACATACACCACCTTGCTCGGGATCTTCAGGGCGTGGGCGTGGGTTTGCAGGATGTCGTGGACCGAGAATGCCTCGATCAGGCCGCCCCAGTTCAGGGTGACGAAGTTCGGCGTCAGCGTCACGGTCGGCTTTTTCATGGTGGCCGCGAACGGCACCTTGAGCTCGATGGTGATGCTCTCCCTGGCCTCGTCCGCGCCCATCAGCAGCGGCAGCGTCAGCTTGAGCGAGAAGAAGCCCCACTGCACCGCGCCCTTGATGTCGAAGCGCACGCGCGGGCGGATCACGGCGAAGAACAGGTGGCGCTGGGCCGACGCCGCCTCCAGCTCGAACTGCATGCGGCGCTGGTAGCGGCCGATCGGATCGCGGATGTCCGGCGCCGGCGGGAAGCCCGCCACCAGGTCGTACCAGTGGTATTTGGCGTTGGCCACGCCGACCGTCCAGCTTTGCGGCGCGCCCGGCCCGGATTGCTCGGAGTAGGGCTGCGAAGTCGGGGCAGCCAGCTCAGGAAAAGTCATAAAACCCCTGAAAAGGAAAGTTGAGATAGTGGTGACTGTCTCCCTTCCCGTTCAGCGAGTTTGTGGCTTGCAGGAAATAAGTAATACTACGCAGTCGGAGGCCGATTATACGTAGTTAAACTGCTTGAACAACCGTTTAGTGCGCTCGCTCAAATGGTAGCGTTTTCATTGGGTCGTCTATACAACAGTTAGCGTTATCAAATGCAAAATCGCTAATTTCAGGCGGCCAATTCGGATCTGCCGGACAATGTTTCTTGCAGTAATACCAATAGTTGCGAAGGACTATCAAACAGATAGTCGGCCTGCCAGCTCAGCGGTTCGACCGGGCCGCAGTAACCCCAGCCGCAGGCGATGGTCGGCATGGCGGCCGCCTTGCCGGCCTGGATGTCGCGCAGGTCGTCGCCCACGTACCAGCACTGCTCAGGCGCCAGGCCGAGGCGGGCGGCCGCCTCGAACAGCGGCGCCGGGTGCGGCTTGGCGTGGGGCGTGGTGTCGCCCGAGACCACGCAGGCCGCATGACCCAGGCCGATCTGCGGCAGCAGCGGATCGGTGAAGCGCGCCGGCTTGTTGGTGACGACGCCCCATTGCAGCCCGGCCTGCTCGATGCCGGCCAGCAGCTCGGCGATGCCGGGGAACAGCGAGCTGTGCACCGCCATGGCCGCTTGGTAGTTGGCGAAGAAACCGTCGCGCAGCGGGATGAAGCCCTCGTCCTCCGGTTTCAGGCCGAAGGCCGCGCCGATCATGCCGCGCGCGCCGGCCGAGGCGGTCGGGCGCAGCAGCTCGTAGGCGGTCGGTTCCAGGCCGCGTTCGGTGCGCAGCAGGTTGACGGCGGCCGCCAGGTCGGGGGCGGTGTCGGCCAGCGTGCCGTCGAGGTCGAACAGGATGGCGCGCGGAGGATTGATCTGGGTCATAAAGAGTCTTTACAGCGGACGGGTGGTGGCGACCAGGTAGTTGACGCTGGTGTCTTCGTTCAGGGAATAGATCTTGGTCAGCGGGTTGTAGCCCATGCCCTTGAAGCCCTGCACGTCGAGGCCGGCGCTGCGCACGTATTGCGCCAGCTCGGCCGGTGTGATGAATTTGTCGTAGTCGTGGGTGCCCTTGGGCAGCATGCGCAGCAGGTACTCGGCGCCCAGGATGGCGAACAGGTAGGCCTTGGGGTTGCGGTTGAGCGTGGAGAAGAACACATGGCCGCCCGGCTTGACCAGCGTGGCGGCGGCGCGCACGATGGCGCTCGGGTCCGGCACGTGCTCCAGCATTTCCATGCAGGTGACGACGTCGAACTGGCCCGGCTCCTGGGCCGCCATTTCCTCGGCGGCGATCAGCTTGTAGCGCACCGCCACGCCCGACTCCAGGCTGTGCAGGTCGGCCACCTTCAGCGCTTTTTCCGACAGGTCGATGCCGGTCACGGTGGCGCCCTTGCGCGCCATCGATTCGCTCAGGATGCCGCCGCCGCAGCCGATATCGATCACCTTCTTGCCGGCCAGCGGCGCGCGCGCGTTGATCCACTCCAGGCGCAGCGGGTTGATCTCGTGCAGCGGACGGAATTCGGAGGTCGGATCCCACCAGCGATGGGCGAGGTCGGAGAATTTTTGCAGTTCTAATGGATCGGCGTTCATCGGTTCAGCTCTGAGCTCTAAGGGACTAATCCCGCTATTCTAAAGCAGGAGACGTAAAAAAACCCCGCCGGAGCGGGGTTTCGAGCTGCCGAACGAGCAATTACTTGCTGGTGCCGACTACTTCGATTTCTACGCGACGGTTCTTGGCGCGGCCTTCTGCAGTTTTGTTGTCTGCAACTGGCTGTTTCTCGCCTTTGCCTTCGGTGTACACGCGGTTGGCTTCAACGCCTTTGGAGATGATGTAGGCTTTGACGGCTTCAGCGCGGCGTACCGACAGCTTCTGGTTGTATTCATCGCTACCAACGGAGTCGGTGTGGCCGACGGCGATGATGACTTCCAGGTTGATCGAACCCAGTTTCGAGGTCACGTCGTCCAGTTTTGCCTTGCCTTCTGGTTTCAGAACGGCTTTGTCGAAGTCGAAGAACGCGTCGGCTGCGAAGCTGACTTTTTGTGCGGTTGGCACTGGTACGACTGGCTTAGGTGCCGGTGCCGGGGCAGGGGCTACTGGAGCCGGTGCCATAGGCGCTGCCGGAGCGACGCATTTGCCGTCAACCAGTTTCTCTGGCTCAACGCACAGTGGCGCGTCGCAACCTGGAACGGCATCGGCCGGGGTCCAGTAGCCGGTGCGCCAGCACAGGCCGAACGGGTCACGGGCGATCACGCCGCGCGCGTCTTGCACATAAGCGCTCTTAGGGGTTGCCGCCTTGATGTCCTGGGTGACAGGCGCATACGGAGGAGCGGTAGGCGCGGTTTGTGCAATAGCCGAGCCAGCGAATGCAGCCGATACGGCCAGCATCGAAATCAGTTTTTTCATATTTTTCTTCCTTTCGGGGGTGATATCCGCAGAAAAACTGCGCGACGTAGTAATACGTGGGGCGAATTCTACCACGAGGGTACGGCGCGCCTGTCTCCCGATTGCGAAACGAGCAATTAACTTCTAATCCATTTTGCCACAAGCGATCTTTGGGCGTGAAAAGGGCGTGACACGAGTCCTTTTTGATTCCGACCAAAATGTTGTTTTGTTGCAACGTGATTATCGATAATAATTGAGTAATGTGTCATGACTATTACATGGCGTTACAACGTGCGCCTGACCGGCGGGCCCCAGCAATGGCGGGCGGCGCGCCGGAATTGTGCTGGTTGCTGTGCGCGCATGCTAAAATCGCACGCTTGCCTGTCCGTATGGAGAGGCGCTAGAAATGCAGTACGTGCGGCATACATTGCTTAATAAACCACAGTCAAAGATCAGTCGACCCGCCAATGGATCAATTCGCAAAAGAAACAATCCCTATTTCCCTCGAAGAAGAGATGCGCAAGAGCTACCTCGATTACGCCATGAGCGTGATCGTGGGCCGCGCCTTGCCTGACGTCCGAGACGGCCTCAAGCCGGTGCACCGCCGGGTTCTGTTCGCGATGCACGAAATGAACAACGTGTGGAACCGCCCTTACGTCAAATGCGCCCGTGTGGTGGGCGAGACGATGGGTAAGTACCACCCGCACGGCGACGCGTCGATCTACGACACGCTGGTCCGCATGGCGCAGGACTTCTCGCTGCGCTACATGCTGGTCGACGGCCAGGGCAACTTCGGCTCGGTCGACGGCGACGGCGCGGCGGCGATGCGTTACACCGAGTGCCGCCTGGACAAGATCTCCGCCGAGCTGCTGGCCGACATCGACAAGGAAACCGTCGACTTCCAGCCCAACTACGACGGCAAGGAAAAAGAACCGACGGTCCTGCCGACCCGCATCCCCAACCTGCTGATCAACGGCTCGTCCGGCATCGCGGTCGGCATGGCGACCAACATCCCGCCCCACAACCTGCATGAAGTGATCGCCGGCGCGCTGCACGTGCTGCGCAATCCGCAGTGCACGATCGACGAGCTGATCGAACTGATCCCGGCGCCGGACTTCCCGACCGGCGGCACGATCTACGGCGTGTCGGGCGTGCGCGACGGCTACCGCACCGGCCGCGGCCGCGTGGTGATGCGCGCCAAGACCCACTACGAGGAATACGGCAAGGACGGCGGCCGCACCGCCATCATCGTCGACGAGCTGCCGTACCAGGTCAACAAGAAATCGCTGCTCGAGCGCATCGCCGAGAACGTGCGCGACAAGAAGCTCGAAGGCATTTCCGACATCCGCGACGAGTCCGACAAGTCGGGCATGCGCGTGGTCATCGAGCTCAAGCGCGGCGAAGTGCCGGAAGTGGTGCTGAACAACCTGTACAAGCAAACCCAGCTGCAAGACACCTTCGGCATGAACATGGTGGCCCTGGTCGACGGCCAGCCGCGCCTGCTGAACCTGAAGGAGATGCTGAGCTGCTTCCTGTCGCACCGCCGCGAAGTGGTCACGCGCCGCACCGTGTTCGAGCTGCGCAAGGCGCGCGAGCGCGGCCACGTGCTGGAAGGTCTGGCCGTGGCGCTGGCCAACATCGACGATTTCATCGCCATCATCAAGGCGGCGCCGACGCCGCCGGTCGCGAAAACCGGCCTGATGGACCGCTCCTGGGATTCGTCGCTGGTGCGCGAGATGCTGGCCCGTACCGGCGACGGCACCACCGCCGGCGGCATCGACGCCTTCCGTCCCGAGCACCTGCCGAAGCATTACGGCATGCAGGCCGACGGCATGTACAAGCTGTCCGACGACCAGGCGCAGGAAATCCTGCAGATGCGCCTGCAACGCCTGACCGGCCTGGAACAGGACAAGATCGTCAACGAGTACAAAGACGTGATGGCCGAAATCGCCGACCTGCTGGACATCCTGGCCAAGCCGGAACGCGTGACCACCATCATCACCGACGAGATGACCCACGTGGTCAACGAATTCGGCGACCCGCAGAAGGATCCGCGCCGCTCCAACATCGAGCACAACGCAACCGACCTGGGCACCGAGGACCTGATCACGCCGCAGGACATGGTGGTGACCCTGTCGCACACCGGCTATATGAAGGCGCAGCCGATTTCCGAGTACCGCGCGCAGAAGCGCGGCGGACGCGGCAAGCAGGCCATGGCGACCAAAGAGGAAGACTGGATCGACCAGCTGTTCATCGCCAACACGCACGACTACATCCTGTGCTTCTCCAACCGTGGCCGCATGTACTGGCTCAAGGTGTGGGAAGTGCCGCAAGGCTCGCGCAACTCGCGCGGCAAGCCTATCGTCAACATGTTCCCGCTGGCGGACAACGAGAAGATCACGGTCATCCTGCCGCTGTCGGGCGAAAACCGCACCTTCCCCGAGGACCACTACGTGTTCATGTCGACCAGCCTGGGCACCGTGAAGAAGACGCCGCTGAAGGACTTCAGCAATCCACGCAAGGCCGGCATCATCGCGGTCGACCTGGACGAGGGCGACTTCCTGATCGGCGCCGCGCTGACCGACGGCCAGCACGACGTGATGCTGTTCTCCGACGCCGGCAAGGCGGTGCGCTTCGACGAGAACGACGTGCGTCCGATGGGCCGCAACGCGCGCGGCGTGCGCGGCATGAACCTGGACGAAGGCCAGCGCGTGATCGCGCTGCTGGTGGCGGAAAACGAGCAGCAGTCGGTGCTCACGGCCACCGAGAACGGCTTCGGCAAGCGCACGCCGATCATCGAGTACACCCGCCACGGCCGCGGCACCAAGGGCATGATCGCGATCCAGACCTCGGAACGCAACGGTAAAGTAGTGGCGGCGACGCTGGTCGATTCGACCGACGAGATCATGCTGATCACCACCGGCGGCGTGCTGATTCGCACCCGCGTGTCCGAGATCCGCGAGATGGGCCGCGCCACCCAGGGCGTGACCTTGATCGCGGTCGAAGACGGCACCAAGCTGTCCGGCCTGCAGCGCGTGGTGGAGACGGACATCGACGAAGTCGAACTGGAACCGGGTCCCGATGCCAAGCCAGACGAAGCTCAAGCTGAGTAAGTTGTAGCACACACCGCCCCGGACCCTGGTCCGGGGAGAGCGGGGTCAGGTTTATTGCGCGGATAAATGCGACAATAAGACTGGTCCCGCTTTTTTATTCCGAAAAATTCTCAGAGGCGTACATGAAAAAGATCGTAATCAGCATCGTAGCCGCATTCACCCTGGCCGGCGCCGCGCCGGCATTCGCCCAGGCCGACGCCGCGTCCACCGCTGCCGCGCGCGAGCTGTTCGAGGCGATGAGCTACCGCACCATGATGACCGGCATTATGCAGCAGATGTCGCTGAATATCGGCCAGTCCATGCGCGCCGGCGCCGAAGCCGCCATCAAGGGCAATCCGAAGACCACGCCCGAACAGAAGGCGGCCGAAATGGCGAAGATGGAGGCCGAATTGCCGGCCGTCGTCTCCACGCTGCAAGGCGTGATCACCGACCCGGGCATGATCGAAGAAATCATGACCGAAACCGTGCCGCTGTACGCGCGCACCTACAGCGCCGACGAACTGAAACAGATCACCGCCTTCTACCGCACGCCGATCGGCGCCAAGATGCTGGCCACCATGCCCAAGCTGACGGCTGAAGCCATGCAGATCGGCCAGCAGATCGCCGCGCGCCGCGTCGGCCCGGTGATGCAGAAGCTCCAGGAAAAACAAAACGCAAAATAAGGACCGCAACGTGACTCATATCTATAACTTTTCGGCCGGCCCCGCCGTGTTGCCGAAGGAAGTGCTGGCGCAAGCCGCTGCCGAGATGCTGGACTGGCATGGCAGCGGCATGTCCGTCATGGAGATGAGCCACCGCGGACCGGAGTTTATTTCGATTTACAAGGCGGCCGAGCGCGACCTGCGCGAGCTGCTGGCAGTACCGGACAACTACAAGATCTTGTTCATGCAGGGCGGCGGACTGTCGCAGAACGCCCTGGTGCCGCTGAACCTCGTCGGCCACAAGCCGCAGCCAGCGACCATCGATTTCATCCACACCGGTTCGTGGTCGGGCAAATCCATCAAGGAAGCCGCCAAGTACGCCAACGTGAATGTCGCCGCCTCGTCGACGACGCAAGTGCCGCCGCAGTCGGAGTGGAGGCTCACGCCCGGCGCGGCCTACCTGCACATGTGCACCAACGAGACCATCGACGGCATCGAGTTCGACTTCGACGCCGGCGTGCCGGCGCCGCAGGACGGCGTGCTGCTGGTGGCCGACATGTCCTCGCACATCCTGTCGCGCCGCATCGACGTGTCGAAATACGGCCTCATTTTCGCCGGCGCGCAGAAGAACATCGGCCCGGCCGGCGTGACCATCGTCATCGTCCGCGAAGACCTGCTGGGCAAGGCGCTGCCGGCCTGCCCGTCGGCGTTCGATTTCAAGCTGGTGGCCGACAACGAGTCGATGTACAACACGCCGCCCACCTACGGCATCTACATCGCCGGCCTGGTGTTCCAGTGGCTGAAGAAGCAGGGCGGCGTGGCCGAGATGGAGAAGCGCGCCATCGCCAAGGCCGAGCTGCTGTACGCGGCGCTCGACGCCGACGATTTTTACCAGACCCGCGTGGCGAAACAAAACCGCTCGCGCATGAACGTTCCCTTCTACCTGAGGGACGAGAGTCAGAATGAGGCATTCCTGGCCGGCGCCAAGGCGCGCGGCCTGCTGCAACTGAAGGGCCACAAGTCCGTCGGCGGCATGCGCGCATCGATCTACAACGCCATGCCCATCGAGGGCGTGCAGGCGCTTGTGGACTACTTGAACGAATTCGCAGGCCGCACCGGAAAATAAACCCATCATGACTGACAAACTGACACCCTTGCGCGAGCAGATCGACGCCATCGATGCGCAGATCCTCGACCTGTTGAACCAGCGCGCCAAAGTGGCGCAGCAGGTCGGCCACGTCAAGGCCGAAACCAACGCCCCGGTATTCCGTCCCGAGCGCGAGGCGCAGGTGCTGCGCGGCGTGGCCGAGCGCAATCCCGGCCCGATGGGCGACGTCGAGCTGCAAACCATCTGGCGCGAGATCATGTCCGCCTGCCGCTCGCTGGAGAAGCGCGTCACCATCGCCTTCCTCGGCCCGGCCGGCACCTACACCGAGCAGGCCGCGTACCAGCAGTTCGGCACCGCCGTCGATGTGCTGCCTTGCTCGTCGATCGACGAGGTGTTCCGCGCCACCGAGGCCGGCACCGCCGAATTCGGCGTGGTGCCGGTCGAGAACTCGACCGAAGGCGCGATCGGCCGCACGCTGGACCTGCTGCTGCATACGTCGCTGTCGATCAGCGGCGAGGTGTCGCTGGCGGTGCGTCACAGCCTGCTGAGCGGCACCGGCAACATGGACGGCGTCACCGCCATCTGCGCCCACGCGCAGGCGCTGGCGCAGTGCCAGATCTGGTTGAACAACAACTACCCGGACATCGAGCGCCGCGCCGTCTCGTCCAACGCCGAAGCGGCCCGCATGGCGCGCGACGACCACACCATCGCCGCCATCGCCGGCGAACGCGCCGGCGTGCGCTACGGCCTTGGCACGGTCAAGGCCAACATCCAGGACGATCCGCACAACCGCACGCGCTTCGCCGTGATCGGCCAGTTGCAGGCCGGCCGCTCCGGCCAGGACCGCACCTCGCTGGCGCTGGCCGCGCCGCACAAGGCGGGCTCCATCTACCGCCTGCTTGGATCGCTGGCGCGCCACAATGTGTCGATGACGCGCTTCGAATCGCGTCCGGCCCGCACCGGCACGTGGGAATATTATTTCTACGTCGACGTCGAAGGCCATGTGCAGGACGAAGGCGTGGCCAAGGCGCTGGAGGAACTGCAGAACAACGCGGCCTTCTTCAAGGTGCTGGGTTCCTACCCGGTCAGCCTGAACTAATTTTTTTAACGAGAATCTGAGAGAGACCATGTCCAAGAATTACGGCCCCGAATACGTCCGCGCTATCGCTCCTTACCAGGCGGGCAAACCGATTGCGGAAGTCGCGCGCGAATTCGGCCTCGATGAAGAGGCCATCGTCAAGCTGGCGTCGAACGAGAACCCGTTCGGCGTGCCGGCATCGGCGGTGCAGGCGATGAACGCCGCCGCCGCTGAATTGGGCCGCTACCCGGACGCCAATGGTTTCGATCTGAAGGGGGCGCTGTCCAAGCGCTATGGCGTGCCGGCCGAGTGGATCACGCTGGGCAACGGCAGCAACGACATCCTGGAAATCGCCGCCCACGCCTTCGTCGAGCGCGGCCAGTCGGTGGTGTACTCGCAGTACTCGTTCGCCGTGTACGCGCTGGCGACGCAGGGCGTGGGTGCGCGCCACATCGTGGTGCCGGCCAAGGACCACGGCCACGACCTGCCGGCCATGCTGGCGGCGATCGAGGAGGACACGCGCCTGGTCTTCATCGCCAACCCGAACAATCCGACCGGCACCTTCATCCCGGCCGCCGAGATCCAGGCCTTCCTGGACAAGGTGCCGGCCGGCGTGGTGGTGGTGCTGGATGAGGCCTACAACGAATTCCTGGCCGAGGAAAACCAGTTCGAATCGGCCGAGTGGGTCAAGAAGTATCCCAACCTGCTGGTCTCGCGCACCTTCTCCAAGGCGTACGGCCTGGCCGGCCTGCGCGTGGGCTTCGGCATCGCCCAGCCGGCGCTGACCGATTTGATGAACCGCATCCGCCAGCCGTTCAACGTCAACTCGCTGGCGCAGGCTGCGGCCATCGCGGCGCTCAACGACAAGGAGTTCCTGAAGCAGAGCGCCGTCAACAACACCGCCGGCTACCAGCAGTTCACCGAGGCCTTCGATAAACTGGGCCTGCAGTACGTGCCGTCGTATGGCAACTTCGTGCTGGTCAAGGTTGGCGACGATGCCGGCGCCGGCGCGCGCGTGAACCTGGCGTTGCTGAAGCAGGGCGTGATCGTGCGCCCGGTCGGCAACTACGGCCTGCCGGAGTGGCTGCGCATCTCCATCGGCCTGTCGCAGGAGAACGCGGTGCTGATCGCGGCGCTGACCAAGGCCTTGGCGGAGTAATGTTGAACAAGGTCGTCATCTTTGGCGTGGGCCTGATCGGCGGATCGTTTGCGCGGTCGCTGAAGAAGGCCGGCGCCGTCGGCAGCGTGGTCGGCATGGGGCGGTCCGCCGCTTCGCTGAAGCGCGCGCAGGAGCTGGGCATCATCGACGTGATCGGCGTCGCCGACGCTGGTGGCGGCGGCTGCACGATGGCCGAGGCGCTGCAAGGCGCCGACCTGGTGCTGCTGGCCGCGCCGGTGGCGCAGACCGAGGCGATCCTGGCGGCGATGGCGCCGCATCTGCAGCCGGGCACCGTGGTCACCGACGCGGGCAGCACCAAGTCCGACGTGGTGGCCTCGGCGCGGCGCGCGCTGGGCGGCAAGGTCGCCCAGTTCGTGCCGGGCCATCCGATCGCCGGCCGTGAGACCAATGGTCCCGAGGCGGCGATCGACGATCTGTACGTCGGCAAGAAGGTGGTGCTGACGGCGCTGGATGAGAATTCGGCGCAGGATGTCGAGCGTGTGGCGGCCGCGTGGCGCGCCTGCGATGCGATCATCCACCGTTTGACGCCGCAAGAACATGACAAGGTGTTTGCCGCCGTGAGCCATTTGCCGCATTTGCTGGCCTATGCGCTGGTGGACGACATCGCGAACAAACCGCATGCGGATTTACTGTTTCAGTATGCGGCCAGCGGCTTCCGCGATTTCACGAGGATCGCGGGGTCGTCGCCCGAAATGTGGCGCGACATCAGCCTGGCCAACCAGTCGGCATTGTTGACGGAGCTTGATGCCTATCTGGCACAATTAACGGGCCTGCGTGCCCGTCTCGCCGCCGGTGACGGGGCAGGGCTGGAGAGCGTGTACGCCAACGCCCAGCGCGCCCGCCACCAGTGGATTACAGCGATCGAGGCGGCCGAGGTGCCGCCGTCGCAAGACAAAGCAGACTAATTCAGGAAACCAGCATGACCCACGAATATATCGACCTGCAAACGGTCGCCCACGTGCAGGGCGCGGTGCGCCTGCCGGGCTCGAAATCCATCTCCAACCGCATCCTGCTGTTGTCGGCCCTGTCGCAGGGCGACGTCGACATCGTCGACCTGCTGGCCTCGGACGACACGGCCGTGATGCTGGCCGCCCTGCGCTCGCTCGGCGTGCAGTGGACCGAGGAGAAGACCGCCACCGGCACCATCCACCACGTCAAGGGCGTGGCCGGCGTGCTGCCGAATAAATCTGCCGACCTCTTCATGGGCAACGCCGGCACCGCTATCCGTCCGCTGACCGCCGCGCTGGCCGTGATCGGCGGCGACTACACGCTGCACGGCGTGCCGCGCATGCACGAGCGCCCGATCGGCGACCTGGTGGACGCCCTGAACGCGGCCGGCACCAACGTCGAATACACCGGCAATCCCGGCTTCCCGCCGCTGCACATCAAGCAGGGCAAGATCCACGCGCAGCGACTGTCGGTGCGCGGCGACGTCTCGAGCCAGTTCCTGACCGCGCTGCTGATGGTGGCGCCGCTGATGGCGCGCGACCACGCGATCAGCATCGACGTGATCGGCGAGCTGATCTCCAAGCCCTACATCGAAATCACGCTCAACCTGATCCGCCGCTTCGGCGTGACGGTGGAGCAGAACGGCTGGGAGTCGTTCACCATCCAGCCCGGCCAGGTCTACCAGTCGCCCGGCACCATCCACGTCGAGGGCGACGCATCGTCGGCGTCCTACTTCCTGGCGGCCGGCGCCATCGCCGGCGGGCCGGTGCGGGTCGAGGGCGTGGGCAAGGACAGCATCCAGGGCGACGTGCGCTTCGCCGCCGCACTGGAGCAGATGGGCGTGCGGATCACCATGGGCGACAACTGGATCGAGGCCAAGTCGAACGGCGTGTTGAAAGCCATCGACGCCGACTTCAACCACATCCCCGACGCCGCCATGACCATCGCCATCGCCGCGCTGTACGCCGACGGCACCAGCACGCTGCGCAACATCGCCAGCTGGCGCGTCAAGGAGACCGACCGCATCGCCGCCATGGCCACCGAGCTGCGCAAGGTCGGCGCCATCGTCGAGGAGGGCCCCGACTACATCAAGGTCACGCCGCCGGCCGTCATCACGCCGGCCACCATCGACACCTACGACGACCATCGCATGGCGATGTGCTTCTCGCTGGTGTCGCTGGACGGCGCCGCCCGCAAGGGCAACGTCATGCGGATCAACGATCCCAAGTGCGTGGGCAAGACCTTCCCCGAGTATTTCGCCGCCTTCGCGGCGATAGCAAAATAAACAATCTAAATCAAATGGCCACTTCCCCAATTCCAGTCATCACCATCGACGGCCCCACCGCATCCGGCAAGGGCACCGTCGCGCACCGCGTCGCCGATAAGCTCGGCTTCCACTACCTGGATTCTGGCGCCCTGTACCGTTTGACCGCGCTCTCGGCGCTGCGCCGCGGCACCGATCTGAACGACGAGCACGCCTTGGCCAAGCTGGCCGAGCACCTGCAGTGCAGCTTCCAGGGCGGCGACATCATCCTGTCGCACGAAAACGTCACCGAGGCCATCCGTGCGGAGGAGGTGGGCAACACCGCTTCAAAAATAGCAACATTCCACGCCGTGCGCCACGCGCTGCTGGGGCTGCAGCTGGGCTTCCGCAAGGCGCCGGGCGTGGTGGCGGACGGCCGCGACATGGGCTCGGTGATCTTCCCGAACGCCGCGCTGAAGGTGTTTTTGACCGCTAGTGTGGCGGCGCGCGCGGAACGCCGCTATAAGCAATTGATTGGCAAAGGAATTTCTGCTAATATGGAAGACCTACTGATGGATTTGCAGGCGCGGGACGACCGGGATACGAACCGGACCATCGCGCCGCTGGTCCCCGCAGAGGGGGCGCATGTGCTCGACACCTCGAATATGACCGCTGACGAAGCGGTCGCCCAGGTGTTGCAGTGGTATGCGGCCATCGGTAAATAGCTGGTGTCGCGGTCGCTCTGATGGCCGTGGCGTTTATCAACCCTAACCCAACTGAAGTCGCATATCGCGAGCCTTGTTGGTAACCTGGAAGTTACAATGTCTAATATGGAAAGTTTTGCAGCCCTCTTCGAAGAATCCCTGTCGCGTCAAGACATGCGTTCGGGCGAAGTGATCTCGGCTGAAGTCGTTCGTCTGGATCACAACTTCGTGATCGTCAACGCCGGCCTGAAATCGGAAGCATTCATCCCAGTTGAAGAATTCAAGAACGACCACGGCGAACTGGAAGTCAAAGTAGGCGACTTCGTTTCCGTGGCGATCGAATCGCTCGAAAACGGTTTCGGCGACACCATCCTGTCGCGCGACAAGGCCAAGCGTCTGGCTTCGTGGCTGGCACTGGAAAAAGCCATGGAATCGGGCGAAATCGTTGTCGGTACCGTCAACGGCAAAGTCAAGGGCGGCCTGACCGTTCTGACCAACGGCATCCGCGCCTTCCTGCCGGGCTCGCTGGTCGACACCCGTCCAGTCAAGGACACCACCCCATTCGAAGGCAAGACCCTCGAATTCAAAGTGATCAAGCTGGACCGCAAGCGTAACAACGTCGTTCTGTCCCGCCGCGCCGTCATCGAAGCTTCGATGGGCGAAGAGCGTCAGAAACTGATGGAAACCCTGAAAGAAGGCACCGTGGTTACCGGCGTCGTCAAGAACATCACCGACTACGGCGCGTTCGTGGATCTGGGCGGTATCGACGGCCTGCTGCACATCACCGACCTGGCATGGCGTCGTGTGCGTCACCCATCGGAAGTGCTGACCGTTGGCCAGGAAATCACCGCCAAGGTCCTGAAGTACGATCAAGAGAAGAACCGTGTGTCCCTGGGCGTGAAGCAACTGGGCGACGATCCTTGGACCGGTCTGTCCCGTCGTTACCCACAAGGCACCCGTCTGTTCGGTAAAGTCACCAACCTGACCGACTACGGCGCGTTCGTTGAAGTTGAACAAGGCATCGAAGGCCTGGTCCACGTTTCGGAAATGGACTGGACCAACAAGAACGTCGCTCCAAACAAAGTTGTCCAGCTGGGCGACGAAGTTGAAGTCATGGTTCTGGAAATCGACGAAGAGCGTCGCCGTATTTCGCTGGGCATGAAGCAGTGCAAAGCGAACCCATGGGATGACTTCGGCGTGACCCACAAGAAGGGCGATAAAGTCCGTGGCGCGATCAAGTCGATCACCGACTTCGGCGTGTTCATCGGCCTGGCCGGCAACATCGACGGCCTGGTGCACCTGTCCGACCTGTCCTGGACCGAAACCGGCGAAGAAGCCGTGCGTCGCTTCAAGAAAGGTGACGAACTGGAAGCCATCGTTCTGGCCATCGACGTTGAGCGCGAGCGCGTTTCCCTGGGCGTCAAGCAACTGGAAGGCGACCCATTCAACAACTTCGCAGCCATGAACGACAAGGGCGCGCTGGTCACCGGCACCGTTAAATCGGTTGAGCCTAAAGGCGCCGTGATCCAACTGTCCGAAGAAGTTGAAGGCTACCTGCGCGCGTCGGAAATCTCGCGTGACCGCGTGGAAGATGCTGGCACCCACCTGAAAGTCGGCGATTCCGTCGAGGCTCTGGTGATCAACATCGACCGCAAAGCACGTTCGATCCAACTGTCGATCAAAGCTAAAGACAGCGCCGAAACTGCAGAAGCCATGCAGAAGATGGCCGCGACCGACAACAACGCAGCTTCGGGCACCACCAGCCTGGGCGCGCTGTTGAAAGCCAAGTTCGACAACAAGAACTAAGAACTAGTCGATGACTAAGTCCGAGTTGATCAACCGCCTGGCTGAGCGTTATTCTCAGCTGGTGGCCAAAGATGCGGAGTATGCCGTCAAGACCATTCTGGATGCGATGACCAACGCCCTGGCGACCGGTCAGCGCATCGAGATCCGCGGTTTTGGCAGCTTTGCTCTGAACAGCCGGCCACCGCGCATCGGACGTAATCCGAAGTCGGGCGACAAAGTGATGGTGCCTGAAAAACGGGTGCCGCATTTCAAGCCGGGCAAGCAATTGCGCGAGCGGGTCGACGCGATGGTCGGGCAACCGATCATCGAGGACTAAAGCGTCTGATGAGTTAAAATAAAAGCGGCGTCTACGGATGCCGCTTTTTTTTAGAATTACTGAACAGGAAACCTGGCTAATGAAATTCATATCCACGATTATTGGATTCGTTCTTTTCGTCCTGTTTTTTGGCTTTGCCCTGAAGAACACGCAGGAAGTCGATCTGCATTTCTTCCTGCACTATGACCTGCACGGACCATTGGTCCTGATGCTGCTGGGCTTCTTCGTGGCCGGCGCCTTCCTGGGCGTGCTGGCGCTGACGCCCACCGTGTTCCGCCACCGCCGCGAGACCAACAAGCATAAAACCACCATCACCACGCTGCAGTCGAGCGCGCTGCAGGCCAACGCCCAGCCGCAGCCGGACAGCGTCAACACACAATAAAAAACATAAAGCATGGAATTCGAACTCTGGTGGTTATTGGGGATCCCGGTCTTCTTCGGACTGGGCTGGGTCGCCGCGCGCGTCGACATACGTCAACTGGTGTCGGAATCGCGCACGCTGCCGCGCGCCTACTTCAAGGGCCTGAACTTCCTGCTCAACGAGCAGCCGGACAAGGCCATCGACGCCTTCATTGAAATCGTCCGCATGGACACCGAAACGGCCGACATGCACTTCGCGCTGGGGAACCTGTTCCGCCGCCGCGGCGAGACCGAGCGCGCCATCCGCGTGCACCAGAACCTGCTGTCGCGCCCGGACCTGCCGCAGGAGCAGAAGGAACACGCGCAGTACGAGCTGGGCATGGACTACCTGAAGGCCGGCCTGCTGGACCGCGCCGAGGAGACCTTCACCGCCATGGTCAGCGGCCAGTACGCCGTGCCGGCGCGCCGCGCGCTGCTGGAGATCTTCCAGCGCGAGAAGGAGTGGCCGCGCGCCATCGAGGCCGCGATCGGCCTGCAGGAATCGGGCGCCGGTGCGCGCCAGAAGGAAATCGCGCAGTTCTACTGCGAGCTGGCGCAGGACGCGCTGGTGCACATGCATCCCGAGGAGGCGCTGCCGCTGCTGGACAAGTCGCTGCACGCGGACCGCGTCAACGTGCGCGCCACCATGCTGAGCGGCGACGCCCAGCTGGCGCAGGGCGATGTCGAGGGCGCGCTGCTGACCTGGCGCCGCGTCGAGCAGATCAGCGTGCCGCACACGGCGCTGGTGGCGCAGCGCATGATGGACGCCTACCGCAAGGTGGGGCGTCCGCAGGAAGGCGTGAACCTGCTCAAGTCCTACCTGGAGCAGGCCTCGTCGATCGACCTGATCGAGGTGGTCTACAAGGCGGTGCTGGAGCTGGACGGCGTGGACGCCGCCAAGCAGCTGGTGAGCAACGAGCTGCGCCGCACGCCGACCCTGCTGGGCCTGGACAAGCTGCTGGAGGCGCGCCTGATGGATGCGCCGGCCAGCCTGGTGCCGGAACTGTCCATGGTCAAGAACCTGGTCCACGGTTATACGCAAAAGCTGGCGCGCTATCAGTGCAGCCACTGTGGTTTCAAGGCGCGCCAGTTCTACTGGCAGTGCCCGGGATGCAGCCGCTGGGAGACCTACCCGCCGCGCCGCACCGAAGAACTCAACGTCATGAACTAAGAAGAGCACCAACATGAAAATCACCATCATCGGCACCGGCTATGTCGGCCTCGTCACCGGCGCTTGCCTCGCCGAGCTGGGCAACGACGTTTTCTGCCTCGACGTCGACCAGAAGAAAATCGACCTGCTCAACAACGGCGGCATCCCGATCCACGAGCCGGGCCTGGAGGAAATCGTCGCGCGCAACCGCGCGGCCGGCCGCCTGCAATTCTCCACCGACGTCGCCGCCTCGGTCGCGCACGGCTGCCTGCAGTTCATCGCGGTCGGCACGCCGCCGGACGAGGACGGCTCGGCCGATTTGCAATACGTGCTGGCCGCCGCCAGGAACATCGGCAAGCACATGACCGAGTTCAAGGTCATCGTCGATAAGTCCACGGTGCCGGTCGGCACGGCCGACCGCGTCAAGGCCGCCGTGCAGGCCGAGCTGGCCGCGCGCGGCGACGCCTCCAAGTTCTCGGTGGTGTCCAATCCCGAGTTCCTGAAAGAGGGCGCGGCGGTGGAGGACTTCATGCGTCCGGACCGCATCGTCATCGGCTACGACGGCACGCCGGAGGGCGAGAAGGCCCACGGCCTGATGAAGAAGCTGTACACGCCGTTCAACCGCAACCACGAACGCACCTTCTGGATGGACGTGCGCTCGGCCGAGTTCACCAAGTACGCGGCCAACGCCATGCTGGCCACCCGCATCTCGTTCATGAACGAGCTGGCCAACCTGGCCGACCAGGTGGGCGCCGACATCGAAGCGGTGCGCCACGGCATCGGCTCCGATCCGCGCATCGGCCACAGCTTCCTGTACGCCGGCGCCGGCTACGGCGGTTCCTGCTTCCCGAAAGACGTGCAGGCGCTGGAACGCACGGCGCGCCAGTACGACCAGGACCTGCTGATCCTGCGCGCGGTGGAGGCGGTCAACGACAAGCAGAAGCTGGTGCTGGGCCAGAAGGTGGTCAAGCGCTTCGGCGAGGATCTGCGCGGCAAGCACTTCGCCATCTGGGGCCTGGCCTTCAAGCCGAACACCGACGACATGCGCGAAGCGCCGGCCCGCGTGCTGATCAAGCAGCTGCTGGACGGCGGCGCCACCGTGGCGGTGTACGACCCGGTCGCGATGACGGAAGCCAAGCGCGTGCTGGCGCTGGACCTGAACGCCGAAGAGATGGCGCGCATCCGCTTCGCCACCAGCCCGATGGACGCGCTGGCCGCCGCCGAGGCGCTGGTGATCGTCACCGAATGGAAGGCCTTCCGCAGCCCGGACTTCGACCGCATCAAGTCGTCGCTGAAGCAGGCCATCATCTTCGACGGCCGCAACCTGTTCGAGCCGGAAGTCATGGCCGAGGCGGGCTTTGAATACCACGGCATCGGCCGTTCCATCCTGACCCGCGTTTAACGAGGTATTTGTGAGCACTGACGTTACGATTTATAAAGCACCGGCGCTGGAGCAGGTGCGCATCCTGGTGGTAGGCGATGTGATGCTGGACCGTTACTGGTTCGGCGACGTCAGCCGCATTTCGCCGGAGGCGCCGGTGCCCATCGTCCGCATCGAGAAGCGCGAGGCGCGCCTGGGCGGCGCGGCCAACGTGGCGCGCAACGCGGCCGCGCTGGGCGCGCGCGCCGGGCTGCTGGGCGTGGTGGGCGCGGACGAGGCCGGCAATGAAGTGGAGCAGATGCTGCAAAGCGGCGGCATCCACAGCTACCTGAAGCGCGACGACGCCATCTCCACCATCATCAAGCTGCGCGTGATCGGCCGCCAGCAGCAGATGGTGCGTATCGACTTCGAGGAGCCGCCGACCGACACCGTGCTGCGCGACAAGCTGCTGCAGTTCAAGGCGCTGCTGGCCGACTACGATGTGATCGTGCTGTCGGACTACGCCAAGGGTTCGCTGGTGAACGTGGCCGACATGATCGCCTCGGCGCGCGCCGCCGGCAAGGTGGTGATGGTCGATCCGAAGGGCGACGACTTCAGCCGCTACGCCGGCGCCACCGTGCTGACGCCGAACAAGTCGGAGATGAAGCGCATCGTCGGCAGCTGGAACAGCGAAGAGCAGCTGACCGCCAAGGCGCAGGCGCTGCGCGCCGAGCTCAAGCTGGACGCGCTGCTGCTGACCCGCTCGGAAGAGGGCATGACCTTGTACACCGACGGCGAGCAATTCCACATGCCGGCGCAGGCGCGCGAAGTGTTCGACGTCTCCGGCGCGGGCGACACGGTGATCGCCACCATGGCCGCCATGCTGGGCGCGGGCGTGGGCTGGAACGAGGCGGTGCAGACGGCCAACCGCGCCGGCGGCATCGTGGTCGGCAAGCTGGGCACGGCGACCGTGACGCGCGAGGAGTTGTTCAACGCCTGACGGCCGGGCTTTGACGCTTGTCATAAAAGCTTCATGGATTATCTGTCAACCGCCGTCGAGGTTGGCCGTTAAGGGTGTTCAAGGCGCGCTTGCCGCCTTTCACCCACCATGGAGATTGAGACATGTTCAAGAAACTTTTGCTGGCAGTTGCAACCCTGATTGCAACGATGGGCTTCGCTTTCGCGCAGGTCGACGTCAACAAGGCTGACGCCGCCGCGCTGGATTCGGTCAAGGGCATCGGCCCCGCCAAAACGAAGGCCATCATGGAAGAGCGCAAGAAGGGCGATTTCAAGGATTGGGCGGACCTGGAGAAGCGCGTGAAGGGCATCGGCGAGAAAAACGCCGTCAAGCTGTCGCAAGCGGGCCTGGTGGTGAACGGTAAGCCGTTGGACGGCGCCCCGGCCGCCACGGCGCCTGCCGCCAAAGCCGACAAGGCCACCGACAAGGCCGCAGCCAAAGCCGACAAGGCCGCGGCGAAAGCCGCCAAGGCTGACAAGGCCGACAAGGCCGCGGCACCCGCCAAGTAGTCCCTCGCAGCACGCCAGCCCGCCGCCAGGCGGGCGTTCGGCTTTCCCATCCTCCCCAATGCGACATCCGCCGCCAGCGCAACGTAAGGCAATCCCTACAGCGAGATCAGCCTAAGTCGATAGCATTCGGGAAAGTTCATCTGTATTATTTCTTAAAACATAAGGGTAGTTTCCTTATCGAAATAATACTCCCTGCATGCCTGCTCGCGGCCCTGGTCCGACGAAGTGCGTGATCTCGAAGAAGCCTATGTCATCGACCTTTCGACGCAGAGCGCCGAAGACCTCTCTCAGCCGCTGTCGCCCGATGCGTCAGGTAACGCGTCTTCAATTGCAGCAGGCCAAGCTGCAGGAGCGGCTGTCGTCGGTTGCCGCCGCCGTGCCGGGCTTCCTGTTCACCATCCGTGTCGAGGTGGACGGCCATACCAGTTTCCCCTATGCCAGCGCTGGCTTGGAGCGGTTGTTCGGCCTGCGTCCCGAAGAGATACGCGCCGATGCCGCCACGCTGCGCGCCCGCTACCATCCGGACGACCGGGCGCGCCTGCTGAAACTGATGACGGAAACGGCAGGGACGCTGGCGCCGTTCCGTATCGAAATCCGGATCGCGCATCCCGACCGGGGACAGCGCTGGGTGGAAATCCGCTCCACGCCGCAAAGGCAGGCGGACGGCGCCACCGAGTGGCACGGGCTGATGATCGACATCTCCGAGCGCAAGGCGATGGAGGAGTGCCTGGTCGCGCGCGAGGAACAGTTCCGTTCCCTGGCCGAGAACTGCCCCGACCCGATTTACCGCTATGACCGGGATTGCCGCCGGCTCTATGTCAACCGGGCCGTGGACAGGATATTCGGCAAGCCCGTGGCGGCGTTGATCGGCTGTTCGCCCAGCGACGGCATGCTGCTGGGGGAGCGGCAGAGCGGCAAACTCATGGAGGCCATCCGCGCGGTCTTTGCCAGCGGCGCGGCCAATCAGATCAACGTCGACTGCGTCGACCGCGACCAGCTGCGCCGCGACTACAACGTGCTGCTGGTGCCGGAACCCGGCACGGACGGCCAGGTGGCGACCGTGCTCGCCATCGCGCGCGACCTGACGGCCATCCGCGAAGCCGAGCGCCGGATGGCGCATTTCGTCGCCAACGTGAAGGGCTTTGTCTATACCCTGCGCCGCTCGCCCGACGGGCATTACAGTTTTGCCTTCGCCAGCCCCGGCATCGTCGATCTCTTTGGCTTGCCGCCGGTGGATGTGGAGAGCGACATGGCGCCCTTGCACGCGCTGTTGCATCCCGCCGACCGGCCCGGCATCGAGGCCGCCCTGGCCGAGACGGTGCTCAGCCTGTCGGCATTGGAACTGGTGTTCCGCGTCTGCCGGCCGGGATGGCCGGAGCGCTGGGTCGAGGCGCGCTCCACCCCGCTGCGCGAATCGGACGGCTCCACGGTCTGGCATGGGTTCATGTATGACGTCACCGAGCGCAAACAGAACGAACGCGCGCTTGAGGAATCCAGGAACCATCTGGCCAGCGTGATGACGACACTGCCGGACTTCATCTGGCTGAAAGATCCCGATGGCGTGTACGTGGCCTGCAATCCGGCGTTCGAACGCTACTTCGATGCGCCGCAGGCCGCCATCGTCGGCAAGACCGACTACGATTTCGTCGGGGGCGAACTGGCGGACTTCTTCCGCGAAAAAGACCGGCAGGCCATGGATGCCGGCAGCGTCTGCATCTACGAGGAATGGGGGCGTGTCGCCGGGGGCGGCAGGCGCATCTTGCTGGAAACGCGCAAGGTGGCGGTGCGGGGCGCCGGCGGCGAGCTCGTCGGCGTACTGGGCATCAGCCGCGACATCACGGAGCGCAAGCGGCGCGAAGACGAGCTGGGCCTGCTGAACTATGCCATCGATCACATCGAGGAAGCGGTGTACCTGATCGACGACCAGGGACGCATCACGTATGCCAATCAGCACGCTTGCCGCGGCCTGGGCTACAGCAAGGAGGAGTTGCGGGGCCGGCGCGTGCTCGATATCGATCCCGACTGCCACGAAGTGCTTTGGCGCGAACACTGGCGCGATCTCCGGTCGAGCGGTTCGCTGACCCTGGAGCGCCGCCACCGGACCAAGGACGGCCGCATTTTTCCGGTTGAAATCGTCGCGAACTATTTGGAGTCCGACGGCCAAGGCTACAACATGGCCATGATCCGTAACATCACCGAACGCAAGCGCATGGAGGCGCTGTTGCTCACCCGCGAGCAGGAGTTCCGCACGCTGGCGGAAAATTCGCCCGACACGATCGCCCGCTACGACCGGGACTGCCGCCGGCTCTACGCCAACCAGAAGCTGATCACGCAAATGGAAAAAGGCCGGGGACAAATCCTGGGCACGACGCCGATCGAATATCCCGGCGGCACCCACGCGCAGGCATACATGGACAAGATGCGCGCGGTCTTCGAGCACGGCGAGCCGCGCGATTTCGAGCTGCACTGGCAGGTCGAGGGCGTGGGGCAATGCTCGCATATCCGCCTCAGTCCGGAATTCGACGACGCCGGCCAGGTGGCGCGGGTGCTGGCGGTCGGCCGCGACATCACGGAAATCGACCAATACCGCAAGAAGGTGAGGCACCTGGCTTTCTACGACAGCTTGACCAAGTTGCCGAACCGCGCCTTGCTGTTCGACCGCATCCGCCTGGAGATCGCGCATGCCCAGCGTTATCGCGACCTGGCCGGGCTGATGATTCTCGACCTGGACCGCTTCAAGCAAGTCAACGATACGCTGGGCCATGGCGCCGGCGACCGCCTGTTGTGCGAGGTGGCGCAACGCCTGAAATACGCGGTGCGCGCCTCCGACACGATAGCGCGGCTGGGCGGCGACGAATTCGGCGTGCTGCTGCCGGAGTTGCGCGACAAAGGCGACCTGGAGACGGTCGCCGGGAAAATACTGCAGGCGCTGGCCGAACCGTTCCATATCGAAGGCCGTGAGTTGTTCGTCTCGTGCAGCATCGGCGTGGCGCTGTTCCCCGATGACAGTGTCGAGATGGAGGCGCTGCTCAGGTACGCCGATACGGCCATGTATTTCGCCAAGAAAAAAGGGCGCAATAATTTCCAGTTCTACGCCAGGGAAATGGGCGAGCAATTCTCCGAGAAGCTGGAGCTGGAGTCGGCGCTGCGCAAGGCCTGCGACAAGGGAGAGCTGGTCCTGCATTACCAGCCGCAGATCGATTTGCCGAGCGGGCGCGTGGTCGGGGCCGAAGCCCTGCTGCGCTGGAACCGTCCGGGGCATGGGGTGGTGCCGCCGGACCGGTTCATTCCGATCGCCGAGGAATCGGGCCTGATCGTCGAGATCGGCGAGTGGGTGCTGGCGAGCGCATGCGCCGCCGCGGCGGACCTGAACCGCAGGCTGGAGGCGGCATCGGCCGCACCGGTGAAGATGGCCGTGAACGTGTCGACCCGCCAGTTCCTGCGCAACGACCTGGTGGGGGCGGTGCGCCGCATCCTGGCCGACAGCGGATGCCGCGCCGCATGGCTGGAGCTGGAGATCACCGAGGGTCTGCTGCTGGAGGACAGCCCGGAGGTGGCCGACATGCTGGCCGAGCTGGACGGCATGGGCGTCTCGCTCTCGATCGATGACTTCGGCACCGGTTATTCGGCGTTGAGTTATCTGCACCGCTTCCCGGTGGCGCAGATCAAGATCGACAAGTCGTTCGTGCAAGGCATTCCGCATGCGCGCCGGCAGTGCGAGCTGGTGAAGGCGATGCTGTCGATTTCGGCGTCGTTGCAGCTGGAGGTCGTGGCGGAGGGCGTCGAAACCCAGGCGCAGGCGGATTACCTGCGGGCGCACGGCTGCTCGCTGGTGCAGGGGTATTTTTTCAGCAAGCCGGTGTCGCGTGCCGCGTTCGAGGCCATGTTGATGACGGAGCAATCCGCCGCGCTTGCACACCGGGCGGCGGCGACGTGAGAAGATGGCGGGATCTTTTCACCGGAGACCGACGATGTATTGCAAGTCCCTCATCTTGTCGCTGCTGGCCGTCGCGCCAGCCTTCGCGGCAGCCCCAGACACCGGCCGCCACCAGGCCCAGATCGACCAGATCGTGCGGGAGATCTCGCCGGCCCGCATCGAAGGCTATATCAACAAGCTGGCCGGCTTCCGCACGCGCCATACGATGTCGGACACGGTCTCCGACACCGAGGGCATAGGCGCGGCACGGCGCTGGATCAAGAGCGAGCTGGAGCGCTGCGGCGCGGCCCGGGGCGGGCGCCTGCGGGTGGCGTTCGACAGCCATGTCGCGCCGGTCTCCGCGCGCATCAGCCGGCCGACCGAGATCGTCAACGTGGTGGCGACCCTGCCGGGCACGCAGGCGGCGTCGGTGGACCGCATGTACGTGGTCAGCGGCCACTACGACTCGCGCAACACCGACATCATGGACGCCAAGGGCGACGCGCCGGGCGCCAACGACGACGCCTCCGGCACCGCCGCCGTGATGGAGATGGCGTGCGTGATGGCCCAATACAAGTTCGACGCCACGCTGGTCTTCATGACGGTGGCGGCGGAAGAGCAGGGCCTGCTGGGCGCGGCGCACTGGGCCGAGCAGGCCAGGCAGAAGAACCTGAACATCGCCGGCATGTTCACCAACGACATCATCGGCAGCTCGCGCGACGAGCACGGCAAGGTGGACGACACGCAGGTGCGCTTGTTCGCCGAAGGCTTGCCGGTGCAGAAGGAAAACAGCGACGCCGTGCGCACGCTGATCCAGACCGGCGGCGAGAACGATTCGCTGTCGCGCCAGCTGGCGCGGGCGGTGAAGGAGGCCGGCGAGCGCTATGTGCCCAAGTTCAAGGTCAACATCATCCAGCGCCGCGACCGCTACCTGCGCGGCGGCGACCACATGCCGTTCCTGGAGCGCGGCTACGCGGCGCTGCGCTTCACCGAGCCGGCCGAGGACTTCAACCACCAGCACCAGAACATCCGCACCGAAAACGGCGTGCCGATCGGCGACCTGCCGCAGTACGACGACTTCAACTACATCGCCCAGGTGGCGCGGGTGAACGCGGCGGCCTTGTCGTCGCTGTCGCTGGCGCCGGCCGCGCCGGCCGGGGTGCAGGTGCGCACCGCCAAGCTGCAGAACGATACCGAGCTGGTCTGGCAAGCCAACGCCGAGCCCGACCTGGCGGGCTACCGCATCGTCTGGCGCGACACCACGGCCGCCGAATGGCAGGGCAGCCGGTTCGTCGGCAAGGCGACCGAGTACACGGTGCCGCTGTCGAAGGACAACTACTACTTCGGCGTGCAAGCCATCGACTACGACGGCAACGCCAGCCCGGCCAGCTATCCGGTGCCGCTGCGCTAGCTGGCGCGGCGGGCGTGGACGCCCGGGGGCGCGCCGCGGCCCTGGATGAGGGCCCGCGCCGGCTTCGGCGGCCGCGCCGCCGTCCTCGCCATCGACGGCTGGCTCTTCAGCTTGAACCGGCCCACCACCTGCGCCAGATTGTCGGCCTGGACCTGCATCGCCTCCGATGCGGCCGCCGCTTCCTCCACCAGCGCGGCGTTCTGCTGCGTCGCCTGGTCCATCTGCATGACCGCTTCCTGCACCTGGCCGATGCCCACCGTCTGCTCCGCGCTGGCGGCGCTGATCTCGCCCATCAGGTCGGTCACCTGTCTGATGCTGCCGACCACTTCCCGCATGGTCACGCCGGCCTGTTCCACCAGCCTGCTGCCCAGCTCGACCTTGGTCACCGAGTGATCGATCAAGCCCTTGATCTCCTTCGCCGCCTGGGCGCTGCGCTGGGCGAGGTTGCGCACCTCGGTGGCCACCACGGCGAAGCCGCGCCCTTGCTCGCCGGCGCGCGCCGCCTCGACGGCCGCGTTCAGGGCCAGGATATTGGTCTGGAACGCGATGCTGTCGATCACGCCGATGATGTCGACGATCCTGCGCGCCGACTCGTTGATCTCCTCCATATTGCTCACCACCTCGGACACCACCGTGCCGCCCTTGACCGCCACCTCGGACGCGGTGATCGCCAATTGGTTCGCCTGCCGCGCGTTGTCGGCGTTCTGCTTCACGGTCGAGGTCAGTTCTTCCATCGACGACGCGGTTTCCTCCAGCGAACTGGCTTGCTCCTCGGTGCGGCTGGAGAGGTCCTGGTTGCCGGTGGCGATCTGGCTGGAGGCCGAGGCGATCGTTTCGGTGCCGGCGCGCACTTCGCTGACGATGCTCACCAGGCCGTCGTTCATCTCCTTCAAGGCGAGCAGCAATTGGCCGGTCTCATCCTTGCCGGTCACGTCGATATGGCTGCCGAGGTCGCCGGCTGCGACAGTTTGCGCCACTTCCAGCGCCCGCTGGATGGGACGGGTGATGCCGCGCGCGATGAACCAGGAGATCGCGCCGCCGAGGACCAGCGCCAGCGCGCTGGCCGCGAGTACCAGCGTTCGCGCCGTCTTGAAGTTTTTTCTCGCGTCCTGGGCCGCCTGCTCATTCATTTTCTGTTCAAAGGCGGCGAATTGCGTGAGCGTGCCTCGCCATTCGTGCTGCAGCGGACGGAATTTAACCAGCAATACCTTGGTGGCCTCTTCGTTTTTGTTGGCCAGGCCCAGTGCCGCCGCCTCGGCGATCAGCGGGAGCGATTTTTCTTTCAGTTGCCGGGCCTTGTCGAACTGCGCGTTTTCCTCAGGCAGCGTGCTTGGCGAGCCGGCGAACATTTTGCGCAGTTTCTCTTCGGCGTCGTTGTAGCGTTTCTGGTCGGCCTTGATGCGCTCCATTTCCGGCAGCATATCGTCCATCTCGGTGTACAGTACGATGTTGCGTAGTGCGATGGTCTGATCGTCGATGGTCGACGCCATTTCGATCACCAGGGCGGATTCCGGGTTGTTGGTGAAGGTGATCTCTTCAAGCCGGGCCTGCACGTCACTCATGCCGTTAACGCCGAGCAGCGCAATGAGGAGCAGCAACGCCAGTATGCAGGCGAAACCTGCCGCCATCCGGTGACCTATTTTAAAGTTGGCTAAGTTCATGGGGTTCATTCAAAAAATATGCTTTTAGTTCCTTTAGTTTAATTAGTGTTTTATTGTGGAAATATCGGGAAATCCCTATATGCGAGTAGGGAATTACCTGAAGCCGGGACAGCCGGTATTGCTGATATCATCGCGGCCCGTTGCCGCTTACTTCAACCATGACACTCAAGATCTCCCGCATCCTGCACGCAGGCTATGTCTTCGAATGCGACGGTACGCTGATCGCCTTCGATCCGATATTCGAAAACCCGTTCAGCAGGAATTGCCACGCCTTTCCCGACGTGCGTTTCGACCATGCGCGGATACGCGGGATGAAACCGGACGCGGTCTTCATCTCGCATTTCCATGACGATCACTGCTCGCTGGAGAGCCTCGACCTGCTCGACCGCACCACGCCGATCCACCTGTATTGCCTGTTCGATGAGTTGTTTGCGCTGATACGCGAGCTGGGTTTCGTCAACGTGCTGCGGCTGGAGGTGGACGCGCCGGTGCGGGTCGGCGCGATCGAGGTCATTCCGCGCCGGGCGCTCGATGCCGATGTCGATTCGATGTTCCACATCCGCGCCGCCGGCCTGAATGTGCTCAACGTGGTCGATTCGTGGATGGACCCGGAGACGCTGGAACAGCTCAAGCCCTACGCGCCGTGGGACATGGTGCTGTGGCCCTTCCAGACCATGCGCGAGATCGATGTCATCGCGCCGTCGCGCGCGCAGGGCGTCGCGCCCGCGCTGCCGGAGGAATGGCCGGAGCAGCTGCGGGCGCTGGCGCCGCGCTATGTGGTGCCGAGTTCCTGCCAGTTCGTGCAGGAGCCCTGGTCGTGGTACAACCATGCGCTGTTCCCGATCACCTACCGCCAGTTCGGGCGGGAGGTGGGCGCCTGGCTGCCCGATGCCGCCATCGTGCGCCTGAATCCATCGGTGTCGGTGGAGCTGACGCCGCAAGGGCTGGCGCCATCCGCGCCGCTGTCGTGGGTGCTGCCGGTCGGCGAGCAGGATGTCGACTACGAGTACGACGCCGACATCGTGCCGCCGCCGACGTCCGACATCGCGCGCCACTTCGCGCCGCTCGACGCCGGACAAACCGCGCTGGCGCTGGACTACTGCCGCAGCGGCCTGCTGGAAAAGTACGAGGACATGGAGCTGCCTTCCGACAGCTACTTCGCCACGCCGTGCATCTGGCAGCTCTCGGTCTACGACCATGAGGGCGCCGTGCGGCAGTTCCGCTACCGCGTCCACGGGGACCGCATCGCGCTCACCGGCGACGAGGAGGCGCCGACGTGGATGACCGAAATCCCCATCGCCAAACTGTATGCGGGCCTGGCGCTGGGCGAGTCGCTGACGTCAATGTACATGCGCATCAACGGCGCGCCGCCGGATGCGGATATCGTCGATGATCCCCTGATCCGCTGCCTGTTCAACGACGCTTTCGGCGCGTATCAGTCGGCACAACTCCAACGCATCAAAGAGAGAGCCGCACAATGACTTTAGGCCGTGCCTTGCTTGTCGCCGCCACGTTTTTCGCCTCCACCGCGCAGGCGCAATCGGTGGCCTTCACGTTCGACGATGGGCCCAGGCTGGAGGCGACGCCGTTGATGTCGCCGCAGCAGCGCAACCAGGCGCTGCTCGGCGCGCTGGCCGCGCATCATGTGCAGGCGGCGCTGTTCGTCACCTGCGGCTACGGCGCGGACAGGCCGGAAGGCTACGCGCTGGCCAAGGCCTGGGGACAGGCGGGCCACGCGCTCGGCAACCACACGATGACCCATCCGGACCTGAACGACGCCAAGCTCACGCTGGCGCAGTACCGCCAGGAGGTGCAGGACTGCGACCGCATCACGTCGACCCTGCCGGGCTATCAGAAGTGGTTCCGCTACACCTTCCTGCGCGAGGGGAACACGTCCGAAAAGCGCGACGGCATGCGGGCGTTCCTGAAGCAGAGCGGCTACCGGAACGGCTACGTCAGCCTCGACACCAGCGACTGGCGGCTGGATGAAAAACTGAACGAGGTGCTGCGCGCCGATGCCAAGGCCGACATCGAGCCGATCAGGCAGGCCTACCTGTCGCACCTGCGCCAGCGCGCCACCGCCTATCGCGATTTGTCGCGCAAGCTGGAAGGGCGCGATATCCCGCAGGTCATGCTGATGCACCACAACCTGATCAACGCGCTGTGGCTCAAGGATGCGATCCAGCAGTTCGTCGACATGGGCTGGACCATCATTCCGCCGGCGCAGGCGTATGCCGATCCGGTCTACCAGCTGCAGCCGGAGCGCCCGGCGCCGGGACAGAGCCTGCTGCTGTCGATCGCGCGCACGCGCGGCATGGGCAGGTTCGAGGGCTGGGAGCGGCTGGTCGACGACGGCGATTTCGAGATCAACGCGCTGGCCGTCGCCGACGGCGCGCCGGCGCCCGATCCGCGCGATACGGCCAATATGGCGCGCTGCCGCGCACTGCTGGCCAAACCGTTCCCGCTCGCGCGGTTCGAGGCGCTGTTCAAGACCACGCTGGTGCTGGATGTGAAGAACATGCCGCACGACTGCGCATACGGTTATTTCGACAAGGCCAAGCCCGACGCCGGCGCGCTGCTGGTGTTGAGTTTTTCTCACCGCAAGGACTCGCTGAAAAACTACGAGGGCAGCAAGAACGAGCCGCGCGGCGATGGGCCGCACCTGCCGGATTCCGTGTTCGACTTCACCTATCACGGCTATGGCTTGTACTTCATCGAGGTGCTGACCACCGAGAAGGATTGGGTGGTCGTGGCGACCGCGCGCCAGCAGTTGTTGCCTGACGCGGCCAGGCTGGCGGTTGACTTTATGAAAACTGCGCCGATGCAGAAGTGGGCGCCGCTGCCGGACTAGGCCGCAACAGCGCTATCGCCAAGAAACAACAATCTGGCAAGCCGTCACGTACGGCGCGTCAGATTGGTGCATATTGAGTCTACAATTGACTCAATAGTCGGGGGCGATCATGAAAAGTAAATTCTCCATCAAGAATATTTTCATTTTGTTCTTCCTGGTCAGTCTGGCGCTGTCCTGCCTGACCTTGTGGGCGCTGGTGCGCATCTCGACCAAGGAGGCCGAGCTCAACCACGCCAGCGAGGCGCGCTACCGCTCCTATCTGCTGGCCGACGAATTACGGCAGAGCTCGGACGACCTGACCCGGCTGGCCCGCACCTACGTCGTCACCGGCGATCCCAGGTACGAAAAAGAATATCTCGACATCCTCGATATCCGCAACGGCAAGAAGCCGCGCCCGCAGCACTACGAGCGCATCTACTGGGATTTCGTCGCGGCCGGTGTCGACAAGCCCACGCCGGACGGCGACACCGTCGCGCTGGCGGACCTGATGCGCCAGGCCGGCTTCACCGAGGAGGAGTTCGGCAAGCTGAAGGAGGCGCAGGCCAATTCGGACGGGCTGGTGAAGACCGAGGTGATCGCCATGAACGCGGTCAAGGGCTTGTTCGACGACGGCACTGGCAAGTTCACCAAGAGCGGGCCGCCCGATCCCGAGATGGCGCGCAAGATCATGCACGACGAGCAGTACCACAAGAACAAGGCCAGGATCATGCAGCCGGTGAACGAGTTCCTGGTGCTGCTGGACCAGCGCACCGGCGCGGCGGTGACCAACGCGGCCCATAGCACCAACATGGCGTTCTGGACCGCGATCGCGCTGCTGATCGTGCTGGTGGGCGTGTCGCTGCTGTGCCTGTTCATGATCTACCGCCACATCAAGCTCAGCTTCGACCACGCGATCGACACCGCGCGCAATATCGCCGAGGGCGACCTGAGCCACGACATCCGCGTCGAGCGCGACGACGAGGTCGGCCACCTGATGGATGCGATGAACACCATCAACACCAACCTGACCGGCATGATTGGCCGGATCCGCTCCAGCACCGACGAGATGCTGGTGGCGACCGACGAGATCGCGCGCGGCAACGCCGACCTGTCCTCGCGCACCGAGTCCCAGGCCAGCTCGCTGGAGCAGACCGCCAGCTCGATGGAGCAGTTGACCGACACCGTCAAGCAGAACGCCGACAGCGCGCGCGCGGCCAATCAGTTCGCGGCCGACGCCTCCACCGTGGCGGTGCAGGGCGGGGCGATGGTGGCGCAGGTGGTCGACACCATGGGCTCGATCAAGGCCAGTTCCAGCCGCATCGTCGACATCATCGGCGTCATTGACGGCATCGCGTTCCAGACCAACATCCTGGCGCTCAACGCGGCGGTGGAGGCGGCGCGCGCGGGCGAGCAGGGGCGCGGTTTCGCGGTGGTGGCGTCGGAGGTGCGCAACCTGGCCCAGCGCAGCGCGGCCGCGGCCAGGGAGATTAAGGAGTTGATCGGGGCGTCGGTGGAGACGGTCGATGCCGGCAGCAAGCTGGTCAACGACGCCGGCAGCACCATGACCGTGCTGGTGGCGTCGGTGCAGAAGGTGGCCGGCATCATGGCGCAGATCACCGAGGCCAGCCAGGAACAGAGCACGGGCATCGGCGAGGTCAACCGAGCGGTGGCGCAGATGGACGATATCACGCAGCAAAACGCCGCGCTGGTGGAGCAGGCCGCCGCGGCGGCCGAGAGTTTGCAGGAACATGCGCAGGCGCTGGCCCAGTCGGTGCAGGTGTTCCACCTGAAGGGCGAGGCGGCCGGCGTTGCGCGCCGGCCGGGGCTGGCGCCGCCGCGCGCCCGGCTGGCGCTGGCGCGCTCGCGGTGAAGCGGGCTTAGCTGAACACCTTGTCGGCCGGCAGGTTGGCCAGGAAGGCGTGGATCTGCGATACCACGGCCGCGCCTTCGCCCACCGCCGCCGCCACCCGCTTGGTCGAGCTGGCGCGCACGTCGCCGATGGCGAACACGCCCGGCACGCTGGTCTCCAGCGCCGAGCGCGACGGCAGGTCGCGCGGATACACGCCGTCGGCGAAGTTGGCGCGGCATTGCGCCTTGGTGACGTCGAAGCCGGTGCGGATGAAGCCGTTGGCGTCGACGTCCACGCCGCAGTCGCTCAGCCAGCCGGTGTTGGGGTCGGCGCCGATGAACAGGAACACGCGGCAGACGTCGTAGTCGCATTCCTGTTCGTTCAAGGAATTGCGGATGCGGACCTGCTTGAGGCCATCGTCGTCGCCCTCCAGCGCCACGATCTCCGAGTGCGTGTGCAGCTCGATGTTGGGCGTGGCCTGGATGCGCTCGATCAGGTAGCTGGACATGGTGGAGGCCAGGCTGTCCTTGCGGATCAGCATGTGGACCTTGGACGCGTGGCCCGACAGGAACACGGCGGCCTGGCCGGCCGAGTTGCCGCCGCCGACCAGCACGATCTCCTCGGTCTTGCACAGCTTGGCCTCGATCGGCGAGGCCCAGTAGTACACGCCCTTGCCCTCGAACTGGCGCAGGTTGGCCAGCGACGGCCGGCGGTAGCGCGCGCCGCACGACAGCACCACGGTGCGCGCCTTCAGCCGTTGCAGGCTGCCGCACATCTCGACCTGCAGCGGATAGGTGTCGCAGATCAGGCGGCCGGCCGGGGCCGGGATCGCCACCTCGACGCCGAACTTTTGCGCCTGCACGTAGGCGCGGCCGGCCAGCGCGCGGCCGGAGACGCCGGTGGGGAAGCCCAGGTAGTTCTCGATGCGCGCGCTGGCGGCCGCCTGGCCGCCGTAGGCGCGCGTTTCCAGCGCCAGCACCGACAAGCCCTCCGACGCGGCGTACACCGCCGTCGCCAGGCCGGCCGGGCCGGCGCCGACCACGATCACGTCCCAGATCTTGTCGCCGTCGAGCTCGGGCAGCATGCCCAGGCAGCGGCCGATGTCGACCACGGTCGGGTTCTTCTTGACCACGCCGTCCGGGCAGACCACCAGCGGCAGCTCCTCGGCCTTGGGCTGGTAGTGCGCCATCAGGTCGGCCGCCTGCCGGTCCAGCTCGGGGTCGAGCACGGTGTGCGGATGGCCGTTGGCGGCCAGGAAGCTCTGCAGCGTGTGGATGCGGCCGTGGCCGCGCGGGCCGACGATCACGGGGCCGCCGGAATTCTGCTCGATCAGGCCGACGCGGCGCAGGATCAGCGCGCGCACGATGCGCTCGCCCAGCTCGGCGTGCGCGACCAGCAGCGCGCGCAGCGATTCGGACGGCAGCACCAGCACCTCGACCGCGCCGACCGCCCGGCCGTTGCCCAGCGAGGGACGGCCCGACAGCTGCGCCACCTCGCCGCCGAACTGGCCCGGCGTGTGGGTGGTGATGTAGGCGGTGTTGCCCAGGCCGTCGTAGCGGCTGACCTCGATGCCGCCCTTGATCACCAGCACCAGGCCGAAGCTGGTTTTGCCGGCCTCGAAGATCATCTCGCCGTCGCTGTAATGGCGCACGTGGCCGAAGCGGTGCATATGCTTGATGTCGGCCGCGCTGAGCACGGGGAAGATCTGGTGGCGGCGCTGTTCCAGGTCGAGCGGCAGCTGCGGCGTGGGCTCGTCCGGGGTGTATTCGGGGAGCAGTTCCAGAGGGGTGATGGCCATGATAATTCCGGGGAAAATGTGAGGGCGGTCGAAATGCTGCAAGTCTAGCGCAAGGGCGGCGCCCGGTGTAAACACTTAGGAGGGAGGGGGCCGGAATGCGCCGCCGGGCAACTCGGATTAGAATGGCTGTTTTAGCGAAATCACTGACGATAGAACACGATGGCTTACAAGACTCTGGAAGATACGATAGGCAACACGCCGCTGGTGCAGCTGACCCGGATTCCCGGCGCCGACGCGCTGGCCCGCAACAACGTCATCCTCGGCAAGCTGGAGGGAAATAATCCGGCCGGCTCGGTCAAGGACCGCGCCGCCATGTCCATGCTCAAGCGCGCCGAGGAGCGCGGCGACATCAAGCCCGGCGACACGCTGATCGAAGCCACCAGCGGCAACACCGGCATCGCGCTGGCGATGGCGGCCGCGCTGCGCGGCTACAAGATGCTGCTGCTGATGCCGGAGAACCTGAGCGTGGAGCGGCGCCAGAGCATGGCGGCCTACGGCGCGCAGATCCTGCTCACGCCCAAGACCGGCGGCATGGAGTACGCGCGCGACATGGCCGAGCAGTTGCAGAAGGACGGCAAGGGCATCATCCTCGACCAGTTCGGCAACTTCGACAATTCGCGCGCGCACTACGAGGGCACGGGGCCGGAAATCTGGCGCGACACCGAAGGCCGCGTGACGCACTTCGTCAGCGCCATGGGCACCACCGGCACCATCATGGGCGTGTCGCGCTACCTGAAGGAGCAGAACCCGGGCGTGCAGATCATCGGCGCCGAGCCGGAGGAGGGCTCGTCGATCCCGGGCATCCGCAAATGGCCGGAGGCCTACCTGCCGAAGATTTACGAGCGGGCGCGGGTGGACCAGATCGAACCGGTGTCGCAGGCGGCGGCCGAACGCATGGCGCGCCGCATGGCTGCCGAGGAGGGCATCTTCTGTGGAATTTCGGCGGCGGGCGCCTGTGAAATCGCGCTGCGCGTGTCGCAAACGGTGGAGAACGCGACCATCGTGTTCATCGTGTGCGACCGGGGCGACCGCTACTTATCGACCGGGGTGTTCCCGGCGTAAGCCAAGCGTGAACTGCGCGCCCGCCCCCGGATAAGGGGCGGGCGCGGCGGCAGGACGGGGGGCTGAAATCAGCCCTGGCCGCCTGGTTCGCCTTCTTTCGGCTTGAACTGCTTGTCGCTGATGCGGAACTTGTTGCGGCGGTCGCCCATCAAGTAACGCAGGTCGCGAATGCTCAGGTCGCTTACTTCGTGCATGCGGATCAGCAGCGAGGCGCCAACCGGCAGGCGGTGGTGGCGGATTTTGCTGATGACCGGCGGCGCCACTTCCAACGCGCGCGACAGGGCCGCGTCGTTTTTCAGACGCAGGTTCTCGATCAGGGTATCGAGCAGGCGGTTGGGATTGTATTGCAACAGATCATCGCCATCCGCATCGTTGTTCATATCTATGCCGACTTGGTTTGTCATGATTTCGTCTTTTCCTTCTGTAAAGTTGTCCTGCAAAGTACAACACTCGGAGCTCGCTTTGCTGCGTTAATGTTCATCCTTACCAAGGAACGAATTCACACACGGACGGGATTCCGGGATAACAAGTTTCATAATATATACACAATTGTACAACAACACGCCTTCTAATACTCATAAGCAATAAAAAAACTCGCTTGCCATGGGTTATTGTTGTCCGGTTGCAACATTGTGTGAGAATTATACACCCAACGATATGCTAAGCTGACTGTGCACACTTTTAATGAACACACAAAGTTAATTATAAATTAATTTTGTTGTAGAACGGTTTACGTTGCGCCCACAGTAACCGCAAGTTTGTACAAATAATTGCCAAGTGTCAACTAAACAATACAGTTTGCAAGTCTGTGGGACAAGATACTTTACGCTTCCTTACATCCCGCCGCGTGCCAGACGCACCGCGCGCCCCAGTTCGACCACCGACATCGCATAGAAATAACTGCGGTTGTATTGCGTGATCGCAAAGAAATTATTGTTCGCCAGCCAGTACTCGGTCGGCTCGGCGCCGTTCTGCAAGTCCACCAGCCCGTAGGTCTGCTGTTCCGGCACCGGCACCGTGGTGCTGACGCCGGCCGCCGTCAGTTCCTGTGGCCGGTACTTGGCGCTCAGGCCCTGGTTGGTCATGCTTTCCCAGGCGCGGTTGGGCGAGACGGCGGCGGAATACACCAGCGGGCCGCCCAGCTCGCGCTGCCAGCCGTGCGCGACCAGGAAGGCCGCCACGCTGCCGATGGCGTCGACGCCGGAGTTGAGCAGGTCGACCTTGCCGCTGCCGTCGAAATCCACCGCGTACTTCATCAGGCTGCTGGGCATGAACTGCGGCATGCCGATGGCGCCGGCGAACGAGCCGCGCAGCGACAGCGGGTCGATGCCGTTCTGGCGCGCGAACAGCAGCGTCGCCTCCAGCTCGCCGCGGAAGAAGGCCATGCGCTCGGCGCGCTGCGGCGCCTCGGGATACGAGAAGGCCAGCGTGGTCAGGGCGTCGACCACGCGGAAGCGGCCGGTGTTGCGGCCGTACACGGTCTCGACGCCGAGGATGCCGACCAGGATCTCGGCCGGCACGCCGTACAGCGCCTCGGCCCGCTCCAGCGCCTCGCGGTTGTCGTTCCAGAACTTGACGCCGTTGTCGATGCGTACCGGATCGACGATCAGTTTGCTGTAGGCCTGCCAGTTCTTGGGCTTGCCCGGCGGCGCCGGCTTGACCAGCTGCACGGCGGCGTCGACGTAGCGCACCTGGCCCATCAGCGTGTTCAGTTCGGCGCGGTCGAAGCCGTCGCGGGTGGCGACGTCGTCGAGGAAGGCGCGCACCTCCTTCCAGTCGCCGAAGTTGACGAACTCGCCGGTGTAGTCGATAGTCGGCGGGCCTTTTTTCTTGGCGGCCGGCGCGGCCTTCTTCTTCGGCTGCATGCTGGGCGGCAGCTTGTAGCCGTAGGGGTCGATGGCGGCGGCGGCGCTGGCCTGGCCCAGGGTGGCGGCGCCCAGCAGCAGGGCGGAAATCAAAGTCTTCATCGGCATAAGGTTAGCAGTGTTTTGAGCGTCGTCAGCGACGCCGAACGTGATTCGGAACCGGCGGCGCCATACTTCAGCGCGCCGTACAGGGTTAAAAATTTTTCCATCGCGGCATGCTTGTCCGGGCTGGCACGCATGGTGCGCAGGCGGGCGGCGTAGCCGAGCGGGCCCTCGTCCGGGCGGTGCGCGTAACCGTGGCGCGCCTGCTGCCGGCAAAACCGCTCGTACAGCCCGTCCAGCGGCGCCACCGGCCGGCGCCGCCGCAGCCAGCGCAGCGCCGCCAGCAGGGCGCACACCAGCGCCGCACCGAGCGCGCCGCGCCAGTTGGCGAAGGCCGAGCTTAGTTCTTCGAGGAAACCTCGCTGCCTGTCTGGATTGTAATCCAGGACCCATTGATTCCAAGCATTATTCAACGCGGCGTAACGGAATCTGATCTGGCTCAACCACGAATTGGGGTCGTTTTGCAGATTTAGCAAGGGGGCGAGGCCGAAACCTGTTGCTTGCGGCAGCGCCCGGGCCAGGTTGTGGGCGATGCGCTCGGGGGCGACGGCGGCGGTCGGGTCGATCCGGCGCCAGCCGGCGCCGGCGGCCCAGTACTCGGCCCAGGCGTGGGCGTCGGACTGGCGGATGGTGAGGTAGCCGTCCACCGGGTTCAGTTCGCCGCCCTGGTAGCCGGTGACCACGCGCGCCGGCACGCCCATGGCGCGCAGCAGCACCACGAAGGCGCCGGCGTAGTGCTCGCAGAAGCCGGCCTTGCTGCCGAACAGGAAGTCGTCGACCGCGTCGCGGCCCAGCAGCGGCGGTTGCAGCGTGTAGGCGTAGCCGCCGTCGTGGAAAAGTTGCAGCGCCCGCAGCGCGGCGCCGGCGGCCTGGCGGGCGGTCAGCGGGCCGTCGGCGCCGGGGGCGACGGTCTGGCGCCAGCGGCGCGCCAGTGCCAGCGTGCGCGGGTTGTAGCCGGCCGGCAGCTCGGTCCAGCGCGCCATGCGTTGCGGCTGCTCGGCCGCTTGCACGCTGAAATCGGTCCAGGCGTCGGCCTCGTAGCGCACGCGCTGGGTGACCGGATCGCTGGTGAAGAATTCCAGCTCGTCGGAGTCGCGCACGCGGTGGCCGGGCAGGGACAAGGTCGGGCCGCTCAGCTCCAGCGCGGCCAGCCAGCGGGTGTTGCTGGGCTCCATGGTGATTTCGTGGTGCACCGGCCGGCCGCGCGTGGCGATGTTGACGTCCAGCCGCTGCAGGCCGCGCCGGCGCGGCACGCGGGTCCAGGTGCGGCCGTCGTAGTCGCCCAGCACGATGCTGCGCCAGTACAGCTGGCCCTGCGCCGGTACGCCTCCGGGGAAGCGCGCGCGGAAGGCCACGGCGTCGGACTGCGCCAGCGAGGACAGCGTGCCCGGCGCCATGCTGTCGGAGATGCCGGTGTGGCCGCTGTGGGCGTCGCCGGGCAGGCCCCACAGCGGGCCCTGGATGCGCGGGAAGCCGACGAACATCAGCAGCGCCAGCGGCGCGGCCAGCAGCGCGGTGCTGACGGCCTTGCGCAGGCGCCGCGCCAGCGGCGGCACGGCGCCGGTGTACTGGAACGATTGTTGGGCGGTCAGCAGGACGATCAGCGTGGCGCCCATCCACAGCGCGGTCGGCATGGTTTGCGAGTAGAGGAAATTGGTCAGCAGGACGAAGAAGCTGAGGAAGATCACCACGAACAGGTCGCGCTTGGCGCGCATCTCCAGCAGCTTGAAGGCCAGCAGCAGGGTGAGCATGGCGACGCCGGCGTCGCGGCCGAGCAGCGTGTGGAAGCTGCGGTAGACGCCGGCCATCGCGGCCAGCGACACCGGCAGCAGCACCCACAGCGGCGGCATGCGCCGGCCGCGCCAGGTGATGGCGGCGCGCCACAGCAGCGTGGCGCACACCACGATGCCGATCCACGGCGGCAGGTGCGCGAAGTGCGGCGCCAGCACCATCAGCGCGGCGGTCAACAGCAGCAGGGTGTCGGACTTGTCTCGGGTCAGGCGCAGCGACAGGCGGGCACGCGGGCCAGCGTTGGCGCTGGGGCCGGAGCCGAGGCTGGCGCTAGTGCCCGAGCCGGGGCCTGAGCTGGGACTGGCGCCCGAGCCGGGGCCGGGGACAGGCGCGGGCGCGGTGCTGGCGCTGCTGTCGGCGGCGCGGGCGCCGGGCGGCTGCGGTGGCGGCGGGGTGGTGGTCATGGCTGGCCCTCGTGGCCGAACAGCGCCAGTGCGCGCAGGCAGGCGGCCTGGTGGGCGTCACCCAGCGCGGGGCCGTAGTCGTGCTGCGCCAGGCGGAAGCTGTAGGGCAGGGCGCGCTGCTCGGCATCCAGCACCCAGCGCGCCATGCGCGACAGCTTCAGTTCCAGCTCCAGCTGCGGCGGCAGCTCGGCGAAGTCTAGGCACAGCTCGGCCACCGCGCCGCCGTCGAAGTGCTTGGTGACCAGCTGGCCGCCCAGCGCCGGGTCGTGGCGGGCGATCTGGCGCCAAGCCAGGTGGCGCATCGGGTCGCCCGGCTGGTAGCTGCGGATGCCGGCGAAGTTGTCCAGTCCGACGGTGCCGTGGCCGTCCTCGCTGGCGGCGCCGCTCGACGGCAGCGGCTGCGGCGGCAGCTCGGGCGCGGGGTAGACCAGCACCCTGAGCGCGGGCCGCCAGTAGCTCCACGCGCGGAACAGGCCGAGCGGGAAGCGCGTGACCAGGCGCACGCGCGGCGCGTCCAGCCAGCCGCGCTGCGCGGTGGCGGCCGACAGCCGCACCGCGCTGGCACCGCCGGCCGGCACGTCGGTGACCTGGCGCGGCTCGCCGTCGGCCTGGAAGCCCAGCCAGACGGCGTAGCGGTCGCGCTTGCTCTGGTTGTGCACCAGCAGCTCGAACTGCGCGGCCTCGCCGGCGAACACCGGCTGCGCGCGGCCGGGCGCGAGCCGCAGGCGGGCCAGGTTGTGGGCGGTCTGGTACATGTCGGCGATGGCGCAAGCGCCGGCGAAGAAGGTCAGCCCGAAGCCCAGGCCGAGGTTGTAGTTCAGGGAGCCGATCAGCATCAGCAGCAGCAGGCCGGCGAAGGCCATGCCGGGCCGGGTCGGCACGATGAACACGCGGCGCATGGTCAGCGTCACCTCGCCCGGCTCGCTGGGCCCCAGCTGGAACAGCCACTGGTCGCGGGCCTTCCGGTAGAGCGTGGACAGCGGGCCGGCCATGGCGCTCTAGACGGGCACCGACTGTTGCAGCTGCAGCACCAGGTCGCGGCTGGCCAGCGCCACGCCGTGCGCGGCCTTCAACGGCCGCAGCCGGTGCGCGCACACCGGCACCAGCACCGCCTGCACATCCTCCGGCAGCACGTGGTCGCGGCCCTCCAGCGCGGCCCAGGCGCGCGCGGCCTGCAGCAGCGCGATGGCGGCGCGCGGGCTCATGCCCTCGGCGAACAGGCCGTTCTGGCGCGAGGCGGCGGCCAGCGCCTGCACGTAGTCGATCAGCGCCGGTGCGGCGTGGATGCGCTTGAGCGCCTGCTGCGCCCCGGCCAGCTCGGCCGGCGCCATGGCCGGTTGCAGGGCCTTGAGCAGCACGCGGCGGTCCTCGCCCATCAGCAGCGCGCGCTCGGCGGCGGCGTCCGGGTAGCCCAGCGACAGGCACATCAGGAAGCGGTCGAGCTGGGACTCGGGCAGCGGGAAGGTGCCGATCTGGTGGGTCGGGTTTTGCGTGGCGATCACGAAGAACGGCTCGGGCAGCGCGCGCGTGACGCCGTCGGCGCTGACCTGGCGCTCCTCCATCGCCTCCAGCAGGCCGGACTGGGTCTTGGGCGTGGCGCGGTTGATCTCGTCGGCCAGCAGCACCTGCGTGAAGATGGGGCCGGGGTGGAACACGAAGCCGTTCTTCTCGCGCTCGTAGATCGAGATGCCGTTGACGTCGGCCGGCAGCAGGTCGCTGGTGAACTGGATGCGGTTGAAACGCAGCCCCAGCGAGATCGCCAGCGCGTGCGCCAGCGTGGTCTTGCCCACGCCCGGCACGTCCTCGACCAGCAGGTGGCCGCCGGCCAGCAGGCAGGTCAGCGCCAGGCGGATCTGCTGCTCCTTGCCGACGATGATGTCGCCGACCTGGCGGGCCACGGCGTGCAGTTTGGTGTACATGGGTTCGATGGGAGTTGGGCGCTGTTCAGATTCTATGCGAGAAAGCGCGCGGGCGATACCATGCCGTCCATCTATGGTAGATTAGCGCCTACACGCAGCAAGACAAGCACATGACCACAGCCATTTACAGCCATCCCGATTGCGCCCGCCACGACATGGGCGACTGGCACCCCGAATCCCCCGCGCGCCTGCAAGCGATTGCCGACCAGCTGATTTCCTCGCACATCAGCGACCTGTTGGAATACCGCGAGGCGCCGCTGGTGCAGCTGTCGGACCTGGAGCGCAACCACAGCCGCAACGCCATCGCCATCGTGCGCGACAACGTGCCGGAGCCGGGCGAGACCTACCCGATCGACGGCGACACCACGCTCAACCACTACAGCTGGCGGGCCGCGCAGCGCGCCGCCGGCGCCGCCGTGGCCGCCACCGACGCGGTCATCGACGGCGAGATCGACAACGCCTTCTGCTCGGTGCGTCCGCCCGGCCACCACGCGCGGCCGATCGAGCCGATGGGCTTCTGCCTGTTCAACAACGTGGCGGTGGCGGCCAAGCACGCGCTGGATGTGCGCGGGCTGGCGCGGGTGGCGGTGGTGGACTTCGACGTCCACCACGGCAACGGCACCGAGGAGGCGCTGCTGGACGAGCCGCGCGCGCTGATGGTGAGCTTCTACCAGCATCCGTTTTATCCGTACACCGACCCGCTGCCGATCAGCGGGCACATGGTCAACGTGCCGGTGCCGGCCCACACCAAGGGCGACGGGGTGCGCAAGATCGTGCTGGAGCAATGGCTGCCGGCGCTGCACGCGTTCAAGCCGGAGATGATCTTCATCTCGGCCGGCTTCGACGCCCACCGCGAGGACGACATCGGCGGCATGGGGCTGGTCGAGGCGGACTATGCGTGGATGACGCAGCAGGTGATGGAGGTGGCCAGGCTGTACGCCAAGGGCCGCGTGGTCAGCTGCCTCGAGGGCGGCTACAACCTGTCGGCGCTGGGCCGCAGCGTGGTGGCGCATGTGAAGGCGCTGGCGGACCTGTAGCCGCCCACTGGCTTACGGCTTGGGCTTGTAGGCGTTCACGCCGAACTCCATCGCCGGCGCGCCGCGTTGATGGGCGCCGGCGTCGATCGTGGTGTCGGTCGCCGTCGCCTGGCCGGCCTCGTTGAAGTTGGGAAGGTAGGTGCCGGTGCCGTAACCGAGCGAGGCCGGTTTCAGCTGATAGTTGCCCTGGTTGGTGGGCGCCGCCGTCGTCAGGAACACCTTGCCCGTCTTGTATGGCGCGTCCGGGTAATCGTTGTATTCGAACAGGGCAATCGTCGGCCACACTTTGGTGCCGGCAACGAATGCGACAGCGCGTGCGTCGCTGGTGTCCCCGCTCCCGGCCGCCGGATGCGCCTCCGCGCCCTGGACGTCCTGGACGAATTCAATCCTGCCGCGATAGGCGTCGTAGTCGATATCGTTGCTGCCGCAATTGCTATATACCTTGACCACGCTCTGCCAGACTTTGCTGCTCGTCATCAGGTTGTTGCGGCTGACGATGTTGCAGGTGTTGCCGCCCGCGTTGGACAGGAATCCCGCCGAACCCAATCCATACTGCAGACTAGCGACAGGCGGCGGTTGCAGGTTGGTGTTGTGGAAGATGTAAGCCCGGCCGCCGTTGACGATGGGCTGATCGCTGCCCAGCTTGAAGAAGGTGCCATGCCCCTCGTTGTCCTGGTTGACGCCGTTGGGATTGGTCATGCCCACCGTATCGGCCAGCACATTGCGGAACGCATACACCGGCCCCTGCGACACGGTCGCCATCGCGATGCCGTCATACACATGATGCAGATAGTTGCCCCAGATGCGGACGTTGCGGTTGGCGCCTTCCGATTCGATGGCGTCGTCGTACACCCCCGAGACGTCGTTGCCGTTAATGTCAGAGTCGGCATTCGGGAAACCCTCGAAGCTGAAGTTGCTCAAGCCGCCGATACCGTCGTTGAAATAGTGGCCCGGCGTCGAATAGATCTCGTTGTAGCGGACCACATGGTTGCTGCCGCAGTGGCTGAGCGTGATGGCTTGCGCCGAGTTCGGATGGCCATAGGTCCACGAGTAGGAGCCATAGCGCGGATCGTGTATTTTGTTGCGCTGGATGACTACACGCTGCACGCGCTTGTCGAGGTCGATTCGCATGTTCTCACAATAGACGCCGGCTTCATATTCCTTGCCGAAGACAATCTTGTTGGTCCCCGGGTAGCCGCTCGCCTGGTTGCTTAGCGGTGGTGGGGTTTCGGTCGTGGTCGATGCCGAACCGAAGCCGCTGATGTCGTTTTCCTCGATGATGACGTCGTGGGAGGGGGAGCTGATCTCGATGCCGTGGCGCTGGCAGTTCTTCAACATTAGCTTGCTGATGATGACGTACGAGGCGTTGACCACGACGCAGCTGTTGCCGTTGTCGAGGTGCGCGTCGGCCGCGCCCATGTCTATCGTGCTGCGTTGGCTCGGGTCGGCGTCGAACGGCGCCGACACGTAGCGCACATAGGCGTCCGCCGTCCCCGACTGATCGATCACATAGGGGCGCGACGTGGTTTCCCCTGGGCGCAGTATCACGCCCGGCGGCAGCGTGATGGTGCGGCCGACGGGGAACTGGTCGGTCCAGGTGGCCTGGGTGGTGGTGGCCGTTATGTCAGGCTGGTTCAGCAGCGACAGCTGGATCTCGTAGCTGGTGCCGGCATCCAGCATCACCAGGCTGCCGCGGTATTCCTTGTTGCGCGGATCGAACCACAACGGCAGGCCATCTTTCCAGGCTTGATCGCCTTGCTTGCGGTACTTGACGCGCGAGGGCATGTTGCTGCCGCCGGCCGGCGGCGCCCAATAGATGCCGATGGACTGGAAGGTCGGAACGGTTGTCAGTTCCGCCTGGTAGGACGACAGGCCGTGGCGAAAGCGCATATCCTTATCGTCCGAGTAGGCGTCGGGGGCGGTGACATAACCGTAGGACGGCTTAGCCGGGCCTAGGGTGCCCGGCTCGGGCACGCCGGCGTTGTTGGCGGCGAAGTCGGGGATGGACGGTGGTGGGAGTTGCTGTGCCAGTGCATGGGAGGACAGCGTGAGCGCGGCCAGCGTGGGCAGCCACAGGGCGGACATTTTCATGGGACTCCTGAGAAAATAGAATGTCCCGGCATGGTATTGAAATTTTAATGTTAAATTCTAGCCAATTGTCACGATCTCATCGTTAAAAAAATACCCTGACGGCTGGCCGGCCGGCAGGGTGTTTCCAACGTTATCGCCGACTGCGGCGATAACGCGGCTACGTCAGGCGGCGACGTTGCGCCCGCTCCTGGCCGACCAGCGGTACAAGCCCCACACCATGGCCACGCCGAGGATCAGCGCCACGATCATGGTCTGCGCCTCGCTCAGCGAGTTGGCGATGGCCAGCGGCTCGCCCTTGCCGGAGACCACGATCAGGCCGGCCAGCGCGACGTTGAACAGGCTCTCGCCGACGATGAAGCCCGACATCACCAGCACGCCCAGGCGCTTGGCGGTGTCGCCGCCGACCTTGTGCTCCATCGCGCGGTCGAACAGGTAGCCGGTCACGGCGCCGATGCACACCGGCGTGATCACCGCGCTGGGCAGGTAGATCGCCAGGCCCACGCCCAGCGGCGGCAGCGAGTACTTGCCGTCGCTGGACTTCTTCAGGGCGAAGTTGATCGCCACCAGCAGCAGGCCGACCAGCGCGCCGTAGCCCAGCAGGTCCCAGCGCAGCTGGCCGCCGATGACGCCCTTGGCCAGGGTCGAGATCAGCAGCGCCTGCGGCGCGGCCAGCGGCTGGTCCGAGATCGAGTTGAGGTTGGGTGCGCCGACGAAGCCGTTGGCGTGGTTGAGCAGCTCGAGCACCGGCGGCACCACGCACGAACCGGCGACCACGCCGATCAAGAGGCCGACCTGCTGCTTCCACGGGGTGGCGTCGACCAGCTGGCCGGTCTTCAGGTCCTGCAGGTTGTCGTTGCCGATCACCGCCACCGCCAGCACCACGGTGGTGACGAACAGCGCGTAGGCGATCAGCGCCTGCGCCACCTCGGGACCCATGACGCTGCGCCCGACCATGCCCACGCTCAGCGCGGCGCCGAGGATGGTGAGGATGGCGATGCCCGACACCGGCGAATTGGAGGAGCCGATCAAACCCGCCATGTAGCCGCAGACGGCGGCGGCGAACATGCCGGCGATCAGGATGTAGCCGATGCCGACCGCCACCAGCGGGAAGGCCAGCGACGACAGCGGGCCACCCTGCAGGAAGGAGGCCAGCAGCCAGCCGGCCGGCACCATCGACAGCAGCGTGACCAGGCCGACCACGAAGATCGGCAGGTCCTGCTCGGTGCGATCGAGCACGCCGCCATTGAGCTTGGCCTTGCGCGCAGATTCCATCGCCGACTTCAGGCCGCCGAAGATCGGCTTGGCCAGGCCGGCCAGCGTGATGATGGCGGCCATGCCGATCACGCCGGCGCCCATCATGCGTACCTCTTTGGACCAGATGCCCAGCGCGTGCGCGGAGGCGTCGACGCCGGCGGCGGCCGGCGACAGGGACGTCATCAAAGGCACCATGATGCCCCAGGCGATGACCAGGCCGGCCAGCATCGCGATGCCGACCGTGATGCCCATCAGGTGGCCGGCGCCGATCAGCGCCAGCGAGCTCGAAGCGCCGATGCCGGTGGCGCCGGAGCCGGTGCGGAAGTAGATCGCCACCTCGCCGGCCATCAGCTTGACGGCGGCGCCGGCCGCGAACACGGCCGAGGCGACGCTGCCCCAGATCACGGCCCACAGGCCGGCCTTGCCCTCGGCCGCGCCGGCGCGCGAGGCCATGCCGACCTTGAGCACCTCGGCCGCGGCCACGCCCTCGGGATAGGGCAGGTCGGACTGCGACACCAGCGCGCGGCGCAGCGGCATGGTGTACATCACGCCCAGCACGCCGCCGATGGCGCAGGCGCCGAAGGTCGGCCAGAACGGCACCTTGGCCCACCAGCCGATCATCAACAGGCCAGGCAGCACGAAGATCACCGAGGCCAGCGTGCCGGCGGCCGAGGCGATGGTCTGGACGATGTTGTTTTCCTGGATGGTGGCGTCCTTGAAGGCGCTCAACAGCGCCATCGAGATCACGGCGGCGGGGATCGAGGTGGCGAAGGTCAGGCCGACCTTCAGGCCCAGGTAGACCTGCGCGGCGGTGAACACCAGCGTGATCAGAATGCCCAGGATAATGCCGCGGACGGTGATTTCCTTGGGGTTGGATGGTGCAGCTATGCTCATCTTCAGCACTCCGGTGGAGAAAATAATATTGTTTATATGGTCAGGAAACGGAAAAAGCGCCCCATGATATCCGAAGTCCAGACGGGGTAGCAGGTAAAATAGCGGATTGTCAGAACGATTTTGAAGGTCAGAGCATGTCGATACAATGGTACCCGGGGCACATGAACGCCGCCAAGAAGAAGGCGGCCGAGCAGATGGAGAACACCGACCTGGTGATCGAGGTGGTCGACGCGCGCCTGCCCGAGGCCAGCACCAACCCGATGGTGGAGGAGCTGCGCAAGTTTCGCCAGCGTCCGTGCCTGAAGATCCTCAACAAGATCGACCTGGCCGATCCGGCCGCCACGGCGGCCTGGGTGGCCTACTACAACGCGCAGGAGGGCGTGACGGCGTTCGCGATGACCACCAAGAAGCCGGCCGACGTGGCGCGCGTGCCGGAACTGGCCAAGCAGCTGGCGCCGCACCGCGGCGTGCCGACCAAGCCGCTGCGCATCATGATCATGGGGATCCCCAACGTCGGCAAGTCGACCCTGATGAACGCCCTGCTCAAGCGCAAGGTGGCCAAGGTCGGCGACGAGCCGGCGGTGACCAAGCAGCAGCAGAAGCTCTACCTGGACAAGAACACGATTTTGGTCGACACGCCCGGCATGCTGTGGCCGAAGATCGCGCTGCCAAGCGACGGCTTGATGCTGGCCGCCAGCCACGCGATCGGCTCGAACGCGCTGATCGAGGAGGAGGTGGCGGTGTTCCTGGCCGACGAGATGCTCAAGCACTACCCGCAGCTGCTGGTGGCGCGCTACGGCTTCAAGGACATCGAGAGCTTCGACGGCATCGCGGTGGTGGAGGGCGTGGCGGCCAAGCGCGGCTTCCGTCAGAAGGGCGGCGACCTCGATTTCGAGAAGGCCTCGCACACCTTCCTGGGCGACTACCGCAGCGGCATCCTGGGCCGCATCTCGCTGGAGACGCCGGCCACCCGCAAGGAGCGACTGGAACAGCACAACGCCGAGATGGCGGTGAAGGCCGCCGAGAAGGCCGCCATCGCCGCCGCCAAGGCCGAAGCCTACGCCAACGGCAAGCGCGGCACCTAGCCGAAGCGGAAGCTGGTCACCGCCAGCGATCCCATGAACGCGTCCTCGTGATACGGCACGGACGCCGCGTCATTCTCCGCCGCGCCCAGCGCCACCATCAACGGCAGCAGATGCTCCTCGCGCGGATGCGCCATGCGCGCGGCCGGCGCCTGCTCCCACGCCAGCAGCCGCGCCGTGCGTTCTTCCGGCGGCAGCGCCATCGCCGCGCGCAGCCAGCCGTCGAAGGCGTGCGAAGCCGCCGCCCCCTGCGCGTTGAAGGCGCGCAGATTGTGGTAACTCAGCCCGCTGCCGACGATCAGCACTCCCTGCCCGCGCAAGGGCGCCAGCAAACGTCCCACCTCCAGATGCGCCGACGGATCGAGCCCCCGCTTGAGCGACAGCTGCACGATGGGCACGTCGGCGTCCGGGTACACCGGATACATGGCGCTGAAGGTGCCGTGGTCGAAGCCGCGCTGCGGATCGAGCCGCGCCGGATGGCCGCCCGCCTCCAGCAGTTGCTGGACCTGCGCCGCCAGCTCCGGCGAACCGGGCGCCTGGTAGCGCACCTCGTAGGTGTGCGGCGGGAAGCCGCCGTAGTCGTAGATCATGGGCGGCGCGGCCGACGACGACAGCGTGAACTCGCGTTCCTCCCAATGCGCGGTGACCACCAGCACCGCCTTCGGCGTCACGCCGATCTGGCGCGGCATGTCGCGCAGCGAGGCGTCCAGCCGGGCGTACAGATGGCCGACCTGGTCCATCATGAACGGCCAGGGGCCGCCGCCGTGGGACAGGAAATAGGTGGGCAAGACGTTCATGGCAAAGCTCCGGTATGAGTATGGCACCACTATAAGCAGCGGCGCCGCGCCGATCAATGCACGAAATGTAGATAGGTCCTATCTAAAATGTGAATGATCGAGGCGCGCGGGTATAATCCCGGGCTTCCGCCGCCCGCCACCATGCCCACGTCCATGACCATCATCACCTATCAAGCGCGCCTGCTGAGCACTGCCTTGCTGGCGTGCGCCACAGCCGGCGCCCACGCCGCCGTCACCGTGCGCGACGACGCCGGCAACAGCGTCACCGTCGCCAAGCCGGCGCAGCGCATCATCGCGATGGCGCCGCACATCACCGAACTGCTGTTCGCGGCCGGCGGCGGCGAGCGCGTGGTCGGCGTGATGAACTACAGCGACTATCCGGAAGCGGCCAAGCGCCTGCCGCTGGTGGGCAGCAACGCCACCATCGACATGGAGCGCGTGCTGGCGCTGCGCCCGGACCTGCTGGTGGTGTGGAAGAGCGGGAACACCGCGGGCCAGCTGGAACAGCTCAAAAGCCTGGGCATCCCGATTTTCTACAGCGATCCGCAAAAGCTGGAGGAGGTGGCCACCAGCCTGACCCGCCTGGGCCAACTGATGGGCACCGAGCCCGCCGCGCGGAAGGCCGCGCAGGACTACCGCCAGCGGATCGCCAGATTGTCCGCCACCTACGCGCAGCGGCCGGTGGTGCGGGTGTTCTACCAGATCTGGGAAAAGCCGCTGTTCACGCTCAGCGGAGAACACATCGTCAGCGACGTGATTCGTGTCTGCGGCGGCCAGAACGTGTTCGCCGGGCTGAAGGTGCCGGCGCCCACCGTCAGCACCGAGGCGGTATTGCAGGAGAACCCGGAAGCGATCATCGGCGGCGTGGCCCGCGACGCCGAATCCGGCATCAACATCTGGAGGCAGTACCGTGGCATGCAGGCGGTCCAGCGCGACAACCTGTTCATGCTCGGCGGCGAACAGCTGGTGCGCGCCACACCGCGCATCGCCGACGGCGTGGCGGCGCTGTGCGAACGGCTGGAGACGGCGCGCCGGCGCCGGCCGTAGGGCGCGGACAGACGTTAAGCGGCGCGGCGCTTGCGGCGCGCCGCCACGCCGACCAGACCCAGGCCCAGCAACGTCATGGCATAGGTTTCAGGCTCAGGTACGGCCGAGATGTTCAAAGCCAGGTACCGACCGGGCACGATCCAGATCTCGTCCTTCTCCGCTCCTGTGCTGGCGACCATCAGGGTGAGCACGCCATCGCCGTGGTACGCTTTGTTGACGGCGCTGGTGATATCCAGCGATAGGTCGCCTGGCCTCGGAATGAAGGTCATGATCTCCGTGCTATATTTTCTTTCATCCGGATGCTGCGTGCGGGTCAACGTGCTCTCGTTCCACGAATCGGCAATCTCATACACGCCTAATGGACTCATCGAAACTTGCTCGGACGGCGTATGTAACAGGAAGTTCGCGTTGGTAATGCTCGTGCCGGGGATATAGGCCGGCAAGACGAATCGCTCGAGCATCCAGGTGCAACTCCAATTGGTGCAGCCGGCCCATGTTCCTGCGCTGCCGTCGCTCACGAACCAGTCGTTTCCGAACCCGAAGCTCAGGCTAAGCGACGAAGCGACCGTGGTAGTCGCTGCTTGCGCGGGGGCGTTCAACGCAGCCGCGCTTATCAAGCCGATCGCGGCCCATTTAAGAAATTTCATTGTCATTCCTAGCCTAAGTGTTTAACAAGAACGGCCCAGGGCGGGGGCCTGGCATGGCCACAGCCGGTGCCCAGGCCGCCGTCACCGTGCGCGTGGTCGGCGTGATGAACTACATTAAGCGGTGTTGCGCTTGCGGCGCGCCGCCACGCCGACCAGACCCAGGCCCAGCAACGTCATGGCATAGGTTTCAGGCTCAGGTACGGCCGAGATGTTCAAAGCCAGGTACCGGCCGGGCTCGATCCAGATATCGTTCATAATCCCGCCTGTGCTTCTGACCATCAGGGTGAGCACGCCATCGCCGTGGTAGGCTTTGTTGACGGCGCTGGTGATATCCAGCGTTAGGGCGCCTGGCCTCGGAATGAAGGTCATGATCTCCGTGCTAGCTGTTATTTCATTCGGATGCTCCGTGCTGGTCAACGTGCTCTCATTCCACGAATCGGCAATCTCATACACGCCTAATGGACTTATCCAATATTGCTCGGACGGCGTATGTAACAGGAAGTTCGCGTTGGTAATGCTAGTGCCGGGAGTATAGGCCGGCAAGACGAATCGCTCGAGCATCGAGGAGCAACCCCAATTGGTGCAGCCGGCCCATGTTCCTTGGCTGCTGTTGCCCACGAACCAGTCGTTTCCGTACCCGAAGCGCAGGCTAAGCGACGAAGCGACGGTGGTAGTCGCTGCTTGCGCGGGGGCGTGCAACACAGCCGCGCTTATCAAGCCGATCGCGGCCCATTTAAGAAATTTCATATTTATTCCTAGCTAAGTGTTTAACAAGAACTTTAATATATTATAGGTAATATAACTTGTAAATATTTATACTGTAAAACATAAAATTTTAAAAATTGCACGTTTTAGCGCTTGATGTCCGGCAATATTTTTAGATTTTGCTGCGCTGTCCAGGGCGGGCGTCCGAAAAAGTGGTAATCTCGCGGCGTGCCACTCACCTGATTGAAGGACAGTTATGCGTTTCCTGAGTTTCCTGCGGCCGTTGATCGCCATCGTCGCCTTCGTGGCCGTCGCCGCCGGTGCCCATGCCGCCGCGCAGGTGGCGAACCAGTATAAACTCGACAGTGCGCCGACGCTGGTGATCGACGGCCACTACACGACCTCGCCCGCGCAGGCCGGCCACGACCTCGCATCCACCCAGGCGGCGCACGCGGCCCTGTTCGCGGTGATGGATAGCCTGGTAGCCAAGTCGGCCCAGGAACGCGCAACCAAGAAGTGAGGAGACCCATGAAACAGATCAGCGACGAACAGAAGGCGGCCGAGGGCGAGGTCATGAAGATCTACAAGGAGTCTTCGCCGGTCATCGAAACCTTGTTCGAGTGGGCCTATATCAACCACGTCGCCTGGAGCCTGGCGGTGCTGGCGCTGGGCTTCATCGTCTGGCTGCTGATCGCGCTGACCAACGCCGAGAACCAGCGCAACGCGCTGATGACCAAGCAGTGCGCCGATCCCGTCTTCAAGGGAGAGCTCGACAAGAAGTGCCTGCACACAGTGCATTCGCGCGAACACTGGTGGCAGCATGTCGGCTACGCGCTGACGCACGTCAGCCCGGAAAAATGACCGGCGCCGGCCGGACGCCCGGTCAGCCGCGCTGCCTGCGACGGACGGCGGCGGCCATCAGGCCCAGGCCGGCGAGCATCATGGCGTAAGTCGCAGGCTCCGGCACCGCCGAAATCGTCAGGTCCAAAGTTTTGTCGGATGCGAAATACTGGTAGTTGTAGTGGCCGTAGTAATCGCCGAGCAGGAAGGTGACGACGCCATCGTTGTGGTAGGCGGCATTGACCACCGAGGTCAAATCCACGTGGGTGTCGACACCAGCGGCGGCGCTGATGAACGCGACTTCCGTACCCGGCTGTCCGTACGGCTGATCGTCCCTGTGGACCGACCACGGATCGACGCTGTTGCCGGTGACGTAGAGTCCCAGTGGCGACGGCTGGTCCGGCGTAGACAGCGCCATCAAAACCAGATCGGCGTTGGTGACATCGCTCCCTGCCACATACGTTGGCAGCTTGAAGCGTACAAATATGGTGGAGACCATCCAGTTGGTACCGCCAGCCGCCGTGCCGCCGGCCGCTTTCCGGAAGCCCGCGTCCGGGTCCCACGGACTGGGTATGCAACCGCAGTCGAAGTTAATGAAGGTCATGTTCTCGCTGGGCGACAGCGAGGACGTTGCCGCCTGGGCCGGACCGAAGGTGCAGAGCAGGGCGCTGGCGATGCAGGTCAAGGGAAATCGGATCATATTCATGCTCACTTCTTTCTCATGTGAAGGGGCGCAGGCCGAGGGCTCCGCCGCGATGATCGTTCCTCTGCTTTCCTGCGGATGGTTTGTTCAGTGGCGGCGGAGTCCAACTGTAAGGCGGTAGTTGGTGGTTGTCAATTAATATATCCATTTAGATAATTACTTTAATGAAACAAGTGATGGTGGTGACCGGCGGCGGCCGGGGCATAGGCGCGGCGACCGCGCTGCTGGCGAGCCGGCGCGGCTACGCGGTCTGCATCAATTATCTGCGCGACGCGCAGGCGGCCGAGCTGCTGCGCGCGCAGATCCTGGCCGAGGGCGGCGAGGCCATCGCCGTGCAGGCCGACGTCGGCGTGGAGGCGGACGTGCTGCGGCTGTTCGCCACCGTCGACAAGGAACTGGGGCCGTTGACGGCGCTGGTCAACAACGTCGGTGTGCTGGAACGGCAGTGCCGTTTGACGGAGATGTCGGTGGAGCGCCTGCAGCGCGTGTTCACCACCAACGTGATCAGCTACTTCCTGTGCAGCAGGGAGGCGGTCCGGCGCATGTCGACCGCCAGCGGCGGGCAGGGTGGCGGCATCGTCAACCTGTCGTCCGGCGCGGCCCGGCATGGCGGGGCGAATGTCTACATCGACTACGCCGCGTCCAAGGGCGCGATCGACGTGCTGACCCTGGGCCTGTCGAAGGAGGTCGCGGCCGAGGGCATACGGGTGAACTGCGTGCGGCCGGGGATCATCTACACCGACATCCACGCCAGCGGCGGCGATCCAGATCGCGTGGCGCGGCTCGCATCGACCGTGCCGATGCAGCGCGGCGGCCAGCCGGAGGAAATCGCCGAGACCATCCTGTGGCTGCTCGGCCCACAATCGTCCTACGTCAGCGGCGCCATCGTCGACGCGGGCGGCGCGCGCTAGGCATTTTCAAACACCGCAAGCAGCTGCTTCAACGGCCAGGCCCATTCCGGCGCGGCGGCGGGCGGCGCACAATCCGGGCATCCCCACAATGAAAGGACTGCCCATGAAACGCTCCCTCCTGCTGACCGCCTTGCTGCTGGCCGGCGCCGCCGGCGCCAACGACCTGACCGAACAGGCGGCCCGCCGCTACGCCGCCTTCTGGAACACCGGCGACCCCGCGCTGGCCAGACAGGCGCTGTCGCCCGACTTCATGGACCGCACGCTGCCGGCCGGCCGCGAGCAGGGCGTCAACGGCCCGCTGCAGGCGTCGAAAGGCTTCCGCACCGCCGTCCCCGACCTGAAGGCCGAGATCACCGACATGGTGGTCAACGGCGACCGCGTGGCCGTGCACCTGCACTTCACCGGCCACTTCACCGGCACCTTCGGCGCCACCAGCGGCAAGGGCCAACCCATCGATTTCCGCGCCTTCGATTTGTACCGCGTGGCCGACGGCCGCATCGCCGAGAACTGGCACCTGGAGGACAACCTGACGTTGTTGCAGCAGATGGGCGTCATGCCAGGTCCGCAAAGCGCTCCAGCAAAAACGCAATAAGCAGCGCGATGCGCGGCGGCTGGTAGCGGTTGCGGTGGTACAGCAGGTTGAGCGGCGCGCTCTCCGTGAAGTACTCGTCGAGCACCGTCTCCAGCCGCCCGCTGCGCAAATCGCCGGCGATGTCGAGGATGGACTTGTAGGCGTAGCCCTGGCCGGCGATGGCCCACTTGCGTATCACCTCGCCGTCGTTGCTCTGCTGCGTGCGGCGCACGCGCACCGCGCGCTTCTCGTCCGCCTCGTCGTTGCTGCAGTAGCGCCATTCCTGCATCGGCCCCAGCGCCGTCACCAGCACCAGCGTCGGCAACCGCGCCAGCTCCTCCGGCGTGGCCGGGCCGCCCGTCTGCGCGATCAGCGACGGCGCCGCGCACACCACCCGCCGGCTCGGCGCCAGCACGCGCGCCACCATCTCGCTGTCGGCCAGCTGGCCGTAGCGGATCGCCAGGTCGATATCGTCCTGCACCATGTTCGCGGTCGAATCGCTCAGCGTCAGCGAATACTGCAGCTCCGGATGGCGGGCGCGGAATTCATCGAGCATCGGCATCAGCACATTGCGGCCCAGGTCCGACGGCGCCGAGATCTTCACCATGCCGCGCACATTGTCGCCGCCGGCGTGCAGGCCGGCCTCCGCCTCCGCCATCAGCGCCATCGCCTGCTCGCTGAAGTGGCGGTACATCTGGCCCTCCTCGGTCAGGCGCAGCTGGCGCGTGGTGCGCTCGAACAGCTTGACCTGCAGCGAGGCCTCCAGCCGCTGGATGCAGGCGCTGGCCGCCGCCGGCGACATGCCTTGCTTGCGGCCGGCGGCGGAAAAGCTGCCCAGCAGCGCCGCGTCCAGGAACAGGCGGATGGTGCTGAAACGATCGGCGCCGTTATCCATGGATCACCACCGTGCAGGTCGTCCCGGCCACCAGCTCCAGTCCCTTCGGCAGCTGGTCGATGTGGATCCGCACCGGCACGCGCTGCGCCAGCCGCACCCAGTTGAAGGTCGGGTTGACGTCGGCGAGCAGCTCGCGGCCGGTGTTGGCGTCGCGGTCGGTGATGCCGTGGGCGATGCTCTCGATATGGCCGTGCAGCTGGGCCGCGCCGCTCATCAGATGCACCTCGACTGCGTCGTTCACCTTCAGCAGCGGCAGCTTGGTCTCCTCGAAATAGCCGACCACGTAGAACGAGGCGCTGTCGATCATCGCCAGCTTGGCCGCGCCGACGGCGGCGAAGTCGCCCGGGTGCACATTCAGGTTGGTGACGTAGCCGGTGACCGGCGCGCGCACCACCGTGCGCTCCAGGTTCAGCTCCGCAAGCCTGCGCGCCGCCAACGCCGCCTGGTACTGCGCCGCCGCCGTGCCGACCGCGAATTGCGCCGTCTCCTTGCTCTCGGCCGAAACGACGGCATCGTCCAGGCCCGCGCGGCGGCTGGCCTCCTTGCCGCGCCGGCCTTTCTCCACCTGCTGCGACGCCAGCATGGCGTCGGCCTGCGCCAGCGCGTCCTGGTAGCGCGCCTTGTCGACCTCGAACAGCACGTCGCCCTGCTTGACCAGCTGGTTGTCGCGCACCTTCACGTCGGTGACGGTGCCGGCGACATCGGCGCTGATGGTGACCACGTCGGCCTTGACGCGGCCGTCGCGGGTCCAGGCGGACTCCATGTAACGGTCCCAGGCCGAACGCCCCATCCACAGGGCGGCGGCCACCAACAGCATGGTCAGGAAAAAGCGGAAGATTTTGGATGCGCTCACGGCGGCCTTTCTGATAAGGGGTGGATTATTTGTACAGCGTGACCAGCAGGGCGCTGAAGATGCAGACGAACAGGCAAAGCCGCGCCAGCGCCGGATGCCAGCTGTGGCGGTAGGCGCCGAGGTGGCTCAGGGCGCTGTTGAGCACCAGTTGCAGCAGCACGCTGACGAGGAACAGCGGCAGCACGCCGGGCAGCAGTACGCCAAAAAAGTCTATCTCACGCGGCATCGGCGGTTTCTCCTGTAGTGATCTGGTCCAGCAGGGACGTGTAAATGGAATGCAGGTCGGTCAACGCGGTTTGCAGGCGCAGCTGGCGCTCCGGCGTGGCGGTGGGCAGCGCGGCGCGCACGCTGGCGCCGGCGTCCAGGATGGCTTGCAGCGCCGCCTGGCCGCCGGCGCGCGACGGCGCCCGCAGGTGGGCGGCCAGTTCGCCGACCACCAGCTTGAGCGCGGCCGGCACCGGGCCGGGTTGCGACGTGGCGATCAGCTGGCGCAGTTCGATCACCGCGTGGCCCAGCTCCAGCAGGGTCAGGCCCTGGCGCACCACGGCGCGCACCGGTGCGCCGGGCGCGGGGCCGGAGGCGGCGTTCAGTTGGCTGAGCAGGTCGCGCACGCGGTTGTCGAAGCGGCGCTTCAGGCGGTACATCGGCGCGGTGCAGGCGCGCTGCGCCTCGCGCCACAGCGCGGCGGCCACGTGGTCCTTCTGGCCCATGGTGTGCTCGGGCAGCACCACCTTGAACATCAGGTAGGCCACCGCCACGCCCATCGTCAGCGACAGCTCGCTGCTGATGAAGCCCTCGACGTCGTAGTGCATCAAGTTGGTCGGCACCACCAGCGTGGCGCAGAACATGCAGATGCCGATGCCCACGCCGGCCCAGCGCGGGCTGGTGATCAGGTAGCTGCCCAGCGCGAAGATCGGCAGCGCGGCGATGACCAGCGTCGGGAAGTCGTTGGCGCGGGCGACCAGGAAGAATTCGGTGACGAAGGCCAGCGGCGTGGCCACCAGGAAGCCGATCAGCACCTGCTGCACCATCGCGGTCGGGCGCGGCGAGGACGAGGCCAGCGCGCAGAAGATGGTCGCCATCAGGATGGCGTTGCCGACGTAGGGCCAGGCCAGCCAATACCACGCGGCGGCCGTCAGCAGCAGGGCGACGCCGGCGCGGAAGCCGCTGGCGGCGACGATGGCCGGCGGCGTCTTCGGCGAATAGGCGCCGGGATCGCTGACCTGCTGGCGCTTCTCCTGCGTCAGGCCGTGGTACAGGCAGGCGAAGGCCTCCATGTCGCGCGCATAGCGCTCCAGCAGCTCCACCGCCGTGTCGAAATTGATGCGCTGCGCGCGTTCCGGCGGCACGGCGCCGTTGGCGGCCAACTGCGCGTCGTCGGCAGCGGCCAGCTTCGCGTCGATGTCGGCAGCCAGCTGCGCGCGGGCGGCGGCGGTGTCGGCCGCCAGCCTTGCGCGCATCTGCGCCATGCGCTGCGGCGTCAGCTCGTCGCCCATGGCCTGCGCCAGGTGGGCGTGCATCGGTTCGATCAGCGCCAGCACCGGCTTCGCGTGGGCCGGTGCGGCGCCGCGCAGGCGGTGGATCAGGCGGTGCAGCGTGTAGAAGGTGGTCAGCACCGCCATGAAGGCGGCGTTGAAGGCGTGCAGCTGGCGCGTGTGCGCGCGCGCGTGGCCGGCCTCGAAGAAGGCGGCGGCGCGGCCCGATTCCAGCGCGGCGATGTCGGCGGCGAACTTCAGGTGGTTCAGCTCCGTCTCGGCCGGCGACAGGCGCTGCTCCAGCACCTGGATGCTGAAGGCGATGAAGCTGGCGTAGCGCGCCTGCACGGTACGCATCACCGCGTGCGAATGGCGGCGCGGGAAGACCACGTCGTGCACCACGGCGGCGCAGATGATGCCCAGCCCGACCTCGGTCACGCGCGTGACGGCCAGCGTGAACACGTGTTCCGGCGTGTCGATCGCGGGCACGGCGATCATGCAGGCGGTGTACCCGGCCAGCACGAAGCTGTACGACTGCTGGTTGCGGTGCATGGCCGCGCCGGCGGTGCACAGCGCGATCCACAGCGCCACGCCGACGAACAGCAGCGGCGGCGATTGCGGGAACAGCGCCACCAGCAGCAGCGCCGCCGAGCAGCCGACCAGCGTGCCGAGAAAACGGTAGAACGCCTTTTCCAGCACCATGCCGCTGCTGGGCAGGGCCAGGATGACGGTGGTGGCGAGGGCGGTGTAGGGAGCGTCGAGGCCGAGGCGGAAGGCCAGCCACAGCGCGGAGAAGGAGGCCAGCATGGTCCTGGCGACGAACAACCAGCGCGGGCCCTCGGTGTTGAACCAGCCGGCCGTCTCCTGCGCCAGCCAGCGCCATGCTTCCCTTGCCGCGCTTGGGTCCTGGGTGGGAGTGGCGGCGGCTTGGGGAGGGTTCATGGCGGTCGGTTTTAGGTCAGTGCTTCCAGGTTGTCCAGCTGCCTTTTGAGCAGCGCTTCAAGTACTTTAACTTCTTCGTCGGTGTAGCCGTCGTAGGCGCGGGTGGTGGTGCCCCATACTTCCGGCAGCACCTTCGCGGCCAGCTCGCGGCCGGCGTCGGTCAGCGTGATCATCACGCAGCGGCGGTCGCCGGGCCGATTGCCGCGCGAGATCAGGCCCTGGGCTTCCAGGTCGTTGCACACGCGCGTCAGGTTGGCCGGCTTTTCCATGCAGGCCTCGCCCAGCGTGGACGCCGTCGAGGTCTCGTCGTCCGAGCCGTACAGCACGGCCAACACCATGTAGCTGGCGTCGACCAGGTCATATTTGCGCAGCGCCGCGTTGCTCAGGTCTTTCATCCGCTTCTGGATGTGGTAAGTCATGCGCAGCACGCGCATCAAATCCTCTGGGAACTCCGGCATTCGGGCATGGATGTTTTTAAGGCGTTTTTTAGTCGCTTCAAAACTGCTCATTGCCTGCTCCTCACTAATTTTCAAGGATTTGATTGTACTATCTAAGCGTCAGGGCAAATCCAGTTTTATGCCGCCGCCCAGCGCGGCCATCAACAATGTGTAGTTATCCAGTTGTTTGCTCGCCACTTGCGCCATCTGCTGTTCCTCGTTCAATAAGGTCATCTGCGCGTTGATCACGTTCAGCGCGTCGGTCATGCCGGCGCGGTAGGCGCGTTCGGCCAGCTCCTGCTGGCGCCGCGCCGCAGCCAGCGCGCGCTGCGCCAGCTGGTCCTGCCGCCGCACCGAATCGATACGCACCACCGCGTTGGCCACGTCGGCCATCGCCTGCACCACGGACGCGTTGTACTGCTCGACCGCGCCGTCGTAGAGCGCGGTCTGGTTGCCGAGTTGCGCGCGCAGCCGGCCGCCTTCGAACACCGGCAGGCTGACGGCGGGCGTCACGCCGCGCATCGAAGAGCCGCTGTCCAGGAAGTGGCCGAAGCCCAGCGACTGCAGGCCGACGAACGCCGCCAGGTTGATGTTCGGGTAGAACTCGGCCTTGGCGCCGGCGATGCGCGCGCCGGCCGCTTCCACCCGCCAGCGCTGTGCCGCGATGTCGGGCCGGTGGCCCACCAGCTCCGCCGGCAGCGAGGCCGGCACCACGCCGCCATGGCCGGCGTCGAGGGCCAGCATCGGCCGGGCGATCGCATCGCCGTCGCCCGGTCCTTTGCCGATCAGTGCCGCCAGCTGGTTGCGCAGCAGGGCAATCGATTCGCCGATCTGCTCATGCTCGCGCCGTCCGGCCGGCAGCGTGGTCTCTATGCTCGCCACCTCGATCTCGCTGGCCAGGCCGGCGGCCTGGCGCTTGCGCGTGATCTCCAGGATGCGCTGGCGCTGCGCCAGGTTCTGCGCCACGCTGTCCTGCAGCGCGTACTCCAGCGACAGCTGGATGTAGCTGCGCACGATGGCCGATGCCAATGTCAGGCGCGCCATCTGCGCCTCGGCCGACGCCATGTGCACCTCGTCCAGCGCGGCGGCCAATGCGTCGCGGTTGCGGCCCCACAGATCGAGGTCGTAGGCGCCGGACAGCGTGGCCGTGTTCTTCCACGCGTAGTTGCCGGCCAGCGGAGCGGGCACGGTGCTGTGCGCGGAATACAGTTCGCGGTCGGCGCTGGCGGAGGCGGTCGCCTGCGGCAGCGTGCCGGCCTTGGCGACGCCGGCCAGCGCCTCGGCCTGGCGCACGCGCGCCTGCGCGGCGCGCAGCGTCGGGCTATCGGCCAGCGCGGCGGCCACCAGGCGGTTCAGCTGCTCATCGTGCAGCGCCTGCCACCATTGCTGGTCCGGCCATGCCACGTCGGCGCTGGCGGCGGCGATGGCCTTGCCGGGATTGAGCCCGGCCGGTTTCAACGCGCTTGCCTGCGGATGGATGCGGCCCATGTCGGCGCAGCCGGCCAGCAGCGCCAGCGCGAAGGCGGCGAGGGCGGTTGGCTGGATGGCGCGCGGCGGTTTCACGGGACTGGCTTCCGATTACTTGACGTGGTGCTTCTTGGTCTGGGCGACGTCCATGTCGGCTTCGTTCTCGATCAGCGTGCCGTTCTTGCGCGCTTCGAGGAATTCGGCCTGCACTTGGGCGCGGGTCAGGCCGGCCGGTTGGGCTTTGGCGGTGGTGGCCAGCGCGCCGTTGGCGACGGCCGTTTGCGCGGCGGCGCTGCCGGCGGCGGTGTTCGTGGCGGTGGCGGCGGCCGGCGCGGCGGTCTGCGCGAAGGCGCTGGTGACGGTGGTGGCCGTGGCGGCGATCGCGAAGACGGCGGTGGCGGCGGCTTTGATCAGGTTTTTGGTCGTGATGCTCATGGCGTTGCTCCTTGGTTTGGCTGCTGGGATGGAGTAACTATAGAGATGAATATTACATTTGTAAAGTAAAAAATACCTATGAGAACGATAGCTTTTATGCGCGGTCGCGCACGGAACGGGCGCGGCGGCGGTGGTCAAATGGTGTTTTCAGAGGGAGGAGCAGATCATGTCTGACAGTACCTTGGACCCGGACAATATCCCGGTAGGCACCGACCGCACCCTGGGGCGCGGCCACGGCACGCGGGCGCTGGGACCCAGCGACAACTCCGACAGCGGCAGCGATGTCGCCGGCGAGCCGGATATCGGCCTCGATAGCGACACCGACGCCGAAGGCACCGGCGAGCGCGCCGGCGTGGACGTCGAAACGCTGCCGGCCGATACCGACATCGGCTTCGATCACGTCGAATCGATCCCGATGGTGGACGGCGAGTTCCACGAGGAGGTGCCGGAAGAGGGCACCGAGACCGAGCGCCCCGAGCGGCGCGACTGGTCGCGCACCGGCTCGTGGCCGGCCGCGCGGCCTTAACGCGGGCGATCTATTTGTGGCTGGACGATCCTGCCCACAAATTGATGTCGCCTTCGCGGGCCAGCTGGTCGATGTCGGCCAGCTCCCTGGCGGTGAAGGCCAGGTTCTGCAAGGCCGCCACGTTCTCGCGGATCTGCGCGCTGCTGCTTGCGCCGATCAGCGTGGACGTCACGCGCGGATCGCGCAGCACCCAGGCCAGCGCCATCTGCGCCAGCGTCTGGCCGCGCGCCTTGGCGATCTCGTTCAGGCCGCGCACGCGCGCCAGGTTTTCATCGCTCAGGTGCGCCTTCTGCAGCGAGCCGCCGCCTGGGCGGTTCACGCGTGAGTCCTGCGGAATCCCGTTCAGGTATTTGTCGCTCAGGATGCCCTGCGCCAGCGCGGTGAAGGTGATGCAGCCCATGCCTTGCGCGGCCAGCGTGTCGAGCAGGTCTTCCTCGATCCAGCGGTTCAGCATATTGTAGGACGGCTGGTGGATCAGGCACGGCACCTTCCACTCGGCCAGCAGGCGCGCCGCCTCGGCGGTCTTCTCCGCCGAATACGACGACACCCCTACGTACAGCGCCTTGCCCTGCTGGACCGCGTGCGCCAGCGCGCCCATGGTTTCCTCCAGCGGCGTGTCCGGATCGAAGCGGTGCGAGTAGAAGATGTCGACGTAGTCGAGGCCCATGCGCTGCAGGCTCTGATCCAGGCTCGCCAGCACGTACTTGCGCGACCCGCCCCCTTGGCCGTAAGGGCCGGGCCACATGTCCCAGCCGGCCTTGGTGGAGATGATCAGCTCATCGCGGTAGGGTTGGAAGTCGGCCTTGAACAGCTGGCCGAAATTGGATTCGGCCGAGCCGTACGGCGGCCCGTAGTTGTTGGCCAGGTCGAAGTGGGTGATGCCCAGGTCGAAGGCGGTGCGCAGCATGTCGCGCTGCGAGGCGAGCGAGTTGGTGTCGCCGAAGTTGTGCCACAGCCCGAGGGACATCAGCGGCAGTTGCAGGCCGCTGCGGCCGCAGCGGCGGTATTGCATCGCTTCGTAGCGGTGCGGCGAGGCGTGGTAGGTCATCTGGATACTCCGGAATTGAAGTGGGGTGTCTGCGATTATAGGCATGCCGGCCGTTTCGTGCCGTGCAATCCAGCCGTCGATTCTGGCAAACCATCGCGGCTGCTGGCGTTTCGTCGCATTCCGGCGGACGCCACGCGGTGGTTTTGGCAAGCTGCCGGTTTTATCCTGGAAGCCGGCTAGATGTTCAGACTATCGTTATCCATGCTGCGGCGCGACTGGCGCGCGGGCGAGCTGCGCTTCCTGCTGGCGGCGCTGATGCTGTCGGTGGCGGCGCTGTCGTCGGTGAACTTCTTCACCGCGCGCATGGGCGCCGGCATCGCGCGCAACGCCAACCAGGTGCTGGCCGCCGACCTGGTGCTGGCGTCCGATCAGCCCCTGCCCGCCGACCTGCGCACCGAGGCGCGGCGGCGCGGCCTGCGCAGCGCCGACACGGTCGCGATGCTGAACATGGCCGTCGCCGGCGGGGGCGGGCAGGGCGTGTCGATGCTGGTCGCGCTCAAGAGCGTGAGCGACTCCTATCCTTTGCGCGGCCACATGAAGCTGCGCCGCGAGGGCCAGCCGGACGCCGTGGCCGCGTCCATCCCAGCGCCCGGAACCGTGTGGGTGGATCCGGCCTTGGCGGCTGCGCTGAACCTGCGCACCGGTTCCACGCTGCGCATCGGCGAGCGCAATCTGACGGTGGCCGGCGTGATCGCCTCCGAGCCCGACGCCGCCGCTTCCTTCCTCACGCTGGCGCCGCGCGCGATGATCAACAGCGCCGACCTGATGTCCACCAATCTGCTGCAACAGCATGCCATCGCCACGCACCGCCTGCTGGTGGCCGGCGAACCGGCGCAGGTGGCGGCGTTCGAGCAATGGGTCAAGGCGCGCGTCGCCGCAACGCCCAGGCAGGGCATCGAAATCAGCACGCTCGCCTCGGCGGGCAAGGAGAGCCAGTCCATGCAGGACCAGGTGCGGCAGTTCCTGTCGCTGGTCGGGCTGTTGTCCGCGCTGCTGGCCGGGATCGCGGTGGCGATGGCCGCGCGCCGCTACGTGCAGCGCCACCTCGACGCCTGCGCCGTGCTGCGCTGCCTGGGTCAGACGCAATCGCAGCAGATCCGCATGTACCTGCTGGAGTTCCTGATGCTGGGCGTGGCCGGCAGCGTCATCGGCGTGCTGCTGGGATTCGGCTGCCACTTCGTGCTGCTCGAATGGCTGGGCAAGCTGGTGGACGCCGACCTGCCGCCACCCGGTTGGCAGCCGGCGCTGCAAGGCCTGGTGGCGGGATTGGCGCTGCTGCTGGGCTTTGCGCTGCCGCCGCTGCTCCAGATGCGCAACGTGTCGCAGGTGCGCCTGCTGCGCCGCGAGCAGGAAGCGCCGCAGGCGCGCACCATCGCCGGCTACGCGCTGGGCGCCGGCGTGTTCACCGCGCTGCTGGTGTGGCAGACCGCCGACGTCATGCTCGGCCTGATCGCGGCCGCCGCGTTCGCGCTGTGCGGACTGGTATTCGGCCTGGCGGCGTGGCTGGGCGTGGGCGCGCTGCGGCCGATGCGCGGCCTGTTCAACCATGCGGCCTGGCGCTTCGCCGTCACCGACATGCGCCGCCGCCCGGCGGCCAGCGTGACGCAGATCGTCGCGCTGGCGCTGGGCCTGACCGCCTTGCTGCTGCTGACGGTGGTGCGCGGCGACCTGCTGTCGGCATGGCACCAGGCTACGCCGGACGGCGCACCGAATCACTACATCATCAACATCGAGCCGGACCAGCGGCAGGCGCTGGAGGCGCGCCTGAAGCGCTACGGTCAGCCGCGCATGCATGTGCTGAGCCGTGGACGGCTGGTCGGCATCAACGGCAAGCCGGCCAAGTCGGACGATCCGCGCGCCAGGGAGATGGTCGAGCGCGAAATGGAGATCGAGCAGGCCGATACGCTGCAAGCGCCCAACACCATCACCGCCGGCCGCTGGTACGAGGACGCCGCCGCCGAAGTATCGGTCGACCAGGGCATCGCCGAAATCCTCGGCATCAAGCTGGGCGACCGCCTGAGCTTCGACGTGGCCGGCGAGACGCTGGACGTCAAGGCCACCAGCCTGCGCAAGGTGGACTGGCGCGCGCACCAGGTGGGCGCCGCCTTCGAAGTGGCGCCCGGCCTGATGACCGCCATGCCGGCCACGCTGGCGACCACCGTGTACGTGCCGGCGGACGACCAGCGCTTCTCGTACCTGCTGGCGCACGACTATCCGAACGTGAGTGTGCTCGACATCAGCGCCTTCATCCAGCGCGTGCAGGACACGCTGGCTCAGGTCAGCGCGGCGGTGGAATTTCTGTTCGCGTTCACGCTGATGTCCGGATTGCTGGTACTGTACGCTGCGATGGCGGGATCGCTGGACGCGCGCAAGCGCCAGGCCGCGTTGCTGCGCGCGCTGGGCGCCACGCGCCGGCAGCTGTCGCAGGCGCAGTGGATAGAGCATCTGCTGACCGGCGCCCTGGCGGGCTTGCTGGCGGCAGGCGGCGCGACGGCGGCCAGCTGGGCGCTGGCGCGCTTCAGCTTTCACCTGGCGTGGCAATGGTCGCCGTGGTTGTGGATCGCCGGCCTGCTGGCAGGCGCGCTGTGCGCGCTGGCCGGTGGTTGGGCGGGCTTGCGCAACGTGTTGAATCAACCGCCCTTACTCAGTCTTCGGGAAAATTAGGAGTAGCAATGACCAATATGAATCTCGCGGCCAGCCTGCTGCGGCCGGCGATAGCGGTGAAAAACCTCGGCAAGCGCGTGAGCGACGCCACCGGCGAACTCACCATCCTGCACGACATCGACCTGACGGTGCAGGCCGGGGAGACGCTGGCCATCGTCGGCGCGTCCGGCTCGGGCAAGTCCACGCTGCTGGGCATACTGGCGGGCCTGGACCTGCCGACCAGCGGCACGGTGGAGCTGGAGAACACCGATATCTTCCAGCTTACCGAGGACGGCCGCGCCGTGTTCCGGCAGCAGAACGTGGGCTTTGTGTTCCAGTCGTTCCAGCTGCTGCCGCACCTGACCGCGCTGGAAAACGTCATGCTGCCGCTGGAGCTGCGCGGCGAGGCGCACGCGAGCGAGAAGGCGAAGGCCATGCTGGAGCGTGTCGGCCTGTCGGCCCGCCTGCGTCACTATCCGAAGTACATGTCCGGCGGCGAGCAGCAGCGGGTGGCGCTGGCGCGCGCCTTCGTCTGCGAGCCGCCGCTGCTGCTGGCCGACGAGCCGACCGGCGCGCTGGACGCGGCCACCGGCGCCGCCGTGATCGAATTGATGTTCGCGTTGAACCGCGAGCGCGGCTCGACGCTGGTGCTGGTCACGCACGATTTATCGATCGCCGCGCGCTGCGGCAGAACCGTCACCATGAACGCCGGCCGCCTGAGCGCCGCCGCTTAAAAGGAGAACGAATGCGATTGCCACGACTGATATTGATCCCGGTGCTGGCGCTGGCCGGCGCCGCCGCGCACGCCGACGGCCTGGCCGATTTGAAGGCGGCATTGGAGCACCTGCAGGAGCCGGTGCCGTTGAAGGCCACGCTGGATTCGAACGTCTGGCGCCGCAACGGCGAGGGCAAGGACGCCGACGAAACCAGCGGCCAGGCCGCGGTCGGCATCGAGGACGGCCAGCGCGGCATGCAGCTCAGTTATAGCCGCGACATGCTGGCCAGGCTCGATGCGGAGGCGACGGCGGTCGCCCGCAATCCCAACGCCAAGACGCCGACCTTGAACGCCGCCCGCGAATTCAGCCCGACCGATTTGCGGCCCATGATCTCCGCCGCCAGCAGCCTGACGCAGATGCTGGAGAAGACCAGCTTCCTGACCGAGAAGGCCGACGTCTACCAGGGCAAGCCGGCGCGCATGCTGACCTTCGCGCAGGGCATCGACGTGCTGGCCGACCGGGATCGCAAGTATGTGAAGGAATTCGATGGACGGCTGCACGTGTGGATAGCCGCCGACGGCACGCCGCTGGCCAGCCGCATCACGCAGAGCATGCATGGCCGGGCCTTCATCGTCATCACCTTCGAGGCGAAGAACGAAGAGTCCAGCGTCTACGCGCTGGCGGGCAACCGCCTGGTGTCGATTCGTAAGGAGAGCCGCAACACCGCATCGGGCGCCGGCGAGAAGAGCGAGTTCAAGATCGTGAAGACCCTGCAGCTCCAATAAAAAAAGGGTCAAGTCCCGGACTTGACCCCTTGGCCTGCAGGCTTACAATCAGGCGAAGTTGGCTGCTGCGAAGTCCCAGTTGGCCAGCTTGAAGAAGGTCTCTACATACTTAGGACGCGCGTTGCGGTAGTCGATGTAGTAGGCGTGTTCCCACAGGTCGCAGGTGATCAGCGCTTTGGCGTCGGTGGTCAGCGGGGTGGCGGCGTTGGAGGTGTTGACGATGTCCAGCGAACCGTCGGCTTTCTTCACCAGCCAGGTCCAGCTCGAACCGAAGTTGCCCACACACGACTTGGTGAACTCTTCCTTGAACTTGTCGAACGAACCCCACTTGGCGTTGATCGCGTCGGCCAGCGCGCCGCTTGGTGCGCCTTTGCCGTTCGGGGTCAGGCCGTTCCAGTAGAAGGTGTGGTTCCACACCTGGGCCGAGTTGTTGAAGATGCCGCCGGACGATTTCTTGACGATCTCTTCCAGGGACAGGTTTTCAAACTCGGTGCCCTTGATCAGGTTGTTCAGGTTGGTGACATACGTTTGATGGTGCTTGCCGTAGTGGTATTCCAGCGTCTCTTGCGAGATGTGCGGCGCCAGGGCGTCGATGGCGTATGGCAGTGGTGGCAGGGTATGTTCCATTGTTCTTCCTTGTGTTGGTTTGACGATGTGAAAAAATCGAGGTGATTCTTGCCGAAACGTCCGTCATTGTAAAGCGGTTGCGCCATCGGTGCAGAAAAGGCCAGATTTCCGTGTGGCTATCTCGATCAGCGCACGCGGCGCGTGGTTTCGCGCACGATCAGCTCCAAAGGCGGCACTTCGCCCCGTGCTTCCTCGCCGTTGATGATGCGCAGCAGCGCCTGGGTGGCGATGCGGCCGATGTCATACAAGGGCTGGCGTATAGTCGTTAGTGGCGGGGTGGTATAGGACGAGCCGGGCAAATCGTCGAAGCCGACCAGCGAGATGTCGTCCGGCACGCGGATGCCCTTGCGGTACAGCGCCAGCCGCGCACCATACGCGCTCAGGTCGTTGGCCGCGAACACGGCGGTGAATTGCTGGTGGGTGTCGAACAGCCGGTTCATCGCCAGCATGCCGCTGGCCTCGTGGTAGTTGCCCTCGACGATCAGGTCCTGGTCCAGTTCGATATTCGCCTCGCGCAGCGCGCGCGTGTAGCCGGCCAGGCGCTCGGTGGCGTCGATGTTGTTGGCCGGGCCGGAGATGAAGGCGATCCGGCGGTGGCCCAGCTCGATCAGGTGGTGGACCGCCATGCAGGCGCCCGACTCGTTGTCCAGCTTGAAGCCCAGCGCGCTGCGGGTCTGCAAGGCGCGGCCGGTGGAGACGATGGGGCGCTGGCTGGAAAAGCCCAGCACGGCCTGGTCCGACATGCGGCCCGACAGCAGGATGATGCCGTCCACCTTGCGCGCCAGCAGCAGACGCATGCGGTCGGCCTCCTCCTCGGCGTTCCAGTGGCCGCTGACGATCACCGAGGCGTAGCCGGTGCCTTTCAGGCCGTCGTCCACGCCGCGCAGCGTTTCGTCGAAGAAGGGGGAGGAGATGTCCTGCACCACGATGCCGATGGTCATCGAGCGGCCTTTTTTCAGGCCCTGCGCCATCTGGTTGGGCGCGAACTTCATCTTGTCGATGGCGGCCAGCACGGCCAGGCGCTTGTCGTCGGACACCTTGGCGGTGCCGTTGAGGATGCGCGACACGGTGCTGGGGGACACGCCCGCCTGGCGTGCTACGTCCATCAGGGTTGATGGGCCGGAGGAGTGGGGGACGTCTGCCAAGGCAATTCCTGTTGTGATCGTTATTCTGTGAAAACCTTTTCGCCGAAGATTACCATAAAATTCATGCGCTCCCGGGCAAATCCACCCCCGATGCCGCATTGACTTTCATCCGGATACGGGTTTAAATGAAAAAGGCGCTTGAAATCGTTTTCATAAGCGATGTGACATATAATCGAGCCGCCGGCAAACTACAAGAAACCAGGAAGAGACATGCAACGCGAATCGTTTTCGCACCCCGCAAACGGCCCGCGCCTGCTGGCCGACATCGGCGGCACCAGCGCCAGCTTCGGGCTGGAGACGGCCCCCAACCGGATCGAGGCGATTTGGATCACCGACTGCGCCGCCTATCCCACGCTGGGCGCGGCGCTGGTGGCCTATCTGTCGCAGCCGGCCACGGTGGCGGCGGGCGGCTACCAGGCGCGCTTCGCCGGCATCGCCATCGCCAACCCCATCGACGGCGACTGGGTGACGATGACCAACCACCACTGGTCGTTCTCGATCGAGGCGGTGTGCTCGCAATTCAGTTTGAAATCGCTGGTGGTGGTGAACGACTTCACCGCGCTGGCCAGCGCCTTGCCCTACCTGGCGCCGGACCACAAGCGCCAGATCGGCGGCGGCGTCGCGCGCGCCGGCGCCACCATCGGCCTGGTGGGCGCGGACGCGGGCTTGGGCGTGTCGGCGCTGGTGCCGGCCGGCGAGCGCTGGATCGCCATCGACAGCGAGGGCGGCCACAGCACCTTCGCGCCGATGAACGAGCGCGAGATCGACATCCTGCGCTACGCGCGCCGCTACCACGAGCATGTGTCGAGCGAGCGGCTGGTGTCGGGCATCGGCATCGCGCTGGTGTACCGCGCGCTGGCCGAGCGCGCGCGCATCGAGCCGCAGGACCTGAACACCGCGCAGATCATGGAGCGCGGCCTGCACCGCCTGTGCCCCGTGTGCGAGGAGACGCTGGACGCCTTCTGCGACATGCTCGGCACCGTGGCCGGCAACGTCGCGCTGACCCTGGGCGCCAAGGGCGGCATCTACATCGGCGGGCGCATCGTGCCGCAGATGAGCGAGTTCTTCGAGCGCTCCGGCTTCCGTGCGCGCTTCGAGCACAAGGGGCGCTTCTCCGATTACCTGGCGCACATCCCCACCTTCGTCATCACCGAACAATATCCCACGCTGATCGGCATGTCGGCCATGCTGTCTGCCGGCTGATCGCAGCGCCAACTCACAGCGCCATCTGCGGCTCCAGCGGCAGGCATAACTCGCAATCCTGCGCCTCCACGCAGGCGTCCAGGCGATTCGATTCGTAGCGCTCGAAGCAGGGGCGGGCCGCCGCCTTGTAGCGACCATACAGCACGCCGTCGCGCAGCAGGCGGTGCCACGCATCCTTGCTCAACACGCGCGGACCGATGAAGCGCAGCACCGCGTGCGCGCCGCCGGCGATGGTCTTGATCGGCATGCCGGCCGGCGCCACGAAATCCCCCGGCACCTCCACGCAGACATCGTAGCGGCACCTCTCCGGCGCCGTGATGTCGGGATCGTCCAGCCCCATGCCGAAGCGCGGCGACGGCGGCAGGTTGTGCTGGCGGCACCAGGCGTCGAGCTGCGACCACTGCGCCGCGCTGTCCTCATCGTAGGGGCCGAAGTGGCGCGTGTAGGCCACGCGCGCGGTCGGCAGGCGGACGATGCGAACCGGCCCGTTCTGGCCCGCCACCGGGCCCTGGCTGCTGGCTGCCGCCATGCCGCGCTGCCGGTCGCGCCAGCGCGACGGCGACAGGCCGAAGTGCTGGCGGAAGGCGCGGGCGAAGCCGTCGGCGGTGTCGAAGCCGCAGTTCTGCGCGATCGCGGCCACCGAGTCGGACGAGTACAGCAGCTGCGAGGCGCCGGTCTCCAGCCGGCGCCGGCGCACGTAGGCGTGCGGCGCCTCGGCGCTCCATTGCTGGAAGCGGCGCAGGAAGTGGTAGCGCGACAGATGCGCCTGCGCGGCCAGGCAGTCGAGGTTGAGGTTCTGGCCCAGATGCCCGTCGATATAGTCCAGCACCTGGTTGAGCCGGTGCTCCAGCGGACGGGATGTCGGGGATGGCATGTGCATGGTACTTGCTCCGTGCTGCTGGTTATAAAACGGGAAATGCTGTTAATATAAAAAGACAAGTGAAACGTTTCCATCATAGTCATCTCTTTTCAGCAATACCAGCACCGTTACATGTGCTGTGGTTGAAAAGACACTCCGAAGGCTGCGCAACTTTGAACGGGTGGAGGGCTGGCAATCTGACTATGCTTTATCTGTGTGCAATGTTGTTTTTGGTATCGCACACGGGAGATCTCTTAAAAATAACTATGGAGACTAAGCAATGACAGCAATCAGACTATTGAAACTCTCGCTCGCGGCCGCCGTCACGCTGGCCTACAGCGCACCCGGCATGGCCGCGTCGAGCTGCGAGCGTTACGCCTCGTACCCGGTGCTGGGCGAGACCTACACCGTCATCACCAACTACTGGAACGACAAGGCCACCGGTTCCCAGTGCATCAACGTCAACCAGGACACCGGCGAATGGAGTTTGAGCTCCGCGCCGTCCTCGCCCGACAGCACGCCGGCCGCCTATCCGGCCATCTACAAGGGCTGCCACTGGGGCTCGTGCACCAAGGACAGCGGCCTGCCCATCCAGCAAAAGGCGCTGACCTACGCGCCGACCCGCTGGCGCACCACGCCCGGCGCGGCCGGCGGCTGGGACGTGGCCTACGACATCTGGTTCAACAGCACGAGGGAGGCGCCGGCCAGCGGCCAGCCGGACGGCGCCGAGATCATGATCTGGATCAATCACAACGGCACGCCGCAGCCGGCCGGCAGCAAGACCGGTAACGTCAACCTCAACGGCATGAACTGGGATGTGTGGACCGCCTGGAACACGCCGAATGGCTGGCCGCGCTGGAACATCGTCTCCTATGTCGCCACCTCGCCGGTGAACGAGGTCAACTTCGACCTGGTGCCGTTCTTCCGCGACTCGGTCGCCCGCAAGGCGGTCGACAGCAACTGGTGGCTGCTGGACGTCGAGGCCGGCACCGAGATCTGGCGCAACGGCGCCGGCTTCGGCAGCAGCAACTTCGACGTGCAGTTCCACACCGACCCGGTCGCCGGCATCGACCCCAGCAAGTGGTACGCCGTGGTCAACAAGAACAGCGGCTCCTGCGTCGACGACGCCGAATACGCGACCAGCAACGGCGCCGTGGTCCAGCAATGGGCCTGCGACAGCCGTGGCGCGGCCAACCAGCAGTGGCAGTTCACGCCCACCGACAGCGGCAACTACCGCGTGAGCAGCCGGCAGGCGCCGGCGCTGGCGTGGGACGTGGCCGGCTGGGGCACGGCCAACGGCTCGGCGGTCCAGCTGTGGACCTACGGCGGCGGCAGCAACCAGCAATGGCAGGCGGTGGACCAGGGCGACGGCCATTACAAGTTCGTCGGCCGGGCCAGCGGCAAGTGCCTCGACGTGCCGGGCGCCTCCACCTCGAACGGCGCGCGCTTGCAGGTATGGGACTGCAACGGCACGCCGGCGCAATCGTTCAAGTTGATCGAGCAGTAAGCAGGAAGCAGTAAAAGTTCATCGCTTCGCCCGCCGCGAAGTTGCCGGCCTCGATATGGGGGCCGGCTTTTTTACAATAATAAACAGGAGACCTATTTTGCACGCGATGACGAAGAAAACAATAATGAGCCTGGCAATAGCCAGCGCCTTCAATCTGGCCGTCCAACACGCCTACGCCGCACCGGCCGACGCCGCCGACGCCGCACCCAAGGTGGTCGGCACCGATGTCGACAAGGACGGCATCCCCGAAGTGAAGGTGACGGCGACCCGCTACTCCACCTCGCTGCTGAAAACCCCGCTGGCGGTGACCGCCTTCACGCAGGACAAGCTGACCCGCCAGGGCATCACCACCCTCAAGGGCATCTCCGGCGAGCTGCCCAACGTGCAGATGACCGAGGCCAACGACTCGGCGGTGCAGATCACCATCCGCGGCATCAGCGCCACCAACTTCACCGAGATCGGCGACCCGTCGGCCGGCCTGCACGTGGCGGGGCTGTACTCGCCGCGTCCGCAGGGCGCGCAGGCGCTGATGTTCGATCTGGAGCAGGTCGAGGTGCTGCGCGGCCCGCAGGGCACGCTGTTCGGCCGCAACTCCACCGCCGGCAGCATCAACATCATCCCGGCCAAGCCGGAGTTCGGCAGCACCTACGGCAGCAGCTCGTACGAGATGGGCAGCCTGCACATGAAGCAGCTCAACATGATCCAGAACATCGCCGTCAACGACTGGCTGGCCCTGCGCGCGACGTTCATGAAGGTCAAGAAGGACAGCCGCCTGAACCAGCTGCAGGACTTCACCGGCTACACCGACAAGGGCTTCGCCTCGGTCTTCCCGCCCGGCACGCCGCTGGTGGACCAGCGCTACAACACCAAGGTGGACGCGGCGCACGCGTACAACAACCAGGACGAGTGGGCCGGCCGCCTGGCCGCGCGCATGAAGTTCGGCCGCGATGTCGAGTGGCTGCTGACGGGCGAGAAGTTCCAGAACAACGGCGCCGGCTACGTCAACGTGCGCGACTGCGACCAGGGCGCCGGCACCCGCTACGCCTGCACGCGCGGCCAGTGGGACGTGCTGATCAACGTGCCGGGCCAGACCGACATGACGATCAACACCGTGCGCTCGCAGGCCACCTGGAACGTCAACGCCAACACCACGCTGGACTATGGCTTCGCCTGGGCCGACCAGCAGCGCAGCCAGGTGCACGACGACGACAACGGCTTCCATCCGCTGCCGTTCCAGGTCGAGGTCAGCCTGCCGCTGCAATCGGGCGGCAACTGGGGCACGTGGCCGGTCAAGGACAACGCCACCCGCACCCACGATTCGCGCTACAAGTCCACCGTCAACGAGCTGCAGCTGAAGCAGAATTTCGGCGCGGTCAAATACGTCGCCGGCCTGTTCTGGATGCACGAGAAAAACCAGATCAACTTCTCGCAGGAGACGCTGGTCTATGGCCCGTACGGCGCGCCGATCTCGCAGTACTACGCGCAGCCGGACCGCGAGATCGACGCCAAGGCCGCCTTCGCGCAGGCCGACTGGACCTTCGCACCGACCTGGACCGGCACGGTCGGCGGCCGCTTCAGCCGCGACAGCAAGTCCGACAAGGGCGGCCTGAATTACGGCGGCGACAGCTGGGGCGGCAATTACCCGAACGCCTACTACCTCGGCTTGTACAACCCCGGCGTGCCTGGCTCGCCGGGTTGGCGTCCGCACAACGGCAACGACCTGACCACGGCGATGGGCCCGAACAACGGTCCGCAAGCCTTGCTCGGCTTCGGCGCGCCGACCCCGAACGACCACGCCGACAGCTGGCGCAAGTTCACGTGGCGCCTGGGCTTGAACAAGCAGATCAATGCGCAGGAGATGGCGTACGGCTCGGTCTCGACCGGCTACAAGTCCGGCGGCTTCGGCGACAAGCACGACCTGTGCGGCGGCATGCAGTGCGTGAACGGCCCATCGCCGAATATCTCGTACACGCCGTACGGCCCGGAGACCGTCATCAACTTCGAGTTGGGCTACAAGGCCAAGCTGCTGGAGAACCGCCTGGGCCTGTCCGTGGTAGCCTTCTTCCAGCGCTACAAGGACATGCAGATCACCGGCGATAACTTCTTCGCGCAGGTCATACCGAAGAGCCCATGCACCTCCGATCCGGCGTGCGACATCCAGCACGGCTGGCAGACCGTCAACGTGGCCAAGGTCAACATCCCCGGCCTGGAAATCGAGTGGGACTACAAGCCGTGGGCGGGCGCCAAGATCGGCGGCTTCGCCAGCTACATCAAGCCGACCATCCACGACTATGATTCCTACAACGACGGCTACCTGTGCAACGAGCGCGTCGAGTTCAACTCGGTGTCGAAGTGCCCCGAGGTGTACAGCGGACCGGAAGCGCGCCTGCGCGGCCGCCGCGCGCGCAACCTCGAAGGCAACACGCTGCCGAACGCGCCGAAATACACCTTCGGCCTGAACATGTCGCAGGACTTCCCGCTCGACAGCGGCTACAAGCTGACCGCGTGGGGCGGCATGCGCTACCAGAGCAAGATCTACTTCGACCTGCTCAACTTCGATGATCCGCACATCGGCCTGTCGCAGAAGGGTTATGCCAAGGGCGATGTCTCGCTCAAGCTGGCCAGCCCGGATGACAAGTGGTACGTGGAAGGCTACGTGCGCAACGTGACCGACACCTGGGCCAAAACCTGGGGCGGCGCGGCGACCGGCGGCCAGATGCAGGCCGGCTACATCGAGCCGCGCACCGTGGGCGGACGACTGGGCATCAACTACTAACACGCATGTGGCACGGCAGGCGGCGGTTCGCCGCCGCCTGTTTTTACAGAAGGAGATATCTTGAATTCAGAATTGAATCTGCGCCCGTTGGCCATCGCGCTGGCCGCCGCCCTGACGGCGATCGCTTCCACCGTGGTGGTGCTGGCCACCTCGCTGCCGGCCTACGCGGCCGAAGCGGCCGTCACCGAACGTCCGTGGATGGACGTCAAACTCGACGCCGACCGCCGCGCGACACTGGCGCTGCAGGCCATGACGCAGCGGGAGAAATTGGACTGGGTGATGGGCTGGTTCGGCTCCGACTTCCGCGACAAGAAACGCAATCCCGCCGCGCTGCCTTTCTCGGCGGGCTATATTCCCGGCACGCCGCGCCTCGGCCTGCCGGCCTTGTTCGAGACCGACGCCGGTTTGGGCGTCGCCTCGCAGGCCACCAAGACGCCGCGCGAGCGCACCTCGCTGCCATCCGGCCTGGCCACCGCCGCCACCTGGGACCGCAAGCTGGCCTACAACGGCGGCGCGATGATAGGCGCCGAGGCGCGCGCCTCCGGCTTCAACGTGATGCTGGCCGGCGGCGTGAACCTGCTGCGCGAACCGCGCAACGGCCGCAATTTCGAATACGCAGGTGAAGACCCGCTGCTGGCCGCCACCATGGTGGCGCAGCAGATCAAGGGCATCCAATCGAATCACGTGATCGCGACGATGAAGCACTTCGCCGTCAACGACCAGGAGACGGGCCGCTTCATCCTCGACGCCCGCATCGGCGACGCCGACAACCGCATGTCCGATCTGCTGGCATTCCAGATGGTGCTGGAGCAGTCCGACCCCGGCTCCGTCATGTGCGCCTACAACCGCCTGAACGGCGCCTACGCCTGCGAGAGCGACTACCTGCTCAACCAGGTGCTGAAGAAGGACTGGGGCTACAAGGGCTATGTGATGTCCGACTGGGGCGCGGTGCACAGCACCGTGGCCGCCGCCAACAACGGCCTCGATCAGGAATCGGCCTGGGAGTTCGACAGGAGCGCGTATTTCGGCGTGGCGCTGGAGGAGGCGGTCGCCAACGGCCATGTGCCGCAGGCGCGCCTGGACAATATGGTGTTCCGCATCCTGCGGGCCATGTTCGACAAGGGCGTGGTTGATCATCCGGTGGCCGAAGGCGGGGCGATCGACTTCGCCGCGCACGGTGTGGTCAGCCGCACCGATGCCGAGGATGGCATGGTCCTGCTGAAGAACGCCGGCGGCGTGCTGCCGTTGAAGGCCGGCGCGAAAAAGATCGTTGTCATCAGCGCGCACGCGGACGTGGGCGTGCTGGCCGGCGGCGGATCGTCGCTGGTGTATCCGGCGGGCGGCAGCGCCGTCACCGGCATCGGGCCGGCCACCTGGCCTGGGCCGGTGGTCTATCATCCGTCGTCGCCGTTGAAGGCGATCCAGGCGCGCGCGCCGGGCGCCAGCGTGGTCTATCACGATGGCGTGGATGCTGCGGCAGCAGCCCGCGCGGCGGCCGATGCCGATGTGGTGCTGGTGTTCGCGCAGCAGTGGGTGGGCGAATCGGTCGATGCCGTCTCGCTGTCGCTGCCGGACAATCAGGATGCGCTGATCTCCGCGGTGGCCAAGGCCAATCCGAAGACGGTGGTGGTGCTGGAGACCGGCGGCCCCGTGCTGATGCCGTGGCTGGGGCAGACCGCCGCCGTGATGCAGGCGTGGTATGCCGGCACGAGTGGCGGCGAGGCCATCGCCCGCGTGCTGTTCGGCGAGGTCAATCCGTCGGGCCGCTTGCCTGCGACCTTCCCAATGTCGGCAAGCCAGTTGCCACGACCTGTGCTCGATGGCGATCCGAAGGACGAGAGTAAGCGCTTCGACGTGAACTATCACGAAGGCGCGGCGGTCGGCTACAAGTGGTTCGACCTGAAAGGACTAAAGCCGCTGTTCCCGTTCGGCCACGGCCTGTCGTACACGCAGTTCGCTTACTCCGGCCTGGCCGCGAGCCAGAAGGACGGCAAGCTGCAGTTGCGCTTCAAGGTGACCAACACCGGTACGGTGAAGGGCAAGGACGTGCCGCAGCTGTATGTGGCGCCGCAGGGTGCGAAGTGGGAAGCACCCAAGCGCCTGGCCGGCTGGGACAAGGTCGAACTGGCGCCGGGCGAAAGCCGCGAAGTCAGCGTGACCGTCGACCCGCGCCTGCTGGCGATGTACGACAGCGGCAGCAAGAGCTGGCGCATCGCCAAGGGCAGCTACAAGGTGCTGCTGGCGCGCAGCGCGGCGGATGCAGATGCGGCCAGCGTCAATGTCGCACTGGAGGCGCGCACGTTCAAGCCTTGAACGTGCCGGCGGGCTGACGGCCCGCTATTCGCGCATCAACCGCGTCAGCGCCTTATCGATGTCGATCGCATAGAACGCGGAACGGAATTGATATGGCGCCTGGCACGGAACCACCAGCTTGCCGCCGTCTTTCAGACCGAACGATACTTCGTGGCGCGTCTGGCAGGCGCTGGTCATCGCCGGGCCGGTGGCGGCGTCGCCGAACACCGGATGGCCTTCGATGCTGGTCGCGTAGCTGTCCTGATGGATGGATTTGCAGACCTTCATGCCGTCCAGGATGATGCCCTCCGGCGTTTCGGTGGTTCCGCTGCGGCCCGCGCAATCGTCGGTCATCAGTTTGACCACGGCGCGTAATACCATCCGGTCGCGCAGCGCCTGGCTCGGTGGACGCAAGGTCGCCAGCCCGGTCTTGGGCAGCACGTCGTTCCACTGCTGTTCCATGGTGGCGCCGGACGACAGCAGCGCCGGCAGCACCTGCGCCTTGCAGTTCGCCGTATCGCCGCATTCCAGCGCCTGCGCGAAGTCCGGCCCCCGGCCCTGGCGCAGCTGGTGATAGAAGCTGTCGAAGCGCGACAGCGCGCTGCCCGCGCCCTGGCGCGCCGCCAAGCTGTAGACATAGGCCGGCAGGCCGCACAGGTATTCAAGCCGCTGGCTGCCGATCTGGCGCGGCGTCAGCGCGCGCCAGCTTTTACCTTCGGTGTACAGCATGCATTCGGCCAGCGCCTTGTCCAGTTGCGCTGCCGCCTCCGGGCGCGTGAGCCAACCCTGCTGCACCGACGTGAGCCAGCGCAGGAACTCGGCGCCGCCTTCGTTGACCAGGCGCGCATCGGGATAGACATCGACCGCGTCGCGCAGCTGGAAGCGGTGGCTGAATTCGTGGGAGACCAGCAACGTCAATTTTGTTCTCTCTTCCGGCCCGGGCGCCTGCGGCCAATTGAACAGCGTCAGCCGCAGGATGTTGCCGGCGTCGCCGCCGACATTCGGGCCGCCTGGCTCGCTGGCCGCGATGGCCGCGATCACGGGACGGTTGACGACCGCCAGCGGCAGCTGCTTGCTCAGGTAGGCGATCGTGCCATCGGCCACTTCGCGAATCTGCGCGACCGTCGCCGCCGACAGGCGCGGATCGAAGTAATCCAGCGAGGCGTTGGCCTGCGGCGCCAGCATCAGCATGGCGGGCGTGTCGCCGCCGGTGGCCGCAGGGGCGGTTGCGACGTCGCGGTAACGGCGGCCGTCCATGACGATGTCCGCCGCGTGGTAGCGGTAGGTCACGGGTCCGCAGCTGTCCGCCAGCGCGTAGTTGGAGCTGTGGACGTACATGCCGCCGGGCGCGGGGAAGGAACCGGGATAGCCGCTGATCTTCTGCATCGTGGCCGGCACGCGGAAGCGCGCGGTGCAGGCGCCGGCGCTTTTCAGCTGGTCGCCTTCGGGAAGCGCGCAGTCGTTCTGCTTCTGCCACGCGGCGCGGATCTCCTGGCCGCCGCGTTCATCCTTGAGGAAGGCGAGGGCGGTGCAATGCTCGGGCAGCGCGAAGCTCACTTCCAGCGCGTCGGCGGAGACCAGTTTGATGTCGACATCCACCGTTGCGGCATGGGCGCCGAGTGGCAGCAGCGCCGCGCACATCAGGTGAAACCAGCTAAACGATTTTTTCATATCCGCGCGAGCATCGTAATAGGGTGCAAAAAATATCATAAATACAACCACGCCACAAGCATCCCGGATTTACAATCGAGCCATGAGGATCACATCGCCGATTATTCTTGCCGCATTGCTGCTGGCGGGTTGCGCCGCCGGGTCCCAGCGCGGCCCTACCGTCGACATCGAAATGCAGCGCTTGATGGCGGCCGCCAAGGTGCCGGGACTTGCGCTGGCGATCATCGACCATGGACAGGTGGTGTCCCGCCACGCCTACGGCTATGCCGACGTGGCGGCGGCGCGGCCGCTGCGCACCGACAGCATCATGTACGGCGCCTCGCTGACCAAGGCGGCATTCGCCTACATGGTGATGCAGTTGGTGGACGAGCGGGTGTTGACGCTCGATGCGCCGCTGCCCACGCTGTTGGACAAGCCGCTGCCCGACTATCCCGCCTTTGCCGATTTGCGCGACGACCCGCGCTGGCGGCTGCTGACGCCGCGCATGCTGCTGTCGCATACCAGCGGCCTGCTGAACTGGCGCTTCATCAACGAGAACCGCAAGCTCGATTTCAAGTACCCGCCGGGCAGCCGCTACGTGTATTCGGGCGAGGGTATGCAGATCCTGCAAATCGTTGTCGAGGAACGGACCGGCGTGCCGCTGGAAACGTTGATGCGGCAACGCGTGTTCGAGCGCTTCGGCATGCGCGATACCAGCATGGTGTGGCGCGACGATTTCGCCGGCCGCGAGGTTGTGCAATACGGCGGCGACGGCGCGGTCATCGCCCACAAGCGCCGCAGCAGGGCCCGCGCGGCGGGATCGATGGACACCACGCTCGACGACTACGCCAGCTTCATGGCCGGGGTGTTGCGCGGCGATGGCTTGTCGGCCGCGGCGCGCGCGGAGATGCTGTCGCCGCAGATGGCGATCGTCTCGCCGCAGCAGTTCCCGTCGCACTGGCCGGGCGAGACGGACGCGTATCGCGGCATCGGTTTGTCGGCGGGCCTGGGCTGGCCGGTGTATGAATCGCCGCTCGGACCTGCGTTCTTCAAGGAGGGCAACGATGACGGCACCAACAACTTCGCGCTCGGCTTCCTGCGCCCGCAAAGCGGTGTTGTCATGTTGAGCAACAGCTCCAACGCCGACCGCCTGTTCCTGCCTGCGGTGGAATACCTGTTCGGGCGGACCTGCCTGCCCTGGTTCTGGATGGGGTATATCCCGTACGACCGCCCGGAGTTGCGCGCGCCTGGAATGCGCGCGCATCCGGTGCTCAGTCCGGGGTGTGACTGACCGGCCGCACCGCTTCGACGTCCACCTGCGCGCTGCCTTCGGCCAGGCGCACATTGAGCGTGCTGCGTGGCTTCAGTTGCGCCGGCGCGCGGACGATGGCGCCTTGTTCGTCGGTGACGATGGCATAGCCGCGTTCCAGCGTGCGCTGAGGATTGAGCAGCTCCAGCTGCGACGACAGCGCGGCCAGCGCGTCGCGCCGCTGCGCGAGCTGCGTGGAGACGCTCATCGTCACCCGGTGCAGGAAGTCCGACAGCCGCGAGCGCGCCGCCGTCACATCCGGCTTGCGCGCGCCGAGGCGTCCGCTCAGGCGGTCCAGCTGAAAGCGCGCCTGCGACAGCGGGGCGCGGTTCGCGTGCGTCATCGCGGTGGACAGCGCCAGCAGCTTGAGGCGCTGCTGGCGGATCTGCGCACTTGGATTGAGCAGGCGCCGCGTGTAATTGTCCAGTGTCTGCGCCGCTTCGCCGACGCTGCGCCGCATCGCGCGCCGCAGGTCGACCACGTCGGCGCGCAGGGACGCCATCCAGTCGGCGCGCGGCGTGACGGCCAGTTCGGCGGCGGCGGTCGGCGTGGCGGCGCGCAGGTCGGCGGCGAAGTCGCAGATCGTGAAGTCGGTCTCGTGGCCGACGCCGGAGATCACCGGCATGCGGCAGTTGGCCACGGCGTAGGCCACGTCCTCGTCGTTGAACGACCACAGGTCCTCGATGCTGCCGCCGCCACGGCAGACGATCAGCACATCGCAATCGTTGCGCAGCGAGGCGGCATCGATGGCGGCGGCGATCTTCTCGCCCGCGCCCTGGCCCTGCACCGGCGTCGGGTACAGCACGATATGCACATGCGGCGCGCGCCGTTTCAGCGCGGTCAGCACGTCGCGCAGCGCCGCCGCCTGCGGGCTGGTGACGATGCCCACGGTGCGCGGGAACAGCGGCAAGGCGCGCTTGCGCTCCGGGTGGAACAGGCCGGCCGCGTCCAGCTTCTCCTTGAGCCGCTGGAAGGCCTCGAACAACGAGCCGACGCCGGCGCGGCGTATCGCCTCCACGTTGATCTGGTAATCGCCGCGCGCGCCGTACAGCGTGACCAGCGCCCGCACCTCGACCTTGTCGCCCTCGCGCGGAATGAAGCCGGCATATTGGGCGCGGCCGCGGAACATCACGGCGCGCACCTGGGCCGCGTCGTCCTTGAGCGTGAAGTACCAGTGGCCGGAACTGGCCTTGGTGAAATTGGACACCTCGCCGGAAATCCACGTGAGCGGGAAGGTCCGTTCTAACAAACGCGCAACAGCCTGGTTGAGCGCGGTAACGGTCATCACGGGGGCGGCGGCTGGGGCGGGGGCGTTGTGGTCGTCGAAGTTCATAGGTTTCAATAAAGGAAACTATCCACACTTTGCGATTTCAGTCACACAGCGGTCATAGAGCATCTAAAGCGGTAGGTATTATAGGTAGGTATATGATTTTAAAGGGTAAACATTTCTGCCGTATTTGCGTGCAACGAGGAAAAACCCTTATGGATCAAGCACTTTGGCATGGCCACCGGCAGTTACGCACAAAGTTATCCACAAAAGATGTGCGGAACTTTTGTGAGCGATAGCTATTTTCTTCTTGTTTATTTTGCCATGCCTAAAATTTACGCAAAGCAAGTATATTGAGATAAATCAAAGGCTTAGGTAGTGATGCATGGTATTACGCACACTTTTATCCACAGAAGATGTGCAAAACTCCCGACTTGCCCCCAGGCGCCGTATGGCTGTGAATGAGGGGGCTGGCGTCGTCCGCATGGTCGAGCCGCCGGGGTGGGGATAAAAAATCGCCTGCTTCATTTTTGCGCAGGGCAATAAAAACGATATAAATCAATGGCTTTGATCATGCTGTACTGCCTTGCTCACAATCTTATCCACATAAAATGTGCAGAAGTGACTGCTTTGCTGCGATAGCCGGGCATTATCGATAGCCGACTTGCGCAAGCCGGTGGAAAACCCGGTTTTAGCTATGAAAAGTGGTTAAAACAGATGCCTTGCACGGTTTTTACTCACGGCAAAAATTCCCTTATAAATCAACGATCTTTCACCATGTGGGAGGCGTTGCTCACAATCTTATCCACATTAAGTGTGCAGAAGTCCACAACCGTACCAGCCCGCCAGAAACGCAATTTTGGCCGGTTTTGCCTGCGTTATTTTTACGCATGGAAAAAATAGCCTTATAAATCAAGGGCTTTGTGGGGAGTGGGGAGCCTTGCTAACAATCTTATCCACATTTTTTGTGCAGAACTCCACATCCAGCTCCGTCGAGCCACTTTTGGTGGCTGAATGCGCCGTTTGCCAGCCATATGGGGTCATATGCCAGATTTTTACGCACGGAAATAAAATTGATTGAAATCAAGCACTTGGGGGAGGGTTGAGTGCCTTGCTCACAATCTTATCAACAGAATATGGGCATAACTGGGCACAACTTTTGCTGGGCAAAAAGTGGGCCCGAACGCTTCAGCTGCGCTATTTTTGAGCTTTGAGACTTTATTCTTTGAAATCAAAGGCTTGCGTTGTCATGCTGGTCATTGCACACATAATTGTCCACAGAAAATGTGCAGAACTCCGGCGGCGCCTGGGCGGGAGCGTTCCGCCTGTCATCCGCCACTTGCCGTGGACGGCCCAACAAGATACATTGCGCCTTCGGGTGTTTATCTAGACAGGAGTCCCTTTTGCTCGCCATATTACAAGCCGCCGGTTGGCCTATCTGGTTGTTGTTGGTCGCATCGATCGTCGCGACCGCGCTGATCATCGAACGCTTGCTCTATCTGCGCCGCAGCAAGATCCTGCCGAAAAAGCTGCTCGATGAAGTGGTGCAGGTCTACCGCGGCGGCAATATCACGCCGGACGTCATCGACAAGCTGGAAAAAAGTTCGCCGCTGGGCGTGGTGCTGTCGGCCGCGCTGCGCAACATCGATTCGCCGCGCGAGGTGATGAAGGAATCCATCGAGGAGGCCGGCAGCGGTGTGGCGCATACGCTGGAGCGCTTCCTGACCACGCTGGGCACCATCGCGACGCTGGCGCCGCTGATGGGCTTGTTCGGCACGGTGGTCGGCATGATCGAGATTTTCGGCGCGCAGAACGCGACCGGTTCCAATCCGACGCAGCTGGCGCACGGTATCTCGGTGGCCTTGTACAACACCGGCTTCGGCCTGGCGATCGCGATGCCGACGCTGGTTTTCTATCGCCACTTCCGCGCGCTGGTGGACAGCTTCATCATCGAGATGGAGCAGCAGGCGGTGAAGTTTGTCGATATCGTGCACTGCAAGCGCAAGTAAGGACGCCGCATGAACTTCCGCAAAGGCCGGCATCGCGAAGACCCCGAGATCAACCTGATCCCGTTCATCGACGTGCTGCTGGTGATCCTGATCTTCCTGATGGTGACCACCACCTACAGCAAGTTCACCGAACTGCAGATCACGCTGCCGACCGCCGACGCGCAGAAGGCGGCCGACAAGCCGTTCGAGCTGGACGTGACGGTGGACGCCAAGGGCAACTACACGATCAACGGCGAGCCGGTGTCGTTCCATGACGTGGCCGGCTTCGCGCAGGCCATGAAGGCCGCCGCCGACAAGGGCGGCGCGGCCGGCAAGTCGCCGGTGGTGATCGTCAACGCCGACCAGTTCGCGATGCACCAGATGGTCATCAATGTGATGGAGGCGGCGCGCATCGCCGGCTATGAAAAGCTGACTTTCGCCGCGCAGACCAGCACCGCGAAATAAGTGTCCACCTCTCCCACCAAATCGTCGGCGCTGGAAGCCACGCTGACGCGCAACTGGCTGCGGCGCGGCCCGCTTGCTTGCGCCTTGTGGCCGGTATCGCTGCTGTTCCGCGCGCTCAGCGGCCTGCGGGCTGCCTTGTTTCGTGTCGGCGTGCTGAAGTCCTCGCGGCTGCCGGTGCCGGTGGTGGTGGTGGGGAATATCTACATCGGCGGCACCGGCAAGACGCCGCTGACCATCTGGCTGGTGCAAGCGCTGCAGGCGGCCGGCATGACGCCGGGCGTGATCTCGCGCGGCCACGGCGGCGACGGCGGCAGTGTGCGCGAAGTCAGCGCCGCATCCACGCCGGCGCAGGTCGGCGACGAGCCGCTGTTGATCAAGCAGCGCACCGGCTGCCCGGTGATGGTGGGCCGCGACCGCGCCGCCACCGGCCGCGCGCTGCTGGCCGCCCATCCCGGGGTGGACATCCTGCTGACCGACGATGGCCTGCAGCACTACGCCCTGCAGCGCGACGTGGAGATCATCCTGTTCGACGGGCGCGGCGCCGGCAATGGCTGGCTGCTGCCGGCCGGCCCGCTGCGCGAGCCGGTATCGCGCTGGCGCGACTTCACCGTCGTCAACACGCCGGTGCTGACCGACGAGCTGGCGCGCTCCGTCGGCGCGGCCGGCGCGGCGCCCATCCAGATGACGCTGGCCGGCGCGCACGCCGAGCAACTGCGCGACCGCGGCCAGCGCCGCACGTTCGCCGAGCTGGCCGAAGCGAGCAACCGCGCCGGCCTGCGCGTGGCTGCCGCCGCCGGCATCGGCAATCCGGCGCGCTTCTTCGGCATGCTGAAGGCCGCCGGCCTGCGCATCACGGAACTGCCTTTGCCCGACCATCACGACTTCCAGGACCGCCCGTTTGACGCGCTCGACGCCGACCTGATCTTGATGACAGAGAAGGATGCAGTAAAATGTGCGCAAATTGAAGAACTCAGAGACGACCCGCGACTATGGGTCGTCCCGGTGACGGCGCACCTCGACGGCGCGCTGGCCGACCAAATTGTGGAGAAATGTCGTGGACGCTCGATTGCTTGATATCCTGGTATGCCCGGTCTGCAAAGGCCCCCTGGAGTACGATAAAAAAGCCCAGGAAATGATTTGCAAGGGCGACCGCCTGGCCTTCCCGATCCGCGACGGCATCCCCATCATGTGGGCCGATGAGGCGCGCACGCTGCAGGACAAGGCGGACTAGCTGGTGTCCTTCATCGTCATCATCCCGGCCCGCCTGGCCTCGACCCGCCTGCCGAACAAGCCGCTGGCCGACTTGGGCGGCAAGCCCATGGTGGTGCGCGTAGCGGAGCGCGCGCAGCAGTCGGGCGCGGCCCGCATCATCGTCGCCACCGACCACGAGGACATCCGCGTCGCCTGCGCACAGCACGGCGTGGAAGTGTGCATGACCCGCGCCGACCATCCGTCCGGCACCGACCGCATCGCCGAAGTGGCGCGCGCGCTCAACCTGCCGGCGGACGCCGTGGTCGTCAACCTGCAGGGCGACGAGCCGCTGATCGACCCGGCGCTGCTGCAGGCGGCCGCCGCGCGCATCGGCGCCGACGTCCCCATGTCCACTTGCGCCCACCCGCTGCACGACGCCGCCGACGCCTTCAACCCGAACGTGGTCAAGGTGGTGCTGGACAAGGCCGGCAGGGCGCTTTATTTTTCGCGCGCGACCATACCCTGGAACCGCGACGCTTTCGCGCAGTCTAAATCCACGCTGCCGGACGGTTACGTACCGCTCCGCCACATCGGACTGTACGCCTACCGCAACGACTTCCTGCAAGCCTATCCGGCGCTGGAGGTGTCGCCGCTGGAATCGATCGAAGCACTGGAACAGTTGCGCGTGCTGTGGCACGGCTATCCCATCGCGGTCCACGTGACCGATTCGGCCCCGGCGGCCGGGGTGGACACGCCGGAAGACCTGGCCCGCGTCCGGCAGTTCTATTGATTTGTATCAAACAACACGTCAGCCAGCAGTCAGTAACAACTGATATAACGAAGACAACGGTGCGATATTCATACGGAATATCTCTCCGCACCCCGGTTTCGCCAGCTAAGAACGGTTCAAACCGTCACAAATTGGCGTTGAGACGAAGTTTTGTGGTAAGTTTCGTACGATCCAATACCAACTAACCCACATCCATATCTGTTTTAGGAATTTTTCATGCGTCTTATTCTTTTAGGAGCACCAGGAGCCGGCAAAGGCACCCAGGCTAATTTCATCAAGGAAAAATATAACATTCCGCAAATCTCGACCGGCGACATGCTGCGCGCCGCGATCAAGGCGGGTACGGAAATGGGCATGGCCGCCAAGAAAGTGATGGATGCGGGTGGTTTGGTATCGGATGACATCATCATCGGCCTGGTCAAGGATCGTCTGGCCGAGCCGGACTGCGCCAACGGCTACCTGTTCGACGGCTTCCCGCGCACCATCGCGCAGGCGGACGCGATGAAGGACAGCGGCGTCGTGGTCGACTACGTGCTGGAAATCGACGTGCCGGACGACTCGATCATCGAGCGCATGGACGGCCGCCGCAGCCATCCGGCCTCGGGCCGCGTGTACCACGTCAAGTTCAACCCGCCCAAGGTCGAAGGCAAGGACGACGTCACCGGCGAGCCGCTGGTGCAGCGCGACGACGACAAGGCCGAAACCGTCAAGAAGCGCCTGGACGTCTACCATAACCAGACCGAAGTGCTGCTCAGCTACTACAACAACTGGGCGCAGTCGGGCCAGCCAGGCGCGCCGAAGTACCGCCGCATCGCCGGCGTCGGTCCGGTAGAGCAAATTCGTGACAGCGCGTTTGCCGCGCTGGCGGAATAAGCGTTAAAGTAGAGCGGACCGAGTGTCCGCTTTTTTTGCGCTTGCAAATCGGCTGGATGCCATCCCGTTTTATGAAGTGATGCAGTTCGCAGGTTTAGTTGGCTGCGCTTGCCTACCCGGCGGGCGTTGGTTTTCTGAAGTGTGGGTTTGTAGGCTCGATCAATAAAAATAAGGGGACACTATGGCAGCTAGTCTTTGGCTTGCAGTTGCGTGCGGCGTAATCGCCGTGATTTACGGTTTATGGTCTCGAAGCTGGATTTTGCGCCAGGACGCGGGCAACGCCCGCATGCAGGAAATCGCGCTGGCCATCCAGCAGGGCGCCGCCGCCTATCTGGCGCGCCAGTACCGCACCATCGGCATCGTCGGCCTGGTGCTGCTCATTCTCATTGCCGCCTTGCTCGACATGAAGACCGCCATCGGCTTCCTGATCGGCGCGGTGCTGTCCGGCGCCTGCGGCTTCATCGGCATGAACGTCTCGGTGCGCGCCAACGTGCGTACGGCGCAGGCGGCCACCAAGGGCATGAACGAAGCGCTCGACGTCGCCTTCAAGGGCGGCGCCATCACCGGCATGCTGGTGGTCGGCCTGGGCCTGCTGGGCGTGGTGCTGTTCTATATGTTCCTGGTGGGGATGGCGCCGGGCGCGCCGAACCCGCCGCTCAATCCGCACGATGTGATCAAGCCGCTGATCGGCCTGGCCTTCGGCGCCTCGCTCATTTCCATCTTCGCCCGGCTGGGCGGCGGCATCTTCACCAAGGGCGCGGACGTCGGCGCCGACCTGGTGGGCAAGGTGGAGGCCGGCATCCCGGAGGACGATCCGCGCAACCCGGCGGTGATCGCCGATAACGTCGGCGACAACGTCGGCGACTGCGCCGGCATGGCGGCCGACCTGTTCGAAACCTATGTGGTGACCTTGATCGCCACCATGTTGCTGGGCGCCTTGCTGATCACGTCGGCGCCGACGTCGGCCATCGTCTATCCGCTGCTGCTGGGCGCGGTGTCCATCATCGCCTCCATCATCGGCTGCTCGATGGTCAAGGCCAAGCCGGGCAAGAAGATCATGTCGGCGCTGTACACCGGGCTGTGGTGGGCGGCCGGCCTGTCGCTGGTCGGCTTCGCCGTGGTCACCTGGCAGATCTGGCCGGACGAGGCCATGCGCATGAAGATGATGGGCTGCACCGTGGTCGGCATCGTGCTGACCGGGCTGATGGTCTACATCACCGAGTACTACACCGGCACCGATTTCGCGCCGGTCAAGCATATCGCCGAGGCGTCGACCACTGGCCACGGCACCAACATCATCGCCGGCCTGGGCGTGTCGATGAAGTCCACCGCCTATCCGGTGCTGGCGGTGTGCGCGGCGATCCTGGTGTCGTACCAGCTGGGCCAGCTGTACGGCGTGGCGATCGCGGCCACGTCGATGCTGTCGATGGCCGGCATCGTCGTGGCGCTGGACGCCTACGGCCCGATCACCGACAACGCCGGCGGCATCGCCGAGATGTCGGGCATGCCGGAATCGGTGCGCGCCATCACCGATCCGCTGGACGCGGTGGGCAACACCACCAAGGCCGTCACCAAGGGCTATGCGATCGGCTCGGCCGGGCTGGCCGCGCTGGTGCTGTTCGCCGACTACACGCACGCGCTGGAGTCGAGCGGCAAGAGCGTCACCTTCGACCTGTCGAATCCGATGGTGATCGTCGGCCTGATCATCGGCGGCCTGATTCCCTACCTGTTCGGCGCGATGGCGATGGAGGCCGTGGGCCGCGCCGCCGGCGCCGTGGTGGTGGAGGTGCGCCGCCAGTTCCGCGACATCAAGGGTATCATGGACGGCACCGGCAAGCCGGAGTACGACAAGGCGGTCGACATGCTGACCGCGTCGGCGATCAAGGAAATGATCATCCCGTCGCTGCTGCCGGTGGTGGTGCCGATCATCGTCGGCATGCTGCTGGGGGCGGCCGCGCTGGGCGGCATGCTGATGGGGACCATCGTCACCGGCCTGTTCGTGGCGATCTCGATGACCACTGGCGGCGGCGCCTGGGACAACGCCAAGAAATACATCGAGGACGGCCACTTCGGCGGCAAGGGTTCGGACGCGCACAAGGCGGCCGTGACCGGCGACACCGTGGGCGATCCGTACAAGGACACGGCAGGGCCGGCGGTCAACCCGCTGATCAAGATCATCAACATCGTGGCGCTGCTGCTGGTGCCGCTGCTGCCGGCTTCGGGCTGGCTGGCGGTGTCGGCGCCTGCGCCGGTCACGGCCATCACCGCGCCGGCGCCGATGATGATGGTGGCGCCGCCGCCGCCGACGGACACTCTGGTGGCGCCTGCCGCACCCGCTTCCGCGCCGGATTCAGCTTCCCCATCTGTTAAATAAAAGATATCATTAGGCCCAAGGCGGACGATGCCTCGTCCACCTTGGGCCTTTTTCTTTTTCCACTTCCGCGAGACCAAATCCATGTTGAAACTATTGCCCGTGCGCCGGGCTGTTCTACTGTCGTCTCTGAGCTTGATGATCGGTGCCGCCAGCGCCGATACGGGATTATCCATCTCGAATCCACAGGTGTCCAATGACGGAACCTATGTCTACTATCAGTTCGATTACACGGGTACGCCCAGCTTTGTCCGGGTGTTTATCGATGCGGATCAAACATCAACTACCGGCTATGCCAAGGGCGGCATCGGCAGTGAATTCCTGGTTGAAAACGGCGTTCTGTATAAATACACGGCCACTACGTCCGGTAGCATCTGGAGCTGGGCCAAAGTCGGCGAAGTCGGCTACTGGACTTCCGGCGGCAAGGTGCGTTTGAAGATTGACCGTAGCGTTATCGATGCGCCAGTGTTGGCGGGACAAGCGGATGACCTCGTGTTCGAAGTTCAGGATGCCTCGTCGGTCCGGACGTTGACCAAGCAGCCCCACTTGTATTCGTATGTCACCACGCCGCAGTTGGAGAGATTCGAGCTGGTAAGAAGCGATGGCCTTCAAAACACACCACAAGGGGATGGGACTATCAAGCCTTGGTCACCCGGCAACGAGTGGGGTGGGCATATGTCGCGTATTGTGACCACTGCCGACGGTACGGTGTATATGCTCAGCTTGCGGCTCACGGGGGCGGCGGGCAAGGATGAGGGCTGGGAGTTGGTCAAGCGCGATGCTGTGACCGGTGCATGGGCGTTCGTGGCTTCCGGCCTGTCGTTCGATGAGGCACACTTGTTGCGGTCGCCGCTCACCGACAAGGTGTATGTCATCGCTCACCCGGGTGGCTACCCTGCGATGGGTGTTGGGCCGGATTTCGTCATGACGCCGATTCCGGGCGACTGGGATACGGGAACCGCAAAACAGCGGCATTACGGAAATGCCGGAATCGGCCAGGAGGGGCAGATATGTTTAAAGGCGTCGCATGAAGGCCGCAGTACAGCGGATACCTACACGCAGTATATCTGTACAACCGAGACGCAGAAGGGGCAGTCGTTCGGGCCATTCGCCTCTGCCCGGATCGGGAACCGTTTTGCGTATGACTATGTTTTCCCTGGCGTGGCGGGAGCACAGTTTTTAACGCTGGCTCAGTCCGACTTGGAAAATAGCGTCGCGGGATACCCCAAGAACGCCGTCTTTACATACGTGTTTAACGGTATAAATAGTTTTACCTTTCCGGATGGGCACGCTAACGTCGTCCAGGCGCCACTGACGCTCCCTGATCCATCAACGGCGCTCACCGCAACCGTTGCTCCGCATTTGGAGCAGTTGGAAGCTTATGTCGATACTCGCGGGAGGGCTTTCTCGATCGCCCTTAAAGAACCGACTGACGGCAAGTCGGTATCGGCTAACAGGACATTGGAGTTGGCCGTTATGGATGCGGCAACGGGTACGTCAATTTATTCTGGATCCCTGGCGGGGCTGACTTATGGAAGTGCGCGGATTGTAGAGGACGCGAAACAGCGTTTGTACGTGATCTGGAACGGGCTTGGGCAGAGAATGACCGAATTTAAAGTATATCGCTTGAAAGAGATAGCCGCTGGGAATGGCGACACCGGCTTCTCGTTGGAACTCGCTACCGATTTGTCAAATAAATTCGCGCCGTTTGACTTGGGCTGGGCATATACGAGGTACGCCACCCAAGGGCGTATTTACCTTGCGACACCGCGAGGTGGCAATGCGCGTAGCGGTTCTATCGATGGCTATATGAATGCTTGTGCCAAGGAGTTTGCTAATGATATCGTCTCCAAGACGTCCCGAAGTGCGTATCCTGCCGCGATGTGTTTTGGGGACGATCTTAAAAATCAAGGTCAGCTGAAATTGATCTATTTCCGGATCCGTTTGCCGGACTAAGGTTACCAATTGTTTCAAACGCTTCCCTCTGGTGCTACACCTGCTAATAATGAAAGGTGTAGCACTACGCGAGGTGAGACCATGAACTTGTTGAAACCGGCATTGCTGTTGGCCTTCCTGCTGGGAGCGCTGACCTGCCCATATGCCTGGGCGCAGGGGCATGGCCACGGAGGAGGAGGTGGCCACGGCCATTTCCATGGCGGCTGGGGCGGCGGCCATGGCTATCATCACGGCCATGGCTATGTGCGCGGCGGCGTCTTCATCGGCGCGCCGGTCTACTGGCCGCGTTACGGCTACTATGGCCCGTATTACGACGGCTATTACTACCCGCCCGGCTACTACGCCGACGCGCCGCTGTACCTGCCGCCGGCCGACGCTGGCGTATCGTCGCGAAGGCTGTACTACTGCGACAATCCACGCGGCTACTATCCCAACATTACAGCCTGCCTGCTGCCGTGGCGCATGCTGGTCGCCACCGTGGTGCCGCCGCCGTGATGCCGCGCGCCGTACTTTGCCTGATGCTCGCGCTGCCCGGCGCGCCAGCCATCGCCCAGGCGCCGGCAGCGGGCGCGGCCAGCCCCGAGCTCCGCGAATACGCCAAACTGCCGGTCTGCACGCTCAGCGCCGACGGCCTGCGGTTGGCTGTCGAACCCTGCCGCACGGCGCCGGCGCGCAAGCCGATGCCGCGCCGTCCGGTCCCGCAGATCATCCAGCGCATGCCCGTCGTCAAGCAGGCGCCGCAAGTGGCGATGCCCGCCGCGCCGCCATCGCCGTCGCTGCAAACCCTGCTCAATCCGCCCAACGCACCGAAGGCCCTGAACAACTGCGGCCCCACCGGCTGCAACGACGCCAACGGCACCCACATCAACAATGCCGGTCCCGGCACCGCCATCTCCCCCTCCGGCAAAGTCTGCAACCGGAACGGCGTCTGGCTGCAGTGCTAGGTGTCTTCTAGCAGGTGAGCAGCACGAGTTTTGCTGAACTAGTAGGCGACGTCTTCCAGCCGGTAGCGGAATTTTCTGCGCTCCGGCAAGTCCCAGCCGGGCTCGCGGTCGGTATTGCGCGGTGGGGCAGTGGCCGCCGGCGCCGCCTGTGGCGCGGGTGACGCTGGTGCAGCAGGCAATGGCGGGACTGCGGCGGGTACAGGGACCAGGGCTGGGACTGACATGGCCGTAGCGGCAGGCGTTGCCGCAGGCGCTTTCGCTGCGGCGATCAGTTCGTCGCGCAGTCGGCGCGCGGATTTGAAGGTCTTGTCGCCAGGGCGGCGAACGTATAAATCCTGCCACGCATTGCGTGTCGAATGGGCGAACGATTGGGCGAACTGGTTCGGCGAAACGGCGTGGCCGTTGTGGATGATCTGGTCGCCTTCGACGCGCGCGTAATTGGTTTCGCCGTAGCTCCAGGATTTCAACACGGTGCCTTCGGGGAGGAACAGGGATTTCCATTGGTAGCCGTGGGTGCCTGACAGGTCTGCGCCCGGCTCGAATCTGGCCGGGTCCGACAGCCAGCATTCGATGGCTTGGGTCATGGCTTCCGACAGGTCTTGCGAACCGCCACGGCGGCGCAGCTTCTCGATCAGCTTGAGCAGGGTATCGGTGGGCAGTTGCACGCTCATTGTAGTATTCATTCGATTTTCTCCCCTATTTTCTTCGGCTTTCCCATATTTAGACCGGGAAGTCCGGGAATAGTTCAAAGCTTGAAGAAATCGAAGAAAATCGAACAGAAAATCGAAAGTTTGCTAGAAGGGCCGTGGAGGAGCACCCCGTGTGCATACTCCTTGCGGGCGCCGGAGATCAGGCGCTCGCGGTTGCGCGGCGCGACACGATTTTTGACGATATCCAGTTTCCGGTGCGGTGCAGGCCTGCGGCCACCGCGACGATGACAATGACCGAAAAAGACAGGTCCAGCAGGGTGTCGTGGCTGGGGTGCAAAAACAGATAGCTGTGAATCAGGAAAATTTCGAGGAGATAATCTTCGAGGCGCGCCAGCCGTGAAAAGCCGCGCCAGTTGACGCGGGTGGCGTTTGCCAGCCAGATGGTGCAGGCGATACCCGTGATGGCGATGAGGGTTGTATTGGAGCCCTTGAACCCGGTACGGTGCGCCACCAGCAGGCCGGTGCCCCCGAGCGCGGCGCTGGCCGCCGCCGGCCAGGCGCGCAGCGTCGGCCCTTGCATGCCGTACGCCACGCCGAGGATAAAACCCAGCGACGTCAGCCAAAGCTCATGGCCGATATTGGTGTGCTCTTCAAGATAAATCGCCATGGCGGTTGAAGTCACCGCGGCCACGGCGGCGTGCCGTTTCGACCGGCAAAGCTTCGCAAGCAGGGGATACACCGCATAAAACACCAGCAACAGCGTGAAGAACCACAGGCCGGCGCCCAGCCCGCTGCGGTTGCGGATATCGAGCCAGTTCAGCACGCCCGACAGTCCGAAGAAATGCACCAGCGTGTGCCAGTGAAACAGCGTTCCGCCGCGTAGCATGACCACGACGGCAAGAAATCCCAGGATGAAACAGTAGCGCACGCCCAGCCGCTCCAGTTTATTTCGCCAGAACCGGCCGATGTCGAGGTCCGCCCCGTATCTCAGCGAAGTGAAGTATCCCGACGAAAACGCGAAGATAAACAGCCCGACCGTCACCGGTATCCACAGGATCGACGGCGAAAACCAATGGCCGGCGACCACGGTGAAGATCGCGATCACCTTGGCGATGGAAAAGTTGAGGCTGATCCTGGCGTCCATGGCTCCTCCGCGGTCGGACGCAAACGGTAGCATGGCGGGGCGGCCGCCCCCTTGCGCTTTTTCCTCAACTCCGCTGAAAAATTCGCTACAATTGCGATGTGACGTTAACGTAAACGTCAAATAAAAACAGATAGGGACACACATGCAAATTCAGAACAACGTATTCATCGTCACCGGCGGCGCGTCGGGCCTGGGCGCCGCCACCGCGCGCATGATCGTGGAGCAGGGCGGCAAGGTCGTGCTGGCCGACGTCCAGGTCGAGCCGGGCGAGGCGCTGGCCGCCGAGCTCAAGGCCGTCTTCGTCAAGTGCGACGTCACCTCGGAAGCGGACGGCAAGGCCGTGGTCGACGCCGCCCTCGCGCTGGGCACGCTGCGCGGCCTGATCAACTGCGCCGGCGTGGCGCCGGCCGTCAAGACCGTCGGCAAGGACGGCCCGCACCCGCTGGACGTGTTCCAGCGCACCGTCAACATCAACCTGGTCGGCACCTTCAACATGGCCCGCCTGGCCGCCGACGCCATGGGCAAGACCGCCGCCACCGACAGCGGCGAGCGCGGCGTGATCATCAACACCGCCTCGGTCGCGGCCTTCGACGGCCAGATCGGCCAGGCCGCCTACGCCGCCTCCAAGGCCGCCGTGGCCGGCCTGACGCTGCCGATGGCGCGCGACCTGTCGCGCAGCGCCATCCGCGTGATGACCATCGCCCCCGGCATCTTCGAAACCCCGATGTTGATGGGCATGCCGGAGGAAGTGCGCTCCGCGCTGGGCAACATGGTGCCGTTCCCTCCGCGCCTGGGCCGTCCGGACGAATACGCCCACCTGGCCAAGGCCATCATCGAGAACACCATGCTGAACGGCGAGACCATCCGCCTGGACGGCGCCATCCGCATGCAGCCGAAGTAAACGGTTTACACGATTTCGTGTAGGATGCCAGAGTGATCGGGCGCGCGGTCCTGGCCGCGCGCCTCTTATTTTGGAGAGTCCATGTTCCGTTTGAAGCCTTTGGCGCTGAGCCTCGCGCTGTCCCTTCCGCTGCTGGCCGCGTTGAACGCGCCGGCCTACGCACAACGCACCGGCGCCGACGTGGCGCCCGAAATCGCCACCGGCTACGCTGAAAAAGCCGGCAAGTCCGCGCAAAAATTCATGGTGGCGGCGGCCAACCCGCTGGCCACCCAGGCCGGCTACCAGATGCTCAAGCAGGGCGGCGCCGCCATCGACGCGGCCATCGCCACCCAGCTGGTGCTCACGCTGGTCGAGCCGCAATCGTCCGGCATCGGCGGCGGTTCCTTCCTGCTGTACTCCGACGGCAAACGCGTGCAGTCCTACGACGGCCGCGAAACCGCGCCCGCCACGGCGGACGAACATCTGTTCCAGGACAAGGACGGCAAACCGGTTTCGCGCGAGATCGGCGTGATCGGCGGCCGCTCGGTCGGCGCGCCCGGCGTGCTGCGGATGCTGGAGCTGGCGCACAAGGAGCACGGCAAGCTGCCGTGGAAGGCGCTGTTCGCGCCGGCCATCAAGCTGGCCGAAGACGGCTTCAATGTCAGCCCGCGCCTGAACGCGCTGCTCAGCTGGGACCGTTACCTGGCGCGCGACCCGGTCGCCAAGGCCTACTTCTTCGGCGAGGACGGCAAACCGCGCCCGGTCGGCTACCTGCTGAAGAACCCCGAACTGGCGCGCACGCTGCGCGAGATCGCCGACGGCGGCGCCGACGCCTTCTACAAGGGCCGCATCGCGCGCGACATCGCCGCCAAGGTGGCCGGCCATCCGACCAATCCGGGCAAGCTGACCGTCGCCGACATCGCCGGCTACCAGGCCAAGGAGCGCACGCCGGTCTGCAGCGACTACAAGGCATGGACCGTGTGCGGCGCGCCGCCGCCGTCGTCGGGCGGCATCGCCATCGCGCAGATGCTGGGCATCCTGGAAGCGAAGGACATCAGCCTGTACAAACCGGTCAACGGCATGCTGACGGCCGAGGGCATCCACCTGTTCAGCGAGGCCGGACGCCTGGCCTACGCGGACCGCAACCGCTACGTCGCCGACACCGACTTCGTGCCGCTGCCCGGCAAGGGCGTGGCCGCGTTGCTGGACAAGGGCTACCTGAAGCAGCGCGCCTCGCTGATCGGCGAGAAGTCCATGGGCCACGCCAACTACGGCACGCCGGCCACGATGCAGGTCGCGTGGGGCGCCGACACCGCCATCGACAAGCCATCCACCTCGCACCTGGTGGCGGTGGACGCCTACGGCGGCGGCTTGTCGATGACCACCTCGGTGGAAGACGCCTTCGGCGCGCGCCAGATGGTCGACGGCTTCATGCTGAACAACCAGCTGACCGACTTCTCCTTCGATTCGCAGGACGAGAACGGCCCGATCGCCAACCGGGTGCAGGCCGGCAAACGCCCGCGCAGCGCCATGTCGCCGACGCTGGTGTTCGACAAGGGCACGCACCAGCTGGTGCTGGCCACCGGCTCGCCGGGCGGCTCGGCCATCATCAACTACGTGGCCAAGGTCTTGGTCGGCACGCTGGACTGGCAGCTCGATGTGCAGCAGGCCATCAGCCTGCCCAATATCGGCAGCCGCAACGGCCCGACCGAGCTGGAAGCGGGCCGCGTGGCGCCGGCCGTGGTCGAGCAGCTCAAGGCGCGCGGCCACCAGGTGCGCGAGTTCGAGCTCAACTCCGGCCTGCAGGGCATCCAGCGCCGCACGGCCGGCGGCAAGGAACAGTGGTTCGGCGGCGCCGATCCCCGTCGCGAAGGTGTCGTATTAGGCGACTAAAGCCGTCAAACGCTCCCCAAATCCGGCATACCCTGCTAACCTTGTCGCATGGGAATTCAAAAGAAAACAGGATTGATCCTGACGGGCGGCGGCGCCCGCGCCGCCTACCAGGTCGGCGTGCTGCAGGCGATCTCGGAGATACTGTGGGAAGCGGGCTGGCCGCCGGCGCGCAATCCGTTCGACATCATCTGCGGCACCTCGGCCGGCGCCATCAACGCCACCGCGCTGGCCTGCCGCGCCGATAACTTCGGCGAGGGCGTGCAGAAGCTGCTCGACGTCTGGCAGAACATCGAGGTGGGGCAGGTCTACCGCGCCGATTCGCTGGGCGTGATCCGCTCCGGCGCGCGCTGGCTGTCGCTGCTGTCGTTCGGCTGGCTGCTGCGCAAATGGCGCGCCGCGCCGCCCGCGTCGCTGCTGGACAATACTCCGCTGGTCGGCCTGCTGCACCGCATGCTCGATTTGCCGCGCCTGGACAGCGTGCTGTCCGAGGGCCTGCTGCACGCGCTGGCCGTCACCGCCTCGTCCTACACCGCCGGCAACCACATGACGTTCTACCAGACCGCCGCCGACATCGCGCCGTGGATACGCATGCAGCGCGTGGCCCTGCAGGACCAGATCGGCGTCGAGCACCTGCTGGCGTCGTCGGCGATCCCGTTCATCTTCCCGGCCACGCCGCTGTACATGGGCGGCCATCGCGAATACTGCGGCGACGGTTCGATGCGCCAGCTGGCGCCGATCTCGCCGGCCATCCACCTCGGCGCCAGCAAGGTGCTGGTGGTCGGGGCGGGGCGCCTGACCGAGCCGGCCCGCAGCGCCGCCGAGAAGAGCGCGGCGCGCTATCCCAGCCTGGCGCAGATCGCCGGCCACGCGATGTCGTCGATCTTCCTCGACAGCCTGGCGGTGGACATCGAACGGCTGGAGCGCATCAACAAGACGCTGTCCATGCTGCCGCCGGAGCTGCTGTCGCAGACGCCGCTCAAGCCGGTGCAGCTGCTGGTGATCGCGCCGTCCGAGCGGCTCGACGACATCGCCAGCCGCCACATCGCCAGTCTGCCGGCGCCGATACGCACCATGCTGTCCGGGATAGGCGCCACCGAAACGCGCGGCGCCGCGCTCGCGTCGTACCTGTTGTTCGAATCGACATATACTTGCGAGTTGATTCGGCTCGGACAGCGCGACACGCACGCGCGCAAGGACGATGTGCTGGCCTTTTTCGAATCCTGAATTCTGCGCATGGATACCTGACCGACGGGAGTTTTTTGCTGTTTTTGACACGCCTCTGTAGCCGCTTGCTGCTGCCCGTCCTGCTGTTGTGGGGCCTGGGCGCGGCCGCCGCATGGGCCGGCGCCCCGCCGCGCACGCTGCGCTTCGAGCAGCTCAGCGTCGAACACGGGCTGGCGCAGGAATCGGTGCTGGCCATCGCCCAGGACAAGCAGGGCTTCGTCTGGCTGGGCACCCAGGCCGGCCTGACCCGCTTCGACGGCTACCGCACCGTCACCTACAAGAGCGCCGTCTCCGACCCGCGCAGCCTGGTCGACAACTGGGTGCGCGTGCTGCACCTGGACCGCGCCGGCCAGCTGTGGGTGGGCACCGACGGCGGCCTGGATCGCTACGAGCCCACCACCAAGACCTTCACCCATTTCCTGCCGCACGAATCGGCGCAGCGCGGCAACGGCAACCGCCACGTGCGCGCCATCGCCGACGACGGCGAGGGCGGCCTGTGGCTGGCCAGCGCCGACGGCCTGCATCACTTCAACCCGGCCACCCAGCGCTTCACCAGCTGGCACCACGATCCGGCCGATGCCGGCAGCCTGGCCAACGACCAGGTCAACGCGCTGGCGCTGGACGCCGCCGGCCGCCTGTGGGTGGCCACCGCCACCGGCCTCGATATGCTGGCGCCGGGCGAGGCGCGCTTCCAGCACTTCACCATCGACGCCCACGGCGACAGCAAATTCAACGCCGTGCTGGCGCTGCAGGTCGACAGCGCGCAGACGCTGTGGGTGGGCACGCTGGGCGGCCTGGAACAATGGCGTTTGCTGGGCAAGGAGCCGCAGCGCCGCCGCCTCGGCGCGCACGAGGGCATGAAGCCGGGCATGAGCGTCACCACGCTGTACGTCGACGCCGAGACCAACGTCTGGGTCGGCACCCAGGCCGACGGCCTGCTGCGCTGGCTGCCGGCGGAGAACCGGCTGGTACAGTATCTACATCAATTCAGCGACAGCCACAGCGTGGCGGACAACCAGATTTCGGCGCTGTTCCGCGACCGTGTCGGCACCTTCTGGGTCGGCACCTGGAACGACGGCGCCAGCCGCGTGGACCTGGGCAGCGGCGGCTTCGCCCGCATCGTGCGCCAGGCCGACATCCCCAACACCCTGTCGGACAACAAGGTGCGCGCCATCGTCGCCGAGGCGCGCGGCCAGCTGTGGCTGGGCAGCAGCGGCGGCCTGAATCTGTACGATCCGGTCAGCGGCGAGGGCAAGGTGTGGCGCCACGATCCGCTGCGCGCCAACAGCTTGAGCGACGACCAGGTCACAGCGCTGTGGCGCGAGAAGAACGGCAATATGTGGATAGGCGGGCGGGCCGGCGTCAACCACCTGGACGTGGCGAGCGGCGCGATCAAGGCGCTGTCCTTCGTGCGCGGCGACCCGGCCAGCGACACCATCCGCAACATCGTCGGCGACCGCGGCGGCATCCTGTGGATCGCCTCGCGCGGCGGCCTGCACCGGCTCGACCCGCAGACCATGGACGTGCATACCTTCCGCCACGATCCGTCCGACAGCAGCAGCCTGGCCGACAACGTGGTGCGGCCCATCCTGGAGGACCGCAAGGGCCAGCTGTGGGTGGGCACCTTCAACGGCCTCGATCTGCTGGACCGCAAGAGCGGCAAGTTCCGCCACTTCCGGCGCGACCCGGCCGACCCGTTCAGCCTCAGTCACGACGAGGTCCACTACCTGTACGAGGACGGGCGCGGCACCATCTGGGTCGGCACGGCGGCGGGCCTGAACAAGATGGAGGTGGCGGCCGACGGCGCCATCCGCTTCCGCCGCTACCTGCGCAAGGACGGCATCGCCGACGACGCCATCGCCTCCATCCTGCCGGACGACGCGGGCAACCTCTGGCTGAGCACCAACAGCGGCCTGTCGCGCCTGAACACCGAGACGGGACTGGTGCGCAACTACGGCGGCGCCGACGGCACCATCGAAGGCGCCTACTTCGACGGCTCCGCGCTGCGCACGCCGGACGGCACGCTGTACTTCGGCGGCTTCAACGGCATCACCGCGTTCGCGCCGCCGGAGGTGCGCGAGAACAGCGTGGCGCCGGCCGTCGCCATCACCGACTTCCAGATCTTTAACAAGTCGCTCAAGCCGGGGCAGGGCGACCATCCCGACGTGCTGAAGGTGGCGATCGAGCACACCAGCGCGCTGACGCTGCTGGAGGCCGACTCCGTGTTCTCGCTGGAGTTCGCGGCGCTGCACTACGCGGCGCCGCAGCGCAACCGCTTCGCCTACCAGCTGCAGGGCTTCGACGAGGACTGGGTGGTCACCGATTCCACCAAGCGCTTCGCCACCTACACCAACCTCGATCCCGGCCAGTACACCTTCCGCGTCAAGGCCGCCAACAAGGACGGCATCTGGAACGACAACGCGGCCACGCTGGAGATCACCATCCTGCCGCCGTTCTGGAAGACCTGGTGGTTCCGCGGCCTGTTGGGCGTGGCGTTGGCCGGCGCCGCCTGGGCCGCCTATCACGCGCGCGTGCGCAGCCTGCACCACCAGCAGCAGCGGCTGGAGGAGCTGGTCGGCTCGCGCACGGCGGAAGTCGAGCAAAAGAACCTGCTGCTGCAACAGCAGAAGCGCGAACTGGAACAGCGCCGCCTGGAGGCCGAGGCCCAGCGCGCCGAGGCCGAGCAGCGCCGCGTCGACACCGAGCGGCAAAAGGTGGAGGTCGAGCGGCAGAAGGAGAACGTGGAACAGGCGCACCGCAACATCTCGGTGCTGAGCGAACTGGGTCGCGAGATGAGCGCCACGCTGGACATGGAAACCTCCATGCGCACGCTGTACCGCCACGTGCACCACCTGATGGACGCGCAGATCTTCGGCATCGGCTTCGTGCGCGAGGACGAGGGCGTGATCGACTTCCCCTTCGCCATCGACGCCGGTGTGCGCACCTTGCCCTACCAGCGCCCCCTGGACCAGCCCAACCAGCTGGCGGTGTGGTGCCTGAGGCAGCGCAAGCCGGTGTTCATCAACGACTTCCAGGCCGAATACCGCGACTACATGGATGAATCGGGCCTGGACATGCTGGTGACCTGCGTGCGCGAGGACGGGGCGCCGGCCGCCGTGGCGCAGTCGATGATGTACGCGCCGCTGGTGGCCAACGACAAGGTGGTCGGCCTGCTGTGCGTGCAGAGCGTCGAGAAGAACTGCTACCAGCAGGTGCACATGGACATGCTGCAAACGCTGGCCTCGCACGCCGCCGCCGGCCTGGAAAACGCGCGCGCCTATCAGCAGCTGGAGGAAACGCTGCAGGAACTGCGCCAGACCCAGGCCCAGTTGCTGCAGCAGGAGCGCCAGGTGCGCCTGCACACCGAGGAGCTGGCGCTGGCCAACCGCGCCTTGCAGGAGAATGACGAGCGCCTGCGCCTGGCCAAGCAGAAGGCGGAAGACGCCACCCGCCAGAAGTCCGAATTCCTGGCCAATATGAGCCACGAGATGCGTACCCCGCTGGCCGGCGTGATCGGCATGCTGAACTTCGCGCTGCGCGACAGCCGGCTGGCGGTCGGCACGCGCGAGCAGATCCTGCGCGGCCAGGCCAGCGCGCAGTCGCTGCTGTCGATCATCAACGACCTGCTGGACTTCTCGAAGATCGAAGCGGGCAAGCTGACCATCGAGAACATCGACTTCTCGCTGTCGGCGGCGGTGGAGAACGTGGTCAGCCTGTTCGAGGAGCAGGCCGCCGCGCACAGCGTGGAATTCAGCCTGGAGTTCGGCGAGGGCCTGCCGCAGTTCGTCGTCGGCGATCCGACGCGCCTGCGCCAGGTGCTGGTCAACCTGGTCGGCAACGCCTTCAAGTTCACCGAGCACGGGTCGGTGCGCATGCGCGTGGAGCGCGTGCCGCAGGAGGACGACGCGCGCGCCCGCGCCGGCTACAAGGGAGCGCTCAACCGCATCCGCTTCAGCGTCGCCGACACCGGCATCGGCATCGAGGCGGCCGCTATCCCGCGCCTGTTCCAGCAGTTCGAGCAGGCCGACGCCTCCACCACGCGCCGCTACGGCGGCACCGGCCTGGGACTGGCGATCTGCCGCCAGCTGGTCGAGCTGATGGGCGGCGGCATCAACGCCGTCAGCGCGCCGGGCGAGGGCAGCGTGTTCTCGTTCGAACTGCCGCTGGCGAACGGCGTGCCGCCGCCGCTGGTGCCGCACGTGCCGCGCGAGCCGCACAGCCACCAGCTCAAGGTGCTGTGCGCGGAGGACTTCCCGACCAACCAGATCATCATCCGCATGATGCTGGAGGACCTGGGCCACAAGGTCGACATCGCGGCCAACGGCGCGCTGGCCGTCAAGGCCTGCTCGCTCACGCGCTACGACTTGATCTTGATGGACGGCCGCATGCCGGAGATGGACGGCGCCAGCGCCACCCGCATGATCCGCTCCGGCGGCACCGAGGCGATGCCGGTGCGCGACCAGGAACTGATGATCATCGCGCTGACCGCCAACGCCAGCGAGGAGGACCGCAGCCGCTACCTGGCCTCCGGCATGGACGACTTCCTCACCAAGCCGATCGACGAGGACAAGCTGCACTTCCAGTTGAGCCGCGCCATCGAACGCCAGCTGCAGCGGGGCTTCCAGCTGCCGCGCATGGAGCCGCGCCACGATCCGGCGCAAGGCACGCCGGAACTCGATGCGATGTTCGGCGTGGCGCCGGGCCCGGAGGAGCCGGCCCGGCTGGCGCAGCACAGCGGCGGCAGCGACCTGAAACTGCGCCTGCGCGGCGCCTTCCTGCAGGACGCGCCGCTGCGGCTGGCGGACCTGGAGCGTGCCGTCGAACAGGCCGACGCCGATACCGCCAGCCGCCTGCTGCACGGCATGAAGGGCAGCGCCGGCTATCTGGAGGAGCAGGAACTGCAGGCCCTGTGCGGCGAACTGGAACTCGACGCCGACCATGGCAACTGGGCGCGCATCGCCGAAGCCCTGCCCCAGTTGCGCGCCTTGCTGGCGCGCGCCGGCGCGGCTAGCACTTCGTAAGCTGACGTCATTCGCACAAATCCTTCGATGTCCAGGACATATTACCCCTGTTTTTCATGTAATATCGCTGCTAAGTGCCGTACTGAGGTCACACTAAAGTAGTCGTTAAGGGCACAGGGAGTCTCATGAAAGTTTTGGTAGTCGACGACGACGTCGTCTCGCGCATGGTGTTGATGCACCTGATCGACAGCTGCGGCAAATTCGATATCGTCGAAGCGGAAGACGGCGCGGACGCCTGGCGGCAGCTGGAAGACGGCTTGCGTCCTGCGATCTGCTTCTGCGACCTGCGCATGCCGCGCCTGTCCGGCATGGAGCTGCTCCAGCGCGTGAAGGGGCATGCGGAACTGAACACCATGCCCTTCGTGCTGGTGACGTCGGCCAACGACAAGGACACCGTGCAGGAAGCCACCAACGCCGGCGCGGCCGGCTACATCGTCAAGCCGTTCCAGGCCGAGCAGGTCCGGGTCCACCTGGTCAATTTCCTCGACCAGGCGGCCAGCGGCTACGACCACCACGCGGAAGATCCCGCCGCCACCCTGCGCCGGCTGGGCATCAACGCCGAGCGCCTGCTGGTTTACCTGAGCGGATTCCAGAACCAGCTGACCGTCGCCACCGGCGACCTGGAAGCCCTGCTGGCCAAGGGGCAGCAGCAGGAGGCGCAGGCGCGCGTCGAACGCCTGCACGCCGGCTGCGTCACATTGGGGCTGGACGGCGCGGCCGCCGTGCTGAAGAGCCTCGCGCCCGGCAAGCTGTCCAACGAGGCGGTGCAGGCCGTGCTGGCCGACGTGGTGCGCGCCGTGATCCATCAATCCGGCCTGATACGGCAGAGCGGCGCCGCCTGAGCGATAGCACTTGATGCCGATATAGTTTAGGTTTAAAGTACCTGCTGCGTGAGCAGCGGCTACCGAACGACCTCCAACTTCAGGGCGACCATGACCAGCACCTCAGTCAGCAGCACCTCAGTCACCAGCAACGACAGCGCGCACACCGACCGCTTCGCGCGCGAACACCTGCCGCCGCCGGCGTTGTGGCCCGAGCTGCGCTTCGACCTGCCCGAGCTGCAATACCCGCCGCGCCTCAATTGCGTGGCGGCGCTGTTCGACGGCGCGCTGGCCTGCGGCGCGGCCGGCCACGTCGCCGTCCGCGGCGAACACCTCAGCTGGACGTACACCCAATTGCAGGAGCAGGTCGACCGCATCGCCCACGTGCTGCGCGGCCCGCTCGGGCTGGAGGCGGGCAACCGCGTGCTGCTGCGCGGCGCGAACAATCCGATGATGGCGGCTTGCATCCTGGCGGTGCTCAAGGCCGGCTGCATCGCCGTGCCCACCATGCCGCTGCTGCGCGCGCGCGAACTGGGCACCATCGCCGCCAAGGCCGAGATCAACGCCGTGCTGTGCGCCGACAGCCTGCGCGCCGAAATGGAAGCGGTGGACCTGCCCGCCGCCGTGAAGGCGAAGACGCTGTGGTTCGGCGCCGCCGACGGCGCCCTGGAGGCGCTGATGGCGCGGCAGCCGGCCAGCTTCGACGCGGTGGACACGGCGTCCGACGACGTGTGCCTGATCAGCTTCACCTCCGGCACCACCGGCGTCCCGAAAGGGACCATGCATTTCCATCGCGACGTGATGGCGATCTGCGACTGCTTCCCGCGCTCGGTGCTGGGATCGCAGTCCGACGACATTTTCATCGGCACGCCGCCGCTGGCCTTTACCTTCGGCCTCGGTGGCCTGCTGCTGTTCCCGATGCGGGTGGGGGCGACGGCCGTGCTGCTGGAAAAGCTGACGCCGGAAACGCTGCTTCAGGCGATCGACAAATACCGCGCCACCGTGTGTTTCACGGCGCCGACCTTCTACCGGCAGATGGCGCCGCTGGCCGGCAAGTACGAGATCGCCAGCCTGCGCAAGTCCGTCTCCGCCGGCGAGGCGCTGCCGCTGGCCACGCGCGAGAGCTGGCGCCAGGCCACCGGGCTGGCGATGATAGACGGCATAGGCGCGACGGAGCTGCTGCACATCTTCATCTCCGCCTCGGGCGACCAGATACGGCCCGGCGCCACCGGCAAGCCGGTGCCCGGCTACCAGGCCTGCATTCTCGACCACGACGGCAACCCGGTCGGGCCGGGCGTGATCGGCAGGCTGGCGGTGAAGGGGCCGACCGGCTGCCGCTACCTGGCCGACGAGCGTCAGCGCGACTACGTGCTCAATGGCTGGAACCTCACCGGCGACGCCTACGAGATGGACGCCGACGGCTATTTCTACTATCGCTCGCGCACCGATGACATGATCATCTCGGCCGGCTACAACATCGCCGGCCCGGAGGTGGAGGACGCGCTGCTGCGCCATCCCGCAGTGGCCGAATGCGGCGTGATCGGGCGGGCGGACGAGGAGCGCGGACAGATCGTCGAGGCGCATGTGGTGCTCAAGCCGGGCCACGAGGCGTCGGAGGAAATGACGGCGCAGTTGCAGGAGTTCGTCAAAGGGCAGATCGCGCCGTACAAGTATCCGCGCGCCATCCGCTACCTGACGGCGCTGCCGCGCACCGAAACCGGAAAGCTGCAGCGCTTCAAACTACGGATCGAATAAAGAGAACCGCATGAATATCGTTTGCATAGGCGGCGGCCCCGCCGGCCTGTATTTCAGCCTGTTGATGAAGAAGCAGGACCCGTCCCACCAGATCACGGTGGTGGAGCGCAACCGTCCCTACGACACCTTCGGCTGGGGCGTGGTGTTCTCCGACCAGACGCTGGGCAACCTGATGAACTCCGACGAGCCGACCGCGCGCGCGATCCTGCAGTCGTTCAACCACTGGGACGATATCGACGTCTTCTTCAAGGGCGAAAAGGTCACATCCGGCGGCCATGGTTTCTGCGGCATCGGCCGCAAGCGCCTGCTCAACATCCTGCAGCAGCGCTGCGAGGAGTTGGGCGTGTCGCTGGTGTTCGAGACCGAGGTGGCGGACGACCAGGAGATCGCCGCCCGCTATGGCGCCGATCTGGTGATCGCCTCCGACGGCTTGAACAGCCGCACCCGCACCCGCTACGCGGACAGCTACCAGCCGCAGATCGAAGCGCGCCAGTGCCGCTTCGTGTGGCTGGGCACGCGCAAGAAGTTCGACGCCTTCACCTTCGCCTTCAAACAGACGGAGCACGGCTGGTTCCAGGCGCACATCTACCAGTACGACGGCGACACGTCGACCTTCATCGTCGAGACGCCGGAATCGGTGTGGCGCGCGGCGGGGCTGGAGGCGATGAGCGCCGAGCAGTCCATCGCGTATTGCGAGCAGCTGTTCGCGGAGCAGCTGGACGGCCATGGATTGATGTCCAATTCCGCGCACCTGCGCGGCTCCGGCATGTGGATCAAGTTCCCGCGCATCGTCTGCGGCCAGTGGGTTCACTGGAATGGCGACGTGCCGGTGGTGCTGATGGGCGACGCCGCGCACTCGGCGCATTATTCGATCGGCTCCGGCACCAAGCTGGCGCTGGAGGACGCGATCGAACTGGCGCGATGCTTCGGCCAGCACGCCGACGCCGCCACCGCGCTGGCGGCGTATCAATCGGTGCGGGCGGTGGAGGTCATCAAGCTGCAAAGCGCGGCCCGCAACTCGATGGAGTGGTTCGAAAACGTCGAGCGCTACACGGCGATGGAAGCGCCGCAGTTTGCGTACTCGATGCTGACGCGCAGCCAGCGCCTGTCGCACGAGAACCTGCGCCTGCGCGATGCGGCCTACGTGGCGGACTATGAGCGCTGGTTCTCCGACCGCGCTTGCGAGCAGGCCGGCCTGCCGCCGGCAAAGGCCGCGCCGCCGATGTTCACGCCGTTCAAGGTCCGCGACCTTGTGCTGAAAAACCGCATCGTCGTCTCGCCGATGGCGCAATACTCCGCCGTGGACGGCGTCGCCGGCGATTACCATCTGGCTCACCTCGGGGCGCGTGCGTTGGGCGGCGCGGCGATGGTGTTCGCCGAAATGACCTGCGTGTCCGCCGATGCGCGCATCACGCCGGCCTGTCCCGGCATGTACGCGCCGGAGCACACGCAAGCCTGGAAGCGCATCGTCGATTTCGTCCACCAGCACAGCGACGCCAGGATCGCGCTGCAACTGGGCCACGCCGGCGCCAAGGGCTCGACCCGCGCCATGTGGGACGGCATCGACCAGCCTTTGGACAAGGGCAACTGGCCGCTGGTTTCCGCCTCGCCGCAGCAGTACCTGGCCGGCATATCGCAGACCGCCCACGCCATGACGCAGGCCGACATGGACCGCATCGAAGCCGACTTTGTGCGCGCCACGCTGGCGGCAGACGAAGCGGGCTTCGACTGGCTGGAGCTGCACTGCGCGCACGGCTACCTGCTGTCGTCCTTCATCTCGCCGCTGACCAACCAGCGCGGCGACGAATACGGCGGCAGCCTGGAAAACCGCTGCCGCTATCCGCTGCGCGTATTCGCCGCGATGCGCGCCGCCTGGCCGCAACACAAGCCGATGAGCGTGCGCATCTCCGCGCACGACTGGGTCGAAGGCGGCATCACACCGGACGACGCGGTGCTGATCGCGCGCCTGTTCAAGGCCGCCGGCGCCGACATGATCGACTGCTCGTCGGGCCAGGTCAGCAAGCGGGAAAAGCCGGTCTATGGCCGCATGTTCCAGACGCCGTTCGCGGACCGCATCCGCAACGAGGCCGGCATCGGCGCGATCGCCGTCGGTTCGATCTTCGAGGCCGACCATGCCAACGGCATCATCGCCGCCGGCCGCGCCGACCTGTGCGCGGTCGGCCGCCCGCACCTGGCCAATCCGGCGTGGACGCTGGCGGAGGCGGCCAGGATCGGCTATGCCGGCGCCGCGTGGCCCAAGCAGTACCTGCCGGCCAAGCAGCAGCTGGAACGCAATCTCGAACGCGAACGTCAACTGGCGGCGGCCAACACGGGCCTCACGCCGCAGCAGGTCGCGGCCAAACTGCTGGAAGGTTAAGCCGATGAGCATCACGAATAAATCCCGTGCGGCCTACCTGGCCCCCGGTTCGAAACCAGCCACCGCGAACCTGCCATTGGCGGGCAAGCACGCACTGGTGACAGGCGGCGCGCGCGGCATCGGCGCCGCCTGCGCGCGGGCCTTGCTGCTGCGCGGCGCGCGCGTCACGCTGGCGGGGCGCGATGCGCAGGCGCTGGCGGCCGCCGTCGACTCCATGAGCGCCATCGCCGCACCCTCGGGTGGCGCGGTCGCCATGCAAGTGCTGGACGTGACCGACGAGGCATCCGTGCGCAGCGGCTTTGCCGGCGCCGTCGAGCGCTTCGGCCGCATCGACATCCTGGTCAACAACGCCGGCCAGGCGGTCCCCGCGCCGTTCGGCAAAACCGACGCCGCGCTGTGGCAGCGCATGCTGGACGTGAACCTGACCGGCACCTTCCACTGCACCCAGGCCGCGCTGCCCGGCATGATCGAGGCAGGGTGGGGCCGCATCGTCAACGTCGCATCGACGGCGGGGCTGGTAGGTTATCGCTACGTGTCGGCCTACGTCGCCGCCAAGCACGGCGTGGTCGGCCTGACGCGCGCGCTGGCGCTGGAGGTGGCCACCAAGGGCGTGACGGTCAACGCCGTCTGCCCCGGCTACACCGAAACCGATATCGTGCGCGAGGCGGTCGCCAACATCGTCGCCAGGACCGGCCGCAGCGAGGACGAAGCGCGCGCCGAACTGGCCGCCGGCAATCCGCAGAAGCGGCTGGTGCAAAGCGAGGAAGTCGCCAGCGCCGTGGCCTGGCTTTGCCTGCCCGAGGCGGGCGCCATGAATGGACAATCCGTCGCCGTCGCCGGCGGCGAAGTAATGTGAAGCACGAGGAAGCTATGCCACCATTTTCAGAGAACGACGACAATCAAAACCCCATCGAAAACGGTGAGGCGCCGGTGCTCGACCTGGCCAGCCGCCTGACGCAGGACCACCATCAATCGCTCAAGCTGTGGCTGCGCATGTTGTCCTGCACCGTCAAGATCGAAAACGAAATCCGCAGCCGGCTGCGCGCCAGCTTCGGCATCACCTTGCCGCGCTTCGACCTGATGGCGCAGCTGGAGCGCTACCCGCAAGGCCTGCGCATGGGCGAGCTGTCCAAGCGCATGATGGTCACCGGCGGGAACATCACCGGCATCACCGACCAGCTGGAGCAGGAGAAGCTGGTGGTGCGCGTGCCGGACCCGAAGGACGGCCGCGCCTACAGCGTCAAGCTGACGGCGGCCGGCCGCAAGGCCTTCGCCACCATGGCCGCCGAACACGAAGGCTGGATCGCCGAACTGCTGCAGGACATGTCCGGCGCCGACAAGAACCAGCTGATCGACCTGTTGTCGCAGATGAAGCAGCACCTGAACGCCTCGGACGAAAAATAAGGAACCACACCATGCGATATCTTCCCGGCGAAGCGCAGCGACTGCCCGGCAACCGCGCCGCGCTGGCCGATTACCAGGCCAGCCATTTTCTGTTTGAAGTCGTCGGTGGCGTCGCCACGCTGACGCTCAATCGCCCCGAGCGCAAAAATCCGCTGACCTTCGATTCGTACGCCGAGCTGCGCGACCTGTTCCGCGCACTGGCCTACGCGGACGACGTCAAGGCCATCGTCATCACCGGCGCCGGCGAAAACTTCTGCTCCGGCGGCGACGTGCACGACATCATCGGCCCGCTGACCAAGTTGGACATGCCCGGCCTGCTGGCCTTCACGCGCATGACGGGCGACCTGGTGAAAGCCATCCGCGCCTGCCCGCAGCCCATCGTGGCGGCGGTCGACGGCATCTGCGCCGGCGCCGGCGCGATCCTGGCGCTGGCGTCGGACATCCGCCTCGGCACGGCGCGCAGCAAGACCGCCTTCCTGTTCACGCGGGTGGGGCTGGCCGGCTGCGACATGGGCGCCTGCGCCTTGCTGCCGCGCGTGATCGGCCAGGGCCGCGCGGCCGAGCTGCTGTACACGGGACGTTCGATGTCCGGCGCGGAGGCGGAGCGCTGGGGCTTCTTCAACAGCCTGCAGGAGCCGGAAGCGCTGCTCGATGCGGCGCGCGCCTTCGCGCAAGGTCTGGCCGACGGCCCGACCTTCGCCCACGGCATGACCAAGAAAATGCTGCAGCAGGAGTGGAACATGGGCGTGGACGAAGCCATCGAGGCGGAGGCGCAGGCGCAGGCGATCTGCATGGCGACCAACGACTTCCACCGCGCCTACCATGCCTTCGTGGCCAAGAAAAAACCGGAATTCGAAGGCGACTGATGAGCGACAAGACCTACCTTGAATGGCCTTTCTTCGACGCCCGCCATGCGCAGCTGGAGCGCGAGCTCGATGCCTGGGCCTCGCGGCACGTCAGCCAGCAGCATGAAGCCGACGTCGATGCGGCCTGCCGCCAGCTGGTGCGCCAGCTGGGCGAGGGCGGCTGGCTGCACCACGCCATCGCAGGCGCGGAGGGCGGGAGCATCGACACCCGCGCCATCTGCCTGATCCGCGAAACGCTGGCGCGCCACAACGGCCTGGCCGATTTCGCCTTCGCCATGCAGGGCCTGGGCTCGGGCGCCATCAGCCTGCACGGCACGGCGGCCCAGCGCGACGCCTACCTGCCACGGGTGGCGCGCGGCGAGGCGATCGCCGCCTTCGCGCTGTCCGAGCCGCAGGCCGGTTCCGACGTCGCCGCCATGCAGTGCGCGGCGGTGCAGGATGGCGATCACTATGTGCTCAACGGCGAGAAGACCTGGATCTCCAACGGCGGCATCGCCGATTTCTACGTGGTGTTCGCGCGCACCGGCGAGCAGCCGGGGGCGCGCGGCATCACTGCCTTCATTATCGACGCCGATACGCCGGGCTTCGAGATCGCCGAACGTATCCAGGTGATCGCCCCGCATCCGCTGGCGCGCCTGGTGTTCCGCGATTGCCGCATTCCGGCCACGCAGCGCATCGGCGAGGCGGGGCAGGGCTTCAAGGTGGCGATGTCCACGCTGGACGTGTTCCGCACCTCGGTGGCGGCGGCCGCGCTGGGCTTCGCGCGGCGCGCGCTGGACGAGGCGCTGGCCCACGCCACGCAGCGCAAGATGTTCGGGCAGGTGCTGTCCGATTTCCAGATGACGCAGGCCAAGCTGGCGCAGATGGCGACCGGCATCGACGCCGCCGCGCTGCTGACCTACCGCGCCGCGTGGCAGCGCGACCAGGGCCGCAACGTGACCAAGGAGGCGGCGATGGCCAAGATGACGGCCACCGAAACGGCGCAGCAGGTGATCGACGCCGCGCTGCAGATGTTCGGCGGCCTGGGCGTGGTCAGCGAGCAGCCGGTCGAGCGGCTGTACCGCGAGATCCGCGCGCTGCGCATCTACGAGGGCGCCACCGAAGTCCAGCAACTGATCATCGCGCGCGAACTGCTGCGCGCGGCAACCACCAAGGAAGCATGATGGAATTTCTTCAACCGCCGGGCTGGGCGCGGCCGCGTGGCTATTCGAACGGCGTGGCCGCCAGCGGACGCCTGGTCTGCGTCAGCGGCATGATCGGCTGGGACGGGCAGGGCGTGTTCCACACCGACGACTTCGCCGGCCAGGTGCGCCAGGCGCTGCAAAACGTGGTCGAGGTGCTGGCCGAGGCCGGCGCGCGGCCCGCGCACATCGTGCGCATGACGTGGTACGTGCTCGATAAAAAAGAGTATGTGGCCGCCTACAAGGAGGTCGGCGCGGCCTACCGCGAGATCATCGGCCTGCATTTTCCGGCCATGACGGCGGTGCAGGTGGCCGGGCTGGTCGAGGACCGGGCCCGGGTGGAGATCGAGGTGACGGCGGTGGTGCCGGACTGAGTTGCTTTATGCCTTGCGGCGGCGCGCCAGTCCCAGCAGGGCGAGGCCGCCCAGCAGCATGCCGTAGGTGGCCGGCTCCGGCACCGGCGTAATGGTGGAGACCAGCGCGCCATTCGAACCGTTGATGCTGTTGGCGTAATAGCGATACCAGAAATCCGCGCCCGGTTCACTCTCGGCCGTGACGAATTGCGGCAGCGTTACTTTCGCGCCGTGATTGTAGTCCCAGGTCAGGTCGAGGCGGTAGGCGTCCCAGTTGTCCGGCGAACCTTCGATCAGCCCGGCGCCGCGCACGCCAGGCGCGTAATCGATATAGTTATGATAAAAACCGTCGACCTTCTGACTATTGCCGTAATAGTCGATCAGCGTGCCTGAAACCGCGATGAGCTGCGAATAATCGCTGGAAAAGGTGACGACGCCGTCGAATTTGATGTTGACCTGGAATTCTTCGTGAATGCGGAAACTGGTTTGGGCCGATGCCAAGCCCGTCGCCAGCATCAGGGCGGCGGCGGAAACGATCTTGAAAATCTTCATGTTAAGCACGCTCTCCGTAAATATCAGCGCCCTCACCCGCATCGCGGAGGCGACCTTAAGTTGTATAAAAAAACATTTAATGCTGTGTGGATAATAGCACCAGATCCATCCAATGTTGACAATATTTTTTTAAAGGCAAGCTTATGCGGCCAGCCGGCGGCGCGCCGCCAGCAGCGCCAGTCCGCCCAGCAGCATGGCGTAGGCGGCCGGTTCCGGCACCGCCTTGATGGTGTAGCTGAGCGCGCCATCCGAGCCGTTGATGCTGTTGGCGTAGTACACCGCGCCGCTGTCCGGATCGGTCTGGGTGACGAACTGCGGCAGCGTGATGGCGGCGCCGTGGTTGTAGTCCCAGACCAGGTCGAGCCGGTAGGCCGCATCGAAGTCGCCGCCGCTGCCCATGACGATGACACCGCGCACGCCCGTCGAGTAGTCCTTGTAGTAGCCGGGATAGATGCCCGTGATGTCGAGCATCGACGGTATGCTGTGCGGAGAGCTCAGCGTGCCGGTGATGCTTGTGACATGGGCGTAGTCCGTCGAGAAGGTGATCAAGCCGTCGAAGACTTTGTCGCCATGGAACAACTCCTGGATGTGGAATTGGGTTTGAGCGGTGGCCAGTCCGGTGGCGAGCGACAGCGTGGCGGCGGCGATAATTGTGTGGAGTTTCATAGCGTGTCCTGACGGCGGTTGTAGAGGAACAGACGATTTCCGGTCAACCAGCACGCGTTCCTGGGCGCTAGCAGGACGACATAAAAATCGTTCATCAATCATCATAATGCAATGCCTCAGCATGGCAAACACCATAGCCCCGGGACATAGATAATCCGTTCGAATCATTATTTTTATGGCAAAATTTACAGGGTAACTAGTATCTTTTTAGTCACATCAACCGAAAACCATTCCCATGACATCTACCGTTACCTCATTGCATACCGCCACGGTGGCCGCTGCGGCCGCCGCCAAGACCCTGACGCTGTCCGCGCCCCAGGGCGTGCCCGCCCTGGACTTCGCGATGATGCGCGACTTCTTCGACGCGGCGCCGGCCGGCGCCTTCATCAGTTTCGAGCCGGGCGCGGTTTACCCGGTCTACGGCGGCGCGTTCCGCGCCAAGCAGGGCCAGACTATCGATATGCGTGGCGCCGTCCTCCAGCGTTCGAGCGAAATGGTGACCACCACCACCGCCAGCCTGGGCGACGGCGCCACCAGCGTGACGGTGAGCTCCGTCACCGGCTTGCAGGCCGGCATGGCGATCAACATCATCGGCCCCAAGGTGGGCGACAGCGCGGTGATCTTGCAGGCGTGCCTGCAGACCGATACCAACCAGGCGCTGCGCATCGCGGCCATCGACGTGCCCAGCAGGACGCTGACGTTCGAGGGGCCGGTGTTTGGGACCTACGGCGTGGATCTGAGCGTCGGCGGTGTCATCGCCGGCGGCGCCACGCTGGCCACCAAGGGGCCGTTGATCGACGCCTGCGCGCTGGTGCAGGGCGCCGGCATCACCATCGTCAATGCCCGTGTCGACGGGGGGCGCGCCAACAATCAAACCAACAACCGCTGGGAATCGACGGTGGACCTGCGCGTCAAAAGCAGCGGCGGCTATTTCGACAACTTCACCATCAACAACAGCTGCGGCGAAGGCGTGGTCACCAACGGCGTGTCGCCGGTGTTCAATAATTTCAAGTTCAGCAATGTCAACGGCAACCTGATCCATTTCAACGGCTGGTCCAACGGCACCAAGCTCAGCCAGATTGACGGCGACGGCTTCAACCTCGACTACCAGGTCGGCCATGCGAACGGCGGCATCATCGCCTCGAACAATACCTTCAACACCATCGTCGACGGTTTCGACCTGCGCAACGGCCGCCTGTCCGGCATCGGCAGCTTCGACCAGAGCGACAACGCCTACGCCAAGATATGCAACGGCTTCATCAGCGGTTGCTGGGGCGGCGGCCTGGCCTTGTTCGGTTCGACCAGCGGGGCCCCGGCCGGCCTGGACGTGCGCAACGTGCGCATCAGCAATTGCGGCACCTCGTATGTGGGCGTCGATGTCACCACCCCCGACTCCGTCGAGCGCGCGCTGCAGATCGACCTCGACCTGGTGCTGATCAATTCGATGATCGCCATCGGTGGCCTGGCCGATTCGCGCGTGCGGATCCGTTCGATCCATGCCGACACCGCTCGCCTGACGCCGGTCAACGCCGCCGCCGGCCGCGCCAGCAACTACGCCGGCCGCATCAACGGCACGCCGATCAACGCCGGCCCCAACCTGAAGCTGGGGGTCGACGTCAGTTCGCAGGTGGAGCTGTCGGTGTGCCAGAACACCACGTTCGACATTGAGCAAAGCGACGGCGCCGGCGCGCCGCTGGCGGGCACCTACGGCATCGCCACCGTCTACGCGATCGACGCCGGCGGCCCCTGGCTCAATTGCACCCTGAACCTGAGCAGCCAGGGCGGCGCCAGCGGCGTCATGCTGACGGGCGTGCTGCGCAATTGCCGGGGCGTGCTGCAGTCGAACGACATCAAGACCGCGGTGGGCGTCAACCTGTTCCTGCGCTCCAATCCCAACAAGAACGGCGCCTTCCCGGCCGCCGCCGCGCTGGGCGTGAGCGCGACCGCGATCAGCGCCACCGGCAGCGGCGGCAGCGTCACCCGCACCCAGTACCCGCTGGGCTTCGTTGGTGGCGCGCCGACGGTGCCGGCCAGGGGCAGTTTTATCGTCGAGAACGGCGTGCTGGTGTCGATCCGCATCGACCGCCCGGGGGCGTATGCGAGCGCGCCGACGCTGGACTTTTCCGCCGCCGCCGGCCTGAGCGGCGCCGCCGCCAGCGCCGTGGTCGGACCGACCCAGGATTACTCGGTGTCCGACTTCAACGATTTTACGGTCTATGTGCACCATAGCTGCCAGCCGTCCGGCACCAGCCTGCTGCGCCTGCGCCAGGACGCCACCAACAGCGCCGGCAGCGGCTGGAGCACGGTGCGCGGCGCGGTCCATGCCGACGCGGCGGCCGGCGGCGCCGGCATCACCGACGCCGGCACGCCGCTGCACCATATCCACCTGAAGGATCTGGAGTCGCGCGGACCGGGCAGCAACTGGACCGAGCTGTCGCTGTCGGCCGCCGTCGCGCCCAACGTCTGCCGCATGACCGATGTGCGCAGCAGCCGCAGCAGCTACACGGTGCCGGCCAACTGGGCGTTCGCGCCATGGGCCAGCGCCACCAGCGCGGTGCAGTCGATGGTGCCATAGGGCCGGCGGAAAAAAGGGGGGGGGAGTCCCCCCGACTGGAATCGAACCAGTATCCCACGCTTAGGAGGCATGTGCACTATCCATTGTGCTACGGGGAGGACGCGGCCGGCGCTTGGCCGGCTGGCCGAGATTATAGCCGACCGGTGCCCGGTTCGGTAAAGTCTGTGGCCGCGTCAGCGCAAGGCGCCGACCGCGTTCAGTTTCAGATACAGCTGCTGCAGCGGCACCCAGGTCACCAGGTCGTCGTAGGGGCCGCCCGCCGCGCGCGGGTCGTCGCTGCGGCTGCGCAGGATGAAGTCGCTGTCGCCGTGGAAATTGGCGAGCTCGTCGGTGCGGCCGGCGAAGTCGCCGGCCTGGGCGATGCCGAGCGCGTCGACGCCCGGCCCCTGGCGGCCGGTCGACAGGATGACCGCCGGGCTGCACGGGCTGGCCAGCGAGCACGGTCCCTGGCCGACCAGCGCGCGCGGCGCGCCGTCGCCGTCGCGCAGGCTGACCCGCTTGTCGGCCACCGCCCGGGCGGGGGCGATGTTGGCCTCGGTGTAGGCCGGCGTCACGCTGTAGCGCAGCGGCCGCCCCCAGCCGTCGGCGCCGGCCAGGCCCAGCGCCACCCACGGCAGGAAGCCGTTGCAGGCGGACGCGGTGGCGCAAGGGGCCGGATTTTCGCGGCCATCGGTGGCCGAGCGGGCGGGGCGGGGCAGGCGGCCATGGGTCAGCGCATAGCCCAGCAGCGCCTCGCGGGCCTGGCCCAGCGCGGCCACGCTGCGCGCGCTCCGGCGGGCGTCGAACTGGCCGTCGCCGAGCGCGCGCAACGCCACCGTCGCCATGCTCACGCTCAGCAGCAACAGCAGCAACAGCAGGGCGGCGCCGCGCTGGCGGCGGCGGGGGCGGGTGGCAGGCGGCATCGGGGCCCGGGAAGTCTGACGATGGCCGATCTTAACCGATCGCCCCGGCCTTGACCAGCGCCGGCCGGCGATGGAAAAATGGCCGCGCGGCGGTGCTTGTCGGTACAATACGGCTTCTTTCAATTTTCCGCCTCGTGCCGCTGGCGCGCACGGCGCGGCGCACACGGTTTATCTCCTATGGCTGTCATCTCTCTTTCTTCGGCGCAACTTGCGTTCGGACACGTCGCGTTGCTCGATCACGCGGAATTTTCACTGGAAACCGGCGAGCGGGTCGGCCTGATCGGCCGCAACGGCACCGGCAAGTCCTCGCTGCTGAAGGTCATCTCGGGCCGGTTCAAGCTCGACGACGGCTTGCTGGTGATGCAGCAAAACCTCAAGATCGCCTATGTCGAGCAGGAGCCGACGTTCGATCCGGCCGCCTCGGTGTTTGACGTGGTCGCCGCCGGCATGGGCGGGCAGCAGGCCATGCTGGCCGAATACGAGGCCCTGACCGGGCGGTTCGGCCAGGGCGACGACGAGGCGCTGATGGACCGCATGCACGAACTGCAGGTGCAGCTGGACGCGGCCGACGGCTGGGGCCTGGCCAACAAGGTGGACACCACGCTGCAAAAGCTGAACCTGGCCGGGGCGTCGCTGATGGGAACGCTGTCGGGCGGCATGCAGAAGCGCGTGGCGCTGGCCGTGGCGCTGGTCTCGGCGCCGGACGTGCTGCTGCTCGACGAGCCGACCAACCACCTGGACTTCACTTCCATCATGTGGCTGGAGGGCCTGCTGCGCGATTTCAAGGGCTCGGTGCTGTTCATCACCCACGACCGCAGCTTCCTGGACCATGTCGCCACCCGCATCATCGAGCTCGACCGCGGCCGCCTGCTGTCCTATCCGGGCAACTTCAGCGCCTATCAGTCCCGCAAGAGCGAACAGCTGGAGATCGAGGAGGTGGAGGCGGCCAAGTTCGACAAGTTCCTGGCCCAGGAGGAGGTCTGGATACGCAAGGGCGTCAAGGCGCGCCGGGTGCGCGACGAGGGCCGGGTGCGCCGGCTGGAGGCGCTGCGCCTGCAGCGCGCCGCGCGCCGCGACCAGCAGGGCCAGGTGCGGCTGGAGGTGAGCGCCGGCGAACGCTCCGGCAAGATCGTCGCCGACCTGGAAAACGTCAGCAAGCGCTTCGGCGACAAGCTGATCGTCAGCGACTTCAGCGGCACCATCCTGCGCGGCGACAAGGTCGGCCTGATCGGCGCCAACGGCGCCGGCAAGACCACCCTGCTCAAGATGATACTCGGCGAGCTGGCGCCCGACGGCGGCAGCGCCCGCCTGGGCACCAAGCTGCAGGTGGCGTACTTCGACCAGATGCGGGCCCAGCTCAACGAGGAGGCCAACCTGATGGAGACCATCGCCCCGGGCAGCGACTGGGTCGAGATCAACGGCGCCCGCAAGCACGTGATGAGCTACCTGAACGATTTCCTGTTCGCGCCGGAACGGGCCCGCTCGCCGGTCAAGTCGCTGTCCGGCGGCGAACGCAACCGCCTGCTGCTGGCGCGCCTGTTCGCCAAGCCGGCCAACTGCCTGGTGCTGGACGAGCCGACCAACGACCTGGACATCGACACGCTGGAGCTGCTGGAGGAGTTGTTGGAGGACTACACCGGCACCGTGTTTCTCGTCAGCCACGACCGCACCTTCCTCGACAACGTGGTGACCCAGGTGGTGGTGGCCGAGGGGCAGGGCCGGTGGCGCGAATACGTCGGCGGCTACAGCGACTGGGAGCGGGTCCGGGCCAGCGCCGGCGCCGCGGCGCCGGCCCGGGCGCCCGCGAAGAGCGCGGCCGCGGCGCCGGCGCCCGCGCCCAGGGGCAAGAAGCTCAGCTACAAGGAGCAGCGCGAACTGGAGGAGCTGCCGGCGCTCATCGCCGCGCTGGAGGACGAGCAATCGACGCTGGCGATCGCGCTTGCCGCACCGGATATTTACAGGCAGAATCCGGCCGAAGCCAAGCGCATGACGGCCCGCGTCGAGGCGATCGAGGGCGAGCTGCTGGCGGCGCTGGAAAAATGGGAACAGATCGAGGCGCGCGCCAAAGGCTGAGCCGGCGCGCCCTCCGCACGGAGACTGGCATGGGACTGAAACGATCGCCGCCCGCCGCGCGGGCGGCCGGGGGGACCGGTGTTTAGCCGCGCCGCGCGCGCGCGCGTGCTGCCGTTCCTGACCTATATGGTGTTCATCGCCGTGGCCGACCTGCTGGCGCGGGCCGGACTGACGCCCGGGCAGCTGCGCTGGCTGTACCCGCTCAAGATCGGCCTGGTGGCGCTGCTGCTGCTGCGCTACTGGCCCGAGTACCGGGAGCTGCGGCCCGCGCGGCTGGGGCCGGCGGCGGCCGCGCTGGCGGCCGCCGCCGGCGTGCTGGTGTTCGTGCTGTGGATCGGCCTGGACGCCGGCTGGATGGTGGTGGGCCGGCCGACCGGCTACGACCCGCGCGGCGCCGGCGCGCTGACGTGGCCGCTGATGCTGGTGCGGCTGGCCGGCGCCGCGCTGGTGGTGCCGGTGATGGAGGAGTTGTTCTGGCGTTCCTATCTGATGCGCTGGCTGACCGCCGAGGACTTCGCCGGCGTGGCGCCGGCGCAGCTAAAGTTTCGTGGTTTTATTGTCACCGTGATATTATTTGGTGTTGAGCACAATCAGTGGCTCGCCGGCATGGTGGCCGGCGCGGTGTACGGCCTGCTGTACATGCGCACCGGCAAACTGTGGGTGGCCATCGCGGCGCACGCGGTGACCAACGGCGTGCTGGGGGTGTGGATTATCCGCACCGGGAGCTGGGCTTACTGGTAATATTGTATTTTCCTCAGCTGTTTTTAACAATTCTAGAAGACAAATATCACATGTTGAGTTCCTCGCATCCCGACCTGAGCCGCCCCGTGCCCCATGATGCGCCGCCGCGCGGGCGCGCACCGGTGTTGACCTGGGCGGCGCGGCTGGCGCTGGCCGCGTGCGCGCTGGCCGCCGGCGGCGCCCGCGCCGCCAGCGACGACGGCCTGCACCCCTACGCCGGGCTGCTGTACTCCTACGACGATAATCTGTTCCGCCTGCCCGACAACAGCCCCGGCTACGACAACACCCGCGCCGACACCTCGCGCCAGCTGGTGGCCGGGCTGTCCTTCAACCAGGCCTACGGGCGCGAGGTGCTCACCGCCCAGGCCAAGGTCAGCCGGGTGACGTTCAGCCACTTCACCCAGCTCGACTACAACGGCAAGGACCTGTCGGCCGACCTGGCCTGGCATCTGGGCAACCGCCTCAGCGGCAACCTGGGCGGCGCCTACTCCGAGGTGCTGGCGCCCTACACCGACGTGGTCACCAGCGAGCGCAATCTGCGCACGCAGAAGCGCGCCTACGCGCAAGGCAACTGGAGCTTTCATCCGAGCTGGGTGGCGCGCGCCGGCTACAACCGCAACCGCTACGTCTATGACCTGAGCAGCCAGGCCTACAACGACCGCACCGACAACCAGTTCGAGACCGGCGTCGACTACCTGGCCTCGTCCGGCAGCACCATCGGCCTGCAGGCGCGCTCGCTGCGCAGCAGCTATGACGTGCCGCGCCTGCTGGGCCGTCAGCTGATCGACAACGACTCGCGCCAGCGCGAACTCAAGCTCAAGGTGGGCTGGCGCGTGACCCCGGTGACCGAGCTGCAGTTCCTCGGCGGCTGGGCGCACCGCACGCACGCCTACCTGACCGAGCGCGATTCGAGCGGCGCCAACGCGCGCCTGTCGGGCAACACGCTGCTGGGCGGCGCGGTGCGCGCCAACGCGTCGCTGTGGCGCGAATTCGCGCCGGTCGAGAGCGGCCTCGTCAGCTACAGCCTGAACACCGGCGTCAGCGCCGGCGCCAGCTGGCTGCTGAGCGCCAAGCTGCAGCTCGACGCCCAGACCCGCCACGAAAAGCGCGCCTTCAAGGGCCTGCTGGCCGACAGCGCCGGCTTCGACCTGTCCGACCGCTCGCACTACAACTCGCTGGGGCTGAGCTACACCCCGTGGCGCCAGGTGCAGCTGACCGCGTCGCTGTTCCGCGAGTCGCGCGGCGGCGTCGCCTTCATCAACAACGGCAACTATCGTGCCCAGGGGGTGAGCCTGAACCTGAATGCCCAATACTGACCGCCGCCATGACGTTGAATGACATCCCCCTCATTTCGTTTTTCCAGCGGGTGCTCGATCCGCTGATCATCATGGGCGCGCTGTACCTGGTGTGCATGGCGCAGGGCGCGCCGTTCACCGGCTATCTGCTGGTGCTGATGATACTGGCCTTCTTCATCTCGTCGGCGGTGTACCAGCACGTCGACCCCTACCGCACCTGGCGCAGCGGGCGCATGCTGGCCTACGCGCGCGACACCGTGGTGGGCTGGCTGATCACGGTCGGCGTGCTGCTGCTGATCGGCGCCGCCAGCGGCCTGAGCCACCGGGTCGACCACGACGTGGTGCTGGCCTGGTTCGTGGCCACGCCGCTGATCCTGCTGCTCAGCCATCTGGCCATGGGCGCGACGTCGCTGGGGCGCAACAGCGGCAACGAGATGCGCTCGGTGGTGATCGTCGGCGTCAACGAGGTCGGCCTGAAGTTCGCCGGCGTCTGCAAGCGCCACCCGAACCTGTTCATGCAGGTGGTGGGCTTTTTCGACGACCGCGTGGAGGACCGCTTCCCGTCCGGCGCGCGCGAGCCGGTGCTGGGCCGGATGAGCGACATCGCCGCCTATGTGCGGGCCAACAACACCAAGATGATCTTCATCAGCCAGCCGATCTCGGCGCAGCCGCGCGTGCGCAAGCTGCTCGACGAACTGCAGGACACCACCGCCTCGGTGTATTTCCTGCCGGATATTTATGTGTTCGACCTGATGCAGGCGCGCTTCGACAACGTCGGCGGCATGCCGGTGATCGCCATCTGCGAGTCGCCGTTCACCGGCGTCAACAGCGTGATCAAGCGGGTCAGCGACATCGTGCTCGGCGGCCTGATCCAGATCCTGCTGCTGCCGGTGATGCTGGTGATCGCGCTGGCCGTCAAGCTCAGCTCGCCCGGGCCGGTGATCTTCCGCCAGCGCCGCTACGGCCTGTACGGCGAGGAGATCATCGTCTACAAGTTCCGCTCGATGACCGTGACCGACGACGGCCCGACCGTGGTGCAGGCCACCCAGAACGACCGGCGGGTGACCCGGGTGGGCGCCTTCCTGCGCCGCAGCTCGCTCGACGAGTTGCCGCAGTTTATCAACGTGCTGCAGGGCCGCATGAGCATCGTCGGGCCGCGGCCGCACGCGGTGGCCCACAACGAGCAGTACCGCAAGCTGATCAAGGGCTATATGCTGCGCCACAAGGTCAAGCCCGGCATCACCGGCTGGGCCCAGGTCAACGGCCTGCGCGGCGAGACCGAGACGCTCGACAAGATGGAGGCGCGGGTGCACTTCGACCTCGACTACCTGCGCAAGTGGTCGCTGTGGCTGGACCTGTGGATCATCCTCAAGACGGTGCAGGTGGTGCTCAAGCGCGAAAACGCCCACTAGCCGGCGGTTTTTTTTAAGCGCACGTTAAGTGACACTTTTACCAACGGCGGGGGCGATGCTGTAGCATAGTGGGCACTGCGCGCGGCAATTTATAAGATTGACAAGAGCACGCCCGGGCGTGCATACTTTCGTCGCTGATATTTGTAGGGTTTTGTTAATACCTATTGTGTTTTTTTTATTGTTGGCGGCGCCGGCGCGGCCGACGCCGACGGCCGGCCGCGACAGGCGGGCGCCACCAGGACAACCGAGGATATCAATTTGAATCAGATCAACAAAGCAGGCTTTTCCCTGACGGCGGCGCGCCGCCCTGTGCTGGTGCTGGCGCTGGTGGCGGCCGGCCTGGCCGGCTGCGGCGGCAAGGAGTCCAAGCCGGGCCAGGCGCTGGCCAGCGTCAACGGCGAGGAGGTGACGGTGCTGCAGCTGAACGAGGAGCTGCAGCGCGCCAACGTTCCGCAGGCCCAGCAGGCCGCCGCCAGCAAGCAGCTGCTGGAGTCGCTGATCGACCGCCAGCTGGTGCTCAACCAGGCGCTGCAGGACAAGGTGGAGCGCGATCCCAAGGTGGTGCAGGCGATCGAGCGCGCCAAGGCGCTGATCATCGCCCAGGCCTATATGCAGAAGAAGATCGGCGCCCCGGCCAAGCCGGCCAAGGCCGAGGTCGAGCAGTATTTCAGCCAGCATCCCGAGTTCTTCAGCAACCGCAAGCAGTTCGAGCTGCGCCAGCTGGTGCTGGCCAGCAAGGAGCTGGACCCGCAGCTCAAGGCCGCCATCGACGGCGCCAAGACGCTCGACGAGGCGGCCGCGTGGATGGATCAGCACCAGGTCAAATATGTCCGGGCCCAGCTCTCGCGCAACAGCGCGGAGCTGGCGCCGGAGCTGTCGGCTAAGCTGCTGAGCCTGCCGAAGGGGGCGTTGTTCATCATCCGCGAGGGCGAGCGCAGCGTGCTGGTGACGATCGCCGAGGTGCGCGACGCCCCGGTGACGCTGGAGCAGGCCACGCCGCAGATCGAGCAATTCCTGTTCAACAAGAAGAACAAGGAGGTGGCGGATGCCGAGCTGAAGCGCCTGCGCGCGGCCGCCAAGATCGTCTACCTGAACGGCAACGCCCCGGCCGAGCAGCCCAAGGCCGACAAGGACGGGGCCAAGGCGCCGGCCGCCGACGCCAGCAAGGACGACACCCAGGCGCGCGGCGTCGCCGGCCTGAAATAACCCCGCCATTCCCAATTAGCTTGAGGTAACGATATGATGAAAAAACTGATGAAGTGGCTGGCCGCGCTGGCCCTGTTGTCGGCGGTGGGCAGCGCCGCCGCCGACGCCGTGCTGGGACCGGGCGACGTGCTCAAGATCACCGTGTACAACAACCCCGACCTGACCACCGAGACCCGCGTCAGCGACGCCGGCACCGTCACCTTTCCGCTGCTGGGGCCGGTCGAGATCGGCGGCCTGACCAGCGCCGGCGCCGAGAAAAAGCTCGGCGGCCTGCTCGAGAGCGGCGGTTTCCTGCGCAAGGCCCAGGTCAACATCCTGATCACCCAGATCCAGAACCAGCAGGTGTCGGTGCTGGGCCAGGTCAACCGCCCCGGCCGTTATCCGATCGAGGGCCGCCGCAGCGTGCTCGACCTGCTGGCGCTGGCCGGCGGCATCGCCCCCGAGGGCAGCGACACGGTCTCGCTGATCCGCAAGCGCAACGGCGCCACCACCAAGGAAAGCATCGACGTGGTCGGCATGGTGCGCAGCGGCCAGCTGGCCAACGACTTCGAGCTGTCGGCCAACGACGTGCTGTACGTCGAGCGGGCGCCGCGCTTCTACATCTACGGCGAGGTGCAGCGTCCCGGTCCGTTCCGGCTGGAGCGCGGCATGACGGTGCTGCAGGCGCTGTCGACCGGCGGCGGCCTGACCGCGCGCGGCACCGAGCGCGGCCTGATCATCAAGCGCCGCGACGCCAACGGCAAGCAGCAGGTGATCGACGTCAAGCAGGACGACCTGGTGCAGACCGACGACGTCGTCTACGTCAAGGAAAGCCTGTTCTAACCTTAGGCGGAGCGCCGCGCCCCGGCCCGCGAACCACACCGAGAGTCTCATCATGAATTTGTCCCAGTTCCTCCTCATCCTGCAAGCGCGCAAATGGATCATCCTGGCCGCCTTGTTCACCACCGTGTTGTGCACGCTGACGGTCAGCCTGATGCTGCCCAAGACCTACAAGGCCACCGCCTCGGTGCTGGTCAACGCCAAGGGCGTGGACCCGGTCACCGGCATCACCATGCCGGGCCAGCTGCTGCCCGGCTATGTCGCCACCCAGGTCGACATCATCGGCAGCAAGAACGTCGCGCTGCGCGTGGTCGACCAGCTGGGGCTGGACAAGAACGCCGCCGTCCAGGAACAGTTCAAGGAGTCCTCCGGCGGCAAGGGCACGGTGCGCGACTGGCTGGCCGACCTGCTGCTGAAAAAACTCGACATCGTGCCGGCCCGCGAGAGCAGCGTGGTGGAGATCAGCTTCAAGGGCGCCGACCCGGTGTTCGTGGCCGCCATCGCCAACGCCTTCGCCGACGAATACCAGAAGGTGAGCATCCAGCTCAAGGTCGAGCCGATGAAAAAGGCCGCGGCGTATTTCAACGACCAGTTGAAATTGCTGCGCGATAACGTCGAGGCCAGCCAGGCCCGCCTGTCCAAATACCAGCAGGAGAACGGCATCGTCAGCGTCGACAACCGCCTGGACGTCGAAAGCAACCGCCTCAACGACCTGTCGGCCCAGCTGGTGGGGGCCCAGGGCCAGCTGATGGAGGCCAGCTCGCGCGCCGGCATGGCCAGCGGCGGCCAGGATTCGCCCGACGTGGCCGGCAATCCGCTGGTGCAGAACCTGAAGGTCGGCCTGGGCGCGGCCGAGGCCAAGCTGGCCGAGCTGGGCCAGCGCCTCGAGCACAACCATCCGCAATACCAGAGCGCCAAGGCCGAGGTGGACAAGCTGCGCAGCGATCTGGCCAACGCGGTGCGCACCACCTCCAACAGCGTCGGCAACAACGCCGCCATCCTGCGCCGGCGCGAGGCCGAGGTGCGCAGCGCGCTGGAGGCGCAGAAGAAGAAGGTGCTCGAGCTGAACCGCACCCGCGACGAGCTCAACGTGCTGGCCAAGGATGTCGAAAGCGCCCAGCGCGCCTTCGACGCCACCTCGCAGCGCTTCGCCCAGACCCGCATCGAGAGCCAGTCCGAGCAGTCCGACATCGCCCTGCTGAACCCGGCCGTGGCGCCGATCGAGCCGTCCGGCCCGCGGGTGGTGCTCAACACCCTGCTGTCGGTGGTGCTGGGCGGCTTCCTGGGCCTGGGCCTGGCGTTGCTGAGCGAAATGCTGGACCGCCGGGTGCGCTCGGAGGCCGACCTGGCCGAGGCGCTGGACATTCCGGTGTTCGGCGTGATCGAATGGAACGCCACCAAGCGCAAGCCGTCGGGCTTGAAAAAACTGTTGGCGCCGCGCGCCTTGCGTCTGAATTAAGAGGAAAAACTATGAACGCTCCCGTCCATCCGGTGGCCACCCCCGGCGCGCCGCGCGGCACCGATTCGAGCATCGGCGGCCTGTTGCTCGAATCGGGCAAGATCACGCCGGAAAACGCCGAACGCGTGCTGCGCATGCAAAAAGAGCTGGGCATCCGCTTCGGCGAGGCGGCCCAGCGCCTGGGCCTGATCACCGAGGCCGATATCCAGCAGGTGCTGGCGCGCCAGTTCGACTACCCCTACCTGCAGGCCGGCGAGGGCAAGTTCTCGCCCAAGCTGGTGGCGGCCTACCAGCCGTTCAGCCACCAGGTCGAGCAGCTGCGCGCCATCCGCAGCCAGCTGATGCTGCGCTGGTTCGCCCGCGGCCGCAAGGCGCTGACGATCGTCGAGATCGGCGACGGCGACGGCGCCAGCCTGTTCGCGGCCAACCTGGCGGTGGTGTTCTCCCAGCTGGGCGAGCAGACCCTGCTGGTCGACGCCAACCTGCGCGCGCCGCAGCAGCAGCAGATCTTCGACCTGAGCTCGCGCAGCGGCCTGTCCGACATCCTGGCCGGCCGCGCCGGCCAGGACGCCGTCACCAAGATCGACTCCTTCATCGACCTGTCGGTGCTGGCGGCCGGCACGCTGCCGCCCAATCCGCAGGAAATGCTCAGCCGTCCCGGCTTCGGCAGCCTCGCCACCCAGCTCGAGGCGCGCTATGACGTGGTGCTGTACGACGTCGCGCCGTTCGAGCAGGGCGCCGACGCGCTGGCCGTGGCGATGCGCACCGGCGGCGTGCTGCTGGTGGCGCGCCGCCACAAGACCATGCTGGCCGAGATCGGCGCCATGAACGAGCAGCTCAGCCAGGCCGGCGTCCAGGTGGTCGGCTCGGTGCTGGTGGACTTTTGATGCTGGAGATGAGTAACTCTCCGCCCGCCGCCGGCCTGCGCCCGCTGGCCAGGCCGGAATGGCTGCTGCCGCTGGCCGGCCTGCTGCTGCTGTTCGTGCCGACCTTCGTCGACCTGTTCCGCGGCGTCTGGTCGACCGAGGACCAGGCGCACGGCCCGGTGATCCTGGCCTTGTCGCTGTGGCTGCTCTACCGCGGCTGGCCGGCCATGATGGCGCGCAGCGCCGGCGCCGGCGGCCACGCGCTGGGCTGGCCGCTGTTCGCGGCCGGCCTGCTGATGTACGTGCTGGGCCGTTCGCAGCAGATCGCGCTGTTCGAGCTGGCCGCCTTCATCTGCGTGCTGGCCGGGGTCCTGCTGGTCAAGCGCGGCGGCGGCGCCCTCGCGCAGCTGTGGTTCCCGTTCTTCTTCATGCTGTTCATGATACCGCTGCCGGGCGCGCTGGTGAGCATGCTGACCATGCCGATGAAGATGGCGGTCTCGTATGTCGTCGAGCACCTGCTGTTCTGGGCCGGCTACCCGATCGCCCGCACCGGCGTGATCCTGCAGATCGGCCAGTACCAGCTGCTGGTGGCCGACGCCTGCGCCGGCCTGCAGACCTTCCTCACGCTCGAGTCGCTGGGCCTGTTCTACCTGAACGTGGTGCGCCACACCTCGGCGCTGCGCAACATCGGCATCGCGCTGCTGATCGTGCCGATCTCGTTTACCGCCAACGTGATCCGGGTGATCGTGCTCACGCTGATCACCTATTATTTCGGCGACGCCGCCGGCCAGGGCTTCCTGCACGGCTTCGCCGGCATGGTGCTGTTCGTCAGCGCGCTGTCGCTGATCCTCGGGGTCGACACCTTCCTGCAATGGATGGTCAAGCGGCGCGCGCGCCGCCACGACGGAGGCCGGCCATGAGCAAGACCGTGGTGACCAGCGCCGTGCTGGCGCTGTGCATGGTGACCGGCGCCGGCGCCGCCCGCTGGCTGACGCCGACGATGAAGATCGCCGACACCCGCGCCAAGGTCGACCTGGAGGCCATGATCCCGGCCGCCTTCGGCGACTGGACGCTGGACCGCGAGGCGGCCGCCAGCGTGGCGCCCAACGCCGGCGCCCAGGCGATCTCGGACAAGATCTACGACCAGGTGCTCAGCCGCACCTACCGCAACGGCGACGGCCAGGCCATCATGCTGACCATCACCTACGGCTCGGCCCAGACCCAGGACCTGAAGGCGCACCGGCAGGAGGTGTGCTACGGCGCCCAGGGCTTCGAGATCCGCGGCCTGCGCAGCGACGTGATCTCGGTGCAGCACCACCAGGTGCCGGTGACGCGCATGTTCGCGGTGGCCGGCCAGCGCACCGAGCCGGTGACCTACTGGTTCACCATGGGCGACGAGGTGGTCATGGGCCGGATCGAGCGGCTGATGGTGCAGATCAAGTACTCGTTCGCCGGCGTGATCCCGGACGGCATGCTGGTGCGCGTGTCCAACATCACCCCCGACGCCGAGCAGGGCTACGCCCAGCAGACCGCCTTCCTCAACGACCTGATGGCGCGGGTCGACCGGCGCGCCGTGACCCAGCTGCTGGGCGCCAGCCCGCAAGCGGTGTTGCGCTAGCGTGGCGGGCCGCCGCCGGCGGCCCGGTTTCTTTTCAATCACATCACAAATCACAAGGTAAGCGTCAATGTGTGGAATTGCAGGGTATGTGGATCGCGCCGGGCGCCACCCGCGCCTGGCGGCCGACCTGGAGCTGGCGGTCGGCGCGCTGCGCCACCGCGGCCCCAACGACCAGGGCACCTGGCTGCGTGACGCCGGCGTCGGCCTGGGCCAGACCCGGCTGTCCATCCTCGATCTGTCGAGCAACGGCCACCAGCCCATGGTGTCCGAGGACGGCCAGGTCGTCATGGCCTTCAACGGCGAGGTCTACAACTTCGCCGCGATCCGCCCCGAGCTCGAGGCGCTGGGCCATCACTTCAAGGGCAGCGGCGACTCCGAGGTGGTGCTGGCGGCCTTCCGCCAGTGGGGCATGGCGGCGGTCGACCGCTTCATCGGCATGTTCGCCATCGCGCTGTGGGACCGCGCCACGCGCACGCTGCACCTGCTGCGCGACCGCCTCGGCGTCAAGCCGCTGTACTACGGCTGGGACGGCGAGACGCTGTGGTTCGCCTCCGAGCTCAAGGCGCTGCGCCAGTTCGGCCAGTGGACCCCGGCCATCGACCAGCAGGCGCTGGCCGAGTACCTGCAGTTCGGCTACATCAACGCCCCGCGCAGCATCTACCGCCAGGTCAGCAAGCTCGAGCCGGGCCACCACCTGACGCTGGCGCCGCAGGGCGCGCCGCAGTTGCAGCGCTACTGGTCGGTGCTGGACGCGCTCAAGACGCCGCTGCAGGGCAGCGAGCAGGAACTGAGCGACCAGCTCGAGGCGCTGATGGAGGACGCCTTCGCGCTGCGCATGGTGGCCGACGTGCCGGTCGGCGTGTTCCTGTCGGGCGGGGTCGACTCCTCGCTGGTGGCGGCGCTGCTGCAAAAGCGCCGCGGCACGCCGCTGCACACCTTCACCATCGGCTTTTCCGAGGCGCGGGTGGACGAGTCGCCGCACGCGCGCAAGGTGGCCGAGCACCTGGGCACCGTCCATACCGAACGCATCATGCAGCCGCACGAGGCGCGCGACCTGCTGCCGCAGTGGGGCCAGCTGTTCGACGAGCCGTTCTTCGACTCGTCCGGCCTGCCCACCTACCTGGTCTCGCGCATGGCCGGCGAGCAGGTCACGGTGGTGCTGTCGGCCGACGGCGGCGACGAGAGCTTCAGCGGCTACGGCGTCTACGATTTCATGCTGGCCAAGTGGCGCCAGCGCGCGGCGCTGCCGGCGCCGCTGCTGGCGGCGCTGCGCGCGCTGCTGGCGCTGCTGCCGATCGACGGCGCCGACCGCCTGGTGACCCGCCTGCCGCTGCCGCGCGCCCTGCGCCACCTGCTGCGCCACCGCCTGATCGAGCGCGCCATCCAGCTGCGCGACGTGGTGTGCGCGCGCTCGCTGGGCCAGGCCTACGAGGCCAAGTTCTCGATCTGGCGCGCGCGCGAGCTGGCCACGCTGGTGGCCGGCTACGCGCCGGTGCGCGCCAGCGCCGACGACTATCCGGGCACGCCGGCCGATCAGATGGGCCTGTGGGACCTGCACCACTACCTGCCGGGCGACGTGCTGGCCAAGGTCGACCGCACCACCATGGCCGTCGGCCTCGAGGGGCGCGAGCCGCTGCTGGACCACCGCATCGTCGAATTCGCCTTCCGGCTGCCGCTGGCGATGCGCCGCGGCGCGCTCGGCACCAAGCACGCGCTGCGCCGCATCCTGTACAAATACGTGCCGCGCGAGCTGATCGAACGGCCCAAGATGGGCTTTGCGATCCCGCTGCGCGAATGGCTGCGCGGCGACCTGGCGCACCTGATCGACCAGCACCTGGCGCCGGAGCGGCTGCGCGCGCAGGGCATCTTCCGGCCGGAGCAGGTGGCGGCGGCGGTGGCGGCGTTCCGCGCCGGCGACGACCGCATGACCAACCGGGTCTGGAGCGTGCTGGCGTTCCAGCTGTGGCACGAGCGGTGGGCATGAGCGGGCGGGCGGCGGCGTTGCCGCATGTGTGCTTCGTGGCGCCGGCGATCTATCCGGTGCTCTCCGGCAGCACCAGCATCGAGACCGTCGGCGGCGCCGAGGTGCAGCAGACCATCCTGGCGCGCGCGCTGCGCCAGGCCGGCTACCGCGTCACCGTGGTGACCATGGACTACGGCCAGCCGGCCGACACCGAGATCGACGGCATCCGCGTGCTGCGCGCCCACACGCCGCACGGCGGCCTGCCGGGCCTGCGCTTCGTGCATCCGCGCATCACCCGCCTGTGGCAGGCGATGGCGCTGGCCGACGCCGACGTCTACTACCAGCGCGCCTCCGGCATGCTGACCGGCCTGGTGGCGCAGTTCTGCGCCGCGCGCGGCCGCCGCTTCGTCTACGCGGCCGCCTCCGACGCCGACTTCTACCCGCAGCTGCCGCTGATCCGCTACGCGCGCGACAAATGGTGCTACCGGCGCGGCCTGCGCATGGCCGACGCGGTGGTGGTGCAGAATCCGGCGCAGCAGCGCGACTGCCTGGCGCGCTACGGCCGCCAGGCCACCATCGTGCCCAGCTGCCACGCGGCGCCGGCCGGCGCGCACGCCGACCCCGACGGCTATGTGCTGTGGGCCGGCACGGTCAAGCCGCTCAAGCGCCCCGAGCTGCTGCTGGCGCTGGCGCGGCGCCTGCCGCAGCTGCGCTTTCGCCTGGTCGGCGGCGGCGCCGACGCCGCGCTGCGCCAGGCGGCGGCCGCGCTGCCCAACCTGGAGCTGGCCGGCTTCGTGCCGTACGCCCAGATCGACGCCCAGTTCGACGGCGCCCGCGTGCTGGTCAACACCTCCGAGTTCGAGGGCTTCCCCAACACCTTCCTGCAGGCCTGGGCGCGCGGCGTGCCCAGCGTGAGCTTCTTCGACAACGGCTCGCGCCACGAGGGGCGCGCGGTCAGCTGCGTGGTGGCCGACCTGGACGCCATGGCCGCCCAGCTGCAGCAGCTGATGGGCGCGCCGCCTGCGTGGCAGGCGGCCAGCGCCCGCGTGCGCGCGTATTTCGACGCCCACCACACGCCGCAGGCGGCGCTGCGGGCCTACGCCGGCGTGCTGGCGCCGGCGGAGCGCGCGGCATGAGCGGCGCGCAGCCGGCCGCCGGCCGCCCCCACGTCTGCTTCGTCGCGCTGTCGATCTACCCGGTGCTGGTCGGCGCCCCCGGCGTGACGGTGGTGGGCGGGGCCGAGGTCCAGCAATGCTTCATGGCGCGCGCCCTGGCCCGGGCCGGCTACCGCGTCACCATCCTGACCGGCGACTACGGCCAGGCGGCGTGCGTCGAGGTCGACGGCATCCGCGTGCTGCGGGTGCGCCAGGCCGGCCGCGGCCGCGGCCTGCCCGGGCTGCGCTACCTGCACCCGCGGCTGACGTCGGTGTGGCGCGCGATGGCCGCGGCCGACGCCGACATCTATTACCAGCGCTGCGCCTCGGCCCTGACCGGCGTGGTGGTGGCCTACGCGCGCCGCCACGGCCGCGCGGCGATCTTCTCGGCCGCCAGCGACATCGACCTGCTGCCCGGCCCGGCCAACGCCAACAAGGGCTGGCGCGACCGCCAGCTGTTCGGCTACGGCCTGCGCCACGCCAGCGCGGTGGTGGTGCAGAATCCGCTGCAGATGCAGCGCTACCGCGACTGGACCGGCCGGGCCGGGCACCACATCGCCAGCTGCTACGCGCTGCCGCCGCAGGCGCGGCCGGCGGCCGACGCCAGCCTGGTGCTGTGGGTCGGCGTGATGCGCGTGGCCAAGCAGCCGCACCTGGTGCTGGACCTGGCCGAGCAGCTGCCGCAGCTGCGCTTCCGCCTGATCGGCGGGCCCTCCAGCAGCGGCGACGCCGACGCCTACTACCAGCAGATGGCGGCGCGCGCGCGCACGCTGCCCAACGTCGAATTCCTCGGCTTTGTGCCGTTCGCCGAGGCCGAGGCGCATTTCGACCAGGCCGCGCTGCTGCTCAACACCTCCGAGATCGAGGGCTTCCCCAACACCTTCCTGCAGGCCTGGGCGCGCGCCGTGCCGTCGCTGTCGTTCTTCGACTGCGGCGCGCGCGACGCCGAGGGCCGGCTGGGCGCCGTGGTCGACAGCCCGGCGCAGATGGCCGCCGCGCTGGCCGCGCTGATGGCCGACCCGCAGGCGCGCGCGGCACTGGGCCGGCGCTGCCACCGTTACTACACCCAACATCACCATGTGAGCGCGACGCTGGCGTCGCTCGAGCAGCTGATCGCCACCTTGATGGAGCATCGCCGTTGAATACCGTCTGGCCGGGGGCCGCATGGCCCTGAAAAAAGCACTGAGCTGGGGCGCCGCGCAAACCCTCACGCGCATGGCGCTGAGCTTCCTCAGCATTAAAATCACCGCCGTCTACCTGGGGCCGGCGGGCCTGGCGCTGGTCGGGCAATTCGGCAACTTCTTTACGCTGGCCCAGGGCGTGGCGGGCAGCGCGCTCAACACCGGGGTGATGAACCTGACCGCCCAGGACGAGCCGGACCGGCCGCGCCAGGCCGCGGTGTGGCGCACCGCGATGCACCTGTCGCTGCTGATCGGCGGCGCGATGGCGGCCGTGGTGGCGCTGCTGGCGCTGCCGCTGGCGGACTGGCTGCTCAAGGACCCGGCCTACTGGCCGGCCATCGTGCTGGGCGCGCTGAGCATCCCGATGGCGATGTGCGGCGCCGTCATGACCGGCGCCATCAACGGCCTCAAGCGGATCGGCATGCTGGGGGTGATCGGCATCGTCGGCGCGCTGGTGGGCGCGCTGATCTTCATTCCCCTGTGCTACGGCTGGGGCGTGCGCGGCGGCCTGACCGCGTACGCGCTGTCGACCTGCTGCGTGCTGCTGGTGGCGCTGGTGGTGGTGGCGCGCGCCGACGGCCTGGCGCTGGGCCAGTTCGCGCCGCGCTGGGACGGGGCGGTGGCCCGCCAGCTGGCGGCGTTCTTCCCGATGCTGCTGGTGCACGCGGTGGCCGAGCCGATCGCGCCGCTGCTGATGCGCAACGCGCTGGTGGTGCAGCTGGGCGCCACCAACGCCGGCTTCTGGCAGGCCGGCCTGCGCCTGTCGGACATGTACACGCTGGTGCTGACCACCGCCGTCACCATGTACCTGATGCCGCACCTGGCCTCGATCAAGGACGAGCGCGCCTTCGGGCGGGAACTGGCGCGCACCGTGCTCAAGGTCGCCGGCCTGACCGCGGCCGGCGCGCTGTCGGTCTACCTGCTGCGCGACCTGGTGATCGCGGTGGTGTTTACGCGCGAATTCCTGCCGGTCGGCGGCCTGCTGGATTTCCTTTTCCTGGGAAATGTTTTTAAAATGGCGGCCTGGCCGCTGCGCATGGCGCTGGTGATCAAACTGCGGGCGAAATGGTACATACTGGTGGAGATCGGCGTGGCCGCGCTGCAGATCGGCCTGACCTACCTGTGGCTGCCCGGCATGGGCGTGCGCGGGGCGACCGCGGCCTACGCGGCCGCCTACGGCGCGGCCCTGCTCATCTTACTATTTTCAAACAAGGGATATCTGTATGGCTCGCGTCCAACGCATTAATTCCGCCCAGGTGTTGCTGGTGGCCGGCGGCCTGCTGCTGGCGGTGCTGTTCGGCCTGATCGGCGCGGTGATCAGCGGCTGGTTCGCGCTGCTGCTGTTCGCGCCCATCCTGCCGATCATCTTCGTGCTGCGCGACTTCCGGCTGGGCGTGGTCCTGCTGATGTGCCTGTTGCCCTTCCAGAACTCGCCGATCATCCCGCAGTTCTCCGGCTTCAACGTGATCAACTTCATGGTGCTGGCCACGCTGGCCTCGCTGGCGCTGAGCCATTTTTCCCGGCGCACCGCCTACGCGCAGTGGCCGCCGGTGTTTTACTGGTGCTACCTGGGGCCGATCGCCGTCGGCGGCGCCTTCGGCCTGCTGCACCTCAAGGGCGTGCCGCCGGTGCAGGAACTGGCGGCCTACCTGTCGCCTTACCTGTACCTGACCAACACGCTGATCAAGCCGCTGTTCACGGTGCTGGTGGCGTGGATGCTGGGCACGGCCGTGCTCAAGAGCGAGCGGCCGCAGCTGTTCCTGGTGCCGCTGGTGGCGGCCATGGTGCTGCCGGCCTTCCTGATCTTCGCCTTCGTCGTGCGCTCGGGCATGAGCCTGCAGGTGCTGGGCAGCGCGACCTCGCGCGAGGTGCTGGGGGTGCTGGGCATGCACGCCAACGGCTTCGGCCAGTTCTTCGGCATCGCCTTCACCGTGCTGCTGTTCCTGTCGCCGCTGGCGGTGCGCGCGCGCGACAAGCTGGGCCTGCTGTTCGCGCTGGGCTGCGTGTCGCTGGCGCTGATGCTGACCTTCTCGCGCGGCGGCTATGTGGTGGCGCTGGTCGGGGCCGCCGCGTTCGTGGTGATCCACCGCAAGTTCCGCTACGCCGCCATCCTGCTGGTGGCGGCGGTGCTGCTGGCGCTGGTGCTGCCGGACGCCGTGGTCGGGCGCCTGCTGATGGGCCTGTCCGACAGCGGGCCGCAGCCGCACATGGTGCCGGGCAAGAGCGACGCCCTGACGGCCGGCCGGCTGTGGCTGTGGCGCCAGCTGGCGCCGGGTTTCTGGCACAGCCCGCTCTGGGGCAACGGCGTCGGTTCGGTGGCCTGGTCCGACCCGGTCAAGCGCGGCATGTTCTATGTGGTCCACCCGCACAATGTGTTCCTGCGCGCGCTGCTCGACGTCGGCGTGCTGGGCTTCGGCGCGCTGTTCCTGTTCTTCCGCGCCGTGGTGCGCGGCGCCTATGCGCTCTCGCGCGGCGCCGACACGCCGCCGGCCATGGTGGCGCTGGGGCAGGGCGTGTGCGCCGCCACGGTGGCCATGTTCATCGGCGACTTCGCCGGCGGCCACTACCTGGCCGGGCCGGAGCAGGTGATCCTGTGGCTGGGCATCGGCATGTTGATGCCGTCCATGGCGCCGCTGATGCGGGCGCGCCAGGCGCGCCGCCGGCGCGCGGCGCTGGTCGAACCCATCCCCGAATGGCCGGCCCGGGTGCGCCCGGCGCCCCCGGCCGAGGCCGAGGCCGCCCGGGTGGGCGGCGACTGAGGCCCCGGGCCCGCCGCCCGCGCGGCGGGCCGTCATCCAACAAGGAGTGTACATGAGCAGCGCAAGTTCGCGCCCGGCCCCGCTGCGGCTCGGCGTCGTCGTTCCCGGCCCGGCGATCGACAAATACGTGGCCGGCGTGCTGGCGTTCTGCCGGCGCCACCCCGGCCTGCTGGACGCCACCCTGATCGTGCGGCCGGCGCCGGCGCCGGCCGGCGGCCGCCTGCGCGCCCTGCTGTGGCGCCTGATCGGCTGGGAGGAGCGCAAATACCTGCGCCACCACCGGCTGCACCGCGACCACGAGGGCGGCGCCGCGGCCGGCGCGCTGACGCTGGCGCCGGGCGCGGCCGGCGAGGCGGCGCTGCGCGCGCTGGGGCTGGACCTGCTGCTGCAGCTGGGCGGGGCGCCGGACGGCGCCGCGCTGGCGCCGGCCGCGCGGCTGGGGGCGCTGGTGCTGGGCGACGCCGACGGCGCCGCCGTGCCGCTGGCGCTGAGCGGCTTCTGGGCCGCCTACCGGCGCCGCGCCAAGACCGGCTACGCGCTGCGCGCCAGCCGGCCCGGCCACGCGCCGGCGCTGCTGGCGCGCGGCTACTACGCGACCCGCGCGCGCTACCTGCTCAACCAGGCCGAGCTGCGCTACAAGAGCGCGCCCCACCTGCAGCGCCTGCTGCTCGAGGTGGCCGAGGCCGACCGCCTGCCGGCCGCGCTGGCGGCGGACGACGACGGCGCCGACCGCGCCGCGGTGCCGCTGGCGGCGCTGCTGCGCTATGCGCGGCGGCTGGCCGGGCTCAAGCTGCACGACAAGCTGTACAAGCAGTATCTGCGCCGCACCGAGGTGTGGGGCATCTCCTTCCTGCACGCGGGCTGGCGCGGCGCCGACCTGGCCCGGCGCATCACGCCGCCGGTGCCGCCCGGCCATTTCTGGGCCGATCCCTTCCTGTGGCGGCGGGACGGGCGGACCTATTGCTTCCTGGAAGACTACGACTACCAGCGGGCGCTCGGCCATATCGCGGTGCTGGAACTGCACCAGGACCGCGCGACCGAGCTCGGCGCATGCCTGGTCGAACCCTTCCACCTGTCCTTCCCCTACCTGTTCGAGTACCAGGGGCAGCTGTACATGTGCCCGGAGAGCTCGCAGTCGGGCCAGATCCGGGTCTACCGCAGCAGCGCCTTCCCGCTCGGCTGGGAGCTGGCGGCGGTGCTGATGGAGGGCGTGTCGGCGGCCGACACCATGTTGTTCGAACAGGACGGGCGCTGGTGGATGCTGACCAATCTCGACCTGTCCCACGGCGGCGACCATTGCTCCGAGCTGCAGCTGTTCTGGGCGCCGACCCCGCTGGACGGCGACTGGACGCCGCACCCGTGCAATCCGATCGCGGTCGACCCGGTCGGCGCCCGCAACGGCGGCCTGCTGCGCGAGCAGGGCCGGCTCTACCGGGTGGGCCAGCGCCAGGGCTATTGCAACTACGGCGAGGGCCTGATCGTGCACGAGGTGCTGCGCCTGAGCCCGACCGAGTACGCCGAGCGCGAAGTGAGCCGCATCGATCCGGACTTCGCGCCCGGCATCTCCGGCACCCATCATTTAAGCAGCCTCGGCGGAATCACCGTGCTGGACCACAAGTCCTGGCGCCGTGCCGGCCAGGCGGGAGACCAGCATGAGTAATACGCGTTTGCAAGAACTTGACCTGGCCAAGGGACTGGCCATCCTGCTGGTGGTGTGGGGGCATGTGGTGGCGGGCGCCCATCCGCGCGGCGACCAGTGGTATCTGTGGAGCCAGCAGGCGGTCTATCTGTTCCACATGCCCTTCTTCATGTTCCTCAGCGGCACGGTGGCCGGCTACGGCTACCGGCCGGTGGCGGGGCTGGCGCCCTGGCTGGCCTTTGTGCGCGGCAAGATGGCGCGGCTGATGCCGGCCTATCTGCTGATCGGGGTGCTGATCGTGGCGGGCAAGCTGCTGGCCTCGCGCGTGGTCTACGTCGACAATATTCCCAGCTCGCTGTGGGGCGGCATCGGCGACGTGCTGTGGCAGCCCGACCGCAGCAGCTCGAAATCGCTGTGGTTCATCTACGTGCTGTTCCTGTTCTATGTGGCGCTGCATCCGCTGCTGGCCTTGCTGGGGCAGCGGGCCGCGGCGCTGATCGCGCTCGGGCTGCTGCTGCACTGGGTGCCGGGGCCGGAATGGCTGATGCTCAACCGCTTTTGCCAGTTCTTCGTGTTCTTCGCGCTCGGCTTCGGCGCCGGCCGCCACTACGAGGCGGTGATGGCGCGCATCGACCGCCACGGCCGGCTGGCGCTGCTGTTGTTCGGCGCCGCCTTGAGCGCCGTCATGGTCTGGCAGCCGGATGAGGGAAAGTTGATCGTTGGCATGTTCTCGATCCCGGCGCTGATGTATCTTGTACGTAATTGCCGACCGGGCCGCTGGACCGCGCCCCTGCTGACGGCGGGTCGCTACTCTTTTGTGATCTACTTACTGAATACAATATGTATTGGCGTTGCGAAAGCAATCGGATTTAAAATAGGGTCGTGGGATGGGGCGCATTTCCTGTTGTTCGCGCCGGCGCTGTTCCTGGCGGGCGTGCTGGGGCCGATCTGGATCAAGCGCCACCTGCTGCGCCGGGTGCCGCCGCTGGACCGGATGACGCGCTAGCGACTACGCTGTTGGAAGTAACCTGTCGGCAACATTGTTTCCCTGTATATAAAGCGTCCTTTCGACGCAACGGATACAAATTATATTTCCATTGGTTAATTTTATTTGCTACGATGGGCGTCTGGTCTTGATGAATTGACTGATCGCGGCTGCCTTGAGTACGGTTGCTGAGGGGCGTGGATTGGTGATGTTGACTCCAAGACGTGATTGCAGCCTTACGCCGTGCTGTGCAGACTTGGAATGGGAGAAATGAAATGCTAGTAATTGACTCGATACGCGACGGCCGACGGCCGCTCCGGCGGCCCGTCCGCCCGCTGATGCTGGCCGCGCTGCTCGGCGGCGCGGTGTCGGCGAGCAGCGCCGCCACGGTGACCGTGGCCAGCGTCGATCGCCTGGAACAGGTGGCCACCGACGCCAGCACCGGTGCGCTCAGCACCATCCCCAACCTGTGGGGCGGCCACCAGCCGCGCATCACCCGCCACGCCGACGGCACGGTGCGCATCCTGTACATCACCGTCGACAGCACCGCCATGCTGACCTGGCACCTGATGCGCCGCACCCCGGCCGGCGTCTGGGGCCAGGAGGCGTCCGGCCCGTCGACCGACGACGTCGGCCTGCTGCGCGACCCGCGCGACGACCGCGCCTATGTGATGGCCTGGCCCGGCAGCGTGCCGACCGCCTACGCCGGCCCGACCTATAACTCGGCCAAGGTGCCGGGCAGCTGGCAGATCCTGCCCTCCAAGTACCGCCAGTATGGCAACGTCGGCATCGGTCCCGACGGCACCGTCTGCCTCAAGGCTTCGCGCGAAATCAACGTGCTGCCGGTGACCTCCCAGGACAAGACGGAATACGCGTGCGGCAAGTACGACGCCGCCACCAAGCTGTGGACCTGGCGCGCCCAGGTGTCGTCCTACATCGGCCTGCGCCACACCTACGACTACCTGTTCCCCAATCCGCGCGGCCTCGACCAGGGCCTGTACGGCACCGCCCAGCGCGACCTGCACAAGTCGGCCTCCAACGTGCCGCTGCTCGACCCGGCGCGTCCGCCCTATGTGTACGACGGCGCCCGCACCTATTCCGGCAAGTTCGGCGTGCTGCCGACCAGCCCGGACACGTTCGCGCAGTTCGACCATATCCAGCCGATCCCGGCGCCGGTCGGCGCCACCGCGGCGCCGATGGCCAAGCTGACCGACGCCTACATGGACTCGAAGAACCGCATCTTCTCCAGCCACCACAAGGAAGATCCGCTCGACAGCACGGTCTACGGCACCTACCTGACCGTCAGTTCGCCCTCCGGCCAGGTGCTGTACTCGGCCAAGTGGGCCGGCCTCGAGATCTATGGCGCGACCCGCATCTTCGAGGACGCCAAGGGCCGGCTGTGGCTGTTGTGGAGCAACCGCGGCAGCCGCACCTCGGAAATCCGCGTCTACCCGATCATCGAGACCACCAGCCCGACGCTCAAGTTCACGCTGGGCCCGTACTTCGACCTGAGCAAGCAGCTCGGCACCTACGCGCTGGACGGCACCATCTTCATCGCCGCGCCGCGCGGCGGCAACGCCCCCAGCCTGTATGTGGACGCCATCATGAACGCCTGCACCGCACAGTACGTGCCGCCGAATGTGATCGGCAGTTGCTATAATGCCGACGGCAGTGGCTTGCAACGCGTCGTCTACCTGCGGATACGCCTGCCCGACTAACCCCGGCGCAGCACCCTCCGCGGACACCCCGCGCGGCACTTCGGTGCGGCGCGGGGTGTTTTTTCGTGGGGAGTGGCTATTTTCCTGCATGCCGTATTGTCCCTGCCCTGAGACGTAGTTATAATTGCAACGCGTGACGGCGGGCGTAGCGGCTGTCACATTTCCCCTCCCCATATCAACGTGTCTTCGTGGCACCGGAAGCAATAAGGACGTTCTACACCATGCATAATCGGAAAATATCAGTGGTCGGGCTGGGCTATGTCGGGTTGCCGGTCGCGGTGGCCTTCGGCAAGGTGGCTGAAACCATCGGTTTCGACATCAACCAGGCGCGCCTGGCCGAATTGCGCAACGGGCAAGACCGGACCAATGAGGTCGACCGCGAGGAACTGGCGCGCGCCCGCGTGGTCTACACCGCCGATTGTGCCGTGCTGGCCCAGGCCGATTTCCACATCGTCGCCGTGCCGACCCCGGTCGACGACGCCCACCAGCCGGACCTGACGCCGGTCGAGCGCGCCTCGGAAACGGTGGGCAAGGCGCTCAAGCGGGGCGACATCGTGGTCTACGAGTCGACCGTCTACCCGGGCGTGACCGAGGACATCTGCGTGCCCATCCTGGAGCGCGTGTCGGGCCTGCGCTGCGGCGCCGACTTCACCGTGGGCTACAGCCCGGAGCGCATCAACCCGGGCGACAAGGAGCACACCTTCACCAAGATCATGAAAGTGGTGTCGGGCCAGGACGCCGCCACGCTGGACGTGGTGGCCGCCGTGTACGGCTCGGTGGTGACGGCCGGCGTGCACCGCGCCGCCAGCATCAAGGTGGCCGAGGCCGCCAAGGTGATCGAGAACACCCAGCGCGACCTGAACATCGCGCTGATGAACGAACTGTCGCTGATCTTCGACCGCATGGGCATCGACACCAACGACGTGCTGGCGGCCGCCGGCACCAAGTGGAACTTCCTCAAGTTCAAGCCGGGCCTGGTGGGCGGCCACTGCATCGGCGTCGACCCCTACTACCTGACCCACAAGGCTGAAAAGCTGGGCTACCACTCGCAGGTGATCCTGGCCGGGCGCCGCATCAACGACGGCATGGGCGCCTATGTGGCCCAGCAAACCATCAAGCAGCTGATCCTGGCCGGCCACGACGTCGGCCGCTGCACCGTCACCGTGCTGGGCCTGACCTTCAAGGAAAACTGCCCGGACCTGCGCAACTCCAAGGTGGTCGACGTGGTGCGCGAACTGCAGTCGTTCGGCGTCACGGTGCAGGTCACCGACGCCGAGGCCGACAACGCCGAGGCCGAGCACGAGTACGGCATCACGCTGACGCCGGTGGCGCAGCTGGCGCCGGCGCAGGCGCTGGTGGTGGCGGTGGCCCATGCCGAGTACGCCGCGTGGGACGTGGCGGCCTTCCAGCGCCTGCTCGGCGAGCGCCCGGTGGTGGTGGACGTCAAGGGCCTGTGCCCGCAGGCGCCGTTCGCGGCCGCCGGCATCGCCCTGTGGCGCTTGTAAGGGCGGGACGATGACGATTTACGCACAGGCGCAGGCGCGGTTGCGCGCCGCGCCCAAAACCTGGCTGGTCACCGGCGTGGCCGGCTTCATCGGCTCCAATCTGCTGGAGGCGCTGTTGCGGCTGGACCAGCGGGTGGTCGGGCTGGACAACTTCGCCACCGGCCACCGGCACAACCTGGAGCAGGTGCGCGCGCTGGTCACGCCCCAGCAATGGGACCGCTTCCGCTTCATCGACGGCGACATCTGCGACGGCGCCGCCTGCGCCGCCGCCGTGGCCGGGGTCGACTACGTGCTGCACCAGGCCGCGCTGGGCAGCGTGCCGCGCTCGCTGGAAAACCCGGTGCACACCAACAGCACCAACATCGGCGGCTTCCTCAACATGCTGGTGGCCAGCCGCGACGCCGGCGTGGCGCGCTTCGTCTACGCGGCGTCGAGCTCGACCTACGGCGACCATCCGGGCCTGCCCAAGGTCGAGGACCTGATCGGCAAGCCGCTGTCGCCCTACGCGGTGACCAAGTACGTCAACGAGCTGTACGCCGACGTGTTCGCGCGCTGCTACGGCCTGACGTCGATGGGCCTGCGCTATTTCAACGTGTTCGGCCCGCGCCAGGACCCGGACGGCGCCTACGCCGCGGTGATCCCGAAGTGGTATGGCGCGCTGCTGCGCGGCGAGACCATCCAGATCAACGGCGACGGCGAGACCAGCCGCGATTTCTGCTTCATCGCCAACGTGGTGCAGGCCAACATCCTGGCCGCCGTCAGCACCGACGCGGCCGCGCTCAACCAGGTGTACAACATCGCGCTGGGCGACCGCACCACCCTCAACGAGCTGTTCCACCTGATCCGCGACCGGGTCGCCGCCCGCCATCCGGCGGTGGCGGCCGCGCAGGCCGAGTACCGGCCGTTCCGCGCCGGCGACGTGCGCCATTCGCAGGCCGACACCGGCAAGATCGTCCGCCTGCTGGGCTACCAGCCCAGCCACCGGGTGGCGCAGGGCCTGGACGAGGCGACCGCCTACTACCTGGCCGCGATCGGGGCCGCGGGCGGCGCCTGAGCCGGCCGCCGGCGCCCGCGGTCAACCGTGTTGCGCCGGCCGTTTTTTGAATGCTATGCTGCGCGGGCTGTCGCCCGGCGGCCGGTCATATGAAGAGGTTGCCAGGCTGTGAAGCGAGAACATTGTCATTTGTTGCTGTGCGGCCCCTTCCCCGAGCCGGTGGGCGGGGTCAGCATCCATCTGCGGCGCCTGCTGGCGGCGCTGGCGGCGCAACCGCGCTACACGGTGCGCTGCGTCGACGAGGCGGGGCGGCGCAAGCCGGGCCTGTTCAACCTGCGCTCGCTCAACGCCTGGGCCTACCTGCGCCTGCTGTGGTGGGCCGACCTGGTGCATGTGCACAGCTCGGTGACGCTGTTCCGCCTGCTCCATGTGCTGTGCGCGCGCCTGCTGGGCAAGCCGGTGATCGTCACGCTGCATTCGCACCGCCCGCGGCACCGCCTGGAGCACGGCTTGACGCGGCTGTGCTGCGCGCTGGCGCAGGCGGTGGTGGCGGTCAACGGCGTGATCCGCGACGCCGTCTGTCCGGCCGCGCTGGTGATCCCGGCCTATATCGCCCCCGGCGCCGACGAGGAGTGGGTGCCGGCCGCGCTGCAGGACTGGATCGACCGCCAGCGCGGCCAGGGCCGGCTGCTGCTGGTGTCGAACGCCTACAAGCTGGCGCGCTTCGACGGCGCCGACCTGTACGGCCTGGACACGCTGCTCGAGGTGTTCGAGCGCGCGCCGGTGCGCCGGCGCTACGCGCTGCTGTTCGTGGTGGCCAGCGTGGACGGCTGCGAGGCGGCCTACGCCGGCTACCAGCGCCGCATCGTCGAGCGCGGCCTGCAGGAGCAGGTGCTGCTGGTGCACCAGCCGATGCCGTTCGCCGGCCTGCTCAAGCGCTGCGACGTGTCGGTGCGCGCCACCAACACCGACGGCGACGCGCTGTCCGTGCGGGAATCGCTGTCCTACGGCAAGCGCACGCTGGCGTCGGACTGCGTGGCGCGCCCGGCCGGCGCCGAATTGTTCGCCACCCGGGACGCCGACGCGCTGGCCGCGCTGCTGCAGGCGCCCGCGCGCCACGGCGCCGCCGACGTCGACTCGTTCGACCTATCCCTTGTCAATTTATATGGAACCCTTTCGTGAAGCAAATCACTCAAACCCTCAAGACCGGCATCGTTGAAATCAATGACGTGCCGATCCCCACGCTGACCGACAAGTTCGTCCTGGTGCGCAACGCCGCCTCGGTGATCAGCGCCGGCACCGAGAAGACCAAGATCGACATGGGCAAGAAGAGCCTGCTGCAAAAAGCCATGGCCCGTCCCGACCTGGTGCGCCAGGTGCTCAAGAAGATGCAGAACGAGGGCCTGGGCAAGACGCTGCAGACGGTGACCTCGCGCCTGAACTCGCCGTCGCCGCTGGGCTACAGCTGCGCCGGCACGGTGGTGGCGGCCGGCGGCCTGGTCGACGGCATCCAGCCGGGCGACCGCGTCGCCTGCGGCGGCGTCAACTACGCCAACCACGCCGAGTTCGTCGCCGTGCCCAAGAACCTGCTGGTCAAGGTGCCGGCCAACGTCAGCGACGAGGAGGCGGCGTTCGCCACGGTGGGTTCGATTTCGCTGCAGGGCGTGCGCCTGGCCGCGCCGCAGCTGGGGGAAACCTTCCTGGTGCTGGGCCTGGGCCTGCTGGGCCAGATCGCCGTGCAGCTGCTGCGCGCCAACGGCTGCACCGTGATCGCCAACGACCTCGACCCGGCCCAGGTGGCGCGCGCCGAAGGCTTCGGCGCGATCGGCGCCGGCCCCGGCGTCGACCTGGCCAACCTGTGCGCGCAGCTGACCGGCGGCCACGGCGTGGACGGCGTGCTGGTGTGCGCCGGCACCGCCAGCAACCAGCCGATCGAACTGTGCGGCGCGGTGACGCGCGAAAAAGGCCGGGTGGTGGTGGTCGGCGCGGTGCGGATGGACATCCCGCGCGAGGATTATTTCAAGAAGGAAATCAGCGTGGTGATCTCCCGCTCCTACGGCCCGGGCCGCTACGACCCGTTCTACGAGGAGAACGGCAACGACTACCCGCTGCCCTATGTGCGCTTCACCGAGCAGCGCAACATGGCCACCTTCCTCGACCTGGTGTCCCAGGGCAAGGTCGACGTGCGGTCGCTGATCAGCCACCGCTATCCGGTCGACCGGGCGGCCGACGCCTACCACCTGATCGAGGGCGCCAAGACCGAGCCCTACCTGGGCATCGTGATCCAGTACGCGGCCGCCGCCGGCCAGGCGCCGGCCGCGGCGCGCATCGCCACCGCCAGCGCGCCGGTCACGCGCGCCAAGATCGGCCTGTCGTTCTTCGGCGCCGGCAACTACGCCACCGCCAGCCTGCTGCCGCTGCTCAAGCACATGGACCAGGTCGAGTTCCGCGGCCTGGTCACGGCCAGCGGCCGCACCGCCCAGGGGGTGGCGCGCCAGTTCGGCTTCGCCTTCTGCGCCGGCGCGTTCGACGAGCTGCACGCGGCCGACACCGACGCGGTGCTGATCACCACCCGCCACGACACCCACGCCGGCGCCACCGTCGCCTCGCTGCGGGCCGGCAAGCACGTGTACGTGGAAAAGCCGCTGGCGCTGACGGTGGCCGAGCTGGCCACGGTGCGGCAGGCGCTGGCGGCCGGCGCCAGCCAGCTGATGGTGGGCTTCAACCGCCGCTTCGCCCCGTCCACGCAGGACGTGCGCCAGCACTTCGCCGCGGTCCAGAGCCCGCTGGTGGTGTGCATCCGCGTCAACGCCGGCGCCATCCCGGCCGACCACTGGATCCAGGATCCGCTGCTGGGCGGCGGCCGCGTGATCGGCGAGGCCTGCCACTTCGTCGACCTGGCGTCGGCGCTGGTGGGCGCCGACCCGCTGCGCGTGAGCACGGTCGGCAGCGCCAAGCGCCAGGTGTCGGCCATGCTCAACGACAACGTCATCATCACGCTGAGCTACCCGAACGGCTCGATCGCCACCATCGTCTACACCGCCGACGGCGCCAAGGCCATGCACAAGGAGCGGGTCGAGGTGTTCGGCGGCGGCCGCAGCGCGGTCATCGACGACTTCCGCGAAACCACCCTGTACGTCGGCGACAACAAGGTCCAGGTCAACAAGCTGTCGACCCAGGACAAGGGCCAGAAGGCCATGCTGGCGCAGTGGGTGGCCGGGCTGGCGGCCGGCACGCCGTGCGTGCCGGCCGCCACGCTGCTGGCCAGCAGCCTGGCGACCATCCTGGCGGTCGAGTCGCTGGCGCTGGGCACCGCGCTCGAACTCGACGCCGCGCTGTCGGCGACGTGAGCGGGGCCGCCCGATTGCTGGCGGTCTGTTGTTTAAATACTATATAATGTTGCTTTATCGCGGGCCGCGGGCACACCGCCGGCGGCGCCGCGATGTGACGCGCTTGCGCACTCTGGAACCAGGAAATGACGTCTCAGCTTATGATGGTATTGCCCAGTTTGCTCAGGGCGGGTGCGGAAAACCAGGTGGTCGATCTGGCCAACCGCATCGATCCGGCGCGCTTCGGCGTGCATCTGTTCACCTTCGAACCCCAGCTCGACCAGCTGGCGCGCCTCGACGCGCGCCGGGTGCGCCATGTGCACGGGCTGCGCGCGGGCCGCTTCGACCTGGGACCGGCGCGCCGCCTGGCGCGCGAGATCGACGCCGCCGGCATCGACGTGGTCCATTGCACGCTGCAGATCGCGCTGCTGGTGGGCTGGCTGGGCGTGCGGCTGTCGCGCCGGCGGCCGCCGCTGGTGGTGGCGGTGCACACCACCATCAACCGCCACGCCAAGGCCGAATGGCTGGACCGGCTGCTGTACCAGTGGCTGATGCGCCGGTGCGCGCGCATCGTGTTTGTCTGCGACGCCCAGCGCGCCCACTGGGAGGCCAAGTACCCCTTCATGGCCGCGCGCGCGGTGACGGTGCACAACGGCATCGACGTCGGCCGCTTCGACCCGGCGGCGGCGCGCAGCGCCGGCGCCGAGCTGCGGCGCGCGCAGGGCATCGCCGGCGACGCGCTGGTGGTGGCCCACGTGGCGGCGTTCCGGCCGGAGAAGGCGCACGGGCTGGTGCTGGCCGCGCTGGCGGTGGCCGTGCGTACGCTGCCGCGGCTGGTGGTGCTGTTTGCCGGCGACGGGCCCCTGCGCGCCGGCATCACCGAGCAGGCGCGCCAGCTCGGCCTGGCCGCGCATGTGCGCTTCCTGGGCAACCTGCCGGACGTGCGGCCGGTGCTGGGGGCGGCCGACTTCTCCGTGCTGCCGTCGGTGGCCGAGACGTTTTCGCTGGCCATGCTCGAATCGCTGGCGCTGGAGGTGCCGATGATCGCCTCCGACCGCGGCGGCGCGCGCGAGGCCGTGCTGGACGGCGAGACCGGCCTGATCGTGCCGCCCGGCGACAGCGGCGCGCTGGCCGCGGCCATGCTGGCGCTGGGCGCGGACGGCGCGCTGCGGCGCCGCATGGGCGAGCGCGGCCGCGCGCTGGTGCTGGCGCGCTACTCCGTCGACACCATGGTGGCCAAGACCGAGGCTGCGATCGCAGCCAGCCTGGCGTGAGCCGGCCGACGCCGGACCTATTGAGGGGCATGCATGCCGATTGAAGATTTCCTCCACCCGCTGCTGGCGGCGTACATCAACTCGCCGCAATGGCTCAAGGCCACGGTCGGCCGCCTGTACGCGGTGCTGCCGGCCTCGCTGCGCCACGGCGCCAGCTACGGCCACTATCTGGCCGAGGCGGGCATCAGCGACGGCGCCGCGCTGCGGGCGCTCAGCCGCGCCAAGCTGGCCAAGGCGCTGCGCTGGGCGATCGAGACGGTGCCGGCCTACGCCGGCTACCGCCATCTGCTGGCCGGGCTGGACGACCCCGAGGCGGTGCTGCGCCAGTTGCCGCTGACCGGCAAGGAGGACATCAAGCGCCAGCCGGACGCCTACCTGTCGACCGCGTTGCCGGCCAGTAAGCGTTTTCCCACCTTCACCGGCGGCTCGACCGCCACGCCGATGATGTTGTACCTGCACCGCGGCGTGTCGCGCGCCAAGGAGCACGCCTACGTCAAGAATTTCCACGCGCGCGTGGGCCTGCGCGACAGCGACGTCATCCTGGCCTTGCGCGGGCGCAACGTGCCGACCGCGCGCGACGGCGGCGCGCTGTGGATGTACGAGCCGATCAAGCGCCACCTGATCCTCAGCTCGGACCACCTGGTGCGCGACAACATGGCCGAGTACATCGAGGCCATGCGGATCTGGAAGCCGCGCTACATCAGCGCCTTCCCGTCGGCGGTGTACCCGCTGGCGCGCTGGCTCAAGGAACATCCCGACCCCGAGGTGCAGGGCCGCATCCAGGCCGTGATGCTGTTCTCGGAAAACGTCTACGACAACCAGAAGGCGCTGCTGCGCGAGGTGTTCGACTGCCCGGTGCTGCAGCACTACGGCCACACCGAGCGGGTGCTGATGGCCGCCTCGATGCCGGACGACGAGCGCTGCTTCTTCTGGCCGCAGTACGGCCACTTCGAGCTGGTCGACCAGCACGGCGTGCCGATCACCACGCCCGGCGTGCTCGGCGAGATCGTCGGCACCGGCTTCGACAACCAGGTCATGCCCTTCGTGCGCTACCGCACGGGCGACATGGCGGTGCTGTCGGCGCGCCCCCATCCGCTGCTGCCGGGCTTTCCGGCGGTCGAGCGCATCGAGGGCCGGCTGCAGGAATTCCTGGTCTGCAGCGACCACCGGCTGATCTCGATCTGCACCATGGGCGCGGCGCACTTCTCCGACATCGCCGACTTCGACCTGATCCAGTACGAGCAGCACCGGCCCGGCCACTTCGTGCTCAAGGTGGTCACCCCCAAGCACCTGGGCGACGAGGTGCGGGCCCGCATCGTCAAGGCGGTGGAGGACAAGACGCAGGGCGGCTGCAGCGCCGAGGTGCAGGAGGTGACGCAACTGGCGCGCACCAACCAGGGCAAGCAGCGCATGCTGATCCAGCACCTGGACATCAGCGACTACTTCGGCGCCTCGCGCGTCGAGTAGGGCGGCGCCATGCACGACGCGGCGCCGTGGCCGCCCGGCCGGGTCCTGATGTTCAGCACCGACGCCGGCGGCCGCGGCGGCGTGGCGGCGGCGGTGGCCGGGCTGGCCGCGCACGGCTTCGCGCGGCGCCACGGCGTGCTGCTGGTGGCCAGCCACCGCGACGGCGGCGCGCTGGCCAAGCTGGCCGCCTTCGGCGGCGCGCTGGCCACGCTGCTGTGGCGCGGCTGCGTGGCGCGGCCGGCCATCGTCCACGCGCACAGCGCCTCGCGCGCCAGCTTCCTGCGCAAGTCGCTGCTGCTGGCGCTGGCGCGCCGGCTGGGCTGCCGCACCGTGCTGCACCTGCACGGCGGCGCCTTCGCCCAGTACGCCACGCGCGAGGCCGGGCCGCTGCTGCGCTGGTGGATCCGGCACAGCCTGGCGCAGGCCAGCGCGGTGCTGGTGCTGTCGGACAGCTGGGCCCGGTTCGTGCGGGACCTGGCGCCGGCCGCGCGGGTGACGGTGCTGCCCAACGCGGTGGCGCTGCCGGCGCCGGTGGCGCCGGCCGGCCGGCGGCCCGAGCGCCTGCTGTTCCTCGGCCGCGCCGAGGCCGCCAAGGGCATCGACGAGTTGCTGGCGGCGCTGGCGGCGCTGGCGCCGGCGCGGCCGCGGCTGCGGCTGGTGGTGGGCGGCGACGGCGACCTGGCCGGCCTGCGCGCGCGCGCGCAGGCGCTGGGCGTGGCCGACCGGCTCGAACTGCCCGGCTGGCTCGGGCGCGAACAGGTCGCCGCCGAGCTGGCGCAGGCGGCGCTGTTCGTGCTGCCGTCGCACCAGGAGGGCTTGCCGATGGCGCTGCTCGAGGCGATGGCCAGCGGCTGCGCGGTGCTGGCCACGCCGGTGGGCGGCATCCCGCAGCTGGTCGAGTCCGGCCGCAACGGCGTGCTGGTGGCGCCGGGCGACGCCGCGGCGCTGGCCGCGGCGCTGGCGGCGCTGCTGGACGACGACGCGCTGCGCGCGCGGCTGGGCGCGGCGGCGCGCGGCACGATACAGGCCGGCTATGGCAGCGCGGCCATGACCGATAAACTGGCGGGCGTGTATGCGCGGCTGGCGCCGATGGCGGCCGGCGCGCGCCACGCCGGCGGGCTGCCGTCCCCCCAGGACGGCGTACAAGAGGATCACGATGGCAGCAATTCCCACTAGCCGTCTGGGCTGGCTACTGCGCCGGCTCAGCCGCATTTCCCCGGCCGAGGTGCCGTACCGCGTGCACGGCGTGCTGCGCGCCGCCGCCCAGGGCCGCGGCTGGTTCGACGCGGCGCGGGTGCCGGCCGACGCCGCCGACGCCGGCTGGGGCCCGTCCTGGCTGAGCGCCCCGGCCGACGCCGGCGGCCGCGCCGAGGTGCTGGCCGCCGCCGACGCCCTGATCGCCGGCGGCGTGCCGGTGTTCGACACCGTGGTGCCGCTCGAGGACGGCGCCCCGGCCTGGAACCGCGACCCCCGGACCGGCACCGAGATCCCGCTCAGCTTTGGGCTGGACATCGATTTCCGCCACCTCGGCGACGGCCTCGACATCAAGTACCTGTGGGAGCTCAACCGCCATGTCTGGTGGGTGCCGCTGGCCCAGGCCTGGCAGGTCAGCGGCCAGGCGCGCTACCTGGCGCTGCTCGGCCGCCTGATCGACAGCTGGCTCGACGCCTGCCCCTACGCGCGCGGCGCCAACTGGTCGTCGCCGGTCGAGCACGGCATCCGCCTGATCAACTGGAGCATCGTCTGGCACCTGACCGGCGGCGCCGACGGCCCGCTGTTCGCCGGCGCGGCCGGCGGCGCCCGGCGCGCGCGCTGGCTGGCCTGCATCTACCAGCACATCCGCTTCGCCAGCGACAATTATTCCTTCCATTCCTCGTCCGACAACCACCTGATCGGCGAGGCGGCCGGCGTGTATGTGGGCGCCGTCACCTGGGACCGCTGGACGCCGGTGCGCGCGCTGGGGCGGCGCGCCGCCGCCATCCTCGAGCAGGAGATCGTGCGCCAGTACGCGCCGGACGGCGTCAACCTCGAACAGGCGCTGTGCTACCACAAGTTTTCGCTGGAATTCCTGCTGGCGTCGCGGCTGGCCGGCGCCGCCGCCGGCCAGCGCTTCAGCGCCGCCTTCGACCGCCGCATGCACGCCGCGCTGCTGTTCCTGGCCGCCATGCTGGACCGCCACGGCCGGGTGGCGCCGATCGGCGACGCCGACGACGGCAAGGTGTTCCGGCTGGCCGGCGACGGCGCCGGCACGCCCTACGAGGCGATGCTGGCGGCCGGCGCCCGGCTGTACCAGGCGCCGCTGCTGCAGGCCAAGCTCGACGCGCTGGGCAGCGCCGCCACGCCGGCGCGCAGCAGCCTGCGGGTGCCGGCGCCGGTGGCGGTCGACAGCCCGGCGGCCTGGCCGACCCTGTTTGCCGACGGCGGCTACCTGGTGGCCGACCACGGCCCGGCCGCCGACGCCGCGCTGCGCCTGATCATGGATGTCGGCCCGCTGGGCTACAACCGCATCGCCGGCCACGGCCACGCCGACGCGCTGGCGCTGCTGCTGGCGGCCGAGGGCGAGGACTTCCTGATCGATCCGGGCACGTACTGCTACAACGCGGCGCCGGCGCTGCGCCACTATTTCCGCGGCACGGCGGCCCACAACACGGTGCAGATCGACGCCGACGACCAGTCGGTCTACGGCGGCAGCTTCCTGTGGCTGCGCGACGTCGCCAGCCGGGTGCACCGCCACCAGGACGACGGCGCGCTGCTGCGGATCGAGGCCAGCCACGACGGCTACCTGCGCCTGGCCGACCCGCTGCGCCATGTGCGCGGCGTGACGCTGGACCGCGCCGCCGGCGTGCTGGCGGTGGAGGACCGCTTCGAGTGCGGCGCCGCCCACCAGGCGGCGCTGCACTGGCATTTCGCGCCGCACTGCCGGCTCGAGGCCGACGGCGCGGCCTGGCTGGCGCACGGCGCCGGCGCCACGCTGCGCATCGAGTTCGACGCCCCCGGCTGCAGCGTGACGCTGGTGTGCGGCCAGCAGCAGCCGCCGCTGGGCTGGTGCTCGCCGCGCTTTTATGAACGCCAGCCGTGCCCGGTGCTGCGGGTGGCCGGTCCGGTCGACGCCGGCAGCCGCCTGCGCAGCCGCTTCACCCTGCTGCCGCGCTGATGACCACGAACCCACAGAACACAAGGACAGGCATGCGCATCTGGTTTGAACTGACGAATTCGCCCCACATCAATATGTTCGCGGCCATGATCCGCGACCTGGAACGCGAGCACGAGGTGATCATCACCTGCCGCCCGCTGGCCAACACCATCGACCTGCTCGACCTGCACGGTTTCCGCTACACGGTGGTGGGCCAGCACTACGGCGGCAAGCTGTCGGCCAAGCTGTTCGGCTTCCCGGTGCGGGTGTGGCAGCTGTGCCGCTTCCTGGCCGGGCGCCGGGTCGACGTCGCCATCTCGCAAAGCTCGTTCCACTCGCCGGTGGTGGCGCGGCTGATGGGGATACGCTCGATCTACATGAACGACAACGAACACGCGATGGGCAACATCCCGGCCTTCCTGTGCGCCGACCGCATCATGGTGCCGGAATTCCTCAGCATGGAGAAACTGCGCAAGCAGTGGGCCAACCCGCGCAAGGTGCTGCCTTACCCGGGCGTCAAGGAGGGGCTGTACCTGTGGGAGCTGGACCAGCGCCTGGCGCAGGCGGCGCCGGCCGAACGGGCGACGCGCGCGCGCAAGACCGTGTATATTCGCCCCGAGCCGTGGACCGCCCAGTACTACAAGGGCAGCCGCAACTTCCTCGACGAGCTGGTGCTGGGCATGAAGGACCACGTCGACGTCGTGCTGCTGCCGCGCGGCAAAGAGCAGGGCGTGCACTACCAGCACGCCCGCTTCGCCGGCGTGCGGGTGGTGGCCACCGCGCTCGACATCGCCGACATCGCGCCCGACTGCGACCTGTTCATCGGCGCCGGCGGCACCATGACGCGCGAGATGGCGGTGCTGGGCGTGCCGACCATCTCGGTCTACCAGGACGCATTGCTGGACGTCGACCTGCATCTGCTGCGGCAGGGCGCCTTCCTGCACCTGCCGCAGCTGACCGCGGCGCAGGCGCTCGAGTGCCTGCGCCGCGCCGCCCAGCAGCCGCCCAACCGCGGCCTGCTGGACAAGGGCAAGGACGCCTACGCGCTGGTCAAGCGCACGCTGCTCAACCAACACTGAACACACCAATCACCTGTCAGAGGAAAATGAAATGATACGTCTCGCTGTAGTAGGTCTGGGCAAAATGGGGTTGTCGCACCACGCGATGATCAACGCGCACGCGCGCGTCAAGGTGGCCGCCGTGTGCGACGCCACCGGCTATGTGCTCGATGTGCTGAAAAAATATACCGGGGTGCCGACCTACACCGACTTCGACGCCATGCTGCGCGAGGTCGAGCTCGACGCCATCATCATCGCCACGCCGTCGTCGATGCACGCGCGCATGGTCAAGGCGGCGCTGGAGAAGAACATCCACGTGTTCTGCGAAAAGCCGTTTTGCCTGGACACCGCCGAAGGCGAAGCGGTGACCCGGCTGGCGGCGGAAAAAGGCCTGGTCAACCAGGTCGGCTACCACTACCGCTTCGTCGGCGCCTTCCAGGAGGTCAAGCGCCTGCTCGAGCTGAACGCCATCGGCGAGGTCACCCACATGCTGGCCGAGGCCTACGGCCCGGTGGTGCTCAAGCCCAAGGGCTCGACCTGGCGCACCCAGCGCGCCGAGGGCGGCGGCTGCCTGTACGACTACGCGGCCCACCCGCTCAATCTGCTCAACTGGTACTTCGGCGCGCCGCGCGGCGTCGGCGGCTCGGTCCTCAACAACATCTTCTCGGCCGACACCGACGACGAGGTGTTTTCCACGCTGTATTTCGACGGCGGCAAGAGCGCCCAGCTGTCGGTCAACTGGAGCGACGAGTCGTTCCGCAAGATGAGCACCAAGATCTCGATCTGGGGCAAGAACGGCCGCATCGTCGCCGACCGCCAGGAGGTGCAGGTCTACCTGCGCAGCGCCGACGGCCTGCCGGCGCCCTACCGCCAGGGCTGGAACGTGCGCTACACCACCGAGCTGACCGAGCCGGTCGACTTCTACCTGCGCGGCGAGGAGTACTCGGCCCAGCTCGACTATTTCGTGCGCTGCATTGAAAACGGCGCCGCCGCCAGCAACGTCAACTCCTTCGAGTCCGCGATGGCGACCGACCGCGTGATCTCGCAGCTGATCGCCGACGCCGCCAAGGGGCCGTCCGTGCTGGCCGGCGACGCCTTGCCGGAAGCGCCCAAAAAGAAGAAGGGCTTCTTCTTCGGCAGCCGCTGACCCGGCCTTTTTTCTACACAGCATACTGGAGCAGCAATATGGATCGTTTGTTATTTGGTGATAATCAGTTCTTCGGCGTCAACCACATGTCGGAGGAAAAGGCGCGCGCCCAGGCGATGCGCTTCCAGGACACCGGCGCCATCATCGAGGTGCTGGACCACGCCTACGACGAGGGCGTGCAGTCGTTCATGTGCACCACCCACGACCGCATCGCCGAGGTGTGCGAGCACATGCGCGCCGACCCCGTGCGCTACAAGGACTTCAAGTTCATGCCCTGCATGCCGTACGCGCACAAGTACGCCAACGCGGTCACCGAGGACGGCATGCTGGGCGCGCTCAAGCGCTTCATGCCGGACGAGGGCTTCCTCAACGCCGCGCTGCGCGGCGGCATGTCGCTGGCGACCAAGGATATCGAAGGCATCACCACGCTGCTGATCGACGCCGAGATGAAGATGTTCGCCGGCCTCAACACCCCGGTGATCTTCCTGCAGAACGTGGTGGTCGACCTGCTGCTGGGGCTGGGCTTCAAGGATGCGTTCCGCATCTTCGCCGAGCACGTGCGCAAGCGCTACAACGCCGAGCCGGGCTTCATCACGATGAACCTGCCCAAGCTGCTCGACGTGCTCGACGAGCTGGGCATCGAGAACCCCATCGTCTGCGCCAACATCAACAAGATCGGCTTCCGCATGTCGGGCGGCTTCGCGGCCTACGAGGCGGCGCTGCGCGAGCGCAAGTTCCGCGCGATCGCCATGTCGGTGTTCGCCTCCGGCGCGATCGCGCCGCAGGAGGCGATCGAATGGGTGTGCCGGCAGCCCAACATCGAGTCCATCGTGTTCGGCGCCTCCGGCCGCGGCAACATCCGCAACACGCGCGAACTGGTGGACCGCCACTGGCCGTCCGGCAAGGTCGAGGCGGCATGATGAAGACCATCTACCTGGTGGCCGGCGCGCGCCCCAACTTCATGAAGATCGCCCCCATCGTGCGGGCGCTGCGGGGCCACCCGCGGCTGGCGTACAAGATCATCCACACCGGCCAGCATTACGACCGCGACATGAACGAGGTGTTCTTCGAGGAGCTGGGCATCCCGGCGCCGGACCTGTTCATGGCGGCCGGCGGCGGCAGCCACGCCGAGCAGACCGCCAAGATCATGCTGGCCTTCGAGCAGCTGTGCGTGGCCGAGCGGCCCGACGCGGTGCTGGTGGTGGGCGACGTCAATTCCACGCTGGCGTGCTCGATCGTCGCCAAAAAGCTCAACATCCCGGTGGCCCACGTCGAGGCCGGCCTGCGCAGCGGCGACATGACCATGCCCGAGGAAATCAACCGGCTGGTCACCGACAGCATCTCGGACTGGTTCTTCGTCACCGAGCCGAGCGCGGTCGGCCACCTGCGGCGCGAAGGCAAGCCGGAGGCGGCCATCCACTACGTCGGCCACGTGATGGTCGACAACGTGCTTTACCAGGCCGAGCAGCTGGCCGCCGGCGACCGCAGCCGCTACGAGGGCAGCGCCTACAAGGCCGCGCACCCGCGCTACGGCGTGGTCACGCTGCACCGCCCCAGCAACGTCGACGACGCCGCCATGATGGGCCGCATCGGCGCCGCGCTGACCGAGATCGCCGCCGAGCTGCCGCTGATCTTCCCGGTGCATCCGCGCACCCGCGCCAACCTGGAGCGCTTCGGCATCGCGCTCGGGCCGAACGTCACGCTGGTCGGCCCGCAGGGCTACATGGCCTTCCTGAACCTGTGGAAGGACGCGGTCATGGTGCTGACCGACAGCGGCGGCCTGCAGGAGGAGACCACGGCGCTGGGCGTGCCGTGCATCACCATCCGCGACAACACCGAGCGGCCGGTGACGGTGGACGAGGGCAGCAACGTGCTGGCCGGCACCGACCCGGCCACCATCGTGGCCGAGGCGCGCAAGGTGCTGGCCGGCCAGGGCAAGCAGGGCCGCCGTCCCCACCTGTGGGACGGCCAGGCGGCGCAGCGCATCGTCGCGGTGCTGGACCGGCAACTGGCGGCCGCTGGCGCCACAACGTGATCGAGGAGCGAGCAATGGCGGCAAGGAAGATATTGGTGACGGGCGGCATGGGCTATATCGGCTCGCACACGGTGGTGGAGCTGCTGGCCGCCGGCCACGAGGTGGTGGTGCTGGACAATCTGTGCAACGCCCGGGCCTCGGTGCAGGCGCGGGTGGAGCGCATCGCCGGCCGCCGCTTCACGCTGGTCGAGGGCGACGTGCGCGACCGCGCCGCGGTGGACGCGCTGTTCGCCGCCCACCGGATCGACGCGGTGATCCATTTCGCCGGCCTGAAGGCGGTGGGCGAATCGGTCGAGCAGCCGCTGCGCTACTACGACAACAACGTCACCGGCAGCCTGGTGCTGTTCGAGGGCATGGCCCGCGCCGGCGTCAAGACGCTGGTGTTCAGCTCCTCGGCCACGGTGTACGGCGACCCGGCCTCGGTGCCCATCCTCGAGCACTTCCCGCTGTCGGCCACCAATCCCTACGGCCGCAGCAAGCTGATGATCGAGGAGATGCTGCGCGACCTGCACAAGGCCGATCCGGGCTGGCGCATCGCGCTGCTGCGCTACTTCAACCCGGTGGGCGCGCACGAAAGCGGCCTGATCGGTGAGGAGCCGAACGGCATCCCCAACAACCTGGTGCCCTACATCGCCCAGGTGGCGGACGGCCGCCGCGCGCAGCTGTCGGTGTACGGCGGCGACTACCCGACCCCGGACGGCACCGGCCTGCGCGACTACATCCACGTGGTCGACCTGGCGCTGGGCCACCTGGCCACCTTGTCCAAGCTGGCGACCGGCGCCGGCGTTTTCACCTACAATCTGGGCACCGGCCGAGGCAACAGCGTGCTGGAGATGGTGCGCGCATTCGAGGCGGCCAGCGGCCGTCCCGTGCCCTACCAGGTGGTGGCGCGCCGCGCCGGCGACATCGCCGCCTGCTACGCCGACGCCAGCCTGGCAGAACGCGAGCTGGGCTGGAAGGCCCGGCGCAACGTCGAACAAATGTGCACCGACTCCTGGCGCTGGCAGACCACGCCCACTGAATAGGAGACCAGCATGAAAGCGATGATACTTGCGGCAGGCAAGGGCACCCGCGTGCGCCCGTTGACGTACGATTTGCCCAAGCCCATGATCCCCATCCTGGGCAAGCCCGTGATGGCCTACCTGATCGAGCACCTGCACAAGTACGGCGTGACCGAGATCATGGTCAACGTCAGCTATCTGCATGAAAAGATCGAGGAGTACTTCGGCGAGGGCCACCAGTACGACGTGCAGATCGGCTACTCCTTCGAGGGCTACACCACCGACGACGGCGAGGTCGTGCCGCAGCCGCTGGGCTCGGCCGGCGGCATGAAGAAGATCCAGGAGTTCGGCGGCTTCTTCGACGACACCACCATCGTGCTGTGCGGCGACGCGCTGATCGACCTCGACATCAAGTCGGCGCTGTTCGAGCACCGCCGCAAGGGCGCGCTGGCCTCGGTCATCACCAAGGAGGTGCCGTGGGACAAGGTCTCCAGCTACGGCGTGGTGGTCGCCGACGACAACGGCCGCATCACCGAGTTCCAGGAAAAGCCCGGCCAGCACGAGGCCAAGTCCAACTTCGTCAGCACCGGCATCTACCTGTTCGAGCCCGAGGTGATCGACCTGATCCCGTCGGGCCAGACCTTCGACATCGGCTCCCAGCTGTTCCCGCTGCTGGCCGAGAAGGGCATGCCGTTCTACGCCCAGACCCGCAACTACAACTGGATCGACATCGGCAGCGTGACCGACTACTGGGAAACCTGCCAGAGCGTGCTGATGGGAGAGGTGGCCAACCTGCACATGCCCGGCATCCAGATCAACGACGGCCTGTGGGTCGGCCTGAACACCAGCATCGACTGGCAGGGCACGACCATCGAGGGCCCGGTCTACATCGGCTCCGGCGCCCGCGTCGAGGCCGGCGTGCACATCGTCGGCCCGACCTGGATCGGGCATGGCAGCCACATCTGCGCCGGCGCCCGGGTCGTGCGCAGCGTGCTGTTCGAGTACACCCGGGTGTTACCGAATGTTTCTTTAAATGAGATGATCGTGTTTAAGGACTATAGTGTCGACCGCGCCGGCGAGATGAAGCACGTGTCCGAGACCGATCCCGACTCGTGGGCCAACGCCCGCGACCGCCGCAGCAAGCGGCGAACCGAACACAGCAGTGATTTAACAGATAAGAGACTCAGAGCATGAAAATTTACCCAGTGATCCTGTCGGGCGGTTCCGGCACGCGTTTATGGCCCTTGTCGCGCGCCGTGATGCCCAAGCAGCTGCTGCCGCTGGTCTCGGAGCGCACCATGCTGCAGGACACCGCGCTGCGCCTGCACGGCAAGGCGCACATGATGGCGCCGCTGGTGGTGTGCGGCAACGAGCACCGCTTCCTGGTCGCCGAGCAGATGCGCGAGATCGGCATCGCCCCGCTCGGCATCCTGCTGGAGCCGGTCGGGCGCAACACCGCGCCGGCCGTGGCCGCCGCCGCCCACTACCTGCGCGCCATCGACGCCGACGCCGTCATGCTGGTGCTGCCGGCCGACCACGTGATCGACAACGTCGAGGCCTTCTACGCCGCCATCGGCCACGCTTGCGCCATGGTGGAAGGCGGCGCGCTGGCCACCTTCGGCATCGTGCCGACCGGCCCGGAGACCGGCTACGGCTACATCCGCAGCGGCGCGCCGGCCGCCGCCGCCCACTGCTACGGCGTCGAGCGCTTCGTCGAGAAGCCGGACCGCGCCACCGCCGAGGGCTTCGTCGCCGCCGGCAACTACTACTGGAACAGCGGCATGTTCCTGTTCCGCGCCGACAGCTACCTCAAGGAGCTGGAGCAATACGCGCCGGCCATCGCCGGCGCCACCGCGGCGGCGGTCGGCAAGGACTACCGCGACCTCGACTTCTGCCGCCTGGACGAGGCCTCGTTCACCGCCTGCCCGTCGGACTCGATCGACTACGCGGTGATGGAGCACACCCGCCACGCCATCGTCGTGCCGGCCGACATCGGCTGGAACGACGTCGGCTCGTGGTCGGCGCTGTGGGAGGTGCAGCCGCAGGACGGCCAGCGCAACGCCACCCGCGGCGACGTCTACCTGGACGACGTCAGCGGTTCGCTGGTGCGCGCCGAGAGCCGCATCGTGGCCGTGGTCGGCGTCAAGGACGTGGTCGTGGTGGAGACCAACGACGCCGTGCTGGTGTGCCACAAGGACCAGGTGCAGCGCGTCAAGAACATCGTCGAGCACCTGAAGACCAAGCAGCGCACCGAGCACCTGCACCACACCAAGGTCTACCGCCCGTGGGGCTGCTACGAGGGCATCGACGTGGGCGAGCGCTTCCAGGTCAAGCGCATCACCGTCAACCCGGGCGGCAAGCTGTCGCTGCAGATGCACCACCACCGCGCCGAGCACTGGATCGTCGTCAGCGGCACCGCCCGCGTGACCTGCGGCGACCAGGTCACGCTGCTGACCGAGAACGAATCGACCTACATCCCGATCGGCGCCACGCACCGCCTGGAAAATCCGGGCAAGCTGCCGCTGCACCTCATCGAAGTCCAGTCCGGCAGCTACCTGGGCGAGGACGACATCGTCCGCCTGGAAGACGTCTACCAGCGCGCCTGAGCGCGCGTCCACGGCGGCCCCGGCCGAGCAGCGGGGGCCGCCGATTTCCCGTCTTCGCGTAGGCCCTCGCCTACGCCGTCCGCCACCTCGCCGTTTTCCCTCTGGGCGCCGGCGGCGCCCGCCTGCGCGCGCCTGGCCGGCCCAGCCACGCGCGATTGCCGCGCCGCCGCGATCGTCGCGGCGGCCGATGCTAGGATAAATCCGCAGTGATCGAGCAACCGGCGGCAGCGCGCGCGGCCGCCATTTCTTAAGGGAGGTGATGTATGAAGCGTATACAAACAGTGATGGCGGCCCTGATGCTGACGGGCGCCGCAGGCCTGCCGCTGGCGCATGCCGCCGACATCAGCCAGGGCGTGCACACGCTGGACCTGAGCGCCGGCGCCGCCGTGCTGATGCATGAATTCGGCGCCGGCAACGCCGGCAACACGTTCAGCGACCGCTACAATTTCACGGTGGACGGCGGCGCGGCGCTGGGCGCCCTGGTCGGCAGCCTGGACCAGGCTAGCCTGGGCTTGGGCGGGGCCGGCTTCGACAGCTTCAAGCTGTACAACTCGGCCGGCCTGTCGCTGGACGGCGCGCGCCAGTCGGCGCCGGGCGCGGCGGCCGAGGTCTGGACGCTGAGCGCCCGCCACCTGGTGCCGGACAGCTACTACCTGCTGGTCAGCGGCACGGTGCGCAACGCCGCCGCCGGCAACTACGTCGGCTCGGTGGCCATCAGCGCGGTGCCGGAACCGGCCAGCTATGGCATGCTGCTGGGCGGGGCCGGCATCGTCGGCTGGCTGGCGCGCCGCCGCAAAGCCTGACAATGACGCTATAATCTCAACGGAAGCCGCCGCTTCCGTTTTTTTATCACCCTCAACCGCGATAGACTTCCCTTGCGATTTTTCTTACCTCTACTGGCCGCGCTGTTGGCGCTGTCCGGCGCGGCCCGCGCGCAAAACGTCCCGGTCGCCGGCCTCACGGCCGCCCAGTTGGCGGTGGTCATCAACGACGACGAACCCAACAGCGTTGAGCTCGGCGAATACTACCGCAAGGCGCGCGCCATCCCGGCCGCCAACATGGTGCACGTGCGCATCCCGCACCGGCCGCGCAAGCTCGACGCCGAGCAGTTCGAGGCGCTCAAGGCGCAGATCGACGCCAGGCTGGGCCCGGACATCCAGGCCGTGCTGATGGTCTGGACCGCGCCGTACGCGGTCGAGTGCAACTCGATCACCTCGGCCTACACGCTGGGCCTGGACAGCGGCCTGTGCGCCAAGCCCTGCGCCCCGAGCAAGCCCAGCGGCTATTTCAATGCCATGGGCGGCAAGCCCTACACCGACTACCAGATGCGCATCTCGATGCTGCTGCCGACCGACTCGGTGGAAGCGTCGAAGGCCTTGATCGACCGCGGCGTGCTGGCCGGTTTCGCCATGCCCACCGCCACCGCCTACTTCCTGCGCACCAGCGACGCGGCGCGCAGCAGCCGCGCACGCTTCTTCCCGCGCTCGATGGGCGTGCCGTCGAAGAAGCTGACGATCAAGACGCTGCAGACCGACAGCATCGAGCAGGCCGACGCCATCGTGGTCTATGAGACCGGGCTGGCCCACGTCCCCAAGCTGAACACGCTGAAATTCGTGCCGGGCGCGCTGGCCGACCACCTGACCTCGTTCGGCGGCGACTTGCTGGCCGAGGGCGGGCAGATGAGCAGTCTGCGCTGGCTGGACGCCGGCGCCACGGCCAGCTATGGCACTGTCAGCGAACCGTGCAACCACTGGCAAAAATTCCCCAATTCGACGGCGCTGCTGGCGCATTACCTGCGCGGCAACAGCGCGATCGAGGCTTACTGGAAAAGCGTGGCCTGGCCCGCCCAGGGCGTATTTGTCGGGGAGCCGCTGGCGGCGCCGTATCGCCATTGATCCCGCCATGAAGAATCGGCCACGCAGCGCGACATGTATGTGAAAAGTGATGATATAATAGCAACGCAAATGGTCTGCGTCGTTCATTTCACATTAGGATAGCAATGCTCAAGGCACTTCAGGCAGGGCGGGCACTCGCAGCGATCGCGGTCGCGGCCTTCCATCTATCGATCAGCATGGGGATCGAGCGCTACGGCGGCAAAGCCGTCTTTGGCGAATACACGCGCTTTGGTGATCACGGCGTGGATTTCTTCTTCGTTCTTTCCGGTTTCATCATTTTATTCGCGCACGTGGATGATATTGGCCGTCCGGAGAAGTGGGCCGGCTATATTCGAAAACGTTTCATCCGCCTGTTCCCTATTTACTGGGTGTACTCGGTTCCATTTATTGTTTTGCTGCTGCTGGGATTCGGCACGGATGCGAAATTGCCGACGACGCTGGCCGACTGGGTGACCGATCTGACATTGGTGCGTTTCACCAACGCGCCGCCCATCCTGCCGCCATCCTGGACCTTATTTCATGAAATCGCGTTTTACGCGATTTTCTCGTTGTTGATCGTCAAGCGGCAGTTTGGCATCGCGGCGTTCGCGCTGTTCATGGCGGGGTGCCTGGCGCATTACAATTTCCCCGCCCCCGAGGCCAGGACACCGCTGAACGTCTACACGGGAGCATACAATTTCTACTTTATCTTTGGCATGGGGGCGTATTGGCTCTACACCAAAGGCGGAAGCGGCGCGCGAGAACTTCTCGCCGGCCTGGTGCTTGCCGGCCTGGGCCTGGCCATGGGAGATTTGCCGTATCGTTCAGGATCGCTGGTGCTGGGGCTGGCGTTTGCGTTTATTCTGGCGGGCGTGACCAAGCTGGAGCTGGCTGGCTGGATACGGGTACCCAATGTGCTGAACTATATCGGCAACGCCTCGTATTCGATCTATCTGATCCACGAGGCGCTGGAAGGATTGTTGTTGAAGGTGGTGCTGCGCACCGGCATATACGGAAAGGCAGGCGCGGCGGCAAGCTATGGCATCGTCCTGGCCGGGACGGTGGCTTTGGGTTGCCTCGCCTACGCTGTGGTGGAAAAGCCGTTGCTTGATTTCTTGCGAAAACGTACTTTCAGCAACAAGGTGCGACTTGCCCATGGCGTGAAGCCGTAATACGCGCCCGTCTGCGAGCCAGCGCCAGCAGCGCCAGGCCCGCCAGCCACATCGTATAGCTGTACGGTTCCGGCACCGGGGGCGGGGCCGAGTCCGCTGCCAGCGCCAGGCGCTGCTCCGCGCGGCCGGCCGCAGTCGCCGCCACCCAGCCGGGCGGCCAGTCGGTGCGCGGCAAGCCGTAGTCGGCGTCGTCGGCCGCTCCGGGCCGCGACGGCAGGCGCCGCCACGCTTCAGACTGGTCGACACCGCTCTGATGGCGATTCCATTCCATGACCTCCTCATAGAGCGCCAGCCGCTGCGTCGGCGACAGGCCGTCGTTGAGCGCTTCGTCGGCAGCGCGCCCGGCGTCAACCATGCGGCAGGGGTCATATACCACATCGATATTGATTTTCCTGGGCGGCTTGGCGGGTTTCTTTCCAGCGGGCGGTTTGGCGGGCGCCCCGGCTTGGGGCGGCTGAGCAAGCGGGCAGCTGCCGTACTGCGACGACCCCGCCGGCAGGCCGGCGGCCGGCGCCGTCAACGGCGCCAGCAGGGCGCATACGATAGCGAAGTCGCGTAAAGTCTTCATGATGCACACTCCATGCGGCAGCGGCACGGCGCTGTCGCGGCAGGCGGGCGGGCGGCCCGTATTCTTAAACTGGCCATGCGCGGGGCTGGGGCGCGGGAAACGAAGATGGATCGCAGGGGTATTTCTAAATTGAAATTTTAATTGCGTTTAAGTAATGGTAGCACGGTGCCGGACCAGATGCGAGGGAAACCTTAGTCCGAACGGACTAAAGGGATGTCATCAAGGCGTCAATCCGCCGGCTTAATATGCAAAATGCAATTTCTGAAATCATTTTGTCAAGACCGGCGCGCCGACCTTTTTTCTACCCAGGACCCACACATGAAAACAACCTTCCACTCGCCGAACGCCCAGGCTGCCTCCACGCCGGGCCGGCGCACCATCATCGCCGCCGCCCTGATGGCGGGCCTGTCGGCGTCGGCCCACGCCGATTCGCCGGTCGTGATCAGCCAGGTGTACGGCGGCGGCGGCAACAGCGGCGCCACCATCAAGAACGATTTCATCGAACTGTTCAACCGTGGCACGCAGCCGGTCAGCCTGGCCGGCTGGAGCGTGCAGTACGCCAGCGCGTCCGGTTCCTCGTGGCAGGTCACCAAGATCAGCGGCAGCCCGGTGCTGCAGCCCGGCCAGTACTACCTGGTGCAGGAGGCGGCCGGCACCGGCGCCGGCGCGCTGCTCACGCCGGACAGCACCGGCACCATCCCGATGAGCGGCACCACCGGCAAGGTCGCGCTGGTCAGCGACGGCAACGCCTTGTCCGGCGCGGCCCCGGCCGGCGGCACGCTGGTGGACCTGCTGGGCTATAACGCCGGCTACTTCGAAGGCACCAACGGCCCCGGCCTGAGCAACACCACCGCCGCGCTGCGCGCCAACGGCGGCTGCACCGACACCGACAACAACGGCAGCGACTTCGCCGCCGGCGCGCCCAATCCGCGCAACACCGCCAGCGCGCTGCATTCGTGCGGCGTGCCGCCGGCGCCGCCCATCGTCGCCAGCTGCCCGGCCAGCCTGGCCATGGCGGTCGGCTTCGCCGGCAGCGCCGACCTGAGCGCGACCGACGCCGACGGCATCGTCAACAACGCCGTCATCACCTCGACCGCCGTGCCCGGCATCGGCCTGGTGAACTTCCAGGCCGCATCGGCCGCCGGCGCCAACGCCACCGTCAGCCTGAGCGTGGGCGCCGGCGTGGCGCAGGGCAGCTATCCGGTCGTGGTGCGCTTCGACAACGACCAGTCGCAGCAGGCCAGCTGCACCATCAACGTCAGCGTGGCCTCGCCGACCGGCGTCACCCACAGCATTCCGCAGATCCAGGGCCCGGGCGAGACCAGCCCGTACGCCGGCACCGTGCAGACCACCGAGGGCGTGGTCACGGCCAAGGTCGGCTCCGGCTTCTTCCTGCAGGACCCGGTGGGCGACGGCGATCCGCAAACCTCGGACGGCATCTTCGTCTACACCACGGCCGCCAACAGCGGCACCGTGCAGGTCGGCGACCAGGTCCGCATCACCGGCACCGTCACCGACTACGCGCCGGTGGCCGGCGGCCACGCCTACACCGAGTTGCAGAACATCAGCGCCATCGTCAAGACCGGCAGCGGCATCGCAGTCACCCCGACCAACATCCAGCTGCCGTACGCCAACCTGGGCCAGGTCGAAGGCATGCTGGTGCGCTTCACCAACGCGCTGACCGTGTCGCAGCTGGAGTTCCTGGGCGACCGCGGCGAGGTGACCTTGTCGTCCGGCCGCCTGGAGGCGCCGACCAACCACTACCGCGCCGGCTCCAACGAAGCCAAGGCGCTGGCGCTGGCCAACGCCGGCAACCAGATCGTGCTGGACGACGGCATCTTCACCACCCCGACCACCATTCCCTACCTGGGCGCGGACGGCTCGCTGCGCGCCGGCGACACCGTCTCCGGCCTGACCGGCGTGGTGGACTTCGGCGCCAAGGGCGGCGGCGGCGCCGGCTTCAAGCTGCAGCCGACCGTGGCCCCGGTGTTCTCGCAGGATAATCCGCGCACCGCGCCGCCGGCCCTGGTCGCCGGCAACATCAAGGTCGCCAGCGCCAACGTGCTGAACTACTTCACCACCTTCACCAACGGCACCGACGTCGAAGGCCACACGGGGCAGGGCTGCGCGCTGGGATCGAGCGTCAGCAAGTCCAACTGCCGCGGCGCCGACAACCTCAACGAGTTCAACCGCCAGACCGCCAAGATCGTGGGCGAGCTCAAGTCCATCGACGCCGACGTCTTCGGCCTGATGGAAATCCAGAACAGCGGCGAGTACACGGTCGGCTACCTGGTCAAGGCGCTCAACGAGGCGATCGCGCCGGGCACCGGCTTCCAGACCTACGCGGTCGTGCCCAAGCCGGCCTCCACCGGCACCGACGCCATCCGTGTCGCCATGATCTACAAGCCGGCCGCGCTGACGATGGTGGGCGGCGCCATGTCCGACGCCGACAGCATCAACAACCGTCCGCCGATGGCGCAGACCTTTGTCGCCGCCAACGGCGCCAAGTTCTCGCTGATCGTCAACCACCTGAAATCGAAGGGCAGTTGCCCGACCGGCTCCGGCGGCGACGCCGACAAGGGCGACGGCCAGAGCTGCTGGAACGCCACCCGCGTCAACCAGGCCACCCGCCTGGTCACCACCTTCGCGCCGCAAGTGGCCGCCGCCGCCGGCGACGCCAAGGTGCTGATGATCGGCGACTTCAACTCCTACGGCATGGAAGACCCAATCAAGGTCATCACCGACACCGGCTACGTCAACCAGCTGGAGCGCTTCGTGCGCGGTGGCGGCGGCATGCCGTACTCCTTCGTCTTCAACAGCGAGGCGGGCTACCTGGACCACGCGCTGGCCAGCGCCGCGCTGACGCCGTCCGTGGTGGACGCCGCCGAATGGCACAACAACGCCGACGAACCGACCGTGGTCGACTACAACACCGACGGCAAGCCGGAAGACAAGTACACCGCCGCGCCGTACCGCGCCTCGGACCACGACCCGGTCGTCATCAGCCTGAACCTGGCCGCGCCGTACAGCGACATCAGCGCCGGCGTCAAGACGTCCGCCACCGGCCTGGTGTTCAACCGCGCCACCGGCAAGTACAGCTCGACGTACTCGGTCACCAACACCGGCGCGGCCGCGCTGAGCGGTCCGTTCCAGGTCGAGTTCGACGGCCTGCCGGCCGGCGTCACGCTGAGCAACGCCAGCGGCAGCCACGCCGGCGCGCCGTACATCACGGTCAACGCCGCCACGCTGGCGCCGGGCGCCACCGTCTCGTTCGCGCTGAGCTTCAGCAAGACCGGCACGGCCAACATCAGCTACACCACCAAAGTCTACAGCGGCAATTTCTAAGGATACGATCATGTTCAAACCAAACTTTTCCCTCACCCTGCGCCATGCCGCGATGGCGCTGGCGCTGAGCGCCTGCGCCGGCCTGGTCTCGGCCCAGACCCTGCATGTCGAACTGAACACCGCGTCGCTGGCCGACGCCGGCTTCCTGGACCTGCAGTTCAATCCGTCGCAGGTGCCGGCCAGCTTCGCCAGCGCCACCATCAGCCACCTGTCCGGCTTTGGCGACCTGTCCGGCGTCGCCCTGAAAGGCGACGTGCAGCAGCACGCCGCCGGCTTCGTGTTCGGCAACACCAGCGACTACAACGATCTGTTCCAGGGCATCACGTTCGGCGGCAAGGTCAGCTTCGACGTCACCTTCGGCGGCCTGTCCGATGCGTCGCCGGCCGCGCTGCAGAGCAAGTTCGCCGTGTCGCTGTATGGCGCCGACGGCGCCACCGCGCTGGGCAACTTCAACCCGCAGGACGGCACGCTGATGTCGATCACCTGGCAGCCGACCGCCGGCGCCGGCGTGCTGTCGTCGGACATCACCGACCACGCGATCGCCGGCGTCAGCGCGGTGCCGGAACCATCGACCTGGGCCATGCTGGGCGCCGGCCTGGCGCTGGTGGGCGTCGCCCGTCGCCGCAAGCTGTCGGCCTGAATTTAGCGGCTGCAAAAAAAAACGACACCGCGGTGTCGTTTTTTTGCATTTAGACGGCCACTTCTAAATCGCAAGCGAGACAGGCGGTCACTGGATATATATCGCCAAGCTCTGAATCCGCGATGGAAATCATATTAGTATTGCCAGATTGCTTGTTGCATAGTGTTTCCTTTGCACGGATTTGCTATGCCACCCGCCCATATCCTTGTCATTGAAAACGAGCCTGCGATCCAGGAACTCATCGCCCTCAACCTGAGCATGGCGGGCCACACCGTCGCCCGCGCGCGCGACGCCGAAAGCGCGCTGCTGATGCTGGAAGACGGCCTGCCGGCCATGATCATGACCGACTGGAACCTGCCCGGGCAGTCCGGCCTGTCGCTGATACGCCGCCTGCGCGCGCAGCCGCGCACGCGCGACCTGCCCATCATCATGGTGACGGCCCGCTGCGGCGAGCCCGACAAGATCATGGCGCTGGAAAGCGGCGCCGACGACTACATGACCAAGCCCTTCAGTCCGCGCGAGATGGTGGCCCGCGTGCACGCCTTGCTGCGCCGCCTGCGCACCCCGGCGCCGCGCGAGCAGGCGGCCGACACCGTGCAGATGGCCGGCCTGCGGCTCGATCCGCACACGCTGCGCGTGACGGCCGGCGCCCGCGAGCTGGCCATGGGCCGGGTCGAGTTCAAGCTGCTGAACTTCCTGATGAACCATCCGGAGCGGGTCCACACCCGCGCCCAGTTGCTGGACCAGGTCTGGGGCAACGCCGTCTACCTTGACGAGCGCACCGTGGACGCCCACGTCGGCCGCCTGCGCAGCGCGCTGCAGCCCAGCGGCCACCAGGAGCACATCGAAACCGTGCGCGGCAGCGGCTACCGCTTCGTGGCCTGGGAGCAGGGCGCCGGCGCGCTGCGCGAAACGGCGCGGGCCTGACGATGGAGGCGCTGGTCATCCTGAGCAAGGTGGAGCAGGAATACCTGCTGCACGCGATCGAGGCGGTGCTGCCGGTGCGGAAATCGCGCCAGCTGTGCCTGTGGACGCAGGGCCAGTTCCAGGCGCTGCTGCCGCACCAGATCATGGTCTGCCTGCAATTCGGCGCGCAGGACGAGGTGCAGCATGTCGAATGCATGCACAGCACGGTGCTGGACGCCGGCCTGCTGGCCCGCCTGGGCGACAAGTCCGACGGCCTGGCGCTGCGGCTGGCGCGCCACTGCCGCGACGGCCTGCGCCTGCCGGCCATGCTGGACGCCAGCGGCGCCGGCGAAGCCAGGCTGCCGCTGGCGCCGTTCATGGACGAGCTGCGCGCGCTGGGCCTGGACAACCTGCTGGTGCACGGCACCGAGCGCCTGCCGGGCGGCTCGACCTTCTTTGCGTTGTTCGGCCTGCCGCACCGTCCGCGCCCGCGCCACGCCTATTTCTTCGAACTGCTGCTGCCGCACCTGCACCTGGCGCTGCAACGGGTGGGCCAGCAACAGCGCCAGGCCCGCGCCGGCGCGCTGGCGCGGCCGGTCAGCGCGCGCGAGATGGAAATCCTGCACTGGGTGCGCGAAGGCAAGAGCAACGAGGAAATCGGCCTCATCCTCGGCATCAGCGGGCTGACGGTGAAGAACCATCTGCAACGCCTGTACCGCCTGCTGGGCGTATCCAACCGCGCCCACGCGATCGCGCGCGGCATGGCGCTGCACCTGTTCGAGCAACCCATCCCGCCGCTGGCCAGGGCCGCCTGAACGCCCACGGTTTGCACACCCCGCGCACACTCGCAAGAAAAGATTGTCGAGTATGCAAACCGCATGGTAGCCTTTGACTTCTAGCCTCAGGGCTTAGCGAATTAAGGAGTCGTTCGGATGGAAGTCGCAAAGTATCACCGTCAGACCGCAGCGCACAAGGCTGGCGGCTTTACCCTGCTGGAATTGCTGGTCGTTATCGTGATCATCGGTTTGCTGGCGGCGTATGTCGGTCCCAAGTACTTTGCCCAGTTGGGCAAGTCGGAAGTGACCATCGCCAAGGCGCAGATCGAGGCGTTTGAAAAATCGCTCGACACCTACCGCCTCGACGTCGGCCGCTACCCGACCACCGACGAAGGCCTGGCCGCCTTGCTGGTCGCGCCCGCCACGGCCGGCGCCAAGTGGAACGGCCCCTACCTGAAGAAGGGCGTGCCGCCGGACCCATGGGGCCATCCCTACCAGTACAAGGCCCCCGGCACCAAGGCCGAGTTTGAAATCACTTCGCTGGGCCGCGACGGCCAGCCCGGCGGTACCGGCGAAGACGCCGACATCACCTCACAATAAGCCTCGCCGACACGGAAAGCCGTTTTCGCCATGCAGTTCGATGTCCGCACCTTGTCGGCCGATATGGCCATATCCCATCTGGTGATCGATGGCCGCGACGAGGCCGACGCGCGCCGCCAGGTGGAGGCGCGCGGGCTGTACGTCAGCGCCATCGCGCCGGCGCGCGGCGGCCTCGGCCTGCGCGGCGGCAAGGCGCGCGGCAAGGGGCTCTCGCTGGTGCTGTTCAGCCAGGAGCTGCTGGCGCTGCTGACGGCCGGCCTGGGCATCGTCGAAGGCCTGGAGGCGTTGCTGGAAAAGGAAACCAGCCCGGTCACGCGCAGCGTGCTCGAGCGCCTGCTGGCCGGCCTGCGCGAAGGCCAGCGCTTCTCCGCCGTGCTGGCCGAGCAGCCCGAACTGTTCCCGCCGCTGTACATCGGCATCGTCAAGGCGGCCGAGGGCACCTCGGACCTGCCGCGTTCCCTGTCCCGCTTCATCGACTACCAGCAGCGCATCGATCTGGTGCGCGGCAAGCTGGTGTCGGCCGCCATCTATCCGTGCATCCTGCTGCTGGTCGGCGGCGGCGTCAGCCTGTTCTTGATCGGCTACGTTGTGCCGCGCTTCGCCGAGGTCTACCAGGGCGCCGGCCGCAACCTGCCGTGGCTGTCGCAGCAGATGCTCAACTGGGGCCAGTTCGCCGGCGCCCACACCACGCTGCTGTTGGGCGGCATCGCCGCCGTGCTGGGCGCGCTGGCGCTGGGCGTGCGCCAACTGATGGGCAACGGCGGCTTCGCCCGCCTGCTGGCGCGCCTGCCCGGCATCGGCGAGCGGGTGCGCATCTACGAGTTGTCGCGGCTGTACCTGACCCTGGGCATGCTCAGCGAGGGCGGTATCACCATCGTGCACGCGATCGAGACGGTGCAGGGCATGGTCTCGGCCGGGATCCGCCAGAACTTGCAGAGCGCGCGCGCCGCCGTCGAATCGGGTCTGCCGCTGTCGACCGCCTTCGAGGCCAACGCCCTGACCACGCCGATCTCGTTGCGCATGCTGCGCGTGGGCGAGCGCACCGGCGACATGGGCCCGATGCTGACCCAGTCCGCGGCCTTCTACGACGGCGAAATCAGCCGCTGGATAGAACGCTTCACAAGAACCTTTGAACCGCTGCTGATGGCCGCGATCGGCCTGGTGGTCGGCGCCATCGTGGTGCTGCTGTATATGCCGATTTTCGATCTGGCCGGAGACATGTCGTGACGGCCCAGGCCACCCCGCACATCGCCGCCGTGGTGCCGGCGCTCGACACCGCGCTGGTCGCGCGCGCGCGCCACCTGCGCCAGCAATCGAAGCGCACGCTGGTCGAGGAACTGGTCGCGCTGACCGACATGGAACCGCGCCTGGTGGTGCAGGCATTGGCGCAGCCTTTCGGCATGGCGGTGCTGGAGACGGTCGACATGCTGGGCTACACGCCGGCCTTCGACCTGCTGCCGCTGTCGCAGGCCCTGGCGCGCCACTGCGTGCTGCTGCGCGGGCACGACGGCCTGGTGGTCGGCGTGATCGCCGATCCGTTCGACCTCGATCTGCAAACCTGGCTGGGCACGCAGGCGCGCGCCACGCCGCACGCGCCGCTGCAAACGCGGCTGGCGCTGCAGGCCGACATCCAGGCCTACCTGTCCAAGCAGGAGGAATCCGCGCGCGCCACCGACACGCTGCTGCCCGGCGCCAGCGAGGGCCGCCGCGACGGCAAGACCGCCGCCGTGCTGTCGTTCGCCTCGGTGTCGGAGGCGGCCAGTCCCGCCGTCCGCCTGGTCAACTCCACGTTGTACGACGCGCTGAAGGCCGGCGCCTCCGACATCCACCTGGAGAGCACCGCCGGCGGCCTGGCCGTCAAGTACCGCGTGGACGGCGTGCTCGATCACGCCACCTCGGTCAACGGCATCGACGTGGCCGAGCAGATCATCTCGCGCCTGAAGGTGCTGGCGGAGCTGGACATCGCCGAACGCCGCGTGCCGCAGGACGGCAGCTTCCGCGTGGAGGCCAACGCGCGCGAGATCGACCTGCGCGTCTCCATCATGCCGAGCATCCACGGCGAGGACGCGGTGATCCGTATCCTCGACAAGCGCGCCATGATCGAAGCCTACGGCTCGCTGACGCTGGAGGCGCTGGGCTTCGACGCACCGTCGCTGGCCACGCTGCGCGTGCTGGCGCAGGAAGCCTACGGCATGCTGCTGGTGACCGGACCCACCGGCTCCGGCAAGACCACCACGCTGTACGCCGCGCTGACCGAGATCCACAACGGCCGCGAAAAAATCATCACCATCGAAGACCCGGTCGAGTACCAGTTGCCCGGCATCCTGCAAATCCCGGTCAACGAGAAGAAGGGCCTGACCTTCGCCAAGGGCCTGCGCTCCATCCTGCGCCACGACCCGGACAAGATCATGGTCGGCGAGATCCGCGACCGCGAGACGGCGGAAATCGCCGTGCAGTCCGCGCTGACGGGCCACCTGGTGCTGACCACCGTCCACGCCAACAACGTGTTCGACGTGTTCGGCCGCTTCACGCACATGGGCATCGACCCGTATGCCTTCGTGTCGGCGCTGAACGGCATCTGGGCGCAGCGCCTGGTGCGGATCAACTGCCCGCACTGCGCGGCGCAGTACACGCCGGACGACCACGAACTGGCCAGCGTGGGCCTGGCCCGCGCCGACGTCTACGAGTACCGCTTCATGCAGGGCAAGGGCTGCGGCGATTGCCGCGGCACCGGCTACAAGGGCCGCCGTTCGATCGCCGAGATCCTCACGCTGAACGACGAGATCCGCGAACTGATCGTCGACAAGCGGCCGATCCGCCAGATCAAGCAGGCCGCCTACGCCAACGGCACGCGCAGCCTGCGCCAGGCGGCGTTGGAACTGGTCAAGCGCGGCGGCACCACGCTGGCTGAAATCAAACGAGTGACCTTGCATGCGTAGAGCAATAGGACAATCCCTGCGCATCGGCGTCTCCGGCTTTGCCGTGAGCCTGCTGCGCGTGAGCCGCTGGCGCGGCGAGCCGGTCACCGTGCTGGCCGAACATGCGTTCGCGCCGTCGGGCGAGCATCCGTTCGACGCCATCGCCAACGCCCTGCGCGCGCTGCTGGGCGAACAGGAAGTCGGCGGCTGGCCGGTCAGCATCGTGCTGGCCGACGATCTGACGCGCCTGTGGCGCGTCGTGCCGCCACCGGACGCCACGCGCCTGGCCGACATCGAAGCGGCGGCGGGCTTCCGCTTCCAGTCGTTGTACGGCGAGTCGCCATCTGCCTGGCAGATATCGGGCGACTGGAGCGCCACCCAGCCGTTCTTCGCCGCCGCCGTGCCGCGTGCCTTGCTGGCCGTGCTGGGCAAGGTGGCGGAGGAATTCAAGCTGCACATCGTCGGCATCGAACCGCACTTCATCACCGCTTACAACCGCTGGCGGCGCGGCCTGAAAGCCGGCGCGTGGTTCGCCCTCGTACACGACCACCTGCTGACATTGGCCGCAATCGAAGCCGATGGCAAGAGCATCCGCGCCATCCGCACGCTGCCGATGCCGGCCGGGCAGGGCGCCGATCAATACTGGCTGGGCCAGACGATCAAGCGCGAGGCGCTGCTGCTGGACATGGAAGCGCCCGAGCTGCTGCAGGTCTGCGGCGCCGCGCCCGCCGCGTGGAGCAAGCCGGTGACCAATCCGGCCCATATCGCATGCGCGGTGCTGGACCAGTCGCAGCAAGCGTCCAGCGGCGGCCTGTCGACCATGGCGCTGATGGCGCGCGGCGGGAGCGCGGCATGAAGAACATGCGTATCGATTTCGCCCCGCGCAGCCTGCGCCGCACCTTGTTCCACACGCATCCCGCGCTGCTGGCGCTGGGCGGCGCGGGTATGCTGCTGTGCGCGGCCGCCGCATTCGGCGGCTGGAAGCTGGTGGAGCAGCAGCGGCTGCGCGAGCACGAGCTGCGCCACGTGCGCGAACGCGCGGCGGCCATCTCGGCGCGGCCGGTGGAAGTGGCGCAGGTGGCGATACCGGAAGGGCAGGCCGTCTTCGTCAACGGCGCCATCATGCAACTGAACCTGCCGTGGCGCGACTTGCAGGATGCGGTGGCCGCGGCCACGCCGCGCAGCGTGGCGCTGGTGGCGATGGAGCCGGACCCGCGCAAGCAGGCGCTGAAGATCACCGCCGAAACCAAGACCAGCGACGACATGGTGGCCTACGTGGCGGAGCTCAAGCAGCTGGAGCTGTTCTCCGGCGTGGTCCTGACGCGCCACGAAATCAATGAACAGGATCCCAACCGGCCATTGCGCTTTCAGCTGGAGGCCACATGGGTAGCCCGATGAACAACGTCAACCTCGCCGCCTTGGCGCTGCGCGCGCGCCTGGTGTTGACGCGCGCCGGCGCGCCGGCCTGCATCGCCATCGCGCTGTGCGTGGCCGGCGCCGCCGCGTGGGCCTGGCTGCTGCCGCAACGCGCGGCGCAGGCGCAGTTGATGGCGCGGCCCTTGCCGACGCCCGCGTCGCTCGTCACCGCTCCGCCGCCGCCATCGGCCAACCAGAACCTGGCCGGCTTCTACGAGGTGCTGGGCGAGAAGCGCTACGCCGAGCAGCAGGTCAAGGTGCTGTTCGACCTGGCGGCCAAGAACAACCTGACGCTGAGCCAGGGCGAGTACAAGCCCGGCTACGACAAGGCCAGCCGCGTCAGCACCTACCAGATCATCCTGCCGGTGAAGGGGCCGTACCAGTCCATCTGGCAGTTCGCCATGCAAAGCCTGCGCGACATGCCGTTCGCGTCGCTGGACGAAATCGGCTTCCGCCGCGAAGCCATCGCCGAAACCACGGTGGAGGCGCGCCTGCGCTTCACGCTGTACCTGAAGGATGGCGAGCCATGAAGCCTTATCAGATCGCGATGGGCGTGGCGCTGGCCGCCGCTGCGGGGCTGGTGCTGTTTGGCGATAAGTCGTCGTCCGGCGACATCGCCGAGCCGGTGGCGCGCAACCGTACGACGGCGCAAAGCGTGCAAGCGCCCGCGCCGCGCGCCGGCAAGGACGGCAAGCCGCAGCCCGAGGTGGCGATCCTGCGCCTGACGCCGCGCGCCACGCTGGTCGGCGAATCCGGCGAGGCCACCTTCGCATCGGGCGAGGGCGTGTTCCAGGGACAGAACTGGAATCCGCCGCCGCCGCCGCCGCCGCCCGTGTCGAACGCGCCGCCGCCTGCGCCGGTGGCGCCGCCGATGCCGTTCACGGTGCTGGGCAAGGCCGTCGCCGACGGCGCCTGGGAAGTCTACCTGGCGCGCGGCGACAAGACCTACGTCGTAAAAAATCAAACCGTCATCGACGGCACCTACCGCGTCGAGAAGATCGCGCCGCCGCTGATGTCGGTCACCTATCTGCCTTTGAATCAGGTACAACAGATCAATATTGGAGTCCTCGACTGATGGCTAGTCATTTGAAGAATTTGGGCCGCCGCGCCGCGCTGCCTGCCATGCTGGCCATCGCCCTGGGCGGCTGCGCCGGACAAATGGCCTATCGCGACGGCCGCGACCTGATCGCCAAGGACCAGATCGAGGCCGGCCTGCTCAAGTTCCAGGAAGCCGTCAAGGCCGATCCGGGCAACGCGCAGTACCGCTCGGCCTATCTGCTGGAACGCGACCGCGCCACACTGCGCCTGCTCGACCAGTCCGAGCGCCAGCAGGCCGAGGGCCAGCTGGACCTGGCGGAGCAGGGCTTCCGCCGCGTGCAGGCATTGGACCCGCTCAACGAGCGCGCCCGCGCCGGCCTGCGCGCGCTGGAGCGCGACGCCCGCCAGACCAAGCTGCTCGCAGTCGCCAGCGCGCACGTCAACAAGGGCGAGTACGAACTGGCCAAACAAAAGCTCAACGCGATGCTGGTCGAGAATCCGGCCAACGAGAAGGCGCGCCTGATGCTGGCCGAGGTGAGCGAAAAGATCGCGCCGCCCGCCGCCGAGCCGGGCCTGTCGAAGGCCTACAAGCAGCCGATCTCGATCGAGTTCCGCGACGCGCCGCTCAAGCAGGTGTTCGAAGTGATCTCGCGCCGCTCCGGCCTGAACTTCGTGTTCGACAAGGACGTCAAGACCGACCAGCGCACCACCGTGCTGCTGAAGAACAGCACCGTCGAATCGGCGATCTACTTCCTGCTGCTGACCAACCAGCTGGAGCAGCAGGTGATGGACGCGAACACCATCCTGATCTACCCGAACGTGGCGGCCAAGCTGAAGGAATACCAGGAGATGACGGTCAAGACCTTCTTCCTGGCGAACGCCGAGGCCAAGCTGGTGGCCAATACGCTCAAGACCATCCTCAAATCGCGCGACGTGGTGGTCGATGAAAAACTCAACCTGCTGATCGTGCGCGACAGCCCCGAGGCGATCCGCCTGGCCGAGAAGCTGGTGGCCCTGCAGGACGCGCCGGAAGCGGAGGTGATGCTGGAGGTGGAGATCCTGGAGGTGAAGAAGGGCAGCGTGATGGACCTGGGCGTGGTCTGGCCGACCGGCATCGGCCTGACGCCGCTGTCCACGTCGGGCGGCACCGGCATCACCATCCGCGACCTGAATAACCTGAACCAGCGCACCATCGGCGTGACCGGCATCGCGGCCGGCATCAACGCCAACAAGAACGACACGGATTCCAACCTGCTGGCCAATCCGCGCATCCGCGTGCGAAACAAGGAGAAGGCCAAGATCGTCATCGGCGACAAGCTGCCGGTGATCACCACCACCGTGTCGTCCGGCGTGGGCGGCTTCGCCAGCGACAACGTGACCTACGTCGACGTCGGCCTGACGCTCAACGTCGAACCGACGGTGTACCTGAACGACGAGGTGGCGATCCGCGTGCAGCTGGAGGTGAGCAACCTGACCGGCACCATCACCACCAAGAGCGGCGGCACCGCCTACCAGATCGGTACGCGCCAGGCCACCACCATGCTGCAGCTGAAGGATGGCGAGAACCAGGTGCTGGCGGGCCTGATCAACAACGAGGAGCGCGGCACCGCCAACCACGTGCCGGGCGCCGGCGACCTGCCCATCGTCGGCCGCCTGTTCGGCAGCAAGCGCGATGACAACCAGAAGACCGAGATCGTGCTGTCGATCACGCCGCACCTGATCCGCAACGTGCAGCGGCCGGAGGCGTCGGCGTCGGAATTCTCGGCCGGCACCGAGGCGAGCTTCCGCCGCCGCCCAGACCTGAGCGCGCGTCCCGCCGTGGCGATGCCGCCGTCGCCGGGCGCCTTGCCGCCGCCGGCTGGCGCGCAGCCGGCGCCGCCGCGTCCGCCGGTGCAGGCGATGCCGCTGTCGCAGGGCCAGCCCGCGCCGCTGCCGCCCAGCCAGGGACAGCAGCCGCAGCCGGTGCTGCCGCCGCCCGAACCGGAGCCGGCGCCGATTCCGCCGGCGCAGCAGTAAGCCCGCGATGATGAAGCGCGTCCGTGGCTTCACGCTGATCGAACTGCTGGTGTCGCTGGCCATCCTCGGCCTGCTCAGCGCCCTGGTGGTGCCGACCGCCCAAGTGGTGGTGCAGCGCCGCCAGGAGCAGGAGCTGCGCGAGGCGCTGCACCAGATTCGCGGCGCGCTGGACGCCTACAAGCTGGCCTACGACCAGGGCCGTGTCGCCAAGGCGATGGGCGCCACCGGCTATCCGAAGACGCTGGAGTTGTTGGTGGAGGGCGTGCCGGACGCGCAGAACCCCAAGCACACCAAGATCTACTTCCTGCGCCGGGTGCCGCGCGATCCGTTCAACCCGGACGCCGCGCTGGGCGACGGCCAGACCTGGGGCAAGCGCAGCTACGCCAGCGACGCCGACCAGCCGAAGGAGGGCGAGGATGTCTACGACGTCTACAGCCTGAGCGACAAGACCGGCCTGAACGGCGTACCCTACCGAAAATGGTGACCATGAAGACCAAAGGATTCACGCTGATCGAGCTGCTGGTGGTGCTGGGCATCGTCGCGCTGATGCTGACGCTGGCCGTGCCGCGCTACTTCCCCAGCATCGACAAGTCGAAGGAGGTGGTGCTGGCCGATAACCTGCGCAATGTGCGGCAGGTGCTCGACCAATACTACGGCGACACCGGCCGCTATCCCGACTCGCTGGAGCAGCTGGTGGAGAAGAAGTACCTGCGCGCGCTGCCGGTCGATCCGGTCACCGAGAGCGACACCACGTGGATCATCGTGCCGCCGGAGGACACGGGCAAGGGCGGGGTCTACAACATCAAGAGCGGCGCGCCCGGCAACGACCGCAGCGGCAAGCCTTACTCCGACTGGTGATGAGGGCGCAGCGCCTGCGCCGCGTCGGCGGCTTCACCTACCTGAGCCTGTTGATCCTGCTGGCCATCATCGGCCTGGTGACGGCCACGGCGTTGAAGCTGGGTTCGGTGGTGCAGCGCAGCCGGGCGGAGATGGAACTGCTCGATATCGGCGCCGCGTTCAGCGACGCCCTGAAAAGCTACGCCGACGCCACGCCGGCCGGCATGCCGCCGCAACCGCCGTCGCTGAAGGAGTTGCTGAAGGATCCGCGCTTCCCCGGCACCCGCCGGCACCTGCGCAAACTGTTTGTCGATCCGATGACCGGCAAGGCCGAGTGGGGCATCCTGTATCTCGGCGACAAGGTCGGCGTGCTGGCGGTCTACAGCCTGTCCGACGCCAAGCCTGTGAAAGTGGGGAATTTCCCGGCCCGCTACACTGGTTTTGAAGGCAAGGCGCATATTTCCGACTGGAAGTTTTCCATGGCCTTGGCCGGGGCGGTGCCGACCGAAATGACGGGGCCGTCGCCGCGCGTCACGGCGCCCGCGCCTGGAAAGCAGCAAGCCGCTCCGCCGTCGATTCCGCCCCCGCCGCCACCGCCGGTGGAGGCGCCGGCCAGCCCGCCGGAGCCGCCGGAAGTTCGGCCCGATCCGGCCGAGCCGCCCGTCCCCGAAACGCACGAAAAGCCACAGGAATAGCGGCTTGGAAGCCACATTCTTAAAAAATTTTCTCTCGAATTGTCACAGTTTTTAAGTTTACCCCCCGACATTTACCCTGATATTTTCATAACATGGGAAAAGTTATTTAAAGGAAACTAAAAGTGGAAAAATAACAATTGGAATTAATATTCTTATGTTATGATTCTTCCCGAAGTACTCCTATTAACTATTCGGTGGTTGGCGAAAGCGCAGCCACAATTCGTTTGATTAAGGAAATCACATGAAATTGAAATCTTTCGTTGCTGGCGCTCTGCTGGCTGCCGCTTCGGTTAGCGCATTTGCTGCTGATCAACTGAACATCCCTGTGACCCTGGGCGTTGCCACGGGCTTCTCCGGTCTGTCGCTGCCAGGCGATGGCCTGCTGTCCGGCGGTTCCGACGTCCTGACCTTCACCGGTCTGGCAGCTGGCAGCTACAATGTTCTGCTGAACTACAGCGCGACCAACGTGAACATCCAATCCGCCAGCCTGAACGGCCAGTCCCCTGTGTTCATCTTCGGCAGCTCGTTCGCTAGCCTGGGTTCGTTCAACATTGGCACCAACTCGCCGTTCACCCTGACCCTGAACGGCACGCCAACCAGCGCCTCGTCGGCGTTCTACAACGGTTCGATCACCGTGACCGCCGTACCAGAACCAGAAACCTACGGCATGCTGCTGGGCGGCCTGGCACTGATGGGCGTTGTTGCTCGTCGCAAAGCAAAAAAAGCAGCTTAAGTTCTAGCCGCTGGATGTAAAAAAACCCGCTTCGGCGGGTTTTTTTACGTCCGGCATTTTGAGGTCATCGCGCGGTGCGCTTGATATCCCGCAGCCGGAAGCCCATGGCGAACAGCGCCGTGAAGTACACAGCCCCACACACGCCGATCAGCAACATCAGCGCGCCGATCCGCAGCAGCGTGTGGTGCTGCAAGCCCAGCCAGTCCACCTGCTGTCCGCCGAACCACGCGGCCGCGCCCATCAGCACGCAGGCCACGGCCAGTTTGGCGCAGAACATCGTCCAGCCCGGCTTGGGCCGGTAAATTCCGCGCTTGCGCAAACCCGCGTACAGGAAGCTGGCGTTGATGCAAGCGCCCAGTCCGATCGACAGCGCCAGGCCCGACACCTTCAGATACGGCACGAATATCCAGTTCATCAACTGGGTCGCCACCAGCACGCCGGTGGCGATCTTGACCGGCGTGCGAATGTCCTGGCGCGCGTAAAACGCCGGCGCCAGCGTCTTGACCAGGATGATGCCCAGCAGCCCGGCGCTGTAGGCGATCAGCGGATAGGACGACTGCGTGGCCGCCTCGTCGGTGAATTTGCCGTAGTGGAAGAGGGTGGCGATCAGCGGCTTGGCCAGCGCGGCCATGCCCACCGCCGCCGGCAGCGCCAGCAGGAAGGTCAGGCGCAGGCCCCAGTCCAGCAGGTCGGAATATTCCTGCGGATCGCCGTCCGACTGCGCCTTCGACAGGCTGGGCAGCAGGATCGTGCCCAGCGCCACGCCCAGCAGCGCGGTCGGGAACTCCATCAGGCGGTCGGCGTAGGACAGCCAGGAAATGCTGCCCTCGGCCAGGCGCGAGGCGATGCTGGTGTTGATCATCAGGCTGATCTGCGCGGCCGACACGGCGAACACGGCCGGTCCCATCTTTTTCAGCACGCGGCGCACGCCCGGATCGCCGAGGCCGGCCGCCGGATTCCACGACAGGCTGGGCAGCATGCCGATCTTGATCAGCGCCGGCACCTGGATCGCCACCTGCAGGATGCCGCCGACGAACACGGCGATGGCCATCGCGTAGATCGGCTGCTCCAGGTGCGATTGCAGGAACAGCGAGGCGGCGATGAAGGACAGGTTCAGCAGCACCGGCGTGAAGGCCGGGATCTTGAACTGGCGCCAGGTGTTCAAGATGCCGCCGGCCAGCGCCACGAAGGCCATGAAGCTAATATAAGGGAACATCAGCCGCGTCATCCAGACGGCGGCGTCGAAGGCGCCCGGTTGCTTGTCCAGGCCGGTGGCGATGAGGTAAACAAACAACGGCGCGCCGATGATGCCGAGCGCGCTGACGAACAGCGTGGACCACACCAGGGTGTTGGCCACATGGTCGGCCAGCGTCTTGCTGGCCTCCTGGCCGTGCTGGTTCTTGTATTCCGACAAGATCGGCACAAACGCCTGGGAGAAGGCCCCCTCGGCGAACAGGCGACGCAACAGGTTGGGAATGCGGAACGCGACGATGAAAGCGTCCGTGTAGGCGCCGGCGCCGAAGGCCCGGGCAAACAAGGTTTCACGCAATAATCCGGTTACGCGGGACAGCATGGTCATGCTGGAGATGGCGGCTAGAGTTTTAAGCAAGTTCATGGGACGTGATTATAGTTGCTCCTGACAGAAAACATCGCTATAATCGCAGGCTGTACAGAATTCTGTTACGCAGACACTAATGTTTGGCAGGCAGTAGTTTGACTCACATGGTTCGGCAGACGCACTGAACGCACCTGTTTGGCAAACAATAATGTTTGCAAACGCACCTTTACCCTGTTTTAGGAAATTCCATGGCAAATACCGCACAAGCGCGCAAACGCGCTCGTCAAGCAGTTAAGCAAAACGCTCACAACTCGTCCCAGCGTTCGACCCTGCGCACCGCTATCAAGGCAGTTCGCAAAGCGATCCAAGGCGGCGACAAAGCTGCTGCGACGGCAATCTTCCAATCGTCCGTGTCGACCATCGACAGCATCGCGGACAAGAAGATCATCCACAAAAACAAGGCAGCTCGTCATAAGAGCCGTCTGGCAGCTGCCCTGAAGGCACTGTCCGCTTAATTCCCCTCGCTGGGATTTAAAGCAAGAACCCGCCTGGCTTCGGTCAGAGCGGGTTTTTTCGCGTGCGTGGACGTAAAAAAAGCCGGCCCGGGGCCGGCTTGCTGGGGTGGCAGCGATTACTTGGCTGGCATCGAGGCGGAAGCTTCTGCCGATGCGGAGGCTTTCTTGTGCTTGGCTTTCTTAGCTTTTGGTGCCGATGCGGAGGCGGAGGCCGATGCGGAAGGGGCCGATGCCATCGGGGCCGAAGCAGCGGCCGAGGCGGATGCCGAAGCCGAAGGAGCGGCGGCGAAAGCGGAAGCAGCGAACAGGGAGGCAACCAGGGCAGCGATGATCTTGGACATGATGAGTTCCTTTGGCAGTTGATTGAACCAGCTAAAAAAAACGAAGATTCATATGAATCTATCTCATTAACGCCGCCCAAAATTTCCAGTTGACACAAAAATGCTCGAAAAACAGAATTTTATGTGCTGCAACGCATCAATTTAGCCGGCCAGGTCCTTGGCCGACACTTCCATCCACTCGCCCGGCATCAGCGGGTGGGTCGCCAGCGAGATGGCGCCGATGGCGCTGCGCACCAGCCGCAGCGTCGGCAGGCCGACCGCCGCCGTCATGCGCCGCACCTGGCGGTTTTTTCCTTCCTGAAGCGTGATCGCCAGCCAGCTGGTCGGGTGTTCGGCGCGGCTGCGGATCGGCGGATTGCGCGGCCACAGCCACTCCGGCTCGGCGATCCGCACCGCCTTGCACGGCTTGGTGACGAAGTCGCCCAGGTCCAGCGGCGCCTGCAGTTTGGCCAGGCTGGCCGCGTCCGGCACCCCGTCCACCTGCACCAGATAGACCTTGGCCTCCTTGTGGTCGGGATGGGCGATGGTGTGCTGCAGCTTGCCGTCGTCGGTGAGCAGCATCAAGCCCTCGCTGTCGGCGTCGAGCCGGCCGGCGGGGTAGATGTTGGGGATCTTCAGGTGGTCGGCCAGCGTGGCGCGGCCGTCCTGCGGGGAGAACTGGCACAGCACCTGGAAAGGTTTGTTAAATAGAATGAGTGACATACTTCTCTTCGGATGATTTTGGTGTAGGCTTGAAGGTTGTAATGAAAACCATGGCGCCTGTGAAAATACTGGTGCATAATGCCACACACCTGTCTTATGTCTTATAGAAGACTTGGCGGGAGCAGCCCGCTGCCCGCCGAGCGTCCACTTCGGAGAACACGATGTATCAGCATATCAAAGTACCTGCCGACGGCCAGAAAATCACCGTCAACGCCGATTTTTCCCTGAATGTACCAGATAACCCGATCATTCCCTACATCGAGGGCGACGGCACCGGCGTGGACATCAGCCCGGTGATGATCAAGGTGATCGACGCGGCGGTGGCCAAGTCCTACGGCGGCAAGCGCAAGATCAGCTGGATGGAGATCTTCGCCGGCGAAAAATCGACCACCGTGTACGGCCCGGACGTGTGGCTGCCGGAGGAGACCCTGCAGGTGCTGAAGGATTACGTGGTCTCGATCAAGGGCCCGCTGACCACCCCGGTCGGCGGCGGCATCCGCTCGCTCAACGTGGCGCTGCGCCAGCAGCTGGACCTGTACGTCTGCCTGCGCCCGGTGCGCTACTTCACCGGCGTGCCGTCGCCGGTCAAGGAACCGGAGAAGACCGACATGGTCATCTTCCGCGAGAACTCGGAAGACATCTACGCCGGCATCGAGTACCAGCAGGGCTCGGAAGGCGCCAAGAAGCTGATGGACTTCCTGATCAAGGAAATGGGCGTCACCAAGATCCGCTTCCCGGCCACCTCCGGCCTGGGCATCAAGCCGGTGTCGATCGAAGGCACGCAGCGCCTGGTGCGCAAGGCGATCCAGTACGCCATCGACAACGACAAACCGTCGGTGACCATCGTCCACAAGGGCAACATCATGAAGTACACCGAGGGTGGCTTCCGCGATTGGGCCTACGAGCTGGCGCAAAAGGAATTCGGCGCCGAGCTGATCGACGGCGGCCCGTGGTGCAAGTTCAAGAACCCGAAGACCGGCCGCGACATCATCATCAAGGATTCGATCGCCGACGCCTTCCTGCAGCAGATCCTGCTGCGCCCGATCGAGTACAGCGTGATCGCCACCCTGAACCTGAACGGCGACTACATCTCGGACGCGCTGGCGGCCCAGGTGGGCGGCATCGGCATCGCGCCGGGCGCCAATATGTCGGATTCGGTCGCGATGTTCGAAGCCACCCACGGCACCGCGCCGAAGTACGCCGGCAAGGACTACGTGAACCCTGGCTCGCTGATCCTGTCGGCCGAAATGATGCTGCGCCACATGGGCTGGGTTGAGGCGGCCGACCTGATCATCAAGTCGATGGAAAAGGCCATCGATTCGAAGAAGGTCACCTACGACTTCGCCCGCCTGATGGAGGGCGCGACCCAGGTCTCGTGCTCCGGCTTCGGCGACGTGATGATCGAACAGATGTAAGCCAGCCACCGCCGCGCAACAGCCCCGTTCCTGCAATGGAGTGGGGCTTTTTTTTGAGGGAAACCACGATGACGCCCACCACCGCGCCGCCGGCGCCGACCCTGTGGCAAGCCTTCCGATTCTGGCTCAAGCTCGGCTGTATCAGCTTTGGCGGGCCTGCCGGGCAGATCGCCATCATGCATCAGGAGCTGGTCGAGCGCCGGCGCTGGATCTCCGAGCGCCGCTTCCTGCACGCGCTCAATTACTGCATGCTGCTGCCCGGCCCCGAGGCGCAACAGCTGGCCACCTACATCGGCTGGCTGCTGCACCGCACGCGCGGCGGCATCATCGCCGGCGGCCTGTTCGTGCTGCCGTCGCTGCTGTTGCTGGTGCTGCTGTCGTGGCTGTACATGGCGTTCGGCCAGCAGCCGCTGGTGGCGGGGCTGTTCTATGGCATCAAGCCGGCCGTGACCGCGATCGTGCTGCAGGCCGCGCACCGCATCGGCACGCGCGCCTTGCGCAACGGCTGGCTGTGGGGCATCGCCGGCGCCGCCTTCGTGGCGATCTTCGCGCTGCAACTGCCGTTCCCGCTGATCGTCGCCGGCGCCGCGCTGGCCGGTTATGCGGGCGGCCGCTTCCTGCCGCAGGCGTTCACGGCCGGCGGCGGCCATGGCGCGGCCCAGGCCTCGTACGGCGCGGCCGTCATCGACGACGACACGGCGCCGCCGCCGCACGCGCAATTCCGCTGGAGCAGGCTGGCGCTGGTGGCCGGCTGCGGCGCGCTGCTGTGGCTGGCGCCGATGGCGCTGTTGTTGGCCACGGTGGGCTGGCAGCACACCTACACGCAGATGGCCTGGTTCTTCACCAAGGCCGCCATGCTGACCTTCGGCGGTGCCTACGCGGTGCTGCCGTATGTGTACCAGGGCGCGGTCGTGCAATACGGCTGGCTGAGCGCGACGCAGATGATCGACGGCCTGGCCCTGGGCGAAACCACGCCCGGGCCGCTGATCATGGTGGTGGCGTTCGTGGGCTTTGTCGGCGGCTATGCCCAGGCGCCGTTCGGCGCGGCGTTGTTGCCGCTGGCGGGCGCGGTGGCGGCGGTGCTGGTGACGTGGTTCACCTTCCTGCCGTCGTTCGTGTTCATCCTGGCCGGCGGTCCGCTGGTCGAGGCCACGCGCGACGACATCAGCTTCACCGCGCCATTGACCGGCATCACGGCGGCGGTGGTCGGCGTGATCCTGAACCTGGCGTTGTTCTTTGCGTACCACGTACTGTGGCCGGCGGGCTTCGGCGGCGCGCCCGACTGGGCGGCGGCATTGATCGGGGTGGGGGCTGCTGTGGCCTTGCTGCGCTACCGGCAAAAGGTGCCACGTGTGATCGCCGCGTGCGCGGTGGCGGGCTTGCTGTTCAAGCTGCTGGTGCCGGCGCTCTGATTGACGGGCGGCGCCGTCGGCGCCGGCCCGTCAATGCAGGCCAGCCTAGCAGGATTCTTCGCAGGCGTCGCGTTCGGCGATGCAATCGGCGGCGGGCTCGCCGGAATTCAGGCAGGCCTTATATGCGACAACGCAGTAGTAGGTGCAGCTGGCCATGACAGGCGCCGATGCCGCGCCGATACCGATTGCAAACAAAAACAGCTTCAATTTCTTATTCATGTAGCTCTCTCCCAGTTGGCTGGACGTGGATGATGCCTGCAACCGTGTTGTCCACGCACACGGTCCCCGAATTGGGTGACGCTCAGCCGCCGGCCGCTGGCTTCAGTTGCGCGAGCGCGGCTTCGATGACCGGAACCTTGTAGCCGGTGATGCGGCGGTTGCCGATCAGGATCACCGGCACGGAGGTCTCGCCGAAGCTCTGGTAGTCCTGCTGGCCCTTGCCGCCTTGGTTGATGTCGATATCGGCGTAGGGGATGTGGTGCCCGTTCAGGTAGGCGCGTGTCTGGGCGCAGTAGGGGCAGCTCTTGGTGCCGTACACCACCACCCTGGTGGAGGCGTCGGGATAGTAGGCCTGGTAGTTGCCCTCGACGTAGGACGGCGCCAGCCATTGAGGCACCTTGGAGGCCACGCGGCCCACACCCAGGCCCAGCGCGAGGATGGCGGCATAGGCCAGGCCGGTTTTGATCTTCTTGAGGTGTACGTTATTCATGCGACCCTTGGTAAGAGACGGACGGCGACGCGGATAGTGCCCGATAGACACTATTACCTTAACGAATAAGATTATGCATTCTTCAACTTGGACGATTCTATTCAATTGTCACGCGGCGGCGCGGGTGTCGGGGTTCTGCAACACTTGCCGGAAGGTAGGGACGAAAAAAAACCCCGCAGGGCGAGGTTTTTCACATCTGTTGCTTAAAGAATTAAGCGGACTGGATGTTGGAAGCTTGCTTGCCTTTAGGGCCTTGCGTGACTTCGAATTGAACTTTTTGACCTTCTTTGAGGGTCTTGAAACCGTTCATGTTGATTGCGGAGAAGTGAGCGAACAAATCCTCGCCGCCGTCATCTGGAGTGATGAAGCCAAAACCTTTGGAATCATTGAACCACTTAACTGTACCTGTTGCCATAAAAAGAACTTTCAAAATTAAAACGGATCACACGAGCCATAAAAGCAAGAAGCTTCTTGCCCCCTCCTCACGCCTCACTTCTTATCACCTTGTACATTTCTGCACGCAGTCGATAACGCATTGTTAGCGGACCAAATTCTAAAGTCAAGCAGATTTGTATGCATTTTGCTACTTTTAACTCAATTGGCGAAAAAGCAACTCTTGATTTTGGCTAATGGGTCGCCATCTGCGACAAGTTCAGAAAACGCGTAAGATGGAAAACAATTGGATGGGCAGTGTGAAATGCCCATTGCATCAACCCCGAAAGCATTAGAATATAAGCGTATGGCAACCAAGCATGACACCGAAACCCTTTTGGAGCGGCAAGCGCTGAAGCCGCCACCTCTGTACCAGGTGGCGTTGCTCAATGATGACTACACCCCGATGGAATTCGTCGTGGCCATCATCCAGGAGTATTTCAACAAAGACCGTGAAACGGCCACGCAGATAATGCTCAGTGTTCATCGCTACGGCAAAGGAGTGTGCGGCGTGTTCTCAAAAGATATAGCCTGTACCAAAGTGGAGTTCGTTTTAACGCATGCACGCAAGGCGGGGCATCCCCTGCAATGTGTGATGGAGGAAGTATGATTGCGCAGGAATTAGAAGTAAGTTTGCACATGGCGTTTGTCGAAGCTCGGCAGGCACGGCACGAATTCATCACGGTGGAGCACTTGCTGCTGGCCCTGCTTGACAATCCTTCGGCTGCCGAAGTGTTGCGCGCTTGCGCCGTCAACATTGAAGACCTGCGCAAAACGCTGACCAACTTCATCGGCGACAACACGCCGACCGTGCCCGGCACGGGCGAAGTGGACACGCAGCCTACGCTCGGCTTCCAGCGCGTGATCCAGCGCGCCATCATGCACGTGCAGTCGGCGTCCAACGGCAAGAAGGAAGTCACCGGCGCCAACGTGCTGGTGGCGATCTTCGGCGAGAAGGATTCGCACGCGGTCTACTACCTGCACCAGCAGGGCGTGACGCGCCTGGACGTGGTCAACTTCATTTCGCACGGCGTGCGCAAGGACCAGCAGTCCGATGCCGCCAAGGCCTCGGAAGGCGTGGAAGAGGGCGCACCTGGCGGCGAAGGCCAGACCAAGGAGTCGCCGCTCGACCAGTTCACGCAAAACCTGAACAAGGCCGCCGCCGAAGGCAAGATCGATCCGCTGATCGGCCGCGAGGACGAGGTCGACCGCGTGATCCAGATCCTGTGCCGCCGCCGCAAGAACAATCCGCTGCTGGTGGGCGAAGCCGGCGTGGGCAAGACCGCCATCGCCGAAGGCCTGGCCTACCGCATCACCCAGAACGACGTGCCGGAAATCCTGCAGGACGCCGTTGTCTACTCGCTGGACATGGGCGCGCTGCTGGCCGGCACCAAGTACCGTGGCGACTTCGAACAGCGCCTGAAGGCTGTTTTGAAGCAGCTGAAGGACAATCCGAACGGCATCCTGTTCATCGACGAGATCCACACCATCATCGGTGCCGGCTCGGCCTCGGGCGGCACGCTGGACGCGTCCAACCTGCTCAAGCCAGCCCTGGCCAACGGCCAGCTGAAGTGCGTCGGCGCGACCACCTACACCGAGTTCCGCGGCGTGTTTGAAAAAGACCACGCCCTGAGCCGCCGCTTCCAGAAAGTGGACGTCAACGAGCCGACCGTCGAGCAAACCGTGCAGATCCTGCGCGGCCTCAAGTCGCGCTTCGAGGAACACCACGGCGTGAAATACTCGTCGTCGGCGCTGTCGACCGCCGCCGAACTGGCTGCGCGCTTCATCAACGACCGCCACCTGCCGGACAAGGCCATCGACGTCATCGACGAAGCCGGTGCGGCACAACGCATCCTGCCGAAGTCGAAGCAGAAGAAAACCATCGGCAAGACCGAGATCGAGGACATCATCGCCAAGATCGCGCGCATCCCGCCGCAGACCGTCAACCAGGACGACCGCAGCAAGCTGCAGACCATCGACCGCGACCTGCGCAACGTGGTGTTCGGCCAGGATCCTGCGATCGAAGCGCTGGCCTCGGCGATCAAGATGGCGCGCGCCGGCCTGGGCAAGACCGACAAGCCGATCGGCTCCTTCCTGTTCTCCGGTCCGACCGGCGTCGGCAAGACCGAGGTGGCCAAGCAGCTGGCCTTCATCCTGGGCATCGAGCTGATCCGCTTCGACATGTCCGAGTACATGGAGCGCCACGCCGTGTCGCGCCTGATCGGCGCGCCGCCGGGCTACGTTGGTTTCGACCAGGGCGGCCTGCTGACCGAAGCCATCACCAAGAAGCCGCACGCGGTGCTGCTGCTGGACGAGATTGAAAAAGCCCATCCGGACATTTTCAACATCCTGCTGCAGGTGATGGACCACGGCACGCTGACCGACAACAACGGACGCAAGGCCGACTTCCGCAACGTGATCATCATCATGACCACCAACGCGGGCGCCGAGAGCTTGCAGAAGACCTCGATCGGCTTCACGAATTCCAAGCAGGCAGGCGACGAGATGGCCGACATCAAGCGCATGTTCACGCCGGAGTTCCGCAACCGTATCGACGCCACCATCAGCTTCCGCGCATTGGACGAGGAAATCATCCTGCGCGTGGTCGACAAGTTCCTGATGCAGCTGGAAGAGCAGCTGCACGAGAAGAAAGTCGAAGCGATCTTCAGCGAGAAGCTGCGCAAGTTCCTGGCGAAGAAGGGCTTCGATCCGCTGATGGGCGCCCGGCCGATGGCGCGCCTGATCCAGGACATGATCCGCAAGGCGCTGGCCGACGAGCTGCTGTTCGGCCGCCTGGTCACCGGCGGCCGCGTGACGGTCGACCTGGACGACAAGGACCTGGTCAAGCTGGAGTTCCCGGAACCGCCGGACGCCGCGCCGACGCTGCCGCCGGAGACCGTCGAAGTCGAATAAGCCGCCCAGGCTCGACAAGAAACCCGCCCACGCAAGTGGCGCGGGTTTTTTTACGTCCGTTGCCATATCGTAAAAAGCATACGGGGTGAAAGAAACGTTATTCTCTTTACACAAAGCTGTGCCAGAATTACCGTTCCATTTGACAAACATTGAACTGTCCCATGACCCTGTCCCGTCCGCTCTCCCTGATGTTGATGTCCGCCGGCCTGCTGTCCGGCGCCGCCTCCGCCGCCGACGCGTATTACCGCTATCCCGCCATCCGTGGCGACGCCGTGGTCTTCACCGCCGAGGGCGACCTGTGGAAGACCGGCCTGCACGGCGGCGCCGCCCAGCGCCTGACCACCCATCCGGCGGCCGAGACCAACGCCGCCATCTCGCACGACGGCAAATGGATCGCCTTCTCGGCATCCTACGAAGGCGGGCAGGAAGCCTACGTCATGCCGTTGGAAGGCGGCCTGCCCAAGCGCATCACGTTTGAAAACAGCGCGGTGAATGTGCTGGGCTGGACCGCGCAGGGCGAGGTGCTGGTGACCACGTTCGACACCAAGGGCCCGTCGCGCAACAACGTCATCGCGGCGGTCAAGCCGGGCGACCTGCAACGCCGCGTGTTCCCCGTGGCCGACGCCAACGACGCCGTGCTGGACGACGCCGGCAAGACGCTGTACTTCACCCGCAACGGCCTGGCCCTGACCAACGACAACGTCAAGAACTACCGGGGCGGCGCCCATGCGCGGCTGTGGCGCTACGACCTGGCCGGCGGCGCGGAAGCGGTGCCGCTGCTGGCCTCCGACGCCGGCAACAACAAGCGGCCCATGTGGTGGCAGGGCCGCCTGTATTTCATCAGCGACCGTGGCGGCTCCGACAACCTGTGGTCGATGGCGCCGGACGGCAGCGATCCGCGCCAGCTGACCAACCACACCGGCTGGGACGTGCGCAACGCCGCGCTGGGCGACGGCCGCATCGCCTATCAACTCGGCGCCGACTTGCACGTGCTGGACCTGGCCGCCGCGAAGGACGAGCAGCTGGCCATCAGCCTGGTCTCGGACTTCGACCAGCAGCGCGCCCGCCAGATCCGCTCGCCGCTGGAGAACCTGACCAACGTCCAGATCTCCGGCAAGGACGAGCGCCTGGTGCTGACCGCGCGCGGCCGCGTGAGCGTGGCCGGCACCGGCTCGCTGCGCCGCGTCGAAATCGCCGTGCCGCCGGGCGCGCGCGCCCGCGAGGCGGTCTTCAGCCACGATGACAAATGGGTGTACGCCATCGTCGACAGCACCGGCGAAAACGAAATCTGGAAATTCGCCGCCGACGGTTCCGGCAAGGGCGAGCAGCTGACCAAGGACGGCAACAGCCATCGCTGGCAGCTGTATCCATCGCCGGACGGCCGCTGGCTGGCCCACACCGACAAGAAAGGCCGCCTGTGGATGCTGGACCTGGCGACCAAGGCCAACACCGTCATCGACGACGGCAGCAAGGCCGGCAACGACCGGCACGAGGATGTCCAGTGGTCCGGCGACAGCAAGAACCTGGCGCTGGTGCGCGCCGCCAGCATCGAGCAGCGCAACCAGATCGGCCTGTACAACCTCGAATCGAAGCAGCTGGCCTTCGTCACCGGCGACCGCTACAACTCGGTCTCGCCGGCGTTTTCGCCGGATGGCAAATGGCTGTACTTCCTCTCGGCCCGCAACTTCCAGCTGGCGAACGGCTCGCCTTGGGGCGACCGCAACATGGGACCGGTGTTCGACAAGCGCACCGGCGTGTACGCGCTGGCGCTCCAGCCGGGCAACCGCTTCCCCTTCAAGCCGGACGATGAGCTGAACAAGCCGGGCGACAAGCCGGCCGAGGGCGCGGCGGAAAAGGCCGTCGAGCAGGCAGCCGAGAAGGCGGTGGAAAAAGCCGTGGCCAAGGCCGTGCCGGAAAAGAAAACCGGCAAGGCGGTGCCGGCCATCGTCTACGCGGGTCTGGCGGACCGGTTGTACGAAGTGCCGCTGGCCGCCGGTAACTACCGCAACCTGGAGCTCGACGAGAAGCGCCTGTACTTCCTCGACGCCGACGGCAACGACGGCAAGGCCAACCTGAAAACGCTGGCGATCGCCGCCAACGGCCCGCAGCCGGAGGTCTTCGTCGGCGGCGTGCGCGAATACGACCTGGCCTTCGACAAGAAGCACCTGTACTACCGCACCTTCGCCGCCGGCGGCCCTGGCGACATGCTGGTGGTGGAGGTGGGCGCCAAGGTGCCGGCCGACGTCTCCAAGGCCAAGGTCAAGGTGGACGACTGGACCTTCACCTCCAACCCGCGCCTGGAGTGGACGCAGATGTTCAACGACGCCTGGCGCATGCACCGCGACTTCCTGTACGACGCCAAGATGCGCGGCGTGAACTGGAGCGGCGTGCGCGCCAAGTACGCGCCGCTGGTCGAGCGCGTGACCGACCGCGCGGAGCTGAACGACGTGCTGGGCATGATGATCAGCGAAGTGGGCGCGCTGCACTCGCAGATCGCACCGGGCGACGTGCGCCGTCCCGCGCCGGAAGGTGCGCCTGCGGGACTGGGCGCGCTGCTCACGCGCAGCGCCGACGGCTACCGCGTCGACCACATCTACCGCAGCGAACCGGAGCTGCCGTCCGAACGCGGCCCGCTGCTGCAGCCGGACGTGGACGTGAAGGAGGGCGACGTCATCACCACCGTCAACGGCAAGCCGGTGCTGGAAGCGCGCGACATCGCCGACCTGCTGCTGAACCAGGCCGACAAGCAGATGCTGCTGCAGGTGAAGCGCAAGGAGGGCGGCACACGCTCGGTCATCGTCACGCCGGTCAACATGAGCAAGCAGGCCGGCCTGCGCTACAGCGACTGGGAACAGAGCCGCGCGCGCCAGGTGGACGACGCGTCCAAGGGCCGCATCGGCTACCTGCACCTGCGCGCCATGGGAGCGCGCGACATCGCCTCGTTCGCGCGCGACTTCTACGCCAACGTCAACCGCGAAGGCCTGATCATCGACGTGCGCCGCAACAACGGCGGCAACATCGACAGCTGGGTGATCGAGAAGCTGCTGCGCAAAGCCTGGGCCTTCTGGTCGTCGCCGGGCGCGCTGCCGGCGCCGAACATGCAGAACACCTTCCGCGGCCACCTGGTGGTGCTGGTCGACGAATACACCTACTCGGACGGCGAGACCTTCGCGGCCGGCATCAAGGCGCTGGGACTGGCGCCGCTGGTGGGCAAGCGCACGGCGGGCGCCGGCGTCTGGCTCAGCGATAACAACCGCCTGAGCGACAACGGCATGGCGCGCGTCGCCGAGAACGGCCAGTTCAACACCGCCGACGGCCAATGGCTGATCGAAGGCGTGGGCGTATCGCCGGACGTGGAAGTGGACAACCTGCCGCACGCCACGTATCAAGGCCAGGACCGCCAGCTGGAAGTGGCGCTGGAGCTGCTGGACAAGAAGCTGAAGGAGCAGCCGGTCAAGCCCTATCAGCCGCAAGCCATCCCCGCGCTCAAATAAGGAGACACGATGAAGCACATGCTATCGGCCGCCGTCGCCGCCGCGCTGCTGACGACGAGCCACGGCGCGCTGGCGCTGCCCAGCACCACCGACACGCGCATGCTGACCGAGCCCGCGCTGTCGGCGCAGCACCTGGCCTTCATCTACGCGGGCGACGTCTGGCTGGCCAACCGCGACGGCTCGTCGCCGCGCCGGCTGACCTCCGATCCGGGCGAGAAATCCAACCCGGTGTTTTCGCCCGACGGCAAATCGATCGCCTACAGCGCGCAGGTCGACGGCAATATCGACGTCTACCTGCTGCCGGTCGAAGGCGGCGTGCCTAAACGCCTGACCTACCATCCCGGCGCGGACGTGGTGCAAAGCTTCACGCCGGACGGCAAGGCGGTCATGTTCACGTCACCGCGCGCGGCCTTCAACAACCGCTATCGCAAGCTGTTCACGGTGCCGGTGGCCGGCGGCGTGGAGACCGAACTGGAAGTGCCGAACGCCGCCCGCGCCGGCTGGTCGCCGGACGGCAAGCAGATCGTCTACAACCCGTTCTCGCCGGCCTTCATGCAGTGGAAGCACTATCGTGGCGGCACCAACTCCATCCTGTGGCTGTTCAACCGCGCCGACAAATCGGTGCAGCAGATCCCGCAGCCCGTCACGCATTCGAACGACGTCGATCCGGTGTGGATCGGCGACACCGTCTACTTCCGCTCCGACCGCGACGGCGAATTCAATCTGTACGCCTACGACACCAAGAGCAAGGCCGTGCGCGCGCTGACCCAGCATACCGACTTCCCGGTGCTGAACATCGCTGCCGGCGGTGGCGGCATCGTCTACGAGCAGGCGGGCTACCTGCATGCACTGGACCCGGCCAGCGGACAGTCGCACAAACTCACCATCGGCGTGAACAGCGATCTGGGCGCATCGCGCCCGCGCTGGGTCAGCGGCGCCAAGTACATTCGCGGTGCCTCGATCTCGCCGTCCGGCGCGCGAGTGGCGTACGAGTTCCGTGGCGAGATCGTCACCATCCCTGCGGACAAAGGCGATGTGCGCAACCTGACGCATACGCCGGCCGCGCATGAGCGCTCGCCGGCCTGGTCGCCGGACGGCCGCTCCGTCGCCTACTTCTCGGACGAATCGGGCGAATACGCGCTGCACATCCGCGCACAGGACGGCAAGGGCGAGCCGCGCAAGTTCAAGCTCACCGGAGCAGGCTTCTACGACAACGCGGTCTGGTCGCCGGACAGCAAAAAGATCGCCTACACAGACAACGCCTGGACGTTGTATGTGATGGACGTCGCCACCGGCACGATCAAGAAGATCGCCAGCGAGCCGCTGTACGGTGTGAACAAGACGTTGCGCGCCGCATGGGCGCCGGATTCGCGCTGGATCGCCTACGCGCTCAATTCGATGACCTACACCCGCAGCGCCTACATCTACTCGCTGGAGCAGAACAAATCGTGGCCGGTGACGGATGGCTTGTCCGACGTCGTCGATCCGGTGTTCGACAAGAGCGGCAAGTACCTGTACTTCTTCGCATCGACCAACGCGGGGCCTAGCAACAACTGGTTCTCCCAGCAGAACGAAGACAACCGCGTCACGCGCACCATCTGGATGGCCGTGCTGCGGCGCGACCTGCCGTCGCCGCTGATCAAGGAGAGCGACGAAGAGAAGAGCGCGGCGCCGCCCGCGCCTGCGGCCGCGAAGGAAGCGGCCAAGCCGGAAGCACCCAAGGTCGATCCGAAGACGGGCCGCGACGATCCGAAGGTGACGGTCGCGCCGGTGGCGCCGATCTCGATCGACTTCGACGGCATCGAAACCCGCATCGTCGACCTGCCGGTGCCGGCCGCCGCGCTGTCCGAACTGGGGACGGGCGAGGCAGGGCAGATCTTCTTCCTGCGCGAGAACGACGGCAAGAAAGCCATCCGGCGCTTCGACCTGAAAGACCGCAAGGCCGAGACGCTGCTGGCCGAAGCCGACGACTACGAGGTCTCCTCCGACGGCAAGAAGATCCTGTACCGGCTGAAGGAAGCCTGGGCCATGGGCAGCGCCACCGCCAAGACGCTGACGCCGGGCGAAGGCAAGATCAAGGTCGAAGCGATCGAGGTCCACGCCGAGCCGCGCGCCGAGTGGACGCAGATCTTCAACGAAGCCTGGCGCATCAACCGCGACTACTTCTACGACCCCGGCATGCACGGCGCCGACTGGAACAAGATGCGCGCCAAATACGCGCAGTTCCTGCCCGAGTTGTCCAGCCGTGGCGACCTGAATCGCGTGATCCAGTGGCTGTGCAGCGAGATCGGCGTCGGCCACCATCGCGGCGGCGGCGGTGACTTCTTCAACGACGCCAAGCCGGTGCCGGGCGGCCTGCTGGGCGCGGACTATGAAGTCAGCGACGGCCACTATCGCTTCAAGAAAGTCTACGGTGGCTTGAACTGGAACCCGGCGCTGCGCGCGCCATTGACCGAGCCTGGCCTGAACGTCAAGGCCGGCGAGTACCTGCTGGCGGTGGAAGGCCGCCCGCTGCTGGCGCCGACGAATCTGTACAGCGCCTTTGAAAACACCGCCAACAAGGCCATCGACATCACCGTCGGCCCGAACGCGGACGGCAGCAAATCGCGCACCATCACCGTGGTGCCGGTGGCGACCGAGGACGCGTTGCGCAACCGAGACTGGATCGAAGGGAATATCCGCAAGGTGAACGCGGCCACCGGCGGCAGGGTCGCCTATGTGTACGTGCCCAACACCGCGACGTTGGGCCACACCTACTTCAAGCGCTACTTCTTCCCGCAGGCGGACAAGGACGCCGTCATCATCGACGAGCGCTTCAACGGCGGCGGCAGCGTGGCCGACTACTACCTGGAGATTTTGCAGAAGAAGGAAATCGCCTGGTGGACCATGCGCTACGGCGCCGACATGAAAACCCCGTCGGCCTCGATCCAGGGACCGCGCGCGATGCTGATCGACGAGACGGCGGGTTCCGGCGGCGACCTGCTGCCATGGATGTTCCGCAAAAATCAAATGGGCCCGTTGATCGGCAAGCGCACGTGGGGTGGGCTGGTTGGCATCCTCGGCTTCCCCGTGTTGATGGACGGCGGCGGCATCACCGCACCCAACCTGGCGTTCTGGACCCGCGACGGCGGCTGGGGCGTGGAGAACGAAGGCGTCGCGCCCGACATCGAAGTCGACCAAAATCCGGCCGACGTGATCGCCGGCCGCGATCCGCAGCTGGAAAAGGCGATTGAAGTCATCAAGGCTGAACTGGCGAAGAACCCGCCGGTGCGGCCGGTGCATCCCGCCTTCCCGGTCAAGGTGAAGTAAGTGTTCGGAAGTGAACAGCCATAACGTTCACTTTCGAACACCGGCCCGCACGAGCGGCTGCCGGGGCGCAAAAACAACCGTGGCATGGATGTTGCAGACGTCAGAGGTTTTCCATACACGGACTCTCGATCAATGAAGCTAAGAGACTTTCGCATCGGCTGGCGCGCGCTGATACAGGAGCCGGCGTACACGCTGGCCGTGGTGCTCGGGCTGGGCGTTGGCCTGGCCGCGTGCCTGCTGCTGCTTGGCTTTGTACGCTACTCGATGGAGTACGACGCGCATCTGCCGGACGTGGACCGGATCTACGTCGCCAAGCAGCATTTCAATATCGATCCCGGCTCGCCGCTGCACGAAGTGGTGCCGATGCTGCTGCGCGAGCCCGCGCTGAAGACGCCAGGCGTTACCGGCGCCGCGCTCTTTATTCCGGCGCGGCCAGAGATCACGCCGCTCACGGTGCGCATCAACCGCAGCATGTTCGCGGTGCGCGGCCTGACGGTGATGCCCGGCTTTACCGAGATGCTGGGATTGCGGGCGGTGCAGGGCAACCTGGCCGACGCGCTGGACAAGCCGGACCGCTTTGTCGTCACCGAGGCCGGCGCGCTTCGCCTGTTCGGCACGGCCAATGCGCTGGGCCGCACGATGCTGGCGGAAGGGAATGCGGTGCAAGTCGGCGCCGTGGTGCCGACGCCGCCGGCCAATACGACGATTCCGTTCGAAGTGATCTTCGGCGTCAATTCGGTGGTGGCGGGGCCGGACATAAGGCACGAGATGCTGACCGGTGAACATGGGTGGATGGGCAAGATGCTGCTGCGTGTGCAGCCCGGCGCCTCGCTGCCGGCCATCATCGACCGCTTGCAGAAAGTGGTGGACGCCGCTCCGAGCCTGCATCAATACCCGCCGGAGACGCGCGCGCGTCTCGGCACGCGCAAGGCGATAGAGTTGACCATGTCGCCGCTGCGCGACGCCTACTTCGACTACAAGATGCAGAACAGTTTCATATCGATGCCGGGCGACCGCGCCAATCCGGTGCTGGTGGCCGGGCTGGCGGCGCTGGCGTTGCTGATCCTGCTCATGGCCGCGATCAACTACGTCAACCTGAGCATGGTGCGCGTGCTGCGGCGCCAGCGCGAGGTCGCGATGCGCAAGGTGCTTGGCGCCGGCGTGGGGCAGCTCATGCTGCTGTTCCTGCTCGAATCGCTGCTGGTGGCGATGACGGCCACCGCGCTTGGCCTGATGCTCGCGTGGCTGGCGCTGCCGGTCTTTTCGCAGCTGGTCAACCGCCAGCTGGACGGCCTGTTCACGTTGCAGAATATCGTCGCGGCGTTTGGCATAGGCGGCTTGCTGGGCGTGCTGACGGCGATCTACCCGGCATGGGTGGCTCTGCGTGTGCATCCGACGCAGGTGCTGGCCGGCCGTCCCGACACGGAGTCCCGGGGCAGCATGCATTGGCGGCGCGCGCTGACGGTGCTGCAGGTGTCGGTGGCGATGGGCTTCGCCGCCGTGACCATCGCGGTGGCATGGCAGACCCACTATGCGATGCATGCCTCGCCCGGCTTCGATCCTGCGCCGTTCGTCATTGTCGATATGCCGGAGCGGGTGAGGGACAGCGAGAAGGCGCGTCGCTTCTACTCGACCCTGGCGGCGCAGCCGGGCGTGGCCGGCGTGGCGATATCGGAAGACCCGGTGGGCCGGCTCGATTGGATCTGGTCCCGTGAGCTGAAGCGTCCCGGCGGCCAGGGTGCGACGATGGAGATGAAGTCGGTCAGCGCGAATTTCTTCGAGCTGTATGGCATAGCGCCGTTGGCCGGGCGCTTGTTCCAGGCCGAGTGGGACAAGGAGGACGATCGCGTACCGGTGGTGCTGAACGCTGCCGCCGCGCGTGAGCTGGGTTTCGCCAGCGACGAAGCGGCGATCGGCCAGACCGTGCTGTTCACGGGGTTCGACAACAAGGTGATTTCAAAGCGCATCGTCGGCATCGCCCCCGATCTGCGATTCCATTCGCTGCGCGATGCTCCGCGCGCGACCGCCTACGAACTGTGGACAGCGGGGACGGTGCTGAGCGTGCGCGCGGCAAGCGATCCTGCGGCGGTGGAGCGCAGCGTGCGGGCCTTGTGGCCGGGCTTTTTCCCGGACGCGATTCCCAAGGTGGTGCGCGCCGGCGACGTCCTGGCGCGCAATTACGCCGACGATGCCAGACTGGCCAAGCTGATGTCCGTCGCCACCGGCATCGCCCTGGCGATCGCCGCCTTCGGCACCTACGTGCTGTCGGCCAACACGGTGCAGCGACGCGCCAGGGAGATCGTCATGCGCAAGCTGCACGGCGCGCGCGGCGCCGACATCGGCGTGCTGGTGGTCCGCGAAATCGGTTCGCTGGTGCTGGCCGCGGCGGCGATAGCGTCACCGCTGGCGGTGGTCGCCATCCGCCGCTATCTCTCGGGCTACGTCGAACACGCGCCGATAGGCTATTGGACGCTGCTGATCGCGCTGTCGCTGACGCTGGTCATCGCCCTCATCGCCATCGCCCGCCACACCTGGCTCGCCATGCGCATGGCACCGGCCGAGGCGTTGCGGAGTTAGTGTGATCAGGCTGCGGATTTGTTACTTGCGTCGCTTCCGGTTGCCATCAGTATGGCAGGGGTAACCTGCAGCGCTTTTGCTAACACCGTGGCCTGATCGAGGGTTAGCTCCAGCCTGTCAGCTTCAATGGCGCGAAGCGTGGCCTTTGAGATTCCGGTGATCGTCGCAAGCCGAGGCAACGTAAGTTCGTTCATTTCGCGCACGATACGGACCGACTCACCCATAGAAACATCTATATGTTTTTTTTCGGGCAGAAAGTCAGTCATATCAATGTTTTCTGTAATCATGAGCGTTCACCTCAACTACTCGAATCAGCATCACATTTGCGGTAACTTGGTAGACTAAGCGCCACTTGTACCCTAGGCGAGAAGAACGGTATCCGGTCCATTTTCCGCGCAGAGCTTCGTCGTGATTACCCTTGATCGCTTGCACCCCTTGCGGTCCGAAGCTGCGTGCGATGTCTTTCCACTTCTCATAACGCTTAACGACCTCGGCCGGAGCCGATGCCAGTTTTTGCTGAACCCTACGATGTTCGATAATGTGCCACATTCGCCATACTGGACAGATACAATATAGCACGTCAAACGAATACCGAAAGCTAGCTGATCTGCTTCAAATTCACAGGCTGGCGAGGGTCTTGAACTGGGCGGCGCGGCGGCGGGAGACTTCCACTTCGAGGTCGTCGCGCAGCAGCAGATCGAGGCCGCCGGCATCGTTCGGCGTGACCTGGTCGACGTAGTCCAGGTTGACGATGTGACGGCGGCTGGCACGGAAGAAGCGTTGCGGGTCCAGGCGCTCCTCCAGCTGGTTCAGGGAGCGCAGCATCAGCGGCTTGTGCTGGTCGAAATAGACGCGCGTGTAGTTGCCGTCCGACTCGAACAGCCGCACATCCTGCAAGCCGACAAACCAGCATCGCTCACCGTCCTTGATAAACAGCTTCTTGGCCGCCGTCGGCGCCACGGCCGGCACGCCGGCTGCCGCATACGCCAGCGCGCGCCCATGGCGCAGAGCGCAGCGCTGCAAGGCCGCCGCCATCCGCGCCGCCTGGATCGGCTTCTGCAGATAGTCCAGCGCATTGACCTCGAACGCCTGCAGCGCATACTGGTCGAAGGCCGTTGTGAAGATCACCTCCGGCGCTTCCTCCAGCGCCGCCAGCATGTCGAAGCCGCTACCGCCCGGCATCTGGACATCGAGGAACACCAGGTCCGGCTTGAGCGCGTTGATCTGCTGGATGCCGTCGGCCGCGTTGGCGGCCTCGCCGACGATTTCCACTTCGGGGTGGGCCGCCAGCAAACGGCGCAGTTCCGCGCGCGCCAGGCGCTCGTCGTCGATCAGCAATGCGCGCATCAGGCGGCCTCCGGTAAAGTCATCGTGGCGCGCACCCAGCCACTGTTTTCAGTCAGATCCAGGCTGGCATTGGAGCCCAATGCCAGCGCCAGGCGTTTGCGGGTATTCACCAATCCCACCTTGGTGGAATTGGCGAACGGCAGAATCGCGCCAAGGTTGGCGATTTCGATGTGGATTTTGCCGTCGTCCATGCGCTGTGCGCGGATGCGGATCTCGCTGCCGGTGGGGCTGGCCTCGACGCCGTACTTGACGGCGTTCTCCACCAGCGTCTGCAAGGCCATCGGTGGAATACGCACCTGATCCAGACCCAGTCCGATCTCCACGCTGACCCGCATGCGTTCCTCGAAGCGGATTTTTTCAATCGCCAGATAGGCCTGCACGGCTTCGATCTCCGCCGCCAGCGGCACCGTATCGTGCTGGCCCGATTGCAGCGCATAGCGCATCACGCTCGCCAACTGGTCGATCATCAGCGCGGCCGAATCCCTGTCCTCATAAACCAGCGCGCGCACGCTGTTCATACTGTTGAAAAAAAAATGCGGATTGACCTGCGCCTGCAGGGCGCGCAGTTCGGCGTCCTTGGCGCTGATCTCCAGCCGCAGCGCCTCCTGTTCCAGGCGGTTGGCGCGGCGCAGCGACTGCACCGCCATGTAGAACGTGTTCCACACCAAATAGACGCCCCACCAGAACATCAGCGCGCCCGGTACCCAGGCCACGCCGTGTACTTCACCGAAAGGCTTGATGACCAGGTAGCCGACCGTCTGCACGGCGGTGTGAATGGTCCCCAACACCAGGATGGCGGCCATCATCGCCTTCCAGCTGACGCGCACACCGTTCTGGATCTGGCGCTTGAGCAGCCGGTGCCAGGTGTCCGAGATCACCAGGCCGGTCACCACGCCCCACATGGATATGCCCAGCATGCGGGGCGTGTGGCTGTCGCCCGGCGTCATGGCGATCAGCAGCACTGGCAGGAACATCCATCCAGCCAGCTGGAACAGCCAGTACCAGTTCAGGCGCGCGATGAGTGGACGGTCGTCGGTCATGATGGAATCACTTCAAAAAGTTATCGATGCGATCATACATCCAAGCCGGATCGTCGTACATGATGAAATGACGGGCGTTGTCGGCAAGCTCCACTTTCACGTTGGGCAGTTGCTGGTACTGGCTCGTGTACATCTGCTCGAACATCGGCTTGCTGCCATAGTCCTTGTAGGCGATCCAGGAGCCCCGCACCAGCGTGGGCGCCTTGATGCGGCCAACTTCCGCGCGCATGTCCTCGCTCATCATCTCGACCATCGCGTTGGTGACGGTGGCTGGGTCGGATTGCTTGCCCCAGGCGGCGGCGCGGTCGATATCTTCCTGCTTGGTGATCATGGATTGCAGGGTTTTCATTTGGTTGGCGCGTTTGGCTTCCGCGTCCATGGACTCCATGCGGGTCCGCAGGCCGGCCGCCATTTCCTTCATCTGCGCGCCGGTTATGCTGGGCATCTGGACCGCTGCCAGCGCTGGCAAGGTGTCGACGATTACCAGGCGGCCCACCTGGTCCGGGTGGTCGGCGGCCAGCTTCATGCCGACGAAGCCGCCTAGGCTGTGGCCGATGATGATGGGATGGTCGAATTTATTGGCGGCGATGTAGTCGCTCAGTTGCTGCTCCACTGCCGGCAGCAGCGGGCCTTCGATGGCGGGCACGCCGGCAAACCCGGCCAGGGTGACGACGTGGCACTGGCGGCTGCCGCAGTAGTGGGCGACGGTGCCGTCCCACACTTCGCCGGACGATGCCAGGCCGGGGATCAGGATCACGGGAGCACCTTGGCCGGTGACTTGCACCTTGAAGGCCGGATGCGAGGCCGCAGCGGAAGCGCCGGCGGAGTAGGCCAGCGCCAGGCTGGCGGCAATGGTTGCGATACGTTTGATGAACGAGCGTGGCATGCTGACCTCCGTTGTTGTGATTAAGTGAGGCCATGCTATCGAACCGCCATCGCGCCGGCGACGGCTACTGGATGAGCGGTTTTTTTAAAAGGATGAACGGTAGCCGCCAGTACCGCTTGCGGCGTGCCCGCCGGGGCACGGCTCCGCGAGGCGTTATTCGCCGGCCTCTGCGCGCAGCTTGCGCCAGAGCGTGGTGCGGCTGATGCCGAGGTAGTCGGCGGCGGCGTCGCGCCGGCCGCCGAAGCGGGCCAACACGGCGGTCGCGCTTTCGGCGGAAGGCCGCGCGGCCGGCAGGGCAAGAGGCGGCGCGCCGGCGGCGTTGACAGGACCTGCGCCGGCGGACAGCGGGGCCGTGCGGTTAGCCAGTTCCGGCGCCACGCTCAGCACGAAGGCCGGCGTCAACGCCTGCAGCGGCTCGGCGGCGAGGAACAACGCCAGGCGCTCGGTCAGGTTGCGCAGTTCGCGCACATTGCCCGGCCAGTCGTAGTGCTGCAGCAGCGGCGCGCAGGCCGTCATCTCAGCGTGCAGGTTCGGATGCGGCCGCGCGCCCAGCGACGCCAGCGCGTTCTTCAGCGACCATTCGGCCAGCGTCATCACGTCCTCCAGCCGCGCGCGCAGCGGTGGAATGGTCAGGCGCAGCACAGCAAGACGGTAGAACAGGTCGGCGCGGAAGCGGCCTTCGCGCACACGTTGTTCCAGGTCGCAGTGCGTGGCGCTGATGATGCGCACATTGACCGCGATAGGCCGCGTGCCGCCCACGCGCACCACTTCCCGTTCCTCCAGCACGCGCAGCAAACGGGTTTGCAACGTCAACGGCATCTCGCCTATCTCGTCGAGGAACAGGGTGCCGCGATTGGCCGCCTCGAACAGGCCGGCGTGGCCACCGCGCCGCGCGCCGGTGAAGGCGCCTTCCTCGTGGCCGAACAGTTCCGACTCCAGCAGCGATTCCGCGATGGCGCCGCAATTGACGGCGACGAAGGGCCGGTTCTGGCCCAGCGTGCGCGGGCTCTCGCGGTGGATGGCCTGCGCCACCAGCTCCTTGCCGCAGCCGGTTTCCGCCTGTATCAGCACCGTGGCCGGGGACTTCGCATACAGCACCACCGACTGGCGCAGCGCCTCCATCGCGGCGGAGTCGCCACGCAGATCGTTGATGCCATGCTTGGCGCGCAGCGTGTCCGCCACCACGGCGCCGCGCGTGCGGCTGCGGTTAGCTTCGAGTTGCGTCAACCGCGCCATTTCCAGCGCGTCGTCGAAGGCGTGGCGGATCGAGGCGGCGGAGTAGACGAACACGCCGGTCAGTCCCGCTTCCTCGGCCAGGTCGGTGATCAACCCGGCGCCGACGATGGCCTTGATGCCGGCCGCCTTCAAATCGTTGATCTGCGCGCGTGCGTCCTCCTCGGTGGCGTAGGTGCGTTGTTCGACGTCGAAGCCGAAGGTGTTGGCGAATTCGGCCAGCTCCGGCAAGCGCTCCTGATAGGTGACGATGCCGATGCGGTCCGACACGCGGCGCGCCCGCGCCAGCGCCTGCATCACGTCGAAGCCGCTGAATTTGGCGATCACCACCGGCACCGACAGCCGGCCTTTCAGATACGCGGCGTTGGAGCCGGCGGCGATGACGGCGTCGCAACGCTCGGTGGCCATGCGCTCGCGGATGTGCCGCGCCGCCTCGTCGAAGCCCAGGTTGATCGGCTCGATGGTCGCCAGCTCGTCGTATTCCAGCGTGATGTCGCGGAACAGGTCGGCCAGGCGCGACACCGACACCGTCCAGATGACCGGTTTGTCGTTGGCGTCGAAGGGCAGAGGCGTGGAGTGGCGCATGTTTCAATTGTAGTTCATCTGTTTCGATGTTTCAAATTGAAACATAAGTGTAACGTCGCCATTTTGTAAGTCATTGATTTATATAGTGTGCCCATCTGGCACGCCGCTTGCAAAGCATAGACCAACTTCACCGCAACATTGAAAGGTCAGAACATGAGTCAATACTCCGCAGGCGCCGCGTTCCGCAAAGCCGTCCAGGAAGAGTCCCCACTGCAGGTGGTCGGCGCGATCAACGCCAACCACGCCCTGCTGGCCAAGCGCGCCGGTTTCAAGGCGATCTACCTTTCCGGTGGCGGCGTGGCGGCGGGTTCGCTAGGCCTGCCGGACCTGGGCATCTCCAACCTGGATGACGTGCTGACCGACGTGCGCCGCATCACCGACGTGTGCGACCTGCCGCTGCTGGTCGACGTCGACACCGGCTTCGGCGCCTCCGCCTTCAACGTGGCGCGCACCGTCAAGTCCATGATTAAGTTCGGCGCCGCCGCCATGCACATCGAAGACCAGGTCGGCGCCAAGCGCTGCGGCCACCGTCCGGGCAAGGAGATCGTCACCAAGCAGGAGATGGTCGACCGCATCGCCGCCGCCGTCGATGCGCGCACCGATGAGAACTTCGTCATCATGGCCCGCACCGACGCGCTGGCCGTCGAAGGACTGGACGCCGCCATCGAGCGCGCCGTCGCCTGCGTCGAAGCCGGCGCGGACATGATCTTCCCGGAGGCGATGATCAGCCTCGATATGTACAAAAAATTCGCCGCCGCCGTCAAAGTGCCGGTGCTGGCCAACATCACCGAATTCGGCTCGACGCCGCTGTTCACCGTGGACGAATTGCGCGGCGCCGACGTGGGCCTGGTGCTGTATCCGCTGTCCGCCTTCCGCGCGATGAACAAGGCCGCGGAAAACGTCTACGGCGCGATCCGCCGCGACGGCACCCAGCAGAACGTGGTCGACACCATGCAAACCCGCGCCGAACTGTATGAACGCATCAACTACCACAGCTTCGAGCAGAAGCTGGATGCACTGTTCGCCGCACAGAAAAAATAATCGATTCGAGGAGACCCTGAAATGACCGAAGCCACCTTCAAACCAAAAAAATCCGTCGCCCTGTCCGGCGTCACCGCAGGTAACACCGCACTGTGCTCCGTCGGCAAAACCGGCAATGACCTGCACTACCGCGGCTACGACATCCTCGACGTCGCCAACACCTGCGAGTTCGAAGAAATCGCCTACCTGCTGGTCCACGGCAAACTGCCGACCAGCGCCGAACTGAAAGGCTACAAAGCCAAACTGCGTTCGCTGCGCGGCCTGCCGGCATCGCTGAAAGCCGCGCTGGAAGCACTGCCCGCGTCGGCCCACCCGATGGACGTGATGCGTACCGGCGTCTCGGTGCTGGGCTGCACGCTGCCGGAAAAGGACGACCACAACGTGCCGGGCGCGCGCGACATCGCCGACCGCTTGATGGCTTCCTTCGGCTCGATGCTGCTGTACTGGTACCACTTCAGCCACAACGGCAAGCGCATCGACGTGGAGACCGACGACGACTCCATCGGCGGCCACTTCCTGCACCTGCTGCACGGCGAGAAGCCTTCCGACAGCTGGGTGCAGGCGATGCACACCTCGCTGATCCTGTACGCGGAACACGAGTTCAACGCCTCCACCTTCACCAGCCGCGTCATCGCCGGCACGGGTTCGGACATCCACTCCGCCATCACCGGCGCGATCGGCGCGCTGCGCGGCCCCAAACACGGCGGCGCCAACGAATTCGCCTTCGAGATCCAGAAGCGCTACGAAAACGCCGACGAAGCCGAAGCGGACATCCGCAACCGCGTCGCCAACAAGGAAGTGGTGATCGGCTTCGGCCATCCGGTGTACACCATCTCCGACCCGCGCAACGTCGTCATCAAGGAAGTGGCGCGCAATCTGTCGCAGGAAGCCGGCTCGATGAAGATGTTCGACATCGCCGAGCGCCTGGAAACCGTCATGTGGGACGTCAAGAAGATGTTCCCGAACCTGGACTGGTTCTCGGCCGTGTCCTACCACATGATGGGCGTGCCGACCGCGATGTTCACGCCGCTGTTCGTCATCTCGCGCACGTCCGGCTGGGCCGCGCACATCATCGAACAGCGCATCGACAACAAGATCATTCGTCCAAGCGCGAACTACGTCGGTCCTGAAGACCTGAAATTCGTGCCAATCAAGGACCGCAAATAATGAACACCCAATTCCGCAAATCCCTGCCGGGTACCAAGCTCGATTACTTCGACGCGCGCGCCGCCGTCGACGCGATCCAGCCGGGCGCCTGGGCCAAGCTGCCATACACCTCGCGTGTGCTGGCCGAGAACCTGGTGCGCCGCTGCGATCCGGCCACGCTCAATGCCTCGCTGTCGCAACTGATCGAGCGCAAACGCGACCTGGACTTCCCATGGTTCCCCGCGCGCGTGGTCTGCCACGACATCCTCGGCCAGACCGCGCTGGTCGACCTGGCCGGCCTGCGCGACGCCATCGCGCTGCAAGGCGGCGATCCCGCGCTGGTCAACCCGGTGGTGCCGACCCAGCTGGTGGTCGACCACTCGCTGGCCGTCGAATGCGGCGGCTTCGATCCCGACGCCTTCGACAAGAACCGCGCCATCGAGGACCGCCGCAACGAGGACCGCTTCGATTTCATCAACTGGACCAAGAAGGCGTTCAAGAACGTCGACGTGATCCCGCCGGGTAACGGCATCCTGCACCAGATCAATCTGGAACGCATGTCGCCGGTGATTCAAGCGGTGGACGGCGTGGCCTTCCCGGACACGCTGGTCGGCACCGATTCGCACACGCCGATGGTCGATGCACTGGGCGTGATCGCCATCGGCGTCGGCGGCCTGGAAGCGGAGAGCGTGATGCTGGGCCGCGCATCGTGGATGCGGCTGCCGGACATCATCGGCGTTGAACTGACGGGCAAGCCGCAGGCCGGCATCACCGCCACCGACACCGTGCTGGCGCTGACCGAATTCCTGCGCAAGCAGAAGGTCGTATCGTCCTACCTGGAGTTCTTCGGCGAGGGCGCATCGCACCTGACGCTGGGCGACCGCGCGACCATCTCCAACATGGCGCCGGAATACGGCTCCACCGCCGCGATGTTCTACATCGACGAGCAGACCATCAAGTACCTCAAGCTGACCGGCCGCGATGATGAACTGGTCAAGCTGGTGGAGACCTACGCGAAAGAGACCGGCCTGTGGGGCGAAGCCCTGAAGACCGCCGAGTACGAGCGCGTGCTGAAGTTCGACCTGTCGTCGGTGGTGCGTACCATCGCCGGTCCGTCGAACCCGCACAACCGCGTGCCGACCTCCGAGCTGGCCGCGCGCGGCATCAGCGGCGTGGTGGAGAACGAACCCGGCCTGATGCCTGACGGCGCGGTGATCATCGCCGCCATCACCAGCTGCACCAACACCAACAACCCGCGCAACATGATCGCCGCCGGCCTGCTGGCCCGCAACGCCAACGCGCGCGGCCTGACCCGCAAGCCGTGGGTGAAAAGCTCGCTGGCGCCCGGCTCCAAGACCGTGACGCTGTACCTGGAGGAAGCGGGCCTGATGCCGGAGCTGGAGCAGCTGGGCTTCGGCGTGGTCGCATACGCCTGCACCACCTGCAACGGCATGTCCGGCGCGCTCGATCCGGTGATTCAGAAGGAAGTGATCGACCGCGACCTGTACGCCACCGCTGTCTTGTCGGGCAACCGCAACTTCGACGGCCGCATCCACCCTTATGCCAAGCAGGCCTTCCTGGCTTCGCCGCCGCTGGTGGTGGCCTACGCCATCGCCGGCACGATCCGCTTCGACATCGAGAAGGATGTGCTGGGTATCGACACCAACGGCCAGCCGGTCACGCTGAAGGACATCTGGCCGACCGACGAAGAGATCGACGCGCTGGTCGCGTCCAGCGTCAAGCCGGCGCAGTACAACAAGGTCTACATCCCGATGTTCGCCAAGCAGGAAGACGACGGCGTAAAGGTGAAACCGTTGTACGACTGGCGTCCGCAGACCACCTACATCCGCCGTCCGCCGTACTGGGAGGGCGCGCTGGCCGGTGCTCGTCCGCTGAAGGGCATGCTGCCGCTGGCGGTCCTGGGCGACAACATCACTACCGACCACCTGTCGCCGTCGAACGCGATCATGTTGAACAGCGCGGCCGGCGAGTACCTGGCGAAAATGGGCCTGCCGGAAGAGGACTTCAACTCCTACGCCACCCACCGCGGCGACCACCTGACCGCGCAACGCGCCACCTTCGCCAACCCGACGCTGAAGAACGAGATGGTGCGCGACGCCGAAGGCAAGGTCAAAGCCGGTTCGCTGGCGCGCGTGGAACCGGAAGGCAAAGTCACCCGCATGTGGGAAGCCATCGAGACCTACATGGAACGCAAGCAGCCGCTGATCGTGATCGCCGGCGCCGACTACGGCCAAGGCTCGTCGCGCGACTGGGCGGCCAAGGGCGTGCGTCTGGCGGGCGTGGAAGCCATCGTGGCCGAAGGCTTCGAACGCATCCACCGCACCAATCTGGTGGGCATGGGCGTGCTGCCGCTGGAGTTCCAGCCTGGCGTGAACCGTCTGACGCTGGCGCTGGACGGCACCGAAAGCTACGACGTGATCGGCGAGCGCACCCCGCGTTCGACGCTGACGCTGGTGGTCAATCGTCGCAACGGCGAGCGCGTCGAAGTGCCGGTGATCTGCCGCCTCGATACGGCGGAAGAGGTGTCGATCTACGAAGCGGGCGGCGTGTTGCAGCGCTTCGCGCAGGACTTCCTTGAATCCGCGAAGGCTGCATGATCATGGCTCATCAACCGCAAATCAAGATCCCCGCCACGTATATGCGTGGCGGCACCAGCAAGGGCGTGTTCTTCCGGCTGCAGGATCTGCCGGAAGCCGCGCAGCAACCGGGCGCCGCGCGCGATGCCTTGCTGCTGCGCGTGATCGGCAGCCCGGACCCCTACGGCAAACAGATCGACGGCATGGGCGGCGCCACCTCCAGCACCAGCAAGACGGTGATCCTGGCCAAGAGCACCAGGCCTGACCACGACGTCGACTATCTGTTCGGCCAGGTCTCCATCGACAAGGCCTTCGTCGACTGGAGCGGCAACTGCGGCAACCTGTCCGCCGCCGTCGGCGCCTTCGCCATCAGCGGCGGCCTGGTGGACGCTGCCCGCGTTCCGCGCGACGGCATGGCCGTGGTGCGCGTATGGCAGGCCAACATCGGCAAGACCATCATCGCCCACGTACCGATGACCAACGGCGAAGTGCAGGAAACCGGTGACTTTGAACTCGACGGCGTCACCTTCCCGGCGGCCGAAGTGCAGCTGGAATTCATGGACCCGGCGGCGGAAGAGGAGGGCGCTGGCGGCTCGATGTTCCCGACCGGCCAGCTGGTCGACGAGCTGGAAGTGCCTGGCGTCGGCACCATGAAGGCGACCATGATCAACGCCGGCATTCCGACCATCTTCGTCAACGCGGAAGACATCGGCTACCTCGGCACCGAACTGCAGGACGCCATCAACAGCGATCCCAAGGCGCTGGCGCGGTTCGAGCTGATACGCGCGCACGGCGCGCTGCGCATGGGCCTCATCAAGCATATCGACGACGCGGCCACGCGCCAGCACACGCCCAAGGTGGCTTTCGTCGCCAAGCCGGCGCCGTACACCTCGTCCAGCGGCAAGCAGGTCGCCGCCACCGACGTGGACCTGCTGGTGCGCGCCATGTCGATGGGTAAGCTGCATCACGCGATGATGGGCACGGCCGCCGTGGCCATCGGCACCGCAGCTGCGATCCCGGGCACGCTGGTGAACCTGGCGGCGGGCGGCGGCGCGCGCGAGGCGGTGCGCTTCGGCCATCCGTCCGGCACCTTGCGGGTGGGGGCGCAGGCGACCCAACAAAATGGAGAGTGGAGCGTAACAAAAGCGGTCATGAGCCGCAGCGCCCGCGTGCTGATGGAAGGCTGGGTACGAGTCCCCGGCGATACGTTCTAAGCGACACACACATAACGGAGGAGACATGAATTACGCTGATTTCTATCGGCGCTCTATCGTCACGCCTGAACAATTCTGGCAGGACGAAGCAGCGCTCATCGACTGGAACGCCCCATGCACCAAGGTGCTGGATTATTCCCATCCTCCGTTCGCGAAGTGGTTCGTCGGCGGGCAGACCAACCTGTGCCACAACGCGGTGGACCGATGGTGCGCCACGCAGGGCGACCGCGCCGCGCTGATCGCCATCTCCACCGAAATCAACACGGAGCGCAGCTACTCGTTCAACGAACTGCGCACCGAAGTCGAACGCACCGCCGCGATGATGCAGTCGCTGGGCGTCGGCCGTGGCGATCGAGTGTTGATCTACATGCCGATGATCGCCGAGGCGGCGTTCGCGATGCTGGCCTGCGCCCGCATCGGCGCCATCCACTCGGTGGTGTTCGGCGGCTTTGCCGCCAACAGCCTGGCCAGCCGCATCGACGACGCCAAGCCGGCGTTGATCGTGTCCGCCGACGCCGGTTCGCGCAACGGCAAGGCCATCCCCTACAAGTACCTGCTGGACGAGGCGATCACGCTGTCGGCCGCCAAGCCGGCCAAGGTGCTGCTGGTGAACCGCAAGCTGGCGCCGATGGAAGTGGTGGCCGGCCGCGACGAGGACTGGGCCAGCCTGCGCGCCGCCCACATGGACGCGCACGTGCCCGTGACCTGGCTGGAATCGAATGAGCCTTCGTACATCCTCTACACCTCCGGCACCACCGGCAAGCCGAAAGGCGTGCAGCGCGACGTCGGCGGCTACGCGGTGGCGCTGGCGTCGTCGATGAAGTACAACTTCTGCGGCAACGCCGGCGAGACCTTCTTCGCCACCTCCGACATCGGCTGGGTGGTCGGCCATTCCTACATCGTCTACGGCCCGCTGATCGCCGGCATGGCGACCATCATGTACGAGGGTCTGCCGATCTGCCCGGACGCCGGCATCTGGTGGAGCATCGTCGAGAAGTACAAGGTCACGCGCATGTTCTCGGCGCCGACGGCGATCCGCGTGCTGCGCAAGCAGCCGCCGGAGTTCATGCGCAAGTACGACCTGTCGTCGCTGCGCGCGTTGTACCTGGCCGGCGAGCCGCTGGACGAAACCACGTCGCAATGGATACACGACGAGCTGGGCGTGCCCATCATCGACAACTACTGGCAGACCGAAACCGGCTGGCCCATCCTGTCGATCGCCAAGGGCGTCGAGGACCTGCCGACGCGCCTGGGCAGCCCCGGCGTGGCGATGTACGGCTACAAGGTCAAGCTGCTCAACGAATCCACCGGCGAGGAATGCGCCGCCAACGAGAAGGGCGTGGTGGTGATCGACGGCCCGCTGCCACCGGGCTGCATGCAGACCGTGTACGGCGACGACCAGCGCTTCGTCGACACCTACTGGTCCACCTTCGACGGCCAGCAGGTCTACTCGACCTTCGACTGGGGCGTGCGCGACGCCGACGGCTACTACTTCATCCTCGGCCGCACCGACGATGTGATCAACGTCGCCGGCCATCGTCTCGGCACGCGCGAGATCGAGGAGTCCATCTCCAGCCACGCCAACGTGTCGGAAGTGGCGGTGGTCGGCGTGGAGGACAAGCTCAAAGGCCAGGTGGCGGTTGCCTTCGTCATCGTCAAGGACGCGACCCGCACCGCCGACGACGCGGGCCGCGCCGCGCAGGAGCGCGAGATACTCGGCGTGGTCGATCACCAGCTGGGCGCTGTGGCGCGGCCGTCGCGCGTGTACTTCGTGCCGCAGCTGCCCAAGACCCGTTCCGGCAAACTGCTGCGCCGCTCGATACAGGCTATCTGCGAAGGCCGCAATCCGGGCGACCTGACGGCGATTGAAGATCCGGCTTCGCTGCAGCAGATACAACGCGCACTGTATGGCGATGTGAAAAAGTAGTTGTGCGCGTAAGGGGCCGGTAAGCATGGCGGTTTATTGTGGAGTCAAGCTCGAAAAGAAAAGAGCATAGGCTGCAGATAAACTATAGGAGACAAGTCATGCATGACGATCTGGTTCAAAAAATAAAGCGCGACCCCAGCTACCACAAGCTGGTCAGGACGCGCTCCCGTTTCGGCTGGGCGCTGACGGCGGTGATGATGCTGGTTTATTACGGCTACATCCTGCTCATCGCTTTCGACAAGGAACTGCTTGCGTCGAAAACCGGCGCCGGCGTGATGACCTGGGGGATGCCGATCGGGTTGTTCGTGATCGTGTTCACGGTGCTGATCACCGGCGCCTACGTCCGCCGCGCCAACAAGCAGTTCGACGACCTGACCCAGGCCATCCACGACCGGGTGAAAGCATGAACGCCGCCAAGCGTGGCCTGTGCGGCCTTGGTGCTCTGACGCTGCTCGGCGCCAGCGGCGCGGCGCTGGCGGCTGGTGCGGATCTCGGCCAGGCGGTGAAGCAGCCGATCAACTGGACCGCGATCATCATGTTCGGCGCCTTCGTCATTTTCACGCTGTTCGTCACCAAGTGGGCGGCGGCCAAGACCAAGTCCGCGTCCGACTTTTACACCGCCGGCGGCGGCATCACCGGCTTCCAGAACGGTCTGGCCATCGCCGGCGACTACATGTCGGCTGCATCCTTCCTCGGCATTTCCGCCGCCGTGTTCCTGAACGGTTACGATGGCCTGATCTACGCCATCGGTTTCCTGGTCGGCTGGCCGGTGATCACCTTCCTGATGGCGGAGCGCCTGCGCAACCTGGGCCGCTTCACCTTCGCCGACGTCGCCGCCTACCGCTTCAAGCAGGCGCCGATCCGCATCTTCTCCGCCTCCGGCACGCTGGTGGTGGTGGCGTTCTACCTGATCGCGCAGATGGTCGGCGCGGGGCAGCTGATCAAACTGTTGTTCGGCCTTGAGTACTGGATCGCCGTGGTGTTGGTCGGTACGCTGATGATGGTCTACGTGCTGTTCGGCGGCATGACCGCCACCACCTGGGTGCAGATCATCAAGGCCGTGATGCTGCTCGGCGGCGCCACCTTCATGGCGGTCGTCGTGCTGGCGCAGTTCAACTTCAGCCCCGAGGCGCTGTTCGCCAAGTCGGTGGAAATCCACGCCAAGAAGGACGCCATCATGGGCCCCGGCACCTTCATCAAAGATCCTGTGTCGGCGATCTCGTTCGGCATGGCGCTGATGTTCGGCACCGCCGGCCTGCCGCACATCCTGATGCGCTTCTTCACCGTGCCAAGCGCGAAGGAAGCGCGCAAGTCGGTGTTCTGGGCCACCAGCTGGATCGCGTACTTCTACATCCTGACCTTCATCATCGGCTTCGGCGCCATCGTTTTGGTGAGCACCAATCCCGAGTTCAAGGACGCCGCCGGCAAACTGCTGGGCGGGAATAACATGGCCGCTATTCACCTGGCCAAGGCAGTGGGCGGTAACGTCTTCCTGGGCTTTATCTCCGCCGTGGCTTTCGCCACCATCCTGGCGGTGGTGGCCGGCCTGACCTTGTCCGGCGCATCGGCGGTGTCGCATGACCTGTATGCCACTGTTATCAAAAAGGGCAAGGCCACCAGCGCCAAGGAACTGTATGTGTCGCGCCTGACCACCGTCGCACTGGGCATCGTCGCCGTGGTGCTGGGCATCGTGTTCGAGAAGCAGAACATCGCCTTCATGGTGTCGCTGGCCTTCGCCATCGCCGCCTCGGCCAACTTCCCGGTGCTGTTCATGTCGGTGCTGTGGAAGGATTGCACCACCCGTGGCGCCACCATCGGCGGCTTCGTCGGCCTGATCACCGCCGTGGTGCTGACCGTGGTGTCGAAATCGGTGTGGGTCGATGTGCTGGGCCATGCCGACGCGCTGTTCCCTTATGCGTCGCCAGCCATCTTCTCGATGCCGATCGCCTTCGTCAGCATCTGGCTGGTCTCCGTGCTGGACCGCAGCCCGCGCGCACGCATCGACCGCGCCGGCTACGAGGCGCAGGAAATGCGCTCCGAAACCGGCATCGGCGCCGCCGGCGCCAGCGCGCACTGATGTAATTGTCAAGTAGTCGGAAGACAGCAATGCCCGGTTCGCCGGGCATTGTCGTTTTTAGGGCCGCCGCCGGCATGGGCGATGGCTAATGCGCCCATTGTGGTTTATGATCTGCCAACTATGCTGCCGAGAAGTAACTGGCAAGGTGGCATCTTAGAATGGGTGCCTTTGGTGTACATGAACCGAGTTTCGACCAATCCTGATTTTGTAGCCGACGCCCTGGCGCTGATCGGCGTTCCCGCGTGCGCCTACGGCATCGATGGCATGGTGTTGGCCGCGAATCAGGAACTGGCGGACTTGCTGGGCTTCGACCCATGCGGCAAGCCGCTGGCCGACCTGTTCGCGCGCCATGTGCGCGGCGCCAGCATGAAGGCGTTGGACGCTGCATTGGATGCGGCCAACGCGGCCAACACCACGCAGCGCTGGGACAGCTGCCTGACCTGCGCCAGCGGCCAATACCTGTCGGTCCAGGCGTGGAGCAAGCCGTTGCCGGCCGGCGCGGCGGTGCAGGGCGCCACCGTGGTCTTCCACGACATCAGCGCGGCGGAGCGCGATCAGCGCGCGCTGCGCAAGACGCTGCTGGAGCAGCAGGCCATCCTGGAGAATGCCGCCGTCGGCATCCTGTTCACCAAGGACGGCGTTATCCAGGAATGCAATATCCGCTGCGCCGAAATGCTGGGCTACAGCCGCCACGAGTTGGAGGGCATGTCCAGCGTGACCGTATATCCGAACGAGGCGGCCTTTCTCGAACTAAGCCGCAATGCCCGTCCGCCCCTGTCGCAAGGCCTGCCCTTCATGCAGGACGCGCAGATGCGGCGCAAGGACGGCTCGGTGTTCTGGGCCCGCCTGTACGGCCGCGCCATCGATCCTATCCACACCGCCGAGGGCACGGTGTGGATCATGGAGGACATCAACGATCACCGCATCGACGTCGAGAAGCTGCGCCGCGCGCTGCTGGAGATGCAGGCCATCATGGACAGCGCGCCGCTGGCGATCGGCTTCCAGCGCGACAACCGCATCCTGCGCTACAACCGCCGCTTCGCCGAATTCTTCGGCTTCAACGACGACAGCGGCGTGGGCCAGCTGACGTCGACGCTGTATCCATCGCAGGAAGCGTTCGACGCGGTGGTGAAGAAAGCCCGTCCGCTGCTGGCGCGCGGCAAACCGTACCAGGCCGAGATGGAGATGCGGCGCCAGGACGGTTCGACCTTCTGGGCGCACGCCTTCGGCTACGTGATCAATCCGGGCCGCACGCAGCAGGACACGATCTGGATCTTCGACGACCGCAGCGCGCAGAAGCGCCACGAGGAAGAGACCCGGCAGTTGCTGCTGGAGCAGAAGGCGATCCTGGACAACGCCTCGGTCGGCATCCTGTTCAGCAAGGCGCAGATCATGTTGAGCTGTAATCCGCGCATGGCCGAGATGTTCGGCTACGACATCGACGAGATGCTGGGGCAGCCGTCGGCGATGGTGTTCCCGTCGGCGGAGCACTACGAGGAATTCGGCCGCGAGGCGGCGCCGCTGCTGGGCGCGGGCCAGCCGTTCGAGAAGAAGGAATGCCAGTTCAAGCGCAGGGACGGTGGCCTGTTCTGGTGCCGCGTGCGCGCCAAGGCGGTGGACGACGAGCATAGCGACGGCGGCACCATCTGGATCCTGGAGGACGTGACCAGCACGCGCCAGACCCAGATGGAGGTCGAGGCCATCATGACCAACGCCTCGATGAGCATCCTGTTCACCAAGAACCGCATCATCACGCGCTACAACCGCGGCTTCGCGGAGATGTTCCGCTACGAGGGCGACTCCGGCCTGGGCCTGCCCGGCCGCGCGCTGTACGTCTCGCAGGAATCGTACGACAAGCTGGGCGAGCAGGCCTATCCCTTCCTCTCGATCGGCAAGCCGTTCCAGATCGAGATGGAGTTGCGCCGCGCCGACGACACCACCTTGTGGGCGCAGCTGATCGGCTACGTGGTCAATCCCGACGATCCGACCCAGGGCACGATCTGGGTGATCGAGGACCGCACCGAGCAAAAGCGCGCCGAGGAATCGCTGCGCAACGCGCTGCTGGAAAACCAGGCCATCCTGGACAGCGCGGTGCTGGGCATCTCGGTGGTGGAGCACGGCCGCAACCTGCGCTGCAACACCAAGATGGAAGAGCTGTTCGGCTACGCGCCGGGTGGGATGAACCAGTTGAGCGTACAGGCCTTCTACGCCGACAAGGACGCGTGGGAACAGGCGCGCGCCGCCACCGCGCTGGACTTCCACGCCGGCCGCGTGCACGCCTCCGAATACCAGCTGGTGCGCAAGGACGGCAGCACGTTCTGGGGCCGCCTGTCGGGCCGGCCGTTCGACCTGGCGCAGGCCACCGGGCGCTCGGTGTGGCTGGTGGACGACATCACCGAACGGCGCGAGGCGGCGGAAGCGGTGAGCCGCGCGCGCGACGAGCTGGAAGTGCGGGTGCTGGAGCGCACCGCCGAACTGGCCGGCGCCAATGCGCTGCTGCAGGGCGAGATCGTCGAGCGGCGCCAGGCCGAGGCGCGCGTGCACCACATGGCCTACCACGACAGCCTGACCGGCCTGCCGAACCGCGCGTTGCTGTCGGACCGCCTGGACCGCGCCATGCTGGCGGCGCAGCGTTCGGAGCGCCGCCTGGCGGTGATGTTCATCGACCTTGACCGCTTCAAGACCATCAACGATTCGCTCGGCCACATGACCGGCGACCAGCTGCTGAAGGAAGTGGCGAGCCGTTTGTGCCGCGCGGTGCGCGCCAGCGACACCGTGGCCCGCCTGGGCGGCGACGAGTTCGTGGTGCTGGTGCCCGGCATCCGCTCGTCCGAGGAGGCCAGCCACGTGGCCGAGAAGATCATCGAGGCATTGTCGGAGAGCTTCCCGCTGGAGGGCCGCAACCTGCACATCACGCCGTCGATCGGCATCTGCGTGTACCCGGACGACGGCGGCGACGTCGAGACGCTGATGCGCCACGCCGACGCCGCGATGTACCACGCCAAGGCCAGCGGCAGGAACAATTACCAGTACTTCAAGGAGGCGATGAACCAGACGGCGGCGCAGCACTTCGAGCTGGAGTCCAGCCTGCGCGGCGCGCTGGCGCAGGACGAGTTCGAGCTGCACTTCCAGCCGATCATGGACATCGGCACGCGCCGCCTGCACACGATGGAGGTGCTGCTGCGCTGGCGGCGCGGCGGCGGTACCGGCCAGCTGGTGCTGCCGGACCACTTCATCCCCATCATCGAGGAGAACGGCCTGATCGTGCCGATTGGCGAATGGGTGATACGCCAGGCCTGCCAGCAAAGCATGGCGTGGCTGCGCGCCGGCCTGGCGCCGGTGCCGCTGGCGGTGAACCTGTCGCCGCGCCAGTTCATGCATCGCGGGCTGATCGAATCGATCCGCGCCATCCTCGACGAAACCGGCATCGATCCGTCGCTGATCGAATTCGAGATCACCGAGACGGCGCTGATGCAGCACGGCGAGCAGACGCTGGACATCCTGGGCCAGATCAACGCCATGGGCATCCGCTTGTCGATCGACGATTTCGGCACCGGCTATTCGAGCCTGGCGTATTTGAAGCGCTTCCCGGTCAAGAAGATCAAGATCGACCGCGCCTTCATCAAGGAGCTGGAGGAAAGCGCGGAGGACCGCGCGATCGTGGCGGCCATCATCGCGCTGTCGGACAGCCTGCAATTGTCGGTGGTGGCGGAGGGCGTGGAGACTGAAGGACAGTATGCGTTGTTGCAGCGCAACGGTTGCCAGTATGCGCAGGGATATTTATTTTCGCAGCCGGTGCCGCACGCGACGGCCCAGCTGCTGCTGCCGCGAATCTAGTTAATCGAGCGTGGCGATCACCGGCGCATGGTCGGACGGCTGTTCCCATTTGCGCGGCGCGCGGTCGATCACGCAGGCGCTGCAGCGGGCCACCAGCGCCGGCGACAGCAGGATGTGGTCGATGCGCAGGCCCTTGTTGAGGCGGAAACCCAGCGCGCGGTAGTCCCACCAGCTGAACGACTTTTCCGGCTGTTCGAACAGGCGGTAGGAATCGGTCAGGCCGATGTCGAGCAGGCGGGTGAGGGCGGCGCGCTCCTTGTCGGACACCAGCACCTGGCCCGCCCACGCGGCCGGATCGTGGACGTCGCGGTCTTCCGGCGCGATGTTGTAGTCGCCCAGCACCGCCAGTTGCGGGTGCAGCGCGGCTTCTTCCTTGATCCAGTCGTGGAAGGCGGACAGCCAGCCCAGCTTGTATTCATACTTGTCGGAATCGACGCTCTGGCCGTTGGGCACGTAGGCGCACACCACGCGCACGCCGTCGATGGTGGCGGCCAGGATGCGCTGCTGCGCATCCTCGTAGCGTGGGTTGTTCTTGATCACGTCGGCGATCGGCAGCTTGGACAGGATGGCCACGCCGTTGTAGGTTTTTTGCCCGCTGTAGACCACATGGTAGCCGGCGGCCTCGATGGCGGCGGCCGGAAACTTGTCGTCAGTCAATTTTGTTTCTTGAATACAGAGGACATCGATAGGGTTCTCCTCTAGCCATTTCAAGACGTGCGTCAGCCGAACGTTGAGTGAGTTAACATTCCATGTGGCTATTTTCATCTGGGTCAGTATCCTTGCGGGTTTTCGGGGTGGCGGTTGCCTACTTGAACGAATCTTACAGCATCTTGATTTAACACATGAGATTGTCAAGTTGACGATTTTTATAAAAAAACATGAAAAACTCTTTCGTGCGCGCACTACCAGCGCCTAAAATGTTGCAAAATGTGTGAAATCAAAAAATAATTGCTAGGGGTGTCTCATTGTTGTCAAAATAGAACGGTAATTAAAGACAAAGTAAGCAAAAGAGAAATATACTGATACAAATAATGCGGAAAACTTGTATTTCCGCAACGCAATTAAAAATAGTAGCTGGCCGGGTGCATTTTAGTGTTGTGGTTTAACAATAAATGGTACTATACGGAAATTACTTGTGGTTTTAACAGTGAATTGCGCGTAGCGCATTTACAAAGGAATAAAAAATGCGAGCTGCATTTGAGACGTGGGCGCAGAAAGACGGTCACATCGTCCGACGCCGGGAAGACAAACCAGAAGAATACCTGGTTTTTGAAACGCAACGCCGCTGGGTCATCTGGCAGGCAGCGTTAGAGCACGGCAAAACGCCTGGCGGCCGCAAGACCGCCGCGCAAAAGGAAGCCGCCGCGCTGGAAAAGGCCAAGGCCGCCGTGCAACGGCCGCCTGTCATCAATTCCGACGAGGCTGCGGTACGCAACCAGGTGCTGAACGAAGTGCTGGATGCGTTCTCCACCCTGGGCGGCGAACGCGGCATGGACGATATCCTGAAAGTGGTACAGGGTCTGAAGAAGAAGCAGCAGGAACAGGCGGATGTTCGCACTGTGGCTGCCGCACCGGAACGGCATAACGCCTGATCCCGGATGCGTTTCAGGCACTACAAAGGGGGCCTCTACGAGCTGGTGTGCGAGGCCACCCTGGAATCCGATCTGAGTACCATGATCGTTTATCGCGCCGCCGACGGTTCCATCTGGACCCGGCCGAAAGACGTGTTTTTTGAAATCCTGGAAGTCGATGGCGTAAAAGTGCAACGCTTTACGCCCCTTGATTGACCATATAGATCCGCTTGCGGGCTGCTACACTGGTCTGACCCACTAACCCTGAGGCAGACCATGTATTTCCGCCCCGTTGCCGGCGTCTCCGCGCTGCTGGCCTTGCTATCCGGCTGCGCTTCCCTGACTGAATCCACCCAACAAAACGTGCTGGTGCAAACCGTGCTCGACCACCGCGAAATCGCCGGCGTCGGCTGCGTGCTGTACAACGACGTCGGCAAATGGTTTGTGACCACGCCCGCGCGCGTCACCCTGCGCAAGAGCTCCGGCCCGCTGCGCATCGATTGCCAGAAGGAGGGTGCCGGCTGGGCCTACGAAAAGGTCGACTCCAAGGCGGACGGCAACCTGTGGGGCAATGTGGTGCTGACCGCCGGCGTGGGCTACTTCATCGACAAGAACACCGGCGCCGGCTACGACTATCCGGCCACGCTGACGGTGGTGATGCACGCGGATGCCCAGCGCGATGGCTTGCCTCCGCCGGCCTCCGGCGTGACGCTGTACTGAGCCGTCGCCATGCTGTGCGTGTAGGATTATTCCTACTCCATTAGTCCAATTCCTATACCCGAATAGGAAAATTCCTATATTTGCCTCGCAGCAATATTTGTTACTATTAGTAATGTTGAATATGTAAATATTATTAATTGTTACAGATATGAGGCGGTGTATGCGTGATTCGGGCATGAGGGTGGTAACACGGTTGGGCATGGGGTTTGGTTTGGTGGCGCTGTTGCTGGCCATCGTGACGATGTTCGGCATCCTGCGCATGGGGCGCATGCAGGAGCGGGTGGACGAGATCGTCGACGTCAACAGCGTGGAGTCCAAGCTGGTGGCGAAAATGGATTTGACGGTGACCGAGCGCGCGCTGGCGCTGCGCAACCTGATCCTGCTGCCCGAGGATCAGCGCGACGAGATCCAGATCGAGCTCAAGCGCATCGCGGCGCAGAGCGATAAATACGACGAAGTCCAGAACAAGCTGGGCGAGATGTTCTCCGACCATAACAGCGCCACGCCCGAGGAGGCCGCGCTGTACGCCAAGATCCGGGCGCAGGCCTTGCTGGCCGCGCCCTTCATCACCAAGGCGAAGGAGCTGATCCAGGAAAAGAAAAACAGCGAGGCCTATCATCTGCTGCGCTTCGAGTTCCGTCCGGTGCAGAAGAAGTGGTGGGAATTGCTGCGCGAACTGGCCGTCATCGAGGAGAAGCAAAACGTCGAGGGCGCGGCCGCCATCAAGCAAGCCTACCAGGAAACCCGCTCGCTGATGCTGGTGCTCGGCGCGCTGGCGCTGCTGTGCAGCGTTGTCGCGGCGGTGCTGATCACGCGCAGCCTGCTGCGGCAACTGGGCGGCGAACCGGCCTACGCGGCCGGCATCGCCACGCGCATCGCGGCCGGCGACCTGAGCGTGGCCATCGACACCGCGCCGCACGACCGTTCCAGCCTGGTGTTCGCGATGAAGACCATGCGCGACAGCCTGGCCGGCATCGTCGGCCAGGTGCACGACCGTTCCGGCGCGATCGAATCGGCGTCGGTGCAGATCGCGGCCGGCAACCTCGATCTGTCTTCGCGCACCGAGCAGCAGGCCGCCGCGCTGGAGGAAACCGCGTCGTCGATGGACGAACTGGCGTCGACCGTCAAACAGAACGCCGACAGCGCGCGCCTGGCCAATGAGCTGGCCATGTCGGCGTCGGCCATCGCGCTCAAGGGCGGCAGCGTGGTGGCGCAGGTGGTTGGCACCATGGGCTCGATCAACGAATCGGCCGGCAAGATCAGCAACATCATCGGCGTCATCGACGGCATCGCCTTCCAGACCAACATCCTGGCGCTGAACGCGGCGGTGGAGGCGGCGCGCGCCGGCGAGCAGGGACGCGGCTTCGCCGTCGTCGCCACCGAGGTGCGCAACCTGGCGCAGCGCAGCGCTGCCGCCGCCCAGGAAATCAAAGTGCTGATCGGTGATTCGGTGGAGAAGGTGGAGGCGGGATCGAAGCTGGTCGACCAGGCCGGCGCCACGATGGGCGACATTGTCGACAGCATCCACCGGGTCACCGACATCATGGGCGGCATCACCACGGCCACACAGGAGCAGAGCGCCGGCATCGACCAGGTCAGCCAGGCCATTACGCAGATGGATCAGGTGACGCAGCAAAACGCCGCGTTGGTGGAAGAGGCCAGCGCCGCCGCCGCGTCCTTGCAGGATCAGGCGGCGGGACTGGTGCAGATGGTCGGCGTGTTCAAGCTGGAAGGCGGACGCGCCGGCGCGCCGGCGGCGGTGCTGCCCCTGGTCCGCAAGGCGGCGGCCAAACCGGCCAAGCCGGCCAGGCTGCCGGCGCCGGGCCAGTCGGCGCGCGGCCGCATGGCGGCCGGCGCCGAAGGGTGGGAGGAGTTCTGACCGTGCTAACCGTGCTTACGCGCGGTTGATCAGGAAGTTCGACAGCAGCGGCACAGGGCGGCCGGTGGCGCCTTTCGCGCCGCCCGATTTCCATGCGGTGCCGGCGATGTCCAGGTGCGCCCAGGTGTACTTGCGGGTGAAGTTCTCCAGGAAGGCCGCAGCGGTGCACGAGGCGCCGCCCGGCGTGCCGATGTTGGCCAGGTCGGCGAAGTTGGACTTGAGCTGCTCGTTGTACTCTTCGCCGATCGGCAGGCGCCATGCGGTGTCGCCTGCGGCTTTGCCGGCCGCCATGATCTCGTCGGCCAGCTTGTTGTGCACCTCGTCGTCGCGCGTGAACAGGCCGCTCTTGTGGTGGCCCAGCGCGACGATGCAGGCGCCGGTCAGCGTGGCGATGTCGATCACCGCGGCCGGGTTGAAGCGCTCGGCGTAGGCCAGCGCGTCGCACAGCACCAGGCGGCCTTCGGCGTCGGTGTTGAGGATCTCGATGGTCAGGCCGTTCATCGAGGTGACGATGTCGCCCGGCTTGGTGGCGCGGCCGGAAGGCATGTTCTCGCAGGCGGCGATCACGCCGATCACGTTCAGCTTCAGGTTCATCTCGCCGATGGCGCGGAAGGTGCCCAGCACCGAAGCGGCGCCGCCCATGTCGTACTTCATCTCGTCCATGCCCGGACCGGCTTTCAGCGAAATGCCGCCGGTGTCGAAGGTGATGCCTTTACCGACCAGCACCACCGGCGCGTCCTTTGGCTTGCCGCCCATGTGCTTGAGGATGATGAACTTCGGCGGCTGCTCGCTGCCGTTGGTCACGGACAGGAAGCTGTTCATCTTCAGCGCTTCGAGCTGTTTGCGGTCCAGCACTTCGATGTCGAACTTGTAGTCCTTGCCGAGTTTTTTTGCGGTGTTGGCGAGGTAGGTCGGGGTGCAGACGTTGGCCGACAGGTTGCCAAGTTCCTTGGTCAGGTCCATGCCATTGGCGATCGCCACGGCCTGGGCCAGGGCCAGCTTGGTGGCGGCGGTGTTGGGCACCGCCAGCGCGATTTTCTTCACGCCGGTCGGCGCAGGATCCTTCTTGCTCTTCTGGCCATCGGTGCGGAACACGCTTTCGTGCGCGCTTTGCACCACGCAGCGGATCGCCCAATTCACATCGCGCTCTTTCACTTCGGTCATCGGCAGTGCGATAATAGCGTCGCTCGCGCCCAGCGCGGAGAAAGCCTTCAGCGCCGCGGTCACGCCGCTGGCGAAATTCTTCTCGCTGACGGCATCGTCGCTACCCAGGCCCACCAGCAGCACGCGCTCGGCGCTCGCGCCTTTCGCGCCGCGCAGCAGCAGGGTGGTGCCGGCCTTGCCGGAGATGTCGCCGGACTTCAGCGCAGCCGTGATTTCACCAGAGCCGTCCAGCGCCTTGGCGGCCTGCGACAGCTTCTTGTTCTCAAAGACCGCGACGGCGACAACGCCGGCTTTGGCCGAAGCGATGGTGTTTTTTGTGTCGAATGCTTTTATGCTAAAGTCCATTTGATTCTCCGTGTCGTGTACGAATTGCCAGCCTGTTTGTCAGGCTGTTATTTAAACTTGTGGCCCAGTGAGGCCCTTAACTACCGAATTATAACTTTCGAATGATCTTTCAACGCGCCTTGAGACGTGAAATGGCAAGTGCCGCCGGCGCCACCTTCACCGTATTGTTCAGCATCTGCGTCACCTGGACCCTGATCACCGTCCTCGGCATGGCCGCCGGCGGCAAGGTGGCCTCCGGCGACGTGCTCGCGCTGATCGCTTTCGCAGCCTTGAATTATCTGCCAACTCTTGTGATCCTCACCAGCTTTATTTCGGTGCTGATGGTCGTCACGCGCACCTATCGCGATTCCGAGATGGTGGTGTGGTTCGCCTCCGGCCTGAGCCTGACCCGGTGGATCGCGCCGGTGCTGGTCTTCGGCCTGCCGCTGGTGCTGGCCACCGCGGCCCTGAGCTTCATCGCCACGCCATGGGCCAAGCAGAAAAGCTCGGAGTACGTGGAGCGCTTCGAAAAGCGCGAGGACCTGCAGAAGGTTTCGCCGGGCCAGTTCAAGGAATCGGCGTCGGCCAACCGCATCTTCTTCGTTGAAGGCGTTGCCGGCAAGAGCGCCGTGGTGCAGAACGTGTTCGTCAACACGATCGACGAACACGGCACCGCCGTCATCGTCGCGCGCGAGGGCGTGGTCAACACCGGCGCCAAGGGTGAACGCTATCTGGTGCTCAAGAACGGCCGCCGCTACCAGGGCACGCCCGGCCAGTCGGACTTCCAGACCATGGAGTTCGAAAGCTACAGCATGCGCGTGACCAACCAGACCCAGGACCTGGAGTCCGAGCGCAATGTCGCCGCCGTGCCGATCATGGAGCTGCTGTACGACGTCACGCCGGCCGGCCGCGCGGAACTGTTGTGGCGCATCGCCTCGCCGGTTACCTGCCTGGTGCTGATACTGCTGGCGATTCCGCTGGGCTTTGTCAATCCGCGCGCGGGCAGCTCGGCCAATCTGATCATCGCGGTGCTGATCTTCTTCAGCTACAGCAATCTGGTCAAGCTGGTGGAGGCCAACGTCAAGCAGGGCAAATCGGTGTTCGCGCTGTCCTGGTGGCCGCTGCACCTGATCGTCATGCTGCTGGTGGTCGCGCTGTTCGCGTGGCGCCTCAATCTCAACCATCGTTACCATCCGCTGGCGTTGCTGGCGGCGCTGAAGCGCTCGCGCGCCGCTGACAAGAAAGCCGTATCGCCATGAAGATCCTGCAACGCTATTTCGCCGTCACGATTTTCCAGGCGGTGGCTTTCCTGGTGGTCGCCCTCCTGGCGCTGCAGGCGTTCTTCGACCTGACGGGCGAGCTGCCGTCGGTCGGCAAGAACGGCTACACCATCCAGTACGCCTTCCTGTATGTGCTGGTGCGCCTGCCTGCCCACGTGTACGAGGTGATGCCGCTGGCGGCGCTGATCGGCACCATCTACACCATGGCGCAGTTCGCGGCGACGTCCGAGTTCACCATCATGCGCGCTGCCAGCATGTCGACCGGGATGGTTGGGTGGATGCTGGCCAAGATCGGCTTCGTGCTGGTGATCGTCACCTTCATCTTCGGTGAGCTGGTGTCGCCGCGCACCGCGCCGCTGGCGGAGAAAATCAAGTTGAGCGCGCGCGGCGCCGCGATCTCGTCGGAGTTCCGTTCCGGGCTGTGGACCAAGGATATCGTCAAGTCGGACGGCATGAGCGGGACCGTGACCGGCTCGCGCTTCTTCAACGTGCGGCAGGTGCAGCCGGACGGCACGCTGGTCGACGTCAAGCTCTACGAATTCGACACCAGCTTCCGCCTGCGCTCCATCACGCTGGCCAAGATGGGTACCTTCAAGGGCAACAACAGCTGGCAGCTGTCGGACGTCACGGAAAATATCTTTACCAATCCGGCGCTGCTCAAGCCGGGCAGCGAGGCCAACCTGGCCAACAACTTCGCGCAGGACACCAGCCTGATCGAAACCCGCCACAGCGCCACCAAGGACTTGCTGTCCGAGGTCACGCCGAAGATCCTGGCGGTGGCCGGCTCGGACCCGGAGCGCATGTCGGCCAGCGAGCTGGCCGTCTACACCCGCCACCTGCAGGAGAACAAGCAGGAGACGGAGCGCTTCAAGATCGCGTTCTGGAAAAAGCTGTTCGACCCGCTGGCCATCTTCGTGCTGATGGCGCTGGCGCTGCCGTTCGGCTACCTGCACACGCGCAGCGGTGGCGTGAGCCTGAAGATCTTTGTCGGTATCATGATCGGTGTCAGCTTCCAGCTGGTGAACTCCCTGTTCTCCCACCTGGGCATGCTGAGCGCCTTCCCGGCGATCGTCACGGCGATCGCGCCAAGTATATTATTCCTGCTGCTGGCCCTTGGGGCCTTGTGGTGGGTGGAGCGGCATTAGCAATGACCAAGCAAGCCCTGATCCTTTTCGCGCACGGCGCCCGCGCCGCGTCCTGGGCGGCGCCGTTCGAGCGGCTGCGCGAGCTGACGCAGGCGCGCACGCCCGGGGTGCGCGTGTCGCTGGCCTTTCTTGAGCTGATGACGCCGCAGCTGCCGGCGCTGGTGGCCGAGCTGACCGCCGACGGCATCACGCAGATCACTGTGGTGCCGGTGTTCCTGGGGCAGGGTGGCCATGTGCTGCGCGACCTGCCGCTGATGATCGACCAGCTGCGCATCGATCATCCGCAAGTCGGCATCGACGTGGTGGAGGCGGCCGGCGAGAACGCGGCCGTGCTCAATGCGCTGGCCGATTATTGCGTGGCCTCGCTGTCAGCGCAGGCGGCGCCAGACTGACAGCGGAATATGCCCGTCCGGCCTGGCCGGCACGCGATAGCTGAGTTCATCCCCGTTCAATTCGTAGCTGCGTTTCTGCTGCGTCCCCTCCCAATTCGAAAAGGCCGCGCCGGCGATGCTGAAGGTCAGCGTGCGCGCATCGCTGTCGACGGCGACGGTGCCGAAGTGCGTGCTCGACCCGAACACGGCGGCCTCGAATTCGGCCGGCGTGCCGCTCTTCTTGTCGCCACCGGCGAAGCGCGGCCGGTCGGAGCGGTAGATCTGCACGCTGTAGCGGCCCTGCCGGTCGATCATCATCAGGCCGGCGGGCGCTTCGCCGTAGTCGCGCACGCGCGTGCCGTCGGGCAGCAGTTGGTCGGCGGCGACCAGCGTCCAGGCGCCGGCCAGCGGACAGTCCGGCGCGGCGCCGGCGGCCTGTGTGGCCGGCACCCACATGACGAGGCAAAATAATCGGTTCAGCAGTTTCATGGCGGTCTCCCTGGTGGCGATACGGTCACGATAGCGGCAAATTCGTCTGAGCGAAATTGGCGAAATCCGACCAATATATGTGCATAATTGCACAATGAACCAACCAGACTGGGACCACCTCCGCTACTTCCTGGCTTTGCACGACGCCGGCACGCTGAGCGGCGCCGCGCGTGCGGCCGGCGTCGAGCACACCACCGTTGCGCGGCGCATCGATGCGCTGGAAGCGGCGCTGGCGGTGAAGCTGTTCGACCGTTTTCCCAGGGGCTGGTCGCTGACGGCGGCCGGCAGGGCGCTGGTGCCGCACGCGCGCATGATGGAAGAGAGCCTGCATGGCCTGATGCGGGCGGCCAGCGGCGCCGCCCAGTTGAACGGCAAGGTGCGGGTATCGGCGCCGCCCGCGCTGGCGGCCTACCTGCTGGCGCCGCGCCTGAAGCCTGCGTTGGTGCGCCTGCCGGGCATCGAGCTGGATTTGCGCGGCGAGTCGCGCGAGACGGACCTGATGCGGCGGGAATCGGACATCGCGCTGCGCTTCAAGCGCCCCGAGGCACCGGGGCTGGTGGTGCGGGCGCTGACGACGGTGGCGTATCGCCTGTACGCGAGCCCGGACTATCTGGTGGAACGCGCCCCGGAACAATGGGAGTTCGCCGGCTATGATGAGCTGATGCAGGACACGCCGCAGCAGCAATGGCTGGAAAAGATACGCAACGGGCGCCGCTACTGCTTGCGTTCCAACGACCTGGGCGCCTTGTACCAGGCGACGCTGGCCGGCTGCGGCGTGGCGGTGCTGCCTGAATATTTGTCCGGGATGCCGCGCGGCGGCCTGGTCGCCATCGACTCGCCGGCCTGTCCGGTCAAACGCAAGCTATGGATCGTCATGCACGAGGATGTGCGCCGCGCTGCGCCGGTGCGCGCCGTGGCGGACGAGCTGATTGCGCTGTTTACTTCCTAGGCACGATTTTGATCTCGTACAGCTTGGGCCACAGCTTGCCGGTGACGAACAGGCGTTTTTTCTCCGCGTCCCAGGCGATGCCGTTCATGACGTTTTCGCCGTTGAGGCCTTTGCCGGCGGCCGGATACAGCTTGCCCAGGTCTATCCAGCCGGTGATCTTGCCGTTGGCCGGGTCGATGCGCGCGATGGTGTTGGTGTGCCACAGGTTGGCGTAGATTTCGTCGCCCACCGCTTCCAGCTCGTTGACCTGGTCGACCGGGATGCCGTCCGCCGTCACCTTCACGCGGCGCACTTCAAGAAAGGTCTTGGGATCGAGGAAGCGCAGCGTGGCCGTGCCGTCGCTCATGATCAGCTCCTTGCCGTTCTGCGTCAGGCCCCAGCCCTCGCCGGGGTAGGCGAACTGGCCGCGCATCTCGAAGGTGGCGAGGTCGAACACGAAGCCGGTCTGCGTTTGCCAGGTCAGGCCGATCAGGGTGTCCTTCCAGACCGTCAGCCCCTCGCCGAAGTACTGCGGCGGGATGTCCTTGGTTTGCAGGACCTTGCCGGTCTCCAGGTTCACCTTGCGGATCGACGATTTGCCATTCAGGCCGGTGCTCTCGTACAGGAAGCCGTCGCGGTACAGCAGGCCTTCGGTGAAGGCTTGCGGATCGTGCGGATAGGTGTGGACGATCTTGAAGTCGTAGGTCGGGATGGCGGCGAAGGCACCGGCGGCGGCCGGCATCAGTGCGAGGAGGAGCAGGGTCTTGGCGCAGTTTGTTTTCACTATTCGGTCGCTGAGGAGTTTTCGAGTTCGATCATGGCGTCGAGCGTCGTGCCTGGGGCGTCGAGTTCCGCCTGGACGCAGGCGCGCGCTTCGGGCGACTGCACCAGCGTCACCGCCTGTGCACGCGCCGCTTCCGCCGCAGCAGTATCGCCGCAGCCGGCCAGCAAGTCCAGTACCAGCGCCAGTTCGGTGACGTAGTTGTACACCTCGGCCAGCAGCGCGGACATGCCGGCGGTGGTGAGCACATTCAGGCCGGCGCGCCGTTCGTTGAGCAGGGCGGCGGCCTGCGCCAGGTGCTGCTCCGGGTGCGGAAAGTGGCGCCTGGCCAGCGCGTAGTCGCCGCACACCATCAACGACGGCAGCGCCGAGCGGGCGCATTGCGCGGCCAGCGCTTCCGGCAGCTGCTGGAACAGGTGCCAGGTGTTTTGCAGGTCGCCCAGTTTGTCGTTGATGGCGCGGATGTCGTTGAACAGCACTGCGGCGTTGGCGTCGCCGGCTTGCGCCAGCAGGCGCCGGCTGTCGCGGTCGCGCAGCTCGACCAGCGCGTGGCGCGCCGGCAGGTGCTCTTCCGCCAGCTTGGCCCAGGCGCTCAGGATGTAGGAAAGGCGCAGCGACGCGCTGTCGGCATCGGCCGCGCTGGCGTCGAACAGCCAGATATAGTCGGCCAGCGCGCTATCGAAGGCGCCCTCGGAGTGGGCTTTCCACGCGCGTTCCAGCACTTCTTGAACAGTGTCCATTGCTACCTCGGTTGGTTTTTATGGACATTCTATTACGGATCAGGCGCGCAGTTGCTCTGCAGATGAAGGGAGTTGGGGGTGTTCGATGTTTTGATGGGAGCGGGGTGTCATCGCTTCGCCCAGCATCACCAGCACCGGACCGTGGGCGGCGCCCAGGCCCTGCGCCAGCGAGGCGATGGTCAGGCGGCGGATCTGCTGGTCCGGCCGGCTGCAGTTTTCGATGACGACCACCGGCGTGTCGGGACGGCGGCCCTGCGCCAGCAGGCGTTCCGCCGTGGCGATGGCTTCGCGGCCGCCCATGTACTGCACCAGCGTGTCGGTGTCCGGGATGGCGTCGTGCGTGGAGTGCTCCGGCGCGGTGGAGGAGGTGAAGAAGGCGACGCTGCGCGCCACGCCGCGCTTGGTCAGCGGCTGCTTGCTGGCCGCAGCAGCAGCCAGCGCGGTGGTGATGCCGGGGACGACTTCGACCTCGATGCCGGCTTCTTCCAGAGCGCGCAGTTCCTCGTCGGCGCGGCCGAACAGCATCGGGTCGCCGCCCTTGAGGCGCACCACCAGCGGGACTTTGTGCGCGTAATCGACCATCTGCTTGTTGATGAACTGCTGCGCGGTCGACAGCTGGCCGTAGCGTTTACCGACCAGGATTTTTTCGGCCTGAGGGCACAGCTCCAGCATCTCCGCGGTCACGAGCGCGTCGTGCAGCACCACGTCGGCTTGCGCCAGCAGGCGCGCGCCGCGCAGCGTGATCAGGTCCTGGGTGCCGGGGCCGGCGCCGATCAGGTAGACTTTTCCGGGAGATGGCATACGGATTACTCGCCGAGGCGGATCATGCCGGCGGCCACGGTCTGGTGCGTGACTTCATCGATCAGGATGAAGGCGCCGGTCGCGCGGATGTCGTCGTAGGCGTCGGCCGCCAGCGGCTGTTGCACGGTCAGGCCGATGCGGGCGATGTCGTTCAGCTTCAGGCCCTCGGCGCTGTGGCGCTGCTGCGTGTTGATGTCCAACAGCGAGTCGATGCCGGTGATCTTGGCCGAGGTCTGCTTGGTGCCATGCTTGATCCAGTACTTGCGGCGCTGGTCCAGCGGCTCGTCGGACATCCAGCACACGTCCGCCTTCAGCTGCTTGAGCAGGGTGGCCGGTTGCGCCGCGCTGGCCAGCAAATCGCCGCGCGAGATGTCCAGGTACTCGTTGAGCAGCAGCGTGACCGACTGGCCCACCACCGCCGACTGATGCGAACCTTCCAGCGTGACGATGTCCTTGACGGTCGCGCTCTGGCCGGACGGTTGCACCACCAGCTTGTCGCCGACCGATACCTTGCCGGCCTCGATGCGGCCCATGTAGCCGCGGAAGTCGTTGGCTTCGTGGCCGTTGTGGCGCGCCACCAGCTGCACCGGGAAGCGGAACGGCGCGTTGTGCGATTCTTCGTAGACGGACAGCGATTCGAGCAGCTCGATCAGCGTCGGGCCCTTGTACCAGCTCAGTTTTTCGCTGGCGTCGACCACGTTGTCGCCGGTCAGGGCGGACAGCGGGATCGGCGTGATGTCCTTCAGGCCCAGGCTCGCGGCGAACTCGCCGTAGGCTTTGACGATGCGGTCGTAGATGGCCTGGTCGTAGTTCACCAGGTCCATCTTGTTGACGGCGACGATCACGTGCTCGATCTGCAGCAGGTGGGCGATGGTCGAGTGGCGTTTGGTCTGGATCAGCAGGTCCACGCCGCCGTCCTCGCGCAGCTTCACTTTCGACACGTCGATCAGGATGATGACGGCATCGGCGGTCGAAGCGCCGGTGACCATGTTGCGGGTGTACTGCTCGTGGCCCGGCGTGTCGGCGATGATGAACTTGCGCTTGGGCGTGGCGAAGTAGCGGTAGGCCACGTCGATGGTGATGCCTTGTTCGCGTTCGGCCTCCAGGCCGTCGGTCAGCAGCGACAGGTCGACCGCTTCGCCGACAGTGCGCTTGTGCTTGGAGCGCGACATGGCGTCCAGCTGGTCGGCGAAGATGCCTTTGCTGTCGAACAGCAGGCGGCCGATCAGCGTGGATTTGCCGTCGTCGACGGAACCGGCGGTGATGAAGCGCAGCAGTCCGCGCTCGGTCAGATTTTCATTCAGTGCGTTCATCAGAAGTATCCTGCTTTTTTACGTTTTTCCATCGATGCTTCGGAGGTCTGGTCGTCCATCCGAGTGGCGCCGCGTTCGGTGATTTGCGTGACCGCGGTTTCGGCGATGATCTGCTCCACCGTGGCCGCATCCGACGACACCGGGCAGGTGCAGGAGATGTCGCCGACGGTGCGGAAGCGCACCACCTGGGTCTCGACGGTTTCGCCTTCGCGCGCCGGGGTCAGGTCGGTCAGCGGCACCAGCAGGCCGTTGCGCGGGATGACTTTACGTTCGTGGGCGAAGTAGATCGGCGGCAGTTCCAGCTTTTCGCGGGCGATGTACTGCCACACATCGAGCTCGGTCCAGTTCGAGATCGGGAACACGCGCATGTTCTCGCCCGGATGGACGCGGGTGTTATACAGGTCCCACAGTTCCGGGCGCTGCGATTTCGGATCCCACTGGCCGAATTCGTCGCGGAAGGAGAAGATGCGCTCCTTGGCGCGGGCCTTTTCCTCGTCGCGGCGGGCGCCGCCGATGCAGGCGTCGAAACCGTGTGCGGCGATGGTCTCCAGCAGCGTCACCGCCTGCGCGGCGTTGCGCGAATCGGTCTGCGGATTACGCAGGCGCACCGTGCCCTTCTTGATCGACTCCTCCACCGAGCCGACGATCAGGCGTTCGCCCAGTTCGGCCACGCGCTTGTCGCGGAAGGTGATGACTTCCTCGAAATTGTGGCCGGTGTCGACGTGCACCAGCGGGAAGGGGAATTTGCCGGGGCGGAAAGCCTTCTCCGCGATGCGCAGCAGGACCACCGAGTCTTTACCGCCCGAGAACAGCAGGGCGGGGTTGCTGCATTCGGCCGCCACTTCGCGCATGATGTGGATCGCTTCCGATTCCAGGGCGTCGAGGTGGCGCGCGTTCATCTGCGTTGCGTGCGCGGCGTGGTTTTCAACTATAGCGTTCATGGACTATGCCTGTTCTTTATGTGTGGCGCGGGCTTATCAAGCCGCCACGGATTTAATGCGTATCAGTTTGCCGTCGACCATGTGCAGGCCGCATTCCTTCGAGTCTGGATTCTCCCACCACCAGCGGCCGGCGCGGACGTCCTCGCCCGGTTCGATGGCGCGCGTGCAGGGTGCGCAGCCGATCGATGGATAGCCTTGGTCGTGCAGTGCATTGTAAGGCACGTTGTTGTCGCGGATGTAGTTCCAGACGTCCTGCTCCGACCAGTCGGCCAGTGGATTAAACTTGGTCATGAAGTGGGCCGGATCGTCCTCCTCCACCATCAGCGAGGTGCGGGTGGCCGATTGCGCGCGGCGCTGGCCGGTCACCCATGCCTTGTTGCCGGCCAGGGCGCGGCCCAGCGGCTCGACCTTGCGGATGCGGCAGCACTCGCGGCGCATCTCGACGCTGTCGTAGAAGGCGTTCAGGCCATTCTGCGCGACGTAGGCGTCAACCGCCTCCGGCTGCGGCTTGTACAGCGCGATCTCGTAGCCGTCGTAGTGCTCCTTCACGCGGTCCAGCATGGCCAGCGTTTCAGGATGCAGGCGTCCGGTTTCAAGCGAGAAGATGCCGATATCCAGTTTGGACTTCAGGATCAAATCGGTCAGCACCATGTCTTCGGCCGCGAGGCTGGAGGCGAAGACCGCCGGGCTGTGGTCCTTGACGATGCGGTCCAGCGTGGCGCGGGTGTCCGCAATCAGCTTGTTCATGTCGCTCATCGCCGCTCCCTCAGATGCCGAAGCCGTCGTTGTTGGCGCCGACGCCGACATTGCGGGCGTGGCGGCGGAACAGCGGCACCTTCTGGTCCACCGACGCCTGGTAGGTCTCCGAGAAATCGGACAGGCCTTTCAGCGCTTCGTGGATGCTGCGGTCCGGACGCGTGGCGTAGGCGTTGAAGCCGACGCGCCGCATCGAGAACAGCTGGTCGCGCAGCACGTCGCCGATGGCGCGCAGTTCGCCGGTCCAGCCCAGGCGGGTGCGCAGGTTGTAGGCGATCGAGTAGCCGCGGCCATCGGTGAATTTAGGGAAGTCGACGGCGATCAGCGCGACCTTGGACAGGTCGTCCTTCAGAGCTTCCGGGCGCTCGTCGCTGGCGATCCAGACGCCGATCTCGCCGGCGGCGGCGCGCGCGGCCAGCAGCTCGCGCTGCACCAGCCAGAGGCTCAGCGGAACGATGAATTTACCCGCCGGGACGGCGACGGTGGCCGGGTCGTGTTTGGGTGCGCCGTCGACCGGCTCGGCCAGGCGCAGCACCAGCCAGTCGTCTTCGACGATTTCATGGCCCTTGATGATCAGGTTCTTCACTGCTTCAGACATATTCATCCTCTCCAACCAGGCGACCGGCTTCGACGATCGGCGTGGCGTACACAAATTCCTTGAACGGCGCGACGCCCAGGCGCTGCGCGCAGTCGGCGAACGACTCGCCTTCGTAGCGGTCGCGCACATACACGTGCAGCAGGCGGCCTATCACTTCCGGCATCTGCAGCGCGGAGAACGATGGTCCGATGATCTTGCCGATGGCGGCGTTGTTGCCCTGCGCGCCGCCGATCGACACTTGATACCATTCGCTGCCGTCCTTGTCGACCCCCAACACGCCGATGCTGCCGACGTGGTGGTGGCCGCAGGCGTTGATGCAGCCGGAGATATTCAGTTCGATCTCGCCGATGTCGTGCTGGAAGTCGATATTGTCGAAGCGCTCCGCGATGGCGGCGGCGATCGGCAGCGACTTGGCGTTGGCCAGCGAGCAGAAGTCGCCGCCCGGGCAGCAGATCATGTCGGTCAGCAGGCCGATGTTCGGCGTGGCCAGGCCCTTGGCCTTGATCTGTTCCCACAGCGTGTACAACTGCGACTGCTCGACGTCGGCCAGCACGATGTTCTGCTCGTGCGTGACGCGCAGTTCGCCGAAGCTGTAGCGGTCGGCCAGGTCGGCCATGAAGTCCATCTGCTCGGCGGTGGCGTCGCCCGGCGGTACGCCGGTCTTCTTCAGCGACAGCACCACGGCGGCGTAGCCGGGCTGCTTGTGCGGCTTGACGTTGCGGTTGACCCAGTTGGCGAAGGCCTTGTTGCCCGCGTGCGCCGCGACCACGTCGCTGTCGTCCAGCTGCTTGTAGGCGGGCGGCTGGAAGTAGTCGATCACGCGCTGCATCTCTTCGACGGTCAGCGTTTCCGGGCCGTCCTTCAGGTCGACCCATTCGGCTTCGACCTGGCGGGTGAATTCCTCGACGCCGATGGCCTTCAGCAGGATCTTGATGCGGGCCTTGTACTTGTTGTCGCGGCGGCCGTACTGGTTATACACGCGCATCACGGCTTCGGTGTAGGTCAGCAGGTGCTGCCATGGCAGGAAGTCGCGGATCACGCTGCCCAGGATGGGCGTGCGGCCCATGCCGCCGCCGGCCATGAACTTGAAGCCGATCTCGCCGGCGTCGTTGCGCACCACGGTCAGGCCGATGTCGTGCACGGCGATGGCGGCGCGGTCTTCGACGGCGCCGTTGATGGCGACCTTGAATTTGCGCGGCAGGGCGATGAATTCAGGGTGGAAGGTGGACCACTGGCGCAGCACCTCGGCGTAGGGACGCGGATCGATGATCTCGTCGGCGGCCACGCCGGCGAACGGATCGGAGGTGGTGTTGCGGATGCAGTTGCCCGAGGTCTGGATGGCGTGCATCTCCACCGAGGCCAGGTCGGTCAGGATGTCCGGGGTCTGTTCCAGCTCGATCCAGTTGAACTGGATGTTCTGGCGGGTGGTGAAGTGGCCGTAACCGCGGTCGTACTTGCGGGCGATCTGCGCGAACATGCGCATTTGCTTCGATGCCAGCAGGCCATAGGGCACGGCGATGCGCAGCATGTAGGCGTGACGCTGCATGTACAGGCCGTTTTGCAGGCGCAGCGGCAGGAATTCGGCTTCGGTCAGCTCATCGGACAGGCGGCGGCGCACCTGGTCCCGGTACTGGGCGATGCGTTCGCGGACGATGAGATGGTCATATTGGTCGTATTGATACATATTCTTCCTAGATAGTCGCTTGCTAGAACCCCCAAACTAGCGCTAATAGTAATAAACTTCGTCTTTATTCCATACGACTTAGTCTTTATTTGCTTATATACGTATTGGGTATAAGCATGCACGTTAATAATTTATGATGGGCCCGGACCTGCAATGAACCTTCACCAACTGCGCTTCGTGCGCGAAGCTGTACGCCAGAACTACAACCTGACCGATGCCGCCAAGGCGCTGTTTACGTCGCAGCCCGGCGTTTCCAAGGCGATTATCGAGCTGGAGGAGGAGCTGGGCGTCGATATCTTCACCCGGCACGGCAAGCGCATCCGCGGCCTGACGGAACCGGGGCGGCTGGTGCTGGAATCGGTAGAGCTTATTATGCAGGAGATCGACAGCCTCAAGCGCATCGGCAAGGAATATGCGGCGCAGGACAGCGGCAGTTTTACCATCGCCACCACACACACGCAGGCGCGCTACACGCTGCCGAAAGTGGTGCAGGCCTTCATGCTGAAGTTTCCCAAGGTGCGATTGTCTTTATTGCAAGGCAACCCCCAGCAGATCGCCGAGATGGTCCAGCGCGACCAGGCCGACCTGGCCATCGCCACCGAATCCATCGCCGGCGTGACTGGATTGATAACTTTGCCATGTTATCAATGGGAACATGTGGTGGTGGTGGCGCCGGACCATCCCTTGCTCAAATCCAGGCAGGTGACGCTGGAAGAAATTGCCGCTTTCCCGATTATCACTTACGATGGCGCCTTTGCCGGCCGCAGCAAGATCGACCATGCCTTCTCCCTGCGCGGGCTGAAGCTGGATGTGCTGCTGGAAGCCATCGACGCCGACGTGATCAAGACTTATGTGGAGTTGGGCATGGGGATTGGTATCATAGCGGGCATGGCCTTCGATGCCGAGCGCGACAAGAACCTGCGCGCCATCCCTGTGGGCCACCTGTTCGGCATGAATGTGTCGCGGGTGGCGGTCAAGCACGGGGCTTATCTGCGCAGCTATATCTACACCTTTATTGAACTGCTGGCGCCTACGCTCAACCGCAAGTTGATCGAGCAGGCCATGAGCGGTGAAAAAGAACACTACGAACTGTAAATTAGAAAGTAAGACATGATTACCAATCAGTTGGCACAATTTTATGCCGTCAACGCCGACAACTATGACCAGGTCTATGCGCAGGAAGAGCGCTTCGACGATCTGGATGACCTGCAGGAAATGGTCGCCGAGCTGTTCCAGGGCCACAAGGTGCTGGAGCTGGCCTGCGGCACCGCTTACTGGACTGACCTGATCGCCGAAGTGGCGGAATCGGTGCATGCCACCGACCTGCTGCCGGAAATGATCGCGCTGGCCGAAACCCGTGGCCTGGACGAGGATGTGGTGACCTTCGGCGTGATGGACGCCTTCAACCTGCCGGACGGCCTGGAGGGCAAGTACACGGCGGTGTTCGCGGCCGGCCTGTGGGCGCACGTCAAGCGTGAAGATCAGGAAAAGTACCTGAAGACCCTGCGCGCCAAGCTGGGCAAGGATGTGTTGCTGGTGCTGCTGGACGAGTCTTATGTCGATGGCAACAGCATGGTCTTCGCCCGCACCGACCTGGAAGGCAACACCTTCCAGATCCTGACCGCCGACGACGGCCAGCGCTACGAAGTGATGAAGAACTACCTGACCGACAGCACGCTGCGCAAGCGCTTCGCCACGTCGGCGCGGCAGATCCGCGTCGAGCGGCTGGAGTATTACTACCTGCTCAGTTGCCGCTTGAAATAAGCGCCGCCCCTAAAAGCCGCCTTGAGCGGCTTTTTTTATCTTGGTGCCAATTTACAACAAATGGTCAATGTCACATTGTTGAAGTAATTAATAGGCATTATTCGCCCCGTAGATTCATTACATGCAATTACTTCTTCCAACCTCAAGTAGAGAACATCAAGTGAAAAAACTTACTCTGGTAGCAATGATCATCGGCGGTTTCGCAGCTCAAGCACAAGCTCAATCGAATGTCACGATCTACGGCCTGGTTGATGCCGGCCTGGTCAGCGAGCGCGGCGGCGCTGCAGGCAGCGTGACCAAAGTCACCAGCGGTATCGGCGGCCAGTCCCGTCTGGGCTTCCGCGGTACTGAAGACCTGGGCAACGGCCTGTCGGCCATCTTCACCCTGGAAACCGGCCTGAAAGTGGACGATGGCTCGCTGGACAACGCCAACAGTGCGCTGTTCAACCGTCAGTCGTTCGTCGGCCTGAAGAGCAAGGATGCCGGCACCCTGACCATCGGCCGTCAATACACCATGCTGTACAACGCCATGAGCCAGGTCGCCGACCCATTCGGCGCCGGTTACGCTGGCAGCATCAAGAACCTGTTCCCAGCCGCCGGCGCGAACACCCGCACCAGCAACGCCCTGGTCTACTCGACCCCGGTGATGGAAGGCTTCAGCGCCGACGGCCTGTACTCGCTGGGCGAGCAGGCTGGCAGCTCGACCGCCGGCCGCCAGTTCGGCTTCGGCCTGAACTACGCCAACGGCCCGCTGAACGCGCGCCTGGTGTACAACAACCGCAACAACGACACCGCCGCCGTCGGCGCGACCCCTGCCAAGCTGCAGGACACCGGCCGCAACACCCTGTTCGCGATCAACTACGACTTCCAGGTCGTCAAAGCCTTCTTCGCCTACGGCGCGGACAAGGGCGTGAACAGCGCGGCACTGCCGGTGGCCAACGCCTACGGTTACGCCGTGGCGCCAAAAGCCAGCATCGACAGCAACGACCTGTTGATCGGCGTGCAAGTGCCGGTCGCTCCGAGTGGCACCATCATGGCTTCGTACATCCGCAAGAACGACAAGACCGTCAACAACCAGGACGCCGACCAGTGGGCGCTGGGCTACCTGTACTCGTTGTCGAAGCGTACCGGCATGTATGTCGCCTACGCCAAGATCAAGAACAAGAACGGCGCCGGCTACACCGTTGGTAACAACAACGAAGCTGGTAGCGGCGACAAGGCCTTCAACGTCGGCATTCGTCACGCGTTCTAAGCGGGATCAGGCGGCGTTTTCCTGGGGCGGCAACGGCAGCCGGATCGTGATCCGGGTGCCGCCATCGCTGACGATGGAGATGTCGCCATGCAGTGCCCAGACGCGTTCGCGCATCCCGATCAGGCCGAAGGACGATGCCTTGTCCATGTCCTTTTCGGCGATGCCGCGGCCGTCGTCGTGGATGGTGATTTTCAGCTGCCCGTCGACGCGGTGCAGCGACAGCATAACCTTGCTCGCCTCGGCGTGGCGGGTGATGTTGGTCAGCGCTTCCTGCGCAATGCGGAAGATGGCCGTGCTGTAGGCGTCGTCCAGTATCAAGTCCTCTTCATTCGCGTCCAGCGTGCAGGCGATGCCGTAGCGCGCGACGAACTCCTGGCGCAGGCTCTCCAGCGCAAAATACAAGCCTCCCTCATCGAGCGCGCGCGGCCGCAAATTGCTGGCGATGCGCCGCAGCGACGTGATCGCCGACATCAGCAGCTCGTCCATGCCGGCCTGGAGCTTGCGGGCCGCCGCATCGTTGTTATGCTGTTGTTGCAGCAGCGCCAGATCCACCCGCAGCGTCGCCAGCAGCTGGCCCAGGTCGTCATGCAGTTCGCGGGCGATGTGCTTGCGTTCCTCTTCCCGTATCGTCTGCAGCGCGGCCGACAGCTCGCGCAGCTGCGAGTAGGATTGTTCCAGCTGCTCCTGCACCAGCTTGCGCTCGGTGATGTCGCGCAGGATGATGGTGTAGATGCGGTGGCCGTTTTCCGCCAGCGACGAGATCGAACCCTCCAGCGGGAAGTGCTGGCCGCCGGCCTTGAGCCCTGTCACCGCATAATCGCTGGCGCGGCGGCCTTTCATGCGCAGGCGGATGCCGGTGCTGCCGAAGTAACGGGTGGAGGTCGGTTCGTTGCTCAGGCGCTGGTCGCGCGGGATGAATTGCTGCAGCGGCGCGCCTTCCATCGCCTGCACCGTGGTGCCGAACATGGCGGCCGCCGAGGGGTTGGCTTGCAGGATGCGCTGGCGCTCGTCGGTGGAAATGATGGCGTCGTTGGCGTGCTGGATGATGCCTCGGCTGCGCTTGTGGGCGGCGGCGGTGCGCGCGCATTGCCAGCCCATGCGCCAGGACAGCCGGCTGGCGAGCGCGATGGCGCCCGTGAGTAACAGTAGTGATCGGGTTCGACCCATGCGCGCCTCCATGCGGCCGGCGGCCGCGTGGATTCACACTAAAGCAAGCGCGTGGCTAGGGTTTGATATGCCGCAGACGTGCGGGACGTCGGCGGCGGTATTACATCTGCTTGAACAGGTGCAGGAAGCTGCGGCTCACTTCCAGCTTGTCCGGCTTGCCCTTGATCATGACCAGGTGGCGGCCGCGTATGTCGCGCGTCACGCCCTCGATGGCGTTGACATTGACCAGCGTGGCGCGGTGGATCTGCCAGAACAGCGCCGGGTCCAGCTCCTCGGCCAGGTCGCGCACCGGCTTGCGGATCAGCGCCTCGTAGCGTTCGGTCTGCACGCAGGTGTACTTTTCGTCCGAGCGGAAGAACAGGATTTCCTCGACCGGGATCATGCGCAGGTCCTGGCCGATGCTGGCCTGGATCCATTGCAGATAGGTCGGCTTGGGCGCGGTGATCTTTTCCGCCAGTTGCGACAGCATGGCCGTCACGCTGGCGTTGACGTCGGCGGCCGCGCCTGGCTTGCTCATGCGGGTCTTGAGACGGTCGACCGTGATCTGCAGACGCTCCTGCTCGGGCGGTTTGAGCACGTAGTCGACCGCGCCCCGTTCGAAGGCTTCGACCGCGTAGGCGTCGTAGGCGGTCACGAACACGATGTGGCTCTTGTTGCCGATGACCGTGGCCGCCTCCATGCCGGTCTTGCCGGGCATGCGGATGTCGAGGAAGGTGAAGTCCGGCTTGAGTTGGTCGACCAGCTCGATCGCCTCGTCGCCATTCTTGGCTTCGCCAATGATCTCCAGCTCGGGCCAGACCTGGCCCAGGCGCATGCGCAGTTGGTCGCGCATCAAACGTTCGTCGTCGGCAATGATTGCTGTAGGCATGTGGGTGTGTTCTGCAATGTTAATTATTTAAACAATTAATTATTCAACGAATCGCTGTAATAATCAATCGATCTTATTTGGACAGCTGGTACGGCACTTCGATCGTGGCGATGACGCCGCTCGGGCTGTTGGCGGCGATCAGCAACTGGCCCTGGTCGCCGTGCAGCAGTTTCAGGCGTTCGCGGATGGTCATCAGGCCCAGGCCGGTGCCATCGCTGGGCACGGCGCCGAAGCCGAGGCCGTTGTCGGTGACAATCACGCGCAGTTTGTTGTGGGCCACGTCGGCGCGCACTTTCAGCGTGCCGCCCTCGGGTTTGGCTTCCAGGCCGTGCTTGATGGCGTTTTCCACCATCGATTGCAGCATCATCGGCGGGAAGGCCGCGGTGCGCAGGCCGTCGGGAATGTCGAAGTCGACGGTCAGGCGTTCTTCCATACGCATTTTCAGCAGGTTCAGGTAGGCCACCACCATGTCGGCTTCGCGGCCCAGGTTGGTGATCAGCGCGTTGTCGCGCATCTGCGGCAGCACCGCGCGCAGGTATTTGATCAGGCTGCGCTGCATGGCCGAGGCGCGCGGCGGGTCGGTTTCGATCAGGTGCTCGACCGAGGCCAGGGTGTTGAACAGGAAGTGAGGTTCGACCTGGGCCTGCATCATCTGCATCTTCGCTTCGCTGAGCTGGCGCTGCATGGATTCGCGTTCGACGGCGGCGTTGGCGGTCAGCGTTTCGGCTTCGGCGCGTTTTTTGCCGCCCATCAGGGCCTTGGTGCCGAACAGCGCGAGCACCAGCAGCGAGACGAAGCTCTTGAACCAGGTCGAGGCTTGGCGGTGGTAACGGGTGACCTTCTGCTCGGCGGCGTCGTCAACCGCTTCTTCGATGGCGTTCGACAGCTCTTCGCCGATCTGCGGCGGCAGGTCGATGTGGACTTCCTCGCCCGGCAGGGTGGGCAGGGCAGGGACGGATGCCGCGCCTGGCTTGCCCGGTTTGGCGGCCGGGGCCGGAGGGGCTGGCGGCGCGGCAGGCGCCGCGTCGGCGGGTTCGGCTGGAGGGGCTACCGGCGGGACGTGGGGCGAATTACTGTCTTCGTTGCTGGAATCGGAGGAGTCGTTCTTATCGGACTTGTCGGCATCCTTGTTGCGGATCTTGCCGCGCGGGTTGAAGTGGATGCCGCTGTCGTCGATCAGGATATTGGTGTCGCCGTTTTTGCGCTTGGGATGCTTGTCGTTCTTGATCACCACTTCTTCGTCCGGGCTGGACGAGAACAGCTCGTCCTGCAGGATGGAGCCGGCAATCAGTGTCAACACCGCGAAGACCAGGAACTTCCACCACGACAGTTGAGTAACCCAGGTAGCGGTCGCATCGAAACCGCGGTGCAGCCAGGCGCCGGCGGTTTTCAGGGTGTCTTGGGTTTTAGGCATCGGAAACATGTGAGGCTTTCGTTCTATGAATTGTCGTGCAAGCGGCAAGTGTAGCTTAGCGATCAACTGTTGTTGGACAAAGCTATTGGGACGATGCAACTGTAAGGGATTGGAAGCATGAGAGCCAATGCCATGCGACAGTCTGCAGAATAACGGGGATGGGAGGCGGAGAGAGAGGAAGGGCGGCCACGCGTTGCGGCGCAGCACTTGCGGAATCCATTTTCGTTTGCTATAGTTCGCCCCCTCGCAGAACACAGCACACGTTGCTGAGTTAGGTGGGGAAAAAAAGAAGGGGTTGACGAAACGATCTAAACGCTTCATACTCTTTCTTCTTCGCTGACGGACACAACGCTTCGCAGCAAACGCAGTACCGAATAAAGTTCTTTAAAAATTAACAGTCGATAAGTGTGGACGTTTGATGGAAGTGCACAGCGAACTCGTTTCGCTGATACTTAAAATATCAAATGTTCACAAGAAGTAATGAAATAGGCGCTATGAAAATAGTGGCCTGTCAGTATTTTGAGTGAGCGACCCGTCAGCAATGACGGTGACACGAAAGTGTCAAATAAACAGAGATTAAACTGAAGAGTTTGATCCTGGCTCAGATTGAACGCTGGCGGCATGCCTTACACATGCAAGTCGAACGGCAGCGCGGGGCAACCTGGCGGCGAGTGGCGAACGGGTGAGTA